>CBDIBC010000005.1:0-2350151 GCA_965276635.1 Acidimicrobiales bacterium | reverse complement strand
TACCTGCTGCAGCGGTCGGTCGGAAACGGCGGATAGGTCGAGCCGGTCGAGCAGGGTGGCCGGCTCGTTGAGCCGCTCGAAGGTGTGAGAGATCGACGTGACGTCAGGAGCAACGCCGGAGGCAGGGTCCAACGAGCAGCATCGACGGAGAGATTCGACCGAGATAGGTCACGATTTCCGGTTGTGCAAGTCGGGTGTTGACGGGCGCTGCGATAGCGCCCAGCTCCATGACACCGAGCAGCAGCACGATTCCCGGCGCAGTGGGCTCGATCGCGAGCGCGACGACGTCACCGGAGTGGACGCCCTTGGCGGCTAGCAGATGGGCGACCTTGTTAATCGCCTCATCGAGCTCCGCGTACGTCGCCGATCCCGCATTGTCGACGATCGCCGGCTTAGAGTGCAGATGGTAGGCGTGATCGTGGAGGGCATCCAACAGTCTCACGTCGATCGCCATCCGGGCATGCCGCACTCGGTCTCCGGAGTCCGCCGCGGAACGGAGCTCCGCCTGCCAGCGGAGAGTCGCACACGGCTGGCCGCGTCAACGATTGCTGCAGCACAGCGCTCGAGGCGTGGATCTGTCGGCATGCTTCCCTATCTGGACGGTTGCCGTGTCTGGGTCGACGTGCGCACTGGTCGTGGCCGACAACGTATGGTTGAGCTCAGGTCCATATTTGTACGGACGTCTATGGTGCCACAACTGCTGCCGTCTCGGGAGGGTGGATGAAGATTGGTGAGGTGCTACACCAAGATCGTAGGGATGGGGCCCTCCCGCTCGACGGCGTGACAGTACTCTCGGCCGAGCAGATGGTGTCGCTTCCCTACATGACACAGCTCCTTGCGCTGCTCGGTGCGACAGTCGTCAAGGTCGAGCCGCCTACCGGGGAGGCGGGGCGTGGCGCCACGCCGTTCTTCATAGACGAGGATGGTGAGGAGCAAGGTGCGACGTTCACAAGGAGCAACTTCAACAAGGCCAGCATCGTCATCGACTTGAAGCAACCCGACGGCCGCGACTTGTTTCTTCGCCTGGCACCGCAGTTCGACGTGATCGCCGAGAATATGCGCCCGGGTGTGATGGATCGGCTCGGGCTTGGCTACTCCGCGATTCGCGAGGTGGCACCCCGCGGGATCTACCTGTCGGTCTCCGGTTTCGGCAACCTTGATCCGTCGCCGTACCGCGAGTGGCCGGCTTACGGTCCGGTGGTCGAGGCGATGTCCGGCCTGTACGAGATGGGCCGTGAGCTTAACATCCGGCTTCGGACGAACATCGCTGGAGCGCTGGGAGATGTCGGGACTGCGATCTTCGCGGGGATCGGAGTGCTCGCCGCTCTGCACCGTCGCGATCGCACCGGCAGTGGCGAGTACGTCGACGTCGCGATGCTCGATGCCATGGTGGCGATCAACGACATGTTCCCGCAGATGTGGTCACTGGGAACCTCGGTGAACGGACGCCGTGCTGGCGTGATGGGATCATTCCGCGCCGCCGACGGTGACTTCGTCATGGCAGCGCTGCGTGAGCATCAGCTGGAGCGGCTGTCGCGAATGATGGGTCGCGAAGACTGGCTGACCGACGAGTCTCTCGCTACGCGGCAGGACTGGTACACGCGGACCGATGATCTGATCCGTCCGGCGATCGAAGCGTGGGCCAGTGACAAGACGAAGCTCGAGGCAGCCCGGGCGCTGGCCGACAACGGGATCGCGGCCGGACCCAGCAACACCATGGAGGACCTCGACGTCGATCCGCACGTCAGGAGTCGGGGCATGCTCGTGGAGGTGCCGGGAGCACAGCGAACGATGCGGATCGCCGGGAACCCTTTGAAGTTCTCGCGCAGCGCCGATGGACCGGTTCGTGGCTTCCCGAAGTTGGGCGCCGACACCGACGACGTCCTGCGCGCTCGGCTCGGCCTCGGTAGCGCCGAGATCGCCGATCTTCGTGCCCGTGGCATCATCTAGCGCGCGATGTCCTCGGGCCCGAGTCACCGACGACTCTCATCAGTGACTACACTTGTCCGCACAAGTCAGCGCGGGCTCACCTCTGCTGACTGGCCTGAGGAGACGGGGATGAATCACGACGAGCTCATCTTGATCAGCGTGGATGACCATATTTGCGAGCCTGCCGACATGTTCGAAGGTCACCTGCCCCAGCGGTACCGTGAGCAGGCGCCGCGTGTCGTCGAAGACGACGACGGTCGCCAGCAGTGGTGGTACGGCCAGATTCGGGGGAGGAATATGGGCCTGAACGCCGTGGCCGGCAAGCCACCGGAATACTTCAACCTCGACGCGTCGCGCTACGACGAGATGCGGCCGGGGTGCTACGACGTCCATGAGCGGGTCCGGGACATGTCCGCCGGGGGCCAACTGGCCGGTTTGAACTTCCCGAACTTCACCGGTTTCGCCGGGCAAGTTCTCAGCCAGGGCCCTGACCGCAACATCAATGAGGTGATGGTCCAGGCGTACAACGACTGGCATGTCGAGGAGTGGTGCGGAAGCCACCCGGACCGGTTCATTCCGTGCGGAATCCTGCCGCTGTTCGACGTCGATCGGGCGGCGAAGGAAGTCAGGCGGCTCGCCGAAAAGGGGTGCCACGCTGTCTCCTTCTCCGAGAACCCGGCAGCACTTGAGATGCCCTCCATCCATTCCGACTATTGGCATCCGCTGTTCACGGCATGTTGCGATGTCGGCACCGTCCTCTGCTGCCATCTCGGTTCCTCCTCGCGGTCACCGCTGACTTCGGCTGATGCGCCAGCCGGCGTTGGCCTGAACCTGTCGTCGGTGATGTCGATATACACGCTCGGCGAGTTGATCTGGGCGAAGTTCTGGAAGCACTTCCCCGAGTTGCGGTTCTCCTTGACCGAGGGTGATATCGGCTGGATTCCTTACTTCCTGTGGCGAGCCGAGCACGTCCGTGACCGACACTCCGGTTGGCTACGACACGGCTTCGGCGCCGAGGACGGGCCGACCGAGGTGTTCAATCAGCACATCCTGAGCTGCTTCATCAACGACTCGATTGGTGTGGAGCTACTGGACCATTTCAACCTCGACAACGTGTTCTGGGAGTCGGACTTCCCGCACTCGGACGGCACCTGGCCGAGGGCGCCCGAGGTGCTCGCCAGCGTCCTCGGCGGCGTGGAGCCGGACGTGGTCAGCAAGATCACGCATGAGAACGCCATGCGTCACTATCAGTTCGACCCGTTCGCCCGCCGACCTGCTGACAAGTGCACCGTCGCGGCACTGCGTAGCGAGGCCGCCGATGTCGATACCGTGACCCGGGTCGGCCGCCGGGCCGAGGATGACGAGGAGTCGAAGTACTGGCTACACAAGCAACGTGCCGGTACCGCGCCAGCCGGGATGTCGGTCAAGTAGTCGAGTTGGAGGTCCTCGTGAGGAGCTGGAGAGCCGACAGAGGGTCTTCGCTCTCTGATTCCTCACACGACAGTCAGCATGGTCACGGCTGGCTGACAGAGCCGGCGAGTTGCCGGGGGAGGGGATGTTTCGCCCATCACCATGCTGTGGCAACACGGTCCGACCTGGACCGGGATGGAAAAATTGACCGGACAACTGACTCCCCCTATATTTCGCTTGACCTTCAGCAGCCCGACCACAGGAGCGAGGACCCGCAATGCGAACCGGACATCTGGCGAGACATTCGATGAAGAGGTCTGCGGGTGGGACGGTGGCTTTCGTCGCGATCTGCGCCGGCGCCCTGACAGCGTGCGGCTCCGGTTCGTCGGGCACCTCGAGCGGCGGTTCGTCGAACGCACCGTACCTCATTGGTGCCACGGAGGACCTCTCTGGTCCCCTCGCGTCGTACGGCACGAATGTTCAGCAGGCCTTCAATGCCGCGTTCAAGGCGGCGAATGCCTCTGGCGGCGTGAACGGCCACAAGGTCAACCTGACCATCATGGACGACAAGTCGGTTCTCACGACCGCTATCTCGAACATTCGCACACTGCTGTCGCAGCATGCCGTGGTCACGACCGGTTCGACGCTCAGCGACTTCTGCTCGGCTCTGGCGCCGATCGTCGCGGCGGCGAAGACGCCCGAGATCTGCACGAACGTCGATCCCAAGACAGTGAAGCCGGTTCAGCAGTACCTCTACGACATGAACCCACCCGAGGAGCTGACGATTCCGCCGATCCTGTCCTTCGGCCAGAGCCTGGTGAAGGTGGCGAAGCCGCGACTCGGCATCATGATCGCGGCCGCAGGTGGAGCGCTCGACTTTGGCAACGCGGCGCAGTCCTACGCGCATTCCAAGGGCTGGGCCGTCTCGGACTATGAGCAGACATCGGCGACGACCGTGACGCTGCCTACCGGCCAGGTCGCGAAGCTCGCTGCGTCGAAGCCGGATATCGTGGTTGTCGAAGAGATCCCGTCGAATACCACATCGCTGGTCCAGGATCTCCGTCAGGACGGGTACAGCGGGCCGGTCATCGCGCAGAACCCCGATTTCCCTGGCCTGGCTCAGACCGGAGACACGAACTTCTTCATGGCCTCGGCGACCCAGTACGTGTCGCCGACTTCCACTGAGTCAGGTGCCAAGCAGTATGTAGCCGAGATGAAGTCGGTCGGTGTGGAAAGCGCAAGTGCCCTCAACGACGGCCAGCTGTCCCTCGACTGGGTCCGGGCGCAGGGCATCCTGGCTGCGCTCAAGAACTGCTCGGGGCAGTGCACCGGCGCTCGCATGGCGACGGCGTTGGACTCGACCAGCATCTCGCTGCCGGGCGTCGTCGCGAAGTACGGCTACACGCCTACGAATCATGTCCCGGTGACCTCGCAGTACATCTACGGATGGGATAAGGCAACGAACGCACCGAAGCTCGTCGAGGGGCCGACCGCAATGGGATCCCTCTAGCGAGAGCTCGTCCCATGGTGCTGGACGTCTCGGGCACCCGGGGACACTCATGACATCCTGAGACGCAGAGAGGAGACTATGCCTTCGGAAGCTCCCGAATCAGACCGGCTCGAGTCCCCAACCGACCTGGACGCGATCATCGTCGGCGGGGGCTTCGCCGGCGTCTATGCGCTGTACCGCCTCCGACAGCTCGGCCTGCGGGCCCGCGTCCTGGAGGCGGGAGACGGCGTCGGTGGCACCTGGTTCTGGAACCGTTACCCTGGCGCCCGTTGCGACGTCGAAAGCATCGACTACTCTTACTCGTTCTCTGCAGAGCTGCAGCAGGAATGGACCTGGAGCGAGCGCTTCGCTCCTCAGGCGGAGATCCTCGCCTACGTCAACGAGGTCGTGGACCGGTTCGGCCTGCGACCCCATATCACGGTCTCGACGCAGGTCACATCGGCGAACTTCGACGAGGTATCTGGCAGGTGGTCGATCGGGACTGCCACCGGCGAGGAATACACGGCGACGTATTGCGTCATGGCGACGGGATGTCTGTCCGTTCCCTACACGCCAGAGCTGCCAGGTCTCGACTCATTCGCTGGTGAGCTCTACCACACGGGTCTGTGGCCAAAGACACCTGTCGACTTGGCGGGGAAGAGGATCGGCGTGGTCGGTACCGGGTCCAGCGGCATCCAGCTCGTGGCGGCGGCGGCACCCGAAGCAGCCGAGCTCTATGTCTTCCAGCGGACGCCCAGCTACAGCATCCCGGCTCGCAATCGAATGATCGACGAGGCGACCGAGCTCAAGCTGAAGGAACACTACGAGGAACGCCGGGCGGCGAGCCGCAACTCCCGACGCGGCTACCCGGCGCCTCCCGAGATTGCCGACAAGTCGGCGATGGCGGCGACACCGGACGAGCGTGCGTGGCGGTATGAGGCTCTGTGGTCCTACGGCGGTCCCCTGTTCACGTCGACATTCTCCGACCTGATGCGCGACGCCGAGTCCAATGTCACGGCGGCCAACTTCGTGAGGAACAAGATCGACGAGATGGTTGACGATCCGGCCATCGCCGAGAAGCTCAAACCGACGGACTACCCCATAGGGGGAAAGCGGATCTGCGTCGACACGGATTACTACGTGACGTTCAATCGGAGCAACGTCCACCTCGTCGACGTGCGAAAGTCGCCTATCGAGCAGATCACCGAGCATGGTCTCAAGACAGTCGACGACGAGTACGAGTTCGACACGCTCGTGCTAGCCACCGGATACGACGCCATGACCGGCGCGCTCCGGCGGATCGATATCCGCGGCCGTGAAGGTAAGACCCTGGCGGGCAAGTGGGCGGAGGGCCCACGTACCTACCTTGGCCTGACGATCGCAGGCTTCCCGAACCTCTTCCTCGTCACCGGGCCGGGTAGCCCCTCGGTCCTTTGCAACATGGTGCTGGCGATCGAGCAGCATGTCGATTGGATCGCCGGCTGCCTGCGCCACGCCCGCGCTCACGATTTCGACGTGATCGAGGCTGACCCCGGTGCCGAGGCCAGGTGGGTGCAGCACGTCAACGACGTGGCCGCTGCCACGCTCTACCCGTCGGTCAGCTCGTGGCGGAGCGGAACCAACATCCCCGGCAAACCTCGGGTCTTCATGCCGTACGTCGGGGGCTTCAACACCTACACGCAGCGATGTGACGCCGAGGCGCATGACGGGTACCCCGGCCTGCGCCTCGGTCGAAGCGCGGACCGAAGAGACGACGTCGAGAGTGGGATTGAGCATGCCTGATCAGCCCACCGCCTTGGTCGACCACGACATCGACCTCGACGACCTGGAGGCCGGCCTCCGCCGCTTCCTGCAGGCTGAGGTCGTCCCGCGCAACCAGGCGCTCCGCGACAGGGGGCAGAGCGAGTATGGCGAGGGCGGGCGGTTCAGCGACGCCGTGCTCCAGGCGTTCACCGAAGTACGTGAGGCTTCAGCCGGGGCGGGCTTCTACTCCATCCTGGCCCCGGTCGAGGTCGGCGGCGCGGGACTCGGCTTCGAGGCCTTGTACCGCGTCTGGGAGACGATCTTCCACTTCTGCGGCGCCAACTACTTCCTCGGGCATCAGGCAGTCAGCCACTGGTCCCGTGGTCCGAGCCACCTCTACCGGTATGTCGACCATGACTTTCGCGACGAGATCCTGCCGGAGCTGAACGCAGGCCGGAAGACGACCTGCTTCGCGATGTCGGAGCCGGACGCCGGCTCGGACATCTGGAACATGCGGACGACCGCGACGGAGGTGGAGGGCGGTTGGGTACTGGATGGCACGAAGCAATGGTCGACGAACGCGCCGTACGCCGACTGGGGTGTGGTGTTTGCGGTCTCCGATCGCGAAGCCTTCCGGGAGCATAAACGTGGATTGACCGGCTTCATCGTGGACATGCACAGTGAAGGTGTCCTCGTCGAGAGTGTGATTTCGATGTTCGGGCACAGTGGTGGTGACGAGGGAATCATCAGCTTCTCGAGCGCCTTCGTGCCCGATCGGCAGGTCATCGGTGAGCCTGGTGAAGGGCTGAACCATGCGATGTCGGGCGTGGCGACTGGCCGGATGTACAACAGTGGTCGTGCGGTGGGACTGGCGCGCTGGGCGGTGGGGCTTGCCCTTGCCTACGCAGAGGAACGTACGACCTTCGGCAAACGGCTGATCGACAACCAGGCGATCGCGTTCCCGCTGGCGAATTCGGCCACGGAGATCCATGCCGCGCACGTCATGGGAGTCGATACGGCCCGGCGGCTCGACCGAGGGGAGAACGTCCGCCGTGAGGTCTCGATGGCGAAGGTGTACTCCACCGAGATGGCGGTTCGAGCGATCGACCACGCCATGCAGGTACACGGCGCGATGGGCTTCACCAACGAGCTCTATCTGGCGCAGGCTTGGCAGCAGATGCGCCGCACCTGCGTTGCCGACGGTTCGTCGGAGATGATGCGGATGCAGATCGTCAAGGCTCTGCAACGAGACGGTGTCGGCTTCTGATGCCACCGTCGGTACTCGGTGCCTACCGAGCTGTCCTCGACGACGCAGAGTTGCAATTTCAGCGAGATGTCGTCGACGTGGTGTCCGCGACTGCGGGACTCCACAGCCGGCAATACTTCGCCGGACGAGGCGGGGCCACCCGTGACCTCTACCAGGCCCTCGGTGCCCAGGGTTGGCTCAGCCTGTGCTGGCCCGACGAGTACGGCGGAAGGGCAGCATCGATCGTCTACGAGTTCCTGCTGTGGGACACCCTGGCGTACCTGCGTGCGGCCCGCCCCGACCTCGGGCCGGGACTGATCGCTCACGTCGTGATCCACCACGGCAGCGAGGACATTCAGCAACGAATTCTGCCAGGTCTCGCGGCTGGCTCCCTGACGATGTGCCTCGGGTACTCCGAGCCGGAGGCCGGCAGCGATCTGACGCACGTATCCACGCTGGCCCAGAACGAGGGTGACCACTACATCGTCCGCGGCCACAAGCAGTGGACTTCCGAGGCTCACCACGCGGCCAAGATGTGGCTGCTGTGCCGTACCGGCAGCGCCGAGCGTGGTAACCGCGGCCTGAGTCTGCTGATCGTAGACATGGACAGTCCTGGAGTTGCAGTCACACCGGTGCCGACCATGGACGGACACCAGATCAACGAGGTGTTCCTCGACGATGTCATCGTCCCGGCCGCGAACTTGGTGGGGCCTGAAGGCGCCGCTTGGCCGATGATGCGCGCCGCGCTCGCTGTTGAGCGACACCTCCAGGTCCTTCCGGGCCGGTTGCGGCGCGACATCGAGACCTTGGAGTCGGCGCTCGCCGAGCACGGCATCGCGGGTCGGCCGGATGTGCGGCGGGTCGTCGGGGACATCAAGGCGAGGCAGGCGATCGTCGAGGCGAGCTCCCTCGCCACGGTCGTCGAGCTGGAGAAGGGCGGCACGGCGGTCGAGCTCGCTGCTCAATCGAAGATGCTCGCCTCCCGCCTCTGCCAGCAGATTCCGCGCGCTGGCCTCGACCTGCTCGGCAACGCCGCGGCGGTCGGGGACGGCGACTTGTCCTTCCTGTGGCGCGCGAGCCTCATGGAGACGATCGCGGGAGGCACCGTCGAGATGATGGCGTCGCTCGTCGCCCGCGGCCTCGGACTACGGAGCGCCACCTGATGCGCCGACGAGACGCGGCCAACGCGATGCGCTCTTGAGGGATTTCGGCCCTGGTCGTGACCAGCGAGACTTCTGCGACGCGCTTGCTGCGGCCATGAAGCGGCGCGGCGAGGTTGGCGCCCCCGACGCCTCGCCGGCTATGTGGCGGGACCTCGCCGAAGTGGGATTGCTGGGCCTCTGCACCGAGGCGATCGGCGGCAGTCCCCTCGATCTTGCGGCTGGCATGGAGACACTCGGGATGCATCTGTGCCCTGGTCCGATTGTCGCTGCTGTCGCCGCTGGCCTGCTGCTCGACGGCGAGACGCTCGATGCCGTCGTGTCGGGCCGGGCTCGCGCTTCCTTGACTGACGGCCAGTACGTGCCGTGGCCGTCGACCACCGACTTGGTGATCGAGATCTCAGAGGGTCACGCTTGGCTGGTGTCCGACCTCGTGGACCTGAAGGTCGAGCCTACGATCTCGGCGGAGTCCTGGGGTCGCGGCCGTCCTGTGCGAGGCGACGCGCTTGGCGACCCGACGAAGGCGATCGCGCTGTCGAACCTGGCGCTTTCTGCGTACCTGCTCGGCGCCGCTCGGCGGCTGATCGAGCAGGGCGTCGAGCACGCGAAGGGCAGAGTCCAGTTCGGTCAGCCGATCGGCGCGTTTCAAGCCGTTGCCCATCCGTTGGCGAACGCGTGGGCGGAAGTGGGCGCGGCGCGCTCGTTGGCATTCCTCGTCGCGACGGAGCTGGCGCCACCGGAGCGGGTGGCCGAGACCCGTAGCTGGCAACTACGCCGCGCCGCGACCCGCACCGCCCTCGATGCGGCCTTCGTGGTCCACCAGGTGATGGGTGCCATGGGCTTCGCCACGGAGACCGGCGTCGCGACGGCGAGCACGCGAATCCGACAGTGGTCCTTGCTGCCGCCCACCTGGTTCGCCACGTCGTGACCGGCGAGGGCTGAGAGAGTTGCACGGACAAATGTGCGAGGCTACCTTGGGTGCGGTTGGGCCAAGCACCGGGCAGTCGGAGGGCGTCGAACACGGATGAGCGGACCGCTGCAGGGCTACCGGATCGTGGAGTTCGCCGGGATCGGTCCGGTCCCTTTCGCAGCGACGATGCTCGCCGACATGGGCGCTGACGTCGTCCGCATCGATCGGCCGGAGACCGCGACCAGCTCGCCGACCTCGGCCGCCGTGAACGTCTTGGATCGTGGCCGCCAATCGATCAGCCTCGACCTGAAGCAACCTGCGGGTGTCGGGCTCGCGCTGGAACTGATCGACGAGGCCGATGCGCTGCTCGAGGGCTTCCGACCTGGTGTCATGGAACGACTCGGCCTTGGACCGCGGGAGTGCGGCGTCCGTAATCAGCGGCTGGTGTACGGCCGGGCCACCGGATGGGGCCAGACTGGACCCTATCGGCTGCGGGCCGGGCACGACATCAACTACATCGCCCTCTCGGGTGCCCTGAGCCTGATTGGCACCGCAGGCGAACCACCCGTCCCGCCGGTTGCCCTGGTGGGGGACTACGGCGGGGGGGCAATGTTCCTACTCTCCGGCGTGCTTGCCGCGATGCTGGAGGCGGCGAGGTCCGGCACCGGTCAGGTGGTGGACGCGGCGATCCTCGAAGGCGCCGCCATGCTCACGGCCAGCATTCACGCTCGCCGTGCGGCAGGGACCTGGCTGGACGAGCGCGGGACCAACAAGAACGACACCGGGAGCCACTTCTACAACGTCTACGGGACGGCGGACGACAAGTACGTCACGGTCGGTGCGCTCGAGCCGCAGTTCTACGCCGAGCTGCTCCGGCTCACCGGCCTCGCTCACGATCCAGACTTCGAGGGTCAATGGGACCAGAGCCGCTGGCCGGCCTCGGATCCCGCGCTCGCTGCGAAGGCGGATCGCACGAACTGGGTAGGGCTCAGAGATCGCCTCGCCGAGGTCTTCCGCACGAAGACCAGAGATGAGTGGTGTGGGATCTTCGCCGGCTCGGATGCGTGTTTCGCGCCTGTGCTCTCGCTGGGTGAACTCACGGACGACGAGCACCTGGCGGCCCGAGGAGTAGTTCTCGAGATCGATGGCGTCCGCCAACCGGCGCCTGCGCCAAGATTCTCGCGCACCGAGTCGAGGGTGCAGGGACCACCGGTGGTTCCGGGTCACGACACTGACGAGATCTTGGCCGGTCTGGGCCGCTCCGCCGACGAGATCGGTGCACTACGCGACACCGGTGTTGTTCATCGAGGTCGGCACCCCGAAGCTGCGGGCGGAGCGAGAAGTCGAGGGGGAGGTCCTCGAAGGGATGAGAAGGACGTGACGCCGAGCGGCACGAGGTCCCCGCCCGGGGCGGACGAAGCCGCAGCGCGCCTGATCGCCGCGATGCCGCTCGGCGTCACGACGACGAGTCCGGGCCGCACACTGTCCGAGGGCGAGATGGCGACCCTCATCAGCCTGACCTGGCTGCACTCCCCGATGCACTCCGATCGCGAGTACGCCCGTAGGACGCTGCTCGGCGATGTCGTCGTGCCGGGTGTGCTCCTCGTGCCTCTGGCGATTGGGCTCGTACTGGGCGAGATGCAGCGGTATCGTGCCGAGATCGGACTGAGCGGCCTTGCCGAGCTGTCATCGGAGGCGACCTTTCACCATCCGGTGTTCTTCGGCGACACCATCACGGTCAGTACGAGGTTCACGGAGGCGCGCGCATCGAGATCGCGGCCCGGGCATGTCGTGGCCACGTTGGAGCACCTCGTACGCAACCAGAAGGATGATGTCGCGGCAAGGCTCGAGAAGGTCACGCTCTACGTGGGCGACGGTCGCTACTCCGACGTGACATGACGCGGACCGCCCTGGTCGTCGGCGGCACCGGTCCAACTGGGCCGTCCGTCGTCGAAGGCCTTCGCCGCCGCGACTTCGAGGTGACACTATTTCACCGCGGCAGCCACGAACTCGAGGAGGTCGCCGACCTCGAGCACTTGCACGGCGACCCGCACTTCGCAGAAACTATCGACGTCGCACTGGGCGACCGACAGTTCGACGTGGTGATCGCGACGTATGGGCGTACCCGCCTGCTTGCCGAGCACCTCGCCGGTCGCTGCGGGCAGTTCATCGGCGTCGGCGGGTCTGCTGTGTATCCCGGTTGGGTCGAGCCCGGCAAGCATCAGCCCTATGGCATGCGGGTACTAGCCGGTGAGGAGGAGCCGTTGGAGGTCGTCGGCGACGCACCGACGAAAGGTGAGCAGTTCGCCAACAAGATGATCGAGACCGAGCGCGCCGTCTTCGCGTTGCACGCGAGCGGGGGTTTCGCCGCCACGTGGTTCCGCTACCCCCGGATCTATGGCCCGCGGAACCTGATGCCCTACGAATGGTCGGTGCTACGCCGGATCCGAGATGGCAGGACGTCTATCATCCTCCACGACGGGGGGTTGCAGATCCGCACCCGATGCTCGGCGTGGAACGCCGCCCACTCGCTCTTGCTCGCCGTGGATCTGCCCGATACGGCTGCCGGAGAGATCTACAACGTCGGAGACTCGTTTCAAGCATCGGAGCGGCAGTGGGTCGATCTTATTGCCGGCCTCGTCGAGGCCGAGATAGAAGTGGTCACATTGCCGATGGAGCTGTCATCCCCGTCGTGGTTCCTTACGCCGTTCGCCGCGACTGCAAGCCCGCACTGCGTCATGGACACCACCAAGATCCGGATCCAGCTCGGTTACCAAGACGTCGTGTCTGCGGAGGAGGCACTCGCCCGGACGCTTGCCTGGCTCGACGCCAACCCGGTCGCCGCTGCGGACTATCCGGTGTTCCAGGACCTGTTCGACTACGACTACGAGGATCGACTCACTGCGGCCTACGCCGAGGCGATCGACCGCGCACGTAGTCATGTGGGTGAGGTGGCGAAGCGGCGACCGACCCATGCCTACGCGCACCCGGACAAGGCGGCGACGACAGCCGACCAGCGGGGTCGTTGACCGGATCGGAGGCGGTCAGCCGCCGAGATAGGACTCGACGACCTCGGGCATGTCGAGCACCTGGCGAGGTGAGCCGATGCCGATCGGGCGACCGCTGGCCAGCGCAAACACGCGCGTGCAACACTCGGACACGAAGGTCACGTCGTGGTCGACGACGAGCGTCGTGATGCCAGCGTCGGTCAACGTGCGCATGACCCCACGCAACGCCACCCGCTCTTCCGCAGAGCTGCCGGAGGTGGGCTCGTCGAGGAGAAGAACCTTGGGCTCGGCGGCAAGGGCGCGTACGACGTCGACCATCTTCTGATGACCGTATGAAAGCTCCCGCAACTGACGGTTCTGGACGTCAGAGAGCCCGTGCTCGCCGAGCAGGTCCCGCGCGATGCGTACCTGGTGGCGATCCGCGTTCCGGGTGGCGGGCAACGCGACCCCGCATCGCCAGAAGGACCCGGGGCGCCACGCGCTCCGGCCGAGCAGCACATAGTCGAGAACGGTGAACGAGCGGAAGGATTCCGCGATCTGGAAGGTGCGTGCGACACCGAGCCGAGCGACCTTGTGTGCCGGCAGACCGGTGAGCCGTTCCTGGCGCAGGCTCACAGCACCGGCGGTCGGCCTGAGAATTCCCGAGATGCAGTTGAGCAGCGTGGTCTTGCCGGCGCCGTTCGGACCAATGATGCCGAACGTCTCCCCGGCGGTGACGTCGAATGACACACCATCCAGTGCCGCGAGCCCACCAAAGTGCAACGCGATGTCTTCGACGGCGAGCATCGCCGTGGGCGCAGTGGTCACCGCCCCATCACCGTGGCGCGGAGCTGCTGCTCGGAGATCTCGTCAGCGCTGCCCTGACCGATGATCGAACCGCCTTCGAGGAGGTAGTAGTACTCCACGATCTTGGCTATCTGGCCGGCGGCCTGATCCACCAGCAGGATAGCGAATCCTTCTTCGGTCTGCGCCCGAATCAGCTCGCTGACTATTGACTGAGTGGCGACGGGAGACAAGCCGAGCGAGAGCTCATCGACGAGAAGGAGCTCCGGGCGGCGCGCGACAGCGAGGGCGATGGCGAGGAGCTGACGCTCGCCTCCGCTCAGCAGACCACCCTTGGTGGTCGCAAACCGCTGCAGACCGGCGAATTGCTCGAGGCACTCCTGCTCGCGCTTCGCGCTCATTCCGGCTGCCTTGAAATGCTCGGCGACCGTAAGCGACGGGAAGACCTTGAACCGCTCTGGCACCAATACGATGCCGAGCCGACCGGTCTGGCGCGGTGACGAGCCGGTGATGTCCTGGCCCTTCCACATCACCGAGCCGTTGACACGCACGCGTTCGGCTCGCAGGTATCCGGCGATGCCGCGCAGGGTGGATGTCTTGCCGGCCCCGTTTCGTCCTACCACGGCGACGACCGAGCGAGGTTGAACGTCGAGGTCGATGTCCGCTGCCCCGGCACCCCCGTTTGCGTACCGTACCGACAGCCTGCGGACGGACAAGAGCGCCCCTTCGACGTGCCGTTGCGGCGAGACAGCAGGCAAGGGGGACGCGTCGACATGCTCCCCGACGTCGACGGACGAATGGATCACGGTCCTGATCGGTGCGGCATCGGCGGAAGGCGCCGCTGTGGTGTGGCAGTGCGCGGCGATTGGCCACCCGAGTCGTGCCGCCCGTGCCAACAGCCGCCGTCCCAGGCCGGCGAGACCACCGGGTTCGAACAGCAGGACGACGACGAGCGCCAGTCCGTAGACCAGGTTCTCCAGCGTCCCAGAGTTGTTCATCAACCAGGTGTTCACGGACGACCCGGTCGGCGTGAGCTTTGTTATGTCCGTCAGCAGGTTCGGCAGGTAGGTGACCGCGGCGGCTCCGAGCAGGACGCCGAGCGGTGAGCCGACACCGCCGAAGTAGACCATAACGATGAGACTGATGCCCAGGTCGAGGGTGAACGTGGTGTAGGAGACGACACCAATCAGGTATGCGAACAGTGAGCCAGCGACGGCGGTGACCGCTGAGCTGCCAATGAACGCAAGGAGGCGCCACTTCATGACACTGATGCCGATCGTGCCGGAGGCGAGCGGGTCATCGCGAATCGCGCGCCACATGTTCCCAGGGGCGTACCGGTAGAGGTTGTGCAGGAGGAGCACAACGAGCACCAGCACAACGCAGACCAGAGCGAACAGCGACCGCGCACCAGACAACGACTGCCCGAAGAGGGACAGAGTCGGAGCCGGGATGCCACCGAGCCGCCGCCCTTGGTACTCCTGCGCCACGAAGCCGAAGACGTACTGCAGCGCCAGCGTGGTAAGCACGAGGTAGAGGCCGCCGAGTCGCGAAGCTGGCAGACCGACGATCAGTCCGACGATCGCACCGGCGGCGGCGCTGATGATGATGGGGATCGGGAAGTAGTGGAATGGCGTACCCGTGGTGGCGACCGTGGCGAAGGCACCAATGCCGACGAAGGCCGCGCCACCGATCGACACCTGCCCGGCTCGGCCGATCAACCAGTCCTGACCGATCGCGGCGATCGCGTACACGGCGACCGTCGTCGCCAGGAACAGACCGTTGCCCCTGTTCTGGTCGATCAGCGCGGCGAAGACGAGAACGACCAGAACGAACAAATACGTCGACGGCTGGCTTAGCCGCTGCGCCGTCCATCGCCGGCTTCGCCGCCGAAGCCCGACGCTCGGCTCGATGACCGTCGGCGAGGCGACACTCGCCTCTCTAGATCCTAACAATCTCATGACTCCCGAGAAGGCCACGCGGCCGGATGAGCAGGACGACCAGCAGGACGGAATAGGCAACTGGATCCTGCCACTGGCCGCCGAACGCGATGCCGATGACGGAGTCGAGGACACCGATTACGAGCGCGCCTATGAATGCCCCTGAGTAGGAGTCAAGTCCGCCTAGGATGATCGCCGGAAAGACCGCCAGGCCGACAGTTGGCACGCTTGCGGGGTTCAGGTTGTTCGTCAGGGAATAGACAATGCCGCCAGCACCGGCGAAGGCGGCGCCAGTGGCCCAGGCGAGCGCAGAAACTCTGGTTACGTGGATGCCGTTGTAGGCCGCGAGTTGCTGGCCGTCGGCGGTGGCGCGCATCTGGATGCCGACTCGTGTGTAACGGATCCCGATGGCGACGACGATGCCGAGGATGATGGCAAGGCCAACGGAGAACGTGTCGATCGCGCTGTAGGAGAACGTGTCGAAGAGGAGGTGTGGAGCACTGCTGAGGACCTTCGGGAGGTTCAGTGGAGCACTGCCCCAGATGATGAAGGCCGCGGCCTGGAAGACGGTCGAGAGCCCGAGCGTCGCGATGGCCACGACGAAGGCCTCCGCTCCCACCATGTACGAGAAGATGAAGCGGTAGGTGAGCCAGCCCAACACGCCCGACGCGAGCAGCGCGAGGATCAGCGCGGGATAGAGCGGCACGCCAGCGGTCTTGACGAAGCTGTAGAACAGCAGCGCGCCGAGCAACATGAAGCTGCCCTGGGCGAAGCTCAGGACCTTGGTGGCCCTGAACAGTACGACGAAGCCGGCGGCCACGAGACCGTACGTCGCGGCGGTGGTCAGCGCGCCAACAGTGGCATTCGCCCACTCAGAAGTCATAGGTACCCATCCATCGCTTCCGTCCCACCATCCAATTCCCCGGCACGGTAGCGGTTGCCCAGCCATCCGTGAGGTGCTGCGTGGCCGAGCTGTGCGCTCGTTCCCCTTCGACCAGCCGAACTGCGCACCACAAGGCGCGACCTGTCTGCACTCAGAGATCGAAGTCTAGGTAGAGCCGCTTGTCCAGTCAACCTTAGCCTTCCGTCGCTGGTAGAGGCCGTCAAACCCTTTCCGGGCGACCAAGACTTCGCGTTCGAGCCCATGGCGAGCAGCATAGGTGGAGGCGGGTGGATCGCCCGTAGGTTGACTGGACAAATCGTCCTGAGTAGTCTGCGGCTCAATGGTTGGATCGAGGCAGAGGATCGTGCCACGGTGGTGCTGGCAGCCCGGTTCCAGCCGGAAGCCTGACGTGCCGATGACCTCATTCACGGGATCATGACGAAGTCGCGCAGCCAAGTCTTCTCGGGCGTCCGCGTCATCGACCTGTCCCGATGGGTGTCTGGCGAGTTCGCTACCAAGTTGTTCGCCGACTTCGGTGCGGATGTCGTCAAGGTCGAGAAGCCCGGCGACGGCTCGTTCACCCGCCGGTGGGGCCCGTTCCCGGATGATCGACCAGATCCCGAGTGCAGTGCCCTGTTCCTACACCTCAACACCAACAAGCGGTCGATCGCACTCGATCTCACTAAGGCAGCCGATCGGGAGCTGCTGCTGTCACTCGTCGAACGAGCTGACGCGGTGGTCGAGTCGTTCCGACCGGGCCAGCTCGAGAAGCTCGGCCTGGGTCCCGACGTACTTTTGGCGCGCAACCCGCAACTGGTCCTGACGCGGATCAGTCCGTTCGGTCAGGACGGTCCTTACCGCGATCTCGAAGCCACGGGCTTGGTGTTGCAGGCTATGGGCGGCCCGATGCATGCGACCGGCGGCGCCGGTCGCCCGCCGCAGCGCAAGCCCGGCAACCTCGAGCATTACACCATCGGACGTGCGGCCGGTGAGGCAACCCTGGCCGGCCTGGTGCACGCCCGACGGAGCGGGCGCGGGTCGGTCATCGATGTCTCCGGCCAAGAGACGTTGCTCGCCGGCGCCGATCGGCGGGCGTCGTACCTGCTCGCCGCCTCCTACTCAGGCACCGACGCCCCTCGTGGCGTCCGTAGTGCGCACCGCGGGGCGGCGAAGTTCTGCGGCCCATTCGCGGCCAAGGACGGCTTCGTCATGGTCTATGTCACGAACCAGGTGTTCTGGGACCGGTTGATAGCCTTGGTGGCGCCGTCGGAGGGTCCTTTCCGTGACCGGTACCTGGGCCAGGCGATCCCGGCGGAGGACTGGCAGGAGTTCACCAAGTACATGGCCGAATGGTTCGCTGCTCGCCCGAAGGTGCAGATCATGCTGGAGGCCGAGGCGGCGCGGGTGCCGATCACCGCGCTGCTCGAGATGGGTGAGCTGCGAACCAACCAGCACTACCGGGAGCGGAAGGTCTTCGTCAGCGCCGAGCATCCGGTTGCCGGCGAGTTGGAGTACATCGGGCCACCTTGGCGGATGGCCAACGGCTACCAGCTGCGGCGGGCCGCGCCGACGCTCGACCAGGATGCTACGAACATCCGCGCCGACTGGCTCGCCACAGGTGCCGCGGACCGCGGCGCGCGCGCTGCATGGTCGTCGACTCCTGCTGACGTCGGGGTCGGTCGGCCCCTCCAAGGCGTGCGGATCGTCGACCTAACCGTGGTGTGGGCGGGGGCCGGGGGCACCGCACTGCTCGGCGACCTCGGCGCCGAGGTGATCCGGATGGAGGGCAACAACCGCATTGCGCGGCACGACTCGGCGAAGTCCACCCGGGAGTCGCTGTCGGCGACGGACTACCGCAGCGCGCTGTTCCCGGATCGCCAACCGCAGCCGCGTCCCTACGATCGCAGTGCGCAGTTCAACTGGCACTCGAGGAACAAGCTCGCAGCATGCGGAAATCTGGAGACCGAGGAAGGGCATCGCGCGGTCATCGAGCTGATCAAGATCAGTGATGTGCTGATGGAGAACCACGCTCCGGGCGTCATGGAGAAGCTGGGGCTCGGCCACGAGGATCTGCTCGAGATCAACCCGAGGTTGATCGTCGCACGGATGCCACCGATGGGTCTGGACGGTTCGATGAGCACGTACCTCGGGTACGGGCCAAACTTCAACGCATTGGTGGGCATCGGCGCCATGGACGGTTACGAGGGTGAGACTCCGGATAGCGCAGGCGACAACTACCACATGGACGAGGCGACGCCGGGTGGTGTCGCCTTCGCGGTTCTCGCCGCCCTCTGGGACCGTGAACGTACCGGACGTGGTGGTCTGCTCGAGTTCCCGCAGTCGGAGAACGTCATGCAGGAGGTGGGTGAGTTCTTTCTCGGCCATCAGATGACCGGCCAGGACCCGATCCCGATCGGCAACACCGACCCGCATATGCTGCAGGACGTCTTCCCGTGCCTGGAGAAGGGCCGCTGGGTCGCCATCTCGATACGCGACGATCGCGACTGGTCCGGGCTGACGCGTGTCCTAGGCGGTGATCGGTGGCTCGAAGACGGTCGGACAGCGGCCCAGCGACAACGGCATTCGCGGCGGCTTCGACAACAGCTGGCCGGGTGGACGAGTCTGCACCCGTCGGACGACATTCTCGCGATGCTGCGCAGCGCTGGTCTGCCGGCCGGTGAGGTGATGGCCGAGACTCGCCTGCTCGAGGACCCCCACTTGCGCGCTCGCGGCTGGTTCCAGGAGCGGTCACATCCTGCCGTGGGGACGCACCGCTACCCCGGGCACCCATGGCGCGCGACCGGTTTCGAGACCCTGTTCGGACGTCCCGTCCCGGCCTTCGGCGAGGACAACGAATACGTCTACAAGCAGTTGCTCGGCTATACAGACGACGAGTATGACCACCTCGTGCGCCAGCGCCTCGTCAGCGACGAGCAGTTTGCATGACGGCAAGAGACGAGGCGCCGGGGAGCAAAGCCGAGTGTGATCCCCTCATCGGCGACGAGGCGCTGGCACTGGTCGGCCAGGAGATCAGCCGATCGGTTGGCACCGTGGTGAAGAAGGAGTTCCAACGGTGGGCCGCCGCCGTCGGCGACCGCAACCCTCTCTACTTCGACGACGAGTACGCTCGCTCGCAGGGCTACCGAGAGGCGGTCATGCCGCCGATGTACCTCTCGTACGTGACAGCGGGGGTCATGGAACTCGATCAGCTGCGCCCAGACGGCATTCCGCTGCATTCCGGCACCGGCACGATCCCGCTGCCCAAGTGCCCGCGACGGATGGCCGGCGGCGACAACGTCCACTTCCTCGAGCCGGTCTATGCGGATGATGTCATCACCTCGGTCAGAACTCTCGTCGACCTCGAGCAGAAGAGCGGCCGATCCGGTGAGTTCGTGCTGATGCGCTTTGCTACCACCTTCACGCGGGCGGACGGCACGGTGGTCGCGACCACCGTCGGCTCTGCGATCGCCCGACCGGCGACGCTGTGACGGCACAGGACCCGAGGGCTGCGCAGGTCTACTTCGACGACATCGCCGATGGCGACGAGATCCCGCCGCTCGCCGTGACGGTGGAGCCCGTGCAGATGTTCTTCTTCAGCGCCGCGACCTACAACGGACACCGGATCCACTACGACCGGACATGGGCACGTGAGGTCGAGGGGTACGACGACATCCTCGTCCACGGTCCGCTTCAGGTGGCGTTGATGGCACGAGCGGTTACGGACTGGATCGGCGGCCGCGGACGGCTGGTGAACTACGGCGTTCAGAACCGCGCCGTCGCGTTCGCCGGTGAGGAGCTGACCTTCACTGCCACCGTGACGGCGAAGCGGCAGACGCCCAGCGGTGGGGAGGTCGACCTGGTAGTCCAGGCCACCAAGGGTGATGGCCACGTTCTCTTACCGGGCACAGCCACAGTCGCGCTTCCCCGACGAGGAGATTAGACATGGGACTTCGAGGCGAAGCGGCCATCGTCGGGTTGGTCGATCTGGCTCCCGAGCGCGTGCCCACCCGACCGCCAAGGTTCTCGATCGAGCAGTACGCGTCGCTGTCCGCGAGCGTGTTGCGAGACGCTGGGCTCGACGCGAGTGTCGTCGATGGGCTGATCTGCAGCGGCATCGCGGAGTCGACGCGGTTCGCTCCGGCCACCCTTTCGGAGTATCTCGGAATCGAGATCAACTACGGTGAGGTCGTCGATCTCGGCGGAGCGACGGCTGCCGGCATGGTCTGGCGCGCCGCCGCTGCGGTGGAGCTCGGCATGTGCGATGCGGTGCTCGCTGTGCTTCCAGGTTCGCTCAACTACCCTCGTCCGGCCGGCGCAGGCCCGCAGGAGTCGAAGTCGCAGGGCACGAACGGAGCCTTCGGGTCGTCGAGCCAGTTGTTCGGCTCACCGCAGGCCGAGTTCGAGATCCCTTACGGGAACATGGGACAGAACGCGCCTTACGCACAGATCGCTCGTCGGTACGCCGCCGACTTCGGCTACGACGCTCGAGCGACCGCGAAGATCGCCGTCGACCAGCGGACCAATGCCTGCGCCACGCCGGACGCCGTGTTCCACGGTACGCCGATAACGATCGAGGACGTGCTCGCCAGCCCGATGGTGGCGGACCCGCTCCACATGCTCGAGATCGTGATGCGCTGCCACGGCGGCGCCGGGGTTGTCGTGGCGAACGCCGACGTCGCCAAGAAGTCACGCAACCGTCCGGTGTGGATCAAGGGATGTGGCGAGCGGATCGCTTACAAGACACCGACGTACGCCAAGGACCTGCTGCGATCGCCTATCGCTGGCGCAGCGCAGACGGCGTTCACCATGGCCGGTGTGGAGCGTGACGCGGTCGACATGGCTTCGATCTATGACTGCTACACGATCACTGTGCTCATGAGTCTCGAGGACGCCGGCTTCTGCGAGAAGGGCGACGGTATGAACTTCGTCAGCGGGCACGACCTGACCTTCCGTGGCGATTTCCCCATGAACACAGCCGGGGGCCAGCTCTCGTTCGGGCAGGCCGGCACGGCCGGAGGGATGCACCATGTCTGTGACGGCGCCCGTCAGATCATGGGCCGGGCAGCCGATGCGCAGGTGCCGGACTGCAACATCGCGTTCGTCTCTGGTAATGGCGGGATCATGAGCGAGCAGGTCGCGCTCGTTCTCCAAGGCGACTGATGGGAGTGGCAACGTGACCAAGCCGATGCCGAGGCCAACACCGGTCTCTGCGCCGTTCTGGGACGGCCTTCGCGAGCACAAGATCCGGCTCCAGTACTCGCCGTCCGCGGACGAGTACGTGTTCTATCCTCGGCTGCTCGCACCCGGGACGCTCGCGGACGATCTCGAGTGGCGGGAGATCTCCGGCCGGGGGAGCCTGTACACCTTCACCGTGGCCGACCGGCCGACGTCGCCGGAGTGGAAGGACTCGCTGCCTCAGCTGCTCGCCGTCGTCGAGTGGGACGACGGGCCACGGGTGAGTAGCGAGCTAGTCGATATCGAGCCGGACCAGATCACGGTCGGCATGAGGCTGACGCCGGTCTTTTGTGACGAGCCCGACAGTGACATCACATTGCTCCGTTACCGACCCGACGACGGGATAGCGGGGGTAGGACAAAGGGTCGGTGGCAGTCGACAGAGTCAGGAGTGACCGTGGATCTCGAGCTGAACGAAGACCAGCGAAACTGGCGCGATGAGGTTCGTGGCTTCCTGATGGAGAACGTCACGCCGGGCTTGCGTGCCGAGCTGGCCGAGATGGAGGCCCACGGCGAGGGTCCTGAGCTCAAGGAGTTCCGTCGGAGAGTGGGCGCCAAAGGGTGGTACGGCCTCAACTGGCCGGCCGAGCATGGTGGCCTGCACAAGACCGCACTCGAGCGGCATCTGCTGAGCTACGAGTTCGACTACGCCGGAGTGCCAGGACCCAACCTGACGGTGACCTCTATCGCTCCGATGATCATGAAACACGGCACGCCAGAGAACAGGAGCGACTTCCTGCCCGGCATTGCGCGCGGCGAGATCACCGTCGTCGTTGGGTACTCCGAGCCAGGTGCCGGCACGGATCTGGCCAGCCTCACGACCCGCGCCGAGCTCGACGGCCAGGAGTGGGTCATCAACGGTTCCAAGATCTGGAACTCCCGCGCACATATGGCGACTCACGAATGGCTGTGCGTCCGCACCGATCCGAACGCGCCCAAGCACAAGGGCATATCGGTGATCATGGTGCCGGTGAACTCGCCGGGGATCGAGATACGTCCGTTGATCACCTGGCGCGACAATCGGACCAATGAGACCTTCTTCACCGACGTGCGAGTTCCGCGACGTAACCTGATCGGCGAGGTCAACACCGGCTGGCAGTACATCACCGGCGCGCTCGACCTGGAGCGTGGCGCGCTCACCAACGCGGGTGACCTACGTCGCGAAGTAGATCAGCTGATCCGGTTCTGTCGTCAGACGACGATCGACAATCGGCTGCTGATCGACCATGCCCACGTCCGTCGCCGGCTCGCCGAGCTCGACGCCGACGTGGAGGTGGCGCGGCTCTACGGCTTACAGGCCGCCTCGCTGATCGACACCGGCGTCATCCCGACGACGACGGTGACGACGGAGAAGATTCTTACGAGCGAGCTGCGGCAGAAGATCGCCGACTACGGCACTCAGATCCTGGGCGCCTATGGGCAGCTCGATGGTCACGACCCGCAGGCGCCGGACTGTGGTGCCATGGAGCGGCTCTACCGCCGCGCCCCCTTGTTGCGATTCGGTGGCGGAGCCAACGAGGTGCTGCGTGACGTGATCGCCCAGCGTGGCTACGGCATGCCGTCGTACGGGCGGTCCCGACCGCCGTCGCGGCGAGGTGCCGACCCGCAGCAGGTCTGTGAGGATCGATGAGGGTCGCGCTGAGTGACGAGGAGGGGGAACTACAGCAGTCGTTGCGGCAGATGCTCGCGAAGGAGTGTTCGACTCGTCTGGTGCGGGATCTGCAGCAGACCGGCGAGCCGATGTCGAGCAAGCTGTGGTCGGCCCTGGTTCAGATGGGTGTCTTCGGCCTGGCGTTGCCGGAGTCGCTGGGAGGTGTCGGCGGCGAGCTGTTCGACCTGGGACTGTTCTATGAAGAGGCGGGTCGGGTGTTGTGCCCGACGATCGTCTACAGCACACTGGCGTTCCGGCTCGCGATGCAGCGACTCGCTTCGACGGAGCTGCAGCAGCGCTGGCTGCCCAGACTCGCGGCTGGTGATCTGACTGCGAGCGTCGCCCTGTGGAACCCGTCGGATAGCGGAGACCTGGCCAGCCCTCTGATCGCGCAACGGCGAGGTGACGATTGGGTGCTCTCGGGCGAGCTGACGTTCGTCGCCAATGCCGATGTGGCTGACGTGCTGTTGGTGTCCGCAGTGACGGCCGCAGATGGTCCGGCGCGCTCCATATGCTGCATCGTGGCGCCCAATTGCGACGGCTGGAACGCAACACGGCACCTGACCTTCGGCCGCGACGATCAGTGCCGGGTGAACGTACGGGACCTCGTCGTCCATGCTTCGGAGATCATCGGCTCGTCGGGCATCGGAATCGACCACAGCGATGTGACCTGGGTCAGTAACGCCGTCACCGGCCTGCAGTGCATGGAGATGACCGGCGGCGGCATGGCGGTCATCGACCGCACGGTCAACCAGGTCAAGACCCGCCATCAGTTCAATCGCCCGATTGCCAGCTTCCAGGCTGCGCAGCATCATGTCGCCAACATGCACATCGCGGTGGACGGCGCGCGTCTTGCCGCGCAGCAGGCGGTGTGGTGGCTCGGTCGCGGTCGCTTAGCGCAACGGGAGATCGCCATCGCCAAGCTGAAATGCAACGAGGCGTACAAGTTTGCCACCTTGACCGCGCACCAGCTGCACGGAGGAATGGGCTATCTGCGCGAGACCGATCTTCACCTGTGGTCCGAGCGCGCCAAAGTAACCGAGCTGCTCGGGGGTGCCTGGGATGTGCAGTTGATGCGACTCGAGCAGGCGCTTGCCTTCATCGACTGACCACGACGTCGCGTCGCGCTGACCAGGAGGAGCCAGATGGCCTTGGCGGGAAGGTTTGCTGTCGTCACGGGGGCGATCTCCGCGATGGACGGAGGTCACACTGCATGAACCTCGCCGGCCGGGTTGCGGTGGTCACGGGTGGCGCTGCCGGGATCGGTGCCGCCGTCGTCGAGCAACTCCGGCGGTCTGGTGCGATTGCGGTGGTGTGGGACAGCGCATCGGGTGCGGATATCGAGTGCGACGTAGCCGATCCGCTACAGGTGGATGCCGCGATGCGGCGGACCCTCGAGATGCACGGCACGACGCCAGCGATCCTGGTGGCCGCCGCCGGTGTCCGAGTCGGCGCCTCCGCGGTGGTCGACCTGTCTGCTGACGACCTGGCCCGCACCTTCGCAGTAAACACCTATGGTGTCCTGTTCTGCGTCCAGGCGGTTACCCGTGAGCTGATCCGGCACGGCCGGGACGGCTCAATCGTGGTTGTATCGAGCGTCAACGGGACGATAGTCGACGAGCGCCGGGCGGCGTACTCGATGTCGAAAGCTGCAGTCAACATGCTGGTGCGCGTGATGGCACGCGAGGTCGGTCGTCACGACATTCGTATCAATGCGGTGGCTCCCGGACCCACCGCCACGGCAATGCTGGGCGAGATGCTGAACGACAAGGTGTATCTCGAGGAAGTCGCGCGCCGGACTCCGCTGGGCCGGGTCGGTTCTCCAGAGCTCGTTGCGGAGGCGATCCTCAACCTTCTCGCGAGCAGTTGGGTGACCGGCCAAGTGGTGGCCGTGGACGGCGGGTCATCGCTGTCGACCGGTCGCACCAGCCCTTGATACTGCTGCGTGGAGCCAGTGTGCAGGCCAGTGTGCAGGCCAGTGTGCAGGCCAGTGTGCAGGCCAGTGTGCAGGCCAGTGTGCAGGCCAGTGTGCAGGCCAATGTGCAGGCCAGGTTGCTGGGACGGTCGCCTCGGCATCGACGGCACCTCAGGGAGGGCTCGGGTCCCCCGACGCATCCGCGTGCGCGATCGAGGAGTGTGATGCTCCTGGAGTGCATCTCGGCCTTGCACTGGCGCCAGGCGCGGCGAGCCTGGCGGATGGCGGTGAGCACCTGCGTGCGAGCTTCGTTCGCCGACTCGGCGGCCAGACGGAGCTGCTTATGACCGGCGGAGCCCTGCACGGCCAGGCCGAACGAGCACAGCCCGGTGCCAGTCGGGTCCCCTCGCCAGCTTGGTCACGCGTCGACGGTTTCAGCGATCTCAACGCTGACCGTAAACTTCAACCCGGGCTGACCCGACGCCAGCTTCGCGACCGTACCAGGGCCCACCCTCGGCTCCCAACAGCCCGACGGACCTGCGGTCGCGATGCGTCGCCTCCCGGCGGCCCCCGTCCTTGCGTCGTCCCCGGCCGTCGCGCTCGAGCGAGCCGAAACGCCGAGACCGGCTGGCGAAGACACCGCTACGTGGGCGGCCCGAACCCGGAGATGCCAGTCTTCGCTCCCGCACGCAACCCCCGGTCCCTCGCCCCGCTCGCTTCCTCCAGCGTGCCTCAGCATCGCCCGCCGGAGCCGGCCGGATCGAGGGTGGGGAAGGCGACCGCAGTTGGCGCACCCTTGCATTGCCAATGATCCCGGAGGGCCGGCTCGGCGCCTCCGGCGCCGGGCATGGGCCGACGCGATTCGCGACAACGGCCACGCTGGCTGCCCGGTACGGGGTGGATGCTCACCATCGGACGGATCTTCGCCGGGAGCGGTTGGCGGTATTTGTGGGATCAGGTCGCGGGCGACGCCGGCGACTACTACCTGCTCGACGTCGGGCGCGGGGAGACACCGGCCAGTGGGGAGGCCGGGCCGCCGAACCGGAACTGGGCTTGGCCGGCCAGGTGAGCGAGGAGCAGATGCGCCGGACCTTCGGCCGGCTCGCCCATCCGGTCACCGGGGCCCCGTTGGGCCGCCCGCCGCGGCGGTTTCGCGACATCGACGAACGCCTGAGCGCGGCCCGCGTGACCCATGACCAGGTCGAGACGGCCCGCTGGGCCAAGCGCGAAATGGCCCTACTCGCAGCCTGTGCGGGGCAGGAGAGAATCGACGCCGAGCTGGCCGCGTTCCGCTCCCGGGCCGACGAGCATTGGGCGGCCACCGAAGCGACGATCCGTCGGGGCGGCCAACGCCAAGCTGTCGCCGGGTTCGACTTGACCTTCTCCCCGCCCAAGTCGTGAGCATACTGTGGGCCGCCGCTCCAGCCGAGGGCCGCCAGAAGATCTGGGACGCCCACCACGAAGGCGTCGCCGCGGCCATGCGTTTCGTGGAGCGCGAAGCCGCCCTGTCCCGCACAGGGTACGACGGGGTGCGCCAGGTCGACACCACCGGGCTGGTCACCGCCAGCTTCGACCACCGAACGTCACGGGCCGGTGACGTGCACATCCACACGCATACCGCCACGCTCAACCGGGTCCGCTGCGCCGACGGGGAATGGCGAACCCTGGACGGCCGAGCCGTCTACCGGGTCGCCGCCGCGGCAGGGGCGATCTACGACCGGGTCCGTGAGACAGCGTTGGAACGCGACCTGGGGGTCCGCCACCAGCTCGACCCGGCCAGCGGCGCCCGCGAGATCGTCGGCGTCGACAACGACATACGCCGGCTGTTCTCGACGCCGGGTGCAGATCGAAGGCCGCCTCGACGCACTGGTCGCCGGGTGGCTGGCTGAGCACGGCTCCGACCCTTCGGAGTGGATGGTCACCCGGATGGCCGAATGGGCGCGCCTGGAAACCCGCGCCCCCAAAGGCCCGGGCGAGGCCACCCGAGCGGCCCTGGAACGTTGGGACGCCCAGTGCCGAGCCGAGCTGGGACGATCCCTCGCCTCGGTGTGGGAGACGGCCACCCACCCCGACCAAACCGAGCAATCCGCCCTATTCAACAAGCTGCCCAGCGACGACGACCTGCTGGCCAGCGCGGTGCGGGCGGTCGATCAGGCCCGCTCGACGTGGACCCGCTACGACCTGGCCCGGGAACTGACCCGGCGCCTCTGGCTCGACCCGACCCAGCCGGCAGACGCCGCCCTGGCCCAGGTCGACCACCTCGTGGCCCGAGCCCTTGCCCCCGACAACCGCTGGGGGGTCGTGTCCCTCGCCGCGCCGCCAGCGTTCGCCACGCCCTCATCGTTGCGTCGGGCCAGTGACGACACGTCGGTCTATGCCGTGCACGGCGCGGAGCGCTACACCACCAACGCCGGGTTGGCTATCGAACGGCGGCTCCTCGCCGCGGCACGCGATACCACCGGCTCCCGCCTCGACCAAGCGACGGTCGAGGCGGTCCTGCCTGGTCACGGCTTGGATGGCGACCAGACGGCCGCGGTAGCGGCCGTCCTCACCTCCGGGCGACAGCTCGACGTGTTGGTCGGCCCTGCAGGGACGGGCAAGACCACCACCATGGGCGCTGTCGCCCGAGCCTGGACGGGCGCGGGCCGGCAGGTGCTGGGCGTGTCGATCGCCGAGAACGCCACCCGGGTCCTCGCCGGCCAAGCCGGCATCCCGGCCGTCAACGCGGCCAAGCTGATCTTCGAGCACACCCAACGCCCACCGCAGCGTCGCGGGGAACGGTGGTGGCAACACACCTACGCCATCCGGCCCGGCACCCTCGTCATCTTGGACGAGCCTGGCATGGCGTCCCGGCAGACCATCGACGCTCTCGCCGCCATCTGCGCCGACAGCGAGGCCAAGCTCCTACTGGTCGGTGACCCCGAACAGCTCCCCAGCCCCGACGCCGGTGGCACCTTCGAGCTCATCGCCGAGCAGACCGGCGCCGCCGCCCTCGGCCAGGTCCGCCGCTTCCGTGCAGCATGGGAGCGGACGGCCAGCCTGCGCCTGCGCGCCGGGGATGTGACTGTGCTCGAAGAGTATGACCGGCGCGGCCGCATCACCGGCGGTACCGCAACAGAAGCTGAGGACGCCGCCTTTGCTGCCGCGATGGCCGGCCGCGCCCGCGGGCTCGACGTCTACCTGCTGGCCGACACCAACGACGTCGCAGCCCGCCTAGCACGACGGGTCCGCGACCAGCTCGTCGCCGCGGGAGCAGTCGACGACACCCGGACAGTCACTCTGGCCGACGGGAACCCCGTCGGCGTCGGCGATCAGGTCGTCACCCGAGACAACGACCGCCTCAACCGCAGCGGCGACGGGCGGTTCGTCGCCAACCGAGACCTCTGGACCGTCCAAGCCATCAACGAGACCGGCGGCCTGCGGGTCAGCCGGGTTGACACCGACCACACCGTCGATCTCGAACCCGACTATGTGGCCGACCGGGTCCAGCTCGCCTACGCCAGCACCATTCATGCCGCCCAGGGCGGCACCCGCGACGCCGCCCACACCGTCCTCACCCCTCGCTCCACCCGGACCAGCGCTTACGTCGGGCTCACCCGAGGACGAGACGAGAACCACGCCTACATCGTCTGCGCCCGACCCGAAGGCGCCGACACCGACGGCCCCCCCAACGACCCCCTCGCCGTTCTCACCGACATCCTCGAACGAACCGACCCGCCCGAAGCGTCCGCCGCCCTCGATGTCCAAACCGACGAAGCCACCCGGGCGGTCAGCCTTTCCACCCTGTACCCCGTCTGGCAAGACCTCCTCGCCGCGTACGGCGCCCGGCACGCCGCAAACGCCTTGGCCGCTATCGGCGGTCCCGACCTCGCCGCCGCCACCATCGCCTCCCCCGCCTGGCCGGAGCTCGCTGCCCGGCTGCGTCGATTCGAGACCGCCGGTATTGACCCCGCCGCCGCCCTCGCCGACGCGGCAGCCCAACACCCCCTCGACGGCGCCGAGGACCTCGCCGCGGTTTGCACTGGCGGCTCCGCCACACCGAAACCACCGCCACCGACCCGGCACTCCCGTTCGCCGAGCTCACCCCCAAAGGCCAAGGCGACCTACTCGAGACCGCCCGCCAGATCGCCGCCGTCATGGACACCCGCACCACCGTCCTCGCCCGCCAAGTCGAGACCAACCCGCCCGGATGGGTCGACGCCCTCGGTGAACACCGCAGCGACGCCGAACACCACCAGGGCTGGCTGGCCCGGGCCGGGGTGGTCGCCGGCTACCGCGAAGCGTTCGGGCTCACCACCATCGACAACCCCATCGGACCAGCCCCCACCGGAGACCGGGTCGACGCCCACGCCTGGTGGACCCGAGCCGCCGCGGCGCTCACCAACAGCGCCGCCAACACCCTCGCCGCGCTGCCCACCGAGCGCCTCGAAGCCATCATGGACCAAGCCCACGCCCACGTCGCCCAAGCACCCCCTCCCGTGGCCGACCAGCTGCGCCACACCGCCATCGCCCTCCGCAACGCCCACACCCGCCAAGGGACCGCCGCCGCCCACGCCGACACCGCCGCTGCCCGCACCGCCGGAGCCGACGCCGCCCGCCTCGCCCGGCAACTCGACCAGCTCGAACACGCCCAGTACCTCCGTGACCGCTGGAGTCTCACCGCCGCCCGACTCGACAGCCAAGCCGCCGCCGCCGAAGCACTGATCGACAGCCGCCGGGCCGCCCAGCAAGCCCGGCCGTACAACGGGGTCGACACCGCCACCCTCGTCCGGCGGCTCCGCACCGCCCGACACCGGGCCGACCGCGCCACGGCCGCAGCAGACCGCTACGACCGCCAAACCGAGCAAACCGCGGCCGGGATCGCTGTCCTACGGGCCGAGATCGACCACACCACTACCGTCGGGCCGGCGCAGCAGCAGGCACGTCAAACCGTCATCGCCGAACAACAAGCGGCCGCGCGGATCGCCACCCTCCAAACCGCTCTCGGCAGCACCCGCCTCGGTCACCACGCCGTCCGCGGCGACCAGCGAGCCAGGCTCACCGTCGAGTTCCACCAGCTCGGCCAACAACACCCCGGACTCGCCGTCGGCGACCCGGCCGCGAGGTGGGACACCCTGATCGCTGAGGGCAACAATGCCGACCACGACACCCTCGCCCTTCTCCGACTCCGCCATGCCCAGGCGACCACCGACCTCGATTGGTACCGCAACACCGCCATCCACCTCAGAGCCGACGCCGACCATCAGCAGGCCACCATCACCGCCATCCGGGCTGAGCTCACCGCCCGCGTTGAAGCTCCCATGAACCCCAAAGCGCCTTGGACTGACCATTGGCGGTCACGTTCCGCCAGCGAGGCCACGGTGCGCTCTCTGCACGTAGCGCATGATCAACTTGCAGATGCGATCCTCCCCCCGCAGGATATTCCCTGACCGAGCGCCGCCTGATGCGGTCGGAGAAGGCCGGACATGAGCGCATCGCTGCTGACCGGCCGGCGTTCTGTCATTCTGTTCGACCGTGGCAGGGATGCATGCCGTGTACTACCGGGACGCCGCTGGAGCTGAGCCGGTAGACGATTTCATCGAGAACCTGCCCCCGCACGTTCAGGCCGCGCTCGACCTCCAGATCGGCCGGCTCAACCTGGTCGGCCCCAACGACCCTCCCCTCCCCTTCCCACACAGCAGCCAAGTCGAAGGCGAGCTCCGAGAACTCCGATGCCACTACGGCAACCGCCTCTTCCGTGTCCTGTACCGCCGCTCCGACCGCCTCATCGTCCTTCTGCACATCTTCGAGAAGCGGACCCGAACGATCCCAGCGGCGGACAAGGCCACCGCCCAGGCCCGCTGGGAGGACTTCAAAGCCCGCATGAGCGCCCAACCCCGACGACCGCCTCGCGCCGCGGGCCACGACGCTCCATGACCCGCCTGCACTAACGCACCCCTCATGTGTTCGCAAAAACGCTAACCTAGGCGGTATGACCGCGCCCAGCCCCGTCGGGGCCAGCATCACCGAAGCCAGCGCTCGCCGAGCGCAGCGCAGCACCAAGTACTGCGAGGAGCTGGACCGGCTTCAGCCCTACGAGGAGATAGCCCGCCAGGTCATCGTCCTCCGCGTGCGCCACCACCTCTCCCAAGAAGCCCTGGCCCAGCGGACAGGGACGACCAAGTCCGCCATCTCCCGCCTGGAGTCCGGCCGGCACGCACCGACGGTCGCCACCTTGGAGAAGATCGCGTCCGCCTTCGGCGCCCAACTCGTGATCTCCTTCGACCTCCCCGACCAGCCAACAACCGCGGCCACCCGCCGCCGCGACCTGACAACCATCTGATCCCCGACCAGGCCTCCTCTCGTCACTGTGAGTTCTACTAGATTCATATATGTAGTGGGCTACGGTCATGGAGGTTCGGCGTGCCTGTTCGTCGTCGTTCGATGGCGGACCCTGGTGGCAACAAGCCTGCGACTCGCGGCCTAGGGCAGGACCACGACGCCGGGATCGGCCGTGTCGTGACGGACGGGCCGGGCGCATCAGTCCCCTACCGCCTTCCCCACAATGCTCCCCACGGCGTCCCCCATGGCCCCACGAGCCCTTCCCCGGCCGGCGGGTTCCTGCGGGCACCGGCCGCGGGCGGTCAGACTCAAACGGTGGGACTTCGCAACGACGACCTGACCCGGCGCTACCTCGCTGGGGAACCGCTGCGCGACTTGGCAGCGGCCGCCGACATGACCGTGTCAGGTGTCCAAGCACGTCTCCGGCGCATCGGTGTCCCTCCACGCAAGCAGCCTTCCAAGGCCCCGCACCTGTCCAAGGAGACGATCGCCGCTGCGCTCGACCAGCACGGCTCGATCGACGCCGCCGCCAAAGCGCTCGGTGTCACCTGGCCGGCACTCAGGGCCGAGGCGCAACTCCACGGCCTACGCGGCGCGCCGAACGCCCCCGCCGACCTGCTCAGTCGCTATCAGGCCGGGGCCACCCAGACGGAGCTGGCCGCCCACTGCGGCGTAGCCGTGAGCACCGTCGGGCTCTGGCTCCAAACCCTTGGCATCGCCCGCCGGCGGGGCCGGCGTCCCATCGACGGCTAAGCGAAGGGCTCGGGTCTTTCTCAAGCCCGCCGACCAGGCCGGAACCCAACCGCCAATCGCGGGCACTCCTTCCGACAAGCGGGCCCCACCCTCCCCGGTACAAGGCGACGTCCAACGCGCCGACAGTCCCCAGCGAGGCCCAGATGAGCACGATCACCCAGCCGCCTACCGCTCCCCCCGGGAGGCTCCTCGACTACGACGAGCTCGCCCTCTGGCTCAACGACAGCGTCCGCCACCTCCGGCGCCTCGTCCACGAGAACCGCATCCCGTACCTCAAGGTCGGACACTTCATCCGCTTCGACAGCGAGCAAATCAGCCAGTGGCTCCGCGACAACCGCCACGGCTGACCGCCACTCCCAACTCTCCTCGCCAAAGCCCGGACACCACTTTCCCGGCCAGCCACCCCTGGCCGTCCCTCCCGGCTCGGAGGCAGCCCCACGCCTCCCAATCAGCGCCCGCCCGCGCCTCTGAGGCCGGAACGGCGACCCTCTGAAGACCAGGGAAACGCTCATGGGAGCAATCAACAAGCAACCGAACGGGCGCTGGCGGGCCCGATATCGCGACCCCGCTGGGCGTACTCGGTCCGTGACGTTCGACCGCAAAGGCGACGCCGAACGCTTCCTCCAGAAGAATGGCACCGCCATCCAACACGGCGACTGGATCGATCCCGCCATGCGCCGCACCTCCTTCGGCGAATGGGCGGAGCTTTGGTGGCAGACAACCGTCCGGCTCCGACCGACGACGCGACGCGGGTACTGGCAAGTCCTCCACAACCACGTCCTGCCTACTTCGCTCGCTATTCCTCGCCGAGCTGGTCTACATGGACATCGAACAGTTCATTGCCTTCAAGCTCAACGAAGGTCGGCTCGGACCAAAGAAGATCCGTGACTGCGTGTCCGTCGTCTCGCTCATCATGCAGGCCGCCATCAAGTCCGGCGCCCGTCGCGACAACCCCGCCGCCGGTCACCACATCACCGTTCGCCGCCGACGGATCCACCAAGGCGACGTGCTCGACATGGAACAGATCCAGGCTCTGATCGACCACGTCAAAGACCCCTACAAGCCCGCCGTCTGGCTGCTGGTGCTCACGGGCATCCGGCCGGCCGAGTTGTGCGGGCTGCGGGTCCGCTCCGTTGACTTCGCCCGGCACCAGGTCAAGATCACCGAACTCTGCTGCCGGTCTCGGCATACGGCGACGAGCACCTCCAGCTCGTCGAGGGACCACCCAAGACCGACGCCGGGGACCGGGCTATCCCCATCCCGGCCTGGCTCTGCGAGCAGATCGCCGAGAGCCTCACCGAACGAGCGAAGCAGCGTGGCGGCCCCCATCCGCCCGGACGAACCGCTATTCGTGAATCGTGTCGGCAAGCCGCTCAACCGTGACAAGTTCCGAGAGACGGTGATCCACCCGGCCATCATGGCCGCCGGCCTCCCCGCCCAGCTCCGCACCTACGACCTGCGTCATAGCCACGCCTCCATCCTCATGGACCTCGGAGCTAACGTCCTCGCCGTGGCGCAGCGGATGGGCCACTCCGACCCTACCGTCACCCTGCGTGAGTACGGTCATCTCTTCGAGGGCGTCCAAGAGCGACTCAGTGAGCAGCTCGACCAGCTCCGGGCCACCACCGCAGCGGCCACCGACGGTGGCATCGTCAACCTGCCAGTCGCCGACGCCCAGGACACCGGAGGACACAAAATCCCGGTCTCAGACGGTCAATCGCGGGCAGCGACGGTCATCCAAAAACCAGGCTTGACCAGGTACTACGCCCTCTGAGCAGGGTACGTCCGGGAGGCTCGACGCGGGTTCGATTCCCGCCACCTCCACTCGGGAATGCTCTCGAAAGAGAACGTCCCATGATCACGAAACCCCGCCGGCGAGGCTGCCGAGCGGGGTTTCCTGCTGTTGTGAGCCGATCTCGGCCCTTCACCACCTCTCGACGCACCCCGTAGCAGCCCGTTACCGCCTGAACGGCGCTCGTCACCTTCGCCCGGACGCGCCGGTGCGGCTCCGGTCCCGGAGCCTTCCTGCATCGGTGCTCGTCTTGTCAGCTCGGCGGGCTCTCGTGCCGTCGATGACGTCGGTCCAGGTGCCGGTGCGCCGGCGGGCTCGGGTCTGCTTGGGCTTGTCGATGGGCCGCCCTTCTTCGTCGAGGCGATGCTTGGCCCGGAAGCTACGGATCCGATCGAGGTTGTAGGCGGCCAGGGTGAAGCCGAGCATGACGGTCATCTTGGTCTGGCCCATGACCCGCATGAAGCCGCGGCCCAAGTCGGTGAAGACGCCTTTGAGGGCGGCGTTGACCGATTCGACGACCTGGCGGCGTCCCATGGAGATCCGCCAGGCGGTGGTGCCGTAGGTGATGCGCTGGCACCACGCCCATCTCGACCGCCTGGGCAGTCAGGATGCCGTTGCAGCACCGCTGGCAGCCCACATCGACGGGGACGAGGGGCACGGTCTTGGCCGGCGCATCGTCGGGGGAAAGAAGCGGGAGCGGAGGAAGCCGGCGCAGAACGGGCACCGCCACCGGGTGGCCCCGTCGGCGTCGGGTGGGCTGTGGCGCATCATCCGCCACCGCGCCCGCAGGTTGAACTTCGATTCATAGCTCTCCTTTTCGGCCTCGCTCGCACCCTTCGGGGGAGCAGGCAGATCGCGAAGTTCGTCGGGCATGAGGCTGGAGAACAGTTGTCTGTCGATGAGCAGGGCACCGGAGAAGGGGCGGACGCCTCGCTGGTGAGCGACGGGCTGAAAGGTCTGGTGGACGCCGGCGCGGGCCAGGCGGTGGTGGACGGTGCCGGGCTGGCACAAGCTGTAGCCCGGATCCCACACCACATCGTCGATCGGCTCACCGGCCGTCTTGGCGCTGATCAGATCGTCGACGATGGCCTTGCCCCGATGCGTGCCGGCGGGGTTCAACGAGAAGCAGGTGACCACGCCGGGGACCTCGTCGGGACAGGCTGGTCTTGTCGAGGCCGTTGGTCCAGCGAACGTCTCGAGCTTGCACGGCCAGGTGGAGCTCGTAGCCCACGTACGGCCCGGCCGGACGGGAGTTGGTGGCCGAGCGGTGGCCGGCTCTGGCGTCGGGGTCGACGGTGTAGCGCTTGCGCCCGTCCGGCCCGACGCCGAGGACCAGGGCCTTGCGGGCCGGCTTCTTCGGCTTCGGGACCGTGCCGTCGTCCATGAGCTGGGTCGCGGCCGCCTCTCCGTCGAGGTCGACGGTCGTACGTCGCTGACCGAAGCGGGCCGCCCCAACGGTATGGACCGGCTCCGGGAAGGAGTTCGCCGCTCCCAGGACGAGCTGACCTCGACCGCCGAGCAACCCGTCACCCGCTGGCTCGAGACCGTCCTCTCCGAGATCTCCCCACTGGGTGAAGACCTACCACCAGAAAGCGGTTCACCGCGACCTTTTTCGGAGTGAAGGAGCTGGTGAGTCCTGCACCGATGGGTCGGGCTCTTCGAAGCCCGGCGGCGGTAACTGGTCACGCGCCGGGTGCCAGGGCGACACCTGGTGAGTTCTGCGAGTCGTGCTGCTGGGCTGACAGGGTGGTGGATTGGTAAGAAGGTTCGCTGTGACCCATGAAGACACGCTCATCTTCGCCCTCTGGGAGTTGCGGCAGGCCCTCCCGAGAGCTCTCGATGCCGAGCTCGAGCCGGTTGGGCTCACGATGGTGCAGTTCGGTACCCTCAACGCTGTCGCCGTGGGGGGGCCTCAGTCGGGGGCCGATTTGGCCCGGCGAGCCAACGTGCGCCCGCAGACCATGGCTTCGATGGTGTCGCCTCTGGTCGACGCCGGCCTGCTCCAGCGGCGGCCGCACCCCGTCCACCGCCGGATCGTCCTGCTTGGATTGTCGGCCGAGGGTCGTCGACGGTGGCGGACAGGGAGCGCACGGGTGCGGCGGGTCGAGGGACGCCTCGGGAAGGTGCTGGGACAAGGCGGCTACGACGCCATGTTCAAGGGAACACGGGACTTGGTGGCGGCGCTCGGCGGCCTTCAAGCCGTTCCGCCTATTTGGCCTGCCGACCATTGATCATGTGCCAGGCCACCTGATATGTTATCAGTACATCTGCGATGAACTGCGGGGATTCCAGGATCATGGCACCACCGGTGAGCACCGACCTAGCACCCATGGAGATCGCTTGGGACGTGGCCATCCCTATGGCGGACGGGAGCGTGCTGCGGGCCAACGTCTACCGCCCCCCTGGCACCGAGCCAGTACCGGCGATCGCTACCTTGGGCCCCTACGGCAAGGACATGCCCATGTCGGTGACCTATCCGGAGCAGTGGAGGCTCCTCGAACGCGACCACGCTGATGTGCTCGGCGGGTCGACCGGGCGCTACCTGGTGTGGGAGATGCCCGACCCGGAACGTTGGACGCCTCACGGTTACGCGATCGTCCACATCGACGCTCGGGGAATGGGCCGCTCGCCGGGGATCTGGGCGCCGTTCTCCCAGCAGGAGACAACCGATTTCGTCGAGGTCATCGAGTGGGTGGCCGCCCAGCCGTGGTGCACAGGCCGGGTCGGCGTGCTCGGCGTCTCGTACCACGCCATGGCGGCTTGGCGGGTCGCGGCGCGGCAGCCGCCGCACCTCGCCGCCATCATTCCCTGGTTCGGGTCTGGCGACGCCTACCGGGAGGCGTACCGCCACGGCGGGATCCTCTCCAACAGTTTCATCGACGCCTGGTTCTATCGGTGGATTCGCAACCAACACGGCGTCGCCTCTGGCCCGACCAGCCCGCTGAGCGGCGAGCGCTCGACCGGCCCCGAGTTGCTCTCAGACGCCGAACTCGAGCGAAGCCGCGTCGACCTGCCAGCCGAGGTGAGGTCGCGTCAGCTGCTCGACGACTGGATGGACGCCCAAGCGGTCGACTGGGCCAAGGTGGTGGTCCCCTTGCTGTCGGTGGGCAGCTGGGGCAGCGTCGGGCTGCACCTGCGCGGCAACGTCGAAGCGTTCCGCCGGGGCGCCAGCCCGCACAAGTGGCTCGTCCTGCTTGATGCTCAAGGACCGGGCATCGACCGATTTTTCAGCCCGCACGGCGTCGGTATGCAACGTCGGTTCTTCGACCGCTTCCTCAAAGCCGCCGATGACGGCTGGTCGGCGGAGCCGCCGGTCACCTACGAGGTACACGGCCACGACGGCCGGCGATCGACCCGCACCGCCGCCACATGGCCGATCGAACGGACCCGGTGGACTCGCTTGCACCTATCGGTTACTGAGCGCACGATGGGCGACGGGCGCCCGCCGGCGCCAGGGCAGGTCACCTACTGGCCCACCTCCGACGGGCTGACGCTACGCAGCACCCCATTCGCCGATGGGGCCGAGATCGTCGGGCCGATGGCGTTGCACCTCGAAACCTCCACCCAAGCCCCCGATCTCGACATCTTCGCCACCGTGCGAGTCCTCGACGCCGACCGATGCGCGACAGCGGCGCTCGCTCGGGGCTGGCTGCGCCTGTCGCATCGGGAACTCGACGACGAGATGTCAACCCCGTGGGCCCCGGTGCATGTTCACCGCAGGCTCAGCGAGGTCGTCGCCGGCCGGCGCTACGCCATCGAAGTCGAGATCTGGCCGGCAGCCCTGGCTGTCCCTCCCGGTGGGTCGCTCGCCCTCAACATCGTCGGCCGTGACGGGTTTGACACCGGCGAGTGGCGCCACAACGACCCTGACGACCGGCCCAACCGTACCTTCGCCGGATGGGCCACCATCTACAGCGACCCCGAGGCACCGTCATGGCTGCTCGTACCGGTCGTCGCCGCCGATCCCGGCCCGACTCCCTCGAAGTCGCCACGGTGAGCGCGCCCCACGATGGATGGCCGGTTACGCGAGCGGACTGGGGACTGCTCGCCCTCAACGCCATCGGTGCGACCGCGGCCGCAGGTTTCGCCGCCGCAGGCCTGATACGGCCCGACTACGTCCAAAACCCGACGCCCACGTCTGCGCTGACCCGCTTCTGGGCCGCCTCCTCGGCGGTGCGAACCTGGGCGCTCACCCTCCCCCTTCTCGCCACGATGGCGCGACACGACACCCCCAGCCACGACCTTCTCCTCGTCGCCGGCCTTGTCCAGCTCGGCGACTCCGCTCTCGGCTTCCAACAAGGCAACCGGCGCATGACCCTCGCCCCCGCCGTCATGGCGACCGTGCACATCCTCACAGCCCGCAGTTTTCGCCAACAGCAGCCGCCGGCATGTTGCGCTTTCAGATAAGCGCAGCATTGGCTGGGTGATCGCTTGGGGTCGATCGCTCGAGAGCCCGCGACTTCGACAGCCGCAGCCGTTTCGGCGGCGCCTCATGAGCCACGCGAGTAGTTGACTACGAGCTCGCGCCAAGCCGACCCAGGCGAATTGCGATCGCCTGACCGATGCCGCGGCTGACACCGCTGACGGCTGCTACCCGTCCCGTGAGTTTCGTCACACCCGCCGGCCATCACGGCTGCGGCGCCTCCATCAACGCAGCTCGGCCGGCACGCCTCTGTCGTCGGTGCAGCTGGCCAGCGCCCGTCAGACCAGCGGCACGCCGTCGGCGGCGGGTGCCCGGTCGGTGCCTGCGGTGGCGACGAGGGCGACGATGGTGACCAGGTAAGGGGCCATCAGCAGCAGTGACGGGTTGACATGCACGTTGAGCACCGCCAGCGAGGTGGCCATCGACCCGGCAAAGCCGAACAGCAAGGCGGCCAGTGCGGCGCGCCCGGCCCGCCAGCCTCCGAAGATCACTGCGGCCAGGGCCACGTAGCCGAGCCCGGCGGTCATCTGGGCCAGGAACCCGCCAGAGGAGCCGAGGGTGAAGAAGGCACCGCCGACCCCGGCCAGCGCCCCGGACACGGCGCCCACCCCGTAGCGGATCCGCCGGACGTTGACACCCGACGCCAGCGCCGCGCCCGGGTTCTCCCCCGCCGCCCGGATCCGTAGGCCCAGGCGGGTCCGGGCCAGCATGACCTCCACGACGACGATCGCCGCCACCGCGACGTAGAAGAGCAGCTCCTGGCCGAAGAGCGCCTTGCCCACGACGGGGATGTCGTGCAGCAGCGGGACCGACACCGGTAGGAAGGTGGGCGGCGAGTTGAGGGTGGCCGAGTTGGGGTTGAGGGTCTGCTCGGCGAGGTACCCGGTGACCCCGGTGACGAGGGTGATGAGGATGAGGCCGGCGACGATCTGGTCGACGCGGTAGCGGATGGCCAGGAGCGACAGCAGCCCGCCGACGACGACTCCGGCCGCCATGGCGACGAGGAGGCCCAGGCCCTTGTTGTGGGCCAGTGAACCGAACAGGGCGCCGGCGCACGCCCCGCCGAGGAACTCCGCCTCGATGGCAATGTTGATGATCCCGGAGCGTTCCGACAGCACCCCGGCGGTGGAGCCGAGCAGCAGCGGCGTGGCGGTCGACACGGTGGCCACGAGGATGTTGCTCAGGTCGACCCGGGACCCGTTGGGCGCCCACGTGAGGTAGCCGAGCAGCAGGCACGGGATGCCGACCGCCAGGCCGTAGCGGGTGGCGCGGCGGCTTCGCTCGGCAGCGATCCCGACCGCCGCTGCTGCGCAGAGGAGGGCGGTGACGGCGCACAGCTCCCAGACGTGGACGTGCACGATCGGACCGGAGCGGATGTTCTTGGTCCCGAGCACGAGGACCGCGACGCGGTCCTTGGCATCGATCGCCATGGCGGTGAGCGCCGCCGCGCACACGGCGACCAGGCCGGCGCTCTGGCGCCACCGGCGGGCGTCGCGGGGCGCGGCGACGGTCGGTTGGGCCATGCCGGCGACGACGTCCTGGTCGATGCTCACCTGCCCCACCCCCGGCTGAGGGTCAGGCTGCGCAAGCCGCCGTTGACTGCCGGGCGCAGCCGGTACAGCTCGGCGACGAGGCCGGGGGCGACCATGAACAAGACGATGACCCCTTCGATGACGTTGGACAGCTGGTAGGACACCGACGCCACTCCCTGCATGTGCAGTCCGCCGGTCTGCAGCACGCCGTAGAGCAGGGCGGCGAGGGTGATGCCGAGCGGGCGGTTGCGACCGACGAAGGCCACGGCGATGGCGAGGACACCGACGTCCCCACCGAAACCGGACTGCAGCTGCTGGGTGGCGCCGAGGACCTGGACGGCGCCGGCAAGACCGACGATGCCGCCCGACACGACGAAGGCGGCGACGAAGGTGCGTCGTTGGTCGATGCCGGCGGTGCGGCTGACACCCGGGCTCATCCCGGCGAGCTCGAACTCGAAGCCGATCCGGCTGCGGGTCATCAGCAGCCACCCGAAGGCGAGGACGACGACGGCGACCAGGACGCCCGCGTCGATGGGCGCGCGGTGGCCGAAGAGGGACGGGAGGGTGCCGCTCGGGAGGGTGAGGCGCCCGACCGGCGAGGCGCCCTTCTTCTGCGAGAAGAAGGTGTTGCTGATCAGGTAGACCAACAGGTTGGCCATCACGTAGTTGAGCATGATCGTGACGATCACCTCGCTGGCCCCGGTGCGGACCTTGAGGACGCCGGGGATCAACCCGAGGACCGCGCCCCCGACGATGGCAGCCAGCAGCGCGATCGCGACGTGGAGCGGCGCCGGCAGCCCGGGCCAGCTGAAGCCGACCCAGCTGGCCGCCACTGCACCGGCGATCATCTGCGCCTGGGCGCCGATGGAGAACACACCGGAGCGATAAGCGATTGACAGGCCGAGGCCGCCGACGACGAGCGGCACCGCCGCGGTCAGGGTGTGGCCGAGAGGCACGAACGCCGCCGACCAGTGGGCGACCGACGGGTGCCCGAACGCGGTGGCGAACGTCGACGGTGACCCCAATGAACCCGACAGCAAGGCGCTGTAGGCCCGGTTGAGGACGTCGCCGGTCTCGGACAGGGCGTGGAGCGGGTCGGAGAAGAGGCGGGACCACGCCGAGCGGGCGGGGCGGATCGACACCACGATGATGATCGACGAGACGATGAGGCCACTCAGGGCCGAGAGGACGAACACCACCGCCGGGTTGGCCTCGCGGAGTCGCATCCACCACGGCCGCGCCCGGCCGGTCCCCCCTGTGGCCGGCGGCGGGGCGGAGGTCCCCCCGCTCGGCACCTCCAGCGCGTCGAGAACCATCAGCCGCCTCCCATCAGCAGTCCGAGGCGGTGCCGGTCGAACGGGCGGCCCTCGATGCTCATGACCGCCCCGCCGAAGAGCGGCGCGATCCGGTCGGACAGCGCCAGTGCCTCGTCGAGCTCCGAGGTGATCAGCACCACAGCACAGCCTCGCCCCGCGACCTCGACCAGACGCCGGTGGACGTACTCGATGGATCCGACGTCGAGCCCGCGGGTCGGCTGGGAGGTGACCAGCAGGCGGATGTCGCGCTCGAGCTCTCGAGCCAGGATCACCTTCTGCTGGTTGCCGCCCGACAGCGCGGACACCGGCGCCAGGGCGCCGGGGGTGCGGATGTCAAACTTGGCGATCATCTCCATGGCGTTGGACTCGACGGCGCGGTCATCGATGAGGACCCCACCCCAGCGGGTAAAGCGGGGCTCCTTGCGCCGGTCGGTGACCAAGTTGCGGGCGAGGGTCATCGGCAGGGCCAGTCCCTGGCGGTGACGGTCGGCGGGGACGACGCCGACGCCGGCAGCCAGGAACCCGGCCGGCGACCATCCGCCCGTGTCGCACCCGTCGAGGCGCACCTCGCCGGTCGAGGGAGCCACGGCGCCAGTGAGGATGCCGGCCAGCTCGTCCTGCCCGTTGCCGTCGACGCCGACGACCCCGAGGATCTCGCCGGGGCGGACGTCGAAGGAGATGTCCCGGAGCTGCGGGCCGCCGGACGGGGAGCGACAGCCAACGTTGCGCACCGACACGACAGGCGGCTGGGCGTCGATGCCGGCCCCGGGCTCTCGTCCGACCGTCGTCAGTTCCCTCCCGACCATCATGGCGCCGAGCTCGGCCGGGGTCGTCTCCGCCGGTACCGTGGTGCCCACCACCCGGCCGCGACGCAGGACGGTGACCTGGTCGCCGACCGCCAGCGCCTCCCGGAGCTTGTGGGTGATGAACACCACCGCCCGGCCGTCGTCGCGCAGCCTGCTCAGCGTGGCGAGCAGGCGGTCCGCCTCCTCGCCGGTGAGCACCGCGGTCGGCTCGTCGAAGATGAGAACCTGCGGGTCCTGCAGGAGGATCTTTACGATCTCAACCCGCTGCTGGACCCCGACGGGGAGGCCGGCCACGAAAGCGTCGGGATCGAGCGGGAGGCCGAACTCGCTCGAGACGCGCCGGACCTCCTGGCGCGTTGCTTGCAGATCGAGCGCCCCGAAACGGCGGGTGTGCTCGAAGCCGAGCGCCACGTTCTGGGCGACGGTGAACACGTCGACGAGTTGGAAGTGCTGGTAGACCATCCCGATGCTGTGGCGGGTCGCGTCACGAGCGCCGCCGAGGGTGACCGCCTCACCGTCGATGACAATCTCGCCGGCATCGGGGGCGACGGTGCCGGCGAGGATGCCCATGAGCGTGCTCTTGCCGGCCCCGTTCTCACCGACGACGACATGGATCTCGCCCGGCTTGAACTCGACTGACACGTCGTCGTTGGCGGCGAGGGCGCCGTAGCGCTTGGTGATGCCGCGCAGAGCCACGCCGCCTGAGCCGACCCGCCGCGTGCGGGTGGGTTCGAGCGGCGTGGCTCTGCGCAGGAGCGGCATCAGGCCGGGGCCGGGATCAGCCCGAATACGGGTCGGGGTTGACCGCTCCTGACACGACCTTCGCTTTGAGCGCCGTCACCTGGGACTGCAGCGACGTGGGGATCTTCGATGCGAAGTCATGGTAGGGGGCCAGGCCGACCCCGTTGTTGCTCAACGTCCCGTCGTACTCACCGCCAGCGAAGGTCCCCTTGACCGCCGTCTGCAGGACCGAATACACGGTCGGAGTGATGTTCTTCTCGACGGAGGTCAGCTGCACGTTGCAGTACTGCGGGTAGGGCGCGCAGCCGTCCTCGTCGACCCATACCATCGAGGTGCCGTTGCCCGGGCCGCCCTGCTGCTGGACGGCGGCGGCAACCGAGTTGGGGAGGCCGACGCCGTAGACGATGTCGGCGCCTTGCTGCAGCTCCTGCTGGGTGATGGTCTGAGCCTTGTTGGTGTCGGTGAAGCTGCCCATGAACTCACCGGTCTTGGACGACGGGTCCCAGCCGATCGCCTTGACCGTGGTCTTGTTGACCTGGTTGTAGTACTGGATCCCGGCGTAGAAGCCGTTCAGGTAGTCCTCGACGGGCGGGATCGGCTCGTTGCCGAACATGCCGATCATCTTGGCCTTGCTGGAGCCGGCGGCCAGGTACCCCCCGAGGAAGGCGGCCTGCTGGGTCTTGAAGACCAGGCTCACGGCGTTGGGCGTCGGGGTGGTGAGGGTGTCGTCGATGAGGGCGAACTTCACGTTGGGGTTGGCGGTGGCCAGGCTCTGGATGGCGCTGGCGGTGTCGAAACCCTCGCCGACGATGAACGTGCAGCCCTCCGATACGAACTGGCTGCCGATCGTCGAGTAGGAGATCGACCCCGACTCGGCCAGATACTTGATGGTGACCCCGAGGTTCTTCTGCGCCAGCTGCAGCGCATCCCACGCCTCCTGGTTGAAGCCGTGGTCGTCGATGCCCAGGCTCGAGACCATCAAGCAGGCGGTGGTGCCGGCCCCGGCTTTGCTGGTGGCAGCGGTCGTGGCCGTGGAGGCGGCGGCCGTGGTCGGCGGCGAGGACGACGACGAGGAGCTGCTCCCGCAGGCGGCGACGACCACAGCCAGCGCCGCGACCGCACCGACCTGGAAGGGCCGGCGCCGCGGGGCTCGGAGCGAACGGTGAACACCCATGGTCGGCATCGCATCCCTCTCGGCTGTGTCTCCTGCGCCGGCGGCCCCGGTTTCCGCACGGTAGGGGACGGCGACCAGGGGCTCCAAGACGAACTCACCGCAGTCGATAACCTTTCGCTTATGAACGTATCCCTCCGGTTGTTGCGGGCCTTCCTGGCCGTGAGCCGGGAGGGCAACGTCGGGCGGGCGGCGGCGGCGATGTACGTGTCGCAGCCCTCGCTGTCCCAGGACATCCGCCGCCTGGAGCGCGAGGTCGGGGTGACGTTGTTCGTCCGCACCCCGCAGGGGGTGATGTTGACCGCGGCCGGGGAGGCGCTGCGCCAGGACGTGCAGACCGCGCTGACCCTTTTCGAACGTGGGGTCGAACGGGCCCGTGCCGCAGCCGCTGCGCTCCGCCTGCGCGTCACGCTGGCGTTCACCCCGAGCATCGGGCACCGCCTGGTCCCGTCGCTGCTGCCGTGGTTGGAGCGGGCCAACACCGACGTGGTGGTCGACGAGCGGGAGGTGGACACCGGCGAGATCGTCCCCGGGGTGACCGCCGGCCTGTTCGACCTCGGGCTGGCCCACTGCCCCGATCGCGGCGACGAGCTGCGCATCACCGACCTGGTGGAGGAGCGCCTGTGCGTCGCACTGTCAGCCGAGCACCCCCTCGCCGGGCGCGACGGCATCCGCCTGGCCGAGCTGGAGGGCCTCGATCTGCTGGTGTGGCCGAGGGAGGTCGCGCCGTCCTACTACGACCACCTCCTCGGGGTATGCGCCGCCGGCGGGCTGACCCCAGCCGTCCGGCCCGGCCCCCGGCGGGCGTTCATCCGCTCCTACGTGCTCTCCGACGGTGGCACCTTCTGCCTGCTGCCCGAAGCGACCTCGCAGCTGCAGCTGCCGGGAGTGGCGTTCGTGGATGTCACCGACGCCGGCGCCGCGGTGCCACTCAGCGTCGTGTGCCGCCAGGGCGAGGACCGCCCCGAGGTGCTCTCCACCCAGTCGGCCATCATCGCCGGCGCCGGCGCGCTGTCCGAGACCTGAGCGTCACGTCGGCATCGCTCCAGTGGTGCCGACACAGCGCGCTGCAGCCTGCGCAGCCAGAGCCGGGCCGCCGACCAGCCACCCGGCGGCGAAGGCGTCCCCGGCGCCGGTGGTGTCTCGCACCGCAGCGACTGGCAGCGCGGGGACGGCGGTCGTGCGCCCGCCCCGGTGGAGCACGGCACCCTCGGCGCCGTGCTTGACCACCAGTTGCTCGACATCCAACGCCCCTGCGGCCGCTGCCTCGGCCCGATTGGCGAACACGATGACGGCGCCCGCCGCCTTGACCCGGCGCTGGACCTCCCTGGTACCGCAGTGCCGCACGAGGGTGGCCGAGGACAGGTCGACGCTGACGGCGGCGCCGGCCGCCCGGGCGCAGGCCGCCGCGCGCAGCGCGACGGCGGCCGGCGACCCGCCGAGCAGGGTGTAGCCCGACAGGTGCAGCCATACACAGCCCACGAACCACTCCGGCGCCACATCGTCGGGCGTCAGGTCAATGGCATCCCCGCGGTCCGAGGCCATGGTCCGGCTTCCGTCAGGGGCGACCAGGGACACCACGGTGCCGGTTCGGCCCGGCCGGCGGGGGGTGCGCACGTCGATGCCCCGCCCGGAGAGGGCGTCGCGCACGAGCCGCCCGGCGGCATCGTCACCGAGGCGGGTGATCACCGACGCCGCGCCGCCCAGCGCGGCGACCCACGCCGCCACGTTGGCCGCCTGGCCGCCGGCGACCAGGGTGGTCCGGACCGGGACGTCGTCGTCGGGGGCGAGCGCCCGGGTCATCTCGACGATGACGTCGACCACCGCGTCGCCGAAGGTGCACACCGGGCCGGCGCCGGTCACGTCGTGGCGGACCCCAGGCGGGCCACGGCCTCGACGACCATCTCCCAGAAACCCGGCGCGTCGATCCCCGTCGCCACCCGGTGGCGGGCGGCGACCGAGTCGAAGTCCACGACCGTCATGCCGGTGGTGTGCTCGCCCCTGGTCTCCACCTGGACCTCGGCGGGGACCACGTCCAACAGCTCCGGGTCGGCCAGCGCGGCGACGGCGCACGGGTCGTGGACCGGCGGGTCGGTGAACTCGGTGGCCTTGGCGTAGGCAGAGCGGAAGTACCGCATGAGCCCGTCGACGAAGTCACCGACCGGCGTGGACATCCCGGCGAAGCGTTGCTGGACTGCAGGAGTGCAGCGCGCCTGGTGGGTTACGTCGAGGCCGACCATCGTGACCGGCCATGGCGCGTCGAAAACAGCGGCTGCCGCCTCGGGGTCGACGAGGATATTGAACTCCGCCGCGGGAGTGGTGTTGCCGCGTGTGAAGGAGCCGCCCATGAGCACGACTCGCTCCGTAGAGGTGGCCAGCGCCGGCTCCCTCCGGAGGGCGAGCGCCAGGTTGGTGAGCGGGCCGACGGCGACGAGCGACGTCGGCTCGGGCGCCCCAAGGACGGTGTCGATGATGAAGTCCACGGCGTGGCCGGCGCTCGGCTCGATCCTCGGCTCGACCGGGGCCGGTCCGTCGAGGCCGGACTCGCCGTGGAACTCCGCTGCGATCCGAAGCGGCCGGCGCAGCGGGGCGGCGGCGCCGGCGTGGACAGGGACGCCTCGGCCGCTCGGGCCGGCAACTGTCAGCACCGCGCAGGCGTTGCGGGTGGTGTGGTCGAGGGTCTGGTTGCCGGCGACGGTCGTCACGCCCACCAGGTCGATGCCGGGATGTCCGAGGGCCGCCAGGATGGCGATCGCGTCGTCGTGGCCGGGGTCGCAGTCGAGGATGACGCTCCGGCGGCCCGGGTCGTTCATGCCGTCACGTCGAGGCCCAGTGCGGCGTCCGACACCGTGGCCCGGTACTTGCCGAAGACGAACTCCCCGACCGTCACGCCAAAGTAGTGCCGCTCGCTCGCCCCCGCCTGGTAGCGGCCCGCAACCTCGCGACGATCGACGACGTCGGTGCGAACCGGGTACACCACGACGTCCCAGTTGGGTTGGTGGAAGTAGACGAGTGACACCTCCCCGTCGTGGTCGCCTCCGGCGGCGGGCACGACGCGGTGCAAAGTCGAGAGCCAGTGGCCGCCGCTCCAGCGCATCAGCAGGTCGCCGACGTTGACGACCAGCCCGCCCTCGGGGGCGACGACGTCCACCCAGTCGCCGTCCACTGCCCGGGCTTGCAGCCCGGTGGGGCCGGGACGCTTCTGGAGGATGGTCCACGTCCCGTAGTCGGTGTGGGGCGACGCCGGGAGCTGCCGATCGGCCAGTTCCGGCGCCGGTGGGTAGTGCAGCACCCGCAGCGCCGATGTCGGCCTGTCGCTCTTCGGGACGAACCAGTCGCCCGGCAGGCCGAAGGCCAGCGCGGTCAGGCCCATGAGGTCGTCGGCCAGCGCGCCGAGCTCCCGGTAGTACGTCGTCATGGCCGACTCGAAGGCGGCCGGCGCGGACGGCCACACGTTAGGGGCGAAGGCGATCCCCGACGGCTCGAAGGCGTAGTACGGGTCGTCACCGATGTAGACCGGGCCCATCGACCAGGACTCCTTCATGTCGGGGGCGGCGGCGAAGGTCGTCGTGGACGACAGGTTCTCGCCGGCCACCGGGACATAGCCGCGGCCGCTGTCGCGCCGGGGCGAGCGGGCGGCCAACTTGACCTCGTCGGGCTGGGCGAAGAAGCTCCGCACTGCGCTGCGGGTGTCGCTGATCACGTCCTGCGAGACGCGGTGGTTCATCACGGCGAAGAACCCGATCTCCCGGCACGCCCGGTCGATTCGGGCGGCGACGGCGGCGGCGCCCCGGTCGCCGCCGTCGTAGAACGGGCCGAGGTCGATGGTCGGCACGGCGATCACCGTCGCCTCGTCGACTCCCAGGCCACGGCGATCTGCGCGGCGAGGGCCACGTTGCTGCGAACCGCCGCCAGGTTGGCCTCCAGCGACGCGCCGTTGGTGCCGTCGAGCATGTATTGGAGCAGGAACGGCGTGAGGCCCTGACCGCTCACCCCCTTGGCGTCGGCGGCGGCGAGGGCCTCCTCGATGACCCGGTCATGCAGCTCCCGGTCGAGTTGGGCGTCCGACGCTACCGGGTTGGCCACCACGATGGCGGAAGGGGGCACGCCGAGGGCGTCCTGGGCGGCCATGACCGTTGCGATCGCGCCGGGGGTGTCGATGGTCCAGTCGAGGGGCTGGCCCGAGCTGGAGAGGTAAAATCCTGGGAAGGTGTCTGTGCGGTACCCGACGACGGTGATGTTGAGGGTCTCCAGGCGCTGGAGGGTGGCGGGGATGTCCAGGATCGACTTCACGCCGGCGGAGACCACGGTGATGCGGGTCTGGCTGAGCGCCGCCAGGTCGGCCGACTCGTCCCAGCTCTCCGACCACCCCCGGTGGACTCCACCGAGGCCGCCGGTGCCGAAGACCCGGATCCCGGCTCGCGCCGCGAGGAACGCAGTCGCCGACACCGTCGTCCCCCCCGAGACGCCAGCTCCGGCGGCCACGGCGAGGTCGCGCAGGCCGATCTTTCGGACCGGGTCGGTGGCGATGCGCTCGAGCTCGGGAGCCTCCAGGCCGATGCGCGCGGTGCCGTCGAGGACGGCGACGGTGGCCGGGCAGGCACCCCGGGCATGGACTATGCCCTCCAACTCGCGGGCCACGTCGAGGTTACGGGGTTGGGGCAGCCCGTGGGTGATGATCGTCGATTCGAGGGCCACGATCGGCTGGCCGTCATGCCGGGCGGCGTCGACCTGGCGTGAGCAGCGCAACGCCGTGGGTGCGGCGCTGCTCATCTCAGGCCCGCAGCCCTTCGACGAAGCCCTTGACGCGGTCGTCGACCTCGAGCGCCCGCCGGGTGTGGTTGCGGGTGATGAACGCCCGCTCCCACGCATACGGGGTCACCGGGTCGTAGTGCGGGTCGTCCTCACCGCCGAAGGCCGCCAACGGCGCCACCGTGGCATCGAGGGCCGGCATGTGGAACGTGGTCAGCGTGGTGCGGGTGTCAGCGGGGTCGGACGAGGCGACGACGCGATGGCGGGTCGAGGGCCAGTGGTCGTTGGTCCAGCGCGTCATCAGCTCCCCGACGTTGATGACGAAGGCGTCGTCGACGACGGGGAGATCCAGCCACTCGACGCGCCCGACGGGCTGGATCTGCAGCCCGTTGTAGGTGCCTCGCTGGTGGAGGATGGTCAGCGTGTTGCCGTCGGCGTGCTCGGCGAAGAGCACCGGCTTGTCCCCCGGGGACAGCGGCGTGCCCCGAGGCGGGTAGTGGTTGATGGCGAAGGTTGACGCGTTGGGCTCGAGGATCGGGTCGAAGTACCCGGCGTCGAGACCGAGGGCGACGGCGAAGACCGACATCATCCGCCCGGCCAGGGCCCGGGTGTGCTCGAACAGGGCGGTGACCGCGTGCTGCAGCCCGGGCACGTCGGGCCAGATGTTCGGGTAGAAGAAGTCGGCGTAGGCCGGCTCGACCCCGCCGGCGACGGCGTCGTCGTGGTCGTCGAAACGGCTGACGAGGAACCGCTCCTGGCGGACCACGCCAGCTGCGTCCCGGTTCATGTGGAACCCGCGGTAGGGGTGGCCCTCGGTGAGGTGCTTCTGCTTCTCCTCGAAGGGCAGACCGCTCAGGCGGGCCATCCCGTCGTAGACGGCGTCGAGCAGCGCCCGGGGGACACCGTGGCCGACGACCTGCACAAAACCGACAGCCGTGGCCGCCTTCTCTACCGCAGCGGGTGCCGTGGCGCGGTCCTCCCCGGAGAGGAAGGTGGTGATGTCCACGACGGGTATCTCCAGGGCATCGAGCTCGGCCATCACCCTTCCCTTCTCGACTCCCGGGGCGGGAGCGGGCACGCGAGCCGAACGTACCGGGCGGCGCCCCCCGGATCCAAGAAGAATCACACCCGCTCGATAAGCGCGACGTTATCGAGCGTCGTGCTCATCGGGTGTCGGCGGCCCCGGGGCCGGCGACCAGGTTGTCCGTTCGCCCCTCGCGGAGGAACCGGGCGACCTGGCCCCGGGCCACCTCCCATGCCCGCTCCTGCCAGCCGGCGACGCTGCCTGCGACGTGCGGGGTGAGCAGCAGGCCCGGAGCCGACCAGAGCGGATGGTCGGACGGGAGCGGTTCGGGATCGGTGACGTCGAGGGCGGCACGGAGCCGTCCCGACACGAGCTCGGCGAGCAGGGCGTCGGTGTCGACCAGGCCGCCCCGCCCGGCATTGACCACCACGGCGCCGTCGGGGAGTCGCGCCAGCAACGGGCCGTCCACGACGTGGCGGGTCTCGTCGCTCATCGGCAGCAGGGCCACCAGCGCGTCGGCTGACCCGACCAGGCCAGCGACCTCGGTGAGGGCGTGAACGCCGGGACGGGCGTGGCGGCCGGCGATTACCACGCGGGCGTCGAACGGCTGGAGGCGGGCCTGGAGGTTGCGGGCCAGGTCGCCGGCGCCGAGGACCACGACGGTCTTGCCGATCAGCGTCTCGGTGGTCGACCCGCTCCACTGGTGGCGGTGCTGCTGGGCGGCGAAGCGCCCGAAGTCCCGGTAGATCGCCAGCAGGGCGCCGACCACCCACTCTGCGGAGGAGCCACCGTGGGCCCCCCGGGCGTTGGACAGGGCCACCCCGCCGGGCAGCACCGGGAGCCACTGGTCGTAGCCGGCGTTGAGGGTCTGCACCAGGCGCAGCGCCGGCAGGTCGGCGAGGCGGCTCCCGACCTCGGCTGCCGCGCGCGAAGCCCACGACGATGACCTCGGCGTCGGCGTCCGCCGCATCGAATGCCTCGCCGGCGTGGTAGCGGACCACCTCGACGTCGGGGAGGGCCGCCAGGGCCGACATCCCGAGATCGTCTGGTACGAGAACCTTCATCGCGCCGAGTCTGGAAGACCGGGTCGCTGGGCGCCACTTGGGTACGACGTCCCGTGAAGACTTGGGTGAGATGGTGACAGCATGAGAGCTATTCGCATCGAGCAGTATGGCGGCCCGGAGGTGCTCCGGCTGCAGGACATCCCCGTGCCGGTCCCCGGAGAAGGCGAAGTGCTGGTACCGATGGCCCATGCTGGCATCAACGTGATGGACGTGGGAACGCGGAAGGGCGGGTTTGCGAACTCGCAGACCTACCCCGTCCGCCTACCGACCACCATCGGCATGGAGGGCGCAGGGACGGTGGAGCGGGTCGGTACTGGCGTGGCCGGGTTCCGCACCGGCGACCGGGTGGCCTACTGCCTCATTTGGAACAGCTATGCCGACTTCGCCGTGGTGCCAGCCTGGCAACTCGTTCACGTGCCGCCGGCCGTGCCGCTCGCGCTGGCGGCCGCGGCGACCTTCCAGGGGTTCACAGCCCACTACCTGGCCACCGACGTTGGCCGCCTTGGGCCCGGGCGGTCCTGCCTCGTTCACGCCGCGGCCGGGGGTGTCGGGCAGCTACTCGTTGGCTTTGCGGCGCGTCTCGGGGCCGCCGTCTACGGCGCTGTGCGCGACGAAGCCAGAAGCAGCTTGCCCGTGAACGGGGCGCCCAAGACGTGTTCCTATCGAGCGATGGCGGCTTTGTCGCCCCACTCCTCGAGCTGACCGGCGGCGCTGGAGTCGACGTGGTGTTCGACTCGGTCGGCAAACCGACGCTGCGCCAGGATTTCAAGGTGACGCGCCTGAAAGGGCTGGTGGTGAGCTTCGGGGTATCGGGGGGCGCCATGGACGACCTCAATCCGGCTGAGCTTGGCGAAGCCGGGTCGCTCTACCTGACGCGGCCCCGATTAAAGGACCACCTGCCCGACGCCGGCACCATACAGGCGCGCGCTGACGCTCTTTACAGTGGCCTGGCCGACGGCAGCCTGTCGTTGTCGTTGGGCAGACGCTACGCCATGGACGAGGTCAGCCTGGCGCACGCCGACGTCGAAGAACGTAGGACTACGGGCAAGCCACTGCTTGACATCGCCCCCACTCGTAGCTGCGCCACTTCGCTTGGATCAAAGTGGGGGCAGTAGAGGCGAGAGGTGGCTCGTACGGCGCCCCAGCCCGCCGACACCAGGATTCGCAAGACGGAAGGATCGGACCGTTGGATAGTTGGGTCAAGCAGATGATGGAGGAGCTGTCGGACTGGCGCGAGCGCTTCGGGCCCGGGAGGCTCCGCCCGTTAGGCCTCCGGCAACCAAAGATGGAGCCGGGCGAGCGGTTCGCCGTCAAGATTATGAGCGTCGGCGCTCACGAACAGGATCTCTCGGTTCCCATGGGTGGCTGGGAGGATCAGCCCGGGAGCGGGTGGCGAGGCTGGACTCATGCTCCCCTTGGCGCCCTGTTCGTTACCAGCGAGCGAGCCTTCGTCGTAGGCAATAGTCCTAAAGACGTTCGGCGAGAATGGCGATGGAGTGATCAGGCCTCTGTAACGCTCCTTCCGGTCGCACTTGGCGTCGCCATTCGACGGGACCCCACGGCCACGGTCGGTGACGTGGTGGCCAGCGAGTGGAATAAGTTCGTCGTCGGTGCCACTCCGGATGGGTTGCGGCTAATGGTCCGTTGGTTGAAAGTCGAAGCGACCTTCGCCGATCACCAGGGTGGGCTCGGCGAATGGTTCGAAGGACTAGAGCCGCGCTTGTCTGCATGGCCTCTCCGGACTGGCTGAGCCCAGATCGGTCCATCGTCGTCCCCCTAGCGCGGTGATCGCCGATGCCACCCTTCAGTCCCCGCACCCAGGGCACCATCATACCCTCAGTGATATCAATGCTACTGAGCGTCATATTTCATTCGAGTCTCCTGATCTCGATCGATTCTCACTTGCGCGCGCCGCGTGAGCTCACAGTGACACTCCGGAACGTTGCCAGTCTGAACGTGAGGGTTAGCGATCATGTCTTGTCCGTGAACGTCTTGGTCGTGACCTGAGAACCTCCAAAAATTTCCGACAATTGCTCCCACTCCGTCCGGAATCGTGGTTGCATCGACGTATCGGATCTTCGCTGCAGCCGCAGCTGGCCATCGAGTCAGCCGCGTCGGCGGCACCGGAGGGCTTACCGATCGCAGGGCGCATCTCCCCAGTCCCCGGGGTCGCCTGGGCGATGCTCGGTGTGCTCGTCGCTGGTGTCGCTTGCGCCCTCGTGCTGTTCTTCGGCGCGAGTCGAGCGGACGCCCAGACCACCCTCGGCGTCCCGCAGCCGATCACGGCGACGGTGTCTGGCGTCGCCGGCGCGGTCACGCAGGCGCTCGCGCCGGTGGCAGCAGCGAATCCCACCGCGAGACCGAGTGCGCCCGAAGCCGTGACCGCTCCTGTTGCTGCTGTCATCTCGACCGTCGCCACCTCCGCGAATCTGCCGGTCACGAGCACCGCGTCGGTAACCACCGCCGTGCAGCGGGGGACCGATACTGCCGCCGCTCCCGCCAGCCCGGTCGGGTCTTCGTTGGCCACCGAGGTACATGCGCTCACCGGTCCGCTGGCACCCGTGACCACCGCCGTGGCCCCAGTCATCCGTCCCGTCACCGCCACCCTCACCACAGTCGCCGCCCCCGTCACCGCCACCCTCACCACAGTCGCCGCCCCCGTCACCGCCACCCTCACCACAGTCGCCGCCCCCGTCACCGCCACCCTCACCACAGTCGCCGCCCCCGTCACCGCCACCCTCACCACAGTCGCCGCCCCCGTCACCGCCACCCTCACCACAGTCGCCGCCCCCGTCACCGCCACCCTCACCACAGTCGCCGCCCCCGTGCTGGCCTCGGTCACTGCACCCGTCACCACCACCCTCGACACACTCACCGCACCCGTCACACCCGTGCTGGCCACGGTCGCGACGCTTCCCGCCCCCTTGAAGGTCGTTGCCGTGCCGCCGTCCACCACGGCAACTCCTTCGGTCCGCACGTTCACGTCGGCGCCGATCCAGGGATCGACGATTTCGCCGGATCTGGGCGACCTCGCAGGAACGGCTCCGACTGCGATCGTGCCCACCGCGAGCCCGCCTGCCGCGATCCCGCCGGCGGTCACCACTCCTCCTGCGTCGACGAGCCGAACCGCGTCGACCGGCGCCACAGTCCTCGAGGCTCGGTCCATGCATCTGACGGTCCCCGCCGCGGCCGACTCGACAACTGTTGGGGGGCCGGCGCCGATCATCCCGTTGGCCCCCTCGACCCCGCCGATGCCGGCTGCCCCCGGTGCCAGCGCATCGATGGCGGGAGCCGGCTCGGAGGCCTCCTCTGGGGGCGGCGGCTCGGTCTTCGCCACGACCACCCCCGATGGGTCGGACACTGCGTCGGGGCCACGCCAAGCTGCACGATTCGCACCAGCAAGCGATGCTGCTCCCGACCCGTATGGGTCGGTCCCGTCCTCCCCGGACTGAGCTGCGCTCCTTTCCCTGACCACTCTGGGTGTGGTCAGCGCGCTGACGAACATCCCCGCAGCGGCCAGTCCTCTGGTCGGCGGCGGGAGCGGAATGTTTCGTCCATCAACGCTTCGAAAGGCACACACACTCATGTCCAAGTACTCCTGGCTCAAGCGAGCCGCCGGAGCCACTGGCGTCGCAGGCGGATTGCTCCTCTTTCAGGGGACCGCCATCGCTGGCGCCACGACTCCGATGTCCTATGACCACATCGTGAATCCCACGTCTTCTGTCGGACAGATGCTCAGCGGCCACAACAGCCATTCTGGTTCGACGCCGATGTCCACCACGACGGGCTCATCGGGCAATTCGAACACGACGGGTTCCCCGTCGACGAGCACCGGCAACGCCACGTCGTCGGCCACCAACACGGTGACCAGCACCGGCGGGAACGCCAGCTCGGGCAACGGCGGCAACGCCAACTCCACCACCAGCCCGACCACCGGCAACGCCAACGGGTCCAACACGGCCACGACGGGCGGCGCCTACAACTACCCGTCGATGTCGTCGGGTTCGAACAACACCAGCTCCACCTCGAACCATCACGGCACCAACCGGTCTGGATCGTCGTCGGCTAGCTCTGGCGACAACAGCCAGAAGGCGTCGGGCGGCAACACCGGTGGCAACTTCACCGGGTCGCAGACCAAGGCCGGCTCCAGCACCAACAACGGGTCGGGCGGCAACTCCAACCCGAACACCGGTGCCGCCTCGGGCTCCAACACCGGAGCCAACCAGACTGCCGCTCCCACCAACGGAGGCTCGACCGGAGGCAACGGTGGCAACACCGCCACCACCTCCAGCCATCACGGCCACCGCTCGAACGGCCACCGCTCGAGCAGCGACCCGGCCAGCTCCACGGCTACCGGATCGTCGGGTGCGTCGAACACCACCAACGACGCATCAACGAGCACAGGCAACGCCAAGTCGGCTGCCAGCAACACGGTGACCAGCACCGGCGGGAACGCCAGCTCGGGCAACGGCGGCAACGCCAACTCCACCACCAGCCCCACCACCGGCAACGCCAACGGGTCCAACACCGCCAAGACCGGGCCAGCAGTGAACATCGACCCGTGCTTCGCCTACTGCGGCAACTCGAGCGCCACGTCCGGTAGCAACACCCAGCAGGCCTCGGGCGGCAACACCGGCAACAACGCCACCGAGTCGCAGACCAAGGCCGGCTCCAGCACCAACAACGGGTCGGGCGGCAACTCCAGCCCGAACACCGGTGCCGCCTCGGGCTCCAACACCGGCGCCAACCAGACAGCTGCTCCTACCACAGGTGGCAGCACCGGCGGCAACGGTGGCAACACCGCCGCCAGCTCCGGCTCCGGTCACGTCAGCCAGGCTGACCCGTCGCAGACTGCGTCGGGCAACTCGGGAGCGTCGAACACCACCGGCTCGCCCACCGCCAGCACCGGCAACGCATCGTCGACCGCCGGCAACAAGGTGTCGAGCACCGGCGGCAATGCCAGCTCGGGCAACGGCGGGAACGCCACGTCCACGACCAGCCCGACCACCGGTGACGCCAACGGATCCAACAACGCCACCAGCGGGCCGGCCCTCAACGTCGCCACCTGCACGGTCCACTGCGGCTCCTCGTCGTCGACGTCTGGCAGCAACACCCAGAACGCCTCTGGCGGCAACACCGGTGGCAACACCACCGCGTCGAGCACCACCGGCGGCTCCAGCACCAACAACGGATGGGGCGGCAACTCCAACCCCACCACTGGTGCCGTCTCCGGGTCCAACACCGGCGCCAACAGCACCCACGCCCCAACCACCGGTGCCAGCACCGGCGGCAACGGCGGCAACACCACCCAGGGCTGATCCACACGCCGTAACACGCCAGTACTGCCACACCACACCGACTCGACCCTCGTTCCGCCCGTCGGGCACCGGTCGTCCGTGCCACTCGATACCCAGCGAGACGGCCACGCGACGACCGAACCGACGCCGGAACCGAGGGCCGACCGGCGCGGTCAGCGCACCGTACCGGCTCCTGTACGGTCCGAGCCTGCGCGCCGGCCCGCAGGGTGAGCGTCTGGTCCTGGCGTCGCGCACGGAGGACCCGACGAGGTGACCTCCGGGTCGGTGCGGGACTTCCTGCTCGGACGCGGTCTGATGCGAGGGATTGGCTCGCCGTCTCCGACCGGCCCATTGACACCGTTCACATAGACACCGCTCCTTGGTGACCTACAGGTCCAGGATCCGACGGAGACCCCGATCGACTTCGTCCCGGAGGGAGGATGGGACGTCACCGACCCGATCGGTCAGATCAGCCTTGTTGAGGGTGACGAGGCCGGTCACGTTGACGACGGAATCTCGTGGTAGCCCGGTCGGAGCCGCCGGCAGGAACACATTTCCGGGCATCACGGCCAGGTCGGTGTTCGAGGTGATAACCACGGCGATCACGGTCTCGAGGCGACTTTGGTTGTAGGTGTCGGCCGAGATGACGAGCACCGGCCGCCGCTTGGCCGGACGTGAGCCGCTCGGTGGGCCAAGATTGGCCCAGTAGATGCCGCCTCGCCCGATCACCACTCGTCTGCGACGTCAATCAGCAGCCGGTGGCCATGGCCGACGGCGTCTACCGTGGAATCATCCGACGATTTCGGCGTGGCGAGAGCCTGGTTGATCTGCTCGGTCAGCGACTCGTTGTCCAGTTCGTCGAGGTAGCGGACGGCGGCCTGGGAGAAGAACTCCGAGCGACTCACGCCCAGGGCCTTGGCGCACCTCGACGCCCGCTCAAACGTGTTGTCTGGAACCGAGATGGCGGTCTTCATGACTAGAGTATAACTCGGTATTACCATTTTCCCGCGAGGTGGGAGGATTGATTCTGCCCGGAGACGGGCACCGACCGTCGGCCGTGACCTGATGCAGCCTTGACCAGCGCGGTGAGAGCCCTGTCCGCCGTCCGGGCCGGAGATGCGATCACCGATCAACACAGCGAAGGGACGACAGGCTGCCACCTCGCCAGCGAGGCCCTCTACGAGCACAAGCCAGCGTTGACGTCGCCACCCTCGGGCGCCGCTACCGGCGGCCGTCAGGCCGCTCGCTTGGATGCGCTGTTTCGGTCGAGCTCAGCTAGCCCAGCCAGCGTGGCGATGGCGCGCCAGGGCGCCCCCGCAGGCGCCCCAAAGGAAGCCTTCGGGAAAGTCCGTCATCGCTCAACCGGGTAGACGACACCCACCTGGGCCCGGATCGCATCGAGGGTCGAAGCTAGTGCGACACTCTCGTCCAGTGTGACCACCCGGCTCTCAGTCTCGCCCTCGGCGAGGCACTTGTGCACTTCGGCGATCTCGAAACGCAACCCGTTGCCCGGGTACGACCCGTCGATGCGCTCGGCGCCCGCAGGCGTGGTGACGGTGAGCGAAGCCGGGCAGTGCATGAAGGGCGGAAGGTCGACCCATCCCTCAGTGCCCGAGATCCGTGCGGTGCAGGCCATGCTCACCCTTATCGCCGCCTTGACCACCCCCATCCGGCCGCCGGCGTAGCGCAGCACTGCGGCGACCTGCTCGTCGACTCCGGTCTCGCCGACCACCCCGGTGGCCACGACCTGCTCGGATGCACCGAGCACCAGGGAGCATAGTTGGACCGGGTACATCCCAAGGTCGAGGAGGGCCCCGCCTCCGAGATGCGGGTTGAACAGCCGGTGCTCGGGGTCGAAGGGCCAGCGGAACCCGAAGTCGGCCTCCACGAGGAGCGGATCGCCGATGCGCTCCTGGTCGATCACGTCCACCAGCGACCTGTAGGCGGGCAGGAATCGACTCCAGATGGCCTCCATCAAGAACAGGCCACGACGTCGAGCCTCCTCGACCATCCGCCCAGCCTGCTCGGCATTGAGGGCGAGCGGCTTCTCACACAGGACGTGCTTGCCAGCCTGCAGGGACACGACCGTATCCCCTTCGTGAGACGAGTGAGGGGTGGCGACATAGACGGCATCGACGTCGGGATCGGCTACGAGAGACTCGAGGTCGGTGTACCGGTTCGGGATCCCGAACCGGTCACCAAATGTGTCGGCGCGTTCAGCAGAACGAGACGCCACCCCTACGATGGCTCCGTCGTCGACCAACTGCATCGCGTCGGCGAAGCCGGCAGCGATCGCGCCCGGCCCGACTATTCCCCATCGGATCATCGCTTCACCCTTCTCGCGAGCGGTCCGCACCGTCTCTGGTCGCCGCTCGACCGGCTAGCCGGAGGGCACTGCCCAGCAGAAGCGTCGGTAGTGGGGCGGCCCGCTGACTCACTGTACACTCCGACTATGCCAGGCGCTCCCCCGCAGAATACTGGGATGAACCGAAAGCGAATGGGGCGCCCGCCGCGCATCAGCAAGGAGAAGATCCTGGCTGTTGCGCGCACGCTGGATCCCGAGTCACTAACTATGCAGGCTGTGGCCGGTCAACTCGGAGTCGACCCGAAGGCGCTCAACTATTACGTCAACAACCGTGAGCAGTTGCTCGGTCTTATCGCCGTCGATGCGTTCGGATCAGCCCTCGAGAAACTGGAACTGCCGGCTGAGGACGACTGGCGTGAAGTAGTTCGGGCCTACGCCATCGGTTTGCGAGACAGCCTGGTAAGGATTGGCCCGGTGGCCATGTACATCACGTTCCCGTCAGGCACGGGGTTGGCCGCCCTACGGCCGGCGGACACTCTCCTCCAAGCCCTTCTCAGAGCAGGCTTCGAGATCGACGAAGCCGCCATGACCCTTACCTTCATCGCCGAGTTCGTGTTCTCCGCGGCCCGCGACAAGGTTCTCGCCCAACGGGGAGGCCACCCACAGGTGACCGAGGTGCAGCGAGTACTCGCTGACGTATCAGACGACGAGCTGCTGGCTCTGCGACAGTCCGTGCACCTTGTCCCGCCCAAAGGCACCGACGACACGTACATGGATTTTGACCTGCGCGTGTTGATAGCCGGCTTGGAACAGGTCCTCGCCGATAAGGAGCAGGTCTCTGCCCGAGTCCCCTCTACCAAGGCCGTCAACAAGGTCGTCGCCTAGTTCGGACCCGGGCGCGATCATGAGATGAGCTGGTCAGGGGCTTCTGAAATCGCTTTTTGCCGGGCGAGCCTGCGCTGCTCCTGCCGTACCGGATCTGATACCGGTGCCGCCAGCAGAAGTCCGCGAGTGTACGGGTGACGTGGTCGGCGCGTAACCGAATCCTTGTCTCCGTGCTCGACGATCTCGCCATATCGCATGACTGCGACTCGGTGGGCCATATGGCGGACCACCGCTAGATCGTGCGATATGAACAGGTAGGCCACCCCCGTGCTCCGCCGAATCTCCTGGAGCAGCTCCAGTACCTTCGCTTGCGTCGATAGGTCGAGCGCGGACACAGGTTCATCGCAGATGATCAGCCTTGGGGTCAAGGCCACGGCTCGCGCGATAGCGACGCGCTGGCGCTGGCCTCCCGAGAACTCTCGCGGCAGTCTCCTCGCCGCATCCCGCGGCAGGCCAACGCTGTCCAACAGTTCGGTCACCCTCGAGGACGCGGCCTTGAATGAGACCCGCTGGGCGCGCAAGGGCTCGGCGAGTATGGAGCCGATTGTCATCGTGGGGTCCAAGGAGCTGTAGGGATCCTGGAAGACGACCTGGATGTCTTTTGCCATCGCCCGGCGCCTTGGCCGAGAAAGGTTCGTTATGTCGCACCCGTCGAACGTGATCGTTCCCGCGGTTACGGCCGCCAAGCCGAGTACGGCGCGCCCGAACGTCGACTTGCCCGACCCGGACTCCCCGACCAGGCCAACGCACTCGCCGGGCTGAATGTCGATCGTAACGCTTTTCAGTGCCCGGAAGGGAGCGGACCGCCATCCCCGACTCGGGTAATCAACGACCAGGTCCACGACGTCAAGCAGCGGTGTCACCGTCTGGCCTGCGCCGTAGGGACGGCCGGACTCATCCCTTCCGGCTCTGTGTCGTCCAGGACAAAGTCGAACAGCGACTGTGTGTAGGGATGCCGAGGTTGGGAGAAGACCGAGCGGACCGGGCCTCTTTCGACGATCCGGCCGTGCTGCATTACGGAAACCGTGTCACACAGATCGGCTACGACGCCGAAGTTGTGCGTTACCAGCAGGATCGATAGACCGAGCTTTTGGGTCAGCGTGCGCATGAGGTCCAAGATGTCGGCTTGGATGGTCACATCGAGCGCGGTGGTGGGTTCGTCAGCTATCAGCAAGTCCGGTCTGCACGAGATGGCGCCGGCGATCAGCACCCGCTGGGCCATTCCGCCGGAGATCTCGTGCGGATAAGCGGCAAATGTCCTCTCGGGTTCAGCGATGCCGACCTCAGCCAACAGTTCGGTAGCTCGTGACCGGGCCTCGGCCCGGCTCAAGCCGAGGTGAGCTCGCAGCGGCTCGGTGATTTGCGCGCCGACTGTGAAGGAAGGATCCAGGTTTGACATGGGTTCCTGGGGCACATAGCCGATGCGCCCGCCTCGGAGACCTTTCCAGGCACGGCTGCCGCCCCGGGAGGTGAGGTCCTGCCCGTCGAACTGGACGGTGCCGAACAGCACCCGGCCACCTGGCGGGAGCAGATCCAGGGCCGCCCAGGCCGTTTGCGTCTTGCCCGAGCCAGACTCACCTACGAGACCGTGCACCTCACCGACATGGACCTTGAGCGAGACATCTTCGACAACTCGGGCTAGCGACCCGTCCGGACGGTCGTAGCCGATGGCGAGCTCGTCCACGCTCAGCAGGACTGGGGCATCCGCAAATGGCCCAGTGGCGTGCTCCGATACGATAATGGTCGAAGTGGGCGGGATATCCTTTGCCGACGGCGGGCGCGACGGCCGCGTCCGACGCATGCCCCGAGCCAGTCGGTCTCGCAGCGAGTTGCCGAACAGGACGAATGCGAGGCTGGTCACACCTACGGCCAGGCTGGGCCAGAGCAGGAGTATTGAACGTTGGTATATATGCGAGAACCCGTCCGAGAGAATGTTGCCCCAGGTAGGTGTCTGCGGGTTATCGATTCCGATGAAGTCCAGCCCGGCCTGAACAGCGACCGTGACGCCCGCCAGCAACGACCATTGAACAACTACGGAAGGCGCACGGCGTTCAAGATGTGGCGCCCGACGATGGCCCTGTCCCGTAGACCCGATACTCGTGCCGCATCGATGAACAGCTCCCCCCGCACTGCGATGACGCTCCGTACCACCAGCCGGTAGAACGCCGGTATGTAGAGGACCCCGAGTACGATCATGATCATCCAGGTGGATGGGCCGATCACCGTGGCCGCAGCCAGCAAGACGACGAAGCCTGGTAACGCCATGACCAGGTCGGACAGCGAGCCGGCGATCGTTTCAGGCCATCCCCGGTAATAGCCCGCCAGGAGCCCAGCGCCCACGCCGATCACGACAGCCAACGATGTGGCCAGCATCGCCCCTCCGAGGCTGTACCTCGCTCCGTACAGCAGCCGAGACAGAACGTCGCGACCCGAAGAATCAGCACCGAGGAGGTGGCTCCCCCCGGGTGACGCAAGTATCGCGCCCGGCGACACGGTATTGGGACCATATCGGGTGAGCAAAGGAGCAAGCAGCCCCAGCAACACCAACAGAACGAGAACAGCGAGTGAAACCATCCCCATGGGATCACCCATCGATCTCCGTCGTTCGTCGGCTTTCGGAACATCGAGTCCCGGTCCCGACGGGTTGACCCCACTGTCCGTGACCATCTCGATCATTGCGCCCTCGCCTTCGGGTTGAGCATGGCCTGCACCACATCGATCAAGAGATTCACCACGACGACGGTCACGGCAACCGTTACCACCATGCCCATGACCAGCGGCACATCCCCCTGCAGCGCCGCCGAAACCGTCAGCTGGCCAATACCAGGTATCGCAAATATCTCCTCGATTATCACCACCCCTCCCAGCAGGCCGATGAACTGGACCCCGATCACGGTGAGCGCCGGCCCAGCCGCGTTGCGAAGAACGTGCTCGAATACCACCCTGCACTCCCCGATGCCACGACTTCGCAATGTCCTGACCCAGTCCTGGGCGAGGGCGTCCACCATCGCCCCTCGCACCTGAGGGACAACCCCGGCCATCGCACCTAAAGACAGACCGGCGACAGGCAGGGTGACCGATCTCAGCCAGCCGGCCGGCGAATGACTCAACGACACGTAGCCCGTCGGCTCGAACCAGTGTAGATGCAGGGCGAATGCTTCGATGAGAGCGACCGCGATCAAGAAGCCGGGTATGGCGATCCCGACGACCGCCACCACCTGCACTATTCGGTCGAGCACGCCTCCTCGGATGGCGGCGGTCACCCCTAGAACGGTACTCACGATGGCAGACACGATCGTGGTTCCAATGACCAGCGACAGTGTAACCGGCAGCCGCGTGTTGATCGCCTGGGAAACCTGCTGCCCCGTGAACCAGGAGACGCCGAAGTCGCCGTGTACAACCTTACCGAGCCATTTGACGAACTGGTACAGCAGCGGCTCATCCAGACCTAGCTGGTGGCGCATCATTCGCCGCTGCTGAGCCGAAGCTCCTTGGCCCAGGATTTGGCTAACCGGGTCGGGGGCAGCGGCATGCAAGATGAGGAATGACACGGCCGTAACCACCAGCACCAGCAACATGCCAGCGGCCAATCGCTTCGCAATAAGGCGCTGCATTCGATACCTCCTCAGCTCTTCGGCCTTATGTCCCACAAGTTCGGGGTTGGATAATTGATTCCGGGACTAATCGTGGCCGTGGTAGTTGAACTCGTCGCAAAGTATACAACGTTGTAATACATTGGAATATCCCAGGCCTGCTGTACTACATACTGGTTTATGTCATGAGCGACCGCATCCGCCTGGCTGGCGCTCGCCGTTTGGAGCCGCTTAATGAGACTCTCCAAGGCTGGCGGGGATGTCTTGAATGGGTTCCATGCGGCAGCCGGCGCGATGGATGTCTGAACGTTCACCCATGCAGAGGACGACATGTTGAGCGCGAACTGAGTCGCGGGTATCTGAGCACGTTGGATCGCCGATACCACTTGGGTCAGAGGCACATTGTCCAGCTTCACCTTTATCCCTACCGCGCCAAACTCTTGCATGAGTAGGTTGTTGGCCTGTTGCAGCTGGGGAATGTTCATAAGCATTACCGTCAGCCCCTTCCCGTAACCGGCCTGCGCCAGGAGACGTCTCGCCTTGGCCGGATCATAGGTGTAGTAGGAGCTGAGTTTCGCATCGTAGCCTTGTGAGCCAGGAGGGAAGATCGAAGAGGTCACCTGACCGTGCCCGGCGCCCAGGATCTGCAGGAGATATTGCCGGTCGACTGCGTAGTTCATCGCCTGGCGAACCATGACGTTGCCCAACGGCTTGTTGATCGCACCGTCACGGTCGAACAGTAGGGTCCCCGCCCAGTTGAAATCGGTCATCGGGATGAGGCTCCATCCCGGGACAGACTTCACCTCGTCGACCTGGTTGCCAAGCAACTGCGTGTCGGACGCGTCTATCTGACCCGCCCGGATCGCGTCGAGCATGGAGGTCGCATCCGAGAAGATCTTGATCACCACCTTGGCGTAGTGCTGTTCGGGCTTGTCCCAATAGTTTGGGTTCTTCATGAACACATAGCTACTCCCGACCACCGTTGCGGATGTATCCAGTATGTAGGGGCCGGATCCCACTGGCTGAGTAGCACGGTTCTTGTTCGTGAACGCCTGGGCGCTCTCCATGTATCCCGCCTGCTGCGTCATGTAGAGCAGAAGCGCCGGGTCCGGCTGGGCGAGCGTGACAACCAGTTGATCGCGACCCGCTGCCGTTGCCGAGAGCATCTCTTTCAGATCGGAAGCGAACGGTGACGTCCCGTTCTTGAACATAGTCAAGTTCTCGGCGGCTACTTGTGCGTCGAAGGGAGACCCGTCCGTGAAGGTCACACCCGTTCGGGTGGTCAACGTCAACACGGTCTTGGCCGGGTTGTAGTTCCACGACGTGGCCAGGGCCGGTACGAAGGCTCCAGTATCCGAGTACTGCAGGAGCGTGTCATAGACCGCCTGATTGAAGAGGAATACGCTGCCCCCCGCAGAAGCTGCGAATGATGTCGGGGCTCCGACCTCACCGATTATCAGGGTTCCATTGGATCCTCCGGATCCAGCCGCCGGTGGCCCTCCACCGCCACCTCCGCATCCCGCCAGACTAATGGCAACAACGCCAAATAAGGCGGCGACTGGCCACCTAGACCGGCCTACACTCAGCATATTCCCTCCCCGTTTGTGAAATCCCTCTACCGCATTCGATACGGCGTGCCGACATGATCTCCTCCGACTGCTCTTCCGAATCTTGCCGGTCAGGTCACCGACGTGACCCCGACACGGACCACAAGGGTCCCTTCATCGCAACCCCGGTTCACGGATACGCCAGCCCATAACCGAATCTGTATGTCGGTGCTGCGGTGTCGAAGGGTACGTCGGGCCTGCTCTCTTCGACGGCCTTCATCGACGACGGAATATCGAATGGCAACCGCCCTCGAGGTCGTACCTCGCCGAAAAGGATTCGGGTGAACGCCTCGTCGTCGGCACCGAAGTTTACGAGGAGTGCCGAGACTGCATCCGCAATTGGACCCAGAATTGCGGGCCGGTCCAGATGGACGTCCACGATCGTCGGAACTTTGGTGGCAATCTTTTCGATGCGCTCGATCTCTTCGGCCGAGAAGGCCAGTGATCCGGAATGGAAGAACGACTCGATGTCACCGAGCTCCCCCCGTTGCTCCCATGGCGCCTTCAGCCGCAGGACGGCGACATCAGCCTCTTGTGGTGTGCCCACCACCTGCGCCCGCTCGCGGAAGGACTCAGGCGCGACGCTCTCGGCGTAGATCTTCAAACCCGATAGAAGGGGAAGAACGGCTGGACCATCCTCGGCGTTCTTCAGCAGCGTGCACGCCGACGCCTGAGCCGTGAGGCCCTCTTCCCGGACCGCAGCGGCCCCGACGATCCTCGGCGCGTGGTCGGAGTCGACGAGTGGATCGTCGAACAATCCGAGCCGGAACTTCTCCGTGAGCAAGCGGCGTACAGAGGTGTTTATCCGTTCCTCGCCGACCGAGCCCGACTTGACCGCCGAGATCATGACGTCTGTGCAGGTCTCGCCGCCGAACTGGTCCACACCGGCGTCGAGTGCCTTGAGCATTCGCTCCTCGACACTGAGATGCTCCACCCCCCAGCACCTGTCGTTGAGGATTCCCCAGTCCGTGCATACGACACCGTCGAACCCCAGACGGTCACGTAGCAGGCCGCTGATGACTTGCTTGTTGAAACCGAAACCGACTTCTTCCAGGTCGGTGCCCACAGGCACGCCGTAGTAGGGCATGATCTGCGACACGCCGGCCTGGATCACGAGCCTGAACGGTTCCATGTGCAGCTCGAACTGACCGCCCGGATAGACCTGTTCGCGGCCGTAGGCGAAGTGTGGATCCTCTCCGTCCTTCTGGGGGCCGCCGCCGGGGAAGTGCTTGGCCATCGCCGACACGGACGCCGGGCCGATATCGGGGCCCTGAAGACCGCGAACATATGCCACTCCGAGCCGTGCCGCCAGGTCGGCGTCCTCACCGAAAGTGGCGCTCTGGCGGACCCAGCGGGGCTCGGTGGCCAGGTCGATCTGCGGGTGAAGCGCCACCCGGATCCCGACCGCCACGTACTCTGCTCGCACCACGTCGCCGAACCGGAGCACGAGCTCCTCTGAGCCTATGGCCGCGAACCCAAGCGGCTCCGGCCACTGCGAGAACGGTCCTGCGAAGAACGACGTGACCGGGTTGTCCGAAAATGCGTGGCGAGGGTCGCTCGATATCGACACGGGTATGCCCAACCCGCTTCCCAGCGCAGTCCGCTGGATCATGTTGTACCATTCGGCGAGCTCCCGGGCCGAGGGCACCATGAGCACGTTCATGTGGTTGATTCGTCGGTCGAACACCTCCCGCACCGGCGGGGAGCCGAACAGCCCAGGCTCATCCAACGAACCAACCGTGCCCATAGGGTGAAACATCGTGCCGACCTTGTCCTCGAGGTCCATTCGGGACAGTAGGTCTTCCAGCCGCTGATCCAGTCCCAGGGTCGAGTCCTGGTAGGGATACATCGATTCGGCGGTCATCCTCTTTACGTCTCCCCCGTGTCGTCACCCAACCGGAATGTCTGGGAACGAACCGCGCTCGACACTCGTCGGCGAGCCTTACGTTTCTTCCCCCTCGGGAAAATGTAGCAGGCCGGGCTGGGCGACGCAAGGGGCGAAGGGCGGACCGGTCCTCAGGCCCTCGCCAGCTGCCGAGCGGTCGCTCCCTGCATCTCCTCGAGCGTCAGGGAGAACTCCGGGAGGCCCCAGGGCTCGCCCTCTTCCAGGAGCGACGTCGTCCGATATTTGATGTCGAGGGCATCCCCGTCCGTCGAGTACTCCACCACGCCGAGTTGGACGAGACCGGACCCGAGGCCTTTTTGGTTGACGATGAACGCCGTCGACGGCGCGGATACGGCGGCAAAATCCCCCTCGATGTCGCAGGTGTAGCGATGGAGGTGGCCGCTGCCGACGGCGCGGAGGTCGACGGGCTGCAGGGCGGCGAGCAGCCGGTCTCGGTCACCCTCGTCGAGGCTGAGCGCATGGTCCGGTGAGGCCGACGAACCCACGAGGGGCGACAGGGGTCGGTGGAGGAAGACGATCGTGGCGGTTCCCGCCAGGCCCTTTGCCGTGTCGGCCAGCCAGTTCCACTGCTCTGCCTCTTCCGACAAGCCACTGCCCATGACCTCGCTGTCGAGACCGACGACAGCCCATCCCCCGACCATCTCCACCCAGTGATCGCGACCGAGGTCGCTCCGGAACCGCTGCACGCGGTCGCTCGTCACGCTGATGCCCATCCACGGATTGTGGCCCGATTGGCCGACATCGTGATTGCCGGGCACGAACCTCACCGGGGCGTCGAAGCGCTCGTGTGCTCGCAACGCGACCTGTCGGTCCTCGGCGGCGTCCGGGTCGAGGATCCCGATGTCGCCACTGTTCACCACCAGATCCGGTCGCAGCTCCTGGTTGACGAAGTCGACGACTCGTTCCAGGTTCCTGTTCGGCACCCCGCCGCGATGCGAGACATGCGTGTCGGATATCTGAACGATCTTCATGGTAGACGCCTTTCTGGGGATGAACTCAGCCTGCTCGGGAGATGGAGATGAGGTCGGAGCACGTTCGTCACCGCAGCCCGGACCGAACGAACGCGTTCACGATCCGCCGCTGGAAGACGGCATACACGGCGAGGAGGGGCAGGCAGGCCAGACCGGACGCGGCCATCAACGCCCCGTAGTTCGTGCCGTCGGTGCTGAGGAACACCTGGAGGCCGAGCTGCAACACCGACGAGTTCGGGTCCCGGTAGACGATCAGGGGCCAGAAGTACTCGTTCCACGAGGTCACGAAGAGCAGGATGGTCAGCGCGGCGAGCGCCGGTCCCAGGTTGGGGACGACGACCTTCCACAGGGTGGCCCACGAGGATTGACCGTCGACCTGCGCCGCTTCGAGCAGCTCATTCGGGAAGCTCTTGAAGTACTGCCGCAGCAACAGGACGGCGAAGGCCGATGAAAGCTGCGGGACGATCACCCCGCCGAGGCTGTTCAGGAGGCCGAGATGGGCGAGCAGCACATAGTTCGGGAGCATCGTCACCTGGAATGGCACCAGCCAGGTCCCAACCACCACCAGGAGCAGCAGGCGCTCGCCCGGGAAGTGCCAGCGCGCGAACGCGTAGGCAGCCAGGATCCCGGTGACGAGCTGTCCCACCGAGACGGCGGCCGCCATCAGGAACGTATGCAGGACCAGGGCGCCGACGTCGATGGCTCCGAACGCAGCCCGATAGTTGCTGCCGCTCACCGTTGACGGCAGTAGGTGCCCGGACAGCAGGTCGTGGGGGCCCTCGAGCGAGGTGACGAACATCCAGATCACCGGCAAGACCGACAGGGCGCTAGCCGCGACGAGCAGGACGTGGCCACCGACGGTGCTCGTCGATCGTCTCGCTCGTAGGGGGCGGCTCCGCGACTGGGTGCGGGCGACGCGGTCTCCAGCCGGGGCATCGGCGACCGGGGCGGCCGGCCGGTCAACGGCTACGAGGGACATGTCATCTCAGCGACTCACTGGTCATGGAAGCTGTAGCGGTCGAGGAGCTTGACGCAGACGAGGGCGACGACCCCGAAGACGAAGAAGAACAGCACGGCGGTGGCCGACGCGGTCCCCACGTCGAAGCTGGAGAATCCGAACTGGTAGAGGAGGTAGTAGATATCGGTGGTGGCACCGGCTGGTCCTCCTTGGGTGAGCGAGTTGAGGAGCGGGAAGACGATCTGCGAGGACAGCAGGATGGCCATGATCGTGAGGAAGAGAATGGAGGGCGAGAGCAGGGGCAAGGTCAGGCGTCGGAACTGCTGCCAACGAGAGACTCCGTCGACCGCGGCCGCCTCGTAGTACTCGGGGCTGATGGTGGCGAGGCCGGCCGCCACGATCAGGATGGCGAAGCCAGCGGTCTTCCATCCGCTGATGACGACGATGGACGCACGCGCCGATCCGGGCTGTTGCAACCAGTTCGACGGCCCGAACCCGAACCAGCCGGTCACCTCGTTGACGAGCCCGCCGTTGGGGGCGAGCAGGAAGCTCCAGATGGCGCCGGCGGCCACTGGCGAGATGAGCACCGGAACGAACAGCAACGCCCGGTAGACCGCCCGGCCGCGAGCTCCCACGTGCTGGGTGAGCACGCCGACCATCAGCGGCACCAGGACAGCGAAGAGGAGCAGACCCCCGACGAACAGCAAGGTCACGGCGATCGCCGAGGTGAGCTGCGGCAGCCCCAGGACATGCCGGTAGTTGGCGATCCCGACGCCGACCTTCGGGGTCGTGGGCAGCAGGTTCCAGCTGAAGAACGAGAGCTGGACCGTCTGGATCAGCGGCCAGTAGATCCACACGGCGAGCCCCACGATTGCGGGGAGCAGGTAGAGGTACGGGACTGCGGCGCGGCGCAGTCGACGGCCGGCGCTCACCGTCGGGGGGTCGACGCTCATGTCGGCGGCCGCAGCCTCCGGTACATCGACGGGGACGAGCATGGTTCCTCAGCGCATCTCGGTTTGGGCGATGTGGGGCCGACCGACCGGTGCGCTCTCCCCCACGGCGAGATGGTCGTTCAGCTGCTGTGCGGTGATCTCGTAGATAGGGGCTTGGCTGCCCCACACCGGGACCTGGGTGACCAACGTCTGACCCTCGACCAGGTCGACGCGGCTGAAGGCGCTTCCCGGCACCCCGCGGTACAGATCCCCCGGCACCATGGCGTCGGCCTGGTAGGCCGTGGCGGTCGCCACCCAGACCGGCACGCCGCCGAGCAGGCCACTGGTGGTGTGATGCGTGTGGCCGGCAAGGACCAGGCGAACGTCCGTGCCCCGGATGACCTCGCCGAGCCGCTCGGGTCGGCGCAGGAGGATCGAATCGAGGAACGAGAGCGGGGAGGGGATCGGCGGGTGGTGCACGACGAGGACCGTGCCCTTGGGCGCCGGCCGCTCCAACCGGGTGGCGAGACCGTGGAGCTGCGCGTCCGACAACTCGCCGTGGGGCCGGCCCACCACGGTGGAGTCGAGGGCGATGATCCGCAACCCGTCGCACTCTGCGACCTGGTCGATCGGCCCGTCCGACCCGGCCCGGTCGAGCAGGTGCCGGGCGAAGCTGTCGCGGTCGTCGTGGTTGCCGGGGACGTAGACGACCGTTGCTCCGAGTCGCTCGGCGACCGGCTCGACGGCACGGCGCAGGCGCTCGTAGGCGGCGGGCTGGCCACCGTCGGCGAGGTCGCCACTGAGGATCAGCGCGTCCGGCCGCTCACCGGAGGAGACCAGCGCGGCGAGGACCCATTCGAGGTTGGCCATGGTGTCGACCCGATCGTGGAGCAGACCGTTGGGCAGGATGTGCAGGTCGGACAGTTGGACGAGGAGGGCGCCATCAGCCATGGGAGCTCCCGGCCGGGTCGTCGGTGGGCACCTCGACGAGCAGGGCGGATCGCAACCTGGCCAGCTCCTCGGGTGTCAGGCCCTGGTCGAGCAGGTACGGCTCCGCACCGCCATAGCTCGCCGTGAGCTTGGCCAGCAGTGCCATCATGAGCTGAGGATCGGAGCCCAGGAGTGCCTCGGCGACGACCGGGTCGCCCCCGCTGGCCACGATGTGAGCGAGGAGGGTGGCACGGGCTTCTCCGGCCAGGAAGAGGCTCGTCGCCGCGAAGTCGGCAGCGACGATCTCGTCGGGCACACCCAAGACGCTCAGCAGCAGCGCGATCACCACGCCGGTGCGGTCCTTGCCACCGGTGCAGTGCACGAGACCAGGGAGCCCGTCCGGATCGGCGAGAGGGTGGATGGCCGCCACGATCGCCGATCCTCGTTCGTCGATCAGATCGGCGTAGATGGCCCCGAGGTCGTCCGGCCTTCCGGCCACGCCACGCGCCTCCCACTCGTGGAGGGGGACGTGCACGGCGCGGACGTCGAGCGCCTCGAGGAGGTCCGGGCTGGCCTCCCTTTCCAGTCGCTCCCGTAGGTCGACGATCGTGCGCAGGCCCAGGGCGATCAGTACCTGCGCACCAGCCGGGTCGAGGCGATGCAGCGCATCGCCTCGCAGGAGCATCCTGGGCCGGGTGACCAGACCCGCCGCCGCGGGGTAGCCGCCGATGTCTCGGACGTTGAAGGTCCCGGCCAGCGGGAGCCTCCTCGAACGGAAGTGCTCGTCGGTGAGCGCCTGAGTGGTCATGCCGGCCCCACCAGCCCCGAAGCTTGGCTCTGGGCCTGCCCCATCGTCTGTGCCGGGTTGGCGTTCTCGAACACGACCTTCGAGGCGTCGTTCAGGAACAACGTCTCGATCTGGGAGAAGTTCGGCCCGGGGTAGGCCCGCCACGGGGAGATGTGCGAGAGCTGGGCGAGGTTCGGCGTGAGCAGGGGCTGGGTGCCCGACCATGACTGCAGGTACCGGGCGTCGTCGACGAGAGTCGGTCGCAACGGCGGGTAGCCGATGTTCTCGGTGATCGTGGTCTCCGCTCGATCCCCGGTCAGGTACTGGATCAACTCCCAAGCCGCTCGCTGGCGGACAGGGTCCTTGGACAAGATGAACAGACCCGAGCCTGAGCTGGTCGGGACCGGGGCTGTCGTGCCGAACCCGGGCATCTCTGCGGCGTCGACGGTGAAGTGCCCGGCCGAGGTCTTGAGGAGCTGACCTTGGATGGCGCTCGATTGCAGGAGCATGGCCACCTGCCCGGTGCCGAACTCCTCGGTGGCCTGACTGGAGCTGAGGTTCGGCATCGCACCGGCGTCGGCGACGCCCTGCAGCACGGACAGGGCCTTGACATTGCCCGCGCTGTCGAGGGTCACCTTGCCGCCCGAGGTGCTCGACAGCACGTGGCCTCCCGCCGAGTCGACGATCGCCTGCAGGCACCAGTCGCTCCCCAACGACGCCGAGCCAACACATCCGTTGGCGATCCCGCCCATGCCCGTGGCCTTCTTGATGGCGACTGCGTCCTGCTGCACCTCCTGCCAGGTCGTGGGCGGGTGCTTCGGATCCAGCCCCGCCCCGGAGAACAGGTCGGCGTTGTAGAAGAGGATCGGAGTCGACAGCGTCCAGGGCACGCCGTAGGTCTCTCCGCCGACCATCCCGAGCCTGGTCACGGCCGTGGCGTACGGGTGATCGCCGCCGTAGTTGGCGGCAATGGCGGCCGGTCCGATGCGCTTCGTGAGGTCGACCGCGCCGAGACCCGTAGCCAGGTACGACAGCCCGTCGAAGGTGCCCTGCTCCACGTCGGGGGCGTTCCCCGCCGCCTCGTCGCGCTGGAGGCTCCCGACGATGCTGCTCGCATTGCTGATCCCGCCCGACGGCGCTCGGGCCGTCACGTGGATGTTGGGATGGATCCGCTCGAAGTCGCCGATCATGCCGCGTAGCGCCGACGTCGGGGCCGCTCCTTCGGCCAGGATATAGCTCTCCAGGCTAATGGCCACCTGTTGGTTGCCCGGAAGGGGTGTGAACGAGCTCGAGCCACTCGGCGGGGACGCCGCGGTGGTCGATGCTCCGCAGCCGGCCAGGGCGAGCGCCATGGCCACACCGGTTGTCTTCACCAAGCGGGACGGAGGATGCACGGGGGTGGTCCTTTCGAAGTTGGTTGTCGTGGAGGTCACGTGGCGACCACAGGCGTACGACGCTCGGGAACGGCGTCGTGGTCGGGCACCCAGGTCAGGCGGCGGCCACTCGTCATGTCGAAGAGGTGGAACTTGTCCTCGGGTGCCGTCAGTGACACGGGGCCCGAGCGGGGCAGGGACAGCGGTCGCGGCCCCCGAACGGCCAGGTCCACCTGGCCGACCTGGCACCATGCGACCTCCTCGCTCCCCAGGTTCTCGACGCGGACGACTCGGGCCTCGATGCGGGGCCCGGGCGAGGCGGGATGGGCGACCGAGAGGTCTTCGGGCCGAACGCCGAGCTGCACGGGTTGGTCGGCGAGGGTGCCGACCCACAGGGGTACCTCGACGCCCTCCGCGACCACGTGGACCCGGCCGTGGCGGGACCGCGCCGTGGCCGGCAGCAGGTTCATCCCCGGCGACCCGACGAACGTGGCCACGAAGGTGCTGGCCGGCTCGTCGTAGACCTGGCCCGGGGTGCCCACCTGCTCGATGTGGCCCCGATCGAGCACCACGATCCGGGTGCCCATCGTCATGGCCTCGACCTGGTCATGGGTCACGTACACGAACGTGGTGCCAAGGCGCTGGTGCAAGGCGGAGAGCTCGGAGCGGGTGGCCGACCTGAGCTGTGCGTCTAGGTTCGACAGTGGCTCGTCCATCAAGAAGACGTCGGGGTTGCGAACCATGGCCCGGCCCAGCGCCACCCGTTGTCGTTGGCCCCCGGAGAGCTCTCGCGGCTTGCGAGCCAGCAGGCCCGAAAGCTGCAGCTGTGCTGCGACCGATTCCACCCGGCTTTGCACCTCGTGTCGTGGTGTGCGCTTGACCTGAAGGCTGAAGCCCATGTTCCGTGCCACGCTCAGATGTGGGTAGAGGGCGTAGCTCTGGAACACCAACGACACGTTCCGGTCGCCCGGTGGCAGGACGGTCACGTCCCGGTCCCCGATCGTCACCCGGCCGGTGTCGACGGGGAGGAGCCCGGCCATGATCCGCAGGAGCGTGCTCTTCCCGCAGCCACTCGGGCCGAGCAGCACCAGGAACTCGCCGTCGGCGATGTCCAGGCTGACATGGTCGAGAGCTGTGGTGGTCCCGAAGCGCTTGGTGATCTGGCGGAGACCGACGTTGGCCATGACCCCACCGTGCATCATCTAGATGACTTCTACGTGGCCGCACGACCGCCCGAGGCTGAACGTCCGACCAACGTTGGCGGTCGCCCGTCAGGAGCGAGGGGACGGCGCCGAGGCGGCGCGATATCGCAGCACGTACTTGATCCGGTCACCAGGTATGTAACGACGCACGTAGTAGAAGGGCGCGCCGGCGTCGTCGATGCTCACGCCGTCCCTGACCAGGAGCGGCGAACCGACGTCGACATGGAGGCGGGCCGACTCGACCAGCCCGGCGGCCACGGCGGTGAAGCCTCGCCAGTCGTACCGCAGGGTGATCCCGTAGACCTCTCGGATCACCTCGAGGAGGGTGGAGTCCGCCGTCCACCGGGAGGCGAGGCCAGGTACCCGCCCGCCGTCCAACCAGTAGGTGCTGAAGACCGCGGGCTCGCCGTGTGGACCGTAGATGGTGTCGACCCGGAGGAGATCTGCGGCGTCGGCCCCGAGATAGGCGATCGCCATCGGGTCGACGCCCGATCCGGAGTCGACCAGACGCTCCTCCGCCTCGCCTTCCACCTCGGCGAGGATCGACTGCATGCTCCCGACGTCCACGCGCTGCGACGCCGCGTCCACCTCCACCTCCACGCGCATGCTCTGCGTGGCCACGAAGGCACCTTTGCCGTGCAGGACCACGATGCTGCCTGCGCGCACCAGCTCCCCCAAGGCCTGGCGCACCGTCAAGCGGTTCACGCCGAACTCCCCGCTGAGTATCGGCTCCGTCGGAAGCTGCTCGCCGCCGACCCACTCGCCCCCGGTGATTCGGGCTTGGAGCGCCATGGCGATCTGCCGGTACACCGGAACGGTGTTGGATCGCCGCCCCGCCACGCGAAGGAACATACCAGCGCCTACCGCCGCCCAAGGGATGAGGGTGGCCGTGCCCGTGCAGGCCGCCTCAGGCTTGCCGGACCAGGGCTTTGTTCAGTTGGAGGACGTCGATGTAGGAGGAGCCGAGGAAACCGAGTTGTGCGCCTTGGACGTGGGCGTCGATGAGCGCCCGCAGCGCCGCCGGATTTAGGCCCCGAGCCTTGGCGATCATGGGTATCTGCGCGAAGGCGTCGGCGGGAGTTATATCAGGGTCCAGCCCGCTTCCCGAGGTGGTGACCAGGTCGGGGGTGGGGACGACGCCCATCTGGTGCCAGTAGGCCACGAGCTGCTGGGTGTTGGTCAGCAGGACCTTGGACCGGGGACCGAGGTTGGTGGCGGCCGAGCCGCCGCTGTTGCCGTTGGCGACGAGCGGGTTGTCGCCTCCGGGCGTCGCCGGCTTGGACTTCGGGTTGGCGGCGTAGGGACCGGTGTCGTCGGGCCTGCCGTGGAACCAGTCGGGACTGGTCCAGTTCTGCCCGATCAGGCTGGAACCACTGGCGTTCAGCGATCCGTTCGCCTGGTGGGTGAACAACACCTGGGAGAGCCCGGTCCCAGCCAGGGGGTAGGCCAGGCCGAACAGGACGAGAAAGAAGGCGGCCAGGAAGATAGAGCGACGCAGGTGGATGAGCATTAGTAGGCCCCCAAGGCCGTGAGGATGAGGTCGATCAGCTTGATGAACAAGAACGGCACGACGACGCCACCGAGGCCGTAGATGAAGACGTTTCGCCGCAGGATGGATGCCGAGCCCGCAGCTCGGAAGCGCACCCCCCGGAGGGCCAGCGGGATCAGCGCCACGATCACCAGGGCGTTGAAGATGACGGCTGACAGCACCGCTGATTGGGGGCTGTGCAGCTTCATGACGTTGAGCGTGTTCAGCTGCGGGTAGGTGGCCACGAACAGGGCCGGGATGATGGCGAAGTACTTGGCGATATCGTTGGCGATGGAGAACGTGGTCAGCGACCCCCGGGTGATGAGGAGCTGCTTGCCGATCTCGACGATGTCGATGAGCTTGGTCGGGTTCGAGTCGAGGTCGACCATGTTGCCGGCCTCTTTGGCCGCAGTTGTGCCGGTGTTCATGGCCACACCGACGTCGGCTTGCGCCAGGGCGGGGGCGTCGTTGGTGCCGTCGCCGGTCATGGCGATGAGCTTGCCGCCCTCCTGCTCGGAGCGGATCAACTCCATCTTGGTCTCGGGGGTTGCCTCGGCCAAGAAGTCGTCGACGCCCGCCTCGTCGGCGATCGCCGCCGCAGTGAGGGGATTGTCGCCCGTGATCATGATGGTGCGGATGCCTGTGGCGCGCATCTCGTCGAAGCGCTGGCGGATGCCCTGCTTGACGATGTCCTTCAGCTCGATGACGCCGAGCACCGTACCCCCGTCGGCCACGACGAGGGGGGTTGACCCGGCCCGGGCGATCCTGTCAACGGTCTCGTCCAGGGCCTCCGGGGAGGTCCCCCCCTGCTCCGCTACCCAGCGCTTCACCGACTCGGCCGCCCCCTTCCGGACCTGGCGATCGCCGTAGTCGAGCCCGGACATCCTGGTCACCGCGCTGAAGGGCACGAAGGTGTGCTCGCCGGTCACCTCGCGCCGCGGGGGGACGCCGTACTCGTCATGGGCCAGTGCCACGATGGAGCGACCCTCCGGGGTCTCGTCGGCCAGCGAGGACAGCTCGGCCGCGGCGGCCAGCTCCTGGAGGCTGTGGTTGCCGACGGGGACGAACTCCGACGCCATCCGGTTCCCGAGGGTGATGGTGCCGGTCTTGTCGAGCAGCAGCGTCTGCACGTCGCCGGCCGCCTCCACGGCCCGCCCGCTCATGGCGAGCACGTTCTTCTGTACGAGCCGGTCCATCCCGGCGATGCCGATGGCCGAGAGGAGGGCCCCGATGGTGGTGGGGATGAGGCACACCAGCAGGGCTACCAGGATCACCACCGAGACCGTCGCCCCCGAGTAGTGCCCGAACGGCTGGAGGGCGACCACGACGGGCAGGAAGACGATCGTCAGCACGGCCAGGAGGATGGTGAGGGCGATCTCGTTGGGGGTCTTCTGCCGGTTGGCTCCTTCGACCAGGCGGATCATCCGGTCCATGAAGGTCTGGCCGGGCTCGGTGGTGATCCGGACGAGGATGCGGTCGGAGAGCACCCGCGTTCCCCCCGTCACCGCCGAGCGGTCACCGCCGGACTCCCGGATGACGGGAGCCGACTCCCCGGTGATGGCGGACTCGTCGACCGACGCCACCCCTTCGATGATCTCGCCGTCGGAGGGGATGACGTCGCCGGCCTCGCAGACGACCAGGTCCCCCTTGGTCAGCTGGGCGGCGGCGATGCGCTCCTCGACCCCGTCGGACCCGAGGCGACGCGCTTCGGTGGTGGACCGCATGCGGCGGAGTGTGTCGGCTTGGGCCTTGCCCCGACCCTCGGCCATGGCCTCGGCGAAGTTGGCGAAGATGACCGTCAAGAACAGCCATGCGGCGATCGACCAGTCGAAGATGCTCGGACTGCTGATCGCCTCGACGAGGGTGATCGCCGTCCCGACGAGGACGACGAACATGACCGGGTTCTTGATCTGGACCCGAGGATCGAGCTTCTTGAACGAGTCCACCAGGGCCCGGCCCAGGATCTCGCGGTCGAACAGGCCCCGGCTCTCGGCCACGCCGGCGCGGCTGCGTGCGGTGCCGGCGGGGCGTCCATGGTCCATGTCGAGGATCTCCATCAGAAGAACTTGCCGTGGCTGAGCTGCTCCACGATCGGGCCGAGTGACACGGCGGGGAAGAAGGTGAGTCCGCCGATGATGACGATCACCCCGATGGTCAGCCCGACGAACATCGGGTTGTCGGTGCGGAACGTACCGAGACCTTTCGGGACCACGTTCTTGGCGGCCAGAGACCCGGCGAGCGCGAGCACCGGGATCATGATCCCGAACCGGCCCAGGAGCATGTCGATCCCGCCGACCACGTTGTAGAACGCCGTGTTGCCGCTCAGCCCGGCGAACGCCGAGCCGTTGTTGTTGCCCTGGGACGTCAGGGCGTAGAGGATCTCGCTGAAGCCGTGGGGGCCCGAGTTGAGCGGACCGGCCCGTCCTGCGTGGATCGACACGGCCACGGCGGTCAGGATGAGGACGACGATGGGCATCACCAGCGCGCCCAGCCCGGCCAGCTTCACCTCCCGGGCCTGGATCTTCTTGCCCAGGTACTCCGGTGTTCGACCGATCATCAGGCCGCCGATGAACACGGCGATGACCGCGTCGATCAAGATGGTGTAGAGGCCGCTGCCGGTCCCGCCCGGGGTCACTTCCCCCAACATCATCCCGCTGAGGAGCCCGAAGCCGCCGATCGGGGTGAACGAGTCGTTCGCTGCGCTGACGCTACCCGTGGAGGTCTGGGTGGAGGCGATGTTGTACAGGGCCGAGGCGGGGACACCGAAGCGCACCTCTTTGCCCTCGGTGTTGCCGGACGGCTGGTGGGTGATCCCGGCCGCCGCGACCGCCGGGTTGGGGCTGTGCTCGGCGGCGGCGGAGAAGCCGACCCAGGCGCCGAAGATGATGACCATGGCGGCCAACAGCACGCCGCCTTGGCGGATGCTCCTGACCATCTTGCCGAAGGTGTAGGTGAGCGCCACCGGTATCGACAGGAGGAGAACGAACGACAGCAGCTGGGTGATCCCAGTCGGGTCCTCGAACGGGTGGGCCCCATTGGCGTTGAAGAAACCCCCTCCGTCGGTGCCGAGCTGCTTGATGGACTCCATGAAGCCGACCGGGCCCCGGGGGATCGTCTGGGTGACCCCGTTCAGGGCGTTGTGGATCTGGGCCGGGCCGGCCAGGGTCTGCACCGCGCCCTGACCGACGAAGATCACCCCGAAGACGAAGGCGATGGGCAGGAGGATATAGAGGGTGCAACGGGTGACGTCGACCCAGAAGTTGCCGATCGTCGTCGAGCTGCGCCGGCTGAAGCCACGGACCAAGGCGATGGCGACGGCGATCCCGACGGCGGCACTGACGAACTGCTGGACGGTCAGGGCGACCATCTGCGACAGGTACGACATGGTCGACTCGCCGGAATAGTTCTGCCAGTTGGTGTTGGTGACGAACGACACTGCGGTGTTCCACGACAGGGCCGGGCTCACCGCCCCCAGGTGCTGGGGATTGAGGGGGAGCGATCCCTGCACCCGGATGAGGATGTACGTGAACAGGATGGAGACGGCCGAGAAGACGATCAGCGCGCCGGAATACCTTTTCCACGTCTGTTCCTGGTCGGGGTCGGTCCCGGTACCGAGGGCTCGGTAGACCGGGCGCTCGAGCCAGGCCATCCAGGTGACCCGACCCTCGAAGACGGCAGCCATGTACGAACCCAGGAACCGCCACGACAATGCGAGCAGCACGACCATGACGACGATGGTCCAGAAGAATCCCATCTAGAACTTCTCCGGCTTGAACATGGCAAAGCCCAGGTACAGAAAGACCAGGATCGACACCACCAGGAGCACTGCCTGGGTGGCGGTCATACCCGGTCCAGTGCCCGCACCAGGGCGACCATGACCACCACGAAGGCCACCACGCCGAGGATTGAGAGAAAGTCAGCCATGCCCGCAGTGTGACCACGTCCGGCCCGTCCCGGGAAGGGTCTTAGCGCGTTCTTAGCGGCTGCCGAGAAGATCTTAACGCTCCCTTGATGCCCGTCCCGGTCACACTGGAAGGGCAACACGGGAAGGGCAATACATTGGAGAAACATGTCCCGAGGAACGCTGCGCATCTACCTGGGAGCGGCGCCTGGCGTCGGCAAGACCTTCGCCATGCTGGGCGAGGGCCGGCGGGCGTCCGAGCGCGGCCGCGACGTGGTGGTGGCATTCGTCGAGTGCCACGGCCGGCCCCATACGCAGGCGCAGCTGGACGACCTGGAGGTGGTTCCCCGCCGGGCACTGACCTACCGAGGCAACCAGTTCGAGGAGATGGACCTGGATGCGGTGCTGGACCGGCGTCCGGGGACAGCGCTGGTCGACGAGCTGGCGCACACCAATGTCCCCGGCAGCCGCCACGCCAAGCGCTGGCAGGACGTCAACGAGCTGCTGGCGGCCGGCATCAGCGTCATCTCCACGGTGAACATCCAGCATCTGGAGTCGCTCAACGACGTGGTCCAGTCGATCACCGGGACCCTGCAGCGGGAGACGTTGCCCGACGGGGTGGTCCGGGCCGCCGATCAGATCGAGCTAGTCGACATGTCACCCGAGAGCCTGCGCCGGCGGATGGCGCACGGCAACATCTACCACCCTGACCGGGTCGACGCGGCCATGGGCAGCTACTTTCGAGTGGGAAACCTCACGGCACTGCGGGAGCTGGCGCTGCTGTGGGTGGCCGACCGTGTCGACGAGGGCCTCCAGGAGTATCGGGAACGCCATGGCATCGCGGACGCATGGGAGACCAAGGAGCGGGTAGTGGTGGCCCTGACCGGCTCACCGGGTGCGGAGCGGACCATCCGCCGCGGCGCCCGGATGGCCGCTCGATCCCACGCTGAGCTTCTCGGCGTGCACGTCAGGACGGCCGACGGTCTCCCCACCCGCCGCCGCGATCGCCTTGCCGAGCACCGGGTCCTGCTCGGGGAGCTCGGCGGCCGCTACGCCGAGGTCACGGGCGCCGACGTGCCGACCGCCCTTGTCGGCTTCGCCCAGGCCGAGAATGCGACCCAGCTGCTGCTCGGTGCCACCCATAGGAGCCGCTGGGCCGAGCTCACCCGGGGATCGGTGATCAACCAGATCGTGCGCCGCGCCGGCACCCTCGACGTCCATGTCATCTCGTCCGCGCCCGACGATGGGGCCGAGGTCGGGCGGCACCTTCCTCGCCTCCCCCCTCGCCATCACCTCGCCGCCCTGTCCCGCCGCCGGGTGGTGATCGGCTGGGTGCTGGCGGTGCTGGCGATGCCTGCTCTGGCCGTGGCCCTGATCCCCCTGCGCCACTCGCTCGGCCCGACCGGTGCCCTCCCCGAGCTGCTGCTGGGGGTGGTGGTGGTGGCCGTCGCCGGCGGCGTCCTTCCCGGCTTGGTCGGCGCCGTCCTCGCCTTCGGCTTCGCCGACTGGTATCTCATCCCACCGGTGCACAGCCTCACCATCAACCGGACCGGGGATGCCGTCGCGCTGGTCAGCTTCTTGGTCACCGCAGCGATCGTCAGCGCGCTCATCGATCGCCTGGCCCGGCGCACGATCGGCGAGGCGCGCGCCAAGGCCGCGGCCGAAGCCCTGGCCCGGCTGGCGGGGAGCGCCGTGCTCTCCGGCAACCAGGCGCTGGCCAACCTGGTCGGACAGCTGCGGACCACCTTCAGCCTCGACGCCGTCGCCGTGCTCCAACCGGCGGTCGACCCGTCCGACGGTACCTGGCGGGTCGAGGTCGCGGCGGGCAGCCCGGTGCCGACCCGGCCCGAGGACGCCCAGCTGTGTGCCGCACTGGCCGCCGGGTCGATGCTGGTGCTGGCCGGCCGAGGACTCGAAACCGACGACCGTCCCGTGCTGGGCGCCTTCGTGGCTCAGCTCATCCAGGCGCAGGAGCAACGGCGGCTGGCAGAAGCGGCCGCGTCGGCGGAGTCATTGGCCGAGGCCAACGAGCTGCGGGGGGCGCTCCTGGCCGCCGTCTCTCACGACCTTCGCACCCCGCTGGCATCGATCAAGGCCTGCGCCACCAGCCTGCTCTCCGAGGAGGTGAGCTGGGATCCGGGAACGGCGCGGTCGTTCAGCGAGACCATCGATGCCGAAGCCGACCGGCTCACCGGGCTGATCAACAACCTGTTGGACATGACCCGTCTGCGCGCTGGGGCCCTCTGCCCGGCCACTCGCTCCGTCGGGATCGACGAGGTCGTCTTCTCGGCCGTGGCCAGCCTCTCGGGCAACACCTCCAATGTCACCCTCAACGTCGACGAGGACCTCCCGGCGGTCCGCGTCGATGCCGCCCTGCTCGAACGGGCCGTGGCCAACATCATCGCCAACGCGCAGGCGTGGAGCCCGCCCGCCGAGGCCGTCCGGGTGGACGCCGCCATCACCGGCGGCCGCATGGAGCTGCATGTCATCGATCGGGGCCCCGGCATCCTGCCCGACCAACGCGATGCCGTGTTCCGACCTTTCCAACGGCTGGGTGACACCCCCAACGGACCGACCGACGGGGTGGGCTTGGGGCTCGCCGTGGCTCGCGGGTTCGTCGAGGCGATGGGGGGCACCTTGATCCTCGACGAGACGCCCGCCGGCGGCCTCACCGCCATCATCAACCTCCCCCTCGCCGAAGAGCCGACGGCCCTCGGAGACATGCCGGACCCCGACCTGGCCGCCCCCCAGGCCATCCCTGGAGCTCCCCGGTGACCGATCGGGTCCTGGTAGTCGACGACGAAGCGCCCATCCGTCGCACCCTCGAGCTCAACCTGGCCGCCCGTGGGTACGAGGTCGAGCAGGCGGTCAGCGGGCAGATGGCCCTCAGCCAGGCCGAACACCGCCATCCCGATCTGGTGGTCCTCGACCTGGGACTCCCCGACATCGACGGGATCGATGTGGTGAGAGCGCTGCGGGCGTGGTCCAAGGTCCCCATCCTCGTCCTGTCCGCTCGCGGCGCAGAGACGGCCAAGGTCGCCGCCCTCGATGCCGGGGCAGACGACTACGTGATCAAGCCGTTCGGGATGGACGAGCTCATGGCCCGGGTCCGAGCCGCGCTGCGCCGGAATACGCCCCCCGCCGATCAAGCGACAATCGTGACGGAGCACTTCAGCGTCGACCTGGCAACCAGGGTCATCTCCGGCCCGGCCGGCGAGGAGATAAAGCTGACGCCGACCCAATGGCGCCTCGTGGAGGTGCTCGGCCGCAATCACGGTCGCCTGGTCACCCAACGCCACCTCCTCCAAGAGGTCTGGGGACCCAGCTACACCGACCAGACCAACTACCTCCGGGTCTTCATGACCCAGGTCCGCCAGAAGCTCGAGCCCAACCCCTCGCGTCCCCGCTACTTCATCACCGAAGCCGGGATCGGCTACCGCTTCCAGAGCTGAGCAAAGGCGGGCGGTGAGCCGGCTCCCCATGTGCGGGGTCTGCGTCGGGCAGGCTGATGCGGATGGCGAGCCCCCCCGATCGGTACCCAGGCCGGATCCTGCGTGTGACGTCCGACTACGGGTGGCGGCTGATCGTCCTCGGCGTGGTCGTCTACTTCGCCGCTCACCTCCTCTCCAAGCTGGCCATCGCGGTGATCCCGTTCATCCTCGCCCTGATGGCCTCGGCCATGCTGCGACCGGCGTTCAGCTGGCTGGTCCGGCGGGGTCTGCCCCGCTCGGCGGCCACCATCGTCACGTTCCTGGGCGCGGTGGTGGTCGTCGGTGGCATCCTCACGCTGGTCATCGTCAAGGCCGTGGACCAGGCGCCACAGCTCGGCGACCAGATCAACCGGCTGATCCCTCACGTCAAGCGGTGGCTGGAGACCGGCCCCCTCCACGTCAACCGTGCGAGCGTCGACAACTTCTCGAGCAGCCTGACCAAGCAGGTGACGACGAACTCCTCGGCCATAGCCAGCACGGCACTGTCGACGGGGAAGACGGTCGTGGACGTGCTCACCGGCCTGGTGCTCGCCATCTTCGTGACCATCTTCTTGATCTACGACGGTGACGGCGTGTGGGCGTTCCTGGTCAAGGCCGTGCCCCACGCCGGCCGGGAGCGGGCCGACCGTGCCGGGCACGCGGCGTGGCGCACGCTCGGCCACTATATGCGCGGCACCCTGGTGGTGGCCGCCTTCCACGGCGTGGTGATCGCCATCACCCTCACCGTGCTCGGCTCACCGTTGGTGGCACCGCTGGCGCTGCTGATCGCCCTCGGGAGCTTCGTTCCCCTGGCTGGAGCCGTGGTGACCGGCGCGGTGGCGGCGGGGGTGGCGGGCATCGAGCAGGGGATCGGTGCCGCCATCGTGGTGGTCGTGGTGCTGGTCATCGACAACCAGATCGAGGCGCACGTCCTCCAGCCGTTCGTCGTCGGGCGCTACGTGCGGATCCACCCGCTGGCGACGGTGATGGCCTTGACCACCGGCGGCCTGCTCTTCGGCGTGTTCGGCGCCATCATCGCCGTGCCGGTCGTCGCCTGCGCCAACGCCGCCGCCCGGGCGGCGATGGTCGATACCGCCGGTGCGCCTGGCGCGGCCGTCCCGGTCGTGGCCGATGCCCCTGCAGGCGTGGCTCCCCCCCAGGATGGAGACGCAGTTCGTTCTCCCGATTGACGAAGCAGTGCGGGAGCCGGGCGTAACGTCGATGCGTGTCCAGCGACGAGGACTTCCGGCGAGTGGCCGAGGACATGCGAGCCCTGGCCAAGTCCCTCGGCCGCGATGTCCGTCAGGCCGCCTGGCAGACTCGTCAGCGCGGGGACTGGAACGGCCGGCAGATGCGCGACGACCTTCGCGACATCGCCGACCAGGCCCGGCGGAACCTCCGTGCCGGCTGGCAGGACCAGCACCGCTGGCAGGACCAGCGGGGTGGCACCTTCGGGGAGCCGGCCGGCGCCCCCTTCCCTGGTGCGCCACCAGCGGGTGATTGGCGTCCCTGGCCGCCGGCCGGCCACCAGCCGCGCCGCGACGGTGGCCACCATCGCGGCTGGGACCGCCCTCCGGCCCGGCCCACCGTCACGCCCGTTGCCCGGTCGCGTCGCCATCCGTGCCGCCGGCGAGCTCAACTCCCGCCGGTCCGCCATCATCGTGACGGTCCGATCCTGGTGGCGTTGCTGCTGGTCGCCGTGGGCACGGCCGGAATCCTGGTGGTCACCGGGGCGATGGGCCTGTCGGTGGAGGCCATGGCCGCCGTGGCCCTCATCGTCCTCGGTGCCGTCCTGGTGCTGACGGCCAGGACCGACTGGAGCCTGAGCCGCCGGGCATGGCCGGTGTGGGTCGGGTTGGGGCTGCTCGCGATCCTGGCCGTGACATCCAGGTCCTTCGGGGTGCCCCAGGCCGACCGGTACCTCTCGGTCGGCGCCACGGCCTACGTCGCCGACCCGGTCCACCCCCTCCCCGGCCTGGTGCACGGTGGGTTCGGGACGGTCACGGTCGACCTGACGAAGGCATCGCTCGGCCAGCTGGCCGCCGACCGGACCCTGACGGTCACCAATGTCGCCGGCGACATCGACATCACGCTCCCGGCCAGCCAGACCGTTACCGTCGACGCCCGGGTCACCGGCGGCGCCATCTGCGTCGGCGACCAGCCCGCCCGGAAGGGCCCTGGGCAGCGCATCCACGCCACGGTCGGGGGCACCGCTCGACCGGTGCTGCGACTGACGGCACGCGACGGGTTCGGCACCATCCGGGTCGACCATCCGGGAACATGCGGATGACCGCCATGGCCACACCCCCCGACACCGCGACCGTCCTAACTCCGGCGGCAGACCCGACCGAGGTGGCCACCTACCGGTACCGCACCCGCCGAGTGACGTTCGGTACGTTCGCGTTCCTCGTCGGCATCGCCTTCCTGCTCGACGCCCTCGGCGTGTTCCGGGTTACGCCGGCGCTCCTCTGGCCGCTGTTCGTCGTCTCTTTCGGCGCCAGCATGCTGCTGCGTCGCGCCCGGCGCCTCCAGGTGGAGGAGGATCGCAGCGCCCAGCTGGCCGTCGCCGAGGAGCGGGTGCGCATCGCCCGCGAGCTGCACGACATCGTCGCCCACGGGGTGAGCCTGATGACCATCCAGATCACCGGCGCCCGTCGCGCCGCGCCGGTGAAGCCGGATGCGGCGGAGGCGTCGCTCGAGGCGGCGGAGCGGACGGGCCGCCAAACCCTCACCGAGCTCGACAGCATGCTGGCCGTCCTGCGCGGTGCCGACGCCTCCATCGGCGCCGCCGCTGCGCCGGGCGACATCGCCGACGGGAGCACAGCGTGGCCGCCGCCCACTGGGCGACCTCGGTCACCGCTCCCCCGGCTGGTCGACCTGCCGGCCCTCGTCGAGCGACTGCGAGACGCCGGTCGGCGGGTGTCGTTCCAGGTCCTCGGTGATCCCCCGGCGGTGAGCACCAGCGTGGAGGTGACCATCTACCGGGTCGTGCAAGAGGCCCTGACGAACGCGGTGCGCTACGCCGGAGAGGCTCCCATAGACGTCCAGGCCATCTACTCCCCTACGACCATCTCGGTCTTCGTCGACGACGAGGGGCTGGGGGACGCCAACGCCGGGCGGCCGGGCGGCGGGCACGGCCTGGCCGGCATGGCGGAGCGCCTGACCACCGTCGGCGGCACGCTGGAGGCCGGCCCCCGCCGGCCGGGGCCCGGATGGCGGGTGCACGCATCGGTCCCCGTGATCGGCCTCGGCGCTCTATGACCGTGGTGCCGTCGGCGGACGCCGATCCACCCGTTACGCTGCTCATCGTCGATGACGAGGCCATGGTGCGCGCCGGGCTCCGCCTGGTCCTCGAAGCCGAGCCGGACCTCCGCGTGATCGGCGAGGCCTCGGATGGCTACGAGGCCATCGGCGAGGCCCGCCGGCTCCGTCCTGACGTGGTCCTGATGGATGTCAGGATGCCGCGCATGGACGGCGTCGAGGCCTGTCGGCGCATGGTCGAGGAATCCGGGACCCGGGTCGTCGTGCTGACCACGTTCGACCTCGACGAGCACCTGTTCGCGGCTGTCCGGGCCGGGGCTAGCGGCTTCCTGCTCAAGGCGTCACCACCCGACGACCTGGTGACGGCCATCCATGCCGCTGCCGCCGGCAACGCGCTGGTCGAGCCCCGGATGACCAAGCGCCTGCTGGCCGAGTTCGCGCGCGGACCGCGAGCCAGGGACGCCGGGACGGTCCCCGACCGTTTCTCGGAGCTCACCGAGCGGGAGCTCGACGTCCTGCGGGAAGTGGTCCGTGGCCTGTCGAACGCCGAGATCGGCCGCGAGCTGTTCATCAGCGCCACCGTCAAGACTCACGTGAACCACATTCTGCAGAAGCTGAACGTCCGCGACCGCATCCAGGCCGTGGTGCTCGCCTACGACCTCGGCCTGGCCGGACAGACGGCACCGCCGGCGTGAACGCCGACGCCTCCATCTGCGGGTGGAGGCCACTTCGAACGCCGAGATCGGCCGCGAGCCGAGATGTTCATCAGCGAGACCACCGTCAAGACTCACGTGAACCACATTCTGCAGAAGCTGAACGTCCGCGACCGCATCCAGGCCGTGGTGCTCGCCTACGACCTCGGCCTGGCCGGACAGACGGCACCGCCGGCGTGAACGCCGACGCCTCCATCTGCGGGTGGAGGCCACTTCGGCCCTCACGAGCATCCGATGCCTGACTGCGTCGACGCGTCCAAACGCCGTTCCCGGCTCCTGTTCTGGTCGCCCACCGGTCGAAGGTCGCTCGCGTCGCCGCCGACCCACTGGGCTCGACCGCGGTGGGCGGTGGCTACACGAACTGGTGGTCGACCTGACCTCGTTATTCGAGGCGCGGTCGACCACCAGTTGCGCGCCTGTCCCGCTGGCCACCAGCTGGTGGCTGCGCAGCGCCGGCAGCTCGTGGTGTGTCCATCTGCGGGTGGAGGCCACTTCGGCCTCAGGGCTGATGTGGTGGGGGCGGAGGCTTCGTAGGGTTCGGGGCAGGGATGGATGAGAGACGAGAGGAGCGGGCCATGGTGGACGCACAGGGAGGACTCCGCAAGAGCGGCTGCCCCGGCACGAGCGGTCCCGAGTCGGGCGACGGCCGGCGACCAGGGTGGGTGTGGATCCCTTTGCTCGTGCTCGGGGTGGCGGCGACGGTCGTCGCGGGCATCGTGCTCTTCTGGGTGGCTGGCATCATCCTCCACCTGGTCGCGTTCGCCGTGAAGCTGGCCATCGTGGTGGCGTTGATCGCGCTCGGGTGGCGAGCCGTGGGTCGCCGGGGCGCCAGGCGGCGATAGCCGGACCGTCAGGGAGTGACGGTCCAGCGGGCGAAGCTGGTGGCCGCCGAACCGCCGAGGCCGAGTCGCACGGCGGTCACCGGGTTGGCGATCGGCACCTCGAAGCTGACGCAGCCCATGCCGGTCGCGCCCGGGGCGAGGTTCACCACTCCGCCGAAGAACGACGGGCAGCCGGTGACGTCGTCGACGACTGCTGCGTAGGTGTGACCCGCCGCATCGGTCACGCTGGTGTCGACAGCCATCGAGTCGGTGAGTGGTGCCGTCCCGGTGTTCACGACCTGCAGCTCGGCGCCGACGAACTGCTCGCCGGCGCCGGGCATCTCGAAGGAGTACAGCGGGCTGGCCGCAGCGACGCGCAGCACGGTGACGCTCGCCGGGCGCCCGTCGGGCGTGCGCAGGGTGACCGCCGTGCCGGTCGCCACAGCCGGGACGGTCGTGGTGGTGGTCGGCGCCACGGTGGTGGGTGCGGTGGGCGGTGGCGCGGACGATGCCGGGGGCCGGGCGGACGATGCCGACGACCCGCCACAGGCCGCCAGGCCGGCCGTCGCAGCCAACACGGCTGCCGCAGCCAACACGGCCGGATGCCCCGCCGCCATCGTCACGCGTCAGGGAGCGGCGAAGGCGTAGACAGGCGTCCCGTTGTAGACCGACGACTGGCTGGGCAGGAACGGCCCGTTGATGATGACGTTGTAGTGCCCGTAGCTACCCGGTCCGGCATCACCCTCGATGGTGTCGATGGCCCCGTCGGGCCAGACCTGAGCGACGATGCCGGTGTGCACCGACGTGTAGACGGACTGGGGTCCGGTGCCGTAGAGCACGATGTCACCGGCCGCCGGGTGGGACCTGGGGTCGCGAGCCAGGCCTCTGGCCGCGGCCCAGGTGTAGATGTCGCCCGTGAAGGCGTAGCGCGGGATCGGGACCCCCGCCTGTTCCCACACCCAGGTGGCGAACAGCGCGCACCACGCCTCGCACGGGCCGTACGGGTTGCAGAAGAGGCCGCTGTAGGCGTTGCCGTGCACCTGGCTGGTGGCAGCGGCCACGATGGCTCCGCCGCCGCCTGGATGGCTGAACGCGGTGGGGAAGGCGTCGGGTTCGAGCAGCCAGTAGCCGTTCCCGTCGGGGGTGGCGGCGATGGTGGCGATGGGCTGGGTGGGTAGGGCGGCCGCGTTGTCGCCGTAGCTGGTGGCGTCCCCGTAGGCGAAGACCGATCCCTGCGATTCGGCCAGCCAGTAGCCGTTGCCGTCCGGCGTGGAGGCCATGCCGGCGATCGATGCCTGCAAGGACCGGTTGGCCGCCGATCCCTGATAGCTGGCGTCGCCGAAGTCGAAGATGCCGCCGTCGGACGCCACCAACCGGTAGCCCTTCCCGTCCGGCGTGGACGCCATCCCCACGATCGGCGCGTCCAGGGGGACAGCTCCGGTCGATCCGTAGAACGCGGCGTCGCCGAAGGTGAAGATCCCGCCGTCGGACGCCACCAGCCAGTAGCCCTTCCCGTCCGGCGTGGACGTCATCCCCACGATCGGCTGGGCCAGCGCCACGGCTCCCGTCGATCCGTAGAACGCGGCGTCGCCGTAGGTGAAGATGCCGCCGTCGAGGGCCACGCTCCAGTAGCCCTTCCCATCCGGCGTGGACGCCATCCCCACGATCGGCCCGGTGAGGTTCACGGCGCCCGCCGACCCGTAGTACCCGGCATCGCCGTAGGTGAGGATGCCGCCGTCGGCCGCGATGAGCCAGTAGCCCTTCCCGTCCGGCGTGGAGGCCATGGACACGACGGGAGCGTTCAGGTTCGAGCCGGTGGGCGACCCTTGGTTCTGGGCGTCTCCGTAGCCGAGGACGCCCGAGTCGGCGTACGCCCGGGCCCCGACGGTGCCACTGCCCGGTGACGGTGCCGGATGCGCCGGGAGGGGGTCGGGGTGGGTCAGGGACGCGCCGCGGGCCGATGTCGCCGACGCCGGCGCGGCCAGCCCCAGCCAGGCCACCATCGCCAACACGCCACCGACTGCTCTACGTCCAGTGGCAGCCACGGAACGAGAGCATACCCGTCAGCCCAGCGGGCGGGTAGCGGCCAGCAGATCGGGCCAGGCGTCGGGCTCGACCCGCACCACCGCGCCTCGGTGCGGGGCGTCGATCATCTCGCCGCCTCCGACCGCGATCCCGACGTGGTGGATGGTGGCCGCCGAGGAGCCGAAGAAGACCAAATCGCCCGCCTGCACCGCGCCCACGGGCACCGGATGGGCGGACGTCTCCGCGTACTGGGCGGCGGCATTGTGCGTGAGGGTCAGACCGACCTGGCGGTAGACGACTGCCACCAGGCCGGAGCAGTCGAAGGCGGCCGGCCCGGCGCCCCCCCACTGGTAGGGCTTCCCCAGATCCGCCTCGGCCGCGGCGAGCACGCGCGACGCGCTAGCAGGCGCCACCGGCGTGTCGACGCCGGCCGAAGCGTAGGCACCGGCCCGCTGCATCACGCGTTGCACGTAGGTGGGATCGTGGTTGTAGGCGAAGACGGCTCGGGTGACGTCGCCGACCCCAGCACCGTTGGCGGCCAGGAACCGGGCGGTGGAGGCGATGGCATCGGCGGGATCCCAGGCGTCGGCGACGCCGTCGCCGTCACCGTCGGTCGCATAGCCCTGGGCCGTGGTGGTGGTCGGCGGACCGGTCCCGATGAGAGTGCCGGATGGCAGCCCCCGCCGCCAGGTCGGCGCCAGGAACTGGCCCGGGCCCTGAGCCCCGGCACCGTTCTCGGTGCCGGGCCGGCACCCGGCAAGGGGGCTGCGCCCGAAGTCACACTCCGACGCATAGATCCCGGCCAGCACGGGCCACGGCACTGCGAACCGACCGGCCGAGGCCATGAAGTCGGCCAGGTAGGGCGCAGGGATACCCGTTGCCCCGGTGGCCGGCTCGCCGGCAACCGACGGCTGCGGACCCGTCGCCAGCGACGCTGGCCCTGACAGCCCGGACGTGACCGTCGCCGCAGCCACGGCGACCGCGACGGTGACGGCCAGCGCCGCGGCCAACCCCGCTCCACCCACCACGACCGTCCCGGTGCGCCGAACCGTCACGGTCGCCGCCTTTCCACCCCAGCTCGATTGGCGTTTAGGCATGTTTCATATACTTTCATGGATTAACCGTATCACCCGTGGTCGGGGGAACCACTACGCTCTGGCCCGCAGTGCCGGCGCCGACGTGGGAGGTCCTTTGCCTGGCTGGATCGCTGACTACCGCGTGCACCAGGCTGGACCTGGGCTGTTCGGCGAGCCGAACCGACCCTTCCGGACGTGGGTCGACGCACCGGACCGCCTGGGCCTGGGGGCTGAGCGACTCGTCCTCCACGCCGTCGTCCAGCCCGACGACGACCGATGGGACGGGTTCGTGGATGACCTGCGCCGGTGGGCTGCGCTGCCCGGCCGGTACCTGGTCGAGCTGGTCGAGGTGGGAGTGGTCGAGGTGACCGGGACGGTGGGAGCAGCTCGCGGCACCTTCCCTCTCGCCTACGCCGCCACCCGGGGGCCCGTCCGCCCGGAGTCCGACGGGCCGGATCAGCACTCGACGCTGCGAGCCGTCGCCGACGCCGCTCGGGGGGCGCACCAGTTGCACGGGACGGGCGTGGTGCACGGGTGCATCGGCCCCGACCGCGTGCTGGAGACGGGCGAGGGAGGATGCCTCGACCTGCCGCCGTACCAGCCCGACGGTCGGCCTGGCCTGCTGTTCGCCGTCGACGACATCCCCATCGATGGGCTCGACCCCGACCGAGCCCGGGGTGAAGCGCCGACCCGGGCCAGCGACACCTGGGCCCTGGCCGCCAGCCTGCACCGCATGCTCACCGGCACCGCCCTGCACCCGGGGATCGACGACGACCCGCCGCTCGTCGCCGTCCAGCGCGTGGCCCACGAGCCGCCGCAGCTGGCCGATTCCCTGGCTGACCCTGCTCGCGCCCTGCTCGCCGCCTGCCTCGGCCCCGACCCCCGCCAGCGCCCGACGACGGCAGACGAGCTCGCCGGGCGCATCGATACCCTGGTGCGAGCATGACCGCATCGCTGCATGTCGCCGCCGGTCCGGGCACGCTCGCCCGCTTCGGCGACCTCGTCGTGTGGGTCGGGCCCGGGGCGTCGGCTGCGCTCATGCGGTTCCTGGTCGAGTCGGCCAGGAACCTAGGCCCGTCCACCCGGGGCGGCCGGCTCATCGCCGAGCATGCCATCGGGGTCCTGAACAGCCGGGATCCCGAGCCTGCGGTTCCGTTCCTCACCATCGGGCCGGCCGAGCAGGCCTTCGCCGTGCTCCTGCACGGGCCCGTCCAGGCGTGGGACGGGCGACAGTGGGTCTCGCCGAGCCGCGATCCGGGTTGGCTGCGGATGATGCTGGCGCCAGGCACGCCGGTGGTGGCCGGACCCATGGGGGTCACCATTCCCACGCCGGCGCCCGATGGCGTCTTCGACCTCGAACGGGGAGTCGTCCCCGCCGGCGGTCTGAGCATCCGGCTCCCGAGCGCCGCCACCGCAGCATCGCCGGACAACGGTGACCTGCCCGGCGCCCCACCCGAGTCGCCAGGCGCCAGCGCGCCGACCGCGGTCTTCGCCCATCCGTCCTACGAGGCCACCGTAGCGCTGCCCCAAGTGGCCGGCGACCCGGCTGCGACGCTCCCCGCCGGTGCGCCGCCGTCGGATGCACCCACCCGGGCCCTGCCCGAGCACCCCCAGCCGCCCACCGCGATCCGGGACCTGCACGGGGAGCGAGGCGACACGGCGGGCAGCCCGCTGCCGCTCGGGGGAGCGCCACCCTCGACGGCCACGGGAACCGTCGTGCGGGGCGTCCGCTGCCCGAACGGCCACTTCAACCATCCCGACAGCCCCACCTGCGTCCGGTGCGGCGTCACCATCGGCCCGGCGGATCGGGCGCCGATCAGCGGGGCGCGTCCATCCCTCGGAGCGCTCGTCCTCGAGGATGGCTCCGTGTTCGGCCTGGACCGCGGCTACCTCGTGGGCCACGACCCCGAGCGGGACCCGACCGTCTCCGGGGGCCTGGCCCGGCCCCTGCGCCTCGACGACGACGCCATCGCCGATTCCCATGTCGAGGTCCGCCTGTCCGATTGGGCGATCGCCCTCATCGACCGTGGTTCGGAGCAGGGAACCTTCGCCCTCCCGCCCGGGGGCCAGACCTGGGAGCGACTGACGCCCTACCAACCGTTCGGGGTGCCGGCCGGCACCCACGTGGCCGCCGGCCACCGGGTGTTCACCATCACCTCGCCATGGCCGGGCCCGCCCGCACCGGACGAGGGCGCGCCTACATAACGCCTACGAACCGCCGATCTGGGCGTCGTAGGCCGGGCAGTAGGCGTCCACCGCCGCGGTGATGACCGTACCGAGGTCCTCGCTCGGCAGTGGCCGGCTCGACGGCACCAGCGCCAGGCGGTCGGCGAGCTGCTGGAAGGATGCCCCGGACCGAAAGCCGTCGCACACCGCGTGACCCAGCCGCGTCAGCTGGACATCGCTGCGATAGGCAGAGATGTCGGGCGCGCCGCTGTGGACGGTGGCCAGGTAGCGCTGATCGGCGGCCTGCGCCGCCGGGCTGGTGGACCCGCCGCATGCGCCGAGCCCGATCACCACCGCGACCAGCGCAACGGCTCGGGCCACGAGACGCTGGCCCACCTCTACCGGCTGACGTCGTCGAGCCAGCTGTCGATGAGCTGCCTGGCGATGCTGATGGACGGCGGCATGGACGGGAGGTCCTCCGCTCGCCACCACCGGGCGTCGACGATCTCCTCGCCGTCCACCTCGATGTCGCCCGACTCCCACTCGGCGGTGAAGCCGATCATCAACGAGTGCGGGAATGGCCACGGCTGGCTGCCGAAGTACCGAAGGCGGCCGAGGCGCACCCCGACCTCCTCGAACACCTCGCGTCTCACCGTCTCCTCCAGGTCCTCGCCAGGCTCGACGAACCCTGCAAGTGTGGAGTACATCCGCCCGTTGAACCGGCTGCCCTGGGCGAGCAGCGCCTCGTCGCCCCGCCGGACGAGCACGATCACCGCCGGGGCCAGACGGGGATAGGCGCGCAGCCCGCACATCCGACAGCGCATGGCCCGCTCGCCGGGGGAACCCTCCGTCTCCGAGCCGCACCGACCGCAGAAGCGACTCGTCCGCTTCCACTCGACCAGCTGCACGGCCCGCCCGGCCAGGGCCCAGTCGTCGAGGGGCCAGGCCGCCCCGATGGCGCGAAGAGACAGCCACGAGCTGCCGGGCGGCAGCACCGCCGCGTCGTCGGCGCCGACCGCCCAGCAGCCCTCGCCGTCTCGGATCCCGAGGAAGATGGGCTCCGACTCCCCCACCACGCCGAGCTCCACCAGGCTGGCGGCGGTCGGGATGACCTCGTCGTCGGTGGTCATCACATCCCCGTCCCGCACCACGAGCCACCGGCTGCGGGCGTCGAGCCCCGCCGGCGCCGACACCAGGGCGACGAACTCAGCCATCCGCGCCGGCCGACCCTGGACCAGGGACATCCTCAGTAGCGGTCACAGGCATGCGTCGAGCGTACCGAGCGACCGCCCGGGCGGTCGGCCAGCACCTCGTCGAGCAGCGCGGCGAAGGTGCGGTCGCCGGGTGGCCGGGCGGCCTGGCGCGCCGCGCGTCGCGCCGTGCTCGAACGGTCCGGCAGCAACGAGACGACCGCGTCGGCCAGGGCCTGGGGATCGCCGGCCGGCACCAGTCGCCCGGCCGTCTCCGGCTGCCCGGCCAGGATCTCGACCGGACCCCCCTCCGCACCGGCCACCACCGGCGTCCCACAGGCCAGAGCCTCGACCAGGACCATACCGAACGGCTCCGGTTCGGTCGAGACCTGCACGAACACGTCAGAGTCCGCCATCAGGTCGCCGACATCGCGACGTGGCCCGAGCCAGCGAACCCCAGGTGTCTCCCGGGCGCGCGCCTCCACCGCGGCGGCATATGCCTCCTTGCCGCGCACCGGCATCCCGGCGATGGCCAGCACGACATCGGGCCGGGCGCGCTGGATCGCCGGAGCGGCGTCGAGGAGGACGTCGAAGCCCTTCCAGGTGTCCAGCCGGGCCGCGCTGGTGATGAGCGGGACATCGTCGGCGATGCCGGCCCCGACCCGGAAGGTCCCGGCTCGCGACGGGGAGAACCGGGCCGGGTCGGCGCGGTCGATCACCACCTCGACATCGGCCGGGGTGAACTGCTCGGCCACGGCTTGGGATGCGGCGACGGTCCGCGTCGCGAAGCGACGGGTGAGGACCCGCTCCACCCGCAGGGCGGCCGCGGATTGCACGACGATCTCCCGGGCACTCCAGACATGCGGCCGACCCACGAGCAGGGCCGCGGCCCACCCGTACCAGGAGTGCAGGGTGTTGGTGTGGATGACGTCCACGTGCACGCGGCGGGCCAGGATGGCCAGGCGGACGACCGACACCGGCCAGGCCAGCGCGAACCGCGGCCAGCGCCAGACGTTCCCAGAGGTGGTGATGCGGTCCATGGCGACGACGTGCAGCGTTGCCCCCGCGGCCTGGTACTGCTCGGCCAGAGCAGCCCGATGGCCGACGACGACATGGCAGTCCCACCCGTCGGCGACCAGGTCGGGGATCGTCCCGATCAGCGCGTATTCCGACCCGCCGCCGTCAGCCACGTTCTGCACGGAAAGCAGCCGCTTGGTCCCCCGGCCCGCCACCTCCGGACCATACCATCGGTGTCCGTTCTGTCCCCTGACCCGGGATCTGGACCCGGGAGCGACGCGTGGTGCGGCAAGCTGTCGAGGTGGTGTCCACCATGTTCGAGCGGGTCGGGGGCGTGCCGTTCTTCGAGGAGCTGACGCAACGCTTCTACGCGCTCGTGGCCGACGACGTTGTGCTGGCACCGCTCTACCCGGTCGGAGATGCCGCCCGCTTCGAGGAGGCCCGCCGTCATCTGTGCAGCTTCCTGGTGCAGTACTGGGGCGGCCCGGCGACCTACAGCGAGGAGCGGGGAGCCCCCCAGCTGCGGATGCGTCATGCCCCGTTCGCCGTCGGACCGGCCGAGCGGGACGCGTGGGTCCGGCACATGACCGCGGCGGTGCGGGCCGCTCGCTTGACGCCCCTCGACGAGACCCAGATGGTCGGCTCCTTGACCGGCGCGGCCAACGCGCTGGTGAACCGACCGGCGTCCTGAGCAGCCGTGACCCGCCCGCTCCGGCCCATGGTGGCCGACGACGAGGGCTCGGGCCCAGCCGTCCTCCTCCTCCATGGCCAGCCGGGGAGGGCGCGGGACTGGCGGCGGGTGCGAGCCCGCCTGAGCGACGAGGCGCGGGTCCTCAGCCCTGACCGGCCCGGCTACGGGCGGACGGGCGGAGACGCGGCTGGCTTCGGCGCCAACGCCGACGGGTGCGTGGCCCTCCTCGACCGCCTCGACGTGGATCGGGCGATCGTCTGCGGCCACAGCTGGGGAGGCGGGGTGGCGCTGGCCATGGCGGCGCGCCATCCCGACCGCGTCGGGGGCCTGGTGCTGGTGGCATCGGTGGCCCCCGGCGCGCCAGCCGGGCTGGTGGACCGGTTCCTGGCCAGCCGTCCGGCCGGCGAGGTGCTCACCCTGGCCACGTTCGAGGTCGGCCGCCGCTTCCTTGGCACCCGGCAGGGACGGACGTTGCTCGGTCGCGCCCTGCCGGCGTCCACCAGCTACGCCCTGGTCGGCATGACCGACGTGCTTCCCGAGGCCGGGGACTGGCGCAGCTTCGCCGTCGAGCAGCGGGCCTACGTGTCCGAGCTGCCAGGCCTGGTCCCCGACCTGGCGACCATCGCCGTTCCCGTCGAGGTGGTGGCCGGCACCGACGACCGCATCGTCGGCTACCCGGCGGCGACCACCCTCCGCGATGCCTTGCCCACCGCAGTGCTGCGGGCCGTGCCCGGCGCCGGGCACCTCCTTCCCCGCGACCACCCGGACCATGTGGCCGCAGCCATCCGTCGCGCCCTCGACCGCTCGGGTCTGTCCCCCGACGTCGCGAGCGGTCGCTGAGGGACCCGCCGCCGAAGCGGTCAGACGGCCCGACGCGGTCAGACAGCCAGGAAGCGGCGCACCGCGAACGCCGAGCCGACGGCGCCGACCAGGGCCCCCACGACCAGCACGAGCAGGCCGGTGAGGATGGCCTCGTGGGAGGTGACGTAGAGCTTCTCGTTGCCTAGGATGGACTCGTTGCCCACGAACGAGGCGATGGTGTTGCGGAACGAGTAGCTGACGACGAAAGCCAGAGCCGCCCCCACGATGCCGTGGATCAAGCCCTCGAGCATGAACGGGATGCGGATGAACCAGTTGGTGGCACCGACCAGCTTCATGACCGCGACCTCCCGTCGACGGGCGAAGATGGCCAGCTGGATGGTGTTGACGATCAGGGCGATGGCGCCGACCATGACGCCGATGGCCAGCACCACGGCGATCCATCGCAGCGTGGAGAACCGGGCCAGCAGGGAGTTGATCTCCTGCTGGGCGAACGACACCTTCAAGACGCCGGGCTGCTGAGTGAACTGCTGGCCGAGCTCCTTGATGTCCTGGGCTCGGGCGGGCACGACCCGGTACGACGGCGGCATCTGGGTGACGCTCAGGGCCTGGACCAGGTCCGGCTCCCCGCCGAAGATCTGCTTGAACTCCTTGTAGGCCTCCGGCTTGTCCACGTACCGGTAGCTCTTGACCCCCTGCATGGTGGCCAGCTCGTGGCCGATGGCCGAGCTCTCGTTCTGCGACACCTGGGGTTGCAGGAAGATGGCCAGCTCGACGCCGCCCTTCCACTGCAACGACGCCTTGTTGATGGCCTGGCGCATGATCAGCACCCCGCCGAGCGCAGCCAGCGAGACGGCCATGGTGACGATGGCCGCGATGGTCATGACCAGGTTGCGACTCAGGTTGCTGCCGGTCTCCCGGACGAGGTACCCGCTGGAGACGGCCACCGCTATGCACCCATCCCGTACACACCGCGGGCCTGGTCACGGATGACCGTGCCGCGATCGAGCTCGATGACGCGGCGGCGCATGGAGTCCACGATGGCGTTGTCGTGGGTGGCCATGACGACGGTCGTTCCCGTCCGGTTGATCCGATCCAGGAGGCGCATGATGCCCGCGGTGGTGCTGGGATCGAGGTTCCCGGTCGGCTCGTCGGCCAGCAGGATGAGCGGCCGGTTGACGAACGCCCTGGCGATCGCCACTCGCTGCTGCTCACCGCCGGACAGCTCGTTGGGAAGGTTGCTCAGCTTCTTGCCTAACCCGACCAGGTCGAGGATCTGGGGGACCTGGGACTTGACGACGTGGCGGGGACGCCCGATCACATCGAGGGCGAACGCCACGTTCTCGTAGACCGTCTTGGTGGGCAGGAGACGGAAGTCCTGGAAGACGCTGCCGATGTTGCGGCGCAGGTAGGGCACCTTCCAGGCGCCGAGGGCACCGACCTCCTTGCCTGCCACCCACACCAGGCCCGAATCGGCCTGCTCCTCCTTGGTCACCAGGCGGAGGAACGTCGACTTGCCCGACCCCGACGGGCCGACCATGAAGACAAACTCACCCTTCTGGATGTCGACGCAGACATCGCGGAGAGCGACCGTCGTGCCCTTGTAGGACTTGGTGACGTTGTCGAATTTGATCATAAGGAATCGTGGGGTGCGACCCGCCCGTGGCGCACCAACGGAAGATTGTAGCCCTGCGAGCCGGGCCAGGTGCGGTCACCCCGCGCCCGGCGACTCACGAGTCGGTGCCGGCGGCGGCGCGCCGCCACCGCAGGTACGCCTCCATGAAGCCGTCCAGGTCGCCGTCCAGGACGCCCTGGACGTTGCCCGCCTCGTGGTCGGTGCGCAGGTCCTTGACCTGCTGGTACGGAGCCAGGACGTAGGAGCGGATCTGGGCGCCCCATCCCACCTGGGCCTGGGGGCCGGCCATGGCGTCGAGCGCCGCCGTCCGCTCCTCGCGCTGGCGCTCGGCCAGCTTGGCCCCGAGGATCTGCATGGCCTTCGCCTTGTTCTGATGCTGGCTGCGCTCGTTCTGCACCGCCACCACCACCCCGGTCGGCAGGTGGGTGATCCGCACGGCCGAGTCGGTGACGTTGACGTGCTGGCCGCCCGCACCGGAGGAGCGGTACGTGTCGACCCGGAGGTCCTTCTCCTCGATGTCGACCTCGTCGGAGCCGTCCTCGAGGAACGGGACCACGCTCATGGAGGCGAAGCTGGTCTGACGTCGAGCCTGCGAGTCGAACGGGGAGATCCGCACCAGCCGGTGCATCCCCCGCTCCGAGTCCAGCAGGCCCGTGGCCCAGCGGCCCCGGATGATGAAGGTGGCGGACAGGATCCCCGCCTCCTGGCCGGCGCTGACCTCCTCGAGCTCCAGGTCGAAGCCGCGCCGCTCGGCCCAGCGCTGGTACATCCGCAGCATCATCTCGGCCCAGTCCTGGGCGTCGGTCCCGCCATCCTTGGCGTGGATCTCGCACACTGCATCTCGCTCGTCGTGCTCACCGGCGAAGAGCGACCGCAGCTCCAGGTCGTCGAGCTGGCGGGCGATGGTGGCCAGGAGGTCCTCCAGCTCGCCGGCGACCGAGTCGTCGTTCTCCTCCCGGCTCAGCTCGAAGAGGGTCTCGGCGTCGCTCAGCCGCCCGTCCATGCCGTCGATCAGATCGAGGTCTCCCTTGACCTGGCCATACTCGCGAGTGACCTTCTGGCCCACGTCGGTGTCGTTCCAGAGGTCCGAGCGGGTCAACTCCGACTCCAGCTCGGTGTGCCGGCGGCGCAGGCCGGGCTCGTCGAGGTACACGCGCGCCTCGTCGAGGCGGCGCCGCAGGCTCCGCAGCTCGTCGGTGTGGTCACGCATGTCGAGGTCCCGTCGTCTCCGCTAGTGGCCGTGGCAGAACTTGAACTTCTTGCCGCTCCCACAAGGGCAGGGATCGTTCCGGCCGACATGGTCGAAGGTCGAGCCCTTGACCACCGGCGCCATGACATCGGACGCCGCCTCGGCCACCGCGGTGGCGCGCATACCGGCGCCGCTGGCCGCGCCGACGTTGCCACCCTCGATGGCCGCCTCTTCCTCGCCGGAGGCGAAGACGACCTCCTCGCCCGGTGCCGGGCCGGCAGCCAGCGTCCGGGCCAGGCCACCGCTGCCCTGGACCGGGTCGTCGGGACCGTCGTAGCGGGCGCCGCTCAGGCCGTTGGTGTCGCCGGGCGACTGCTCGAGGACCTGCACCTGGGCGTGCATCACGATCTTGACGTAGTCGTCGTCGATGCTGGACATGAGCTGCCCGAACATCTCGTAGCCGTCGCGCTGCCAGGCCACCAGCGGGTCCTGCTGGCCCATGGCCCGGAGGTTGATCCCCTCGCGGAGGTAGTCCATCTCGGAGAGGTGCTCCCGCCACTTCTGGTCGATCAGCTGGAGCATCACCTCCCGCTCGAGGCTCCGCATGGTCTCCTCGCCGCCGGGCATGGACGCCTCGCGCTCGTCGTAGTAGGAGAGCGCCTCGCCGGCGAGCAGCTCGTAGACGGCGTCGCTGCTACCCGCCTCGCGGATGGCCTCGGCGGTGGTATTGGTCGGGAAGTACAGGCGGGTCTCGGTGACCAGGCCGTCGACGTTCCAGTCCTCTTCGTACTCGGTGTTGCAGTGGGCCACGACGATGCTGTCGAGCGCCGAGGACAAGACCTCGACGGTCCGGGCGCGCAGGTCTTCGCCCTCCAGGATCTGCAGGCGGCGGAGGTAGATCACCTTGCGCTGCTCGTTCATCACCTCGTCGTACTTCAGCACGTCCTTGCGGATCTCGGCGTTGCGGGCCTCGACGGTGTTCTGGGCCCGCTCGATGGCCTTGGAGACCATCTTGGAGTCGATGGGGACCTCGTCGGGGAGGGCCCGGCTCATCACCCAGTTCATGGCGCCGGTGGCGAACAGGCGCATCAGCTCGTCCTCCAGGGAGAGGAAGAAGCGGCTCTCCCCCTGGTCGCCCTGGCGGCCGGACCGACCGCGCAGCTGGTTGTCGATCCGGCGGGATTCGTGGCGCTCGGAGCCCAGCACGTAGAGGCCGCCCAGCTCGCGAACCTTGTCCCCTTCGACCTTGCACTGCTCCTCGTACTTGGTCAGCAGGTCGAGAGCCCGGCTGGCGCCCTCCTCCGAGCTGGGGTCCAGGCCGCTCGCCACCACCTCGTGGCGGACCAGCCCCTCGGGGTTCCCACCGAGGACGATGTCGACGCCGCGCCCGGCCATGTTGGTGGCGACGGTGACGGCATGGAGGCGCCCCGCCTGGGTGACGACCTCCGCCTCCCGGGCGTGCTGCTTGGCGTTGAGGACGTGATGGGGCACACCGCGGCGCTCCAGCATCGCCGACAGGACCTCGGACTTCTCCACCGAGGCGGTGCCGACAAGGACGGGCTGACCCTTGTCGTGGCGCTCCAGGATGTCCTCGACGACCGCCTCGAACTTGGCCTGCTCGCTCTTGTAGACCAGGTCGGCCTCGTCGGCGCGGATCATGGGCTGGTTGGTCGGGATCGGCACGACGGGGAGGTCGTAGGTGCTGGCGAACTCCGAGGCCTCGGTCTCCGCCGTACCGGTCATGCCGGCGAGCTTGTCGTACAGCCGGAAGTAGTTCTGGAGGGTCACCGTCGCCCAGGTGTGGTTCTCCTCCTTGATCTGGACACGCTCCTTGGCCTCGACGGCCTGGTGCAGGCCGTCGGACCACCGCCGGCCCTCGAGCACCCTCCCGGTGAACTCGTCGACGATCTGCACCTCGCCGTTGGCGATGATGTAGTCCTTGTCCCGCTTGTGCAACTCCTTGGCCTGGAGGGCCTTGGTCAGCTGGTGGACGTAGTTCGACGAGACCAGGTCGTAGAGGTTATCGATGCCGAGGGCCCGCTCGACCTTCTCGATGCCCTCCTCGGTGGGCGCCACCGTGCGCTTCTCCTCGTCGACCTCGTAGTCGGTGTCGCGCACCAGGCTGCGGGCCACCCCGGCGAACTGGTAGTAGAGGCGCGCCGAGTCGTTCGACGGCCCGGAGATGATCAGCGGGGTGCGCGCCTCGTCCACCAGGATGGAGTCGACCTCGTCGACGATGGCGTAGATGTGGCCGCGCTGCACCATGTGATCGAGGGACCGGGCCATGTTGTCGCGGAGGTAGTCGAAGCCCAGCTCGGTGTTCGTCCCGTACGTCACGTCGCAGGCGTACGCCGCCTTCTTGGCCGCCCAGTCGTCGATCTCCGGTGATACCCGCCCCACCGTGACCCCCAAGAAGCGATGCACCTGGCCCATCCACTCCGAGTCGCGCTGCACCAGGTAGTCGTTGGTGGTCACCACGTGGACACCCTGCTGACCCAGTGCGTTCAGGTAAACGGGCAGGGTGGACGCCATCGTCTTGCCTTCGCCGGTCTTCATCTCGGCGATCCACCCGAAGTGGAGGGCGGCGCCGCCCATGATCTGCACGTCGAAGGGACGCTGCCCGATCGTCCGCCTCGCTCCCTCGCGCACGACGGCGAAGGCCTCGATGAGGAGGTCGTTGAGATCCTCGCCGTTCGCCAGGCGCTCCCGGAACTCCACGGTCTTGTGCGTGAGGGCCTCGTCGGAGAGCTTCTCCGTCGCCGCCTCGAGGGCGTTGACATCGGGCACCAGCGCTTGGAGCGCCCGGACCTTCTTGCCTTCACCGGCGCGCAGGATTTTGGTGAAGATGCTCATTGCCGGACCATGCTATCGGTACCCCCCGTTCCTCCACTCGCGCACGGCCTCCTGGGCGCCCGGGAGGCCCGGGTTCCGGGGGCTGGGTTCCAAGGGCTGCGGCGGGGTTCCGGCGCTACGGTGGGCGGATGGACGGGGCGCTCCCGCTCGATCGGCTGTTGCGCCACCCCCGTCGCCGTGACGAGGCCGTCGCGGGCCGCCAGGCGGTCCCATGGCCGTCCCGGCTCGTCCCGCACCTCCCGGTGACCGTGCTGATGGTCGCCTACGCCATCCGGTTCAGCCTGCTGTCGGTCGCCGTGCACGACGGCTACGGCACTCCGGCCTACGACATGGGAGTCTTCGACCAGGGGATCTGGCTGTTGAGCCGGTTCCATGCCCCCTTCGTCACCGTCATGGGCCGGAACCTCTTCGGCGACCACACCTCGTTCATCCTGCTGCTGGTGGTCCCCCTCTACTGGGTCTACCCCCACGCCGCCGCCCTGCTCGTCCTGCAGAGCATCCTGCTCGCCGTCGCGGCCATCCCCATCTACCTGCTCGGTCGGCCCCGTCTCGGCACCACCTGCGCCACCCTCCTGGCTGCCGCCTACCTTCTGAACCCGGCGCTGCAGAACGGGAACCTGGAGCAGTTCCATCCCGAGAGCTTCCTCGTCCTGACCCTCGCCGTCGCCATCTACGCCGCCGTCGAATCCCGTCCCCGGCTGCTCGCCGCCGCCGTGGTGCTGACCCTGCTGTGCAAGGAGGACGCCGGGCTGCTCGTCGTTCCCCTCGGGATCTGGGTCGCCTGGCGCCGGGACCGTCGCTGGGGCCTCCGCCTCGTTGTCGCCGGCCTCGCCTACACCCTCTTCGCCACCGAGGTGGTCATCGCCACCATCCTCGGGACCGCCGATTTCTACGCCAACCGGGTTCCTTTCGGCGGTGTCGGGGGCAGCCTGCGGACCATCGTCGCCCACCCCGTCCGGTTCTGGCGGTACGTGCGCAGCGCCGGGCGGCTCTTCTACCTGTGGCAGATGGGGCTCTCGGTCGGGTTCGGGTTCGTCGTGGCGCCCGAGCTGGCCGCCGTCGGCATCCTGACGCTCACCGTGAACGTGCTCAGCAACTTCGGCTACATGCACCAGATCCTCTACCACTACTCGATGCCGCTGGTACCGGTGCTGGTCGCGGGGACCGTGTGGGCCCTGGCATGCATCCGGCGGCCGACGGTCCAGCAGGCGGCGACGGTGGCGGTGACGGCATGCGCCCTGGTCTCGTCGCTCGTGTGGGGCCTCACCCCGCTGTCGCGCCAGACCTATCCGCACCTGAACCCGGCGAGCCTCGAGGCGCGCGACACCACTGCGGTGCTGCGCGCCCTGCCGGCGAACGCGGTGGTCTCGTCCTACTACCCCTACGTATCGCACATCGACCACCGCACCCGGATCTATCTGTGGCCCACGCCGTTCCGGGCCCAGTACTGGCACCGCTTCGAGTCGGAGGGCCAACGGCTCTCGTTCGCCGATCAGATCCAGTACCTGGTGCTGCCGACCGATCTCGGCGGCACCGACGAGCAGGTGTTCGCAGGCATCGCGGCCAACTTTCGCGTCGTCGTGCAGCACGGCGACGTCGCCCTCTACCAGCGGCGGTGACGCTCAGCTCTTCTCGGGAGGGTCGGGGTCCAGCAGCTGCTGGCGCACCGCGTACATGACCGCCTCCATCCTCGAGTGGAGGTGGAGCTTCTCCAAGATGTTGCGCACGTGGTTCTTCACCGTGTTGTCGGAGATGAAGAGCTTGTCGGCCACCTCCTTGTTCTTCATGCCGAGCGCCACCAGCTTGAGGACCTCCAGCTCGCGGCTGGTGAGCACCGGCGCCGGCAGCGGCTCCGGCTCGCCGGTCCGCTTGGCCATGGAGGTGAACTCGTTCAGCAGCTTGGAGGCCATGGAGGGTGAGATCAGGCTCTGGCCCTGGACCACGGCCCGAATGGAGTCGGACACCTCTTCCACGGAGATCTCCTTGAGCAGGTAGCCGTTGGCCCCGGCCTTGATGGCCTCGTAGAGGTCCTCCTCCTCGTCGCTGACGGTCAACATGAGGATGCGGGTGCTCGGCAGCAGCTCGTTGATGCGGCGGGCGGCCTCGATGCCGCTGACCTTCGGCATCCGCACGTCCATCAACACCACGTCGGGGGCCAGCTCACTGGCCTTGGCCACCGCCTCCTCGCCATCGGCTGCCTCGGCCACCACCTCGATCTGGTCCTCGGTGCCGAGCACCACGTACAGGCCACGACGGAACAGGGCCTGGTCGTCGGCGATCAGCACCCGGATGGGGTCACCGCTGCGCTCGCCGGTCGTCACGGTTCGACGCCGAACGACGGAGAGGGCCGGGGTGTCATGACGGCACGAAGTTAGCGTCCGCCGGCGGCCGAGGCCCTGATGCCACGGATCGCCGCCGGACCAGGACCCCAGCGGCTGACCTGGTCTTTGACCCCACACTCGCCTGCTGCGGTGCTCGGCAGGACGGTGGCGGCGGCCCCGGTGGGGACCCTGCACCTCCGTGGATCCTGCTTGGCGCCGTCTCCGCCCCGGGACCCGGATGGTCCCGCCGGCGGGCAGGGCTTACACCTAAGCCGCACCATGCTCAGCAACCACGGGTTGCCTTACGTGGGTCGTTTCGCCTGCGACTGGCATCGACTTGCAACCACAGACCCGCTGGGGCCCGGCACCAGTCTGCCAGACCATCCACCACACCATCCGCCAACCAGAGATCAGGTCCCGGCCAGCTGGCGCTTCAGGTCGACCAGGATCGGAACCGGTCCGGGATCGACGCCGGCGTGGACGGCCATCCACAGCGAGACGTAGTCACCGAAGAGGACGAGGTCGAACAGCTGGGCCAGGTCGCCGTCACCCTCGGCGCAGACCTCCACGACGTCGTGGACGACCTCGTCGAGGATCTCGTTGACCAGCTGGAAGCGCCGGCCGACCTGAGGGTGCTCGGCGTCGTGGCGCAAGGAGACGGTCGTCACCAGCTGTCGGGTCACGTCGCCGTGCTGGCCCCAGCCGCAGATCTCGTTGTGGCACAGCTCTGGCTGGGCCGACCAGAACGCCGGTGCTTTGGCGTTCTCGTTGACCTGTGTCTTCCAGCGCATGGCTGCGGCTGCGCCCAGCGCTCCCCCGCCCTGGATCAGGGGGATGGTCGCCCCGATGCGCCGGGCGACGTCCGCCGCGGCCGAGCTGTCGCCGCCGGCCGCCAGCTCGTCCCGCCGGCGTTTGACCTGGGTGATCGCTGCGTCGATCCAGTAGCGGCCGCCGGGGAACAGCCCGATCTCCTCCAGGACCACCAGCGGCGGCAGGGCCATCGCCCCGATGGCCGCCCGGGGTTGGGGGATGTCGGTGGGCACGGCCACGATCGGGGCGCCCCAGCTGGTCGCCAGGTGGGCCAGCTCGCCGCCGCCCGTCACCACGACCATCCGGGCGCCCGCCACCGCCGCGTCCGAGGCCGCCTGGATCGTCTCCTCCGTGCTCCCCGACGCCGACACCGCGAACACCAGGGTCCCGTCCCCGACGAAGGCGGGGCACTCGTAGGACTTGACCACCATCACCGGGACCGGGAGCTGCGGCCCGGCCACCGCGGCCAGGATGTCGCCCGACACCCCACTGCCTCCCATGCCGAGCACGACCACGTGCTCGACATCCTCGAGGGCGGGCAGTCCGTCGAGCCCCCGAGCGCGGGCCACCGCGCCCTCGATCTGCTCGGGGAGCGCTTCGGTGAATCCGAACATGCCTACCGTGTCGAGCACAGCCACGTCGTGTCTTCCTCTCGTGCTGAGCGTCCGTTCATCGTCCTAGACCGGGGTGGCCGGATCGAAGGTGGGGCGGACACCCTCGGCCGCCGCCTTGGCCAGGAGGCGCTCGTGCTCGCCGTCGTCGACCGTCTCCGCTTCGTCGATCAGCATGATGGGGATGTCGTCGGTGATGGCGTACCGCCGACGTAGCCGCGAGTTGTAGAGCGCGTCCTCGTCGGCAAAGTACAGCAGCGGCCCCTTGTCCTCCGGGCAGGCCAGGATCTCGAGCAGCTTGGGGTCCAGCGCCATCAGTGCGACTCCTTCAGCAGTGAGACGATCTCGTCAGTCCGGGACGCGCACGCCTGGGGGGTCGAGGCCTCCAGGTTCAGGCGCAACAAGGGCTCCGTGTTCGATGGTCGCAGGTTGAACCACCAGTCACCGAGGTCGACCGTCAAGCCGTCCATCCGGTCCTGGGTGGCCCCGGGGTGGTGAGCTCCGTCGAACGCCTCCGCCACCCGCTCGATCACGCCCTCGGCGTCGGGCACCTCGGTGTTGATCTCGCCCGATGCGGCGTAGCGCTCGAAGTCTCGGCGGATCTCCGAGAGCGGCCGCCGGTCCTTCGAGAGCAGCTCGAGGACCACCAGCGCGGCGATGCTGCCGGAGTCGGCCCGGTAGTTCTCCCGGAAGTAGTAGTGGCCCGAGTGCTCCCCGCCGAACACCGCGCCGGTCTCGGCCATCACCGCCTTGATGTAGGAGTGCCCCACGCGAGTGCGCACGGGTGTGCCGCCGTGCTCGGTGACGATCTCGGGTACTGCCTTGGAGCAGATCAGGTTGTGCAGGATGGTGGCGCCCGGGTACCGGTCGAGCATGGCGACGGCCACCATGGTCGTCGTCGTCGATCCGGGGACCGGCTGGCCCTGGTCGTCCACCAGGAAGCACCGGTCGGCGTCGCCGTCGAAGGCCAGGCCGACATCGGCGCCGATCTCGAGGACCCGCTGCTGCAGGTCGACCAGGTTCGCCGGCTGGATGGGGTCGGCCGGGTGGTTCGGGAAGCTCCCGTCCAGCTCGCCATAGAGGACCTCGAGCGAGACCGGGAGCCCGGCGAAGACAGCAGGCACGACGAGCCCACCCATGCCGTTGGCGGTGTCGGCGACCACGGTGAGGGGCCGCAGCGCCGACACGTCGATGAACGACCGCACCTTGGCGGCGTAGTCGTCGAGCACGTCGCGCTCGCTGACGGTGCCCGGGCTCGTCGCCGGCGGTGGTGGCGGAGCGGCCACCGCGCCACGCAGCTCGACCAGTCCGGAGTCCGCCCCGACGGGCCGGGCGCCGGCCAGGCACAGCTTGATGCCGTTGTACTGGGCCGGGTTGTGGGAGGCGGTGAACATAGCCCCGGGTGCATCCAGGGCGCCGGAGGCGAAGTACATCTCGTCGGTCGACGTCAGCCCGAGGTCGACGACGTCGACGCCGGCGGCGACGGCACCACGGACAAAGGCACGGGACAGTTCCACTCCCGAGGGCCGCATATCTCGGCCGACCAGGATGCGGGGGGCGGCAGCCATGCGGGCGAACGCCGCGCCCAGCCGCTCGCAGAGGTCGGCGTCGAGCTGGTCGGGCACCGTCCCGCGAATGTCGTATGCCTTGAAGACGGAGTCGAGCGCGGCCATGACCGCTGAACCTTACTGCTCCACCTCGCCGCCCCGAGGCGGGCCCTGAGCCGGCTCCTCGCCGCCCGGGCCGGTCGCGGCCCGGTTCGGCGGGGTCCATGGCGCGGGCGGCCTCGGCAACGGCTCGTACAGCGGAGCGTGCCCCTCGTCCCCCCGATCGTGGTCGGCGTCGGCCGCCTGCGCGTCATCCGCCCGCCCGTTCGCCGGTGACCCGTTCGTCGGCGATCCGTTCTGCCCGGCCGGCCGGGGGGCCGGGCCGCCCAGTCCGTCGGGGTGGCCCAGCCAGGCATCGAGGTCGTTCGCCCGCCGCATGCCGCCGGGATAGCTATCGCCGAGCTCGAAGCCCAGGCGCCGGTAGGGCTCGAGCAACGAGGGCCCCATGCGCCGGTCGGTCTCCACCGATCGGCGCACGACGTCGTCGAGGTCCGGCCCGGCCGGACTGCCGATGCCAGCCCGGCGCGCCCACCGGGGAACGGGTGGCCGGAACCAGACCAGCCCGGCCACGCCGACCAGGCCCAGGAGGCTGAGGAGGAACCCGGCCCAGTCCACCGGCGTGTACCCGTACCGCAGCGTGACATGGTGAGAGGTGGGGACGACCACCATCAGGTTCGGAGTGACCCGGTAGACGGTCCCGGCCCCGCTGGCCTGCCAGTTCGGGAAGTACGAGGTCTTGATGAGGACGGGGACCCCGGTCTGGTCGACGTCGAACGACATGCTCTCGGTCCCCGACGAGATGTGCGACACCTGCACGGGCGGCAACGGCGTCCGGGGCGGCGACGGGTCCGACATCGGGACGCGAGCCCAGGACTTCGGGCCGCTGGCCGCCTCGTACACGTCCCAGTCCTTCGGTGTCAGGTACCACTGCTGCGAGGCCCGCAACCAGGTGCTGCCGTTGCGAGCCGCACCCTTCACCACGACCGGCTGGTTGGCCAGGGGCGTGACCATCTGGGACCCGGCGATCTTGTAGATCTTCCAGGTCCGCTGCACCGTGGCGGCCGTGCTGCCCGTCGTCTCGGAGACGGCGAAGGGCCCGACGGTGCTCACCAGCTGCAGGGCGGGCACGGCATCCGCCTGGTTCTGCACATTGGGGGTGAGGGCCATGAAGTACTTCACGCCCAGCATCTGGAGGTGGGCGACACCCTCGGCCACGTTGGGGCTCGACGAGTAGGTGAGGCCGCGAACCGGATCAGAGGGCTGGGCTGACAGCTCCGACACGTTGAGGAAGTGGTAGGGGGTCGTGGCCGACGACTCGTAGTACAGGCCCTCCATCGACCCGATGCAGCCCTTCGTCCAGTACGGGAGCAGCATCAGGGCATCCGGCGTGCCCATCTGGTCGAGGCCAGGCTCGTACTCCCACATGGCCCGCCCGCAACCATCCGTCGGGTTCTGACCCAGGGCGGACATGGCCCGGACCAGCGAGAAGTACTCGCCTCGGCGCGCCTTCCCCGGGCTCTCGTACCCGCTGTAGTTCCAGTTGACCCAGTCGGGCACGAACGACGCCGACGACGCCGGCGAGCTGATCCCCAGCCAGCTGTAGCGCCCGCTGGACGTGGTGTGGCCGAACGGCAGCAGCCGCAGCGGGTAGCCGACCCAGATCAGGCCGATCAGCAGGGCGACGACGGGGATCGGCAGCAGGGCCACTGTGCGGTTCCTCGGCGTCGACCACGCCTCGGCGGCCAGCGTCCCCAGCTCGGCCAGGGCGACGCCGACCAGCAGGTAGAGGCAAAGGAACCAGAAGGGCAGCACCCTGGCGTTCCACAGGCGGGCCTGGGGGGCGGTGCGGAAGACCAGCGCGGCGAGGACGGTCATGGCGCTCAGCCACACGCCGATGCGTCGGCGGCGCACGATCGACAGGAGGATGCCGACGCCCGCCAGGACGAACAGCCACACGTCCTTGCTCGGGAACAGCGAGGGGATGTAGTTGCTGAGCTTCTGGTAGCCCATGTTGGTGGCGTACGGGAGGCGGAAGTAGAACGGCAGCGCCCAGAACGCCACCAGGCACCCGCCCACGACGAACACCGGCACGATCCACTTCATGCGCCGCACGCTCGGATGGAAGAGCCACAGGAGCGCCGCACCGCCCACCGCGAAGAAGAGGGGCAGGATGTGGCACAGGGCGGTGCATGCCAGCAGGACGGCGGCCAGGGCGCGCAGGCGGCCGCTGCGCAGCCCGCGCGCAGCCACCCCGAGGAACAGCAGGGCGAACGAGAGGCTGATGGAGAAGGAGAACTCCCCCGCCATCGTCGACGCGATGTTCCCCCCGTAGATGGTGAAGTCACGACTGAAGAGGTAGCCGACCGAGGCCACGGCCAGGCAAGCGGGCGTGGGGAAGGGCAGCCGGGACAGCCGGCCGAAGGCCCAAGCTGCCAGGGGAAGGGTCACCAGGCCGAGCACCGACACCAGCTTGAAGGCGACGTCGTAGGGGATCACGTAGCTGACCAGGGCGATGGCCACGATCGGCAGCGGGAAGTAATAGGTCAGGGCCGGGAACCCGGCGTACCAGTCCGGCGTCCAGCCTGTGATCCGCCAGTGGGGAAGCAAGGCCCGCTTCACGTAGTCGGGGAGCCACACGTGGGCACCCATGTCCCCACCCGCCGGTGTGGTGTTCTTGAACAGCTGGGACGGCTGGAGCTGGACGAACGTGAAGACGACACATGCGGCGACGACGAGCAGGGTGATGACCGAATGGGGCTGTCGCAGGCGATCCCACACGCCCCACCAGTCGACGCGCCAACGCCGTTGCCGGTGACCCGGGCTCGGCTCGGCTCCCTCGCCGTCGGCGGGGACCTCCGGAAGCACGGCCAGGGTGCCGGGGTCGAGAAGACCGATCCCGGCACCACCCGGCGCCGGATCGGCCGCGCGGGGGCGGAGGCTCACCGGCACATTGTTGCCCGTTTGGCGCCCCCCGGGGGACACCCCTGACGCGCCGCGGTCCGCTAGGCCGTCTCGGCGAGGGCCAGCACCGACGACAGGGGCAGGGTGCCCTCCTCGGTCTCCCACCACCGGACGTCACAGGGCGAGCAGCTCCGCAGGCGAACCGGCTCGCCACCGATCACCATGTCGATGACCACCAGGTCATGGGTACGGCAGCGTGGGCACTTCATCGGATGCCCTCCTGGGGGCCGGTGGTCGAGAGGCCTGATCGCCGTCGCCGGCGACCGATGCCTTATCTTCGGCCAACGGTGGTCCATCCTTGAGCCCCGGGGGGCCAAGCGGTGCAGAAGGCGAAAACCACGACGACGAGACCCCCCGGTGCGCCGTTCCACCCGGAAGAACCCCGGGTGGAGCAGTTGTCAGGACACCAGTCGTCAGGACACCAGCGACGTCGGCGGCTCGTACCCGGTGACGTAGGTCACGCGCCGATCGATCTGGCTCCAGCCCCGAGGCGCACGCAGCCGGCCGGCATGCTCCGCGCACAGCCCCCACGTGTCGCCGCCGGGCAGCGGACCGTCGTCGAGCCATACGCACTGGGCGCCGTAGTCGTAGGTGAGCCACGCCACGGTCGACCCCTGGCATCCCGGCCGGGCGCAGACGAGGGCTCGGGTCACCCCGGAACCCTATCGTCGCGCCCCGGACGAACCGGGGCATCCCTGGGGTCCAAGACCCGGACCCGGCCCCGCATCCTGCACCGCTGTTACGGCCGACCGCCGCCTACCATGTGCGCATGAGTCGCCAGCCCGGAGATCTCCGCCCAGGTCGTCCCGACCGACAGGGCGGCCAGCAGGGCCAGGGAAAAACGCCCCAGTCGTCGAACTGGCGTTGGATCGTCGTCATCGTCGTCACGGTGATCGTGCTGGCCATCATCCTGACCAACCCGCTCCACGCGACCACACCGCCGGCGCAGACCTACAGCCAGTTCCAGACCGCCTTGACATCGAACCAGGTGGCGTCAGCAAAGGTGAACAAGGACTCGGGGAAGCTCACCTACACCGACACGTCCGGGCAGTCCTATTCCGTCCAGGGGCCGGCGGTCGACGGCACGCTGTCGGCGGTCTACAGCAAGGACATCAAGAAGCTGTCCTACACGGCGACCACCACCAGCATCTGGAGCTCGCTGGCGCCGTTCCTGATCTACGGGTTGGTGGTCATCGGCATCTTCGTCTGGCTCAGCCGGCGGGCGCAGGGGCAGATGGGCGGGATCATGTCCATCGGGCGGTCCAAGGCCAAGGTGTACACCACGGAGCGCCCCCGGACGCTGTTCGGGGATGTGGCTGGCTATGACGGCGTGAAGCTGGAGATTCGCGAGGTCGTCGACTTCCTCCGGTCGGCGAACCGGTTCAAGGAGATCGGCGCCAAGATCCCGAAGGGCGTCCTGCTGGTGGGTCCGCCGGGAACAGGAAAGACCCTCCTGGCCCGGGCCGTGGCCGGCGAGGCCGGGGTGCCGTTCCTGTCGGTGACCGGATCGGACTTCATGGAGATGTTCGTCGGTGTCGGCGCGTCACGCGTACGGGACCTGTTCCAGACGGCCCGCAAGCAGGCGCCGGCCATCATCTTCATCGACGAGATCGACTCCATCGGACGCAAGCGGGGCGCCGGGTTGGGTGGCGGCCACGACGAGCGTGAGCAGACGCTGAACCAGATGCTGGCCGAGATGGACGGCTTCGAGGCCACCGAGGGCGTGGTCATGATGGCGGCTACGAACCGCCCCGACATCCTCGACTCCGCCCTCCTGCGGCCCGGGCGCTTCGACCGCCAGATCGTGGTGCCGCTGCCGGACCTCGAGGAGCGACTCCCGATCCTGGCCGTGCATTGCAAGGACAAGCGGATCGGCCCCGACGTCGACCTCAAGGTGGTCGCCCGAGGAACCCCGGGCATGAGCGGCGCCGACCTGGCCAACCTGGTCAACGAAGCCGCGCTGCACGCAGTGCGTCGAGGGGGCAAGGCCATCGAGATGATCGACTTCGAGGCATCGCGGGACCGGGTGCTGATGGGTCAGCGCCGAGAGTCGACCGTATTGTCCGACAAGGAGAAGGAGGCGACGGCATTCCACGAAGGCGGCCACGCCGTCCTCGCCTATGTCCTGCCCGACGCCGACCCGGTGCACAAGGTGACCATCCTGCCGACCGGCATGGCGCTGGGCGTCACCCAGCAGCTCCCCATCGAGGAGCGCCACACCTACTGGCGAGAGTACATCGAAGACGCGGTGTGCGTCATGATGGGCGGCCGCTGTGCCGAGCAGCTCGTGCTCGGCAGCCTCTCGACGGGCGCGTCGAACGACCTGCAGCGCGCCACGGAGATGGCCCGCAAGATGGTGCGCGAGTTCGGTATGAGCGACCGGATCGGGCCGATGGCGTGGGGCCAGGAGAGCCAGGTCTTCCTCGGCGAGGACCTCATGCACGCCGGCCGAGACTACAGCGACGTCACCTCGCGGGTCATCGACGAGGAGGTGGAACGGATCCTGCGTGAGCAGGAGGCCCGGGCCACCCGGCTGCTGACCGAGCACCGGCGGGGCCTGACCGCGGTGGCCGGCTCGCTGCTGCAGAAGGAGACGATCGGCGGTGCCGAGGTCGGCGCCCTGGTCGACCGGGCCTACGGGCGCCCGGTGCACGAGGGGGCGGCCGTCGTCCCCACCTTCGCCGACCCTCAGCCGAACGGGCAGCTCGATCCCGAGGCCACTCCGGTGCACGGGAGGAACGGCGAGTCAGCGCCGCTGCCCACCTCGTGGCGGGCGGCCACACCCCTGGCCGAGAGCTAGTCGGCCCGGACTGCGCCAGGAGTCGCTCAGGAGCTTCCGCTGGCCAGCGGGATCCCGAGGCTCATGCTGAGCCCATCGTTGTCGGTGGCCGTCAGATCGGACTCCACGACCATCGGCCCGTCGGCCCGGGCGACCACCGGCCCGACCAGTGTGGGCTCCACTCGTGACAAGGCCACGACGGCCCGGGCCCCGGCCGGCAGGGGTACAGCCGCCACCCCGGGAAGGGACTGGCCGCCCAGCCGCGCGAAGCTGACGTGCTCGGCGGCCGCAGACGGATTGAAGAGCACCACCTGGCTGCTCGTTCCCGTCCCGGCCGCGGTGGGCAGCAGCCAGACGTCGGCCTGGATCTGGCTGCCGAACAGCTCACCCAGCCCGTAGCCCGTCGCCGGTGGGCCAACCGCCGCGGTGCGCTCGGCCACCACGGGAACACCGTTGGTACTGCGGAGGACGGCCGAGTGACCGACCCCGGGTGGGATGCGAGCCTCGGCGCCGGCCATGACCGTCGTCACCTGGTCGGGCCCGACCGTCACCAGGAACGGCTCTGCGGTGCCCTGGTCGAGGTTGATGGCCAACTCGACCTGGGCGGGCACGGGCCCGGGGTTGTAGATGGCGTACTGCTCGTCGGTGCCGTTGCCGGCGTCGCCCGCCGGCCACACCCAGCGCCGGGCCGGCGCCGGCGAACCAGGCAGGGCGGTGAGGCCACCGACCGGTGCAGCCGGATCCGATGCGTTGGCGCTGGAAGGGTCGACCTTGGCGCCGAGCACGGCCTCGCTCTTCGACGGACGGCGGACGGCGTCGGTCTTCCAGGCCACCAGGCGCCCGCCGGTGCGGGCCGTGATGCTGACGGCGATGTGCTGCCGACGCCGGAGGTGGCTGCCCACGTCCACTGCGGTCAGGCCACCGGCCGGGACCGTGAGCGCCTGGAAGTCGGACGGCTGCTCGACTCCCTGGTCGGTCGTGAAGGTCAGGTCCACCACGGCCTCGCTCGGATAGGGGTTGAGGAGGGTCAGCTCCTCGGAGGCGTTGATCAGCGTCTGGCCCGCGGCGAAGTACCACTGGCTCGAGCCCGATGTGGCGCAGGGGGTGGACGAGCCGCCGGCCGGTCCCGACAGCACCTGGCTCACGGTGGCCGCCCCGCCGTCGAAGTCGACGACTGCCCCGATCCACGGGGAGCCACCGGGTACCTGCTCGGCCACGGTGGCCTGGCCCTGGGCGGCGACGGCCACCCGCTGTTCCACCCGGCTCCCCCGGCTGGGGACCAGCGCCACCTGGGCGGTCACCGGACCGTTCCCGGCGTTGGTCATCACCAGGTGTCCCGACGCCGGTCCGCCGGGATTATCGGTCGCCCCTGCACAGAACCATGACGACGACAGCGCAGCGGCAGGCGCGGCCACGGCCTGCGGTGACCCGACACCGACCGACCGGGTCGGCTGGCCCGAGGCACCAGTGCGGTCGGCCAGACCACCGGCGACGAGCAGGACACCCACCGCGGCCAGGATGGGCACCCGGCGCACGCCGACGCGGCGCGGCACCGCCACCGGGACGAGGCGCTCGGGTCGGCGAGCTGCGTCGACGGACTCCCCTGGCTCCTCCACGGGCGGCTCGGCGGGCGTACCGTCAGACATCGATCCACACCTCGTCGCTGCTTAGGTCGGCGTCGCCTGCCGACAGGCCCGAGCGCGACCCTGTCCGCCCGTCGCTCCGGCTGCCGCTGACCGCAAGGGGCACGAACCACTCGGGTTGCACCGTCTCCGATGCGGCGGTCGCCAGGCGCCGGCGGCGGTCCACCGCCACCACGGCCAGGACGAGGACCCACAGGACCAACTCCCCGATCTGGCCAGCCGTGGCCAGCCCGCTCGACGGCGCCGTGAGGGTGGCCGTGGCCGAGCCACCCGGCGGTGTGGCGAACCGCATCGCCCACCCGAATGCCGACCTCGGCGCGATGCTCTGGCCGTCGACGTGGAGACGCCAGCCTCGGTCGGCGGATGCGGCCACGTACACGGACCTGCCTCCGGGAACCCGTCCGCGGCCGCCGGCACCCGTTCCCGGCAGGATCGGGCCGGTACCGGTCCCGTCCAGCCGCTCCAGGGCCCTGGCGATGGAGTCGGGCGTGGCCGGCTGGGCGGCCAGCGCGGCGGTCGTCGTCGACAGGACGGCTCGGACCGGTAGCCATGCCGCATTGAAGTAGACGGTGTAGTTGGGGTCGGGCGACACCGACCGCAGATCGGTCTGCAGTTGCAGGCCGCTCAGAAGACTGCCGGGAGTCGGGACCACCACGGCGCCCGAACCCGACGGACCGTTATGGTTCGGCACCACGATGTACTCGACCCCGAGCGGGCCGAGGAGGTGGCCGAGCTTGGTCGTCAGGTGCTGCTGGGCCAGTCGCATGTCGGCGGCGAGCAGGCCGCTGCGTCCCTGCCTGGCCGTGAGCCACTGGTCGGTGACGTCGGGCTGGCCGTTCGCCGAGGTGGCATAGGCCATCCCGGTGCCGAACGAGCGTGAGGCGAGCGGCAACGCCGACGGCGCACCGACCCACAAGACCCGGTAGGCGCCGCCCTCGGGTCCGGGAAGGAGTCCCAGCACCGAGCTGGCATCCTGGTCGGGCAGGTGCCATCGGCCGCCGCCGGCCCCGACGAGCACCGGTACGGCAGCCACCACGATGGCGACTGCAGCGATCCCCGATGCCAGCTGCCGCCATCCGAACCGGTAGCCGGGCAGGTCGAGCTCGAAGGCGACAGCACCCAGGCTGGCTGCCCCGGCGAGGGCGGCGGCGGCCGGGGCCAGCAGGATCTCCGGCGGGAAGGCGGGCGTCCATCCGCGCAGTCCGCTCCAGTCGACCCCGATGCACACCAGCGCAACCATCCACAGGCGGGCAGCCCACGACAAGCGCCAGGACCGACCGATCAGCAGGGGCAGGGCGGCGGCGGCGAGCAGGGCCCAACCCAACGACGACCCTACGGGGCCGGTGTCGAACCGCAGCAGCTGACCCAGCCCGATCCGGCCCGCCGGTCCGGGTGCCACACCGAACGTGGCCGCCCGGCTACCGAGGACCGTCGCCGACCAGGGCAGGAGGAGGACGGCGCCGACGGCCGCGGCGACCACGCTGACCACTAGGACCCGGATCCCGGCCTGCCCGCGACCGGCCAGCGCCGAACCCAGCAGCAACCCGATGCCGACGATGGGGACGACCCAGATGAACGACGGGGCGAACGCGGCGGTGACGGCGACGCCCACACCCAGACCGAGGGTCCGGCCGACGATCCGGCGCGACGCTGTGCGGGGGAAGGGGATCCCGTGCGACAGCCGGCAGAGCGTTCCGAGCACCCACGGTGCGGCGGCGTAGACCACCATCGCCGGCCACCGGCCCAGGGCGAGGGCGTCGTAGGCGACGGGGACGGTGGCGTAGACGACCAGGGCCACGACCCGTCCGCGCCACGAGCCCCACCAACGAGCCGCTCGGTAGGCGCCAAGTGGCCCGATCACCAACGGGAGGAGGACGAGCACGTGCTGGAGGGTGCCGACTGCGCCGAGGAAGACGACGCCGGCGAGCGTGAGCAGACCCAGGGCGGGCGCGCCGGGCGCCGTCTGGCCGAGGCCGGCGGCCTGCCAGCTGTGCAGCCAGGCGTGCCACCAGTCGCCCACCCCGTCGGAGGTCACCGGGATCTGGCCGATCGCCGGGATATTGCCTGCGAAGAGGCGGCGCGAGCCGATGACGAACAGCAGGGCCAGCACGATCGCCGCGCCGAGAGGAAGCTGCCAGCGGCCCTTGGCCACGACGATGGACTCGGGGCCGGGCTCCCGTTCGCCCCGCAGGCGGCGCAGTGCCGCGCGAGCGCGCGCCGTCGGATCGGTGGCTCCGGGTTCCAGGCCAGCTACGGGGAGCCCGGAGGCGGGACCCTCCTGGACGATGGCGCGGACGAAGGCCCGCAGACGGGCGCTGCCCCGGCTCTGCATTCGGCGGATCTCGCGGTCGCGGACGCGGCGGTGCTTCTGCGCCCGCCGGCGGGCTCGCAGCAGCGCACCCGGGTGCGACAGCGCTCGGCGGAGGGTCCCCAGGGTGGCTGCCGCTTCGCCCGGCCGGCCACGCACCAGGCTCCAGACCGCCTCGCTGAGGCGGTGGAGCACTGCCATGGGGAGGATCCGGCAGAGCTGCAGGACGCCGTAGCAGACCACGAGGGTCCGGAGCCGGTGGATCTCGCGCCCGGTGGTGACCTTGCGCTGGGCCAACGCCGTGGTGGCGCCATCCCTGGCGTGGCTCCGCTCGGCCTCGAGGTGGCGGACCCGCGCCGCCGGGGCCACGAGCACCCGGGCGCCGGCCAGGCGCGCCCGCCACGACAGGTCGAGGTCCTCGCCCAGCTCCTCGACGGCCTCGTCGAAGCCGCCGACGCTGGCGAACAGGTCGGCCCGCACGAGCGTGACGCCGCTCGGTGCCACGAAGACATCGCGGACGCCATCGTGTTGCTCCTGGTCCATCTCACCGGGCTCGACCAGAGCGTGGACCACCCCGAACTTGTCCGAGCCCATGCCCACCGCCAGCAGATGGTCAGGGCGATCCCACTCCACCAGCTTGGGGCTGACCACGCCCGCATTCGACCGGAACGCCTCCTCCACGAGCAGCCGGACCGCATCGGGGGCCAGCGCCACGTCGTCGTGGCACAGCAGGAGGTGCGACGCCCCCTCCACCGTCTGGAGGACTGCGTTCGCCGCCCGCCCGAATCCCACCCGCTGATCCAGACGCTGCACAAATCCGCTGGGTAGGAGCTCGGCCACCCGCGACGCCGGATCGACCAGGCTGGCCGAGTCCACCACCAGGACGGACAGGTTGGGGTAGTCCTGGGCAGCCAGGGAGAGGAGGGCCTCGTCGAACCACGGGCCGGGATCGCACGTGACGACGACCGCCACGACAGGGGGCGCCGAAGGTTGGGGTTCCATCCGGTCGGAGGAGCCTAGTGGCCGGGCTCGGGCCCATTCGGGCACCCGGCATGCGAACCACCGCTTGCCAGGTGCTTGCAACTGTTATACAGTTCGGTTGTTTCGATCCAGGAGGTAACCGCCATGAACCAGTTCGATGTCACCGATGTCAACCAGGCCGTCCGGGACTCTGCCTATGCCGCCATCGGCTTCGGCGTCCTCGGCTTCCAGCGTGCGCAGGTCCGCCGTCGCGAGCTCATCGAAGCGGTCCCCGCCCAGGTCTCGGCCATCGCCGACCGCCTTGGCTCCCAGGTCTCGCAGCTCTCCACGGCCGGCGGTCCAGTAGGCGAGGCCCGCGAGCAGCTGATCGAGCTGGTCCGCCTGGTCGACGAGCGCGTGCAACCCGCCCGCCGGGAGTTCGACGCTCGGGTCGACGAGATCGAGGCTCGCCTGCCCGAGGGACCGCGCCGCGCCGTGCAGTCCATCCGCCAGGTCGCCTACAGCCGGGAAGCCGCCCTTCGCGAGGTCGTCGGCATCTGACCGGACCCTTTCCGCCTGGTCGGACCGGGCGGGCGGGCGGTCGACGTCAGCCCGGCGGGGCGGTGGCCCACACGGCCAGCACGTCGGCCAGGGTCCGATCGAGGTCGATCTCGGGGACCCAGCCGGTGGCGGCGTGGACACGGCCGGGGTCCCCGCACAGGTCGGGGAGGTCGACAGGCCGCACCCGAGCGGGATCCACCACGATGGGCAGGTCCGAGCCGGCCAGGTCGCGCAGCCGTTCCACCAGGTCGTGGATGGGGACCGACACGCCGCGGCACACGTTGTACACCGCTCCGGCCTCGCCGCCGGTGGCCAGGAGCCGGTAGGCGCGCACCACGTCGCGCACGTCGGTCAGGTCCCGGCGAGCCGAGAGGTTCCCGACCTCGATGGCCGGCGCACCGCTGCGGGTGGCCTCGCCGATCTGGCGGGCCAGGCTGGGGACCACGAAGTCGGGGCGCTGCCCCGGGCCCGTGTGGTTGAAGGGTCGGACCCGGATGACCGGAACGTGGCGTCCGAACCAGGCTTGCAGGCCGACCATCTCGGCCGCCGCCTTGCTCGCCGCGTAGGGGCTGGCCGGTCGGAGCGGATGGTCCTCGGCGAGGGGGAGCTCGTCGGGGCGCACCATCCCGTAGACCTCCGAGGAGCTGACCAGCAGCACCCGGGGCGCCGGCTCACACGCGGCAACGGCATCGAGCAGGTGCACGGTGCCGAGCGTGTTGATCTCGTAGGTCCGGGACCCGTCGTCCCACGAGGCGCCCACGCTGGCCTGAGCGGCCAGGTGGTACAGGACCTCGGGCTGCGCGGCCATGACCGCCCGCCGCACGGCAGCGGCGTCCACGATGTCGACCGCCGGGTCCATCCCGATGGCGTCGTCACCGACGTCAGTGAGGTGGGCCATGAGCCAGGTGCCGACGAAGCCGTCGCTTCCGGTCACGAGCGCCCGCACAGCGCGAACCTACCCCCCGCGACGTAGGCGGGGAAATGACCGGGCCAGAGGAGCGGCACGGTCCGGCACCGGTAGGATCGGTGGCCGCCGTGCCCCCTGATCGTCCGGTCGTCGCCTTCGACGTCACCCCGCTGCTCGGCTTTCGGACCGGACTGGGCCTGTCCACCGCCGAGATGTGGGCCGCACTGCGTGACCTCGACCGCCCTCCGACGCTGCGACCATTCGCAATCGGCCTGGCCGGGACCCCCGATCCCGCCGAGGTGCCCACCCCGGTCTCCCGCATCCGCCTGCCCACCCGGGCGCTCATCGCCGTCTGGTCGCGCACCGATCGGTTGAGCATGGACCACTGGTTGCCCGCCACCGATGTCCTGCACGCCACCAACTTCGCCGTCGGCCCCACCCGCCGGCCGACCCTGCTGACCATCCAGGACATCGGCTTCGCCGTCCACCCCGAGACGGCCGACGCCGTGACCCGGACCTTCCCGGGGATGATCCGGCGCGCCCTCGACCGCGGTGCTGCCGTGCACGTGACGACCAGGTACCTGGCCGGCGAGGTCGACGGCTTCTTCGGCCCGGGCCTGGTCGCCGCTGGGCGCCTCCACGTGGTGCCCCTGGGCATCCCCGACCTGGGACCGGCCCCGACGACCCTCGCCTCGACGACCCTTGCCTCGACGACCTTGCCGCCGACCGGCGGCCCGTACGTGCTCGCCCTCGGCAGCCAGGAACCCCGCAAGAACCTCCCCCGCCTGGTCCGGGCGTTCGCCCTGGTGGCCGACGAGCTGGACGACCTGCGCCTGGTGCTCGCCGGTCCGCCCGGGGCCGGCACACCCGCCGTCGATGCCACTCTGGCCACGTTGCCCGCCGCCGTACGCTCGCGGGTGGTGGTCACCGGTCCGCTGAACCCGGCCGCCCGCCGGGCGGTGCTCTCGTCGGCGGCCCTGCTCGCCTACCCGTCGCTCTACGAGGGCTTCGGCCTTCCCCCGCTCGAGGCCATGTCCCTCGGCGTGCCCGCCCTGGTGGCGCGCGCCGGCGCCCTGCCGGAGGTGGCCGGTCCCGCCGCCGAGCTGGTCGATCCCGAGGATGTCGACGATCTGGCGCGGGGGCTGCGGCGCCTGATCGTCGACAGCGCCCGGCGGCGGCAGCTGATCGACGACGGGCGGCGCCATGCCTCCCAGTTCACCTGGGCGACCACCGCCCAGGGGCTGGCCACCGTCTACGAGCGCCTGGCCACCTCGTCGTAGATGGCGCCGTAGCGGGCCGCGACCCCGGCCACCCGGTAGCCGGCGACGTTCGCCCGCCCGCGCCGGACCAGGTCCGCCCGCCGGTCGGCGTCGCCGAGCACTCGCTCCACGCCGGCCCGGATGGACGCCACGTCGAGAGGGTCGACCAGCTCGGCCGCGCCGCCCGCGACCTCGGGCAGGGGCGACCGGGTGCTGGTGACGACGGGGCGGCCCATGGCCTGCGCCTCGAGGACCGGGATGCCGAAGCCCTCCTTGGTGGATGGGAACAGCACCACGTCGGCGTCCTCGTAGCAGGCCCGCAGGTCGCCGTCGCCGAGGTCCGTGCGGATCTCGGCGTCGATCCCGGCCTGGGCCAGCGCGGCGCGCTGGGCGTCGTCGGGCATCCCGATCACCAGCAGCCGGCACCGCAGCCCGGCCACGGCGGCGATCGAGCGCTCCAGGTTCTTGTTCGGTCGGGTCCCGACCACCAGGACAGTCGGCACCTCCGGCCACGGTGGCACCGACGGGGACGGGATGGCCACCAGCTCCTCGGCGACAGGGTTCGGCACCACCCGGATCTTCCCCGGGCGCACCCGCACGTGACGCGACACGTCGACTCGGGTGGCCTCGGTCGGCACGGTCACCACCTGGGCCCGCCACACCGGCAGGCGCAACCACACCCAGGTGTAGATCCAGCGCTTGGCCGGTGACGCCCGCTCCAGGAACTCGGTGTCGTGCACGGTGAGGATGGTGCGCCGGCGGGGCCGCAACACGCCGGCGTAGTTGATGTCACCGGTGACGTGCACGACGGGCGCGTCCAGGCGACGGGCCTCCCTCGCCGTGCGCATCCTCGGGCCGATGCCCTTGCTGTGCTGGCCGGCCACCACCACGTCGACGTCGTATCCCTGCTCGGCCAGCGCCGGGCGGAGCTGGGCGAAGACCCGTTCGATGCTGAAGTGACCGGGGAAACGGCGCCGCATCAGGTGCGTCACCCGCAGCGGGGCCCCGACGCCGGGCCGCTCGACGGGTTCCCGGGCCACGGGCGGAAGAGCCTAAGCGATTGCGAGACAACGACCTCGGCTGGTAGTCCGCTCACCATCACTAACGTGGGCCGGTGCTCGTTGCTCTGGCCGGTGGTGTCGGCGCCGCCCGGATGCTGTCGGCCCTGAGCGCGGTAGTCGACCCGGCGTCGCTGGTCGCGGTCGTCAACACCGGCGACGACATCGTCATGCACGGTCTGGCCATCAGCCCCGACCTCGACACCGTCACCTACACCCTCGCCGGCGCCATCAACCCCGACACCGGCTGGGGCCTCACTGCTGAGACGTGGCGGACCATGGACGGGTTGCGCCGCTACGGGGGCGATCGGCTGGCCTGGTTCAACCTGGGTGATCAGGACCTGGGCACCCACCTGTACCGCACCAGCCGGCTGGCCGAGGGGGCGTCGCTGTCGGAGGTGACGGGTGAGATCGCCCGCACGTGGGGGCTAGCGGTGCGCATCGTGCCCATGACCGATGACCGGGTCGCCACCCGGGTCACCGTCGACGACGGCCAGGCACCGGCGCGGGAGGTCGGGTTCCAGGACTACTTCGTGGGCCTCCGCCACGCCGTGCCCGTGCGCGCCGTCCGCTTCGACGGGATCGGCGCGGCCGGGCCGGCGCCGGGGGTGCTCGAGGCCATCGGCGCCGCCGACGGGATCATCGTCTGCCCCTCGAACCCGATCGTCTCCATCGGCCCGGTGCTGGCGGTCGAGGGCATCGGCGCCGCCGTCGCCGCCCGGCGCGACCGCACCGTCGCGGTGTCACCCATCATCGCCGGACGGGCGCTGAAGGGACCGGCCGACCGCCTGATGGCCGAGCTGGGCCACGAGGCGTCGGTCGTCGGTGTGGCCCGCCTGTGGGCGCCCTATGCCGCCACCCTGATCGTCGACACGGCCGATGCCGGCCTGGCCGGCGCGGTGGAGGCCGCCGGCATGCGGTGCGTGGTGGCCCCGGCGATCATGTCCGACCCCGATGCCGCGGCCGCGCTGGGCCGGGTCGTGATCGACTCCGTGGGATCGAGGGCGTGACCCTCCGGGTGGAGGGGGTGGAGGGCGTGCCCGAGGTCCGGCCCGGAACCAACCTGGCGGCTCTGATCGCCGGCCTGGTCGACGGTGAAGGTGGTCGGCTCCGGCTGATAGATGGCGACGTGCTCGTCGTTACCCAGAAGGTGGTGTCCAAGGCGGAGGGCCGGCTGGTCGCCGTGGACCCCGATGATCCCACGTCGCACAAGCAGGCCGTCCTGGACGAGTCGGTGCGGGTGCTGCGCCGGCGCGGCGACCTGCTGCTCACCGAGACCCGCCACGGCTTCGTGTGCGCCAACTCCGGCGTCGACCTGTCGAACGTCGAGCGGGGCTACGCCGCCCTGCTCCCGGTCGACTCCGACCGCTCGGCGCGGCGGATCCGTGACGGGCTCCGGGCCCGCCTCGGCGTCTCGGTCGGCGTTGTCGTCTCCGACACCTTCGGCCGGACGTGGCGGCGGGGCGTCACCGATGTGGCCATCGGTACCGCCGGGGTGGCGGCAGTCGTCGACCTGCGCGGCACGTCCGACGCCCAAGGACGCGAGCTGCATGTCACCGAGGTGTGCGTGGCCGACGAGATCGCCGCCGCCGCGGACCTGGTGATGGGCAAAGCGTCCGGGGTGCCCGTCGCCATCGTTCGCGGCATCGACCCGTCGTGGCTGCGGGACTCCTCGGTGCGCGCCGAGGTGGTCCGCCCCTACGGCGAAGACCTCTTCCGTTGACCCTCACCCGCATGGTCCTCGTCGATGGGGGCCGGCCCTGCCCTTACGCCAGGATGTCGGCCAGGGCCTGCGCCACGGCGTCCACCTCGGGGGGGCGAGCACCGCCGCCCTGGGCCAGTGCGGGGGAGCCGCCACCCGATCCGCCGAGCGGCGCCAGCAGCTCCTTGACCACGCGGGAGGCGTCGACCTGGCTCTGGTACCGGCTGGGCACGGCGACCGCCAGGGTGGCGGGGTCGCCGGCGGTCCAGGCCACGACCACCCGGTCGGCCGTCTTCGACGCGCCGGCCACGGCTGGGCGCAACGCGCCGGCCTCACCGGCCACCGGTCCGATGGCCACCTCCACGCCGGCGATGGTCCGCTCGTCGAGGCCGCCGGTGTCCACCGCTGCGGCTCGGGCCTTGCGGGCGGAGGCCGATCCGGCTGGGGCGCCATCGCCACGGCTGCGGTCGACCAGGCGCTCCACTGCTCCGACCACATCCCGCGGGGCGGTGTGCACGGCGGCGCTGACCGCGCCGAGGGTGCGAGCCTGGTCCAAGGAGAGGTCGAGCGCCGCCTGGCGGGTGTAGGCGGTGATCCGGCGGACGCCGGATGCCACGCTCTCCTGGGACGCCAGCCGGAACTGACCGAGGTACGACGTGTGGTCGACGTGGGTGCCCCCGCACAGCTCGGAGGACACCTCGCCGAAGCTGATCACGCGGACCCGTTCGGGGTAGGTCTCGCCTTCGAGCGACGTGGCCCCGGCGGCGATGGCCTCGGCTGGCGTCATCACCTGGATGCGGCGGCGGAGGTCGGCCAGCACCCAGGTGTTCACCAGCCGTTCGATCTGGTCGAGCTCGTCGGCGGTGACCGGCTTGGGATGGGTGAAGTCGAAGCGCAGCCGATCGGGGCTGACCAGCGACCCGGCTTGATGGATGTGGTCGCCGAGCACCCGGCGCAGGGCCGCGTTCAGCAGGTGGGTGGCAGAGTGGTTGGCGGCCGCCGCGCCGCGCCGCGCCGGGTCGACCTGCACGGTGACGCTCTGCCCGGTCTCGATGGACCCGTCGAGGACACGGATGTGGTGCAGATAAAGGCCGCTGCCGTGCACCACCGTGTCTTCGACGATCGCGGTGCCCGACGGCGACGAGACTCGCCCGTGGTCGCCGATCTGACCGCCCCCCTCGCCGTAGAGGGGCGTGCGCTCGAGGATCAGGTCGGCGGCCTGGCCGGCCTCCACCCGACCGTCGACGACGCCGGGGCCGAGCAGGGCCAGGGCCCGGGCCCGGGCCTCGATCTCCTCGTAGCCGACGAACTCGGTGGCCGGGAGGGACAGCACCGACGCCGGTAGCGGATCGTGGGGGCGGATCCGCGCGTCGTTCCCGCGCCCGTCGCCCCGGCTGCGCTCCTGGTGGTCCCGCCGGGATGCGTCGACGTCCTCCAGGTCCACGGGCACGCCTCGTGCGGCGGCCAGCTCCCCGGCGATCTCTACGGGCAGGCCGAAGGTGGACCACAGCCGGTAGGCGTCGGCACCGGTGAACTCGGGCTTGTCGGCGAGCAGCTCGTCGAGCTGGGTCAGCCCCCGGCGCAGGGCACCTTCGAACTCTTCCAGCTCGGCCGCGATGGCCGAGACGATGACCCCGTGCTCGCTACCGTAGGCCGGGTAGTGGGGCGCCATCCGCTCGACGACGGCATCGACCACCGGCTCGAACTCGAAGCGGGGTCGGCCCCGGGTGAGCGCCAGGGTGGCCGCCCGGCGGAGCAGCCGCCGCGGGATGTAGCCGGCGCCCTCGTTGCTCGGGCGGACCCCCTCGGCCAGGATGGCCACCGACGCCCGCACGTGATCGGCGATGATCCGATGGTGGCGCTGCATGTCCCCGGGCTCGTCGAGGACGTGGCGGACGGCGTCCACGACCGGCGAGAGGAGGTCGGTCTGGTAGACGTTGTCGTAGCCGTTGAGAGCGAGCGTGACCCGTTCCAGACCCGACCCGGTGTCGATGCTGCGAAACGGCAGGGGCGACAGGCGTCCGTCCAACCCCTTGTCGAACTCCATGCACACGGCCGCGTTCCAGATCTCGATGTAGCGGTGCTGGGTGTCGAACTCGCGGCCCGGGCGGTACGGGGCACCGTAGGCATCGCCGGTGTCGAGGAACACCTCGGTGCAGGGCCCGCACGGGCCCGAGGTGCCGGCCGGACCCCAGAAGTTGTCCGCCGCCGGCTGGCCGACGATGTGGTCGAGGGGCATGCCGACGCGCTCCCATGCCGCCGCCGACTCTTCGTCGGCGTGCAGGCCCAGGGCCTCGTCGCCGGCGAAGACGGTGACGTAGAGCTCCCCGGGGTCGAAGCCGAAGCCCTCGGTCAGCAGCTCGTAGGCCAGCTCGACGGCTCGGTCCTTCCAGTAATCGCCGATCGACCAGGACCCCATCATCTCGAAGAAGCTCAGGTGGTGGCGGTCCCCGATGTCGTCGATGTCGATGGTGCGGACGCAGGGCTGGACGTTCGTCAGGTTCGGCGACGGCGGCGTGCGCACGCCGGTGAAGTAGTCCTTGAGCGGCGCCATCCCGGAGTTCACGAACAGCAGCGTGGGATCGTCCTTGGCCAGGACCGACGCGCCCCGGATCTCGGTGTGGCGGCGGGTGCGAAAGAACTCCAGGAATGTCTCGCGCACGAAATCGCTGCTGACGGGGGGCACGGCTCCTCCACACTGGGACCAGGGACGGACACTCAGTCTACAAGTGGCCCCTCGATGTCAAGCTTCCCGTTGCCGGCACCAGTCCAGCACCGCGGCGCAGCCGTCGGCCAGGGTGGTCCACGGCTTCCAGCCCAGATGGATCTCCGCCCGCCCCGGGTCGAGGGCGTGGCGCACCATCTCGCCGGGGCGCGCTGCGCCGGGGGTGGCCGGCTCGTCCACGCCGGCAGCGCGAGCCATGACGCGGTACACCTCGTTTACCGATGTCTGGCGGCCGGTGCCGACGTTCAGCAACAGCCCGCTGCCCCGCTCCGCCGCCCGGGCGAAGGCATCGACCACGTCGTCGACGTATACGAAGTCCCTGGTCTGGTTGCCGTCGCCGTGGATGGTGCACGGCTCGCCGCGCACCAGGTTCCCGGCGAACGTCGACACCACCCCGGCGGTGCCGCCGGGATCCTGGCGCGGTCCGTACACGTTGGCCAGGGCGAGCGCCGTGAACTCCAGGTTGTGGGCCTCGCGGTAGGCGAACAGGTAGTCGGCAACGGCCTTCTTGGCCACGCCGTGGGGCGACACCGGCTGCTGGGGGTGTGACTCCTTCAGCGGGAGGGCCGACGCCGCCGGCGGCCCGTAGATGCTGCCCCCGGAGGACGCGAACACCACCTTGGCTACGCCCGCCTGGCGGGCAGCTTCCAGGACCCGCAACGAGCCGACCACGTTGACCTCGGCGTCGTGGACAGGCTGAGCGGCCGACGCCGACCCGTCCACCGGGGCGGCCAGGTGGAACACCACGTCGGGCTGGCGGCGGGCCACGACCCCGGCGAGGTCCTCCGAGCGCACGTCGAGCTGGTGCAGCCGGAAGTCGTGATCGGGGTCGCGGCGGGCTGATGCCAGGTTCGCCAGGGTGCCCGTGGCCAGGTTGTCGACCACGTCGACACTGTGGCCTTCCGCCAGCAACCGGTCGACCAGGGTCGAGCCGATGAAGCCGGCTCCACCCGTCACGAGCATCTTCACGCAGGCACGTCCGGGATCCGCCGACCGCGGATCTCGGCGCCGGGGGGCACGTTCGCCCCCGACCCGAGCACCGACAGGTCGCCGATCGTGGCCCGCTCCCCGACCACCACGTCCCATCCGACGATGGAGCCCGTCACCGTGGCGCCCGCCCCGATGACCGCCCCCGGGTACACCACCGCGTCGCGCACCACCGCCCCGGCGGCAACCGTCGCCGTGGGGTCGACGAGCGAGTGCTCGACCACCGCACCCGGGTGGATGCCCGGCCCGCTGACGACGGCCGGGGCGAGGTCGAGGTTGGCGGCCAGGTAGGTGGCGGGCGTGCCGGCATCCCGCCAGGGCACATCCGAGCCGAAGGCGTACAGGGTGCCGTCCGCTACCAGGCCGGGGAAGGTCTCCCGCTCGATCGACACCTTCCGCCCCGACGGGATGCGCCCGAGCACGGCGGCCTCGAGCACGTAGGTCCCGGCGTTTATCAGGTTGGTCGGGGCCGTGCCCGGCGCTGGCTTCTCGATGAATGCCTGCACCCGGCCGTCGTCGTCGGTGGGGACGACCCCGAACGCCGAGGGGTCCTCGACGGGGGTCAGGGCGATGGTCGCCTCCGCCCCGGCCGCCTGGTGGGCGTCGGCCAGCCCGCCGATGTCGAGGGTGGTGATCACGTCACCGTTCACGACGACGAAGCGCTCGCGCACGGCCGCCATCCCGGCCGCAAAGGCGATGGCCCCGGCCGTGTCGAGCGGGGTGTCCTCCACTGCGTAGGTGAGCCGCACGCCGGCACAGGTCCCGTCGGGGTAGGCGGAGATGAAGGCGTCGGGCTTGTAGCCGAGCGACAGCACGGCGTCATCGATGCCGTGGCGGGCGAGGTGGCCGAGGACGAGCTCCAGCATGGGTCGGCCGCCCACCGGGAGCATCTGCTTGGGGGTGCTCGAGGTGAGTGGTCGGAGACGGGTCCCCTGGCCACCGACGAGCACCACCGCCCTCACGGTTTGCTCGTGGAGGTGCTGCCCGCTGTGGTGGTCGACGAGGTGGGCTGGGTGGTCGGCGTCGTAGCGGGCGGGGTCGTCGGCGTCGTGGTGGGCTGCGTGGTCGACGGGGTCGAGGACGCGGCCAGCTTCTTCAGCGCCGCCTGCACGTCGCCGGGCGGGGGAGGGATGCTCTGGCGGTCCGACGCCGGCCCGAAGGCGATGGTGAGCAGGGCCTGATCCTGCAGCTTGATGTTGCGCGGGTCCTGCTTGGAGAGCACGCCGGTGTTGTCGCCGGCGTAGGCGAACTGCTTGACGTACACGTGCGACGCCTTGCCCCCGCACTTGTCGCCGTCGAGGTACAGCTTGCCCCCCGGCGTCTGCAGCTCCCCGGCGTTGAGCTTCATCTCGATGGAGCTGGCGAACTTGCCGAGCGTGGCGTTCTTCCCGGCGGCCGACTTGACGAACGGGTGGATGTGGATGATGCCGTCGCCGCTGGTGCTCAGGCCGTAGGGATCCTTGTTGGTCTTGATGTTGGGGATGAACTTGCCGCACTCGTAGACGGCGAACGCCTCGTTCCAGGTGGTCCCCACGGCAGGCGCGGTATTGCCCTGGCCGTTGATCTTGGTGGTGCGCTGCTGGCGGCTGGCAACCGTGCCGACCACACCGAGCACCACGATCAGGGCGATCACCCCGTAATAGCTCCACGGGGTGTGCGCCCGGTTGGTTCGTCCGCCGCCGGTGCCCGCAGCGCGGGCGACCTTCTTGCTCGATGAGGGGTTGGGCATAGCGCCGTCAGGGTATCCGGCTGGCCGGCGGTGGTCCGGACGGCCTGAACCGGTGGGCCGCCCAGGCCACCAGGACCCGCCCGCCGAGGCCCACCCCGACGAAGGGGAGAACGGCCCGTTTGGCGCCCGACGTGGTCCGCCAGGCGAACCGCCACACCGACCGGTGGTGCGCCATCAGCATGCGGTAGGGATGGCGGTCGGCCGAGGCACCCTGGACGTGGGTCACCCGGGCCCGAGGGTCGTAGCCGACGGCCCAGCCGGCCCGGCCGGCCCGCCAGCACAGGTCGACGTCCTCCATGTACATGAAGTAGGCGGGGTCGAACCCGCCGAGCGCGTCCCAGACCTGGCGGCGCACCAGGAAGCAGGCACCCGAGACCCAGTCCACCCGGGCCACCCGGTCGTGGTCCCAGTCGAGCAGCCGGTAGCGGCGCGTGAAGCGGTTGTTCGGGGCCACCATCCCCAGGACACCGTGCCCGATGGCGTCCACCAGGTCGGGAAAGGTGCGTGCGGACGGATAGGTGGTCCCGTCGATGTTCACGACCCGGGGGCCGACCATCCCCAGGTCGGCGTCGGCGTCCAAGCGCTCGACGAGGACGTTCACGGCGTCGGCCTCGACCGTCAGATCGGGGTTGCACACCAGCAGGTACGGGGCGTCCGACCCGGCCGCGCCCCTGTTGGCGGCCCGGCCGTAGCCCAGGTTGGCGCCGGTGTCGATCCACCGAGCCCCGCCGTCCGCCGCGGCCAGGCGGCGGCGGGACCCGTCGCTCGACGCGTTGTCGACCACGACGATGTCGTCCAGGCCGGCGGCCCGTAGGCTGGCCACGCAGTCGACCAGGAGGTGGGCTGCGTTGTAGTTCACGACGACGGCCTGGACGGCCGCAGCAGGGCTGGGCACGTGATCAGGAGACGAGGGCGCGGACGGTCCTGGCCAGCGCGTCGCCGTGATCGGCGAGGAGGGGGATGTCGCTCAGGCGGAGGGCGGCATTGTCGAGCACGGAGTTCGCCGGGCGGGGAGCGGGACGGGGCGGGTCCATCTCCGACGTGGCGATAGGGTCCACCCGGCCCGGGTCCCCACCGGATGCGGCAATCACGTCCCGGGCGAACTGGAACCACGTGGTGGCCCGTTGGTTGGTGACGTGGAAGGTCCCCGGCCGGCGGTCGACCCCGAGCCGGTAGAGCATGGCAGCCAGGTCGTCGGTGAAGGTGGGGCAGCCGTGCTGGTCGTCGACGAAGCGGAGGCGCCCGTCGCCCTGGGCCAGCCGGAGCACCGTCTTGATCATGTTGGCGCCGTGGACGCCACACACCCAGGAGGTGCGGACCACGGTGGCGCCGGGGACCGCGGCGACGGTCTCGTGCTCGCCGGCCAGCTTCGAACGACCGTAGGCGGACATGGGGTTGGGGGCGTCCCACTCCACGTACGGGCGTGCCGCGGTGCCGTCGAACACATAGTCGGTGGACACGTAGACGAGATGGGCGCCCACGCGGCGGGCGCCCTCGGCCACGTGACGGGCGCCGATCGCGTTGATCCGCCAGGCCCGGTCGGGGTCGTGCTCGCACGCATCCACCGCGGTCCAGGCGCCGGCGTGCACGATCAGCTCCGGACGCACGGTCGTGATGGCACCGAGGACGGCGTCACGGGCGGCGACGTCGAGGCGGGCGCGGTCGGCGGCGACCACCCGGTGGTGACCGGGGGCGTCGAACGCCAGGCGCAGATCCGTGCCCAGCTGGCCGGCCGCGCCAGTGATGAGGACCCTCATCCCGGCACCGTCACGGTGCGGTCGGCACGCCCTTTAGCGACTCCCACCACCACCGGTTGTTGCGGTACCAGGCGAAGGTGGCCTCCAACCCGTCCTCCAGGGAGTGCGTCGGCGCCCATCCGAGCCGGCGGGCCTTGGCGCAGTCGACCGAATAGCGCCGGTCGTGGCCGAGGCGGTCCGCCACCATCTCGATGCGCTCGGGGCCGGCGCCGGCGAGAGCCAGCAGCCGCTCGGTCAGGTCCTTGTTCGTCAGCTCGTTGCCACCACCGAGGTTGTAGATCTCGCCGGGCGACCCGCGCCGCAGGACCGCGTCCACGCCTGCGCAGTTGTCCTCCACGAACAGCCAGTCCCGCCGGTTCAGGCCGTCGCCGTAGAGGGGCACGGTGCCACCGTCGAGGAGATTGGTAGCAAAGAGGGGGATCACCTTCTCGGGGTACTGCCAGGGGCCGAAGTTGTTCGACGAGCGGGTGATGAGCACCGGTAGGCCGTAGGTGGAGAAGTACGAGCGGGCGATCAGGTCTGAGCCCGCCTTCGACGCCGAGTACGGCGAGCGGGGGTCGAGCCCGTCGGTCTCGAGCGAGTCGCCCTCCTCCACCGACCCGTAGACCTCGTCGGTGGAGATGTGCAGGACACGCTCGACGCCGGCGAGCCGGGATGCGTGCAGGACGATGTTGGTGCCGACGCAGTTCGTCAGGGCGAACGCGGCCGGACCGCTGATGGAGCGGTCGACGTGCGATTCGGCGGCGAAGTGGACGACCGCGTCGTGGCCGGCGACGGCCGCAGTGAACGCATCGATGTCGCATATGTCGGCGTGCACGAAGCGGTATCGCTCGCCGTGGCGCTCCTCCACGTCCGCCAGCGTCGAGCGGTTCCCGGCATAGGTGAGGGCGTCGTAGACCGTGACCTCGTCGTCGGTGTGCTCGAGCACCCAGCGCACGTAGTTCGATCCGATGAATCCGGCGCCACCGGTCACGAGCATCTTCACGGCGAGCCAGGCTATACGGCCATCGCTTCCCGGCTGCTGCACCGGTGCGACCGCGGCACCGCCCGGCAGCCCCCACCGGCCGCGCTTGACAAGATAGTTAGTAACCAATACCTTAACGGCATGACCCGACTGACCGCCGACGAGCGCCGCACCCTCGTCCTGCGCGCCGCGGTGGCCGAGTTCGCCCGCCGGGGCTTCGACGGGACGTCGACCGAGTCCATCGCGGAGCGGGCCGGCATCTCCCAGCCCTACCTGTTTCGCCTCTTCGCCGGCAAGAAGGCGCTGTTCGTGGCGGCCATCGAATCAGGGTTCTCCCAGGTCATCCGGACCTTCGAGCGGGCCGCCGACGGCCTCGACGGCCAAGCAGCCCTGCACGCCATGGCGGAGGCCTACGTGGAGCTGTTGCAGGATCGTGAGCTGCTCCTCTGCCAGCTGCAGGCCTACGCGGCCAGCGACGACCCCGAGGTGCGGATCGCCACCAGGAAGGCCTTCCGGCGGTTGTGGAACACCATCGCCGGCCTGAGCGGCGCCCAGGGCGAGGAGCTGGTGCGCTTCGTGGCCACGGGCATGCTCCTCAACGTCTCCGCCGCCCTCGAGCTCGACGAGATCAACCAGGAGTGGGCGGAGCTCTGCTCCAAGGTCTCCCCCGGCTGGCTCGACGAGCCCTCCCCCGGCCCCACCCCGTGAACTCGTCCCGCCGTCATGTCCCGTCTAGCTAGTAATTGACCACTACTCAACCCGATCGGAGCAGTGCCATGTCCCGCACCTGGACCTACGTGGTGGCCGCCGTCGCCGCCTTCATGGTCAACCTCGACAACCTGGTCGTTACCACCGCCCTCCCCCAGATCCGCCTCCACCTCCATGTCGGCATCGCCGGCTTGGAATGGGTGGTCAACGCCTACACCCTGACCTTCGCCGTCCTGCTCCTCGCCGGCGCCGCCCTCGGCGATCGCTTCGGGCGGCGACGCACCTTCGGGATCGGCATCGCCATCTTCACCCTGGCATCGGCCGCCGCCGCTCTCGCCCCCACCTCGGGCGTGCTCATCGGCGCTCGGGCCGTCCAGGGCCTAGGGGGCGCCATCGTGCTCCCGCTGTCGCTGACCCTGCTCTCGTCGGTCGCCCCGCCCGAGCGTCGCGGCACCGTACTCGGCCTGTGGGGTGCGGTCGGCGGCCTTGCCGTCGCCGTCGGGCCGCTGATCGGCGGGGCCATCACCGAGGGCTCCTCGTGGCAGTGGATCTTCTGGCTGAACGTCCCGATCGGACTGGCCGTCCTGCCCCTGCTGCGCCGGGTCCCCGAGTCGTTCGGCAGCCGCAACCCCCTCGACGTGAGCGGCGCGGCCCTCGGCTCCGCCGGCCTGTTCGGCCTCGTCTACGCCCTGGTGCGCACCGATCGCTTCGGGTGGACCAGCACCCAGGTGCTCCTCCCGGCGTTGGCCGGTGCCGTGGTGCTCGGCCTGTTCGTCGTCCACGAGCAGCGGGCGGCTCATCCCCTGCTCCCGCTGCGGCTCTTCCGCATCCGGACCTTCACGGCCACCAACGTCGCCGCCCTGTTCTTCAGCTTCGGCATGTTCGGTTCCATCTTCCTGCTCGCCCAGTTCCTCCAGACCGTGCAGCACCTCTCGCCCCTGCAGGCCGGGCTGCGGACCCTGCCGTGGACGGCGATGCCCATGGTTGTCGCCCCCATCGCCGGTCCCCTGTCGGACCGCATCGGCAGCCGGCCCCTGATGGCCGCCGGGCTGGCCATGCAGGCGGGTGGGCTGGTGTGGCTGGCCACCATGCTGACGCCGTCGGTGGCCTTCACCACCCTGGTAGGCCCCTTCGTGCTCTGCGGCATCGGGATGTCGCTGTTCTTCGTCCCGGTGGCCAGCGCGGTGCTCGGCAGTGTCGCCCCCTCCGAGGAAGGGGTGGCATCGGGCACCAACAACGCCTTCCGCGAGCTCGGCGGCGTCCTCGGCATCGCCGTGCTGGCGTCGGTCTTCTCCGGATCGGGCGGCTACGCCAGCGCCGCCTCGTTCGTGTCCGGGACCCGCCCGGCCATCGAGATCGGCGCCGCGGTGGTGGCCGCCGGCGCAGTGGCCGCGCTCTTCAGCGTCGGGCGCCGGCACGCGGGTGCGACCGTCGGCGATGAGCTGCTGGCCGTGGCCTGAGCCGCCTCTGGGCCGGGCGGGCGGCCATCAGGGTCGGGGCCAGCCGGCGGCTCAGGCCAGGTCGATCTGGCTGTGGTCGCCGACCATCAGCCGGGTGGCCCGGGGACGGCTGGCCGAGCGGGTCACCTCCACGTGGTGACCGAGCAGGGAGTCCTCGATGCGCCCGGCGTCGGTGACCGAGCTGTGGTCGAGGATCACCGAGTGCTCGACCTCGGATCGCTCCACCACGCAGTGGTTGCCGATGGCGGTGAAGGGGCCGACGAAGCTGTCGGCGATCCGGGTCCCGGCGCCGATCACCGCCGGGCCGCGCACGGAGGAGCGCTCGACCGCGGCCCCCGCTTCGATCACCACCCGACCGTCGATCTGCGAGTCGTCGTCGACGAGGCCATCGATGCGGCGGTCGAGCTGCTCGAGGATGAGCCGGTTCGCCTCCAGGAGTGGGGTCAGCTTTCCGGTGTCGATCCACCATCCCTCGAGGATGTCGGCGGCCACCGGCGCCCCGTCGTCGATGAGCCATTGGATGGCATCGGTGATCTCCAGCTCGCCGCGCGGCGACGGCTCGATGGCGGCCACGGCGTCGTGGACCCGGGCGTCGAACAGATACACCCCGACGAGGGCCAGGTCCGAGGGTGGCACCTCCGGCTTCTCCACCAGGCGGAGGACCCGACCGGCGCCGTCCAGCTCGGCCACGCCGAAGCGCTGCGGATCGGGCACCTGCTTGAGCAGAATCTGCGCCGCCGGCACCCGGGCGTCCCCCTGGCCCAGCTTGGGGGTCCTGGCCTCGTGACGGGCGGCGTCGAAGCGGTCGACGAAGTCGCGGAGGCTCTGCTTGAGCAGATTGTCCCCGAGGTACATCACGAAGTCGTCGTCACCCAGGAACTCCCTGGCGATCAGCACGCAGTGGGCCAGACCGAGCGGAGCATCCTGGGGGAGGTAGGTCACGGTCATCCCCCAGGCCGAGCCGTCGCCCACCGCGGCCCTGACCTCCGGTGCGGTGTCGCCGACGATGATGCCGACGTCCTTGATCCCGGCGGAGGCGAGGGCCTCCAGGCCGTAGAACAAGATGGGCTTGTTGGCCACGGGCACGAGCTGCTTGGCCCGGGTGTGGGTGATGGGACGCAGGCGTGTTCCCGCCCCGCCCGCCAGGATGAGCGCCTTCACGGCCCCTGAGCCTACCGGTCCGCCGGACCGTCCGATCCCGACGCCCGGTCGGCGTCCGGCCGGAGGTGGACCACGTCGCCGGCCGCCACCCGGACCTCTCCGTGGGCGGTACCCACCACCAGGCGACCGTCGGCGTCGACCGCCACCGCCCGACCGGTCAGTGTGGCGTCGGTGAGCTGGACCCGGACGGGGCGGCCGACCGTCGCACAGTCACGTCGATAGGCCGCGGCGACTCGCTCCCAGTCCACGACCCAGCGCTCCAAGCCCTCCAGCAGCGCGACCAGCAGACCGTCGCGGCGCACCGGCCGCCCGGCGAGATCAGCGGCGGCCACCGCTCCCTCTGGCGCGGCCGACAGGTTCATGCCCATGCCCACCACCACCCAACCCGGAGCGGCCGTGGCCAGGATACCGGCCAGCTTCCTGTCCCCCACCAGCAGGTCGTTCGGCCACTTCAGGTCGGGACGGAAGCCAGCCAGCTCGACGCACGCGTCACGGGCGGCCAACGCCACCGCCGCGGTGACCAGGTGCAGTCGCTCGGGGGCCAGGTCGACGGGCCGGAGCAGGACTGAGACGAGCAGGGCCGCGCCCGGCGGCGCGTCCCAGCGCCGGCCCATCCGACCGCGCCCGGCCGTCTGGTGGTCGGCGTAGACGACGAGACCCTCCGGCGCGCCGGACGCGGCCAGGTCGATCAGGTGGCGATTGGTGGAATCGACCGACTCCAAGAAGCGGATGTCACCGAACCGGGTCGCCGTGCGCAGTCGGATCTGGACTCGCTCGTCGAGGCTCATGCTGACAGACTGCCCTGCTGTGCTGAGCAAGGTCCTGATTGCCAACCGCGGAGAGATCGCCGTCCGGGTCATCCGGACGTGCCGGGAGCTCGGGATCGCGACGGTCGCCGTCTACAGCGACCTCGATCGCGACGCCCTCCATGTACGCCTGGCCGACGAGGCGTACGCCCTCGGCGGCCAGACGGCCGCCGAGAGCTACCTGAACACCGAGAAGATCCTGGAGATCCTGGTCACGTCCGGGGCCGACGGGGTCCACCCGGGCTACGGGTTCTTCTCCGAGAACGCCGACTTCGCCCGAGCGGTCACCGACTCCGGCGCCGCCTGGATCGGGCCGCCGCCCGGGGCGATCGAGGTCATGGGGGACAAGATCAGCTCCCGCCTGGCGGCCCAGCGGGCCGAGGTGGCCGGGGTCCCCGGCACCACCGAGGTCATCACCGACGCCTCCGACGTGGTCGCCTTCGGGGAGGAGCACGGCTGGCCGGTGGCCATCAAGGCGGCGTACGGCGGCGGGGGTCGCGGCATGCGGGTGGTGCAAAACGCGGCCGAGGCGCCCGCTGCGCTCGAGTCGGCGCAGCGCGAGGCGGAGAAGGCATTCGGTCGGTCCGAGAGCTACATCGAGCGCTACCTGACCTGGCCTCGCCACGTCGAGGTGCAGATCTTCCTCGATGCGCACGGCGGGGCCGTCTACCTCGGGACCCGCGACTGCTCGGCCCAACGCCGCCATCAGAAGCTGATCGAGGAGGCGCCGGCGCCGAACATTCCCGCCGCCACCCTGGAGGCCATGGGCGAGGCCGCCATCAAGGTGGCCCGGGCGTGTGGCTACCGCAACGCCGGCACCGTCGAGTTCATCTACCAGGACAGCGACTTCTTCTTCTTGGAGATGAACACCCGCCTCCAGGTCGAGCACCCGGTCACCGAGCAGGTCGTCGGCCGCGACCTGGTGGCCCTGCAGCTGCGCATCGCCGCCGGCGAGCCGCTCGGCTTCACCCAGGACGACGTGCACCTGGTCGGCCACGCCATCGAGGTGCGGGTGAACGCCGAGGACCCGGCCGGCGGCAAGTTCCTGCCGGCGCCCGGCACCATCTCGGTGTTCGATCGCCCCGACGGGTACGGGGTGCGAACTGACGCCGGCTACGAGGCGGGCGACACCGTCAGCCAGTACTACGACAACCTGGTGGCCAAGATCGTGGTCTGGGGCGAAGACCGGGAGGTGGCCCGTCGCCGCATGCTCCGCGCCCTGGCCGAGACGCGCATCGAGGGCGTCGCCACGACCATCCCGGCCGATGTCGCCATCCTCGAGCACCCGGACTTCGTGGCCGTCGAGCACTCCACCAACTGGGTGGAGACCACGCTCGACCTCTCGGAGGTCACCGCTGCGCCCCTCCAGGCACCGGCCGAGGACGGCGCCGCACCGAAGGTGCAGCGCGACGTCGACGTCGAAGTGAACGGGCGCCGCTACCAGGTCCGGCTGTGGGTGCCCGAGGCGGAGGCGGCCCCCGCCGCCGGGGGCGGCGCCCGCACTGGTCGGCCGCGACCGTCCGGAGCTTCGGGGGGCGGCGGCGCGGCAGCCAGCGGCGCGGTGACGGTCCCCATGCAGGGCACCATCGTGAAGGTGCTGGTGGCCGTGGGCGACACCGTCACGGTCGGCCAGGCCGTCACCGTCCTCGAGGCCATGAAGATGGAGAACAACATCACATCCGAGGTGGCCGGCACCGTCGCCGAGGTGAAGGTCGCGGCGGGCGACTCGGTGGGGGCAGGCGACGTCGTGGTCGTGATCGGCGAGTAGGTCGACGACCGTGGACATGTTCGACCGCCGACTGTTGCGCAAGCTGGCGTCCCAGCTGCCCCTGGAGGACGGCGAGAAGCTGCTCGACTTCGACCGCGGTTCCCTGCGGCCGGTCGCCACCCTGCCGCCGCCTTTTCCGGCCGACCTGGCCCAGCAGGAGAACGGGCGCGTCGAGCTGGGCGCCAGCGATCGCGCCCTGTACCTCCGGCTGAAGTCGAAGACCTACCGGGAGGGTGAGGTGGCCCGGATCCCGTGGAGCAGGTTGGCCAGCTTCGGGCCCCACCGGGCCAAGGGGAACTGGAAGCGCTGGTCGTTCGCCGGGGAGTCGACCAACGGTCACGCCATCGTGGTGTCGATCGACGGCAGCCCTCGCTCGTCCATGGTGGAGGTGGTCGCTCGCTACGTGGACCCGCCCCCCGCCGAGGACTGACCCCCCCCGGCAGGGGAGCTCAATCGGCGGCGTCGGCCAGGGCTTCGGACAGCGTGGGGTGGACCAGGCAGCTCTCCACGATGTCGTTGACCCGCAGGTGGGCGGTGACGGCGAGGGCGATGACCGAGATGAGCTCGGCGGCGTGGCGACCGACGATGGACCCGCCGAGCACCACCCCTGTGGCCGGGTCGGAGATGATCTTGACGAACCCGCCGGGGTCGTCGTTGATCAATGCCTTGGCCGCCGCTGCGTAAGGGACCTTGGTGACCCGTATCTTGCGGCCGGTGGCGAAGGCCTCGGCCTCGGCCAATCCGACATCGGCGATCTCCGGCTCGGTGAAGATGGCGGAGGCCGCCTTCTCGTAGTCGATGTGACGGTGCTCTCCGGAGTGGAAGCCCATCACGAACTCGGCGATCTTCCTCCCCTGCATGGAGGCGACGGACGACAGCGGGAGCTTCCCCGACACGTCACCGGCGGCGAAGATGTGAGGAACGTTCGATTGGCAGTGCCGGTTGACCGGCACGTACCCGCTGGGGTCGGTCTCGACCGAAGCCGTCTCCAGGCCCAGGTTGTCGGAGTTCGGGATGGAGCCGATGGCGAGCAGGACATGGGTGCCAAGCGCCACCCGCCCGTCGTCGCAGGCCACGGCCACACCCTGCTCGGTCTTCTCGACCATCTCGGCTCGTGCTCCTTTGAACAGCCGCACCCCTCGGCGCAACAGCTCGTACTCCAGGGCCGCCGCCACCTCCGGATCCTTGCTGGGGAGGACCTGTTGACGGCTGACGATCAGGGTCACCTTGGCCCCGAACGAGGAGAACATGTGGACGAACTCCACGCCGGTAACACCCGAGCCGATGACCACCAGGTGCTCGGGCATGGTCGACGGCGGGTAGGCCTGTCGGGTGGTCAGTATGCGCACGCCGTCAGGATCGGCGAAGGCAGGGATCCGTGGGCGACTGCCGGTGGCGATCAGCACCGCGTCGGCATCCAGCTCGGTCAGCCCGTCGTCGGTCTCGGCCACCACCTCGTGCGGTCCCTTGAGGCGGCCGACGCCCCTGATCATCCGCACCCCTTGGCTGGTGAGCAGGCCGGTGACCTGGCCGCGGAGATGGTCCTCGATCTCGCCGATGCGTGCCCGTTGCGCGTCGGCGTCGAAATGGGCGTCGAGGCGGCTGAGGCCCATGCCGGTGATGCGTTGGGCGAAGCTCATGGCCCCGCCGGTGGCGATCATCGTCTTCGACGGGATGCAGTCCCACAGGTGGGCGGCACCGCCGACGACATCGCGCTCGATCATCGTCACCTCGGCGCCCATGCGAGCCGCGTTCGTCGCCGCCGTGTTGCCGGCGGGGCCTCCGCCGATGATGACCAGCCGTTTGGCCATCCCTATCGCGCCGGGTGGTATTCGCCGAACTCCTGGCGCAGCACGTCGCTGACCTCACCGAGCGTCGCCCGCAGCCGCAGTGCCTCCTTCATCGGCACCAGCAGGTTGGCGCTCCCCCGTGCCGCGGTCGAGATGTCCGCCAGCGCGGCGTCGACCGCGCCCTGGTCGCGCTCGGCCCGGGTCCGTTGGATGCGGGCGATCTGCGATGCCTGCAGGCCAGGATCGATCGGGAACACCTCGGTGGGCTCGGCCGCATCCTCGGCGAAGCGGTTGACCCCGACGATCACCTTCTCGCCATTGTCGACGTCTTTGGCGTACCCGTACGCCGCCTGCTCGATCTCCTCCTGCATGTACCCGGCTTCGATAGCGGCAACGGCGCCGCCCATCCCGTCGATCTTTTCCAGATACCTCCAGGCTTCGACCTCGACTGCGTCGGTCAGCGATTCCACGAAGTACGACCCCGCCAGCGGGTCGGTCGTGTCGACCACACCGGACTCGTTGGCGATGATCTGCTGGGTGCGCAGGGCCACCCGGGCGGCGCGGGTCGTCGGCAGGCCGAGCGCCTCGTCGAAGCCGTTGGCATGCAGGCTCTGCGTACCCCCGAGCACGGCGGCGAGAGACTGGAGCGTGACCCGGGCGATGTTGTTCTCCGGTTGCTGCGCCGTCAGCGTGGAACCGCCGGTCTGGGTGTGGAACCGCAGGAGCCTGCTCTTGGGGCTCTTGGCGTCGAAGCGCTCGTCCATGATGCGCGCCCACATGCGTCGGGCGGCGCGGAACTTCGCCACCTCCTCGAACAGGTTGTTGTGGGCGTTCCAGAAGAAGCTCAGCCGAGGGGCGAACTCGTCGATCGACAGGCCGGCGTCGACAGCCGCCTGCACGTAGGCGATGCCGTTGGCCAGGGTGAAGGCGATCTCCTGGACCGCGGTGGACCCCGCCTCCCTGATGTGGTATCCGGAGATGGAGATGGTGTTCCAGCTCGGCAGCTGCTCGGCACAGTAGGCAAAGATGTCGGTGATCAGCCGCATGGACGGACGGGGCGGATAGATGTAGGTGCCCCGGGCCACGTACTCCTTCAGGATGTCGTTCTGGATGGTGCCGCCGAGCTTGGCGGAGTCGACGCCCTGCTCCTCGGCGACCAGCTGGTAGAGCAACAGGAGCGTCGAGGCGGTGGCGTTGATCGTCATCGACGTGGTCACCTGGTCGAGCGGCAGTCCCGACAGCAGGATGCGCATGTCGTCGATGGAGTCGATGGCCACCCCCACCTTGCCGATCTCCCCTTCCGAACGGGGGTGATCCGAGTCGTAGCCCATCTGGGTCGGCAGGTCGAAGGCGCACGACAGCCCGGTCCCGCCGCCGGCCAGGAGCAGCCGCCACCGCTCGTTGGTCGATTCGGCGTTGCCGAACCCTGAGTACTGGCGGATGGTCCAGGGCCGACCCCGGTACATGGTGGGGTAGATGCCGCGGGTGAACGGCGGGGCGCCCGGCTCGCCGAGCTGCGCACCAGGGTCCCAACCGTCCAGGGCGGACGGACCGTAGACCGGCTGGATCTCGATACCCGAATCGGTGCGACGCTCTGCGGTGGCCATGAACCCCAGGTTACGGCCCGCCTGGCTGGGTGACCAACGGGCCGATCCCCCTCCCGGCACCGACCCTGTGGCAGCTCACACCGGATCCGACGCCTAGGCCGGGGCGGCGATGGGGTGCGGCATGCAGTACTCGTCGTAGTCGGCGATGACCAGCTCCTCCTTGGGGATGGAGCATGCTGCACACTGCGGGTCCCTATTGACCTTGAAGGTCCGGAAGCTCTCCTCCAGCGCGTCGTACGCCAGCAGCCGTCCCGAGAGGGGGTCGCCGATGTCGAGGAGCAGCTTGATCGCCTCCATGGCCTGGATGCTGCCGATGATCCCGGGCAGCACCCCGAGCACGCCCGCCTCGGCGCACGACGGCGCCAGCTCGGCAGGCGGCGGCTCCGGCACCTGGCACCGGTAGCACGGGCCGACGTGGGGCAGGTACACGCTCGCCTGGCCCTCGAAGCGGAAGATCGAACCGTGGACAACAGGAATGTCCAGCTTGAGGGAGGCGTCGTTCACCAGGTACCGGGTCGGGAAGTTGTCGGTACCGTCCAGGATCAGGTCGTAGCCCTCGAAGATGCCGAGCACGTTCTCCGCGCCGAGGCGTACGTCGTAGGTGACGACGTTCACGTCGGGGTTGATCGAGGTCAACGTCTTCTTGGCCGAGTCGACCTTGCGCTCGCCGATGCGATCCATGTTGTGCAGGATCTGGCGCTGGAGGTTCGACTCGTCGACCACGTCCATGTCGATGATCCCGAGCGTTCCCACGCCGGCCGCCGCCAGGTACAGCGCGGCCGGGGAGCCCAGGCCGCCGGCACCGAGCAGCAGCACCTTCGAATCGAGCAGCTTCTGCTGACCGGCGACGTCCACCTCGGGGAGCAGCAGGTGGCGCTGGTAGCGGTTCCGCTGGTCGGGGGTGAGGCTGGCCGGGGTCTTCCACGCCCGGCCCTCGTCCTTCCACTTGTTGAAACCGCCGGCCATGGAGACGACATCGCTGTAGCCCAGCTGGGCCAGGGTGTCGGCCGCGAACGCGGACCGTGTCCCGCCGGCGCAGTACACCACGATGTGGGCGTCGTGGTCGACGACCTTGCCCTCCACCTGGCTCTCCAGATGGCCCCGGGGGATGTGAACGGCGCCCGGCAGCGCGCCCTGCTCGTACTCGTCGGGCTCGCGCACGTCGAGGACCACCGTCTCCGGCTTGGCCACCTCGACCTCGGCGCCGGCCGTGTCCGTCTCGGTGATGCGCGACTTGGCATCCTTCAGCAGGTCACGAAAGCTGGGCAACGTCTCCACCTTCTCTCGGGCCCTCGCGGGCTCGTCCTCCCGTCAAACGCTACCTCGGTGGTCGGCATTCCGCGCCTTCGGGGGCGCGGCGGGGGTGGTCCGCGGTGGGGGCGGTGGCCCGGGGCGGATGGCGCCACCGGCGGGCGGGCGGCGGCCGGCGGTGCGGTGGCCGTCGGCGGGCGGTGCGGTGGTCGGGGGCGGTGGCCGTCGGCGGGCGGTGCGGTGGTCGGGGGCGGGCGGTGGCCGGTGGCGGTGGCCGTCGGCGGGCGGCGGTGCGGCGGTCGGGGGCGGGCGGCGGTCGGCGGTGCGGTGGCCGTCGGCGGGCGGCGGTCGGCGGTGCGGTGGCCGGCGGTGCGGTGGCGGGGGGCGGTGGGGGCCGCAGGCAATTGTGTTCAATAAGTGTCGTGTACCCACCCCAAATTGAACACAATTCGTCCGGCGACCGGGCGGGACCGGGCGACCAACCAGCCGACGCTCCCGCAGGAGGGTCGGCTGTACCCTCGCCTCCCGCCATGGACCGCCCGCGCGCTTCCGCAGGAGCGATCGCACCCGCCCAAGACTCACCGACGGGCGCTCCCGCGGGAGCGCCTGTCGCCCTTCCGTCACCCGACCCTGACCCTGACCCCGACCGCCGACGCGCTCCCGCGGGAGCCGCCATCAGGGGTGCCGGCCCCGGGCCCGGAGCCGCAACGAGCAGCGCCGACGACCTGCTGGCCGATCCCGGGCTCTCGTTCGACGATGTCCTCCGGCGGCGGCGCATGTGCCGGGACTTCGCCGACCGACAGGTTGCGCCGTCGGTCGTCGACCGGCTGCTGGATCGGGCCCGCCGGGCGCCGTCTGCTGGCCACACCCAGGGTTGGGCCTTCGTCGTCCTGGAAGGGCCGGAGCAGACTGCCCGTTTCTGGCAGGCCGATGCCGATCCCGCCTGGTTAGGGGCGCCGGATCACCCCGGACTGCTCCGCGCGCCGGTGATCGTCCTGCCACTGGCCAGCCGACAGGCCTACGTCGATCGATACGGCGAAGCCGACAAGACGAGCCGTGCCGACAAGACGAGCCGTGCCGACCAGACGAGCCCTGCCGACCAGACGAGCCCTGCCGACCAGACGAGCCCTGCCGACCAGACGGATGCGGCGCGCCGGGCCAGTACGGCCCAGCAGCAGATCGAGGGCTGGTCGGCGCCCTACTGGGCGGTCGACACGGCGTTCGCCACCATGCTGTTACTGCTCGCCGCCACTGCGGAGGGTCTGGGCGCGCTGTTCTTTCGGCTGCACGGTGACCGGGGGCGGCTGCTCGAGACCTTGGCGATCCCCGCTGGGTGGGACCCGATCGGGGCTACGGCGATCGGGTGGCCGGCAGAGGATCCGCCAGGAGCGGGACCCGCTCGCCGGGGGCGGCGGCCCTGGGACGAGGTGGTCCATCGCGGCGGCTGGTGAGCGTCCTCGCCCGGTCCGGCGAGCACCGGCCGCCGGGCCAGCAGCGGAGGCGAGCACCCGGGCGGCGAGCACCGGCCGCCGGGCGCGCCGGCCGGATCGGAGCTCGCAGGCCCGAGGTTCGAAAGCTGGGCCAACCGGGCTACGACGAAGACAACGCTACGACGAAGACAACGCTACGACGGAGACAACGCTACGACGAAGACAACGGTGGCGACTGCTCGACGAGCGAGACGAGCGAGGGGAGGATCTCGCTGATCGGCCCCCGGACGAGGGCGTCAGCCAGATGGTCGTACGCGGTCGGTTCGCCGTTGACGATGACGACGTGAGCCCCGGCGCGCGCAGCCAGCGGCACGTACCCGGCGGCCGGGTGGACGCTCAGCGTCGAGCCGACGGCGAGCAGGAGATCGCAGTCCCGTACGGCGGTGTCGGCGGCGTGGAGCGTCTCGGGGTCGAGAGCCTGGCCGAAGCTGATCGTGGCGGACTTCAGGATGCCGCCGCAGCGCAGGCACGGCGGGTCCGCTTCCCCGGCGAGGACCCGGTCCAGGGCCGGGCGCATCGGTCCCCGGTCACCGCAGGTCCAGCACAGCACGTGGTGCATCGACCCGTGCAGCTCCACGATCTTCGCCGGGGAGCTCCCGGCCCTCTGGTGGAGCTCGTCGATGTTCTGGGTCAACACGGCACGCAACCGCCCCTGACGCTCGAGCTCGACGACCGCGAGGTGACCGGGGTTCGGATCTGCGGTCCACGCCGGGGAGTGCAGCCGGTTCTGCCAGGCGAGAATCCGGACGTCCGGGTCGCCGAGGTAGTCCGCCAACGTCGAGGTCCGCTCGGCCGCCGGGTCCTTCGTCCAGACGCCCTGCGGTCCCCGGAAGTCAGGGATGCCGGAGTCGGTGGAGATGCCGGCCCCGGTCAGCACCACGGCCCGGCGCGCCGCTCGCGCCACCCGTGTCGCCTCGACGAGGTCGTCCGGTGGCTCCACTCCTCGCACCCTCGCCCGCACCCGGCCCACTGTAGGGGAATCTCGAACACGAACGGCTCTTGTCAACATCGTAACACCATGAGATACTATGAAGAAGGAAGAGAGTACCAAGTGAGCGGAGGAGCTGTGCACACCTTGTTGACCTTCACGTCCGACACCTTGACCATTCGACCCTGGCCCGACGAGGTCATCGACCAGCTCGGGTTCGATCCTCGATCTGCATACGTCGAGGAGTTCTGGCTCCCGGTCCTGGGACCGTCGACCACGTGGCTGCTCCGGCGTTTGGCCACCGGCCTCGACGTCGAGCCCGAGGGGTTCGATCTGCCCCTGGCCGAGACGGCACGCTCGCTGGGGCTGGGCGACCGGGGCGGCCGTCACTCGCCGTTCCTGCGTTCGGTGAACCGCACCATCCAGTTCGAGGTGGCCATGGTGACCGGGCCGGCCGAACTGTCGGTGCGCCGCCGGCTGGCCCCGCTGAACCGCAGGCAGGTGCTGCGGCTGACCGAGGCCCAGCAGGCGGCCCATCAACGCCACCAGGAGGCCCAGCTCAACGCGCCCGACGGCGAGGCCCAGCGCCGGCGCGGCCGGCAGCTGGCCCTCAGCCTGGTCGAGCTGGGTGAGGGCTGCGAGGACGCCGAGCGCCAGCTGCTGCGCTGGCGCTACCACCCCTCGCTCGCTCGCGAGGCCGCCGCCTGGGCCTGGGACCGCCATTGCTCGGCCCTCGAAGCCGCCGGCGCCGGCTGATCGGCGGCCGGCGGAGCTGCCGCCCACCGGTACCGTGGCGTTATGGCGACGCCTACGCTCCCCCCCGGCGGTCGGGTTCCCCTCCCGGGGCGGGGCGCGCCGTGGGTTTGGGACACCGGTGGTCCTCCTGGGGCCCCGACGGTGGTGCTGCTGCATGGCTGGACCTCGACCGCAGCGTTGAACTGGCGTCCGGCGTTCGCTCCCCTGTCGGACGAGTTCCGGGTGGTGGCCCTCGACCATCGCGGTCACGGGCGGGGCATCAAGAGCGTCCGTCCGTTCCGGCTGGAGGATTGCGCCGACGATGTCGCCGCGCTGGTGCGCACCTTGCGGATCGACCCGGTCGTGGCGGTCGGGTACTCGATGGGGGGGCCGGTGGCCCAGCTGTTGTGGCGCCGGCATCCCGACCTGGTGTCCGGGCTGGTCCTGTGCGCGACGGCCGCCCGCTTCGCCCGCCCTTCAGGCTGGGGAGCCGCCATCAACCTGTTCGGGCTCGGCCTGTCCGCCGCCCTGATGCCGGTTCCACCCGCCCTGACGAGGCAACTGCGGTCTCGGTCGATGATGAGCGCCGCCGGGGCGGACCCTGCGTCGGTCCGTTGGGTGCTCGAGGAGCAGCACGACACGGACGTGGCCAGCGTCATCCAGGCCGGAGTGGCGCTGAACGGGTACGACGCCACCGGCTGGATCGGCCGGGTAGACGTGCCGACCTCCGTCCTGGTCACCGAGGCCGACGTGACCGTGGCACCTTCTCGGCAGCGGCGCATGGCGGCGGCCATCCCCAACGCCCGTACCTTCTCCGTCGACGGAGCCCATCGAGCCTGCGTCGACAACCTCGACGCGTTCATCCCCATTCTCCTCTCGGCCTGCCGCCACAGCGCCGGCATCGACGACGGCAAACCCGACGAGCGCACCGACGCCGACGACGGCACCGACGCCCGCACTCGCGACCGCAGCCACCGCGACCGCAGCCACCGCCCCGAAAGCACGGCGCGCCCTTGCGACAGCAGCACCCGCACCGAGAGCACCGGCCGCACTCCGGGCCGCAGTGGCACCACCCACAACATGGACGCTCCGGCCACGCCCTGAGCCTCAGGACAGGGCCCGCTCCACGGCTCGCGCCGCTTCCATCACGGCGTCGGCGTAGCGCCGCCCGGGCTGGCGGCTCGTCCGTTCGATCGGGCCCGAGACCGAGACGGCGGCGACCGCCTCGCCGTCGAGCACCACCGGCGCGCTGACCGAGGCGACGCCTCGCTCCCGTTCCTCGACGCTCTGGGCCCACCCCCGCCGGGCCGCAACCGGGTCGCCGTCCAGGACTTTGGCCGCTGAACCTCGATCCATCGGCAACGACGCCCCCACGGCCACGATCGTCCGCAGGCTGTGCGGCGATTCCAGGCTGGTGACACAGATCCGATGATCCCCTGACCGCACGAAGAGCTGCGTGCTCTCTCCCGTCAGATCCCTCAAGGAGCCCAGCGCCGGCATGGCGACGACGGCGAGCGAGCGCCGTCCATGGCTGGCCACCCGCCCGAGGCCGACGAGACGGGAACCCAGCGTGAACCGGCCGACGTCGTCTCTCGCCACCAACCCGTGGCTCTCCAACGCCACCGCCAGGCGGTGGGTCGTCGCCCGGGGGAGCGCACTGCCCGCCGCCAGCTCCGCCAACGACCGGGGGCCCCCTTCGAGAACGTCGAGGATCATCACGGCCTTGTCCAGAACGCCCACGCCACTTACACTGGTTCCCACATAACGGAATCTATCTCAGATTGTGAGAGGCAATGGACGCGCCGAGAACGCTGGCCGATAAGGTGTGGGACCGCCACGTCGTGCATCGAGCGGACGGCGAGTCGGATCTGCTCTACGTCGATCTGCACCTGGTCCACGAAGTCACCTCGCCCCAAGCCTTCGACGGGTTGCGCCTGGCTGATCGGAAGGTCCGACGACCGGACCTGACGATCGCCACCATGGACCACAACGTGCCGACCACACGCATCGACGGGCCCGTCGAGGACCCCGTATCCGCCAAGCAGATGGACGTGCTGCGGGCCAACTGTGAGGAGTTCGGCCTGCGCCTGTTCGGCATGGGCGACCCCCATCAGGGCATCGTCCACATCATCGGCCCGGAGCTGGGGCTGACCCAGCCAGGTATGACGGTGGTGTGCGGCGACAGCCACACCGCGACCCACGGGGCGTTTGGCGCGCTGGCCTTCGGGATCGGGACCAGCGAGGTCGAGCACGTCCTCGCCACCCAGACGCTGCCGCAGCGTCGACCGCTGGCCATGGCCGTCAACGTCGACGGCGCGCTCCCTCCCGGCGTGACCGCCAAGGACCTGGCCCTGGCCATCATCGGCCAGATCGGCACGGGCGGGGGGATCGGCCACCTGATCGAGTACCGCGGGGAGGCAGTGCGGGCGTTGTCGATGGAGGGGCGCATGACGGTCTGCAACATGACCATCGAGGGCGGCGCCCGGGCCGGCCTGATCGCCCCCGACGAGGTCACGTTCGCCTATGTGCAGGGGCGTCCCCACGCGCCGCAGGGCGCGGAATGGGACCGGGCGGTGTCCGACTGGAAGGCTCTGGCCACGGACAAAGGTGCCCGGTTCGACAAGGAGGTGTCGATCGATGCATCGCGGTTGACGCCGCAGATCACGTGGGGCACGAACCCCGGCCAGGTCGTTCCCATCGGTTCGGCGGTTCCCGATCCCGACACCTTGGCTGACCCCGACGCGCAGGAGGCGGGCCGCCGGGCCCTCACGTACATGGGCCTGCGCGCCGGCACTCGGGTGCGCGACATCCCAGTCGACACCGTCTTCATCGGATCATGCACCAACTCCCGAATCGAGGATCTCCGCGCCGCCGCGGTCGTCGCCGACGGCCGCCACGTCGCCTCCTCGGTGCGTGCCCTCGTGGTGCCCGGCTCCGGTCAGGTGAAGCGGCAGGCCGAGCAGGAAGGCCTCGATCGGGTCTTCCAGGCTGCCGGCTTCGAGTGGCGGGAACCGGGATGCTCGATGTGCCTGGCCATGAACCCCGACAAGCTGGCGCCGGGCGAGCGATGCGCGTCCACCTCGAACCGCAACTTCGAGGGTCGCCAGGGGCGGGGAGGTCGCACCCATCTGGTGTCGCCAGAGGTGGCCGCCGCCACCGCCGTCACCGGACGCTTCGCCGCTCCCGCCGACCTGGCCTGAGTGATCGTGAGAGACCTACATAGGCGAGGGAAAGGAGGCGGTTTCCCTGCTGAAGGTGGTTCTCTCGCAATCGCTGACGGGCCGCTCCCAAACCCTACCGAGAGGACCTCCCGATGGAACCCGTGCAAAGCATCTCGGGGACAGCTGTCCCCCTCGACCGGTCCGATGTCGACACTGATCAGATCATCCCCAGCGACTGGCTGAAGCGCGTCGAGCGCACCGGCTTCGGCCAGGGCCTGTTCGGCGAATGGCGCGACGATCGCGACTTTGTCCTGAACCAACCCGAGTTCGCGGGGGCGACCATCCTGGTGGCCGGCCCGAACTTCGGCGTCGGCTCGTCGCGCGAGCACGCCGTGTGGGCGTTGACGGACTACGGCTTCCGGGCCGTGATCTCCCCCCGGTTCGGCGATATCTTCCGCAACAACGCCACCAAGTCCGGCCTGGTCCCCGTCCAGGTCACACCCGAGGTGGGAATCGCTCTCTTGAAGGCGATCCAGGCCGATCCCACCACCGAGATCACCGTGGACGTGACCCGCCTCACGGTCAGCGCACCGGCCGCCGGCATCGAGACCACCTTCCCGATGGACGCCTCGACCCAGCACCGGTTGCTCGAGGGGCTCGACGACGTCGGGATCACGCTCCAGCACGTCTCGGACATCGACGAGTTCGAACGCCACCGCTCGGCCTGGCTCCCCGCCACGTCGGCCTGAACCCTCACCGACGGGCGGGGCCCGAACCACCCCCGGTGTTCCCGGACCCCGACCCCGCCGGGCGAGGAGGGGTGGAGGCTACCGTTGCGCTCATGCGCTCGCTGCTCCGTCGCGTGCTGGTGGCGGCCCTCGTCGCCGGCGCCGTCTGGGCGGTGAGAGCTGCGCTGATCGGCCACCGCCACCGGACCACGGTGAGCGGGCCCTGGCCGGCGGTGCCGGATCCGGCCGGGCGCAAGCGCGGGCGGGAGCCGGAGGCGGACGGCTCGTGCGCCGCGACCCACCCGGTCAAGGTGAAGATGCGCAGCCGGCTCTACCACCTGCCGGGCATGGCCGCCTACGACCGAACCCACTCCGACCGCTGCTATCGCACGCCCGAGGATGCCGAGGCGGACGGGTTCACCCGAGCCAAGCGCTGAGTCCCGGCCGGGCCGGGTGAGTATCAGATGTCGGCGAGGATCGCCACGTCCAGCACACCTGGGGTGGCCGACAGGAGCCCGACCACGCCGGCCGGGACAGGCTGCTCGAAGCTGAGCGCCATCATGGCGGTCCGGCCGTCCCCGGTGCGACCCAGCTTGAGGTCGGCGATGTTGAGGCCGGCGTCGGCCAGCACGCCGGCCACGGCAGCGACCAGGCCGATGCGGTCGTCGTTGCGGACCACGAGCATCGACGGGGCGATGGGCAGCTCCAGGTCGTGGTCGTCCACCATGACGATGCGTGCTTCGCCAGCTCCGCCGAACAGGGTGCCGGCCACCGCCCGGTCTCCGCCGCGCAGCTCGATCAGGTTCACGTAGTCCTGCCGGCCGGAGGAGGCGGTCGCCTCGACCGACAGCCCTCGTTCGGCAGAGAGGGCGGCGGCGTTCACGAACGAGACCGGTTCGTCCAGCAGCACGGACCAGATCCCCTTCTGCACCGAGAGGGTCAGCAGCCTGGTGTCCTGCTCGGCCAGGCCCCCCTGGTAGGCCACGGTCAGCGTGGCCGGCAGCTCGCGGCTGAGCGTGGCCCACACCCGGCCCAGGCGGTCGGCGAGCGGCACCCACGCCCGGACGGCCTCGGGGACGTCCGACACGCCGACGTTGACCCCGTAGGGGACCAGCTCGCCGGCCAGCGCGGCTACCACCTGGGAGGCGATGGCCAGGCCGGCCTTGTCCTGGGCCTCCCGGGTGCTGGCGCCGAGGTGCGGGGTGACGACGACCGAGTCCAGGCCGAAGAGGGGCGACGAGGTCGTCGGCTCCGAGGCGAACACGTCCAGCGCGGCTCCGCCCAGCCGGCCGGCGGCGACCGCCTCGGCCAGGGCGGCCTCGTCGACGATCCCGCCGCGAGCGGTGTTGACGATCCGCAGGTGGGGACGGCCCCGGGCGAGCAACGCGGCGTCGATGAGGCCGGCGGTCTCCGTCGTCTTCGGGAGGTGGACGGTGAGGAAGTCGGCCTGCTCCATCACGTCCTCCAGACCGAGGAGGGAGACGCCCATCTGGCGCGCCCGCTCGGCGGTGATGAAGGGGTCGTAGGCCACCAGGTGCATCCCGAACGACGCCGCCCGCTGGGCGACGAGGGCGCCGACCCGTCCGAGGCCGACGATGCCGAGGGTCTTGCCGTGCAGCTCGACGCCTTCCCAGCGAGCCCGCTCCCAGCGCCCGGCGACGAGGGCGCCGTGGGCCTGGGGCAGGTTGCGCGCCTGGGCCAGGAGCAAGGCCATGGTGTGCTCGGCGGCCGAGATGATGTTCGACTGGGGGGCGTTGACGACGAGGACACCTCGTCTGGTGGCCGCGGCCACGTCGACGTTGTCGATCCCGATCCCGGCCCGGCCCACCACGACGAGGGAGCGGCCGGCGTCGAGGAGGTCGGCGGTGACCTTGGTGGCGGAACGGATGATCAGCGCCGCCGCGCCGGTGACTGCATCGAGCAGGCCGGCCGGGTCGAGATCGAGGGCGACGTCCACCTCGTGCCCGGCCTGGGCCAAGAGCTCGAGGCCCCCGGGTGCGATCTCCTCCGTCACCAGGATCCGGGCCACGGCGGGCCATGTTGGCAAAGGGGCGGGAGGGCCGCCAGTCCGGTGGCCGGGACGGAGGTCCGGGGCGGCCACCGCCTCGCGCCTCAGGAGGGATCGGCCACCTGGTGCTCGCTCGTCCAGGCCACCGGGACCGGCCCGTCTCTATCGGGAGGCGGTCAGGCCCCGAGCAGCTTGGCCAGGCGGGTGATGCCCTCGATCATGGCGTCGTCGGCCAACGCGTACGAGAACCGGCCGTAGCCGGGGGCACCGAAGGCCTCGCCGGGCACGAAGGCCACCTGGGCCTCATCGAGCACCAGCTCGGCCAGCTCCAGGGTCGTGGTCGGGGTGCGCCCGGCGATCTCCCGGCCGAGGACGCCCTCGAAGCTGGGGAAGGCGTAGAACGCCCCTTCGGGCTCGGGACAGGACACCGCGGGGATGTCGCCCAGCATGGCCACGATGATGCGGCGCCGCCGGTCATAGGTGGCGCGCATCTCGGCGACGGCGTCGAGCGATCCCTCGACCGCCGCCAGGGCAGCCCGCTGGGAGACGTTGGCCACGTTCGAGGTGGCGTGGGACTGGAGGTTGGCGGCCGCCTTGACGACGTCGGTCGGACCGATCATCCACCCCACCCGCCAGCCGGTCATGGCGTAGGTCTTGGCCACCCCGTTGACGACGACGCAGGTGTCGGCCAGCTCGGGGACGAGGACGGGCATCGAGTGGAACGTGGCCGCGCCGTACACCAGGTGCTCGTAGATCTCGTCGGCGAGGACCCAGACGCCGTGGTCGACGGCCCAGCGGCCGATGGCCTCGATCTCGTCGCGTGGGTAGACGGCACCGGTCGGGTTCGACGGTGACACGAACAGGAGCAGCTTGGTCCGCGGCGTGCGGGCGGCCTCCAGCTGGTCGACGCTCACGCGAAAACCGGTGGCTCCGGTGGTGGCGATCTCGACGACGTCCGCCCCGGCCAGCCTGATGCTCTCCGGATAGGTCGTCCAGTACGGCGCCGGGAGGAGGACCTCGTCGCCGGGGTCCAGCAGCGTGGCGCAGGCCTCCTCGACGGCCTGCTTTCCGCCGTTGGTGACCAGGACCTGGCTGGGCTGGACCCGGTAACCGCTGTCGCGCTCGGTCTTGGCGGCCAGGGCCGCCCGCAGCTCGGGCAGGCCGCCGGCCGGGGTGTACTTGTGGTTCCGGGGGTCTCGGCAGGCCTCCACGGCTGCTTCCACGATATGGGCCGGCGTGGGGAAGTCGGGCTCACCGGCGCCGAAGCCGATCACGTCTTCCCCGGCCGCTTTGAGGGCCTTGGCCTTGGCGTCGATGGCAAGGGTGGCCGACTCGGCGACCGCGGCAATGCGCTGGGAGATGCGGGCCATGCCTGCCATGCTGGCACAGTGTCAACCGTGTCCACGACCGATATCCGCATCCCCACGGCGCTGCTGCCCGGCGACGGGCGCTTCGGCTGCGGGCCCTCGAAGGTGCGCCCCGAGGCGGTGGCCGCCCTCGCCGCAGCCGGCACCTCGCTGCTCGGCACCAGCCACCGCCAGGCCCCGGTCAAGTCCGTGGTAGGGCGCATCCGTACCGGCCTGCAGGAGCTGTTCTCCCTCCCGGACGGCTACCAGGTGGTGCTGGCCAACGGCGGGGCATCTGCCTTCTGGGACGTGGCCACCTTTGGCCTGATCGAGCAGCACAGCCAGCACCTGGTGTTCGGCGAGTTCTCCTCCAAGTTCGCGACCGCCGCGGCCGACGCGCCACACATCGGGGCGCCGCAGGTGATCGCCGCAGATCCGGGAACCCGTCCGGCGGTCGAACCGGCATCCGGTATCGACCTCTACGCCTTCACCCACAACGAGACCTCTACCGGCGTCATGATGGATCTGCGCCGCCCGACGGGCGGGGACCCGGACGCGCTGGTCGCGGTGGACGCCACCTCCGGCGCCGGCGGTCTCCGCTTCGACCCGCTCCAGGTCGACGCCTACTACTTCGCGCCCCAGAAGTGCTTCGCGTCCGACGGTGGCCTGTGGGTGGCGATCCTCTCTCCCGCGGCCCTCGAGCGGGTCGCCCGGATCAAGGGCAACGGTCGGTGGATGCCGGCCACTCTGGACCTCTCGGTCGCCGTCGACCAGAGCGCCCAGGACCAGACATCGAACACTCCGGCGCTGGCGACGCTGGTGCTGATGGCCCACCAGCTGGAGTGGATGCTGGGTGGCGGCGGCCTCGACTTCGCTGCCTCGCGCTCGGAGACGTCGGCGGCCATCCTCTACGGCTGGGCGCAGGCGTCGCCGTACGCGACGCCGTTCGTGACCCGGTCGGAGGAGCGCAGCAACGTGGTCGGGACCATCGACCTGGAGGCATCCGTGGACGCCGCCGCGGTGGCGAAGGTGCTGCGGGCCAACGGCGTGGTGGACACCGAGCCTTACCGCAAGCTGGGGCGGAACCAGCTGCGTGTCGGGATGTTCCCGGCCATCGATCCGGCGGATGTCGAGGCGCTCACCGCCTGCGTCGACTTCGTCGTCGGCCAGCTCGGCTGACCCCGGCCCGGCCGCGGGCTGGTCGCGGGCCGGCGCTCACCCGACGAGGGATAAGACGTCGACGTCGCCCGGCGGCCCGTCGAAGACAACGGCGCCGTCGCGCAGTGCGATGCAGCGATCCGCCCGGGTGACGAACTCCAGCTGGTGGGTGGCGACGATCACCGTCGCGCCCTCGTCGGCGGCATCGTCCATCAGCTCCACGAAGGTGGTCCGGCCCGGCGGGTCCAGCCCCACGAACGGCTCGTCGACGGTGAGCACCGAGAACGGCCGTATGAGGGCCAGGACGATGGCGGTCTTCTGGCGGAGGCCACGCGAGAAGCGCGACGGCAGGTCGTCGGCCCGGTCCGTCAGGCCCAGGTCGGCGAGCAACGCCACCGCCCGGTCCTCCCAATCCTCGGCCCCGTGCAGGCGACAGGTGTACTCCACGTGCTCCAGGACCGACAGGTCGTCGTAGAGGACGGGCGAGTCGGGAAGGTACGAGAGCGCGGCGCGAGCGTCGAGCGAGCCCACCGGGTCGCCCAGGATCTCGGCCGTCCCCGCGCTGGGCTCGAGGAGGCCGGCGGCCATCCGCAGGAGGGTGGTCTTGCCCGATCCGTTGTGCCCGACGATCACCACCCGCTGGCCCTCGGGGACCACCAGGTCGAGGGGTTCGAGGGCGACCAGGTCGCCGTAGGCCTTGGTGAGCCCGGCGGTCCGCAGGGCGGCCGGCGGGGAGGGGGGACGACCGGCCATGGGTGCCCGACGCTACCTGGCGGGCGGTGGGGACCGCCGGGCCGGGGACGCCTCGTCCATGGCCGAGCGGAACCAGGCGTGCAGGCGTTCCCGCTGGCGCAGCCACACACCGACGAGGACGACCGGGATGAGCACCAGGGGGATGACACCGGCGACGGCGGCGACCGGCTGCACCCCGACGGCAGGGTGCCGCCCGGCCAGGATCGGCAGGATCCCGGCGGTCGCCACCGCCGGGGGGATGACCATGCGCGACACTGCCCGGGCGCCGGCTGCCTCGGGCGGCAGCAGGCTGTCGGTGGACGAGAAGGTCGGCGGCGGCCCCTGGACCACGCTGATGCAGGCTCCGGCCACGCCGGCGAGCCCAGCTGGTACCACCAGCACGGCACCGACCTCGATGGCCTGGGTCTGGGCGCCGGACGCCGCATAGGCCACTAACGCGCCGATGGCGGCCACCCCGAGCATGACGATCGCGGACGGACCCAGCTGTCGCACGAGGACCAGCCCCTTGTCGACGGCGTAGCTGTCCAGGCGATCGGGGTGGTCCAGCTCCTGGGCGAGTGGTTCGACAGCGTCCAGGCCGGCGACGTAGAGGGCCAGGCCGGCGACGACCACGAGCGGGGTGGTCCCCCGCCACACGCCGGCGGCGGCGCCGCCCGCGGCCGCGCCGAGGAGCGCCATCCGGATGAACCGGGGCCCGGGGAACCGGAGGATCCCGTGCCAGCCCCGACGCCACGTCGGCCACCGCCGGACCCGGGCAGACCCGGGCGGGTCGGTGAGGAGGACGGTCCGGGCCAGGCGCAGCCACGGCCGCTGTCGCGGGAGCTCCTGGGACAGCTGCCGTCGCAGGACCACCACCGTGCGCAGGTCGCGCACGGTGGCGGCGAAGCGGATCTGGCCGACGAGGGTGGCGCGACGCTCCGCGGCCTCGACGGACGTCCCGGCGATGGCAGCCACCCCCACCGCAGCCACCGCCGTGAGCACGGCGACGCCGATCAGGCCCGTCGGCCGGAAGCGGGCCGGCCACAGGCCGACCTGGCCGAGCAGGGTGCACGGGGAGGTGGTGGTGCGCAGCGCCAGATCGGCCCCGGACCAGGCCAGCACCACCAACGCGAGGACGCCGCCGACCACTTGACCCAGCCGGCGACCGGCGACAGCCATCGCCGCGCCGAGGCCCCCCGCGGCGGTGAGCGCCCCGACGGCGGCGCCGCAGGCCAGCCAGGCGACTGGGGCGCCCGGCAGTCGGCGGAAGGCCAGCAGGCCGGCGACCACGCCCACCCCGGCCCCGCCGGCCATCCCGAACCGGAGCTGCCGCCACGCCGCCGGGCGCAGGGCGACGGCCCGGTCGAGCGGCGAGAGCAGGACGTGGCGGACCTCGGCCGCCTCGATCACGAGGGGCCCGCCCCGACCGCCCGAGCGCAGGCCGACCGCGACGACGAGGGCGACGAGCAGCCCGACGATCTGCGGGCCGCGGGTCGCCACTGTGGCGACCGACGCGCCCCGGAGGCGCCCGTCGCCGACCGCAGCCGATCCGAACAGCAGCACCAGGCCCACCAGGATCGCCGTGAGGTAGGCCCGGTAGAAGGCCTCCCCCTTGTCGAAGCCCTGGGTGCGGCGTCGCTGTCGGGCCTGGTGCAGATCGGCCAGCACGGCCCGACCCGGCTCGACGTTCGCCATCGGCATGAACGTAGCGGGCGCGGGTCGCTTGGCTAACGTCGGCGGATCACTCGGGTCGCGCCACGGCGGCGTTGGGGACGCAAGGCCGGCGCGGTGCTGGCCGCCGTCGTCGTCGTCGTCGCCCAAGTCGGTCCCGTCCCGGCCACCGCGGCGGGAGCGGCGAGCCGACGGACCCGGACCACCCCGGCGCCGGCGGCGCCGACCACGACCACGCTGCCGAGCGGGCCGCCGCCCGCCCGGTCGTGGGTGCTGGTCGACGACGACACGGGCCGGGTGCTGGGCGCCCAGGACGAGCATCTGCTCCTCCCGCCGGCCAGCCTGTCCAAGCTGGTGACGGCTCTGGTCGCGGTGGCGTGGCTGCGGCCGACGGACACGGTGGCGGTCAGCGCCCGGGACGCCACGGTGTACCCGAATCGGGTCGGCATGGCGCCGGGGCAGACCTGGACCCTGGACGAGGTCCTCCACACGCTGCTCATCTACTCGGCCAACGACGCCGCCTACGCTCTCGCCGAGCGGATCAGCCCGACGGTCGAGGACTTCGCTGGCCTCATGGGTCTGGCGGCCGCCCGGATGGGCATGACCGATCACCCCATCTTCCACGACCCGGCGGGCCTCGACGGCACCGAAGGTATCGCCGGGGGAAACCTGGCCAGCGCGCGCGACCTGGCCATCGTCGGGCGGGACCTCCTGGCCCAGCCCTACCTGGCATCCATCGTGGCCCTGACCAGCTGGACGTTCACTGCTCCGAGCGGGGTCGTCACCCAGATCCTCAGCGAGAACCGCTCCTTCCTTCACGCCTACCCGGGCGCGACCGGGGTGAAGACTGGCTACACCGACCCGGCCGGCCCGTGCATCATCGCCTCGGCGACGCGTGCGGGTCGCACCATGCTCGCCGTGGTCATGAACGGATCGGCGGACGTGACCACCGCCCAGGTGCTGTTGGACCGCGGGTTCGCCACCCCGGTGGCCCAGGAGCCGACCGGCAACGTCCTGCCATCGGTGCACCTCCCGTCGGCGCCCCATCCGGTGACCTTGCCGGGGCCGTCCCGGGCCGGCGGGGTGCCGCGAGCGAGCGCGGCCATCACCGGGCCTCGGGCCGGCCCTGGGATCGGTGCGCCGTGGCCGCTCAGCGCCGGCGGCGCCCTCGTGGTCGTGGGGGCCGCCGCCGTCATGGTGTCGCGGCGCCGCCGGCCCCGCCGGTCGGTCGGGGCCCACACCCGCCGCCCCTGGCGCTGAGGGACCGGACCGAGCACCGCAACTGGGTGGGGCGTTCAGCCGCCCGACACGTCCTCCACGCGGGCGGAGCCGGCGCTGATGAACGGCATCATGGCCCGCAGCTGGGCGCCGACCTGCTCGACGGGATGCTCCTTGCCCTGCTCCTGGAGCTTGGTGTAGTTCGGCAGGCCGCTCTTGTACTCCGAGATCCATTCCTCGGCGAACTGGCCGGACCGGATCTCGCCCAGGATCTTCTTCATCTCGGCGCGCACCGAGTCGTTGACTATGCGCGGGCCGCGGGTCATGTCGCCGTACTCGGCGGTGGTGGAGATGGAGTAGCGCATCCCCGAGATCCCCTGCTCGTACATGAGGTCGACGATCAGCTTCACCTCGTGCAGGCACTCGAAGTAGGCCGACTCCGGCTGGTAGCCGGCCTCGACCAGGGTCTCGAAGCCGGCCTGGATGAGCGCCGTCAGGCCCCCGCAGAGCACGACCTGCTCGCCGAAGAGGTCGGTCTCGGTCTCCTCCGCGAACGTCGTCTCCAGCACACCGGCGCGCGTGCCGCCGATGGCGTTGGCGTAGGACAGGGCCAGGGCTCGCGCCGTCCCCGATGCGTCTTGCTCGACCGCGATGAGCGCCGGCACCCCGCCGCCGCCCTCGTAGGTGCGGCGCACCAGGTGGCCCGGACCCTTGGGGGCGACCATCGCCACGTCCACGCCCTCGGGCGCGATGATGAGGCCGAAGCGGATGTTGAACCCGTGGGCGAACAGCAGCACGTCACCGGGCTGGAGGTGCGGGGCCACCGACTGGTTGTGGATGGCTTGCTGATCGGTGTCGGGCGCCAGGTTCATGATGACGTCGGCCTCGCGGGCGGCGTCGGCGATGGAGGTGACCCGCAGCCCGGCCGCTTCCGCCTTGGCGCGCGAGCGTGAGCCGTCGCGCAGGGCGACGCGCACGTCGACGCCGGAGTCGCGCAGGTTCAACGCGTGGGCATGGCCCTGCGAGCCGTATCCGATGATCGCCACCTTCCGCCCTTGGATCAGGCCGGCGTCGGCATCGGTCTCGTACAACACGGTTGCAGCCATCGCAGTTCAGCTTGCCTTTCCGGTGAGGTTGCGGAGGCGGGGGGTCGCCTGCCGTTCCAGCGTGGGCAGCGCCACCCGTCCGGTGCGCTGCAGTTCGGTGATCCCGTAGGGTCGCAGAAGGTCCTCGAGGCCGTCGAGTCGAGACGGCTCGCCGGCCAGCATGACGGTCAGGTGGCCGAAGCCCACATCCTCGATCTGGCCGCCGAAGATGCTGACCAGCTCGACCACCTGGCTGCGCTGCTCGGCGGTGACGCGAACGGTGGCGAGCAGCAGCTCGCGTTCGACGGCGTCGGCCGGATCCAGCTCGGTGATCTTGACCACGTTGATCAGCTTGAACAGCTGCTTGGTGATCTGCTCCACCGAGGTCTGCTCCACGTCGATGACGATGGTGATGCGGCTGAAGGCATCGTCGTCTGTGGGGGCCACGGCGAGCGAGATGATGTTGAAGCCGCGCCGGGCGAAGAGCCCGCTCACCCGGGCCAGGACACCCGGGCGGTTCTCGACGACGACCGAGAGGGTCTGGTGGCGAGCGGCGGTGCGGCTCACTGCACGAACCTTTCTCCACCCGGCTTCTGGGATGGATGGACGACGACCTCGTCGTTCGACGCGCCGGCCGGCACCATCGGGAACACCTTCTCGGCGGCGTCGGTCCGGAAGTCGATGACGACGGGACGATCGTCGATGGCATTGGCCTTGTCGATGGTCGGCTGGACCTCTTCGGGCGACTCCACCCGGAACCCGACACATCCCATGGCCTCGGCCCACTTCACGTAGTCGGGCAGATCGGGTGAGAGGTACACCTCCGAGTAGCGCTCCTCGTAGAACATCTCCTGCCATTGGCGCACCATGCCCAGATAGGCGTTGTTCAAGATGGCCACCTTGATGGGTATGCGCTCGCTGGACGCGGTGACCAGCTCCTGGGCGGTCATCTGGAAGCAGCCGTCGCCGTCGACCGCCCACACGGTGCGGTCGGGCCGTCCGACCTTGGCCCCGATGGCCGCAGGGACCGAGAAGCCCATCGTGCCCAACCCGCCGGAGTTCACCCAGGTGTAGGGCTCGTTGAACCTCCAGTACTGGCTGGCCCACATCTGGTGCTGGCCGACACCCGACACCAAGATGGTGTCCTCGGGAGCCGAGTCGCGCAGCGTCTCCATCACCATCTGCGGCTTGAGGGCATCGCCGTCAACATGGGCGTCGTAGTGCAACGGGTACCGCTCCTGCCAACCGGATATGCGGCTCTTCCAGCCGCGACGATCGGGCGCATCGACGCCGTCGACGCTGCGCAGGGCCTTGACCAGCTCCTCGATGACCAGGCGGCAGTCGCCGACGATGGGCACGTCGGGGCGGCGGATCTTCCCCAGCTCGGCCGGGTCGATGTCGACGTGGATGATCTTGGCCTGTGCCGCGAAGTCCTTCACCCGGCCGGTCACCCGGTCGTCGAAGCGGCTGCCGAGCGCGACGAGCAGGTCGGCTTCCTGCATGGCCGTGATGGCCGTGTAGTTGCCGTGCATGCCGGGCATGCCGAGGCAGAGGGGATGGTCGTCCGGGAAGGCGCCGCGCGCCATGAGGGTGGTCACCACCGGCGTGGCGGTCAGCTCGGCCAGCTCCCGGAGAGCCTCGGCGGCTCGCGCCCTGAGGATCCCCCCGCCGGCGTAGATCACGGGCCGCTGGGCGCCGGCGATGAGCCGGGCGGCCTCCTTGATCATCTTCGGGTGGCCCTTGGTCGTCGGCTTGTACCCGGGCAGCGATGTGATCAGTTCAGCGTCGGAGGGCCACCACCAGTCGACGTCGGCCTGCAGGACGTCCTTGGGCACGTCGACCAGCACGGGTCCGGGACGGCCGGTGGTGGCGATGTGGAACGCCTGGCGGATCCGCAGGGGGATCTCGTCGGGGTCCATCACCAGCTCGTTGTGCTTGGTCACCGAGCGGGTGATGCCGACGGTGTCGCACTCCTGGAAGCCGTCGGTCCCGATCACCGCCCGTCCCACCTGGCCGGTGATGGCGACCATCGGCACCGAGTCCATATAGGCGTCGCACAGCGGGGTGACCAGGTTGGTCGCCGCCGGCCCGCTCGTCACCATGGCCACCCCGGGCCGGCCCGTCACGTGGGCGTAGCCCTCGGCCATGTGCCCGGCGCCCTGCTCGTGGCGCACCAGGATGTGACGGATGGGTGAGTCGAGGATGGGGTCGTAGGCCGGGAGGATGCACCCGCCGGGCAGTCCGAAGACCACCTCCACGGACTCCATCTCGAGGCTCTTGATGAGCGCTTGCGCGCCGGTCAGCTTCATCGCTGGTTCGCTGCTCCTGGAGTAGCCGGGTGGTCGGGGGTCGGGAGTTCGGACAAAAGAAAACGACCCCCCGTCTGGGAGGTCGTCGGACGCACGCAGGAGATCCGGCGTGCGTCAGGTGATGAGTACGAGCACGATGCTGGCGCCGGTCACAGGGTCAGCTTGCCACAGGGATGCTTTCACTGCAACGCCCCCTCTCTCACGGCTCGGTCACCGCTCCCCGCTCCGCCCCGGTCACCAGCTTGGCGTACTTGGCCAGGACGCCGGTGCGGTACCGCGGCTCTGGCCGCTTCCATCCCTGGCGCCGGCGGTCCAGCTCGGTCGCGTCCACGTCGAGGTCGATGCGACGGCCGGTGACGTCGATCACGATGCGATCACCGTCGGCCACCAGACCGATCGGGCCTCCGTCCACCGCCTCTGGCGCCACGTGGCCGATGCAGAAGCCGTGGGTGCCCCCACTGAACCGGCCGTCGGTCAGCAGCGCGCAGTCGCCACCGCGCCCGGCACCCTTCATGGCGCCCGTCACCGCCAGCATCTCGCGCATGCCCGGGCCACCCTTGGGGCCTTCGTAGCGGATGACGAGCACCGTGCCGGCCTCGATGGTCCCGCCCAGTATGGCCTCCATGGCCCCGTCCTCGCCGTCGAACACGCGGGCAGGACCCTCGAAGCGGTCGTGGTCGATCCCGGCCACTTTGACCACCGCTCCCTCGGGAGCCAGCGTGCCGCGGAGGATGGCGATGCCACCGTCGACGTGTATGGGTCGGTCGACGGGGTGGATCACGTCGCCATCGGGTGCCGGCGGCGGAGCAGCCTCGAGGTTCTCGGCGATCGTCCGCCCGGTGACCGTCATGCACTCCCCATGGAGCAGGCCGGCCTCCAGCAACGCTCGCATGACAACGGGGACCCCGCCGATGCGGTCGATGTCGACCATGTGGTACCGACCGTGGGGCTTGGTGTCGGCGATGTGGGGCACACGGGCGCCGACCCGATTGAAGTCATCGAGCGTCAGCTCCACTCGCGCCTCGTTGGCGATGGCCAGGAGGTGGAGGACAGCGTTGGTCGAGCCGCCGAGGGCCATGGTGACCGCGATGGCATTCTCGAATGCCTCTCGGGTCAGGATCTGACGGGGCCGGATCCCCAGCTCCACCAGGCGCACGACGGCCCGCCCGCTCTCGTAGGCCAGGTCGTCGCGGCGGCGGTCGACCGCCGGGGCCGAAGCGCTGCCGGGCAGGGCCATGCCGAGCGCCTCGGAGATCGACGCCATGGTGTTGGCGGTGAACATCCCCGCGCAGCTGCCCTCGGTCGGGCAGGCGTTGCGCTCGATGAGCCCAAGCTCCTCATCGGTCAGGGTGCCCGCGGCGCGAGCCCCGACCGCTTCGAAGACGCTGGTGATGTCGAGCGCCTCGCCGCGGGCGCCGCGCCCCGGCAGGATGCTGCCGCCGTAGAGGAAGATCGCCGGCAGGTTCAGCCGGGCGGCGGCCATGAGCATGCCCGGCAGGGACTTGTCGCACCCGGCGAAGGTGGCCAGGGCGTCGAAGCGCTCGGCGTGCATGACCGTCTCCACCGAGTCGGCGATCACCTCGCGGCTGACGAGCGACGCCCGCATTCCCTCGTGCCCCATGGAGATCCCGTCGGACACCGCGATGGTGACGAACTCGAGCGGGTAGCCGCCGGCGGCGCGTACGCCTTCCTTGGCCCGCTTGGCCAGCCGATCGAGCGGAAGGTTGCAGGGGGTGACCTCGTTCCACGACGAGGCCACGCCTACCTGGGGCTTGTCCCAGTCGGCATCGGTCATGCCCACGGCGCGCAGCATGGCGCGCGCCGGGGCCCGCTCGAACCCGTCGGTGACCTCGTGACTGCGGGGCTTGCGATCGCTGGCCATGCCGCCACCCTAGAGCCCGTCCGCTGCGCAAAGGAGCGGGATCCTGGAGCACCGGGGCCGCGCCGGTCCTGGCGTGATGGCTCAGGAGAAGAAGGGCGACGGGGTGTAGAAGACGGCGTAGTAGGACCCGATGGCCGCCGAGCCGAGGGCGGCCACCACCGCCAGGACCGCGATCAACCCGCCGCGGCGGCCGGCCAGGAACCCGGCGAGGGGAACCAGCATCGGGAAGGCTGGAAGGAGGTAGCGCGGGATGGCCGCCTGGGTGTCGCTGGTGATCACCGTCAGCACGAAGACGCCGACGGGGAGGGCGAGGACCGGCAACGGCGGGCGCTGGACGGCCGCCCACACGATCAGGGCGGCGGCCGCGACGGTGTAGACGGCCTGCTCGGGTCCGAAGGTGAAGTGGTGGGCGCCGGTGCCGGTCAGCTCGTGGAACATCGCCTGCACGGTGCCCACACCGCCGTCGAGGTGCGGGCCGGGTCCGCCGCGACGTTGCTCGGCAAAGAAGGCGTCCCACCGGCCGACGCTGGCGCCGATCCACGCCAGGGCGGCGATGGGGCCGATCGGGGCCACGACCACCGAGATCACGCTCCGCCACGCTCGATCGCGTCGGACAGCCTCCATCGCTGCGACGGCACAGCAGAGGATCAGCACGGCGCCGGGCGGTCGGGTCGCGCCGGCCAGCGCGCCCAGGACCCCGGCCACGACCCACCGGCGGTGGAGCAGGGCCAGGAGGCACCCGGCGGCAAGCATGGTCGTAAGCGCTTCGGAGTAAGCCTGCGACAGCACGCCGGCGAGCGGCGAGACGGCGAACAGGCAGGCCGTGAGCACGCCGACGACGGGTCCGGCGTACCGACGGACGACGAGCGCGATCAGCGCCCCGGCCACGACCGAGCAGACCGTCACGACCAGCAGGGCCGCTTGCCAGAACGGCAGGCCCAAGGCGAGCAGGGGCCGGGTGGACAGGGGAAAGAGCGGGAAGTAGCCGGCGGCGTTGATGCCCGGCGTCAGGTGCGACGGGTAGCCGTGCCGCGCGATCTGGCCGTAGTACTGCCCGTCGAGGTGTGTGACCGCGGCGGCCAGGCTCTCCCGGTGATGGTGGGCGCCGGCGGCGATGGCGGCGATGGTCAGCAGCCGGGTGACGAGCACCGCGCCCGCCGCGACGACGGCCGTACGGCCGGGATGGCCCAAGGCGGGCGCCAATGCGGCGCTGAGCGACCGGTCCCGCCCCGCCGACCGTCCCCGGCCGGTGCTGTCGTCGACCAGGGACCGGTGCCGCGCCACGGAGGAAGGCTAGTGGCGCGCCGTCCGACGGCCAGAGATGCCAGGCGGTGGGATCAGACCCGCCGGGTGCGCCCGCCGGGGCTCCGGCGGGCGCCGCTGCCGGCGTGGCCCTGCTCCCCCGGGCGACCCTGGGCGGGCGACCCGGCCGGGCGACCCTGGGCTGCCGGGCGCCCCTGACCAGCCGGACGACCCTGGACCGCTGGGCCGCTGCGGGGTCGACCGCCATAGCTGCCTCGGCCTCCCTGCGGGGCGAACGACCGACCGTCACCGTTGCGGGCGTCTCCCTGTCGGGCGTCGCGGTCGCGGCGAGCGTCGTTGCGTCGGGGACCACTCCGCTCGAAGCCGCCGGCCGCCGGACGCGGCTTGCGGGGCCGGCCGGCCGGTGCGTCGGAGGGCCCGGAGGTGAACGCCGGCGCCGGGCGCGGCGCGGTCCGACGCTCGCCGAGCGCGGCGGGATCCGGCGCGACCAGCGCCGGGCTCATGCCCAACGCCCGCTGCATGCTGGCCACCGCCTTGGCCTGCTGGCGGCTGACCATGCTCACCACCAACCCGTCGGCGCCGGCCCGACCGGTGCGCCCGGAGCGGTGCACGTAGTCCTTGGGGTCGGCCGGCGGATCGAAGTGGATGACGCACGCCACGTCGTCGACGTGGATGCCCCGGGCGGCGACATCGGTCGCCACCAGGGCCTGTACCCGCCCGGCGCGGAACTGGGCGAGGGCTTTCTCGCGCTGGGCCTGGCTCCGGTCGCCGTGGATCGGGGCGGCGCCGATGCCCACCTTGGCGAGGCGCTGCGACAGGCGGTCGGCGCCGTGGCGGGTCCGGCAGAACACGATGGCCGGCTGCTGCTTGCGCAGCACGTCTGCGGTCAAGGCCAGGCGTTGCTCGGACTCGGCTCGCCACCACAGATGGCTGACCCGCTCGCCGTCGGCTGCGTCCACGGCCACCTCGTGGCGGCGGGGATCGTGCTGGTAGGTGCGGATGAGGACGTCGACGTCCTTGTCGAGCGTGGCCGAGAAGAGCAGCACTTGTCGATCGTCACGGGTGGCCTCGATGAGCCGCTTGACGGCGGGAAGGAAACCCATGTCCGCGGCCCGGTCGGCTTCGTCGATGACGACCAGCCGCACCGAGGACAGGTCGAGATCCCCCTGGGCGATGAGATCCTCGAGCCGGCCGGGGCAACCCACGACCACCCCGACGCCGCGACGCAGGGCGCTCCGCTGCCCGCCATAGCCGACACCGCCGTAGATGGCCAGGGTGCGCACCCCGGCCGGGCGGGCCAGGGGCGCCATGGCCTCCTCCACCTGGGAGGCCAGCTCCCGGGTGGGGACCAGGATCAGTGCATAGGGGCCGTTGCCTCGCCCGCGCGATCCCGTGGGATGGCTGCGCGCCGCTTCGGCGGCCAGCACTGCCGGGATGGCGAAGGCGAGCGTCTTGCCCGAGCCGGTGGGGGCCCGGCCGCAGACATCACGTCCGGCCAGGGCGTCGGGAAGGGCCTGGGCCTGGATGGGCCAGGGGTGCTCGAGCCCGCGCTCACGCAGGATGGCGAGCAGGTGGGCAGGCACGCCGAGATCGGCGAAGGTGACAGACATGACAGAACTCCGTTTGGGGGGAAGGAGGGCCAGCAGAAGGCGCACCTCCAACGGCCCCACCGGCGAACTGCCGGTGACCGTCCGGCCGCAACCGGACACGGCATGATATCAGGCGGCGAGAGACCAGGCGGCGAGAGACCAGGCGGCGAGAGACCAGGCGCGAGCCGGTGGCGGCCCGGCGGTTGCGGCCGGCGCTACGCCTTCTTGTCGCGCAGGAGGGCGCTGGCCGCCTTCAGGTCGGCCTGGCCGGCGGTGGCCGCCTTGATCTTGCCGATGAAGAATCCGGTCAGCTTGTCCTCGCCGGCTCGGTACCGCTCCCACTCGCCGGCGTTCTCGGCGATGACCTGGTCGACCACGTCGGCCAGGTCATCGGCCCCCATGGCCTCGAAGCCCAGGCGCGCCGCGATCTCCGCCGGGATGCCTCCTGTGGCCAGCAGCTCCTTGAGCACGGTGCGGGCTTGGGCGGTGGTCAGCTCGCCACCGCTCTCCATCCCGACCAGGGCGACGAACGCCGACGGGTCCAGAGTCGGAGCGGCGTCGATGTCGGCCGCTACCTCGTTGGCCAGGCGCTTGACGGCCAGGCTGGCATCGAGCCCCTCCGCCATGCAGGCGTCGACGAAGCGGTCGAGGTCGAGGCGGACCACGGTGACCACCGCATCGCTGTCCGCCGCCACCCCGGCGGCAGACGCCACCCGCTGGCGCCGGTCCGCCGGCAGCGCGGGGAGGCCGGCGGTCACGGCCGCGATCCAGTCCCCGGATGGCTCGAGGGGGACCAGGTCCGGCTCCGGGAAGTACCGGTAGTCGTAGGCCTCCTCCTTGGACCGCATGGAGCTGGTGCGCCCCTCGTCCTCGTTCCAGTGCCTGGTCTCCTGGACGACGGTGCCCCCGTCGCGCAGCAGCTGCACCTGGCGGGCCGCCTCGTAGTCGATAGCCCGGCCCAGGCTGCGCAACGAGTTCATGTTCTTGATCTCGCACCGCGTCCCCAACGTGTCGCTGCCGGCGGGACGGACCGAGACGTTGGCATCGACGCGCACGGAGCCTTCCTCCATCTTCCCGTCGGAGGCGCCGGTGGCGATCAGGACGGCCCGCAGCTCGTCGACGTAGGCGCGGGCGTCCTCGGCGCTGCGCAGATCGGGGCGGCTCACGATCTCCGCCAGCGGGACGCCGGCCCGGTTGTAGTCGACCAGGGAGTGGTCGGCGCCGTGGATGCGGCCACCGCCGCCGACATGCGTGCTCTTGCCCGTGTCCTCTTCCATGTGCGCCCGTTCGACGCCGATGCGCCGCCCATCGGGCAGGGCCAGCCACCCGTCGGCGTTGATCGGCACGTCGTACTGGCTGATCTGGTAGTCCTTCGGCATGTCGGGATAGAAGTAGTTCTTCCGATGGAAGAGCGAGCTCTGGATGGTGCAGTGCAGGGCGGCACCGATCCGCATGGCGTACTCGACCGCCTGCCGGTTGATGACCGGGAGGCTGCCGGGCAGGCCCAGGCACACTGGGCAGATGTTGGTGTTCGGCTCGTCGCCGAAGTGGTTCGGGCAGCCGCAGAACAGCTTGGTCACGGTCCGCAGCTCGGTGTGGACCTCCAGGCCGATCACCGTCTCCCATTCGGTCGTGGTGGCCGCCGTCCCGGGTGTCAGGGTCATGCCGGGCCTCCTCGGTCGGCGGGGCTGTCTCGGCCGGCGGGGCTGTCTCGGCCGGCGGGGGCCCGAGCGGCGCCGGTGGCTGCCGCCTCCAGGGCGGCAGCCACCTGGAACATGACGGTCTCGCCCAGCGCCGGAGCCAGGACCTGCACGCCGAGGGGCATACCGTCGGAGCCGACGCCGAAGGGCACGCTCATGGCCGGATGACCAGCCAGGTTCGACGGGATGGTGCACACGTCGTTGAGGTACATGAGCAGCGGGTCGGCGGTCTTGGCCCCCAACGCGAACGCGGTGTCCGGCGCCGTCGGCCCGAGGAGCACGTCGAACGAACGGTACGCGGCCTCGAAGTCACCGATGATCAGGGTGCGCACCTGTTGGGCCTTGGCGTAGTAGGCGTCGTAGTACCCGGCGGACAGGGCGTAGGTGCCGAGCATGATCCGCCGCTTCACCTCCGGTCCGAAACCCTCCGAGCGGGTGCGGACGTACATGTCGGTGATGTCGTCGGCCGCCGCTCGGCTGCCGTAGCGAACCCCGTCGTATCGCGACAGGTTCGACGATGCTTCGGCCGGGGCGATGAGGTAGTAGGCGGTCAGCCCGTAGACGACGGCCGGGACGCGCACCTCCTCGACCTTGGCTCCGGCGGCCGCCAGCGCATCAGCCGCCTGGCGGGTCCGGGAGACGGCCGCAGGAGCGATGCCCTCGGCGCCGATCAACTCCGAGACGACTCCCACGCGGAGGCCTTTGACGCCTGCGTCCAGCCTGGCTCGGGCCGATGGCGGTGCGGCCGGCAGCGATGTCGAGTCGGCCGGGTCGTGGCCGGCGATGACGTCGAAGGCCAGGGCGGCGTCGGCCACCGAGGTGGCGAACGGACCGATCTGGTCGAGCGACGAGGCAAAGGCGATGAGCCCGTAGCGAGAGACCAACCCATAGGTCGGCTTCACCCCGACTACGCCGCAGAGGGCGGCCGGCTGGCGGATGGACCCGCCGGTGTCGGAGCCGAACGAGAGGGTGGCGAACCCGGCGGCGACGGCGGCCGCGCTGCCGCCCGAGGAGCCGCCAGGTACCCTGGCCAGGTCGAGCGGGTTGCGCGTCGGGCCGAAGGCGCTGTTCTCGGTGGAGGAGCCCATGGCGAACTCGTCCAGGTTCGTCTTGCCGACGGCGACGGCGCCTGCGGCGGCCAGACGGGCCACGACCGTCGCGTCGTAGGGCGGCCGCCAGCCGGCGAGGATCCGCGACGAGCAGGTGGTGGGGATGCCGCGAGTGCACATGTTGTCCTTCAACGCCACGGGAACGCCGGCGAGGAGCCCTGGGTCGCGCCCGGCCGCCACCGCGGCGTCGACGGCCCCCGCCGCCTGCCGGGCATGCTCCTCGGTGACCAGGTTGAAGGCGTGGACGTCGGCTTCGGTCTCCCCGATGCGCGACAGGTGCTCGTCGAGCACGTCGACCGCCCGACGCCGGCCGGCGCGGACGTCGGCGGCGATGGCATGGGCGTGGGCACCGGCGCTGGCGTGGGCGTGGGCGTGGGCGTGGGCGTCGGTCATGGTGCCTCCCCCAGGATCCGGGGCACCCGGAACCGGTGACCTTCGGCCGCGGGCGCTTGGTCCAGGACCTCGTCACGGTCGAGGCCCGGGATTACGACGTCGTCGCGCAGGACGTTGACGAGCGGCAGCGGGTGGGCCGTTGCCGGCACCCCGGCGGTGTCCAGCGCATCCATGTCCGCGGCGTGGTCGAGGACGGCGCCCAACTGCTCGGTGTAGGTCTCCAGCTCCTCGTCGCTGAGGGCCAGGCGGGCCAGCCGGGCCACGTGCGTCACGTCGGCGGTGGATATCGATGTCGCCATGCGGTGCATGGTAGGCGGGCCCAGACGGTGCGCTGTCGTGGATGCCGGCGCCGAGACCGGTCGCGACTAGCTTCTCCACATCCCGGAAGCGCGTAGCCGGGGAGAGGGAGATCAGGTGGCCAAGTACGCCTTCTTGAGCGATGAATGGGTCGACGAGGCTAGGAAGATCCGCGCCGAGTTCGCCGGTCAGGTCCCTGCCGTCGCCATGGCTATCCGCATGAACCAGATCATCAAGGACGTCCCCTTCGGCGACGGCGTCCTTCACGCCCACCTCGACACCTCGACGGGCGAGTTCGATCTGGAGACCGGGCACCTGGAAGGTCCCGATCTGACCATCACGGTGGACTACGACACGGCCCGGGCGATCCTGGTCGACGGCGACGCCCAAGCGGCCATGCAGGCGTTCCTCAGCGGCCGCATCAAGGTCGACGGCGACATCACCAAGCTGCTGGCGCTGCAGACGGCCGGTGTCATAGGCAGCGTCGACCCGGCGTCGATGGAGCTGGCCCGGCGCATCCAGGACATCACCGAGTAGCCGGCCGTGCCCGGGCCGAACCGGATCGAGAGGGGCGGCGGCACCGACAGCGGCTGGGGATCGCTGCCTCAGCTCACCGCCCCGCTCCATCCGGGCGACCCGGCCATGCTAGGCCATCGCCGCTCGTGGGCGGACGGGCTTCGGCCGGGGTGCCCGGCACAGCACGGCTCCCCTCGGACGACCCCACAGCGCTTGGACTTCGACGCGCGCAATGGCCCGATGCGAGTGCTCGTAGACAATTGTCGACAACGCCTCACTGTACTCAGTCGGTTCTACACTTCACAGACAATAGTTACGTCGTCTCCACCGTTGACCAACCACACCCAATAGACCGGTAGGTGTTGCTCACACTCCGACGATACTCAAAATGCTTCGCCCCCGCCAGATGTGCCGTGAGCTTCCGCCACTGACGTTCCACGAGAGCCGCACTCATTCCGTTTCTCTCAACCATGCCTTTGGCGCCAACCACGCCTGCTGTGAATATATTCTTCGAGGTGCACTTTGTAGCATTTACGTCACGGATTGCCCGGCGTGTCAATCTGGAGTCCCCATCGATTTTGCTCTGCAACCCAATCCGTATAAATTTCGTTTGAATAGCACGTTCTCGTGAGGCAGGCGGTGATCGTCTTGCGGTACGTGTACGACCTGCCCGAGGCGTCAGTGGCTGAGGCCGTGGGCGTATCACGAGGTGCAGTCTCAGCCTGTCTGAGCACAGCCCGAGCCCGGCTACGAGACGCACTTGGGGAATCGATTCAAGAGGAGGTCGGTCATGGTTGATTTGTCAGAGACTGGCGCTCGCCTCGCCACCTTCCGGGTGGCCGAGACGACACCAGTGGTCAATATCGTACGTAGGAGCCGTGTGCGGCGCCGGCGCCGTCAAGCCCGAATCGGCGCCGCGACTACAGTCGTGCTCGCCGCTGTCGTTACGGTGGCAGCTGTTGCCTTTTCTGGAGCATCGACTCCCACCGAGCGAGTCGTGGTCGGACCGGCGACGACGTTGCCCACCGCGGCCGCCGGGGTACCACCAGCGTCTACAGCAGCAGGGACTGGAACTCTGACGATCGTTCTAGACCGAACTACCGCCCCGGCTGACGGCACCCCGATCCACGGCACGGTCATCGCCGACAATCAGACCGGACGGCCGATCACCGTCACCGGAGCCTGCGACGGCTGGATCACCGTCGGACTCGCGAACGCCAACGTCACGTTTCGAGGTGGCTTTCCTTTTGTGCTCTGTCGTCCCGACCAGGTTCCAATCGGCATCAGCCGGTACCCGCTCGTGGTACCGACCACGTATGAAGCGTGCACCCTCCAAGGCGGCCCAAACACCCCGAGCTGCGCCAACGTCACGCCCGGCTCCCCGTTACCGCCCGGCACCTACACCACCAAGGCGGTGCTGGATACGCTCGCCGCCCTTGCAACGCCGCCGCCCGTAGTTGTCACCCTGACAGCTCCGACGGTTCCTTGACCCCGTTCTCGGCCTCAGGTATCGATCTCGACCGACGCGCCACGGTGCACCATGGCACCCGCCGCCGGGCTGGTGCCGGTCACGGTGGCGGTGGGATTTCCGTTCACGCCGCTGACCGCCAGACCGGCGGCAGCGATGGCCTGGCTCGCTGCGGTCACCGATGTGCCGCGGACGTTCGGCACGGCGACCAGGTCGGGGCCCTTGGACACTTGTACCGTGACGCTGGTGCCCTGTTGCACGGAGACGCCGGGCGCCGGGCTGGTGGCGATCACCTGGCCCTTGGCCACGGTGTCGGAGAACTGGTCGGACTCGACCGAGGACAACCCCAGGCCGGCGAAGGCGGCCTGGGCGGTTGCGAAGCTGGCTGACTGGGCCGTGCTCAAGAGCGGGACGGTGACGAAGGGCTTGCCGGTCGACACCACCAGGTTCACGGTCTGGCCGGGAAGCAGGGTTCCCGATACCGGCGAGGTGCTGATGACCTGTCCAGAGGGCACCGTCTCGCTCGACGCCTGGGTCACCGTCCCGACCTGCAGTCCGGCGGCAACCAGGGCCGGGCGCGCCGCCGCCTCGGTCTGACCGGCCAGCGGTGGCACCTCTACCGGTTTGGGCCCTTCGGACACGACGGCGCGGACCACGGACCCTTCGGGGAGCCGCGTGGTGGCGGCCGGGGTCTGGGTGAGGATCACCCCGGAAGGGGCCGTCGGGTCGTAGCGACGGGCCGTCACGTCGAGGTGCAGGTGCAGGGGGGTCAGCGCCGACGCCGCCTGGGCCTCGGTGCGGCCCTGGACGGCGGGCACCGGGTGGCGGGGGCCGGGGCGGGTCACCACGTATGCGCCCCCGCCCGCGGCCACCACTACGACGACGGCGAGGGCGAGAAGGACCCGGCGCCGGACCCGCCGGCGCCAGCGGCGCGGGCGGCGACCCGCAGACGGCGCGGCGGCGGCGATGCCTTCCGAGCTGTCGTCGGCCGCGAGGGCCTCGGCATCGTAGACACCGCGGCCCCGTTCGGAGCGGCGGTCGACGGCGTCGGCGTCGAAGACGCCCCGGCCCACCACGAGGGTCCGGTCCTCGGGGTAACGGTCCTCGGGGTAACGGTCCTCGGGGTAACGGTCCTCGCCGGACGCCGAGGCGCGGGGGTGGCCGCCGGGGCCAGCCGATCTCGCCGGAGGAGGCGGCAGAGCTGCCCCAAAGCTGCCGGTGTCCGCGCCGGGCCGCCCCGGGGTGGGTCCTCCCGGCTCCCGGCGCCCCTCGACGCCGGCGAGCCCGGCCGGGCCCGGGACCTGGGTCGGATCGGCGTCCCGCTCGACGTCGCCGGTCAGGATCGGCCCGGCGAGCGGCAGGGACCCGGGCGCGGGCAGCTCCTTGGCCACCTGGCGCAGGCCAGCTGCGAAGCGAGCCGCATCGAGTCGGTCGGCCGGGCGGATGGCACCAGCCGCTTCGATCACCCGACCGATGCGACCGAGCGATGCGGGGGCGATCAGCGGGTGCTCTCGGCGGGCCATCAGGGTGCCCACGACGTTGTTGGTGGCGAACGGTACCGCTCCGGTCATGGCCTCGACCAGCACCAGGGCCAGCGCGTACACGTCAGCGGCGGCGCCGACGTCGCGCCCCTCGGCCTGCTCGGGTGCGGCGTAGCGAACGGTGCCGAGCACGGCTCCGGCCGGCTCGGTCCAGCTGGCCTCGGCCAGGGCGCGGGCCAGGCCGAAGTCGGCAACGGTCACCCGGCCCTCGTCGTCAAAGATGAGGTTCGCCGGCTTGATGTCGCGATGCACGAGGTCGCGGCGGTGCGCGTAGTCGAGTGCGTCGGCCACGTCCGCACCGACCGATGCGGCCTGGGCCGGCGTGAGCACGTTCCCCCGGTCGAGGAGGCTGCGGAGGCTACCTCCCTCCAACAGGGCGGTGACCAGGTAGGGGGCACCCTCGTCGACGCCCCAGTCGTAGACGGCCACGATGTGCGGGTGGCTGAGGGCGGCGACCACCTGGGCCTCGGCCTGGAACCGCCGGCGGAACGCCTCGTCGGCGGCCAACCCGGGGTGCAGCACCTTGACCGCCACCCGTCGCCGTAGCCGCACGTCGTCGGCTGCGTACACGTGCGCGCTGGCACCGGCCCCGATCGGGCGGATCAGGCGGTAGCGGTCCTCGAGGACGCGCCCCACCAGCTCGGTGATGCGCGACGTCACCACGATGGGAGGCTACCGGTGCCGGTCCCGCTCCTCAGGGATGCCGGGCAGGCCGACCGGGCGGCCGAACCTAGGCCCCGTCGCTCCCAGTCCCGTCGTCGCCAGTCCCGTCGTTGCCAGTCCCGTCGCCATCACCGTTCCCGTCGCGGCCATCACCCCGGGTTAGGTCGTCGACCGATGTGCCGTCGGCGGCGGCCGGCAGCGTCCCGGATTCGAGCAGATCGGCAAATGCCGCCTCGTCGACGAGCGGCACGCCGAGGTCGACGGCCTTGGCCAGCTTGGCCGCGCCGGGCTCGGCGCCCACCACGACGGCGGTCGTCTTCTTGGAGACGCTGGCGGGGGCCTTTCCGCCTCGGGCCTTGATGGCATCCTCGGCGTCCTCGCGCGACCAACCATCCAGGGTGCCGGTCACCACCACCGAGCTCCCGACCAGCACCTGAGGAAGAGCGGGACCGCCCGGGCCCTCGAAGTTCAAGCCGGCGGCCCGGAGGCGCTCGACCACGTCCCGGTTCCGGTCCAGGGCGAAGAACTCGTGGACGCTGGCGGCGATGACTGAGCCCACTCCCTCCACCTCGGCCATCTGCTCGATGGTGGCCGACATGATGGCGTCGAGGTGACCCAGGCTGCGGGCCAGGACCCGGCTGCCCGTCGAGCCCAAGTGCCGGATCGACAGCCCGACGAGGAGATTGCCCAGCGGTCGGTCCTTCGACGCCTCGATGGCCTGGCGGAGGTTGGCGATCGACGTCTCCCCCCACCCCTCGAAGCGACCGACCCGCTCGAAGTCCAGGCGGTAGATGTCGGCCACGTCGGCGAGCAGGCCATCGCGGGCGAACTGCCCGACGGTGCGCTCCCCCAGGTGCTCGATGTCCATCGCCCCCCGGGACGCGAAGTGGGAGATGCGCTGCACGCGTTGGCCCGGGCAGTCCACGTTGACACAGAACGTGTCGCTCTCGCCCTCCAGGCGAACCAGCGGCTGCCCGCATACCGGGCACTCGGTCGGGAACATCCACGGCTGCAGGCCATCCGGTCGGGCCGACAGGATCGGGCCGCGTACCTCGGGGATGACGTCGCCGGCTCGCCGGACCACCACGGTGTCGCCCGGGCGGACGTCCTTGGCCCGGACCTGGTCCTCGTTGTGCAGGGTGGCCAACGACACCTTGGCGCCACCGACGACCACCGGCTCGAGCATGGCGAACGGGGTGGCCTTTCCGGTGCGGCCGATCGACACCATGATCCCGTTCAGCAGGGTGGTGCGCTCCTCGGGGGGAAACTTGTAGGCCCGCGCCCAGCGTGGCGCCTTCGAGGTGGCTCCGAGCTCGCGACGCTGCGCCAGGTCGTCGACCTTCACCACCGTGCCGTCGATCTCGTAGCCGAGCTCGTGACGGTGGGCCTGCCAATGGCGGCAGTACCCGTCGACCTCAGCGAGGTTCCCGCACGTGCGGATGTTCGGGTTGATCGGGAGCCCGACCTCACCCATCCACTCGAGCGACTGGTGGTGGCTGGTGAAGCGAGGTGCACCCTGCAGGTCTCCCAGCTGGTAGGCCCAGAACGCCAGCTCCCGGGTGGCGGTGACCGACGCGTCCTTCTGCCGCAGGGACCCGGCCGCTGCGTTCCGAGGGTTGATGAACACCCGGGCACCGGTCTGCTCTTGCCGACGGTTCAGGGCCTCGAAGGGCGCCACGCCCATGTAGATCTCCCCGCGCACCTCCACCACCGCGGCTCGGGTTCCATCGAGTCGGTGCGGGATGGCGTCCACGGCCAGCACATTGGCGGTCACATCCTCGCCGACCAGACCGTCGCCTCGCGTGGCCGCTCGCGTCAGGCGGCCGTCCTCGTAGAGTAGGTTCATGGCCAGGCCGTCGATCTTCAACTCGCACGTGTAGGCCACGTCGCCGGCGATGTAGCGCTCCATCCCCTTGCCCCAGGCCAGCAGATCGTCATAGGTGGTGGTCTTGTCCAGCGACATCATGGGCAGGCGGTGGGCGACCGGGGCGAACAAGTCCGAGACGGCGCCGCCGACCCGCGTGGTCGGCGAGTCCTCCGCGCCCAGCTCGGCATGGACCGCCTCCAGCCGGGCCAGCTCGTCGACGAGCGCGTCGAAGTCGGCATCGGGGATCTCGGGCTGGTCGTCGAGGTAATACCGCTGCGAGTGGTGCTGGATCTGCGCTCGCAGCTCCCGGGCCCGCCGGGCCGGGTCCGAGTCCGGGGTGCTCGGTTCTTGGGGGCGGGGGCGGACCATTGCCCGCCGACGGTACCGCGCCGGGGCAGGCAGGAGTGCCTGGTGGGCCACGAGCCCCGAGGGCGGATCAGTCGGTGGCAATTCCTCCACCGAGGAGCCGATCACCGTGGTAGAGCACCACGCTCTGGCCGGGAGCGACCCGCCGCACGGGCCGGTCCAGATCGATGCGGCCCGGAGCCAGCCAACGCCCGCGCACCACCGCTCCGTGGGCGCTCGACTGCACCTCGACGCGGCCTGGTCCCGGCGGCTCGGCCACCCAGGTAACGGCCCCGACCTCGATCCGGTCGGTGAGCAGCTCCTCGGCGGAACCGACGGTCACGCGGGCTGCTTCGGTGTCGACCGCCAACGCATACCGACGGTCGCCCCGGCTGGCCGGACCCCCGGCCGGGCCCAGGTGCCGGCGCTGCCCGACGGTGATCAGCTCCACCGCCGGCACCTGACCGACCTGGCGCCCAGCCGCGTCGACCACCACACCTGCCCGCAGTGGGATGCGGTCGCCCAGGAAGGCCTCCCGGCCACCCTGCCGGGAGATGAAGCAGACGTCCTGGCTGTCCGGCTTGGCCGCGGTGCGCAGGCCCCGCGCCGTCGCCTCCGCTCGGACCTCGGCCTTGGTCATGTCACCCACCGGAAGCAGCACCCGGGCCAGCTCGGCCTGTCCCAGCATGTGCAGGACGTAGGACTGGTCCTTGGCGGTGTCTGCTCCTCGCCGCAGCTCCCATCGACCATCGCTCCCCTGGCGGACGCGCGCGTGGTGACCGGTGGCAACCGCGGCGAAGCCCAGCTGGGCGGCCCGGCGCAACAGGCGATCGAACTTGAGGTGCCGGTTGCAAGCCACACACGGGTTCGGCGTTCGCCCGGCGCGGTGCTCGGCCACGTACGGCTCCACCACATGGCGATCGAAGTCCTCGCTGAAGTTGAACACATGGTGGTCGATCCCCAGTTGCTGGGCGACCCGACGGGCGTCCTCCACGTCGCCGACCGAGCAGCAGCCGGAGTCGGACGGCCCACCCCACAGCTTCATGGTGGCGCCCACGACCTGGTGGCCCGCCCCGTGCAGGCGCGCCGCCGCCACCGACGAGTCGACACCACCCGACATGGCGACCAGCACCCGCACGTCAGCGCTCCCCGCAGGGCTGCGCCCCGCACCCATCACCGGCCGACCGGCTGGCGCCCGGCCGACCGGCCTGCCGCACTCGCTGCGCTCGCACGTCAGCGCTCCCCGCAGGGCTGCGCCCCGCACCCATCACCGGCCGACCGGCTGGCGCCCGGCCGACCGGCCTGCTGCGTTCGCACGTCAGGTTCCCCGCAGCCGGTCGACGGCCGCCGGGACCACCTTCAGGGCCCCGTCGACATCGGCGTCGGTCGAGGTGTGCCCGAGCGAGAACCGGACGCTGGTGAGCGCGTCGGCCGGCGAGATGCCCATGGCCGTCAGGACGTGGCTGGGCTCCATCGCCCCGCTCGCGCACGCCGAACCGGCCGAGGCGCACACGCCGTCGTCGTCGAGCAGGAGGAGCAAGGCCTCGCTCTCTACGCCAGCGAAGCGCACGTGGCAGTTCCCTGCGACCTTGCGCTCCCGGTTGCCCGTCTCCGTGGTCCCGGGCACGGCCGCCAGCAGCCCGTCGGCCAGGCGGTCGCGCCGGGCGGCGGCGGCCGGCACCTCCACCATCCGGCGGTCGACGGTGACGTCGAGGGCAACAGCCATGCCGACGATGCCCGCCACGTTGTGGGTGCCGGATCGTCGCTCACGCTCCTGGCCGCCACCGTGCACCAGTGGAGTCAACGCCACCCGGTCCCGCACTGCCAGCGCGCCCACCCCCTGCGGGCCGCCGAACTTGTGGGCGCTGATGCTCACCAGGTCGGCGTCGGCGGCCAGGCGGGCGACGTCGAGCCACGGCACGGCCTGCACTGCGTCGGTGTGCAACAGCGCCAGGGGGGCGCGACGGCGGACGAGCGCAGCGATCTCGGCCAGGGGTGCGATGGTGCCGACCTCGCTGTTCACCAACGCCACCGACACCACCGCCACCTCGGGGTCGAGCGCCGCGGCCAGCGCGTCGAGGTCGATGATGCCGTCGGCATCGAGAGGGACGACCCGGTGCTTCACTCCGGCTGCCGCTGCGGGGCGCAGGACGGCGTGGTGCTCGGCGGCGCCGGTCACCACGGCTCGGGCAACCCCATCGCGGTGGCATCCCAGGGCCCCGAGCACACCGAGGTTGTCCGCCTCCGTGCCACCACCGGTGAAGACCAGCCCGCCGGGCGCGAACCCGAGCCGATCGGCGACCAGGTCACGGGCGTCGTCGATCGCCGTGCGGGCGGCCCGAGCCACGGCGTGGGCGCCGGACGGGTTCCCGAACCGCTCGGTGAGCCATGGCAGCATGGCGTCGAGCGCCTGGGGCCGTAGCGGCGTGGTGGCCGCGTGATCCAGGTAGGCGAGCACCGCTGCAGCCTATCGAGGGGCGCGGATCGAACCCTTCCCCGACGGCGAGCGGTCCCGACCAGACGCCCCGATGTGCAACGGAGGTCCGGTGCGCGACATTGGGTCCGGTACGGCGCTAGCGTCCCTCTGTGCGTGGTCTCTCCCTGATGCGCCCCCCTGAAACCAGATCAACCCTGTGAGCCAGCTCCGCCTCGATCCGCTGACCGGCCGTTGGGTGGTCGTGGCCGACGACCGGGCGCAGCGGCCCGACGCCTTCCTACCGCCCAGCCTCCCGATCGAGAGCGAACCGGATCGCCCCTGCCCCTTCTGCACCGGCTACGAGGACATCGGTCCGCCTGCGCTGGAGAGCTACGGACCGAGCGGACAGTGGGAGGTGCGTGTGGTGCCGAACCGCTATCCGGCGTTCGGTGGCACCGAGCCCATGGTGGTGAGTCACCTCGGGCCGGTGTTCACCCAGGCACCGGCGAGCGGCATCCACGAGCTGTTCATCCTCACGCCCGACCACGAGAGCAGTTGGGCGGACCTTTCCGACAGCCACGCCGCGCTGGTCATGGGCGCACTGCGGGACCGCATGGCCGAGCACGCCAGCATCCCCGGGCTGCGCTACAGCCAGGCGGTGGTGAACCGGGGCCGTGAGGCCGGCGCCTCGATGGCCCATCCGCACGGGCAGCTGCTGTCGATGCCGTTCGTGCCGGGTGAGATCTCCAGCGAGATGGCCGGCTTCGGGCGGTTCCAGGGGAACTGCCTGCTGTGCGCCACCATCGACGCCGAGGAAGAGATCGGCCACCGCGTCGTCTATGCCGACGACCGGGTGTTCGCCATCTGCCCGTTCTGGAGCGGTACCCCCTACGAGGTGCTGATCTTGCCCCGCCACCACGGCCCCCACCTGTTCCGGGCCGATGACGAGGACCTGGCCGCCGTGGGCCGAGCCACGCAGGTGGCCCTGGCCGCCCTGCGCGCCGATCTGGGCGAGGTGGCCTACAACATAATGTTCCACTCGGCCCCTTACCGGGTCACCGGGGATTACCACTGGCACGCCCACATCGTCCCCAAGGTGACCACGCGTGGCGGCTTCGAGCTGGGCTCCGGCGTCCTGATCAACGTGGTCTCCCCGGAGCAGGCGGCCGGCCAGCTCCGCAGCCGCATCGGCGCCCTGGCCTGAGCGTCGCGCCGTCCGGCCCTGAGCTTCGGCGCGGTCGTGGCGGTGCCCGGTCGGGGTTCGGCGCAGTCTCGGTCGCCGGGAACCCAAGACTGCGCCCGACCTTGGTAGGACGCGCCCCCGACGTGACCAGGACCGCACCGAACCCCGAAACCGCCGACACCGAAGCTACCGACACTGAACCCACCGAGACCCGACCCGCCGCACCGCGACCACCGCACGCGGACTCGCGAGCACGGGCCGTAGAAGGTTCCCCTCGGGCCGAGGCCAGGGACATCCCGGTCAAATACGGCCGATCTGGCCGCCAGACGGACCCAGTACTCAGGCCGGGGTGATCGTCCCGGGCGTGTACTGGCTCCAGTCGGTCGACCAGTCCATGACCCCGTGGTCGCCGGCGAGCGGCGGGCGGCTCCCGCCGACCACCTCGATCACGTCGCCTACCTGGCTCAAGTCGTAGAACGCCTTCGAGCTCGCGGTGCTGAGGTTGACGCAGCCGTGGGACACATTCCGGCGCCCTTGGCTCCCCACCGACCAGGGCGCGGCATGGACGTACTCGCCGCTGTCGGAGATGTGGACGTCGTTGTAGACATATTCGTCGTAGCCGTTCGGAGAGGCCGTCGGGATGCCGACCGTCGACGACACCATGTGCACGACGGACTCCTTGTCCATGGCGATGTGGATGCCGTTCTGGGTCGGGTACTGGCTGGACCCGCCGGAGATGGGATAGGTGGCAACGACCACGCCGTTGTCGCTGACGGTCATGTCCTCGGTGGCCAGGTTGGCCACGGCCACGTGTGAGTCCCCGATGGTGAAGCGGACGGTGTCGGTACCCGATCCCCACATCCCGGCACCAGCATCCCACCCGGCAAGGTTCGTAGCCACGGTCACCTGCTCACCGCTCGGCCAGAAGGCCTGCGGGCGGAAGTGGAGCTCCCGGCTGCTGAACCAGTGCCAGCCGCCAGGCACCGGGCTGGTCTCGCTGATGGTGATGTGGGCGAGCACGGTGGCCTGTTCGGCCGACGCCACGCTCCGGGAGAACTTGACCACGACAGGCTGGCCGACGCCGACCGTCGTGCCGTCATTCGGCAGGAGGACGGCCGTGATGGTGGCAGCGGGCTTGAGGGTCGTGAACGTGGAGTGGAACGGCACCTGGGTCTGACCGGAGCCGACCATGCCATCCACGGTGTAGGTGGTGGCCGGGGCCAGCGGGCCGCTCGACGACCAGCGTTGGCCGCCGGTCGCCACCGCGCCGACCAGGGCGGTGCCGGCGGGAGCCTGGCTACTGGCGGGCTGGACGACGACCGACCGCAGGGTGCCGAGCGTGGTCTGCACGCTGACCGGCGAGTCGAGCGGGACATCGGCGGCCGCCGATGTCGGGCTAAAGGCCACGGCCGAGGCCAGCTGGCTGGCTGGAACGGTGGGCGACGAACCCGACTTCGACGGGGCGGCCGGCCCGGGGGCGGCAGCCTGCGTGGTGGGACGGGCGCCGTGGTTGCCGTTCACCGCGATGGCGAGCACACCGCCGGCGATGACGAGCACGGCGGCACCGACCACCGGCCAGCGGTAGCCCTTCCGTCTGCTGTGGAGCACTTGCTCGCCTTTCGCACCGGGGAGACAGCCCTGAATGTAGGCCACGCCGGGTGGGCGCGCCGGTCAGGTTGCTGGTGCCCGCCAAGACCCCCGCAGGGACCACGGTAGCCCACTGCCACGCAGGCCGCCACTGGGCTGGGTTGCCGGGCGGCGGGCACCCCAACCCGCCGCCAGCCGAGGCGGGGTCCCCGTCCCCGCCCGGCTAGCTGGCGGCGGCGGGGGCCAGCCACAGCACGCTGAGCGGAGGGAGGACCAGCTCGGCCGAGTGAGGCTGGCCGTGCCACGGCTCGTCGGTGGCGTGCAGCTCGCCTGCGTTGCCGAGGCCGCTGCCGCCCCACTCGCCGGCGTCGGTGTTCAGCAGCTCGATCCATCGGCCGGAGCGGGGCAGCCCGACCCGATAGCCCATGTGGGGCACGGGCGTCAGGTTGGCGACGCAGACAATGACGTCACCGGGTCCGTCGGCGGCCGGCTGCGGCCACTCGTTCGAGGCGGCCGGCTCGGACCCCGACGAATCCGGCGACGTCGACAGCGATGGGGGCGGCCGGCGTCGGTAGAACGACAGGACGCTGCGCTCGGTGTCGCTGGTATCGATCCACGAGAACCCTTGGGGGCCGAAGTCGGTCTCCCACAGGGCCGGCTGTCCGGCGTAGATCCGGTTCAGGTCGGCGACCATGGCTCGCAGGTTCCGGTGGTCGGGCCACTCCAGCACCCACCAGTCGAGGTCGGCGTCGTGGTTCCATTCCCGTTCCTGGGCCAGCTCGGCCCCCATGAACAGCATCTGCTTGCCGGGGTGGGCCCACATCCAGGCGTAGAGGGCACGCAGGTTCGCCAGCTGCTGCCAGCGGTCGCCGGGCATCTTGTTCAGCAGCGAGCCTTTGCCGTGGACGACCTCGTCGTGGGACAGGGGCAGCACGAAGTTCTCGTGCCAGGCATAGACGAGGCCGAAGGTCAGCTCGTCGTGATGGTAACGCCGGAACAGCGGGTCGTTCTGGAAGTAGTCGAGCGTGTCGTGCATCCACCCCATGTTCCACTTGAGCCCGAAGCCCAGGCCGCCGAGGTAGGTGGGCCGGGACACGCCGGGCCAGGCCGTTGACTCCTCGGCGATGACGGTGGCGCCCGGGTGCAGCCCGAACACTGCCTCGTTCACCTCCTTCAAGAAGGCGACGGCGTCGAGGTTCTCGCGACCGCCGAAGTCGTTCGGCACCCACTCGCCGGGCTGGCGCGAGTAGTCGAGGTAGAGCATCGATGCCACCGCGTCCACCCGCAGCCCGTCGATGTGGAACTGCTCCACCCAGTACAGGGCGTTGGCCACGAGGAAGTTGCGCACCTCGTTGCGCCCGAAGTTGAACACCAGGGTGCCCCAGTCCGGGTGCTCCCCCTGGCGGGGGTCGGCATGTTCGTAGAGAGCGGTGCCGTCGAAGCGAGCCAGGGCGAACTCGTCGCGAGGGAAGTGGGCCGGCACCCAGTCCACGATCACCCCGATGCCACGCCGGTGGAAGGCGTCGACCAGGGCGCGAAAGTCGTCGGGGGTCCCGAAGCGCGCCGTCGGCGCGTAGTAGGCCGAGACCTGATAGCCCCAGGAGCCGGTGAAGGGGTGCTCGGCCACGGGCATCATCTCCACATGGGTGAAGCCCATCTCCGCCACGTAGGCGGGCAGCTCGTCGGCCAGCTCCCGGTAGGTCATGGGTCGGCCGCCGCCATGGCCGTCAGATGTGTGCTTCCACGATCCCAGGTGGACCTCGTAGACCGACATGGGCCGGCCCAGGAGGTCTCCGGCCGCTCGGGCCGCCATCCACGAGCTGTCCCCCCAGTCGTGGTGGGTCACGTCGTTCACGACTGATGCCGTCTCCGGCGGTGCCTCCATGGCGAAGGCCATCGGATCGGTCTTCAGGATGCGCCGACCATCGGCGGCGATGAGCTCGTACTTGTAGCGGGCGCCCGACGTCACCGCGGGGATGAACAGCTCCCACACGCCGGACGCGCCCAGCGACCGCATCGGGTGCACCCGACCGTCCCAGAAGTTCCAGTCCCCCACGACCCGCACCGCCTGGGCGTTCGGGGCCCACACCGCGAACGACACCCCAGCCATGCCGTCGTGGACGCGAGGGTGGGCGCCCAGCACCTCCCACAGTCGGTAGTGGCGACCCTCGCCGAACAGGTGCAGGTCGAGGTCGCCGAGCGTCGGCCACGACCGGTAGGGGTCGTCGAAGAGGAACGTGGACGAGGCCCCGTCGGAGCCGTAGTCGGCCTCCAATCGGTAGGCGTCGGACCCGTCGTCGATCGGACCCTGCCAGAGGCCGGCCGGGTCGATCTGCTCCATGGCCACCCGCTTGGCGCCCCCTCCCGTGCCGACCAGCAGGCGCACGGCGGTGGCGTCGGGACGGAACGTCCTGACGACACCTGGGTGGCGCCCAAGAATACGGTGGGGGTCACCGTGGCAGCCCCGGACGATCAGGTCGATCTGGTCCGCGGGCGGTCGGGTCGTTACGGGGGGGGGCGGGGACGCAGCCATGGTCGCGTCATACCCCGCAGGGCGTCGCCCCGACCCTGTCCCGGTCACCCTTCGGACGGCCCAGCGATAAGGCGCTCCACCGCCGCGAGGGGGATGTCCACCCAGTCGGGCCGGTAGCTGCGCTCGTAGCCCAGCTCGTAGAGCGCCTTGTCCAGCTCGTAGGCCATCTCCACCGCGGCTCGCCATGGCTCAGCGGGCAGCAACGCGTCGATGCCCTTCTCGCCGAGGTAGCCATCTACGAACGCGGCGCAGTTGTGCTCCTCCCATGCCTGGGCCGCCGGCTCCAGACCATCCAGCTCGTCGTCGGAGCGGGCCCGGAGGGCGAAACGGGCTGCGTAGTGGAACGAGCGCAGCATCCCGGTGAGGTCCTTCAGCGGCGACGAGGGGAGCGATCGCTCCTCCATGCTGCGAGCCGGCTCACCCTCGAAGTCCAGGACGTACCAGCCGGCGTCGGTGCGCATGACCTGGCCCAGGTGGTAGTCCCCATGGACGCGGAAGGCGGGACCGGGCTCTGGCACGGCGCGCAGGCGGCCCAGCAACGGTTCGGCCGCGACCCGCAGGTCTTTGCCCACCTCCGGTCCGAGGGCGACCAGGCGCCGCTCGATGTCGTCGATCAGGGCCCCGAACGCCCCGCTTCGCAGCCGATCGCCGTCCACCCCGAACGACTCGGCCAGCGCCAGGTGCATGCGGGCGGTCATGGATCCCAGCCGGCCGGCCTCGCTGGAGAAGTCGCCGCCCGCTTCGGCCGGGTCGTCGGACACCGCGTTGTAGAGGTCGCGCAGGGACGTGATGGCCAGCGCCCATCCCTCCGAACCGCCGGCGAGGAACTCCTGGGCGAACGCCAGGTCGACGTCGCCGTCGCGCCACGAGGCCAGTGGGGGCGCGACCTGTTCGAACCCGGCGGCCGCCAGGGCGGTCGTGACCTCCACGTCGGGGTTGCGCCCTTCGAGCAGGCGACGGAAGAGCTTCAGGATGATCCGGTCGTCGTAGACCAGCGAGGTGTTCGACTGCTCGACGCCGATCGGTCGCACCCGGTCGGCGTGCTGCGTGCCGCCGCTGATGCGCTCGAGGAGAGGAACGGCGAGCTCGGGGTCGAGGGTCCCGTCGTAGAAGTAGCTGTCACCAGAGGCGCCGACGACGGCATTCTCGTGACCGTTGAGGAACTCGGCCGGCTCACCGCCCGGCCGCTCGCCGACCAGCAGCTGGTAGCGGGCGCCGTCGTGGGTGACGACTGCCCACCACAGCCGATGCCTGCCGGCCGCGGTGTCGAACAGCAGCGCCGATCGTTCCAGCTGCACGTCGGCTGCGCCGATGTCGTCGGGGCCGGCGAACCACCGCTGGCGTGCCAGGTACGGGGCCAGGAGGTCGGGCACGCCTTCGGGAAGTGGCTGGTCGGCGAGCGCCCCGGCCGAGGTCGGCATCGGTTCTTCAGGCATCGGTTCTTCAGGCATCGGTTCTTCAGGCATCGGTTCTTCAGGCATCGGTCAGCTCGAACCAGTAGAAGCCATAGGGGGCGACCGTGACGAAGTACGGCAGCTCACCGATGGGCGGGAACGGCACGCGACCGAGGAGCTCGATGGGGACGTTGCCCTGCCAGCGCTGCAGCGGCAGCTCCGCCGGCTGGGCGAAGCGTGACAGGTTGCAGACGCACAGGACGGTGTCGGTGGAACGGGGCACGCCCTGCGCGTCGGTGACATCTTCCTCGGACGACTCGGGCGGGCGGCTGCGCACGTAGGCCAACACCGACGGGTTGTCGACCGACACCACCTCGAAGGTGCCGATCCCGAAGACCGGGTGCTGCTTGCGCACCTCGAGCATGCGCTTCATCCAGTGCAGCTGCGAGCTCGGGTTGCGCACCCCGGACTCCACGTTCACGGACTGGTAGCCGTAGACCGGGTCCATCAGTGGCGGCAGGTAGAGCTGCGCGAAGTCGGACTTGGAGAAGCCGGCGTTCCGGTCGGGCGACCACTGCATCGGCGTGCGGACACCGTCGCGGTCTCCCAGGTAGATGTTGTCGCCCATCCCGATCTCGTCGCCGTAGTAGAGGATCGGCGAACCAGGGAAGCTGAACAGCATGGCGTGGAGCAGCTCACCGACACGCCGATCGTTGTCGACCAGCGGCGCCAGCCGGCGGCCGATGCCGATGTTCCGCTTCATGCGGGGGTCCTTGGCGTACTCCGCCCACATGTAGTCGCGCTCCTCGTCGGTGACCATCTCCAGGGTCAGCTCGTCGTGGTTGCGCAGGAAGATCCCCCACTGGGCGCCGTCGGGGATGTCCGGGGTGCGCGACAGGATCTCGGTGATGGGATGGCGCTCCTCGCGCCGGACGGCCATGAACATGCGGGGCATGACCGGGAAGTGGAAGCACATGTGGCACTCATCGCCGTCGCCGAAGTAGGCGACGACGTCCTCGGGCCACTGATTGGCCTCGGCCAGCAGCACCTTGCCCGGGTAGACGTCGTCGACCTCCTTGCGCATCCGTCGCAGGTAGTCGTGCGTCTCTGGGAGGTTCTCACCGTTGGTCCCGTCCCGCTCGAACAGGTACGGCACGGCATCGAGGCGGAACCCGTCGAGGCCGATGTCGAGCCAGTAGCGGACCACGTCGAGCATGGCGTTGGCCACCTCGGGGTTGTCGAAGTTCAGATCCGGCTGATGGGAGAAGAACCGATGCCAGTAGTACTGGCCCCGTTGCGCATCCCACGTCCAGTTCGACTTCTCGGTGTCGACGAAGATGACGCGGGCCTGGGGATAGCGGGTGTCGTCGTCGCTCCAGACGTACCAGTCCGCCTTCGGGTTGGTGGCATCCTGGCGAGACTCGAGGAACCACGGGTGCTGGTCGCTGGTGTGGTTCATCACCAGGTCGGCGATGATGCGGATCCCCCGCCTGTGCGACTCCTCCACCAGCTCGACTGCGTCGGCCAGGTCGCCGTACTCGGGCAGGATCGTCCAGAAGTCACTGATGTCGTAGCCGCCGTCGCGCAGCGGTGACTGGTAGAAGGGCAGCAGCCAGAGGCAGTCCACGCCGAGCCACTCCAGATAGTCCAGCTTCTCGGTGATGCCACGCAGGTCACCGGTGCCGTCGTTGTTCGCGTCGTAGAAGCCGCGGACGAGGACCTCGTAGAACACGGCCCGCTGGTACCAACGGGGATCGGGATCGGGAGCCAGGCCTTCCGACGGGCGGCCGCGTCGCGCCGTGCTCACGGCATCCCGCGATGCACCGGCGCCGACGGGGTGCTGGCCACCGGGTCGACGTGCAGGTCGAAGATGTGGGCGACGCGCACCCACGGCTCCAAGCGGACATAGGCGTCGGCGCCGGTCCACAGGTACAGGTCGCCCGACAGCTCGTCGCGCACGTAGAAGGGACGGCCGACGGGCAGGCCGAGAACCTCGAGGTCGAGGTGGATGGTGGTCTCCTGGACGGCGGTAGGATCGAGGGTGACCACCACGAGCACCGCATCGGCGCCGTCGTCACTGCGCTTCGAGTAGGCCACGATCAGCGGGTTGTCGCTTGGGTGCATCCGGGTGGAGCGGAGCCGCTGCAGCGCGGGGTGGGCTCGCCGGATGCGATTCACGTCGGTGACGAGCGGGGCGAGGGTGCCAGGGCGGTCGAAGTCACGTCGGCGGATCTGGTACTTCTCCGAGTCGAGATACTCCTCGTTGGCGGCCGACGCCGGCCGATTCTCGTAGAGCTCGTAGCCGCTGTAGATCCCGTAGGACGGAGCCAGCGTGGCGGCCAGGACATAGCGGAGCGCGAATGCTGCGGGTGGTCCGTCGCGCAACGGACCCGCCAGGATGTCGGGCGTGTTCGGCCAGAAGTTCGGCCGCATGTAGTCGGCGAGCGGCCCGTCGGCCAGCTCTTCCATGTAGGCCCAGATGCCCTCCTCGCCGTGCTGGTCGGTGCGCCAGGTGAAGTAGGTGTAGCTCTGGCTGAAGCCCACCTCGGCCAGCTTGGCCATGACCTTGGGCCGGGTGAACGCCTCGGCCAGGAAGACGACGTCGGGGTGGTCGGCCAGGACCGCGGGGATCAGCCACTCCCAGAACGCGATGGGCTTGGTGTGCGGGTTGTCGACCCGGAAGATCCGCACCCCGGCGGCGATCCAGTGGTCGAGGATGGCCTTGCACGCCTCCCACAGCGCCTGCCGGTCGGCGTCACGATCCGGCCAGAAGTTGATCGGGTAGATGTCCTGGTACTTCTTCGGCGGGTTCTCGGCGTAGGCGATAGAACCGTCGGGCCGATGATGGAACCACTCGGGATGCTCGGTGACCCACGGGTGATCGGGGGAGCACTGCAGGGCGTAGTCGAGGGCGACCTCCATCCCCAGCGCCTCTGCGGTGTCGAGGAAATGGGCAAACGCGGCCGGGTCGCCGAGGTCCGGGTGGATGGCGGTATGACCGCCCTCTGGCGAACCGATGGCCCACGGGCTGCCGACATCGTCGGGCGCGGCCACCAGGGTGTTGTTGGCGCCCTTGCGATGACTGGTCCCGATGGGATGGATCGGCGGCAGGTACACGACGTCGAAACCCATCCCGGCCACCTCGACCAGCCGCTCCTCGGCTCCCTTGAAGCCACCGAAGGATCGGGGGAACATCTCGTACCAGGCGCCGACCAGCGCCCGGGGCCGATCGACCCAGAGCGGGTGCGAGCCCGACGATGTGACGTCGACGGCCACAGCCGGTCCGGCCAGCATGGCGGCCACCTCGTCGGAGAGGGCCCCGGCCAGCCGCTCGGCGGGCGGCAGGACCTCGTCGGACAGGGCAAGCAAGGCCTGGGTGACGGCCCCGACCGGGGTGCCGCCCGGGCCCGACGGGGCGCCGGCCAGCAGCAGGTGAGCCTCGGCGATCTCCACGTCGACATCCTGATCGGCCGCCAACTTGGCGTGCACCTTGTGCGCCCACGTCGCATGGCGATCGGTCCACGCCTCCACGACCAGGTAGTGGAGGCCGATTCCGGTGGGCATGACCGTGGCCCGCCACTCGTCGTTGCCCAGCGGGACCAGCCCGGCCACCAGCTCCGGCCCCGAGCCGTCCTCGGTCGTCAGGGTGACGCGTGCGGCCAGGATGTCGTGACCGTCGGCGAACACCACCGCCCGCACCGGGACGGCCTCGCCGACAACGGCCTTGGCCGGGTACCCGTCGGGGGTCCGGGGGCGGATGTCATCGATCACCACTCGACCGGTCACCCCAACCAAGCTACGCACTTGCCATGCCGGTGTGGACCAGCGCCAGGATCTGGCGGGCCGGCGGGCACCCCAACCCACCGGCCGCCGAGGCGGGGACCCCACCCCCGCCCGGCTAGGTTGACGGGATGAAGGCGCTCCGCAGCTTCACGGTACGGACCCGCTTGCCTGACGCCCTCGCCCCCCTCCAGGAGCTGGCGTTCAACCTGCGGTGGTCCTGGGACGAGCGGACCCGCGACCTGTTCCGGTGGGTCGACCCCCAGATCTGGGAGCTGACCTTCCACGACCCGGTGCGCCTGCTGAGCCTGGTGGACCGGGAGCGCCTGGAGCAGCTGGCCGACGACCCCGGCTTCATGGGCTTCCTGGGGGAGATGCACGACGAGATGCAGCGCTACCTCGGCGCCCGTCGCTGGTTCCAGACCCGCCGCCCCGGCCCGCTGCGGGCCATCGCCTACTTCTCCCCCGAGTTCGGCATCGCCGAGGCGCTCCCCCAGTACTCGGGTGGCCTCGGCGTGCTGGCTGGCGATCACCTGAAGGCGGCGAGCAGCCTGGGGGTGCCGCTCACGGGCGTCGGGCTCATGTACCGCATGGGCTACTTCCGCCAGGTCCTCAACGCCGACGGCTGGCAGGAGGAGCGCTACCCGCTCCTCGACCCTCATGGGATGGCCCTCACCTTGGTGGACGACACCGGCGTGCGGGTCGACTTGGCCGGCGAGACCCTCCACGCCCAGATCTGGCTGCTGCAGGTGGGGCGGGTCAAGCTGTACCTTCTCGACGCCGATATGGAGGCCAACAGCGACATCGGGCGGGCTGTGACCGACCGCCTCTACGGCGGCGAGACCGAGCACCGGCTCCGCCAGGAGATCCTCCTCGGCATCGGGGGCGTACGCGCCCTCGGTGCCGTCGGTGCCGACACCCAGGTCTTCCACACCAACGAGGGCCACGCCGGCTTTCTCGGCCTCGAGCGCATCCGCACCCTGGTCACCGAGGGCGGCCTGCGCTGGGACGAGGCCATCGAGGCAGTGCGCGCCGGGACCATCTTCACCACCCACACCCCCGTGCCGGCCGGCATCGACCGCTTCAGCCGTCCCCTCATGGAGAAGTACTTCGCCGGATGGGCGGACCAATGCGGCGTGTCCATCGACACCCTCATGCGGCTCGGCCACTTCCCCGACGAGGACACCGCCGCCCCGTTCAACATGGCCGTGATGGGCCTACGACTGGCCGGCCAGTCGAACGGGGTGGCCCGCCTGCACGGCCAGACCAGCCGCCACATGTTCCAGAGCCTCTGGCCGCCCGTGCCCGCGGAGGAGACACCCATCTCGTCAGTCACCAACGGGGTCCACGGCCGGACCTGGGTGTCGTCGGGCATGGGCGACCTGCTCTCCAAGTACGTCTCCCCGGCATGGGACGAGGCCGGGGCCGACGAATGGGCCGGCATCGACGACGCCCGCGACGACGAGCTGTGGCGGGTGCGCGAGCAGGGCCGGGAGGCACTGGTCACCTTCGTGCGCGACCGCCTGCACAAGTCGCTGCACCTCCACGGGGTCTCCACGACCGACGCGGCCTGGGCGGATGACGTCCTCGACCCCCGCTTCCTCATTGTGGGGTTCGCCCGCCGCTTCGCCGCCTACAAGCGGGCCACCCTCCTGCTCTCCCAGCCCGATCGGCTCCGGCGGCTGCTGCTCGACGAGCAGCGCCCCCTGCAGATGGTGTTCGCCGGCAAGGCGCACCCCGCCGACGACGTCGGCAAGGAGATGATCAGCCAGATCGTCCGCTTCTCGCGCGATCCGGAGATCCGCCACCGCATCACGTTCGTGGAGGATTACGACATCTCGGTGGCCCGCACCATGTACCAGGGCAGCGACGTGTGGCTGAACACGCCTCGCCGCCCCATGGAGGCCAGCGGGACCAGCGGCGAGAAGGCAGCCCTGAACGGGGCGCTGAACTGCTCGATCCTGGACGGCTGGTGGGACGAGATGTTCGACGGGGCCAACGGGTGGGCCATCCCGTCGGCCGAGGGCACCGACGACCTCGCCGGACGCGACCAGATCGAGGCCAACAGCCTCTTCGACGTGCTCGAGAACCAGATCCTGCCTGCCTACTACGACCAGCGAGGTGGCCGCTTCCCCCGTCAGTGGGTCCAACGGGTGCGGGCGTCCTTGCGATCCCTCGGCCCCCAGGTGCTGGCCTCGCGCATGGTCCGGGACTACGTGAACCAGATGTACGAGCCCACTGCAGCCCGCGCCGACGCGCTGTCGGCCGCCGATCACGAGCGGGGCCGGGCTCTGGCGGCCTGGAAACGGCGGGTGGCCGGGGCGTGGGGCGAGGTGGTCGTCGCCGAGGTCAATGGCGCGGTGGACTCCGTCGCCGAGATGGGAGACGGGCGCCGGGTGACGGCCACCGTATCCCTCGGACGGCTCTCCACCGACGACGTGGCGGTGGAGGTCATCTACGGCCGCGTGGCCGCCGGGGACGAGCTGACCGAGACCCGGATACTGCGCCTGGAGCTGGCCGGGCCGGCGGGGGGCGGCGGCCGGTATCGCTACGAGGGGGAGTTCACCTCCGACACGGCCGGCCGCATGGGCTACACCGTGCGCGTCGTGCCCGCCCACCCCGACCTGGCCATGGCCGCCGAGCTGGGATGCATCAGCTGGGCCTAAGTAGCTGAACAACGACCGGATCGACGCCGGGGTGCAATAGCATTTCTCGGGTGACGGTTGTCCTCGCCCTGGTCGCCAGCCTCTGCACGGCGACATCGTCGGTCTGCCAGCGACTCGGCGCCGATCAGCTGGCCGACACCGACGGTTTCCATCTGAGCCTCCTCCTTCGCCTGGTCCGCCGGCCCATCTGGCTGCTCGGGTTGACGAGCATGATCGCCGGCTTCGGCTTCCAGGTGGCGGCCCTCCACTACGGCGACCTGGCCCTGGTCCAGCCCATCCTGGCCACCGAGCTGCTGTTCGTCTTCGCCATCATGGCCGTGTCGGGATCACGCCAGGTAGCCCGGCGGGACTGGACGGCGGCCATCTCCATGGCCGCTGGTCTCGGGGTGTTCCTGTTCGCCGCCGCCCCTTCCGGCGGCAGCCTGCACGCCACCGCCACCTCATGGTGGACCGCTGGGCTCCTGACGTTCGGGGTGGTGGCGGTGGCCACTGCCCTGTCGTTCGCGTCGACCCACGGGGCCGCCGGCGACCGCTCGCGCCGGGCAGCCATCCTGGGGATCGCCACCGGGGTGTCGTGGGGTTTCGTGGCCGCCATCATCAAGGAGCTGAGCTCGCACACTGGCGGTGGCTTCAGCGCAGTGTTCGGGAACTGGTCACCGTACGCCCTGGTGGTGGCCGGGGCGGCATCGATGGTCGTGGCATCCCACGCCCTGGCCGCCGGTCCCCTCGCCGCGTCCCAGCCGGGCTTCACCATCGTGGACCCCATGACCGCCAGCCTGCTCGGCATCTTCATCTTCGGTGAGCACATCCGGCTGGCCGCCGGCTACCTGGTCGCCGAGATCTTCGCCCTCGGCCTGCTCGTCATCGGGGTCAGCGCGCTCAGCCACAGCCAACTGGTCCGCGATCGCGTCCCGGTACCGGAGCCGACCGACACTGACGCGCCGGTGCCCACCGACCCCGTCGCCTGACCGTCGCTCTGCAGCCCTACCCCCTCTCTGCGGTCCTAGCCCTTGCGGTGCAGGGCGCTGCGGGCCACGGTACGGCCGAACTCGCGATGCAGTGTCATGCCCTCCGAGGCGTCGCCGAGGACGTCGTCAAGGGCATCGACGAACTGGGCGATCTCGTCCTCACCGGCGACGAGGGGAGGCAGCAGCTTGACGACGTTCACGTTGTCCGCCGCGACCTGGGTGAGGATGCCGTGGCGGTGGAACAGCGGCACCACCACCAGCTGCGAGAACATCCCCGATCGCACCCGCTCCACGGTCTTCCATTTGACGCGCTGGCCCAGCGCCGAGGGCTCCCCGAACTCCAGACCGATCATGAGGCCCTTGCCCCGAACCTGGTGCAGGAAGTCGTGCCGCTCGACCAGCGGCTCCAGCGCTTTGGCGAAGAGATCGCCGGTGCGCGCCGCGTGCTCGACGATGTCCTCGTCGTCGAACGCCTGGAGGGTGGCCAGGCCGGCCACCATGGCCAGGTCGTTGCCGCCGAAGGTGGACGAGTGGACGAGGGCGTTCTCCATGGAGTCATACACCCGGCTGAACAGCTGATCGGTGCAGAGGATGGCGCCGACAGGAACGTAGCCGCCCGACAGCGCCTTGGAGACGGTGATGATGTCGGGCTGCAGGCCCCAGTGCTCGTGGCAGAAGAACCGTCCGGTCCGGCCCATCCCCGTCTGGACCTCGTCGATGACGAAGGCCGTCTTGTACCGCCGACAGAGCTCCTGCACCGCCGCCCAGTAGTCGTCGGGGGCCTCGTAGACACCCTTCCCCTGGATCGGCTCCACCACGAACGCAGCGACGTCGCGAGCGCGCAGCTTGCGTTCGAGGGCCGCGATGTCACCGAAGGGCACCACGTCGCTGCCCGGCAGGAACGGGCCGAAGCCGGTGCGGAACTCGGCACCGCCGTTGAGCGACAGCGCCCCGGTCGTCAGACCGTGGAACGCGTGATCGGCGTGGAGGACCCGACCCCGCCCGGTGGCGCGCCGGGCGAACTTGATCGCCCCCTCGATGGCCTCGGCGCCGGAGTTGCAGAAGAACGCACGCTCGATGCCGGGATGGGCCCGGCCCACCAGCTGTTCGGCCAGGAGGCCCGGCCACAGGGGGCAGTCCATCTGCACCAGGTTGGCCAGGTCGGCATCGAGGGCCGAGTGGAGCGCAGCTTTGATCGCCGGATGGCTGCGCCCCAGGGCGTACACCCCGAAGCCGGCCAGGAGATCGAGGTAGCGCCGGCCGTCGACATCCCAGAGGTAGCAACCCTCGCCGCGCACGTACTCTCGGTCGAACCCGATGGTCTTGAGGACCCGGGGCAGCTGCGGGTTGAGGTGGCGGGCGTGCAGAGGCAGGCGTTCACCGCGGTGCTCCCGCTGCAGCTTTCCGACATCGAACGTCATGCGTGCCTTCCTCCCGACGCGGCTCGCCCACGCTATCGCTGCGCCGGTACCTCCCGGCTCGGCGCCAAGCCGGCGTCGGCCAGCAGGCGGTGGGCGGCATCGTAAGGGTCGATGGCGCCGGCCACCATGGCGTCCGCCGTGTCGGACCACGCCCGGCCGTCCTGGAGCTGGGCCACGTCTCGTTCGAGGAGGCGCACCACGATGGCCGACAGCTCGTCGGTGAGCCGGCGCCGACGCCGTTCCTGGGCGGCCCCGCTGCTGGCCAAGTACCCCTGGTGGGCGTCCACCTCGTCCCACAGCTCGTCCACACCGTCGCCGCGAGCCGCCACCGTCTCCACGATTGGCGGCCGCCATTCCCCCATGTTCATGTTCATGTCCAGCATGGTGTCGAGGTCCCGGCGGGCCTCCGCCGTGCCGGGGCGGTCGGCCTTGTTGATCACGAAGATGTCGGCGATCTCCAGCAGGCCGGCCTTGTTGGCCTGGACCGAGTCACCCCACCCCGGGTTGAGCACCACCACGGTGGTGTCCGCCTTGCCGGCGACCTCCACCTCCACCTGTCCGACACCGACCGTCTCGACCAGCACGACCGGAATGCCGACGGCACCCAACACCCGGACCGCCTCGGGCGCGGCCAGCGCCAGGCCGCCGAGGTGGCCGCGGGTGGCCATGGAGCGGATGAAAACGCCGTCGTCGGTGGCGTGACCCTGCATGCGAACCCGGTCGCCCAGGATGGCCCCACCGGAGAAGGGCGATGACGGGTCGATGGCCAGGACCCCGACGCGTTGGCCGTCTCGGCGGAGGCGGCCGATGATCCGGTCGGTCAGCGTGCTCTTCCCCGCTCCGGGCGGGCCGGTGATGCCGACCACCCGCTGCAACGCCAGGCTGGGGGCGAACGTCGCCCGCCCGGCGGCGCGAGCGTCGTCGCCACCCCGCTCCACCAGCGAGAGCAGGCGGCCGGTGGCGCCCCGGTCCCCGGCCTGGGCGGCAGCAAGCAGCTCGAAGGGGTCACGGCTCCGCATGGGTCGTCCAGTATGGCCTCCTCCTCGCTGCCGGGTCGCCGGCAGCGAGGAGGACCGTGACTACTTCAGGCCGTTGGCCGACAGGAACTGGCCGGCCACGGCGCCCGGATCCTGCTGGTCGATCTGGACAGCCTTGTTCATGGCCTGGATGGCCGGCAGTGTGAGCTTGGCGCTCACCGCGTTGAGGATCTGGCTGAACGCCGGACCCTCGGCCTTCAGCGCACTGGCCTTCACCACGGGGACGACCTGCTGGAAGCCGAAGATCCCCTTGGTGTCGGTGAGCACCTTGTACTTGGTGCCCAGCAGCTGCGGGTCGGTGGTGAAGATGGCGATGGTGTTCACCTTGCCCTCGTCCAGCGCGGTGTACTGGGTGCCGATGGGCAGCGGCAAGAACTTGAGGCTGTTCAGCCTGTACGCCTGCTGCAGGCCGAGCACTCCCTGGTAGCGGGTGCCGTTCTCCGGCGGCCCGCCGTAGGTGAACGAGCCGGCCGAGGAGAGGTCGCCGATGGTCTTCAGGTTGTGGGCCGAGGCGTAAGCCTGCGTCGTGGCCAGGCCGTCGGCGTCCTGGAAGGGCGTGGGATCGAGGACGCTGTAGCCGCGTCCCGCCTCCCACTTCTTGGCCCCCTGGTAGGTGATCGCCGCGCTGGCCGGCTTGTCGCCCAGGTTGGCCAGCTCGGTGTAGATGACGCCGGTGTACTCGGGATACATGCTGATCTGCCCGCTGGTGAGCGCCTTGTCGATGAGCTCGGAGCTGCCGATGTTCGCCTTCAGGTTCACCGTGTAGCCCTTGGCCTGGAGCGCCTGGGCATAGAGATCGCCCAGGACGTACTGCTCGGGGAAGTTCTTGTCGCCGAGGGTGACGGCCGGCTTTCCCTTGCCGGGCTGGCCCGACGGGACGCCGGTGGAGACCTTGGCGGAAGATCCGCAGGCGGCCAGGCCGGTGGCGAGCGTGGCGGCCAGGCACAGGCTGGCCGCACGCGTGGTTCGGGTGGTGGTCATGGGTAGGTGTTGCTCCTTTTGGTTTCCAGGATCCGTGGTTCCGGGATCTGCCGCCGGCCGCTTACGCAGGCGTGCCCGCCAGCTCGATGGCGTCGTCAGCCGCGTCGCGCTCGCGGCGACGGGTCCGCAGGCCGGCCGGGGTGACCACCTTCTCCACTGCGTAGAACAACAGTTGCGATACGAAGGCGAGGACGATGAGCACGTAGGCGGCCCCGATGACGCCCGACAGCTTGTAGCTCGCCTGGTTGGCGATGATGTCGCCGAGGCCGCCACCGCCGAAGTAGCCGGCAAGCGTCGCCGTCGCCACCACGAACACCGCCGAGGTTCGTATGCCGAGGAAGATGAGCGGGAGGGCGAGAGGAAGTTCCACGCGAGCGATGACCTGGAGGGGCCGCATGCCGATCCCCTTGGCCGCGTCGACGGTGTCGGGATCGACCTGGTCCACGGCCACGTAGGTGTTGGTGAGCATGGGGGGCACGGCCAGGACGACCAGGGCGATGATCACGTCGGTGCGGCCGATGCCGATGAACGGGAGGAGGATGGCCAGAACGGCCAGGCTGGGGAGGCCGCGACCCACGTTGGACGTGTTGATGGCCAGCCACGACAGCCGGTGCAGGTGACCGACGACGATACCGAGTGGGATCGAGATCAGCAGGGCGACGATCAGGGCCTCCACGCACAGGATGACCGTGGTGCCGAGCTTGCCCCAGATGAGGTGGCCGTGGTTGGCCACGAAGGTGAAGCCGCCGCTCAGGTCACTCATGGCTCAGGCCGCCCCCCGGCGGGCCGACGCCCACGGCGTGAGAAGGCGCTGGGCACCGATGAGGAGCCCGTCGGCCACCAGGGCCAGGATGACGGCCAGGCCGCCGGCCGCCAGGAACTTGGTGTTGAAGTCGCCGGTTCCCAGGGCGTCGAAGATGCTCTTGCCGAGCCCGGCGGGTACGACCGCGGCGGCCACCGTGGCCAGGGAGATGATGCTGACCGTGGTCACCCGGATACCGGCAAAGATGGTCGGCAGGGCGAGGGGGAGCTCGACGCGCATCAGCATCTGGCGGGCGGTGAGGCCGGTCCCGATGGCCGCGTCACGGACCTCGGCGGAGACGCCGGCCAGCCCGGCCAGGGTGTTGGTGAACAGGATGAGCAGCGTGTAGGAGACGAGGGGGATCTCGACGGTCACCCAGTTGATCCCAGTGACCGGCAGGAGTATCTCGAAGGCGGCGAGCGACGGGATGGTGTAGAGCAGGCTGCCGAGGAACGTCACCGGCGTGACCACCCAGTGCATGCGATGGGCCCACAGGGCGAGCAGGAACGAGATGACGAAGCCGATGGCCACGGCGATGGCCGTGAGCTCGATGTGCTGGATGAGCTGCGGCTGGAAGGTGTTCCCCCAGTGCTGAGTGAACCAGCTCCAGCAGAACGTCCCGTTCTTCACCACGCAACTGGAAGCGCTGCCGTAATGCGGGATGACCGGTCCGGCGGCCACCGGCGAAGCGGCCAGCATCAGCCGGCCGGGACCGGATCGCCGGGACCGCCGAGGACTGTCCCGTGCAGCGCCTGGTTGATCAGCTCGATCGACACGTAGCCGGCCACCCTGCCGTCGCCGTCCACCACCAGGAGCGGGCGCAGCGAGTCGGTCATCATCAGCGAGAGCGCGTCCCGCAACGTGGTCGAGGCGCCCACCGTCTGTTCGAGGTCCCTGGCGTCGCCGGCCTCCACCCGACCATCGACCACCCGGTCCCTGGTGACCTGGCCCAGGGGACGGCCGTCGCCGTCGACGAGGACCACGCTGGCCGCCGCGGTCCAGGTGGCACCGTCCACCGCCTCACCGGCATGCACGGTGGTGGCGGCGAGGAGGTCGATCTGGCCGAGGGTGGTCAGGGCGAGACGCTTGAGGCCGCGGTCGGCGCCAACGAAGCGGGCGACGAACTCGTTCGCCGGATGAGCCAGGATGCGGTCCGGCGAGTCGTACTGCACCAGCTCCCCGCCTTCACGCAGGATGGCGATGCGGTCCCCCATCTTGATGGCCTCGTCGATGTCGTGAGTGACGAAGACGATGGTCTTGCGTATCTCGCTCTGCAGGCGCAGGAACTCGTTCTGCAGGCGATCGCGGTTGATGGGATCGATGGCCCCGAACGGCTCGTCCATCAGCATGAGCGGCGGATCTGCGGCGAGTGCCCGCGCCACCCCGACGCGCTGGCGCTGACCGCCGGAGAGCTGGCTCGGGAAGCGTTCACCCATCTCGGCGGGCAATCCGACCAGCGCGAGGAGCTCCTCGGAACGAGCGGCGATGCGCTTCTTGCCCCACCCGAGCAGGCGTGGCACCACACCGAGGTTCTGGGTCACGCTCAGGTGCGGGAACAATCCGACCTGCTGGATCACATAGCCGATCTCGCGCCGGAGATCGGCGGGATCGCGCGTCGAGATGCTGGCCCCGTCGATGAGGATGTCTCCGCTGGTGAGATCGATCATCCGGTTCACCAGGCGCATGGCCGTCGTCTTGCCACACCCGGATGGACCGACCAGCACGCAGATCTCGCCGGCCGGCACCGTCAGGGAGAGGCTGTCCACGGCGGGTGTGGGGCTCCCGGCGTAGCGCTTCGTGACATCGCGGAACTCCAGCGGAGCCGCACGACTGCCTGAGGTTGCTGCGGTTGCTGTCACGAGCGTGTGTCCGCCTTCTCCCAATCAGGTCTCGACAAGGTTACAGGCAAGTAGTTCAGCGGTGCCAGCCCCGAGCCACCGCCTGGTCGCCTGGTCGTAGGCTGATGTGGTGCGCGCACTGGTCGACAGCGAACGGGTCGTGGCGTTGACGTCGGACCTGGTCCGCATCGACACCCAGAACCCGCCGGGCAACGAGCAACCCATCACCGACGCCCTCCGCGCCGCGCTGGCGCCTTGGCAGCCGACGTGGACCACGGTCGAGCCGGCCCCCGGACGTACCTCCCTGGTCGCGCACCTCCCCCATCCCGACGGTCCTGAGGAACGCCCGACGCTCATCGTCAACGGGCACATCGACGTGGTGCCCGTCGTGCGCGACGCCTGGACGAACGATCCGTTCGATCCGACCGTGCGCGACGGCCGAATCTACGGTCGGGGAACCGCCGACATGAAGGGCGGGATCGCCGCTGCCATTTGCGCGCTCGACGTCCTGGCGGTGGCGGGCCGCGCCCCGTCGTGCAACGTGGTGTTCCACCTGGTGGCCGACGAGGAGGTGGGCGGCACCCTCGGCACCCGGGCGCTGCTCGAGGCTGGGCTCCTCACCGGCGACGCCTGCCTCATCCCCGAGCCGACTGGCATGCAGCTCTGCATCGCCGAACGCGGCCTCCTCCAAGGTCACGTGACCGTGCACGGCCGCCCGGGCCACGGCAGCCGGCCGCTCGACGGTGTCTCAGCCATCCAGCACGCCGCGTCCCTGGTGCTCGCATTGCACGCCGCCGAGTTCGACGACCCCGAGCACGAGCTGCTCGGCCGGCCGACGGTGAACATCGGCACCATCGAGGGAGGGAACGGGCTGAACGTGGTGGCCGAGAGCTGCACGTTCGGTGTCGATCGCAGGGTGCTGCCCGGCGCCACCGAGGAATCGACGACAGCCGAGCTGCGGCGGCGGATCGAGGAGGTCGGCGTGGACGGCCTGCGCTACGACCTGACGACCAAGGTGTTCGGAGAGGCCAGCGAGCTCCCCCACGATGACGCCTTCCTGGGCCAGGTGCGCGACGCCATCATCCGAGCCATCGACGAGAAGCCCGAGACCATCGGCATGACGTTCACCACCGACGCCCGCTTCGTACGGAACCAGGCCGGCATCCCGGCCGTGGTGTGCGGTCCCGGCGAGGTGGCCCAGGCCCACGCCGTCGACGAGTGGGTGGCCATCGATCGACTGGTCGACGCCACCGCCGCCTACGCCGAGCTGCTCGCCACCTTCTCGATCGCCCCTACCGCCCAGCGGTGAAGAGGGTCGTCACGTCGGTGGCGGCCACCGACGCTGATGTGGCGGCCGCTCTCCGGCCGCGTCGCGGCATGGTCGCCGAACGACGGCTCGACGGCGCTCGCCTACCAGGGGTGCACGTCTTCGAGCAGCGCGACGGGCCATTGGCCCACTACCGGCGCACGGTGACCGTGGCCGACGGGTCCCATGCCCGGTCGACGAACGACGATCACCACATCCACCAAGAGGTCGAGCTCACGGTCGGCCTACCGTACGTCTCCTGGCTGTTCGCCGTGCCTCTCATCATGCACCTGAGCGGGATCGGTGATCCCGGCCGCTTTCCCTGGTGGTCGCCATCGGCCCGACTGGACCGGCGGGCGGCTCGAGTGCTCGCCACCCTGTGCGCCCTGACCGTGCTGGTCGGCTACCTCAGCGACCTGTTCGCCGACACCATGACCTATGCCGGCAGCCAGTTCCGCGTGGGCAGCACCGGTCAGGGCGTCGCCCTGGGGATCGGCCAGACGGCGGCCATCGTGGCCCTCGTCCTGCTCGGCGTGGCCGACCGGCACGGCCGCCGACCCCTCATCGTGGCCAGCCTGGCCGCGGGTGGCATCCTCACCGCCATCGGCGCGGCCTCACCCTCGCTCACCGTGCTGACCGCCACCCAGGTGCTGGCCGGGGCCGCGATCATCGCCGCGTCGGTGCTCATCGCGGTGATGGCCCTGGAGGAGATGCCTCGCGGCGCCCGGGCCTGGGGCATCGGCGTCATCACCATGTCGTTCGGTCTGGGCTCCGGCGTTGCCCTGGTCGCCCTCCCGCTCGCCGACCTGAGCGCCGGTGGATGGCGATGGCTGTACGGCCTCGGCCTGCTGACATTGCCCGGAGTGATCCACGGGGCGCGACGGCTGCCGGAGAGCCGCCGCTTTGCCCTGCGGGCCCGCCTCACGACCCCCGGCCCCCGACTCGATCGCCGTTGGCTGTGGGTGATCGGCGCTGGCGGGCTGCTCTTCGCGCTGTTCTTCACGCCCGCCGGGCAGCTGCAGAACCACTACCTGCGCCACGAGCGGCACCTGTCAGCCCTGCACATCAGCATCATCGAGCAGGTGGCCGGGACGATCGGCGGGGTGGGCACGCTGCTGGGCGCCCGCCTGGCCGACACATACGGGCGGCGTCCCGTGGCCATCGCCGGTGTCGGCCTCGGTGCCGTAGTCACCCTGGCCGGCTACGTCTCCAGCGGGGTGCAGCTCTGGGCATGGCTCACCTTCGGCAGCGTCCTGTCCTACGCGGTCGGCCCGGCCTTGGCGGTGTACGGGGGCGAGCTGTTCCCTACCGGCCGGCGGGGGTGGGCCGGCGGGGTGCTGACCATCCTGGCCGCGGCGGGCGGAGCGGTCGGGCTGGCGGTCGGCGGCGCGCTGACCACTGCCCTCGGCTCGACCGCGGCCGCGCTGGGTGTCCTGGCCGTCGGACCGATCGCCCTGATGGTGCTGATCGCCGTGGCCTACCCCGAGACCGCGCGCCGCTCGCTCGAAGAGCTCAACCCGGGGGACGCGCCGCTGACCCCAGCGCCGTGATCCACGCGGCCACCGTGGCCGCCACCTCGGCGTCAGCGCGGCGCAGGCCATGATCTCCCCCCTCGATCCAGTGGTGGGTCACCGGACCCGGGATCGCCGCGGTGGCTGCCTCCAGCTCCGCCGGCGCACCGAAGGCGTCGCGCGTGCCGGAGACGAACAAGCAGGGAACAGTGAGTGCGGGCAGGTGCTCGATCCGCAACCGGTCGGGACGGCCCGGAGGATGCAACGGATAGCTGATCAGCACCAGACCGGCGGCCCGAAGCCCCTCGGCCACCGCCATGGAGCACATGCGCCCGCCCATGGATCGTCCGCCCAGCAGCAGCGTGGTCGTCGTTGCCGCCAGGACGCCAGCCTCGTCGACGACCGCGGCGATCAGCGTCGGGGCTCGGTCAGGGGCGCGGCGACCGGCCCGGCGATAGGGGAAGTCCATCCGCACCACGTCGACACCGAGATCGGTCGCCGCCCGGTCGACGGCCACCAGCTGGGCCTGGTCACGGTCGGCACCGGCACCGGGCGCCAGCAGCAGCCCCAGTCGCCGGGCACGGACCCGGGTCACACCAGGGCGCGCAGCAAGTCTCGCAGGGTGGCAGCCTGAGTGCTGACCACCTCGGGGTCGGCGCCGTGCTCGATGGCATCGGCCAGGGTGCGGGTGCGGCTGCGCAACGCCCACCACTGGCCGTCGTCGAGGCCCAACGGGGTGGGTCCCTCCACCGCCACGCTGGTCTCGATCACCGCCTTGCCACGGTCCTCAGCGGACGGGTCACCGGCCAGACGGTTGACGGCGGCGAACAGCTCCTCGATGGCCCGGTAGCGCTCCTCGTCGTCCTCCTCGTTCGGGATCCCCTCGATCCGGTCGAACAGCCCTTCCACCACCGACTCCTTGTCCACCGGCACCACCAGGTCGCCCTGGTCCCATTCGTGGGCGACCTTGGCCTCGTCCAGCAGGACGCTCAGCCGGGCCCGTTGCTCGGGCAGCCACTCGGGCAGCTCGTAGACCGTCTCGCCCGGGTGTTCGCCATGGACGTCTTCGTGGTCGTCGACGTTCTCGCCGTCGTCGGTGGGCTCGCTCTGGTCAGCGGGATCCGTCTCGTCGTCGGCGTCAGCGGTCTTCTCGTCGTCCTCGGACCGGGTGCCATGGTCGGCGCCGGCCAAGCTGCCCGTCGCAGTGAGGCCGGGCCGCTCCACCGTGTCGAGCAGCTTGGAGAGCGTGGACGACTGGACCTGGATCTCCTGCTCCAACGCCTCCTCGGCCCCCAAGGCGGCGAGCAGGCGGCGAGTCACGCGTCCGATGGCAGCCCACGTGTCGGCGTCGGCCCCCGGGTAGCGGTCGACCATGAAGACACCGGCAGACGCTTCGGCGACGTCACCGTCGGCCTGCATGTCGGTGGGGTCGACCTGCAGGCGCCGGACGGCATCGGCGAGCAGCGCCACGGCCACGCCGGCCGCAGCCAGCTGCACCTCGCTCGGCGCCGAGCTATCGGCGGAGTCCGATCCGTCGCTGTCGTCGTACGGGTCGGGCTCCACCGCGGCGGCCAGCTCGGCCACCTCCGCCACCAGGTCGTCGACGCGATCCTCGTTGCTCGCCTCTACCACCAGCTCGTCGTCCTCGAAGCGGTGGAGGATCCCGGCGTCGATCAGCGCGCCGATGAGACGACCGCGCCCGGCGTCGGTCCAGTCGTCGATGCGATAGCCGACCTCGTCGTCGTCGTCGCCTACCTCCAACTCGGGCAAAGGCGACGCGACGAGCCGCTGCCTGCAAAGGTGGCAGCGGCCACGCGACCGCATCTCGTAGCCGTCTGTCGGGCAGAACCAGATCTTGCTCATCCACGTCCTCTCAGCACATGGCGGTTCAGGAACGACTCCGTGCGCGCCAACTCGTCTTCGACCGTCTCCGGCTTGGACCATCCGTGACCCTCGCCGGGATACCAATGGTGCTCGACAGCGACCCCACGGCGCGCCAAACCAGCTACGACCGCTTCGGACTGGGCCAGCATGACGGTGTCGTCGTCGGTGCCGTGCAGCACCAGCAACGGCGCCTGGATCCGGTCGAGGTGAGTCACAGGCGATCGTTCCCGCCATCGGGTCGCATGCTCGGGCAGAGGGCCCAACAGGATGTCGTTGTAGTGCGCCTCGTAGCGGTGCGTGGTCTCGTCCAGGTCGAACAGGTCGGCCACCCCGTACAGGTCGATCCCGGCTGCACACATCTCGGGGTAACGGATGAGGACCCCGAGGACCGCCAGCCCTCCGGACGAGCCCCCCATGATGACCGTGCGCGTCGGATCGCCCCATCCGCGGCCGGTCGCGGCGGTGATGCCGGCAGCGATGTCGTCGACGTCGAGGTCGCCCCACCTGCCATTGATGGCCTGGGCGTACGCACGGCCCCAGCCGGTCGAACCGCGAGGGTCCACCTGGAGCACGTTCCAACCGCGATCGAGGAAGAAGCACGAGCGGGGGTGCCAGGCAACGGGCGTCTGGCCGGTCGGGCCGCTGTGCACCCAGACGATCAGGGGGTTGGGGACATCAGGCGGGGCATCGGGAGGCGTGTGCACCGAGCGATACAGGCGACCGCGGACCGTCGGGCCCAGGCCGTCCACGTCTTCACCGTCCCACGTCACCTGTTCCGGTTCCACCAGCCCGGCTGCCTCGAAACCAGCCACCGGCCCGCGCGCCACGGCCACCCGTCTGCGCGCATCAGCCGTGGGCGACTCGTACACCACGATCGCGGTCGGTGTGCGCGCACCCGAGCGGACGGCGGCCAGGCGATCGCCGGCCCACGACAGCGAGGCGAACACGCCCCGGTCGATGTCGCGCACTGTGCCGGTGGCCACGTCCACCACGGCCAGGAGACCGAAGCCGGCTTGGTTGCGGCAGACGGCGATGGACCGCCCATCAGGGGCCCATGTCCAGGTTCGCTCCCCCGGCCCCCAGGTGGGGCCGCCATGCTCGAGGCGCTCGTCGACCAGGGGACGGGCGCCGGCACCATCGGGGCCGGCGATCCACAGGTTGAGCCATCCCCCGGCATCGCAGAGGAAGGCGAGGGCGGATCCATCCGGCGAGAAACGCGGTTGCGAGACGGCAGCGGGCCCCGGTCGGGCCACCAGCCGCCGCTCCCGAGCACCGCTACCCCAAGGGGCGCCGGCCAGGGCGATGTGGCTGTCGTCCCACGCCATGGCCGGGACGGACCACTCGTGCCAGGCCACGGTGCGCCCGTCGGCGGACCAGTGGGGGTCCATCACGAAGTCCGGCTGGGCCGACAAGCGCACCGGCCACGGACCGTCCTCGCCCAGCTCGGCCACGGCGACGTGGCGGCCGTCGACGGTGTACGCCACCCGGGCACCGTCGGGCGCCACGGCCGGCGCGGCCAGGGCTCCGCCGCTAGCCACCGGGCGGGGCGGTCCACCCGCGAGGGACTGGAGGTACAGGCCGGAGTGGGCGACATAGGCAACCTGGCGGCCGGACGGCAGCCAGGCGAAGGCACCTGGCGATCGTCGGACGGCCGGGTCGGTGGTGACGATGACCTCGGGTCCGCCACTCGCCGGGATGACGACGAGGGCCGTGGACCCCCCGATCGACGACACGTAGGCCAACTGCTCGCCGTCGGGCGACAGGCGCGGATCGACCAGCGTCCGGCCGCGTGCACACATGGCCGCGGTGATGCGCGTCGCCGTCACGGCACGGGGGGATGCACGGGGCTACCGCGAGCGGGGTCAGGGCGCAGCGGCACCCGCCAGCTGCTCAGGCGGTCGATGTCGTCCGCTTCGGCAGGACAGGAGCGTCTCGGCCGGTCGCGGCGCCGGTGGTGGCCGCGGACTCCTCGTGGTACTCGTCCTCGACGTTGACCTCCCAGGAGTCGTGCGAGGCCCCGAAGAGGTTCTCCACCTCGAGCATGGCGGTGTACATCGAGTGGTCCTGGTTGTTGTAGCGGTGCATGCCGTTGCGCCCTACCGGTGCCACGTTCGACGCGTTGTCGGCCAGCCAGCGTCGGATGGTCGACACGTTGTCCTTGTAGTGGGGGTCGTAGTACGGGTAGGCCTTCGGCATCCGCACGACGTAGCCGGTCTCGATGCGTGCCGGGTCGACCAGCCCGAGACGGCCGAGCTCGGACTTGGCCTGGGCGATGAGATCCTCGTCGGACTTGACCCACATGGCGTCACCCTCGAACACGAAGTACTCCAGGCCCAGACAGGCGCGACCTTCCTTCACCATGTACGGCGACCACCGACCGAAGTTCTGGATGCGCCCGACGAGCACATCGGGGTCGTGGATGTAGATCCAGTTGTCGGGGAAGCCGTACTCCTCGGGCACCACCAGGGCCACGCTGAGGAAGTCCCGGTAGCTCAGATCGCCGGCCGCTCGCAGGACCTCGGCGGGGGGAGGGGGGTCCATGGCGTGAACCAGGGCCGACAGCGGCATGGACGAGATCACCGCAGTGGCCGGGTACTCGCTCTGGGCACCACCGGCGGACTGACCCACCACGGTGTGCGCCTTGCCGTCACGGTGGCGGACTGCGATCACCGGGGTCTGCATGACGATCTTGGTACCCGCCGCCTCCACCTGCTCGGCGCAGCGCTCCCACATCATCCCCGGCCCCAGGCGCGGGTACTCGAACTCCTCGATGAGCGACGTGATCTCCTTCTGGTTCCGTTTCGGCAAGATGGCGTTGACCACCGCAGACATCAGCGACAGGTTCTTGATCCGCTGCGCAGCCCAATCCGAGGGCATCTCGCTCGGCGGGTGCCCCCACACCCGCTCGGTGTACGTCTTGAAGAAGTGCTGGTAGAGACGGCGACCGAAGCGAGCGGTGAGCCAGTCCTCGTACCACTCCTGGTGCTTCGGCGGCCGGATCCGGGCCCATAGGTACGACAACACGCACAGGAACGACTCGAACAGGCCGAGGTTCCGCAACGCGTTCACCGCCTTCAGTGGGTAGTCGTAGAACTTTCCCTGGTAGAAGATACGGCTCATGCGGGGCCGGAGCATGAAGTCGTCATCAGGGAGCACCTGATGCCAGAACTCCTCGACCGGCTTGACCTTGGTGAAGAACCGATGGCCACCGATGTCGAACCGCCACCCGTCACGCTCGACGGTCCGGCTGATCCCTCCCACCACCGAGTCGGCCTCCAGCACCGTGGCATACTTGCCTGCCTGGACCAACTGGTAGGCAGCCGTCAAACCCGCCGGTCCAGCTCCGATGATCACCACTTCGTCGGCCGGGTCGTGGCCCTGCGATGTCAAGATCGCGCTCCTTCAGTCGTCGCCGTCACGCTCTCGCGGCCCGAGGCCCCCCGACCGGGGGACCACCCATTGTGGCGGTTGGTACCCCACCGATGCCAGCCGCGCCGTCCGTGCGGACCGTGTCGGGGCCCGCACGATCGACTCAGCCTCAGGCTCAGGTCGGATAGCGGACGAGATTCTCGTACTCGAAGTACGACCCAGGCGACGACTGGACGACCAGCTCGCCGGTGGGTCGGAGCAAGTCCAGCCATTTGCGCAAGTACCCACACGATCCCCCCAACCCGGGGTAGCCGTCCCGATAGACCAGCCAGAGGGTGTGGTCGGCGCCGAGGCGGCTGAGCATGTCGCGGGCGAAGGAGCCCACGTTGGTCCGGTTGATGACCGTCTTGTAGTCGACCCAGTCCACGCGCTGAGGGCCGACGGCCCGCGGGAAAGTCAGCTCGGTCACGTGCGGCACCGTGAGCAACCGGTCCACCGCGGGGCCGAGCTGATCGGGGCAGTAGACGATCTCGTCGCCGGGTTGGGCCTGCACGTTCAGCACCGTCGCCACCTGGGATGCCTGGGTCCGCTGCTGGCCGTTCTCGCCGAACCCGGTGAGGACCCCAGCGACCGACGCCACCACGAGGATACCGGCGACGACCCGACGATCAGACAGGACCGAAACTCCGACGGCTACGACCAGGAGGAACAGCGGCAGGACCACGGCGGCATAGCGGGCAACGAACGCCGCTTGGACAACAGCTCCGGCCAAGACGGCGACGACCAGGGTGCCGGCCACGATCCCCACCAACGGCTGCACCCGCCGCCGGGGCCGCGCCACCAGGACCATGAGCGGTCGGTGGCCCCGGGATCCCGCCGACGACCCGCCGCCTGGCCCATCGGCCTCGGCGAGGGGCGCCGGACGCCCGAACACCCCGAGGAGCACGAGCGCGAAGAGCATCAGCGACAGCAAGAGGCCCCACGGGCCGCTGCCCCCGAAGTCTCCGAACACATTGAGCAGATCGGCGGGCCCGGCTGCGCCGGTCCAGGGCGTTCCCGTGTGCAAGCTCTGGAAGACGAACACCGGCGCCCACGGCAGGAAGGCCAGGCAGCCGATCACCATGGCCCCGAACGTCGGGCGGATGCCGGCCTGGACATCGGTGATCGGCCAGCGGCCACGGTTGTCGGCCACGATGCGGACCAACAGCCACAGTCCGACCACTGCGACCAGGTAGAGCGCCCAGTAGTGGGTGTACAGCAGCGCGGCGGTGACCGCTCCCACCTTGACCAGGTTTCGCCGGGTCGGCTCCTCGATGGCCCGAGCGACTGCGATGAACCCGAGCAGTGACCACAAGATCATGAGCGAGTACATGCGAGCCGAGGTGGCGTAGTTGATGGCGAACGGCGACGTGACCCCGAAGGCGAAGGCGGCCCATGCCGTGGTCCGCCCCCCGAGACGACGGCCGGCGGTCCAGAACAGCGGGAGGGTGAGGACCGAGATCAGCCCGGAGAGCGACCGCACGGCGAGGTCGCTGTGGCCGAACACGAGCATCCACACGTGGAGCAGCACGTAGTACAGCGGCGGAGCACCGTCGTGGCTCAACGCCTGCGGGATCTGGGTGATCGGCAGGCGGGCGATGTTCACGCTGATGGTCTCGTCCAGCCATAGCGCGGACGGTGCCCAGAAGCGGAGGAACACGCTGGCGAGCAGCACCAGGGAGCCGAAAGCGAGGGCCAGCCGCACGCGCGGTCGAGCGGACTGGCGCAGCAGCTGCCGACACTCGGCCAGCAGCGTCGATTCGGTCTCCAACGTGCTGGTCACGACAGATCAGGATACCTCGAAGAACCGTGGCTCATCACGTCACGTGGTCAGGTGTCGTCCTCCGATCTATTCCGACCTCACCGCCTGGGTTTGCGGCACGCAGCCGGAATCGCGCCGAAGGGGAGCAGGTATCGTCGTCCGGCATGAGCACCGTGCGGACCCCGCAGGCCCCCGACCGCAACTTGGCCCTCGAGCTCGTGCGAGTGACCGAGGCGGCGGCCATGGCTGCGGCCCGCTGGATGGGCTGGGGCGACAAGGAGGGAGCGGACGGAGCCGCGGTCGATGCCATGCGGATCGTGCTGGGCAGCGTGCCCATGGACGGCATCGTCGTCATCGGCGAAGGAGAGAAGGACGAGGCTCCGATGCTCTACAACGGCGAGGAGATCGGCGATGGCACACCACCGCTGACCGATGTCGCCGTCGACCCCATCGACGGCACCACGTTGACGGCCCTCGGCCGCAGCGGGGCGCTGTCGGTGATCGCGGTCGGCGAGCGGGGCACCATGTTCAACCCCGGCCCGTGCGTGTACATGGAGAAGGTGGCGGTGGGACCCGAGGCCATCGGTCGGGTCAGCATCGAGGCCACCGCCACGGAGAACGTCGTCGCCGTGGCCAACGCCAAGGGCGAGTCGGTCCGCGACATCACCGTCGTCATCCTGGATCGGCCCCGCCACGCCGACCTGATCGCCGAGGTGCGAGCCACCGGCGCCCGGATCCGCCTCATCCCCGACGGCGACGTGGCCGGCGCCATCTCCACGGCCTGGCCGGAGTCAGGGGGCGACATACTCCTCGGCATCGGTGGCACCCCCGAAGGGGTGATCGCCGCCGCTGCGCTGAAATGCATGGGCGGCGAGATCCAGGGGCGCCTCTATGCTCGCAACGACACCGAGCGGGCCGAGGCGATCGCCCAGGGCTACGACCTCGCCGCCGTGCTCACCCTCGATGACCTGATCCAGGGGGACAACTGCTTCTTCGCCGCCACCGGCATCACCGATGGCGAGCTGGTGCGCGGCGTGCACTACGACCGTCGCGGCGCGTCGACCGAGTCGCTGGTCATGCGCTCCAAGTCGGGCACCGTGCGTCGCATCGAGGCCCGCCACCAGCTGAAGAAGCTGGCTCAGTACTCCTCCGTCGCCTTCGAGTAACGCCACCCTCCCTGGGCCGAGTGGCGAGCGGCGCCGGCCGATAGGGAACGACGCGATCGAGTGCAGCCAGGGGCAGGGCGCGGCGGCGGGTGGCTCAGCAATTGTGTTCGATCTGTGTCACCAGGAGATACCAAATCGAACACAATACGCCGGACAAGGGGGCGGGCGGGCGGAGCGGACAGAGCGGGCCGGAGCGCGGGGCGCGAGCCGGAGCGCGGGGCGCGAGCCGGAGCGCAAGGCGCGAGCCGGAGCGCAAGGCGCGAGCCGGGGCGCGGGCGGGGCGCCGGTCACCCGGAGCCGCTCACCGGATCCCGGCCCGCGCCCAGGGACTCGGGGCCCTCGGGGCGCGACCAGCGGCTGCGGGCCAGGTAGAAGCCGGCGGGCCCCCGGGCCTGGAGCACCGGGCAGTCCCAGCCGGCAGTACGGACGGCGGCCTCGGCGGCCGCCAGCAGGTGCGTTCCGATCCCCTGGCCCCGGGTGGAGGCGGCCACCACCACCCCGATGTGGCCGCCGTCGTCGGCCCGCCAGGCGGCGGCGACCCCCACTGTCGCCCCCTCGCGCCGGGCGGTGACGACGAGCTCCGGGCGACCGGCACCCGCGCCAGCCCCGCCCGCGCCAGCCCCGCCCGCGCCAGCCCCGCCCGCGCCAGCCGCACGAGCCGCCTCCACCAGGGCGGCCGCCTGTGGGTCGATCACCCGCCCGCCGATCAACGTCACGGCCAGGCCGCCACCCCGCCCGACCGCGGCCGGTGGGCCGAGCGCGGCGTCGGCCAGGGGCTGCCAACGGCGACCGTTGACGTCGCTAACCTGTTCGAGGAGAACGATGCGGTCGATGTCGACGGGGCGGACGTAGCCGGCCAGCGCGAGCAGGGCGGCGTCGATGCGCAGCGGGTCGGCGTCGTCGGCCAACGTGACGTGGGGGATCCATGGCCAGGCCAGGTCCCGGTCCAGCGGCGGTGCGAACACGGCATCGCGCAGCGCCCGGAGCCGGTCCACCTGCCCGCCGACGTCGAGGTAGACCACGGGGTTGGCGGGGAGGAACGTCGCCGGCGGACCGAGGGTGAGATCCAGCGGACCGCCGGCTGCGGCCGCAGCCCGCACCCGATCGAGGGCGGCGCCGAGCTGGTCGGCGCGCACGTTCACGGGTGGGACCAGCGTGACGTGGGGCGGGATGTGGCCGAGGGATCGGTCGCCGAGCGCCCGACGGATGCCGTCGACCTCGTGGGCCACGGGCCCGTCGAGCAGCAGGGCGACCCCCAGCCGGTGCCGAGGCATCAGCGGCCACGCCGACCCGACCGGCCGGTGGTCGGCTCAGCGCCCCCTGCCGGGCTGCGCCCCGCGCCCATCACCGGCCGACCGGCTGGCGCCGGGCCGACCGGCCTGCCGCACTCGCACGCGTCAGGAGTCCTGGCGGCTGGGAGCCTGGCCGGCCAGCTCGAGTCGGGCCTCCGCCCACTTCAGGTCGGTCTCGGCGGCAGCGTCCTCGGCGTTGGCGCCCAGGCGCTCCTCGGCATCATGCTGGTCGGCTCTGGCCGCCTCCACGTCGACGTCGCCGTCGGCCACGGCCAGGTCGGCCAGCAGGATGACCCGGTTGTCGCGTACCTCGACGAAGCCGCCGCCGACGGCCAGGCGCACCTCGTCCCCGCTCTCCTGCACGACGCGGACGACACAGGGATCCAGGGCCCCGATGAGCGGCGTGTGGTCGGCCAGGAAGGCGATCTCGCCTTCGACGGTGCGGCCCACGAGCATCTCCGCGTCACCCGAGTACAGGGTGCGGTCGGGGCTGACGATCTCGACTGCGGTGGTAGCCATCGGTCCGCTCAGCTGTCCTGCAGCTGCTTGGCCTTCTCACGGGCCCCGTCTGCGTTCCCGACGTTGAGGAATGCCTGCTCGGGCAGGTCGTCGAGGTCGCCGTTCACCAGCTGCTCGAACGACTCGACCGTCTCGGCGACCGGGACGTAGATGCCCTTGAGCCCGGTGAAGACCTCGCCGACGAAGAACGGCTGGGAGAGGAACCGCTGGATCTTGCGGGCCCGGGAAACGGCGATGCGGTCCTCCTCCGACAGCTCGTCGAGGCCGAGGATGGCGATGATGTCCTGCAGCTCTCTGTTCCGCTGCAGGACCTCCTGCACCCGACGGGCCACGTCGTAGTGCCGGTCGCCGACGACCTCGGGGGCCAGGATGCTCGAGGTGGAGGCGAGCGGGTCCACCGCGGGGTAGATGCCGAGGGCGGCGATCTGGCGGGACAGCTCGGTAGTGGCGTCGAGGTGGGTGAATGTGGTGAACGGCGCCGGGTCGGTGTAGTCGTCGGCGGGCACGTACACGGCCTGGATGGAGGTGATGGAACGACCCTTGGTGGAGGTGATCCGCTCCTGCAGCTCGCCCATCTCGTCGGCCAGGGTGGGCTGGTAGCCCACTGCGGACGGCATGCGGCCGAGCAGGGTCGACACCTCGGAGCCGGCCTGGACGAACCGGAAGATGTTGTCCACGAACAGCAGGACGTCCTGGTCCTTGACGTCGCGAAAGTACTCGGCCATCGTCAGCGCCGACAGGGCGACTCGCAGCCGTACGCCCGGGGGCTCGTCCATCTGCCCGTAGACCAGGGCGGCCTTCTCGATGACGCCCGACTCCTGCATCTCCAGCCACAGGTCGGTGCCCTCACGGGTGCGCTCGCCGACGCCGGCGAACACCGACACACCGCCGTGCTGCTGGGCGACCCGGTTGATCATCTCCAGGATGATCACGGTCTTGCCCACCCCGGCGCCGCCGAACAGGCCGATCTTGCCGCCCTGCACGTAGGGCTCGAGGAGGTCGATGACCTTGATGCCGGTCTCGAACATCTGGGACTGGGGCTCGAGCTCGTCGAACGGCGGGGCTGGCCGGTGGATCTCCCAGTGGTCTTCGACGCCCTCGACCGTGTCGGTGTCGAGGGGGCGGCCGGAGACGTTGAAGACATGGCCGAGCACCCCGTTGCCGACCGGCACGGTGATGCCGTGCCCGGTGTTGCGCACTGGGGTGCCGCGGCGCAGGCCGTCGGTCTGCTGCAGGCAGATGCAGCGCACCCGTCCGTCACCGATCTGCTGTGCGACCTCGGCGATGATGGTGGACTTCTCGTCCTCCAGCTCGACGTCCATCTCCACGGCGAAGTTGATCTCGGGCAGGGCGTGGGGCGGGAACTCGACGTCCACCACCGGCCCGGCGATGGCGACGACCCGCCCGTCGGCGGTCTGGCCGGCTTCGGTGTTGGTGGCCTCAGCGGTTGTGCTCATGGGTGACTCCTAGGATGCGAACGGGGGCTAGGCGATTGCGAGAGAACTGCCTCAGCTGGGAAAGGACGCGGCCTGCACGTAGGTCTCGAGGTAGGCGCCGTGGTCGACGCCGCCACCCCGGAGGGCCTCCGCTCCACCGACGATCTCCATGATCTCGGTGGTGATGGCGTCCTGGCGGGCACGGTTCATGATGCGGCTCAGCGTCTTGATCAGGTCGTCGGCGTTGTCGGTCGCCGCCTTCATGGCCCGCTGTCGAGCGGCGTACTCGGACGCCGACGCCGACAGCAGGGCGGCCAGGATCTCGGCCTGCAGCCAGCTCGGGAGCAGCCGGTCGAGGATCTCACCGGGGTCGGGCTCGAACTCGTAGTCGGCGTGCGACTGGTCGGCGCCGTCCGCCGTCTGCGCCGGCCTGTCCGGCCTCGCTGGACTGGTGTCGGGCTGGGCCGCATCGGGGTCGAGGGGTACGAGCTTGCGAACCCGGACGTGCTGGCTGCCGGCGGAGACGAAGTGGGTGTAGACGAGGACGATCTCGTCGAGCTCGCCATCGGTGAACGGCCCCATGACCGCGTCCACGATCTCCCTGGCGTTGGCCGAGGTCGGCCGCTCGGAGAACCCGGTGAAGGTGGCCGCCAGATCCCGGTTGCGGAAGCGGAAATGGTTGATCACCTTGCGGCCGACGGCGACGACGGTGGCATCGGCTCCGGCTGCACCCCGCTCCCGCGCCACCCGCTCGGCGGCCCGGATGACCGATGAGTTATAGGCCCCTGAGAGGCCCCGGTCGCCGGCGATGGCGATGATGGCCACCTTGCGAACCTGCTCGGGCTCCCGGAAGAGCGGGTGGGCCCGGCCGTCGGGGGTGTCGGCGAGATGGCCGACCACCTCCGCCATCTTCTCCACGTACGGCCGGGCGGCGGCGATGGCCTGCTGGGCGCGCACGATCCGCGACGCAGCGATCAACTCCATGGCGCGCGTGATCTTCTTGGTGGACTGGATGCTGCGGATGCGTCTCCGCAGCTCACGTTCCTGACCGCCGGCCATGTGCCCGTCCCTACTTGTCGGTGCTCGAGGTGTCGGTGCCGGCCGGGGACGAGGTGGTCGCCGGCGAGGCGCTGTCGGCCTGGGCTCGGGACGACCCGCCGGCGAAACGACTCTTGAAGCTGGTGACGGCGTTCTCCAACGCGTCGCCGTCCGGCAGGGACTTCTGGTCACGGATGTGGGTGAGGATGTCGGCGTTGTTGCTCTTCACGTACTGGACGAGCTCGCTCTCGAAGCGGCTGACGTCGGACACCTGCACGTCGTCGAGGAAGCCCTTGGTCCCGGCGAAGATGGCGACCACCTGCTCCTCGACCGGCACCGGCTGGTTCTGCGGCTGCTTGAGCAGCTCGGTGAGGCGGTAGCCGCGGTCGAGTTGGGCCTGGGAGACCTTGTCGAGCTCGGAGCCGAAGGTGGCGAACGACTCCAGGTCGCGAAACTGGGCCAGGTCCGTCTTCAGGGTGCCGACCACGGCCTTCATGGCCTTCGTCTGGGCCGACCCACCGACCCGGGACACGGAGTTCCCGACGTTGATGGCCGGGCGGACACCGGCATAGAACAGGTCCGTCTCCAGGAACACCTGGCCGTCGGTGATGGAGATGACGTTGGTCGGGATGTAGGCGGAGATGTCACCGGCCTTGGTCTCGATGATCGGCAGCGCGGTCAACGAGCCGCCGCCGCGATCGTCGGACAGCTTGGCCGCCCGCTCCAGCAACCGGCTGTGCAGGTAGAAGACGTCCCCCGGGTACGCCTCGCGGCCCGGCGGCCGGCGCAGGAGCAGCGACAGCTGGCGGTAGGCCTCGGCCTGCTTGGACAGGTCGTCGTAGACGATCAAGGCGTGCTCACCGTTCTCCATCCAGTGCTGTCCCATGGCGCAGCCGGCGTACGGCGCCAGGTACTTGAACGGCGCCGGCTCCGAGGCGGGAGCGTTCACGACCACCGTGTACTCGAGGGCGCCGTGCTCCCGGAGGGTGTCAACGGTCTGGGCCACCGTCGAGCCCTTCTGGCCGATGGCCACGTAGATGCACTTCACGCCCTGGCCGGCCTGGTTCAGGATGGTGTCGATGGCGACGGTCGTCTTGCCGGTCTTGCGGTCGCCGATGATCAGCTCACGCTGGCCGCGACCGACGGGGGTCATGGTGTCGATGGCCTTGATGCCCGTCTGCAGCGGCTCGCTGACGGGCTGGCGGGCGGTGATGCCTGGTGCCTGCACCTCGAGCCGGCGGGGGGTGGTGCCGCTCAGGGCTCCCTTCCCGTCGACCGGCTCACCGAGCGGGTTCACGACCCGACCGAGGAGCGCGTCGCCGACGGGCACCGACAGGATGCGGCCGGTGGCCCGAACGATCTGACCCTCGTCGAGATGGGCGACGTCGCCGAGGACCACGGCGCCGATGGAGTCCTCGTCCAGGTTCAGGGCCAGGCCGACCACCCCGTTCTCGAACTCCAACAGCTCGTTCACGGCGGCATCGGCCAGGCCGGTCACCCGGGCGATGCCGTCACCGACATCGCGGATACGGCCGACCTGCTCGCGCGAGACATCCGGACGGAAGTCCTCCACGTTGCGGCGCAGAGCCTCGGCTATGTCGTTGGCGTTGATTGTCAGCTCAGCCATCCAGGCTCCTGGTTCTCAATGTCGAGTGGTTTTCAATGTCGAGTGGCCTTCAATGTCGAGGTTCTCATGGACCTGTGGTCACGGTGGCCTCGGGCAGCACGAGGCGATCTTTCAGCTGTTCGAGACGGTGGCGGGTGCTGCCGTCCACGACCGCGTCGCCGATGCTGGCGACGAAACCACCCAGGACTCCGGCGTCGACGATGACCCGAACATCGATCTGGTGGCCGATGATGCGACTGAGCGCAGCCGCCAACCGTCGCTCCTGAGCGTCGGTCAGGGCAACTGCGGCCCGGACCTCGGCCACCTGGCGATGCGACTCCTCAGCCACCCGCTCAGTGACCGCAGCAAGCAGTTCGAGGTAGTCGCGGGGCCGACCCACCCGGGCGGCGTATCCGACCAGGCGTTCGGTGGCGATCGACACCTTGGATGCGACCAGATCGCGGACCAGGCCGTGGCGGACCTCCACCGGCAGCTCCCGGTCGGTGAGGGCGGCGCGCAGCTCATCGGAGCCATCGATGATGCGAGCGAAGCGGAACAGCTCGTCCTCGACGTCACCGAAGGCGTCGTCGGCACGCACCGATTCGAGGACTGCGGTGGCGTAGCCGTCGATCCGCTCCGCGGCGGTGGTCCGTCCGAGCGGTCCGTCGCCGATCGGCACCAGACCATCTCTGGCGGCCACGACCCTCCCGGCCACCCAGGTCACGTCCTCGTCGAAGTTGGTGGCCCGGTCGACCTCGATGATCTGGGTCAGCAGGCGGACTGCGCCGGCACTGAACCGATCCGAGAGGAGGTCGGTGACGACACCGCGACGCGCATGGATCGGCAGCCCGGGATCGGACAGGACGGATCGGAGATCGCCGCTGCTGGCCAGCAGGCCCGAGAAGCCACTCAGCTCGTCGGCGAGCTGGGGCAGGTCGCTGGCGACCTCCTCGATGACCGCCTCAGTATAGCCCCGGATGCTCTCGCGCACCTACGCGTTCACCTCGGGTGCCGCCGCGGCCTCGCGCTCCACCTGCTCGATGGTGCGGTCGATGAGCGCTCGATGCTCGTCGGCGCCGAACCCCTCGCCGATCACCCGCTCCACCACGGTGATGACCATCCCCGACACCTGCTGGCGCAGCTCCTCCGCCGCCCGGCGGGCAGACGCGTCGATATCGGACTGGGCACGCGAGATAATGCGCTCGTACTCCTGCTCACCCCGCTGACGCAGGTCGGCGCGCAGCTGCTCGCCGAGCTTGTTGGCCTCGTCGACCATGCCCCTCGCCTCCTGGCGGGCCTGCTCCATGGTCCGGCGATAGTCGGCCTCGGCCTCCTCGGCCCGCCGCTTCGCCGTCTCCGCGTCCTCGAGCGACTGGCGGATGGTCTTCTGGCGCGCCTCCATCGACGTGTTGACGACGGGGAGGACGTAGCGGGCCAAGACCCCGAGCACCACGAGGAACGCCACCAACTCCACCACGAACGTGGCGTTGGGGACAAGGAAGTTGCTGCTGGCAGCCAGCACCGGGACCCTCCACCTAGCCCTTGGCGAGGACGAACACGAAGAGGGCCGCGAACGCCAGATTGATGAAGTACATGCCCTCGACCAGGCCGATGATCAGGAACATGGTCGTGTACAGACGACCCTGGACCTCGGGCTGACGGGCGATGCCGGCGATCGTCTGGCTGCCGGCCAGGCCGTCGCCGACGGCTGCGCCGATGGCGCCGCCGCCGAGGGCGAGACCGCCACCGGCGAAGGCTCCGGCCAGCTCGATGGCCTTTTGCGTGGTTGCACCTGCCATTGCGTCAACTCTCCTGTCTGGGTGATGTCGGTCGATGGGGCGCCGGGACCCTAGTGGCCTTCGGTCTCCGTGGCGAACTGGTAGTAGAGGATGGTCAGCAGAGCGAAGATGAATGCCTGTATCGCACCGATGAACATGTCGAACAGCTTCCACACCACCGTCAAGACGATGCTGGCAGGGAAGAAGTAGATGGGGAACGCCAGCAGCAGGGCGATCATGATCCCGCCGGCGAACAGGTTCCCGAACAGCCGGAGGGCCAGCGTCAACGGTCGGGTGACCTGTTCGAGGAAGTGGAGGGGGCTGAAGAAGTCCTTGAGGTGCCGCCCCACTCCTTTGGCCCGTATCCCTTCGAAGTTCGTCACCACGAACACCAGGACGCCGAGGGCGTAGCACAGGTTCACGTCGGCGGTCGGGGACGGAAGGTAGTCGGTGTTGTGGAACAGGCCGGGCAGGATCTCGACCCAGTCGGCGACCAGGACCAGCACGAAGATGGCCACCGCCAACGGCGCGGCGCGTCGGTACTTCGGACCCAGGCTCTGCTCGACCTGGTCACCGACGGACCCGACCACGAACTCCCACGCCAGTTGCAGCTTGCTCGGTGTCTCCGCCGTGGCTCGGTTCCGCACGTAGAAGCCCAGCGCCAGGATCACGACCGACGCGATCACCGTGGTCCAGATGGTGTCGAGGTTCAGCCCACTGCGTGTGACGTGATCGCCGACGGGGATGGGGGGTACCGCCAGCAGGCGGGTGGGCACGGCGGCCAGGAGATCAGGCGCCACCGGCGCTCCCTTCGCTTCGCTGGTAGCCGATCAGGGCCACGATCGAGTTCAGCAGCATCAGGGCCTGGAAGATGGCCAGCCCACCGATGACGCCCCAACCCGCCGGGCGTAGCCAGACGAGCAGGGCGATGGCGACCGCGGTGCACGCACCGAGCCGCAGGAAGACGCTGCCGGCGAACGGCTTGCGCTGGATGGCGCCCTCGGTGTCGATGAACCGCATGGCCGAGGACTGGAAGATCCGATGGTTGAACACGGCCATCACCAGGCCGAGGATCACACCCGGGGCGACGAGCGGGTATCCGAGGACGACGGCCGTCACGATGGCGACCAGACCGACGGCGCCCGACGACACCAGGGTGCGACGCACGATGCGGTCCACCTGGGTGATGGGGAAGCTGGGGATCATCGCCGGGCCCCGGCCAGACCATGGCAAAGAGGCGGCGTGGCAGCAGACCGGTCGGCCGGGGCTAGAACCGTCGCTTCATCTCGGCCCGAGTGCCGACCACCCCGAGGGCGATGCCGAGGACCAGGCCGAGCAACATGAAGATCGGCAACGTGCCCAGCGCGTCGTCCACCACCCAGCCCACGCCGAGCCCGACCAGCAGGCAGACCGCGTTCAGCATCCCCAGGCCGGCGTACGCCATGATGCCCGGACCCGAGTCCTCGTCGCTCATCTCTGCACGGACCGCAGCCACCGCGCCGGGACTCGAGCATCCATGGCTCCATCGTCGCGCCGCAACCGGCTGCGAGACCATCGCGCCGGATCGTGACCTGGCGCGCCCTGCTCGTCAGCACAGCTGAGAATCTAAAGAATGCGTCTGCCGAACCGCAACTTTGCCGACATCGTCGGTGTCCTAGCCCGAGCGCGTCCGACGGCGACGCGGCACCGTGGCGCCGTTCGCCTGTCCGCCGGCCGCGGCCGTCGACCGACCGCGCGGGGCGAAGATGGTGTAGAGCGCGATCCCGAGGGCGACGGCGGCGAAGGGGACGAACGAGATGGTGTGGTTCGACAGCGCCGGGTACAGAACCAGGGCCGACAGCAGCGCCGTCCACGTCCACAGCAGCAGGACCGACCGCGTCTGGCCGTGGCCGAGGCGCATCAGGCGGTGGTGGAGATGGCTCTTGTCGGCGGTGGCCAAGCCGCTGCGGCGGCTGGCCCGGCGGATGATGGCGAAGGCAGTGTCGAGCATCGGGATGCCCAGGATGAAGAACGGGATCAGGATGGGAGCGAAGAAGAAGTAGGTGCGACCGCTGAAGCCGGTGCCGGTCTGGCCCACCACCGACATGGTCGAGCCGGCGATAAGCAGGCCGAGCAGCATGGCGCCGGCGTCCCCCATGAAGATCTTGGCCGGATGGAAGTTGTGCGGCAGGAAGCCGACGCACAGGCCGAGGACGACCACCGCCACCAGCGGCCCGGAGTTCCCGGCGCTCACCGTGCCCACCTGGACCAGCCGGTGGCTGTAGAGGAAGAAGGCCAGGGCGGCGATACCGACGATGCCGGCGGCCAGCCCGTCCAACCCGTCGATGAGGTTCACCGCGTTGGCCATCCCCACCACCCACAGCACGGTCATGACCGGCGCCAGGTCCGCGGACAGCACGACGGTCGTGCTCACCACCGGCAGGGTGAAGAAGAGCATGGTGATGCCGGAGAAGTACAGGACGGCTCCGGCCAGCACCTGACCGGACACCTTGGCCGGCGGCGACATGTCGCGCAGGTCGTCTGCGGTGCCCACGGCGAAGATCACGGCGGCGCCGAGCACCAGCCCGAGCGGCTCGGAGTTCCCGTTGAACACCGCCCGGAGGCCAGGCAGCTGGGATGCCACCGCCATGGCGGCCAGCAGGCCGACGAACATGGCAGCACCGCCCACCGTCGGGGTCGGCCGCTCGTGCACCCGACGGTCGTCGGGGATCACGATGATGGCGAAGCGCACGGCCAGACGCCGCACCGCGAATGTCGAGGCCCACGTCACCACGGCGGCGACAGCCAGGACGATCACATAGTCGCGGTACTCGTTGATGGGCGGGCTCCCCGTGGACCTAGCGGGCCGGGTACGGCGTGAACTTCGAGCAGAGGGCGGCCACCTCGTCGCGGACGGCACCGATGGTCTCGTCGTCGTCGGGGCGGCGCAGCACCCGGCCGATGAGCGCGGCGACCTCCGCCATCTCCGGCTCGGCCATCCCCGCCGTGGTCACGGCCGGGGTGCCGATCCGCAGACCGCTGGTCACGAACGGCGAGCGCTGGTCACCGGGGATCTGGTTCTTGTTCAGGGTGATCCCGGCCCGATCGAGCGACTCCTGCGCCCGCTTGCCGGTCAGCTCGGCGTCGAAGGGGCGCAGGTCGACGAGCATCAGGTGGTTGTCGGTCCCACCGGAGACGATCCGGAAGCCCTCGCCGGCCAACCCCTCCGCCAGCGCCTGCGCGTTCCGGACGATCTGCGCGGCATAGGTGGCAAACTCGGGCTGGGCCGCTTCCCGGAAGGCCACCGCCTTGGCCGCGATCACGTGTTCGAGGGGACCGCCCTGCAGGCCCGGGAAGATGGCCTTGTCGATGGCCGAAGCCAGCTCGGCGGTCGACAGGATGCACCCGCCGCGCGGGCCGCGCAGCGTCTTGTGGGTCGTGAAGGTGACGACGTCGGCCACGCCCACCGGGTTCGGGTGGACACCGCCGGCGATGAGGCCGGCGATATGGGCGGCGTCGAAGAGGAACCGGGCGCCCACCGAGTCGGCGATCCGCCGGATGGGCGCCGGGTCGATGATCCGGGGGTAGGCGGTGGCCCCGGCCACGATCAGCTTCGGCTGGTGCTGCTCGGCGGCGGCGGCCAAGGCGTCGAGGTCGATGCGCTCATCGCTCTCGGTGACGCCATAGGAGACGAAGTTGTAGAAGCGTCCGCTGATGTTCACCGGCGACCCGTGGGTGAGGTGGCCGCCTTGGTCCAACCGCAGGCCGAGAACGGTGTCTCCCGGTTCGAGGAGGGCCAGGTAGACACCCAGGTTGGCGTTGGCGCCCGAGTGGGGCTGCACATTGGCGTGCTCGGCACCGAAGAGCTCGCACACCCGGAGGCGGGCCAGGTCCTCGGCCTCGTCGATGATCTGGTTGCCGCCGTAGTAGCGCTTGCCGGGGTAACCCTCGGCGTACTTGTTCGTCAGGACCGAACCGGTGGCGGCCAGCACAGCCGGCGAGGTGAAGTTCTCCGAGGCGATCAGCTGCAGGCCTGTGTTCTGGCGCTCCAGCTCACGGACCAGGATGCTGGCGATCTCGGGATCGTTCGTCAGGGGGTTCGCGGACGGAGGCACTGATGCAGTCTATGGCTGCGCTCCCCCGCCGGCGCGACGGCCGATCGCCGCGGCCACGGCCTGCACGTCGGCCCACGGGATCCGACCCTCCCGCAGCAGCTTCGGCTCCACACCGGTGCAGTCGACGACGGTGGACGGGGCGCCGGCGCAGGGACCGGCGTCGAGCACCACGGCCACGCCGTCGAGCGCGGCCACCGCCGCAGCCGTGGTGGCCGGCTCCATCCCGTGCCGGTTGGCGCTGGTGGTCGCCAGGGGTCCGACCCGCGCACACAACGCCTGCGGCACAGGGTGGTCCGGGCAGCGCACGCCGATGGTGGCGTCGTCGTCGCCGAGGTCCGCCTCCAGCTCGGGGCGACGCGGCAGCACGAGGGTGAGGGCACCGGGCCAGAAGGCGGCCATGAGGCGGCGGCCCACCGCGGGCACCGACGTGACCAGCCCGAGCGCCTGGCCCTCGTCGGCCACCAGCACCGGCAGCTCCACCGAGCGGGGGCGACCCTTGATCCGGAAGAGCCGGTCGGCCGCCCCCGTGCGGAACGGATCGGCGGCCAGGCCGTAGACGGTGTCGGTCGGCAGGCCGACGATGTCGCCCTGGCCGATGGCGCGACCGGCGGCGGCAATAGCCGCCTCGGGGAGCGGGTCGCCCGACACGGGCACGACGGCCATGTCGCCCACCGTAGCGGCCGTACCGAGAGGCACGGCCCGACCCCCCGGACGGACCGCGTAGAAACTACTTGGGCGGCCGGAGGCCGAAGAGCGCGGCCAAAACGGGCAAGGTCCGGCGCGGCCGCGCAAGCAGTTTCGCAGCGGGCCCTAAGCTGACCAGCCGTGCTGGAACGCCTGGCTGACCTGGAGAGGGAATACGAGCAGGTCCTGGTCCAGCTCTCCGACGCCGACGTCGTCGGCGACCAGCGCCGGCTGCGCGATGCCTCCCGCCGGCACAAGGAGTTGGAGCCGATCGTCCTGGCCTACCGCTCCTACCGCACGACCGCGGCGGACCTGGGGGCGGCACGCGAGATGCTCCCCGACGCCGAGGGCGACGACCGAGAGATGATGCGGGACGAGGTCGACCGGGCCGTGGCCCGGATGGAGGCCTTGGAGGAGGAGCTGAAGGTCCTCCTGCTGCCCCGCGACCCCAACGAGGGCAAGAACGTCATCCTGGAGATCCGCGGGGCCGAGGGCGGCGAGGAGGCGAACCTGTTCGCCAAGGACCTGCACGACATGTACGTCCGCTACACCGAGCGCCGCGGCCTGAAGACCGAGACCATCTCCGCCGACCCGTCGGACATGGGCGGCTTCAACCAGGTCACCTTCCTGGTGAAGGGCGACACCGCCTGGACCCGCTTCAAGCACGAGGGCGGCCCGCACCGGGTCCAGCGGGTACCGGTCACCGAGTCGCAGGGGCGGGTGCACACCTCCTCCGCCACCGTCACCGTCCTGCCCGAGGCCGAGGAGGTCGACGTCCACATCGAGGACAAGGACCTCAAGGTCGACGTCTACCGATCGACCGGGCCCGGCGGCCAATCGGTCAACACCACCGACTCCGCGGTGCGGATCACCCACCTGCCGACCGGTGTGGTGGTGGCGATGCAGGACGAGAAGAGCCAGATCCAGAACCGGGCCAAGGCCATGCAGGTGCTGCGAGCCAGGTTGCTCAAGGCCGAGCAGGACCGACAGGCGGCCGAGCTGTCCGACATCCGCCGAGGCCAGGTCGGGGGCGGTGGACGGTCGGAGAAGATCCGGACGTACAACTACAAGGAGAACAGGGTCACCGACCACCGCATCGGCCTGACCCTCTACAAGCTGGACAAAGTGCTCATGGGTGACCTCGACGAGATCGTCGAAGCCCTCCTCGCCGACGAGCGGGGCCGCCAGCTCGCCGGCGAGGGAGCCACCGTCTGAGGAGCGGTCGCTCGTGGCCGACGGACCCCGGACCTGGCGCCCGGTGCACCGGGCGGCGGCGGCCGAGCTCGGATCCGACCTGGAAGCCCGGTGGCTGGTCGAGGAGGCATCCGGCGGGGTGTGGCCGGCCGTGCTCGACGAGGCGGTGCCCGTCCGGGCCCATCGGTCGTTCCTGACCCTGTTGCGGCGGCGCCTGGCCGGCGAGCCGGTCCAGTACGTCCTCGGCCACTGGGCCTTCCGCCGCCTGGATCTGCTCGTTGATACCCGGGTGCTCATCCCACGTCCCGAGACCGAGCAGGTGGTGGACGTGGCCGGGCGCGAGCTGGACCGTCTCCGAGCCATCCAGAGCACCGGGTTCGACGGCCGCCGGGGTCGACTCACCGTCGCCGACCTGGGAACGGGGTCGGGCGCCATCGCCCTGGCCCTGGCGGCCGAGCACCCCGACGTGGAGGTGTGGGCCATCGATGCCTCGCCCGATGCCGTCGCCGTGGCCCGCGCCAACACCGCCGGCCTGGCCGGCTCGGCCGCCACCCGGGTGCGTGTGATCGAGGGCTCCTGGTGGTCCGCCCTCCCCCCGGAGCACCGCGGCCACATCCACCTGGCCGTCTCCAACCCGCCATACATCGCCGCCCCCGAGATGGCGACGCTCGACGCCGCCGTCGTGGACTGGGAGCCACGCGGCGCGCTGGAGGCCGGCCCGACCGGGCTGGAGGACATCGCCGCCGTCCTCGCCGGGGCCCCCGCGTGGCTGGCGCCCGCCGGCGCGGTGGTCGTCGAGCTCGCCCCCCACCAGGCCGGTGAGGCCCGGCGCCTGGCCGCGGGGGCCGGGCTGGTCGAGATCACCGTCCACCCCGATCTGGCCGGCCGGGACCGGGCGCTCGTCGCCCGCCGGCCGCGCTGAGTGCCCAGGCGCATGCTGTCCGCCGCTCGCTGCCTGCCGCCGCTCGCTGCCTGCCGCCACTCGGCGCCATGGGCAACCCGTCCAGGCCGCCTGACGACCACCTGCACAGCAAACCTCGGCGGCGGCCGACTTGCGTGCACATAGTCGTGCAGGAGCCGGACCAACCGCACACCTTTCGCCCCCTCGGCGCCGGCACTGTGCACATCGTGCCCAGGGTGACGACGGGTGACGGGTGACGGGTGACGGGTGACGGGCGACAGACGACGGGTGACGGCCGGTGGCGCTCCGCTCAGACGGGCGCCAGGAGGCTGGCCCGTCGCCAGGCGCGGCGGAGCGTCGATACCGTCTGGTCCGGGTAGCGGACGACATCCTCCCAGGTGAAGCGCACGATCAGCCAACCGTCGAGGACGACGCGGTTCTGGCGACGGAGGTCGGGGCCGAACGCCTCCGGGCCGTGGATCGTTGCGCCGTCCGTCTCCACCGCCAGCTTGATCGCCGGCCAGGCGAAGTCCAGCCGCAGCGGCCGTCCGGATGCGAGGAGGCGAAACTGCCGCACTGGCTCCTCGAGGCCCGCCGCCCGGGCGACCTGCAGGAAGCGGGTCTCCAGGTCGCTCTCGGTGGGGGCGGCCGCCTCCGGGCGGAGGGCGAGGAGGGCTCGCAGGGCCGGGGCGCCCCGGGGCCGCCCGATTCTCATGACGGCGACGATCTCGTCGATGGTCGTGAGGCGCTTGCGCAACGCGGACTCGAGCGCCCGTTCCGCCTGCCCGGCGTCGGTCACCGCGGCCAGGTCCACGATGGTGCGCGCCGCGGTGGTCGCGGCGATGCCGTGGACAACGGTGCGATGTGCGGCGGGGAGGTGGCTGACCCGGACGACCCCGGGGCGACGACCCGAACGGGTCGCGGTGACCGCGAGCTGGACCGGGCCATGAGGGACACCGTCCAGCTCCCACAGGCGCCCGGCCGTGGTACGGACGGCGACTGCGTCGGCGCCCACGCCGAGCCTGGCCACCCAGCAGTCGCTCAGCAACGACGCCGGCGTCAGCCCCCGCCGGTACACGCCATGCTGCCCCGTCCGGACGAGGTCGCCTCGGGCGCAGAGCCCGGCGATGGCCTCAGCGCCGAGGCCGTCGTCGCGGAGCTGGCGCCAGGTGATGGCGCCGTGCTGCCGGGCCGCGACCGCTTCCCAGCCTACCCGTCGTATTGGCACATCGAGATATTATCCCATCCCATGTCAATTCGTCGCATATCGAGCCCAGTCGGCTGGCACGGTGACCACCTCGCCAGGGGGGTCCAACCAGGCGGCGAGCCGCCTGGTCACCGGATAGTCGTCGCCGACCGGGACAGCCAGGACCGCTCGGGCGCTGGGGGCGTGGAGCAGGCGGCAGTCTGCCGCCGACGGCACCAGGTCGACGTCGACGCCGGTCGAGCACACCACCAGGACCGTTCGGCCGGTGGCGTCCACCCCGCCAGCCGGGGCCGGCATGGGCCGGCGGATGTCGAGCCGGGGCAGCGCGGTCGGCAGGGCATGCAGCACCGCGCCGGGCAGTCCGACCAGCTCGGGGTGGCGGATGGCGGAGGCCCGCAGCCACCGCTCGCGGGCCAGGACATTGGCGGGGTGGGGGCCGGCACCGGCCCGCCGGCGGGCCCGGACCAGCGAGACCGTTTCGTCCAGCGCCGAGTCGGTGCTCTGACCCGGCCGCAGCTCGGCCCGGGCCGCCCGATCGTGGCGGCCGACACCCACCTCCAGCCCCCAGCCGTTGACACCACACGTGAGGCGGGCTATCTCCAGGCCGAGGACCTCACCGATGAGGACGCCGTGTTCGATGACCGGGTCGACGCCGTGGGCTCGCAGCGTGGCCGCCACGTCGGCAGCGTTCGCCGGGAGGGGCTGGTCGGGCGCGGGCGGGACGGGTTCGACTGGCGCCAGGGAGCGCCCGGACATCAGCCACACCGATGGGGCCGGGCGCAGCTGCCTGGCCCGGCGGGCCATGACCCCGGACGGGGCGGTGCCGTCGGATGCCGGGTGCGCATCCTCGACGAGGAGGTGGAGGTCTCCCACGCCTGTGTGCTGCGCCCACGCCAGGGCCGCGCCGAACGACGCAACTGAGCCATCGTCTACCAGGACCCAGCCGCGGCACGAGCCCGGCGTGTGCAACGTGGCGCCGCCGGGGACGAGCCCGGCGACGCCACCGTCGGGCGCGCCCCACCGGTCGGCGACGAGCGCCCGGAGCTTGGCCTGCCGCAGGACCGGGCGGCGGTCGCCCGGCTCCTGCGTGTCGGTCACGACCGGTGGCTGATCAGGACTTCTTGCCCCGGCGACCGTAACGACGCTCGAAGCGCTCGACTCGGCCGCCTGTGTCCACCAGCTTCTGCTTGCCGGTGTAGAAGGGGTGGCACGCGTCGCACAGCTCGGTGTGCAGGGTGTCCTTGGTCGAGCGGGTCGTGAACGTGTTGCCGCACGAACAGGTGACGGTCGCTGTTGCGTATGTGGGGTGGATGTCGGTCTTCATCGGTGCTCCTTGTCCTCTGGCGTTGTCTGGTCCGGCTAGATGCCCGGTGCCGGGTTCTTGGCCACCTCGGCCAGGAACTCGTCGTTGCTCCTGGTGGACTTCAGCTTGTCGAGCAGCAGCTCGAGACTGGCGGCACTGCTGCCCTCGGCGGCGAGCGCGCTGAGCACCCGTCGAAGCTTCCAGACCTGTGGCAGCTGGATCGGGTCGAAGAGCAGCTCCTCGTGGCGGGTCGACGACCCGTTCACGTCGATCGCCGGGTACACGCGACGCTCGGCCAGCCGACGGTCGAGACGCAGCTCCATGTTCCCTGTGCCCTTGAACTCCTCGAAGATCACCTCGTCCATCCGGCTCCCGGTCTCGACCAATGCAGTGGCCAGGATGGTCAACGATCCGCCCTCTTCGATATTCCGCGCTGCTCCGAAGAACTTCTTGGGCGGGTAGAGGGCACCGGTGTCGATGCCGCCGGACATGACCCGGCCCGTCGCGGGCTGAGCCAGGTTGTAGGCACGAGCGAGCCGGGTGATGCCGTCGAGGACGATCACCACGTCTGTGCCCGACTCGACCAGACGCTTGGCCCGCTCGATGGTCAGCTCGGCAACCTGGGTGTGCTCCTCGGACGGCCGGTCGAAGGTGGACGCGATCACCTCGCCCTTGACGGACCGACGCATGTCGGTCACCTCCTCGGGGCGCTCGTCGACCAGCAGCACCATGAGGTGCACGTCGGGGTTGTTGGCCTCGATCGAGTGGGCGATCTGCTTGAGGATGGTGGTCTTGCCGGCCTTGGGCGGCGAGACGATCAGGCCGCGCTGGCCCTTGCCGATGGGCGAGACCAGGTCCACGATCCGGGCCGTGGTGTTGGCGGGGTCGCCGGGCAGCTCCAGACGGAGCTTCTCGTCCGGGAACAGTGGGGTCAGCGCGTCGAACCGGGGTCGGCCACGCGCCTCGTCCGGACTCTGCCCGCTGACGGTGTCGATGCGCAGGAGGGCGGGGTACTTCTCGTTGTTGCCGGCCGGGCGGGCGGCACCATCGAGGTGGTCGCCCTTGCGCAGGGCGAACCGCCGCACCTGGCTGATGGAGACGTAGACGTCGTCGGCGCTGGGCAGGAACCCGTCGGTGCGAAGGAACCCGTAGCCTTCGTCGCGCAGGTCGAGCAAGCCCCGCACGGGGATGGGCTCACCCGAGTACGGGACCTCCGCCGGCTGGCTCTGCAGGTCCCGCTCGGGGCGCTCGGTGCCGCGCTCTCGACCCCGGCGCCGACGGTTGCGGCGGTTGCCCGGCTCGTTGTCGAACCGGCCCTGACCCCCACGATCGGCCGCCGCCCGATCGGCCCCGCCACGATCGGCGCCGGCACGATCTGCGCCTCCACGATCACCGGCACCACGATCGGAGCCACCCCGGTCCGTACCACCCCGATCCGAGCCATCCGGGCTCGACCCGTCACCGACGCTCCGGTTCGCCGCATCGACCCGGCCGCCGTTCCCTTCCGCAACGCGTCCCTCCGTGGCATCGTCCCCACCTGCCCGGCCGTCGGGCACGGCATGGCGCGGCTCCGCCGCTGAGTCGGCGGCAGCCTCGGGCAGTGTCGGCTCGTTCGCAGCCTGGGCGGCGTCGAGGGCTCGTCGGGCCCGGCGGATGCCGCCGGCGCCGGCGGCGTCAGCTTCGACACCGTCGCCCGGGCCGTCGAGGGAGAGCTGGGCGGTGGCACGCCCGTCGTTCTCCAGGGTGGCTCCGTTGGCGGCGCGTCGGCCCCGCCCCGTCGTCGACCGGTCTCGAGCCGCACGGGTGCGAGCCGCCGGGGCGGCCGGAAGCTTGGCCTCGTGCTCGTTCGCGGCACCGTTCGCCGTCGGCGCCCCTTCGGATGGAGCATCCGGCGACGTCCCGGCCGTGGCGGCGGCATCTGCGGTGGCCGCAGTCGACTTCCTGGCCCGGGTGCGACGCGGGGCCTCTTCGGCCAGGGCCGGGGCGGGGGCCGGGGTCCCGGCCTCGACGCCGGTGGCCCGGAGGATCTGGTTCACCAGGTCGGACTTCCGGGCCCGGCTGGTCGGCGTGGTGCCGAGCGCGTCGGCGATGGCGAAGAGCTCCTCTCGCTCCTTCGACTCCAGCACCGAGCGTTCGAGCTGCTGCTCGCTCATGGACTACCTCGTTCGTTTCTTCCGCTCGCGGGTGGTCGTCGCCGACCGAAGGGAAAAGGGGGACCGACCGACGGGCGCCGGCCGGGCGACGTGCAGTGCGGGAACAGGAGTGACGCCCGCCAGAAGGGTCACAGCTGCAGTGCAGTAGGTGCGGCCCCCGAGCGGAGCGTCGAACCGAGATCCCGCATCGCCCGTGCGTCCACCCCGGGAAGGGCGAACGACAGGATCCAATGCTACCGAGCGGGACGCCCGACCCACAAGGCAGCCGGACTCGCTGCGCTCGCCCGTCAGAGCCCGAGCTCGGCGCGCACGGCCCGCAGGTCGGCATCCACCGAGGTGGGAACCGCTATCTGGCTGATGGCGATGTCGGGGTCTTTCAGGCCGTGGCCGGTGAGCACGCACACCACCGTCGAGCCCGCCGGCACCCCAACCTTGATCAGACCGGCGACCGAGGCGGCCGAGGCCGGCTCACAGAAGACGGACTCCTCGCGCGCCAGGTACCGATAGGCCTCGAGGATCTCCTCGTCGGTGACCGCAGAGATGGCGCCCCCCGACTCGCTCGCCGCGGCGGTGGCGCCGTACCACGAGGCCGGCTTGCCGATGCGGATCGCGGTGGCCACCGTCTCAGGTGATTCGATGGGATGGCCGGCCACGATCGGTGCCGCACCGGCGGCCTGGAAGCCGAGCATGCGAGGCAGGCGGGTGGCCCGCCCGGCGTCTTGGTACTCGCGATAGCCCTTCCAGTAGGCGGTGATGTTCCCGGCGTTGCCGACCGGGATGCAGTGGACGTCAGGGGCGTCGCCGAGGACGTCGACGATCTCGAAGGCCCCGGTCTTCTGCCCCTCGATCCGGTAGGGATTGATGGAGTTCACGACCGTCACCGGGGCGCGGTCGCCGAGCTCCCTGACGATGTCGAGGGCGGCGTCGAAGTTCCCCCGGATCTGCAGGACCCGAGCTCCGTGCACGAGCGCTTGGGCCAGCTTCCCGAGGGCGATGTAGCCGTCGGGTATCAGCACCGCACAGGTGAGGCCGGCCCGGGCCGCATAGGCGGCGGCCGACGCCGAGGTGTTCCCGGTCGACCCGCAGATGACGGCCTTGGCGCCCTCCTCCACCGCCTTGGAGATGGCCATGGTCATCCCCCGATCCTTGAACGAGCCGGTCGGGTTCGCCCCTTCGAACTTGAGGAACACGGTCGCGCCGGCCCGCTCGGAGAGCCGGGGCGCGGCCAGCAGCGGGGTGGCCCCCTCGTGGAGCGTGACCACCGGGGTCGTCGCCGTGACCGGGAGGAACTCCCGGTACTCCTCGATCAGGCCACGCCAACCGGATTTCACCCCGATCGCCATCCCGCCCCCGGGCCGGGTGGTCACGAGACGCCGATCACCCGGATCAGGCTGCCGATGCGCTCGACGACATCGAGGCGGCGCAGATCGTGGAGGCAGGCCTGCATGTCCCGTTCCAGGGCCGGGTGGGTGATGAAGACGAGCCGGGCACCGGGAACACCGGGTGTCGCCGCCGGCGGCGACCCGTCCTGCTCCATCGACCGCACCGAGACCCGGTGGCTCCCGAGCACCCCGGCGACCGCGTGCAGCACGCCAGGGCGGTCAGCCACCTCCAGGCTCAGGTAGTAGGCGGCGCTGATGTCGTCGATGGGCCGCAAGGGCACCTGGTGCAGCGTGACCGGCCGCCCGGGTGCTCCCGCCTTCAGGTTGTGGGCTGCGTCGAGCAGGTCGCCGAGCACGGCGCTGGCCGTCGGAAGGCCCCCGGCCCCCCGGCCGAGCAACATGATGGCCCCCGATGCCTCACCCTCGACGAACACGGCATTGAACGAGTCCCGCACCGACGCCAGGGGATGGTCCTCGGGGACCATGGCCGGGTGCACCCGCACCGCGACGGGGCCGGTGCCGTCGTCGGGAGCGACCGAGCCGTCCTGGCGCGTCGGGGGGTCCTGCTCGACGATGGCCAGCAGCTTGACGGCGTAGCCCAACCGCCGGGCCATGGCGATGTCGTCGGCGGTGATAGCGCTGATGCCTTCCCGGTAGACGTCGCCGGCCACCACTCGGGCACCGAAGGCCACGTTGGCCAGGATGGCTGCCTTGGCCGCGGCGTCGAAGCCCTCGACGTCTGCGGTCGGGTCCCGTTCTGCGTAACCCAGGCTTTGGGCCTCGGCCAGCGCGTCGTGATAGGGGGCAGACGACTCCGACATCCGGCTGAGGATGAAGTTCGTCGTCCCGTTGACGATGCCGGTGACCCGCCGGACGCGTTCGCCGGCCAGCGATTCGCGCAACGGCCGGATGAGGGGGATGGCGCCGGCCACGGCCGCCTCGAAGAGCAGGTCGACGCCGGCCGTGGAGGCGGCCTCGAAGAGCTCCGAGCCGCAGTTGGCCAACAGCTCCTTGTTCGCGGTGACGACCGGCTTGCCGGACTTGATGGCAGCCAGGATCAGGGTCCTGGCCGGCTCGATGCCGCCGATCACCTCCACGACCACGTCGATGTCCGGCCTGGTCGCCACGGACTGGGCGTCGGTGGTGAGCAGGCCCGAGGGCACGGCGACGTCGCGTTCGCGCGCCGCGCTGCGCACGGCAATCGCGGTGAGGTCGAGCCGGAGGCCGCTGCGGGCCGCGATCCGGTCTCGGTCGTCGATGAGGAGCCCGGCCAGAGCTGCCCCGACGTTGCCGCAGCCGAGGAGCCCCACCCGCACCTGGGTGCTGCTGTCCATGCGTCCCAGGGTAGTGCCGCCACGGCTGGGGGCCGGCCGCCCGCTCAGCGCCCCCCGCCGGGCCGCGCCCCGCACCCGCCCGCTCCCATCTCAGAGGTCGAGGGCAAGGAGGTCGTCGAGAGTCTCGCGACGCACCACCAGGCGGTGGCTCCCGTCGGCGACGAACACGACCGGCGGGCGCGGCACCTTGTTGTACGTCGAGGCCATGCTGTGGCCGTACGCGCCGGTCACGGGGGTGGCGAGGACGTCGCCGACCGACAGGCCCTCCGGCAACGCCGCCCTGCGGACGATGACGTCACCGGACTCGCAGTGCTTGCCGACGACGCTGGCCCGCAACGGGCGATCGGCCGTGGTCCGCAGCGGGGCGAACGCCTCGTAGCCGCTGCCGTAGAGGACCGGTCGGGGGTTGTCACTCATCCCGCCGTCCACGCTGACGTAGGTACGGACCTCGGGGATGGCCTTGATGGTGCCGACGGTGTAGCAGGTGATGGCAGCACCGGCCACGATGGCCCGCCCGGGCTCGGCCGACAGCTGCACCCGGGGGTCGATCCCGGCGTCGGCCGCCGTTCGCATGAGGGTCTCCGCCCAGGCGCGTATCGACGGTGCCGACTCCCCTTGCACGTAGGCCACGCCGAGACCGCCGCCGACGCAGAGCTCCCCGAGGTCCAAGGGGTTGAAAAAATGGGCGAGCAGTTGCAGGGCCCGGTGGAATGAGCCCAGCGCGAATATCTGCGACCCGATGTGGGCGTGGATGCCGACGAGCCGGGGACCCCGGGATCGGGCCCGGAGCCGGGACACGGCGGCGGCGGCGGCCCCCGAGGCCAGGCCGAAGCCGAACTTGGAATCGTCCTGGCCGGTCTGCACGTACTCGTGGGTGTGGGCTTCGACGCCGGGGGTGACTCGCACGAGCACGTCGGGACGCTGGCCTGACGACGCCGTCATCCGGTCGAGGCGGTCCAGCTCGTCGAAGGAGTCCACCACGATGCGACCGACGCCCTCCTGCAGCGCTCGAGCCAGCTCGGCGTCGGACTTGTTGCTTCCGTGCAGCACCAAGCGGGCGGCAGGAACGCCGGCGGCCAGGGCCACGTGCATCTCACCGCCGGTGGCCACGTCGATGCGGAGGCCCTCCTCGTGGACCAGTCGAGCCATGGCTCGGCACAGGAACGCCTTGGACGCGTAGGCCACACCGTCACCAAAACCGGCGACCGCCTCTTGGCACCGGTTGCGGATGTGGACCTCGTCGTAGACGAACAATGGGGTCCCGTACCGTTCGCACAGCTCGCCGACGTCGACACCGCCGATGGCCAACCGGCCTTCGTTGTCAACCGTGGCCGTGTCGGGAAGCAGCCCCAGCGGAACGGGGACGGTCGGGTCGTGACCGGTGATCGCCTGCTCGTCGGGGATGGTGGCTTCGGGCTCCGAGAGCATTCAGGGCCGACGGTCGGCGCGGCTGGCCACGAGCGCCGCCACCCGGTCCAGCAGCTCCAGGGGCTCGAACGGCTTGGTGACGTAGTCGTCGGCGGTGTCCAGGCCGGCTGTCATGTCCGATCCCTGCGCCTTGGCCGACAGCAGGAGGATGGGCAGGTGCGCCGTGTCGGAGTCGGCCCGAAGCCGGCGAGCCACCTCGATGCCGTCCATCCCAGGCATCATCACGTCGAGCACCACCACATCGGGCTGGGCCCGGCGGGCCCGCTCGATGGCCTCGTCACCGTCGTGGGCGGTCAGGACGGTGTAGCCCTCCAGCTCAAAGTTCACCTGCAGGAGGTTGATGATGACGGCGTCGTCGTCGACGACGAGCACCGTCGGTGACGCCACGTCCTCGGACACGGACGCCAATGTAGTGCCCTATGCTGACCAGCCTTGCCCTTGTGGCTCGAGGGCCCTCGTAGCTCAGGGGATAGAGCACCGGCCTCCGGAGCCGGTGGCGGAGGTTCGAATCCTCCCGGGGGCACTGACGAAGCCGGCCCTGACCAGCGCAACCATGCCGGTCAGGGCCTTTCGCGTTGACCGCCCGGCGCCGCCCGTGGCCCTGATTTGCTGCGAGAATTGGGAGGAGGGCTGGGCATTCAAGCCCAGCTCAAAGACACCCTCGCGGCCAGGGGCCGCTCTGGCCCGAGCCGCTGCGGGCCGGGCCGCGCAGCCCGCACTGGCGCGAGCGTTCACCATGGTGCCGCGCACCCTGATCGTCCGGGCTCGCAAGGGGGCAACTGAGGAGTCGGGCAAAGGGCGCGGGTCAATCGCGGCCCGTCGCAACGCACGAAGGCCCCCTCGGCCCAGAGGAGGCCGGCCGGCGCCTGGACGCCTGGACGCCTGGTGGCAGGACCGCCAGTCATCCACCTGGGTGACGGCTCTGGTGCCCGGAATAGTGGGTATCTCCACTATTGCGGGCACCAGAATGGCCCGTCCCAGGCGCAGCTCGCTTCGGGTCGGCGGGCCGCCGAGGAGGTTGGCCGAGCACATGAAGCGCCCAGGACGCAAGGGGGCGTGGCCATGACGCCAACCGGCGACTGCTCAAGCGCCTTGGGCCACCAGGCCCCCCTCTCCACGCTTTTCACCGCAGAGCCTGCCCTGGGCATCGACGCCACGAACTGGCGGGGCCGGAGTACGGCATCCCTCGTCAACCGAAAACTGTCGGGCGGCAACCGTCACCGGGGGGCGCAGGGGATCACCAGCATCATCCGCATGGCGTCGACACCGTCGACTACCTGCACCCCGAGCCCGAAGCCCATCCGGGACCTCGCTACGCTCCTCGGCCGACCGACCCATCGACATCGTCCCAATCCGAGAGCCCAACGAGCTCAAACCATTTTCAACGGGGCCAACAACCGCTAACCACGTAAGGTGGATTAGTAGTTTAGAGCCATAAATTCAATCGTTATCTGTCGTAAGGAGAGTCGCTTAGCCAAGTTACTGTCAACCACACAGCTGGTCGCTCCCTCCCCTAATAGATACACTGTTAGAGATAGCGTGAGATCGCCACCGAGCAGCTCTATGTTGACGGCATTGTCCTCAAGAAGGTCAAGGAATGAAATGATAACCTCCTCAAGGGGCTCGGCCTCGTCTGGATACCTCTCAAGTCACCAATGGTTGGGGCGTCTATTCAGGAACTTGGAGGACGTTGCCGAAGTCGGTGCTTCTGGTCCAGCGCTGTCTTTCTCAACATTTCGGATAGCTCCTCGGCCGGTCGTGTCTTGCTAAAAATGTGAAGCGTTGCGCTCGGCCAGCCCTTCGGCGGTGATCCCTCCCTCACTTCTTCCCCTGACTCATTCGAAAGCTAATCAGTGAGACATCTTGGTTGGTGAACCTCACCGTTCCGGGCGCGGGGCTTGGGGACAGGTGGTGGCACCGATGAGAGCGCTGTCCGCATTGCGGTTCCCGACGTGGTCGTAACTACAGCCACGTCGCGGTGGTGGTGCTCCCGGTTGGTGACGTTTTCAGTCCTGTTCCATCTCAAAGCCATTGTCGAAGAAGGTCGAAATATAGTCAACTGGGCTCAAAGAACTCTCCCTCACCAATGAAAACACCTCGGTGCCCGACAGTTCCTCGTGTAACTCGATAGGTCCATAGGCCTGGCTGAAACCGAGTGCTTTACTGTTAATAGATTCCGCGTATTCTCGAACTCCGACTTCTGCTCTTGCTATCGCCGAGTCCAGGTCAGGTGCCCTCGACAAGACGATCCTCTCCTCATCAACAATGGCGAACCGCCGCTGAGCACGAGACTCGCGCCGATACCTAGGTCCCACCATATGGCGAACTTATCGTTCGTGACATGCTTATCCCTACCTGACTTACATAGACGCGAATCATTAGCCTGGGTATTGCATGGGTGTGAGGGTCGGCCAGGTTTTGGATGCACCAAAGCGCCTGTCTCGTAGGGGAAGATCGGGATGTTCGAAGTCCTGATGTCCCGCACGAGAAGGCCACTCGGTGAGTGAAGCGTCGCAACCGGCCCGGTGAAGGTGTCCGCGGACGGGGACGGGGACGGGGACGGTGTCGTCTCGCATGCCGGGGCTCAACTGCTCCGGGAGATGGCCACGGTCACTGGCCTGGTGGAGTGATGGGACGACGCGCTGCTCGACACGTACAAGGCGTTCCCGACGGTGCATCTCTCCGGCCAGGTTCTGGCCGATCTTGCGGTCGCGGTTGCTGATGGGGCGAAAACGATCTCTGATCTGGCGTCGTTGCGTGAGCGGCCGGACCTGTTCGGGCTGGTGGCGTCGACAGCGACCGCGTGGCGGGTCTTGACGGGGTGGGCGATGAGCATCTCGGCCGTCTGCGCGGCGGGCGTGCGGCGGCGAGGGCGGCAGCGTGGGCCGCAGGGGCGGCGCCGGACCTCTCCGGCGAGCTGCATCTGGATTCGATGCCACGATCGTTATCGCCCACTCGGAGAAGCAGGATGCGGCGCCGACATGGAAGAAGACGTTCGGGTTCCACCCGCTGGTCTGCTTCTTGGACCGTCCCGACATCGCGTCGGGGGAAGCATTGGCGGGGATCGTGAGCGCCGGCAATGCCGGGTCGAACACCACCGCCGATCACATCGCCGTGTTGGACCTGGCCTTGGCGAACCTGCCCGACGAGGCCCGCCCGGGCCAGGCCGACGGTCCGAGCCTGGTCGCCCGGTCGGACTCGGCCGGAGCCACACATGGCTTCGCCAAGGCGTGTCGAGATCGGGCCGTGGGATTCAGTATGGTTTTCCCGGTCGACCAGGCAGTCCGTGACGCCATCGTCGCTGTCCCCGCGGACTGCTGGGCGCCTGCGATCGAACCGACGGCGAGATCCGTGACGGGGCGGAGGTGGCCGAGGTGACCGGGCTGGTCGACTTGGCGAGATGGCCGAGCGGGTCGCGGTTGACCGTCCGCAAAGAACGCCCCCATCCCGGAGCGCAGCTCTCGGTCTTCGACACCATCAAGGGAATGCGCTACACCGCCCTTCCCACCGACACCGCACCCGGGATCATCGGCGGCCAGATCGCCAGGCTCGAGCTGCGCCAACGTCAACACGCCCGGATCGAGGACCGCATCCGTCAAGCCAAAGCGGCCCGAACCGGTCACCAAACACGTCGGCGCGCTCGGCAGAACGAGACGCCACCCCTACGATAGTGCCGTCGTCGACCAGCCGCATCGCGTCGGCAAAGCCGGCAGCGATCGCGCCCGGCCCGACCACTCCCCATCGGGTCATCTCCTCACCCCTTCTCGCGAGTGGTCCCTGGCCATTCGCTGGTCGCCCCTTGACTGGCTGTCCCCCCGAGGACCCAGCCCGGCGCTGACAAAGCTACCGGGGGGGGCCTCGCCTCGCAACTGACCGGAGCACCTCGACGGATCCGTTCATCCCCCGTCCCGAGCACCATTTCACCTTCGGCCCTCTGGACGCTCGGAAACCGGGCCGAGAGGGCCGGCCACGTCGTCGGCGCCAGCCGAGATCGGCGAGGACCACCCCCACCTCGGCCCAGGTCGCCGAGTGCGCACGGCCCGACCGGCGTCGAGAAAGCCTCACATTGCGAGCGTTCTCGACATCAGACTTCGAGAGACGAGCGCCGACGGGTCAGGCGGATGAGGGCGGGGCGCCGACCAGGTGGCCGGGGCCGAAGGGGACTCGGTCAGGAGGCTCGACGCTGGCGCGCCAGCCACGTCTTGCGCAGCTTGCGCCGCTCCTCCTCGGAGGTCCCACCCCAGATGCCGGACTCCTGGTTGGTCACCAGGGCGAACTCCAGGCAGGCGGCCTGGGCGTCGCACTCGTCGCAGACCGCTTTGGCCGAATCGATCTGCTCGATCGCTGGCCCGGTGGTGCCGATGGGGAAGAACAGGTCCGGGTCGGTATCACGACACGCGGCGTTGTCGCGCCAGTCGTCCACGTCCCATTCGATGTTGCGGCTCCAGGTGAGGGCCACGCGTCGCCTCCTGGCGAAATTGTGAAATGCTTCACGTGCGGGCAACCAATTCACCGCACGGTTCCTGCAGCGTAAATCCACGGCCGCCCGTTCGCAAGGGTTTGTTCGGAGATTTCGAAGCAAAGTTGCTGGTCAGGGAGGTGCGTCCACGTGACATCGGTCATGTGCGGCACCCGTCCGGTCCCTGACGAACGACTCAGGGGAGGACAAGGCGGAGCGCGTCGCGCTCGTTGCTGAGAACGAAGCGATCGCCAGTGCCTAGATAGTCGCCGTCCACCTGGTACGGGATCGGGCTGGTGGCGCGCACCTCGACGGCTTCGAGCGCCGTGGCCACCTTCACCCCCGGTCGGCCGGCCAGGCCCCGGCCCCGCACCGCGGCGGCGCTGAGGCGCAGGAGCCGGCTGAGGTCGAGCTGACCGAAGGTCACCATGGTCAGCGCCGAGTCGAGGTCGGTGCCGGGAGCCACATCCAGCGGGCGCTCGCCGAGGAAGGTGTAGGGGTTGGTCTTCATGCAGATGGCGAACGAGCCATCGACGGCCCGGCCGCCCGACGGCTCGACGACGAACGTCACCCGGCGTCGGTCCGGGTTCCGTATCCAGGTGCTGACGGCCGCGGAGAGGAACAGGGCGTGGCCGGCATAGCGCTTCATGGTGCTGTGCCGCTCGACGGCGGCCACCACCGCCGCGTCGAAGCCGATGCCGACGTGGAACAGGAACGAGCGACCGTTCACCCGGCCGAGGCTGATCGGGCGGATCGACTCCCGACCGAGAGCGGCCAGCAGCTCGCCGGTCGCCTCGATGGGGTCGTTGGTCATCCCGATGGTGCGGGCGTACACGTTGGTCGACCCGCCCGGGAGGACGCCGAGCGCCGTGGCCGTGCCGGCCAGGCCGTTGGCGGCCTCGTTCAGCGTCCCGTCCCCGCCGAGGACGACTACCACGTCGACCCCGTCGGCCGCCGCCCCCTGGGCCAGACGGGTGGCGTGGCCGCGCCGGCTGGTCTCGGCCATGGTGACATGGTGGTCGGCGGCGAGCGCCTTGTGGATGACCACCCGAGCCCGCTCCGTGACCGACGACGCCGACGTGTTGACGATCAGGACGAGCCGCACGGCGACCGGATCAGGAGGCGGCTTCGGCGGCGGCGCGCAGCTGGGCGACGCTGCGAGCCAGGAGTCGCGACACGTGCATCTGGGAGATGCCGAGCCGGGTGGCGATGTCCGACTGGGTGAGGCCCTCGAAGAACCGGAGGTGCAGGATGAGCTGCTCGCGCGGCGGGAGCCGGGCGAGCAGCGGGGAGAGTGTCGCTCGGCGCTCGGCCCCGGCCAGCTCGGGATCGTCGTGGCCGAGGCGTGCCACCAGGGTCTCGCCGTCGCCGTCGGCCCCTGCGGCCGGCGCGTCGAGTGACGCGAACCGGTAGGCCTGCCCGGCTTCCAGCGCTTCGAGGACCTCCTCCTCGGAGACCTCGACCTCGGCAGCCAGCTCGGCGATCGTCGGGGACCGGCCCAGCTCCTGGCCGAGCGAGCCCACGACCTTCCCCAGCCGGAGGTACAGCTCCTGCATGCGTCGCGGCGCCCGGATGGCCCACCCCCGGTCGCGAAAGTGGCGCTTCAGCTCCCCGACGATGGTGTGCGTGGCGTAGGTGGAGAACTCCACCCCCCGTGTCGGGTCGAAGCGGCCCACCGCCTTCAGCAGTCCCAACGACGCCACCTGGACCAGGTCGTCGAGCGGCTCGCCGCGGTTGGCGAACCGCCGAGCCAGGTACTCGGCCAGCCCGAGGTGTGCGGCCACCAGCTCGTCGCGGAGGCCCACGTTGCCGGTCTCGGCGAACTCGGAAAACTTGGCGCGCAGCTCTTCGCGCTGGGCGGGATCGAAGCTCATGCGGCGCGCAGGGGGCATGGGGTCTCGATCACGCAGGTTGGGGGGCGGGGGCCGCCCCGGGGTGGCGCCGCTTCAGCAGCCGGAACCTCGGGCCCTGGGGTCCGGCGGTCAGCTCGTGCTCGTCGACCAGAGCGGTGAGGATCACCTCCGACAGCTCGGAGAGCTCGGCGGGCGTGTTCGAGCCGACCGGTCCCGGCCAGACCGCCTCCCCGTCGATCGCCAAGTGGGTGTCGCTCAACGTGTAGCGGACCTTGACGGTCCCGGGCCGACCGAAGCTGCCGGTCAGGCCGTAGCAGAGCTCGTCGATGGCCAAGCGCAGATCCTCGACCTCGTCGAAGCTGAAGCCCAGGCGACTGGCCAGTCCGGCTGCGGTCACCCGCGCCAACCGCAGGAACTCGGGCGTGGCCGGCACGGTCAGCCTGACCTCGTCCTCCGTAGGCACCATTGGGCTCCCTGTCTCCGGGCTCGGTTCGTTCCAGACGCTGGTATAGGTGTGCGCGGCGCGCAGACTGCGTGTGGGAGTGCCCGCGACCGGGCAACGCTACCACCCGCCTCGAGATTCGGGCGGCGCACGGACCGCGGTGCGCCGAAGTGGTGAGATCCGGCCCCGGTGGAGAAGAATGCGGTCATGAACGTTGTCGTCTGCGTCAAGCAGATTCCCGACCCGGCCACCCCCGGGCAGCTCAAACCCGACACCCACACCATGGTGCGACAGGGAAAGCTCATCCTGGACGACTCCGATGCCTACGGGGTGGAGATGGCCCTCCAGCTGGCCGACGCCGCCGGTGGCGGCGAGGTGACCCTCGTCTCCATGGCACCCAACGGCGAGACCAGCGGCCTGCGCACGGCGCTGGCCATGGGGGCAGCCAAGGCCATCCTGGTGAGCGACGACGCCCTGGCTGGCGCTGACGCCCTCAGCACGGCCAAGGTCCTGGCTGCCGCCATCAAGCGGGCCGAGCCGGATCTGGTCATCGCCGCCACCGAATCGACCGACGGGTACACGGGCACCACGCCGGTCCAGGTGGCCGAGCTGCTCGGGTGGCCATCGGTGAGCTTCACCAAGAAGGTGGCGATCGCCGACGGGAACGTCAAGGTCGACCGCCAGACCGAGACCGGGTACGACAGCGTCGAGGTACCGCTCCCGGCGCTGCTCACCGTCACCGCCGGTGTCGTCGAGCCCCGCTACCCGTCCTTCAAGGGGATCATGGCCGCCAAGGGCAAGCCGGTCGACGAGCTGAAGCTGTCCGACCTGGGCATCGACGCTGGCGACGTAGGCGCCGCCGGCGCCCGCCAGGAGATCATCTCCGTGCAGCCGGCCGAGAAGCGCGAGGCCGGCGAGATCATCGTCGACGAGGGCGATGCCCACGAGAAGATCGTGGCGTTCCTCGACCAGTTGAAGGTCATCTGAGCGGCTTCGCCGCCCCGGTACACAGAAGAACGACCGACGTCCAAACCGACGTCCAAACCGACGTCCAACCGACGTTCAGAATCGACAGAGAGGTTCGGCACCAAGCATGGCAGTGGACAAGATCTGGGTCATCATCGACCGGCAGGGCGAGAAGGTGGCGCCGCTCAGCTTGGAGCTGCTCACCAAGGCGCGCCAGCTCGGCGGGACCGTCGCAGGGGTGACCTGGGGCGACGCCGACGCCATCGCCGAGGAGGTCGGCCGCTTTGGCGCCACCACGCTCTACAGCGTCGGCGACCTCGGCGGCGGGCTGCCAGGTCCCTCCGTCGGTGCGGCGCTCGCTGCGCAGGTACAGGCCGGCAGCGGGCCCGATGCCATCCTGTCGCCGTACAACTACGACGGTCGTGACATCGCGGCACGCCTGTCGGCCAAGATAGACCGGCCGGTCCTCACCAACGTGGTCGGCCTGGAGGACGACGGCGGTCTGGTCACCGAGCACGCCATCTTCGGCGGGACCCAGATCCTCAAGGCCCGGTTCACCGGCGAGGGTCCGGGGATCTTCGTGGTGCGCCCCAAGTCGTTCCCGGCCGAGCCGGGAGACGGCGGGGCGGCGACGGTGACCGCCTGGGAGACGCCCGACCTGGGCGCCACGGGCGCCGCCAAGATCACCGACCGTCATGTCGAGGAGAGCGAGGGCCCCAAGCTCGACGAGGCCCCGGTCGTGGTGTCGGGCGGCCGTGGGCTCGGCGAGGCGGCCAAGTACGAGATGATCGAGCAGCTGGCCAAGCTCCTGAAGGGTGCCGCCGGCGCCTCCCGGGCGATCGTGGATGCCGGCTGGGTCCCCTACTCCCACCAGGTCGGCCAGACCGGCAAGACGGTCAAGCCGACGGTGTACATCGCCGCCGGCATCTCCGGTGCGACCCAGCACATGGTCGGCATGAAGAACTCGAAGAACATCGTGGCCATCAACAAGGACCAAGAGGCGCCGATCTTCACCATCGCCGATCTCGGCATCGTGGGTGACGTGAACAAGGTGCTGCCCAAGTTGATCGAGGCGCTGCAGAGCCGGTCCTAGCCGCCGCTCCTGCGTGAGTCCGTCGGTGCCGCTGGGCTCTCCAGCCCAGAGCTGGTCGAACTGGGCCGGCACCGAGCACGGTCGTCCCGCCGCCGTCGACCACCCCGCATCCATCGCAGAGATCGTCGCGGTGGTGCGGGGCGCGGCGCGCCAGGGTCACCGGGTGCGGGCCGTCGGCTCGGGGCACTCGTTCACCGGCCTCGCCGTCACCGACGGCGTCGCTGTCCACCTGGATCGGCACCGCCGCGTCATCGATATCGACCGCGAGCGAGGATTGGTCACGGTGGAGGCAGGTATCACCCTCCGTCGGTTGAGCCAGGTGCTCAGCGGATGGGGCCTGGCCCTGGCGAACCTCGGCGACATCGCCGTGCAGACCCTCGCCGGCGCCATCTCGACGGGCACCCACGGCACGGGGGCGGCCCTCGGCGGGCTGGCCACGCAGGTGCGCGCCATGGACCTGGTGGTGGCCGACGGGTCCGTGCTGTCCTGCTCGGCCGCGGAGGAGCCGGAGGTGTTCGCGTCCGCCCGGGTCGCGCTCGGCGCCCTGGGGATCGTGAGCCGGGTGACGCTGCAGTGCGTGCCGGCGTTCAACCTGCGGGCGGTGGAGACGGTCGAGCCCCTCGAGGCGGTGCTCGATGCCATGTACGACGAGGCGGCGGCCAACGACCACTTCGAGTTCTATGCCGTGCCCCACACCACGATGACACGGACCAAGCGAAACAACCGGACCGATGCGCCCGCCAGCGGTCGCGGCCGAGCCGGCGAGATTCGCGACCGGGTGGTGCTGGAGAACGTGGCGTTCGGCGCGCTGTGCCGAGCCGGTCGTCGGGTGCCGCGGCTCGTCCCCATCCTGGCCCGGCTGTCCGCAGTCGGTGGCCGGGTCGAGTACACCGAGCGCAGTGACCGGGTGTTCGCCAGCCCCCGGTGGGTGCACTTCGTGGAGATGGAGTACGAGCTGCCCGTCGCCGAGCTGCGGTCGGCGTTGCGGGAGGTCCTGGCCATGATCGACGATCGCGGCTTCGCGATCAGCTTCCCGGTGGAGGTCCGCTTCGCCGCCGCCGACGACATCCCGTTGTCGACGGCCTGCGGTCGGGCGTCGGGGTACATCGCCGTCCACCAGTACCGCGGCGTGCCCCACCAAGCCTACTTCGCCGAGGTCGAGCGGATCATGCTCGCCCACGGCGGCCGCCCCCACTGGGGGAAGCTGCACACCTGCACGGCGGAGACCCTGGCCCCGTCCTACCCGGGCTGGTCGAGCTTTGCCGCGCAGCGCGACCGCCTGGACCCCGACGGCCGCTTCGCCAACGATTACCTCGACCGCGTCCTGGGACCCGCCGGCTCCCGAACGGGTCAGACCAGCGGCCACGGGTAGGGGTGATCGGACCGGGGCTCGGGCAGGCATCCCCGGCGCCGCAGGCGGGCGGCCCGGGCCATCATGGCGTCCACCTCGCCCGGGCTGAGCAGACCGGCGAGGTCGTCACCGGGTCCTTCCTCCACGAAGCGTCCGAGTGCCTCCAGCTCGGAGCCGGCGAGGGCCTCGCCGGCAAAGTCCCAGATGACGGTGCGCAACTTGGGGGTCTCGTGGAAGCACAAGCCATGGTCGATGCCCCAGATCTGACCGCCGCCGTCGACGAGGCAGTGACCGCCCTTGCGGTCGGCGTTGTTGGCGACCACGTCGAACGCGGCCATCCGCCGCAGGGCCGGGTGGAAGGCCTCCACCTCGAGCAGGGTGAAGTAGTGCTGGGCGAAGTCGGCGTTCACGAAGCGTTGCAGTGAGCCGGTCCCGAGGGGTCCGTCGTCGCGTCGTACCGTGTCGGGTATCAGGACCCACCCCAGGCGGCGAGCCAGCTCGAAGGCGGCGACCTCCCGCCGGTAGAGGCCGTCGGGGAAGTCCCACAGCGGACGTTCGGCCCGCCACGGCTTGTAGATGGCCGGGAGGACGGTGTCCTCCTCGCCCTCGGCGGCGAGGGTGACGCTCGAGAGGAAGGTGCCGTTGCTGCTCCACGGCATGCGGCCCTCTACCTCGATGCGGCCCGACGTCAGGACCGCTAGCTCGGGGGGCGGTGTCCGTTTGTCCGCGGGCACGAGTGGCCTTCGGAGTCCATGGGGTTGCCGCACAGGGGGCAGGCCGGGCGGCCGGAGGTGACCAGCGCCTCGCCGCCACGGGCGAGGGCGGCAGCCTGGTCACGGGTGAACGACAGTCGTCCGATGGCGCCGGTGGCCTCGGGATCGTCCGCCGTCTCGATCCGGTCGGGATCGACGACCGCCGCCTCCTCAGCCATGAGGACGACACGGTCGGCGCTCGAGTCGTAGGCCAGCTGCATGCCGCCCACGACCCAGGCGGCCAGCACCGGCTCCTCCAGGTCGAGGGGATCGTCCGCCGGCCCGTCGCCTATGGCGGGCAGGTCGGCCAGCAGCTCGACGAGAAGCTCGGCCAGGGCCGCCACCTGCTGCTTCTCCAGCTTGAGGGTGATCAACCGGTCATCCTGGCGGGCCTGGAGGTAGAACGTCCGCTGGCCGGGGATACCCACCGTGCCGAGGGTGACGCGTTGGGGCGCGGGAAGCTCGAACGAATCGCTCACGACGGACGAAGCTCCGTGAGTGAGCCGGTCGAGTTCACGGCCAGGACGGCGGGGCCCGTCGGGCCGTAGGCGATCGCGGTCACCGAGCAGGGCGAGATGACGATCCGCTGGAAGAGGTCGAGGTGGGTGCCGAGGGCGTCGGCGACCACCGCCTTGATCGGGTCGGCGTGGGACACGGCCACGACGGTCTCGCCCCGGTGACGGCCACAGAGCATCGCCACCGTGTCCACCATCCGGGCTTGCATGCCGGGGAAGGACTCGCCGCCCGGGAAGCGGAATCCGCTGGGATAGCGCTGCACCGTCGTCCACTCCGGGCGCTTGCCCAGATCCTTGAGCGCCGCACCGGTCCACTCCCCGAAATCACACTCCAGCAGGCCCCGCTCTGCTTTGGCCCGGAGCCCGAGCTGCGCCGCGATCGGTGCCGCGGTCTCCTTGGTCCGTTCCAGCGGCGACGCGTACACCGCGGCCACCGGTCGACCGGCCAATCGGGCGGCGACCGCATCGGCCTGGGCCCGCCCGATGTCTGAGAGGTGGAGTCCAGGGGCGCGCCCGGGTAGCACCTGACCCGTCGTCGGCGTGGTGCCGTGGCGGACGAAGAGGACAAGGGTGGGCTTGGGTGGTTTCCGGCGGGGAGCGCGGGGCTTGGTCGTTGTCGCCATGTCGGGCCGCCAACCTACCCTCTCCAGCATGCCTGCGATCCCCGACGATGCCGGCGCCCTCGGGCTCGAGGCGCTCGGAGCGACCGTCGCCGCCTGCCGGGCGTGCCCGCGCCTGGTGGCGTGGCGCGAGGAAGTCGCCGTCACCCGTCGGGCCGCCTTCGCCGACGAGACCTACTGGGGCCGCCCGGTGCCGGGCTTCGGTGACCCTCGCGCTCGAATCGTCGTCGTCGGCCTGGCCCCCGCCGCCCATGGGGCCAACCGCACCGGCCGCATGTTCACCGGGGACCGCTCCGGGGACTGGCTCTTCGCCGCCCTCCATCGCGCCGGGCTGTCCAACCAGGCCGCCAGCCGATCGGCCGGTGACGGCTTGATCCTCCGGGGGGCGTACGTGACTGCGGCCGTGCGCTGCGCCCCGCCGGACAACAAGCCCCGACCCGACGAGCGAGATCGCTGTCGGCCGTTCCTGACCCAGGAGCTAGGCCTGCTCACCGCCGCGACTGTGCTCGTCCCCCTCGGGCAGTTCGCCTACGAAGCCGTGGCCCGCCAGGTGCGCATCCGGCCCCGGCCGCGGTTCGGCCACGGCGTCGAGATCGCCGTCCCCAACGGGAGGACCGTCGTCTGCAGCTACCACCCCAGCCAACAGAACACCTTCACCGGTCGGCTGACCGAACCCATGCTCGATGCCGTCTTCGCCCGGGCGGTGGCCCTCGCTTCCACCCCGGCGTCGGGAGACTGAGCGCGCTGCCGTCGTATGCCTGAGCTGCCCGAGGTAGAAGGCTACCGGCGCCTCGCCGAGGCGGTCGCCCTCGACCGACCGATCAACGCGGTGGTCGCCGACGATGCGTGGTACCTCAAACGCGGGCTCACGGCGTTCGCGGCCGGTGGCGCGCTGGTCGGCCGCACGCTCGTGGGCGCCCGACGCCGGGGCAAGCTGATGCTGGTCGACACCTCCGGGGCTGGCCCCGTCGTCGGTCTCCGTTTCGGCATGAGCGGTCGACTGGTCGTCGACGGGCGCTCGTCCATCGACCGCCTCCAGTACTCGCCGGCAGTCGCCCACGAGAAATACGACCGCTTTGCGCTTTGCTTCGCGGACGGGGGCGCCCTGCGGATGCGTGATCCCCGCCGTCTCGGTGGGGTGGAGCTCGACCCCGACGAGGATCGCCTCGGGCCCGATGCCCTCGGTCTGACCACGGCCCAGCTGCGCGCCGCGTTGACGGGCAGTGACACCCCGCTCAAGGCACGACTGCTCGACCAGGCCCGGATCGCCGGGATCGGGAACCTCATCGCCGACGAGGTGCTGTGGCGAGCCGGCCTGTCCCCGCTCCGCCCGGCGGGCGGACTGACCGACACCGAGGTGCGCGGCCTGGCCCGGTCGCTGCGCTCGGGCTTGGGCGTCCTCATGGCTGGCGGGGGCAGTCATACGGGCGACCTGATGGCCGAACGGCACCCCGGCGGGCACTGTCCTCGCGACGGCGCCGAGCTGCAGCGCGCCACAGTGGGCGGACGGACCTCGTACTGGTGCCCGCTCCATCAGTAGCTGTCGCCGGCGACAGCTGCTCAGGATCCGACGAGGCTGCCGGTGGCGACGGCGCGGACGTGTTCGGAGCGGCGGCGCAGGAGGACGACCGCCAGCGCGGCACCGACGGCGGCGCAGATGGCCGCGCCGGCAAAGATCGTGTGCAGCTCGCTGAGCAGCGCGGCCGTGGTGGCGTGGTCGTAGGCGGGGCAGGAGCCCGGGTTCTGAGGGCAAAGGGTGATCGGTGAGCCGATGTGGGCCTGCGCCTGGTAAAAGCGGCGGATGCCGATCGCCGTGAGGGCGGAGAGGCCGGCGAGCATCCCCACGGTCCTGGCCACCACCACCAGGGAGCTGGCCAGGCCATGGAGCCGCTCGGGGACCGCCTCGAGGATGGCTGCGTTGACCGGCGCGATGGCGAGTCCGAAGCCCAGCCCGCAGGCCACCAGCTCGACGTCGCTGGCCCGGAACCCCAGCGACGTGGCGCCCAGATGGAGCGGCGTGGACAGCGCCGTGGCCGACCAGGTCACCATGGTGATGAAACCCAGGGCGGCGAGCGCCGCGCCCCCGCCGGCCACGTACGGCCCTCGTTGCTTGCGCCGGCACAACAGGCCACCGAGCACTGCGCCGATGGGCACGGCAACGAGGAAGCGCACCAGGATCAGCGCTGCGCCCACCTGGGAGCTCGGGTAGGCGGTGGCCCGGGCGAAGAACGGTACGTCGACCAGCGCGGCCATCAGGCCGGCGCCGAGGGCCAGGTTCACGGCTAGGGCGCCCCAGGCCGACCGATCGGTGAGGGCGCGCGGCTCGAGCAGCGGCTGGCGTGCCCGGCGTTGACGGAGCACGAATCCGACCAGGGCCACGACCCCGACCGGGGCGACGAACGGCGTGCTGCTCGCCAGCAGCTGGTGACTGGGATCGGCAGTGGAGAAGACGATGACGATGCAAGCCAGGAAACCGGCGAGCAGCAGGCCGCCCGGCAGGTCAGCTCCCGCCACGACGGCAGGGAGGCGGCGAGGCCGGACGAGGGTCCGCACGGCCGCCGGCGCCACCGTCTCCCAGACGACGAAGCCCACGAGCAGCACCCCGGCCGCGATCGCCAGCTCCGAGGTGAAGGGCGCGAACGCGCTGGACGCCGCCCGCGGCACGAGGTAGCCCCCCCAGGTCACGCTGTTGGCCAGGCTGGCCGGATCGGCCAGCGCCACGACGGCGGCGGCGCCCCCGGCGACCAGCAGGACGCCGCCGACGATGTCCGCCCGCCCCCGGCTGTGTCGTGAGAGGTCGGGCCCCGGGTCGGCGGACCGATCGGCGAGCGGCCCGGATCGGGTGGCGCTGAGCCGGAACGCCAAACCCAGGCCGGCGGCGATGGGCAGGTTGATCCAGAAGATGGTCCGCCAGCCCGAGGCGGCCACGATGGCTGCGCCGTAGAGCGGTCCCACCACACTGCCGAACTCCTGCACCGCCCCGACCACGCCCAGCGGGAGCCCGCGGTGCTCGGCCGGCCAGCGGGCGGCGACCAGAGCCAAGGTCACCGGGACGAGGCCGCCCCCCCCGACGCCCTGTAGCGCCCGACCGACCACGACGACGGAGAGGTCGTGGGCGGTGGCGGTGACCAGGGAACCGACGGCGAAGGCGATCAAGCAGCCCACGAACACCGGCTCACGCCCGGCGACATCCGAGAGCCGACCGAGCAGCGGCAGCACCGCGGTGTAGCCGAGCAGGAAGCCGCTGATGATCGGCGTGGCTCGTTGCAGCTGGTCGAGGCCGATGCCGACACCCGACATGATCGAGGGGAGGGCCACGACGACCACGTAGGTGTCAGCGGCGGCGAGGAGGACCGCAGCGGCGGCGAAGCCCAGCTGCCAGCGGGCGCGGCGGTCGCTACCCGGGGAGGGCAACGTGGACGGCTTCGCCATAGTTGGTGAGCGTCACCGTGAACGTGGACGGTGTCGAGCTGGTGAACGGCCCGGTCAGCACGATCTGACGGACCTGGTGGCTGGAGGGGTTCACCAGGGCCGTCACCTGCACCGGGTCGGCCGGGCGGGTGTCCGGCAGCACCGGCACCTTCGACCCGGGGACACTGCCCGTGATCTGGTCGAGGACCTCACCGTTCCGGCGGGTCTGACCGCCCGACTTCGGGTTCTGGATCGCGGTCAGCAGGCTGCTCAGGCCGGTGTTGGGATCGATGAGCAGGGCCGGGTTCCCGACGCCGTAGGTCGCCGGGTTGGTCAGGACGTAGGAGCTCTGGAACGGCGCCTCCGCATAGAACTTGCTCTGCGCGGCCAGCACCTTGACCGTCACCTTGAAGCCCCCGACGGTGAGCTGGAAGCTGCCACGGATCTGGTCCGGGCGGCCGATATCGCCGCTGCCGCCGGTGATGGTGGTCCCGCTCCCCGACACCCCCTGGCTGGTCAGATCGAAATGGAGGGCCTGGGTGCCGTCGATCGTGCTCTTGGCCTTGACCAGCAACGGGCCCGGGTTGCTGGCGCCGCTCGACCCGCCGCACGCGGCCAACACCGTTGCGGCCAACACCGTCGCGCCGCACACCAGACCCGCCATCATCATGGCTCCCCGACGCACGCCGTGACCCTAGTCGCCCCGAAAGCGCCGGCCGAGGTCGCCGTCACCAGTCGGGCGCCAGTGCTACAGGTTCTCAAGGTCGTCGCTCCCCTGGTCCAGGGGGACGGCCAGATCGACGACGGTTCCGGTCCCGCCGTCGGCCGTGCGCATGCGTATGGTTCCCCCCATCTGGCTCTCCACCAGCCCCCGGACGATCGACAGACCGAGGCTGGTGGTGTCCTCGATCCGGAAGCCGGCCGGTAGGCCGACGCCGTCGTCGCTGACGGTGACGCGTAGCAGGTCGTCGCTGTGGTGCAACGCCACGTGGACATGCAGCACGTCGCCATCGCCGGCCGCCGGTCGTGGCCCGTGCTCGGCGGCGTTCTGCAACAGCTCGGTGAGCACCACCGCCAGCGGGGTGGCCACCACCGCCTGCAGCTCGTCCGCCTCCCCCGCGTAGGTGATCCGCACCGGCCGCTCGGCGCTGCCCAGGTCTTCCGCCATCCGGACCAGCGAGGGGAGGATGTCGTTGAAGTCGACCTCGTCGGTCGTGTCGCGCGAGAGGATCTCGTGCACCAGGGCGATGCTGCGGACCCGACGCTCCGACTCCTCCAGGGCGTGACGCGCCTCTCCCTCGGGGAGGCGTCGTGACTGGAGCCGGAGCAGCGAGGAGATGGTCTGCAGGTTGTTCTTGACCCGGTGGTGGACCTCGCGTATGGCCGCGTCCTTCGACAGCAGGAGGCGGTCCCGCCGGCGCAGGTCGCTGACGTCGCGCAGCAACACCACCGACCCGGTGAGCACCCCGTGGTCGAGCAGCGGGACGCAGCGGATCACGACGGCCACGTCGGCACCACGTGCCACCTCCTCGGTGGCAGGCAGGCGGGTCTGATAGGCCAGCGCCACCGCGGCCTGCTCCAGCCCGGCCTCCTCCAACCGGACCCCCTCGATGCCCGAGTACATGCCCATGCGGTGCATGGCGTTGACCGCGTTCGGCGATGCGTAGTCGACTCGGCCGCTGGCGTCGAGGACGAGGACGCCGTCGCCCACACGTGGCATCTCGCTGGAGACGCCCTCGTCCACCGGGAACGGGAACTCGCCCTCGGAGATCATCCGGGCCAGTCGGTCGAAGACCTCTACGTAGACCCGCTCCAGCTCACCGGGGCGGCGCCCCACCGACAGGGCGGACTCACGGGTGAGGACGGCGACCAGCTCACCGTGCCAGCGGACGGGGATGCAGACCAGTCGGCCGCGCTCGTTGCGGCTGGGTATGGCCACCTCGCCCTCGACGACGCCGCCGATGTCCCAGGCCCGGGCCACCACCGGGCGTTCGGCGGCGTCGACGACGCGGCCCACGAGGTCCTCCAGGTGCAGGGTCTGGCTGGTCGTGGGTCGCACCTGGCCGAGCACCACCCACTGGTCCCGACCGCCCCTGACCGGCGCGAAGAGCAGCAGGTCGGCGAAGCACAGATCCGAGAGGGTCCCCCAGGCCCCCACCAGCCGTTGGAGGTGGGCCACCACTGGACCCTCCAGCTTGGTGTGCTCTCGCAGCAGCTCGGGCAGGGTCGCCATGCCTCAGGACCAGATCCCTTCACCCAGCCGCAGCAGCCCGGCCAGGTCGTAGATGTCGGCGTCGAACTCCGGCACCGAGGTCACCACGTCGGGCAGCTGCCCCAACGCCTGGCGCTGGCCGGCTTCACGGTGGGCGACGACGGAGAAGTTCTGGAAGTTCTCCCCCACCTCGACGAGCACCCGTTCCAGCTGCGCCGGATCGGCGGCGACCTGTGCGGCCAGGTCGCCGCCGGCCAGCGTCTGGGCCGACGCCACCAGCTTCTGGGCCAGGCTGGCAGCTCGGTCGTCGACGAGGTAGTCGGGAAGCACCCGGTTCAACACCAGCGCTCCGAGGTGGAACTTCTTCCCCGACAGCACCTCGATGAAGTACTCGGCCTCGGCGACGGGCGCCGCCTCCAGCGTGCTCACCACGACGAAGGTCGTCCGGTTGTCTCGCAACAGGCGCTCCACGGCGTTCGCCCGCTTGACGAACCCGGAGTACATGGTCTGGAACAGGATGAAGAACTCGGCGATGTCCTGCAGGAACTGGGAGCCGAGGATGCGGTCGGCCACCTGGTAGAAGGGACGGGTGGCCAGGTTGATCATGCGGCTGCGGTAGGGGACGATGAGCATGCGCAGCAGCCGGGAGCTGAAGAAGTCGGCCATCCGCTGTGGCGCCTCGATGAAGTCCAAGGCGTTGCGTGTCGGCGGGGTGTCCACCACGATCAGGTCGTAGCGGCCAGCGGAGTGGATCTCGTAGAGCCGTTCCATGGCGATGTAGTCGTGGCTCTGGACGAACTTGCCGGAGATGTTCTGGTACAGCGGGTTCTCCAGGATGCGTCCCACGGTCTCGGCATCGGGGGCGTGACGGCGCACCAGGGCGTCCCAGCTCTGCTTGGTGTCGAGCATGGCGGCCCACAGCTCACCGCGGGGCTGTACCCCGGCGGCTGCGAACGCTTCGGGGGGCACCTGCTTCTCCTCGTTCCCGAACCCGGACAGGCCGAGCGCGTTGGCGAGCCGCCGGGCCGGGTCCACGGTGACGACCAGGACCTTGCCGCCGTGGTGGATCGCGGCCATGGCTGCGGCGGCAGCCGAGGTGGTGGTCTTGCCGACACCTCCCGATCCGCAGACGATGATGATCTCCTTGGCCGCCAGGAGCGCCTCGATCGACGACGGGCGCAATCCGTGGGCGGGCGTCATCAGTAGCCCAGCTCGGCGGAGAGCGCCTCGGCCACCTGTCGAGTGGCTCGCAGGCCGTGGCTGCGGAAGAACAGGTACGGGACGTAGAGCATCGGCACGGCGTCGTCGATGGCATGGCGCAGCGTCTCGAGGTGCCCGGCCCGGGCCCGGCGCGTCCTGACGGTCAGGGTGGCGGCGTCGAGCAGCGGTTGCGCCGACCCCCCCAGCGCGGTGCCGAGGGTCTTGTCGGCCTGCGGGCGGCCGAGGCGGTCGAAGACCTCCTCCTCACCCCGCCCGAACAGCTCGGGGAGCACCCGGTTCACCACGACGGCAGCCAGCTCCACGTTGGTCTCGGCGGCGACGTGGTCGCGCAGCTCGAGCGTCTCGCTGACCGGCATCTCGGCCGGGGTGGCCACGATCACCAGCCCAGTGAGGAGGGGGTCGCCCAGGATGTCGAGCATCCAACCGGTCTGCTGGCGGACCAGCCCGACCTGAACCAGTTGGTTGATGGCCTGCGGCGCGGCCAGCTGGCTGACGATGTGGCCACTGGCGGCGGCGTCGACGATGACGATGTCGTAGTGGCGCTCCTTGACCTCCCAGCACAGCTTGCCGACGGTGACGATCTCCTTGACGCCGGGCGCGGCGGAGGCCACGAAGTCGAACATCCGGGCCAGCGGCCCGATCCGGGCCACGAGGGGCAGCTTCAGCTGCAGCGACAGGTACTGGCGCAGCGAGGCCTCGGTGTCCATGGACATCGCCCACAGCCGCGGCGAGATCTGGCGCTCGTCGAACTGTGTGGGCCCGGTCTCGAAGAAGTCGGCCAAATTGCCTTTGGCGTCGATCTCGCAGACCAGCGTCTTCTTGCCCCGGTCGGCGGCCAGCGACGCCAGCGCGGCGGCGGTGGTCGTCTTGCCCACCCCGCCCTTCCCGGTGACGAAGACCAACCTCCGGTCGAGCAGGTCGACCAACCTGTGCTACTTCATGCCTGCGCCGAAGCCGACCCGGCGCTCTTCGGGATTGGCGTCGATCTCGATGTAACCCACCCTGGCTGCCGGTACGCCCACACGCCGCCCACGGCGGTCGGTGAGCCAGAGGACGCCGGAGTCCGACGACAGGGCCGCTTCGATCCTGGTCACCAGCTGATCCGAGTCTGCTCCCTCGGGAAGCTCGATGTCGATCTCCTTCGGCGTGTCGGTGACCCCGATGCGGACGTCCACTCGCACTCTCCTTGGTAGGTGTAGGAGGACCATGGTAGGCCGCTGGCCATCAGCTGCGTCAGCCGCAGTGGGTACCCTCGGAGCGCCGTGGGTACCCTCGCAGCATGGACGACACGGCCGACGCCCGCACGGCCGGGTCCCGGGACGCCGGCGGCGGCGATGCGCGGCGCGAGCGGGCGGCCCGGTGGGCGTCGACCATGGGCGGCCACGCCCTGGGGCCCGGCGTTCGCCAGGCCCACGGCCCGAGCGGCGTCACGGTCGGGCCGACCGAGACCCTGGCCCGGGCGGAACGCGAGCAGGTCGACGCCGAGCGACTGGCTCCGGGTGCCACCCGGGCGGTGGGGGCCGGTGATCGGCGCCGGGCCGAGGATCCTGACCCGTGGCGGACATGCTTCGAGCGCGATCGGGATCGCATCCTGCACTCGGCGGCCTTCCGCCGGCTAGCGGGCAAGACGCAGGTGTTCATCTTCCCGGCCGACCATCAGCGCACCCGCCTCACCCACGCCCTGGAGGTGGCGCAGGTGGCCACCGCCATCGCCCGGGCCTGCCGGTTGAACGTCGCCCTCGCCGAGGCCATCGCCCTGGGCCACGACTGCGGCCACGGCCCCGGGGGCCACGCCAGCGAGGACGCCTTGGCCGTGTTCGTCCCTGGCGGCTTCGATCATGCGGTCTGGGGCGCGGACGTCACCGCGGCCCCGCTGAACCTGTGTGCCGAGACGCTCGACGGCATCCGGAACCATTCGTGGTCGCGACCGTCCCCCTCCACTCCAGAAGGCCAGGTCGTCGGCCTCGCCGACCGCGTCGCCTACTGCGCCCACGACTGGGAGGACGCGGTGCTCGCCGGCGTGGTCGGCGCGGCCGAGCTGCCGGCGGTGGTCGTCGAGCGGTGCGGCCGCTCCCGCAGCGCGCAGCTGCGGACGTGGATCGCCGATGCGGTGGCGACCACCACGCGCGTCGGCATGGTCGCCATGAGCGAGGAGCAGGCCGAGGCCCTCGCCTCGCTGCGCCGGTTCAACTACGAGCGCATCTACCTGCGCCCCGAGTCGCAGGCCCAGGCCACCGCGGTCATCCGCCTGCTGCGGGCGCTGGTCGAGCACTACGCCGCCCATCCCGCTGGCCTGCCGGAGCGCGCCGGGCCGGATGCGCTGTCGAGCGCGGTGAGCTATGTCGGGGGCATGACGGACCGCTTCGCCTGCCGGCAGGCACTAACGCTCCTCGGTTGGCCCGAAGCCGACCTGCCGCGCCAGCAGGCCGAGGGCTGACCGCCGGACCAGGCTGATCGTTCGCGCGTTTCCCCAGGAACGTACCTGGGGAAACGCGCGAACGATGGTGGACGTCCCCGCCGCGCCGCGCCGCGCCCGGGGCAGTCGTGCGTCACTCGACCTCGCCGAGCCAGCCCCGGGCATGCTGGCGGGCCCAGGTGCGGCTGATCGTCCCGCGGCGCATGGACGACAGCGAGTCGGGGTCGCGCAGGGCGAAGCTGATGTGGCCCAGCACCGCCACCATGATGGCCAGGGCCAACCAGTCGTGCACGTAGGTCGCCCCGGTCCGCCAGGCGAGCGGCCACGGGTGGAACCAGTACATGATGACCCCGGTGCCGAGCAGGGCCAGGCCGGCCCCGGCGGTGAAGGCGGCGTTCAGCTTCTGGCCGGCGTTGAACTTTCCGTCGAGGAGGGCGGCCCGGGCGACGGCTCGCTCCTCTCGGGCATGCAGGGTGACGCGCAGCCAGGTCCGGTCCTCGGTGGTCCAACGGTTGAACCGGCGGAGATCGGCCCGCAGGCCCCGCCCCCAGCGGCCGATCACGGCGATGAGAATGGGGACGGGCAGGGCCAGGCCGGACGCCAGGTGGGTGAGCTCGACGATCTGGCGGTGGCCGACCACGCGCATGAGCGACGACAGGTAAAGCGTGCAGCCGGTGACGATGAGGATGGCGAACAGGGTGGCGTTCACCCAGTGCACGGCCCGCTCCACCCGATCGAAGCGCAGGATGCGGCCCGACGGCGAGCTCCGGGCGGTGCCCGAGCTCTGCGAGGGGTCGGGGTCCTCGGCCGGGTCAGGTCGACGGATCGTCTCGGCCATTGCTCTTCCCCACCCATCCGTCGACGTCGTAGTTGCCGACTCGCTCCCAGTACCCGGGTTCCACCTGGGACACCACGGCGATGCGCGAGAGCCACTTGAGCGACTTGTACCCGTACATGGGCGCGGCGTAGAGCCGCACCGGTCCGCCGTGCTCGGTCGTCACCGGCGCGCCGAGCATGGAGTAGGCCACGATCATGTCCGGTCGGCGGGCCTCGGCGAGCGTCAGGCTCTCGGTGTAGGTCCCGTCGAACGATTCGAAGCGGAGCGCAACACCGGAGCTCTGGACGCCGACCCGATCGAGGATGGTCGACAGCGCCACCCCCTGCCAGTGCACGCGAGGCACCCGCCAGCCGGTCACGCACTGGAAGTCCTTCACCAGCCGGGTGGCGGGCATGGCCTGCAGGTCGGCCAGGGTCAGTGTCATCGGCGTGTCCACCCGCCCATCCACGGTGAGCCGGTACTCCGCCGGCGTGCGGGACGGGTAGCCACCGGTGACCGTGTAGATCCGGAAGGTGTTCCCTCCCGGGATGAGGCTGGAGAGACCGGTGGGGTCGTTGGCCTGGATGGGTGCGAGGGCGTTGCCGATGGCGTTCTGCACCCGCCCGCCGACGACGACGCCGACCGCGCCCAGGCCGATCATCCCGAGGACCACCCGGCGCCCGATCGGCTTGCCGGCGTCACCGCCGTCCGGCCCCGCTTCGGCTGGTCGGGGGACGACAGGATCACCAGCCGGCAGCTCGACCCCGTCACCGTTCACCAACCCTGTCTACGTCACCGTCCCGACATCCGGACATCGGGGGGCGTTGGCGTCAGCGAATCGTCAGCTCTGGGTGGAAGATCCGGGCTCGACCGCGGCCCACCAGCTCCTTGGCCAGGGAGGCGAAGGCCAGGGACGCCTCGCTGGACGGGTCGTCGACGGTGACGGGCAGGCCGGCGTCCCCGCCCGCACGCAGCGCGGGCACCAGTGGCACCTGCCCGAGCAACGGCACCCCCAGCTCGTCCGCGAGCTGTTGGCCGCCACCCTGGCCGAACAGCTCGTAGCGCCGGCCGTCCTCGCCGGTGAACCAGCTCATGTTCTCGATCACGCCGCGCAACGGCAGCTTGATCTTCTTGGCCATGTAGGCGGTGCGCTGGGCGACCCGGCGGGCGGCCGCCTGCGGGGTGGTGACCACGTACACCTCCGAGCTCGGCAGGTACTGGGCCATGGACAGGGCGACATCGCCGGTCCCTGGGGGCATGTCGACGAGGAGGAAGTCGGGTTGGCCCCAGTCCACGTCCACCAGGAACTGCTCTAGGGCCTTGTGCAGCATGGGTCCCCGCCACATGACTGGCTGGTCGTCGTCGACGAAGAAGCCGATCGACATGCAGGTCACGCCGTGAGCCGTCGGCGGGATCATCTTCTCGTCGCGCACCTCGGGATCGGCGTCGACGCCGAGCATGGCCGGGATGGAGAACCCGTACACGTCCGCGTCGAGCACGCCGACTCGATAACCGGCCGCGGTCAGGGCAACCGCCAGGTTGACGGTGATCGACGACTTCCCCACCCCGCCCTTGCCCGAGGTGATGCCGATCACGCGAGTGGTGCTGCTCGGGTCGGCGAAGGCGTTCGTCTTGCCCTCCTCGTGGCCGAGGGGTCGAGGCTTGGCGCCCTGGCCGGCCGCCGGGCTGTTGATGCCGGCGGCATCGCTGTGCCCGGCGTGGGTGCTGGCCTGCACCCTGGCGCGCACCGAGTCGAGCTCCGCCGGGGTCATGACCGTCAGCTGGACATCGACCTCACGCACACCCTTGAGCGGGGCCACGGCCTGGCGCACCCGGTTGGTGATCTCGTCGCGCATGGGGCACCCGGGCACGGTCAGGGCCACGGTCACCGAGACCCGACCCCGCCGGATGTCGATGCCCCGGACCATGTCGAGGTCCACGATGCTCAGGTGCAGCTCGGGGTCGGTGACGGGGCGCAACGCCTCCATCACCTGTTGCTCGGTCAGGCTGCCGCCCAGGGCCATCGGTCTCCTTCGGGCCGACGACGACGGAGCCGTGGCAACGGTCCCGGATGCGTGCCGGCGGGTTTGCACTACGCGTATAGGTAGAATACCGGTGTGACGTCGGTAGGCCGAAGTCGGCTGCAGGCTCAAGCGCCAGAGGCGCAGGTGGGAGCAGCCGCGACGCTCACGGACGCCGAGTTCTCGGCTGCGGTGGTGGCGGTGACGTCTGCCTTCGGCGATCCGACCCGCCGGCGGATCTATCTCTACGTGCGCGAGCAGGCCGCGGGCGCCACGGCCTCAGCCGTGTCGACCCACTTCCACCTGCACGCCAACGTGGCTCGCCATCACCTGGACAAGCTGGCCGCCGGCGGATATGTCGAGGTCTACGTGCCCCGACCCGATGGCAAAGGTGCGGGTCGTCCGTCCAAGCGGTACCGGATGTCGGGGCCGGTCGTGGGGCTGGAGGCGCCGCGACGCACCGACGACCTGTTGATCCTGCTCCTCGGTCGCGTCCTGGCCCTGGTCCCTCCCGAGCAGGCCGCAGCCATGGCCGAGGCGGTGGGCGAGGACTACGGCCGGAGCCTGGCCGGGCAGATGTCGACCGGTACCGGCCAACGCTCGTTCCGCGTGGCGTTGCACGCCATCGCCGACGCCCTGACCGCGCACGGCTTCGCCGCCCATGCCGAGGCGCGGGGCGGGTCGCTGGCGTTGATCAAGGATGCCTGCCCGTTCTTCGACACGGCGAAGGACCACCCGGTGATCTGCGCGGTCGACCGCGGCATGGTACGCGGGATGCTGGCCGGCCTGTGCGGCAGTGCCGACCCGGCCACCGAATCGTCGCGGGCGCTCGGCGACGATGCCTGCGTCACCGTCGTCTGACGTGGCGTCACCGTCGTCTGACGTGGCGTCACCGTCGTCTGACGGGCGGGAGCCGCCGACTGCGCCGGCCGACTCGCGGCGGGCGTACCTGGACCATGCCTCCGCCTCTCCCATCCGGCCGGCGGCCGCGGCCGCGGCCGTGGCCTGGTTGGGGGCAGCCGACCCGGGGCGGATGCACGCCGAAGGCCTGGCGGCGAGGGTGGCGCTCGAGGACGGGCGTCGAGCCGTGGCGACCGGCTTCGGCACCCGGCCCCGCCAGGTGATCTTCACCGCTGGGGCCACCGAGGCCATTAATGCCGCCACCTATGGGGCCGTGGTGCGCCACCGGGCCCGGACGCCGGCCGGCGGGAGTCCGGTCATCGCCCTGGCTGGCGTCGAGCATGCCGCCGTCCGGCAGGCGTCGGAGCAGTGGGCCGGGGAGGCGCACCTCCGGTGGATTCCGGTGGACCGGGCCGGGCGGCTCGACGTCGATGCGTTGCGCGCCGTCGTGGCGACCACCCCCGACCTGGCCCTGGTGCACTGCCAATGGGTGAACCACGAGGTGGGCACCATCCAGCCCGTGGCCGAGGTGGTCGAGGCCTGCCGGGCCGGCGACATCCTGGTCCACGTCGACGCCGCCGCGGCCGCCGGCCACATCCCCATCGACTTCGACACCGTCGGCGCCGACCTGCTGTCGCTCTCGGCGCCCAAGCTGGGCGGCCCGCGGGGGGCAGGGGCCATGCTCGTGCGGCGGGGGCTGCGCGTGCCGCCGCTGCTGGTGGGCGGGGACCAGGAGCGGGCCAGGCGCGCCGGCCTGGAGGACGTGGGCGCGGCCGTGGGCTTGGCGGCCGCCGTCGCCGAGCTGAGCGGCACGCTGGCGACCGAGGGCCACCGGGCCGTGGCCCACACCGACCGGCTCCGGAGCCTGGCCCGGTCGTTGCCGGGCGTGACCGTCTTCGGGCCGACCGCAGCTGGCGAGCGGGCAGCGCACATGGTGTGCCTGGGCCTCGACGGGGTGGAGGCGGAGACGGTCCTGCTCGGTCTTGACCAGGCCGGCGTGGCCGCCCATTCCGGCAGTGCCTGCTCGTCGGAGGCGCTGGAGCCATCGCCGGTGTTGGCGGCCATGGGCGTCGAAGCCGAGCGCAGCCTCCGCCTGTCGGTGGGGTGGTCCACGACCGACGCCGACATCGACCGGGTGGCGACGGCGCTGCCGGCCATCCTGGACCGGCTTCGGGGCCTGAGCCACTAGGCGCCGACCGGCGGAGCCGTCAGCCCCGCTCGGCCTGGGTGAGGGCCTGGCGGACCTTGGCGACCAGCGTGGGATCGGGGCCGTGCGCCAGGTAGTACCGGAGGTCGGGCACGGCGCGAGCTTGCTGCCCGGCGGCGATCAGGGCGATCCCCCGGTAGAGCCGGGCCAGCTCGAAGCCGGGCTGGTCGACCAGGGCCCGCGTGAGCAGCCCGATCCCCTGGGCGAGGAGGTCGGGTTGGCGGGTCTGGGCCAGGATCCATCCCTCCCCGGTCAGGGCCTGCAGCTGGTTCGGGTCGGTCTTCAGGATGGCCTCGTAGTCCTTGATGGCACTGACACCGTCGCCTCGGGCGGTTGCCTTCTGGGCGGCCAGGAGTCGCTGATCGACGGCTTCGGGTCCGACCGCCGCCCCCGAGATGGTCTGTCCCGGCACCCGGGTGCCCGACGCCGACACCACCGCCCACGACGCCAGCCCGGCCACGACGAGCGCCACCACGGCAACGGCCACCGGGCGCCGCCAGCGTCGCCGGGTGGGACTGGCGACCGTCGGCGCCGCGACGGTCTCGTTCTGGCGCACCGCAGGCTGATCGAGCTCATCGAGGGCGCGCAGCACCTCGGCGGCACGGACGGTGTAGTCGTCCTTGAGCCCGTAGTAGTCGAGGTCGTCGATGTCACCTGCGGCGCGCTCCTCGTCAAGGTCGCGCAGGGAGCGCAGGAAGAACTCCCGCTGCTCTTCCAACGCTTGGCGGTCGGCGTCTCTGGGCACCTCGAGGTTCGTCATCTCACGCCGTCGGCTCGCCGTCGGGCGGACCGGCCAGCGCCTGTCGCACCCGATCGACCTCGCTGGCCTCCGCCGGGCGCGCCGGCCGCCGGCGCCATCGCGAGAAGCCCAGGCCCAGACCTCCCGCCGCGACCGCCACCACCACGATGGGGAGGATCCACACCAACAGGCCGACACCGCGAGCGGAAGGCTTCTCCAGGATGCCGCTGCCGTAGGCGCGTGTCACGTCCGCCAACACCTCCTGCGGCGTGGCTCCCCCGGCCAGCTCGCTGCGGATGCGCCCGCGGATGGCGACCGACGCCGGGGCGTCGGACTGGGCGACGGATTCGCCGGCGCACACCGGGCAGCGGACCTGTGCGGCCACGGACTGGGTGCGCTGGTCCAGGCTCTGCGGCGTGGTGTGACGCGCCGACCCGATGACCAGGGCCACGACGACCACCGCGACGATGCCGAGCCACGGCAGCCACCGCAGGACGGACCGGCGGCGCAGGGGCGCGGCGCCGACCGAGGCAGCCATCAGATGCCGCCAGCCATCAGATGCCGCCAGCCATCAGATGCCACCGGCCGACAGCCGGGAGATGACCTGATCGACCGGGGCGGCCTGGACGCCGCCGGTCAGCTTCTCCACGACGGTGCCCTGGGGGTCGACCAGGTAGGACTCCGGGATACCGGTCAGGCCGTAGGCGGCAACCGCGTTCTGGTCCTGGACGGCGGGCCAGGTGGCGCCCCGGCTCTGGAGGAGCGAGCGCAGCCGGCCCAGGTCCGACTGGTCGTACTCCACGGTGAGGATGGTGGCATCGCGGGCGGTGGCGTGCTGATGGGAGAACAGCAGCAGCTGGGGCAGCTCCTGTTGGCACGGGATGCACCACGAGGCAGCGAAGTTCACCAGCACCCATCGACCGGACAGGCCGGCCAGGCTGGCCGACGCGCCGGCGGCGGTGGTGCCGCTCACCACGGGGGCGGCGCGGCCGATCAACGGGCTCTTCCCCTGCTGCTGGCTGGTCGACGCCGACGTGGCCAGGACGGCCACCAGGACGGCCACGACGACAGCCACCGCCAGGCTGACCCACAGGACCAACCGCCGCCGGGGACCGGCGGCAGGCGGCGGGGGCACTGCGGCGCTGCTCATGCCTGGGATGCCTGGCCTCGCCCGCGCCCGAACCGCAGCGCCCGCCGTTCGACGCTCGACCCGACCAGGTCGGGGGCCGGCCGATCGCTGCCCGCTCCCGCTCCTGCGGGAGCGTCGGCGGCCACCGGAGCGGACGCCGGGTCGGTGGGCCGGCGTCGGCGCCGGCCGGGGAAGGCGGCCAGCGCAGTGCCGCTGACGATGACGCCACCGCCGATCCATATCCACATGACGAGGGGCTTCACGATGACACCGATCGTCACCGGCGCTGCGGTCGACGCCGGCGCCGAGGCCAACGTCAGGTAGATGTCGTGGGTGAGAGTGGAGACGACCGACGGCGTACCGACGGTCTGGCTGGCGTTGGGGTACTGGCTGATGGCCGGGGCGAAGGTGGATCCGCCGTCGACGCGTACGCGCGCCTCGAGGGCCGTGTGGGTCGCGCCGGTGACGGTCCGCATGCCCTGGTAGGCAAACGTGTGACCGTCGAAGTGTGCCGTCTGCCCGGGGGTCAGGGTCAGGTTCTGCTGGTGGGCGAAGCTGTGGCTGGCGGCGAAGGCGACGGCGATGAGTACCACCCCCAGGTGGACGATCATCCCGCCGTTCACCCGGCCGACGAAACCCCGTGGCCCCTGGCGGCGGACGGCCAGGGCGAGCTGGCGTAAGGCGGAGCCGCCGGCGAAGGCCCCGAGCCCGAAGGCCAACAGCGGGTTGAGGCCGCGCATGCCGGCGGCGACGCACGCCACCAGGACGGTGCACGCGCCGATGGCCGGCCACAGCAGGCGGGCGCGCAGCACCTCCGCCGACGCCTTACGCCATGGCAGCGCGGGGGCCACCGCCATGAGGAACAACAGGCACACCACGATGGGCATGGTCATGCGATCGAAGTACGGGGCGCCGACGGTGATGTCGCTGCCGTTCAGGGACTGGGCGATGAGCGGGAACACGGTGCCGAGCACCACGACCAGGGCGAAGGCTCCGAAGAGCAGGTTGTTGGCCAGGAAGGCGCCTTCCCGTGACAGGGGAGAGTCGATGAGGCCCGGGGACCGCAGCCGGTCACCGCGCCAGGCCAGGAGCCCGACGGTGACAGCCACGATGACCCCGAAGAAGGCGAGGAGCTCGGGCCCGATGTCGGACGTGGTGAAGGAGTGGACCGAGTTCAGCACGCCGGAGCGGGTGAGGAAGGTTCCGAGGATTGTCAGGCTGAATGTCGCCATCACGAGGGCCAGGTTCCAGACGCGCAGCATCCCCCGCCGCTCCTGGACCATGCCCGAGTGGAGGTACGCGGTCGCGGTCAGCCACGGCAGGAACGCGGCGTTCTCCACCGGGTCCCAGGCCCAGTAGCCGCTCCAGCCGAGCACCTGGTAGCTCCACCAGGCGCCGAGGACGACGCCGCCGGAGAGGAAGGCGAAGGCGAACAGGGTCCAGCGGCGGGTCTCGATCATCCAGCCCTCGCCGACCCGCCCGGTGATCAGGCTGGCCACCGCGAAGCTGAACGGGACGGTGAAGCCGACCAGGCCGAGGTACAGGAGGGGCGGGTGGAAGGCCACCAGGATGTGGTTCTGCAGCAGCGGGTCGGGGCCTGAGCCGTCGGTGGGTACGGCCCCCTTGATTACGGTGAAGGGGTTCGATCCGGTCAGCATGAGACCGAAGAAGAACGCGGCGACGGTGTAACCCACGACCGAGGCCCAGGCCACGAGCGGGTCGGTGACGCGCCGGCGGAAGTGGATGGCCACGGCGGCGAGGTAGCCGGCGAGGACGAGCGTCCACAGCAGGATGGAGCCCTGCAGGGCGGACCACATGGCGGTGATGCGGAACAGCAGGGGCGTGGCCCGGCTGTCGTTCTGGGTGACGTAGTCCAGGGAGAAGTCACGGGTGATGAGCGCGTGCTGCATGGCCACCGTGGCCAGGATGGCAGCGGCCAGGATCAGCCAGACGTAGACGCCACCGGCGCGCAGCAGGTTCGGTCGATCCCGCCGCAGACCGAGCAGCAGGGTGGCGATGCCGGCCACCGCCCCGATGAACCCGAGGAGGACGGCGCTCTCGCCGAGAGCCGCGTTCACGGCGTGGGGGCCGGCGCCGGCGACGCGGGTGTCTGGGGGCGGAGGCGGCCGGGGTGGGCCTCGGTGTACGACGCCGTGTGCTTGACCATGATCTGATCGGCGGCGTAGGCCGCTCCCTGCCAGCGGCCTTCGAGTACGACGGGGATGCCCGGCTTGAACAGCTGCGACGGCTGGGCGGTGTCGATCACCCGGACAGTGGCGCCGTTCTGGAAGATGCTGAACGTGGTCGTGGCCCCGTCCTTGCGGACGTCGTCGAGGACCGTGCCCTCGATGCGGAACGGCTTGGTGCCGAGCGAGGCCCGGTCGGCCACCGCCTGGTCTGCGGTCTTGAAGTAGACGGTGGCGTTCGTCAAGCCCTGGAACAGCAGGTAGGCCAGGGCACCGACGATGACGACGGCGGCCACGACCTGGCGCCGCCACGTGCCGAGCAGCCGGCGGCGGGGATGCGCCGGCCCGTCCGGGCTGGCAGGGCGGTCCGGACCGGCGCTCATCGCCACCTGCGCTCCTCCTCGGGCAGCGAGCGTGACAGCTGGCGCCCCCGACGGATGGTGCGCCAGGCGTACAGCGCCAGGATCACGAAGGTGGCGGCGTAACCGCCGGCGACATAGCCGTTCACTTCGGCGCCGGAACAGGCTCGTGGGTGCTGGCGAGGCTGGCCCCGGCTGGCCGGGCGTCCGACCCGTGAAGCCCGACGGCACGGGGCGCGACAGCAGGGGGCGCCACGCCCTCGGCGCGCCGCTCGGCAATGGCCAGCGCCATGCCCTCGCTCTCGAAGCGCTCTTCCAGCAGCTCGACGCGATAGCGGTGCACCAGCATCCAGGCGAAGACCAAGCCGAAGGCCACGAACGACAGGCTCATGGTGGCCAGCTGCCAGCCGTGGATCAACGGATTGCTGCGCTCCAGGGTGTTCCCCTGGTGCAAGGTGTTCCACCAGTTCGTGGCCTCGTGGTCCACGGGGACCACGAGGGCAGCGATCACCGCGGCGATGGCGGCCCGCTTGGCGCGCGCCGGGCCGGCGCCGCCGGTGCGGCGCAGGGCGAGATAGCCGAGGAAGACGGCGAAGAGCAGGGCGGTCAGCGTCAGGCGGGCATCCCAGGTCCACCACACGCCCCACGACCCGCGACCCCAGATGGAGCCGGTCACCAAGGTCACCGCGCACCAGATCACCCCGACCTCGCCGGCGGCGCCGGCCAACGCGTCCCAGCGGTGGCTGCGTGTCCTGGGCCACAGGTAGGCCAGGCTGGCCAGGGCACAGAGGCCGAAGCCGACGTAGCACATGGTCGCCGCCGCCGGGTGGACGTAGATGAGGCGTACCAGCTGGCCCTGGACCACATCGGGGGGAGACACCACCAGGCCCAGGTAGACCGTCGTGGCCACAGACAGGAGCGCCAGACCGCCCAGGACGCGAGTTGTCCGGTTTCCCGTCCCCACCCGGCGGGGGCCGGAGGGGCGCGACCGGTCCTCGGCCCGATGAGACGGAGCTGGCATGGCGCGCACGCCGTCTTTGGTCTTCACGAGTCCTCCAGGAGGGTGGCGAACCCGACCACCCCGAGGGTCAGGTAGATGACGGCGAAGCAACCGAGGACCGCCAGCCATCGCCAGCCGCCATCGACGGACAGGCCGAGAGCGGCACGCCAGGCCTGGGTGGCGGCGAGCAGCACGGGGGCGACGACCGGCAGCACGAGTAGGGGCAGCAGCGTCTCGCGCACCCGCAGGGCGGACGCCATGATCCCGTAGACCGTGCCGGCGGCAGCCAGCCCGACGGTGGCCACCGCCGCGCTGACCATCAGCAGCACGGCGTCGTGCAGTCCCGTCCCGTAGAGGACGACGATGCCGATCCCGAGCAGGACCTCCAGGCCCGCCAGCTCGGCGGCCACCGCAGCCGCCTTGCCGAGGAACAGGCCGGCGGGATCCAATCCCGACATCCGTAAGGCGTCGCGCGCGCCGTCGGCCGACTCGATGGCGAAGCTGCGTTGCACGGCGAGCAGCGACGAGAGCAGGACGGCCACCCAGAACAGGCCGGGCCCGGCTCGGTGCAGCAGGTCTCGGTCCTGGTCGAAGGCCAGCCCGAACAGGATGAGGACGACCATGGCGTAGGGGGCGACCTGGTTGGTCGTCACTCGCGATCGGGCCTCGATCCGCAGGTCCTTGCCTGCGACCAGCACCGCGTCACGCCACATGGGCGGCCTCGGTCGGCGTCGGGGGCGGGGCCATCGGTCGGTGACCGGTCGGCTGACCCCTCGACTGGTCCGTCGCCCGGTCAGTCGACGACGTCGCCGGATCGTGAGTGGACCCCCCGGCGACCGACACGATGCGCCCGGCCAGGGCGTGGGCCCGCTCTCGCTCATGCGATGCCAGCACTACCGTGGCGCCACCGGCCACCGCGCTGCGGATCACGCCGTCGAGCAGGTCGCGGTGCTCGGCGTCGAGGCCGGCGTGGGGCTCGTCGAGCAGCCACAGCTCGGGAGAACGGGCGACCAGGCCGGCGACGGCCACCCGGCGCCGCTGCCCGGCCGACAGCGCCCCCACCGGCGTGGAACGGAGCCGGCCATCCAGACCGAGGGCGGCAAGCGTGCCGGTGATGGTGGTGGTCACGTCGGCCCGGCGGACACCGCCGGACCGCAGGGCGAAGCGGACATTCTCCTCGACCGAGAGGTCGTCGTAGAGCGACGAGGCATGGCCGAGCAGGCCGACACGGCGGCGGACCGCCCGGGGATCGGCGATCAGGTCGGCACCGAGCACCTCGGCCGTCCCCTGCACGACGCGCAGGAGCCCGGCGCAGGCCCGCAGCAGGCTGGTCTTTCCGGCGCCGTTCGGGCCCTGGAGCAAGACGATCTCACCCGGCGTCACCTCGAGGTCGACGCCGGCCAGCACCGGGAAGCGCCCGACGAGGGCCACGGCGTTACGAAAGCGAATTGCAGGAGCCACAGGCGCACCTACCGTAGCGACGGAGGGTCGCGAATTACCATCCGGGAGAGCGGCTGTCACCCTTGTCACACCGTGCTGGGTCACACCGTGCTGGGTCACACCGTGGACAGGCCCTGCAGGCCCAGCCCATCGAGCGCATCGCTGAACCAGGTCGACAGGACGTGCAGGTTGTCGGTCAGCAAGAGCACGCCGAGGGCAGCGAGTAGGAGCCCCGAGACCAGGTTGATGCCCCGGTTGTGACGCCGGGCGAACGCGAACACAGAGGTAAGCCGAGCGAACGCCACCCCGGCCACCACGAACGGGACGCCGAGACCGAGCGAGAAAGCCACGAGCATCCCCTCACCGCGCGCCAGGGTATGGGTGTCGCTCGCCAGGCTGAGCACGGCCGCGAGCACCGGTCCGATGCACGGCGTCCACCCGAAGGCGAACGCCATCCCCATGACCGGCGCCGCCCAGTCCCCGAGGCGGGAGGGGGCCACCTGCCACCGGTGCTCGCGTTGCAGCCGCCCGGGCCGCATGACCCCGGCCAGGAGGAGGCCCATCACCACAATCACCACACCGGCCACCTGGTCGAGCGCCTGCTGGTGGGCGTGGAGGCTCTGGCTGAGCCCACTGGCGGCAGCCTCGATGACCGCGAACACCAGGGTGAAGCCGCCGACGAACAGCAGCGTGGATCGCAGGAGGCGCCGTTGGTCGGGCCGGGTGGCGACCGTCATCTCGCGGCTGCCGACGCCCGACATCATGGACAGGTAGGACGGGACGAGCGGTAGGACGCAGGGAGACAGGAACGACACCACGCCGGCCCCGAACGCCACCACGAACCCCACGGGCGAGTGCAGGATGAGGTGGTTGGCGTCCATCGCGCCTCAATGATGGCTGGTCCCTGCGCCTGTGGGCCATCCCCCGAGGCCATCCCCGGCGGATGAGGTGACCGACGGTACCGTTGGCGGGCCATGTTGCTGACGGTCGCCGCACTGGTGGTGGGCGTGGTTGCCGGCTTGCTGACCGGTGGGAGCGTCCGCCACCTGCGTGGACGCGCCGTGGCCAGCGGCTGGCTCCTTGTGCCCGGCGTGGCCTTGCAGCTCGTGGCCGGCGACGAGGCGCTCCACGGCCTGGGGCTGCTGGCCTCCATCGCGTCGGATGTCTTCCTGCTCGTGTTCGCCTACCGGAACGCACTGCGAGCGGGCATGGGCGTCGTCGCCCTCGGCATCGCCGCCAATGCCCTGGTGGTGGCGAGCAACGGTGGGATGCCTGTCCGGCCCGAGGCGTTGGTCCAGGCCGGTATCACGACCGAGGCGCTGCTCCCCGGCGCGGACTATGGCTACCGCCACCACGCCGAACGCGCCCGGGACCACCTGCGGTTCCTGGACGACCGCTATCCCATCGCGGCCGACCACGTCGTCGTGTCCATCGGTGACCTCGTCCTGGCCTTCGGCGTCGCCAGCGTGGTGGCCGCCATGTTGCGCGCCCCGGACGACCACGGGCCGGGATCACGCCACCGGCGCCGCCGCGACCGGCGTCGAGGGGCTCACACCGCCGCCGGACGTGCAGCCGCCGCGAGCGAGCAGGCCAGGCGCGCCGCCGCCAGCCCGTCCCCTGACGGGGGCCCAGGAGTCGGGAGCCGCCGGACGGCCGACTCTGGTGTCGAGAACGCTCGGCTAGCCGGACGCCTGCAGGTACCGGTTCAGCGCGTTCAGGGTGGCCCGTGCCGCGGCCTCCTCGGCCAGCCGGCCACCAGCGATGCCGCGTCGCACCTGACCCGACCGGGGCTCACGGAGCAGCACGATCGTCCCGCCTCCGGCGTCGGCGCCCAGGGCGACGATGCCGTCGACGGCGAACGGTGCGGGCAGGCCGAGGTCGGCCAACGCAGCGAGCGTGGCGGTGACGACGGTGGCCAGGTCGCCGAGAGTTGCCCGAGCGGCGACCTGCTTGCCCCGGTGGGCCAGGACGATCCGGACCCGCCCGGGCTCCGCGTCGGGGACGACGGCCAGGAGCCGCACCCTGACGTGGGAGCCAACCCCCGAGCCGGCCGGCCCGGGGACCACTGACTCGACCGAGGCGTCGCCGACGGGCCATTCGTCGGCCGCTGCGTGCAGGCTCCCGGCCAGCTCGACGAGGAGGGGGCCTGACAGCGAGGCGAGGGCAATGCGTGTCGCCTCGGTGCGGATGAGCTCCCGATCGGCGTTGGCGTCGACGGACAGCTCGACCACCGTGGTCCCCTGGCGGTCGCCAAACGCGACGAGGGTCACGCCGGCCAGCCGCCGGAGCTTGAGCTCCAGGTCGTCGTGGGCCCGCAGGCCTGACAGCTCGGGCTCGGTCACGTGCATCAGTCCCGGGACCTGGTCAACTCACCGCTGTCTTCTCGGCGTAGAGGCGTTCGTCCGCCAGCTTCGACAGGGTGACCCCGTCCTCGGCCTCCTGGGGGAACAGCGCCACACCGGCCGAGAAGCGCAGCTGTGTCTCCGGCACGGCCCGGGCTAGCGCGGCACGCAGGCGGTCGAGCAGGCCCGGGATGGCATCGGGCGCGTCGGCGTTCAGGACGATCAGGGCGAACTCGTCGCCGCCGAGGCGGGCGGCGACGTCGCCGCTGCGGAGCCCGGCGCGTAGCTCCATCCCGAGCGCGCGCAGGGCGGCGTCGCCAGAGGCGTGGCCCCACTGGTCGTTGACCGCCTTGAAGTTGTCCAGGTCGATCAGGACCAGGGCGAACGGCCAGCCGTATCGCCGGGTCCGCCCGACGGCGTCGACGAGCGCGGACTCGTATGCCCGCCGGTTCAACAAGCCGGTGAGGGGGTCGTGGCGGGCGGCGTGGTCGAGCATGTCGAGGCGGAGGGCCACGTCGATCAGCTGGGCCACGTAGGCGGACGTGAGACGGTCGACGACCGGCGGGTCGGTGTAGAGGCCGGGCTCGGCGGTGTCGATGGACACCAAGCCACCGGGCAGCGATCGGGGGGGTCCGGCCTGCACCCGGGCTCGCCCCAGCCGGAAACCCTGTCGACCGGCGGCCGGGCTGTCGACGACGGCGACGGCGTCGCGCAGGTGGTAGCGGGCGGCGATGAGGTCCAGAGCGTGGTAGATGAACCCGATGCCGCTCGGCGAACGTGACAGGAGCCCGACGAACTCGACGAACGCCGGCTGCGCCCCGGACTGGCCGGGATGCTCTTCGGATCCCCCGTGGACGGGCTCGCCTTCAGATGCTGGCAACCTGGTTCCTCTCGGCCTCGACGTCGAATGTGCCTCGCCCGCAAATCTTCAACGGTCGCCCTCGGGAGGCGGTGAGGCGATCGGCGCCCCCCACCGACCGACGAGAGGGATCGCTGTTCCGAAGGATGGTAGCCGTCCTACCCTCGGCCGAAGGCCAAGGCCGCGTGCCTCTCGTCGTTGCACCCGTTTCGGCGAGAACAGCCGAGATAGTCTGACTCGACGCACCCAAGCAGCCACCTTAAGTGGTGATCGCCTGACGGTGGGTCCGGTTTCGACCGCAGAGCGTGGCGAGAGGCGGCCCGGGTCATGACTCGACCGGTCGCGGCCATCGTGTCGTTTCGCCTCGGCGGAGCCGATGGAGTAGCGGTCGAGGCGGCCAAGTGGGCGGCCGCATTGGAGACCCTCGGCTATCAGACACGGACCGTGGCCGGATCGGGACGGGCCGATGTCATCGTGCCCGGGCTGCGCGCCCCGATGCTCGACGCCGGCAGTCGGCTCGGTCCCGTCACGGCCGGCCCGGCGAGGATCGATCCGGGCACGGCCGCGTTGGAGGCCCGGCTGGAGGGCATCTTCGCCGACTGTGACCTGGTGATCGTCGAGAACCTCTGCTCGCTGCCGCTGAACCCGTCGGCCGCCGCCACGGTGGCCAGGCTGCGCGCCGGTCGTCCCACGCTCATGCACCACCACGATCTGCCCTGGCAGCGACCGTGGTCGGTCGGTGCGCCCCCACCGGCGACTGACTCGGCCTGGGCCCACGTGACTATCACCGAGATCGCCCGGAGGGAGCTGGCCGCCGTCGGGATCGATGCGGTGACGGTGCCGAACTCGTTCGACACCCATCCGCCGGCCGGCGACCGCGATGCCACGCGTCGCGCGCTCGGAATCGGCGCCGACGAACGACTCGTGCTCCAGCCCACACGCGCCCTGGTGCGCAAGGACGTGCCCGCCGGCATACGCCTGGCTGCGGCCGTGGGTGCCACCTACTGGCTCTTGGGGCCGGCAGAGGAGGGGTACCGTCCGACGCTCGATCGCCTCCTCGCCGGTGCACCGGTCCCGGTGCGCCACGGCCCGGTCCCCCCGATGGTCGGGGCCGCCGGCGTCGAGCACGCCTATGCGGCATGCGATGCCGTTGTCTTCCCCTCACGCCTGGAGGGATTCGGGAACCCGCCGGTCGAGGCGGCCACGTACCGTCGGCCGGTGGCGGTCGGCGACTACGCGGTCGGGCGCGAGGTGGCGGCCTACGGGTTCGTGTGGTTCTCCGCGGACGATCCCGCTGGGCTGGCCCGATGGCTCGACCGACCGGATCATCGGGTGCTCGACCGGAACGCGGACGTCGTCCGCCGCCACTTGTCGCTGGATCAGTTACCGGGTCGTCTAGCCGCCCTCGTCGGCGATGCCGGATGGCGGCTCCCGCCGAGGTGAGCACCGGACCCAGCCGCGATCACGCCCGACACGGCAGCAGTCCGCACTCGTCAGCGACTGGGCGGTACCGAGCGATGGCGCCGACGGGCCTTGGCCGCCATCAGGCTGATGGCGGGTCGGCGGGCGGGCGGGGGGCGCAGCGGCTCGGGGGGCCTGGTCGTGTCTCGAGCCGGGGACGACTTTCGTGGCCTCACAGAGAGATGGTTCGGCCTCGCAGGCCCGGCTCCTGCGCCGGGTGACCGATGACACCACCGGATGACACGACCGAACGACACCACCGACGAGACGCACCGACGCCCGACCGGCAAGACCGTCCGGCACTAGATTCGGTCTGATGGCTTCCGTGTTGCGTCGCTCACGCCTGCCTGCTGCTCGGCGGCGCAGCCAGCTGCTCGACGAGGCCCAGGAGCTGTTCGGCGCACGCGGCTTCCACAAGACATCCATGGACGACATCGCCGAGGCGGCGGGGGTCACCAAGCCCGTGCTGTACCAGCACTTCCCTTCCAAGCGGGACCTCTACCTGGAGCTGCTGCGCAAGGTTGGCGACGACCTCCTCGAGGCGGTGGCCACCAGCGCGTCGGCGGCGCCCGGTCCCCAGGACCGGGTCCGGGCCGGGTTCGTGGCCTATTTCCGGTTCGTGGTGGAACGGAGCAGCGCCTTTCGCGTGCTGTTCGGGACCGGGGCACGGGTCACCGACGAGTTCTCCGAGACCGTCCGCGGCGTCGAGGCCAGCGTGGCCGAGGCCATCTCGTCGTTCATCCAGGCGGACGTCGACGCCGACCACCGACAGCTGCTCGGCTACGCCATCGTGGGGCTGGCCGAGGTGACGGCACGCCAGTGGGTGGCCCGGAACAAGCTGCCCGACGGCAACCTGCGGCCCCTCGACCCCGCCGAGGGGCAACGGCTGGCGAACCAGCTCGCCGACCTGGTCTGGGCCGGCTTGCGCGGGCTCCCCGGCGGGTGAGCGCGTCGCCGGCGCGCCCGCGTGTGCCCCCCAACTGCGATCTCACCTTGGGCATGCTGTGCATGGACAAGAGCGAGCCCGGCGTCACCGTCTGGGAGATGCCGGCCGACGAGCGCTTCGCCAACCCAACGGGCGTCATCCAGGGCGGCTTCCTCTCTGCCTTCGCCGACTCGGCCATGGCCGCCTCGACGATCACGTTCAACCGGGGGCGACGGGTGTTCGCAGCCAACACGGAGCTGAAGATCAGCTTCCTGCGGGCCGCGCCGGCGGTCGGGGTGATGACCTGCACGGCGCGTGTCATCGCCGGCGGCCGTCGGGTCAGCTTCGTGGAGGCCGAGATCGTCGATCACCGGGGCCGGATGGTGGCCAAGGCCTCGTCGACGTACCTGCTCACTGCGCGCGACGAGGGATGAAGCGCTACAGCTTGGCCAGCACGGACTCGACCGAGCTGACGTCGAGGCCGGGGCTGGCCTCCACCGCCAGGTCCTGGACGACCCCGTCGGCCAGGATGGCGGCAAAGCGCTGGGAGCGGACACCGAGCCCGCCGCCGGTCAGGTCCAGCTCCAGGCCCAACGCCCGGGTGAACGCGCCCGACCCGTCGGCGAGCATGACGACCCGATCGCCGACCTCCTGCTGCTCGGCCCAGGCGCCCATGACGAACGCGTCGTTGACCGCCAGGCACGCCACCGTGTCCACACCCTTGGCCGCCAGATCCTCGGCCCGGACGACGAACCCCGGGAGGTGGTAGTCCGAACAGGTCGGGGTGAAGGCGCCCGGTACGGCGAAGAGCACCACCGTGCCCGTCCCGAGGATCTCACCGGTCTGCACCGGCTTGGGGCCCTCCGGGGTGGGTGTCTGGATGGTGACGTCAGGGATGCGGTCACCGACAGCGATCGTCATTGGGTCGAAGCCTCCGGGCACGTGGTCGCCGGTCGTTCCGGCCCGGCGTCACCCTATCGGCGCTCCCGGCGGGGCCGCCCGCCGGCTTGAATGGGCCGATGCACCAGTTGGACGAGGTGGACCTGTCCCTGCGGCTGTCACGGGCCGACGAGCTCGATCGTCTGGCGGCGGCCCAGCACCGCCTCTTGCACCTCCGGTTGGTCAACGGTGGCCAGATCGGCGGCGTCCTGGGGCCGGCGGTGTGTGTGGTGTTCGAGGGATGGGACGCGGCAGGCAAGGGGGGCGCCATCAAACGGCTGGTGGCGCCGCTCGACCCCCGCCACGTCCGTGTCGCCCAGTTCTCGGCGCCGACCCACGACGAGAAGCGCCATCATTTTCTCTGGCGCTTCTATCCGCAGCTCCCGGGGTGGGGAGGGATGGCTGTGCTCGATCGGTCGTGGTACGGGCGGGTGCTCGTGGAGCGGGTGGAGGGCTTCGCCGCCCCCGAGCAGTGGAGCCGGGCCTACGACGAGATCGTCCAGTTCGAGCAGTCCCTGTCGAACGAGGGGATGACCCTGATCAAGCTGTGGCTGGAGATCTCCCATTCCGAGCAGTTGCGCCGCTTCGAGGGCCGTCAGGCCAACCCGTTGAAGAGCTGGAAGCTCGGTCCCGAGGATTGGCGCAATCGGGAGAAACGCCCGCAGTACGAGGCGGCGGTGCGGGACATGCTCGCCCGGACGGACCACCACCTCGGGCCGTGGGACGTGATCGCCGCCGAGGACAAGCGCTACACCCGCGTGACGGTGGTCGAGACGGTCATCGCCCGCATCGAAGCCGGCATGCGCCGGGCCGGTCTGGACGTTCCGCCCCGCCTGGCCACCGAGACCGTAGAGTCGGCGAAGAGCCGGACCCGCAGCGCGCGCCAGGTGGGTTGAAGCCGGGCGGCCACACCGAGGAACGGATCGGTCGGGGAAAAGGTGGCCGGGTCGCCGGACCGTCCCGGTTGGCAAATCCGTGCCCCGTCCCTCGACTTCGTTGTGACGGCGTGGCAGAGTGCCCCCCAACCAACTGCAAGGCTGGCTGAGATCCAGGGGGGAACATGAGCGTCACTGCTGCGGACTCTGCGTCCGGTGCCCAGAGCACCGGGAGCGTCGGCCGGTTGCTGAACAGGCAAATCGACAGCTATCCGGATACCGGTCCACGGATCCTGTACCTCGCCATCACCGTGTTGGCGACCGTCACCCTCTACTACGAGCTCTACGTCGCCGGGTCCGTCGCCACCTTGCAGCTCCAGGCGCTGCACATGAGCTTCGTCTTCTACGTCACCATCCTGGCGCTCGGCAACCTGCTCGGCGCCTTCGGCTCGCTCTTCGCCGGGATCACCGACCGCCTGGGGCGCAGCAACCTAGTGGTGGCCGGCCTGCTGCTCACCGGCGTCCTCACCGCGTTCATCATCCCGGAGGCCACGAACAAGTGGGCCTTCGGGGTCGAGTTCTGGCTGCTCGGCATCGTCGAGGGCATCTGCCTGGTCGCCACGCCGGCCCTCATCCGGGACTTCTCCCCCCAGGTCGGTCGGGCGACGGCCATGGGCTTCTGGACCAGCGGCCCGGTGCTCGGCAGCCTCATCGTCGCCGTGGTCGGGACCAACACGATCAACGCTCACACCACGTGGCCACACGAGTACCGCATCTGCGGCGTCGCCGGCCTGGTGGTCTTCGTGCTGGCTGCGCTGCTGCTCCGCGAGTTGTCGCCGGGTCTGCGAGACCAGTTGATGGTGTCGATGAACGATCGGGCCTTGATCGAGGCCAGGGCCAAGGGCATCGACGTCGAGGACTCGCTGCGCCATCCGTGGGGTCAGCTGCTGAAGGCCGACGTCATCATCTCCGCCCTCGGCGTGTCGCTGATGCTCCTCGTATACTACACCGCGGTCGCCTTCGGGACGATCTACCTCTCCACCGTCTTCGGGTTCTCGCTGAAGGACGCCAACGGCCTGGGGAACTGGAACTGGGGCTTCAACGTCATCGCCGTCATCCTCGTCGGGGTGGTCTCCGACCGCCTGCGCGTCCGCAAGCCGTTCATGGTCGTCGGTGGCGTGGCCGCCACGGTGATGTTGATCCTCTACCTGACCCAGGCCGGGCACCACACCAGCTACTACCACCTGGCTATCCTGCTCGCCGCCCTGTCGTTCGCCTTGGGCGTGGCGTATACGCCGTGGATGGCCAGCTTCACCGAGACCGTCGAGTCCCGGAACCCGGCCCTGACTGCGACCGGCCTGGCCATCTGGGGCTGGATCGTCCGCATCGTGGTGTTCGTCTCCTACATGCTGCTGCCGGTCATCGTGCACTCGGTGACGCCGTTGGTCACCTACGGGACGCAAGTCCAGGCCTACGTGGCGCAGTACCCGAAGGAGATCGCCATCGCCCAGGCCAACCCCGCCCTGTTTGCCAAGCTGGCCACCTACCCGCCGGGCAATTCGGCGGCAATTCCGCTGAGCCTGAAGCTGCAGCTGGTGAAGGCGGCTGGCAGCGTGACCGAAGCGCAAAAGTTCGCCGACCCGAAGGTGTCCAAGGCGCTCACCTACCTCCAAGCCCACGCCGGCGCCGTCCAGAACGCAGCCAAGGACTCACCCGGCCAGTGGAAGACGTGGTACTGGATCTGCGTCGGCGGGATCGTGTTCTTCCTCGGGTGCATCCCGCTGCTGCGTGGCCGATGGAGCCCGAAGGCAGCCAGGGTCGACGAGGAGGCCCACGAGGCGATGGTCGCCCAGGAGATGCAGCACCTGCACGTCCCGTAAGGGCTACGAGGGATCGTCCGTGCCGGTCAGCGACGGCCGTCGGGCCGCTGGGGCCAGTCGTCGATGACGCCGGGGTCCACGACGGGAGGTCGCCCGTTGCGAGTGGGCGGCCGGGCGTCGCGCCGAGCGATGGGCGGTCGCCCGTTGCGAGTGGGCGCGCCGGCGTCGTAACGCGGCCGGTACGGTGAGGACGGTCCCTGGTCGAACGGCGCGGTGTGGGGGCCGGGAGGATCGTGGTCGAGGTAGCCGGCATCGTCGGGCCCGTCGTCGCCCTCGGCCATCTCGTCCATGCTGATCGGACCCTCGGCCCGGCCGGCGAGGAACTGCCGGACGACCGGGTTGTTCGTCGTCAGCATCTCCTCCTTCGACCCGAACTTGACCAGCCCGGACCGGAAGAGCAGGCCCATGTAGTGAGCTGTCCGCTTCACCGATTCGATGTTGTGGGTGATGATGAAGAACGTCGAGTTGGTCTCCGCCTGCGCGGTGTTCACCAGGTCGTCGAGGTAGGCGACCCGAACCGGATCCAATCCGGAGTCGGGCTCGTCGAAAAGGATGATCTCGGGCTCGAGGACCAGGGCCCGGGCCAGACCGGCTCGCTTCTTCATGCCACCCGACACCTCGCCAGGCAGCTTCTGGAGGTGAGCCATGAGACCGACCAGCTCGGCCTTCTCGTACACCTGGGTCCGGATCTGGCGCTCGGATGCCTTGGTGTGCTCCCGCATCGGGAAGGCGATGTTGTCGTACAGGCTCATGGAGCCGAACAGGGCGCCGTCCTGGAAGAGCACGCCGAACTTGCGCCGGATGCGGAGAAGGTCCTTCTCGGGTATGCCGACCAGCGGCTCGCCGTCGATGAAGACCTGCCCGGCCTCGGGGCGCAGCAGGCCGATGATGACCTTGAGCAGGACGGACTTGCCGGTGCCTGAGGGGCCAAGGACGGCAGTGGTGTGGCCGCGTGGGACGTCGAAGCTGATGTCCTCGAGGACGGTGTGCGAGCCGAACTGCTTGGTCACCCCCTGGATGGAGATGACCACGTCGTCTCGGATCTGCGTGGTCGGCGCCGATCCGCGGGCGAAGAGCTTCACAGCATGTCAGCCATCTGCATGTCCAATTGCCGGATTCGGGCGGTCAACACGGAGAAGAGCTTCGGGATCAGCTCCGGGATCTCCTGTAGCAGTCGGGCCATGTCCTCCCGGCTGATGACCAGGATCTGGGTCGCGGTCACGGCCGTGACCGTCGCCGCCCGAGGTAGGCCGTCGAGCAGCGACAGCTCACCGACGATGTCACCAGGGCCGAGCTGAGCCAGCGAGCGGCCGCCCTTGGTCACCTCGGCGCTGCCCTCCACGATCACGAAAGCCACTCCGGCGTCGTGGCCCTCGCGGGTGAGGACGGATCCGGCTGGCCGCTCCTCCTCCACCACCACTTCGGCGATGTGGCCCAGCTCCCGGCGGTTGCACGACGCGAAGAGGCCGAGTGCCCCGAGACGCTCCACCTTGTCGGTCTTTCGCAATCGAAGCGTCACTGCGGTCCCCCGTCGTCAGCTGCCAGCCAGAGCGTACCGTCGCCGCGCCCTCGGTTCACTCTGGCGCCACCAGAGTGTCACATGCGCATGGCTCTTCTTGCCCCCGCCGGGCGGCCGGTTGGCCCGGTTAGCGTCGGCGCGGTGCGGGACGTCGAGATTCGGGACGGCACCATCCGGCTAGGTCAGTTCCTGAAGCTGACCGGCATCGCCGACTCGGGGTCGGACGCCCGGCGCATCCTGGAGGCGGGCCACGTCCAGGTGAACGACGAGCCCGAGGAGCGACGTGGCCGCCAGCTCCGTCCCGGCGACGTCGTGTCCGCCATGGGCAACACCGTCCGGGTGTCGACCTCCGACCCATCGAGCGCGACCCCACCGCCCGCCCCTTCCTAGAGCCGCAGGTGGCCTCCTCCCTCCCGTTCCGTACTGCCCTATGGTTCTGACGTGCGGCAGCAGCGTCGTGAGATATGTCCGGGGTGGCTTTCGGGCTGCCCTGGATGGCTCTGGGGCTACCCCAGGGGCGTTGTAGGAGCTAGGCATCCCATCGCATGCACGGCCATCCGCTTTGCGGATCACCGTGCACGCACCGCGGGACTGGTTGCGACCTGCTGCCGCACCGTTGCGTGATCCCCGTGCCGTAGTCGCCAAGGGCCTCGCCGCGGCGTTCCTGGCCGGAACGTGGGAGCCGCGAACCATGACGAGCCGTGGCCAACGAGCCGTGGGACAGCGGCGGGTGTGGCTCCGAGACCTCGCACAGGCGGCTCGCCACGAGTGGGCTGACGCACCGCTCGACCGACCCCGTGACCTCGCAACCTTTCTCGCCGCCTGTCCTCCCCTTCGCGATGCCTTCGATCGAGCTGCGGATCGGGGCGAGCCCTCGCCACGCGTGGTGCGGTCGTATCTGCCCAGGACAGGGATGGGGCCGTCACCGTGGCCCGTAGCGCCTCTCAATACGATCGGCGATCTGCAGGACCTCCTGGGTCTTCGCCTCGGTGACCTGCTCTGGCTGGCCGATGCCCGGCGACTCGAGCGAAGCGTCTGCGACGAGCGGCTCCGCCACTACCGGTACCGGTGGATCGCCAAGCGCTCGGGCCGGGCGCGCGTCATCGAGGACCCGAAGGCGCAGCTCAAGCACGTCCAGAGGGTGATCCTCCGGGAGGTGCTCGACTCGGTCCCCGTCCACGATGCTGCCCATGGCTTCCGGCGGGGCCGGTCAGCCATCAGCTACGCAGCCGGACACGCCGGCCAGGAGGTCGTGATCCACCTCGACCTTGAGGACTTCTTCGGGACGGTGACCGCCGGACGGGTCTCTGGGATCTTCCGATCTGGTCGTAGAGGGCCAGCAGGCGGTCGCCCCGGGCGGGGTTGAGCTGCCTGATCCTCGAGACACGGCCCAGGAGGTGGGCGGCGAAGTTCGGGTGGCCATGACCGGCGCTGGCTGCCCAGATGGGAGCATCTTCGCCGCTTTGACCTACGCACTGATCGAGACGGGTGGCCACGTCGTCGGCGCCCCGGTGATCGTCGCAGGAGCCATCAACACCTCCCGCCACCTCGGAGGGGTCATCGGCATCACCCTCCTCGCCGCCCTCGTCTCCCACCGCACCAGCTTCATCTCCGGCCTGCACGTCGGTGATCATCGGCGGCGCCGGGTTCCTCCTCGGCTGCGGGCTCACCACGCCGGCGTCGCCGGCTGCGTTCTGGCGTCGTGTTCTGCGTCCTACTCGTCCTCGCGCGCCGCGGTCGCGGCATTGCGGGAACTACTCGGGCTTCCGGTTCGGCGAGGCCGTACGATTCCTGACCAGAACAGAGCCAGGAGCGAATCGGCCGTCTGAACCACGTCGATTCCTCCGAGGAGAACGACGGCCCGCAGGCCGACTACTGAGACAGCTCCCAACAGCGCTGAGGCGCTTACGTCAGTGTCGTGGTCGACCAGATCCCGGTTGGAGATGCCAGCGGCCAAGATTTCCTCTACTGGCTGTTGAACGGCCTCCCGTATCCCGACCGCGATGTCGGGCAGCTTTCCGGCCCTGCCCAGGTTGGCCAACAGCAGCTGTGCGGTCGCCGGGTTCTGTTCCAGATACTGCAACTCCGCTTCGATTACCGCTCCGAGGCTGGCCTTGGTCCCCGTAACGGATCCGGCTGCTCGGGCGACCCGTTCACCGAGATCGCTTAGGGCTGTCGTGAGAAGGAAAGCGAGCACGTCGGCCTTGCCCGAGAAATAGTAGTACAGCGTGGCCCGCGGTATAGCGCTGGCGTCGCCGATGTCTCCCATGCCGGCTTCGTCGAAATTCGCTCCCAAGGCGTTCACGCCGGCAATCAGCTTTTGAGCCAACCAATCTGGAACTTCACGCATCCGCTGCTCTTCCTCCTGCTAGTTCTCGCTGGGGGGTCACCCCGACCCAACTTTTTCAGCCGCGCTTGCGGACAACGCACTAGCGTACTGTACAACGTGTCTATACACTATGTCCAACTCGTGGTCAGGCGATCTGGCGTGACCGACGCCGGAGGGAGAGACCGATGACCCCGCGCCCCACAATCACATTCGACCCGTTCGATCCGGATCAGACTGCTGACCCTTATCCAGCGTATCGCTGGATGCGGGATGCGGCGCCGGTCTACTACCTCGAGGCAGACGACCTGTGGGCCGTGAGCCGTTACGACGACTGCATCCAGGTTCTGCGGGATCCCACCACGTACTCGTCGAAACTGGGTATCGGCCGGCTCATGGCTGGTGGCCTAGGCGAGCGGGTGGCAAGCCGCATCGGCGATGCGGCTGAGCCACTGCAGTTCCTTATGGACTTGCGGGTACTGATCGCGCTCGACCCACCCGACCACATACGCCTCCGCCGCTTGGTCAACCGGCCCTTTACTCCTCGCCAGATCGGCGGCCATGAGACCTGGATCCGCCCCATATGCGAGCAGGTATTCAAGAGCCTTCTTCAGGCCGACGCCGCAGGCAGTGCGGACTGGGTACGCGACTTCACCTGGCCCTACCCCGTCATGGTGATCGCCGAGCTACTGGGGATTCCCGCCTCATTGAAGCAAGACTTCAAGCGCTGGTCCGACGCCCTCGTCGGCATGCTCGCCGGCTTGGGCCCCGACCCCCAGCAGGGCATAGACACCTTCATGGAGATGTTCACATTCTTCCAGGAGGTAATCGACCGCCGCCGCACCGAACCGGGTGACGACTTGATCAGCATGCTCGTTCACAACGCCGAGGCGGAAGGAGAACCGCTCACCGCCGACGAGATGGTGATGTTCTGCATACTTCTCCTCGCAGCCGGCAACGAGACGACCACCAACTTGTTGTCAAACGCCATGAGGATTCTCACCTCGACCCCGGCCGTGTTCGCACGACTCAAGGCCGACCCGGCGGCCATACCGTCCGCCGTGGAAGAAGTGCTGCGCTACGACGCGCCCGTCCAGGCACTCCCCAGAGGCACCACACAAGACGTCACCCTGCACGGAGTGACCATTCCCGCGGGCAAGACAGTGTTGGTCTTCTATGGAGCAGCCAACCGCGACGACCGCCAGTACCCCCAGCCGGATCTGTACGACGTTGACCGCAACCCCACCAACCACATCGGTTTTGGCAACGGTATCCACCTCTGCCTTGGGGCGCCACTGGCCCGGATCGAAGCCCGAATAGCTCTCGAACACCTGACCCGCCACGTTGCGGGCGTCGAACTGGGAAGTGAACCGGTGCGCACTGACGGCTTCCTTCTTCGCGGCGCCAAATCCATGCCTATACATCTTCGCGCCACCTAGGCCTTCGAAGATGGTGTAGGTCCCGAACGGCGTTCCCTGGTGTTCGCATGCCCGCTGAGCAGAGTCTTTGTCTGTCAATGTCCCTTCTCCGGTTCCAGCCGTTCTCCGAAGACTAGGGATGAAACTTGCTAAGCTAAGTTACGAATGCCCGCGTTCTCCGACCGTCTTCGCCTGACGCCCACGCCGCCTCACTGATCTCCGCTCACCATTGATGTGGACTCGAGCATTTGCGAGACCTACGGGCTGGCCAATGTCCCTTCTCCGGTTCCAGCCGTTCTCCGAAGACTAGGGATGAAACTTGCTAAGCTAAGTTACGAATGCCCGCGTTCTCCGACCGTCTTCGCCTGACGCCCACGCCGCCTCACTGATCTCCGCTGAACGACTCACCCACACAGGCTGACGTAATCACCGGGCTAGACTTGGGAGACACGCCCTAGTCGATCAGTGTCACTACCAATAAAAAGGATCTGAACTCATGGGATTGATCGCGATTCCGGATACACATCAGGACCTCGTCACCTCGGCCACCGTGGCGTTGTCGACGATCAATGACGATGGCAGTATCCAGACCACTGCGGTCTGGATACTGCTTGATTCCGATGGCGTGCTGCGGACGTCGCTGGCCAAGAACCGCAAGAAGTACAGCAACCTGCTTGCCCGTCCGATCGCCACTATCTTCTCGCTGTCGCCGACCAATCCGTTCCACACCCTCGAGGTCCGGGCCGACGTCGAGCTGCGCGACGATGATGCCGAACGGACTTTCATGGCCAAGACCATCGCTCCGTACGGCCAGACGCTGGAGACGATGGCCGAGCAGACGGCCGAGGAGCGCGTCGTCGCCACGTTCAACGCAACGCGCATCCGGGCCCAGGGCTGATTGATCAGCGGCCGGCGCAGTACGTCCCGGCGTCAGTCGGCGTCGGCTGGGACCTTCCCCTGGCGGGGCTCGCCGCTCGTGACCGGCAGCAAGGTCCCGAGCAGCGACGAGTTCATGATCGACCCAAGCACGCCGGATCTCATGCGCCAAATTGCGGTCGCGTGGGGCGCGCCCACCAAGCAGCGGGGGTCAGTCCCGAAGCGGCGCGAGAGGCAGCGGCCAACACCAGCACCTTCTACGCCCCCCGAGGATTGATCCTGTCGTCGGTGGACCGCGTCCCATAGCTGTATCGCAAGCCGGTCCCCAACTGCGATACCCCACGACGGCGGCCAAGGCATGCCAGGCTTGGACCGTGGCATCGCAACCCGACGCCGTCTTCATCGACGGTTTGGACTTCTTCAGCTCCGCCGTGGGCCGGTTGGATGCCTCCGGCTGGGAGCGCTCCTCGCCGTGCGAGGGGTGGCGCACCCTGGACGTGTTGGGACACGTAGGCGCGGCCGTGCAGTTCGGGACGCTGCTGCTCATGGACCAGCAGCCCGTCTGGTCGCCAGTGGACCCTCCCGGTGGTGTCGTCGAGGGCGAGCCGGCTGCGTGGTGGCACGCTCTTGTCGGTCCCGCCCGCCGGGCGGTGGCGGGCGTCGACCTGGCCCAGGTGGTCGACTCGCCGACGGGCGGCCGGCCAGTCGGCGAAGGTCTGTCCTTCCCGGCCGTGGACCTATTCGTTCATGCCTGGGACCTGGCCCGAAGCGTCGGCGAGGACCTGGAGGTGCCAGCGGGGGTCATCGACTTCACCCACGCGGTCATCGACCCTCTTCCCGAGGCCTCGGTTCGAAGCGACCGAGTCTTCGCCAGCCCAGCTCCTGCACAGAGCGATACCTCGTCGTCGCAGGCGTTTATCGCCTGGACCGGCCGTGACCCGCACTGGTCGCCGGTTGCCGGCTGATAGGGCTCGGCCTGGGCTACACGAACCTTCATCGCCGTTGCGGGGGACTGCCGGGCGACGACCGGGGAGGTTCGGCCCGAGCGAGCTGACCGCCCCCCCGTGGCCGCCAGCCAGTACGCCATGCTTGTCGGCGCTCCGGGCCGCTGGACCCAGGAGGACGTCCAGCTCGCGTCCTCACCAGGTATCCGCGGCCGCGACGACTTGAGCAACGAGGACATCGAGGGTCTCCGCCGCGAGTACTTCGCCGGGCCCCGAGCGTGTTTGCGCGCCTCCCCGCTCCCGAAGACCTTCGGCTGGGGTCTGCACTACGACGCCGAAGGCCGTATCACCCTGCACGCCGTCGATTCCGAGGACTACGCCCGGCTGAGCAACGATCCGGCTCTCACTCAGCTAGGGGCTATGCGGTCGGGCCGCTCGCGTAGCTGAGACTTTGCTCTTGCGGGCCGACCGGCCGTGCCTACCTTCGGCGACCGCCACGCCTCCGGACACAGCACCATCAGCGTGACCGTGTTTGAACACGGACGCCTGCACGCCGAGGCCGCCGGGCGCTGCTGGTCACGAGGCCGCTTGCTGGCCTGGCTCGCCGACACATAGGCCGGGTCACCGCATCACGACGCAGCGTCCCGGCAAATCCGGTGATCGATCCTTGGGACCAGGACGCCCTCACTGGCTGTGGCTGGGGTTTTGTCGGGCCTGGCCCCGGCGCAGACCGCCAGCCGGGCCGGCCTGGGGTCAGAGGTTCTGGCAGGTCTCGCCGAGGTTGACGGTGGAGCCGTCCGGTTGTTGCTTCCAGCCGTCGGCACAATAGGTCCCTCTCAGGGGTCCGGAGGTGGAGTAGTACTCGCGGACCGTGCCACCGGGAGGCTCGTAGACGTATGCCGAGCAGGCCAGGCGGACGTCGCCGGGTCCGTGGACACATGCCTGGAGCACCCGGCCGGAGTACTGGGCCGTGGCGGTGGCGGAGATTACGTTGGTGTCGTTGTCGTCCAAGCAAATGAGAACGTTGCCGCTCGAGGAGCCGTAGGTGCAGGACTGCCCGGCGGCGTGCGCCGGGGCCGCAGCCACCACCGAGGCGCCGAGGCCGGCAAGGGCCATTGCCGACGCTGCACCGATCCAGGCATGAGCTTTTGTGGGGTTCGCATGCCGGAAATGGTAACGGTCGTGCCCGGAGCGATCCACGGGTAGGGGTCCCCCGAAGACGGAGGTCCTACGACCGAATCGAATCGACATCTGCTTTGTGGCCGGTAGACGATCCTTCGCTGGGCAGCAGTGCTCACCAGGTGGGCCGTAGCCTCCCGGGCTCGGCGAGGGCTCGAAGACTTCGCGCCCAGGCGTCGAGGTCGTCGGCGCCCAGGCGGTCTCGCCAGCGCTCGGCCACGTCGTTGGCGGCTTGTTCAGCAGCTCGGGTGCATGACCATCCGTGCTCGGTCAGCCGTAGCTGTCTCGCCCGACGGTCACTCGGGTCGGGGAGGCGTTCGACGTAACCCCGCTCGACGAGCTGCTCGACGAGCTGGCTGGCGGCCTGCTTGGTCACCCCGAGGTGCTCAGCGACCTCGACGGTGGTGGCGTCGCCGGCGGCGATCCGCACGAACGCGAAGCCATGAGCGGGCCGCACGTCGGTAAAGCCCCGCTCGGCAACACCTTTCTGAATGCCGTCGATGACCTGGGAAGCGATTTGGAGGACCAGTGTCGCCTGGAGGAGTCCGCTGGCCGGGGCCACGTTGACAGCCTGCCACACGGTCAATACGCTGGACCACATCTAGGCAAGCAACTTGACCACTGAGGAGTTACTCGTGCCCGTCATCGCTCCTGCCGACGCCACCGAGCACCACGCCCACGGCAGCACCTTCAGCGCCTACGTCTCACCCAGCCGCGGCAGCGTCCAGCTCTGCGCCTGGCGCGTCACAGTGCCGACCCACCTGAAAGGCGCAGCCCACCGACCGACCAGAGAGGAGGTGCTGCTGGTGATCAAGGGCGACTTGACCGTCACCGTCGACGGGCGGAGCAGCCAGCTCAACGACGGTGATGTGGTGCTCGTGCCGGCCGGTAGCGAGCTTTGCCTCGATGGTGGCACCACGACCGCCTCGCTCTGGGTCACCACGACGCCCGGGATCGAGGCGATTCTCGGCGACGGAAGTCGTATGTCACCCCCCTGGGCATCCTGACCGAACCTTCAAGTAGGGGCGGCTGTTGTCGCACTCAGCGATCGTCCATCGGACAGGGAGCGAGGCTATGGGGAACGGAAGATGTCGTGTGTACCGATCCGGCGCCACACGACGTGCACCTGGCCGGCCTTGACCTCGTCCCCGAACTGCCAGGTGGCCCGGCCGTCAGGGGCGAACGTCATCTCCATGATGTTGCCCGCCCCGTGCACGCCCTTCACCCGGAGACCGGCCCGGAACGGTCGACCCGTTTCCAGATCCTCGACGAACCGAGCAACAGCCGCTCGAAATCGCTGTTGCTCGGCAGAGCCAAGGGACCGCCAGTCCTGGCCGAATCGAGGAAGCCGCTGGTAGGTCGGCACCTACCGGAGCGAGTCAAGGAAGGCGTCGCCGTTGTCGAAGACGGTTCCCTCTCCGGCGGCGAGCTGCTCGCTGGCCTCCCGTTCCCCGGCCTGCCACGCGTCGGTCCAGAACCATGACTGCTCGGCCGGAATCGACTTCAGTCCGCGCAACGTCACCTGGCCCGCCTCTACGACAAACGCCACGTCATCGCCCTCCTCGACGTGCAGGGCCTCCCGGACCTCTCGGGGCAGGGTGATCTGCCCCCTGTGCCTGACCACAGCTCGGACCATTCCTGCTCCTCTGACATTCGTACTTTCAGAGGTTCATCCTAGCCGCGGTCTCACCTTCGGCGGCTGCTCGAGGCGGAGTCGTCCAGGGATCGTGAGCTGGGACGCCCGGTGCGTGCCGTTTTGCTGTCAAGACGGAACGGTGGCTCGGAAGAAGACCACCGTGTATATCGACGAGACCCTGCTGCGGGCGGCGAAGGTGGCCGCAGGGCGCTCTGGCAAGCGCGAGTACGAGGTCTTCGAGGAGGCGCTACGCAAGCACCTAGGCCTCGCCGAAGCGGTGGAGCGAATCTGGACCGGAATCAGCCCGGATGAGGCTCCAAGCGAGGAGGAGGCGGCCCAAGTCGCTGCCGAGGAGCTCGTCGCGGTGCGTTCCGAGCATTCCAGCCGTCGAGCGGGTTGAGCGCTGCCTGAGCCGCTTCGGGCCGTCATCGATCCCAACGTATGGGTGTCCGGGCTGATCAACCCCTAAGAGCGCCAGCCGAAGTGATCCGGGCGGTCATGGCCAGACGGGTCACCGCCGTGGTGACCCGACACCTGATCGACGAGCTGGCCGGCGTGTTGGCCCGGCCGAAACTCCATCGCTGGATCACGGTTGACGATGCCGTTGCGTTGGTGGACGCCTTGGGGCAGGATGCCGACCTTCGCCCTGATCCCGGTGCGCCACCGCAGCGAGTACGCGACCCAGACGATGACTACCTCGTCGCCCTGGCCGAGGCGACCGGAGCTGTGATCGTCACCGGCGACGGCGACCTGCTGGAGACCCAGCTCACGCCCCCAGCGATCACCGATCGGGCCCTGATCGAGCAACTCGGCTGGCCCTGATCAGCCCGCCGGCCGTCCCGTTGCGGGATCGTCCGGCGGGCTGGGTGGACGGTGTGTTTCAGACGGTGAGCAGATTCGTGATGGCTTCGGCGACCTCGGCTGGCCGTTCCTCGGGCAGAAAGTGACCGCAGGGCAAGACCTGGGTGCGGAGGTCAGAGGCCCACGACGATCAGATCTGGTGGGGTCGAACGGCAGCCCGATGTCGCCGGGATCTGGCCAGGCGGCCAGGGTCTGGCCAGGCCAGCGTGCGGCCGGCCTTCTGGTCGTTGTCGTCCTGGCTGGCGTCGATGAAGGCACTGGCTCGGTAGTCGTCGCAGATGGTATGGATGACCTCGGGTCGGCGCGCCGCCGCAAGGTACTCCTCCCTCACGTCAGGAGGGATCGAGTCGGCTTCCTTGGTCCAGGTGTCGAGGAAGTGACCGAAGAAGACGTCGGGGTTGGTGCCGATCATCCGCTCCGGCAAATCGGAGGGCTGGGCCAGCAGGAACAGATGGAAGGCGAACACCCCCACCGGCCCGCACAGCGACGCCCAATTGTCGACGGTCAGGATCACGTCGAGCACCCCGAGGTGAGTGATGGTGTCGGGATGGTCCAGCGCCGCCCGGAAGGCCACCAAGGCGCCGCGGTCATGGCCGACCATGGCGAAGCGGTCGTGGCCCAACGATTGCATCAACGCCACCATGTGGGCGGCGACCAGCGACTTGGCGAAGCCGTCGGGACCGTCACCGAGACGGTCACTGTCGCCGTATCCAGGCAGGTCGGCGCACACGACCTCGAACCGCTCGGCCAGCCGCGGGGCGACGGTCCGCCACGTCAGGCCGTGTCTGTGGAAAGCCGTGCAGCAGCAGGACCGGCGAACCAAGTACCGCCCACATCCCAAGCCGTCTCGTGGCCATCCACCGTCACCGCCCGCGTCTCAAGACCAGGGATCGACATCGTCCTACCTCCGACCTAGCCAACCTTCCACCGACCTCGGGACGACGAGCCCCCGATCCTCGCACCGAACGCCTTAAGTTAAGCGGATCGTCGACTGCGTCACCTCCAACGCCCACATCATCGAAACCCGCACCGACAGCCACCGGCTCCGCCCACCAAACCAGCAGACGACCCAAGTGCAAATGAAGGATGCTCTCGGGGGGCAGGACTCTGGGACAGCCATGTACGACACCGTCCGCAATGGGCCGGGTCGGACCCCTAATTCAGTCCAAGGGATCGTCGAGCCACGTACCCGCTCGCATCACCATCCGGCCTGATCACCGTGTAGGGAACTCCCGCCTCCGGCACCAACAGCGCCAAGAGTAGATGCTCGGTGCCAATGTACGGATGGCGTAGCGGCCGGGCCTCGTGCCGCGACCGGACCACAACGGCGCGGGCCTGGTCATTGAATCGCTCGAACATCTAGGCCTCCCGGGATTCTGGTGCCGGCGTGCGACGGGCGTACTTCTTGTGCACGGCCTGTTTGCTTATCCCGAGAGCATCGGCGATCTCCTGCCAGGACCAGCCCCCGCGCCGGGCATTGTTGACTTGCGATGCCTCGAGTGTCTCCGCGAGTCGCCGCAGAGCAAACGCCGCTCGCAAGCCGACCTGTGCATCTGCGCTAGCTGCTGCGGTCGCAAGGTCTGTCGCCTCAGTCACAGCGTCAACCATAGCTGACAGGCAGAGCCGTGTCAACCAATGATGACAGGACGCTAGGCCAGGCTCCTGAACCTGCCGTAAAGGGAACCGCGTGCGGGCCGGTCAGGCGCCGTAGCGGCCTTGGGCGGTCTGCTTGGAAACGCCCAACATGGCAGCGATCGCCGCCCACGAGTAGCCATCGGCACGAGCCGCATGCACAGCCTGGGCCAGCTCGGCGTCCGCGGATACCGAACGACCAAAGGCGTCGGCGATCCGCTTCAACGGCTCGGCATCACGCCATTCCGGTTGCGCCTGCTGGTTGGCGAGGCGCTCGGCGATCTCGGCGGCAACCCGCTCCTTCTCGGCGATGGTTCGAGCCATTGTCACTCCTTCGGTGGTGGGAATCGACGGGTACGGCCTGCCATGGCGTGGATGATCAGCGGACCATCGTCGGTGGCCAGCACCCCAACCTCGATCAGATTCACGGCCCGGTCGGCACCAAGGAACAGTGTGACGTCCTCGTCGTTGGGGTCGTCGGCGACGGCGATCAGATTGCGGAGGGCGTGGCGGATGTCTTCATCGGTGATCCCATGGCGGTGAGCAGTGGGAGCAATAGGCAAGTCCCCCAACTCCACTCTGACAGTATAACCTGACGCCTAGGCTCTGTCAGCTGACCCTGTCAGGGAGCTGGCCGACCGTCCCGTAGAGCGAACCGCCTGCGGCGACGCCGCAGGACGGACCAGCATCGTCACGGTGGTCCTGAGGGGCGATTCCCGGGTCACCCGCCCGAGAAAGAGCCGGGTGACCCCCCGCTATACGGGGCACGCGCCCACCGGCTCGTCGATCGAGTCCAGGGGCACGCCAGTCACCCTGAGGCGCCTGTGCCCACAGGCGAAGTGCTTGCTGCAGCTAGCGGCGCCCGGTCGGCCGGGCGGTATATGCCAGCCGCTGAGCCATTGGCGACAGATCGCCCTGATCTGGACGACCACACAGCCGATGCCCCCGGGCCCCGTACCCGCTGATAACGACGGCCATTTCACTTCACTCGGCCAACTACCTTGACGCGGAACGTGCCGAGCAGAACGTCCAGACCGAAGATCACTCGATTCGCCGATGGGCAGGCGCAGAACGGCACGTACGGGCGTGTCCGACCTACGGCGTTCGGGGTCAGTTGTGTGCGGCGATGAGTTCGGGCCGGGCGAGCCGTCTCACTGGTATGAACACCGAGCGTGTTACTGCGTCGACGATGGTCGAGGCCGCCCCGGAGGCGGTGTTCGCGGTGCTAGCCGACTCCCTCGCCCCACGCCGACATCGACGGCACCGGTTGGGTGCGCGAGTCTCTGGGTGGTCGCATTACTGCTGCCGGCCAGGTGTTCCGGATGGCGATGTACCATGAAGGCCACCCGGACAGGGACGACGAGATCGCCAACCTCGTCGAGGTGTTCGACGAGCTGCGGGCCACCGCCGGGAAACCTGGGTCGGAGTCGCCCGAGACCGGGGAGATCAGCTTCGGCGGCTGGATCTGGCGCTATTATCTTGAGGCGGCCGGCCAATCGCGGACGACGGTGACACTGACCTACGACTGGTCAGCAGTGGCGCCCCAGGTGCGCGAACACCTCCATTTCCCGCCGTTCGGCAGGACCACCTGGACAACCCGCTGCAGCACCTGTCGACCTCGTCGCGTAGATGCAAGGAAAGGACACGAGATGCCCGAACTGCTGATCGACTTCATCACCTCGCTCGACGGTTACGCCTCCGCCGACGGCTGGCCGGGCTGGTGGGGGCTTGAAGGACCCGAGTACCTCGGGTGGTTGGCGACCAGCCCCGAAGCGGACTACACCATCCTGATGGGCGCAACCACCTACCGCGTCATGTCCGGACTCGCCGCGGAGGGCGAGCCCGGTACCGAGGCCCTCGCAGGGCTACGGAAGGTGGTGTTCTCGAGCACGTTGAGCGAGCCGCTGGGATGGCCGAACACCCAACTCGTCGCCGGAGACGCGGTTGCGGCCGCGCGGGAGATGAAGGCCGAGGGCTCCAAGTCGATGCGCACCATCGGCAGCCTCACCCTGTGCCGCTCGCTCTTGAACGCCGGCCTCGTGGACCGCTTCCGCGTCGTTGTCTTTCCCGTGATCACCGGAAGGACTGGCAGCGAGCGGATCTACGACCGCTATCCCGATGTTGCGCTCGACATGATCAGCAGCCGCACCTTCGATGGTCGCATCCAACTGCTCGAGTACGTGCCCAAGATCCTGGCGGGACCGCCGGGATCCAAACCAGGTAGCGCCTGACGGCCACCGGTTGGCGCGTGTCCCCGAGCGCTCGGCCGTATCGACGACCCCGCAGTCCCAGCCGAGGACGACGCAGAACATGTACGCCGTGATCCGTACCGCTCGACCACCGCCCAGATGCATAACGGCACCTCTGGAGCGTCCCTGCGCCAACAGAGGTCACCCGGCTAGGCGCGCCATGGCTGTCTTGATGCGATCCAGGTCCGCCGGTCTGCGCTCCGCCAGTCTTCGGTTCGCCAAAGGCCCGCTCATCGTGGTGATGATCAGCGACCGGTCCTGATTACCGACCGTCGTATCTTCATCGAACCAGGCGGCAACGTCCGCCCAGTGCCACAGTGGGCTGCGACCGTTCCCGACGGCTGGTGGGGAAATCCTCCTCTGCCCCGTCGAGCGGAAGCGATCATCGAGACCGACTGGCGAGTCCGGCCCGTTCGCTCAGCGATGTCGGCCAAGGAAACCAACTCGTCCTCGATAGCCAACGGCTCGAAGCGCAAATTGCTGACGTCGAGCACGGCGCTCGGCACCGCGTCGAGGAACGAGGGGGCCTCCCTGTCGAACTCGACCCAATTCCTCTCGGACCCGTCTCGACCGAGACCTCCTTCTCGACGGCGTCGTACAGGCGGTCTTGGTCTGCATCTGTCACGGGATCCCGCACTTGGACCCGGAACGAGTACGTGCCCATTGGCAAGCCTTCTTCCTGTTGCGAGTGACGAACTCCCGAAGTCTCCGGGCGTTCACGTCAGCGTTCTTCGGAATGCTCCAGACCGTGAAATGCTGTCCGTTGGGTGCGTTTACTCGCCCCTACCAGTGGCCAGAATGGAGGACATCGACGGTGAAGCCGGCGCGTTCGGACCGTTGCAGTGCCTGCTCCGATGCAGGAGCCGATGAATGCGCAGCGGTCACGGTCAACCGGCGGGGCTTGTCGAACGTCCGCCAGGAAGCAGGGTTCAGGAGGCCTGCCCGGTACTCGTCGACGGCGTCGGCGGGCACATGGGCGATCCCATCGACCATCACGTAGCGGATGCGCCGGTCGTAGATGAGCCGGACCAGCTCCTTGGTCGGGATGTCCAAGCGGAGCCGCTTCGGTGGCTCGGAGCAGCTCGGGAGCCGATGGCTTCGTCCAGCCCGAACGTCACCTGCTCCGGCGGCCCGGTGGGACTCACCGCCGGCCTCGGCCGTCCACCAACGTCCGTATCGGGGTCGAATCGGTACCTGGGCCTCGGGGATCCCCCAAACGGCTCGCAGCGCCTTGACCAGGTCATCGACCTTGCGGGTCGACACCCCATGCGCCTAGGCCTCCATGACCACGGCATACAGCGCCCGGTCGATGCGGCCGCCGCTCCAACAGAGAGGGGAAGAAAGCCCCCTCCCGCAGCTTGGGGATGCCCACTTCGACATCGCCGGCCGGCGTGGAGAACAGGCGGGGCCGGTAGCCGTTGCGCTGCGCACCCGGCTCTCAGCCCGCTCGTAACGGGCGGCCCCGATCTCCGAGGTGGCCTCGGTGTCAAACAACGCCTGGAGCACCCACTCCAAGCTCGAACGGACCTTCTCGTTCATGTCGCCCGCCTTGAGCGCAGCGACAGTTCGGACAGGTCAGAATCGGTGAAGGTCACCGGCGTTTCTCCTTGTTCGTGATCCCGGTGGGAACACGTCGAGGATCACGCCGGTGGCCCTCAGCCGTCGCGGACGCTCACTGATCTACACCACGCCACGGGACACCAACGCGCTCTGCGATGATGTATCCGTGAGGGCCGTGGAGACCGATGATCCGCTTGGCCCTTACCGGTCGGAGCTGTTTGCGCATTGCTATCGGATGCTCGGCTCGTATCATGACGCCCAGGATGTGCTGCAGGAAGTCAGCGTGCGCGCCCTGCGCGGGATGGCCGACTTCGAAGGCCGTAGCTCGCTGCGCACGTGGCTGCACCGCATCACGGTCAACGCTTGCCTGAACGAGATGGGACACAAGGAGCGCCGGGTGCTGCCGCTCGACTACGGCCCCAAGGCGGGGCCGGGCGATCCGTTCGAGCGCGTCGATGACGTGCTGTGGCTGGAGCCGATGCCATCGGATCCGCAGCAGTGCACCGAGGTTCTGGAGAGCATCGAGTTGGCCTTCGTCGCTGCTGTGCAGCATCTGCCCGCCAACCAGCGTGTCGCTTTGATCATGTTCGACGTACTCGGCTTCTCGGCCGGCGAGATCGCTGAGGCGTTCGCCACCTCACCGGTGTCGGTGAACTCGGCGCTGCAGCGGGCTCGTGCGCGGCTTGAGCAGGTCCTACCGTCACGGACCCAACAGGCGACGCTGGCCGAGCTCGGCGATCAGGGGCAGCGCGAGCTCGTCACCCGCTACACCGAGGCCATGCGCCGCCACGATGTGGACGAAATCCTGGAGCTGGTGACCGAGGACGCCACCTGGTCGATGCCGCCGATGCCGAACTGGTACCGCGGCCGCGCCGCGATCTCCACGTTCCTGGCCGAGGGCCCATTCACCCAGCAGTGGCGCCATCTGCCAGCGCGGGCCAATGGCCAGCCCGCCGTCGGCAGCTACCGGCGCGACGAGACCGGCGCCTATGTCGCCTACGCCTTGGACGTGCTCGAGATCCGTGACGACCGGATCGGGGCGATCGTCGCCTTCCTGGATGGTGACCTGTTCCCGGCGTTCGGGCTGCCGGCATCACTTCCGGGCTGAGGCGATGAATCGGGCCGCCGGGACCGGTCTGTCCAGGCATGTCGAAGAACTGCGTGCTCGCTGTGCTGTGCGGTGTGGTCGCGATGACCGTGATCGACCTGTCGGTCGTCAACGTCGCGCTGCCGTCCATCCAAGCCGACCTGGGCGTCTCTCCGGCGAACCTGCAATGGGTCGTGGTCACCTACGGCGTCGCCGTCGCCGGGTTCCTGCTGCTGGGCGGCCGCCTCGGCGACCTATTCGGGCACCGCCTGGTGCTCCTGGTCGGCGTGGCCGTGCTGATGGCCTCCTCGTTGCTCGGCGGGGTCTCGGGCAGCTTCGGGTTGCTCATCGCCGCTCGCGCTGGCCAGGGTCTCGGGGCGGCGCTGGCGGCGCCCAACGCGCTGGGCATCCTGTCGCGAACATTCACTGAGGGACCCGAACGCAACCGGGCGCTGGGCATCTTCGGTGCCGCCGGGGGCACCGCGGCGGTCGCCGGCTCGATCGTCGGCGGCCTGCTCGTGCAGGGACCCGGGTGGCCCTGGGTGTTCTTTCTCAACGTCCCGGCCGGCGCCGCCCTCGTCACCCTCGTGCTGGCCCGGATACCGGCCGATGCCCGCCGCGCCGACCGAAGTCCTGTCGATGTCACCGGCGCCGCCGCGCTGACCGGCGGATTGGCCGCCGTCACCTTCGGCGTCCACCAGCGCGTCGACGCCGGCTGGCTGTCGGCTCGCACCTTGGTCCCGCTGCTCGCCGGCTTCGCGCTGATCGGCGCGTTCGGTTTCATCGAGGCCCGCGTCGCGCAACCGCTGATCCCGCTCGCCACCCTGGGTAGGCGATCGCTGATCTACGCGAGTCTATGCGCCGGGCTACTGTGGGCCAGCTTCCTCGGGCTCATCTACGCCGCCACCCTGTTCGTCCAACAGGTGCTGCACTGGTCACCGCTGGCCGCCGGCGCCAGCACCATCCCCATCGCGGTGCTCTCGCTGGCCGGCTCGGCGCTTGTCGCGCCGTGGCTGATCGCCCGCATCGGTTCGGCGCAGACCGTCGCACTGGGCATGGCAATTCTAAGCACCGGTCTGTTACTGCTGCTGCGTGCGCCCAGCGACGCGAACTACCTGGCCGACATCGCCCCCGCCTACATGGTGATCGGCACCGGCCTGGGCTTGACGCAGGTCGCCGTACAGATCGCGGCGTTCGCCGGCATCGAAGCCAGCGAAGTCGGGCTCGCTGGCGGCGCGATCGAGACCGCCCGCGAAATGGGCGGCGCGTTCGGGCTCGCGCTGCTCGTGTCCGTAGCGCCCGGCAGGGCCGCAGACATGACCGATACGTTCCACCGCAGTGCCGTGGCGGGCGCCGTCTTCGCCGGGCTCAGCGCCCTGATTGCGATCATTCTCCTGCGCGCGGCCACGACCCGGCCCGTCGCCCACGACCGCACTAGGCACGAGTCTGGGAATAGTCCGTCCGCTTCGCAGCGCGACGCGCACACCGTGAAGGGGCACGCATGAAGTTCTTGATGTTGGTGTGCGAAGCGGTGATCTTCGCGTCGCGCAACGGCGAGACAACGGTGACCAGCGGCTCGCGAATCGCCGACGACGAGCAGATCGTCGGCTTCGACGTGATCGAGTGCCCCGACCTCCACAGGGCCACACGGCTGATCGCTACGCACCAATGGCCCACGCCGGACGCATCGAGCTAACCCAGAGCTGGGACGGAACGCCGACCCGCTTGCCCTTCACTGCCAACCAGCTCGCCAGTCGTGCGCTGCGCTACCCGCTTCTTACAGTCGGTGACCCTCCCGCCTTGTAGCGGTCGACCATGTTCCCTACAACCCAAAGGACTCAACAATGTCGCGGCCAGTGGTGCACTTTGAAATCATCGGCAAAGACCCCGACGCGCTGCGGAACTACTTCGGCGCGCTGTTCGAGTGGGAATTCGACACACCCTCACCCGTCGCGAAAGAAGTGTCCGACCCCGACAAGTACGGCTTCCACGATCTGGTCACCACCGAAGACGGCACGGGCATCCGCGGCGGCGTCGGCGGTGGCCCCGATCGACAACCACAAGCCCTGTTCTACGTCGGCGTCCCGGACGTCGAAGCCGCGCTCGCTCGCGCCGAGGAACTCGGCGGCACCCGGCGAATGGGACCCGCCACGTCCCCGAACGGGCTCGTCGTCGGCCACTTCACCGACCCCGAAGGCAACCTCATCGGCGTCGCCAGCACCGGCTGAGTCGGTCTGCGTGAGGACTCCCCGGGGATGGCCCGGGCGCCACGTAGGCGAATACAACGGTGCCACCCTCGAGCTCGTCGCAGGCGCACGCTGGCACCGTCGATGGCCGCACCCACCGCTGGGAGCGCCGTGCTGACCCGGTGGTGGTGGCTGGTCGCCGCCCCGGTCAGCTCGGTCGACCGATGGAGTGCCGTGGTGTACTTGACGGGATTTCGGTGGACCGCGATGAGTCACGGCCGAACAAGAGGAAGGATGTGCGACGCATGCCCCGATCGGTGGACGACGACCTTGCTGATTTCGCAGCTCGTGAGATGACGTTGGAGGAGCGAAGCCGACGTGTCTACCAGGCGGGAGCTGGCCCGGCGGTCATCGTCATGGCCGAGATGCCCGGCATCAGCCCTGACGTCGCTCGGTTCGCCCGCTGGGTGCGCGACGCAGGGTTCACCGTCTACATGCCGTCGTTGTTCGGGCGCGACGGAGCGGTCCCCGAAGCCGACGAGGGGGCCGAGGTGTTCAAACGGGCGTGCATCAGTGCCCAGTTCCGCGCCTTCGGCGGCGGAGGGTCCAGCCCGGTCGCCACCTGGCTTCGAGCCCTGGCCCGCCTCGCCCACGCCGAGTCGGGCGGTCCGGGCGTCGGGGCGGTCGGGATGTGCTTCACCGGGAACTTCGCCCTGATCATGGCGCTCGAGCCGGCCACTGTTGCCCCGGTGCTGTGTCAACCCGCGCTTCCCCTCGACGCGCCGGCTGCCCTGGAGATCTCGCCTGAGGAGCTCGGTGCTGTCAGGAGCCGGCTCGACCGTGACGACCTCAGCGTGCTTGCGTACCGGTTCGAGGGCGACCGGTTTTGCACGGCCGAGCGCTTTGCTGCCTACGCAGCCGCGCTCGGCGACGCCTTCGTGGGGAGGGTGCTGCCCGACCTTGCCGCCAACCCTGATATCCCGCCCTTCTTCGCACGCTATGTCGCGTGTCCCCACAGTGTCGTGACGGCTCACCTTATCGACGAGGAGGGTCAGCCCACGATCGCCGCTCGGGACGAAATCCTGGAGTTCCTCGCCAGGCGACTCCGCGGGTAGTCGACCCGGTGGACGTCGGGCCTGAACGTCACTATCTTGTCCGTAGGAGCATGGCTGATCGAAGGATCGTCGGTGGCATCAGGGTCGGGCAGGCACTTGAGCGACGACGCCCTCGACGAAGAACAGGCGACGCCAGAGCGCTGTTTGGCGGACGGCGAGGGCCTCGGCGGAACCGGCGTAATCGGCGGAGCCGTACCTGCGTCGTAGCTGATCGGCGGTAGGACTGACTACGCGCTGCTACGGCGCCCAGTTTCGTTCGGGGACCTCGGGCGCGGCGCCCCAGACGATGTAGCGGCCGCCGTACCGCCCGATCGAGCCGCCGGCCGGGTCCCGGGAGCGCTGTCCCTTGTGCTACGTCAAAGCACCTCGACTCTCGGCGATCACGCTTGCCGTCACCTAATGATGTCGCGGGCCGCCGCCCAGCGCCCGCTCATCCCATGGCAGCCGATGAAAGCTTCGGCACCAGCACCCCGGGATGGGCGGACGGGGTGACCATGGACGAGCACCACGGGAGGTCCCTCGCCGACGTCGTCGTAAAGCAATGACACCGCCGTCATCGACGGACAACCTAGCCGGGACCGCGGGGGCTCGATCGAGCGGGCCGAAGTCGCCGCCGTACCTGCGCTGACGGCGTCCGCCAGCCGATTGCTCAGCGCGCGCGGTCTGGCTATCTCGAAGGGCGAGCGCTGTTCGTGTCAGGACGCCAGGTAGCGGCGCAGGGCATCTCGGGCGACTGCACTCACACTGCGGTGCTCCTCGCGGGCCCGGCGGCGCAGTGCGTCCGACAGCTCTGGTTCGACCCGGAGGTCGAGACGGGGAGAGACACCTCGGCCGAGAGATGGCCGACCGGTGGGCACCGGGCGCGCCGAATCAAGGTCGTAGCCAACCTCGGCCTCGTCGGCGAGGGCCTCTTCGATCTCTGGCGTGAGGACCGTCCCCGTCTTGGTTCGCTTCACAGTCGCCACTTGCGTGCCTCCTCATACTGGCTGCGGTACTTGTCTCTCAGCTCCATGGCGTGGATCACTCGGAGATGCTGGCCCTCGCGTTCCGGGTCCATCTCAACCGCGACGACCTCCAGGGGTCGCCAGTTGGGATTGTCTCCCAGGTACACCAGGCGGTCGTCGAGGACCAGAGAGCCAGCGGGAGCGGGCTGGATGAAACCAGCCCGCAGTGCTCGACTACAAAGCGGGCGTTCGCCCGAGCGATCCGGTGGCGTCGAGCCGCTGCGGTCCAGCTCAGACACACACCCCAAGAATAACACTTCTGTCGGACAAAAGACTTGAGCCGGCGCCCGCTCGCCAATCCTCCTTTGCAACCGGGATCAGGCGTGGGGGGTGCTGGTCGGTCTCGGGGCAGACCTGGGCACCCCGGCGGCGTGGCGCCACGCCCAGCACCTTCCCGGCAGTGGCACCGCCTACGTGTTGAGCCTGTCGATCGTGCAGCTGGCCGCGGCGCTGCTGACCCTGGTGCTGATCCGCCCGGCCGGCGACCGAGTCCCAGCCTGGGCGCCCGCCGGCGGGGTTGATCCTGGGAGGCAGCGGCGTCGGGATCGTCGCGCTGATCTTCCTGTGCGTGGCGACCGCCATCCACTGGGACAACGTCGACCCGTTCAGCCACGCACCCGCAACCGCATGGGCGTGGCTTGCTGGGCTTGACACTGCGGCGCCGCTGTGGCCCCTCCTGCTGACAGCCACGACCATCGGATACGCCCTTACCCGACGCCGACAAGCCCACCACTCAGAGCATGGCAGCGCGCGCGCTCGCTAGCCGATCCCTATGCGGCCGCTCAAGACCTATCTTGGAAGGCGTCGCCGTCTGCGGGGAAGGTCGGTCGTCGTGTGTCCGTTCGGGCGGCGATTGGCGATAGAGCGTTATGAGTCCTGTGGTGCAGGCAGCGACGGCGCCTGTGAAGCCGAGGATCATCAGGTAGGAGTCGATGCTCTGGCCGCCTGCTTGGAGGAACCGGATGCCTCCTGTCCAGGCCAGGACGAGGGCGGCGAGGCCGAGTGTGGCGGTGAGGATGTGGTCGCCGCGTCGCGACTGCATGGCGGTAACGAAGGCTCCGGCAACGACGAGCAGGCTGCCCAGGGCGATGTGGGCGATCAGGGCGGGTTGGCTGTGGGGGTGGGGTACGTAGAGGTTGAGGTACATGCCGAGAACGAACTGCGCGAGGAGACCGAGGACGAGGGCGAGCGTCGCCCGACAGCGTCTTGCTGCCACCTCGCGCTTCGCGTCTCGATGCGGGAGGGAGCCGTGTTCGGCTGTGCCGATAGTCGTGAATGACGGGGTGTTAGTCATGGAATCGATCCTGAATTGGGGAAGGCGAGGGAGGGCTGACGAGGCCGGTTTCGTAGGCCATCACGACGAGTTGCGCTCGGTCGCGGGCGTTGAGTTTGTTGAGCGCTCGCGAGACGTGGGTTTTGGCGGTGGCCAGGCTCATGAACAGCCGGGCGGCGATCTCGGTGTTGGAGAGCCCGGTAGCTACGAGGGTGACGACTTGTCGTTCGCGGTTGGTCAGGACCGTCAGTGGCTCGGGCGTCGAGCGCCGCCCGCGGGGTTGGGCGGCGAACTCGCCGATCAGTCGTCGAGTCACGCTTGGTGAGAGGAGGGCTTCGCCGGCGGCGACGACTTTGATGGCTTGGCGGAGGTCGGTTGGGTCGATGTCTTTTAGCACGAACCCGCTGGCTCCGGCTCGGAGCGCTTCGAAGACGTACTCGTCGGTCTCGAAGGTGGTGAGCATGAGGACCTTGATGTCGCTGAGGGTGTCGTCGGCGGTGATGTGGCGGGTGGCGTCGATCCCGTCGAGGGCGGGCATGCGGATGTCCATGAGGACCACGTCGGGATGGAGGTCACGGGTCAAGGTGACTGCTTGGTGGCCGTCGGTGGCTTCGCCGATGACGTCGAGGTCGGGGTCGCCGGCCAGGATCATCTGCAGTCCGCTGCGGGCGAGGGCTTGGTCGTCGCAGACCAGGACCCGGATCATGATTGGACCGGGTGGAGCGGGAGGCGGGCGGCGACGCTGAAGCCTCCGTCGTGGCTGGGTCCGACGTCGAGGGTCCCGCCGACTGCTCCAGCGCGTTCGCGCATCCCGATGATCCCGAGCCCTGCTCGCTGTGTTCGGGGTGTGTCGGCCGGAACGGGGGGTGGGGAGTTGTCGACGGTGATGAGGACGTCGTGTTGTCTATAGGTGATCGTGACTTGGGCGGTGACCGGCCCGGCGTGGCGGAGGGCGTTGGTGAGACCTTCTTGGATGATGCGGTAGCCGGCGAGGCCAAGGGTGGCTGGCAGGGGGCGGGGTTCGCCGACGACAGCGATCTCGGTGTGCAGGCCGGCTTGGGTGATCGTGGCCACCAACGAGTCCACGTCGGACAACCCCGGTGACGGCTTGAGGGGTTGGGGGTCGTCTGGGTCCCGGAGGACCCCGAGGATCCCTCGGAGCTCTCCGAGCGTTTCGGCGCCTGCGGCTTTGATCGCCTGGAGGGCTTCGCGGGCCAGCTCGGGGCGGTCATCGAAGACGGTGAGCGCACCGCCGGCTTGGAGGGTCATGGTGGCGATGCTGTGGGAGACGACGTCGTGGAGCTCGTGGGCGATCCGTAGGCGTTGGGCGTCGAGGAGCCGCTCGGCGTGGTCATGGCGGGATTGCTCGGCTCGCCGAGCGCGTTCTTCCACCGCGGCCACGTACGCCCGGTGGTTGCGGACGGCAAGGCCGAGGAACAACGCGGCGGCGGCCCAAGCCGGCACGCCCTCGGAGACCGGGTTCAGCCAGCCGTCAGGGGCCAAGACGCCCTTGGCGGCCACGATGCCGGCAATGGTGATCAGGCCGGCCAGGATCGAGGCGCGCCGGGTCGACACGACGGCGACGGTGTAGAGGGCGATGATCGACGGGACGACCGCGGGCCCGTTGACATATCCCAGCCCGAAGTAGGCCATGGTCGATGACAGGGTCAGAGCCAGGGTTGACCGCGGCCACCGCCGACGCCCGACCAAGCACAGCGCACCGAGGGCCACCAGGGCGTAGCCGACCACCCCAGGCCCGACGAGGTCAGGCTGACGGGCACTGAACGCTGCGGTCAACCCAAGATCGACGACCATGGCTACGGAGGCGACGACGCCGTCGAGGACGAACGGCGAGATCGGTTTGCTCAGGCGTCTGGGGGCGTTCACCACCCGCAAAGCGTAAAATATGTAGGGGTGTCTTGGCGTCAGGCCACAGCGGTAGGCGAAACGTACATCCGTGGCGGTAGGCGACAGCAGGGAGCCCAACGTCCGGGGTAGCCCGACTAGCGGTGGAGGCGTAGCCGAAACAGGGCCGGGCGGCTGACGACATCGTGGCCGTCAGGGCCCACGATTGAGGCCATGCGATCACTCACCGCTTTCGTGTTACGCCACAAGCTCGTCGTCGTTGTCTGCTGGCTGGCCCTGGCCGCGGCTGGTGCCGTCACCATCGGCACGACCACCGGGCGCCTGACCAAGGACTTCTCGTTGCCCGGCCAACCCGCTTACACCACCAACGCCCGCATCGCCGCCCTCTACCACAATGGCGGCAGCCAAGAGCCGACGATCATCGAGGTCACCGCCCCGCCCGGCGAATCAGTGTCAGCCGGTCCCGGCGCCACCCGGGCGAGCACGATCGTTGGGGCGGGCGGACATGCCGCCGGTTCTCTCCGGCTGCTCGACCAATCCAGCACCGGGGACCGCAGCTTCACCACCGCGGACGGGCGGAGCACCTTCGCGGTCGTGTTCACACCCGCAGGGCCCAAAGCCCCTGACGTCACCCCCCAGATCACCGCGGCCGCAACCGCTGAGGCCCCACCGGGCTGGCAGGTCGGTGTCACCGGTATCAAACAACTCCAGAACTCGCCTGGAGGGGGCGGCACCGGGGTGCTGACCGAGACCGTCATCGGCGGGCTCGGCGCCCTGATCGTGCTGGCCCTGGTCTTCGCCAGCTTCCTCGCCCTCCTCCCCGTGTTCATGGCCATCATCGCCATCCCCACCACCTTCTTCGCCCTGCTCGGCCTGACCCATCTGACGTCGATCAGCTTCGTGGTCCAGTTCCTCGTCGCTCTCATCGGCCTCGGCGTGGCCATCGACTACTCGCTGCTCGTAGTGAACCGGTGGCGCGAACACCGAGCCCGCGGCGCAGCCAACACCGAGGCGGTCACCGAAGCCATGGGCACCGCCGGTCGGGCCGTCGTCTTCTCCGGCCTGACCGTAGCCATCAGCCTGCTAGCCCTGGTCGTCCTGCCCGTCCCGTTCCTGCGCTCCGTCGGCTTCGCCGGGTTCTTCATCCCCCTGATCTCCATCGCCGTGGCCACCACCCTGCTGCCGGTCATGCTCGCCACCATCGGCCCCGCCCTCGACCGGCCCCGCCACCACCGCGACATCACCCTCAGCCCGACCTGGAACCGCTGGGGGCGCTTTGTGGTCGCCCACGCCAAAGCCGCCGGGGCCGTCGGCGGTGTCATCCTCATCGCCCTGCTCGTCCCCCTCTTCGCCATCCGCACCGGCCAGCCAGCCAGCGCCTCGCTCGCCCAAACCGGGCCCGCCCACGCTGCGCTCGCCGAGCTCACCACCCGAGGCGTCCCGTCCGGGATCATCACCCCCGTTGAGGTCCTCACCACCGACCGCTCCGCGGGGGCGGTCGCCGCCCGCCTCGGCTCTCTCCCCGGCGTCCACACCGCCTTCGCCCCCAACATCCCGGGCTACCGTCACGACGGCACGGCCATCGTCGACGTGCTCCCCGACACCGAGACCAGCCTCAGCGCAGGCCGGGCCACCGTCAACCGGATCCGCAGCGCCTTACGAGGCAAACCCAACGTCATCGGGGTCGGCGGGACCGGCGCCGAGAGCATCGACTTCAACCACGCCGTCTACGGCACCTTCCCCCTCATGCTCACGGTGATCGCTCTCCTCACCTTCGTGCTCCTAGCCCGGGCGTTCCGCTCCATCCTGCTCGCCGCCAAAGCCGTCATCTGCAACCTGCTCTCGGTGGGCGCCGCCTACGGCGTCATGGTCCTCGTCTGGCAGATGGGACACGGCAGCCACGCCCTGTGGGGCATCCCCGCCACCGGCGCCATCACCAACTGGGTCCCGGTCATGGTCTTCGCATTCCTGTTCGGTCTGTCCATGGACTACGAGGTCTTCATCGTGTCCCGCATACGAGAAGAATACGACGCCACCCGATCCACCACCCAGGCCGTCACCGCCGGCATCGCCCGAACCGGGCGTCTCGTCACCAGCGCCGCGCTCATCCTCTTCCTGGCCTTCGTGTCCCTCTCCACCAGCCCCGAAACCGACCTCAAGATCCTCGCCACCGGCCTCGGAGCCGGCATCGTCTTCGACGCCGTGATCATCCGAACCCTCATCGTCCCCGCCCTCGTCACCCTCTTCGGGCGGGCCAACTGGTGGCTCCCCTCAACGCTCGCCTGCGTGCTGCGGGTACCACCATCCCATCCCGCCGCCAGCGCCCCCGACGCTCAAGAAGAGGTGCTGGTGTGACACCATCCCACCAGGACCCCACCGCCGGAGCGAGACTCCGGCACGCCCTCGTTCCCCAGCTCAACGCCTTAAACTCCACCATGGCATCGAAACGACCTCCCGCCGGGAACGGCCCGCCAAGCTGGCCGACCTAGCCACCCGGACGTCAGCGTCATCGGTCCTGCAGAAGGGTCCAAGGGTCTTGGCGCCGGCGTTGCCGTCCGCTAACTGATCGACAATCGGGACGACCTCAGCCAGGGTCTCGGCGGCTGTATTGGTAGCCGCGGTGGTGTTCGACGAGGCGCTGGAGTAGCTCGGTGAGCTGGCGCTGCTGGTGCGTCGACAGCGGGCTCAGCAGGGCCTGTTGGGCCGTGTTGATCACAGTGTCCAGCCGCTGGAGCGCGCGCTTGCCGGCGGGGGTGATCTGGATGACGTTGCGGCGGCGGTCGGTCCCGTCTTGCACCCTGAGGACTAGCTTGTCGGCTTGGAGCCTGTTCAACACGGCGACGATGTCGCTGCGGTCGATCCCCAGGCGGCGGCCGAGGGCAGCCTGGCTCATCCCCCCGAACTCCTCCAAGCCGGCGAGGGCGGCGTAGTCGGTGCGTCCCGCTGGCGACCCGAAGGCGTCGACGACCAGCCGGTGGGAGTCGCCGGCCACGTGGCTGATCAGCCACGTGGGTAGCTGCCACAACCGCTCGGGCGGCGAGACCTTTCCCGGCTGCACGTAGCGTTCCACGCCGCGATCCTACCGTAACCTGTTGGTACGACCAACGATTAGAGTATCGTAGGACTTACCAACGTTGGTCCTACCAACGATTAGCTACGAGGAGCAGCCAATGATCCGAATCGCCGTCATCATCGGAAGCACTCGGGCCGCCCGGCGAGCAGAACTCGTCGCTCGCTGGGTCCATGAGGTGGCGACGGACCATGCTGGCCGCGGCAACGCTCAAGCCACCTTCGAGGTCGTCGACCTGGCCGATTACGAACTGCCCCTGCTCGACGAACCGCTGCCCGCGGCCATCGGCGACTACCAACACCCCCACACCAAGCGGTGGGCTGAGACGATCGCCTCCTTCGACGGGTTCGTGTTCGTGACCCCCGAGTACAACCACTCCATCCCCGCAGCGTTGAAGAACGCCATCGACTTCCTATTCTCCGAGTGGCACGACAAGGCGGCCGGGTTCGTAAGCTACGGCCTGGGCGGAGGCACCCGAGCGGTTGAGCACCTGCGCCAGGTGATGGCCGAGGTGAAAGTCGCCGACGTGCGCACCCAGGTCGCCCTGACACTGCACACCGACTTCGACATCACTGACATGGCCGAGCCCGGCACGTTCGCACCCGGCGAGCACCACCAGCCGACCCTGATCAGGCTGCTCTACGAGGTATGCGCCTGGGCGCAAGCCCTCCAATCGCTACGCGCCATCCCCGAGGCAGCCACCACAGCGACCCGGCTGCGACCGTCGAGCATCGAAGGAAGACGAGTGCTCGTCATCGGCCTGTCGCCCAAGGTCAACCAGAGTGTGGTCGAGCCGCTACGAGCCCTCGGCATCGCTGCCGAAGGCTCCACCCACCCCGACCAGGCCAGCGAACAATTCAGCGCCAACGACTTCGAGCTCATTGTCTTCGGTCGTGGCTCCCTCGGGCCGTTGAGCGACCGACTCAAGAGCGACTTCACTCGACAGAATCCTGCGATCCGGTTCGTGGACGCAATCGCCCCCGTCGCCGTCAAACAGACCGTCGCCGCGCTCACCCAAGATCCACAGGCGACCGGACTTGTCACCGACTTCCGTCTCATCAACGAAGATGCGAACGCTCGCATCCTCGCCACGGTCCTCGCCCCCTGCCACGTGACACTCATCCTCTACCGTGCAATCGGAGAGGGGCTGGAGGCAGAGGTCCTCGCCGACGACGATGCCGAGCCCGGCCCCTTTGAGCAGCGGAGCGACGCGCAATCTCTCGCAGGCGCCGACAGCCTGCTGCTTACCGCCAACGAGGACGAGTACCACCTCCATCCGTTCTTGGAAACCCAATAGCCGAACGCTTCGGCAGGGGTCCACGAAGAGCCGACCGACCCCGTCCGAGTTGAGGATCCCTGAGCGGATACGGGGCTGGTGACGCGTGCCGGGTCTGAGCGTCGACGCAGATGACTTCGCAGTGCAGGTAGAACTGTTGCATGAGCCAGGGCGCGCCGGGTCCGGTCACGGTCGTCGTGTTCCATTCGATGTTCGGTCTGCGGGCAGTGGAGCACACCATCGCCGAGCGTCTTCGCGTCGCCGGCCACCACGTCGTCGTCCCGGATCTATTCGATGGTGCCGTTGCCGGCCGTGGGGCCACGCCGACGCTAGAGGACGGATTCGCTCTCATGGAAGCGATCGGCTGGGCAGTGATCGTGGAGCGGGCGCAAGCGGCAGTGCGTGACCTGCCAGCCAACACCGTGCTGTGTGGGCTGTCTATGGGCGCGGGAGTCGTGGGCGCGGTCTGGCCCGAGCGACTCGACGCGGCGGCCGCCATCCTGCTGCATGCGCCGCTGATCGTGCCCCGCGGCGTCCGCGCAGGCACACCCGTCCAGGTTCACGTCGCTGTCGACGACCCGTTCGCCCCCGCCGACCAGCTCGCCGCCTTCCACGCCAGCGCCACGCGCGCAGACGTCGATGCTTCGCTGTACACCTATCTAGGCGCCGGGCACCTGTTCACCGACCACGAGTTGCCCGACTACGACCGCGGGGCCGCCGACGAGGCATGGCGCCGCGCCGGCGCGCTGCTGGCCGCGCTTCGATGAGACGATCTCGTTGCACCTTTCGATCAAGACAAGGAGTTGCGAATGCCCGGACCGCTTGACGGGGCACATGTGGTGACCAAGCTTCCAGCCCAGGACTTGGACCGCGCGAGACACTTCTACCGCGATCAACTCGGCCTCGAGCCGATGGAGGAACGCGACGGCGGCCTGCGCTACGTGTGCGGTACGACCGAGTTCCACCTGTTCCGGTCGTCCGGGGTGGCGTCAGGAGCTGCGACGCAAATCGGGTTCGAAATCGACGACATCGAGCGAACCGTCGCCGACCTGCGCTCGCGTGGCGTCCACTTCGAACCGTTCGACATCGCCGGCTTCGACGTCGAAGACGATATCGTCACTGTCCCGAACAACTACCCGAGCAAAGGTCGCTGCGAACGCGGCGCCTTCTTTCGCGACAGCGAAGGCAACCTGCTTGCCATCGGGCAGGCAACCAGCTAGGCCGCCACGGCGACCTAGTCGAGGTGCCGTGAGGGGGTACCCCTACCGGACCCGCGGGACGGTCTGCACCTGCCAGACCCCCGGATGGCGCGCGCGCACGCTGGCCACGGCGCCCAGGACGTGGCAACCGCAAAAGCCCTGGTCAGCTACTGGACGTGGACCCCGGAGATGGCTCGGGAGATGACGAGCCGCTGGATCTCGGAGGTGCCTTCGAAGATGGTGTAGATCTTCGAGTCGCGGTGCCAGCGCTCGACGGGGTGCTCACGGATGTAGCCGGCGCCCCCGAGGATCTGGATGGCCTCTTCAGTGACCCGGACAGCGGTCTCGCCGGCGAACAGCTTCGACTGCGATCCCTCGCCGGCCGCGAAGACCTTGGCGTTGCGGGCCATCCAAGCCGCCTTCCAGACCAGGAGGCGGGCGGCGTCGATGGAGGTGCGCATGTCGGCCAGCTTGAAGGCGATGGCCTGGTTCTCGACGATGGCCCGGCCGAACTGGGTGCGGTCCTTGGCGTAGGCCAGTGCGTACTCGTAGGCGGCGCGTGCGATACCGACGGCCTGGGCGCCAACCATCGGCCGCGAGGCCTCGAAGGTGGCCATGGCGGCTTGGCTGCGCTGGCCGCGTTTGCCCTCCCGGGCGCGAGCGATGCGCTCGTCGAGATTGTCCTTGCCGCCCAGGAGCAGCCGCCCGGGAACCCGGACGTCGTCGAGCACGACCTCGGCGGTGTGCGAAGCGCGGATGCCCATCTTCTGGAACTTCTGTCCCTGGGTCAGGCCGGGCGTGTTCGGCGGGATGACGAAGCTGGCCTGGCCGCGGGAGCCGAGATCATGGTCGACCGAGGCCACCACCACATGGATGTCGGCGATGCCGCCATTGGTGATCCAGGTCTTGGTGCCGCTCAACACCCACTCGTCGGTCTTCTCGTCGTATACCCCTCTGGTGCGCAGCGAGCTGACGTCCGATCCGGCATCGGGCTCGGACACGCAGAAGGCGGCCAGGGCCACCTTCTCCGGGGTGCCGAAGCACTGGGGCAACCACTCGCCGATCTGCTCGGCCGTCCCGTTGGCTACGATGCCCGAGACGCCCAGCGTGGTGCCGAAGATGGCCAGGGCGATGCCGGCGTCGCCCCACGACATTTCCTCCATGATCACGGGCAAGAGGACGCCGGTGGGGTCCCCGAAGGCGTTGGCCACGAAGTCCAAGGAGTACAGCCCGATCTTGGCCGCCTCTTCGATGATGGGCCACGGCGTCTCCTCACGCTCGTCCCACTCGTGGGCGGCCGGCCGGATGACGGTCTCGGCGAAGTCGTGGACCCATTTCTGGATCTGGAGTTGATCCTCGTTGAGATCCAGCGAGAAATCAGGCAACGTAACCTCCTGGGGACCGGGTGGCACTACGACCGACCGGAGACAATCGGTAGTTACTCTATAGTAACATCCCCGATGGGCGGATTCATCCCACCGAGCTGCCACACGCGTCGCCCGCCGGTGTCGACGAGACCGACCACCAGCAGTATGGCGAGCAGGAACAGCCCGGTGCCCATGGCATAGGGCAGACCCGACGCGTCTGACCCGAGCAACGCCCCGCCGAGCACAGGACCGGCCACACGTGCCAGCCCCCCGGCGGACTGCTGGGCGCCGAGCAGCTGGCCGCGCCGGCGGGGATCGGCGCGCCCGGCCAGGACCGAGCTCATCGTCGTCTGCACCAGGCCCTGGCCGACGGTCAACGCCAAGAGGGCCGGCGCCGCCAGCGCCCACGATCGGGCACCGGCGAGGAGGACCAGCCCGATGCCATCGAGGGCGAGGCCGCCGATCAGCGTCATCGGCTCGCCCAGCCAGGTGACGATCGGGTGCACCAGGCCGGCCTGCACCACGACGATGACCACACCGACCACGGCGAAGGTAGCCGCCGACGAGCCAAGCGTGAATCCCAAGTGGTGGCGACCGAAGATGGCCAGGGTCGCCTCGAAGGCACTGAAGGCGGTGAGGGCACAGAACGTCACCCCGAGGAGCGCGACCACCCCACGATCGACCAGCGGCGCCGCCGGAGGATGGCGGACGGCACGCGGCTGGTGGGTCTCGGGGAGGCGGCGGGCCGCCACCATCGCGTTGGTGGCGGCGATGGCCGCGGCCACGAAGAACGGCACCCGGGGACCGGCGACGGTGGCCAGCGCTCCCAGCGCAGGACCGGCGACGAAGCCGAGGCCGAAGGCGGCACCCAGGTAGCCGAACAGCCGGGCGCGCTGGTCAGGCGGCGCCAGGTCACCGATGGATGCCTGGGCCACCGACACGCTCGCGCCGGAGATGCCGTCGACCAGCCGGCCGACGTAGAGCAGGATAAGGCCGCCAGCCAGGCCGGTGAGCACGCTGCCGACTGCGGTGCCAGCGAGCGACAGGAGCAGGACAGGCTTGCGGCCGATGCGGTCCGATAGGCGGCCCCACACCGGTGAGAACACGAACGAGGCAGCCGAGAAGACCGCCACCAGGATGGTGGCCTGCAGGGCGGAGGCGTGGAATCGCTGCGCGTAGAGCGGCAAGATCGGCATGACCATCCCGAACCCGACCAGGTCGAGCGCAACCGACACCCACACGGTCCCGAATCCCGCCGGCAGCGAACCGCGACGAGCATGCATCAGGCTCAAAGACAAGACCGGCGGGGCCGTCAGCGTCAAGTCACCGGACCGTCAGGTGCAGAGCACCGGGCCCTCAGGTGCAGAGCACCGGGCCCTCAGGTGCAGAGCACCGAGCCCTCAGGTGCCGAGCACCAGCGCCAGCTGCCGGGACAAGGCCACCAGCCGACCCTCGGCGTCCCACAGCTCGCCGTCCGCCTCGAGCACGCCGTCGACCAAGAACTGCGTGCGAAAGGTGCCGAGCAGCCAACCCGGCGCCGGATCGGCCCGGACGTGCACGGTCAGCTCGAGGGTCGGCACCCAGCCCTGCGCCACCGAGCCGAGCACCGTCGGAGGGAAGGCGTCGGCGAACGTGAGCAGGGAGATGGGATCGGGTTCGGTCCCGTCGGCCAGCCGGATCCAACCGCTGATGGCCAGCGGGCCGCTCTCGGGGGCCCGACCCCACGCGCTGTCGGGGGGCAGGCGCAGATCGAAGCGGTGCACCGATTCCGGCACGACCCGGCCGGCCCGTTCGGTGAGCTCCACCAGTGAGACGCACTCGTCGGGGGCGGCCAGCCGCGGTGGGGCAGTGCTCATCCGCGTCGGGCCACGCTGCTCGGCGAGGTCGCCGTACACACCGAGGAGGCGGAGCCGTTCCCGATCCCCCTGGACCATCCGGGCGCTGGTGTTGACGTACCGGCGGCCGGGCTTGACCACCTCCGTCTGGATGGTCACCGGTGCATCCGACGCCGGCGGCGAGAGATAGTGCGCGGTCACCGACAGCGGGTGGGGCTTGCCGGCCGCCGCCTGCATGGCCCGGGCCCCGATGGTGAGCAGGTACCCGCCGTTGGGGTTCCGCCCGACGTTCCACCGCGGGCGGAGCTCGGCCATCCAGGTGTCGTCGCCGCCGGCGACGGCCGATATGGCCGTATCGGCCGCGAACTGCGGACCGGTAGGTTCCCGGTCGGCCGTCCGCGCTGGGTTCTGGCTCATCGGCGGATCTTGGTGCCCTCCGGGCCGTCCTCGACGATCCAACCCTCCGCCGCGAGCTCGTCGCGGAGGGCATCGGACGTCGACCAGTCTCGGTCGGCACGCGCTCTGTCCCTGGCCTCCACCCGAGCCAGGATCGCCGTCGGCACCTCGTCGGCGATCCCGGCCAGCGGCAAGCCCAGGGCGGTCTCCCACAGCTCGAACGCGGTCGCGGCGGCGGCGACGTCGCCGGCCCGGGCCCGGCGACCGAGATCGAAGAGCAGGGCCACGGCCCGCGGCGTGTTCAGGTCCTGATCCATCCAGGCGCGGAACTCGGCCGTCGCCGACTCGTCGCCTGGTCCGCCCCTTTGCCCGGCATGTTCTCGGGCCCACTGGTCCAAGCCCCGCAGCGTGGCCACCGCGTCCGCCATCGCGGCGTGACCGACGGTGACCGGTGAGCGATAGTGCGCCTGGAGGACCCGGAGCCGGAAGGCTCGGGGGTCGTAGGCGTCGAGCAGTTCTGGCAGGGCCAGCGCGTTGCCCTCGGACTTGCTCATCTTGTCACCGCCCTCGGTCACGACCATTCCCGAGTGCACCCAGTGCCGGGCGAAATCCCGACGAGCGGCGACGGCCTGGGCCCGCTCGTTCTCGTGGTGCGGGAAGGCCAGGTCGATGCCTCCACCGTGCAGGTCGAAGCCGTCGCCGAGAAGGCCGAGCGACATAACCACGCATTCCGTGTGCCACCCGGGGCGGCCGTCGCCCCACGGGGACGGCCAGCGAGGCTCGTCCGGTCGGGCGCGCTTCCACAGCACGAAGTCGGCGGGCGCCCGCTTGCCAGCTTCCTCGCTGGCCTCCACGCGAGCCCCGGCCCGCATCTCCGCCAGATCCTGGTGGGCGAGCAGCCCGTAGTCGGCCACGGACTCCGCCGAGAAGTAGACACCGTCGCCGCCGACGTAGGCGTGGCCGCCGTCGATTAGGTCGGTGATGAGGTCGATCATCTGCGGGACCCAGGCGGTGGCGTGGGGATCCTCGTCGGGCGGCAGCACGCCGAGGCGCTCCATGGTCCGCCACCACACTCCCTCGTAGTGATCGGCGACGGCCTCGGTCGAGTTGCCGTCAGCCGCGGCGCGGGCGATGATCTTGTCCTCGATATCGGTGATGTTCGACACGAACCGCACCTCGGTGCCCGCCCAGGCCAGGTAGCGGCGCAGGACGTCCCAGGTGACGCTGAAGCGACCGTGGCCCAGGTGGGGATCTCCCGAGACGGTGGGACCGCACACGTACATCGACAGCTGTCCGGGATGGCGCAGCTCGATGGGAACAGGCGCGCCCACGGCGGTGTCGTGGAGGTGCAGCACGCCAGTACCGTAGCGGGATCATGCCTGGCACCGTCCCCGAGAAACCGTCGCTGGAGGGCCTGGAGGAACGTTGGGGCCCACGATGGGAGGCGGATGGGACCTACCGTTTCGACCGCGACGCGCCCCGGGACCAGGTGTACGCCATCGACACGCCGCCGCCGACGGCCAGCGGCTCGCTCCACGTCGGCCACGTCTTCTCCTACACCCAGACCGACGTGCTCGCCCGCTTCCACCGCATGCGCGGCCAGACCGTCTTCTACCCGATGGGTTGGGACGACAACGGGCTGCCGACCGAGCGGCGGGTCCAGAGCTACTTCGGGGTGCGTTGCGACCCGTCGCTGCCCTACCAGGAGGGCTTCGAGCCACCGGCGGTGGGAGGTCTGGCAAAGGGACGGGACGTGCTGGGAGTCTCGCGTCCGAACTTCGTCGAGCTGTGCCTGCGCCTCACCGCCGAGGACGAGCAGACGTTCGAGGATCTGTTCCGGCGGCTGGGCCTTTCGGTGGACTGGGAGCAGTCGTATGTGACGATCGGTGCCCGCTCCCAGCGGGCGTCCCAACGCGCCTTTCTCCGACTCCTGGCCCGAGGCGACGCCTACAGCGCCGAGGCCCCGACCCTGTGGGACATCGACTTCCGCACGGCGGTGGCCCAGGCCGAGCTCGAGGACCGGGAGCGGGAGGGCTCCTACCACCAGCTGGCCTTTCACCGACCTGATGGCGCCGACGACCTCCTGATCGACACGACGCGCCCCGAGTTGCTGCCGGCCTGCGTCGCCGTCGTCGCCCATCCCGACGACGAGCGCTACCAGCCGCTGTTCGGCACGTCGGTCACCACACCGCTGTTCGGCGTGGAGGTGCCCGTCATGGCCCATCCACTGGCACAGCCGGACAAGGGCACGGGCGCGGCCATGATCTGTACCTTCGGGGACACGACCGACGTGGTGTGGTGGCGTGAGCTGCGCCTCCCGGTGCGGGCCGTGGTCGGTCGCGACGGACGGCTGCTGGCCGCCCCGCCTGGGGGTTTCTCCCCGGAGGCGGCGGCCGTCTACACCGCAGAGCTGGCCGGGCGCACCGTCCGCCAAGCCCAGACCGCCATCGTGGGGCTGCTCGTCGAGTCGGGCGAGCTGATCGGCGAGCCCCGACCGATCCGGCACTCGGTGAAGTTCTACGAGCGTGGTGAGCGCCCCCTCGAGATCGTCACCAGCCGGCAGTGGTGGATCCGCACGCTCGCGTATCGCGACGAGCTGCTGGCCCGGGGCGACGAGCTGCACTGGCACCCCCCGTTCATGGCCGGTCGGTACCGCAGCTGGGTCGAGGGGCTGAACAGCGACTGGCTGGTCAGCCGCCAGCGCTTCTTCGGCGTCCCCTTTCCGCTGTGGTACCCGCTCGACAGCTCCGGGGCACCGGATCACGAGCACCCGCTCGTGCCCACCGAGGACTGCCTCCCCGTCGACCCGAGCACCGACATCCCCGATGGCTACCGGGCCGACCAGCGGGGCCAGCCGGGAGGCTTCGTGGCCGACCCCGACGTCATGGACACATGGGCCACCTCGTCGCTGACGCCCCAGATCGCCGGCGGCTGGGAGGACGACCCGGATCTGTGGTCGCGGGTGTGGCCCATGGATCTTCGACCCCAGGGCCACGACATCATCCGCACCTGGCTGTTCGCCACCGTGGTGCGGGCCCATCTCGAGTTCGACAGCGTCCCGTGGACGAACACCGCGCTGTCGGGGTGGATCCTCGACCCCGACCGCAAGAAGATGGGCAAGTCGAAGGGCAACGCCATGACGCCGATGGGCCTGCTCGAGGCCCACGGCACCGACGCCGTGCGCTACTGGGCGGCCTCGGCCCGCCTCGGCACCGACACTGCGTTCGAGGAAGGCCAGATGAAGGTCGGGCGCCGCCTGGCCATGAAGTTGCTGAACGTGTCGAACTTCGTGCTGGGACCGAGAGGCCTGGGGCTGGCCGCCACGGCCGGCGGCGGCGATGCCCACGGCACGAAGGGGCGCGCCGACGAGGCGGTCGATACGGCCCTGTTGGCTGCGCTGGACGGGCTGGTGGTCGACGCCACCCGGGCGTTCGAGGGCTACGACCACGCCCGGACCCTGGAGCGGACCGAGGCGTTCTTCTGGACCTTCTGCGACGACTACGTGGAGCTGGTGAAGGCGCGGGCCTACGGCGAGCTCGGCGACGATCGGGCGGTCTCCGCTCGGGTGACGTTGGTCGACACCCTGTCGGTGTTGCTGCGGCTGTTCGCCCCGTTCCTGCCCTATGTGACCGAAGAGGTGTGGTCGTGGTGGCACTCGGAGGGCTCCGTCCACCGGGCACCGTGGCCCGAACCCTCCGGCACCACCGCTGATCCTGCCGTGCTGCGCGCCGTCTCGGAGGTGCTGGCGGCGGTCCGGCGGACCAAGACAGAGGCCGGGCGGTCCCTGCGGGTCGGCGTGGCCTCGCTCACCGTCCGGGCCACTGCGGCGCGGGCCGAGTCCGTCCGAGCCGGCGCCGACGACCTCCGGGCGGCCGGGGCCGTGGAGGAGCTCGTCGTCGAGGTGGTCGCCGACCCCGAAGCCGAGGGCGTCGAGGTCCGGCTGGCTGACTGACGGACTGCGTCGCCCGGACTGCCAGGCCGGGCGCAGACGGCAGGGCGCTACGCCCCGTCGGTCGGCGACGGGGGTGCCTCGTCCGGGCTACTCGGCCCGGCCGCGTTCCCAGGTGGGTGGGCCGCCCGCTCGACCCGCCCCGGCCGGGTGCCGTCGGCCAGGACACCCGCCTCGGCCAGGACATCCTCCTCGGCGAAGATGGCCGCCCCGTACGCCCGCAATCCCAAGGCCACCGCGTCGGATGGACGGCAGGCCAGGATGCGGCGCTGGCCGTGTTGGTCGATCTCGATGTTGGCGAAGAAGTGCCGACCGTCCTGGACCGCGGTGATGACCACCCGGTCGAGCCGGCCGTCGAGCACCGCGACCGCGGAGACGAACAGGTCCCACGTCGAGGGGCGGCTGGGCACCGCCGCCCCCCAGGCCGCGGAGATGGCCCGTGCCTCGGCCTGACCGATGACGATGCGCAGCATTCGCCTGGGCGGCTCCGTCTCGGTGAGCTCCACCATCCCGGCCTCGACGCCTGCACCGGCGGGGACGGCGAGCCACACATCCGAGACCGCCACCCGCACCAGTTCGGCTGCCACAGGCCGATGCTAGGGCGGCCGACGGGTGCCGCCATCCCGCCGTCACCGCACATCCCGCCGTCACCGCACACCCCGCCGTCACCGCACACCTTGCCGTCACTGCGCACCCCGCCGGGACGGCCCCGGCCACGCCGGCCGGGCCAGGACCATGCCGGCCACCTCGACCGCCCCTGCGCTCCGCAGGGCCAACGCCACCTCACGCAGGGTGCAGCCCTCGGTGCAGACGTCGTCCACGGCCAGGATGCGGGCGCCGGCGACGGCAACGGGATCGGTGACCGTGAGTGCGCGACGCAACGGTCCCTCCGCCAGCGCCACCCGTTCGGGTCGCGATCGGCCGCCCAGCTGCGGCGTCTCCGCCTGCTTGGCCACCACGTCCCAGCCGATGTCCCACGACGGTCCGAGCAGGGCGGAGGCACCGGCCAGCACAGCGGCGACGGGATCCCACGACCGCCTCGCACCCGGCCCGCAGTAGGCGGGAACGGGGACGAGCAGATCGAAGTCCTCCAACCACGGCCCGTGCGCCTCCAGGTAACCAGCCAGGTGGCCGGAGAGCGCCGGCTGCCAGGCCGCCCGGCCCCGGTACTTGTACTCGACGATCGCCCGCCGCAGCGCACCGGCATACACGCCGGCCGCGAACACGACCGACCACCCTCGATCGGCACGGGTGCACCACGGGTTCCCGCACGAGCCCGGCCGGGCGCGGGTCTGGCCACAGGCGGCGCACGCCCAGAGATTCGTCATTCGCTGGTCGGTCACGGGCACTCCTTCGCTGGTGAACTCGGGAGCACGGCTCGTGGCGCCGGCCAACCAACCTCCTGTCGTACCCAGCATGCACCCCACGAGTGACATCGGCCCGAGCGTCGGGCGCCACGCCAGCTCGTGGCGAGCGAACCGACGATTAGGCCCGGGGCGGATCCCCGACCAGGCGGTCGATGGCGTCACCATACGGGAGGCTGCTCATGGCCCCGGCCGCGAGCGTGGCCAACGCGCCAGCGGCGGTGGCGCGGCGCACGGCGCCGTCGATGTGGTGACCGGCGGCCAGACCGGTGGCCAGGACACCACTGAACGCGTCCCCGGCGGCGGTGGTGTCCACCGCGTCCACCGTGAAGGCGGGGAACCGGCGGGTGCCGAGCCTGTCCACCACCAGCGCGCCGCGGGCGCCGAGGGTGACGACCACTGTCGCGCACCCCCGGGCGCGCAGCGCCTCGCCCATGGCACCCGGGTCGGAGCCCACGGACCCGGCGAGCGCTGACGCCTCGCCCTCGTTGGCCACCAGGACGTCGACCAGGGCGAGCAGGTCGTCGTCCAAGCCTGCTCGGGGCACTGGCGCCGGTGTCAGAACGGTTGTGGCGCCGACCCGGCGGCCGGCAGCCAGGGCGGCGGCCACCGCGGCCATGGGGACCTCCAGCTGGACGACGACCACCGAGGGATCGGTCGGCCAGGCCCGCTGCACGTCGGCGGCGCTGAGCGTGGCATTGGCGCCCGACGCCACCACGATGGTGTTCGAGCCGTCGCCGGCAACGGTGACCAATGCCGTGCCGGTGGCCTCATGGGCCCGGGCGGCCACCCCGTCCCGACGGATGCCCTCCCGGTCGAGGTCGGCGATCAAGCCAGCGCCGGCCGGGTCGTCACCCACCGCGCCGATCATGGCGACCGATGCACCGGCGCGGGCGGCGGCGACCGCCTGGTTCAGTCCCTTGCCGCCCGGACCCATCCGATAGGCGGAGCCGGCGACGGTGGCGCCGACGGCGGGCAATCGCGAGACGTGGATGGCGTGGTCGACGTTCAGCGAGCCGACCACCACCACAGCGGACGAACCCATCGGGGCCACGGTAGCGGCGCCACCGCTGCGGTGGTACACATCCGGCTCATGCCGAGCGCTCACCGCTGCGCCCACCGCCGCTCGCACCGCCGCGCCCTCGCCGTCCCGACCCAGGCCACCGCTCTGGCTGCCGCTCTGGGCGTGGCGGCATGGCTGGCTGGCCGCCGCCGGCAGACGACTCGCGCTCCAGCCCCGCCGGTCGCGACGACCCGAACCCCACCCCTACCGGCAGTCCCGCCGGCCCGGCACGCGGCGCCAGAAGTAGCAGGGAGACCACGATCGCTGCACACCGGGCGCGTCCGGCGCAGCGTCGACCTGACCCGGATGGCATCGCGCGCCGGCACCACCTACATGCGGGGCAGCGCCCGCGAGGTGTTCGCTTCGGCCGGCCGCAGGGAAGAGCTGCGCGCCGACCGCCAGCTGCGGACGGCGGCCGAGGTGGTCGAGGCGCTGGGGTCGATGAAGGGCGCCCTCATGAAGTTGGGCCAGATGGCCAGCTACCTCGATGCCGGCCTGCCCGAGGAGGTCCGCCGCACCCTGGCCACCCTGCAGTCCAACGCCCCGCCGATGGCAGCCGAGCTGGCGGCCTCGGTCGTGGCCGCCGAGTTGGGCGGCGCGCCCGAGGAGTGCTTCGCCGAGTGGGACCCGGTGCCGATGGCCGCGGCATCGATCGGCCAGGTCCACCGGGCCATCACTCACGACGGGCGGGCGGTGGCGGTCAAGGTCCAGTACCCGGGCGTCGACGCCGCCATCCGCGCCGACTTGGACAACAGCGCCGTGCTCATCAACCTCCTCCGTGCCGCCTTCCCCAGCCTGGACGCGGCCCCACTGGTGGCCGAGCTGCGGTCCCGCATCGGCGAGGAGCTCGACTACAGGATCGAGGCCAGGAACCAGACGACCTTCGTCGAGGCCTTCGCCGGCCACCCGTTCATCCAGGTGCCGGTTGTCCTGCCCGAGCTGTCCGCTCGTCGGGTGCTGACCTCCGAGCTGGTCGTCGGCAGCCGCTACGACGACGTCCTCGGGTGGTCGCAGGCCGAGCGCGACCTCGCCGGCGAGTCCATCTTCCGGTTCGTGTTCGGATCCCTGTACCGGCTGCGGCTGTTCAACGGCGACCCCCATCCGGGCAACTACCTGTTCCACGGCGCGGGCCGGGTGACGTTCCTCGACTTCGGTCTGGTCAAGTACTTCGATGAGCGCGAGGTGACCCTGCTGGCCGGCATGGCCGAGAGCCTGGTCACCGAGCGCCGACCGGAGGCGTTCCGGCGCGCCGTCGAGGACGCCGGCTTCCTGCGCCACGATCCGGCGCTCAGCGACGAGCAGATCGCCGATTACTTCAGCCACTACTACGAGTTGGTGCTGAGCGACGGGGTGCGGAGCTTCTCCCCGAACTACGCCTCCGAGACCCTCCGGCACTTCTTCGACGCCGGAGACCCGGTCCTGGCCCGGGCCAACATCCCGCCCTCCTTTGCCATCCTCCAGCGCATCAACCTGGGGCTCTTCGCCGTGCTGGCCGGCCTGGGGGCCACGGCCAACTGGCGCCGGATCGCCGACGAGATCTACCCGTGGGTCGACGCCTCGCCGTCGACCGAGCTGGGGTTGGCCGCCGCCACATGGCGGCGGCGCGCCTCGCCGGAGGGCGGTCCCTCCTAGGCCTCGCCGACCTCGGCGAGCTCGCCGACCTCGGCGAAGGCGCGGCGCAGGCAGGCCACCAGGACGTCGGCATCGGGGACGGCGGCCGGGTCGGCGTTGATCCCGATGTCCATGGACCCGTCGTAGCTCATGAGGGTGACGTTGAGGGCCGCCCCGCCGCGCGGCCCGAAGGGAACGAGGGCCAACAGCCGGGCCGGACCCAGGTAGAGGGGTGCAGGCGATCCGGGCACGTTGCTGGCCATGACGTCGATGGATCGCATCACCGTGCGTATGGCGGTGCCGGCCATCGGCAGGCGGTTGGCCACGACAGCCATCCCCCCGGTGACAGCCAGGGCGGGTTCGGCCCGCGCCGCGGCGACCAACTGGTGGACCGTGGCCACCCGGGCGGCGACGTCACGCACCTGCAGCGGGGCGACCAGGCGGGCTGGCACGAACTGGTTGGCCAGCTGGTCGGCGGTCTCCGCGGACCGCACGCTGATCGGCAGCCCCATCCGCAGGGCGGCGGGCGCCGACGCATGGCGGTCGTGGTAGCGGCGCAGCCCTTCGAGCACCGCGGCCACGAACACGTCGTTCACGGTGCCGCCCGCGGCGCGTGCCGCCCGCTTGGCGTCCTCGAGCGGCACGTGGAGCACAGCGAGGGCGGCGCCGAGGGACCGGGCCGTCATGATGGGGCTGAGCGGTGTCACGGCCGGGACGGCCAGGTGGGCGACGCTGCGCACCACGCGCGCCGTGGCTGCCGCCTGGGCCTCGGGTGCCTGCAGCGCGGCTCGCAGCAGGCCGGTCAGCATCGGTAGCGCGTCGCGGGCCAAGGCCAGGGAGCGGGCGACCTCATAGCCGATGTCGTCGCGCAGCTGCCCGATCCCGCCCGGGTCGGTGTGCTCCGGCAGCGGCGGGAGGTCCTCCGGGTCGGGGCCGTCCCGCTCGAGGTCGAACAGCACGAGGGCCAGCCGGGCTGCACCGACTCCGTCCGTGAAGGTGTGGTGGAGCTTGATGATCACCGCGGCCTCACCGCCGGCCAGACCCTCGACCAACGTCATCTGCCACAGGGGCCGAGCCTCGTCGAAGCCCTCGCTGGCCAGCGGCTCGGCCATGCGCACGACCGTGTCGCGGTCGGGCCCGGTACCGTCGGCACCGTCGACCCGAGCAGCACCGTCGGCACCGTCGACCCGAGCAGCACCGTCGGCACCGGGCGCCCGGGCCAGGCGGACGTGGTAGTGCAGCGCGAAGTCCGGGTCGGGGCGCCACTGGGGCGCGTGGCCTGGCCACTGCGCGACCCGGTCCCGGAAGCGGGGAACGACGCGCGTCAGCCGATCGACGCGATGGCAGAACCGGGCGTAGCCGGGCGAGCGGTCAAGGTAGGCGATCACCGTGATGGAGGCCCGCAGCAGGGGGTCCTGGCGCTCGAGGCGCCACATGACGGCCTCCAGGTCGCCCATGCGCGACCCGCCGCTCCCATCGCCCGCCATCGGGCGAGGCTACCGCTGGGCCGCCACCAGACGGGTTACGGGGCCCCTGCGGCGCGAGGCTTAGGTGGGTATGAGGCCCAGCACCAGCTCGAACGCCTGGCCGACGGTCACCAGTTGCTCGGGGTCGACGTCGGGGATCTTGATGGCGAACGCGTCGTTCAGGGCGAGGGTGATCTCCACCACCGCCAGGCTGTCCGCGTCGAGATCCTCGCGCCAGCGGGCCGCAAGGGCGACCTCCGAGGGCTCGATGTCGAGGACCTCGGCGACGGCCTCCTGGAATGTCGAAAGTGCTTCTGACCGATCCATTCCGGCCTCTCCTCGGGTGGGTGCCTAGACGGTACTCGTTGCCGCGCGGCCCGCTCGGGAACCCTAGGGTGTCGCAGCATGTCCGGTCTGCTCGAGGGGAAGCGCATCCTGGTCACGGGTGTGCTCACCGGTGATTCGTTGGCCTACGGGGTGGCGGAGCTGGCCCAGCGGGAGGGGGCACAGATCGTACTGACCGGCGCCGGTCGGGGCCTGCGACTCACCCAGCGGGTGGCCAGGCACCTGCCCGAGCCGCCCGACGTCCTGGAGCTGGATGTCACCGTCCCCGATCAGATCACCGCGGTCGCTGACGACCTCCGGGGACGCTGGGGTGCAGTCGACGGGATCCTGCACTCCATCGCCTTCGCGCCCGCCCCCTGCCTGGGTGGGGGGTTCCTCGATGCCGGGTGGGACGACGTGAAGGTGGCCCTGGAGATCTCGGCCTACTCCCTGAAGTCCCTGACCGTTGGGCTGCGTCCCTTGCTGCAGGCGGCTGGCGGCGGGGCGGTCGTCGGTCTGGACTTCGACGCCCGGGTGGCGTGGCCGGGCTACGACTGGATGGGCGTGGCCAAAGCGGCGCTCGAGTCGACCGCCCGCTACCTGGCGCGCGATCTCGGCGGTGACCGCATCCGGGTCAACCTGGTGGCCGCCGGACCGATCAAGACCATGGCCGCCAAGTCGATCCCGGGTTTCTCGCGGTTCGAGGACGTCTGGGATGGGCGGGCCCCGCTCGGGTGGAATGGCACGGATGCCGAGCCAGTCGCTCGGGCGTGCGTGGCGCTCCTGTCGGACTGGTTTCCCATGACGACCGGCGAGATGGTCCACGTGGACGGCGGGTTCCACGCCACGGGGGTGTGAGGTGACCGAGTCGGGCGAGGGGCGGGTGGTCCTGGTCACCGGCGGCAGTCGCGGCATCGGCCTGGCCATCGCTCGCGCCTTTTCGGCCAATGGCGACCGCGTGGCCGTGACGCATCGGAGCGGGCCGGTCGAGGACCTCTTCTCGCTGCGCTGTGACGTGACCTCGACCGAACAGGTCGACACGACCTTCGACCGGGTGGAGGAGGTGCTGGGCCCGGTCGAGATCCTGGTCGCCAACGCAGGCATCAACGCCGACCAGCTCCTCCTCCAGATGAAGGAGGATGCCTTCACCAGCGTCGTCGACACCAACCTGACCGGAACCTACCGCCTGGCCCGGCGGGCCACGTCGAAGATGATCAGGGCCCGGCGCGGTCGCATGATCTTCGTGTCCTCGGTGGTGGCGCTCACCGGCTCACCCGGCCAGACGAACTACGCGGCGTCGAAGGCGGGCCTGGTCGGCTTCGCTCGCTCCCTGGCCAGGGAGATCGGCGGCCGGGGTGTGACGGTCAACGTGGTGGCGCCCGGCTTCGTGACCACGGACATGACTGCGGCACTACCGGAGGTTCGCCGGGCCGAGATCATCGATCAGGTGCCCCTCAAGCGCATGGCCGGCGCCGACGAGGTGGCCGCGGCAGTGGTGTTCCTGGCGTCGGAGGGGGCCGGTTATATCACCGGCGCGGTGCTGCCCGTGGACGGCGGCCTGGGGATGGGCCACTAGATGGCGAAGCTCCCTTGCCCGACCGGAGGTCTGACCTGAATGGCGGATGCCACCATGGGCAAAGGGACGGGTCTGCCGCGACCGGCGGACGTCCTCCCCCATCGGCCCCCGTTCCTGTTCGTCGACGAGGTCACGGCCATCGAGCCCTCCAGGTCAGCATCGGGCCTGTGGCGGCTGACGGGGGAGGAAGCGTTCTTCGCCGGCCATTTCCCCGGCCGGCCCACTCTGCCCGGTGTCCTGATGGTCGAGGCCATGGCCCAGCTCGGAGGCATCGCGGTGCTGTCCGACGAGCGCTTCGCCGGCAGCCTGCCGCTGTTCGGGGGGATCGACAAGGCGCGCTTCCGGCGCCAGGTCGGACCCGGCGACACGCTCGAGATGGTGGTGACCCTCAACCAGTTGGGCACGCGAGCCGGCAAGGGCACGGGCGTGGCTCGCGTCGATGGCCAGGTGGCCTGCCAGGCGTCACTGTTGTTCGTGATCGTCCCCGCCTGATTCCCTATGGGAGCGGCCGGACCACGGACCGACGGCTGGGTCAGGGGCCGACGGCCTCGAACACCAGGGCGGCGTTGTGGCCGCCGAAGCCGAAGCTGTTGGTTATGGCGGCGCGGACCGGGACCAGGCGGGCGGCGTTGGCCACGTGGTCGAGGTCGCAATCCGGGTCAGCGGTCTCCAGGTTTATGGTCGGCGGGATGATGCCGTGGCGCAGCACCTGGACGCAGACGATCGACTCCAGGGCGCCGGCCGCCCCCAGGGTGTGACCGGTCATGGACTTGGTTGACGAGACCGGCGGAGCCTGGGTGCCGAACACGGTGCGCAACGCCAGCGACTCGACCCGGTCGTTCGGTGGCGTCGACGTGCCGTGGGCGTTCACGTAGCCGATCGCGTCGACGGCCAGGTCCGCGTCACGGCAGGCGTCTCGCATCGCCCGCACCGCGCCGTCGCCTGCCGGGTGCGGCGCAGTCATGTGATGGGCGTCCGCGGTGGCGCCGTAACCCGTCAGCTCGGCCAGGATGGGTGCACCCCGGGCCAGGGCCGCATCGCGCTCCTCGAGCACGAGGGTGGCGGCCGCCTCGCCAATGACGAACCCGTCACGCGTGGCATCGAACGGTCGGGAGGCGGTGGTCGGGGTGTCGTTGCGGGTGGAGAGGGCCTTCATGGCGGCGAACCCGGCCACGCCGATCTCGGTGACGGCCGCCTCCGCCCCGCCGCAGATCATCACGTCGGCCCGCCCCACGCGGATGAGGTCGAGGCACTCCCCGATGGCCTGGGCCGACGCCGAGCAGGCCGTCACCGTGCAGGAGTTGTAGCCGCGCGCGCCCCACTCCATGGCGATCTGGCCGGCGATCATGTTGGGCAGCATCATGGGGAGGGTGTAGGGGCTGATCCACTCCGGTCCCCGGCTGCGAAGGACGTCGATGCCGCCGACCAGGGACGAGATGCCGCCGATGCCGGTGCCGTAGACGACGCCGACCCGCTCGGGCGCGACCCCGACATCCAGCTTGGCGCTCTCCAGGGCCTCGGCGGTGGCGGTGAGCCCCAGCTGGACGACACGGTCGAGGTGCCGGGCCCGCCGCTTGCCGAAGCGAGCATCCCCGTCGAAGTCCTTGACCTCGGCGGCGATGCGAACGGGCAGGCCGGATGGGTCGAACCGGCTGATGGCACCGACGCCTGATCGACCGGCCACCAGGGCCTCCCAGGTCGACTCCACGCTGAGCCCGAGCGGCGTCACTGCCCCCAGGCCCGTGACCACCACCCTCCGACCCACGTCTCGCATCCCGGGCATCCTAGGGTTGGCGGGGGGACCGGAGTCGCCGGTGCGCGCGCCTGACCACCCGGAGCCGGGCATGACATCGTCGGCCGGCCGGCGCTAGACAATGCGCATGGCCGCGCCCACCGCCGCACCGGACCGGCCGCCGGGTCGCATCCAACCCCACCTGCCCGAGACGCGCAGCTACCGCCTCAAGCGTCACCTGCTCGGCCAACCACTCGTCACCGAGGCCCTCTCCGAGGAGCGGCTCAGCAAGCCCATCGCCCTCGGGGTCCTGTCCCCCGACTGCATCTCCTCCACGGCCTACGGCACGGAGGAGATGCTGACCATCCTGGTGCCAGCGGCCGGGGTGGCCGCCTTCTCGCTGCTTCTCCCGGTGACGATCGCCATCATCGTGGTGCTGTTCTTCGTCACCCTCTCGTACCGCCAGGTCGTGATGGTCTACACCAAGGCCGGCGGCTCCTATGTGGTGGCGCGCGACAACTTCGGGCTGAACGTGGCCCAGATCGCCGCCGTGGCGCTGCTCATCGACTACACGGTCACCGTTGCCGTCCAATCGGCAGCCGGCACCAACGCATTGACGTCCGCCATCCCGTCGCTGGTGCCGTACCAGTTGCCCATCACCGTGGCTGTGGTGGTCGTCCTGGTGTACGTGAACCTGCGCGGCCTCAGGGAGGCGGGCCGGACCTTCGCCATCCCCACCTACCTGTTCATCGCCACCACCGCCGCGGTGATCGTCGTCGGCCTTGTCCGCGATGCCATCAGCGGGCTGCCTTTGGTCACACCGGGCAAGGGCGCTTACCAGGAGACGGCGAGCCATCTCCACCACACGGGTTCCGGCCACGGGCTCCTGCTCGGCGTGTCGCTGTTCTTCATCCTCAAGGCGTTCGCCAACGGCGGATCGTCGCTGACGGGGCTGGAGGCCATCTCCAACGGGGTGGGTGCCTTTCGCCCACCGGAGGGCCGCAACGCCAGGCGAGTGCTCACCGTCATGGCCGTCACGCTCGGCTCGTTGGTCCTCGGCGTCTCGTACCTGGCGCACGTCACCCACGCCGTCCCCTATCTCCGCGGGTCACCGACCGTGCTCTCTCAGGAGGCCAAGGCCGTCTTCGGCACCACCATGGTGGGCCAGGCCGTCTTCTACCTGGTGCAGCTAGCCACCGTGCTGATCCTCTACACGGGCGCCAACACCAGCTTCAACGGCTTCCCGTTCCTGGCCAGCTTCGTGGCCGAAGATCGCTTCCTGCCGGCCAAGCTGACCAAGCGGGGTCATCGGCTGGTGTTCTCGAACGGCATCATCGTCCTGGCGGTCATCTCGGTCGTCCTGCTCCTCGTCACTCGCGCCCGGGTGGACTCCCTGGTGGCTGTCTACGCCATCGGCGTCTTCACCGGCTTCACCATGGCCGGCGCGGGGATGACCAAGCACCACATGCGGGAGCGGGCGGCCGGTTGGCGGGTACGGGTGGGGATCAACGGCTTCGCCGCCGTGCTGTCGTTCGCCGTGGTCGTCATCTTCGCCGTCACCAAGTTCACCGAAGGTGCCTGGACCGTCGTGGTGCTCTTTCCCGTCCTGTGGTTCGGCCTCACCCGCCTCAACCACCGCTATCGCGAAGAGTCCTCAGTGCTGGGCGAGACCGTCGCCGAGGCCGCGGCCGAAGCCCGACCACTCCCTCGCGCCGCTGTACTGCTCCTCGTCGACCGCTTGGACCTGGCGACCTCCCGGGCCATCCAGTACGCCCGCACCCTCAGCGTGGACGAGCTGCGGGCCGTGCACTTCGTGATCGACGAGCAGCGGGCGGCCCGCCTGCAGGAACGGTGGACCCGGATGGGCCTCGCCCGGCTCCCTCTCGAGCTGATCGAATGCCCCGACCGCCGGGTGGTGCGCGCCTGCGCCGAGCTGGCCGACGAGGAAGCGTCCGACGGGCGCACGGAGGTCAGCGTCCTGCTCCCCCGACGGGCCTACAAGCGAGCCTGGAGCCGGTTCCTGCACGATTCCGCCGGCGAGCGCATGGCCGCGGCGGTCAGCCGCCTCCCCCATGTCACCGCGACCATCGTGCCGTTCGACGTCGACGGCGAGCTCGACGAGCGGCGCCGGCAGCACCATCGCCCCGGCCACCCAGAACCTGGAGACCTCGTCAACGGCGGTCCGCCGATCGCCACCAGGAACGGCGCCCCCACCGGCGAGCGGCCGACGAGCCGGTCGGGCGACGGGAATGTGGACGCCGTCGAGTCCGAGATCGATCATCGGCTGCTCGACGCGGCTCCCGCCACCGTTCTTATCGCCGACGTCAGGCCCCGGCAGCGGGCGCGCGTCGGCGGGCGCGTCCGTTCCGTGAAGGTGCAACCGTGGGGCAGCGTCCCGACCCTCGAGTGCGTGCTGGCCGACGAGAGCGGACGGCTGACCGTTGCCTTCCTCGGGCGGCGCCACATCCCCGGCCTGGCTCCAGGGTCGCGCCTGATCGTCGACGGTACCGTCGGCGTGCGCCGGGGGCGTACGACCATGATCAACCCGATCTACGAGCTGCGCGGCGGCCCGACCCCGCCGTCGCCCTGAGCAGCTCACGACCGGCCGCCGATCCACAGTGATCCGCGCCGCTCGCATCGACGAGCTCGCCCACCTCCAAGCGGTAGAACGGGCGGCGGGCGAGGCCTTTCGGGACGTGGGCATGGGCGAGATCGCCGACGAGCCACCTTTGTCCCTCGACCAGCTGGCCGTCTTCGCCGAGGCCGGACGAGCGTGGGTGCGCGCCGACCCGGGCGACCCCGCCTGCGCCTACCTGGTCGCCAGCCACATCGAGGGCGCCCTGCACATCGAGCAGGTCTCCGTGCACCCAGACCGGGCGAGCTGGGGCATCGGCCGCACCCTGATCGAGCACGCCGCCGCATGGGCCGCCACCCACGGATGCGACGTCGTCACCCTCACCACCTTCGTCGACGTGCCATGGAACGCCCCGTACTACCGGCGCCTGGGCTTTCGTCCGGTCCCCGACGACCGATGGCCGTGGCTGCGCCGGCTCCGAGAGCGGGAGGCCGCCGCCGGCCTGGACCGATGGCCCCGGATTGCGATGGCTCGCCCGCTGCCCTGACAGCCGGCGGGTTGCTCAGCCGCCGAGTGCTCGCGTCGTGGAGCTGTGGGATCTCGTTCGTAGGGCCCCAAGCGGTTCGTGGCACCAGTGCCACGAGACTGATATCGTGCGCGGCGAGCACCTGCTCGCTGTGAGTAGCAGTCGGCCAGCCGTGAGGGGAGCCTGAATGTTCACCAGCTTCGACCAAATGTGCATCATCGACGCCGACACACACCTCACCGAGCCCCACGACCTGTGGACCTCGAGAGCCCCTGCGGCGTACCGGGACCGGGTCCCCCGCGTGGAGGTCGTCGACGGCGAGCCCACCTGGATGTTCGACGGCCTGACCCTGGCACGCGCCGGAGCATCGGGGGTGGTGGGAGTCGACGGCCGCAAGGTGCCGGGAACGACCTTCTTCCGGTGGCACATCGAGGACGTCCACGCGGGCGCCTACTCGGTGCCGGACCGGATGGCCATGATGGACGAGCAGGGGGTCTGGGGCGAGATCATCTACCCGAACAGCGTCGGATTCGGCGGGCAGCGCTTCAGCATGGTCGCCGACGCCGAGCTGCGCCGCCTCTGCGTCCAGATCTACAACGACGCCATGGCCGAGATCCAGGAGGAGTCCGGCGGCCGGCTGCTCCCGATGGGGATCCTGCCCTTCTGGGACATCGACCTGGCGGTCGCCGAGATCGCCCGGATGAGCGAGATCGGCCTGCACGGGATCAACACGACCGCGGCGCCGCACGACCAGGGCCTGCCCGACCTGGGCGAGGCGCACTGGGACCCAGTGTGGGAGGCGGCGAGCGATCTGGGGCTACCGGTGAACTTCCACATCGGCGCCAGCGAGTCGGCCATGTCGTGGTACGGGTCCGTGCCGTGGCCGTCACTCAACGGCGAGACCAAGCTGGGCCTGGGCTCGGCCATGCTCTACATCAACAATGCCGGTGTGATCGGGAACCTGATCTATTCGGGCGTCCTCGAGCGGCACCCGGCGCTGCAGGTCGTGTCGGTGGAGAGCGGGGTGGGTTGGATCCCGTTCGTCCTGCATGCCCTCGACTACCAGATCGGGGAGATGGCACCGGGTGCCGTCGAGCACCTGAGCATGGCTCCGTCGGACTACTTCCGCCGCCAGATCCACTCGTGCTTCTGGTTCGAGCGCCGAGGGATCCCCGAGGCCATACGGACACTCGGGTGGGAGCACCTGATGTTCGAGACGGACTACCCACACCCCACGTGCACCTACCCCGACGGCCTGGCGTTCGCGGCCGAGGCCCTGGCCGACGTCGACGACGACGACGCCCGGCGGGGGATCATGGGCGAGAACGCCGCTCGGCTCTACCGCATCACGCTTCCGCAACGTGCCCAGGTCTGACGGGCGCGACCGCCTCCTCCGCACCCCAGTGCCGCACGCACGCATCGACCATCAGGTCGAACTGGGCGCGCAGCGAGGACCGTCCGCTCGTCAGGTGGACCCGCCAGGCCGACTCGACGCACACCAGGACGGTGCTGGTCAGGACCCGCGCCTCCTCCTGGGCGACCCGGCCGGCAGAACGGGCCAGCAGCTTGCCCACCAGCTGCTCCTCGAACTCGCTGACCGCCACCCGGCGCTGCAGGGTCAACAGGTCGGGCTGGCGGGCGACGATGCGGCGCACCTGCTGGCGCCGGCCGCGGTCGATGGGTTGCTCGCAGAGCTCGCCGAACACCGCCAGCAGGCTGGTCAACGGCGGCTCCCCGACCGGCCGGGCGTCGAACACGCCCATCGCCCACCGCTGGCGGGCGATGAGGTCGGCGAAGAGCACGGCTTCCTTCGACGGGAAGTAGCGGAAGAAGGTCCGGCGGGCCACCTCGGCTCGCGCCGCGATCTGCTCGACGGTGGTCGCCCCGAACCCGGCCTCCACGAACAGGCTCATGGCGGCCTCCACGATCCGCTCGTGGGTCGCCGCCGACCGGAGCTGGCGCGACGACAGCGGCGAGTCCACGGCCGAGATGCTAGGCCGGGGACCGGGCCCCATCGCGTTGGGTTGGCACAAGTGTCACCGGGGCCAGACGGTCTTGGCGCAGGTGTCGGCGCCAGGACGAGGGGACGGGCATGACCCTGCGGGGGACCAGGGTCGTGGATCTGACGTCGGGGATCGCCGGCCCGTACTGCACCAAGCTGTTGGCCGACGCCGGCGCCGACGTCGTCATCGTCGAGTCGGCGGCCGGCCACCAGAGTCGTCGCGACGATCCCGGCCTGTTTGCCTACCTGCACACGAGTAAGCGCTCGGTCGGCTGCGGCACCGAGGGACCATTGGTCGACACGGCCGAAATCGTGGTGGCCAGCGCCGACTTCGACGTCGCCGCCGCCAGACGGCGCGCGCCTGCGCAGGTGATCGTCACCATCACGCCATTCGGCTCGACGGGACCGTGGGCGGGACGACCGGCGACCGAGTTCACCATGCAGGCGGCGTGCGGGTCCACCGGCGGACGAGGACTGCCCGGCCAGGCGCCCTTGGCGGCGGGGGGCGGTCTCGGTGAGTGGCTGGCCGGGACCTACGCCGGGGTCGGCGCCCTGGCGGCGTGCATCGAGTCGCGGCGCAGCGGCGCCGGGGGCCACGTCGACGTGGCCGTCTTCGACTGCATGGCCATCGGCATGGTGACGTTTCCGTCGGTCTTTGCCGACTTCGCCGAGGCCTGCCATCGGCCGCCGCCGATCGCCGGCGCCCGGCGGATCGAGGTGCCGTCGATCGAGCCGACCATGGACGGATGGGTGACGTTCACCACCAACAGCGCCCAGCAGTTCGGCGACCTCGCCGTGCTCATCGGCCGGCCCGACGCGGCCGACGATGATCGCTACATCCGCGCCGGCCCTCGGTTCGCCAATCGGGAATCGTTCTGGGAGATGCTCCACGGCTACACCCGGCGCCGCACCTCCGCCCAGGTGCTGGAGGAGGCGATGCTCCTGCGGATCCCGGTCGCGCCGGTGCTCGACGGGGCCCAGGTCATGGATTTCGCCCAGTTCGCCGGGCGGGGCGTCTTCGTGGACCACCCCTCCGGTCGGTTCCGCCAACCCCGGGTCCCGTATCGCCTGGACGACGAGGAGCGACGGCCGTTCCGTCCCGTCCCCGACCCGGCGGCCGACGACGGGACGGTCGATTGGCCGTCGCCGACGGCGAGAACACCCGCTCCCCAGCACCTACCGCTCGCCGGCACCCGGGTCGTCGACCTGACCGCGTGGTGGGCGGGGCCCTCCGCCACCCAGGCGCTCGGTTGCCTGGGCGCCGACGTGATCAAGGTCGAGTCGGTCCGCCGACCCGACCTCATGCGTTATGCCGGCCCCCAGAGCCCCGACGACCCGCAGTGGTGCGAATGGGGCCCGCTCGCCCACGCCGCCAACACCAACAAGCGGGGCGTGACCATCGATCTCACCCGCCCGGAGGGCCACGAGCTGGTGCTGCGATTGTTGCAGACCGCCGACCTGGTCATCGAGAACTACACCCCCCGCGTCATGGAGCAGTTCGGCCTGGGCTGGGACATTCTCCACCGGCTGAACCCGAGGCTGAGCATGATCCGCATGCCCGCGTTCGGGCTCGACGGCCCCTGGCGGGATCATCCCGGCTTCGCCCAGACCATGGAGTCGCTGACCGGGTTGGCGTGGGCCACGGGCCGGCCCGACGGCCCCCCGGTGCTGGTGGGCGGGGCCGGAGATCCCGTCGCCGGCATGCACGCCGCCTTCTCGGCGATGCTGGCGCTCGAGGCCAGGGAGGCCGACGGCGTGGGCCACCTGGTCGAGTCGACCATGGTCGAGGCCGTGCTGAACGCGGCGGCGCCGCTGACCATCGGGTACCAGCTGACGGGCGTCACGGGGGAACGACGAGGGAACCGCAGCCCCTCCCCCGGCGTCTGGCAAGGTGTCTATGCCTGTCGCGGTGAGGACGTGTGGGTGGCCATCGCCGCTGACGGCGACGAGCAGCAACGCCAGCTGCTCGCCCTGCTGGGAACAGCCCTCCCAGCCCCACCCGACGATCTCGACGCGCTGGACGACCTGGTGGCGGGGCGCACGATCACCTGGGATGCCGACGACCTGGTCGAGCAGCTGGTCGCGATCGGCGTCCCCGCCGCCACGGTCATCGCCCCCCGACGGGTTGCCGACAACCCCCAGATCCTCCACCGCGGCCTGTTCGAGACCGAGCACCACCCGGTGACGGGAGCCCAGCGGATGCCGGGCCTCCCCTTCCGGATGAGTGGGGTCGATGCCTGGCTACGCCGCCCGGCACCGCTGCTCGGCCAGCACAACGACGAGGTCTTCAGGGACCTAGGCGTGGACGACGAGACCCGCCAGGCGCTCCGGTCAGTGGGCATCATCGGCGAAGCCCTGGTCAGGTAGTCGGGCCGGCTCCGCAGAGCAGCGAGCACGAGAGGAAAACGATGCATCCGTTCCATGACGTCGCCATCGTCGGCGTCCACAACACCGAGCAGGCCCGGGTGATCGAGGGCCACGACGCCCGCAGCATCACCATGACCGCCGCGCTGGGAGCCATCCGCGACGCCGGCCTCCAACCCGGCGACGTCGACGGTGTCGTCGGCGTGGGCGGCGCAACCGACTTCGTGTACCAGCACCGGATCGGACCGGTGTGGCGATCGATGGGCACCGCCGGGATCCCCACGGTGCTGGAGGCGGCCGCGGCGATCGCCACCGGCATGGCCTCGGTGGTCCTCATCGCCGCCGGGTCCGCCGGGGTCTACACCGAGCGGCAATCGACCGCACCATGGACCCGGCCCACCCACGAGTTCGTGGTCGGCTTCGGGATGTTCACCGCCGCCGAGTTCGCCCTCATCGCCAGACGGCACATGCACGTCTACGGCACGACACCCGAGTCACTGGCCACGGTGGCGGCCACCATCCGCAACAACGGGCACGTCAACCCCGAGGCCGTCTACCACGGACGGGGTCCGTTCACACCCGATGACATCCTGGCCAGCCGCATGGTCGCCGATCCCTTCCATCTCCTCGACTGCGCCACGACATCCGAGGGCGGCTGCGCCCTGGTGCTCGCCCGGGCCGACGTGGCACACCACCTGGCGCAAGCACCGGTGTTCGTGCTCGGCGGGAACACCGACCACTTCGGGCCGTCCTACATGCACCCGCCCAGCTTCGACCTCGGCGGGACGGGGCGAAGCGGACTGGTGAACGGGTGGGTCGGCCGCACGGCAGCTCGGTCCGCGTTCGCCTTGGGTGGGCTCACGCCCGACGACGTGGACGTGTGCGAGTTCTACGACCCGTTCAGCTTCGAGATCATCCGCCAGTTCGAGGCCTTTGGCTTCTGCGGCGAGGGTGAGGGCGGCGACTTCGTCCTGGGTGGCACCATCGGCCCCGGCGGGCGCTACCCCGTGACCACCGACGGCGGCCTCATGTCGTTCGGTCACGGCGGCGCCCAGGTGCAGCTCCTCCAACGGGTGATCCGAGGCGTGCAGCAGGTGCGCGGATCCTGCCCGACGGGCCAAGTCCCCGATGCCGAGGTGGCGATGTGCTCCGGTGGGGGTGCCGGGGCACTCTTCACCGACGTCCTCCTCCTCGGGAAAGGCCAACCATGACCCTGCTCCGACCCCAGGGGAGCGCCATCCCCCACCCCCAGCCCGGTCTCTGGTCGCGCCCCTTCTGGGACGGCCTGGCCCGCGGCGAGCTCCTCTTCCAACGCTGCGACCGCTGCCAGGGCGCCACCCACACCCCGGCCATGGTCTGCGCCCACTGCGGCTCGCAGGCCTTGCGCTGGGAGCCGAGCACCGGGCGCGGCTCCATCTACAGCTGGACCACGGTGTGGCGGCCTCAGACCCCCGCGTTCACGGTCCCCTACGTCCCCATCGTGGTGGACATGGACGAGGGTTGGCAGATGCTGTCGAACCTGGTCGGATGCGAGCACGACGCCGTCGAGGTCGGCCTGGCCGTCGAGGTGGCCCTCCACCCACTCGGCGACGACATCACCCTGCCGTATTTCCACCTGCGCTGACTCCGCTCCGGCTGCGCCTCCTGACGCCTCGGCTTCCCCGGTCGATTGCTCGTGCGCCAGAATGAGGTGTCGAGCCACGGTGGCCGACGCGTGGAGGTGCAGATGTCCGACGCCTTGCGGCCCCCGTTCGATCCCGAGCTGGCGGCTGTCCTCGAGAGCGCAGCCGGTCGGGGGTTCACCACCATGACCGCAGACCTCATCCCTGCCGTGCGCGACGGCGCCTCCGCCCTGTCGCTCAGCGACGACGACCTGCGCCGCGCCGGGTCGATCGGCATCGAGGAACGGACCGTCCCCGGCCCTCCAGGTGCGCCGGACATCGTCGTGCTCATCTGCCGGCCGACCGGTCGCACCGGCGCCGGTCCGGGAGTCGTGCACCTTCACGGTGGCGGGATGGTCATGGGAGACAGGCGGACGGGGCTGGCGACCATGCTCGACTGGGTCGATCAGCTCGGCGTCGTCGTGGTATCCGTCGAGTACCGGCTGGCACCAGAACACCCGCACCCGGCGCCGGTCGAGGACTGCTACGCCGGGCTGGTGTGGGTCGCAGACCACGCCGCGGATCTCGCCATCGATCCCCAGCAGCTCTTGGTCGCCGGGACGAGCGCCGGCGGCGGCCTGGCCGCCGCCGTGGCCCTCCTGGCTCGCGATCGCAGTGGTCCGGTGCTGGCCGGACAGGTCCTCCTGTGCCCCATGCTCGACGATCGTAACGACACGTTCTCGGGCCACCAGCTCGACGGTGTCGGCGTATGGGACCGCGGATCGAACGACACCGGATGGACGGCCCTGCTCGGCGACCAGCGGGGCGCCCCCGACGTCTCGCCCTACGCCGCTCCCGCCCGGGCGCCCGACCTCTCCGGCCTCCCGCCGACCTACATCGACGTAGGCTCGGCCGAGACGTTCCGGGACGAGGACGTCGACTATGCCATGCGGTTGTGGCAGGCCGGCGGCATCGCCGAGCTCCATGTCTGGCCCGGCGGGTTCCACGGCTTCGATCTCATCGCCCCCGGTGCCGCCGTCTCGCAGGCGGCGCAGGCGGCGCGTGTCACCTGGCTCCGGCGCCTGCTCGATCCCAGTCGCGTCACCGCCCGAGGTCGATCGAGCGGGGCCACTCACTAAGCGGACGGCCGATTCGGGCCGGCAGCATGTTCCGCCTACCCCCCAGTCCAGTCCCGGCGGGGCAGGGCCGACTCGGCCGCTCCAGCCAGGTTCCTGGCGGTGTTGATGAGGCCGACATGGGTGAAGGCCTGGGGGAAGTTTCCGACCAGGCGCTTGCCCACCGGGTCGTACTCCTCGGAGAGCAGGCCCACATCGTTGGCCAGGCCCACCAGGCGCTGGAAGATGGACGTGGCCTCAGCCACCCGACCCATCATCGCCAGGCAGTCGGCCAGCCAGAACGTGCAGGGCAGGAACGCCCCCTCCGTGCCGGGCAGACCGTCGACACCGGAGCGGTTCTGGTAGCGGAGGACGAAGCCATCGACCATCAACTCTCGTTGGATGGCCTCGACCGTGGAGACCACCCGGGCGTCGTCGGGGGGCAGGAAGCCGACCAACGGGATCATCAGGACGCTGGCGTCCAGGCCGTCCGAGTCGTAGTACTGCGTGAAGGACTGGCGGGATTCGTCCCATCCCTTGTGGCAGACCTCGGTGTGCACGGCGTCGCGGAGCGCACGCCAGTGCTCGACGGGGCCCTCCAGCCCGTGGCGCTCGACAGCGCGGACCGCTCGATCGAACGCCACCCAGGCCATGACCCGTGAGTGGGTGAAATGCCGGCGCGGGCCCCGCACCTCCCATATCCCGTCATCGGGATCGGACCAGTGCTCGGCGACGAACTCCATCAGGGCGAGCTGCAGGGGCCAGACGACAGGATCGACCTCGACGCCGTGCCCGCGTGCCCGGTCGATGGCGTCCATCAGCTCGCCGTACACGTCCAGCTGGAACTGGTCGGAGGCGGCGTTGCCGATCCGCACCGGGCGTGACCCGTCGTAGCCGGGCAGGGACTCGACCTCGAACTCGGTCAGCCGACGCTCGCCCGCCGGGCCGTACATGATCTGCAGCTGCTCGGGCGCGCCGGCGGCGGCCCGGGCCAGCCAGCCCATCCAGGCCTGCGCCTCGCTGCCACACCCCGCATCGATGAGGGCGTCGAGGGTGAGGGTGGCATCTCGCACCCAGCAGTAGCGATAGTCCCAGTTCCTGACCCCGCCGATGTCCTCGGGCAGGGACGTGGTGGCCGCCGCCACGATGCCACCGGTCGGAGCGTACGTCAGCGCCTTCAGGGTCATCAGCGAGCGGTAGACGGCATCCTGCCAGTCGCCGTGCACCTCTTCGATGCCGTCACACCACGCCTCCCACCACGCCACCGTCTCGCTCTCGGCCCGCTCGACGTCGAGCACGAAGGGCTCCTCGTCGTGCGAGAGGTACCAGCTGAGCACCATCGCTACCTGCTCGCCGGCCCGGACCGTGAACGAGGCCTCGCTGCGCATGTTCCGGCCCTCGAACTCGACGGGTGTGTCGAGGCAGAGGGCGTTGGGTCCGGCGACGGCCCGCAACCCCCGCTCGGTGCGGCGCACCCAGGGGATGTCCGTGCCGTACTCGAAGCGGATGGCCAGCTCGCTGCGCATGCGAACCTCGCCCTCCAGGCCCGACACGATGCGCACCACCCGGGGGTGATGGTGGCGGGGCGGCATGAAGTCGGTCAATCGGACCGTTCCCGTTGCGGTCGACAGATCAGTCTCGAGCACCATCGTCTTGCCCCGGTACCGGCGGCTGCTAACAGTGACCGGGTCCTCAGGAGCGATCAGCCAGCGGCCGTGGTGGTCCTCACCGACGAGCTTGGCGAAGCAGCTCCCCGAGTCGAACCGCGGCAGGCACAACCAGTCGACCGATCCGTCGCGGCCGACGAGCGCCGCCGTCTGGGTGTCGCCGATCAGTGCGTAGTCCTCGATGAGCTGGGTCACCGCCTCATGATCCCACCCTGCGTAGCCGCCGTACCGCCTCAGCGCTGCGGCGAGCTCGATGCACGCAGCGGGGCGATCACGTCCCGACCGAACGACTCGAGGGTCGATGGAGCGGCGAAGTCGGTGAACCACAGGTAGAACCGCTCGACGCCGCTCCGCTGCAGAGCAGCCAGATGGCTGGTGACCTCGGCAGCGTTGCCCACGACGATCTGCCCGCGCGTGTTCATGGCACCGAAGCGCTTGGCGACCGTCTCGGCGATGCGCTCGCGCTCCGACTCGTCGCCGACGAAGGCGACCATCAGCTGCAGCGACAGGCGGGCGCCCCCGACCTGCGAGCGGAGCTCCTCCAACCGGTCCAAACCGTAGATCGGCAGGTTCCACCAATCGGCGTGCTCGGCCACCAACCGGAGGGTCCGCGGGCCGACTCCACCGATGATGATCGGTATGCGGTCGAGCGGTACGGGCCGTTGCCGGGCCCGGGTGAGGGTGAAGTGCTCACCGTGGAAGTCGAACTCGTCGCCCGTCCACAACCCGGTCAGTATCTGCAACGTCTCCGACAGGCGCGCCACCCGCTCCTTGGCGTCGGTCGAGCCGACATCGAACGTCTCCAGCTCGGCTGGCACGGACCCCCATCCGATCCCCAGCTCGAAACGGCCGCCTGATGCATGGTCGAGGCTGACTGCCTGGCGAGCCAGCACCGCCGGATGTCGCATCGAGTCGCAGAGCACGAGATGGCTCACGGTCAGCGTCTCGGTGCGGGCGAGCAGCCAGGCTGCCGCGGTCATGGCTTCCCACATGTCGTGCTGCTCGGCCAACGGCGGGGCCAGGTGATCCATGAGGGCGAGGCCGTCGAAGCCGCTGCGCTCTGCGGCGCGGGCGCGTGCCACCAGTGTCTCGAAGTCCATCCGCATCTGCGGAAGGAAGACATGGAACTGTGGAGAGTCCATCGATGCTCCTGAGATCGGCCACGACGCGGCCGGACGGCCGACCGGTCGAGCGTATCCGGGCGCCCGGATACCCCGGCGACTCGCCTGGCTCGGAGTCGCAGGCCCTTATACAGCGCTCCAAATCGAGGCGCAACGGGAAGCCGGCGGCGGGCAGCCGTCGTAGAGAACCGCTCGATGGCGAGCGTCGCCCGCCCAGGCCGCCCAGCTCCACAGGCAACCCAATCGAGCCCACCCGGCGCCTAGAGCGCGGCCGGGAGCGCGCAGACCGCGGCCAACCGACGGCCGAATTCACTGGGCGGAGGCCGGTGGGCAGTGTCGGGCCCGCATCCTGGGGCCACGCGCAGAAGGACACACGCATCTGGTCGAACCCAGGAGGACTCCGTAGTGCGGCCATCGAGGACCCAGGTGCAGCGGGATCACCCGCCGGCATCGAAGAACGAGATGACGCGCCGGCGGAACCGCCAGCGCCCGTCGACCTTCGCCAGCTCGTCGGTGTAGAACCCGGATAGACCGGTGGCCGTCTCTGCGTTCCAGAAGAAGAAGGTCTGTACGCCGGTGGCTACGTCGCCCGCCACGTCGACGACGGGCAGGTTCACCAGGTGGACGCCTGCGGGGGTGTGATCGGCCAACCCGCGGCGCTTCGCGGTCGTCGTCAGCGACGCCGTGGGCAGCTCAAGAGACGACGGCTCGGCGAAGAGGTCGAGCCATTCGTCCACGTGGCGCCTGTCCAGGAGCGAGCCGTAGAGGATGGTCAGCTCGCGAATAGCTTCGATTTCGTCGGTCATGGTCGCTCCGATGGTCCGTCAGCAGTGAGAAAGGTGAATCGGCGGACTGGAACCGCCAGGTGCCCGGTGGCGCGCACCACGACGTCGTCGTACCACCCGATGCGAGTGTCGTGCGAATGCTGATCGACGAAGAGCCGCCCAGAGGGACGGAGCCGGGGCGCAGCGGTGGCCATGCGCATCAGCCGTCGTGGCCCTCAGCCACCTGCAGGTGCGCTGGGACACCTACGCCCGAGTCCTGGTGGGCTCGGGCCAGGTCCACGCGTCTTCGCTCATGACCCCGATGGTCACCTCGTAGAGATCCCCTGCACCACCAGCAGCCTCATTGACCTCCGACCTCACGCAAATGCAGCCACGTCATCCGGCAGCTCCCCGTGGCTTGGCCGTTGCGATCCGCTGCCGGGCCGGGCTGCCCACGTAGTCGATCCGAGGCGCTCGGCGAAGGTGGCGGTCAACCGGTCTCAGGCTGGGCGTCGGAGTTCGACGGTGACCATGAGCTCAAGCGCGCTGGCTGAGTCCCGCCGCTTCTCGGGCGGCTCGGACCTGTTCGCCTACCTCCGCCGCCAAACGAGCCTCGGAGTTAGCGCGCGCTGATACTCGACCCGCTCATCCTCCGTCATGGCGTCCAGGCGCTTGCGCTTCAGTTCGGCCCAGCTGGTCGCGTTCATGGCCACTCCTCGTCTTCAGCGCTGTGTCCCTCAGCGACACAGCGGCGCATCGCCAGGCGAGCCCTGGCCACCTCGGCCCGTTCGTTGGATCTCTGCTTGCGAAACACCGTCAGCATGACAATCCGCTTCATCGAGCCGGCGGTGTCAGGCGGGGAAGAAAAACGTGGCGGACGAGCGCCGAGCCGTTCGGACGGGATGCCCGTCACGTCCAACCCGGCATGCGTCAGTTGAGTCCCAGGGAGTGGTGTACGGGCGGGTGAGCTGAGGGGAGGGTCCCCCAGCGTCGACAGCCATCGCGTCAACCTCAAGGAGCAGTTCTCACACAACTACTTGAGGAGGATCACGATGACTGTCCCTTCCACTCTCGACGCTGGCGCCTGGTTTGGCAAGCACCTCGAGAGCGACGACGTCGACACCGATTTGCCGAGGGCGATGTTGCAGGCGTTCGCCGAGGCGTTGATGTCGGCGCAGGCGTCGTTGCAGTGCGGCGCCGGCTACGGGGAACGTTCCGACGAGCGGGAGAACTCCCGCAACGGTTACCGGCACCGCCCGTGGGACACCCGGGTGGGCACGATCGACCTGGCGGTCCCGAAGGTGCGCTCGGGGGTGTACTCGCCGGAGTTCCTGCTCGCCCCTCGCCGCCGGGCCGAACAAGCGCTGGTGGCGGTGGTGTGCCAGGCGTACGTGGAGGGCGTGTCCACCCGGCGCGTCGATGACCTGGTCAAGGCCATGGGCATCGAGGGCCTGTCCCGTTCGGAGGTGAGCCGCATGGCCGGCGAGCTCGACGGCGTGGTCGAGCAGTTCCGCAACCGGCCCCTCGACACCGGCCCCTACCGCTACGTGTGGGTCGACGCTCTCACCCAGCGGGTCCGCGAGGGCGGCCGGGTGGTCAACGTCTGCGCGGTGATCGCCACCGCCGCGAACGCCGAGGGGCGCCGGGAGATCATCGGGTTCGACATCGTCACCACCGAGGACACCGCCAGCTGGACCGAGTTCCTGCGCAGCCTTGTCGCCCGGGGTCTGTCAGGGGTGGAGCTGGTGATCTCCGACGCGCACGGCGGCATCAAGGCAGCGATCGCCCAGGTCCTCTCTGACGCCTCTTGGCAGCGGTGCCGGACCCATTTCATGGCCAACCTCGCTTCCCGGCTGCCCAAGGGGAACTGGCCGATGGTGGCCACGCTGGTGCGCTCGATCTTCGAGCAACCCGACCGTGACACCACCTGGTCCCAGCTCGGCGACGTCATCGACCGGCTCACCACCGCCGGGTTCGTCGACGCCGCCACCTTCGTGCTCGACGCCGCCGACGACATCTTGGCGTTCGCCGCCTTCCCGACCGAGCACTGGCCCAAGATCCGTTCCAACAACCCCCAGGAGCGGCTCAACAAAGAGATCCGCCGGCGCACCGACGTGGTCGGGATCTTCCCGAACCGGCGGGCGGTGATCCGCCTGGTCGGGGCCATCCTGGCCGAGCAGACCGACGAGTGGGCGATCGCCAAACGCTACATGAGCGTCGAGTCCCTCAAAACTGTCGCCAGCCATGAGCTCAGCCCGGCCGACCCCCGCCCCGCCATGGACGCCGCCGCTGGCTGACAACCACATCGCAATCCCACCAAAACGTCAAGCGGTCGTTGCATTCCTAACCGCCGCCGACCATACGCCCACGCCTATCCGTCAATCGGGCTTCACCAACAATGTCCTTTACAACCGTCCCCCAACTTGATATGTTGCACAAAACGAGCTGATCACCAACCCAATCAGCTCAGGTTGATGCGAGAACCGTCGGAAACCGACAGCTCGTACACCACCAGATGGGACTCAACCCATGCGTCCCGCTTACTCGATCCACTTCTGCAGCTCCGGTCGCTCCACCTCCTCCAGGCTGGTCACCTTGATGTACCGGGTCCGGTCGGTCGTTCCGAGCGGGGGCGGGGACTCGAAGTCGCCGCCGCCGAGGAAAACGACATTCACGGAAACGTCGTAGGCGGCTATTTCAATGATCCACCCGAGTTCTGGCAGCCCGTAATACGCTCTTTTCCACTTGACGGCGTAGTCAAGGCCCGAGACCGTCGCTCGGATCGACTGATCCAACCGCCCGACGATGGGCTGCAGATCCGGCACCAGGCGCCGGCACCACTCGTCGATGTCAGAGTGGTTCGCCGAGGGCTCTGGCGGCTTTCGCCCAGCATTTCCCTTGATCGCTTTCGGCAGGCATCGCGTGTCCTCTTCCACTGGATTGGCATACTGGCCTCCTTTCCGATCCTGCAGCGGCACACCAGCCGCTCGTACTGTCGGTGGGCCATGACGTCCCCGGAGCGGCAATCCGCATACAGCATCCCTCCTCGGCCCCCGCGATCAGCCCCTGGATCACCGTGGGTCTGCGACAGCCGGCTCCACCGTCAACGGCGGCGGGGAGGCCCGCTCCGTCACCGCGAACGGTTTGGTACCCCACTTCACCGCCTAGCGCAACGCCGCGAAGAGGACCGCATGCACCCGTGCATGGTCATCGGTGACAGCCCCTCTGCCAGCCACCGCCCGTACGCGCGATCGAGATCGGCGGCGGAAGCACCGGCAGACGGATGCGACCAGCACCGCCGACGACCGGCGCACCTTGCCCCGATATTCCGGATGGTCGCCAGCGACCGGCGCAGCGTGATCTGCTCCACCCACTGGTCCAACAGATGCGCGACGGGTCATAGTCGCGCTGACCGGGACCGCACCCGCTTCCACCCGGCCACGAACGCAGCCAGCGCCGAGTCCGCCGGCTTCTTCGTTCCCCGCAGCGTCCGGCTCAGCTGCCGCGGCCGACTGGCCCGGCCGTAGCAATCACCGCCCGCAGGCGCCACGCCCCCGGCCTAATCTGAACCTTCGTGCCTCGCATAGCTACCGCCTCTCGGCAGCGTTCCTGGCAGCATCACCGCAGGCGATCTAGACGTGCCCAGACGTAACGGAGTTAACTTAGCAGCGTTCATTTACAAACGTCCTGCCCAGGACCCATCCGCTCCCGTAGCTCAGAGGATAGAGCGTCGGTTTCCTAAACCGTGCGTCGCAGGTTCGAGTCCTGCCGGGAGCACCAGCGTCCGGGCAGGTCACGGGTTCTGCCGGCGGGCGGGGCGGGAGATCGACGACCATTTCATGACCCACACGTGACCCAGCGGATCCGGCCGTGACTTGGGCCGAGCGCCCCCGAGCGTCGAGAGCGCCGGTGAGGCGCTGTTCGAGGCCGGGCAAATGTGACCGTACGTGTTCAAGGTCACCGTGATGGACGAGTGGCCCATTCGCTCCATGATCGCTCTGGGGTGAGTCCCGTCTGCGATCAGGAAGCCGGCATGAGTGTGGCGGAGGTCATGGACTCTGACTCCGGGAGGTAGCCCGCCCTGGACCACGGCCGGCTTGAAGTGGCGGGCGTAGAAGTTCCCATGACGCATCGGGCCACCCTCCGGGCCGGGGAACACGAAGTCGTCCCTGTCCTTGCCGGCCAGCATCGGCCCGATCTCCTCGCAGAGGAACCGGGGGAGGGGCACCGAGCGAGTCTGGTAGGTCTTGGTCGGGCCGAACACCAGGCGACCGTTGACCTCGCCGACGGACTCGGCTACCTCGACACGACTGCGGAGGAGGTCGAACCGGCGGCCCGGAGCGCCTCGCTCTCGCCGGCCCTGAGTCCGGTGTACGCCGTTAGGCGGATGAGAAGCCCGTACTCCGGCAGGTCAGTTCTCCAGTGCGGTGTGGCTCCGTTGCCGGACCGGCGGGGCGTTGGCGCTGCTATCGCCCGGGCGAGGTCCTCGACCTGAGTCTCGGTGAGGACATGCATCTCCGCTTTCGCCGAGCGTGGAACCTTCACGCCGTCGCACGGGTTGGCGGCCAGGGCCCTCGCCCCACGGCGGTGTCGACCATCAGACGGAGCACCTGACGAATCGATCGGAGCGTGCCTGGTGCTGCTCCAGAAGCTGCCAAGCGCGCGAGGGACGCACGTACTGCCGCCTGGTCGATGCTCGCTACCTGGACATCCCCGAATGCGGGCAGCAGGTGAGCGTTGAGGATGGACTCGTAGCCGACTCGCGTCTTGGGCTTGAGGTGAACGGTCGTCGCCGACCAGGTGGCCGCCCAGTCGGCGAAGGTCCGCCGGCCCTCGCGGGGATCGATCCATGTGCCGCGGGACCGATCGACCTGCTGCGCAGCAAGCCAAGTATCGGCATCAGCCTTCGTGCCAAACGTGCCGTATGGCGACGGCCATCGACAGTGCGATAGCGGAACCGCCACCGGCCGGACGGTGACAGAGATCCGGCGCCGCAGCACCGGGGGGTGCATTCAGCCCGGTGACGGCAGCCGAGGCGCAGACACCGGCGCACATACCCGAGATCTAGCGTTCTGGGCAACAATCTGTGTGCGGCCCCCGCTAGCCGAGGGACGAAAGAACCGTTCGGCTCGGTTCCCGTGCGCGGGCGAAGGGGGATTGGAGCCCTCAGATCAAGCGTTCTGCGGTGGCCTTGCCGCCCGGTCACAGAGGAGAAGCGTCTTGGCTACTGTCTCTCGGGATTCGATCGCCAGATGGGCTTTGGAGGCCTCCGCTAGGGAGAAGGTCTGGCCGACGAGGGGAGCCAGCTCTCCGGCGCCGAGCCCGGCGAGAACGGCGTTGAGCAAACGAGGCCTCTCACCGTCGGCGAACTGGAGGTCGGCGATGGTAGTTACGGTCACACCACGGCGCGCCGACTCGCCCGGGTCGATGGGTGCGAACGAACCACTCGGGGTCCCGTGCGCCGAGAACCGTCCATCGTCGGCGATCAGCTCGAAAGCGGCCCCGCCAATCGCGCCCCCGACGCCGTCGAGCACGACGGTTGGGCGGCGTCCGCCGGTGGCGTCAAGGATCGCTGCAGTCCAGCCAGCTTCGCCGTAGTCGATGGCTGCGGTTGCGCCGGTCTCTGACACAACGGCTCGGTTCGTGGCCCCTCCCGCAGCGCCCACAACCATCACACCCCGGGCGGCCAGCAGTTGGACGAGCAGGGTTCCCATGCCGCCTGCGGCGCCAAGGACGAGCACCCATTCTCCGTCCTGTGGCGCTGTCAGCTCCAGGACGCGTAACGCCGTGGTGCCGTCGTGAAGAATCGCGGTGGCGTCGAGCACGTCGACTGCGCCGGGCACAAGAGCGCAAGCGTCGAGATCGACCGCAGCCAGCTCCGCATAGCCGCCGGTTCCCCCCGTGCGCGCCACCACCGATCGGCCGATCCAGCTGGCGTCGACCCCGTCGCCAACGGCGGTAACCGTGCCGCCCATACCGTTGCCCGGCACATACGGCGGTCGGATCGGGAAGTAGTCGGCACCTTTGCCCGAACGGATCATGGTGTCCACGAACAGCACGTCACAGGCCTCGGCGGCCACCACCACCTGCCCCCGGCCCGGAACGGGATCGGCAAGCTCATGCAACTCGAGGACCTCAGGGCCGCCGAAGCAGGACACCTCCACGGCGCGCACGTCAGGCCCCCTCGTTGCCGAGCCCGGCCGGCGTCACGTCCCGGGTAGCGAAACCCGGGTGGTCAGCGTCGACATTGAACGAGACGATGCGCCGAGGCTGGATCCGGATGATCTCCGGCGCCAGATGGCCTTGGGGGTCGTGGGTTCCGACGGCGGTCTCCGCGACGCCGCGGATCTCGAGGAAGTGGGCGCCTTCCATCGACTGCTCGGTGACCTCGTCGACGACGAAGGAGACGTTCGGATTCGCCTGAACGTTGCGGTACTTGGCACTGCCAGCCATGTTGAACCCGGTGATGTCGATGGTCTCGAGCGTCGGGTTGTAGGCGAAACCCAGGGGCTTGACCTGGGGGGTCCCGTTCGACCCCAAGGTGGCCAGGTGACCACGGGGCAAGCGGTCGAGGAATCGCACTTCGGCGTCGCTAAAGATCATGCCAACAAGGCTAGAACCTCAAGTAAGGTTGAGGTAAAGCCTATGTCCAAATCTTCTTCCCCGTCCGACGAGTTGACCGTGGGACAGATGGCGACCCGCAGCGGCGTCGCTGTCTCCGCTCTCCACTTCTACGAGACCGAAGGCCTCATCCACAGCACGCGGACCGCTGGGAACCAGCGCCGCTTCCATCGGGAGGCATTGAGGAGAGTGGCCTTCATCCGCGCCTCCCAAGCCGTGGGCATCCCCCTCCGCCGTATCAAAGATGCTCTCGACCGACTGCCAGACAGTCGGACCCCAACCCGCCGGGACTGGGAACGCCTCTCTGCTACGTGGCGCGATGACCTGGACGAACGCATCGCTGGCCTTGAGCACCTCCGGGATCGCCTCAGCGGCTGCATCGGCTGCGGCTGCCTATCCCTCAGACTATGCAAACTCATGAACCCCGACGATCTTCTCGGCCAGCAAGGACCCGGCCCGCACAACCTGTGACCTTGGGATTCCTCACCGAAACCAGCACAGGCGACCGCTCTTCACACAACGCCGGGTTTGCCCCGGCAGCCCGCCTCGGCGCCGAGCTTCCAGGCATAGAACCCGACAGCCGCTTCAGTTCCAGTGCGAGACGCCGATCCCGGCGCGACAGAACGACAGCGCAACGTGCCACGGAACTCCACCCGACGCACGCCTCGATCGGGCGCTTCGCCATGGTTGGGGTCAGCTTCGGCAACGGCTACGCCAGAAGGCTCAGCAGCCGACGGAGCCCTCTGGACGGTCGATGCGCGGCTGCCGTCGCGGATCGCTCGAGCACTCTTTGTGGCTGGCGGTGGAGCGCATTCAGAATAGCCGGACGACCGATCATCGGACGTTGTGTTGGTCCCGGGCCTCCGGTGGGGCGTGGACCGACCAAGCGTCGGTGATCAGGTCCTCCAGTTCGGACGTCGAAACCCGTTCGAGGTGTATGAGGACGGCGGCGTAACCGTCGAGATGAGGAATCGTGAACACCGCCTCGGAACTGGATGCGAGCACTGCCTCCTTCTCATCGAGGTCGGCCACTCCAACAGCGAGAATGGGACCGGGTGGTGGCTGCACCTCCCCGAACCGCCGGATGTCTGCCTTGCTGAATGGGCGGTCCCATGCGAAGGCCTTGCCGCCGACAAACCAGGTCATGTTGCCATGGCGTTCACCCTCTGTTACCCCGGGAAGGCTGGCGGCGATTCGGGCCGCACCCTCAATGGTCGACACGGTCACACGATACGCCTTCGCCTTTCGCGTGCCTTAACGCGCTCAAATGAGCGCTTTCGAGAGCGCTGGCATTGTGACTCCGCACCGCTTTAAGCCTCTACGCCACCGACGGCGGAACGTCGGCTGATCGCAACATCGGCCGACTGATGCACTCCTGGAACATCACCACCTCCAACGCCATCGTCGTCTGCCTGCTGCTGATGGTCCTCGGCGAGGTCGCTTCACGCCAACTGATTGTCGCCACCCGCTACCTCAAGGTCCGCAATCTCGTCGCAAAGCCCAGAGCCGCATCTTGGACCTTGCCAGAGGTTGACGAGACATCAGTACCGGCCGTTGGCCACGAATAGCTGCCCACGTCAACCGTTGGCCCTGCTCGACGCTGAACATTTCGAGGTCCAGTTCTTCCGGCGCTTCGTCGCACGGGCCTTCGAGGACCTACGAAGTGCTCCTCGGCTCGGGCTGCCGGCGGGGCGATCCTTCCCGACGGCCCGGTGCTGGCCGTGTTGGGCGCAGCAGCTGGTGGTGCAGCAACTCGGTCAGCCACTGGGCGTAGGCGTCGTCGCTCCAGTCGCACCCCTCGGTCGCGGCGAGGTACACCTCGAGGCCGGTGAGGATCCATGCGCGGTCCAGAGCGGCCTCGGGAGAGAGGTCGGGGCGCAGCGCTGGACTGATGCTCGAGAGATGAGGGATTGCAGAGCTTGGCGCCGGTGGGCGTTGCCCAGCTCGCGAAGCTCGACGATTGCCGGGTCGCCGCTCGCGTCGCGAGTCGCAACGACGACCGCCCTGATGGAAGAACATTTCGCCTGGCCCGGACAGTCGAGCCGCTCGAAGGCCGTTTGAGCGTGGTTTTGTCCGGACCCTGGACTAGAATTTCGCAAAACTTGTCCAAACTGTCGCCCGTCACTGCGGGGCCCGCCCCTCCTGACCAGGTCGTACTTGGATAGCGCATTCCCGGTTGCGTTGAAGAAGGCTTGATGTCGGTGGCGGTTGGGTTGCGTCGATGGTCAGGCGAGGAGGATGCTGCGTAATCCGGACTTGGGTGCGCGCCCCGCGCCAGGTTCGGTTGCCACCCCAGACTTTGCGGTTGACGACGGCGGGCCGGATGCCGGTTTCGGCTCGCCAGTTGGTGGCGTCGACGTCGAGGGCACCGTCGGCGGTGAGGAATGTGAACATTGCTGGTGCCTGGCGGCCGAGATGGGCGAGGAGACGGCGGTTGGCGTCGTCTCCGCGTGGGCGGTCGCAAAGCGCTTGGAGGCGGTTAGCCAGCCCGGCGGCAGCTTGGGCCCTGGCCGGGCCGTGGAGGTCGCGGGCGGCGAGAGCGTCGGTGATGATTGCCTTGGCTGCCCGGGGGATCTTTCGGTCGGGGCGGCGCAGGTCGGCTTCCATCTCCCGGCACCGTCTGGCGAGATGGGCCAGGCACGTCTGATGGGTTGCTTGCTCGTAGCGGTTGTAGACGACCCATCCGTCGCGCACGACGATGCCGTCGTAGTCGCCACGGATGGTCTCGGTAGCGTCGTCGAAGCTGCGTCCAGGGGTGACCCAGTAAGTCGAGACATCCGCGTTGGTGGCCACCCACATCCACGCCCCGCCACCACCGCCACGCCAGCCTGTCTCGTCCATCGTCAACGTCTCGGAGGTGTTCGCCCGGGCCACGAGCTGCTTGTGGACGGGGACCAGCTCGGCCGACGCCGCATGCTGAGACGACGCGCAGATCGCCCCTGCGGTCATGTCGATCCCGAAGCGGGCCAGCACCGCCCGGCACTTGGCGAAGGAGAGCCCGAGCCCGTAGTAGCCACATGCCCATCGCCTTGGCCGTCGGGCCGACACTCGACGCGGCCGCCCCCAGCGCAGCCGATGTCTGCTCGGGATGCGATCCCTGCACCCGAGCGCCGCATCGGGCGCAGTGGCCGACCGCCACGTTGAACTTGGTGACCGTCGGAGTCACCTGTGGCAGCTCGACCTGCTACTGCGCCTCGATCCGATCGCAGTCCACATGTCCCCCACAATGGGGGCACCCATCCGGCAGACCAGCGTTGAGCTCACGATCCGGTGGACCGGCCGGCACCCGGCGATGACCGTGACGACCATGGCCATCGCCCCGTTTACGGCCCGGACGCTTCGGGGATACCTCGGGGTCTCCCTTGGAGAACGGGGCCGCTTGGCGCTTCCCGCCGCGTCGGGCGTCCTCCAAAGCTCGCTCCAGCTCGCCGATCCGCCCGATCTGGTCGATGATCACCGCATCTTTGAGCGTCATCTGCTTGTCATGCCAGGCCAAGCGTTGCTCCAGACGACCGACCACCGCCTCCAACTCGGCGATCCTGCCAGCCAGGTTGTCGTCTGCCACACGCGCCAAGACCAGAACCGATCCCTCGGCTCCGCCCAACACATAGCTACCTCAGCCGAACGTCGAGGTGGTGGATCCCGCTAACCAAGTACACCAGGTCTCTTACTTTTGCTCGGTCCTGTTGGAACCCTTTTAGGCCATTAGGAAACCGTGAATTCCGTTGACCGTATAGCCGGTGAGGCCCCTCCGGTGGTGGAGGTGTGTCACCAACTCCTGAAGTGTTACACTTGGCCTGTGCCGACCGCTCGCCCCCGTCACTTTGTGACCGAGACCGACGAGTTGGCGGCTGCTCTCGATCGGGCCGCTCGCCGGTGGCCCGACTTGAGCCGGGCCCAGCTCGTGACTCGGTTGGCAATTGAAGGACACCACGCTGCCGAGCGGGCGAGAGACGAGCGACGCCAACGGCGCCTGGCGGCCATCAGGCGTCACAGTGGCATGCTCACTGGTGTTTACGGGCCCGGCTATCTCGACGCGCTGCGAGCGGACTGGCTTGAGTGATCGTCTTCGATGCCAGTGTGCTTATCGCCTACCTGGACGGTGACGACCCGTTGCACTCGAGGGCTGAGACGGTGCTCGACGACGCAGTCGACGACGATCTCGGAGCGAACGCTTTGACGTTGGCCGAGGTCCTCGTCGCGCCGGCGAGAGCGGGCCGAGTCGACGCGGTGAAAGACGCGCTAGGCGACCTCGAGATCGGGGAGTTGGGCTTCCCACCTGACACGGCTACCCGTCTGGCCCAACTGCGAGCAGACACAGGGCTGAAGATGCCCGACTGCTGCGTGCTCCTCGCAGCCGAGGATCGGGGCGCCAGCGTCGCATCGTTTGACGACCGGCTCGTGCGAGCGGCCAGGGACCGCGCGCTGCAAATCTTTGGGCGCTGAGGCTCTCGGCGTGAGCCGATAGCAACGCCGCGAGCCCGATGCGAGCAAATCGACCCACCTCACTCTTCGTGGCCGAGGGAGAGCGGGCGGCTGGAGTGTGTTGCTGAAGTCATGCCGGCCGGCGTGACCCAAACGTGACCCAACGGTGGGTCACGAGGGGTCGCGAGCGGTCAACACCGGTCAGCAAAAGCCCGTGTTTGCAGGGTGTTTAGGTGGAGCCGCAGGTCACGCAAGCGGCCAGGAGCAGATTCCGAACCGTGCGTCGCAGGTTCGAGTCCGGCCGGGGGCACCTGCGACGATGTCGGCCCGTCGACGGCACCTACCGCGTCAGTGTGGGGTGGCGCGGCCGCTCGGGCAGGACGAACTCCTCCGGCGGCACCGGTCGGCCGTAGAGATAGCCCTGCCCGGACGTGCAGCCGAAGATCCTCAGCAGCTGCGCCTGCTCTTCGGTCTCGACACCCTCGGCCACGATGACCGCGTCGTGGAAGTTGCTCCCGGCGGCATCACCAACCACGCCGAGCAGGTCACCAAACGCCGGGCTGGCATAGAGGGTCATACCGTCTGCGTCATGGGCCGTTATGGCGTCGGAGCTGTGCTCGACCAGGGCGGCGAAACGAGCATGGGCCGCGTCGAGCCGCAGGCGTTGCCTGCGCTCCGCGGTGATGTCGGCGATGTGCACCAACCACCGATCGGGTAGGTCGTCGCCGCCGTCCAGCCGCGAGGCGCGCAGGCTGCTCCAGCGCTCCTGGGGCCCGGTGACGCGGACCTGGCACTCCCGCCCCTCCTCGGTGACGATCTCCGCAAGAGCGGCGAGCCGGGACGGCACCCCACCCGTCTCCATCTCGAGCATGTCGAACAACCGGGCGCCGCGCCGCGTGGGCAGGCGATCGCCGAGGAATGCCAGCGCGGCGTGGTTCGCCTGCAGGACCAGGCCGTGGACGTCGAGCTCCAGCATGCCGACCGGGGCGTCGTCGAACGCCGTGCGCGCCACCAGCTCCGCGGCGATCAGGGCGCGCTCGCGGGCCTTGATGGCCGTGATGTCGCGTGCCACCACGAGCACCTCATCTGGCGTACCGCCGTCGCGCGTCTCCAACGGCACCACGTCGAGCAGGTTCTCCAGGCCGGTCGTCTCCAGCCTGGCCTCGACCGACACGGCGGCACCGCCGAAGGCCACCTCGAGATGCGTTCGCAACAGGTCGGCGTCGGCCTGGGTCAGGAGATCGTCGAGATGGCGACCCACCAATCTTGCGGGCTCAAAGCCGCGGGCCACGATTCCCGCACCGCTGGCCACCTGGACGCGGTGCCGGCGGTCGTAGACGTAGGCGACGGTGTCGGGCAGGTGATCGACCAGGGCGCGGTAGCGAGCGCCGTTGACCTTGGCCAGGGAGGCAGCATCGCGAAGCAGGGCGTTGGTCGACACCAGCTCGGCCGTGACCCTGCGGACCTCGTCTTCCCGCCGCTGTCGGTCGGTGACGTCCTCGATCTGTGAGATGAAGGATGACGAGCCGCCGTCCACGTCGCGGACCAGGCTGACGTGCAGCATCGTCCACACCACTGCGCCGTCGGGGCGCAGGTAGCGCTTCTCCAGTGAGTAGCTCTGGATCAGACCGTCGACCAGCTGCTCCAGGAGATGGAGGTCGGCATCCAGGTCCCGGGATGGGTGAGATCCTGGAAGGTGTGGCTGCGCAGGTCGTCGGCGCCCCGATCGAGGAGCGCGCACAGGGCGGCGTTGACTGCCAGCCAGGCCCCGTCCAGGCCGACCAGGGCGACGCCGATGGGCGCATGCTCGAAGGACTGCCTGTCGCGTGCCTTTACCTCACGCAGCTCCGCCTCCCGCCGGACGCGCTCGGTGATGTCCCGAGCGAGGACGAGGATCCGGGCCGCGCCGCTGTCGAGGGGTTCGGCGTCCACCAGGTACCAGCGGCCGGTGGCGGCAGCCCGGTACTCGGTCGTGGCCGGTCGGCCCCCGAGCGCGGAGCGCAGGAGGGGCAGCAGCACCGAAAAGTCGTCAGGGTGGATGACCGCGGCCGCGTCGCGAGCGCGGCGCTCGTCGGTGACGTCGGTGACGACCGCCACGAACTGGACTGGGGGCCCCGGCTTCGGTCTGCAGCACGACGTGGCTGTTCGCCCAGCGCTGGGACCCGTCGGGGCGGACGAGGCGCTGGTCGAGATCCTATGACGCGACCTCCCCGGCGAGCAGGCGCTGGCCCTGCTCCAGGTTCGTCGCTCGATCGTCGGGATGCACCGGGTCGAGGTACCAGGTCCCCAGGAGCCCAGCCTCCTCTCGACCGGTGAACCGGCAGAACGCCGGGTTCACCGCGACGTACCGGCCGTCGAGCCCCACCACGGCGATCCCGACAGGCGCGGTGGCGACGCCGTCCTCCCATGTCGATGCCACACGCACGCTCGTCGCGCTCCGGAACGTCTTCGTACGCCTGGCGATGGGACCGTCCTACGGCATCTATCGGCAGTCGGCCCTGAATGCTGAGGTGGCCTGCGCCAGGCCCGTGGGACCGCCGCTACGATCCTGACCGTGGTGGGCGCCGTGGACCCCGACGTGCTCGAGCGGCTCCGGGAGCGTTGCCTGTCGCTCCCGGAGGTCGAGGAGCGTTCGTTCGGCGGGCATTCGGCGCCGGCGTTCCGGGTGCGCGGCAAGCTGTTCGTGATGACCAGCGAGGACGGTAGGACCATGTCTCTGAAAGCCGGGCCAGGCGTCCAGCAGATCCTCGTCGGCGACGACCCCATTCGGTTCTTCGTTCCTCCCTACGTCGGCTCGAAGGGTTGGATAGGGGTGTCGCTCCAGGTGGACCATGACTGGGACGAGATCGCCGCCCTCGTCGAAGACAGCTACCGCATGATCGCCCCGCGGCGCCTGGTGGCCCTCCTGGACGAGGGTTCGTAGTCCCGGCGGCGTCAGCCGGCCACGAAGAGCTCGGTTAGCACCGTCGACCCGGCCGCCAGCCCGCCGCCAGCGCCGGCCGTCCCACCCCACGGTGCCAGGATGGCGTGGCGGTGGCCCCAGCAGGCTGCAGATCCGGCTGTCGTGCAGGTCGAGTTCGGGCTGCCGACGCCGTCGTCGTACATCCAGCCGTAGTCGGCGGCCAGGGCGGTGACGTAGCCGGACGACAGGTTGGCGAACCAGGTGCTCCCCGCCGGGCCCGTCGGGTCGACCGTACGGGCGGCGGCCGCGGCGGCGATGCCGTCGAGTGCCGCCGCCTCGCTGAACGGGGGCAGGCCTCGGCTGGTGCGCTCGGCATTGGTCACCGCCATCAGCTGGCCGTTCACGCCGAGCGATCCGTAGTTCGCGGGCAGGTCCAACGGCGCCACGCCCTCGTTGGCCCGGGCCGCGTCGATGTCGGCCAGGGCCGCCTGGTCGCAGCCGGCGTTGCTCTCGCCGCTGAAGCAGTGTTGCGAGAAGGCTGCCGACGGGGCGGCGGAGTCGGGCGGGTCGACGCTCGATGCCACCACCTTGGCGACGGCGGCCGGCGGCGGCGTCGGCCCGCCATAAGTGCGAGCCACTCCCTCGCTGTCGGTCACCCAGTAACCGGCTCCCACCGGGGCGATGTTCACGGCCGTGGCGCCGGCCAGTGCGCCCGACGCGGCCCCGGCGAAGGGGGCAGACCCAAAGTTGAAGACACCACCGTCGGAACCGAGCAGCCAGTACCCGCGCCCACCGGGGGCGGCGGCGACCCCGACGACCGGAGCGCCCAGGGACGTGGCCCCGGTCGACCCCTCGAACGGGGCGGATCCGAAGTTGAAGATCCCGCCGTCGGAACCAACCAGCCAATAGCCGTGACCGTCCGGCGCGGGCGCCATGCCCACCACCGGGTGACGGAGGGCGACGTTCCCGGTCGACCCGGCAAATGCGGCGTCACCGAAGCTGAACACCCCACCGTCGGACGCCACCAACCAGTAGCCGCCCCCATCGGGGGTCGGCGTCATGCCCACGATCGGCTGGCGCAGCGCCACACCGCCCGTGGAGCCACGGAACACGGCGTCCCCGAACGAGAAGACGCCCCCGTCGGACGCCACCAGCCAGTAGCCGCCCCCATCGGGGGTCGGCGTCATGGCCACGATGGGCGCGCTGAGCGTGGTCCCGGCCAGATCACCCACGAAGGAAGCCGCTCCCGCCGCCACCACCCGGCCGTTGGAGTAGGCCGACCAGTAGCCCGTCCCGGCTGCGTTTGGCGCAGCCGCCACGATCCCGCCCAGACCAGCAGCCAAACGTGGGACGACATGGGTGACCGTCGCCGTCGACGATGTCGGCACCGCGGATCCGGCCGCTGCGGTGCCGGCGACACCGGTCGCCGCCGCCGCCCCGACCAGGGTGCACAAGGCCGTCATCCCCGCTCGAGCCCGGCGACGAGGCGGGGAATCACACGGATGGTGGTAATGGGTTCGAGGGGAAAAAGGGGAAAGCACCCGGTATGCCTAGTGGACGGCGGCCGTCCAGGCAACATCTGCGCGCCACGATCGGTTGTGCCACCACTCTAAGCGGTTTCGCTTAGGCCTTGACGAAGAGCTCGGTCAACTGCAGCTGGCCGCCGACCGTCGCCACCCCTGCGCCCGCCTGGCCGGCCCACGACGCCAGGATGTTGACGCGGTGGCCCCAGCATCCACTGGATGTGGTCGTTGCGCAGTCGACGTTGGGGCTGCTCGCTCCGTCGTCGTACATCCACGCATAGTCGGCAGCCAGCGCCGTGGCGTAGCCGGAGGCGATGTTCGAGCCCCAGGCGGCGTTCGACGGCCCTGTCGGGTCGCGTCCCTGGAGCGCCCCCTGCTGGGCCATCTGGTCGGGCCCCGCCGCCTCGGTGAAGGCGGGCAGGCCGCGAGCGGTGCGCTCCGCGTTGGCGACAGCCAGGACCTGTGCGCCCAGCCCGAGCTGGCTGTAGTTGCCCGGCAGGGCCAGGGGTGGCAGGCCTTCGCGGGCGCGGGCGGCGTCGATATCGGCCAGCGCGTACGAGTCGCAGCTGGGAGTGACGTTCCCGCTGTAGCAGTTGCCGGCGAAACCAGCGCTGGGACTGATCGACGTGGCCGGGGTCGCTCCAGCCGAGACAGCAGCCACGGAGGCAGGAACGGCCGAAGCGGGAGGGGCGGGGGCGCCGTAGGCGTTGGCGCTGCCATTGGAGTTCAGGATCCAGTATCCGCTGCCCTCCGCCACCATGGCCAGCGCGCTGGCACCCCCGAGGTAGCCGGCGATGGACCCGAGGAACGGGGCATCGCCGAACGTGAAGATCCCTCCGTCCGATGCCACCAGGTAGTAGCCGCGACCGTCCGCGGTGGCCAACATGGCCGTGACCGGTTGGGCCAGGCGGACATTCCCGACCGACCCGAGGAAGCCGGCGCTGCCGTAGGTGAAGATGCCACCATCGGACGCCACCAGCCAGTAGCCCAGACCCGAAGGCGTCGCGGCCATACCGACGATGGGCTTGGCCAGGCGCACGTTCCCCGCTGACCCGGCGAACCGGGCATCACCGAAGGTGAAGATGCCACCATCGGACGCCACCAGGTAGTAGCCGTGCCCGTCGGCGGTTGACGTGAGGCCGACGATGGGCCGGTTCAGGCGGACGTTGCCGGTCGATCCGCAGAAGGCGGCGTTGCCGAAGGCGAACACCCCACCGTCGGACGCCACCAGCCAGTAGCCCTGGCCCGAAGGTGTGGCCGCCATGGCCACGATGGGTCGGGCCAGGCTCACGTGTGACAGATCGCCCTCGAACGGCGCAGTACCGCTGGCCACCACGGTGCCATTGGCGTACGACGACCAGTACCCGCCGCCGCCGGGGATGGCCGCAGCGGCCACGATGCCGCCGCCGCCGGCCGCCACCGTCGGGCTGGCGGCGGCTGTCGGGCTGGAGGCGGGCGTCAGGCTGGCAGCGGGCGTCAGGCTGGCAGCGGGCGTCAGGCTGGCAGCGGGCGTCAGGCTGGCAGCGGGCGTCAGGCTGGCAGCGGGCGTCAGGCTGGCAGCGGGCGTCAGGCTGGCAGCGGGCGTCAGGCTGGCAGCGGGCGTCAGGCTGGCAGCTCGGCGGTCCGCAGTGGCGGACACCCCGACTCGAACCTGGCTGGCGCCGATCGTGGCCGCGTGCGCCACTGACGGTGTCCCGGCGACCATGCCGCCCGACGCCACGCCGAGCAGGGCCGCGGCGCCGGCGGTTCCCGCACGGCTCAACCGATTCAGGCGATTCTTTTGGTCCTGGCGGTCCTGGCGGTTCTGGCGGTTCTGGCTGTTCTGGCGGTTCTGGCGGCGGACGGCCCGTCGGGTGCGCATGCCCGGGTATCGGAGGGTCGTCAGGTCAACTTGAGCCTCGACGGGTCCAAGGCGACCACGTCGGCGGCCGCCACAAGGCCGGTCGGTGAGCGGCGCACCGCACTCATACCTTCACGAACAGCTGGGCCGGTGGCCCATGTCGCCGTTGGCGTAGTCGCCGCCGCCGGCCGAGCCGCTCCGGGGCACGAGACGTTGTGGCGGTGACCCAACAAAATCCGAAGAATACGACGGCTACGAACGGACAGAACCTGCAGCGGGCCATCGAGATGACTGCCGCATCGACGGGTTGCCGCCCCGACACCCGACATGCGCGATCAACGTCGACTGGTGGCCGAGACCTGCCCCACCAGCCACTCGGCTCTTTGTCGATGCCTACTGGAGGTCGAGGGTCCCAGCCCGACTCGTCAGCCTCGGGTCGTCAGCGTCCCGTGCCGGCTGCGACCGTGGGCCGGGGGCGCGTCGTGACCGGTACACGGTCGCCAGGTCAGTGACGGTTTCGGCCAGCACGCTCGGATCCACCGGCTTGGTCAGGAACCGATCAGCACCCACCGCCCGGCACTGCTCCTCGAGCGCGGGGTCGTCCCGGGCGGTGAGGATCACGACGCCGGCGGCCTGGTGGTCGAGCTGGCGGCACACCTCGATGCCGTCCATGCCTGGCATCATCACGTCGAGCACGACCACGGCCGGCTCGACTGCGTCAACCAGGCCCAATCCGACCGGACCGTTCAACGCCACGTACACCTGGTACCCGTCGAGCTCGAGCACGGTGCGGACCAGGTCGCGCACCGACTGCTCGTCGTCGATGACGACCACCACCTCGCCGCTGCCCAGAACCGCCTGGTGGCCCACCGAAGCAGTATCGGCCGGCCGCGGCCCGACCTGAATGGTCTTCGGAGATTTCTGGCCGGGCGCCACCGGCGAGCACGCTGGGCCGACGGCGCCCTTCACGGCCGGCGCCCATCACGGCCGGCGCCGATCACGGGCTGGCGCTTGTCACGGCCGGCGCCCATCACGGCCGGCGCCCGCCGCCGGTCTCGACCATTGGGCCCGCCGCCGGTCTCGACCGTTGGTCAGTACGTTCGACCCAGTCGAACGTACTGACCACTCCTCCGCACCACATCGACCCGTGCGAGTGCGCTCCGGTCGCCGACAGCTCAGCGCGCCGCAGTGATGGTCTCGTCGCCCCCGAGGTACGGCACCAATGCGTCGGGCACGCGGACCGTGCCGTCAGGCTGCTGGCCGTGCTCGATGACGGCCGCCCAGACGCGGGGGGTGGCCAGCCCCGACCCGTTCAACGAGTGCACGAGCTCCACCTTCGATCCCTCCGTGCGACGGAACCGGATCGCGCCGCGCCGGGCCTGGAAGTCGGTGGTCAGGCTGACCGAGGAGACCTCCAGCCAGCGATCGACGCCGGGTGCGTACACCTCGAGGTCGAACACCTTCGACGCCGAGAAGGTCAGGTCCCCGGCGCAGAGCTCGACCACCCGGTACGGCAGGCCCAGCACCTGCAACGAACGCTCGCAGTCCGCCAGCAAGCCGGCCAACTCGGCGTCGCCGTCCTCGGGACGGCACAACCGGACCAGCTCGACCTTGTGGAACTCGTGCAGGCGTTGGAGACCCCTGGTGTCCTTGCCTGCGGCGCCGGCTTCGCGTCGCCAGCACACCGTGTAGGCCATGTATCCGGCAGGCAGGTCGGTCTCGAGAAGGATCTCGCCCTGGTGCATGCCCATGAGCGGCACCTCCGCGGTCGGCACCAGCCACAGGTCGTCGTCGCGCAACCGGTACGCCTGTGACTCGAACTTGGTCAGATGGCCGGTCCGGGTGATCACCTCGCTGCGGACGGCGTGCGGTGGGGCGATCTCGAGGTACCGAGCACGATGCAGGTCGAGGCTGAAGTTCACCAGCGCCCGCAGGAGCCGGGCGCCCCCGCCGGCGAGCAACGAGAACATGGTCCCACTCAGCTTGGCGGCGCGTTCGGCGTCGAGGATGCCGAGGTCGCCCGCCACCTCCCAGTGCGGCCGGTAGCTGCGGCCTTCGTAGTCAGCCGGGTCGTAGCCATGGGTGCGCACCACCCGGTTGTCGGCCTCGGATCGTCCGTCGGGCACATCGTCAGCCGGCAGGTTCGGGACCCGCAACATCACGTCGTCGAGATCCGCCTCACTCTGTCGCAAACCCTGCTCGAGCGCCTCCAGCTCGGCTTTCATGCCCGCCAGCTTCTGGCGCTGCTCGCCGGCCTCGTCGGCCCCGCCGGCACGCATCAGCCGACCGACCTCCTGGGATCCGGCGTTCATCTCCTGACGAGCCTGGTCGACCCGACGGACCTGGCTGCGCCGCGCTTCGGCCAGCGTCCGGGCCTCATCGACCACCTGGCGCGAAACGCCTTTGCGCCCGAGGCGCGCCGCCGTGGCGTCGAACTGGTCCAGCAGCAGCCTGACGTCAATCATGATGGGGGCAAAAGTACGGGGATGTGGGCGATCCCGGTCACCCTATCTCCGCCCGCTAGTGGCCTTCCGTTCCATCCGTCATGCGCAGGGGTCGAGCCACTACAGTTCGCCTCCGTGCGGCCGGGACCTGCCCGGGCAACAGGGGTGGACACACATGCGCTACGGAGTCAGCCTCATCATCTCACTGCTCTTCGCCTTCGGGTGCAACCGCATAGCGGTGCGCAAAGGGCGGGGTCCGGTCCTCTGGGCCATCCTCGGCTTCCTCTTCTCGATCATCGCCCTGATCGTGATCGCCATCCTGCCGCGGCGGTCCTGACCGGCCCGGACGGGCCCCCCGTCGACTGAGCCTCAGCCCTCGTCGGGGAGCTTGGTGGCCCGGGACGCAACCAGACGACGCTCAATGGCCGTTGCGAGCATCACCAGCCCGCCGGCAGCAGCGACCGCTCCGAGGACACCAACGACGGGTGAGACCGCAACCCCAACGAGCAACCCGATCAGGCCGAGCACGGCGAGAACCGGGCCGACCAGCCAGAGGTTCACGTGCGCCGCCCAGGCCCACAGGCCGGGCGGAATGGTCACGCGGACGCGGCCGGGCACACTGACCTGACCGCGAAGGTGGCTGGCCAGACGAGGGTCGTCGGTCTCGGCGCGGGCCTCCAGACCCGCCAAAGCCGCACGCTCTTGGGCAGAAAGCATCGCGTCATCACGAGCGCTCATCACACGTCCCCTGTCTGCGCCTTCGTCATCTCACATTCTCACCAGAGCCCGCCGTCCCGATCCGGGCCGGCACCACGTCCTGCCCTACCAGGAAACCACGAAACCGGCGCCTACGCCTAGCCACGGCGTCCAGAAAGGTCCGATTCGACCAAGATTCCCTTGCTGGAGCCTGGCTGGCGTGCGAAAGTAGTCGAGAAGCTATGAGACGCATATGGTTGGGGTTCCTGGCGGCGCTTGCCCTTGCAGTCACCGCCTGCGGCGGGGGCTCGCACCACTCATCCAGCGCGCCCACCACAGCCTCGGGAACTCCCCGCCTGGCGCCGACCACCACCCACGCCACCACCACGCTGCCCCCCGACCCCGCCGTGGTGCCCCCGGTCATCACGCCTGCCTACGTCAACGCCGTCCTCGCGCAGCTCAACCATGTCTACGGCAACGCTGTCCGGACAGAACTCGGTACGGACAATGTCCCGCCTGTCGTCGTTGCAGCCGTCAGAGCGATCTTCAACGACCCTGAATTTTCAGAGCAACTGAAGATTCTCACCCAAGCGATCATCCCATTGCCGACGAACCTCAAACAGCCGCCGGGCGATCGGTCCACAAAGGTTCAAAAGCTCATCAGTAATACGGAATCTTGCATCTTTGTCCAGACAACAACCGACTACTCCGCGGTCGATGTGACCACGGTGCCGCAGACAGGGAGCGAGTTTTTCGAATTAGCTCCTAAGGCGGCCGGCCACGATCCTCAGTCATTGAATCCGACTCCCTGGGCAATCCAGCTTTCAGAGTCGTTCCAGTCTCAGCAGCAGGTCACTGACCCATGCACTGGATAGCTGCTGCGTTCCTATTGATGGCTCCTCAGTCATCTGCGACGGTCTTTCAACAGGTCAGCTACACAGGCTCCAACTCACCCGTCTGTAAGCCTGGACCATTCGCCGAGAACGTGGACTGCGGGGGAACGCTGAGTATCGTCACCCCGGGTACGGGCGCTCCAACACCCGTAGCCGCGACGCCGGGAGCTCCGGCGACGACGATCCCGGCGGCCAACATCATCTCGGTCCCGAGCCTGGCCACGAACCCGACCGGGCAGCCGTGCGTGAACTTCAACACCGTCACCGGGCCGAACCTGGCGAACTCGCCGGCGCAGAACTCCGCCGAGCAACTGGGGGTGAACCTGGTTGGCCAGTACGGGTTGTGCCCGAACGCGGCTGTGCCGCCGGCGCTGGCGTTGAACCCGGCGGTGTTGGCGGCGCAGTTCTGGCAGACCATCCCCCTGCCTGTCCCGAAGCCGAGCATCCCGCCGGGCTACGCCCTCACCGGGAAGCTCGCCTACCTGGTCACCGCCGGGACGGTCTCCCCGCCGGCGTATCGCGAGCAGACCCCCCTCGGTCCTCTCCAGATCGTGGCCCGGGGCGATTACACCGTGTCGTGGGGCGACGGGGCCACGTCCGGTCCGTATCGCATCGAGGGACTCGCCTACCCGAACGGGGTCATCACCCACACCTACGAAGATGTCGGTTCCTACACCGTTGCCGTGCACGAGACCTGGAGCGCGACGTGGACGCTCGGTGGCGCCGGCGGCACGCTCGAGCAGCTCGGCACCGACGGCACAATTCCCGTCCTGCCCGCCCGACAGGTGCAGGCCGTCATCACCAACGGCTAAGAACGGCTCTATGCGGGGATGGAACGCCGGCCGAATGCCCGGCCTCGACACCCGCACGGCGGTCGTCACCGGCGCCAACCGCGGCCTCGGCCTGGCCGCCGCCAAGGCCCTCGCTGCCCACGGCGCGCACGTGATCCTGGCCTGCCGGAACCCGCAGCGAGCGGCGGCCGCAGTGGCAGCCTGTCGGGAGGTCGCCACCGGTCCCCTGCCCGAAGCCCGCACCGTCGACCTGGCCGACCTCGAATCGATTGCCGCCTTCGCCGCCGCCCTGACTGTCGACCTCGACCGCATCGACATCCTGCTGAACAACGCCGGCGTGATGGCCACCCCACGGATGCTCACCGGTGACGGCTTCGAGATGCAGCTGGGCACCAACCACCTCGGGCCCTTCGCCCTGACCGGGCGCCTCCTCCCCCGCCTCGCCAGCGATGGCCGGGTGGTGACCGTCGCCAGCCTCACTGCCAACGTCGGCTCGATCCGCTTCGACGATCTCCAGGGCGAGCGGGCCTACCATCCGATGGGCGCCTACTCGCAGTCGAAGCTGGCCAACCTGCTCTTCACCGCCGAGCTCGATCGACGGCTCCGGGCGGCCGGCTCGACGGTGCGCGCCGTCGCCGCCCACCCGGGATATGTCCACACCAACCTCGGGCACGGACCGGGCCACGGCGGCCTCGGCGACCTGATCATGGATGCGGGCAACGCGCTGGTTGCCCAGTCGGTGCGCACCGGTTCGCTCCCGGCTCTCTACGCCGCCACCGAAACGGACGTGGAGGGCGGCGACTACTACGGTCCTCGCGGCCCCTTCCATCTCTGGGGCAAGCCCCGGCGGATCGGCTACCCCCGCCCGGCCCGGCGCGATGGCGATGCCCGCCGCCTGTGGAACGTCTCCGAGAACCTCACCGGCGTCAGCTTCGACCTGGCGCCCGCCGAATAGTGTTCGATTTGGTATCTCCTCGTGACACAAATTGAACACAATTGCCGGACCGGACCGGACCGGACCGGACCGGGCCGAGCGAAGCCAGCGGCGTCAGCCCCACGCGTGAGACGGTCAGCCGGCGGACAGCCAGCCTTTCTCCAGGGCGATGCGCACGGCGTCGACCCGGTTGCGGGCCCCGAGCTTGCCGATGACGACCGAGAGGTGGTTGCGGACTGTGCCCGGTGACAGATGGAGGGTGGCGGCCATCTGGGCGATGGTTGGCTGGTCGCGGGCGGCTTCGAGGATCTCGTGCTCGCGCTCGGTCAACGGGTCCGATCCGTCGGACAGGGCGGCGGCGGCCAGGGCCGGGTCGACGGTGCGGCGGCCGATGCGGGCGCCGCGCACGGCTGCGGCCAGCTCGGACGCCGGGGCGTCCTTCAGGAGGAAGCCGACGGCGCCGCTCTCCATGGCCCGGCGCAGGTACCCGGGCCGGCCGAAGGTGGTGAGCATGATGACCTTCAGCTCGGGCAGGTTGGCCCGGAGCTGCCCGGCCACGGTCAGACCGTCACCTCCGGGCATCTCGATGTCGAGCAGCGCCACTTCGGCCTGGGAACGACGGGCCGCCTCCAGCACCTGGTCGCCACGCGACACCTGCGCCACCACGTCGATGTCGTCCTCCAATGACAGGAGCGTGGCCAGCGCCTGGCGCACCATGGCCTGATCCTCGGCCAACATCACCCGGATCACAGCACGGCGGTGGGCACAGCGGGTGTGCCCGCGGATGCCGGCGCGGTCGACGCCACCGGCACCATGGCCCGCAGGCGGAAGCCCCCGGCCGGGCCGGGGCCGCTCTCCAGGGCACCGCCGACGAGCGCCAGGCGTTCGGCGAGGCCACACAGCCCGTTGCCGCTCAGGCCATTGCCGCTCAGGCCATTGCCGCTCAGGCCATTGCCGCTGGCCGCCAGAGGTCCCGAGACGCCGCGCCCGTCGTCGGCGACGGTGGCCACGACCCGATCGCCCTCCAGGGCCACCGACACGGTGCATGACGCCGCCGCCGAATGGCGGACCACGTTCGTGACGCCTTCGCGCACCGCCCAGGCCAGCACCGCCTCCACCGCCGGTTCCAGCCCCACGGCCGCAACCTGCTCGGTGCAGGCGATCGACGCCGCCGACAGCGCGGCGCGCGCCGCCACCAGCTCGGCGGCCAACGTGGTGCGGCGGTACCCGCTGACCGCTTCGCGCACCTCCCACAGGGCCTGGCGGGCCACCTGCTCGATCTCGGCCACCTCGCTGGCCGCCTGCGCCGGCCGATCGGGCAGCAGGCGGGCGACCACCTCGCTCTTCAGGGTGATCACCGACAACGAGTGGCCGAGCAGGTCGTGCAGGTCGCGTGCGAATCGCAGCCGCTCCTCGGTCACCGCCACCTGGGCCTGGTCGGCCTGGGCCTGGCTGAGGGCCACGTTCGCCTCCAGCAGGCGCCAGAAGCCGAGGAAGCTGGTACCGACACCGAAGACGATGACGACCGCGGAGAACAGGTCGCTGCCCTTCATGCCGGACGCGGCGCCGACCACGGCGGTGAGGGCGGTGACCACGCCGACGGCGAGCACCTTGGGGCGGACCACCCACGCCGCCTGCCACAGCGAGAAGGTGAAGCAGTAGGCCCAGCCGCTGCGGTCGTAGAAGGCCAGGAAGGTGGTGATGGCTGGGAACAGGGCCACCACCCCCAGCCACCCGACCCCCGTCACTGCCGCCTTGCGGGCGTCGGGCACACCGAGGACGGCCGCATAGGCCGACACGAAGAGGGCGGTGAGGACGCACACCACGGTGGCGTGCACCACGCCGAGGTGCGACTCGCCGAACATGGAGCTCAGGGGGAACACCAGGAACGCCAGCCAGAAGGCGGGGATCAGCCGCCGCCACAGCCGGCTCCGGTCGCCGAACACATCCGGGGAGCCGTGGTGGACCGGCTGCCAGCCGAAGGTCTCCTGGCCGGCAGCCAGCCCGAAGCGAGGCCAGCGACGGGTGCCTGCCGATCCCGCACCTTTGCCATCCATGCCTTCACGCTACGGGGCGGACGATGGGCGGGGAAGTGACAAACGTCAGGGAAATGACGGCCGGGCTGCCAGAATCGGCGGATGGAGATCTCGGACCTGATTGCTGCGCTCGGCCTGACGCCGCACCCCGAGGGCGGTTGGTACCGGGAGAGCTGGCGGGATCGGGACGGATCGGGCTCCGCCATCTACTACCTCCTCGACGGGGGCCGGCGCACCCTGTGGCACCGGGTCAGGGGGCGCGCAGAGGTGTGGCACTATTACGCCGGCGCGCCGATCACCCTCTCGGTGGCGCCCGGACCGGCCCAGGAGCTGGGTCCCGACCTGACAGCCGGGCAACGCCCCCAGCTGGTGGTGCCGCCCGACGCCTGGCAGGCCGCCGAGAGCCGGGGAGCGTGGACGCTGGCCGGGTGCACGGTGACGCCGGCCTTCACGTTCGACGCGTTCGAGCTGGCACCCCCGGGCTGGCAGCCCGACCGGCGCGGCCCGGCGCCCTCTACTGTAGGCACCATGGTGACGACCCCTTCAGACCTTGCGCCGTCACGGACGTCGACGTCGGCCAGCTCGCGCAACACGTTGTCGATCGACATCGGCGGGACCGGCCTGAAGGCATCGGTCCTCGACGATTCGGGCGCCATCGAGCACGATCGGGTGCGGATCGACACGCCGTACCCGTTGCCGCCGGAGAAGCTGGTCACGATCCTGGGCGACCTGGTGAAGTCGCTGCCGCCGTTCGACCGGGTCTCGGTCGGCTTCCCCGGGATGGTGCGCGCCGGCCGAGTCCTCTCGGCTCCACATTTCGTGTCGCCGAAGGGACCGGGCGGGGAGCCCAGCCCCAAGCTGGTGAAGGGATGGCTTCGGTTCAACCTGCAGGCGGCCATCAGCGCCGAGCTGGGCAAGCCCACCAAGGTGGCCAACGACGCCGATCTGCAGGGCGCGGCCGTCGTGGAGGGTTCCGGCCTGGAGCTGGTGGTGACGTTGGGGACGGGGGTCGGCACCGCGCTGTTCTACGAGGGGAAGTTGCTGCCGCACATCGAGCTGGCCCACCACCCGTTGCGCAAGGAGTCGACCTACAACGAGGTCCTCGGTGACGCCGCCCGCAAGCACGAGGGGCACAAGAAGTGGCAGAAGCGGGTCTTCGAGACCATCGAGGTGCTCCGCCAGCTGACCTTCTTCGACCACTGCTACATCGGCGGCGGGAACTCGGTGAGGATCGACGGCGATCTCCCCGACGGGGTCAGCCTGGTCGACAACTCAGCCGGGATCCTCGGCGGCATCAAGCTGTGGCATCGCACCGATTGACCCACAGGCGGCGTCCGACTGCGCTACGCCAGCACGTCGCGGGTGGTGAAGCGGGCCCAGGCGGCGGTGCCGAACACGGCGATGTAGCCGACCTGTAGCAACAGGTCGCGGCCGACCCCGTGCCAGTCCACCGGCGAGCGGAACAGGTCCCCGAAGGCCATCCACTGGTGGGTGAACAGCCACGGATGGATGGCGTGCACCTGGGGAACGGCATCGAGGATCTGTGACAGCACGGCGAGACCGGCCGTGGCGGCCATGGCCCCGACGGGGACGTCGGTGAGCGTCGAGATGAACATGCCGATGGCGGCCAGACCGAGGAGCGAGGCGCCGACCACGACTGCGGCCAGCAGGGTCCGGCCGATGCCGTCGGCCAATGAGATGGTGGTGCCCGAGAGGGTGGTCAGGTTCCGGATCGGGAACAGGATGGCTCCGGCGATGAGGCCGCCGACGGCGACGGCCAGTGCGGCCGCCAGGCAGTACGTCACCGTGGCCGCCGCCTTGATCAGCAGGAGGCGCAGCCGGCCCGCCGGCCGGGCCAGGAGGTAGCGCAGGGTGCCCAGGCTGGCCTCGCCGGCGATGGTGTCGCCCGCGACCACGGCGACCGTGAGCGGCAGGAAGAACGGCAGGGCCACCGTCAGGCCGGCCAGGGCGGCGAACACGCCGTTGTGCGACACGCGGTCGAGGAAAGATGGGCCCCTTCCGCTCGACGGGCCGCCCGAGATGGCCACGGCTACGGCCAGCAGGACCGGGATGAGGAACATGACGGCCAGGAGCACCACGACACGGGTCCGGCGGAAGAGGTGGCGAAGCTCGGTGATCAGCACGGGGGCGCCCCGGCGGTCAGCTGCGGTTCAGTAGTCGACATCGAAACCCTCGCCGGTCAGGGCCACGAAGAGATCCTCGAGGCTGGGCTGCTCCACGGTGAGGCTGCGGACGCCCACGCCGCCCAGGACCAACTGGCGGCAGCACTCTTCGGGGCTGCGACTGCCGAGCACGCCGCTCAGCACGCCCGCAGTGCCTTTGGTGGTCGGGCCGCCGGCGTCGGTGCCCACCTCCAGCCCGAGCCGGGCCAGGATGGGCGTGGCCAGCGCGGCGTCGTCGACCTCGACGCGCAGGCGGGCCTGGCCGGCCTGTCGCAGCTCCGCCAGCGTGCCCTGGGTGAGCAGCCGCCCGCGAGACATGACCGCGGCGTGGGTGCAGATCTGCTCGACCTCGGACAGCAGGTGGCTGGAGAGGAAGACCGTCGTGCCGTCCGCGGCCAGCTGGTTCACCAGGTGGCGGATCTCCCGTGTGCCTTGCGGGTCCATGCCGTTGGTCGGCTCGTCGAGGACCAAGAGCCGGCGGGGTCGCAGGAGGGCCGAGGCCAGGCCCAGCCGTTGGCGCATGCCGAGCGAGTAGGCGCGGTACTTCTTGTCGCCGGCTGCGGTGAGGCCGACCCGGCTGAGGGCGTCCTCGATGCGAGGGCGGCGCGTCGCCCGCTGGCCGTCGCGGCTCACCGCGTCGAGTCGGGCCAGGTTCTCACGACCGCTCAGCCACGGGTAGAAGGCGGGACCCTCGATCAGGGCGCCGACATGGGGGAGGGAGCGACCGGACCCGGAGGGCACGGCCTCGCCGAGGAGCCGGGCCCGCCCGGCCGACGGGCTGATCAGGCCGAGCAACATGCGAATGGTGGTGGTCTTGCCCGATCCGTTCGGTCCGAGGAAGCCGAAGACGCTGCCCGTGGGCACCGTCAGATCGACGCCGTCGACCGCGGCTATGTCACCAAAGCGCTTGGTCAGGCCCTCGGTGGCGATGGCCGGCCCGGACCCCGACGGGCCCGACTCGGACAGGTCTGGCCCTGGTGATGCCGACCCGGGCGGGGCAGCCGGCGTTGCGGCCACGAACGAGCTCGAGCTCAGTGACCGGCGGCGGACTCGAGCGCGCTCGGGGTCACGAACCCGGCCAGCACTCGCCCGTCAGGCAGGATCAGCGCGTTCAGCAGGTTGGTCTGCACCAACCGGGCCGTTCCGAACGAGCCGGTGACGGGTGTGCTGAGCTGGTTCAGCTGGTGCTGGGCGCTGCCGGTGGCGGGGCCGTGGTCAGCGGCGAAGGTGGCGATCTGGCCCCAGTCCGAGCCGGTGATGGTGGGTGCTGGGCCCCAGGTGCCGTCGTGGCTGTGGTGGGCGCCGCCCTGGCCGCCGACGGTCTTGGTCGTCTCCGACGACCCGGTCGGGGCCGTGAACTCGCTGGCGCTCGGCGTCGTGAAGCTCACCGAGTCGAACCCGACCTGCAGGGCGGGTGCCGACTGGCCCTTGGCGTCGACAGAGATCTGGAGGGGGACGCCGGTGGTGGCGTCGACCGCCATGGTGATCTGGCTGACCGTCGATGCGCCGGCGCCGGCGGTGCCGGCGGCCGGGCTGAGCACCAGCTGGTACGCGGAGTGGCCGTTGGCCACGTAGACCGGGGAGGTGACGCTGACCGCGGTGGACGGCGTGAGGTGGGCGAGCAGCTTCTGGGCCAGCTGGTCGGGGGTGAGCGCCGGATCGTTGGCGTGGGCGTCGGGGTGGGACGCCTCCGGCGTCGAGGAGCCCGGCGCCGCTACCAGATGGGTGACCGCGTCGGTGGAGCTGTCGTAGTACCAGGCCTGCTGCCCGTTCCTGACGAAGTCGACCTCGGCCATGCTCGTGGGCACGGCCAGGCGCTGCTGGTCGGCGCCGGCATCCCAGACCTTGATGGTGTGGGTACCGGACAACAGGCTGGTGGGCGTGAAGCTGCTGCCGCTCGATCCCTGGCCAGAGGTGAGGGAGCTGATGTCGGGCAGGCCCAGGTTCGCGCTCCACCGCACGGTGCCGGACAGGCCGGGGACGTGGGCAGACGCCACCTTGGCGATGAGCTGGGCGGGGGTCAGGGTGGGCAGATCCGGGGTGGAGGCGCTGGCGGTGACGGTCGGCAGCCAGGCGCCGAGACCGATGACACCGGCGACGGCGACCGGTGCCACGAGACGGATTCGACGGGAAGAGCGCAACGACATACTGCCAGCCTACGCCTGGTCGTGGGCAATTGGCAGGCGCGCCAGGACGAGGGGCGCTCCCTCCGCCAGCTCCCGGCTGGCCGAGCGGTGGGCCCGGCGCAAGGCGTCCATCGACGGCTGGGCCAGGATGCGACCCCGCTCCACGAGGGGGTGGAGCAGCGGCCGCCCGCCGGCGGGGGCCGGCTCGGGCGCGGTGGCCACCACGTCAGCCAGCGCCCCGTCCTCGCCGAGCGGCATGTCTTCGAGGCGGGCTCGCCAGGCCCACTTGCGCCCGCCCACGCTGACCTTGCCCGGGGAGTGCTTCGCCACCGCGTGCTGGCCACCGACCGCCGAGGCGGCCTCGTCGGTCGGGCCGTCGCCGGCCAGGCTGCCGACGGCGACCAGCTTGTAGACGAACCCGGCCGTCGCTGCGCCGAGGCCGGTGACCAGGCTCGTCCCCACCCCGTAGCCGTCGACGGGCGCGTCGCGCAGGGCACGGATGGCAGCGGCGTCGAGGTCGCCGGTGACGACGATGCGGGTGCTGGTGGCACCGAGGTCGTCGAGCAGGCGGCGGGCGCGCCGGGCTTCGACGGCCAGGTCGCCCGAGTCGATGCGGATGGCGCCGAGCCCGGGACCGACCACCTCCACGGCGGTGCGGATGCCCCGTTCGGTGTCGAAGGTGTCCACCAGGAGCGTGGTGCCCACCCCGAGCGACGCCACCTGGGCGGCGAACGCCTCCGCCTCGGTCGGGTAGAGCAGCATGAAGGCGTGGGCGGAGGTCCCGGCCGTGGGCACCCCGTAGCGGCGGCCTGCCTCCAGGTTCGACGTGGTGGCGAAGCCGGCCAGGTAGGCGGCCCGGGCGGCGCCGATGGCCGCCTCCATGTCGGTGCGGCGGCTGCCCATCTCGATCAGGGGACGGTCGCCGGCCGCGTGCACGAGCAGCTCGGCCGCGGCGGCGACCGCCGAGTCGTGGTTCAGCACCGACAGCACCAATGTCTCCAGCACGACGGCCGCACCGAAGGAGGCCTCGACGGTCAGCACCGGCGACCCCGCGGTGTACAGCTCCCCCTCCGGGTACGCCCAGATGTCGTGGGCGAAGGGGTGGTCGCGCAGCCACGCCGCCGTGTGCGGGCCGATCACGCCTTCGTCGACCAGCCACGCCAGCTGGTCGGGGCCGAAGCGGAACCGGTCGAGGGCGTCGAGCAGGCGGCCCACGCCGGCGAAGACGCCGTGGGTGCGCCCCTCGGGCAGCCGGCGGGCGAACACCTCGAAGGTGGCCGGCACGTCGGCCCGGCCCGAGGCCACCGCGGCATCGAGCATGGTCAGCTCGTAGCGGTCCGTGCACAGCGCAGTGGACAGGACGGCAGACAGGCGCGCCCCGGGATCGGTCACGTCGCGGCGTCGACCGGACGGGCGCGTGGGGCCGGGCGCAGGATGCGCCCGGCCCGCCCCCTCAGACCGCCGCCGCCCGAGCGCGACGCCTGCGAGGCAGCCACGCCGAGCCGCTCGGCGCGCAGCCCCTCGCTCTCGCGATCGTCGAGGGGATCCAGATCGCCGACCACCCAGGTCAGGAGCAGGTCGGCCAGCGCCGGGTTCCTGGCCAGGACTGGCCCGTGCAGGTAGGTGCCGAAGATCCCGGAGGCGATAACGCCGTCGGTGCCGTCGCCGTTGCCGACCCCGCTGCGGACGGTCCCGGCCGGGCGGTCGGGGGCGACGACGGTGGTCAGCGCCCCGTGGTTCTCGTAGCCGGTGAGGGCAGGCAGCCCGAGGCTGGGGTCGGGATCGACGACCAGCTCGCCGACGGCCCGCCCCGCGGGGCCGCGAACCGAGCGACAGTCGACGAGGCCCAACCCGCCCGCCTCGATGCCGTCGGGTCCGACGAAGGTGGTGCCGAGGATCTGCAGGCCGGCGCACACGGCGAGGACGGCGGCGCCGTGGCGGACGGCATGGTGCAGCGGCCCGTTGGTGCCGAGCTGGCGGGCCGCCAAGGCCTGGGGGACGTCCTCGCCACCCCCGACCACGTACAGCTCGGCGGTGGCGGGGACCGGGTCCCCGGAGAGCACGGTGCGCACCTCGGCCGGCTGGCCTCGCCAGCGCAGGCGCTGGGCCAGGACGGTGGCATTGCCGGAGTCGCCGTAGGTGCCGAGGAGGTCGGGGTACAGGCACACGACGGTGACGGTCGAGGCCGGACTCACCGCCGAACCGGCCGTCGTTGCCCGGATCCGGCGGCCGTCACGACGCGGTCCCCAGGCGGGCGCGCAGGACCTGGAAGGACGTGTAGTTGGCCACCACGTCGACCCGCGGCCCCTCGGCCCGGGCCACCGCCGCCACCATGTCCGGTTCCCGCACGTGGTCGACCTCGGCGTAGTGCAGGCGCACGGCGAGGTCGCGGCTGCGCTCGCCCGTCGCCACCACCCGCCGACCCCGGAGCTGCTCGAAGGGCACGTCCCACAGCCACGACGGGTCACGACCGTCGGCGATGCGGGCGTTGATGGCGATGACCACCGGCGACGGCGCCGGGTAGAGGACGTCGAAGACCTCGAGCCAGCCAGCCGGGTTCTTGGCCAGCAACAGCCGGGCCTGCTTCGCGCCAGCGCGCACCGTCCGATAGCGACCGACCACCTCCTCGGTGGCGGCCATGGCGGCCAACGCCGGGCCGGGCTCGGCGCCGAGGCGGACGGCGGCCGAGAGGGCGAGGGCGGCGTTGGCCTGGTTGCAGCGGCCGGGCAGGGCGAGGTGGAGCGGCGAGCGGGTGCCGGCGGCGTCGACGATGGCCCCGTCGACCAGCCGGATATCGAGGTCGGGACGGCGCAGGTCGCAGGACGAGCACGACCACACCCCCGCCTCGTCCCAGACGATGCGCAGCCCGCAGTGCGGGCAGCCCGTGGCGTCGGCGGTCCACGGCTGACCGGCGCCCACCCAGACCACACGCGCCGCTGCGCCGGCGGCCCAGGCCACCAGGGGGTCGTCGGCGTTGGCCACCACCGTGGTGTCGGCGCGACCGTCGAAGGTCTGGCGCCAGGAGGCGGCCAGGTGGCGAACCTCGTTGTTGCGGTCCAGCTGGTCGCGGCTGAGATTCAGCAGCACGCACACCTCCGGCGCGGTGGCCGTGACCACCCGCCCGAGCCAAGCCTCGTCGACCTCGAGCGCGGCGGGCACTCCGACCGGGGCGCCGGCGAGGGCGGCAGCCAGACCGGGGGGCAGGTTCGCCCCGAGGACGTTGGTGACGACCGGGCCGGTGGTGGCGAGCGCAGCGCGCAACAGGCTGGTGGTGGTGGTCTTCCCGTTGGTGCCCGACACCAGGCCGATCCGGTGGCCCCGGGCCAGATGGCGGAGGGCGGCGGGGTCGAGGCCGAGCGTCACCCGCCCGCCGACGACCGATCCCCCGCCCCGCCCGAGATGGCGGGAGAGGCCGGCGACCGCCGTGCCGGCGCCGGCGGCGAAGCGGGTACGGATCGGCAGGCGAGCGAGGCGTTCGCCCGCGCCAGAGGGGTGGGTGCCGAGGATGCCGAAGGCTACCCGAGGGCGGAGGCGACCCCGTGGGTGGGCCCGCCCCGATCCCGTCCCCATTTCGACCCCCGGACGCGGGCCGCTACGGTAGCGAGCAGCCCGTCCCGTCCCGAGGAGCGAACCGCCATGGGAAACAAGTCCGCCAAGACGAAATCGGCCATCGACGTCCCGGCCCTGCTCCTGCGCCTGACGATCGGTCCCATGATGGTGATCCACGGCACCAACAAGGTGAAGGGCCCGGGAGGCCTGGAGGGCACGACCAAGTACTTCGACTCCCTCGGCCTGCAGCCGGCGGCGGTGCACGCCCGCGTGGCGGCAGCCACCGAGATCAGCACCGGGGCGCTCATCACCGTCGGCGCCCTGAACCCGCTGGCCACCGCCGGGGTGATCGGCGTGATGACCTCGGCCGCCGCCACGGACCACAAGGGCAAGGGCTTCTTCATCTTCAAGGGCGGATGGGAGTACGTCGGTCTGGTCGGCGCGGTCTGCGCGGCACTCTCCGCGCTGGGCCCGGGCCGGTTCTCCATCGACGGCCTCCGGGGGCGGACGCGCAGCGGGCTTCGCTATGCGCTGCTGTCGTCGTTGCTCGGGGTGGGCAGCTCCATCGGGCTGCTCACCGTGGGCCGGCGCAACACCTCGCCCGAGGACTCCTAGGGTCGCGCCGCGTCGGGCGTGGCCAATGCTTCCAACAGCGATGCCTGCAACACCGATGCCTGGGATCCGGGCCAGTACGTGCGCTTCGCGGCCGAGCGGCGAGCCCCGTTCGATGACCTGCTGGCGCTGATCGGACCGTGCCCCGGCGGCCGGGTGGTGGACCTGGGCTGCGGCACCGGTGCGCTGACCGCCGAGTTGCATGCGCGCTGCGGGGCGGCAGAGACGATCGGGGTCGATGCGTCGGCGGCCATGCTCGAACGGGCCGCGACCGTGAGCGCGCCGGGCCTGTCGTTCCGCCTGGCCGACCTCGCCACCTTGGACGAGCACCACCTCGACGTGGTGTTCGCCAACGCCTCGCTGCAATGGGTACCCGACCACCGGGCCCTGCTCCCTCGTCTGATCGCCGCATTGGCGCCGGGCGGCCAGCTGGCATTCCAGGTGCCGGCCAACTTCGACCACCCCTCCCATGTGCTCGGCCTGCAGGTGGCCGCCGAGGAGCCGTACATCAGCGCGCTGGGCCGGACGCCGGTCGACCACACCCGCTCCGTGCTGGCGCCGGAGGACTACGCCACGGTCCTCGACCAGCTGGGAGCGACCAGCCAGCACGTCCGCCTGCAGATCTACGGCCATCACCTGGAGTCGGCGGATGCGGTGGTGGAGTGGGTCAAAGGGACGTTTCTGACTCCGATCCGGGCCGGCCTCGGACCCGAGCTGTTCGCGTCGTACCTGGAGCGCTACCGAGCCCGGCTCGTCCACGCTCTGGGCCCGGGGCGGCCGTACTTCTACACCTACAAGCGCATCCTCGCTCACGCCCGCTTCACCTGACCGGCTGGCCGCCGTCACTCCGACGCTCCGGCTTGCTGGATAGACCGGCCGTGCTCGCTGGACCGGCCGTGCTGGATAGACCGGCTGTGCTCGCTGGACCGATCGTGCTGGCTGGACCGGCCACACGAGCGCGCAGCCGTCGGTCGCGGAACCAGGGTCGGAGCCGGATCCGGGCGGCGGGGAGGTGGCCGTAGACCAGGATCCCGTGGCCCGGCGGGACCCGGCGCAACTCGTCGGCCGGGGCCAACCGGCGGTAGGCAACGGCCGAGCTCCGCGTCCGCCGGCCGTCGCGGAGATCGGCCGTGACGGTCTCCTCGTGCACGGCCCGCTCGCCGGCCAGGCCCGAGATCAGGTCGAGCGTGGCCAGGTCGGAGACGCCCGACAGGAGGATCTTGGCCCGGTGATTGTTGGCGATGGTCCGGGCTCGGTCCCCGTCGTAGCGCGACGCCAACTGCCCCAGGTCCTGGCACACGGTGACCAGCTGGATGCCCAGACCCGCGGCGGTGGACGCCAGCGTGTCGAGGTCGCGTATCGGGGCGATGTTGGCCGCCTCGTCGAGGACCAAGAGCAACGGCGGGTCAAGCGGTCGTCCGGTGGCGTGAACCCGGTCGACGGCGGCGGCGACCACCGATCCGACCAGGGCGGCGAAGAGCCCCTGCACCCGGAACTGTTCGTGACTGGGCCCGCACAGGTACAGGCTGTGGTGGGCATCGAGGAGGGCTGCGGGGTCGATCTCGGCGTGGGACGTGGAGGCAGCCACCACCGGGTCCTCGAACGGGGCCAGCACCGTCTCCAGCGTGGTGCCGACCGAGCTCCGCAGCCGCTCGTCGCGGCCGTCGCAAGCGGCGAGCGCCACGGTCGCCTCGATGTCCCCGGTCCGATCGAGGATCCGGAGTGGCTCGCTCAGATCGCCGAGGTTGTTCCAGCGGACCACGTCCGACATGGTCCCGCCGGCGCGCCAGGCGGCGAGCAAGAGCGGCCCGAGTAGCTTGGCCGCGGCCGAGAACCAGAAGGCGCCGTCGGTGAGGCCGCCACGGGCCGGGCTGGCCTCGACGAGCCATGACGCCATCCGTTGGGCGCCACTCCACGAGTTGGCCTCGGCCAGCGGGGACCAGGCGGCCGAGCACGGCTGCCCCGCGGCACCGGTGGGATCGAACACCCAGCAGCGGCCCTGCCGGGCGCGCCATCGCCGGGTCTCAGCCACCAGGTCGTCCTTCACCGACGTGGCCACCACCGGTCCGGACCATTCCAGGATGGCGGGGATGGCCAGGCCGGTCGTCTTGCCTGACTGCGTGGGCCCGAGAACCAGGACCGAGTGACGGGCCTCGGTCGCCAGCAGCGCCCGGCGCGCTCGACCGAGGACCAGCCGGCCAGGCCCGGGGCCCGAGACACGGAGCGTGCGAAGGTCGCGCCGGCCGGCCCAACCACCGGCTCGGGAGCCACCGCCCCTCGACGACCATCGCCGGTCGGCGGCCAGGGGTCGTGCCATGTGGGCTCGGTTCCGCCGATCGGGCCACGCTGGCCGCTCGGATCGGGCGCCCGGCATCGGCCACCCACCGGCGTGGCGGCGGACGGCGAAGGCGGCCCAGGTCACAACGGCGGCCGCTGCGAGCAGGATGGCGGCGACAGCCAGGATGCCGGCAGTGCCGGGGAGCCCGTCCCTGGTGGGCTCGGGCCAGGCCTGGCGCAGCGACGGCCAGGCACCAGGAATGCGCGCCATCACGCCAGGAACGGCGCCCACACCGACCCGAGGCCACCGGCCGTCGTGCACCCAGCCCGCCATCTGCCCGGTGCCCCACACCCAGGCACCCAGGACGAGCAGGCCGCCCACCACGAGCGCCACGGTGCCGTTCGGTCCGACATCGGTCGGCGACCGCCCCGGCGTCGTCATGGCCCCTCCATTGCGGCGTCGGTGTCGACGATCGAACGCTCGGCGCGGCCCAGCCGATGCTCGATCAGGAACGAGCGCTCCCCCACCTTCCACAGCGCGACACCCCGGGGCAGGTGCGGCAGCAGCCCTCGCTCGGTGGACGACAGGCCGAGCAGGTCGCCGGCCATGGCCACCTCCGACGGTGGCTGCGCGTAGACCACCCGGGTCTCGGCGTCGGCCAGCAGCCCCTCGGCCAGGCGTTGCTCGGCGGAGCCGTCGGCGCCCGCGGCACGCAGGTCGGAGAGTCGGTGCACCACCGCCACGTGGGCCGCCCCCGACGCCCGGGCCAACTTGAACCCGGCCTGGAGCCAACGGGCGGTGGCGCGATCGTGCAGGGTGGCCCAGGCCTCGTCCAGCACGATCAGCCGCTTGACGCCGTCGCCGACGCCGAGGGCGGCGTGCAGCCAGGCGGTGGCACACGTCATGAGGATGCCGAGCGCCGGCGACCGGTAGAGGGCGGAGAGGTCCAGCACGACCATGGGTGCGCGCAGGTCGATCGACGCCGACGTCGGGGCGTCGAACATCCCGGCCAGGTCGCCCTCGACCAGTCGCCGCAGCTCGAGCGCCACCGGTCGGCCGTCGGCGGCCAGGCCGGCGCGGTCGGTGCCCACCTCGGCCGCCGCCGCCTCGTCGGGATCGAGCAGGGTGGACACCACGTCGGGCAGGGTCGTCACCGGCCCGAGGCGGCGGCGGCTACCGGCCACCGCCAGGTCGGTCGCCGCCCGTTCGGCCGGCGACAGGGGGCGCCCGAGGGAGGCGGCGACCACGGAGCACAGCAGCTCGGCGGCGCGCCGGTGCGGTCGCGCATCCAGCTCGTCGGCCCCGCTCGCGCCCAGGTCCAGGGGGTTGAGTCGCAGCTGACCGCCGGGGACCAATCGAAGGGGGACGCTCCCACAGGCGGTGGCCAGTGGCCCGTACTCGCCCTTCGGGTCGACCACCCAGGCCTGGCGCCCGAACACCAGGGCCCGCCACAACCACGTCTTGACGAAGCTGGACTTGCCCCGGCCGATCTGCCCCAGCACCACCACGTTGGGGCTGGTCAGAGCCCCGGCGTGGTACAGCTCCCAGGGGTCGAAGCAGAACGAGCCACCGTAGAGGTCACGCCCGATGAACACACCCCGCTGGCCCAGGCCGCCCTCGGCCACGAACGGGTAGGCGGCCTGCAGGTGGGCCGTGGTGGCCCGGTGCGGTGGCGGCGTCCTCACGTCAGGCCCCGGCCCACCGGCAGGGTCCAGGTGAAGGCCTCGGCCTGGCGACCGTAGAGGCGCCGCAGGACGAGGAATGCCTGGCGGGCGGACTGCTCCACCTCGGCGCAGGCTGCCTCCATCTCGATGCGGGTGCCGCCGCTGACGGTGAGGTACCCGGTGTAGCGGTAGTCGGCGTGGCCCTCGGCCAGCTCGCGCTCGCGCTGGCGGACGCCGGCTGCCTCTCGCTCCCGTCGCGCCGTCGACACGAAGCCGGCCCGTCGGCGCAGCTCCTCGTCCGCCGCATCTGCCGTCCTAGCCGACTCCACCTCCCGGATGGCTCGGTCGGGGGGGATCGGCGCCATCGTCATGGCGATGGCACGGCGGCCGCCTCCCATCAGCAGCGGGCTGAGAAAGTCGGGGGCGACGGCGACCCTTGGCCAGTCCGCCACCCAGAAGGTGGCGGCCCATCGTCCGTCCAACTGGACCGCGCCCCAGTGCTCGCGTGCCCCGAGCGGCCACGCCTCCTCGTCGGCCCGGCCCGCAGGGGGCGCCAGCCGCCGGTCGGGGTCGGACCCCGCCGCCAGGGCCGCCAGCAGGCCGCTGCGGGTGAGTGGCTCCGACACCCGGAGGTCAGCCTGGCGCAGCTGTCCTCGCAACAAGCGGAGCTCACGGCGCAGAATCTCGGCCACCGCCGCCGATCGACTCGCAGTCATCCGGCCGGCGGCCGTTGCCCCCGATCCTCCCGCCGTCGGTCGGTGCCGGCGAGGGCGAACGGTGAGGACGAGGAACGCCTGGTGATCGGTGGCCACCGGGCCCTCGCCGGCGATGAGCTCCCGGTAGCTGCACCCGGGCGCACTGTCCACGTCGACGACCGCGGCGTCCTGCGCGTAACGGTCGAGGGCATCGGCATCGGCCGGTACCGTCCGCTCCACCCACTGCAGCCGGTGGACCGCACTGCCCGGGCGGGCCACGCCGGCGAGCAACCCGCCCCACGATGCCAGTCGCCGGGCCTGGTCCGACTCGTCCAACAGGGTCAGCGAACGGCCGTGCACGGCGAGGACACCCGACCACGCGCCGGTCCGGCGATCCTGGATCATCCCCAGCTCGTCCTCGCCCGGCACCGCCGCGGCGGCGACAACCCTGATCCCGGCCGGTGCCAACGATCCCCCCTGTCCTTGGCGATGGTCAGGCCCCCGGACCCGGGTGCCGCTGTGGCGGCCGGGGGCCGGGGCGCCGCTGTGGCGGCCGGGGGCCGGGGCGCCGCTGTGGCGGCCGGCAGCGGGGGCCGGGGCCAACCGCCGGGCCCGCCCGTGCATGACCCAGGCGAGCACGGACGGCGCCCACGCCACCGGCGGCCGACCGGCCAGGGGTACGAGGGCGGCCGTCGCGCTGGCTGCCATCACCACCAAGGCGACGACGAGGGACACGGTTCCTCTGCCGCTGCGCAGCAGGCCCAGGGCCAGCGCCACGCCACCCGTCAGCACCCCGAGCTGGAGGCCGTCGAGGCCGAGCACCACGCCGCGACGCTCCACAGGGGGGAACGTGTAGCGGGCGGAGTCGCCACCATCGTCGCTCATGACGCACCGCCGGGGTGGTCAGTCCGACCGGGCGGGCCGGCCGTCAGCGTCCAGACCTCGGCCGATCGCAGTCGGCTGGAGGACGACCAGCCGTCCGCCGACGAAGGCACCGGGTCCGCGACGTGCGACGGTGACGCCGACCCGACCGGTTGGCCGCCACCTCCGGCTGCTTCGGCACCTCCGACTGCCCCGGCTGCGGCGGCCCCTCCGTCTGCGCCGGCGGACGAGGTCGCCGGCGCAGCGGAACGACCGGGATCGGCGGCGATGGGCTCGCCGTCGACCGTGGCCCACCCGTGCAGGTCGCGCAAGGGGCGGGCCGGCGCCGAGGTGCGGCCCGGCTGGCTGGCGTCGTTGGCCGCCGATCCGCCGTCACCGCCAGCACCGGCGCGGCTGCGGAGGAGGGCAGCGACGGGATGGCTCGGGGCTCGGCCGGCGGCGCCTGCGGCGCGGGCGGCCGCACGTGCCGGCCGGCGAGCCGTGCCCTCCAAGTGGGCGATGGCCGCCCCTTCCATGATGGGGATGAGCTTGAGCAGGGTGAACGGCGCGAAGGCGGCGAGGAGCAACATGGCGCCCCCTATCAGCCCCGACGTGTCCGGTCCCCCGCCGAGAACTGCGCTGGCGCCGAGGGCCAGCGCAGCCACGATGACGAACTTCGACACGATGACTGCAACCAGTGTCTCGATCATCCTGCGGGTGAGGTGCGCGGTGGCCGGCCAGATCATGGCGGCCAGACCGAGCGGCAGGAAGAACACGACCAGATACACCACCGCCGCTCGCAGGATCAGCTCCAACCACAGCAGGAGCGCCCCAGCCAGGATTACAAGATCGACGAGCGCGGTCACCGCACCGGCTCCCGGAACGGTCGAGTCGGCCACCATGCGGCCCAAGGCGCGCTGCAGATCGCTGGCATCGCTACCGATCATGAGGGTCGACAGATCGTTGACCCCGTTGACCAGCACCGCGCTCAGCTGAACGGCGACGAACGTGCCGACGATGGCAAGTGGTAGCGAGACCAACCAGATGCGCAGCAGCCGGCGCATGTCCTGGCGGAGCACGGCGCCGATGGTGGCGGCGAGGAGCAGGGGCAGGACCATCCCCAGCATCACCCGCAGCATGACGTCGATCTCGTGCACGAACCACGTGCTGTCCAGATGAATGCTGGCCGGATCGGCCACGTGCACAGGCGGCAGCAGCAGCGCCTGGATCTGACCGACGAGCCAGGTGGCGCCGTGCTCGAGCCCGGCGGTAAACGCGTCCATGACCCCGGTCACGGCGTCGCGGGTCAGGCCGCTGCCCACCGAGCCCAGATGAAATGGGGTGACGGGCGGGATGGGACCGATGGGTAGAGGGATCTCGGGCATCACTTCACCGAGTAGCCCTGGGCGGCGAAGAAGTTCACCAGGTACGGAGCCGCGCCGACCAGGACGGCGGCCAACCCGGAGACGAGCACGCCCTTCCGCCCGTTGTACGCCTGCTGATAGTTCTGGCTGTAGTGGCCGAACGCCCACATGATGGCCCCGATGAGGATTCCGACGAGAGCGGCGATCAGGGCCCAGGAGCCGATGGCATTGGCCACGTTGCCCAGGAAGTCATGGCCGGGCAGCGCCGACGTCTTCGACGGGTCGAGCTGCACGTACGACACCGGCGGCCCGGATGCCGGACTCCCTGTCCCGCCCGGCGGTGCGATCTCGACAGTCAGCAATCCGATCACTGGGTCCTCCTCCGCTCGAGGTCCGGTCGTCGGTACCTCGCCATCGACTCTTCCATAGTTTCCCATGTATTACTAGTGTCTTCTTTGTGTTGGTCGTCACTCCCTTGGTTGCCGGTGCCGGCGCCTACTTCCTGGATGGGCCCAGCCCGGGCCGATGGCTGGGCGAGGGAGCCCGAGACCTCGGTGTCGACGGCCCCGTCCTCGCGGCTGATCTCCGCCGCGTCCTGCGGGGGCAGCACCCGGGCGATGGCAAGCACCTCGGAGATCGTCAGCGCCACCGGGCCGGCTGGGACCTCACCTTCGCCGCGCCGAAATCCGTGTCACTGCTCGCCGCCCTGGGTCCGCCCGCAGCCGGCAGCGACCTCGCCGCCGCCCACCGACAGGCCGTCGACGAAGCGCTGGGCTTCCTGGTCCACCACGGGTGCTGGGCGCGTCGGGGACCTCATCTGGTCGGCATCACCGGACCGGTCATGGCCGCCTGGGACCACGTCCGCAGCGCCTCCGGCGACCCGCACCTGCACTGCCATGTCCTGGTGGCGAACCTGGCGCACGGCACCGACGGGCGGTGGTCGGCCTTGGCGTCGGACGCCCTCTGGCGTTGCCAACGAGAGCTCGGCGCCGTGTACCGGCTGGCGTTGCGCCATCACCTGGCCGAGGCCGATTACCGGTTCGCCTGGGTGCTGCACGCCAACGCGCTGGCCGACGTGGGCGGTGTGCCCCGGCCGGCCATCGATGCCGTGAGCGCCCGCCATCACGACGTGGTGGCCGCCCTGGCGCAGTTGGAACAACCCAACCGACGGGCCAGGCGAGCGACGCGCGCCCGCACCAGGGACGACGGCGAGCGGCGGTGGCGCAGCGCCGTCGAGGCCACCGGTTTCGGGGTGGTCGCCGCCGCTGACCTCCTCCAAGAGGCGCGACGCACACCGGCCCGGCTGACCCCCGATGCCGATTGGGAGCAGCGAGTGCGGGCCGCGTTGGAGCGCGGGGCGTCGTCGTTCACCACCTTCGATGTCATCCGGGCCCTGGCCGCCACCTTCCCCGACGGCTCCTCGGCTGTCCGGACCGAAGCGCTGGCCACCCGTTTCTGCCGGACGTGTGTCCCTGTCGCCGCGCCGGAGGGCCATGCCCCCGCTCGGTGGACGACCCCGGTCCTCCAGGCCGCTGACGCCGAGCTGCTGCGGCTGGCCCTCGCCGGCGGGGGCGACGACGTCGACCGCGGGAGGGACGACCGGGAGACCGTCACTGGGACCGACGGCAGGGGCGATCGGGGGATCAGCTCGAGCCACGTCGCCGCCGCCATCCACGCCCGACCGGGCCTTTCACCTCTCGCCGCCGACGCAGTCGACCGACTCTGCACCGGCCCGGAGGGCGTACGAGTGCTGAAGGGGGCGCCCAGGCAGACGAACCTGATGGCGCACGCCGCTGTCCTCGACGCCGTCCGCCACGCATGCGACATCGCCGGCGTCGACGTCGCCGTGGCCTCATCGTCGACCGGCGCCCGCCGCTGGGACGTCCTCGCCGGCCTCCCCCGCCACGACCCTGCCGGCAGGTCGTTCCCCCACATGCTCGTCGTCGACCAGTCCGACCGGCGCACCAGCGCGGAGCTGGTCGCCCAGATCCGCGCCGCCCGCCACGGCGGCACGAAGCGAGTCGTGCTGGTCGAGGGAGGCACCATGCCCGCGCGCCAGCGCCCCCTGAGCGCGGGACTGGTCGATGCCGGCCGGCAGCTCGGCCGCATCCTCACCGGTCCCGAGCCTCGCCTGCACCCGTCGCCGGACGAACCCGGGATCGCCATCGGCCTGGTGGCCATCCCCCCCTCGACCGGCGAGGTCCTCGGCGACCTGGGCACGCGATGGGCTGCCGCCTGGGCGCGTTCGCATCCTTCGGCGCCAGGCCTTCCGGTGGTGGCCGCAGGCAACGCCACACCGAGCGACAACTCCGCACCCCGGGAAGTCGTACGCGGTCCGGTCATCCCGGCCACCCTCGTCGGTTTGGGCCCGAGCGAGGTCGAGGCCTTGAACCGGGCGGCCCGGGCCCACCTCCTGGCCCGCGGCTGGCTGGACGGCCCCAGCGTGGAGCTCGCCGGACGCACCTACCAACCAGGCGATCGGGTCGTCGCTCTGCGCCGCGGCAGCGTGCCGGCCGGCGCCCTCGGTTGGGTGACCGACGTCGATCCTGCCAGCCGTCGCATAGCGGTGTCGTGGTGCGACGGGTCACGGGCGGATCATCGGTCGGTCATCGACCGGTCGGGCGGCAACCGGGTCGCCCATGGCTACGCGCTGACCCCCGCCCAGGTGACGGCGTCCGCCCGGGTGGCGGGCACCCAACCCGGCGATCTGTTCGTGCTCGGCCCACCGTCGGCCCTCCGCCAGCACCGCCACCAGGTGCAGGCCGCCGCCGTCGTGTGGCGGGCGGCGGCGCCGAGGGTCGGGGGCCCCCCACCGAGCCGGTTGGAGCGCCTGGCCGAGCAGGCGCTGGCGGCGTCCCCTCCGGCTACCGGCCCAGCGCAGCGCGGCGTGGGTGACGACCGAGCGCTCGCCACCCTCCCGTTGGACCGGCTGGACGCCGAGCGCGATGCCGTTCGTTGGCAGCTCCAGCATGCGCTCCCCGCCGGGCCGGCCCACCCTCCCCAACCCGATGCCCGGTGGATCGCCAGCCACGCCGGGGAGCTCCGCCACCTCGGTCGTCTGACCCGAGCCGCCGAGTACCGCACCGCTGCGCTGGTCCGGGCCGTCGAGGTGGACCCGGAGACGCCCGGCATCGAGGCCCTCGGGCGCCTACAGGACAGGACGGCCGAGCGCCCCCGCTGGCTCGGTCCCGGTCGGGGGATCGATGATGCACCCGGCCGTGGCCCGGACATCGGCCTGGGCCTCGGCTAAAAGCCGGTCGGTCGGTCGGTCGGTCGGTCGGTCGGCGCCATTTTGGGGTCAACAAACTTGCACCAGCGCTGGTTCGTTGACACCAGAATGCAGCACCCCTCACCCGCCGGCACCCCTCACCCGCCGGCACCCCTCACCCGCCGGCACCCCTCACCCGCCGGCACCCCTCACCCACCGGCACCCCTCCCCCGCCAGATCCTGCGGCCAGCGCCCCACGCCGAGCGCGTCCGCATGGGGGGCGGCGGAGCGCGATCATGCACCAGGCCCGTGTCCACCCCCGCTCCCGATCCGACGGCGTCCAGGCCGGCCTCCACCCGATCCCGGGCCTGGGCCGTCACCAAGTTCGTCCTGGGGTTGGCCGTCGCGGCGGTGGCGGTGTGGGCGGTGGCAGGCAAGACCGACGAGCTGCAGGGGGCGACGACCTACCTCGACCGGCTGCACTGGGGCTGGATCGTCCTGGGGGTGGCGGCCGAGGTGCTGTCGTACATGTGCTTCGCCAGCATGCAGCGCCGGCTGCTCCACGCCGGCGGGACCCGGGTGCCACTGGCGCCGATGACCGGCATCACGCTGGCCGGCAATGCCATGCAGACCTCCCTGCCTGCTGGTGTCGTCCTCTCGGTCGCCTACGCCTTCCGCCAGTACCGGCGCTACGGCGCCGACGATGTCCTGGCCGGCTGGGTCGTGGTCGCCATGACCGTGCTGTCCATCATGACCTTGTCGCTGCTGGCCGCGGTGGGGCTGGCCCTGGCCGCCAGCACGGGGAGCGCACTTGACCTGGTGGGCGTGATCCTGGGCGTCCTGGCGGTCATGGCTGCCCTGGCCGTGGCCTGGTCGCGGCGGACCTGGGTCGTCGCCCATGCCACCGGCGTGGTGCGGGTCAGCCAGCGGGTGATCCATCGGCCGGCCGGCGATCCGGGCCGCTTCGTCGCCGATGCCACCACCCGGGTGAGTGCCATCAGCCCCCAGCGGCGCGACTGGCTGGTCGCCGGGGGGTTCGCGGCCGGGAACTGGGTCTTCGATCTGGGCTGCCTGACGATGGCCTTCCTCTGCGTGGGGGCAGACGTGCCCTGGCGGGGCTTGTTGCTGGCGTATGCGGCGGCCCAGCTGGCCACCAACCTGCCGGTCACCCCGGGCGGTCTCGGGGTGGTCGAGGGCAGCCTGACCATCGCCCTGGTCACCTTCGGGGGAGCAGAGGGCAGCACGGTCGCCGCCGTGCTGGTGTACCGCATCCTGAGCTTCTGGCTGGTCGTCCCGGCCGGGTGGGGTGCCTGGGGCGTGTTGGCCTGGATCACCCGCCGCGCCGGGCAGAGCGATGCGGACGCCACCGCGAGTGGCACCAACGCCCGTCCGGCCACGGGCACCGTGCTCGACGCACCCGCCCCCGACCGGGCGCTGCCGTGACGGGTCCCATCTGATGGGGATCGGGATCCGTCTGCGGTGCCAGCGGGCGGCGGGCCTCCTGGCCGTCGCCGCCGTCGCCGTGGTGGCCGGAGGGGCCGCGTGCGGGCCGCCTCACCCCTCGCTGTCGAATCACTCCGTGTCGACCTGCTACCGGGCGCTGCCGGCGGCGGCCGCCGCGGTGCACGATCCCAAGGCCCATCTGCTCGGCGTGCACCGGGTCCCGGCCGATCGCCTGCACATGGGACCGGCCGCCCCGATACCTGCCGACAACGACACGGTCGTGTGCGCAGTGGCGTTCGCGGGCTCGTTCCGGTCGGGCCAGGTCACCGCGGCGGGGGCTGACGCCAGTGGGCGGTATGCCGTGGTGCTGGTGACTGCCAAGCATCTGCGGGTCCTGGCCAGCTACGTGGGCGACCAGCTGCCGCGCAGCTTCGGCGGCCGCCTCGTCGTCTAATCATCCCGGCGGCCCGCCGGCGCGACCGCACCGCAACTGGTGGTCGACTCGACCCCGAATATCGAGGTCCACTCGACCACCAGTTGCCCGCCTCGTCGTCTGATCACCCCGGCGGCCCGGGGCTCGGCAGGGTGACAGGGCCGACGCCGCCATCGCGGGCCGTGCCGCAGCACGCCCGATGCGTCAGCCGAGGAAGCTGAGACGGACCCGGCGGTGCGGGTTGTCGGCGTTGGTGTCGACCAAGACCAGGCTCTGCCACGTCCCGAGCGCCATGCGCCCGCCCAGGACGGGCAGGACGATCGACGGGCTGATCAGCGCAGGGAGCAGGTGGTCAGCGCCGTGGCCGGTCGCGCCGTGACGGTGCCGGTAGCGGTCGTCGCGTGGCAGCCAGCGCGCCAGGGCGTCAGCCAGATCCGGTTCCGAACCGGCACCCAGCTCCACCAGAGCCAGACCGGCGGTGGCATGAGGTGCGAACACGTGGAGGAGTCCGTCGTCGACCGCTTCGGCCACCAGCCAGCGGGCCGCCTCGCCGGTCAGGTCGGTGAGCTGGTCGCGTCCGGTCCGGATCCCGAACTCAACGGAGCGCAACAGCCGGCGGTCAGCCGGTCAGCAGCTCTCGCGCCCCCCGGTCGGTGGAGGGGTGGCGAAGCTTCGACATGGCACGCGCCTCGATCTGGCGGATGCGCTCACGGGTCAGGCTGAAGTGCTCGCCGACCTCGTCGAGGGTGCGGGGCTCGCCCCGGTCCAGGCCGAAGCGCAGGCGCAGGATCTCCCGCTCACGCTCGTCGAGGGCGATCAGCATCTTGTTCACCTCGCCGGAGAGCAGGGAGGCGGCCGCCGCGTCGAAGGGGGAGACGGCCGAGCGGTCCTCGACCACGTCGCCCAGCTCGGCGTCGCCGTCCTCGCGCAGGGGCTCCGACAACGACAGCGGCTCGGCCGCGTGGCGCAGGATCTCGGTGACCTTCTCCTCTTCCAGCTCGAGGTCGACGGCCAGCTCAGCGACGGTCGGCCGCCGACCCAGCTGCCCCTCCAACCGGCCACGGGCCTTGGTGACTCGCGTCAACAGGTCGCCCGCGTGCACGGGGAGGCGAACCGTGCGGCCCGTGTTGGCGATGCCCCTGGTGATGGCCTGACGGATCCACCACGTGGCATAAGTGGAGAACTTGAAGCCCTTCCGCCAGTCGAACTTCTCGACGGCGTGCATCAGACCGAGGTTGCCCTCCTGCACCAGGTCCAGCAGCGGCAGCTCGGCCGCCTGGTACTTCTTGGCGATGGAGACGACGAGGCGCAGGTTGGCCTTGACGAAGGTCTCTGCCGCCTCGTCGCCGTCGCGGACGATCCGGCGCAGCTCTCGCTTCCGGGCGGCGGTGAGCGGCTTGCCCGATGCCATCTCGGCTCGCCCGTCACGACCGGCCTCGATGGCCTGCGCCAGGCGGGCCTCGTCGTCCTTGGTGAGCAGAGCGTGCTTGCCGATGTCGTTCAAGTAGAGGCGGACCAAGTCCTCCTCCGGTTGAGCGGCGTGGTTGTTGGGCACCTCGTCCTCGTCTCTCGACCTCTAACCGCGTACCGTCTGCGGCACGTGGAACCCGTCGGCCGCCGCCAGGGCGATGCGGATGCCGGGACTTGGATGATACCGGACGTTCACCGATTCGTGAAGGGTGCGGGCCTGATCTGCGCAGGGTTTCGACGGATGTTATCGCGAAACGGTCCGGCGGTCGAGACCCCCGGGCGGTCAGCCTCGGCCGAGGCCGGCCACCACCCGTCCTCCTCGCTCGATCCAGCCGTTCGTGCCGCCGGCCACCGACAGGGCCGGGTAGCCGGCGTCGGCCAGCGCGGCGGCGGCGGTCAGGCTCCGGCCGCCCGCCGCGCAGATCACGTAGAGAGGATCGCCGTCGGGGACCTCGCCCTGCCGATCCGCCAGCTCCCCGAGGGGGATCAGCACCGCCCCCGGTAGGTGACCGGCCACGTACTCGTCCTCGTTGCGCACGTCCAGGACGGTGGCGCCCTGCTCGTACGCCCCGGCGAAGGCGGCCAGGTCGATCTCCAGGTCATGAGGGGAGTCCATGCTCCCATTCTGCCGTCGACGGGCCCCGCGACAGCTACTCAAGGCGAGAGCCGCTCCCGGACCCACCCGCCCGTGCCGCCCCGGTACCGGATCCGGTCGTGCAGCCGGTCGACCCGACCCTGCCACAGCTCGACGGTGATGGGGACGACCCGCCACCCGTTCCAGAACGGAGGACGAGGAACGTCACCGCCGGCGAAGCGCTCCTCGGCGTCGGCCATGCGCGCCTCGAGCACGCCCCGGTTCTCCAGGACGGTGCTCTGGGCGGACGCCCACGCCCCGACCCGGGACCGGCGCGAGCGGCTGGCGAAGTAGGCGTCGGCATCGCCATCCTCCACCGCCGACACCGGGCCCCGGATACGGACCTGGCGATCGCAGGTGGCCCAACGCAGCGCCAGCGCGGCGACGGGGTTGGCCGCCAGGTCGCGACCCTTGGCGCTGCCGTCGTTGGTGTAGAAGACGAAGCCCCGTTCGTCCCAGTGCTTCAGGAGGACGAACCGCACCGCCGGCTCGCCGTCGGAGGTGGCGGTGGCCAGGGCCATGGCGGTGGGCTCGGTCTCACCCGCGTCAACCGCCTCGGCGAACCAGTTCCCGAAGGCGACAACGGGGTCGGGATCCACGTCGCCCACGTCGAGCGTTCGCTCCGCCTGGCCATCGGAGGCCGCCTGGCCATCGGAGGCCGGCTGGCCATCGGACGATGGCTGGCTATCGGAGGTCGGCTGGCCATCGGAGTCCGGCTTGGCGGGCACGCGGGCGGTCAGCTCCCGGCGGGACGCGGCGGTGTGCACAGGTCGATCAGGTCGTCGACCTTGGTTCGGCGGGCCAGCCACGTGTCGATGCGCGGCCAGACGGAATCGTCGCCGGTGCGGGTCGCGCCCCGGGCCAGCACCCGCTCGATGGCGGCCAGCGCCGTCTCCAGCTGGCGGCAGTGCTCGGCCATCACCCCGTCCCATGGCTCGGGCAGGCGCGACGCCATCGCCGCGGCACCGCCGAGGTGGGTGTCGGTCGGTCCCAGGCCGTGGATCTCGACGGCCGTCATCAGCTCGTCTTTGCGAGCCTGAGCCAGGGCCCGCTCGACGTCGATGGTGGCCCGGCCCTGGAGGCGGGGCGCGCCGACATGACGCACCAGGTCCTCGATCTCCAGGCGGTAGAGGAGCTCTTCCACCGACCGGATCTCCCGGCCGAGCGACGTACAGAGATGCTCGCTGGCGGTGCCGTCGATGTCGGGATCCATGTCCGGTTCTGATCGACGTCGAGTGCCACCAATTGAGGAGGGAGCCCGGTCCGTTCGGACTTCAGCCATGATGGCTGGGTCTTCCCCTTCTGCTCATGACAGCAAACCGAGGGCCACGGCACGCGAGAGGGCCTGGTGGCGACTGCTCACCTGGAGCTTGGCGTAGATGTTGGCCAGGTGCGTCTTGACCGTGGCGGTCGAGAGGTAAAGCTGGGTGGCGATCTGCCCGTTGGAGGCGCCCGATGCAAGGGCGCGCAGCACTTCCCGCTCGCGGAGGGTGAGGCCGCTGGCGCCGGCGACGGCCGCGTCGAAGGGTACGGGCGGGGGGGGAGCCTCACCGGGCAGGCCGACCAGAACGGGTACGAGGGACGGGCCCACCGCCCGCTCGCCCCGCTGCACCCGCAGGATCAGGTCGACGATGGCCTCCATGTCGGTGGAGCGCAGGCAGACGCCGGCGACGCCGCCGGCGAGCATGGCCTGGAGTCGGTCCCGGGTCACGTGGGCCACGAGGGCCACCACCCGCAGGCCCGGATCGGCAGCCAGCGCCACCAGGCCGGCAATCGGCTCGTGGGTGGCGTCGCCGAGCACCAGCATCCGGGCTCCGGCGGTGCGCGCCAGGGCCAGACCGTCCTCCGGGCGGTCGGCTTCGGCGGCGACCGCGATCCCCAACGAGTCGAGGACGCGCCGCAGCCCGAGGCGCATGAGCGGCCACCGGTCGACGACCACGGCGGCGCCCCTCGGATCCTCCGGTTGCACGGCGTCACTGTTCCACAGCCACGACGCCCGCACGACCATCGCCCGCCCGGTGTAGTCCGAACGGGCTAGGCAGACTGGCCCGGGTGGGGGAGCCCGGCCGGCGCCCTATCAGCCGACAAGCCGATCAAGTCGGCGCAGGGACCGGCCGAGAACAGACACATGCGTTGCACCGACAGTCTCCAGCAGCAACGGGTCAACGACGAGGATGCTCTCGTTCGCGCTCACCTCTCGCTCGTGCACTATGCGGTCGCCGACCTGGCGTCGCGCATCCCGCGCCATGTCTCCCGGGACGACCTGGTCTCGGCGGGGATGGCTGGGCTGGCCCAGGCCGCTCGCAGCTTCGACCCCGAGCGAGGCATCGTCTTCGCCCGCTTCGCCGCCACCCGCATCCGCGGTGCGCTCATCGACGAGCTGCGCTCGCGAGATTGGGCGAGTCGCTCGGTCCGGGCCAAGGCCCGGTCCATGGCGGCGGTCTCCGAACAGCTCACCGCCGACCTGGGCCGGGCCCCGACGCACAAGGAGCTGGCCGGGGCCATGGGCGTCGAGCCGGACTCCATCAGCTCGTTGGCCCACGACGTGCATCGAGCCGTCGTGCTCAACTTCGATGCCCTGCCATTGGAGGGCCACGCCGAAGAGGTCCTCCTCGTGGCGGACGGAACGCCCGACGACGATCTGCTGGACCAGGAGCGGCGGGCCTACATGGTCGCCGCCGTTGCCCACCTGCCCGAGCGCCTGCGCCGGGTGGTAGTCGGCTACTTCTTCGAGGACCTGCCGATGCAGGTGCTCGCCGAGGAGCTCGGGGTCACTGACTCACGCATCTCGCAGATGCGCGCCGAGGCGCTGTCGCTGCTGAAGGACGGCATCAACAGCCAGCTGGATCCTGACCTGGTCGACCAGGCCACGGTCACCCCCCGGATCGCCCGCAAGCATGCTGCGTACCATGCGGCCATCGCCGAGCACGCCGGTCCCCTCGAGCGCCTGAACCCCGAGGCCGGTCAGCTCCGCGCCCTGGTCGCCTGACCCGCCGGTCGGTCGACCAGTCGGCCAACCGCTCATCAGAGCGGTTCGATCCCCAGGTCGGACCAGGTGGTGAGCGGTACCCAGGCGATGCCTGCCGCCGCCAGGCGCGTCGCCACCTGCGGGCTACGGTCCAGCAGCGCGGTGGCACCCACGATCTTCGCGCCGAGCTCGCGGACGCGCTCCACGGCCTGGAGCAACGATCCCCCGGTTGACACCACGTCCTCCACGATCAGCACCCGGTCGCCGGCTTCCAGGCGAGTCCCTTCCACCCACGACCGCCGGCCATGGCCCTTCGGCTCCTTGCGGATGGCGAACCAGCCCGCACCCGACAGCAGCGACACCCCGTGGGACAGCGCGTCGGCTCCCATGGTTGGGCCGCCCACCGCGTCGTAGCCGCTGCCGAAGCTGTCCACGATGGCCTGGCTGGCATCCCGCAGCGCCGCGCCGGTGGCGAGGGCGTGCTTGCCGTCGACGTAGTCGTGGCTCGTCCCCCCCGACGTCAGCTGGAACGGCTCCTCCCGGTGCTCGTAGCCGTGACGGCGGATGAGCTCGGCCATCCGGACGCGAACCTGGGGATCCACAGTGGCGATGAGGCAAGATGCTACATGGCCGTTCGCCGATGCGCCCAGTGCCGACAGGCGTACAACGACACCGATCCGGCGCATCGCGAGCTCTTCATCCTCACTCGCCTGACCGCCGCCAACCGCGGCCTCTGTGCGACCTGCGCCCGCCGGCCCGACCCTGCCGTGCGATCGCCGGCGACCGAGGCGGTGCACCGGTTCCTGCGACTGCGACGGCGCCCACCCGCGGCCTGAGCGCCGCCCGACACGAGCAGGTGACGGCGCGACCGTGGTGACGTTCGGTGACGGGTGGTCCGCGCTGCAATGGCTGGTCGGCGCCTGGCTCCTGGCCCGGGTCCCCACTCCCGACGGAGCGCCGCCGGACCTCCGTGGCCCCGCCGGCCACCCGGCCGCCGGGCGCGTGTCGGTGGTCATCCCCGCCCGCAACGAAGCCGCCTCGCTCCCGGCCCTCCTCCGTTCGCTCTCGGCCCAGACGTGCCCGGCGGGCGAGATCGTCGTGGTCGACGACGACTCGACCGACGCCACCGCGTCCATCGCCGTCGCCGGCGGGGCGACCGTCCTCGCCTCCGGCGGCCCGCCTGCGGGATGGGTCGGCAAGACGTGGGCGTGCCATCGGGGCAGCCAGTCGACCGCGGGCGACATCCTCGTGTTCCTCGACGCCGATGTGACCCTGGCGCCCGACGGGCTGGCCCGCCTCCTCGCCGTCCGGGCGTCCTCCCCGTCCCATGCCGGCGGCCTGCTCTCCGTCGAGCCCTTCCATCAGATCGAGCGGCTCTACGAACGGCTGTCGGCCGTGTGCAACCTGGTGTCGCTGACCGGGTCGGGAGCGTTCACCGGGCCGCCGCGCCGAGCGACGAAGGTGGCCTTCGGGCCTTGCCTGATCATCTCCCGGCGCGACTACGCGCGGATCGGCGGCCATGCCCACCCTGACGTCCGAGGGCGGGTCACCGAGGACCTGGCCCTGGCCGAACGGGCGCGCGGTGAGGGCATCCCGGTCCGGCTCCTCGGCGGGGGCCGGACCGTGCAGTTCCGGATGTACCCGTCCGGCCTGCGCCAGCTGGTCGACGGGTGGACGAAGGCATTGGCGTCCGGTGCCCGGGGGGCGCCCCTCGTGGCCGTGATCGGCACCTCGGTGTGGGTATGGGGGGCGCTGGCGGCCACTGGCTCGGGGATCCATGCCGCGCTGGGACCACACCGGCTGACCAGCGCGATCATCTACGGGGCGTGGGCGGTAGAGGTGGCGTGGATGTTGCGGCGCGTCGGGGGCTTCGGTTGGGCGACCGCCGCCCTGTTCCCCGTGCCGTTGGCCGCGTTCGTGGTCCTGTTCGTGCGATCGGGGGTCCTCCTGGCCCTGCGCCGGCCCCGGCAGTGGCGGGGACGGGCCGTGAGCGGGCGGTAATCGGCTAGTCCCCGGTGTCGGTCGTCTCCCAGACCGGCGTCGAGTGGCTGGAGTGACTGACAGAGGAGGGGCGGGGGGCGTCGAACGACACCGGCAGGGGCTCCGCGTGCAGGACGGCAAGGCGGCGGGTGGCCCGGGTGAGGGCCACGTAGACCGACCGGAGGCCCTGGGCCGACTCGCGAGCCATCCGCGCCGGCTCGACGGCGATCACCGCGTCGAACTCCAGGCCCTTGGCGTCCTCCACGGCGAGGAGCGTGATGGCCTCGTCGAGCGCGGCGCCGTCGACGGTGCCGTGGACCGTGCCGGCGTCGGTCATCCGCCGGCTCAACTCCGCCAGCTGCGAGGCAGCCACGATCACACCGACAGATCCGTCCTCGGCGCCGCCGGGGCGCACAGCGGCCAGCTCCTCGCCGGCAGTGCGGACGAGGAGCGAGCCCAGGTCCCGATCGGACCCCGGAGATCCGTCCGCGGCGCGAATCCGGACAGGATCGCCCGTGGTACGTACCGCCTCGGGCGGCTGCATGCCCGGCGCCCCCTCCTCCAGGACCCGGCCAGCCAGGTCCATGATCTCCACGGGGGTGCGGTAGTTCACGGTCAGCTCCACTCGGCGCCAGGGGCGGCTGCCCGAGAGGTGCTCGACGACCTGGCCCCACGACGAGGGCGCCCAGCTGCCGGTGGCTTGGGCGATGTCACCGACGATCGTCATGGAACCGCCGAGAGAACGCCGGGAGAGCATGCGCAGCTGCATCGGTGAGAGGTCCTGGGCTTCGTCGACCACGATGTGGCCAAAGGAGCGGATGTCGGCCTCGTCGGTCTGTGTCTGCCTACGCCGTGGGGTCCCGAGAAGGGCGCGTGCCTCGTCGAGCAGGGCAATGTCCGCTGCCGTCCAGGCCACGTCGCCGTAGGTCGGCGATCGCGGCCGTTCCAAGCGGGACCGGTCGGCGTCGTCGAAGAATGTGCGTCCGGCCAGGTCGATCAGCGGGCGGGCGCCGAACAGGTCGTGAAGCAGCTCTTCGGGCGTGAGCACCGGCCACATGCGGTCGAGGGCCTCGACCACCTCCGGCAGCCGGCGCAGCTCGCGACCGAGCTCCGTCGCCGTCAACGCATCCCCCGCCGGGTCTGCGCCGTTCTCGGTGGGCCCGTCGGGACGGCCGACGCGGCGCTCCACCTCGATGAGCAGGTGGCGCCACAACAGCGTCTCGACCGTCCGGCGGCGAGCGTTGTGGGATCCTGGCCGCCGCTTGGCTCCGGCCACCACCTGGGCGGACGCCTCGGGCGTCAGGCGAAGCAGAGCTCGGCCGTAGGGGATCTCCAGCCGCCGGCGAAGGGGGCGTTGACGATCGCCGACGGCCCGAGCGAGGAGCCTCGCCATCCGGGCATCCCCCTTCAGCCGGGAGGTCGGCTCCGGCTCGGTCGCCGTCGGGCGGGCGTCGGCGTACAACCCGGAGATGGTCGACAGCTCGACACCGCTCTCACCGAGCGACGGCAGGACGTGCTCGATGTAGCGCAGGAAGGTCGGGTTCGGGCCGACGACGAGCACCCCCTGGCTCTCGAGCGGGAACCGGTGCGTGTACAGCAGGTATGCCGCTCGGTGCAGCGCCACTGCCGTCTTTCCCGTCCCCGGACCTCCCTGCACCACCAGGACCCCGCCGAGCGGGCCGCGGATGACCTCGTCCTGCTCGCGCTGGACGGTCGCCACGATGTCTCGCATGCGTCCGCTGCGTCCGCGGCTCAGTGCGGCCAGGAGCACCTGCGAGCCCGACAGGCCCAGGCTGGTGCCGTCGTTGGAGCCGTCGAAGTCGAACAGCTCGTCCTCCAGGTCGACCACGGCGCGGCCCTCGGTGAGGAAGTGCCGGCGCCGGCGCAGGCCCATGGTGTGGGCACCCGTCGCCCGGTAGAACGGTTCGGCCACCGGCGCCCGCCAGTCGACCACCAGGGGGTCCTGGGAGGCGTCGGAGATGGCCAGGCGACCGATGTGGAAGGCCTCGGTGCCGGCGTCGACGCCACTTGCCGTGGGCCCGCTCGGCTCTGCGCCGTTCTGATGGGCGTTGTCGATGGCTGCGTCGATGCGCCCGAAGACCAGCGACTCCCGCCCGATCTGGAGGTGCTCGAGCCGGCTCAGGCTGGTGCGCACCCGGATGTCGCGCTCGGTGAAGGACTGGAACGTCCCGCCTCGCTCGCCGAACGCCTCCGCCAGCATCTCGGCCGCGGCCGCGCGCATGGCTTCCAGTCGCTCGTAGGCGTGGTCCACATGGGCCTGCTCCGCCGAAAGCTCGGGATGTGCCATAAAGGGAAACCTCAACAATGCGTGGTGAGGACCGAATTTGCAAGCCGCCGCCCGGGCGAGGCTCTCCGGCAGCGAACGGTACGATCGGCTGTGGCCACCACCGCGTCGCTGCGCCGCCTCCTCGACGCCACCAGCCTGTCGGCCGCGCTGGTCGACGGCCGGGTGCTCGTCACCGTCCACGCCCCCGACCGCGTGGGTCTGCTGGCTGCCATCGCCGCCTGGTTCGAGGATCGGGGCGCCAACGTGGAGGCGTGCCATGCCTCGCATGACGAGGACGGCCGCGCCCACGACGTGTTCGTGGTCGCCGGTGCGGTCGATGCCGACGAGTTGGCCGCCGCGCTCGGCGGGCAGCCGACGCGCCTGGTGCGCACCGGCCTCTGGCCGTTGACCGCCGGTGTGCACCTGGCCCGCTCCACCCTGGTCTGGCCCTGGACGCTCACCACGAAGGTGGCGCGTGGGATGGCCGGCCTGCTCGGGCCGGCCGGGGCCGGCACCGACTCCGACGACCGCGTCGCCGGTGGCTGAGCCCAGCGCGTTCCTCGCCGCCTGCCGCTGCCAGCCCACCAGCCACACGCCGGTGTGGTTCATGCGCCAGGCCGGGCGCTCGCTACCGGAGTACCGCGACATCCGCGGGACCGAGAGCATCCTCGACGCCGTCCGTCGCCCCGAGCTGGCGGCCGAGGTCACGCTCCAGCCGGTGCGCCGCTACGGAGTGGACGCCGCCATCCTGTTCTCCGACATCATGGTCCCGGTCGCCGCCACCGGCTTCGGCGTCGACATCGTGGCCGGGACCGGCCCGGTGGCCGAGCAGCCCTTCGCCGGTCCTGCGGACCTGCCGCGGGTCCGCCCCCTGGTGGTGGAGGAAGACGCACCGTGGTTGACCGAGACGGTGCGGATCCTCGTCGATGCGCTCGACGTGCCCCTGATCGGCTTCGCGGGCGCCCCCTTCACGGTCGCCAGCTACCTGATCGAGGGGCGCCCGTCACGCGACTACGCCCGCACCAAGAGCCTCATGTACACCGACCCGGCCACCTGGTTCGCGCTCGCCGACCGGCTCGCCGACCAGGCCATCGCCAGCCTGCGGGCGCAGATCACCGCCGGGGCCGGCGCCATCCAGCTGTTCGACAGCTGGGCCGGGGCCCTCAGCCCGGACGACTACCGGCGCTTCGCCCTGCCTGCCAGCGCCAAGGTGTTCGCCGGGATCGCCGACCTCGACGTGCCCCGCATCCATTTCGGGGTGACCACGGGTGAGCTGCTGGCGCTCTTCGCCGAAGCCGGGGCCGACGTGGTCGGCGTCGACTGGCGGGTCCCCCTCCCGGTGGCGGCGGCCCGGGTCGGCCCGGGGTTGGCGCTGCAGGGAAACCTCGACCCGGTGGCGTGCATCGCCGGCTGGGAGGCGGCGGCCCAGGCGACTCGCCAGGTCCTGGACGCGGCAACGGGACTGCCCGGCCACGTGTTCAACCTCGGGCACGGCGTGATGCCCCAGACGGACCCGACCGTCCTGGAGCGGGTGGTGGACCTGGTGCATGCCACGACGCCCCGATGACGGGCGCGAGATGAGAGTCGCGGTGATCGGCGGCGGCATCGCCGGGCTGGCCGCCGCCTGGGAGCTGCGCGCCAGGGCCGAGGTGTCGATCTTCGAGCCGGGACGGCTCGGCGGCGCGTTGCAGACCTCCGAGTTCGCCGGGCGCCCCGTCGACGAGGGTCCCGACGCCTTCCTCACCCGGGTGCCCGACGCCGTCGACCTGTGCGCCGAGCTAGGCCTGGCCGAGGAGTTGGTGGCGCCCGAGGCCGGACGCACCCTGCTGTGGACCGGCGGCCGGCTGCGGACGCTGCCGGAAGGGCTGGCCCTCGGGGTACCCCGCGCCGTCCGGCCCATCGCGACGTCCGGGCTGCTCAGCCCGGTCGGGATGCTGCGTGCCGCCCTGGACCTGGTGCTGCCGCGACGGGACCTCCCCGACGATCTCAGCGTCGACGACCTGGTCGCCGGCCGCTTCGGCTCGGAGGTGGCCGCTCGCCTCGTCGAGCCCCTCGTCGGCAGCATCCACGCGGCGCGCACAGCCGACCTCAGCGCCCTGGCCACGGCGCCCCAGATCCTGGCCGTGGCCCGACGCAGCCGCAGCCTGCTCCTCGGCCTGCGCGTCCTGCCCGGGGGCGCCGGGACCGGACCGCTCTTCCTGGCCCCCCGCGCCGGCCTGGCCGCGCTGATCGACCGGTTGGTCGACCGGCTCGCCGGCGCCGGCGTAGGGGTCCACCGTCACGCCGTCTCGTCGGCACGCCCGGCCGCAGGCGGGGGGATCGTCGTCGACGGCTCCGAGCGGTTCGACGGTGTCGTCCTGGCCGTGCCGGCACCCATCGCAGCCCGGCTGCTCGGCGACCATGCCCCCGGCGGCCTGGGGGACCTGTCGCTCACGTCGGTGGTGCTCACGACGCTCTCGTACCAGGCGTCCGACCTGCCGGCACCACCGGGCATCAACGGCATCCTGGTCCCCCCCGGTGAGGGGACGCTCATGACGGCCTGCTCGTTCGGATCGAGCAAGTGGTCGCGCTGGGCGACACCAGGCACCACGGTGGTACGGGTGTCGGCCGGCCGCCACGGCGACCGCCGGGCCGGCGAAGTCGACGATGCCGTCCTGGTCGAACGCCTGGCCGGCGAGCTGGCCCGGGCGACCGGCACCACCGCCGGGCCAGATGCCTTCCGCGTCAGCCGTTGGCCCGAGTCCTTCCCGCTGTACCGGGTGGGGCACCTGCAGCGCGTCGACGGGTTCGAGCGCCACCTGGCTGCGGTGGCCCCGAGCATCACCCTGGCCGGGTCCAGCTACCGGGGTGCCGGCATCCCGGCTTGCGTCGGCACCGGCCGGCGAGCTGCCCGCCAGGTCGTTGCTGCCCTCGAACCGGCCAGCCCGTAGGTCTCAGCTCTTGCGGACGGGCTCCCTGTCGCCGAGGTCGATGGTCGGCGGGAGGGACTCACCACGGAACAGCCCGGCTGCCGGTCCCCGCCCGACCAGCACGTGATCAGCCAGCAGCACCGCGGCCGACGTGTACGTGGACCGCTCCCCGCCGGGGTAGCGGACGCACTGGGGATGGACACAACCGGTCCAGTAGGCACCGTCGGCGTCGCGGAGATGGTGGGTCCAGGCGAAGAGGCGGCGGCTGCGCTCGACCATGCCGACGGCGTCGAGGGCCATGACGCACTCAGCCGTCTCGGCGGCGGTGACCCAGGGGTGGTCCACCACGCAGCGAACCCCGACGCCGTCCATGACGAACGCGTCCCACCGCTCGACCAGCCGCTCGCGCGCCACCTCCACCGACAGGGCCCCGCTGAGCACCGGGTAGTACCAGTCCATGGCCCAGCGGTCCTTGGGTGCGAAGGCCCCCGGACGGTGGGCGACGGCATCCGCTATCCGCCCGGCGGCCAGCTCCCAGTCGGGGCGCTCGTGACCGAGCACCTCGGCGATCGCCACCGCGCACCGCAGGCTGTGGTGCATGGACGAGTTCCCGGTGAGCAGGGCGAACCCACCGCGACGGCCGTCGACGTCGAGCGACCACACCACCTCCCCGCCCGGCTCCTGCAGGCGCAGGACGAAGCTGATGGCGGCGTCCACCGCACGCCACATCCGCTGCAGGAACCGACGGTCACCCGAAGTGAGGTACTGCCACCAGACACCGGTGGCCACATAGGCGCACACGTTCGGGTCGCGGCGGGGCTCCTCCACCCCTTCGGCCAGGTAGTAGAGACACCATCCGCCGTCGGGGTGCTGGGTGTCGACCAGCCACTGGTAGGCCGCCTCAGCCTCGGCGACCCGACCGGTGAGGGCGAGGGCCATGGCCGCCTCCGTGTGGTTCCACGGGTCGGCGTGGCCACCGGGGAACCAGGGGATCATCCCACTCGGCAGCTGCACCGATGCGATCCACGAGGCGGTGGCGTTGCGCTCCGGCTCGGTCAGCCACCACCGCGCCCCGGCGCTCATGCCGGCTTCCTGGTGTAGACGACCACGCTCTTGCCGAGCACCGGGTTGAGGGCCCGCTCGGATAGGCGCGTGAGCGGCGGGTGGGCGGTGATGTCCCACACGAGGAACCGGTGATAGGCGCGCACCATGCGATGGTCGTCGTCGTGCACGCCGACCGCCGCCTTGAGCCACCAGTAGGGGCTGTGCAGGGCGTGGGCATGGTGATGGCCATAGACGGACAGGCCGACGTCCTCCAGCCGCTCGATCAGAGTGGAGCGTCGGTAGATGCGGATGTGGCCGCCGGGATTGCTGTGGTACTCGTCGGAGATGGCCCAGGTGATCAGCTCGGGGAACCAGCGCGGGACGGTGACGGCCATCGTCCCCCCCGGGCGCAACACCCGGGCCAGCTCCGCCATGGCTCGGCGGTCCTCGGGAATGTGCTCGAGCACCTCGGCGGCGATGATCCGGTCGAAGGTGTCGTCGGCGAACGGGAGCTGCAGGGCGTCGCCGACGGCGCCGGCGCCCGACCCACCGGTGGCCACCGTCTGGGCATCGCCGGCCTGGGCGCCGTCGCCGACTATGGCCCGCATCATCGCCGCCGCGTCCTTGACCTCTCCACCGTCGGCGTCGACCGCGGTGACGATCGCCCCCCGGCGCATGGCCTCGAACGCGTGGCGGCCACCACCTGCACCCAGGTCCAGGAGGCGGTCGCCGGCCTCGACGCCGAGGGTCTGGTAGCGGACGGTCAGCACGGGGCGCCGGCCGTCGCCCGCTTCTGGTCGATCGCCCAGCGATAGTGCTCGGCAGTGGCTGCGGCGCAGTCCTGCCAGGTGAACCGCTCCAGGACCCGTTGGCGGCCACCGGCCGCCAACCGGGCGGCCAGAGCCGGGTCACCGAGCACCCGGCCCATGGCCAGGGCCAGCGCCCCCGGGTCACCGGGAGCCACCAGCAGGCCGGTCTCCCCGTCGACACCGACCACCTCGGGAATGGCCCCCCCGGTGGTGGCGACCAGGGGCACGCCGCACGCCATGGCCTCCACGGCCGGGAGCGAGAAGCCCTCGTACAGCGACGGCACCACCGCCACCTCGGCCTCCGCGTACAACTCGACCATGCGCTCGTCGGTGATCCCCGACGTGAAGGTGACTTTGCTCGTCACACCGAGCCGGTCGATGGTGGCAGCCACCCGGCTGTCCGCGCCGAGCTTCCCGACCACCACCAGGTGGCTGTCGGGCCGCTCGGTCCGGAGCTTGGCCAAGCCTTCCAGCAGCGGGACGAGTCCCTTCATGGGCACGTCGGCGCTGGCCGTCGTCATGATCCGACCGCGGACCCTGGCCACGCCGGGCAGGGGGCGGAACCGGTTGTGGTCGGCGCCGATGGGGACAACCTCGAGCTGTTCGACCCGCAGGCCCATCTGGGCGACGATGTCGCGCTTGGACGAGGCCGAGACCGTCATGACCCGGGGGATGCGGCGGGCGACACGCTTCTGCATGGCCACGAACCCGTACCAGCGCCGCATGGTGATCTGGCGGCGGATGCCGGCGGCGTGAGCCAGGTCCAGGGTGCGGTCCACCGTGATCGGATGGTGACAGGTGCCGATCAGTGGCCAGCCGTCCGCCATGATGCCGAGCATCCCGGTCCCGAACGTCTGGTTGTCGTGGACCACGTCGAACTGGCCGGCCCGGGCAGCCAACGCCTTGCGCACCCGCCAGCCGAACGTGCGCGGCTCGGGGAACCCAGCGGTGCACATCAGCCCGAACTCGGCGACGTCGACGGCGGAGCGGTATTCGCGCAGGGCCGGGATCCGGAACGGGTCGGGCTGGCGGTAGAGATCCAGGCTGGGGACCGGGACGAACGCCACGCCGTCGTCGAGGACCGGCCAGGGTTGGCCGGCGAACACGGTCACCCGGTGGCCCAGCGCGACCAGCTCCCGGGCCAGGTAGCGGGTGTAGACGCCCTGGCCACCGGAGTGGGGGTTCCCCCGGTAGACGAGCAGGGCTACCCGCAGCGAGTCCGTGGCCATGAGCCACAAAGAGTGTCTCTCCGGCGGCTGGCGGTCAAGCTCGCGATCCGGCCCGGCTAGGTTGACCCCGGTGGACGGAGACGGGGACCCGACCACCCGGTGACCGCCGCCCACCCGGTCATCTCCGTCGTCATGCCCGCCCACAACGAGGAGGGCTACCTCGTCGCGGCCGTGGACGAGGTCCTCTCCGGCCTGCGGGCCGGCGGCGAGCCCTTCGAGATCATCGTGGTGGAGAACGGCTCCGCCGACGGCACCGGTGCCGTGGCCGCGGCGCTGGCCGACCGCCACCCCGAGGTGGCGTCGGTCCGCCTGGCCGGCGCCGACTACGGCCTGGCCCTGCGCGCCGGCTTCCTCGCCGCCTCGGGTGACCTGGTGGTGAACTTCGACGTGGACTTCGTGGACCTGGGCTTCGTCGCCGCCGCCCGGCGCATCGTGGAGGAGCGCGATGCCGCCATCGTGGTGGGCACCAAGCGGGGGGCCGGTGCCGACGATCGCCGATCGCCGGGGCGCCGGGCCGTCACCGCGATCTTCAGCCTGGTGCTGCGATTCGGCTTCGACCTGCATGTCAGCGACACCCACGGCCTGAAGCTGCTCCGCCGGGAACGGGTCGCGCCGCTCGTGGAGGCGTGCGGCTTCGGCGGCGACATCTTCGACACCGAGCTGGTCCTGCGCACCGACCGGGCCGGCCTGGTGGTCGCCGAGGTGCCGGTGCGGGTGATCGACCACCGGCCGCCCCGGACCTCGATCCTGCGCCGCATCCCTCGCTCCCTGCTCGGCCTGCTGCGCCTGCGGCTCGCTCTGTGGGCGCCGCGGAGCTAGCGTTCGCCAGAGTGGACGCTGGGGACACAGATCGCAAGAGCGATCAGGGCTCGCAGGACGAGCGGACCTGGGACGCTCTAGCGCGGATCGAGGAGCTGGTCGAGGCCATGGCCGAGGCCGAGCCCGACGCCCCTGACTTGACCCCCCTGCTGGCGTCGCTCGACGACCTGCACCAGCAGCAGGACGTGTCCGCCGGCCTGACGCCCGTCCTCGAGGCCATCGCCAGGTTGGAAGCGGCCACCCGCCGCCTCCACGACCGGGTCGACGGCCTGCACGCGGAGCTCGCCGAGGTCCAGGCCCGGGTGGCGGCCGTCACCGGGGACACCGACCTGACCTCGGTCGAGGAGGCCCTGGCCCGCATCGAGGAGCTGGCCGAGGTCCAGGCCGAATCACTCGCGACCGTCGATGTCAGCCCGGCGCTCGACGAGCTGCGAGGGGCGCTCGACCAGCTGGGCCGGCAGGTGCCACACCGCGATGAGGTGGAGGGGCAGCTGGGTGAGATCCTCGACGCGTTGGCGGCCGGGGCCCCCGCCGCCAACATGGAGGATGCGCTCGGTCGCATCGAGGACCATCTCGAGCGGGCCAGTGAGCACGGGCAGGATGGCGCGGTGACCGAGCGGCTGGACCAGGTGTCCGGCCAGCTGGACGTCCTGCGACGGCGGATGCCGGTGCGGCCACGGGGCGGGTCCGAGCTCGATCCCGCTAGCATCGACGCCCTGGCCGACGCGGTGGCGGCCCGCCTGGCCGGTGGCGGCCGCAGCCGATCCCTCCGACCCCAGCCCTGATCCCCCGGCTGGCCCGGTGACCGGCTGGCCCGGTGACCGGCTGGCCCGGTGACCGGTTGGCCCGGTGACCGGTTGGCCCGGTGACCGGTTGGCCCGGTGACCGGTTGGCCCGGTGACCGGTTGGCCCGGTGACCGGTTGGCTAGGTGACCCGGCGCAGGACCCGCAGGCTGCCGACCGCGGCGTCGTCGGCGAACTGCCCGGAGGCCACGGCACGCTGGTACAGCTCGTAGGGGGGACGCCCGCCGTCGGCGGGGTCGGGGAACACGTCGTGGATGGCCAGGAAGCCGCCGGGCGCCACCTTCGGCGTCCAGGCGTGGTAGTCGGCCCAGGCCACGTCGTCGGCGTGGCCCCCGTCGATGAACAGCAGCGCCAGGGGGGTCGTCCAGGCGGCGGCCACGGCCGTCGACGGGCCCACGACCAGAACCACATGGTCCTCCAGGCCCCCATCGGCCACGGTTCGGCGCGCCACCGGCAGCGTGTCCATCCGTCCGGTGGCTGGATCGACCAGCGTGGGATCGTGGTGCTCCCAGCCGGCCTGGTTCTCCTCCGAGCCACGATGGTGATCGACGGTGTAGAGCACCGTCTCGCCGTGGCGCGCCGCCGGGCCCAGGTAGAGCGCCGACTTCCCGCAGTAGGTCCCCACCTCGAGCAGCGGACCGAGGCGAGCGGACGCGGCGGCCACCCCCGCGGCGTGGAGGGCGAGGCCCTCGTCGTCTGGCATGAAGCCCTTGGCGGCGCGGGCCCGTCCGAGATCGGCCGGTGCCATCCTCGCGCCGGCCGGTACGCCCACGGCGGGATCAGCTGGGCAGGCCGGTGCGCCCGTCGAGCGCCTCGGGCAGGTCCTCGGCGTGGTGGGCGAAGAGGATCTTGTTGAAGATCAGGAACTTGGCTACCCACAGCACCCCGAACGCAGCCACGTAGACCACCGCGACCGACCCGGTCTTGACCACGTGGTGGAGGTGGTGGTGGACGGCGATCGTCTCCATCAGGTGGACGCAGTAGGTGGAGAACCCCCAACCGATGAACGCCAGCACCCAGAACGGGAGAACCTCGCGCCAGAGGTGCCCCCGCCCGCTCTTGCCCCAGGCCCACTTGCGGTTCAGCTCGTAGGAGGGGACGGTGGCGATCGCCGTGGCCACCGTGCTGGAGATCCACGCCCGCCACCCGAGCACCCCGTCGAAGAAGACGAGACAGATCACACTGACGATCACCGACACAACTGACGCCATCGAGTAGCGAAACAGCTTGCGGCCTTCCGGCGTGCGAAGGCGATCGACCACGCCGGGCGAGGTCATTGCCATTGGGTAACCTTACCTTGTCTAACCATCTCCGCCGGGCGCGGCCCCGACATGGGCCATGATGTCGAGGTGACCGAAGCACTGGACCAGTTGATCGGGCTGCTGGATCTGGAAGCGGTGGAGGTCGACATCTACCGGGGGGCCAGCGCCGCCAGCTCCGGGCTCCGCGTCTTCGGCGGTCAGGTGGCCGGCCAGGCGCTGGTGGCCGCCGGGCGCACGGTGGACATGCCGGGCCGTCACGTGCACTCGCTGCATGCTTATTTCCTCCGGCCGGGTGATGCGGCCCTGCCCATCGTCTACCAGGTGGACCGCATCCGCGACGGGCGGTCCTTCACCACCCGCCGGGTGGCCGCCGTCCAGCGCGGCGAAGCCATCTTCCACCTCTCGGCGTCGTTCCACGACCACGAGGACGGCGTGGCCCACCAGCGGCCCATGCCGACGGTGCCCGACCCCGAGACGCTGCCGACCTGGGCGGATCGGATGGAGCCCTACCGGGCGCAGATCGGCGACTGGTGGGACCTCCCCCGCGCCCTCGACACTCGATACGTCGGCGACCCGGTCCGTACGGTGCGCGAGACCCCCGTCCGCAGCCCGCAGCATGCGCTGTGGCTGCGCGCCGACGGCAAGCTGCCCGACGATCCGCTGCTGCACGCCTGTGTGCTGGCCTACGCCAGCGACCTGACGCTCCTCGACACCGTCATGCTGCCCCATGGGCTCATCTGGGACGACGGCGGCACCCAGGTCAGCCTGGACCACGCCATGTGGTTCCATCGGCCGTTCCGGGCCGACGACTGGTTGTTCTACGAGCAGTACAGCCCGACGGCCGCCGGCGGCCGGGGCCTGGCCACCGGCACCATCTTCACCCGTGACGGCGGGCTCGCCGTCTCGGTCGTGCAGGAGGGCCTGTTGCGACCGCACCGACGAACCAAGGCCTGAGCGGAGCAGGCCACCGCCCGAGGGTGCAGCCGGGAGGCGTGGCGCCCACCCGTCCTGTTTGCCCGGCTCAGCTGCGCTGGGCGATGGGCTGGTAGTTCCGCTCCTCGGGGCCGGTGTAGATCTGGCGGGGGCGGTAGATCTTGGAGTCCTGCTCCAGCATCTCCTGCCAGTGGGCCAGCCAACCGGCAACCCGGGGGATGGCGAAGAGAACCGTGAACATCTCTGTCGGGAAGCCCATGGCCTGGTAGATGAGGCCGGAGTAGAAGTCGACGTTCGGGTACAGCTTGCGTGAGACGAAGTAATCGTCGGAGAGGGCCGCCTCCTCCAGCTTGAGGGCGATGTCGAGCAACGGGTTCTTGCCGGTCACCGCGAACACCTGCTCGGCCGTGTTCTTGATGATGGTGGCCCGAGGGTCGTAGTTCTTGTAGACGCGGTGCCCGAAGCCCTGCAGCTTGCCCTTGCCGGCCTTGACGTCGGCGATGAAGGCATCCACGTGCTCGATGGAGCCGATCTCGGTGAGCATGCGCAGCACGGCTTCGTTGGCCCCGCCGTGGCGCGGGCCATAGAGGGCGGCCGCCGCGCCTGACGCCGCCGAGTACGGATCGGCATGCGACGACCCGATGGTGCGCATGGCCAGCGTGCCGCAGTTCTGCTCGTGGTCGGCGTGCAGGATGAACAGCACGTCAAGCGCCCGGGCCAAGGCGGGGTCGGGCTCGTAGCGGGGCTCGGCGATCTTCCACATCATCGACAGGAAGTTCTCGGTGAAGGTCAGCGAGTTGTCCGGGTAGACGAACGGCATTCCCAGGCTGAAGCGATGCGCGGCTGCCGCCAGCGTCGGGGTCTTGGCGATGGCCCGTACGATCTGCGCCTGGCGCACGGCGGGATCGGTGACCTGCTTGGCCTCCGGGTAGAACGTCGACAGCGCGGCCAGCCCGGACACGAGCATTCCCATGGGATGGGCGTCGTAGTGGAAGCCGTCGAGGAACCGCTTCCTGAAGTTCTCGTGGATGTAGGTGTGGTGGCGGATGTCGCTGGTCCACGCCTGCAGCTCGCCGTCGGTGGGCAGCTCCCCGTGGAGCAGCAGGTACGCCACCTCCAGGTAGCTGGAGTGCTCGGCCAGCTGGTCGATCGGATAGCCCCGGTAGCGCAGGACGCCCGCATCGCCGTCGAGGAAGGTGATGGAGCTGGACGCCACGGCCGTCGTGAGGAAGGCCGGGTCGGAGAACCAGACGCCGGGGAGCAGCTTGCGGAACTCGTCCGCAGACACGCCGCCGTCGACGATCGGGATCTCCACGACCTCGCCCGAACGGTTGTCGGTCACGGTGATGGAATCAGCCACTGCTCCCCCTACGGGACGGAGACGGTTGGGACAGGCTGCATGCTACCGCCAGGTCCGGCGGTGCCGATCAGCAGGTCCGCACACGGGGCCCGGCACGGCCGCCCGCAAGCGCTGGCCGTCTCAGGCGCTGGCCGGCGCCGGCCGGCCGTTCGCGAGCGCGCCGTCGACGGTGGTGGTCCTCACCCGCTCGAAGAGGGCCCAGACGGCAACCGCGCCGACGAGCATGACCACCGCGCCGATCCGGAAGGCCAGGACGTAGCCGGCGGTCGACGCCGCCGACGACGTGACACCCTGGTGGACGGCGGCGGTGGCGTGGCGCAGGGCGATGGTGGCCAGCACGGCCAGGCCGATGGCACCACCGACCTGTTGGACGGCGTTCTGCACGCCCGACGCCAGGCTGGCATCCTCGGTCGACACCCCGTGGACCGAGGCGTTCGAGAAGCCCGAGAAGCACAGGCCGGAGCCGAACGCCATCAGGACCAGGCCGGGGAGCACCTGCCCGACATAGGAGCCGTGCACGCCGATGCGGGTGAGCGACAGCACGCCGACGGCACCCAGGACGAAGCCGACGCCGAGGAGCGCCTTCACCCCGACCCGGGTGACCAGCTGCGCCGCGACCCCGATGCCGGCGCTGATGGCGATCCCGAACGGCAGGTAGGCCAGGCCGGTACGGAGCGCCGAGTAGTGCTGCACCCCCTCGAGGTACAGCGTCAGCAGGAAGAAGAGGGTGAAGAACACGCTGGAGAAGCACAGGGTGACCACGTTGGCGGTGACCCGGGTGCGGTTGGCAAAGAAGCGGAGGGGCACGAGCGGGTTGGCGGCCAGGTGCTCACGCACCACGAAGCCGACGAGCACCAGCGCACCGGCCACGATCGGGCCCACGACCACGGGCGATCCCCACGCTCGGGTCGCCGCCTGGATCAGGCCGTAGACCAAGGAGATCAAGCCGGCGGTGGCGAGCACCGCTCCGGCCACGTCGGGCCTGGCCCTCGTCGTCGACGCCGCCCGGCTCTCGTCGACCAGTCGGGTGACGGCCACGATGGCCACGACGGCGACAGGGATGTTGATGAAGAAGATCCACCGCCAGCTGAGGCCCTGGAGGATGAGCCCGGAGATCACCGGACCGAGCGTCCCGCCCAGGCCGGCGACGCCGCCGAACATGCCGATGGCCTTGGCTCGCTCCTTGGCGTCGGGGAACAGCAGGGCGACCAGTCCGAACGCAGCGGGCGCGGCCAGCGCCTCGGCCGCGCCCTGGGCGAACCGGCTGGCCACCAGCATCCCCGGCACCAGCGCCGCTCCGCTGAGGGCGGATGCCACCGCGAAGAGGGTGACGCCGACGAGGAACATGCGTCGTCGGCCCAACAGGTCCGCCAGGCGCCCACCGAGGAGCAGCAACCCGCCGGCCATGAGCACGTAGGCGTCGACCACCCAGGCCAGTCCGGCGCGCGAGAAGCCGAGGTCGGCGCGGATGTGGGGAAGGGCCACGTTCACCACGGTGATGTCGAGGACCAGCATGAACTGCATCAGGGCCAGCACCCCGAGCGCCCGCCAGCGGCGGGGATCGGCAGGTGGGTCGGTGCTGACCAGGGCGCCATCGGGGTCGGACACGGGCATCGCCACCTCGTTGCGGCCGGCCGTGTTGCGGTCGGTCACGGTGCGGTTGGTCACGTTACGGTTGGTCATGCACGGCACGGTATGAGGCGCTGCGGACAGTTTCTGTCCGCAATGGGGAAGTATCCTTCCTCATGCCCTCCGTCGCTGCTCGTCGGCCGCTTCCGTCGTGAGCGACACGCCGGGGCGGATGCTCGCGCTGCTGTCGCTCCTGCAGAACCGACCGATGTGGTCCGGCCGGGAGCTGGCCGACCGGTTGGCCGTCACCGACCGAACCGTGCGCCGCGACATCGACCGCTTGCGCGAGCTGGGCTACCCGGTCGAGGCGGCACCCGGCGTCAGCGGCGGGTACCAGCTCGGGCGGGGCGGGCGGCTGCCGCCGCTCCTCCTCGGCGACGAGGAGGCCATGGCCGTGGCGCTCGGCCTGCGCGTGGCCACCGACGGGAGCGTCACCGGGCTGGAGGAGGCTGCCGTCTCGGTGCTGGCTCGCCTCGACCAGCTCCTCCCTCAGCACCTGGCGGCCCGGGTGCGCGCCCTGCACGAGGCCACGGCCCACATGGACGGGCCAGCCGGCGAGCGGGTGCCGTCGCAGGTCCTGGTGACGCTGGGCCAGGCGTGTTCCCGCCGCGAACGGGTGCGTTTCGCCTACGGCGACCGCACCGGCCGGAGCAGCGACCGCTTGGTGGAGCCGTACCGGCTGGTCCGCGTCGGGGCCCGTTGGTACCTCGTCGCCCGCGACGTGGACCGCCAGGACTGGCGGACCTTCCGCGTCGACCGGCTGTCGTCGCCGGAGGCGCTCGGCACACCGTTCACGCTCGACGATCCGCCCGACGCCGTCGCCCTGGTGCGACGGGGCCTGAAGGTCCGGACCTACGCCTTCGAGGCGCGCATCCGCGTGCCCGTGGGCGTCGAGGAGGCGGCACGCCTGTTCCCCGCGGCCATGGGCGTCGTGGAAGATGCTGCTCCTCTCGGCACGGGGCCTGGCGGCAGGGGGGCTGGCCGAAGGGGGGCTGGCGGCAGCGAGGCGTCGATGGTGGCGATCGGTAGCCAGTCGGTCGAACGCATGGTGCGCTATCTGGCCGGTGTCTCGGTGCCCTGCGCCGTCGTGGACCCACCCGAGCTGCGAGAGGCGTTGCGGGACCACGCCACCCGGGTGGCCGCCGCCAACACGTGACGGCGCAACCCGGCCGCGTTTGGCCGCCTCCATCGTTGGCGCGTTGGCCCAGACACGTGCCTGGGCCAACGCGCCAACGTTTGGTCCGCGCCTCGGGTGGCCTCGGCCGGATGGTGGTCGGAGCCGCCCCGCCGCCACGCCCACTGCCCGAGCAGGGTGGCGGTCAGGATGGCGAGGGCGACGATGCAGTCGGCCCAGAAGTGGTTCCCGGTCACCACCACCACGTACACGGTGAGCACGGGGTGGGCGACGAAGGCCCACCGCCAGCGACTGGTGCTCGAGGCGCAGACGGCGACCGCCACCAGGGCCGCCCAGGCCACGTGCACCGACGGCATGGTCGTGAGGACGCTGGGATCGGTGCGGCTCGGGCCGTACACCGACTGCCCGAAGCGCAGGCCCATGTCGATGAAGCCGAGCTGGGGCACGAACCGGGGCGGGGCCACGGGGATGGCCTGGATGAACGTGCAGATCGCGGTGGAGACGACGAGGGTCCGCCGGACGCTCGGGTAGCGGTCACGGTGGCGGGCGAACAACCAGAGCAGGCAGAGGCACAGCGCCGGGAAGTCCGCGTCCGCGTAGTACCGGTTCGCCCAACGAACGACGGTCGGGTGGTGGAGCGCGGCTCGTTGGATGCTGACCTCCGAGGGCAGATGCAGGTCCCGCTCCCAGTGGTAGATGTCGGTGGCCCGGCGGATGGCTCCGGCCGAGTGGACGACGAGCGCGTCGAGGGCGATCTGCCAGACAGCGTAGAGGCAGAGGACGACCGCAGCCTGGGTCAGGTAGGGCGCCAGGCGGGGGGCCGCACCTGGGCCGCGCCGGAGGACCCACCCGACGCCAGCCAGGACAGCCGCGGTGATCGCCGCCAGCTGCCACGGCCACATGGGCCCACGTTGCCGCCCGGGCCCGGGACCGGGCAACCCCGGCCGTTCGACCTGGCAACCCGCCGGGCCAGGCGGCGGGGGCGTGCGGTCATGCTGGGGGGGTGAGCCTGCGCCATGCCCTGCTCGGTCTGCTCGCCGAAGCACCCCGGAGCGGCTACGACCTGGTCCGAGCACTCGACACCACCCTGGCCCCCATCTGGCCGGCGACCCAGAGCCAGGTGTACACCGAGCTGAGCCGGCTGGCCGACCTGGGACTGGTGGAGCCCGACCCGGCGGGGGCACGCCGCCGGCGCACCTACCGCCTGTCGCCAGCCGGGAGCGCCGAGCTCCGCCGGTGGCTGCTCGAGGCCGACCTGGAAGGCGTCCGTCGCAACGACGTGCTGCTGCGCGCCCACTTCCTCCCACACGTGGACGACGTCGACGCCCGTCGCCTCCTCGGCCGGGTGAAGCAGTCGGCCGATGCCCGCGGCCGCCTTCTCCACCGGCTTCTGGCCAGTGCCCCCGGGACCGGATCCGACCTGGCCCTGGAGGCCGCCCGGCGGCTGGCGGCGACCGAGTCGGAGTGGGCGGCGTGGGCAGCCGACCAGATCGGTCGCGCCCCGACCCAGCCGGGGGCACCCGGCGGTCCGGGTTCGCCGGCCCCGGAGGACCTCGGGCATCATCGAGCGATGGGTTCCGAACCGGTCCTCGACCTGTCCGCCATCCGCGATCGCATCGACGACGTCGATCGCAGCCTGGTGCGCCTGCTCGCCGAGCGATCGCGCCTCGTCGAAGAGGTGATGCGCTACAAGCGAGCCCAGCACATGCGGGTCGTGGACCGTGGGCGCGAGGACGAGATGCTCGACCGCATCGGCCGCACGGCCGCGCTGGAGGGGCTCGACCCGCGCATCGCCCGCCAGGTGCTGCGCTCGATCATCGACGGGTTCACCCTTCTCGAGGTAGAGGAGCTGGGCCCCGACTCGTGATGGCGGGGCGACGCCGGGGCGGGGCGACGCCCGGGCGCGCCCACAGCTACTCAGATCTGCTCGAAGGAGAACCGGTAGAGGTTCGTCTGGCGAGTCACGAATCCCACCCGTTGGTAGAGCCGGTTGGCGGCAGCTCGCGAGGGGCGTGACGTGAGGTCGACGGTGCGGGCGCCTGAGGCAGAAGCCCGGTCCAGGGCGGCGCGCGTCAGTGCCTCCCCTGCGCCCTGGCCCCGCACGGTGTCGTCCACGATGACGTCCTCGATCCAGGCCCGCACGCCTGAGGGAATCCGAAAGGCCGCCAGCGTCAGGGTTCCTACGATCCGGCCTCCCTCTCCGTCACGAGCGATCAACAGCGTGGTGGAGCCGGAGGCGACGATCTCCGCCAGCTCGGCCTTGGACGGCGGCTGCGCCGTTTGCGACAGCTGCGGCAGCAGCGTGGCGATGGCATCGACCAGTTCGTCAGTCGCCTCGGTGGCCGGGGAGATGTGCAGCACGGTTCCGGGACGGTAGCCGGCGCACGCCGGCCACGCCACTGGTTGCGACGCCGTCCTCCGGACCCTCCGGACGCTGCGGATCTGCCGTCGTGGCGGCCGGGCGGCCCGTCGCCGGCGACGGGCCGGCGGTCTCGGGCGCCTGGCACACCGGGCACCAATAGATCGAACGGGCCTGGCGACCCAGCACGGCGCGTCGTACTGGCGTGCCGCAGGACCGGCAGGGTCGCCCGGACCTCCCGTAGACCCAGGGCCGGTCGGGGCCACCGTCGAAGGAACGAGCGACGGGGCTTCCGACGGTCACGTTGGCCGTCATCAGTCGCGAGGCGGTGGCGACCAACCGGTCGAAGGGCTCGCCGATGGCGATGGCGGTCGGCAACCACGGGTCGACGCCGCAGAGGAAGAGCGACTCGCATCGGTAGATGTTGCCCACGCCGGCGATGACCTGCTGGTCGAGGAGCGCCTCGCCGACGGTCGGTGAGGCGTCGACCCGGCGCCAGGCCCTGGCCCCGATGTCGGCCCCGTCGAGCGAGGTAGGAACGAGCACGTCGGGACCCAATCGGCGCAAGGAGGGATGCGCCTCCGTCTCGCGAGCGGCGAGCAGCTCCAGGACCGGGGCGTTGAAGCAGACGGCCAGCCGATCGGCGGCCTCGATGACGATCCGGGCCTGGCGGGCCGGACGACGCCAGCGCTCCCCGGTCGGATACACGTGCCACGACCCCGACATCCGCATGTGCGAGTGGAGCACCAGGTCGCCGGAGAACCGCATGAGGAGATGCTTGCCCTGGGCGTCGACACCCTCCACCTGCCGCCCGACCAAGCGATCGGCTCGCAGCGCGGGCATCGACGAGCGGGCGGCGCTGACCTGGCGTCCGGCCAGCCACCGGCGCAGGCTGGCCGCGGTCCGATAGATGGTATCGCCCTCGGGCACCGAGATCCTCTACGTCCCGTAGTGCACGAGGCCCTTGGGGGTGGGCGTGAACCCGGCCTGGCGCAAGTGCTCCGCCAGCTCGTCGGGGTAGCGCTGCAGGGCCAGGCGGCTCCACCGCCCCGACGACACGAGCTGGCTCAGGGCCCGAACGGCGGCGGCCTCCCACCGACCGTCGAGATCCCGGAGGGCGAGCAGCCCCTTGCCGCCCCGCTCGACGTAGAGGCTCGGCTCTCCGCCGACCGACACGACGTAGGCCCCGGCCACCCGCGACGGGCCCCGCACCGGCCACGGCAGGCACAAGCCATAGGCGTTGGCCGGGTCCGTGGCGGCCAGGACCAGCACGGGCGGATGGCGATCGGCGGCCGCCTCGTCCGCCTCGCGAACCGCACGGAGCCGGTCCACGGCGCCGGGCAGAGCGAACTGCGCGCCGCCCATGCCGGCGACAAAGTAGCCCCGCCGGATGCGGCCCGACTCCTCCATCACCCGCAGCACGGGGTAGATGCCGGCGAAGCCTCCAGGTACGGCCTCGCCGCGCACGGCCTCCCGGGTGAGGACGCCGTGCCGCTCGAGCAGCAGCCCGGCCACGGCCACCCCCGCCTCGGTGGCGGAGGGCGGCGCTCCCAGAGCCTCGAGCTCCCGGGTCACCAGCGACCAGCGGCCCTGTCCTCGCGGCGGACCCAGCGCGGTGAGCGACCCGGGCCGAGGGCGGCCCCGGCCGGTGGGAGAACGGCGGCTCCCTGCCGGTCGGCTGCTACCCGCCCGACGGCCGGCGGCGGAGCTGGCCGTGGTGGCCCGGACCGCCGCCCAGGCGTCACCCGTGACCTCGCCGGACCAGACCAGGTCCCAGAGCGCTTCGAGCACATCGTGGTCGGTGGCCCCTGGGCGACCCAGCTCCCGGAAGAAGCACGCGCCGCGGCGGGCCAGGACCCACCGCAGGTGGTCGTGCAGGTCCCCGGATGCTTCGCCGGAGCCAGGCGCCAACCCCGACAGCTCAGTCAACCGGGCCTCCGCGGAGCCCGGCGCCACCTCGCCGGAGCCGGGCGCCACCTCGCCGCGGGGGAGCGCCACCTCGCCGGGGGGGAGCGCAGCCGCCCCGGTCGCCGGGGCGGCGGCCAGGAGCCCGCCGGCGTAGCCGAGGCGCCGCAGGACGACGCCGGCGTCCTGGCGCCGGGCCAGGACCACCCGCCCGTCGTCGCGGCCGGCGCTGCCTGCTCCGACCCACATGATGTCGCCGGCCGCCAACAGCTCGTCGAGCATCCGCGGCTGGTAACCCCGCACCCGGGCGGACAGGACGTCACGCTCCAGCACGCTGGCGGGGATGGCATGGCCCTGGATCTGACCGACGACCTCGTACAGGCGATCCAGGCCGCCACCGCTCGGCTCCTCGCCGACGTGGGCCACGCCCTGCCACACCGGGAGGAACCGGGCCAGAGCCGACGGTTCGGCCGGCGCCACCTCGCGGCGCAGGGCGGCCAGGGACCGCTGGCGGAGGATCCGCAGGACCTCGGTGTCGCACCACTCGTCGCGTCCGGAGCCCCCCGGGCGGAACGCCCCTCTCTCCAGCCGCTCCCCCGCCGCCAGCACCCCGAGGACCTCGGCGATCCGGTCCGGGGCGACGCCGAAGCGGGCAGCCGGCTCCGCTGCGCTGAAGGGCCCGTGCACCCGAGCCCACCGACGGACCAGCTGCAGGAGGCCGTCGGGAGCGGGCGCGAGGAGGGCGTCGGGCACACCCGCGGGGGGGACCACGCCGAGGCCGTCTCGGTACCGGGCCGCGTCCTCGGCGATGATCAGCCGCTCGGCGCCGGCGACCCGGACCGCGAGGGCCCGGCGGTCGCTCACCAGGGTCACGGTCGCGTCGGCCCCGAGGCCGGGGACGCATCGGGCGACCAGCTCGTCGGCCGAGAGGTCGCCAAGACGCCGGAGGAGGTCGGCCGCCTGCTCGACGGTGGCGGCCTGCCGACGCTCGTCGAGTGCCTGCAGCTCGGCCTCGAGCTGGTCGAGGACGTCGCCGTCGAGCAGGTCGCGCAGCTCGTCGGTGCCGAGAAGCTCAGCCAGCATGCGGCGGTCGAGGGTGAGCGCCTGGGCCCGACGCTCGGCGAGGGGGGCATCCCCTTCGTACATGAACTGGGCGACATAGGCGAAGGCCAGGCTGCTGGCGAACGGCGACGGGCTCGCCAGCTCGACGGTCGTCACCCGCACCCGGCGCGCCGCCACGTCGCGCAGCAGGCCGGTCAGCGCCGGCAGGTCGAAGCTGTCGCGCAGGCACTCCCGATAGGTCTCCAGCACGATCGGGAACGACCCGTACTTCGACGCCACGGCCAAGAGGTCGGCGGCCCGCTGGCGCAACTGCCACAGCGGCGTCCGCTGACCGGGACGGCGGCGGGGCAGCAACAAGCTCCGAGCCGCGTTCTCCCGGAACCGCGACGCGAACAGGGCCGAGCTCCCCGTGGCCGCCACCACCAGGTCCTCGATCTCCTCGGGGTCGATGATGACGGCGTCGGTGGGTGGCGCCTCCTCGGCCTCGGGCAGCCGGACGATGATGCCGTCGTCGCTCCACACCGCCTGTGCCTCCACGCCGTCGCGCTGGAGGAGGCGACCCTCGATGGCCATGGCCCATGGCGCGTGGACGCGCGCGCCGAAGGGTGAGAGCACTGCCACCCGCCAGTCGCCGAGCTCGTCGCGGAAACGTTCGACCACGATCTGGCGGTCGGTCGGCAAGAGCCCGCCGGTGGCTTCGCGCTCCTCGGCGATGTAGGCGCGCAGGTTTCGCACGGCGAGCTCGTCGAGGTCGTGATGCGCCGCCAGGTCCTCGTCGGTCAGGCTGTCGACCGTCCGGGTGAAGGCCCCGATGGCCTGGCCCAGCTCGAAGGGCCGGCCGAGCACGTCTCCGTGCCAGAAGGGCATCTTCCCGGGGACGCCCGGCGCCGGGGTCACGATCACGCGGTCCCTGGTGATGTCCTCGATCCGCCAGGTCGTGGCGCCGAGCAGGAACGTCTCGCCCACCCGGCTCTCGTAGACCATTTCCTCGTCGAGCTCGCCCACCCGCCCACCATCGGGCGTGAAGACGCCGTAGAGCCCGCGGTCGGGGATGGTGCCGCCGCTGGTGACGGCCAGCATCTTGGCACCAGGGCGCGCTGTCAGCTTCCCGGCCAGGCGATCCCACACCAAGCGAGGTCGCAGCTCGGCGAACTCGTCGCTCGGGTAGCGACCGGCCAGCATGTCGAGCACCCCGTCGAGGGCGTCGCGGGTGAGGCCGACGAACGGGTAGGCCCGGCCGACCACCTCGACCACCTCGTCGACCGCCACCGGCCCCTCGGCCGCCGCCACCATGGCCACGATCTGCTGGGCGAGCACATCGAGCGGGTTCTGCGGGACTCGGGTCTGCTCCACCAGCCCGGCATGCATTCGTTCGGCCACCACCGCCGCGGCGAGCAGGTCGTGGCGGAACTTGGGGAACACGTAGCCTCGCGATGGCGAGCCGACCTGGTGGCCGGCGCGACCGATGCGCTGGAGGCCCGAGGCCACCGACGTCGGCGCCTCCACCTGGATGACCAGGTCGATGGCGCCCATGTCGATGCCCAGCTCCAAGCTGGAGGTGGCCACTAGGGCCGGCAACCGACCCGCCTTCAGCGCGTCCTCGATCTCCAGCCGCTGTTCGCGAGCGATGGACCCGTGGTGGGCCCGGACCAGCTCCGCCGGCGCTCCGGCACCGTGGTACCCGGTCCCTGACGACGGGTAGTCGAACACGTCCTCGCCGTCGGCGCGTTCCGCCTGGTCGAGCTCGTTGAGCCGGGCGGCCAGGCGTTCGGCCAGGCGCCGGGAGTTCACGAAGATGAGCGTCGAGCGGTGGGCGCGGATCAGGGCCAACAGGCGCGGATAGACCGCCGGCCAGATCGACGCTCGGACCTCGGGATCGCCGGCCGCCGCGCCCCGCATGATCAGGTCCTCGTCGTCCTCAGGGGTGGACAACGGGCGACCCAGCTCCCCCATGTCCTCGACCGGGACCACGATCGACAGCTCGAGGGGCTTGCGCACCCCGGCGTCGACGATGGTCACCGGCTTGGCCTCATCGGAACCGGCGGCCTGCTGCCCGCCCAGGAACCGGGCCAGCTCGTCCAGGGGGCGCTGCGTGGCGGACAGGCCGATGCGCTGCTGCGCCGGCCGCCCGCCGGGCTGGGCCGTCAGCAGCTGGTCCAGGCGCTCCAGGGAGAGGGCCAGATGCGCACCTCGCTTGGTGGCCGCCATGGCGTGGATCTCGTCCACGATCACGTGCTCCACGCCCGCTAACACCGACGCTGCTCTCGACGTCAACAAGAGGTACAGGGACTCCGGTGTGGTGATGAGGATGTCGGGTGGCCGCTTGGCCATGGCCCGACGGTCCTCCGGAGGCGTGTCGCCCGTCCGAGTGCCGACGCGCACCGGCCGGAGCATCTGACCCAGGCGCTCCGCCTCTCTGCCGATCCCGGCGAGCGGCGCCCGGAGGTTCCGCTCCACGTCGTAGGTCAGCGCCTTCAGCGGGCTGACGTAGAGCACCCGGCAGCCGGTAGATGTGGCCGGGGCGGTGAGGAGGCGGTCGAGCGCCCACAGGAACGCGGCCAGCGTCTTCCCCGATCCCGTCGGCGCCAGGATCAGCGTGTGGTCGCCGCGGCCGATGGCCTCCCAACCCTGGCTCTGGGCCGCGGTCGGCGCCGGGAACGCGGCCGCGAACCATGCTTGCGTCGCCGGCGAGAACTCCACGTCTGTCAGGCTACGGGCCAGGTGCGACCTGTATCCGAGCAGGTGGCGAGGTCTCGTCACTGGCTTCGGGTACCGTCGATCCATGGACTCGGTCCACTGGCACCAGCATCCGCAGCTGCGGCATCCGCTCCTCGTCGTGGCGTTCGAGGGATGGAACGACGCCGGTGACGCCGCCTCCCTGGCTGTCGGCTATCTGGCCCAGACCTGGGGCGCCGAGCCGTTCGCCCGGATCGACCCGGAGGAGTTCTTCGACTTCACCGAGACCCGCCCGCAGGTCAAGATCGTCGATGGCACCACCCGGGCGCTGGAATGGCCCGAGACCGAGTTCCTGGCCGCCGAGGTCCCCGGCACCGGTCGCGATGTGGTCCTGGTCCGAGGGGTCGAGCCGCAGCTGCGATGGCGGACCTTCTGCGACGCCGTCCTCTCCGTCGCCCGGGAGTGCGAGGTGGAGATGGCCGTCATCCTGGGCGCCCTGCTCGCCGACGTGCCCCACACCCGGCCCGTGAAGGTCTCGGGCACCACCGACGACCAGGAGCTGGCCGGCCGGCTGGGCCTCGACACGTCCACCTACGAGGGTCCCACCGGGATCGTCGGCGTACTCCACGACACCTTCGAGCGAGCCGGGATGTCGACCGCCAGCTTCTGGGCGGCTGTCCCGCACTACGTCCACCAGGTACCCTCACCGAAAGCGGCACTGGCCCTGGTGGAACGCTCCGCCGCCCTGGTCGGCGCCCGCGTGAACCCGCTGGAGCTGCGGGTGGCTGCTGACGAGTACGAGCGCCAGGTGAGCGAGCGCGTCGCCGACGACGAGGACGCCGCCGCCTACGTGGCGCAGCTGGAGGAGGCGGACGACATCGAGCAGCGAGAAGCCGTGCGGGTCTTGCCGCCCGACGCCGGGCGCCTGGCCGAGGAGGTCGAGCGGTTCCTGCGGGAGCACCGAGGCGACCGCTGAGCATGGCCGTCTGGCGGCTCGCCAGCTGCGTGTGGCGGGTGCGGCCCGACGTCATCGTGGCCCTCGACGACCACTTCGGCGAACCGGTGGACGCCTATGTCAACGGTTCGCAGGTCTGGCTGCGCGACGACGGCCCCGGTGGCACGACGATCGAGTGGCGACTCCACCCGGTGGCCGGGTACCGGCGGCCCACCGGGCTCGGGACCTACGAGGTGTTCTCGGCCGTGGCCCTCGCCCTCGGCACCGGCGTCGAGCCGCCGGCCTCGCTGCCGGCGTTGTGGGACGGCCTCGAGGCGTTCGCCGCCCACGGCGACGACATCGAGCCTCAGCCCCTCGCCACGGCCACCTCGGCGGCACTCGGCATCGCCCCCGACGCCTCCGGGCTGGTCGACCACGCCAGCATCGGCGACGAATGGGAACGCACGGAGGGCGCCGTCTCGGTCATCGATCACCTCCTGCGACAGCTCGGGGCCTGAGTAGCTCTCACCAGATCAGTGTTCGCGAGAGGCCCGTTCGGGCTCCAGCCCGTAATGGAGATCGACCTGGCGGAGGAGCCACCCGAAGCGGAGGAGGGCGTCCACGACCGGCCGGTCGAGCGGCTCGGCATCCGCAACTGTCCTGTCGTCAGCCCTCCGGGTGCTCGCGTCGACCAGCCCCTCCCAGACCTCCGGGGCGACGGCGCAGAGTGATGGAAATGATCGGCGGGTCGCCTTCACGACCCGCAGTACGAGGTCTTGAGGGGGCCGACCGTTCCGCAGGGGCGGCAGGGTGGCGAGCACCGGGACATCGGCCACCTCGAAGGCGGCCGGATCGGCCTCGACGGCCAGATGGGCAGCATACCCTCCGGTGGTCAACGACACCCCGTTCGCCAGCGTCAACGCCGGCGTGGGCTTGGCGATGCGCTCCAGGTACTGCAGGGCCACGACCGACGTCAGCTCGCTCAGCGAGCGCAGAGCGGTGGCGCGCTGCTGACCGGCGGCATCCAACCGCCTGGCCACCTCGCCGGCCGGTCCCCGCGCCGCCAATGCCGCATCCAGGCCGGCCTGGTCGAGCCGGTCCCTGGACGTGTCCTTCTCCGTCGAGCGTCGCCACCTCAACGCAGGCCGGGCTGGGCGGGGACGGCCTCGGTGGGCGCGATCAGCGGTCCCCCTCCCCCTGCCAGGTGGGCTGACGTGGTCGATCGAACATGACATCGAGCGCTTCGTCGCGGATCGCTGCGAAGGCCAGTTGCTTCCAGCGGGCCGCCCCGGCCAGCGGCTCGGGTAGGGCGTCCTCGGCAAACCAGCCGACGTCGCGCGTCTCGAGCGGGTGCGGTGTCAGGGACCCACCCGTTGCCCGGCAATGGAACACCACGGTGTAGAAGGGCAGACCCCGCGCCCCGAGACGCAGCCCGTCGAGGACGGCGATGACCCGTACAGGCTCGGCCGCGATGCCTGTCTCCTCCTCCACCTCTTTGACCACCACCTCCGCCGGCGAGTAGCCGATATCCGCCCAGCCCGTCGGGTAGAGCCAGACACCCGAGTCGCCGCGCTGGATCAGGAGGATCTCGCCGGCGTCGTTGCCGACCACGGCACCTACTGCGACCTTCGGCGTCACGTAGCCGGCGACGCCCGTCCCGACGCTCGACAGCCAGCCGTCGACCAGCTCGTGAGGGCCTTCCCGGTGACCGTCGGCGCCGGCCGCCATGCGGATGTCGGCCGCCACCTTCAGGATCTCCTCGAAGCGCTCACGTTCGTAGAGGCTCTCGGTGAACCCCAGCCCGGTCCTGGCGATCCCGGCCAGGGCCTCGCTCCAGCGAACCAGATCGGCCTCGTGCACCGGCTCCGCAGTCATCGGGTTCGAGGCTACTTTCCCGACCGGGCGGCCGGGCCGGCGGGCCATGCATCGGCCGTGGCCCGCAGCTGCGCCATCGCCTGCCGGGCGGCGACCTGCACCGGGTCCCACACGGACGAGAACGGCGGCGCGTAGCCGAGGTCGGCCATCACCAGGTCCTCGACCTCCATGCCTGCGGTGACGGCCACGGCCACGGCGTCCACCCGCTTAGCCGACCCGGGGCCACCGACGATCTGTGCGCCGAGCAGCCGCCCGCGACCCCTCTCGGCGAGCAGCTTCACCGTCACCCCCACGGCACCCGGCAGATATCCGCTGAGGTTGGTGGCCTGGACGCGGGCCACCACGTAGTCGAACCCGGCTTCGGTGGCCTCCTTCTCCGACAGCCCCGTCCGTCCGATCTCGGTGGCACACAGCCGGGTGACGGCCGTGCCCGCCGCACCGGGGAACGTGGCATAGCCACCGGCGATGTTGATACCGGCCACCAGCCCCTGCTTGTTGGCCACCGTGCCCAGCGCCTGCTGGCCGGGACGGCCGGAGACTACGTTCACCGTCTGGCAGCAGTCGCCGGCCGCCCAGACATGGGCCAGGTGGCGGCCGGCTCGCGACGCTCGTTGCCGTCGGTCGACCACGATCCCACCAGCCGGGCCGGTGTCGATCCCGCCCGCCGCGGCCAGCCGGCTGTCGGGGCGCACCCCCAGGCCCAGGATCACCAGGTCGGCCCGGACGGGGCCGCCGGTCGTCACCACCGAGTCACCTTCCACCGCGACCAGCTTCTCGCCGAGGCGAACGGTGACGCCGTGGTCTCGCAGGGACCGGGTGACCAATGCCCCCATGTCCGGGTCGAGTGCACCCATCACCTCCGCTGCCTGGTCCACGACGGTCACTCGCGCACCCCGGGTCAGGAAGGACTCGGCCAGCTCCAAGCCGATGTACCCGCTGCCGATCACCACCACGTGGTCGGGGCGATCCCGTTCGTAGGCGTCGCGCAGCCGGGTGGCGTCACCCAGGGTCTGCACTCCGTGGACGTGGTCGGCATCTATTCCCGGGATGTCGGGCCGGTTCGGCACAGCCCCGGTGGCGATGTGCAACAGGTCGAAACCCAGCTTGAAGGTCCGATCGTGCACCTGGTTGTGCACCTCCACCTGCCCGGCGTCGAGATCGATCGCGGTGGCCTCGTGGTTGATCCGCACGTCGATCCGCTGCGCCCGGAAGGCTTCGGGGGTGCGGGCCACCAGGTCGTCCACCGTCGGCACCGTTCCGGCCACCAGGTACGGAATGCCGCAGGCCGAGTAGCTCGTCCACGGCCCGCGTTCGAGGGCCACGATCTCCAGGTCGGGGCTCCGCCGGCGGGCGACCGACGCGGCCACCATCCCCCCTGCATCGCCGCCGATGACCACCAACCGTTGTCCCATGTCGGGTGGATCCTACGGGTGCGGTGTGGCCCAGCCCGACGACAGCCCGAAACGACCTGCCCGGGGACAGGCGCGGCGGTGACTGGGGCCCGTCCGCGTCGCGTGCCACACTCGACAGATGGCCGTGCGCACCGATTGTCGCCACTACCTGGGTCGCAGCACCCCGGCCGGCGACGTGATGGAACGTTGCCGGGTCGGCGCCAACACCGATGATCCCTTTGCCTGCCCCGAGCAGTGCCTGTTCTTCGAGGACCGAACGCTCTCCGGCGCGGGTTGGGCGCAGCCCCCGACCGAGCGGATGAGCAACACGGCCGACGGTCTCCACGGCCTGCCTCCCGCACCGAAGCGCAGGCGCAAGAAGAAGAAGTAGGCCCCCGAGCCGTCGGCGGCATCGGGCGCGTCGGCGGGCGTGCGTCGGCCGGCGTGCGTCGGCCGGTGTGCGTCAGTCGGCGTGCGTCGGTCGGCGTGTCGGTGGCGGTGCACGTCAGTCGGCGTGTCGGTGGCGGTGCACCCAGGCCTTGGCCGCGCCCCACTGGATCCCGAGCTCCACCAGGTCGGGATCGATGTCCGCCAGCGATCGGGGCCGCAGGTCGTAGTGGTCTTCCGGTGCCGTGCGCACCTCGAAGTCGTCACGCAGCACCGGCGCCACGCCGGCGCGCTCGAGCACGGCGGTCGACAAGGGCACGGCCAGGGACCGGACCAGCGCCAGGGGCGTGGTCCGTTGCTCGTCGATGTCCTGGTCCACCAACGCCCGCAGTCCGTGCCCTACCCGTCGCTGCGCCTCCGTCCCCGCCGCCTCCGTCTCCGCGACCACGTCCGCCGTCATAACACCCCCGCCAGCAGCCATCACGCCGGTCACGCAGCGCAGCACCCACGCCGGGAGGGCGCCGACCATGGCATCGGCCAGCTGTCGACCGTACGCCTGCAGCGTGGCCGAACCGCCGTCTGGTGGGTCGCTCGCTGCCGCATCACCTGCTGCTGCATCACCGGTCATCGCGACCATGCTGGCGGGCGTGAGCATCTTCCGCCATCCTCGCCCGTCACCGATCGAGCCCGGCGCCGGCCAGGAGTCGGTGTGGGACTACCCCCGCCCACCCCGCCTCGAGCCCGAGCCTCGCCGCATCCAGGTCGTACTCGGGGGCGTCACCGTCGCTGATACCACCGCCGCCTATCGGGTCCTGGAGACCAGCCACCCCCCGACCTACTACCTTCCCCCTGGCGACTTCGGCCCCGGCGCCCTGATGCCCGTTGGCGGCACCAGCTTCTGCGAGTGGAAGGGCTCCGCCCGCTACTGGGACGTGCACGGCGGGGACCGGGTGGCCCGGTCGGCGGCCTGGTCGTACCCGGACCCGACCTCCGGCTTCGTCGCGCTGCGCGATCACGTCGCCGTGTACTGCGCGGCCATGGACCGCTGCACGGTCGGCGACGAGGAGGCCGAGGCCCAGCCTGGCGGCTTCTACGGCGGCTGGGTGACCTCGTGGGTGCTCGGCCCCTTCAAGGGCGAGCCCGGCACCATGAGCTGGTAGGGAGCGAGCCCGTGACCATGGGCGGGTAGGGAGCTAGAAGGAGATGACGGCGCCGGCCAGCGCCGAGGGCAGTGACGTGGTCTGGCAGGAGAAGTCGATCGCTCCCGGCACCAGGGTGGCTCCGCCGATGCACGGGAGGGCAGCGACGCTCGGCACGTCGATCGGGAGGCTGAAGCCGGCGGCGGCAATGACGAGCCGGCTCCCGGTGACGGTCAGCTGCGCAGCCACCTCAACGCCCGCCACACCGATCGTTCCGGCGCCGATGGTGACGGGCACTGGGCTGAGCCGGTTCAGCGACGCCTGGCTGATCATTGCCGTCACGTCGCTGGACCGGATGCCGCGGAGCGTGACCCGCCGCTGGGCGAGGTGCCCGAGACCGACCTGGAGGTCATGGATGGCGAGGTGGACCCGGTCGAAGACGACCGGGCCGGCAGCCACGTTGGTGAGGTCGACGGTGGTCTCGGGGATGGTGCCGGAGACGGCGAGCCGACCGAGGAAGGGAAACGACGAGATGTGGACGGTCGCGCCCGAGCCGGGCACGTCGGACTCGATGTGGTGCGCGGCCGAGGCCTGTGCGGCCGAGCGGGCGGTCACGTCGACGATGCTGAGCAGGCCGGCGACGATGGCCAGGACCAGGATCAGGGCCAGCAGCTTGCGCATGCCGGTGATCAGGCCGGCTGGCTGCGGGTGAGGGCGGCGTTCAGGTTGCCGGAGCGGAAGCCCTCGAGGTCGAGGGTCACGTAGTCGTAGCCGGCGGATCGCACGGCGGCCACGACCCTGGCCCGGTCAGCGACCGCTCGCCCGAGGTCGTCGCCGTCGAGCTCCAGGCGGGCCAGGTCGCCGTAGTGACGAACCCGCAGCTGGCGGTAGCCGAGGGCGCGTAGGGCGGCCTCCGCAGCCGCCACCCTGCTCAGGGTGCCCAAGGTGACGGGTGTGCCGTAGGGGACCCGCGACGCCAGGCAGGCGGCGGCGGGCTTGTCCCACAGGTCAAGGCCGAGCGCTCGCGCTGCGGCGCGCACGTCAGCCTTGGTGAAGCCGGCGTCGACCAGGGGGAAGCGGGCGCCCGCCTCCTGCGCCGCCCTCTGGCCGGGGCGGTGGTCGCCGAGGTCGTCGACGTTCACGCCGAGGGTGACGACGGCCCGCTCGGCTCGGGCGAGCGGCACGAGGCAGTCCATCAACGCCGACTTGCAGTGGTAGCAGCGGTCGGCGCCATTGGCCAGGTAGGGCGCCCTGGTGGCCTCGTCGGTCTCCACCGTGGTCCAACGCAGGCCCCAGGCGTCGGCCAGGCGCCGGCAGTCGTCCAGCTCGGCCGCGGCGAGCGACGGCGACACGGCAGTGACCGCCAGCACCTGATCGGCACCGAGCGTGTCGTGGGCCACCCGAGCGAGCAGCCCGGAATCGACGCCGCCGCTGAAGGCCACGACCACCTGTCGGACCCCCGCCAGCTCGACCCGCAGACGATCCAGGCCCTGGCCCTGGCCCTGGTGCTGGTGCTGGTCCTGGTCCTGGTGCTGGTGCTGGTGCTGGTGCTGGTGCTGGTGCTGGTCAGGCATCGACGACCTGGATGCGGATGCGCTTGTTCCCCTTGCCCTTCGACTCGGTCTTGACCACCCGCACCCGGCCCACCTCCGCCGTGGAGCGGACGTGGGTGCCACCGTCCGCCTGGCGGTCGAGGCCCACGATGTCGACGACGCGGATCTCAGGGACGGACTCGGGGATACGCGAGACCTTCGTGCGGATGAGGTCCTCGTCCATCACCGCGTTGGAGCGGGGCAGAAAGGCAACCTCGATCCGTCGATCGGCCACGATCTCGGCGTTCACCAGATCCTCCACCCGGGACCCGAAGCCGCCCGGCAACGGATCGAACTCGAAGTCCATGCGCGCCGACAGCGGATCCATGTTCCCGCCGGTGACCGCTGTGCCCCACTCGTTCCAGATCACCCCGCACAAGATGTGGAGCGCGGTGTGGGTGCGCATGAGCGCATGGCGGCGGTCCCAGTCGATCTCGCCGTGCACCATCTGGCCGACCCGAGGGGCCGCGCCGTCGCCCCCGAGCGTGTGCCAGACCGCATCGCCGTCCTTGCCCACGTCGGTCACCACCAGACCCCCGAGCGTGCCCGTGTCGTGCGCCTGGCCTCCCCCTGTTGGGTAGAAGACAGTGCGATCGAGCGCCACCCGGCGGCCGTCCTCGTCGGTCGCGGTGACGACCGCGTCGGCAGCCTGCAGGTAGGCGTCACGCAAGTACAGCAGATCGGTGTCGCTCATCGACGCGCTGCCTGGGGACGGGGATCGGCCGCCATCACGCCAGGCCGATCTGCGCGACCACATCCTCGATCGAGCCCACGATGCCGGCGTAGAAGGGCCCGAACTCGGCGTACAACGTCGATGCCTCGTCGAACCGCATGGTGTAGACGGTGTCCTTCAGATCGTCGGGATGGACACCGAAGAGGGTCACACCCCACTCGTAGTCGTCGAGCCCGGTGGACCCGGTGATGAGCTGGACGACCCGCCCATGGAAGCGCCGGCCGGACTTGCCGTGGTCCATCATCATCCGCTTGCGCTCGTCGTAGTCCAGGGCATACCAGTTGTGACGATCCCCGCGCTGCTTGGACATGCCGTAGAAGCAGATGGCTCGCTTGCCATCGGGCGGCAACTGCGGGTGCAGCCGAGCGTCGAGGTGCTCGGCCGGCATGCCCGCGGCGTACTCGCTGACCTCGGTCAGGGAAAGGTACGAGTCGACGACGGCCAGCCCCGCGGCGTGGAGCCCGGCCTGGAGCTGCCGCAGACGGACCCAGTCGGCGCCGACGGCGAGGAAGCCGAGATCGGCCTTGTGGCCGAAGACGGAGAAGGGCACGACCTGCTGGTCGGCGTCCTGGCCGGCCTTGACCGCGGCCACTACCGCCTCGGCGTCGGTGTCGGTTCGGATCTGGCAGAAGAGGTGGAGGACCCCCCACCCGACGGACGGCATCAACGGTTCGATCACGACCACCGAGCATACGGCCGGACCGCTGATCCGCCGGGGCGGCGAGCTGATCCGCCGGGGCGGCGAGCTGATCCGCCGGGGCGGCGGGCTGATCCGCCGGGGCGGCGGGCTCTCCGAGCTGTCGGCGGCGCACGACTGGCACGTCGCCACGGGATGAGCAGGGCGGCCGAGCTGGCGCTCATCGACGGTCCGGGGAGGGGTGAGGCGGGCTCGAACCATCGATTGCGCCCAGTTGGCGCCCGAACGACACCCAATCCGATGCCATGCGGCGCTGGGCCGCGGCCAGGTCCAACCGACCGGCGCAGACGGCGCGACGTGCCGCTCCCTCGACCGTGTCCTTGAGATCCGGTGAGCCGCCCGGCTCAGGCCACAGGTTGGCCGGGTCACCGGGTGCGCCGCCCAGCTCCAACGGGACGAGATGATCCTCCTCGTAACCCGATGGCGAACCGGTCTCCCCGTAGGCCGCCAGCTGGCCCCTCTTGAGCGGCTCCGTGTACGACTCCGGCGGGCGAACAGTGGCCGTCCAGCCCTGTCGGCAGATAGTGGCGGCGACGTCCGCCTGCGTCACCGCCGGGTTGGTCGCACCGGGCGTGCACCGCCCGTCCGGCTCGGCAGTCAGGCCGCTCCCTCGGGAGTGGCACGCCCCGGTGGGAGGAGCCGGCGACGAGGTCGCCGGGGTGACGCGAGCCGGCGACGAGATCGCCGGCGTGACGCGAGCCGGCGATGAGGTCGCCGGCGTGCCCGGCGGATCGGTCCTGAGCGAGCCACCGCAGCCTCCGGCGACCGTCACCGTCACCAGGGCGGCGACTCGAAGGCCTCGATGGAACGACGGTGACCCGCGCCCGAGCACGAGCCAGTCTGGCACGGGCCTGGGACGACGCCGACGACAGGATCAACCGTACGCGCCCAATGCCTGGCGGGCTTCTCGGACGATCCGGTCCTCGTCGTGAAGGACGTCCATCCAGACGTAGTGCAAGACATAGCGGTGCGCCAGCAGCAGATCGTTGCCCCGCCGACCATCTCCTCGGGTCGACTCCGGGTTCGAGTGGTAGCCCTGCCCGTCGACCTCGATGGCCACGTGGTCCGACAGCGCGAAGTCCAAACGGTAGCGACCACCGAACACCTTTACCTCTCGACCGGCGATGCGGATGCCGTGACGATGCAAGAGCCGGATCATCCGACTCTCCAACACGCTCGGCGCCGGTCCCCCGACGTACCCGCGCTTGGCCAATGCATGGCGTAGCCCCCCCACCCCCGGGCGTCCCCGACGGGCCAGCCGCTCGAGCTCGGCCGCCAATCCCTCCACCGTCACCAGGCGAGCCGCCAGGGCACAGTCGATGGCGTCGTCCAGCCCCGGCCGTCCACAGACGGCGGCCAGATCGACCAGGGTGCGGAGCGGATCGGTACATGGAACGCCGCGCCAGCGCACCGTGCGGGCCGGGTCCAGGTCGCGAGCCCTGTGGACGACGACGCCCGACGGCCGGCGCCGGGTAGGCCGACCCACCGTGACGACCGGCGCGGCCTCAGATCTCCGCCCTCCGAGGAGGCCCCACATCCATGCGGCGGACTGGTGGGATGCCACCGAGCCGGGGCCCGCGGCGAAGCATGCGGCCAGGATGTTGCCCTCACTCGACAACGGGCTGCCGGCCAGGCGATAGACACCGGGGTGGATGCGTTCCCAGGCCGACGCGGCGACGAGGCGATCCACCTGGTTGGCAGTCATCCCGCCCGCAATGGCCTGGTGGCGGGTGACGAGCCCATGCTGCACTCGGGCGCGGCGCCAGGCATCGTCGAGGGCCAACACCATGTAATTCAGGCTATTTCACTGCTGTGACAGTCTTCTCACAGCTTTTGGTGTCAACTAACTTGCACAGGCGCTAGTTTTTCGACCCCAGAACCGCTTCGACCCCAGAACCGCTTCGACCCGCGCCAGCGAGGTCACCCCTCCGCCGGGCCACCCACCGGCCGCACGCCGGGCCGGCCGCACGCCGGGCCGGCCGCACGCCGGCCCGGCCCCGGGCGCGCCGGTGGCGGCCCCGGAGGGCCGCCACCACACATCCCGACGGATCGGGCGTCGGACTAGTAGTCCTCCATGCCTCCCGGCATGGCCGGAGCGCTGTCCTCGGGCTTGTCCACGATGACGGCCTCGGTGGTGAGGAACAGGGCGGCGATCGAGGCCGCGTTCTGCAGCGCCGAGCGGGTCACCTTGCCGGCGTCGATGACGCCCGCCTTGAACAGGTCCTGGTACTCGCCGGTGGCGGCGTTGAGGCCCTCGGCGGGGCTCTTGAGGCTGCGCACCCGCTCGACCACCACGCCGCCCTCCAGGCCGGCGTTGACGGCGATCTGCTTCAACGGCTCCTCGACGGCCCGGGCCACGATGCGTGCTCCGGTGGCCTCGTCGCCGTCCAGCTTCTCGGCCCGGTCCAGGATGGCGGCCTGCGAGCGGAGCAGAGCAACGCCTCCGCCGGGAACGACGCCCTCTTCGACGGCGGCCTTGGTGGTGGAGACGGCATCTTCGATGCGGTGCTTCTTCTCCTTCAGCTCCACCTCGGTGGCGGCGCCGACCTTGATGACGGCCACGCCGCCGGACAGCTTGGCCAGCCGCTCCTGCAGCTTCTCCCGGTCGTAGTCCGAGTCGGTGTTGTCGATCTCGGTCTTGATCTGGTTGATGCGGCCCTTGATGTCGGCGTCGCTGCCGGCGCCCTCGATGACGGTCGTCTCGTCCTTGGTGACGACCACCTTGCGGGCCCGGCCGAGCAGGTCGAGGGTGGTGTTCTCCAGCTTGAGGCCGACCTCCTCGGTGACGACCTGGCCACCGGTGAGGATGGCCATGTCCTGGAGCATGGCCTTGCGCCGCTCACCGAAGCCAGGGGCCTTGACGGCGACGGACTTGAAGGTGCCACGGATCTTGTTGACCACCAGGGTGGCCAACGCCTCGCCCTCGACGTCCTCGGCGATGATCACCAGGGGCTTGGCCGACTGCATGACCTTCTCGAGCAGCGGCAGCAGGTCGCGCACTGCGGTGATCTTGGAGCCGACGTAGAGGATGTAGGGGTCGTCCAGCGACGCCTCCATGCGCTCGGTGTCGGTGGAGAAGTACGGCGAGATGTAGCCCTTGTCGAAGCGCATGCCCTCGACCAGCTCGAGGTCCATGCCGAACGTCTGCGACTCCTCGACGGTGATGACCCCGTCCTTGCCGACCTTGTCGATGGCCTCGGAGATGAGCCCGCCGATCTCGGTGTCGGCCGCGGAGATGGACGCCACCTGGGCGATCTGCTCCTTGGTCTCGGTCTCCTTGGAGATGTCCTTCAGGGAGGCGACGGCCGTTTCGACGGCAGCCTCGATGCCTCGCTTCAGGGACATGGGGTTGGCGCCGGCCGCCACGTTCCGCAGCCCCTCGTGGACCATCGCCCACGCCAGGACGGTGGCCGTGGTGGTGCCGTCACCGGCAACGTCGTCGGTCTTCTTGGCCACCTCCTTCACCAGCTCGGCGCCGATGCGCTCGAAGGGGTCCTCCAGCTCGATGTCCTTGGCGATGGAGACGCCGTCGTTGGTGATCGTGGGGGCACCCCACTTCTTGTCGAGGACAACGTTTCGGCCCTTCGGGCCGAGGGTGACGCGCACGGCGTCGGCCAGCTGGTTCATTCCGCTTTCCAGCGAACGGCGGGCGCTCTCGTCAAAGGCAATCAGCTTGGGCATCGTCTTTCGTTCCCTCCGTAGGGTCGACCGGGTTAGCACTCTCAACAGTCGAGTGCTAACAGTTAACCGTCTGGGCGGCGTGAACGCAACCCGCAGGGCTGCCGGGGGTCAGCCCCCGGCGACAGCCGGCACGATGGAGACGGTCGACCCTTCGCCGACCGGCGTGTCGACGCCGGAGAGGAAGCGGATGTCCTCGTCAGCGACGAAGACGTTGACGAAGCGCCGGAGCGTCCCTGACTCGTCGAAGATGCGCTCGCCGAAGCCGGGGTGGGCGGCGTCGAGCGCCTTCAGCACGTCGGAGACGGTCGCGCCGGTCACCTCGACCTGGCTGTGGCCGCCGGCGAGGGATCGCAACTGGGTGGGGATGCGGACGGTGACGGCCATACAGACCTCCGGTCAGGCAACAGAGTCGAACGGGAAGGCCGCCTCGAAGGCGTCCAGCGTGGGGGGTATGGTCATCGTCGGCCCGCAGGTCGGCGCCATGGCATCGATGGTCTTGAGGCCGTTGCCGGTGACATAGGCGACGACCCGCTCGTCGCGCCGAACCTGGCCGCTGGCGGCCAGCTTGGCCAGGGTGGCGATGGTGACGCCGCCGGCCGTCTCGGCGAAGATCCCCTCGGTACGGGCCAGCAGGCGGATGCCGTCGACGATCTCGGCGTCGGTGACCGATGCCAGCGCGCCTCCCGATCGACGGACCGTCTCGAGGGCGTACACCCCGTCGGCCGGGTTCCCGATGGCGAGGGACTTGGCGATGGTGTCGGGCCGTACGGGGCGCACCACGTCGCTGCCGTTCTCGAAGGCGGTGGCCACCGGCGAGCAGCCGAGCGCCTGGGCCCCCGAGACTCGGACCGCAGGTTCGTCAGGGAGCAGCCCGACGCCGTGAAGCTCGTGGAAGCCCTTGGCGATCTTGGTCAGCTGGCTGCCCGAAGCCACCGGGACGACGACGTGGTCGGGGGTGGACCAGCCCAGCTGCTCGGCGACCTCGAACGCCAGCGTCTTCGAGCCCTCGGCGTAGTAGGTCCGCACGTTCACGTTGACGAAGGCCCAGCTGGGCCGGCCGTCGGCCAGCTCGGCGCACAGGCGGTTGACGTCGTCGTAGTTCCCGTCGACAGCGACCAGCTTGCCGCCGAAGACCGCCGTCGTCACCACCTTGCCCGGCTCCAGGTCCGAGGGGATGAACACGACCGACTGCATGCCGGCCCTGGCGGCGTGGGCAGCCACCGAGTTCGCCAGGTTCCCGGTGGAGGCACAGGCCGCCACCTTGAAGCCGAGCGAGCGAGCCTTGGTGAGAGCCACCGAGACCACCCGATCCTTGAACGAGCCGGTCGGGTTCACGGTGTCGTTCTTGATCCACAGCTCGCCGAGGCCGAGCTCGGCGGCCAGTCGATCCGCCCGCACCAGCGGGGTGAAGCCGGCGCCCAGGTCGACGGCGCCGTCGGGGTCGGCCGGAAGCAGGTCGGCGTACCGCCAGATCGACAGCGGACCGGCGGCGATGCTCTCGCGACTGACCGACGCCGAGATGGCGCCGTAGTCGTAGACCACCTCCAGCGGACCGAAGCACCACTCACAGACGTGGAGCGCCTCGGCCGGATACGAGCGCGCGCACTCCCGACAGCGAAGACCTTCAACGAACGACAAAGCTTCCTCCTCATCGACCGGGCATTGGCACCCGCTCCGGCCTCCGTTTGGGGAGTGTCCGAACTGGTTGCCGCGGCGTCGACGGGCCCGTCCCTCAGCCGCTCTTGATGATGTCGCCATCCATGTTGGCGCATGGCGGCCCGTGTCGTCAACGTGCGGCGTCATGGCAGGATGCTGGCAACATGATCCGCTCGTTCGACGCCAGGGACTTCTCGCCCTCTCAGTTGGTGGCGGCCAAGGCGGGCCGACGGGTCTCGGTGTGCCTCCCGGCGCGCAACGAGGAGATGACCATCGCGCCGCTCGTGGCGACCATCCGCACCGAGCTGCAGGAGCGCGACCCCCTCGTCGACGAGCTGGTCGTGGTGGACGACGGTTCCACCGATGCCACCGCGGCGGTGGCGGCCGAGGCCGGGGCGCGGGTCGTGACGGCCGGCGAGATCCTCCCCGATTACGGGACCGAGCACGGCAAGGGCCAGGCCATGTGGCGCGGCGTCCACGCCAGCACCGGTGACGTGATCGCCTACCTCGACGCCGACGTGCGGTCCTTCGACGCCGGCTTCGTGGTCGGTCTGGTCGGACCGCTCCTCCTCGATGACGACGTCGAATTCGTGAAGGGCTTCTACCACCGCCCCTTCGAAGGTCGCGACGGTGAGGGCGGCCGGGTGACCGAGCTGACGGCGCGACCCTTGATCGCCCTGCTCTTCCCCGAACTGGCGGGGCTGGTGCAGCCTCTCGCCGGGGAGTGCGCCGGGCGCCGGGAGATCCTCGAATCCGTCCCCTTCGTCGGGGGGTACGGCGTCGATCTCGGCCTGCTCATCGACATCGCCGCGTTGCGGGGCGCCGGCGCCATCGCCCAGAGCGACCTGGGTCGCCGGGTGCATCGCAACCGTCCGCTGGCCGAGCTCGGCGCCCAGGCGCTCGCCATCCTGCAGCTCGGTCTGCAACGAGCCGGGCTGGCCGACGACGCCGCCCTGAAGTCGACGCTGCTGCGACCACAGGCCGACGCGGTGACCATCGAGTTCTCCGAGCGCCCGCCGCTGCGGGAGGTCACGGCCCACCGCCATCGCGGCCGAGAGCCGGCGTAGCGGCACCCACCCGGTTCACCCTCGTTTGCGCAGCTCCTCGACCACCACCGCCTCGATGAGATCGAGCGTCTCGGACGTCGATCGCTCGATTCCGTACGAGGTCACCAGGCTGCGGTACGGGACCGGCTGATCGCCCTCACCGTCACCGGCGATCACCAGGAGGTCGATGCCGGCCTCCGCCGCCAGCCCGGCGACCCCGCCGACCGCCTTGCCGGCGAAGGACTGGTCGTCGAGGAAGCCCTCGCCGGTGACGACCAGGTCCGCCGGCTCCAACCGCCCGACCAGGTCGATGGTCTCGGCCACCACCTCGAAGCCCGAGACGAGCGACGCCCCAACCGTGGCCAGCCCTCCGGCCAGGCCCCCCGCCGCACCGGAGCCGGGCAGCGTGCGGACGTCGGTACCGGCGGACCGGTATAGCTGGGCCAGGCGCTCGAGGCGGCGAGCGAGGAGGGCCTGCTGCGCCGGTGACGCGCCCTTCTGCGGGGCAAACACGGCTGCCGCGTCGGTGAACGTCGTGGTCACGTCACACGCGGCGATCAGGTCGATGCCCCGGAGGCGGCTGTGCGGTTCCAGGACGCCCAAGGCTCCCATGCCCCCGTCGGTCGTCGCCGATCCGCCCATGCCGACGAGGACGCGGCGGGCGCCGGACTTGACCGCCTCGGCGATCAGTTGGCCCACTCCCGCAGTGTCGGCGCCGACGGGGTCGTTGGCGTCGGGGCCGCCCGCCAGCTCCAGACCGGCCGCCAACGCCATCTCCACGACCGCGGTGCGCAGGTCGTCGAGGAGCCGCCAGTCGGCTTGCACCGGGAGCCCCAGCGGCCCCCGGACCAGCGCGGTGCGCACCTGGCCACCGAACACCTCCAGGAAGCCCTCGCCGCCGTCGGAGACCGGCGCCTGGTCACAGGTCCACCCGACGCGCTGCGCCGCCCGCCCGACGGCTGCCGCCACGTCGGGGGCCGTAGCGGTACCCCGGAACTTGTCGGGGGCGGCGACGAGGTGCGGCATCGACCACCATGCTGCCTGAGGAACGCCACGCCCGCACCCGTGCCACCGCCTGCCCGACGAACGGCACGCCCGCACCCGTGCCACGCTCGTCGCCACCGGAGGACGTGGCGGGGCGCGCCGCTAGGGTCGCGATCGATGCCCGCCGCCTCCGCTGATCCCGCCGACATCGTGGTGTGCTCGAACCGCGGGCCGCTGAGCTTCGGTCGCGACCCGTCGGGCGCGCTGGCCGTCAAGCGCGGGGCCGGCGGGCTGGTCGTGACCCTGGGCCCGGGCGTCATGCAGGCCGGGGCCCGGTGGATCGGCGCCGCCCTGAGCGCCGAGGATCGCGAGGCAGCCGCGAGCGGGGTGGTCGACGCCGAGGGCTTCCATCTCCAGCTGCTCGAGATCGATCCCGGAACCTACCGCAGGTACTACGACGTGATCGCCAACGGCACGCTCTGGTTCTGCCTCCACGGCCTCTGGGATCTGCCCCGCCGGCCCCGCTTCGACCGGCACTGGCGCGCCGCGTGGCTCGACTTCCGGGCGGTCAACGACCGGTTCGCCGATGCCGTCGCGGCTTCAGCCGCGCCCGGTGCGGTGGTGCTCGTCCACGATTACCACCTGGCCCTGGTGGGCGGGATGCTGGCCGCGCGCCGGCCGGACCTGCGGACGGTGATGTTCGCCCACACGCCCTTCTGCCACCGCGGGGAGCTGGCCGTGCTGCCCGACGACGCCGCCGTTGAGCTGCTCTCCGGGTGGGCCGGGGCCGGGGCCTGCGGGTTCCACGCATCGCGGTGGGCGGACAACTTCGCCCGGTGCTGCGAGGAGCGGCTGGGGCGGGTGCCCAGGACCTTCGTGGCTCCGGCGACCACCGACATCGACGACATCCGGCGCACCGCGACCTCAGCGGCCTGCGATGCGGCGGTGGTCGACCTCGACCGAATCGTGGGTGACCGCCAGCTGATCGTGCGGGTGGACCGCATCGAGCTGTCGAAGAACGTGTTGCGAGGCTTCTGGGCGTTCGACGAGTTGCTCACCGAACGTCCCGACCTGCACGACCGGGTGATCTTCGGTGCCTTCGTGTATCCGTCCCGCCAGGGCCTGGCCGAGTACCAGGCGTACGGCCAAGAGATCCAGACCGTTGCCGCCATGTTGAACGAGAAATGGGGGACCGAGAGCTGGACGCCGATCCTCGTCGACCCCGAGGACCACTATCCACGGTCGGTCGCCGCCCTCCGTCGTTCGGACGTGCTGCTGGTGAACCCCATCCGTGACGGGCTGAACCTGGTCGCCAAGGAAGGTGCCCTGGTGAACGAGCGGGACGGCTCGCTGGTGTTGAGCCGTCAAGCCGGCTGCTGGGACGAGCTGGGTCCGCACGCGTTCGGCGTGAACCCCTTCGACGTCAGCGGCACGGCGGATGCCCTGGCGACCGCTTTGGGCCTGGCTCCGGTCGAACGCAAGGCCCGCGCCGCCGGCCTGCGCGCTGCCGCCGCCAGCCGCACGCCGATCGACTGGTGGGACGACCTGGTGGGCGCCGCCCCCTCCTCAGCCCGCTAGGGCCTCGAGCACCCCGACGACCGCGGCGGGCCCGTCCACGGTGGCATCGGTGGCGGCGAGCATGGCGTCGGGCATCTCCGGGCTGCGCACGGCCACCCCGAGGGTCGTGATCCCCTGCTCGGCTCGCAGCCGGCGCAGGGCGTCGAACGCAGGGAGATCGCCCACATCGTCGCCGAAGTAGCAGACGGCGTGGGCACCGGCCGCCAGCTCGGCCACGACGGTGCCCTTGTCGATGCGGACCGGCGGTCGCACCTCGACCGACATCCTCCCGCCGTGGGCGACCAGGCCGGCGGCGGCCGCCTGGTCCGCTCCGAACCGCTCGATCCACGCCTGGTGCTGGGGGGCAGTCCGGACGTGGAGGGTGACGGCCAGGCCCTTGCGTTCCACGCCGACGCCGGGGGGCGCCTCGCGCTCGGCCCGGTCGGCGATGGCGGCGATGGCGTCCCGCCAGGCGGGGGCGCCCGCGGCTTCGGCCACCACCCCGTCCTGTTGGCGCTCCAGGCCGTAGAGGCCGGCCAGCACCAGCCCGTCGACGCCGGCCAGTCGCTCGGCCAGGTAGCGAACGGGGCGGCCGGAGACGACCGCGACCGTGGCGTAGCGGGCGGCCAGGCGGCGTAGGACGGGCACCGCGCCCGCATCCGGGATCGCCCGCTCCGGGTCGTCAACGATGGGGGCCAGGGTGCCGTCGAAGTCAGTCATGATGGCCGCCCGACCGGGGTCCGAGGTCCACGGGATCAGGTCCACGGCGTCAGATCCACGGCGTCAGGTCCACCCCGACCACGACCGCCGCAGGTCAGCCGGCGGCGGTCGTGGTGGTCGACGCCGAGCTGCCGGTCGTGGTGCCTGCTGCCTTGGTGGCCAGGTCGGGGCCGATCACCACCACCACGTTGGCGATGGTCCGCTCCCGGGTGGCCACCGGAGCGCTGGTCGGCAGCCCGTTCACCACCGAGGACGTGGCCAGGCCGAGGGTGCCCGCCAGCGTGGAGGCGGCCGAGAGGTACTGCGAGCTGACGGCGTAGATGGCCGATGCCGTCACCTTGGCGGTGGCGTTGTCACCGGCCAGGGTGTTGTACCCGGCGGTCTGCAGCTGCTTGCTCAGGTTCCCGGCGAGCGGCTGGGTTGACGACACGCCGTTCAGGACCAGCACCTTCACGTTGCCGGGCGCGATCGGCGGTGTCGTGACCGTCGTGCTGGTGGGATGGGGATTGATGGTGGTGGGCGGGATTCCCGTGGCCTTGTGGCTGCTGGCCCCGCTGACCGTCCTGGTCACCGAGGTCGTCCCGGTGTGGCGGAGCAACAGGATGCCGACGATGACCGCCACCACGACCAGGACCGCGGCCTTCGCCGTCTGGCTACCCGCGTCGCGAGCGAAGGAGCTGTCGTCGCCGGAGTGCGCTCGGCGGTTCAACGGTGCTGCCGTCCGCCGGCAGAGCGACCTTCGAAACGAGCCCGTCGGCGCAGGCCGCGGAGGCGGCGGAGGCGGCGGACCACCAGCGGGTCGTAGGCCTCGGCATCAGCAGTGTCCAACAACCCGTCGAGCACCTGGTAGTACCGAGTCGGCGAGAGGCTCAGCTGGCTGCGTATGGCATCCTGCTTGGTCCCCGGCTCGGTCCACCACGTGCGCTCCAGATCGAGGATCGCACGATCACGCTCGGAGAGTCCCATCCGGACGAGCCTGCCACTCCCACCCTCTCGGTTCAAGCATCTACCCTGCCAGAGGCTCTAAGGGCGCCCGGAGAGGCCGGGGTATGGTGGGATTTCGCGCATCGTAGAGGGGGTTGACGGTGCTGGATGTGATCGTGCGTGGTGGCCAGGTGATCGACGGCACGGGCTCGGCCCGCCGCCGGGCCGACATCGGGATCCGAGACGGCCGGATCGTCTCGGTGGGCGCCGTCGACGTCGACGCCGGCGAGGTGATCGACGCCACCGGACGAGTCGTGACGCCGGGCTTCATCGATGTCCACACCCATTTCGATGCCCAGGTCTTCTGGGATGGAGCCCTGACCCCGTCACCGTTCCACGGGGTGACGACGGCGCTGGCCGGGAACTGTGGCTTCAGCATCGCCCCGTTGTCGAGCGCTCCGGCAGACGTCGAGTACCTCCTGGAGATGCTGGCCCGGGTGGAGGGAATGCCGGTGGAGGCGCTCCGTCGGGGCGTGCCCTGGGACTGGACCACGAGTGCCGACTACCTCGAGGCGGTGCGCGGTCGGCTCGGCATCAACGCTGGCTTCATGATCGGCCATTCCGCCATCCGCCGGCTGATCATGGGCGCGGAGGCGACGGCCAGGACGGCCACCACCGACGAGGTGGCCGCCATGTGCGCGGCCCTCCACGACGGGCTGGAGGCAGGTGGGCTCGGGTTCTCGTCGTCGTGGTCGCGGACCCACAACGATGCCCATGGCGACATGGTCCCGTCCCGAGCTGCAACCCGCGAGGAGCTGCTGGCGCTGTGCGAGGCGACAGGTGCGCACCCGGGCACGGCCCTGGAGTTCATCCCCATGATCGGCCCGTTCGAGCCGTGGGCCGTGGAGCTCATGGTCGACATGTCGACCACAGCGGGACGCCCGCTCAACTGGAACGTCCTCGTCGCCGCCCCCCTCTCCGACGAGGAGGTGGAAGCCAAGCTCCGCCCCGGAGACCTCGCCCGCCAGCGCGGCGGTCGGGTGGCGGCGCTGACGATGCCGCTCAACATCGCCACCCGCCTGAGCTTCGCCAGCGGCTTCGTCCTCGATGCCATCCCTGGCTGGGAGGCGGCCATGGCCGCACCGCCGGCCGAGCGTCTGGCCCTCATGCGTGACGACGCGGCCAGCGCCGCCCTCGATACCAGCGCCCAGGAGAAGGACCACCCGCTCAGCCGGCTCACCCGCTGGGACGCGCACGTGATCTTCGATGTGGTCGCTCCCGAGAACGAGCAGTACCGGGGCCGGGGGGTCGGCGACATCGCCAAGGACGAAGGGCGCTCCCCGTGGGAGGTGCTGCGCAGCATCGTCATCGCCGACGAGCTGAAGACGTCCTTCGGCGTCCCGGCCCCGGCAGTGAGCACTGCCGACTGGAAGCGACGCATCGACGTCGTCCGCGACCGGCGCACCGTGCTCGGCGCGTCCGACGCCGGCGCCCACCTCGACCTCTTGGCCACCTTCAACTACCCCACCGTCATCCTCGGCGACGCCGTCCGTCGCCACGGGGTCCTCTCGCTGGAGGAGGCCGTCCACCACCTCACCGACGCACCCGCCCGCCTCTACGGGCTGAAGGATCGCGGGCGCATCACCGAAGGCGCCTGGGCCGACCTCGTCGTCCTCGACCCCGACACGGTGGACAGCCACGAGATCGCCATGCGCTTCGACCTGCCGGGCGACCAGGGCCGGCTGTACGCGGAGTCGGACGGGATCGATCACGTGCTCGTGGCCGGCACGGCCGTCGTGCGCCACGGTGCGCTCACCGGAACCACCACGGGATCGCTCCTCCGCAGCGGGGTGGATACCGAGACGGCATCGCTGGACTAGGGCGAGCTCGGCCGGCGAGGCGGCGGTGGAGCCGGCGGGCGGCACTTCGTGGCCTGCCCCGTGCCCGGCGGCCTGCTCCGTGCCCGGCGGCCGTCGCCATCCCCCGGTCTCGGCCGGTCCGCCCCACCCGATCGGTCAGTCCAGCCGTTCTGGTGTCAACAAACTATCACCTGTGCTGTTTTGTTGACACCAGAAACGGGGTCCGGCGGGTCCGGCGGCCAGAACGGGTACCGGCGGCCAGAACGGCCAGGGTGCCCAGAGAGGCCCCTGACTGGCAGCCGGCGCCTGGTCATAGGCTTCGGTCGGTCCAGGCGGGTGTGCCCTGGCATAGATTGCCGGCGGGGGTTCTCAGCATGCGCACGGCATTCGACACGGGATCAGACGGCGGGGACCGAGGTGGACCGGTCGAGAGTGCCTGTCCCCGTGCGCCAGTGGGGGCTGGCCGCACGTGACCCAGGTGGGCTCCCACCCTCGGGGTGTGGCCGGGGTGGCTGCCGCCCAGCCGGATCGGCCGGCGATTGTCGACGGCGACCGCACCGTGACGTTCGGCGAGCTCGACGCCCTGGCCAACGGGCTGGCCGGGCGGCTGGCCGATGGCGGGGTCGGGGCCGGTGACACCGTCGGCATCATGATGCGCAACCGAGCGGAGTGGTTCACTGTGTCCCATGCCGCGGCCCGGCTGGGGGCCCTGGTGGTACCGATCTCGAACCGGTTCACGCCGGCGGAGGTCGATTACATCGCTCAGGACTCCCGCATGCGGGTCTGTGTCGTGGAGGACGGCCGGCAATTGGCGCTCGAGGGCGTCTCCGTGATTGACGTGGACGAGCCAGGGAACGCGCCGCTGGCTGCGGCGCCGCCCACCGACGACTTCCTCAACACGCCCCCAGCCCGGCTGAGCTACACGTCGGGCACGACGGGGCGTCCCAAGGGCGTGCAGCGACCGGCGCCGGCGCCGGTGCCGGTGGCCACCACGTCGATGGTCGCCACGTTCTGGGGCTACGGACCGGAGTCGGTGGAGATCGTCTGCGGACCGCTCTACCACACTGGTCCTGGCGCCTACTCCGACTACGCCTTGTGGGAGGGCGGCGAGGTCATCGTCCAGGACGGGTTCCGCGCCGAGCACTGCCTGGAGCTGATCGAGCGACATCGGGTGACGCGGGCGATGATGGTCCCCGCCCACTTCGTGCGGATCCTCGAAGCAGATTGGGCGTCGTTCGACCGCTCGAGCATGCGGATGGTCATCCATTCGGCCGCCGGCTGCCCGGAGCCCGTGAAGTGGCGGATCCTGGAGGTGTTCCCGCCCAACACCGTCTGGGAGCTGTACGGAGCCACTGAGGCCATGGGGACGGTGATCTCCCCGGGGGAATGGTTGTGCAAGCCGGGCAGCGTGGGCCGACCGTTCCCCGGCATCAGTGTCCGGATCCTCGATGACGACGGGCGTGGCGTCGCCGCCGGGCACGTGGGCACCATCTACGTCAGCCCCTTCGGCGGGACGCCGGTGACCTACCGAGGCGACCCCGACAAGACGGCGGCGGCGCAGCGGGACGGATTCGTGACCGTCGGCGACCTCGGGCACCTCGACGCCGACGGCTACCTGTATATCGCGGACAGGCGCACGGACCTGATCGTGCGCGGCGGCGTCAACGTCTACCCCGCCGAGGTGGAGAGCGCCCTGGCCGCCGACCCCGACGTCGTCGACTCGGCCGTGATCGGCCTGCCCGACGACCGGATGGGCCAGCGCGTCCACGCCATCGTCGAGATCCACCCCGGAGCCGCACCGGACGCCGAGGCCATCCTCGGCCGGCTGGCCTCGGTGCTGGCCGACTTCAAGCGTCCCCGCACCATCGAGTTCGTGGACGAGCTTCCTCGCGAAGCAAATGGCAAGATCCTCAAACGACGGCTCCAAACGGAGCGGACCCACCGACGAGAAGGGCAGTGAGCGATGGAACGCACCGAGCTGGAGACCATCATCTACGAGAAGGACGGCCCCATCGCCCGGATCGTGTTGAACCTTCCGGACAAGGCCAACATCCAGACCGCTCAGCAGGTCTGGGACTTCGAGGACGCGCTGCGCTGGGCCGACCGCGACGAGGAGGTCAAGGTCCTCGTCGTCAAGGCCAACGGCAAGGGGTTCTGTGCGGGTCACGCCATCGTCGATCCCGAGGAGATGCCGAACGTCTACCCGACGACCGGTCCGACCCCGGAGCGAACCTGGAAGAAGCACAACTACGACCTGTTCCTGTGGCCGCCCCTGAACCTGTGGGAGTTCTCCAAGGCCACCATCTCCCAGGTGCACGGCTACTGCGTGGGAGGTGGGACCGTCTACGCCTACCTGACCGACCTCACGGTGGCCTCCGACGACGCCTACTTCCAGATGCCGCTGCCGCAGGGCTTCGGCCTGCCCGGTGCCCAGACGCTGATGGAGCCGTGGGCGATGATGAGCTGGAAGCGGGCCTACGAGTACCTGTACCTGGGCCGGACCCTCACCGCCGAGGAGGCCATGGAGTGGGGGCTGGTGAACCAGGTGGTGCCCCACGCCGATCTGGAGACGACGGTGGAGGCCATGGCCCGGACGATCGCCCAGATGCCACTGACCACGATCATGACGGTGAAGGCGGGCGTGAAGCGGGCGTGGGAGACCATGGGCATGCGTGTCCACCTGCAGAGCACCGCCGACTTCACGTCTATCGCCAGCGCGGCAACCGACGTCAGGGAGTTCATGGCCAGTCGGCAGGGGATGCGTCCCCGGCAGATGGCGGCCAAGCAGGTGGAGGACAGCCGGGAGAGCACCAGCGAGTAGAGGGCAAAGGTGAGCGGTTCGGAGCGACGGCTCGCTGGGACCAGACTGGGGTCATGGCATTCGGTCAGGCACCCGGTCCCCCGGCGACGGCGAGGCAGGTCCAGGAGCTGTTGGCCCTGCTGCACGAAGCCGGCCATGTGGACTTTCGCGACGCGCGCGGGCCCATGGGCTTCAACCAACGCCAAGCTGGCGGCCGGTTCACCCGGGACGAGGCCGCCGCCTTCATCGAGCAGTTGCACGCGGCCGGAGAGGAGGCGCCAACGTCGGACCGGACCCCGAGTCGGGCCGCTCCGCCTCGGGCGGCGACCCGTCAGGGGGCCACCGATCGGCTGCTGCGAGATATGCCCGCCGAGCTCCTCGCCGTCGAGCTGCGGCGGCGGGGCTGGATGGTCATAGAACCCCTGGAGGGCGTCTGACCTCGAGGAGTTTGCCGGATCACGGGGTTGCGGCCGGGGGGTCGGGGCTCCGGCGCCTGCGCAGGAGCCACAGCACCAGCACGCCCATGGCGACCAAGGTCACCGCGGCGGTGGCGATCAGCGCGATCGCCCAGGTCGGCACGCCGTGGTTGACGGGGAGGTTCGAGAAGGTGCCCATCCCGGTCCGGACGACCTTGACGGGTGGGTCCGCGGGTGTGGTGACCGTGCCCGACCAGTTGGCAATCTGGCCTTGGCCGTAGGTGAGGCGAACCGTGCAGGGCACCGTTGCTCCCAGCCCGATGGGTGGCGCGTTTATGGGAAGCACCGCGGCGTCACCGGGCAGGACGGTGTCCGCCGAGACCGGGAACGAGTAGCTCGTCCCTTTCACGGTGCAGGCGGCCGATCCCTGGGCCTTGGTGAAGGTCTGACCGCTGTTGTGCAGGCCAATGAGAAGGCGGGGGACGGAACCGGCGGCTCCTCCCGTTATCTTGCTTATCTGGAGACCGGGTGTCAGGGCTGAGAGCGAACCGACGGTCACGGCCACGCCTACGCTGACCTGGTCGACGATGACGGCCTGGGCTGATGCCGCCCCGTTGCCACCGACGACGACCGGGTGGGGCGGGGTCTGGGGTTCTGCGGTGATGCCTGCCAGGTATTGCTTGGCTGCGGTGCCGGCCGGCACCGTGACCCCGAAGGCCCAGGTCTGGCTGGCACCGGGGGCGAGGGTGACCGTCGGGGGAAGACCGCTCACCCAGCAGCCCGTGCCGACGCACGGTCGGAAAGCGCCGTCGAAGGCACTGGCCGAGTTCGGTGCGGTGATACCGGTGGAGGAGCTGATCTTGAGGGTTTCTGTGGTCTTCGCCTTGTTGGTGACGACCACGTTGTCGGTGGCCGACTGCCCGGCGGCGAGCGTCAGGTTGAAGTAGGGCCGGGACTGTCCGTCGGCCGTCGGGCCCGTCGTGACCCCGAAGGGCGTCGGACCACCGACCTCGGCCGCCCCGGCGGGGGTGGCGGAGGCGGCGATGACCATGGTGGCCACGGCTCCCGCCGCCAGCCACCCTGCGACGCGCCGGGCCCGGGCGGCAACATTTGGGCGCTGCTCATCAACGGTCATCGGGGATCCCTCTCTTCATGGCCGTGAGATTGTTCATGGGCCGGAGGCGATGGCCATGGTCACCGTCGAGGTGTAGGAGCCGGCGTAGGCGTTGGCTGGGACGTTGACCCACCAGCCGATGGGGCGTGCAGCGCTGTGACCGCCGATGGTGATGGCGCCGAGACCGCTGCCCGATGAGGTGTCGTAAACCTTCACCGTCGGGGGGGAAGACAGGGCCGTGGTGACGGCCACCGGGTAGGTGGTGGCGTCGGCGGGCAGTGTGCACGTGGCCACACAGCTCGCGCTCGGAGCGGTGGCGGTCGTGGGGGAAGCTAGGCTGCCGGTGAACACGAAGGTGCCGGTGTTGGGGAGCGTGTGCGTGCCGTTGGTGAACGTCGTCGCGGAGACGGTGATGTTCCACCCGGCGCCGGTTCCGGTGGAATCGTTGACGGTGAGCTGCTGATCGGCGGGCACCGCGTCGACGACGCTCTGATTGCTCCCGCTCAAGGTGATAGTCCAAGTAAACGAGCTGGGGGACGTCAAGGTCAAGGTACCGGTGAACACCACGCCCGGGGTCGTGCCCGAATCCTCGTTGGCGCCGCTGTCGTTGGTGGTGATCTCAGAGGGGTAGGTGCCGGCGGTGCTCGTGTTGGTGAAACCGTTGATCTGAATGGAGACCGCAGTCCCAGAGTTGATGACCGGGCTCGCCGTGAACGAATAGGTGAGCGTGGTGCCCGACAGCGACGCCGTGCCCCCGGCCAGGCTGGAGGGGGTCACCGTGCCGACCGTGAGCGCCACCACTGGCGTTCCCGCCGGCACCGTCATGGTGACCGAGCTGAGCGACGTCGCGGTGGCGGTGCTAAAGCGGTAGGTGTAGCTGGCGGCGGTAGCCCCAGTGGCGGTCTTGGAGGACGACCACGTCGGGGTGACGAGTGCCCCGAGAGTGAACGTCACGGTCGGGGTCGTGCCCGAATCGACGGTGGCGCCCCCGTTCTTGGTGGTGATCGTCGAGGGGTAGGTGCCGGCGGTGCTCGTGTTGGTGAACCCGTTGATCTGGATGGAGACCGCAGTCCCAGAGTTGATGACCGGGGTCGCCGTGAACGAATAGGTGAGCGTGGTGCCCGACAGCGACGCCGTGCCCCCGGCCAGGCTGGAGGGGGTCACCGTGCCGACCGTGAGCGCCACCACTGGCGTTCCCGCCGGCACCGTCATGGTGACCGAGGTGAGCGACGATGCGGTGGCGGTGGTGAACCCGTAGGTGTAGCTGGCGGCGGTAGCCCCGGTGGCGGTCTTGGAGGACGACCACGTCGGGGTGACGATGGTCGCGACAATGAACGTCACGGACGGGGTCGTGCCCGAATCGACGGTGGCGCTCCCGTTCTTGGTGGTGATCGTCGAGGGGTAGGTGCCGGCGGTGCTCGTGTTGGTGAACCCGTTGATCTGAATGGAGACCGCAGTCCCAGAGTTGATGACCGGGGTCGCCGTGAACGAATAGGTGAGCGTGGTGCCCGACAGCGACGCCGTGCCCCCGGCCAGGCTGGAGGGGGTCACCGTGCCGACCGTGAGCGCCACCACTGGCGTTCCCGCCGGCACCGTCATGGTGACCGAGGTGAGCGACGATGCGGTGGCGGTGGTGAACCCGTAGGTGTAGCTGGCGGCGGTAGCCCCGGTGGCGGTCTTGGAGGACGACCACGTCGGGGTGACGATGGTCGCGGCGGCGGCCGAGTCGGCGAAGCCGATGAGGGACACAGTCAGACAGGAGATGGCCGACAACACCGCCGCTACGCCGCCGCCAAGCCACCACCGTCGCCGATACTGCGTGCGGCCACAGGTGGTCAGGCCTGGTGGCCCGAGTGGGTTAGCCATGACGCTCGACCCTGGTGTCGGTCACGGATCTCGCCGGCCCGGCGCGCCACAGCCCTGCCGTCTCGGATCGAGACGACAGGGTCGTGGCACGGGGACTGCTGCGTGGGTCACGGGGCAGATACGACCGCCATGGTGATGGTGGACGTGTAGGCACCCGAGAAGGCATTGGCCGGCACATTGACCCACCATCCCAGCGGGTTGGCATTGGCGCTCCCACCGATGAGGACCTGGCCGATGCCGGTTGCCGCGGCGGTGTCATAGATGGTGACGGGGGTCGGCGCGGTTGGCGCCGTGGTCACGGCTTGGGGGTAGGTGGTCGAGTTGGTGGGCAACGTGCACGTGGTCACACAGGTGGCAGTGGGGGCCGTGGTGGCCGCGATGGACGTCACGCTGCCCGTGGTCACGAAAGTGCCGGCGTTCGCCAGTGTGTGCGTGCCGTTCGTGAAGGTGGTGGCCGAGGTGGTCACATGCCAGCCGGCGCCGCTTCCGGTAGCGTCATTGACCGTGAGCTGCTGATCCCCCGGGACGACGTCGACGACGCTCTGGTTCGTGCCGTTCAAGGCGGCCGACCACGTCAACGACGGCGGCGAGGTGAGTGTCAACAGGCCGCCGGTAACGTTGAGCGTGCCGGTGCTGGTGCAGCTGCTGCCGGCGGGAACCGGAGCACCGCACGCCGCCGCGCTGGCCACTCCCGAGCTCAGCAGGACCGATGCCCCTACTGCCCCCCCGAGCAACATCAACGTAGCTGCGGGCCCGGCGACAAGCCGAGTGAGACTTCTCGTGGACATCTGGTGCCTTTCGGTTGGAGCAGGGGCCAAACCCGCCCGGCTTTCAGCACCCAGTCGAATCCAAGACGATGAATGAGTCCATCGCTGCCACCTCTGCTAGTGGTCACAGTACCACTGTGTGTCGTCGGAACAGTGCGTGCCGAAGAATTTTGTTGGTTTGAGCCACATTCAAGGCTGCCTTTCGCCAGGGCGGTCCTTCGGCAATCCGATGCCAGGGGTCACCGGCTAGCGGCTGGCGGCCAACCATCGCCTTTGCCCGGTGACGTATGCGGCTGGCCAAGGCCGCGGCCAGCGCAGCCAGGTACGGTTGCGACACCATTCACGCCGCCAAGGTGGCTGAGCTGGTGGGCGCAGAGGATCGAGAACACGTTGGACCTCTGCCGCCGATCCCCCTGCCGTCCAGGTGTGGCCGAGAAACCGGATGATGGCGGTCGCAGGTGTGGGTGATCGTGAGCGGTGCCGATCACCGGTCTGCCCAGGCACTGGCCGGGACGTGAGGAAATTTGAAGTTATCTTCGGTTGAAGTGCTGTGCAAGCATGCTCGCGAGAGATGCCAGAGCAAACTCCCTGTTCAGCAGGGGTGAACTCGCCCGAGTAGCTCAGTTGGTCAGAGCAGGCGCCTTGTAAGCGTCAGGTCGTCGGTTCGACTCCGACCTCGGGCTCCAAGAACTACCTGGCTCAAAGCCACCTTCCGGGAAGCGGCAGAGGCCGAATCGGTCAACATCGCTCGCCTCCCCTGCCTGGTCTCCGATCCTCAGCGCAGGTACCACTCGTGCGCCAGATCTTTTAATTGCGGATCCGCTCCACCGACCCGTTCAACAATTAACCCATGACTCAAGATGTACACCTCTGAGGAGACCCGTTCGACAAGCTCCAGGATCTGCTCAACGAGGACGATTGTCGTACCGGCGTCTCGAAGCGCCTCAATAGCCTGGGCCAAGCGGACGACGAGAGCGGGCGACAGACCAGCGGAGGGCTCGTCAAGAAGCAGAACTTTAGGCTCAGCCATCATCGCCCGGCCAATTGCAAGGAATTGCTGCTGTCCGCCGCTCAAGCTGGAGCCCAACCGATTATACAATTCCTCAATCTCTGGAAATACCTTCGTCACCCGGTCCAGGCGGTCGGCCAGGTCGCCACGACCCCTGGCACTATTCCCTCCGAGCAGAAGGTTCTCTCGCACACTGAGGCTCGGAAACACATGCCGGTTTTGGAGCACATGGCCAACTCCGATGCGAGCACGCCTATGCGCCGGGTTACCATCTATTCGCTTATCATCAAGGGAAATGTGAGTATCCTTGGAAACGCTCACAAGCCCGCTAATAGCACGTATGATGGACGTCTTCCCGGCCCCATTTGCGCCTATAATCGATACACACGCGCCGGCGGGAACCGACAATGAGGCGCTCCGCACGGCAACAACGCCCCGATACCTCACCTCAAGGTCTGTTATCCGCAGCATGTCGGCTTTCGTCATAAGACACCCAGGTAAGCGCCCCGTACCGCATCGCTCGAATCGATCTCTAATGGAGGACCCTCCCACAAAATATCGCCTAACGACATCGCCACCAAGCGATCGCAGAGTTCCTTTACCCACTCCAGGTGGTGCTCTACTACCAGCACACCCGTCCCTGCCTGAGCGGCAGCCCTTAGGGCTTCAGCGAGCTGATCCATCTCTGGGACAGACAACCCTGCGGCCGGCTCATCGAGGACAAGCAGTTTAGGCGAACGCATGGTGGCCATGGTCACCTCCAAGAACCTTAGCTGGCCATGCGAGAGCTCTCGCACTTCTCGGTCGAGCTTCTCCGCGAGCCCAACAACACCGAGAAGCGGCCCAGCGAACTCAAGCACGTCCCTGCGAGTCATTCGGGTAGGTCTGCCACCATACGCTATCGCAAGACATTCCTCGACTCTCAAGCTTGGAAACACTTTCGGTACCTGAAAGCTCCGAGCCAGACCGCGACGTGCCAGTCCCGCCACCTTCAGCCTCCCCACATTCTCGCCCAAGAAGCTCACGGAACCCGAGTCGGGACGGTAGTAGCCGGAGACAAGATTCAGCAGGCTCGTCTTACCCGAGCCGTTAGGGCCGACGAGACCCACGATCTCGCCCGGTCTAATCGTCAAGCTGACTCCCGCCACGGCGCGAACTCCGGAGAAGGTCTTCACGACATTGTCAAGCACCAGAAGCGTGTCCTCGCACTCCAGGTCGGTCCCCGAGGTGCGGACGCTGCTGTATGCGGTCGGCCCCCGAGATGACAAGGCCGTACGCTTGTCTTCATCTCCGGCTTCCACAGTAGGGACCGTTCTACGAGATAGCCGCAAGCCACGCCCGCTAAGCGCGATACCCGTCCGACTGATAATTCCTCGTGGTAGCACACGGACTACCAAGATAAGAACAGCCCCATATATATACTGCGACGTAGCTGGATGGGCCGACAAGAGAAGCGGTAGCGTTCCTACGATCGCTACACCCAGCACGGGCCCGAGTCTGGTTCCAGGACCGCCCACAATGACCATAAGGAGAAACAGCACGGAAGCATTTACACCAAACGAATCTGGCGATACCACAGTCGAGACGTATGCGTAGAGACCGCCCGCCAAGGCTCCAATAGCCGTACCGATCGCGAAACCCGAAGTGTAGTATAGGAGAGGATTGATACCTAACGCGGTCGCGCCGATCATATTATCTCTCAGGGCTATGCATTTTCGCCCATAGCTGCCGCTACGGATATACCAATGCAACAAGTACGTGCCCCCCGCCAATACTATGGTCAGAATTGTGATGCCTGTGATGCTAAGGGATCTACCGCCAGGCCAGAGGGGTGCAGTGACGCCGACTAGACCATCCGATCCGCCCGTGATCGACGTGAATCCATCAGCGGCATCTGTTGTCACAAGTGTGAAACCAAGCGTCACGATGCCCACCGCGATGAGCCCTAGGCGCGCTGCGGGAACGCCCATAAGGGCGCCCATTACGGCTCCGGCTACGCATGCCACTAGCAATGCAGGCAACGCCGCCCAGTGGTGTCGCACCGTGAGGTAACCAGTAACGTAGGCCCCAAGCGCGTATGCACCGCCCTGACCCAGGGACAGTTGACCTAGCATTCCTGACGGAATATCTAAGCCGAGAGAACTGATGGCATAAATAATGGTAAGAACGACCAAAAAGCCGTAGTAGCGAGATGGTCCGTACTCAATCAACAGCAGGGCTGCAACTGCGCACACGGCACTCGCGTGGATCAACGGCCTCGATACAAGTCGACGTGCCCCATTTGCCAAGTCCAGCGAGTTCGTGCCGACACGAGAAGACGCCAATGCCCTTCGCATTCTCACCGTTTGCCCCTCCACTCTTAGACCTCCCGCAGCGCCTTGGCGCCCAACAGCCCAGTTGGTCGAACGAAATAGACGACGACGAGTAGCGAGAAAAGAACCGTATCCGACCACGAACTGCCGATGTAGACCGTTGATGCCTGGCTTACGATGCCGACCACGAAGCCGCCCAGCACCGCTCCAGCGATGCTGCCAAGGCCTCCCAGTGCAATGGCGACAAAGCCCACGAACGTCAGGTTGAATCCAAGTTGGGGAGTGACGAGATCGATCGGTGCGGCAGCGAAGCCCGCTCCAACAGCAAGGAGCGCCGAGACGACCATCGCCACAGTGCTCGCCTTGACGGGCGAGATACCAACCACCTGCGCCCCTTCGAGATCCTCACCCACAGCACGAAGGGTTCGTCCCGTCCTGGTGAACAGGTAGAAGCTCTTCAAGCCCACACACCCTAGAAGCAGCAGGGCGATGACAGTGACGTACTGCAACGTGTATTGGATGCCCATTATTGAGCGTGAGGAACCAGATAAGGCGAGGGGAAACGTTTTATTCTGACCCATGAATGGCTTGAATGCCAGTTGCTGAAGTATCTCAGTCACGCCGAGCCCTGAAAGTAGCCAGCCGAGTGATCTAGCTCGGCCTATATACGGACGGACGACGAGCCGTTCCGATGCTAGGGCAAATCCGACCGTAACAAGCACAGCGAATCCGATGGCGACGCTTGCCGGCCAGTGCCATAGCTCGTACCCGATCAAGGCAGCCATGGGCGCCCACATGATCAGGGCTCCATGGGCGAAATTGAGCACCCCTGTCGTTCGTTCCACTACTGAGAACCCGAGGCCAACGAGAGAATAGATGGCTCCAGCGACCAGGGCTGGCACGATGACGTTGTTTGTGAAGTTATCCACCGACATCCTTCCCTTCGCTGGGCGTCCGAGTTCTCAGCGGGAATAGCCCGAGTCGTACTTCTAGAAGCACTCACACGGGGGAAGTTCTGTACTGACCATTCCGAACTGCAGCCATCAAGTACGTAGTGTCCCCTATTGCCTACGGGCGAATTTCAGCCTACGCTGCAGCACGCCCTGGGAGTAGCCGCTCCGCATAGCAGACAGCCGCCCCGGGATCGTCTCAATGGTCAGTCCATCCGATCCCAGCTCACTGTAGACCTGTGGAAGCCACTCGACTAAGCGACTATTATCAGGAGCCACTCGGCGCTCTCACTTTGCGCCCGACGCTCTCACACAGACGTTTGGACACGGGTCGGCTCCGTTCATAATCGTCATGTGCGCAAGGGTGAGAGCCTCCGAGTTCGTATGGTTACTAGGCGAGAACATATAGGTGTCTTCCGCGGCGCTGAACTGGGATCCGCTCTCTAAGGCCTTCCGAACAAGAAGCGGCTGGGTGGACTTCGCCTTGTTCATCGCCTGGGCCAGAACAACCGTCGCGTCATAGAAAAACACTGCGATGGCCTGATTGCCTTGATAATTGGAGGTCCCCATCACTGTTGTAAGCGCATTGAAGAACGGCTGCGCCTGGACGGGTATAGGGTCTCCGGGCTTAGCGACTGTCAGGGACTTCGCATCATAGCCCACGACTTTGCTAAGACCAGCCCCCTTCACGGCTTCGGCTATCGCCGTACTTGCCAGGTTGATCCCGAATACAGGCGTGTTCCAGCCGATGAGCTGGAGACCTTTAAAGGTGGCGATCTGCTGAGGGTCGTAAGTCCAGACCAGTAGACCGTCCGCACCCGCCGACCGGAGGTCCCGAAGTTGAGCGCTAACGTCAGTAGCTGAAGGGCTTACGACCTGGGAGACAAGGGGAATACCTTTGGCAGCCAGATCAGCCTTCGCCGCGTTCTGGACGGAGTTTGTGAAATCCAGTGTCTGGTAAAGCGAGCCAACCTTGGTGACATGGTCCACGTCGACCAGGTAGTTCACGGCGAGAGTAGCCTGCGTGGCCGCAGTCTCTCCGATCAGGAACGCCCATGGGTCTGTCTTGACATTGTAGATAGAGGCCGTCTGCGAGGATGAGAGCACGGGAATCCCCGCCTGATTAATGGTCGGCATTTCCGCCTCGAGAACGCTGCTCACAGCATCACCCTCGATTGCACTCACGCCAGCTCCAACGAGTTGACGAGCAGCGACCGCCCCCTGAGCTGGAGACGCTGCACTGTCGACTGATCTTATGGTGATCGGGCGGCTCATGACTCCGCCATGTGCATTGACGTAGGAGGCACCGGCTCGCGCTCCGTCGAGCTCCGCTGTCCCCACGGCAGCATCCGCCCCCGTAAGGGGCGCAATTACCCCGACCTTCACCGGATTCTGCGAACTCTTCCCCGGAGCCGCCGACCTCGCCGCGTTGCTTCCACCGCCACCGCAGGCGCTCAATAGTGTAATCAAGAGGAGCGACGCAGCACCAAGATGGGCCCATCGTCTGCGACCCGTATAGCGATATGAATCATATTTCCACATCTCTTTCCCCTCCAATGCCGGACCGTAGCGGTTGCCACTCTTCGAGCCCATCGCTTGCATCGCCTACCGTTTTCACTCACCAGAAGGCGGCCCCTCGCCTACACCTCCTCCTCCTAGATCAACTTCCCATCGAGAATCTGCTGCCGTAGTAGCGCTCTCTGAACCTGACCAGTGGCCGCCGTCCTCGGCAGTAGCTGGGAGTGAGCCAAGCGCCGAGGATGCTTGAAGGCTGCCAACCTACCCGTCAGATGTGAGCGCAGGTCAGCCAACCTCACTTCCGGACCGTCCGGAACCACTACGGCATAAACAACTTCGCCCCACTGATCATCTGGGACTCCGACCACCGCGACGTCCCGGATGCCAGGGTATGCGAGCACGGCCTGCTCGACCTCCACGGGTGCGATGAATTCTCCTCCGGATCGAATGAGTTCCTTCAATCGTCCCTCGATGGTGATGAATCCGTCGTCATCCTTCGTGGCAATATCCCCCGTGTGATACCAGCCGTCTTGAACGGCCGCTGCGGTTTCAGCGGGAAGATCGTGGTAACCCAGCATGGCCGTATCGGCTCGTGCGAGGAGCTCATCGTTATCAGCAATCCGCACGTCGACTCCTTCTACCGGACGGCCCACCGTCCCCGGCCGCGAGAACACATTGTCATGGGGAAGCGTCGAAATCGCACCCAGCTCGGTGCACCCATATCCGACAGTCAACGAAGATCCAGGAAACTGCTGTCGCAACTCGGTAAGCAGTTCCAACGACGTTCGCGAGGTCCCTGTGTAGATTTGCTCGAGGCTACTCGTATTGTAACTACGGGGGCAGTCCAGGATCCGCCTCCACACAGCAGGAATGCAATACATATTCGTGGCTGCCCAGTGACAAATATTATGAAGGAGCTCATCTGGGTCAGCCCGGGATACAAGATGTACCGGCTTGCACATCGCCCACGAAGAGAGCACAGCCTGCCATCCAGCCATGTGAAACAGCGGAAACATCGTGACCTCGCCACCTAGACCGGCAGCCCGGCGAGCCATGGCACGACGGTTGACCCTGAGAACGGTAGCCCGCTGCGAGATCGCAACTCCTTTGGGCCGGCCAGTGCTTCCGCTGGTCAAAAAAATGACGTGCGGATCCTCGGGGCCTCCCAGAGCGTCCTGACCACCCGTGGGGGCGCCAGTCACAGTTCCGTTTTGATGTTGCCAGGAACGCCCGCCAGCGTCGGCCGTGTAGACCGGAATACCGAGATCCTTTCCAACCGCTTCCGCAGCATCCTGATGTATCACGTCGGACAAGAGCACCCGGGGGTTCAGGTACTGCAGTATCTCGCCCATCTCGACAGCCCCGAGCGTCGGATTGAGCGGACAGAATGCAACCCCGACTTTCGCCGCAGCTACGTACAGATCCAGGCTTCTTAAGGACGTGTCTGTCCACCATGCCAGGCGATCACCCGGGATTACGCCCATCCCGCGTAAAGCGTGTGCAGTGCGCCGGGAGCGATCTCGAATACCGCCAAACGTCACCCTATCGGAACCTAAGGTCGCCGCTAACTGCGCAGGGTTGAGATCTGCCGCACGATCCGAAAAAGCGCCCACAAAAGATCGAGCACTACGAACTGACATCCGACACGGCCCCCCTACACCTAGACTGACTCGCCATCACGACGATACCCTCCCCCTACACCTCAGCGTAGTGCTCGGCCGCCCACTCTCTTCCCGGCTTTAATGTCAGTCGCCTTCCACATCTGTAGTATCCCGGAGAACTCCCAACGGATACTTCTGCCCGAGCGAGGAGTTCATGTATCCCGGACCGTCCTTGGCTGGAACAAACCATCCCGTCGGGCACATGGTCAGAACTTCTACGAACGTGAATCCCGCGTCGCTTCTCTGAAGCTCGAAGGCGCGTCGGATCATCCTGCGGGTATGGGCGATGTTCCCAGGGGAGTCAACTGCGCCCCGAGCTACGTAGGCAACTCCATCCAACTGCGCCAGAAGGTTGGCGATCGGAATGGGATATCCATGATAGTTAGGGTCCCTCCCATTCAGCGTGTTTTTTGTGCGCTGCCCTACGACGGTAGCCGCAGTCATGTGCCCGCCCGTATCACCAAACACCCCATTGTTGAGGAGGATGCTAGTAACAGACTCACTGCGGGCGGCAGTGTGAAGTACTTCCTGGAGTCCCTCGTTGACCATGTCGCCGTCACCCGTCAAGGTAAACACCGAGCATTCAGGCCGCATGCGCTTTATGCCCGTGGCACACGAAGGGGCTCGACCGTGCAGGCACTGCAGGACATCTACATCAATTGTGGTGACGAAGCCCCCATAACATCCGTGACCGATCACTGCGATCGTTTCTGCCTCGATCTTCATAGACTCAATGACCTCGAGGATGAGCCGCATGGTCACCGGCTCACCGCAGCCAGCGCAAAATGAGTGATCTGCGGTCTGAAACAGCGGAGACGTAAACTCAGAGACTCTTCTGCTCGGTACTGTCGGGGCCTCGCTTGCGTTGATAAATGTTGTCACTTGTCGCTCCGATCTATTTGAGCAAGAATCCGTTCCCGAATCACGGGTGCATCCATCATCGGCCCGAGCCTCAATCCGGACCGATGAGAGCTGATTCCGCCAATGGCCTCCACTTTGGACTGGTCGCCGACGCTCAACCGGACGTCGTCAATCATCTGGCCCGCGTTGAGTTCGAACACGAGGACCTTCTTGACTCGGTCCGATGCCGCGCCCAAGGCAGCCTCTGGGAACGGCCAAAGAGTTATAGGTCGGAAGTAGCCGATCTTGATCCCTTCCGATCTCAAAGAAGTTACGACGTGTTCAGCGAAGAGACCTCCCGTACCGAATGCCACCACCAAATAATCGGCGTCATCGACAAATCCAGCCTCATGGCGCATCTCCGCCTGACCGATGGCCTCGTACTTGGCGGCAACGTCGCGCCAGTGCTGATCAGCCCCGGGGCCGGGACTCATAACCTTCCCACGACCCCACGTCCAGACTTGTCTCGAACGGCCGGTGCCTCCGAGACTGCCGTCGAGAGCCCACTCCTTCGCAGGGAGCGGACCGAAGTCCCTCTTCTCTAACTCAACGGCTACTCGTGTCTGCGAGATCAAATTGTCGCCCAAAAGAAGCACCGGTGTACGGTACTTGTCGGCAAGGTAAAACAGAAGTTGGGTGTGCTCTACGGCCTCCGCAACGTTTTTCGGTGCGAGCGTTATGGTCCGATAGTCACCCCAACCCCCACCGCGTGTAGCTTGGAAGTAGTCCTGCTGGTTGCGAGCCAGATTAAATATCACTAATGGTGTTTCGTGCAAAGCCAGCTCAGCGACTGCTTCTTGCATGAGCGCAATTCCCTGGCCGCAAGAACCGGTCGCAGCTCGGAATCCGGCGACTGCGGCTCCCAAGGCCATATTGATCCCCTCTATTTCGCTCTCGGCGTTGATACAGACGCCGTCGTGCTCAGGGAGCTGACGAGCGAACTCTTCCAGGAGCTCTGTGAATGGGGCCATAGGATACCCTGCAAAGAAGCGGCAGTCAGCGAGGACTGCGGATTCGGCTATCGCCGCACTACCTTCCAGCAACTGAAGCGCCATTAGTCAGTCCTCGTTCGTGTCGGATTGCTGATCTGGCGAAACTTCAAGATCAATCGTAATCGGTTCGTTATAATGATATACTTCAAACACGAAGTCTGGGCAGACGTCGTGACATGCATTGCATGCCGTACAACCCGGCGACAAGAGGGGGAACTGGAACCCCATCTCGTTGACGTCAGAAGACATGGAAAGCACGCCAGGCTTGCAGGCGGTGATGCAGAGCTCACAACCTTTGCAACGTTCGAGATCTATTACGATGGAGCCTCGGATGGTACGCGTTGTCATGCGTCGGCCCTTGCGCGAAGCAGAGGTACGGCTGGAATATCCTTGGCGTACTCAGCGCCCGCTCGAAGTGCGGCGGAGTTTTGTTCGAGAAATTGTTGGCGATACGGTGGCAGAAGTCCAGCAGCGGCCTGCACGAGCGACTCGATGTCGACCAGACAGGAAATGGTCACGTAGGCACCGAGAAGTACAAGCCCGGTCGACATCGTCGACGCCACCTGGGTTGCGATGTCGGAAGCCGGTATCTCGTAGACGTTCGGTGAGTCACTTGGGATCTCCTCGCCGAACAGCGAGCTGTTAGTGACGATCAGAGCATTGGGGAGCAGTCGAGGTCGGACAATGTCCCACCCCATCGCACTGACGGCAACGGCCGAGCGCACTTGAGATACCACGGGCAGTCCTGAAAGCGGGGCATCCCCGACGACAGCAAAGGCCAGAGAGTGGCCGCCGCGCATTCCCCCACCGAAGTCGCTCGTCAACATGGCGTGCTTGCCTTCGGCGGTGGCGGCGAGTGCCAACGTCTGTCCCATGAGTTGAATACCTTGGCCCGCCACGCCGATGATTGCTATCTCGACTTCCACATTATCCCCCGTTCAGCGCCCGGTTTAGAACGTCGCAGTACAACCAAGCGATCTTCTGCACTTTGTTTTATTACTCGACAAACCAGTACTGGTGTGCGACCACAACCTGTGACAGATGCAACCTTGATATTGGTTCCATGACCCCACGTAGGTAGAGACCCGTGTGGATGGCCGAGATATACGGCGCTCAGTGCGATGCCGTCCATCCCCCCTCTTCTGACTTCGCTGTGTCCAGTGTAGCACACCGACCGACCGGTCGGGCGGGCGGGGGCTGGGACGACAGCTTCAGGTTTCTTGCGGTCAATGTCGGCTTGGCCGATGGAGAGCGTCAGGTGCCCAGGCCTGCCGGTCGTGCAAGACGGATGAACGAATCCGACCTGTCGACTTCGCCAGCTGTTCGCGCTCGGCGACAGCGCAGACTCCAATCCCCTCGACCAGTCCACCCGGAAGCCATGGTCGCGAAGTCCCGCCATCTCAACCGGCTCGTCATGAGCCAGCGCGTTGTGAGCCCTGTTCAGATCGAGGTCCTTGCCCTCTCGGAGCCGGATACGGACAACCGATTCGACGGCGTGGCTCGCCGGGGGCGCCGAGGACGCGACACCTCGCACGCCAGGTCGTGGAGATCACGGGCAGAGCCCTGGAACTTCGCGGCAAGGCGAAGCACCAATGCTTCCTGCAGCGCTGCGGTCCGCTTGGCTCACCCGGATGGTGGAGCGGCTCCGCCCGGCCGCCAGCCGGCGTGGACGACGGGCGCCTCGATGGGGCGTTCGCCGATGACGGCGAGGACCACTTCCTGGCTGACCGGTGATCGGCCTGGTCGACCCATGGACGCTCAGCAGGAGCCACTTGCCGATCCCCATACGACGACCGCGAGTTTCCGGCGGGCCACGACGCGTCGGCTGGCTTGCTTGGCCGCATGACCACGAGGCGGTGCGGCGGTAGACCGGATGTGGTCGAGGTCCTGTCGTTGGCGGCGATCTGTGACCATGTGACCGTGAGCGCCGTGGAGACCGATGATCCGCTTGGCCCTTACGCCCGGCGGGGCTGCGGACATGACCGATACGTTCCACCGCCGTGCCGTTGCGGGCGCCGTCTTCCGGGCTCAGCGCCTGGTCGCCATCACTGTCCCCCCTGATCTCGACTGTCGGCTGTGACATACGCGCCCGTGCGGAAGACCATCGGGTCTCGGACCCCATCTGTCTTACATGTTGTGTTACAGTAACCGGATGGCTGACACGATCACCTTTCGCCCCGATGAGGACGCGGCTCGCGCCCTGGCGATGTTGACCCGCGACGGCACGCCGGTGTCGGCCGCAGTGCGAGCAGCGCTGATCGACGCAGCTCGCCAGCGCGCCCGCGTGGCGCTTCGGGCCGAGGCCGAGGCGTTAGCCGCTGACGAGCAGGATCGTGCCGAAGCAGCGCAGGTCCTGCGGGACATGGAAACCCTGCGTGCGTGGTGAGGTCTACCGGCTGCGTGCACCTCGGGACGCCCGGGGCCGTGAGCAACGAAGCCCCCGCTACGCCGTGGTTGTCCAGTCCGACCAGTTCCCGTTGTCGACCTGGCTGGTCGCTCCGACGTCCACCTGGGCCCGTCAGGCGAGTTTTCGACCCGAGGTTGAGATCGATCGACGACCGACACGCGTGCTGGCCGAGCAAACGACAGCGGTAAACCCTGGCCGCCTCGGAGACAGCTGCGGCCACCTCACCTTCGACGAACTTCGACAGGTCGAGGCCGCCATACGACTCGTCCTCGACCTCTGAATCGCTCGGGTGTAGTCCTGCGCAAGGCGTGCCGCGCCTGCTCGCCCTTGTCATCCATGCCCTATGGGAAGGCAGCGACCAGGCCCCGCTGATCATGCCCGCCAGCGTGCCCCTCGCCGAGTCGGCGGTCGGCATCGAGCTGGCCCGCCACCTCAAGGACACGTGGAAGCCGATCCTCGACGCCGACGCCGACGTGTCCGCCACGCGTGCTTCGAGACAGACGGACGAGCTGATCCACGTTGCCTGACGGCGTGACGTCAGCGATCACCTTGACAACTCAATCTCCGCGACGGACCGGGTAGGTGAGGTGCAGCGCCCGGCGACCCTGCACCACAACTGGGTCCTCGAGCAGCAAGTGCCCACGATTGAGCTTGGAGAAGTACGGAATGCCCTCACCGAACAGGACAGGTACCAGGCTCACGCAGATCTCGTCGACCAAGCCGAGCTCGAGCGCCTGGGTGATGACGTTCGGGCTGGCCAGCGTGACGTTCTTGTCGCCGGCGATCTCCCGGGCCTTGGCGATCGCCACCTCGACGCCGTCGACGAACGTCGTCTTCGGCCATCGCTCAGCGGCGTTCACCGGCGGGTGGTGGGTGACGACGACGACCGACACACCGGCCGGGTGCGAGTCGTTCCAACCGTTGGCGATGTCGAACAGCCGCCGGCCGGAGACCAGGGCTCCGGCCTTCTCGGTCAGATCTCCCAGTATCGCTGCGCTTGCCTCGTTGACGTCGAACGTGACGGTCTCGTTGCCACTGGGGACAGGCACCTCTCCGACCTCGTACCAGTCAAAGAGCTCGCCTGGTTGGTCGTCGGGATCGGCGATGTAGCCGTCGAGCGACGTCGTCATGTGCGTCAGCACCTTGCCCATCGGGCATCTCCTTGGGTGTCGTTCCGCCTGGCTTGGCATCCTGAGGTTCCGGTCTCCATGACTGTCCGGAGGCCGAGAACTCATCGTAAGGAGGCTGAGCCGGGGGCACAGACGCTCGCCGGCTCGGCAGGTCCGGGCGCCGCCACCCCGCCGTCTCATCCGGCTGCGTAGGTGATGACGACCCGGCGGTTCTGCTGGCGGCCGGCCGCGTTGTCGGAGCCGTCGGGGTTGGTGTTGGGTGCCACCGGGTCGGCCTTGCCGAAGCCCTGGGCCTGGTAGGCGAGAGCACCGTTGCCCACGTTGGCCTGCAAGAACGTCTGCACCGACGAGGCGCGGCTCTGTGACAGCGTCTGGTTGTAGCTATCGGTGCCGATGGAGTCGGTGTAGCCCTTGATCGTCACCGTGCCGGCCCCGGATGACTTGAGCGTGGTGACGACATCGCCGAGCACGGCCTGGGCGTCGGGGGAGAGGGTGGCGACGTTGAAGGCGAAGAGGACGTCGGTGCCACCTTGAAGGTGTTGGGCGCGGGCTGGGTGGGGGCGATGCTGGCGATCCGAGGCTGGAGGCTCACGATCCGGGGCTGCAGGGTGACCACTCGCGGCGGACCCGCCGTCGGCACCGAGCTGGCCCCCGCCGGGGAGGCCGCCGCCATCACCAGCACCAGCGCCGTGCCGATGGCCGAGGCGCGTCGCGCCCAGGATCGCCGTCGTCGAGGTCGGCCGGTCATCGGCCCAGGGCGACGTTGGCGAAGGACCCCATTCCGGTCACGACCGACACGGACGTGACGCTCGCCGGCGGGGCGGCCACCAGACCGACCACGACCAGTGCGATGACCGCAGCCACGGCCAGGGCCGCCACTGTGAGTCGGCGGTGACGGTCAGGCACGGATGTTCGTTCAGGGGCCGGCGGACCCATACCGGCTTTACCGTCGTGACCGGTTCGGACCGCAAGGCCGAGGGCGGCCCCGGCACGGTCACGGGGTTTCCCCCACTGTCCAGGCCTGGGGGCGCAGCGGCGAGCGCCACGGTGGCGGCGGCGACGAAGGCCCCCGCGGTGGTGTACCGCCGGTCCCGCTCCTTTGCCATCGCCCTGGCCAGCACCTCGTCGAGGGCGGGCGCGGGTTCGATCCGTCGCCGGCTGGTCGGGTCCAGCACCACCCTCGATCACGACGTGCGGGCGGTGCGTGATCGGAGCCGGAGGCCGACCAGCATGAGACTCGCCGCCAAGCTGCCGCCGACACCCTCACCGGCCCGCAGACGCAGATCAAGGAGGGGCTCCAGCCCGAGCCGTTCGAGCACGGCGCCGTGGGCGGCCTCACGACTCAGCTGCCCGGCGACGAGATGGGAGACGACGGAAGGGTCAATGAGGGCGGCGATAAGGGCGGCGACGGACGTGGCCAGGCCGTCGAGGACGATCGGCGCGCCGCTCTGAGCGGCGCCGAGACAGACCCCGGCGAGGAGAGCGAACTCGGGACCGCCGAGGCTGACTAGGACGGTCTCCGGCTCAGCGAGGCCCACCGAGCCGTGGACCCGGCGGGCCCGTTTCAGGGCGGCGGCGACAACGGTCCGTTTGTGTCGGAGCATCGCGAAGTCGGCCCCCGCCCCGCGACCGACAACGTCGGCGACCTCACGATCGAGCAGCGCGGCGACCAGGGCGGCAGCGACGGTGGTGTTGCCGACCCCGACCTCGCCGAGGACCACCATCCCGGATTCTGCCGCCCTTCGTCCTGCCGCGACGCCCCGGTCGATGAGGTCGTGGACAGCGGAGAGCTCCATGGCGTCGGTGTCACGCAGGTTGCCGGTGCTGGACCCACCGTCCAGCACCTCGACCCCGAGCCCGGCGCAGCTGGCCGCCACCACTCCGATCGCGCTGCCCGCCCGTGCGGCGGCAAGCACCTCGTCGGTCACCGTCCGGGAGAAGGCGGTCACACCGAGGCTGTCCACCGGGTGTCGGCCGGCGGCCAGCACGAGCGTGCCCCCCTCGATGAGCGCTCCTCCGAGCGCGACGACGCGGTCGAGGGCCTGGTCGAGGCGCCCGAGGGATCCGGGCGGTGTCAGGAGCGTGTCGGCCATGTCCCGGGCCGACACGACCGCGAACTGGTCCGGGCTGCGAAGGCTGGACGGCGGAGGTTCCGGTGGGTGGGCGCCGCTCCAGCGTTCGCGCACGATGACGTCGTCGAGTGCCAACCGGGTCGACCAGCCGGCCCGCTGCAGGCCGGGCTCGGGCGGTCGCTCATCGGGCCAGCCCACGCACAACCATCCGAGCGGCACTACCCCATCGGGGAGTCCAAGGAGCGTCGACAGATCCTCGGGTCGGAAGAGCGTGACCCAACCGACTCCGAGACCCTCGGCCCGGGCCGCCAACCACAGGTTCTGGATGGCGCACACGCACGACCAGATGTCGGCATCCTGAAATGTGCGCCGACCGAGCACGCCCGCGGCCGGTGTCCGACGGTCGCAGCAGATGACGACACCGAGCGGCGCCTCCCGGATGCCCTCGAGCTGGAGATCGAGAAGGTGACGCCCGGCCTCCGGTGTCAGCTCCGCGGCCTGGCTGAGCCGCTCCTGATCGGCGAGCCACGCGGCCCGGGCACGGGTGGACGCTTCGGTGACGATCACCAGCCGCCACGGCTGTGATTGACCCACGCTGGGAGCGGCATGAGCGGCGCCGAGCACCCGTCGGAGCAGGTCGTCGTCGACCACGTCGGGTCGGAACCGCCGGATGTCCCGACGCGCCTCGATGACGTCGTACAGCCCGCTCCTGACATCCTCGGCGAGGGCCCATCCTCGATGATCGGCAGCCCGCTCCGCCGCGGAGGTGGAGTCACCGATCAACGGGACGGCCCGAGCCCAGCGCGCCGCCCGGTCGTGGGTTCGGCACCACTGCTCGACTGCCGCCAGCACACCGTCGGGGTGGACGGGAGCGAAAGCCATCCCGGCGGCCTCGGCCGCCAACTCGTCGGTGGGTCGGTCCCCGACATAGAGCGCACGATCGGCACGTACCCCACCGAGTCGTTCCAGAGCCACGACGAGCGCCCTGGCATCGGGTTTGGCCACGCCGACATCGGCCGACGTCACGAGTACCTCCAGCAGGTCGCTGATCCCGACCGGTGCGAGCAGGGCGCGCACGTCGTGCTCCGACATGACGGCGGTGTTGGTCACAGCTGCCACCCGCACCGACCTGCGTAGGATGGCCAGATCCCGGGCCACGTTGGGCAGCAGCGTGACCGCCAGCTCGGACGTGGCCGTGCCAGAAGCAGCCTCGACCACCAGCGTGCCACCGATATCGAGGAGCACGGCATCGAGCAGCTCTCTCATGAGGGTGTCCCGGCGTGGACGGTGGGGGCGAGGAGGCCTCGGCCCGGTACGGGCCCGATCATGTCAGCTCGATGGTCAGGCGGGGCAGCCGGGGGCGCCGTCGGTCTTCCCAGATCGCCTCGAGCGCGGCGGTGTCGAGATAGCGGTCGACGAGGTCGGCGAGCGTCTCGAAGCGCGTTTCCCGTCGTTGCTCGAAGATAATCGTCGGGTCGGCGACGAACGACTTGCCGCACCTCCGGGCGGCGTCTGTGAGGTAGCGCTGTCGCCAGCGGTCGTTGTCGAACAGCCCGTGCCAGAGTGACCCTGCGACCGGACCGGCCACGCATCCCTGGTCGGCGAACCACGGATTCCCTCCTTCTCGGACCACGTCGCCGTGATGGATCTCGTAGCCCCGGACCTCGACACCGTCGTCGAGCATGGCCTGCGTCCGAGTGACCGTCTTGTCACTCCTGAACGTCGTCCGCACCGGGAGAAGCCCGAGTCCGGCAACGACACCGGCCCCGCTCTCCATGTCGTCGAGGATGGTGCGGCCGAGCATCTGGAATCCGCCACAGATACCGAGGATGGAACCTCCGGCCGCCGCGCGGCGGCCGAGCGCGACGTCGAAGCCGCGACGGCGTACCCACTCGAGGTCATCGACAGTCGCTCTGGAGCCCGGCACGATCACCAGGTCGCAGTGCTCCAGCTGCTCCGGGCGGGTTACCGGCAGCACCGTCACTCCCGGCTCCTGGACCAACGGCTCCACGTCGGTCAGGTTGGACGCACGCGGCAGGCGCAGTACCCCTACCGTCAGCACTTCGGCCGCGAGCGTCGAAGGACCCCCGCCCCACGATGACCAGGCCAGGGCGTCCTCCGAGTCAATCTCGAGTCCTTCGTGATGGGGGAGGACGCCGAGCACCGACCGGCCCGTCAACGTGCCGAGCTCGTCGAGTCCCGGCCGGAGTAGGCCGCGATCGCCGCGGAAGCGGTTGACGATGAAGCCGCGCACCAGGTCCTGGTCCTGCCGTTCGAGCACCGCCAGCGTGCCGACCAAAGACGCGAAGACTCCCCCACGGTCGATGTCGCCGACGAGCACGGCCGGCACGTCCGCGGCCCGGGCGAAGCCCATGTTGACGATGTCGGAATCGCGAAGGTTGATCTCGGCCGGGCTACCGGCGCCCTCGCAGATGACCACGTCGAACCGGGCGAGAAGGGTCCGATGGGACGCGACGACAACGTCGAGCAGCTCCCGCTTGCGCGCCCAGCCGGTCGAGGCGTCGACTGTTCCTGCGGGTTGGCCGAGCACGATCAGGTGACTGCGACGGTCGGATCCGGGTTTGAGGAGCACCGGGTTCATGGCGACCTCGGGTTCGACGCCGGCAGCCATGGCCTGGGCGGCCTGTGCCCGACCGATCTCTCCCCCGTCGGCGGTGACATAGGAGTTGTTGGACATGTTCTGCGCCTTGAACGGGGCGACGCGCACGCCCTGGCGCCGCAGCCATCGGCACAATCCGGTGACGACCGTGCTCTTGCCGGCACCCGACGACGTGCCGACGACCAGCAGTGACCCGCTCACGAGCCCGGCGGACGGCGCCACCCGACCGGATGGGGACGGCGCACGCTGCCCTGAGCCTGGCGCCCGGCCAGCACCTTGGCCAGCGCGGTGTCGAGACGAGCCAGGCCGACCTCGTCGGGCACCGCGATCCGAGTGATCCCGGGCAGGCCGAAGCTGGCGCAGTGGCGGACGACGATTCCCTCCGGAGCGAGGAGGCCCCTCAAGTCAGGGTGCTCGACGAGGACCCAGTTGGCATTCGACGGCCGCACCGAGAGGGTGTGGTTATGCAGGACCGAGCGCAGCCGATCGCGGAGTTCAGCCACCCCGGTGTGCGTGCGGTGCAAGTCGACGGCGGAAAGGAGCTCGGGGAGAGCGGCAGCCGCCAAGCCGTTCACCGACCACGGTCCCTGGCGTCGGCGGCAGGCACCGATCAGCGCCGGCTCGGCGAGCACGTAGCCGGCCCGGAGCCCAGGACAGGCGAGCAGCTTGGTCAGCGATCCGACCACCGTCACCCCTTCATCACCGCGCGTCCATTCTCCGGTGGCGATAGCGTAAAACGCTTCGTCCCACACTCCGGCCCGCTCCGACGGCCCCGACAGGAGGCCCGTCGGGCTGTGGGGGTTGGAGCGCCAGCGTGGCCCGCCGCCCCGGGGGTGCAGGGAGAACTCCGGTTCGGTGACCGAGCCGTCCAGCTCGGCCGCGACCAAGCGGATGGCCTCGGCGCCCCCGTTGGTGAGCAGGAGCCGATCCGGGTCGATGCCCATGGTGGTGGCCAGTGCGGCCTCGGCGTCTCCGGGGTCGGGGTAGTGCCCGAGGGCGTCGAGGTGGGCGGCGACGATCGGCCTCGGGTTGGCGGCGACGGGGTTGAGGGAAAGTGACAGGTCGAGGATCTCTTCGGGGGCGATGCCCAGGGCACGGGCGATGCGAGGACCGTCGCCGCCGTGGGCACCGGCGGGAGGGATCGCCGTCATCGCCCCGACCGCCATCGGGCCGCGCCGACGACGCCCAGTGCCACCGCGAGCGCAGTGCCGACATCGCGGCAGAGACGGACCGCCCGGTCGATGTCCTCGGGCGCGGCCGGGCGGCCCCATCCGAGCGGTGGGCGCTCCTCGACGCGCTCGCCGTAGCGGTTGCGGCCGCCGAGGCGGATGCCGAGGGCTGCCGCGAAGGCGGCCTCGGCGACTCCGGAGTTGGGGGACGGGTGGGCCGATGCCTGGGTGTGCAGGGCCTGGCGGACGGCCCGGGCGGATGTCGGGCGGACCAGGATGACCAAGGCGGCGGTGCAGCGGGCCGGGACCCAGTTGGCGACGTCGTCGAGCCTGGCGCTCGCCCAGCCGTAGTGCTCGTAGCGATCCGAGTGGTGGCCGACCATGGCATCCATCGTGTTGACAGCCCGATAGGCGAGGGCGCCCGGGGCCCCGGCGAGCGCGGCCCACAGCGCTGGGGCGACGAGGGCGTCCACCGTGTTCTCTGCGACCGACTCGACGGTGGCCCGGGCGATCTCGGCTTCGGTGAGCGTCGCCGTGTCCCTTCCGACGAGGGCTGGGAGCAGGAGGCGGGCGCGCTCGTGGTCCCCAACGCCGAGCGCCGCGCCCACGTCCTGCGCAGCACGGGCCAACCCCCGCCCACCCACGGCGAGAGCCGTGGCTGTCGTCACCGACCGTACGGCGGCCCCGGCGGCGCATCCCGCGGCTGTCCCGAGCACTACGTGGGCCACTCCTGCGTCCACCCGGTCGCGGTAGAGCCGCCGCTCGAGCGCCTGCATGCCCCGACCGAAATGCACGACGGGGTGCAACGGTGTCGGCGGCTCACCGACGATCCGGTCGGCCACGATCCCGAGGGCGGCCCCGAGCGGTCGCGGCAGTCCAAAGTGCGGTCCGCTCATCGGGTCACCGACACGAGGAGCGCGGCGGTCTCGCCGACCATGCACGACGCACCCAGCACGTCGCCGGTGAACCCACCGATGCGGCGCTGTGCGAGCGCGCCCACCGCGGCGATCGCCACGAGCTCGAGGCCGACGGCGACCAGACCATGTAAGCCACGGCCGACCACCGCCATCACGAACGCGGCCAGCATTCCGACGGCCAGAGTGCCGCGCCGCACGGCCTGGCGCCGGTGGTCGGTGTCTTCGGAGCTCGTCAGGAACGTCTCGGCCAGACCGCCAGGTCGAGCGTAAGGCAGCACCTCCATCATGACCACGATGGCGCTCCGAGAGGCGCACCAGACCCCGGCGACGAAAACCACGGCCGGACGGGTGGACGCGAACGCGGCGTAGCGCAACAGCACTACGACGACGACGCTGACCAGACCGAAGGCGCCGACACCCGGGTCGGCCATGGCTGCCAGCCGACGATCCCGGCTGAGAGGGGCGAGCAAACCGTCACCGGCATCGGCCAACCCGTCGACGTGGAGGAGTCCAGTGAAGGCCAGGTCACTGCCGACCACGATCGCCGCCGCCACGAGGGGGGGCCACGCCTGGAAGGCGATCCACCAGACCCCGCCGACGGCGAGGCCGACCAGGGCGCCGACAACGGGGAACCACGCCAACGTCGACGGGTCGGGCGTCGAGCTGCGCCCGAACGGGGTCAGAAAGGCCAGTGCTCGCTGCATCAACGGTCATCGTCGTCGAGGGTCAAGGTGCGACCCGCCACCACCAGGAGGACCGAGTCGGAAACAGCAGCCACCGACTGGTTGAGAGTGCCGAGCGCGTCGCGGAACGCCCGGCCGAGCTCGGTCGACGGGTGGACGCCAAGCCCGACTTCGTCGGAGACGATGATCGTGGCGCCAGGGCGCTCGACCAGGGTGCGGCACAGCTCGCTGGCGTCGACCGCCATGCCAGGTTTCGCCGCCAGCCACGGCCCGAGCGAGTCGACGAGCACCGTTCCCGCCAGTGCCCGGATCGTGGCTGGCAGGTCGGCGCCGGCCTCGGTGGTCGCCCAGCTGCGGGGGCGCCGGGCTCGGTGAGCGACGATCCGCGCGTCGAGATCGGGATCGGTCCCCTCTGTGGCGGTGGCCACGTAGGTGACCGGCTGGCCGGCACGTGCCGCCAGGCGTTCGGCGACGGCGGACTTGCCGGAGCGCGCCCCCCCGAGGACGAGCGTGATCACGGGATCCAGTGCCGCGCGCCGACCAGGACCGCGCCATGGACGGCGCGCGCCAGCGGTGCACCCCACGCCGAACGTGGGCCGGCGAACGTCGCCGCCTCGCCCTCTGCGGCGCAGACGACGGTGACGGTGTCGCTCGGGGTGCCAGTCGCGCGGTAGCCGGCCTCGCCGAGCGCCTGCGCCTTGGCTTCCGTCGCAGTGGTCAGGGCGTTGAGGAGCGCTCCGTCCTCGAGGCGCACAGGCACCGTGACGACGATATTGATCGTGCCGACCTGACCCGGCCGGTCGACGAGCTGGTCGGGTTCGGCGGCCCACATCGGGTGGGACAGCCCGACGGTGGAGGCGACATCCACGCCACCATCCGACGCCGTCGTGCGCTCCGCCACCGACGCCGCGGTGAGCACGCCGACCCCGACCCCCGACAGGCCGACGCCGGCCGCGATCTCGTCGACGTGGGTGCACGTATCGACCCGCCGGTAGTCGGCGGCCACCTCCGCGTTGAGGACCCATTCCCGGAGACCGACACCACCACGGGCTGCGGCGGTCGACGCCACCAGGCCCGGGCGGCGCAGGCGCCACACGAGCACGTCGAGGTCGCTCCCGTTCTCTGTCCGGGTCGTCAGCTCCGGATGCATCAGTACTCGATGCCCTTGACGGCCCGGATCCCCTTTGCGTAAGCATGTTTGATCACTCTCATCTCCGTGGCCGTGTCAGCAATGTCGATCAACTCCTGAGGGGCGTCGCGTCCGGTGATGACCACATTGGTCTTCTTGGAACGCCCGACAATGCCACCGACCACGTCGGCGACTTCAACCCAGCCGTAGCTGACGGCGTAGGTGACCTCGTCGAGGATGACCATCTCGTAGGCGCCGCTCGCCAGCTTCTCCCGGGCGACGCGCCAGGCGTGGCGGCCCTTGGCCACCGTCTCGTCGATGTCCTTCGACTCCCAGGTGAAACCGTCGCCGAGCGTCTGCCACTCGATGCCGAGGTGGTCGGCGAGCTTGCGCTCGCCGACCTGCCACTTGCCGCCCTTGACGAACTGTACGACGCAGACCCGCCAACCGCGCGCCCAGGCGCGGCCCATCACGCCGAACGCCGCCGACGACTTCCCTTTTCCATGGCCGGTGTTCAAGAGCACGATCGAGTCCACCCGGCGTGGCGAGGCGGGCTTGACAGGAGGTTCACGGGGTGCGGTGGGCATCGGATCCTTTCCGGGTACGGGTTCGGCGGGGCACGACGACGAGCTCGTCGTCGGTGTGTATCACCTGGACCCGCCCGCCGAAGTGCCGGCCGAGGCTGCCCTCGTCCAGCACCTCGCTCGGCGAGCCGACCGCGGCCACCGAGCCGGCAGAGAGCAGGACCAGCCGGTCAGCGAACTGGGCGGCCAGGGTGAGATCATGCATGGCGCCGATCACCGTGAGGTGGTGCTCGGCCCTCAGCTCGTCGACCAGCTCGAGGGCCTCGACGCGGGTGCTGAGATCGAGGGCGCTGGTCGGTTCGTCCAGCAGTAGCACGGGCGCCTCCTGGGCCAGGGCCCGGGCCAGGACCAGCCGCTGGATCTCACCGCCCGACAGGTTCCCGAGACGGCGGTGGGCCATCGTGCTCAGCGCCAAACGGGCGAGGAGATCGAGGCAGAGGGCCCGATCGGTGGGCCCCTCGGAGCCGAAATACCCGAGGTGCGGGGTGCGGCCGAGGGCCACGTAGCTGACTGCAGTCATGTCCGACGGGAGTTGGGGGTGCTGGGGGACGTAGGCGACGAGGCGCGCCAATCGCCGTCGCGACAGCTCGGCGACCTCCCGGCCATCGAGGGTGACGGTCCCCTGGTAGGGGTCGAGACCGGCGACGGCGCGCAAGAAGGTGGTCTTGCCGGCGCCGTTCGCCCCGATCACCCCAACCCATTCGCCCTGGCGCACGGCGACAGAGAGATCCGTGACCGCTGGCGTGTCGCCGAAGCGGACTGTCAGCCCGCGCACGTCAACCATCTGGTGGGCGGCCGCCTGGTCGACGGCGACCGACGATGGTCGCATCACGATCGACGCGCCATCAGAAGACACTCTGCTGAGCCCGGCGCGAACGCAGCACCAGAAGGAAGAACGGTGCACCAACGAAGGCCGTGACCACCCCGATGGGTATCTCGCCCGGCGCCTGCACGGTGCGGGCCACCAAGTCGGCGAGCATCAAGAAGACCGCCCCGCCGACCATGGACACCGGCAGGACCACGCGGTAGCTGGCGTTGGTGGTCATCCGCACGGCATGCGGGACGATGATCCCGACGAAACCGATGAGGCCGCCAACCGACACCGCAGCCGCGGTGCCGAGCGTGGCCGCGGCGACGACGACGAGACGGACCCGTGCGGCGTGGACGCCCAGGCTGTTGGCCTCGTCCTCGCCCACCCGCAGCACGTCGAGCACTCGGCGATGCGCGAACAGGACGGCGGTGCTCACGGCGACGTAGGGCACGATCAGGCGCACATCGCCCCACGTGGCCACTGCGAGGCTCCCGAGGATCCAGGCGTAGACCTCCTGCAGCTCGGGGGCGTGCTGCTGCTGCAGGTAGGTCTGCACCGCGGTGAGGAGCGCGGCGACAGCCACGCCGGCGAGCACGATCGAAGCTCCTGCCGACCGTTCCCCGAGCGTCGCACCGAGAATGTAGGTAACGACCACTGCGGCAGTCGCTCCCCCAAACGCGGCGATGGGGAGGAGCACGGACTGGCCCCCGCCGGAGACGATCACGACCGTGGCCCCAAGACCGGCACCCGCCGCCACCCCGAGCAGGTACGGATCGGAGAGAGGATTGCGGAACACCCCCTGATACGACGCCCCTCCAGCCGCCAACATGGAGCCCACCAAAGCCGAGAGGATCACCCGGGGCAAACGGATCTGCCACACGATGGCCTGATCGGTCGCCGACGCCGTGGTGTGGAAGTGCAACACAGGTACGTGCGACAGAAGGACCCCGACGACCGTGGGAACCGGTATGCCGGCCGGCCCGACGGCGGTGCCGACGACCACGACCATGACCAGGGCGGCTGAGACCACCAGCATCGGCGGGCGCGATGAGGCCGGACGCGCCCTCGCCAGCACCGGCTTCGTAGCCGGCCGCCGCCCCCGCCCAGCAGTTGTCCGGCCGGCCAGGATCATGCTGCCCTCACCGCCGGATGGGTTCTCAGCGCGTCCGCCGCCTCTTGTAGCAGCACAGTGATACGGGGACCCCAACGTGAGGCGATGTCGTCGTTGAGAGCGATGATCCGCCCGTAGCGCACGGCGCCGAGCGCAGAGAAACCGGGCCGGTCGCCATAGGAGCCGGCGTTCGCGCCGCAGCAGATGGTGTCGGCCAGGAACACGTACGCGGGGTTGGACTGGACGACGAACTCTGGGCTGATCTGCGGATAGCCGCCACTCGCGGCTGCCCCCTGGGCCCGGTCGGCGATCGACCGCAGGCCGAGCAGCCCGAGCACCTGACCCACGAAGGTCGCCGAGGTCACTGAGTAGTACGTCGGGTCGAGCTCGTAGTAGTACGTGGCTCCACCGGGCAGCCTCGGTGCGGTGGCCACGATGTGGGTCACCTTGGCCCGGAGTCTCGCCACCTCCGACTTGGCGGCCGGCAGGTTGCCGGTGGCGGCGCCCAACCCGAGGTACTGCTGGTAGGCCTGGGAGAGCGTGGCGGCCGCCGGGTCGAAGAGTACGGGAATGTGGAGGTTGGCCATCTGCGCGTCGAAGCCGGAGGTGTCGGTGGAGACGACCACGAGATCAGGTCGCTCCTTGGCGATGGCCTCGACGTTGGGGGCGCTGCCGTTGAGCTTGGTTACGGGGACGCCGGGCGGATAGTCCGAGTAGCTGTCGACCGCCTTCACCTGGGCACCGGCGCCGATGGCGTAGAGCATCTCGGTGGCTGTCGGGGACAGCGAGACGATGGCGGTGGGTCGCGCCGGTAGTGTCACGGTCCCGTTGGCCGCCCGGACCGTCGCCGGGAAGGCCGGACGAGGGTGCGTCGCGGTCGCGGAGGTCGGCTTCACCGCAGTCGCTCTTGCGGTGGAGCCGCACGCACTGGCGGCGACCACCAGGCTCAACACGATGGGGGCGACCTTGAGGCCGGCATGGAACCTATGCACTGGAGCTCCGTCTGACGAGCGGAGGTGAGAAGAAGCTCGCCACCGCTCGGAAGGAGCGCCGTACGAACCGTCCCTCCTCCGGGGACTGGTTGCGTCGACGTGAACCCAGGCGACCGGACTCGTCCCCTAAGGGACATCACCGTTGCGGGACAGTACCGGGATCTCACCGGATTTCGCTGTAATCCACGACACCCCGCAAAACTTGGGGCTTTTGAAACGTAGCACTCCGGCCCGGGACGGTCGAGCGGACGTCGTCGATGGCTGGCCACCAGCCCGTCGAGCAGACCGCCACCATGGTCGCGCGCAGCTGGGGCAATCCACCCGGCGACCGTCGCGGTGGCCGCCAACCCGAGCCGCTTGACCAGTACCCTCTTCACGCCCACGCCTTCGTCCCCGTCTCATCCCACCCACGAGAGCGTCGCAAGACCCAGAAAGAGGAACTCTATGAACTCCGAATCACCCGTACCCGCGATACACGTTCCAGCTAGAGACATCTATCCGCCATCGTCGATCAGCGCGCAGGCGCAGTCCACTCTCGTGCTCGATCCGATGGTAGAAGCGGGCGGATCGATGCCGCCCGCTTCTGACCTGACCGGATGGAAAGCGATGGCCGAACTTGTCGACCAAGGTCTCGCCGCTCAATTCGGAGACATCCCCCTTGACGGGGCGATGGAACGTCGGTCGATCGGTGGTGTCGCCGTGTACGTTGCCGTTCCTGCGACGCCGGCATCCGGTGATGGGGACCGGGTGTTTCTGGACATCCACGGCGGTGCGCTGGTCTTCGGTGCGGGTGAAGCGTGCGCCGCGTTCACCCGCCAGACTCTCGCCAGAGTGAAGATGACCACGTGGGGCGTTGACTACCGGATGCCGCCCGAGCATCCATATCCAGCCCCCCTGGACGACTGCCTCGCCGTCTATCGGTCCCTGCTGGGCGAATATCCTCCTCAATCGATTATCGTCGGTGGTGTTTCTGCGGGCGGTAATCTCGCCGCCGCACTGATGCTCCGGGCCAAGGACGAAGGTCTTCCAATGCCAGCCGGTTTGGCGCTGTTGAGTCCGGAGGTTGACCTCACCGAATCCGGCGACTCGTTCCAGACGCTTTTGGGCGTAGATTCTATCCTTCGTCAGAGTCTGGCTGATTCCATATCGGTGTATGCTGGCAGCAACGACCTACGGAATCCGTACTTGTCGCCGATATTTGGTGCCGTCGATGGCTTTCCACCCACATTTGTCCAGGCGGGCACGCGCGACCTGTTTCTCTCGAATGCGGTTCGCATGCACCGGCGGCTTCGAGCAGCTGACGTACGCGCCGAACTTCACATTTTCGAAGCCATGCCACATGGGGGGTTTAATGGAGTCGATCCGACACCCGAGGACCTCGATCTCATTCTCGAGTTGCAAAAGTTTATCGCCACGCTCTAGTTTTCATAGAATCACTGAATCCGATATTCGAACCTAGTGTAAGCGATCGTCGGTTCCGCTGCACGACAAACTCCCTGTTCAGTGGGGTAACCCTCGCCTGAGTAGCTCAGTTGGTCAGAGCAGGCGCCTTGTACGCGGGACGGGCTCGCCGCTGTGCACTTAGATCCAGGTCAGTATTTGCCAATGTGGTCGGGGTGAGCTCGGCGGAATTGTTGAGCACCTGAGGGTCGCCCTGCGGCGCGGTCGTTGTGTTTGAGGGCTGTCGGACGGGCAGGATCGGGGTTGCTGTTGCTGGGACCGACGACCCAAGGGTGAGACCAGTTAGTTGCCTGCAGGAAAGACCGTAGGTCCGGTGGGGCTCTCGCCTTGTACCGCGTCGCAGTCGGGCCTCTGCCCATGTCAGGTGGGCCGCCCATTGGTCTCGGGGTTGGTGGCCACGCGTCGGAGGGTGAGGACTCGTTCGGCGTGGCGTTCTTCCTCGAGGAGCTTCTGGCGGGCGTTGAGGAGGTCGAATTGGGTGATGAGCCCGTCGAGATGGCCGGTGTCGTTGCGGTCGACGACGGGGATGACCCCGACGCCGAGGGCGGCCATGCGGTCGGCGATGGAGCGGAGGATCTCGTCGGGATGCGCCAGCGCAGTGGGGAGGATCATGGCGTGGCGCACGTCGCGGTCTGGTTGGTCCTTGTTGGTGAGCACGGCCGACCACGGGAGGACACCGACGAGTCTGGTGTCGACGTCCAGGACGGGATAGAGCCGTTGGCGGCGCTCGGGGGAGCCTTCGGGGAGAGCGCGGTAGAGGTCGGCGAGGGGCCGGTCGGGTTCGACGGTGACGATGTCGGTGTCCATCACCTCTCGCACGAAGGTGGCTTCGAGCGGGTCGACTGCGTACTCACGCATGACGTGGAACCCTCGTCGGGCCACCTTCTCGGTGAGGATCGACCGTTTGAGGATGAGCACGCTGACCAGGTGGGACACGGTGGCCGCCACCAGCAGCGCCAGGAGGCTGTTCTCGTCATGGGTGAGCTCGAAGGCGAAGATGATGGCGGTGAACGGAGATCGGGTGACCCCGCCAAGTGCGGCGGCCAGACCGAGCAGCGCCCAGATGGCCGGTGTCCCGCCGGGCAGGATGTGGCCGACGACGGCGCCGAGGGCGGCGCCCATCATCAAGATCGGAGCCAGGATGCCGCCGCTGGTGCCGCCGCCGAGCCCGCCCGCCCAGATGATCATCTTGACGAAGAACAGCAGGATCAGGGCGCCGATGCCGAGCTGGCCGAGCAGCTCGGCGTGGATGGTGTCGTAGCCGACACCGAGGGCGCGAGGATCCACGAGGCCTCCAGCGCCGATGATGAGCCCGCCGATCATCGGCCACCACATCCAGTGCAAGTGGCTGGTCAGCTTCTTGAACAGATCCTCGGCGCCGTAGACGGCCTGGGTCATGAGCCAGGCGCCGAGGCCTCCGGCCACCCCGATCAGGGCGGCACCGAGAAGCACGACACCGCCGAGGGGGGCGTGGGCGGGGACGGGGAAGAGCGGTTGGGGTGCGACGAGCCCGGCAGTGGCCATCGCCATGCGCAAGCCGTCAGCGGTGGCGGCCGCCATGCCGATCAGGACCATGGAGCGGGGCTTGAGCTCGAAGGCCAACAGCTCGACGCCGAAGAGGGTGGCGGCGACAGGAGTGCCGAACACGGCGCTCATCCCGGCCGCGGCACCAGCGACGAGCAGGGCGCGGCGTTGGGCGGCGGTGAGCCGGAAGAGCTGGCCGACGATAGAGCCGACGGCGCCCCCGGTGAGGATGATCGGCCCTTCGGCGCCGAACGGTCCACCGGTGCCGATGCTGATGGCGCTGGAGATCGGTTTGAGGACGGCAAGGCGGGGCGCCACCCGGCTGCCGTTGATCAAGATCCGCTCCATGGCTTCGGGGATGCCGTGACCGCGGATCTGCTCCGACCCGTAGCGGGCCATCACGCCGACGATCAGCCCTCCTCCGACCGGGATCACGACTGCGAGCGCGCCGAGCGTGTTGCTGTTCGGTGAGACCAGGTGGACACTGAGACGCTGGTAGTAGAAGATATTGGTGAAGACACCGATCATGTCGAGCAGCGCCAACGAGATCCCCGCCCCCAGCGCGCCGATCAGTATGGCCAGGGGGACCAGCCGCACGATGGCCGGCGTGGTGGTGAAGTCCCCCAGACCTCGTTCAGTGGTGTCGTGAGGACGGCGATCCGCGCCCAGAAGGGTCGAGTCGTCGCGATTCTCCCCGCTGACGCCCACCTGCTCGACGATGCTCGGCGATGACTCAGAGCCATCGTCAACGGTCACGCACGACCCCTGTCCGTGGGGCCGGCCGGCCGCGGCGCAAGGCGAAGAGCATGACAGGACCAGGAGCAGGAGCAGGAGCAGGTATACATCGCGTGACGATGATATCGTGGTTGTAGTGAGCTTGCCTGATGCCGCCTACGCCCGCCTGCTGGCGCTGCGAACCGGTCTTCGCCATTTCGAGCGATGGAGCGAGCAGCAGGCCCAGGCCGCTGGGCTGACACCGGCCCAGCACCAGTTGCTCTTGGCCATACGGGGGCACGGCGACCAGCGCGGTCCGACGATCGGCGAGGTGGCCGACTATCTGCTGCTGCGCCACCACAGCGCCGTGGGTCTCGTCGACCGGGCCGACGCGGCCGGGCTCGTGACGCGCACCCGGGACAGCGACGATCATCGCGTCGTCCGCTTACAGCTCACCGCGACCGGTGCGAACCGGCTCGAGGCGCTCTCGGCGCTGCATCTCGAGGAGCTCGAGCGCCTGGCGCTCGAGCTGCCCGGCGCCTGGCACGGCCTCACGCCCCAGCGACGGCTGCACGGGTTCGCCCCCTCAGCTGCGGCGGGCGCCCAGACACGAGGTGGAGTCGAGATCGCCCGGGTGTACGAGTCCTTTCCCCCTGGGACCTCCAAACGCATCGTCCTGGTTGACCGGTTGTGGCCTCGCGGCGTGGCCCGCGTCGGCGCCCCGTTCTCGAGTTGGGTGAAGGAGGCCGCGCCCAGCCGCGAGCTGCGGACATGGTATGGGCATCGCTCAGAACGGTTCGCAGAGTTCGTCGACTGCTACCGCCGAGAGCTGGCCCACAGTCCGGCCCGCGAGGCCGTCGAGCAGCTCCGCGCCGACGCCTCCCAGGGCCGGGTCGTCCTCGTCACCGCGGCCAAGGACCTGGAGCACTCCGCGGCCGCGGTGCTGCGCGCCACCATCGACGGGACTGGCGGCCAACCCGCACCGTAAGGCACACCGCGCCAGCCGACCTCGCCGGCGTGATGGCCTCACCGGTACGGGAACGCCTCATGATGCAGTGCATGGATCGGATGCAGCAGCCGCCCATGACGGCAAACCGCGCACGATCGCAACGGCTCGGACACCGAGGTCAAGCCAAGATGGCCGCACCGGTCGCAACGGGTCACACGAACGATCCCCGCCATCCCCATCAGACCGACGCAGGCCGCGACCGTCGTGACCACACCCAAGCCGACCAGCAACAAGACACCGACAACCTCGATGACAACCACCTTCCGGTCACCTCCCTCTCCAGCTCCCATTTCATCTCGTAGCCCGATTGTATCGCGACACGATGTCAAATGCGAGGTCAGAACCCAAGCGGGTCAGGCCCGCTCGGCTACGGCGTCTCTCGGGCCGCCCGGGCCGCGGCGGCATGCTGCTCCCAGCGGGCCTCGACATGACCGAAGTGCCAGATCGAGAGGGCAACGGCCCAGGTGACCGCGAACAGCCCGACGATGAAGAACCCGGCGTGGTTGATGTTGAAGTTCGCCGAGAAGTTCCAGATCCCGCCGTTGAGGTTCAGCTGGCCCTGCAGGACCGAGAGCAGCTCGATGGTGCCGATGACGAAGGCCACGGCCACCGACAGACCGGTGATGGTGATGTTGTAGTACACCTTGCGGACCGGGTTGAAGAACGCCCACCCGTAGGCGAAGTTCATGAACGCCCCGTCGGTGGTGTCGAGCAGGCTCATGCCCGCGGCGAAGAGGATCGGAAGGGCCAGAACCGCCCAGAACGGGAGGCCGCTCAGCGCCGCGCTCCCAGCCAGGGCCAACAGGAGGACCTCGGTGGCAGTGTCGAAGCCCAGGCCGAAGAGGAAGCCGATCGGGTACATCTTCCACGGGGTGTCGATCCGTCGGGCCATCGGCCCGAAGAACCGGTTCATCATGCCCCGAGAGTTCAGCTGGCGTTCCATCTCCTCGTCGTCGTAGGTGCCCCGCCGCATGTCCATGAACATGCGGACGATCGACACCAGGATGATGATGTTCAAGATGGCGATCAGGTAGAGGAACGACCCGGAGACCACCGTCCCGACCAGCCCCGTGTAGTGGTGCAGCCCCGAGTTGTCGTTCTTCACACCACTGTTGAGGGAGCGGATCCCGAAGTTCAACAGCACTGCGGCCAGGAACACGACGCTGGAATGGCCCAGGGAGAAGAAGAAGCCGATCGACAGCGGCTTCTTCCCCTCCGCCATCAGCTTGCGGGTGGTGTTGTCGATCGCCGAGATGTGATCGGCGTCGAAGGCATGGCGCAGGCCCAGGGTGTAGGCCAGCGTGCCGGTCCCGACCGCGTAGGTCGTCTTGGTGTCGAGGCGGTAGTGATGACCCACCGCCAGGAACAGCAACACGAAACCGAGGACATGCAGACCGGCGATGAACCCGACCATGCCCCCGGCCCGCGCCCATTCCTTGCGGGTCAGGGCCCCCCTGATCGTCTCGAAGCGCGAGACAGGCGATGCATCGGTGACGGTGGCCACGGAGAACCCTCCCCTTCCTGGACTCCCGCCGTTTTACCCTATTCGCATCCGGTTCGCAATAGGCTGCTGCTCCGAATAACCGGCGGCTGTCACGCAAGCAGACGGACGGTACGATCGACCGGTCCGCACCAGAGGAGCCGAGATGCTGTTGGACGGGGTCAATCACATCGCATGGGTGTCCAAGGACGTCGGCCGCCTGGGCCAGTTCTACGAGCGGGTGTTCGACGCCACCGTCGGTCCCACCAGGGATCACGGTCCCGGGGAGACCATGACCGTGATCGACATCGGCCCGGCCACCCAGCTCAACGTCTTCGTCATCGACGGCAACACCGAGGCCGACCGCCAGACGCCCATGTGGGGCAGGGGGCGAATCGATCATGTCGGCCTGGCCGCCGCCTCCAGAGAGGCCTTCGACACCATCGGCGAGCGCCTGGTCGAAACCGGGGCGAGCGACGGCACGGTCAACGACTTCGGTGGCGCACTGAGCATCTTCTTCCGTGACCCGGACGGCCTCGAGGGCGAGGTGCTGCTCAAAAGATCCTGACGCGGCGACCCGTCGGGCGACGCGCCGGTCGAGGGGTCAGTCCGAGGTGCTGAACGCGTCGCAGAGCGCCCGGACCAATCCGTCGATGGTGTGCTCAGCTGCGCTGGCCGTGACCGTGAGTCCGGCCTCGGTAGCGGTGCGGGCGGTGACGGGTCCGATGCAGATCACGACGGGAGGCACGGGGGCGCCGAGCTCCAGGTAGCGCGAGACGGTCGACGAGGCCGTGAAGCAGATGGCGTCGGCCTCCGCCGCCCCGGCGAGCACCGCAGGGGCCGGTCGGGCAGTGACAGTGCGATACGCCTCGACCACGTCGACCTGCCAACCCCGGCGGCGCAGCCCCTCCGGCAGGACGGCTCTGGCCTCGGCGGCGCGAGGGAGCAGCACCCGACCGCCGCCCGGCGGCGGGGGGGCGAACGCCTCGAGGAGTCCCTCGGCCACGAAGCGCTCCGGCACCAGGTCGGCCACCACGCCTCGATCGGCCAGAGCAGCAGCCGTGCCGGGACCGATCGCCGCCACCTGGACTGCCCCCAGCTGGCGTGCGTCGCGGAGCAGCGCGAACAGCGGTCCCACCGCATTGGCGGACGTGAAGATCACCCAGTCGTACCGGCCGTCCCGGAGCCCGGTAGCCGCCTGCGCCAGTCCCGCTCCCCCGTCCCCGGGCGGATCGATGCGGATCGTCGGCACCTCGAGGGGGCGGGCGCCCAGGCGGCGGAGGTGGGCGGCCAGCGTCGACGCCTGCTCCCTGGCCCGGGTGACCACCACCCGGCGGCCGAAGAGGGGCAAGCGCTCGTACCACCCGAGGTTCAGGAATGCCACGGCACCGATGACGAGGGCGACGGGCGGCTCCAGCGGGAGGTCGCCCAGCTCCTCGAGGGTGGTGCGCGCCGACTGTTGTTCGGGACGGGTGCCCCAGCGCACGGCCAGCACCGGCGTGGCCGGGGCCAGGCCACCAGCGATCAACCGGGCGGCGATGGCCGCCCGGTGGGCCACGCCCATGAGCACGACGATGGTGCCTCCGACGCGCGCCAGCGACTCCCAGTCGGTGTCGGCGTCGATGGCCGCACGCGAATGCCCGGTGACCACGGTGAACGACGTCGACAGCCCGCGGTGGGTGACGGGCACGCCCGCGAAGGCCGCCGCCGCCACCGCCGACGTGATGCCGGGGACCACCTCGAAGACGACACCGGCCTCGGCGAGGGCGGACGCCTCCTCGCCGCCGCGACCGAAGACGAACGGGTCGCCTCCCTTCAGCCGGACCACCGAACGGCCGGCGCGACCGTGCCGGATCAGCAGCCGGTTGATGGACTCCTGGTCGACCACCGCGCCCGGGGCCTTCCCGACGTCCACGCGCTCGGCATCGGGCGGGGCCAGCTCCAGCAGCGCCGGTTCGGCCAGGCGATCGTGGACCACCACGTCGGCCTGCCCCAGCAGCTCGGCACCTCGCCGCGTCAGCAGGCCGGGGTCACCGGGGCCGGCTCCCACCAGGTAGACGGTCACCCGACGTCGGTCGCAGTTGAGCCCGGGTCCGATCGGGGCCGAACCCGCGTTCGGGCGCACCGCGCCCGTCGCCGCCACCCGGGGCTCAGCACGCCGACAGCCACGCCTCGATCCGCTCCTTTGCCAGGTCGATTCGATCGTTGCGGAGGAGCTCGACCATGTCCCAGCTGACAATGGCCCGCCAGTCCGCGGCCTCGGTCGAACCGCCGCCATCCTTGATCCGCGCCCGCGCCGCCGCCAGCAGCTCGGCCAGGATCGTCCACTCCGGACCCATCTCGTCGGCCACGTGGCCGGCCAGGAAGCGAGCCAGCGCCGGGCTGTGGCCGTCGGTGGCCACCGCCACGGTGATCGGCCCGCGGCGGACCACCGCCGGAAGGGTGAAGCTGCACGATGCAGGGTCGTCCGCTGCGTTCACCCAGACCCCGGCGGCGTCGGCGTCGGCCGCCACCCGGGCGTTCACCGCCGGGTCACCGGTAGCGGTGACGATCAACCAGCAATCAGCCCCGTCACCGGTCCGATACGCCCGCTCCTCGAACGGCACCCCGAGAGCCCGGGCCTCGGGGCCGACGGCCAGGGCCACGCCCCGCACGACCGCCCCCGCCGCCACCAGCCCGGCCACCTTGCGCGCCGCCACCGCCCCGCCGCCGACCACCAGACAGGCACGCCCGGCCACGACCAGGTTCACGGGGTATCCAGCAGATTCGAGCGGCAGGGTCCGATGCTACCCGGGGTCAGGGGCGGGTGATCCGGTCAGCCGCTCCTCAGCGTCGGGCCGCCGGCGCCAGACCCGGCCGGCCAGGCCGTCGATGCACTGCGACCAGGTGCGTTCGCCCAGGATCCACCACCACAGCTCCTGGCCGTACGAGGCGGCGGCATCAGCCACGGCGTCGGCGTCGATGCCCGCAGACCCCAGCTCGGTCGCCCATGCCCCCCACAGCTCGTCGGCGATCCAGTGCCCGTCGGCCGCCAACGCCGACCACCGTTCCGGCGACTCGAGGACCACGGCTCGCACGGACTCCCGGAGGGCGGTCGGCTCGGCAGGCAGCGGGCCCAGCCCCGGGGTCATCGATCGGCAGCGGCGGGGGCCCGGTCGCTGTCGGCGTAGCCGTCGACGTGCTCCTCGTAGCTGATGAACATGGGACCGTCGGGGTCAAAGGTGCGTCGCAACGTCCGCAGCGCCACCTTCCTGTCGTAGCTGTCCAGCTTCACGAGGGCTCCCGGGTTCGGCAGATCGCCGACATCGAGGCTCGACGCCGCTCGCGCCAACGCCTTGGCCCCCGCCGGGGTGCGGACCAGGACGCTGGACCAGCCGGCATCGGAACCGACGCTGCCGACGCTGAGATCGGCGGCCCGTCCGAGGAAGTCGGCGCACTCGTCGCAGCCCTTGAGCGCGGCGCCGTGGAAGTCCTTCACCGGCTCGGAGACCACCGTCTCGCCGTGCCTGTCCTCCACGATCATCTTCCCGTGGATGACGTCCACCTTCCCGACCTGGGTGAGGTCGAGGCCGCGACGGTCGCGCAGCTCGCGCAGCATGAGCCGCTCGTAGTCGAAGCTCTTGGTGCAGAGGAGGGCGATGGTCAGGACGACTGCGTCGACCTTCGAGGCGCCGCGTGACCATGGCATCGCCTGCATGGCCCGGATCCCCTGCACCTCGCATGGGGTGCCGACCAGGGCCAATCGCGGCTCGGGCGGGAGGTCGGCGTCCCCGAGATCGAGGTGGGCGAGGGCCATGGTCTGGTTGTAGAAGCTCCCGGCGCAGGCTCGGACCTCGTCAGCGGTGCGAGCCAGGTACGGCACCCCCTTCCAGGTCTCGGTCTCGCTCTGGCGAGCCAGGAGGACACCGTCGATCTCGCCGGCTTCGAGGGCGGCGACGAGGATGGCGGAGACCACCCCGCCGTCCTGGGCGCCGTCGATGCGCTCCGACACCCGGGCCGCATACGACTCCTCCACCCGGCCCAGGCCGTCGCCGCGGCCGCCGGTGATCATCCATTCTCCGTCCGGATCGGGGCCGGAGGGGAGGGGTTCGGGCCACAGGGTCTCGTATCGCAGGCCGCCGCGAGGGCAGAAGTCCCAGCACAACGAACAGCCCGTGCACATCTTGACCAGCTCGGGCAGGCCACTTTCCGCGCCGATGCCGATGGAGTCCGAAGGGCAGGCAGCCACGCAGATCCCGCACTCGACGCAGCGACCGGCGTCGATGACGCCGGCCTCCAGCTCCCAGAACCACGTCTTGCCCGGCGCCTCGTCGATGCCGTTCAATGCGCTGCGCAGATCGAATCCGCCCGCCATCACTGGCTCCTCTCGTTGGTCTCGGCCGGGGTCACCAGGTCGCGCAGCTCGGGGTTCGGCCTGCGCCGCGCCCACTGGTGGAAGCGCTCACCGTACCGGCGCTCGGCTCTGTAGGCGTCCGTGAGCCGTTCCAGGGCGGCCGGGACCGCATCCACCGGCTTGGCCCCCTCGACCCAGTCGATGAACGCGGCGTCGGGGCCCAGGCTGCCGCCCAGGCCGATGTCGACTGCTTCGACGATCTGGCCGTCCGACATCGCCGTGTCGCCCCGGAAGCCGATGTCGGCGATCTGGGGCTGGGCGCACGAAGCCGAGCATCCGGAGATGTGCATGCGGATCACGTCGTCTCCACCCGCCGGGGGGTGGTCGTTCGTGCCCCCGCCGGCCGGGTGGCCGTCGGCGGCCGCCAGGTACCGGTCGGCCTGCTTGGCCCACTGCACCGCTCGCACCTTGGTCTCCACGATGGCGAACCGGCAGAACTCGCTGCCCGTGCACGCCACCACGCCCCGTTCGAACGGTCCGGGGAACGGCGAGTGCCGGGCCAGCAGGGGCTCCCGCAGCAGCGCGGCGATCCGTTCCTCCGGGATACCTGTGAGGACGAGGTTCTGGTCGCTGGCCAACCGCACCTCGCCGTCGCCGTATTGGTCGGCCAGTCGGGCCACCTCGACCAGGCTCTGACCGCTGATACGCCCCACTGTCACGTTCAACCCGACGTAGCGCAGGCCGGGCTGGGCCTGGGGGTGGACGCCGACGTGGTCCCCCCGGTAGCGCCGGGTCAGGCCGGTGCCGGCCGGCTCAGCCCCGAAGGCCAGCCGCGACGCCAGCTCGTCGCGGAAGCGTTCGGGGCCCAGCTCCTGCACCAGGTACCGCATTCGCGCCTGGCCCCGGTTCTCGCGGTTCCCGAGCTCGCCGAACACCTGGGCGATCGCCCGGCACACCTCGACCGCCTGCTCCCGGGTGACGAAGAGGTCGATGTCGCTGGCCATGCGGGGGCCGTCGGAGAGACCGCCGCCGACCAGCACGTTGAAACCGATCCGGCCGTCCGCGGACCGCGCCGGCACCAGGCCGATGTCGTTGATCTCCGCTTGGGCGCAGTCGTCGAGACAGCCCGTGACGCTGATCTTGAACTTCCGGGGCAGGTTTGCGTACTCCCGGTTACCGGTGAAGTAGGCGGAGACGGCGTCGGCCACGGGCTGGGCGTCGAAGACCTCGTCGGCGTCGATGCCCGCGACCGGACAGCCCACGACGTTGCGCGCCGAGTCGCCGCAAGCCTGCAGGGTCGTCATGCCCACGTCGGCCAACCGCTGCCATATCTCGGGGATGTCCCCGATCCGCAACCAGTGGAGCTGGATGGTCTGGCGGGTCGTGATGTCACAGAAGCCCTCGCCCCACATGGCGTTGACCTCGGGACCTCGGGCAAAGGTGTCGGCGATCTCGCCGATGACCCGGGTCTGGGCCGCGTCCAGTCGCCCGCCGGGGATCTTGACCCGCAGCATGAAGGCGTCGCCCCCCTGGCGCTGCGGGTAGAGACCCACCCACTTGAGGCGCTCCACCTCACCGGGCACGGCGGCGATGGCCTGGGGACCAACGGTCGCATAGGTGTCCACGACCGCGTCGTAGACGTCCAAGGGATGACGCTCGAGCTTCCACCGCTCCTGTACGTTCAGACCGATCCCCTTGCGCAGGGGGTTGATGAAGTCCACGACGTCAGCGGGACTCGAACGCCAGGTGGAGCCCGCACTCGGTCCTGTCCGTGCCGGCCCAGCGCCCGCTACGGGCGTCGGCGCCGGCCGAGACGGGCAGTGTCGTCGGCGCACAGCCGATGGACCGGTAGCCGTGCGCCACCAGCGGGTGCTCGGGCAACTGGTGGGTGGCGCTGTGGTCGGCCACATCGGCGTCGGTCCAGGTGGCCAGCGGGTTCACCTTGACGACGTCCCTCGAGGCGTCGAACGCGACCACCGGCGTTGCGGCACGCGCCGCGGTCTCCGCCCGCCGCAGGCCGGTCATCCAGGCCTGGGCGCCGTCGAGCACCGTCTGGAGAGGGAGGACCTTGCGGTAGGCGCAGCACCGGTCGCTCCCGCAGGGCCATTCGTCGGCCGCCAGGTCGGGCCGGACGATCGTCAGGTTCAGGTCATAGCGACGACGCACCAGCTCCACGAACTCCAGCGTCTCGGGGAAGTGGAACCCGGTATCGAGGAACACCACCCGGATCCCGGGAGCCACCTGCGTGGCCACGTCGATCAGCACGCAGTCCTGGAACGACGCGGTCAGCACCAGGTCGCCGCCGAAGCGATCCTGCGCCCAGCGCACCACGTCGGCAGCCGACTCGGGCTCCAACTGGTCGGCCGTGCGTTGCCAGGTCGCGTCGTCCACACCCTCACCGTATCAACTACATGAGCTAGTGGATCAAGTTTGTAATCTATTGGCCCGACGGGGCTCGGGCGGGCCGGGCGAGGGGGGACCGGGAGCGCTGGGCCGGCCGGCGTGCGGGCGCTCGTCGTTCGCGCCATCCCCCACGAACGTATCCGGGCCAACGCGCCAACGACGCACCGCCCGCCGTCCGGGGCCCGTCGTCGGCCCTTCCCGCGGGGTGCGGGCCGGCGCGGGCACGTCGAACATGGGCAGCGGGTGGTCGCGGAGGTCGATCATGTCCACGTCGACGTCAGCCCGGTCGCCCAGCTGGGCGGTGACCCACGCCGCGACCTTCTCGGAGAAGCGGCCCTCCCGGGTACTGCCGAGGATCACGGCGAGGCCAATCCTGGGCGCAGCCATGTCCTTCCTGCGCAGCGCTAGGGACCGCTGGTCAGACGGCGTGGTTGGCGGCAAACGTCGGGCTGACGGTCTCGCGTTCCCAGTCGGCGCGGTTGGTGACGGCCGCGTCCTGCAGCTGGTCCCATTGCAGGGGGGCTCCATCGGGGATCCGCATCCCGAAGGACTGGACACCGTGGCGGATCTCCAGGACCTCGACACCGTCAGCACCGGCGGTGTAGGTGTACGGGGCATCGGCGGGCACGAAGAAGCCATCGCCGGCGCGCAGCGTCTGGTTCCCCAGCGAGGCCGACCCGGATATGACGTAGTAGAGGCAGTCCACATCGTGGGTGTGGCGAACGAGCGGGTAGTTGGCCTTGTACCACAGGTGGATGAGGCTGAAGGCGCCGTCCTCGTCGGGCTGGCGGAGAAGCACTTTGACCACCGACCCGGCGCCCAGGCCGGACCGCAGAGCGGTGGCGAACGCGGCGCCGGCCTTCTCCGACATCTCGGGCGCACCCATGAAGTCGCCCAGCGTCAGGTCCACCGAGTCCTTGGCCCGAAAGACCGACAGTCCCCGTCGCTTCGTCCGCATGGTCATCGAACCCCCGAGTGGTCGTCGTCGCCGGGCACGTTACCAAGGCGAGCGTACCTACCGAGCCCGCCATGACGTCTGACACCTGACGTCGCGCCCGCTAGGGTCGCTCGCCCTCGCAGCCGATTCCGCGCCCGAGCAGTCGCGCCACCCGGACCAGGCCTTCCCGCAGGTTCTCCTCCTCGACCTCGGCGACCGCGTCCCCTACGGGCGTCCAGCGCAGCGGTGCGTCTGCCGACTCCGCGGTGGCCAAATGTGGTCGCCTGGTGGCCAGGACGTAGCGGATGTCGGCGTGCTCGTGCGCCGGCTCGTCTCGTGCCGCCGAGACGGGCACGACCACCACCTGCACCGGGTGGCGGCCCGGCTCGGGCGTCAGGGGCGCCAGGTCGGTGAGCCCGGTCTCCTCGCGTGCTTCTCGTACGGCCACGACCCAGGGATCGCACTCGCCCGGATCGCCGTGGCCGCCGACGTGCAGCCAGCCGTTCGCCCGCCGGTGCCAGCGCAGCAGGACCAGGCTCTCGGTCGGGACGACCACGAAGGCCGAGGCGGTCACATGGAGGGGCCGGTCCCGCCCCCACGGGTTGCCGGCAGCGATGGCTGCCTTCAGCCGGTCGATGCCGGCACCCTCGGCGGAGCTGGCCGCCACGTACCGGTCGACCGCAGCCTCCAGCGGACCCATCGCCCAGAGGCTACCGCCGCGACCGGCCGCCGTCGTCGGCCGCTCGTGCTCGCCGCCGGGCAGACAGCTCAGGCCAGGACCGGGGGCGGCCCAGGGCCGGGGGGTCAGGCCAGGACCCGGGGCCCAGGGGTGAAGGTGGCCGGGATGCGGCCCCAGCCGCCGATCATCGACCAGTTCGGATATTCGCGAACGCCGTCGTCGTCGACCTGGTAGTCGGGCATGCGGGCCAGGACCTGGCTGATGATCTCGCGGAGCTCGAGCCGGGCCAGGTGCGATCCGGGGCAGCGGTGGATGCCCATGCCGAAGGCCACGTGCCGGTTCGGGAACCGGTCGATCACGAACTCGGACGCGTTCGGGAAGGCCGATTCGTCGTGGCAGGCGGAGACCTCGCTCAACAGGACCCGGTCGCCCTTCCGCATCAGGCACCCACCCAGCTCGACGTCCCTGGCCACGGTGCGGGCGTGGGAGCGAGCCGGCGGGTAGACCCGGAGGAACTCCTCCACCGCGCTGTCGATCAGGGCGGGGTCGTCGATCAGGCGTCGGCGGTCGCCGGGGTGCCGGGAGAGGTGGATGAGGGCGGCGGAGGAGACCGAGGTGCTGGTATCGACCCCGCCGCCGACGGTCAGGATGGTGACGGCTTCGGCGGCCTCGATCGGGATCCGCTCGCCGTCGATCTGGTGGTGGGCGATGGCGGACATGGCGTCGTCGCGAGGTGCGACCAATCTGGCCTGCAGCTCGTCATGGGCCAACTCGGCCACCCAGAACAGGTCGTCGAGCGCCCCGTTGAACTCCGGGGTGCCGTGCGGGTAGCTGGCCATCTTGTGGAAGGCCCCCGAGATCCGCTGCCAGTGGGCCTGGTCGAAGCCGAGCAGCTCGAGCGCGACCGATTCGGGCACCCGGCAGGTGAGGTCGTCGGTGAAGTCGCACGTGCCGGTCTCGATGACCTGGTCGATGGCGTGGGCGGTCCAGTGCTCCACTCGGGGCCGGAGCTGCTCGACGGCCTGAGGCGAGAGCAGGCGGCCCAGGACGCGCCGCATGGGGTTCCACTCCGGGGGGTCGAGCTCCTCGGGGTACATGAGCGGCATGGCGTTGCCGCCGATGGCCAGCGACGATCTCTTGGGATCGGTGCGGGCCGAGGAGAACGACTCCCAGTCCCGGAAGGCGGCGACCACCTCCTCGTAACCCGCGGCGACCCAGTGGCCGCCGTTGGCCTCGGTCCACGCCACCGGGCAGGTGGCGCGCAGGTCGCGCCAGTCCTCGTCCGACCCGGCCAAGGTGCGGTGCGAGAAGTGGTCGAACTCGACGGTCGCGGCCGCTCGGTCCTGCGGCGTCGTGGCGCCCACTGCTTCGTCCATCGCCGTCCCCTTTCGGTCGGCAGCACAGTAGTCTCCCCGGCGAAGAGGCACCTTCCGGCCGACCGAGCCGGCGACTCAGCAAGCGAGCCCGCGATCAGCCAACCGACGACCGGCCCCACGGCGAGGGCCCGTCAGGCGGGCGGTGGGACGTCGACCACGGTGTTGGGCAACGCCTCGCCCCGCAACCACCGCTGCACCAGGTCGGCGGCCCGCCGGGCGAGCCCCCCGGCGTAGCCGGCCGTCGCCGTGGCGTCATGCGCCGAGACGATCAGCCCGGGTTCGTGCCACAGCGTGGCGTCGGCCGGGAGCGGCTCCTGGGGGAAGACGTCGAGCCAGGCGCCCGACAGCCGGCCGGCGCGCAGGCGGGTCACCAGAGCGTCGGTATCGAGCAGCTCGCCCCGGGCCACGTTCACCACGTACGCGCCGTCGGCCATGGCGTCGAACACGGCGGCGTCGACGATGCCTCGCGTCTCGCCGGTCAGGGGGGCGGCCACCACCAATGCATGCGCGCCGGTCGCGGCGATGCCGAGCTCCTCGTAGCCGAAGACGGCCGCGTCGGGCACCAGGCCGCCGTTCGTCGGGGTGTGGCGGACGACCCGGACGCCGGCACCCAAGGCATGGAGCATGGCCACCACCCGGCTGCCGATCTCCCCCATTCCGAGCACGGTCACCTGCTGGCCGTTCACCGTGCCAGTGGGGAGGTGGAGCCATTCGGCCCGCTGTTGGGCCTCGAACCGCTCGGGGAACCGGCGGACCAGGGCGAGGAGCGCACCCACGGCGAACTCGGCGACTCCGGGGGCGCCCACCCCTGCGGCGGTGACCAGGCCGACGCCGGCCCGCCGGAAGGACCCGAGGTCGACGCGATCGACGCCGGCCCCGAAGTTCAGGACCCACCGCAGCCGCGGCGCCCGGTCGAACAGGTCGTCGAACTGCTCGGGGAACCCGATCAGCACCTCCCCCTCCGCTAACAGCCCTGCCCATGCCGGATCGAGGGGGCCGGGCCCCCGAGCATCGCCGAAGGGGACGGGAGCCCATTGCAGCGTCGCCACGCCGTCCAGGGCCCGCGTCAGCTCCTCGGTGGCGCGGTTGCCCATGAGGGCGGTGGCGACGACGACGTGCGGTCGGCTCGGCATGGTCGGATCATGGCATCGGACCGAGGGCCGTGGTCGGATCCCTCGTGGTCTGTGCGGCCGGTCGACCCTGGTGGGAGACTGCCGGGGCGGCCGGCCATGGTTCTGCCAGCGGCTCGGCGTCCGGCCGCCATGCAGCACCCGATACCAGGAGGACCGATGCGGGTCATCAGCCACACCGAATGCGTCTATGCGGCCGGGGATGCCGACGCCGCAGAGGAGCTGTTCGGAGTCCTCGGCTTCGCGGTGAGCAGGCGCCCGGGAAGCCCGTTCATGGTGGTCCACGTCGAACCCGACGCCCAGGATCCGGTGACGAACTGCCTCTATGCATCCGAGGTGACCGCGTCGCAGTGGGCGTTCGAGCTGGCCCTGCGGACCCAGCTCGATGCCGACCCCGAGCTGCAGAGGACCGCGACAGGATGGGAGCAGGCGTTCAAGGACGAGCCCCAGCGGTCCTACCACCTCGGCTTTCGCTACGACGGCCGCCAGGACCTCGAGCAGACCCTCGAGCGGGTTCGCATCGCCGGCGGGGTCGGCGGCTCGCTGGCGGGACGCGTCCAGGTGACGGGTGTGTACTTCCCCGGCGACCAGGGATCGATCACCGACTCGATGGCACAGGCGTTCGTATGGACCGACATCGTGGCCTCCGGGCTCCTCGCCTTCGGCCAGCACCTCGAGCTCCAGTGGCACCTCGACGCCACCACGGACCCACCCGTCAGCTGACTGTCGGCCGCCACTCCATCTCCGGGCTCACGTCAGCCAGCGAGCGGCACCCGGTGAGCCCGAGCGCCACGGTCAGCTCCTGGCGCAGGACGGCGAACACGTCGGTCACCCCGGCAGCGCCCGCACAGGCCAGTCCCCACAGGGCGGGACGACCGATCAAGACGGCATCGGCACCGCGCACGAGCAGGCACAGGGCGTCCGAGCCGCGGCGGATGCCGCCGTCGGCCAGCACCCGACACCGTCCTCCTACCGCGGCCACGACCGACGGCAGCACCTCGGCGGCCGTCGGAGCCCGGTCCAGCTGCCGTCCGCCGTGGGTCGACACCACGAGGCCGTCGACACCGTGGTCGACGGCCCGCCGGGCGTCGTCGGGATCGAGGATCCCCTTGACCAGCAGCGGCAACCCCGCCCGGCCGGCGAGTGGCGCCAGACCGCTCCACCGGAACGGACGGTTGGTGCGCATCGACAGGCCCTCGTCGGCGCCTCCGCGCAGGCCGCGGAGCCGCTCGTTCCATCCCGGCGGGTAGCCCGCCGGCACGTTCCGGCGCCGCGCCACGATGGGGACGTCGACGGACACGACCATCCCCGTGGCGCCGGCCTCCGCCGCCCGGGAGGCGATCTCGTCGACGACGCCGGGGTCCGACGGGAGGTACAGCTGCAACCACCACGATCGCTCCACCGCACCGATCTGCTCGATGGTCGCGCTCCCCGACATGGGCACGACGGCGATCGTCCCGGCATCGGCGCAGCCCTCGACCATGGCCCGCTCCGCTCCGGGGTGCACGAACGCCTGCCCGGAGGTGGGCGCGGCGAGCACGGGGAGGGCGAGGTCTTGGCCCAGCAGCGAGATCGCCGTTTCGATCGGACCGGTCTCCCCCAGCCCGCGCTGGCGCAGGGTGATCTGCTCCAGCACGGATCGCTCCCGGCGAGCGGTGCGCCCATCCTCGGCTACGTCGCTGACATACGCCCACGTCCCGGGGTCGACCCGCTCGACCGCGTGCGCCTCGAGCTCGGCGAGCGAGCGGTAGGGCGATGCGGATGCGGCGCTGGGTAGCTGCGCCCGTCCGTCGGTCATGGCGTCCCCTTCTCTCGGCGGTCGTCCTCGACGCGCCGGTGGTCGGCTCGCCGATGGCCAGGTGACACTAGCGGCCGACCGAGGCCGCTCCTCAGGCCGGGCGGAGATGGGCGACATCGTTGAAGCGACGGAGACGCCACCGGGATCCCGCCGTCACCACCACCTCGGAGATGGACGCATTGTCCGCGCCGACGAAGGCGAACGGACGCGACGACGTGGCATGGGCGAGGAGGGCCCCGATGACACCCCCATGGGTGAACACGGCAACGACGCCACCGGCATGGGCGGCGGCTATGCGCTCCACCGAGCCCACCACCCGCCGGCCGAAGGCGTCCGACGGCTCGGCCCCCGGTATGGCGTCCCAGCGCTCATCGTCGACCACCTGCCGGGCCACCGGATCGTCCGAGGCCAGCAGGGTCCGCGACGCGCCGCCCTCCCAGTCGCCGAGGAACACCTCTCGCAGGTCGCGCTCCACCACCGGGCGCAGCCCGAGGCGGGTGGCGAGCGGCGCCGCCGTCTCGGCCGTGCGACGCAGCGACGTGACGTACAGGGCGGCCAGGTCGACGTCCGCCAGCCGGTCGGCCAGCCGGTCGGCCTGCTCGCGTCCGTCAGGATGGAGCTCGGGGTCACCGTGCCCGTCCACGAGGGCGAAGGGCCGGTCCGGGTGCGCCGCCGCCGACTCACCGTGGCGGATCAACAGGATGCTGGTGGCACCCGGCTGCGGCCGGAAGCGTGCCTGACGTATGCCTCCGTCGTCGCCCATGACGCGGATGCTAGGCGTCGGGGCTCCTCGCCCGGTATCGCTGATCAGGCGACAGCCAGCTCTTGGGGCTCGTCGTCGTGCAGGTGGATGTCCAGCTTCCGCTTGATGCGCTGCAGGGCATTGTCGATCGACTTGGTGTGGCGGCCGAGGTACGCACCGATCTCCTGGTAGGACTTGCCATCGACGTAGAGGCGGAGCACCGCTACCTCGAGGCCCGACAGGCTCTCCGACATGGAGTGGCGCATCCGGAGCATCTGCTCGTTGGAGATGACCTGGTCGGCGGGGTCGGCCACCCGGTGATCGCCGAGCAGTGCCTCCACGCTGCGCTCGCTCGGATCGTCGCTGCCCCGCACGCCCGAGATGGACACGTAGCGGTTCAGCGGCTGGTGCTTCTGGCGGGTCGCCGCCTTGATGGCGCTTATCACCTGACGGGTGACGCAGAGATCGGCGAACGCCCGGAACGACGCCTGGCGATCGGGCCGGTAGTCGCGTGCCGCCTTGTACAGGCCGATCAGGCCCTCCTGCTCCACGTCGTCGGAGTCGGCCCCGACGAGGAAGTAGCTCCGTGCCTTGGCCCGGGCGAAGCGGCGGTAGCGCTGCAGCAGCAGATCGAGAGCGTCGGCGTCGCCGTCCTGCCAGCGCCCCACCAGGTGCTCATCGGTCAGTTCCGCCAGTGGAGTGCAACTCGGGCGATGCGCCATGTCGATGACCTCGTCTGTCGTGCGGTGTGTGGTGCGGAGGGCTGTAGTGCGGTATGGCTACGTGGTACTGACCCATATGGACTAGTCAGTACTAGTTACTTTTACCCACCTGGCATCGGTGTGTCAATGGTCACTGGGCGATTCGCGGCAAGGATTCCCGGTATTTTCCCTGGCCGGGCGCGCAGATCGGACGTTCCCGCCGAACCGGAAGGAGACGCGAGCGGCGGCCCCCGGGCCTCAGCTGCGCTCGTGTCACTCGTCCCCGCTACCGCGGCGGGGAGCTACGGCTGGGGCACACCTCGGCGGCGGGCCACCTCAAAGCAGGCCAGGGCGGCGGCGGCCGACACGTTCAGTGATCCCAGGGGACCCTGCAACGGCACGGCAACCACCAGCTCGCAGCGTTGGCGGACCAGGCGCGACAAGCCGGAGCCCTCGGCCCCGAGAACGAGGGCCACGGGCTCGCTGGCCACGGGTAGGTCCCACAGGCGCGATGTGGCCTCGGCGTCGAGACCGACGCACCACACGCCGGCATCGGACAGCTCGCTCAGGGCGCCGGCGATGCCCGCCACCACGGCCACGGGGAGGTGCTCCACCGCGCCCGCCGCCGCCTTGATCGCCGTCGGGGTGAGCTGCGCCGCCCGGTGCCGGGCCACGATCACGCCGGTGGCGCCGGCGCAGAGCGCGGAGCGCATGACCGCGCCCAGGTTGTGCGGGTCGGTGACACCGTCGAGGACGACGAGCATGGGGGCGGGGCGGCCGGGCCGGCGCGAGACGAGCGCGGCCAACGAGGTCTCCGGCAGGGGATCGGCGAGCGCCACTACGCCCTGCGGTGCGTCCGTGCTGGCCATCGCCACCAGGCGACTGCGGGGGACGGAGACGACCGGGACACCGTTGGCGCGGGCCAGATCGACGATCTCGGCGATGATCCCGTCCTCGGAGGCGGACTCGGAGACGAGCACCTGGCGGGTCGGGCGGCGCCGGGCGGCCAGCAGCTCGCGAACGGCCTGGCGGCCTTCCACCTGGTCGCCAGGCTGCTCCTCCTCGCTGCGCCGGGGCGGGCCCGGGCTCCGGCTGCGCCGTGCCGAGCTGGACCGGCCGCCCGAACGTGGCGGCCGCTGTCGCCCACCACCGGCGGGGCGCGGGCTCATGTGCTCCTCGGAACGATCAGGGCGACGGCCAGGCAGGCGATGCCTTCGCGTCGACCGAGCGCCCCCAGCGTCTCGGCCCGCTTGGGCTTGACGCTGACCGGCGCCCCTACCGCAGCGGAGAGCCGCTCGCTCATGACGTGACGGTGCGGGGCCAGACGGGGCTCCTCGGCGATGACGGTGACGTCGACGTTGCCGACCTCCCAGGCGTCGGCGACGGTGGCGGCGACCTGGCACAGCAGCTCCATGCTGTCCGCCCCGGCCAGTGCCGGGTCGGTGTCGGGGAAGAGGCTGCCGAGGTCGCCGAGGCCGGCCGCGCCGAGCAGGGCATCGGAGACGGCGTGGGCCACCACGTCGGCATCGCTGTGCCCGTGCAGGCCGCGACCGTGGAGGCGGACGCCGCCGAGGACGAGCGGACGCCGGGGATCGTCGCTGAAGGGGTGGACGTCGAAGCCTTGCCCGACTCGCGGGATGGTCACCCGTTGCCGCCTGATCGTGGCAGCCAGCTCTCGGCCAACAGGGCGGCGGCCACGGGGAGGTCGCCGGGGGCGGTGACCTTGATGTTGTCGGGGGCGCCGTCGACCCGCACGATGGTGCCGCCGATCGCCTCGACCAGGGCGGCGTCGTCGGTGGCGTCACCGCCCGAGGCGTGCGCCCGTCGAAGCATGGCCGCCCGGAACGCCTGCGGTGTCTGCACGGCGACGAGCCGCGACCGGTCGAGGGTCAGCAGCTGGCCGTCGGCCTGCACCTGCTTGATGGTGTCGGTGACATCGACAATCGGGATGGCGGCATCGGCCCCCCGACGCACGGCGTCGAGGCCGGCCATCCAGATGCTGTGGCGGGCCAGCGGCCGGGCGGCGTCGTGCACGGCGATGGCCATTGCGGTGGCGGGCACCGCCGCCAGCCCGGCCCGTACCGACGCCGATCGGGTGGGTCCACCGCTCACCACCGCATCCGCATCCCAACCGCCGCTATCTCGACCACCGTCATCCTGACCACCGTCATCCTGACCACCGTCATCCTGACCACCGCCATCCTGACCACCGTGATCCTCGTCGGCGGGCAGGACGAGCACCACGCCGTCGCAGGCCCGGCGAGCCTGGTCCAGCGACCAGGCCAGCACGGGGCGGCCAGCCAGCTCGGCGTACTGCTTGCGCGACCCGAACCGGGTCCCGCTCCCGCCGGCCACGACCACCGCCCAGGTCTCCATGACCGGTGCCTGGCCTGCCCGCTAGGGCAGCGCCTCGTCGAGCTTCTTCTCTGCGTCTTCCTCCGACACGCCGATGGCGAAGGTGAGCTCGGACACGAGGATCTGGCGGGCCCGGTTCAGCATGCGCTTCTCGCCGGCCGAGAGCCCCTTCTCCTTGTCCCGGTTCGACAGGTTCCGCACCACCTCGGCCACCTGGTAGATGTCGCCGGACTTCAGCTTCTCGACATGGTTCTTGTACCGGCGGGACCAGTTGGTCGGCATCCGGACGTCCTTCTTGCCCAGGACAGCGAAGACCTCCTCGACCTCTTCGTCGTTGATGACCTCGCGCAGGCCGACCTCGTCGGTGTTGTCCGACGGGACCATCAGTGTCAGGTCGCCGTAGGCCAGGCGCAGGACGAGATACTCCTTCTTCTCGCCGAACGCCTCTTTGTACTCCCGACGCTCGACCACTGCGGCGCCGTGGTGCGGGTAGACGACCTTGTCCCCCACGTCAAACGGCATGGCGCATGTCCAGAAGCAGGGTGTCAAGAAGCATGGTGTTCCACGGGACCGGCTCTCCAGAGGCAGTGCAGCTGCGGCGTGCATCCCAGGGTACCCGACGCCGGCCGTCGCCCCACACGCAGGCGCACCGGTGCCCCACACCCTGAGACCGCCTGGCGCTCGGCCTGTATTCTGCGGTACGGCCATGGACGATCTCTCACTACTCGCGCAATCCGATCTCTTCTCGGCATTCGATCAGGAGGCCCTGCAGCGGCTGGTGGCATCGTCGCGCTCGGTCACCTACGACCGGAACCGGGCGGTCTTCACCGAGGGGGACCAGGCCGCCGAGCTGTTCGTGGTGCGCTCCGGTCGCATTGCCATCGGGCGGCGCTCACCCGACGGCCGCGAGTCGTTGGTCGCGTTGATGGAGGCAGGTGACCTGTTCGGGGAGATGCCGCTGTTCGATCAGGGGGAGCGCTCGGCGTCGGCTCGCGCCCTGGAGACATCAGATCTGGTCGGGGTGCCCTACGCCCTCGTGCGGGCGTCGCTCGATGCCCGCCCGCAGCTGCTGTGGGAGGTCGTGAGCCTCCTGGCCCAGCGGCTGCGCTCCACCGACTCGGCCCTGGCCGACGCCGTCTTCCTCGACGTCACCGGCCGCACGGCCAAGCGGCTCCTGGAGCTGGCGGGCCCGTCCGACGAGTTCCAGCTCCCCATCACCCAGGAGGAGCTGGCCGGGTTGGTGGGCGCGTCCAGGGAGCGGGTGAACAAAGCCATCGCCGCCTTCGTGCGCCTGGGTTGGATCGACCAGACCGACCGGCGCTACCGGATCCTGGAGCGGGACCGACTGGCGCAGCGCTCGCGCTGACGAGCCGCGCGGCTGGCCAGTCGCCGCGGCTCAGCGATTGCGAGAGAACTCCCTCAGCAGGGCACGTCGTTCTCTCACGATCACTCAGCTGTAGCGGTCGAGGAGGCTGGACTCGGCCAGGCGGGCCAGGCCGTCCTTGACGGTGTGGGCGTGCACGCGACCGACGCCGTCGACGGCGAGGAGGTCTTCGGTGGTGGCACCCATGACCTTCTGGAGGCTGCCGTAGCGGGCCACGATGGCCGCCACCACCCGCTCGGACACTCGGGGGATCTTGGCCAGCAGGCGGTACCCGCGCGGCACCACCCCGTCGTCCAGGCTGCTGACCGGCATGGCGATGGCCCGGGCCACCGCCCCGAGGTCGAGGAGGTGCTCAGTGGTCATGGCGCCCAGAGCGGCGAGGGCCCGGTCGGCGGCCTCGCTGTCGTCGTCGATGACGTAGTCGCGGATCACGTCGCGCCGCTCGTCGTCCACACCGGCCATCAGCTCCTCCAGCTGCAGGCGCAGGAGCCGGCCGTCGCTCCCGAGCTCCACGATGTAGCCGACCACCTCGTCGGCGATGCGGCGAACCATCTCGGTGCGTTGCAGGACGGTGGTGACGTCCTGGACGGTGACGAGATCCTCCACCTCCAGAGCGGACAGCCCGCTGGTGACGGCGTCGAGGCGGATGCGGTAGCGCTCGAGGGTCTGCAGCGCCTGGTTGCTGCGGTTCAGGAGGCGGGGGACGGAGTCCAGCCGGTGCTTGACGTCCCGGCGGTAGAGGGTGATGACCCCCATGTCCTCGGAGACGGCGATGACCGGGATGTCGATCGACCGGGCCACCCGCTCCGCGGTGCGGTGGCGGGTGCCGGTCTCCGACGTGGAGACGTTCGGGTTCGGGACCAGGTGCACGTTCGCCCGGGCGATGCGGCTGGCGTCCGACGCCACGATGATGGCCCCGTCCATCTTGGCCAGCTCGGCCATCCGCTGCGGGCTGAACTCGGCGTCGAACAGGAACCCGCCGGAGCAGATGTCGAGGACGTCGGGGCCGTCGCCCACGATGACCAGCGCCCCCTTGTTCGCCTGCAACACCCGGTCGAGGCCGTCGCGCAATGGGCGCCCGGGGGCGATGACCGCCAGCGCATCCAACAACGGCGACCGGGGCCGGAGCAGCACCACCTCATGGTACCGCCGGGATATGGAACTGCGGACCGGTCCGTCAGGCGTGACCCTCCGGCTCCCTGGCGCTCGACGCGCTCACCCCGACGATGGGCCGGCGGGCGGTCGCCGGCGTCCGGCCGGCGACGCTGGTCGCGAACACCTGGTCGACCGCCTCCGCCAGCGTGGCCGCACGCAGGGTCACCAATGGCGCCCCCTCCGGCACCGAAGCCGGCACCAGCGCCCGGGTGAAGCCCAGCCGGGCCGCCTCGGCCAGGCGCTGGGCGGTGTGGCCCACCTGGCGGAGCTCGCCGGCGAGGCCCACCTCACCGAGCACCACCAGGTCGTCGGGGACGGGCCTCCCCAGCCCGGCCGAGGTCAGGGCCATGCACAGCGCCAGGTCGGCGCCCGGCTCGGCGATGCGGACGCCGCCGACCACCGAGACGTAGACGTCAGCCGCCAGCACGCCCACGCCCGCGCGCTGGTAGAGGACGGCGAGCAACAGCGACAGCCGGTTGGCGTCGAGGCCCGAGACCGACCGGCGGGGGGCCGGCAGCTTCGACTCCACCACCAGCGCCTGCAGCTCCACGAGCAGCGGTCGCTGGCCCTCCATAGCCGGGAACACCGCGGAGCCGGGCGCCCCCAGCCGGCGGTCGCCGAGGAACAGACCGCTGGCATCGGGGACGCCCCGCAACCCGGTCTCGCTCATCTCGAACAGACCCAGCTCACCGGTGGCACCGAAGCGGTGCTTGGTGCTGCGCAGCAACCGCAGCGCGTGGTGCCGGTCACCCTCGAAGGTGAGCACCGTGTCCACCACGTGCTCCAGCACCCGGGGGCCGGCCAGGGCCCCCTCCTTGGTCACGTGGCCGACCAAGACGACGGCGATGCCCTCCGCCTTGGCCAGCGCCACCAGGTTCTGGGCACAGCCCCGCACCTGGGTCACCCCACCCGGCGCGCCCTCCACCTCGGGATCCCACACCGTCTGGATGGAGTCCACCACGATGACGTCGGGGCGCACCTCGGCCACCGCCGCCCGTATCCCAGGCAACGAGGTCTCGGCCACCAGCCACACCCCTGGAATCACCGCCCCCAGTCGCTCGGCCCGCCGGCGGACCTGCTGGGCCGACTCCTCGGCGGAGACCAGCAGGCAACGCTGCCCCCGACCGGCCATGCTGGCCGCCGCCTGGAGCAGGAGCGTCGACTTGCCCACACCCGGCTCGCCACCGACCAGGGTGACACCACCGGGGACCAGTCCCCCGCCCAGCACGCGGTCCAGCTCGTCGACGCCGGTCGGCGTCGGCGCACCGGCGCCGCCGTCGATGTCGCCCAGGGCCACCGGCGCCGCCCCACCTGCGGTCAGGTAGCCGGGGCTGACCGCCCCGACGGGCCGGAGACCGCCCGACGGGGCACGGGCCGCTGCCACCTCCTCCACCAACGTTCCCCACTCGTCGCAGCCCGGGCACCGACCGGCCCACCTGGGGGTCGTGGCCCCACAGTCACGACAGCGGTGCACCGTGCGGACTCGACCCATGCCTCTCACCCTAGGGAGTGGGTGTGACGGGTACCGCCGTCTCCCGAAGACCGGTGCCGGTGCCGTCGCCCCAGCACGACCATCACCGCCGTCGACGCCCGGCGGCCCAGGCCGGTCACTCGCCACGGCCCAGCACCGCTCGGAGACTACCGGGCCGCACTCCGGCGCCGGCGCCACAGACGCGCACGGTCCCCCGGCCGGATCGACCGGGGGACCGTCAGCGCGACGGGTGTGGACCTGCGGCTAATCGCCGGAGCCCGCGCCAGCCAGCTCCACCGGCGGCGGCTCCAGGCGTTCGATGGCCCGGAACACGATGTCGTCGCCCTCTAGGTCCACGATGACCGTCTCGCCGGCCCGATACTCCTTCCACAGGATCTTCTCCGAAAGCGGATCCTCGACCAGACGTTGCAACGCTCGGCGCAGCGGCCGGGCACCGAGGGTCGGGTCATAGCCCTTCTCCACGATGTGGTACTTGGCCGCCTTGGTGATCTCCAGGTTCAGGCCCTGGGTCTCGAGCTGGGCTCGCAGCCGCTTGATCATCAGGTCGATGATCTCGGTGACCTCGTCCTTGGTCAGCTCATGGAAGACGATCACATCGTCGATGCGGTTCAGGAACTCTGGGCGGAAGTGGGCCTTCAGGGCGTCGTTGACCTTGAGCTTCATCTTCTCGTAGGTCACCGATTCGCTGGTCTTGGAGAAGCCGACCGTCGCCTTGCGCAGATCCGCGGTGCCCAGGTTCGAGGTCATGATGATGACGGTGTTCTTGAAGTCCACCGAGCGGCCCTGCGAGTCGGTCAGACGACCGTCCTCCAGGATCTGCAGCAACGTGTTGAACACGTCGGGGTGGGCCTTCTCGATCTCGTCGAACAACACGACCGAGAACGGCTTGCGCCGCACGGCCTCGGTGAGCTGGCCGCCCTCCTCGTAGCCGACGTACCCGGGGGGAGACCCGACCAGTCGGCTGACCGTGTGCTTCTCCATGTACTCCGACATGTCGAGCATGATCAGCGACGCCTCGTCGCCGAAGAGGAACTCGGCCAGCGTCTTCGCCGTCTCCGTCTTGCCGACCCCCGACGGGCCCAGGAAGATGAACGAGCCGCTCGGGCGCTTCGGGTCCTTGAGCCCGGCCCGGGTGCGGCGGATGGCCTGCGAGACGGACTTGATGGCCTCGTCCTGGCCGATGACCCGCTTGTGCAGCTCGTCCTCCATGCGGAGCAGCTTCGCCGTCTCCTCCTCGGTGAGCTTGTAGACGGGGATGCCGGTCCAGTTGGCCAGCACCTCGGCGATGACCTCCTCGTCCACCACGTCGAAGAGGTCGATGCCCTCGGCCCGCCACTCCTGCTCCTTGGCCGCCTTGCGCTGGAGGAGCTCCTCTTCCTTCTCCCGGAACTTGGTGGCCTGCTCGAAGTTCTGCTTCTCGATGGCCAGCTCCTTGTCCTTCCGGACCCGGGCGATCTCGTCCTCGATGGCCTTGTAGTCGGCCGGCGTGGCCATGCGTCGGATGCGCAGCCGGCTGCCGGCCTCGTCGATCAGGTCGATGGCCTTGTCCGGCAGGTACCGGTCGGCGATGTAGCGGTCGGCCAGGTTGGCGGCGGCCACCACAGCCTGGTCGGTGATCGTCACCCCATGGTGCGACTCGTAGCGGTCCCGGAGGCCCTTGAGGATCTCGATGGTGTGCGGGAGCGACGGCTCGTCCACCTTGATGGGCTGGAACCGCCGCTCCAGGGCCGCGTCCTTCTCCAGGTGCTTGCGGTACTCGTCGAGGGTGGTGGCCCCAACGGTCTGCAGCTCGCCGCGAGCCAGCATGGGCTTGAGGATCGACGCCGCGTCGATAGCGCCCTCGGCGGCCCCTGCCCCGACCAGGGTGTGGAGCTCGTCGATGAACAGGATGATGTCGCCGCGCGTCCTGATCTCCTTCAGCACCTTCTTCAGGCGCTCCTCGAAATCGCCGCGATAGCGGGACCCGGCGACCAGGGCGCCGAGGTCGAGGGTGTAGAGCTGCTTGCCCTTGATGGTCTCGGGCACGTCACCCGAGACGATCTTCTGGGCCAGGCCCTCCACGATGGCGGTCTTGCCCACGCCAGGCTCGCCGATGAGCACCGGGTTGTTCTTGGTGCGCCGCGAGAGAACCTGCATGACCCGCTCGATCTCTCGGTCGCGGCCGATGACGGGATCGAGCTTGCGGTCGCGAGCCAGCTGGGTGAGGTTCCGGCCGAACTGGTCGAGGACCGGCGATCCGCTCGGGGCCTCCTGGCCGGCCGAGGCGCCGGCGCCCGCCGTCGCTCCCTCCTTGCCACCCGGTGACTGGTAGCCGGAGAGCAGCTGGATGACCTGTTGGCGGACCCGGGACAGGTCGGCGCCCAGGCTGACCAGGACCTGGGCGGCCACGCCCTCTCCCTCGCGCACCAGGCCGAGGAGCATGTGCTCCGTGCCGATGTAGTTGTGCCCGAGCTGCAAGGCCTCGCGCAGGGACAGCTCCAGGACCTTCTTGGCTCGCGGGGTGAACGGCGGCGAGCCGGTGGTCGACGAGCCGGCCGGGCCGATCGTCTCCTCCACCTTCTCGCGCACCGCCTCGAGGCTGATGCCGAGCGACTCGAGCGCCTTGGCGGCCACGCCCTCGCCCTCATGGATGAGGCCGAGCAGGATGTGCTCGGTGCCGATGAAGTTGTGGTTGAGCAGCCGCGCTTCCTCCTGGGCGAGGACCAGGACTCGTCGGGCTCTATCAGTGAAACGTTCGAACAAGTTGAGCCTCCTGCACGGCTAGTAGGACCTTCGGCGTCTCCGCCCCTGGCCCTCCGTTCCGCAAGTGTACCCACCGACCCTGGGTTACGGTCATCTCCCGGTCCCGGCGACGGGTCGGTGGTTCGTGTGTTCGCGGCACCGTGGCGTAACGTCGACCGCAGTGAACCTCATGTCCCACTTCGACCTCCCTGGCCTCGATGACCAGCTCGGGAGGGTGGAAGGGGCGCTCCGGGCGGCGGTGGCGAGCGAGGATACCTTCCTGACCGAGGTGGCCGGCCACCTCGTCGCGGCCGGCGGCAAACGGCTGCGGCCGGCGCTGGTGCTGGCTTCGGTGGCTGCGCTGGGTGCCGACGCCGATGCCGATGCTGTCCAGGCGGCGGTATCGGTCGAGCTGGTCCATCTGGGCTCGCTCTACCACGACGACGTCATGGACGACGCGCCCTCGCGTCGCGGTGTGGAGAGCGTCAACCAGCGCTGGGGGAACCTGGTCGCCATCCTGGCCGGCGACTTCCTGCTGGCCCGGGCGTCGGAGCTGGCCGCCGACCTCGGGACCGAGGTGGCCGGGCTGCTCGCCCGCACCATCGGCCAGCTCTGCCAGGGAGAGGTCGCCCAGCTCACGTCCGCCTTCGACCCAGAACGGTCCGAGGACGCCTACTTCCGGGCCATCGGAGGCAAGACGGCGTCCCTGCTCGCCACTGCGGCGCGCGTCGGCGCCATCGTCTCCGCCGCGCCACCGGCCGCGGTCGAGGCGCTCACCGCCTTCGGGCAGGCCTTCGGCATCGCCTTCCAGATCTGGGACGACATCCGGGACCTCACCGCCACGGAGGCCGAGCTGGGCAAGCCAGCGGGTCACGATCTGGTCGAGGGGACCTATACCCTCCCTGTCATCCGTGCCCTGGCCACCCCCGGCGTGGGCGCCGAGCTCCGTGACCTGCTCGGCGGCCCGCTCGACGAACCCGGGCGGGACAAGGCCAGGGACCTCATCCTCGGGACCGACGCCATCGCCGGCGCGGCCGACGAGGCCCGCCGCTGGGCGGACCGGGCCGCCGCCGCACTGGCACCGTTGCGGCACGGCGCCAGCCCCGCAGTGGTCGAGGTCATGGCCGGGCTGAGCCTCGGCTTCATCGACGACCTCGACATCGGCTGAGATTGGTCTTCCTGGCCGACGGCTACCCGGTACCCGGCTACTCGGGCCGAAGGGTCGGGAAGGCGATGACGTCGCGGATGGCATCGGATCCGGCCAGGAGCATGACCAACCGGTCGATCCCGATGCCCTCGCCGCCGGTCGGCGGCAGCCCGTACTCCAACGCCCGCACGTAGTCCTCGTCGACCGCCATCGCCTCCTCGTCGCCGGCGGCGCGTTCCCGAGCCTGCGCATCGAACCGGGCCCGCTGCTCGTCGGGGTCGATCAGCTCTGAGAAGGCGTTGCACAGCTCCCGACCGGCGACGATGCCCTCGAAGCGCTCGACCAGCCCGGGGCGGGACCGGTGGTCGCGCGCCAGGGGCGAGACCTCCTTCGGGTAGTCCATGACGAAGATGGGCTCCCACAGCGTGGCCTCGGTCGTCTTCTCGTACAGCTCCAGCAACAGCTTGCCCGCACCCCAGTGGCCGGCATGGGCGACGTCGTGGGCGCCGGCCAGGCGGCGCAGCTCGTCGATGGTCGTGTCGATGCCCACGTCGGCGCCGACCGCCTCCGACACCAGCTCGGCCATGGTGGCCCGCCGCCACGGCGGCGTGAGGTCGAGCGGTCGTCCCCCGTAGGTGAGCTCGGTGGTGCCCAGCAGTGTGCGCGCCAGGGCGGCCACCAGGTCTTCGGTCAGGGCCATCATGTCGGTGTAGTCGGCGTAGGCCTGGTACAGCTCCAGCATGGTGAACTCGGGGTTGTGACGGGGTGACAGGCCCTCGTTCCTGAACACCCGACCGATCTCGAAGACGCGCTCGAAGCCACCGACGACCAGCCGCTTGAGGTAGAGCTCGGGGGCGATCCGCAGGAAGAGGTCGACATCGAGCGCGTTGTGGTGGGTGGTGAACGGTCGGGCCGCCGCCCCTCCTGGGATGGGATGGAAGATCGGCGTCTCCACCTCGACGAAAGCTCGCTCCTCGAGGAACCGGCGGGTGGCCGAGATGACCCGGCTGCGCAGCAGCAGCGTCGTGCGGCTGTCAGGGTTGGCCCACAGGTCGGCGTAGCGCTGCCGGTAGCGGAGGTCGACGTCGGCGATCCCCCGCCACTTGTCACCGAAGCTGCGGCGGGCCTCGGCCAACAGCACCCAGTCGGTGACCTTCACCGACAGCTCGCCGGTCCTGGTCCGCACCACCTCGCCGGTGGCGCCCACCCAATCGCCGAGCGAGAGCTTGACGAACTCGTCGAAGCGGTCTGTCCACGCCCGACCCACGAACAGCTGCACCGACCCCGAGGAGTCCCGCAGCTCGCCGAACGCCAGCTTCCCCATCTCCCGGCGCAGCATGAGGCGACCGGCGACAGTCTCGACCACGCCGGTCTCGGCCCCGGCGTCCAGGTCATGATGGCGGCCGGCCAGATCGGCGGCCGTGGCGGTGACGTCGAAGCGGTACGGGATGTCGGGCATGTCGTCGACACCCTATTGACCGCTGCGGGCATCGACCGCCACGGCCGAGCGGGGCGGTAGGGCAGGGCACCCAGCATCCGGCGCGGCACGGCGCATCCCGGCGCGGCACGGCGCATCCGCGGTGTCCAGCCCTCAGGGGCGGGCGTTGCGACCGAAGATCAGGCGGAGGCCCTGGAGGGTGAGCCACGGCTCCAGGTGGTCGATGCACTCGGAGACGCCGACGATGAGCGGAGCCAGGCCGCCGGTGGCGACGACGGTGCAGGTGCCGAGGTCCGCCTGCAAGCGCCGGCAGAGACCGTCGACCTGGCTGGCGAAGCCGTAGACGGCACCGGACTGGATGGATTCCACCGTGTTGCGGGCCAGCACCTGGCGCGGGGCGACCAGCTCCACCCGGGGCAGGAGCGCAGCCTTGGCGAAGAGGGCCTCCATGGAGATCTCGATGCCGGGCAGGATCACCCCGCCCAGGTACTCGCCCTGCTCCGAGACCACCTCGAAGGTGGTCGCGGTGCCGAAGTCCACCACGATGGTCGGGCCGCCGTAGAGGTCGTAGGCCGCGACGGCGTCGGCGATGCGGTCGGCTCCCACCTCACGGGGGTTCTCGTAGCTGATCGGCATGCCGGTGCGGACCCCGGGCTCGATGATCATGGTCTCCACGTGCAGCCACTCGTCGGCCATGCTCCGCAGGGCCGACCGCAGGCGGGGGACGACCGCCGCCACGGCCAGCCCGCTCACCACCTCGCGTGGGTCGAGGTCGACCAGCGCGAAGAGCTGGTCCAGCTGCACGGCCAGCTCGTCGGAGGTGCGGTCGGCGACCGTGGAGACACGCCAGTGGTGCAGGATCTCGGCACTGCTGCCGGCGGGACCGGCGCCCCCGGCGAACAGGCCGATGAGGGTCTCGGTGTTCCCGACGTCGATGGCCACCAGCACCGGCTAGCTCCGCAGGTCGAGGCCCAGGTCGAGGACCGGGGCCGAATGGGTGAGGGCGCCGACGGAGATGAGGTCGGCGCCGGCGGCGGCGTAGGCGGCGACCGTGGTGAGATCGACCCGGCCGGAGACCTCGACGGGCACCCGGCCGGCGACGAGGGCGACGACGTCGGCCACCTGGGCGGGGGTCATGTTGTCGGCCAGGATCATGTCTGCGCCGGCGTCGAGGGCGACGCCCACCTGGTCGATGGTGTCGCACTCCACCTCGCAGGGCTGCCCCGGCCAGCGCTCGTGGGCGGCCGTCACCGCCTGAGGGATCGTCAGGCCGGCCAGGTGGTTGTCCTTCACCAGGATGCCGTCGGCCAGCGAGCCTCGATGGTTCACGCCCCCGCCGGCGCGCACTGCGGCCTTCTCCAACGCACGCAGTCCTGGGGTGGTCTTGCGGGTGTCGCGGATGCGCGTGCCGCCGCCGGCAGCGTCGACGTAGCGGCGGGTGAGCGTGGCCACACCCGACAGGTGGCCGAGCAGGTTCAGCACCGTGCGCTCGGCGGTCAGCACGGACGCCAACGGGCCTTGCACGCGGGCCACCACGTCACCCGGCCCGACCCGGTCGCCGTCGGCCGCAGACCAGGTCACCGCCACGTCCGGGTCCACCGTCGCCCACGTCTCGCTGGCGCTCAGCCGGCCGGCCAGCACGCCGTCGGCCCGCACGGCGACGACGGCGTCCACCAGCGCAGTCGCCGGGACCAGGGTGGCGGTGAGGTCGCCGAGCACCCCCAGGTCCTCGGCCAGGGCGCGAGCCACGACGTCGCGGACTGCGGTGATCGGCGGGTCCAGCCAGGTGCGGTTCATTGACCGAACCGGATGCCGAGCTCGGCCGAGGTGGCAGGGTGGTCGCCGCGCCAGTGCGTCCCCCGGCTCTCGGTGCGGGCGGCGGCGGCGCGCACCAGCGCGGCCGCGACGGCGATCAGGTTCACCAGCTCGGCTTCGGGAACGGATCGGGGCGGCGAACCGGCGGTCGTGGCGTCGAGCTCGTCTAGGTCGGCAGCCGCCCGGGCCAACGACGCCGCGTCGCGAACCACGCCGGCACCCGCGCTCATCGTCCGTTGGAGCCGCTCCCTCGCCTTGGTCCAGTCGGCCGCGGACCGCAACGGAGCATCGGCCGCCTCCGGCCGCCCGTGCTCGTGGGTGTCCGTGGCCAGGCGGCGCACGCCGACCCCGCCGGCGGCGTCACCGCCCAGGATCGAGCGAAGGGCCCCGGTGGCCGAACCGCCCACCTTTCCCCGACCTCGGGCCTCGACCATGCGGGACGCGAACACCAGACCCTCGAGCAGCGAGTTCGACGCCAGGCGGTTGGCGCCGTGCACCCCCGTGCACGCGGCCTCGCCAGCCGCCCACAGTCCCACTCGGGCGGTGGATGCGTCGAGGTCGGTGAGCACGCCACCCGAGAGGTAGTGGGCGGCCGGCGCCACCGGGAGCCAGTCGCGGCCGGGGTCCAGGCCGACGGTGCGCAACGGGACCATCAGCGTCGGCCACCGCCCGGCGAAATCGTCGATCCCGGTGGCGTCCAGCCACACGTGGTCCGTCCCGGAGGCCAGCATGCGAGCGCTGATGGCGCGGCTCACCACGTCCCGGGGCGCCAGCTCGTCGACGAAACGAGCTCCCGAGGCGTCTCGCAGGACGGCGCCTTCGCCGCGGAGGGCCTCCGACAGGAGCGGTCGGGGCGATGCCTGCGCGTGCAAGGCAGTGGGGTGGAACTGCATGAACTCCACGTCGGCGACCGGGACACCGGCCCGCAAGGCCATGGCCACCCCGTCGCCGGTCGACTCCGGTGGGTTGGTCGTGATCGCGAACACCTGGCCGGCGCCCCCCGTCGCCAGCAACGTGTCCCTCGCCCTCACCTGGAGGACCTCGCCGTCGGGGCCGAGGGCGGTGAGGCCGACGCAGCGGTCGCCGTCGACGACGAGATCGAGCGCGAAGCATCCCTCCATCAGCACCGCGCCGCTGGCCCGGGTGGCGGCCACCAGGGCCCGTTGGATCTCGGCGCCGGTCGCCGCCCCGCCGGCATGGACGACCCGGGCCGCGGAGTGACCGCCCTCCCGGGCCAGCTCCAGCTCGCCCCGCGCGTCGCGGTCGAAGACGGCGCCGCGATCGACCAGGTCCCAGACGCGGGCAGGGCCCTCCTCCACGAGCACGCGCACGGCGTCGATGTCACAGAGCCCGGCGCCCGCCTTCAACGTGTCGGCCAGGTGCAGCTCGACCGAGTCCTGCGGGGCCGGATCCGCCGAGACCGGGGCCTGCTCGTCACCCAGGACCGCGGCCACGCCGCCCTGCGCCCAGGCCGTGGCGCCGTGCGACAGGCTGGTCTTGGACACGACCACCACCCGTTCTTGCGGGTCCCGGCTGCGCGTCCCGACCGCGGCGGACAGGCCGGCCACCCCGCTGCCGACCACCACCAGATCGGCCTCCACCACCCGGGTGCGCATCAGGTGCCGGCGGCGGCGGCCCCGTCGACGGCCCCATCGGGAGGGGTGGCGGCCACGTTGTCGATGAGCCGGGCCCGCCCCAGGTGGGCTGCGGCCAGGAGGCGGACCGGACCGGTCACCGGCTCCGGGACGTGCAGATCCTCGGGGTCGGCGACCGCCACGTAGTCCGTGACGAACCGTTCCTGGCCCGCCAGCACCGCGTGCATGGCGGCGCGGATGCGCGCCGGATCGGTCTCAGCATCGTCCTCGACGGCCCTCCGGCCGGCCAGGAGGGCCCAGTACAGGGTGGGCGCCACCTCCCGTTCGGCCGGCGTGAGGTAGGCGTTGCGGCTGGAGAGGGCGAGGCCGTCGGTGGCGCGCACCGTCGGGCACCCGACGAGGAACACCGGCAGGGACAGGTCGGTGACCAGTCGCCGGACCACGGCCAGCTGTTGGAAGTCCTTCTCGCCGAAGTAGACAAAGGAGCGGCCGGCGAGGGCCAGCAGCTTGGTGACGATGGTCGCCACGCCGTCGAAGTGCCCCGGACGCGACGCCGCCTCGAACTGGTCACTGACCGATCCGGCTATTCGCACGGTCACGGCCGGCGGCTCGGGCCACATCTCCTCGGGCGCCGGCGCGAACACGACGTCGGCACCGACTGCGGCGGCCATCTCACAGTCCCGTTCCAGGTCGCGGGGGTAGCCGGCCAGGTCCTCGCCGGCGCCGAACTGCAGCGGGTTCACGTAGTCGGACACGGCCACCAGGTCGCAGTCGGCGGCGGCGCGGCGGATGAGCGACTGGTGGCCGGCGTGGATCGCCCCCATGGTGGGCACCAGGCCGATGCGCGCTCCGCCCCGGCGCCGATCCTCGAGCAGGTCCGACCACTCGGCCGGGTCGGTCACGACCCGCAGCTGCGACCGGGTGCTGGTCATGCCGGCACCGTACCGGCGCGCCGGACGTCGGCTGCAAGTTCTGCGGTCAGGCGGTCGCCGACGATCTCCGGCGCCAGGTCGGCCAGCGGGACCAGCACGAAGCCGCGCTCCCACATGCGGGGATGGGGAACGATCAGCTCGGGCGTATCGACCACGTGGTCGCCCACGAGGAGCACGTCGACGTCGAGCGTGCGCGGCCCCCACCGTTCCCGGCGCACCCGCCGCGCCGCGGCCTCGGCCGCCTGGGCCACCGCCAGCAGCTCGGACGGGCTGTGCTCGGTGCAGAGCTCCACGACGCAGTTGAGGAACGGCCCCTGGCCCCCGGGGCCGCCCACCGGCGCGGTCTCGTACACGGGCGACACCGCCGTCACGTCGGGCAGGGACCGGACCCCGCCGGTCAGGTACACCCAGCGATCGCCGAGGTTCGAGCCGAGGGCGAGGAAGGCGCGTTGCCGAGTCACGGCCGTTGCGCAGCGGCGGGAGGTCGCGCCGGCGGCGGTGCAGCCGGCGGCGGTGCAGCCGGCGGTGCAGCCGGCGGCGGTGCGGCCGGCGGTGACGGTCGGGAGCGGGTGACGGTGACGGCGGCGGCGGCCAGATCGAGCGGTACCGGTGGGCGCAGCTTGCGGACGGTGACGGTGACGGCCCGCCCGTGCCGGCCGGCCGCGTCCAGGGCGGCGTCGGCGGCGCGCTGGGCCAGGTGCTCGAGCAACTGGGCCGACGGGGGGCCCAACGCAGCGGCCACCGCGTCGCAGAGGGCGCCGTAGTCGACCGTGTCGGCCAGGTCGTCGGAGCGTCCGGGGACGGACAGGTCCACGGAAAGATCCAGGTCGACCTCGAACGGCTGCGCCCGGTCCCTCTCCTCGGCCAGGACCCCGTGGACGGCCACGACTCGCAGGCCGCGCAGCTCGATGCGGTCGGTCATCGCAGTCCCCGCACGGGGCTCAGCGCCTGACGACCCCGGCGGCGTGGCCCTGCAGCTGGGGGGCCAGCGCCACCAGCTCGCGGCCCGGCGGTCCCATCTGGCGGTGCAGGAGCCGCTCGACGACGGCGATCGTCTGAGGGCCGGAGGGCACCATGCCGCACCAGTGCAGGTAGCCGGCCACCACACCCATCAGCCGATCGTTCACCTCTTCTTGGTGGATGAGGATCCGCTCGCCGGCCGCCAACCGCTCCTTCAGCTGCCCGTACAGGTCCGGCAGGACGACGGCGGGGTCGTCGAGCGGGCCGAAGGGAACGTGTGACCACGACATCTCCAGCTCGTCGTAGGCATGGAGGTTGTGGTTCGACGGCAGGAGGGACACCACTCGCGTGAACTCCTCGCTGCGCAACCACAGGATCTCCTCGTGGCGGCGCACCTTCCGGTGGTTGCGTGCGTAGCCGCCCGGGCGCTCGCTGATGGCCAACCCATCCTTGATGATCCAGGCAAAGAAGCGGGGAGGGATGCCTCGCGCCCACTTGCCCTTCATCGGTCCGCCCCTGGTGTGAGCGCGGGTGCGGCGGCCAGGCGGGCGGCCATGACCGTCGCCGCCACGTCGTGCACCCGGACCAGGTCCACGCCCTGCAGGAACGCCCAGGCCGCGGTGGCGACGGACCCCTCCAGGCGGTCCTCGACAGGCGCCGGCTCCCCGTCGCCGTCGGCCAGCGCCCCGATGAACGACTTCCGGCTGGTCCCCACGGCCACAGGCCAACCGGTGGCCACGAAGCGGTCGAGGTGGTGCAGGAGGCACAGGTTCTGCGCGGCGTCCTTGCCGAACCCGATGCCCGGATCGATCCACGACCGGGTGACACCGGCAGCCGCCGCCCGCTCGGCCCGATCCACCAGGTAGGCGCAGACCTCACTGACCACATCGTCGTACCGAGCGTAGCGAGCCATCACCGACGGGTCCGCGAGGCAGTGCATGGCGATCCACCCGGCGCCGGCGGCCGCAGCCACGGGCCACAGATCGGCCGAGATGTCATTGACGATGGTGGCCCCGGCGGCCAGGGCGGCCTCGGCCACTGACCGCTTGCGCGTGTCGATCGAGACGGCGATGTCGGGGGCCAGGGCGGCCACGACGGGCACCACCCGGCGCAGCTCCTCGTCCTCGGCCACGGGATGGGCCCCCGGCCGGGTGGACTCCCCGCCGACGTCGACGATGTCGGCCCCCTCGGCCACCATCTGGCGCCCGTGGGCCACCGCCACCTCGTGGTCGAACCACCGGCCGCCGTCGGAGAACGAGTCGGGGGTCACGTTCAGGACACCCATCACCACGGCCACCGCCGTAGGTTACCGGGGCTCGCCTGGGGCCTTCTCCCCCAGCATGTGACATCCGTCACTCTCGATCGGGTGGCAGTGCCCGCGGGCGGCGCGCCGCCCGACGAGTGTTTAGTAGTGCCGACCCAGTCGAACGTACTGAACACTGCTCCGACCGTCGCCTCGATCCGACGGCGCGATCAGTGCCGGATGAAGCTCATGGCCTCGGCCCGGCTGGCCGCGCTGTCACGGAACGCGCCGCGGACCGCGGAGGTGACCGTGGTCGTCCCCGGCTTGCGCACGCCACGCATGGACATGCACAGGTGCTCGGCCTCGATCACCACCAGCACCCCGCGCGGGGCCAGGACGTTCTCGACGGTGTCAGCCACCTGGGTGGTCAGGCGCTCCTGCACCTGCGGGCGGCGGGAGTAGCCCTCTACCAGGCGGGCCAGCTTGGACAGGCCGGTGATGCGGCCGTCGTCGTTGGGGATGTAGGCCACGTGTGCGTGCCCGAACCACGGCACCAGGTGATGCTCGCAGAGGCTGTAGAGCGGGATGCCCTTCACCATGACCATCTCGTCGTGGTTGGCCTCGAACGTGACGTTCAGGTGCTCACCGGGGTCTTCGTGCAGGCCACCGAAGAGGTCGGCGTACATCTTGGCGACTCGGCTGGGGGTGCCGACCAGCCCGTCACGGTCGGGGTCCTCCCCGATCGCCTCCAGGATCTCCCGGACGGCCCGCTCGACGCGCGGCTGGTCGACACCCCCCGACGCCACCGGTCCGAGCAGGCGGGAGGTGCCGTCCTGGCCGGACCCGTCCTCGGAGAACGCGCTCATGATTCGGGGACCTCCGGGGTCGGGCGCCGGGTAACGCCGTCGTCGCCGTTCAGCCGGGGCGCCCGCAACGGCCGGGGGCGGCGCGCCGGTTGGCGAGCCACGGGAGTGGCCCCCAGACGGTCGGCCTCGCTGCCATCGTCGGCAGGAGCGCCGCCCGCGGCGGCGAGGGGATGTCGGGCGGCGCGCAGCGGCCGGGGGCGGCGGGACCCGGCCGGGTTCGGCGTCGGCCCTGGGAGCGGGCAGGCGGCCTCGGCGGCCGCCGGCTCCGTGGGCGCCCCAGGAGACTGCGCCGCCGCCGGCTCTAAGGGCACACCAGGAGACGGCACACCAGGAGACAGCACACCAGGGGGCGCCACGGTGGGCGGCGACGGCCCCGGCGCCCACGGGGCCAGATGCCCGATGACGGCCATCAGCTGCTCGGGGTCGAGGGTCTCGTGCTCGACCAGCTCGCCGACCAGGGTGTCGAGCGTGGTCCGGTGCATCGCCAGGATGAGGCGCGCCCGGTCGTGGGCGTCGTCGATGAGGGTCCGGACCTCGCTGTCGATGACGGCGGCCACGTCGGGCGAGTAGTTCGCCTGGTGGCCGACATCGCGACCGAGGAATACCTCACCGCTGGCCTGCCGCAGCTGCTGGGGGCCGAGCGTGTCGCTCATGCCGTACTCGGTGACCATGGCCCGGGCCATGCGGGTGGCCTTCTCGATGTCGTCCTCGGCCCCGGTGGTCGGCTCCCCGAACACCAGCTCCTCTGCGGAGCGGCCGCCGAGGCACATGGCCATGGCGTCACGCAGCTGGCTCCGGGTGTGGGTGAAGCGATCCTCGGGGAGGGTGAAGGTCAAACCCAGGGATCGGCTGCGGGCCACGATCGACACCTTGTGGATGGGGTCGGCGTGGGGCAGGACGTGGCCGACGATCACGTGGCCGGCCTCGTGGTAGGCGGTGACCAGCTTGTCGTGGTCCTTCAGCACCAGGGTCGCCCGCTCGGGTCCGGCCAGCACCCGGTCGATGGCCTCCTCGCACTCGCGCATGCCGATGTGGCGGAGGTTCCGGCGGGCCGTGAGCAGGGCGGCCTCGTTCAGCAGGTTGGCCAGGTCGGCGCCGGTGAAGCCGGGCGTGCGCTTGGCCAGCACGTCGAGGCTGACGCCGTCGTGGAGCGGCTTGCCCGTGGCGTGGACATCGAGGATGCGCCGGCGTCCGGTGAGGTCGGGCCGATCGACGACGATCTGGCGGTCGAAGCGACCCGGGCGCAGCAGCGCCGGATCCAAGATGTCCGGTCGGTTGGTGGCGGCGATGAGGATGATCCCGCCGCGCACGTCGAAGCCGTCCATCTCGACCAGCAGCTGGTTCAGGGTCTGCTCGCGCTCGTCGTGGCCGCCGCCCAGCCCGGCACCGCGATGGCGGCCGACGGCGTCGATCTCGTCCATGAACACGATGGCCGGGGCGTTGGCCTTGGCCTGCTCGAAGAGGTCGCGGACCCGGCTGGCACCCACGCCGACGAACATCTCCACGAAGTCCGAGCCGGAGATGGAGAAGAACGGCACTCCCGCCTCGCCCGCCACCGCTCGGGCCAGCAACGTCTTGCCGGTGCCGGGGGGACCGAAGAGGAGCACACCCTTGGGGATCTTGGCACCCAGGGCCTCGAAGCGGGCCGGGGACTCGAGGAACTCCTTGATCTCCTGCAGCTCGGCCACGGCCTCGTCAGCCCCGGCGACGTCTGCGAACGTGACCTTCGGCTGGTCCCGGCCGGCCGTCCTGGCCTTGGCCTTGCCGAACTGCAGCACCCGGGGCCCGCCGCCCTGCAGCGAGTTGAAGAGGAACAGCAACAACCCGAAGAGCAGCAGGAACGGGACATAGGTCTCCAAGATGCCGATCCACGGGTTCGGGTGGCCGTGGCTGGTCGAGAAGCCGGGGACGGCGGCGGCGATGCGGCCGGTCAGGGTGTCGGTGTAGCGGTCCGGGTAGCTGACCACGTAGGAGGTGCCGTCCCGGAGCGTGCCGGTCACCTGGTTGCTGGTGTCGTGGATCGTTGCCGTCGCCACGCGGCCACCGGCCAGATCCTGTTGGTACGCCCCCGTGCCGATGCTGGTGCGATGCGAGCCGCCAGGGAGGGCGAGCACGACGGCGAGGATCACCACGACGCCGAGCACCACCCACGTGATGCGGCTGCGGAGGACGCGTCTCGTCACGTCCGACAGCGTAGTGCCGGCCCTGCCGGACGCCGCCGGCCGCCGGCCGAAGGCCGCCGCCAAAGAGCAGCCCGGCGCTCAGGCCCGGCCGGGCTCCTCGTACACGCAGATGTAGGGGAGGTTGCGATAGCGCTCGGCGACGTCCAACCCGTAGCCCACCACGAACTCCGGCGGGATCCGGAACCCCTCGTAGGCCAGGTCGAGGTCGACCGTCTGCAGGCCCTCCTTGATGAGGAGGGCGCAGACGTCGAGCGATGCCGGCCCCCGCGCTGCCAAGTTCCGGCGGAGGTACGCCAGGGTCAGGCCGGAGTCCACGATGTCCTCCACGATGATCACGTGGCGGCCGGTCAGGTCGAGGTCGAGGTCCTTGACGATGCGCACCACGCCGCTGGTGCGCGTGGCGCTGCCGTAGGACGAGACGGCCATGAAGTCCATCTCCACCGGCAGGGCGATGGCCCGGGCCAGGTCAGAGAGGAACAGGCAGGCACCCTTCAGCACCCCGACCAGGAGGGGTGGGCGCTCCCGATAATCCTCGGTGATCCGCGCGCCCAGCTCGCCGACCCGCTGTTGCAACGTCGCCTCGTCGACGACGACGCGCCCGAGGCTCGCGTCGGGCCATCCGGCGCCGTCGCGGGCCGAGGGTCTGGCGGTGGGCGACATGGTCGGCGACCCTACTGCGGGTCGATCCGGAGCCGGCCCCCCGAGCGCCGCACGCGCCGACCGCCGGCGATCTGGCAGGCCACCGCGTCCCCGGTGGCCACCGTCATGACCCGCGCCACCTCGGCGGCGGACGGAGGGTGACGCTCGCCGTCGGCGCCGGCCCGCAGCCAGGCGCGGACTGCCCGCCGGGCAAGGGGCAGCGGCGCCCGGGCCAGCGCCGCGGCATCGGTGGGGTCGAGGCCCTCGGCCAGGGCGTCGAGCAGGGCGGCGTCGTCGGCCAGGAGATGGCCCTGACGGACCAGGACCGGGACCACGTCGCGTGCGGCGATCTCGCCCATGAGGGGCAGCAGCCGATGACGGACCTGGTTCCGGCGGAAGGCGGGATCGTCGTTCGACGGGTCCTCCGCGGGGACGACGCCGACGGCGTCACACAGGGCCCGGGTCTCGGAGTGGCGCAGGTCCAGGAGGGGGCGGGTCACCCGGGGCGAGTCGGTCATGCCGCGCAGGCCGTCCAGGCCAGCGCCGCGCAGCAGGTGCAGGAGCACCGTCTCGGCTTGGTCGTCGGCCGTGTGCCCGGTCATCACGCCGGGCGGCAGCGCGCCGTAACGGGCGGCGCGAGCACGCGCCTCGACGTTCGCTCCGGGCCCCACCGACACCTGGCGCGACTCGAAGCCCGCACCCCAACGTCGCGCCGCGGCCCGCACCAGATCGGCCTCCTGCGCGCTTCCCGGCCGGAGGCCGTGATCGACGTGGACGGCGGTGACGTTGAGGCCGGCGACGCGAGCCAGGACCAGCAGGGCCATGGAGTCTGCGCCCCCCGACACGGCCGCGGTCACCGGCGTGCCCACGATCGGGAAGCGGCAGCGACCGAGCAGCTCGGCTGCCAGCGGTGGCAGCACCACCATCGCGCTCGCGGCGCGGCGGCCAGGCGCGACGCGGATGCGGGCCACCGGCCCTAGCCGAGGGCGAGCGTGGTACCAGCCCGGGCTACCCAGCGGTCCGGCTGGCGGATCTCGGGCCAGGTCGGCAGCCACTGGGGGCCCTGCCACACCTTGGCCAGCAGCTCGGCCCCGCCGGCGCCCTCGACGGCGGCGATGAACCGCTCGCCCTGCTCGTACTGGCGGAGCTTGGCGTCCAGGCCGACCAGCGACGTCAGCACCTTGGCCATGCCCCGTTGGCGACGCCGCTGGCGGAGCGTCTCGCTGAAGCGAGCGGCGTTCGGGATCAGCTCGGCCCCGGCCCGGTCCATGGTGACGTCGCCGTGCCCTTCGAGCAGGCTCATGAGGCCGCCGATCTCCTGGATGGCGGCGTACTGCTCAGGGGTGGCGAGCAGGGTCAGCAGCCCGCCCTCGTCGAGCGGGTTCCGGCCGTGCTTGATCCCCTCGGCGGAGCGGCGCAGCGCGTCGAGCAGTCGACGGGGGTCGGGGTCGAAACCGTCGAGGGTGTGCTCGAGCAGGCCGATGAAGTGGGCGCGCATCCAGGGCACGCCGGTGAACTGCGCCCGATGGGTCACCTCGTGGAGGGCCAGCCACAACCGGAACTCCCGGGGCGGGAACCCGTGACGCTTCTCCAGGGCCAGGATGTTCGGGCCGACGTAGTAGACGATGTCCTGATCCTCGGGGTCCTCGTCCTCGATGAGCAGCTGGTCGTACTGGCCGAGCACCCGGGTGGACATCCATCCGAGCAGCAGGCCGACCTGAGCCCCGCCCATCTGTCGGCTCACACCGGCCGGCAGGGCAAAGGGACGGTTCGACTGCTCCATCTGGGTGGCCAGCTTGGTGGTCAGCGGCCGCAGCAGCCGGCGGAACGACGAGAGGTTGGCCCGGACCCAGCCTTCGCGGTCGGTGACCCGCGCTCGGGCGGGGCCGGCCAACGATCGGAGCCCGGTCTCGATGCCCACGAGCTCCTCGGCCTGGGCGGTGAGATCCTCGAAGTCGGCTTGCAGCGCCCGGATCTCGAATGGCGGTGCCACCGGTTGGCGGCGAGCTAGTCGGGCGGCCACCCGCTCGGCTCGATCCCAGTCGATGGGACCGGCCGCAGCCGTGACTGCTGTGCCGTCCGTCATCGGCTCCTCAGACTCAGGCGATCTTCTTGCCGCGCGTGCGCGGGACCGCCATGGGCTCGTGCTGATAGCAGTACTTCCCGTTGTTGTACATGGACAACTTGGTCTCGCATCCGGGCTCCCGGCAGGTGCGGTCGGTGCCGAACGACTTGGACGGGCGTTCGCTGCCGCTGAGGGTGTGCCCCCCGAGAGATCGTTCAGTCATGTGCTCCCACTCACTCCTTCGAGGTAGATGCCTCTTGCCCGCTACCCGGGCCGGTGAAACGTCTGTGATGCGTCCTCGAGCGCAGACGCCACCCGGGCCCGCAGGTGCTGCGGGACCTGGTCCCGGCAACGCCGGGCGATGACCACCTTCAGCTCCGCTTCGAAGTCGAATGCCTCCAGGCACGGCGAGCATCCGTCGAGGTGCCGCTGGATCTCCAACCTCCTCGACGGCGTCAACTCACCGTCGAGGAAGTGGTACAGCGTGTCCAGCGCCTCCCGGCATTCGCGCCCGATGGCGGCAGGTGGGTGGGGTAGATCGGGTTCGGGGTGGTCGTCCATGGTGGCGTCAGTTCAACGAGGTGCATCGGCGACGGGGACCAGGCCCTGTCGCATTCCAAACTCGTGCAACGTCTTTTGCAGCGCCTTTCTTCCACGATGCAGCCGACTCATCACCGTCCCGATGGGAATGTCGAGGATCTCGGCGATCTCCTTGTACGAGAAGCCCTCGACGTCGGCCAACAAGACAGCGAGGCGGAACTGCTCGGGCAGGGCCTCCACCGCCTCTTTGACATCCGTGTCGGTGAAGTGGTCCAGCACCTCCTCCTCGGCACTCCGGCTGGCCGCCACCGCCTCCAGGCCCCCCAAGCGGCGGTAGAGGTAGAGGTCCTCCCCCTCGTCCAGCTCCGTCTGCTCGGGGCGCCGCTTCCTGGACCGGTAGGAGTTGATGAAGGTGTTGGTCAGGATCTTGTACATCCAGGCCTTCAGGTTCGTGCCCTCCCTGAAGGTGGCGAACGCCCGGTAGGCCTTGAGATAGGTCTCCTGGACCAGGTCCTCGGCATCGGCCGGGTTCCTGGTCATGCGGAGCGCGGCGCTGTACAGCGAGCTCATGTACTCCATCGCCAGATCCGCGAACTGCGCCTGGTCGGCCATGGCAGCGAACCCTACTCCCACCTAGTGACATCGCTGATCAGGATGCCGACGCGTCGGCGGCGGCCATCCGGGCTCGTCGGACCACGATCCGATCAGCGCCGTCCCCGGGCCGAGCAGCTCGCCGAGGTCCTTCCCACGCTCCCAGCCGGCGATCAGCTCGGTGATGTTGGACAGGGTGTAGCCCCGCCCCAACAGCGCACCGATGAGGCGGAGACGGGCCAGGTGGAACTCCGAGTAGAAGCCGACCCGTCCCTGACGGCGAGGCGGCGGCAGCAGGCCCCTGTCCTGATAGGCCCGGACGTTGCGGACGGTGGTACCCGCCTGGCGGGCTAGCTCGTCGATGCGGTACTCGGGTCGCCCCTCGCCGCCCGGGCCGACGGCCGGATTCGGTTCCCTGGGCGCGCCCACAGTCCATGATAGCGCCCGACACTGTGCCGTTCGACGCTGTGTCATTCGACGCTGTGCCATTCGACGCTGTAAGCAACCCGGTGGCGTGTCTCGGCCGACGTTAGGGTGGCCAGCCAACCGGCAGGCAGCCAACAGGACGACAGCCGACCGGATCGCAGAACCAGGGAGGAGCACATGAAGGTGACCGTGCTGGGCGGTGGGTCGTGGGGCACGACGGTGGCATCGCTGACCACGGCCCGCCACCCCACCATGCTGTGGGCACGGGACGCCACGGTGGTGGCCGAGGTCAACGACCAGCACACCAACGACCGCTACCTCCCCGGCCACAGCCTGCCCAAGCGGCTGCGCGCCACCGACGACCTGGAGCGGGCCCTGCGCGACGCGGACGTGTTGATCGTCGGTGTCCCGTCCCAGGGGTTCCGTTCCACGTTGGCCACCGCGTCGCGGTGGGTCCGGCCCTGGGTACCGGTGGTCAGCCTGACGAAGGGGATCGAGGCGGGGACGCTCGAGCGGATGACCCAGATCATCTCCGAGCTTCTCCCCGGGCACCCGGCCGCCGCCCTGTCGGGCCCGAACCTGGCGAGGGAGATCATGAGCGGGTACGCAGCCGCCAGCGTGATCGCCACCGAGGACCTGAGCGTGGCCAAGGCCCTCCAGGGCGTCCTCCGCCACAAGCTGTTCCGGGTGTACATGAACCACGACGTCATCGGCTGCGAGATCGGCGGCGCCTTGAAGAACGTCATCGCCATCGCCGCCGGCATCGCCCAGGGCCTCGGGGTCGGAGACAACACCCGGGCGGCGGTGATCACGCGCGGCCTGGCCGAGCTGACCCGCCTCGGGGTGGCCATGGGGGCAGAACCGCAGACGCTGGCGGGGCTGGCCGGCATGGGCGACCTCATGGCCACCTGCATGAGCCCGCAGAGCCGGAACCGCACGGTCGGCGAGCAGCTCGGCAAGGGACGGGCGTTGGCCGAGATCCTGGCCGAGATGCACATGGTCGCCGAGGGGGTGCACACCGCCGTGGTGACCCTGGAGCTGGCCGAGCGCCACGGCGTGGAGCTCCCTATCTGCCAGGAGATCTACAAGGTGGTCGTCGGCGAGGAGCGGCCCATCGACGCCTATCGGGGTCTGGGCGCCGCGCCCGGCCACGAGTCCGAGCCCGGCTAGACGGCCCTGGGCTGGTCCCTCTGGGCTGGTCCCTCTGGGCTGGTCCCTCCTGTGCCGGTCCCTCCTATGCCGGTCCTCCTATGCTGGCGAAGTGGGCGCCTCGCATCCGTTCCTGGACAACGGGGGACGGCCCATCGCCTTCGCCCATCGTGGCGGGGCGCGCGAGGCGCCGGAGAACACGGTCGCGGCCTTCACCCATGCGCAGAGCCTCGGCTATCGGTACATGGAGACCGACGTGCACGCCACCGCCGATGGCGTGGTGGCCATCATCCACGACCCCACCCTCGACCGGGTCAGCGACCGGCACGGGACGGTGACGGCGCTGCCGTGGGTGGAGGTGGCCGCCGCCCGCCTGACCGGGGGTGCCGGCGTCCCTCGCCTCGACGAGCTGCTGGCCGCATGGCCCGATGTGCGCTGGAACATCGACGCCAAGCACGACGCGGTGGTCGATCCGCTGGTCCAGGTTCTCCGGGCGGCCGACGCCATCGACCGGGTGTGCATCACGTCCTTCTCGGATCGACGGCTGCGGCGGGTCAGGGGCGCCCTCGGACCCCGGCTGTGCACCGCTATGGGCCCCAGCGAGATCACGCGCCTGCGCCTGGCCAGCCTGACCCCGTGGCCCGGTGCCCTCGCCGGTCGTCCGCATGCCGGTGCGGCCCAGGTGCCGGTGCGCCACGGGCCGGTGCCGGTGACGGACCAGCGCTTCGTGGACGTCGCCCATCGCCTCGGTCGGGCCGTGCACGTGTGGACCATCGACGACGCCAGCACCATGGAGTGGCTGCTGGACCTCGGAGTGGACGGCATCATGACCGACCGGCCCAGCCGGCTCAGGGAGGTGCTGCAGCGACGCGCCCAGTGGGACGGTGCGGCGTGAACGCCACCGGCAGGTGCTCGATCCCGTTGATGAGCTGCTGATCCCGTCCATGAACTGCGAGTCAAGGTCGGCCGGCCCGGCCAGCTCCAGGTCGGGGCCCGCGTTTACCGCAGGTCGCGGAAGAACCGGCGCAGCTCGCCGACGAACAGCTCGGGCTGCTCCATGGCCGCGAAGTGGCCGCCTCGCGGCATCTCGGCCCAATAGCGGATGTCGCGATACTGGTGGGCGGCCCACCGCCGGGAGGCGCGCACCACCTCCCGCGGGTAGATCGAGGCGCCCATCGGCACCTCCACCGGGTCGTTCGGCCGGCCGCGCCCGCTCTCCCAATACAGCCGGGCGGACGAGGCGCCCGTCGCCGTCAGCCAGTAGACCATCACGTTGTCCAGCAGCCGGTCGGCGCCCATCATCCCGATGGGATCGCCGCCGGTGTCGGTCCAGGCGTGGAACTTCTCGAGGATCCAGGCGCACTGGCCGACCGGCGAGTCCACCAGGCCGTAGCCGAGCGTCTGGGGGCGGGTCGACTGCTGGTGGGAGTAACCGGACCCCTCGCTCATGAAGCGGGTCAACCCGGCCGACGCCTCCTTCTCCTCCGGCGTGGGCTCGCCGTCGCCGGGCCCGGGGCCAGCGATCACCATGTTGATGTGGATGCCGGCGAGGTGCTCGGGGTCGAGCTGCCCGATGGCCGTGGTGACCATGGAGCCCCAGTCCCCGCCCTGGGCGCCGTAGCGGTCGTAGCCGAGGCGAGCCATGAGCTGCGCCCAGGCCCGGGCCGTCCGTTCTACTCCCCAACCGGCCCTCGTCGGCTTGCCGCTCCAGCCGTACCCGGGCAACGAGGGGCAGACGACGTGGAAGGCGTCGCCGGCGTCGCCTCCGTGGGCCGCGGGATCGGTGAGCGGCCCGAGGACGTCGAGGAACTCGACGATCGAGCCGGGCCAGCCGTGGGTGATGACGACGGGCAGGGCATCGGGTTCGGAGGACCGGACGTGGAGGAAATGGATCGGGAGGCCGTCGATGTCGGTGTGGAACTGGGGCCACGTGTTCAACCGGGTTTCACGGGCCCGCCAGTCATAGCCATCAAACCAGTGCCGGACGAGCGGCTGCAGGTAGGCCAAGGGCATGCCCTGCGACCAGTCGTCGACGGTCTCCATCTCGGGCCAACGGGTCCGGGCCAGCCGCTCGCGCAGGTCCACCAGATCGCAGTCGGCGACCGCGATCCGGAACGGCCGGACGTCGTCGGGCATGAGCGTCAAGGTAGCGTCAGGGACGGCGTAGAGACGACGTGCGCGGCCGGAGGCCGAGGAGCGCTCCCGAGAGGGCAGAGCCCGTTGCGGCTGCGCACGTAGTTTCGCAGCGGGCCCTCACGCTCACGTCGCTCGCCACAACGCCTCCAGGGCTCGATCGACCCGGTCGGCGTCGAAGTCCTCGGGAGCCCAGCTGTCGCCGAGCAACTCGACCAGCTCGGCGTGCTGCGAGTCGTCGGGGTCGGTGAGAGCGTCGAGGAGGTGCTCGTACCCCGGCGGCCCGCCGATGTCCTCCGGCGGGCAGGCCCGGGCGCCTCCGAGGCAGGCGACTGGAGCGACGCGAGCGTCGTAGCGCTCGATGGCGACAACCTCGACGATGTGCTGCCATTCGTCGCCCAGGTCGTAGACGTACTCGATCGAGGCGTCAGCCGGCGCCACCTCGCTGAGGAGGACGGCCGACTCGTCGGCCAGCTCCTCGCCCCACGTCTCCTCCTCCGGCGGTCCGAACGTGATGTCGCCCACCCGCCACTCGTGAAGGTGGCGGTCCTCCCAGCCCATGGCGATCTGCAGGATCTGGTGCAGGAGGCGGAGGGTGACGACGCTCGGCACCCGCAGCTCGCGCCAGATGGGCGGGCTGACGTCGAGCAGGGTGATCCGCAGGTGGTGGACGGTGAGCGAAGGTGCCTGTTCGCTCATGGCTGCTCGTCGAGGCGCTTGGCCAGGTACACGAACTCGAGGTCGGGACGGGTCGGGCGACCGTAGCGCTCGTCGCCGTAGGGGAACGGGGCCGTGTCGCCGGTACGCCGGTAGCCGAGCCACTCGTACCAGGCGATCAGGTCGGACCTCTGGCGGATCACGGTCATGTGCAGCTCGGTCGCCTCCCATTCCCGCCCGGCCCGCTGCTCGGCGTCGGCGAGCATGGTCCGGCCGATGCCACCTCCCTGCCGATCGGGTCGGACACAGAACATCCCGAAGTAGGCGCGAGTGGGGGGGCGGCGCTCCAGTCGGTAGCAGCTGATCGGCCCGCCGTCGGCGACGAGCAGCACCAGGCGGCTGGCATGGTCCTCGATGGCCTCGTGCACGGCGTCGCTGTCGGTGCGTTGGCCATCGATCAGGTCCGCCTCGGTCGTCCATCCCACCCGGCTGGCGTCACCCCGATATGCCGACTCCACCAGGGCGACGACGGAATCGATGTCGTCCTGTCGGGCCAGTCGCATCTGCGGCATCGGGACATCTTGTCAAAGGAGCGGGGACCGGGCCTCGGCCAGGCGGCAACCGACAGATCCGCGCAGTACCATCGGAGCCAGCGGGCGGTGGCCCGCCGACCCCGGGGGGAGACCGCGGTGAAGATCGATCAACTGCTCCGAGACAAGGGCACCGAGGTGGCGACCATCGAGCCGGACGCAACCGTGAAAGAGGCGGTAGGGATGCTGGTCCGCCATCGGGTCGGCGCCCTGGTGGTGTCGGACGACGGGAGACGGCCCCAGGGGATCGTCTCCGAGCGCGACGTCGTCCGACATCTGCACGAGGCGGGAGGATCGCTTCTCGACCACCCGGTCTCGGCCATCATGTCGACCGGCCTGCAGCTGGCTGCGCCGGACGACGACGTGGAGTCCCTGGCCGCGACCATGACCACGCACCGCATCCGGCACGTGCCCGTGGTGGTCGACGGAGCGCTGGTCGGCATCGTGAGCATCGGCGACGTGGTGAAGCGTCGCATGGACGAGCTCGAAGCCGACCGCCAGGCACTCGACGACTACATCCACGCTCGGTAGGAGGGAGCCGCAGGCGGCGGCCCAGGAGTGAGCGCGACAACCACCTGAGTGATTCTCAGGGGTCGTTCAGCCCGATGCGCCAAGATCGTGGGCATGCTCGAGACCAATCCCAGCGCTCCGCACGATCGCGGCGGCGTCGAGGAGCGCCCCACGCCGAGGGTCGATTGGATGCTGGTGTCGATGGTCGCCGTCGGCCTCGCCCTCGTCCTCCACGTGGTCGGCATGTTCCCGACCTACTTCTCCTCGCCGCACCGATCACTGGCGGTGCAGGCCGATCAGGCTTCGCTGTACGGGGTCGTGGCCGGGACCTGGTTGCTGGTGCTCATGGTGCAGCTGGCCGCCAGCTTCGATGTCGCCCTCACTCGCATGGCGGCGGCGGCCGCCGTCGGGGTGGCTGCCGGGGAGCTCGGCTTCCGGATCGCCGATCTCGGCCAGGCCCTCACCCGCGGCGTGGGCGCCGATGCCGGTTTCTGGCTGGTGAACGTCGGGTGGCTGCTCGGCGCCATCGGCGCAGGAACCGCTGTCGCCGCCGCGTTCCGGCCGATGACAGCAGCGGCCGGCGGCCCGCCCTCGCAGCGGGCCCGGGGCCTCGTGGCGCTGGATGTGCCAACGCCCCGGTCGGACCGGACCCGGATCTGGTTGACCGTCGCCGCCGCGGTGACCGGGATCGGCACTGCCCTGGCGTTCGTGCCGGCATGGGACCGCTACGACGCCACGATCGGCGCCGCCAGCCGGACCGTCCACCTGTCCGCCGGGAACGCGTTCAAGGGGCCGGGCCTGGTGATTGCCGGCAACGTGGTGGCCGCCATCATCCTCGGTCTCGTCCCCATCGGCGCCAGCCTGATCCGCCGGACCCTCCCCGCCGCCGTGGTGATCGGCGGCCTGCTCGTCAGCTTTGCCTCCCAGCTGGTGGCCGGCGCCGTCCAGACCGTCCAGACGCAGGATCCCACCGCGCTGGGCGTGTCACCGGCCCAGGCGCAGCGGATCGGGTTGCAGCTGCACCTCCAGCTCACCCCGTGGTTCTGGCTCGACGTGGTGGCTGCCGTCGCCTTGGCGGCGGTGGCGGTTGGGCTGGGGCTGGTGCCGAACATCCGGGCCCGGCAAGCCGCCGCCCACGCATCGAGCGGTGCGGCGTGGCCGGCGAACGGCCCGTGGGCGCCGGCCGGGCCGTGGACCGCCCCGCCGGCTCCGCCGATGCCTGGACCGGTCGGTCCCGGCTGGGCGCCTCCACCCGGGCCGCCGGCGCCGGGGGCTACGACGCCTCGCCCGCAGAGCCCCTCCGGCGCCGCGCCGCCCCCGACCTACGGGCCCCCGCCGCAGGGCCCTCCGGTTCGGGGGGAACGTGAGTGGCCGCCGCCTGCATCACCGTCGTGAGCGGTGCTCAGCCGTTGGCATCGGTGATCAGGTTGGCCACGTCGGGGCTGCCCCAGCCGGTCGCATAGTCCCACCCGGGGAGGGTCGGGTAGGCGCCGTTCCCCACCACGGGGATGCCACCCAGGCCGGTCGTGATGTCGGTAAAGTCACGAGCCTCGGTGGTGGCGTTCTTGCCCAACCGGTAGATGGTCTCGTTGGCGAAACCGTGGCCCCCGGCGGTGGTGGCCGCCCCCTGGACGCGGGCCCACATGCCGACCCACAGTGGGGACGACAGGCTGGTTCCGCCCTCGGAGCTGTCCTGGCCGGCGGCCACGATTGGGTAGTTGTTCGTCAACACGTCACCGCTCATGGCCGACACATCGGGCACGCCGCGGCACAGCTGGCCCGCGCCCGTGAGGCCGCCGGTGGGCGACGAGACGCACGGCAGGTCCAGGTTCTTCACGCCCTGCTGGTAGGCCGGCGCCGGCACGAACAAGCTGTCTCCGCCGCCGCCGAAGGTCCAGGCGTACTCGCTGGCCCGGGTGGCCGACTGACCGGACCCGTTGGTGTAGAGCACCGTGCCGCCGACACCGGTGACGAAGGGGCTGGTCGCCGGATAGTTGGTGAACGGCACCACCTGGTTCAGCACACCGTTGCCGGCGCCGACCACGGGGAGGACGATGGCCGGGCAGGAGGACCCGGTGTCGCCGGCGCTGGAGAACAACGTCCGTCCCTCGAGCGTCGCCTTCTGCAGGACCGGGTCGCCGACGGCCTGGAGGTCGTCGACCAGCCCGATGCCGGCACCAGTGGTGCCGAGCGCGCTGTTGATGGCGTTGATGGCGGGCTCGGCGGCGCTGCCGAGCGGGTTCAGCTCGCACTCACCGAACGAGGCGTTCATCTGGTGGGGGCCACTGGTGTCGCTCACCCAGGCGTCGAAGAGGCCGAGGACCGACGGGTCGGAGAGGTCACTGCCGAAGTACATCGAGACGCTCGACGTCTGGGGTGCCATGCCCACCTCGGACTGGGTGTCGAGGTCCCACTCGAGGCCGCCGGACGTGTCGGTGAACGGCCCGCTGCCGACCGTGACCACCTTGGAGGGAACGGCCGGAAGCTTGTACTCACCCTCGAACTGGGTGAGGTCCTTCTGGATGCTGGCGTACTCCCCCGCACCGAACATGCCGACGGTCGTCCCCTGGCCCTCGTCGGCGGCCGGCTGGTTGTACGCCCCCCACAGGTCCTGCGGGGTCTGGGTCCCGATGTTCTCGCTGCCGACGGTCGGGGCGGATGGGGCGGTAGTGCCACTCGACCCCTGGACGAGCGCCTTCGACCGGTCCAAGGTGTTCAGCCCGACCACGTTGGTGATGCCGAGGGTCGCCGGCACGGCGGGAGCCGTGGTGTTGGCGATGAAGTCTCCGGCGGCGGCGTGGTAGCGCTGCAACGTCACCCCGAAGCGCGACGCCACGGCCGAGGCTGGGCCTGACACCAGCAACAGGTCTCGGGTCGGCGAGGCGTAGGTGACCTTCAGACCGCCGGCCGCCAGCCATGACTGGGTGGCCGACCAGCTGGCGGTCGATGCCCCGAACTGGTCGGCCAGCTGCAGGGGCGTGAGGAAGTGGTGGTAGCCGGCGCTGCCCGGTGTGTAGACGGCGTGGTACGCCTGGGCCAGGGCCCCGGGGTTGGCGCCCCGCACGGCGACGGCCAGCTGCATGGCCTGCGTGGCGGGAGCGGGACCGAGCGAGGGGACCGACGCGATGCCGGGGATCACCTCGCTGCTGAGCGTGACCGGCGGCGAGGCATTGGAAGCCACGGCCGGAGCGGCGAAGCCGATCCCGGCCAGTGAAGCGGTAGCCGCCACTGCTGCCACCTGCCGTCGACGAGAGATCCACGAGCGCGAAGACATAAGGAGCGATTCCGCGTCGATGTCCGTTTTCCTGCTTTCCCCTGGGTCGTCGGCAAAAAGATGGTGCGGGGGTCGGCGTCAGGGCGCCAGGGACCGCCAGACGATCCCCGAGATGGTGCTGACGGTGTCGATCCCGTAGCTCTCGGTGCGGTTCTGATCGGACAGCACGCCGATGAGGTAGTTGCGGCCTTGGCCGTCGACCCACCCCGTGGTGTTGATCTGCCACCCGTCGATGACGGCGAAGCCGTTCTTCAGCGCCACCGTCACGCCCGGGGGCACGCCACCGGTCGCTCCCCAGTCCTGGGTCGGGTTGATGTGCTCCATCAGGTTCAGGATGTAGGCGCGGGACGCGTCGCTGAGGAGCCCGTTCGGGGACACGACGGTGCGGATCATGGTCAGGCGGTCCACGGCCGTGGTCGTGGTCGTCCCCCAGATCCCATCGGTCGCCGGAACCGTCTGGGTCATGCCGGCAGCCCGCTCGAAGGCGCCAACCGGGCCGGGACCCAGGCGGGACCACAGCGTGTTGGCCGCGCTGTCGAGGCTGTCCTCGATCATGGGGACGGCGAGGCTCTGCTCGGCCGCGGTGAGCCCGCGACCCTGGGCCTGCGCTTGGGTGAGCAGCGTGGCCAGGATGTCGACCTTCAGGGTGCTCGCCGTGTGCTCGACCACCCCGGGGCGGAACAGGTACTGGCGCCCGGACGTGAGGTCGTCGACGGCGACCGTCACGTTGTCCGAGCGGGTCGCCACGTAGGCGGCGATCTCCGGCACCATCTGGTTGGCGCCGTACGCGATCCAGTAGCCGTTGCCCGCCGAGGCGGCGATGCCCACGGCCGGCGCGTCCGGATGGGGTGTGGCGCCGTCGGAGCCGAGGAAGGGCGCGTCGCCGAAGTCGAACACCCCACCATCCGACGCCACCAACCAATACCCACCACCATCAGGCGTCGCCGCCATCCCCACCACCGGCGCCCGCAACACCACCCCACCCGTCGACCCGTGATACACCGCATCACCGAACGAGAACACCCCACCATCCGACGCCACCAACCAATACCCACCACCATCAGGCGTCGCCGCCATCCCCACCACCGGCGCCCGCAACACCACCCCACCCGTCGACCCGTGATACACCGCATCACCGAACGAGAAGACCCCGCCATCCGAGGCCACCTGCCAGTAGCCACCGCCGTCGCGCCTGGCGGCCAACCCGACGACCGGATCGGTCAGCCCGACCAACGCACTGCGGGGGATAGCTGCGGCCGAGCCGAAGGCGCTGACGGCGTCCGGGCCCGGCGTGCCCGCTCGGGCCGACACCGATCCGGCCACCCGGACTGCTGCCGCCGCAACCGGCGCGGCCGCCGGGAGCACGCCCGCGACGACGAGGGCGCACGCCATGGCCACTGCGGCTCCGACACGGGGCCGCGACCGCGTCCGCCCCGACTTCCCGGCCGCATCGTTCATTGCTCCCCGCCCTTTTGCCATCGGCCCTGACCCCGGCGTCGACCTCAATGTAGTCGTCTCGGCGACCAGCCAGCCGCCGTCAGGCCACCACTGGAACGGCGGCCGGTCCTCGCACCGCCGCCGAGTGGACAACCTCGATGTGGTCGGCAGCCAGCTGGTAGTCGGGGAACCGGTCGAGGACCGCCGTGAACGCGTGCACCGCTTCACGACGGGCGAGCACGGCGCCCAGGCAGTGATGGATGCCGTGGCCGAACGCCACGTGCTGGACGACTGCCTTCGGCGGGCGGCGCAGCTCGAAGCGGTCGGGATCCTCGAACACTCGCTCGTCGCGGTTGGCGGCGCCGATCACCAGCACCACCTTCGCGCCGGCAGGGATGACGACACCGTGGAGCTCCACATCGACGCCGACGGTGCGGACCACCGTCTGGACGGGCGCGTCGTATCGGAGGGTCTCCTCGACCGCGGTGGCGACCAGATCCCTGTCGCCAGCGACCAAGTCGCGCTGCTGTGGGTGACACGCCAGCGCGACCAGGCCGTTGCCGATGAGATGCGACGTTGTCTCGTTCCCCGCCACCAAGAGGAGCCGGCAGAAGCCGAGCAGCTCGCCGTCGGGCAATCCCTCACCCGAGCCGGCGGCGTCGACCAGGACGCCGACGAGATCGTCGGTCGGACGCCGGCGGCGCGCCACGATGATGCCGGCCAGGTAGTCGGTCAGCTCGGCGCTGGCCTGCCGGGCCTGGTCGAGGGTGGCGGGAACGCTGGCGTCCCGACGCAGCAAGGCGTCCGCCCACCCGCCGAACGCCAGATGGTCACCCTCGGGGATCCCGAGCATCTCGGCGATCACCCGGGCCGGAAGCGGCACCGCCAGGTCGCGGGCCAGGTCCAAGTCCGCCGGGTCCATGGCGGCCACCAGCTCCCTGGCGATCACGCCGACGCGATCGGCGAGCTGATCGACGCGACGGGGCGTGAACGCCCGCTTGACCAGGTCTCGCAGCTCGTCGTGGCGGGGCGGGTCCATGGCGATCATCTCCGGTTGCACATCCGGAGGCAGCCCCTCGAGCGTGATGCCGTCAGCGGAGGAGAACCGCGGCCAGTCGTGGACGGCGGCGAGGACATCGGCATGGCGGGTCAGGGCGAACCATCCCTGCTCCGGGTGCTCGTAGACCGGCGCGTCGTCGCGCAGCTGGGCGTAGCGGGGATAGGGATCGCGATGCAGCTCGTGATCGTACGGGTCGTAGCGCACCAGGGGCCGAGCGTACACAGCCCGTCGCCGATCGAGTCAGGTGGCCGCCCGGCCCGCTACGTCCGGGCGGCTCGGCGATCAGCGACCTTGGCCGCCTTGCGCTGCTTACGCTGCTCGATGCCGCGGCGCGTCATCTCGAGATCGTGCGAGGCTGGCTCGTCCCTCAACCGCAACCAGCTCTCCAGCCGGCCACGCTCCAGGCGGCCGTCGGCCACCGCGGCGGCGAGCGCACATCCTCGTTCGCCCGCATGGGAGCAACGCGCATACGTGCACTCGTGGGCAAGTGCTTCGACATCCTGGAATGCCAGCTCCACGCCGTCGCCTGCGCCGGCCACCGACAGCGCTCGCATTCCCGGTGTGTCGATCAAGAGCCCACCTCCCGGAAGCGGGACCAGCTGTCGATGGGTCGTCGTGTGCCGCCCGCTGCCGTCCCTGCGAACGGCCCCCGCCGCCAGGATCTCGGTCCCCGCCAACAGGTTCACCAGGGTGGACTTCCCTGCTCCTGACAGCCCCAGCAGCGCGACCGTACGCCCCGGGACCAGGTAACGTTCCACCTCGGCCAGCCCGTCACCAGTCGTGGCGCTGACGACGAGGACCCTGACACCCTCGGCGACCGCGGCGACCGCCGCGACCGCCTCGGAGACCACAGCCGGCCCGACGGCATCGGACTTGGTGATCAGCACCACCGGGTCGGCGCCGCTCTGCCAGGCCAGCGCCAGGAACCGCTCGAGGTGACGGAGCCCCAGACGTCCGTCGAGCGCATCACACACCACCACGGTGTCGATGTTCGCAGCCACGAGCTGCGGCGCGGCACGGCTCGCCCCCGCCTCCCTGCGCAGCACGCATCGACGAGGCAGGACGGCCACGATCCCGGCTCGGCGACCGACGGCGGGGGCGGGGCCCATCGCGACCCAATCGCCGACTGCGACATCCAGCCCGCGCTCGAACCCGGCGCGAACTTCGGCCGTTCCGGTCATGACAGTGCACATGCCGCGATCAACCCGCGACACCCTCGCGGGCGCCAGGGTGGGATCACCGATCCCGGCCAGCGCGGACGCCCACTCGTCGTCCCACCCGAGGGCCGGCAAGCCCGGGACAGCTGGGATGGTGGGCACAGAGCACTCCTGCGAATCAGACGGGGACCCATTGTCCCACGGCTGAGCTACCAGCCGGCATTCCGTAGGGCCGGGTCACCCTGTGAGGGCCGGGTCACCCTGTGAGGGCCGGGTCACCCTGTGAGGTCCGGGTCACCAGCGCCGACCTCTACGAACTGCTGGCGCGCGTCCTGCTGTCGATGTTCCTCGTTCCCGGCGAGACCAGCAGCGTCATGGCGGGGATCCTCGAAGGCGCGCTCGACAGCATGGTGGGTCTGGCGCGGCCACGCCATTGCGTGAAGAGCCCGAGAGGAGAATCGAACTCCTGACCTACGCATTACGAGTGCGTTGCTCTGCCGTCTGAGCTACTCGGGCCTGATGGGCGCCTGGTGCTCACCGCCGCCTCTCGGAGCACGGAGGAGGGCACCGACCGGCGTCAGCAGCCCACCACGGTAGCAACTGGAAGACGACCCACGGGTCGCCCAAATTCACCGGCACCCGCCGCCAAGCCCAGACGTTCATGTCCAAGCTGGTGGCCGACGTGGAGCGCAGACAGGTCAAAGCGAATGCCGGCACCGTGGCCAGCCTGCTGGAGGCGTGGCTGGCCGACATCGACGCGGAGCGCTCGGTGTACACCATGGGCGAGCACCGCCGCACCATCGACAAGAACATCCTGCCGACCTTGGGAGATGTCCGCCTGGACCGACTGAGCGCCGAGCACCTGGACCGCTTCAACCGAACGCTGCGAGCTCGCGGCCTCTCGGCGTCGTCAGTGCGCCGCCACCATGCCATCTTCTCCGCCTCCCTGCACCGGGCCGTGAAATGAGGGTGGCCGTCGGTCAACCCCGCCGACGCCGCCTCCCCACCCCGCCCGGCGCGCCCCTCCGCCTCCGCCCCCGACCCGGCCACAGTCAAACGACCGGTCGCCGCCGCCCAAGACACCGACCCGGTGCTCGCGGCGGCGATCGTGCTGGCCGCGGTGACCGGCGCCCGCCGAGGCGAGCTGTGCGCGCTCAGGTGGTCCGACATCGACTGGAACCGGCGCACCCTGACCATCGCTCGTTCCCTGACCGTCGTCCACCAACAAGCCACCGAAGGGCCGACCAAGACCCACCAGCAGAGTCCTCACCCGGCGCCGAACGCCGGCTCGGGCGCGGCGTGTGACGGCCGCCGAGGCCGGTGACTGCGTCGTTCTGTACGTCGACCGTCCGTGGCAGGGGGACGACGTTCGATGAGGCCTATCTGGCCAGTTCAGGCAAGACGACAGCTGCTCCGAGGGCCTCTCTCAGTACATCGGGTCAGTGCACCGGTTCCTACGGCGACAGGACTGGCGCCCGGTGCAGACGCGACCTGCGGCGGGACGCCCCGGGCGCTATACTTATTTTTAGCTTTCCACCTCCACGGGAGTCCGGGGCGACCGGGCTGAGAGGGGCGATGCAGTCGCCCGACCGTCGAACCTGATCCGGGTCATGCCGGCGAAGGGAGATTCACAACGTGCTCGGCTGCTGCCATCTCGTCACTGATACCCGGTTCGGGCGTGACCCGCTGGCTGCCCACCGCCCTCGACGCCGGCATCGATGTCCTGCAGATCAGGGTCAAGGAGGCGTGTGATCGCGAAGTGTTCGCCGTCGTAGATGCGGCGTTGGCGCTGTGTAGCCCCTACCGGGCGACCTGCATGGTCGATGACCGACTCGACGTGGCCTTGGCGGCCGGCGCGCCCGGGGTGCACCTCGGCGCGGAGGACCTGCCGGTCGCTCGGGCTCGCGCGGTGGCCGGCCCGGGGCTGTTGATCGGTGCCACCGTCCGTGACCCGCTGTCAGCCCAGGCGGCCGTTGCCGACGGGGCCTCCTACCTCGGAACCGGACCGGCCTTTGCGACCCGGACCAAGAGCGGCCTTCCGGAGCCGATCGGTGTCGAGGGGGTCGGGGTCGTCTGCGGCGACTCGGAGGTGCCGGTCATCGCTACCGGGGGGGTGACTGCTGAACGTCCTGCCCCGCTGCTCGCCGCCGGTGTCCACAGCGTGGCTGTGGTCGGGGCGGTCTCCGACGCCGCCGATCCTGGCGCCGCCGTTCGCGCCCTCGTCGAGGCCCTGGCCGGCGGCGCAGGGGAGCACCCCATCCGCAGCGGAGCGCGTCCTTGACCGTCGCCGACGTGGTCGTGGTCGGTGGCGGGATCGTGGGCCTCTCGGTGGCGTGGCGGGCACTCGGCTCTGGCCGGTCGGTGGTGGTCGTGGACCCTGCTCCGGGGATGGGCGCATCGCGCGCTGCCGCGGGGATGCTGGCCCCGGTCACCGAGGCCCGAGCAGCCGAGGAACCCCTAACTCGTCTCGGCTTGGCGTCCGTGCGACGCTGGCCGGCCTTCGCCGAGGAGTTGGCCGCGGACGCCGGTGGCGCCGATCTCGGGCTGCGCTGTGACGGGACCCTGCAGGTGGCCTTCGACGAGGACGACCGCCGCGCCCTCGACGAGCTGGCCGGCGTCCATGAGTTGCTCGGGCTGGACAGCGAGCGGCTGTCCTCCCGGAGCTGCCGGGAGCTCGTGCCGCTCCTCACGCCGCGGGTCAGGGGCGGGCTGCTGGTGCGCGGCGACTGGCAGGTCGACCCGCGCCAGGTGGTGGATGCCCTCCTGGTCGCCGTGGCTCGGCGCGGGGGCGCCGTGCGCGCCGCTGCGGTCGTCGGACTGCTCCGGGGTCGCCCGGACGGGCCGGTGGAGGGGGTGGTGCTCGACGACGGCACCGCCCTCGCCGCGCCGACTCTGGTGCTCGCCGCCGGCACCGGCCTCGCCCACCTGGGTGGCTTACCCGGCGAGGTGCGCCTGCCGGTGCGACCGGTGAAGGGCGAGATCCTACGGCTGCGAGCCGACCCCGTCGACGTCGCGCTTGCGATGACCGTCCGGGCGACGGTGCAGGGCCAAGCGGTGTACATTGTGCCCCGCTGCGACGGCGAGATCGTCGTCGGGGCGACCATGCAGGAGGCCGGGTACGACACCTCCGTGCGGGCCGGCGCCGTTCTGGAGTTGCTGCGCGCCGCAGTCGACCTCGTCCCGGCCGTGGGTGAGCTTCCCCTCAAGGAGGTCACGGCCGGCTTGCGTCCGGCCACCCCCGACAACGCACCGCTGATCGGACCGACGGCCGTCGAAGGGCTGCACGTCGCCACTGGCCACTACCGCAACGGTGTCCTGCTGGCCCCCGTCACCGCCGAGCTCGTTGTATGCGCCCTCGAATCCGGACACCTGCCGGAGGAGGCGTCGGCCTTCTCCGCCGAGAGGTTCTCGTGATCGAACTGGTCGTCAACGGCGCGTCTTGCCATCTCGAGGACGCCGCCACCGTCGACGCCCTCATCGAGGTCCTCGCCTGCGGCCGCCGGGGGGTGGCGGTCGCTATCAACTCCGAGATCGTCCCCCGCAGCGCATGGGCTGCCACTCCCCTGGCGGCCGGCGACACCGTCGAAGTCCTCCACGCAGTCCAAGGAGGCTGAACGTGAGCACCGCCGCTATCCCTACCGCCACGGACCCGCTGGTCATCGCCGGCCGGCAGCTGTCCTCCCGGCTCATCCTCGGCACCGGGGGCGCGCCGAGCATGGAAGCGCTCGAGGCGGCCATCCGGGCATCCGGCGCAGAACTGGTCACCGTCGCCCTGCGCCGAGTAACCCCCGGGGTGTCCGGCTCGGTCCTGGACGTCTGCCAGCGGGCCGGAGTGTCGGTCGTGCCCAACACCGCCGGATGCCGCACTGCCCGCGAGGCCGTCCTCACCGCCCGGGCGGCCAAGGACGCCTTCGAGACCGACTGGGTGAAGCTCGAGGTGGTCTCCGACGACCGGACGCTGCTCCCCGACTCGGTTGAGCTGCTCGACGCCGCCGGGCAGCTGGTCGACGCCGGATTCCAGGTCCTCGCCTACACCAACGACGACCCGGTGTGTGCCCTCCGCCTGGCCGACCTCGGGTGCGCCGCAGTGATGCCCCTCGGCTCGCCGATCGGCAGCGGCATGGGCATCCGCAACCCCTACAACCTGGCCATCATCCGGGAGCAGGTGCATATTCCGCTCGTCCTCGACGCCGGCATCGGCACCGCCTCCGACGCGGCGCTGGCCATGGAGCTCGGCTGCGACGCCGTGCTCGTCGCCTCGGCGGTCACCCGCGCCCGGCGCCCCGAGCTTATGGCCGCGGCCATGGAGGCGGCAGTGCGCGCCGGACGGCTTGCCTACCGGGCCGGGCGCATCCCCCGCCGCCTCTACGCCGAGGCCAGCACGTCCCCTTCCGGGCTGCCTGACCTGTGAGCGGCGCCGAGCTGCCGGGCTCAGGTGCCGGGAGCGGCTCGCTGCAGGGGTTCGGCGGAGGTCACGAGGGCATTGAGCTTCGGCCGCTCCCCCCGCTGGTGGTCCTGACCGACGGTTCGCTCACCGGGGGAAGGTCGCTGCCGGAGGTCGTGGGCGCTGCGGCGGAGGGCGGCGCCCGGGCGATCCTGCTGCGTGAGAAGCACCTGCCCCGCCACGAACGCATGGCACTGGCCGCCGAACTCGCAGCCCTCCTCCGGCCCCTCGGTGGTGTCCTGCTCGTGGCCTCCGATGCGGCGATCCCAGCCGACGGGGTCCACCTGGCGTCCGTCGACGCCATACCCGACCCGCCCCCGGCCTTGTGGGGTCGGTCGTGCCACACGTCAGCCGAGGTGGACGCCGCAGCGGCACAGGGCTGCCACTACGCCACGCTGTCGCCGGTGTTCCCCACCGCCTCCAAACCAGGATACGGACCGGCGCTGGGTCCCGCCGCGCTCGGGGGCCACCCGCTGCCGGTCTGGGCGCTCGGCGGCGTCGCCGCCAGCAACGTCAGCGCCTGCCTGCACGCCGGGGCCGCCGGCGTAGCTGTCATGGGTGCCGTGATGCGCGCCCCGGACCCGGCTGCCGTCGTCGCCGAACTGTGCGCCGCCATTACAACGGCCGGAGCCGGGCAACGGTGACAGGGCCCACCCCGCGGGTCACACTCACCATTGCCGGCTCCGACTCCAAAGGCGGAGCCGGCATCCAGGCCGACCTGGGCACCTTCGCCCCCCTCGGGGTCTTCGAAACCACCGCTATCACCGCCGTGACGGCACAGAACACCACCGCAGTGCGCCGCGTCGACACCCTTGCTGCCGATGCGGTGACCGCCCAGGTGCTCGCCGTGCCCGACGACCTCCCGGTCGCCGCCGTCAAGACCGGCATGCTGGCCGCGCCGGGGATCGTCGCGGCCGTCGCCGGCCTAGCCGCCGACGGTCTCCTCCCCAACCTGGTCGTGGATCCGGTCATGGTCGCCTCCTCCGGGGCGGTACTGGCATCGAAGGGCGTGACCGGCGCCTACCGCCGGCGGATCCTGCGCCTGGCGACCGTGGTGACCCCGAACGTCCCCGACGCCGCCGTCTTGGCCAACGCCACGGGGGCCGACGCCACAGATCAACACACCCTCGCCTGCATCATCAGCGAGCGGACCGGCGTCACCATAGTCGTCAAAGGCGGCCACGCCGACGGGCCGCACTGCTGGGACGCGGTCTGGCACGCCGGGGAGATCCAGGTCCTTGAACGTCCCCGCCTGGCGACAGGTAACACTCACGGCTCGGGCTGCACGTTCGCCGCGGCTGTCGCCGCCCACCTGTCCGGCGGGACGGACGTGCTCGCCGCGATCGAGGCGGCGGGAGACTTCGTCCACGCCGCCCTTCGCGGCAGGGTCCGCTGGAGGCTGGGCGCCGGTCCCGGGCCCCTGGGCCACTTCGGCTGGTCGACTGGAACGGTCACATCGACATCGCAAACGGGGACGGAATGAGCGCACCCGTCGCCGGACGATCCTTCTGCGAGCATGCTTGGGCTGCCACGGCCGGGATGCAGGAGCAACTGGTCCGCCACCCATTCAACGAGGCGCTCGCAGCTGGCACCCTGGCACCGAGCCGCTTCGCCTACTACCTAATCCAGGACTCCCGCTACCTCAAGAGCTTCTCCACCGCTCTCGCCGAGGCGGGGCGCCGCAGCGACGACGAGCGCGAGGCGACGTTCTTCGCCGGGAGCGCGCAGCGCGCCCTCGCCGTGGAAGGCGCCCTGCACGCCGGCTACCTCTCCAGTTTGGTCGCTCCAGACGTCCTCGACACTGTGGCAACCTCCGACGCCTGTCATGCCTACATCGCGTTCCTGACCCGAGCAGCTGCCGAGGAGCCGTACCCGGTGCTCGTGGCCTCGCTGTTGCCCTGCTTCTGGGTGTACCAGCACGTCGGCCAGCGCATCCGGGCCCTCACGGCCGGCCGGCAGGACCACCCCTACCGCACGTGGATCGACACCTACGCCGACGCCTCCTTCGCCGCCGCCGTATACAACATCAAAAACGTCGCCGACCGGGGCGCAGAGATTGCCCCCGAGCGGGTGCCGGCCATGATGAACGCATTCCGGGAGGCCACAGAGCACGAGCGGACCTTCTGGGACGCAGCCTGGACAACCACATCGCTCGATCTGCGATGACGGTGCTCGCACCGAGCGCCAACGCTTGCGGCTCAGGGTGCCGCACCGCACGGCCGCACAGATCGACGAACCGAATGACGACCGAGCTACCGCTGCCGGCCGCGCAGAACGGCACATCCCGGAGACGGCTTCTTACCGCTGGAGTCAGGATCGGGTCGGCCGCTACCCCGGTCCCGTCCCCGATCAGTGTGTTGTCTGCGCGCGGTACGACGTTGCCACGGACGGCTGCTGGCGCCCTGGTGCGTCAGCCGGCGGCGACCCGAGCAGGTGCGGCCTGCCGATCCCGCTGCAGCTCAAGCAGCGACTGACGGCATCGACGACCTCCGCGGGGACCGCCCTGCCGTCAAATTGCGCCAGCCACGTCCGCTGGCGGCGACCCTCGCACACGAGCACCCCGTCGATCCGAACTGAGGCACCGGGGATCGTCGGGGCGCCCGGTCCCCAGAGCACGAGGACTGGCGTGACCGCGATGCCGAGACGGTTCCGTCCATAGCGAAGGAGGTTCTCGATCTTCCGGGCGCCGACCACCGCCTGGGCCAGCGGATCCCGTCCCGCAAGTCCCTCGACGCTGTGCGGGGTGACTCGGCAGTCGACGGAGGTCCACTTCGACTACAACACGAAGATTCCGCCCGGACCGACCAGTACATGGTCGACGTCCCCGTGGCCACAGAAGTACAGGCCGTTGACCAGCCGCCACCCACTGCGACGGCGACGGCGAGTGAGGACCGCCGCGGCCGTGGCCTGTTCGCCCATCACCCCTAGCCGGAACCCGCGCATCCCGGAGGCGACGTGCAACACCCAGCCCACCGCCGCCGCTGTGCCGGCGCTCAGCGCGCCCAGCTCGAACTCCTCACCCACAACGGCAATGGCATGGCCATCAGGCCAGCGCCGATCGCCGCTACGACGAGCACTCCTGCAACCAGGATGCCGAGGTTGGCTCGGGCCGTTTCCCGCCACGCCTCCTGCAGCTTCTGGCGAGTGCGCTCTGCCGGACGATGATCCACGGTTCCTCATCGGCCTGCCAATGCCAGATCTGGAGGCGGACTCGACAACGGAGGCCGTTGGCTATGGCAATTTCGAGAAGCGCCGATCCCAGAGCACTCCGCTCCGGTCAGCCCGTCGGCTGCCTTGACACGACAACACGGAGTCGATCGTCTGTCCCGAAATCCCATACTGGAGGAACGGCCGCGGAGCGCCGAACGGCACCTCTGGCGCCACCACGGGTGGCTCAGAACGTGTGTGCAGATCTCGGTGAGGAGCCCCCCCGAGCGCCGGATTGATGGCTTTTAGGACGGCGACAAGCCCTTCCAGGCCGACGACGTTCCTCGCCCAGTGGGACGGGATCGAGGCTCCCTTCTGGAACGCTGGACCTGCCCTGGTGCGGCCGCCCGAGGGTCGGGCCCCTGCCTCTGGGCAACGATACGCCGACGGCCCTGGACCGCCATCAGGTCGGCGCCATGAGCGGCCGCGGTCACCCGGATCTCGAGGCACCTGTTGTTGACGTACTGCCAACAGGCGTACACTGCTTTCATGTCCGAGCCGCGGAGTAACCGTCTACAGCTGAGAGTCTCTCCTCACCAGCGCATGGTCATCCAGCGCGCCGCCGAAGCGTCACACGAGACGCTCACCGATTACGTCGTACGCCACGCAGTCTTCGCAGCCAAGAACGATCTGGCCGATCGGCGATACTTCGCGCTCGACGAGGCCGCTTGGACCGAGTTCCAGGCGCTCCTGGACCGGCCGCCGGTCCGTAAGCCTGAGCTGGACAAGCTGTTCGCCCAGCCCGAGCCTTGGGTTGACTGACCTCGTTGGCGGACTGGAAGCGGCCGGTCCCGCTCAGCGACGGCCACGTGCTGGCCGGGTTCACCTCTGGCAAGGAAGCCCTCGACGAGTGGCTCGTGAGGCGAGCCGCGGCCAGCCAGGTCTCCGGCGCCGCCCGAACCTACGTCGTTGAGGCTGATAACCGTGTCGTCGGCTACTTCTCACTGGCGACCGCATCCGTCGCCCACATGGATCTGGCCGGCCGAGCGAAGCGGAACATGCCGAACCCGGTCCCAGCCGTGCTCCTGACTCGCTTCGCCACCGACATCAGCTACCAAGGGAAAGGCCTTGGTAAGGCTATGCTCCGATCCGCTCTTGAACAGGTGAAGCGGGCCGCAGATGCAGTCGGGGTTGCATGCATCCTCGTCCACGCCAAGGACGAGGACGCCAAGAGCTTCTACCTTCGCTATGACTTCGAGCCATCCCCCACCGACCCGCTGCACCTGATCCTGTTGCTCAAGGACGTCCCCCCGTCGCTTACCAGCTGACAGAACCGAGCGGGCAGCCCGGCTACCAGCTCCGCGATGTCAGCACCGACCGCGACGCTTTCGACGCCGCCCTCGACACGGCCCGCGCCCAAGTCGACCCCGCCGCTATCGCCTCGATCTCCTCCGCCCTGGCCCTCATCACCGGCGTCGCCTACCACAGCGACCGAGCGCCGCGCTGGGTCACGGAGGAAACATTCCAGGGCAACCTTCAGATCCGCGTCGCCGACGCAGCGAGCCGCCTCGACGCCCTCGCCGCCCCCCACGGACTTCACGACCGGACCCTGTGGGGCTATCACCAGGCCGCCCTGGCCGACCCCGCCGACCATAGCCTCGCCGCCGACACCCTCACCGCCGCGGCCCGCCATCCCCGCCCCGGCACCCTGCCGCGCGAATGGCAGCGCATCACCGACGGCCTCGCCGCCTGCGACCAGACCCCCACCCCCGACCTCGTCGCCCACTACCACCAGTTGGCCACATGAGCGCCTGCCGCCATCCGCCACAGCCTCCGATTGGCCCTGGCCGTGGTTGCCGTGACTGTCGCCGCTGCGGGGTGCGGGACAGGAACTGGCCACGACGCCGGGGTGTTCGACGTCGCTGTGGTGGCGGGTGACGAGCAGTCCCGGCAGCTGCGTGACAACCACGTTGGTCGCCTCATCGTGGGTGCGTCACGGGGTGCTGTGCGCCAAGGTCCGGTTCGGTGCACCCGGCGCCTGCGTCGTGTTCACTGCGTCGAACATCCATGCCGCCAGCTCTCCGCTGCCTACCGTCACCGACATCCAGCCCGCCGACCCGTCCCGCTGCGCCGATATCCCCCACTGAACGTCGACAGTCACGTCTCAAGGGAGGCGGCGGTCGTGTCGATCCTTGCCGGTGGCATCGCCGCCGGCGATGGGAGAGGAGTGGCCGATGTCGAACGGTCGCCGAGGGTTAGGTCCGCGTCGCCTGGCCCGCCGGCGCACCCGCCGGGTCCTGTCGGACTAGCGGCTTCCTGCCACCGCCGCCGTGACGGTGGCCGGGGTGGCCCTGGCGGTGGGCGGTGCCGGAGGGGTTGCCGCGGCGACCGGGCACCCCTGGAACCGTTCGGCTGTCGCCTTCGGGCTCGGGGTGGCCGTGGCCAGCACCGTATGGATCATGATCGGTGCCATCGTCGCGTTCGACGGTTCCCTCCCCGCTCGCCTTCGTGGGCGCGCCGAACGCTGGACAGCCGCCGAGCTCGACCGCCTCCCGCTCGGATGGCAGGTCACCCATCACGTCCCCTACTGGCTGGCTGGCCGCGGGATCGAATGGGATCTCGACCACGTCGCCGTGGAGCCCGCCGGGCTGGTGGTGATCGACACCAAGTGGAAATCCGGTGGGTGGGCTGGCCGCTCGACGCGTGACGCAGCCAGCCTCGCAGCCCGGCGGCTGTCGGCCAACGCCGAGCGGCTGGCCAAAGAGGTCCGCCATCGCACCGGGCCGCTGCCGGTGACCGCCGTCGTCGCCGTGTGGGGTCCCGACCGCGACCGGGCGGCCGAGGGCCATACCGACGGTGTGGCTGTCGTCGCCGGCGACGACCTTGCCGCCTGGCTGGCAGCGCTCCCTGACGCTCACATCGGCCCGGACACTGTGACCGCCGCCACCGCGGTCCTCGCCGAGCGGATCGCCAACCACGAGCGCTGGGGCAGCGGCCGCTGCGAGCCGCACCGGACAGCCCGTCCCACCGCCTCCATCCCGGCCGCCCGATAGCCGACGACATCGTCGTGCGGCTGAGCTGCCGGCCACCAGCCCTTCCCAACAGCCGTCGGCCAGTTCCTATCACGGCGCTCGCCCGGCGGATCCGACCCCCTCGGCACTTGCCTCAGGGGCAGAACCAGGGCTCATGCTCGTGCCGTCGCCTGGCCACCTCGTCGCTCCTCGCTCACCGCCTGGTCGTGATGAAGTGCCAGCGCAGATACAAGAAACCGGTGTAGATGATGGCCCCGACGCCGACGCTGGCCGAGCCGGCCCACTGGCCTTGCCCAGTCAAGACGACCACGTACACCCACAGGATGACCACCGCGCCGACCCAGATTGGCCCCAGCACAACCCACAGACGGCTCCGGCGGGGGGAGATCGACGGTCCGAACAGCTTCCGGAGTCTCACGCTGAAGTTACACGCTCGTTCGGCCGGTCATCTGACGGGGTCCCGGCCTCCGCTACTGCCGTCGTCTTTCTTCGCTCCGTGAGGGCGAGAGAGGCCACCGGCCGGGGGACCAACTGGTAGGCGTAGGCACGGCTGATACCGAGCAGGCCGGCGGCCACCGTGACGGTGTGCACCACTCGGGGCTGGTCGGTGATGGCGAAAAGGGAGATGGCGCTCACGGAATGGTCCTCTCGGGTCATCGATCGCCCGTCATCGTGGGCCTCCGACCTGCACGCAAACATGGACCGGAACCTGGATTATGCCTGGATCTGGAGACAAATCTCGTCACGAACCTGGACTGGAACCTTGATCTGAGCTGGACCGAGGCGGCGATGGAGCCGAAGGTGGCCGCCAAAGGGCTTCCCTGGTCCCCGGGATAGCGGATCTCCTCCACCTGCAGCATCGACGAGGTCGAGACCGGGCTCGCATCATCATCCCATTCCTGATCGCCAGGGCCGTCCGCTCTCCACCAATGTCGGCCAAGGTGTCACCGAGCAGTCGCCGATCCGCGGAGCGACGACGCTCCTCCGCCATCGTTCGCGCCAGCCTCGGCGTCTGGTCACGTGGGACGTCGGGCGGGCGCGTCACCCCCGCACCGTACAGCTCGAACGAAACGACCCACCCAGTGGTCCTCAGACGGCGGAATCCGTGGAGACCGGACGGGCGCAGCCACACGTGGCGAAAGGAGGGTGACCAGCAAACGCTACGCCACCCTTCCAGAGGCAAGTAGCGCAGCAGGCCCACCACGCGACAAGCGACCGCCTGGCGGCGTTCGCACACCAATTGTCGGGCGGCGGCCAGCTCCTCGGGCGTCAAGAGCTGCATCGTGAGGGCCACCCCGCCCACGGCGGGGACCCCGACCCTCACGATGGTCTCTTGACGCCCTCCCCACCTGACAACGACGAGGGAGCGCCGGGCCACGAGGAGCCGCGCGGTGCCCTGGATCCTCGCGGCAGAAAGCGCCATCTGAGGCGGTACACACTGGCATCCCTTGGGGATCGCGAATGTCGGCAGGCGTCGAAGGCACCGCGGGACCGGCTCTCACCGAGCTCATCGATGGCGACGAGGACGTGGCCGTCGAGCTCAAGTCCACCGCGCGATGGGAACTTCGGAGGACAGGCTGAACAGGGCCATGGAGGATGCCGTCGTCATTGCCGTCGCCGGGTTTCTCAACACACGGCGGGACGTTGCTCATCGGCGTCGCCGACGACCGCAGGGTCGTCGGCCTCCACCACGACTGCCAGCGAGTGAAGCCGCCCAACGGCGACGGCTTCGTCAACTGGCTCAGATACCCACCTCGTAAACGCTGTGGGCCACACCCCGGTCATGCGTACACGCGCCCGCATCGCCGAACAATCCGGGCAGGAGATCTGCCGAGTGGACATCGGCCGATCACCACGCCCAGTCTGGGCCAAGCCCAGCAACCATGACCAGGTCTTCTTCGTGCGTATGAACAACACCACTCGCGCCCTCCCCGAGGGTGAGTCAGAAGTCTGCATCGCCAATCGGTGGCCCACATAACGAAGTCGTCCAGGGTGGACCCCGCCGTCACCGGTAGCGCCCAGTACCATCGCTGGCATGGCCACCGAGCTTCACCTTGACCCTGAGTTGGCAGCCGTGGTCGACCTCGCCCGTCGCCGTGCGCTGGAGCGGGGCGAGCTGCCCCGTGGCCCGTCGCCGACGTTCGAGCCGGCCACCCCCCGGAGGCTGCAGAGGTGATCGCCCAATGGCTGCGCGACGGAGGCTACGACGAAGCGATCGCTCAGATCGCAGCCGAGGATCCTGACCTCGCCAACCAGTAGCGCCCAGCATGGCCGTCGTAATTGACGACCGCCTTTTACTCGACGTACTGGGGTGGACACCCACCAGCGGAGGTCGCAACCGAGATGAGCCACGGCGGCATGGTGACCACGAGCGCGTAGTACTCGCTGGCTTGCTTTGTGCGCATGACGTGGGTTCCCCGTCGTGTTCACCTTGCCTCCGGCGTCAGCCAACGGCCTCGGTGCCGAGGTCGCCATGGTCCTGATGCGTACCGCTCGGGCGACTATGTCGTCGAGGTCCGCCGCCGCCATGCCCCGGGTCGAACGAACCCGGTTGTCTTCGCCGCTTATTGCTTCGATCGCGTCCCGACGGTCGGATTCGATGCAGCGACGCCAGCTTGTTGGGCTCGCCGAGCAATCGGCGGTACCACCAGGCCTGAGCGGGTGGCACACTGTAGACGTGGCTTCTAAACGAGTGACGGTTGAGCTGGGCGCCGACCTGGTCGACGCTGCCCGTGACGTCGCCCGGCGAACCGGCGTCGCCGAGGATGACCTCTACGACCGCGCCCTCCGGGACGTGCTTTCGCGGGATTACGCACAGCTCATGGAGGAGATCGAGGGCCACCAGCGTCGGCTCGGTGAGAGCCTGTCGGACGACCAGGCCATGGACCTAGCCCAAGAGGAGTTGCGGGCCACTCGCGCTCGGCCGTCCCGGTAGGTGCGCGTCGTCTTCGACCCTAACGTCCTCGTCTCTGCCCTCATTACCCCGGCCGGTGTAGCTCAACGTGTCGTCCAGGCCGGCATCGAGGGTCGCTTCGAGTTCGCCATGTGCCCGAAGCTGGTCGTCGAGCTGGAAAACGTGTCCCGCCGCCCGAAGATCGCTCGACTCATCCCCGAAGGTGCAGTCGACCAGTTCGTGGCCGACGTGCGGGGTGGCGCCGACATGCAGCCAGATCATGAGGTCCAACCGCTGAGTCGAGATCCGAATGATGATTACCTCATCGCTCTCGCCGCCGCCTTCGGTGCCGACCATCTCGTGACCGGCGACGCCGACCTCCTGGACCTCCCACACGCCCCCGTGACCATCACGGCCCTGCGGGACTTCGCCGAGTTGCTCGGCCATCCACCACCTGACTGAGGCGGGATTCATCACGGAGCGGATGAGGCGTCTCGAACGGCCGCCTCTTAGTGGCCCCTAGCGCCGGGGAAATCCGCAGATAGACGACGGTCCTGGCATCCTTCGGCACCAGGCCGATGACCTCAGCGACAGCAGGCGACGCAGGCGTTCCTGTCACGACGATGGATCCAGGCACGATCAACGCCGCGCGCCTCGTCAAGGAACCTCCCAACGAAGCCAGTCTCGTCTTCGTCGTTGATGTCTGCGGTGATGTCAACAGAATCATGGAGCTCCCTCGCCTCGGCGTCTCCTGACGGTCCGATTTCACGGGGTCCCTGACGCCACCTCAGATCAGATCAGACAGACCTTCGACATCGAGTGCCATGAAGATGGAGATGCCCCAGACCGTGTCGCATAGAGACGAAAGAGTCGGGGGGTGCGGCGAGCGTGCGCTCGATTGAGGGACGGAGTCAGGGCCTCAGCGCGACACGACGACACCCAGCACGAGTTCCACCGGGCTGCGCAACGCAACCAGCAAGCTCGTGTCCCGAAAAGGTCGTGCCAAGATACTTTGGACATATTTTTGGACATCAACTGCCGCTACGGCCAGCCGACCCCCGCCAAGAGCCTCGGACAAAAGCCCAGGTCAGGCCACTTTCTGCCTTCTCCGACCGAGCCGCCAGGAGCCTCAAATCGGATTACGAGTGCGTTGCTCTGCCGTCTGAGCTACTCGGCCTGATGGGCGCCTGGTGCTCACCGCCGCCTCTCGGAGCACGGAGGAGGGCACCGACCGGCGTCAGCAGCCCACCACGGTAGCAACTGGAAGACGACCCACGGGTCGCCCAAATTCACCGGCACCCGCCGCCAAGCCCAGACGTTCATGTCCAAGCTGGTGGCCGACGTGGAGCGCAGACAGGTCAAAGCGAATGCCGGCACCGTGGCCAGCCTGCTGGAGGCGTGGCTGGCCGACATCGACGCGGAGCGCTCGGTGTACACCATGGGCGAGCACCGCCGCACCATCGACAAGAACATCCTGCCGACCTTGGGAGATGTCCGCCTGGACCGACTGAGCGCCGAGCGCCTGGACCGCTTCAACCGAACGCTGCGAGCCCGCGGCCTCTCGGCGTCGTCGGTGCGCCGCCACCATGCCATCTTCTCCGCCTCCCTGCGCCGGGCCGTGAAATGAGGGTGGCCGTCGGTCAATCCTGCTGATGCCGCCTCCCCACCCCGCCCGGCGCGCCCCTCCGCCTCCGCCCCCGACCCGGCCACAGTCAAACGACCGGTCGCCGCCGCCCAAGACACCGACCCGGTGCTCGCGGCGGCGATCGTGCTGGCCGCGGTGACCGGCGCCCGCCGAGGCGAGCTGTGCGCGCTCAGGTGGTCCGACATCGACTGGAACCGGCGCACCCTGACCATCGCTCGTTCCCTGACCGTCGTCCACCAACAAGCCACCGAAGGGCCGACCAAGACCCACCAGCACCGAGTCATCGCCGTCGACGACGCCCTCGGTGCATTCTTGGCCCACCGCCAAACCGACCAGCGCCGCTACGCCCAGACCTTCGGCGTCGACCTCTGCCACGACCCGTTCGTCCTCAGCCGCGCCGCCGAAGGAGCCGCTCCCTGCCTACCCCACACCCTCACCGGCGGCTACCGCCGCCTCACCACCAAACTCGGACTGACCGGCCATTTCCACCAGCTCCGACATTTTGCGGCCACCACCGCCATCGCCTCGGGCCCTGACGTCCGCACCGTCGCCGGCCGCCTCGGCCACGCCGACCCCACCACCACCCTGCGCATCTACGCCCACGCCGTCGAATCCCGCGACCGAGACCTCGCCGGCGTACTCGGCCACGCCGTCCTAGGCGCCACACACCACGCGGTCGCCCCGGTCGAGGCTGACCGTCGAGTCCACGACGGAGGGAAGGACCGACCTCGGCTCCCAGCGACAGGCTGACCCTCGTCAAGAGGGAGCCGACAGCGTCCACCGAAACGTATCCATGTGGCTAGCACTGGACACTGCTGCACCTGAGCGACAAGCGACCGATGTGCCCTATTCGGTGCGCCGCAGCCGTCTCCACGATGTCATTTGTGGAGATGTGTGCGGCCCATCGGGTCGGCGAGAGCTCGAACCTGCCTCCTGTCGGGCAGCCCCGCTCGGCCCGACAAAGCCACGGGGTCCTCGACACGCTCAGCTCTCACCACCCCAAACACTGCCACCCCACCGCGATCAGTCCCGCTCATCGCCTACCGGTCGAGCCGGCGGCTCCGCCGAGCCGGGCGAGAAGGAGAGATCTACGGCGCGGAGCGTCGTTGGCGACATGCGCACGAACTGGGTTGTGGGGTCGCGGAACACCCGGTCAGCGAAGCGTCCCCAGTGATGCTCGTCTGGGCCGAGATATCGGCGGCCCCAACGGCGCGCCCGAGCGGCGTCGAACGGAAGCAGTTGCGTCGATCCGCGAGCGTTCACCTGCAGGACCCTGCCAGTGCCAAGATCGCACGTGTCGATCACGATGGCTACCTGGGGATCTTGCTCGAGGACCTGGGACAGTCGCGACCAGCTGCCGGTCAGCCACCAGAAGGTGAGGTCCTCCCAAAGGAACCAGACGGGCTGAACTCTCGGGCCTGTGGCGGCAATGCGAGCGACCAACGGCTGGGAGAGGAAGACGTCAAGCTCGAACCCCACTGTGATCTTCCAGCCCGTCCTGCTGCCACGGGCGCCCGTCGGGGGCCCAGGCTCGGAAGTATCGCTCATAGTCTCCAAGTCTGCCCGCGCCGCGCACAAACAGTCCTTCACCCCAGCAACGTCGAGTCCACGGTGACCTGACTCCTCGAGTGCGCCCAGGCATGGATCACCAGAACAGCCCCAACTCGCATAACGGTCGCCGCCGATGGTCGAGTCGTTGGGTGCTCCGGGCCTGTAGCTCCTGTCCGGGTGCTACCCGAGCGGGTCCAGGAGCGGGGTCCACGTGTTGCCGTTGTCTATGGTTTTCAGTACTCCGGTGACGGAATGGCAATTCGACTTCAAGGATTGGCAAATGTCGGAGCGGTAGCTGAGCCACGCTGCCGTGGGGCTGGTCGCGTGCAGCATGATCGTTCCGGACTGGGGGATGTCGTGGGGCGCCACGGTGGTCGCCGCTGCTGTTTGCAAGTCGACGCGAGTGAGGGTCCGGCCCAGCACCCAGAGGGTGTCACCGGCGACCGAGGTGTCAGCTGGCGCGCCGGCCCCGTACTGATCCCCGACGCTGAGAATCGGACCCGGCGTCCAGGTCCAACTCGTTGCACTTGTTGTTCCTTCGATCACCTTGACGTGTGCCGCATCGCTGATGGTCGTCACTATGCCGTTGCTGTCGGCGTAGATGGGGCTGACGTCACCTTGCGGTGGGGTGGGTAGCTCGCCGCCGAGCGTGGTCTGCTGCCACCTGGTCCCGCCGTCGTTGCTGCGGTAGACGCCGGAGTCGAGGACTCCGCCGACCAGCCAGAGGTCGCCGCCTGCGCTTGTGACCTGCCCGCCGACGGGGGTTCTATGGACGCTCGAGGGGCTACCGGTGCCGGAGGTTGCGATCCAGGCTCCTTGCGAGAAATTGCTGCTCGTTTCGACGGTTAGCATGATGCCGTCCAGGATGTTGGGTGTGGAGACGAGTTGTGCGTTTCCCACCGGGAACCCGACCGGTATCGTCTGGTGGCTCCAAGAAGCTCCGCCTGTCATGCGCTCGTCTATATCGACGGAGTTCTTGTTTCCGGAGACGACAATCGAGTCGGTCGGAAGCACTACCACATCTTTGACGGTATCTGTCGCTACCGGCAAGGGAAGCTGTTCCCAGTGGGCGCCGCCATCCCGGGTCACTGCAAGCGCCCCATCCCCCAATACCCAGGCGTCTGTGGTTGTTTGCGAATTGAGGCCGGATGCCACGATGGCTGGCCCGCTATTGGTTGTCGGGACAGACAGGCCGTTGATGGACGATGCTGGCGGTGCGTCACCGCCTACCCCCGGCGAACTTCGATGTCTAGCGCCGCACCCGCACATCACGAAGAGACATGAGGCACTTCCCGTTATGACAATGACAAACTTCCTCATTGTTGCTTCCTTCGAACCATTTCTCGCTGGCAGGTCACCGACCTGCAGCTTGGCATCAGGGGCGATCATGCCATCCTGGACTGGTGAAGGTGCTGGTGGTCGAGGACGAGAAGCGGTTGGGCCCTGCGGCGTGGGCTGGAGTCCGAGGTTTGTGTCGACCTGGCGTTCGACGGCACGCAGGGACTGTGGCTGGCAACGGAGCACCGCCACGACATCATCGTACTCCCGGGAATCAACGGGATACCCGCGCTGCGCCCGATTCCTCGGTGCCGGCAACTGGACTCGATCCTCATGCTGACGGCCAAGGACGGCGAATCACCGTGGATTCGGCCACCTGGGGTGCCGACCCGACGGCATCGACCTGACGGCCAGGGAAGTGAGCGGGCTCGAGTACCTCATGCGACGGTCCAGGCAGGTGGTGGTGACTAAGCCCGAATCCACCGATCGGCCTTTGGCGATGCTCGCTGCTGGCTTGAGCGGCAGGCGGTGGGTGGTGACAGGCCGAGGGGGGGTCGGGAGGCTGAGCGAGGCGTGTAGCGGCTCGCGGGGATCCATAGCTTGTTCGCCTCGGCGTCGTGGTCAGCGGATGCGGCCCCGGGTGGGCGGCGTCGCCTGCTGCGGGTGGGTTCAGGTGACGACTACGACGGCGCGCAAGCTGGCGAGGCAGGTTTCGAAGGCGTCGGCCCATGGCCAACGTTGCGGCAGGTGGAGGGTGCGGCGGCGCGCCGAGTTGGTCATGCGGCCGGGCATGGCCAGGTGGTGACGGCGGATGGTGTCGTTGGCGATGAGGGTTTCGCCTAGTCCGATGCGGCTGGTCCAGCGGGCCAGGTTGTGGGCGATCACATTCAGAGCGAGCCAGGCAGCGTTGGCCCCCTACTTTCTATTGGAGTCATGGACGGAAGACCTGCTCAGGAGGGTGATCCTGAGTGACCGACGTAAGTCACACAGCGTCCGCGGCCGGTGCGTGCGGAGCGAGGGGGTCACCTCGTGGACCGTTTCGGCGACCTTGGATGTGAGGGACGCCCATGGGCCTGTCCCCCGGAGCGGTTCAGATCGCTCATCAGCTCCCGGTTGATCGTCCGGGCCGCGTCGAGTGTGGCTGTGGACTCGGCAAGGCCGGCTTCGAGCTCGGTGAGTCGGCGTCGTAGGGCATGGTTCTCGGTCTCGAGCTCGGTGGCCCGGTCTTCGAGCTGGCCGACCAATGGGTTGGCAAGCCGGCCCCGTGCGATGTCGGCCGCCTCACCGAGCTGGTGGGCCACGCGGTCGCGCAGCACGGCGACCTCCACCCCGAGCTGGCGGGCTTGTTCGCGGGAGTTGGCCAGGTCGGCGCGCAGGCTCTGCTCGGTGACGAGCGAGCGGGCGGGCAGGCGCCAGGCCCGATCGGCACCGGCTTGGCGTTGGCGGTCGCGGGCGTCGCTGATCCGGCCGGCGAGGTCGTGGTCGGCGTAGAGGAGCCACACTGACACCGCCGCCCGGCAGGCCACCGCCGGGAAGCTGATCGTCTCTCCGGTCTTGACCATGGCCTCGAGGGTCTCGGCCGCCCGGCGTCGTTTGTCGAGGCTGTCGCGGCGGCGAGCGCGGCGCAAAGCGTCGCTGTTGTCGGTCATGGCCGTTGATCGCTTCGGCGTTGCCCGAACGCGACCGGGACCGACTGGCGGGCTTTTCGCAGGATCACCGCGGCCTCCTCGACGGCGTGGCGCTGGTCGTCGGGGAGCTCGGCGAGAAGTTGTTGGTGGGTGCGGATATGGTCGATGACGACGTCGAGCTGGCGGGTGACGCCCTCGATGAGCCAGTCGGCGGCGCCGGTGGCGGTCATCGCCTCGCGTTCGCGTCGCAGGTCGTCTGCGTAGGTGCTGAGGTTAGGCAGGTAGGAAGGATCGGACTCGAAATGGGGGCAGCCGGTGCACTGGTAGCGGATCGGGCAGGCCTGGCCGCCGGCTCGTACGTTGGTCGGCTCGGAGCATTTGCCCATGGGGACGGCCACCCAGCTCAGCTGCTCGGCCAGCGCGGCGGATCTGGACCGGCCTCCTCCGGAGGGGCGTGTGGTGCCCCGGTTGTCGACGGTGTGGCGCGCCAGCAGGTCCATGGCGTCACGCTTCTTGGTTTCGCCGACACGGTAGTAGCCCATGGTGGTGTCAATGCTGCGATGGTCCATGAGGTCTCGCAGGACCGGGGCGGGAACTCCTTGATCGGCCAGGGTTTGGGCGTAGGAATGCCGGAATGCGTGGGGGTGGATGGCGGAGCGGTCGAAGGGCACTGCCTGGCTTGGTGCACCGACGGGGCCGGCGTCGATGCTGGGGATGACAGTCACCCATTGTCGGATCCACTCGAAGATCTGGTGGGGTCGTAGGTGGATGAGACCGTCGGTGTTCTGGTTGGGCCGAGGTAGCAACCACAGTCGGTCCCTCGCGATGGCGGGGAACCGGGTGGTCACCCAGGCCTGCTGGGCGCTGATGGCCTCCACCAGCTCGGAGTCCGACAGCGGCAAACGCCTGCTCATCCGGCCCGCCTTGTGATTGTCGTAGATCAACACCGGCCGGCCGTGCTCGTCCACGTCGAGGCACTCCAGACGCAGGCTGGCCACCTCGCCGGCGCGACGGCCGGTGCCTTTCAGCAGCCTGTAGATCAGCACTGCCATCTCGGCGGACTGATCGCCCAAGACGCCCGTGCCGTGCCGAGTCGTTCCCCGGAAGTAGCCCGGGACAGCCCGCAGCAGATCGAGGTGCGCGTCGAGGCAGGCCACGACGTGGTCGGGCAGGGCCCGGCCCACCTCGCTGTCGTGGGGTGTCGGACCGGTGTCGCCGCGGCGGAAGGCGAACGTCGAGCCCAAGGTGGGCAGCAAACTCATCTCTCGGGCTTCTCGGAGAACCAGGGTGCAGTCCCGGATGATGCTGGTGGCCCGCGAGGCGCTGTAGGGCTGGCCTCGACGGGTCCGCAGCGAAGCTTGCCGCACCAAGAAGCGGTCGATGTCGGCACGCCCGAGAGCTTCGGGATCATGGCCGCCGCCCGGTCCGCTTGCCAGCACCGAGGACAGGAGCACCACAGCGTGAACCCGATGCTGGAGGGTCGACTCGGAACGCACGCCCACAGCGGCGGTGGCCGCCCAAGCCTTGGTGGCCTCCCGCAGCCAGTCCTGGCGGATCCCCGTGAAGTCGATGTGGCCGCAGCGCCCGAACAGTCGCAGGTCCCAGATGTCAGCGTGGCGTTCGACCTCGGGGTCTGCGTAGGCCAGGCCGACCCGGTCGATGACGAAGGCGGCGAAGTGGGCGTAGGTGTCGTTGCCCTCGAAGCCGGCGAGCTTGAATTCGGTCACCGAAGCGGCATCGGTCGCTCGAAGCTGGTCGGCGAAGACCCGCATCTCGCCGTCCCTGGCACGTATGTGTCCGGCCGCTCGACGGTCGATGCCGTAGAGCAGTTCGAGGCGGACCAGTTCGGTCAGGCCCCGCAGGCTGAGCACCCGGGCCGTGGCCGGCTGGGGAGCGCGGGCCGCCCAATCCTCGAACCTCCGGCTCGCCGGACGTCCATGGCGCCGCCAGGAGCGGTAGTGGCCGTCGCAGAGGCATATCTCCTTGTAGGCGGCCTCCAAGAAGCACGAGGCGACCACGCACGACCCGAAACCGGGCAACGGGCTGGCGCCCGCCAGGAACTCAGCGAAGGTGGCGCCGGCTCGCTCTCTGTGTCCCCACGCGGCGGCATGGGCGTGACACAACCGGCGGCTGTCGGCGGGCGGACGACTGCAGCGTCCGATGTCGTCGGCGACCAGGCAGGACTCCGGTGAGCAGCGCCGACGGATCCGTCGGGGCTCGCCGGTCGCCACCCACGCATCGATGCTCGAGGTATCCGACTCGCCCATCTCGAGCGCGTGGGAGCGACACAGCACGCCGGCGCCGTGTCGGTTGAGCGGGCAGTCGGCCACCACGCAGCCTTCCCGTCCGCTGATCCGCCCACCCGGGCGGGGGGTGAGCAGGAAGGTCTCGGGATCCCAGTCGCCATCAAAGTCGGCGTCAGCCACCAGCAACCGCATTCGTTCCAGCCGCCAGTCCGCTCCGACCGCCCGGATCTGGATCCGATCGCTGCGCTCCGCGGCGCTGCCCCCCGACCGTCGGCTCATTGCAGCGCCCCCCGGATCCGGGCGTGCCCGTCCACCGCGGCGCGCATGTCATCCCAGCGGGCATGCATGTAAACGTCGCTCGAGGCAACCGAGGCGTGCCCCAAGAGCTCCTTGACCAAAGCCGGGTCCTTGGTTGCCAGCGCCACCTCAGAAGCAAAACTGTGACGGCACATGTGAGGCCGAGCCCGGAAACCCACCTTGGCCGACAAACGCACGAAGAGCCGCTCGACAGTGTCGGGCCGCAACGCGCGTCCCAGCGGCGCCCGCCACAAGTTGACCAACAGGTAGTCGCTGCCGGCCGCCTCCGCCACCGCGTCTCGCTCGACCCGCCAGGCGTTGTGTGACCACACCAGGTCTCGGGCCACCGGGACGACCCTCGGGTAGATCGACTTCGCCAGCGCCCCGTTCTCGTTGTCTTCCCGACGCACGACGTGCAGGTGGGCACCAGCCACCTGGCAGCCGAGATGCACCGAGAAAGGCACGAGGTGCAGGTCCGACAGGCGCAGACCGCACAGCTCCGCCACCCTCAGCCCGGTGGCGTAGAGCGCCTCGACGACGAAGCGGTCCCGGGCGTTGGCGCATGCCCTGACGAGAGCAGCGACCTCCTCGCCGCTCAAGGTCACCGCCGCCAGCCGCACCCCTCGCCGTCGCACCCGGCGCCGCTCGACCACCGGGTGCCCGGTGCGCTCTCCACGGTCCCAGCCGGCCGGCACGAAGCGCAGCTCCCGTCGAGTGCTCAACGCCTCGGCCACAACGGCGTCGGTGATCCCCCGCGACGCCAGGAACCGCACGAACTCCACCACCACGACCAAGATCCCATCCACGGTGCCTGCCGATCGGGCCGGCCCGATCGCCACCACCGTCGGGTCGGGCGCCCGGCGCCTGTCACGCCCGGAGCGATGCTTGCGCGACGGGGTGCGCTCCAGCCAGCGAGCAAAAGCCGCCAGCTGCTCCACGCCTGGCGAGCCATCGTCTGCCCCGACCGCCGCCGCCCAGGTCAGCCACAGGGCCAGACGACCAGCGTAGGTGCGGGCGGTGCCCGCGGAGCGGCCCTCGCCGTCCACGAGCAGCCGCAGGTACTCACCGGCCCGGCGATGCTCCACGTAGCGGTCATCGACCACCGTCCATCCCTGCCGTCCGTCGATCGGTGACACCGTCTGCTGCGCCCAGAACTCCATGGGCTCGAACGTACGTTCCACCTGTGACAGTCAGACCAAGAGAACCCACGCGCCACAAGCAGATCAGGCCCTAACTCCGGTGTGCCAAAGGCCCCCGACGACTCCAATAGAACGAAGCGCCCGGAGGGCAGATGGTTCAATCCGACTCCGTATTTGAGGTCGCGGATGGTGTTCTCGATCTCGGCGTGGCGGCGGTGATCGGCTTCGAGGTCGAGCATCTCGCCGGCGCGGTTGGTGATGAAGGCGTGGTAGGAGAACTCGGTGAACAACGCCAGTTGACTGCCGGGGGTGGGGCGCACCCGGCGCACGATCAGCCGGCAGGGTCGGCCCTTGGAACCGAAAGGCCGGTAGGTGGTCTCAGCCACCGCGGCGCCGTCGAGGAAGTACGGGATCGGCAGCCACGCCGCATCGTCGATGGCCGCGATGGCGGAGTGGATGGCGCCTTTGTGGAGCTTGGCGGTGATCGAGAAACGAACATTCGCGCTGACACAGGCGTCGACGACGTTGCGGCTGTAGAAGCCCGAGTCCGCCCGCAAAACCAGCGCCCCGGTGGCCCCGGCGGCACGCACCCGGTTGAACGTCTCGGTCAGAAACCCGGCCGCCCCCCGGCCCGCATGGGCGTTGCCGCCCCGCAGCCGGGCGTGCACGACATCGCCAGTGCGCGCCATCACCGCGAACAGCGGGTGATAGCCGCGCACATGGTTGTAGGTGAACTTGGTCCCGCCCTGCTTGGCCAGCCCGTAGGTCTCGCAAATGCTCGAGTCCACATCAATGGTGACCGGGGCGTGGCGGGGGCCCGCGCCACCAGACCATGCCCGGCGCAACAGCTCGCCGGCCGCCTTGTCCAGCTGACGGCAATGACCCCAGGTGAAACTTCTCAAGAAGGTGCCGAGGGTCGAGGGGGCCAACACCGCATGTCCCAACACCGCCTGCGTGGCCCCCGCCCGCAGCACGTCGCAGTCATCGATCGAGTCGCCGCCGGCCAGCGCCGAGTGGATCACCGTCATCGCCTTATGCCCGACATTGGCCCGTCCCGGGGCGTCGCCCAAGTCGACGTTGGTCTCGAACAGCTCTCGCAGCCCCAAGTGCTGGGCCAGGGTGGCCGGGGCGATCAGACCGGCGTTGGCGACCAGCCGTCCGTCGTCGAAGGTCACGCCGATGCGGTCCAGGCTGTGCGATGATGGCATCGAAAAGGTGCTCCCGACTCGACGGCTGAATGTGGCTTCGCAACCAACATTCTCCCAGGTCAGGGGCACCATTTCGCGGATACGCGACCCCCCAAACAGACCCGTCTACCGGTGGATTCGGGCTAAGACTGCGATCATGGACCACATCTGGGACTTCAGCTTCGCCGAGGACCGAGCGTCGTCGAGATTCACGTCAGCGCCCTGCGGCCCAAGATCGTTCGCCCGTTCGGTCGACGGAGCATCCGGATTGCCAGCCCTGGCGGTATCGGACCGCCTTGACCGTGTCGACGGCTGAACGGGTAGGTCTCGGGACATGGCGGCCACCGATCGTTCCTCCCCCCGACCCGGCAACACCGCTCCAGCCGCCAGCTCGTCCGGTGGAGCGCGTCGAGGCCGCCACTTCGTCGCTCGCCAGTCGCCCCGTAGGCGCCGATGGACAGCGCTCGGCCTGGCCCTCGTTGTGTTCGTGGCCGCTGGCATCGCGGTCCGGCTGATCGAGATGCCGCTGCCGGCACCGACCGTGACCCTGGTCAGTTCCCGAACGGCGACCTTGCCCGGTGGCCCGCTCGACCTGGCGTGGCCAGCCAGCGGCGAGGCGGCCGTCGCCGAGCATGACGGAACGCTCATCGGCGCCTCGGGGCCGACGACGACCGTGCCGATCGCCAGCCTGACAAAGGTGATGACGGCATACGTCGTGACGACGGACCTACCCGCCACAGCCGGCCAGCCCGAACCGTCACTCACCATCACCGCCGCCGAAGCGGGCACCCTGCCGGCCAGGGTGGCGGCCGGCCAATCCGTCATCCCGGTGCACGCCGGATTGGTCCTGGACCAGCACCAGGCACTCCAAGCGCTCTTGCTGGCCTCCGCCGACAACATCGCCGACGCCCTCGCCAGCGCGGACGCGGGTACCACGACCGCCTTCGTCGCCAAGATGAACGCCGCCGCCGGCCGCCTGGGCATGGCGCACACCCACTACGCCGATCCCAGCGGCCTCGACCCGGCCAGCGCGTCGACGGCCACCGACCAGCTCCGACTGGCCCGCGCCGCCCTGGCCGTACCGGCGCTCGCCACGATCGTCGGCCAGGCATCGGCGGTCATCCCCGGAGTCGGCCCGATCGCCAACTACAACACGCTGGTCGGCCAGGACGGGTTCACCGGCATCAAGACGGGATCTACCACAGCCGCCGGAGGATGCCTGCTGTTCGCCGTCACCCGAACGGTGGGTTCACGACCCACCACGTTCACGGGCATCGTCCTCGGCCAGCGGCATGGGGCCTACATCGCCGCCGCCCTGGCTGCCGCCCGGACCCTCGCCGACTCCGTGTTCGCCGATGTCCAGGCGCGCACCGTGCTCCCTGCCGGCGCCGCGGTCGAGGCCGTCGAGCGGGCCGGTCAGCGCAGCCGGGTCGTGACCGACGCGCCGCTTCGCCTGCAGGGCCTGCCGGGCCAGCCCGTGGACCTCCACGTCGAGGGCTTCCCCGGTGCCAGCCCTCGGCTGGTGGCGCGTACCGCCACCTCCTCCGGCCAGGTCACCCTGCGATCCACGCCTCTCGCCCAACCGACGCTCAGCTGGCGCATCAGCCACCTTTTTCCCTGACCTGGCCGCCGCCGGCGTGCGCGACGGCCGACAAACGGGTCTGCCAACGATCGTGATCGACGCGCAGCAGCTCATCGTGCGGGCCGTTATCGTCGCCACCCTCCTGGCTGTTGCCCTGCTGCGCCAGGTCGATATCGTCAACGACGCCACCGCGCTGGTGCTGTACCCGGTCCGTGGCCGCTGCCACCTCATCGCCGACATGGTCGCCCGGCGGCGGCCCGAGCCGGTGGAGGGGCGGGGCCTGGACCGGCTGACCGACTGCGAACACGAGGTCATGGCTCTCGTCCCGGCGGGGTTGTCCAATGATGAGATCGCCGCCCACCTCTATCTCAGTCCGCTCACCGTCAAGGCCTATGTCAGTCGGGCCATGACGAAGCTCAACCCTCGCGACCGGGCGCAGCTGGTTTTCCTGGCCTACGAGACCGGCCTGGTCAGCCCCGGCGGACGGTGAGGCCGAGCCGGCCCACCCGCACTAACAGTGCCTGGAGGGCAAGCAACTCGCCGGGGTTGTACTCCAGGCTGGCGCCTGTCCGGTGGATGAGCGTCACCGCTCCGGCCGCCACCCGGCCGCCGGCCTCGTCGGACGCCAACCGATCGCGGTAGGCGCCGGCAAGGGTGGCCAGACCGGACCGCAGCTCGTCGGTGCGCTGCCGGCGGACCTCCCGCTTGTGCCGCTCCTCCAGCTCCTTCGCCCCCCCGTCCGGCCCGAACCGACCTCGCCGGCGCTTGCCGTTGACCTCGACGTCACGGGCGAGGCGGGCCTCGAACTGGCTGGCCTGCAGTTGGTGGCGGGCGCGCAGCGGCTCGACGCTGCGTTCGAGCAGCGCCACCAGTTCGTCAGCCACCACCGCAGCGGTGGCACCGGAGCCGTCCAGGCGGCCGGGTACCGCTAGCCACGCGTCGCGGCGCGCGGCGAACTCGGCATCGCCGGCCAGCAGCCGGGCCCGGTCCAGGCGACCCCCCGTCGCCTCGGCCAGAGCTGTGGCGTGCGCCGCGGGGATCCCCTCGGCGGTGAGCAAGGCGGCAACGGTAGCCGGCGGGACCGGTACGAAATCGATGCGGACGCAACGGCTGGCGATGGTGACCAGCTCCGGGGGGACATGCTCGGCGAGGATGACGAACACCGCAGACGGCGGTGGTTCCTCGATGGTCTTCAACAGGGCCGGACCCGCCTCGCGGACCAGGTGGAAGTCGGTGAGGACCAGCACCTTCCGGTCACGTTCGGTCGGGCTGCGGGCTGCCAGTCGGATCACCTCCTGGGCCGAACCGATGCTGATCGCGGCCCCCTCCCGCTCCACGGTCGCCACGTCGGGGTGAGCACCGATCCGCACCCGTCGGCACACGTCGCAGGTGCCGTCACCACCATTCGGGCACAGCAGATGGGCGGCGAAGTCGGTGGCGGCCGCCACCTTTCCCGTGCCCGGCGGCCCGACGAACAGGTAGGCATGCACCGGACGGGAGGCCGCCGCTCGCAGGGCCGCAACGGCGGCATCCTGCCCCGGGACGTCGACGTACAGCGGGCGGGCGTCGTCTGCGGCCATGGGGACCATCATGGCCGCGGGGCCAGGAACGCGGTGATCCCCGTCGCCATCGCCGCCGCCACCTGCTGCTGCCAGGCGGGGGTGACGAGGAGCGCGGCGTCGGTGGCGTCGCGCATGTTCGCACACTCGATGAACACCTTGGGGTCCGTAGTCAGGTCCGTGCCCCCCAGGTCGTCACGGGCCTGGACGCCGCCAGCGCCGGCGTAGGTGCTCGTCGGCTCGCCCTGCCGGCCGGGAACGCTCGGACCAGGTCTGCGCTGAACACCTGCGACGCGGTGATGACCCTGTCGTTGGGCCCGTCGGCCACGGGTTCGAGCACTGCGAAGCCGCGGCCGCCGACCGGGCCACCATCGGCGTGGATGGACAGCGCCACATCGGCGTGAGCCTGGTTCCCGATCGCCGCTCGCTGGGTCACACGGGCCCACGCGGTGTCGGAGCTCCCTGTCAGCACGACGGTGGCCCCCCCACTCGCAGGAGCGCGGCCAGGTCCTGGGCCACGTTCCAGTTGAATAGGTGCTCGGGAACCCGGAGTCGGTCTCGGCCCCGGCGGTATCGCATGCCTCGGTGCTGTGGCCGTTGACGATGGGCGCGTCGATGATGCCTGGTTTGGCGTCATTGCCCCGTTGGGGCCGGGATCGACGGCCACAACCTTCCCATGCAACGCTCCGATGTTGGGGGGTCGGGTCCTTCGTGGTTGGGAGTGCGGTGGTCGGCAGTGCGGTGGTCGGGGCCCTCCTGATGGCGGGCACGGTGGTCGGGCGGGCCCGGGCGACGATCGGCACCGTAGATCTGGCTCGGCCATCGTCTTCGCCGCGCCGCAGCCCGAGGCGACGGCGACCAGAAGGCCCGCAGCGGCCGCCCATCGCCGGCCGTCAGGAAAAGTCAACCAGGGCCTGGCGAACCTCGCGGATGATCCGGGGCTGGTCGTGGAGCACGTGCAACCAGGTGTAGTGCAACACATATCGTCGCGCCAGCAGCAGGTGATTGCCCCGCTGGCTGTCGCGGCCCAACGCGTCGGGGTCGCTGTGATAGCGGTAGCCGTCCACCTCGATCGCCACGTGCTCGGACAGGCCGATGTCCAATCGGTACCGGCCGCCGTCAACCTTGATCTCGCTCCCGATGGGACGGATGCCGTAGGCGTACAGCAGGCGCAGCGTCCGGCTCTCCAATACGCTAGGGGCCGGACCGCCGATGTGGCCGCGCCGTCGCAACGCATCCCGCAGCGGCCGGACGCCCGGACGTCCAGGACGTGACAAGCGGTCGATCTCGGCTACCAGGCCGTCGACCGTCAGCAGTCGGCGGGCGATCCCCCGGTCCACCGCGCCGTCGAGCGTCGTCTCCGGGACGGCGCCCGCCAGGTCGACCAGGGTGCGCAACGGGTTGGTGCAGGGCACCTGGCGCCACATCACCCTGCCAGCCGAGTTGAGGTCCCGCACCCGGTGCACGGTGACGCCGTGCACTCGAGGATGGGCGCTACGCCTGACGCTGATGACTGGATAGCGGCGATCGCCCGCATCGACGAGGCGCCACATCCACGCCGCCGAGTGGTGGGAGGCCACTGCACCCGGCCCGGCAGCCAGGCACGCCGCCAGGATCTCCGCTTCGACGGCGATCGGGGTGCCGGCCAACCGGTAGACGCCGTCGTGTATCCGCTCCCATTGGCCGGCCAGCAGCAGTGATCGGACCTGGTCCGGGGTGAGGCCAGCTCGCAGACACTGTGCCCGACTGATCACCCCGTACTGGCCTCGGAGCAGGCGCCGCACCTCCGCCGAGAGCATTCTCATGCTGTTTCATGCTACATCGAGGGTGCGACTGGCCTCCTGGCTCTCTCTGGTGCCCGGAATAGTGGCTATGGCCACTATTCCGGGCACCAAGCTTCGGGTCACCCAGTACGAGCGGCGGCCAGGACCCGAGCAGCCACGTCGCCGGGGGATCCGGCACCGTCGACCACGCGCCAACGGCCGGGATCAGCTGCGGCCAGCGCAGCGAACCCGGCGACGACCCGCTCGAAGAACGCGGCGTCCTCCCCCTCCATCCGGTCGGTGGCGCCGCCTCGGGCAGTGAGCCGTTCGTCAGCCACCTCGGTGGGGACGGTCAGCAGGACGACTCGGTCCGCCTGCAGACCGCCTGCGGCCCAGTCCGACAGCTGGCGGAGCGAGTCGAGCGGCAGGCCCCGGGCGGCGCCCTGGTAGGCCAGGGTGGAGCCGGAGAAGCGGTCGCAGACCACATCGCGACCGGCGTCGAGGGCGGGCCGGATGATCGAGTCCACGTGCTCGGCCCGGGCGGCCAGCAACAGCAGGGTCTCGGCGCGAACACCCACGGACGGCAGGGTCGGGTCGAGGAGCAGGGATCGGACCGCCTCCCCCAGGTGGGTGCCCCCCGGCTCTCGGGTCAGGACGGCGCCGAGCGCGGACGCCAGCAACACGGCCTGGGTCGACTTACCGGTTCCTTCGCTTCCTTCCAGGACGATCAGCCGGCCCGGCACCCCGGGTCCTAGCCGCCGATGCGCTTGGTCGCAGCCTTCTTGGCGCCGGCCTTCTTGGCGCCGGCCTTCTTGGCGCCGGCCTTCCTGGTAGCCCCGGCCTTCTTGGGCGCGCCGGCCTTGGCGCCAGCCTTCCTGGTAGCCCCGGCCTTCTTGGGCGCGCCGGCCTTCTTGGCCGTGCGCTTGACAGGCGGACCAGCGGCCCGACGATCCGCCAGCAGCTCGGCGGCGCGCTCGGCAGTCAGGCCCTCGACGGCATCGCCCTTGCGCAACGAGGCGTTCGTCGTGCCATCGGTCACGTACGGACCGAACCGCCCGTCCTTCAGGACGATCGGCCCGCCGGTAACCGGGTCGGGCCCGAGCTCGGCGAGTGGCGCCTGGGATCGCTGGCCGCGACGCAGCTTGGGCTGGGCAAAGATGCCAAGGGCGTCGTCGAGCGAGAGCGAGAAGAGCTGCTCCTCGGTCTCCAGCGAACGTGAGTCCGCGCCCTTCTTGATGTACGGCCCGTAGCGGCCGTTGGTGGCCACGATCTCCTCACCCGAGGACGGATCCGCCCCGATCAGGCGCGGCAGGGACAGCACCCGCAGGGCGTCGTCCAGGGTGATGGTGGCGGGGTCCATGTCCCGCAGCAACGAAGCCGTCTGCGGCTTGCCGTCCACCGTCTCGGCGTCACCGACCTGCACATAGGGCCCGAAGCGGCCGGCGCGGACGACCACCGGCAGGTCGGAGTCGGGATGAAGGCCGAGCTCGCGGTCCGACGAGCCGGCCTCCAGCAGCTCGGTGGCCCGTTCCACGGTCAGCTCGTCGGGGGCGACATCCTCCGGGAGCGAGGCACGCTCCTCGCCTCGCTGGACGTACGGCCCGTACCGGCCAACCCGTAGCACCACGCCGGAGTCGGCGCCGCCGACGGGGATGGAGTTGATCTCCCGGGCGTCGATCTCCCCCAGCTGCTCGGACACCATGCGCTTGAGGCCGACGCCGTCGGGCGCGGCAGTGGCGTCGCCGAAGTAGAAGCGGGCCAGCCACGGGACGGATTCCTCCGCGCCGCGGGCGATCTCGTCGAGGTCCTCTTCCATGGAGGCGGTGAAGCCGTAGTCGACCAGCCTGGCGAAATACCGCTCGAGCAACGAGACCACGGCGAACGCGATCCACGACGGGACCAGAGCGGTCCCCTTCTTCCAGACGTAGCCGCGCGCCTGGATGGTGTCCATGATGCTGGCGTACGTCGAGGGACGGCCGACGCCCATCTCCTCCAGCGCCTTGACCAGGGATGCCTCCGTGTAGCGAGCCGGGGGCTGGGTGGCGTGGCCGTCAGGTTCGATGGCGGCCACGTCTAGGGGGTCACCGGCAACCAGGACGGGAAGACGCACCTCCCGGTCGCCCAGCTCGGCATCGGGATCGTCGGACCCCTCCACGTACGCCCGCAGGAAGCCCGGGAAGGTAATGGTGCGCCCGCTGGTGGCGAACTCCCCATCCGTGCCATCCAGAGCGAACGCACCGAGGCGAACCTGCACCGATTGACCCGCAGCATCGGCCATCTGCGACGAGACCGTTCGCATCCACACCAGCTCGTACAGCCGGCGTTGGTCACCCGACAGACCGGTCTGCTCGGGGGTGCGGAAGCGCTCGCCCGCGGGGCGAATCGCCTCGTGGGCCTCCTGGGCGTTCTTCACCTTCTTGTCGTAGCGTCGCGGGCGTTCGGGCACGAACGCGTCGCCGTACAGCTGGCGGGCCTGGGCCCGGGCCGCGTCGAGCGCCTGATCCGACAGCGTGGTGCTGTCGGTCCGCATGTAGGTGATGTAGCCCGACTCGTAGAGGTCCTGGGCGATGCGCATCGTCCGCGCCGACGAGTAGCGCAGCTTGCGTCCGGCCTCCTGCTGCAAGGTGGAGGTCATGAACGGGGGGGCCGGCGAGCGTCGCCACGGCTTCTCCTCCACCGCGCGCACGGAGAACGTCGCGTCCGAGAGCCGAGATGCCAGCGAGCGGGCGGCCGCCTCGTCGAGGCGCACCACGCTCGATGTGGCCTTGAGGGCGCCGTCCTCCCCGAAGTCCCGCCCAGATGCCAGCCGGGTGCCGTTCACCGCGACGAGGGAGGCGCCGAACTCCACGGCATCCCTTTTCCCACTGAACCGTCCGGCCAGGTCCCAGAAAGAGGCGGTCACGAACCGCATGCGGGCCCGCTCCCGCTCGACTAGGAGGCGGGTGGCCACCGACTGGACCCGGCCCGCCGACAGGGCCGGCATGACCTTCTTCCACAGGACGGGGCTGACCTCGTAGCCGTACAGGCGGTCCAGGATGCGGCGGGTCTCCTGAGCGTCCACCAGCCGGCGGTCGAGGTCCCGAGACTCGGCCACGGCCCGCTCGATGGCCGGCCGGGTGATCTCGTGGAACACCATGCGCTTGACCGGCACACGGGGGGCCAGCACCTCGAGCAGGTGCCAGGCGATCGACTCACCCTCGCGGTCTTCGTCCGTGGCCAGGTAGAGCTCGCTGGCGTCTTTCAGCAGTGCCTTCAGCTTGCGGACCTGATCGCGCTTCTCGGGGGAGACGACGTAGAGGGGCTTGAAGTCGTTGTCGACGTCGACGCCGAGGCGGGCCCAACTCTCACCCTTGTAGGTCGCCGGCACATCCTTGGCGTTGCGCGGCAGGTCTCGGATGTGGCCGATGGACGACTCGACGATGTAGTCACTGCCGAGGAATCCCGCGATGGTCTTGGCCTTGGCGGGGGACTCGACGATGACGAGGGGCTTGGGCATGGGTGAGCCGATTTCTCCGGGGACCGATTGCGGGCACACGCTACGTGCTGCTTGCCGGAAGTGCATGCGCGGGCCGGTGGGCGCCGTCGAGATCAGGCGCGCACCCGCGGGACCTAACAGCCGTTAGCCTCACGGTGTGGGCGTCAATACCATCCTCAAAGCCTTCGGGGCTGCGGCTCCGTTCGGCGTGCTCCTGTGCCTGTTCGCCGAGACCGGCATCCTCGTCGGCATCGTGCTCCCAGGGGACTCCTTGCTGTTCACGGCCGGGCTGCTCGCCTCGTCACACCACTCCATCAAGTCCGGGCTCCCGCACATCAACCTGACGCTGCTGCTGGTGTGTGCCGCGGCGGGGGCACTCATCGGCGCCCAGACCGGGTTCTTGCTCGGCCGGCGGTACGGGCCGCCGCTGTTCCATCGCCCGAGCTCCCGGATCTTCAAGCAGCGCCACCTGGACCGGGCCGAAGAGGTCTTTGCGACCTACGGACCGGCCAAGGCCATCGTCATCGCCCGCTTCATCCCCATCGTTCGCACCCTCATGAACCCGCTGGCCGGCGTGTTGGAGATGCGGGCGCGCACCTTCCTCCTCGCCCAGGTCGCCGGCGGCCTGGTGTGGAGCGTCGGTGTCAGCCTGGCCGGCTACTTCGCCGGGAACTCCATCCCGAACGTCGACCACTACATCTATCCGATCATCGCGGTGGTCGTCGTGCTGTCGTTGCTCCCGATCCTCAACGAGGTCCGCAAGGCACGGACCAGGGGGCCTCGCGCCGCCGCCGAGGAGTAAAGCGACGGCCTACGAGGAGTAAGCCGCCCTGTTGATGGGCAGGGCTCACCGATGACGCTCCAGCTGGTCGTAGGCGTCATCATCGCTGCCGGCGCCTGGACGGCCATGTTCGCCCCCCGCCGCGAGGGCTTCTGGACCCGGGCCGCGGTGGCCGCGGCGGCGATCGCGATCTATGCCGTCGCCGTCGACCCGGGCGCCATCGGCCACCAGCTCGCCCGCCGGCACTGGCTGGGCGACGTCCTCGTCGGGTTGGGTTCGGGCGCAGTCCTCTACGCGGTGTTCTGGATCGGCGAGCAGCTCCTCGTTATCGTCGTCCCCCGGCTCGCCGAGGAGGTCGGCGACCTCTACACCGTGAAGCGGCGGGGGCAGGCGTGGTTCATGCCGGTCGTGCTGCTCGTCGCCGCTCCGGGCGAGGAGCTGTTCTTTCGCGGGTTCCTGTGGCACCGAGCAGGCGTCGCCATCGGCCTGGCTGTCTACGGCGCCGTCCACATCCCCGAACGCAAGGTCATCCTGGTGCTGGCCGCCCTGGTCGGCGGTGCCTGCTGGGGTTTGCTGTTCTCGTGGACGGGCGGGCTCGTTGCGCCGATCGCCAGCCACCTGTTGTGGTGCTTCACCATCATCCTCTGGCACCCGGCCCGGCCGACCGCCTGGGCGCAGGACATGGCCACTCGCCTGCGCCGCCGGCCTGCTGGCTAGGACAGGCCGGCCCTGGCCCCGGCCCGCAAGACCCGCCTCCGGCGGGCGGACCGATGGCCGGACCCCGGAAGGGCCGGCCATCGGTGGTCACCCGTCAATGGCGCGCCGTCACGTATCGCTCAGACGGGACCGCACCTCCAGGAGCTGGTCGACCACCTCGATCGACCCGTCGGGCAGGGTGACGATGTACTCGTCGATGGCGGCCACCAGCACCTCGTGGGGCTGGCCAGCGTCCCGAGCCGGTGCGGTGGCGACACCGCCGGCGGTCGTCAAAACGCTGGGGGGACCCGACGGGCTGGAGCCGATGACGGCCTCGGTCGCTGTGGTGCTGGGGCCCAACGGGGGGGCGCCCCCTTCCGCCGGGGTGTCCATGGCCTCCACCCGGCGCTTGGAGAACAGCACCCCGCCGAGGATGACCGCCAGGGCGGCCCCAGCGATGATGTAGCGGACGGCGGTGTCGTGCTGGAGGCTGATGACGGCCGGCAGGATCAGCAGGCTGACCAGGTTCATGACCTTGATGAGCGGGTTCAGGGCCGGCCCGGCCGTGTCCTTGAATGGGTCGCCGACGGTGTCGCCTATGACGGCCGCCTTGTGGGCCTCGGAGCCCTTGCCGCCCTCGTGCCCGTCCTCGATGTACTTCTTGGCATTGTCCCAGGCACCGCCGGAGTTGGACAAGAAGTTGGCCATCAGCTGACCGGTGAGGATGGTGCCGGCCAGGAAGGCGCCGAGGGCCAGGTCGCCGATGGCGAAGCCGACCACGACCGGCGACAGGATGGCCAGGAGGGCCGGGGTGGCCAGCTCACGCAACGACGCCGCCGTGCAGATGTCGATGACCCGTCCGTACTCGGGGCGCTCCGTACGGTCCATGATCCCGGGGTGCTCGCGAAACTGGCGGCGCACCTCCTGGACGACGGTGCCGGCCGACCGACCCACGGCCCGGATGGCCAGGGCCGAGAAGAGGAAGGCGATCGACCCGCCGATGAGGAGCCCGATGAACGTCTTCGGGTTGGCCACGTTGATGATCGTCTGGGAGACACTGGTGAACAGCGCGTTGCCCGAGCCAGTGATGCCCTTGGCGTTCTCGGCGATGGTCTGGATGTACGCGGCAAACAGGGCCACCGCGGCGATGACCGCGGAGCCGATGGCGAAGCCCTTGGTGATGGCCTTGGTGGTGTTGCCGACCGCATCCAGGCTGACCATGATCCGCTCGGGCTCGCCCTCGAACTCGCCCGTCATCTCCGCGATGCCGGCGGCGTTGTCGGAGACGGGTCCGAAGGAGTCCTCGGAGACCACCATGCCAGTGGTCGACAGCAGGCCGAGGCCGGTGAGGGAGACCAGGTACAGCTCGAACTGGATGTTCGGGGACCCGAGCGCGATGGCCACCACGATGGCGATGACGATGGCGATGATGGCCGGTACCGCGGACTCCAGGCCGGAGCTGATGCCCGACAGGACGGTGGTCGCCGGTCCGGTCCTGGCCGACTCGGCAATGTCGCGGACGGGTGACGTCTCGGTCGACGTGTAGTACTCGGTGACGCGGCTGGCCACCTGGCCGAGCACGACACCGGTCAGCACGGCGAAGAACACTTTGAGGCTGTGCACGTAGAACTGGGCGACGAAGAAGGTGCCGATGATCGTCAGGACCGCAGAGGTCAGGAAGCCCCGGTTGATGGGAGCCATGGCGGTGCGGTCCTTGCGCCCGGCCCGCACGCTGAGGGCACCGACGATGGACGCCAGGATGCCGATGGCCGGCACGATCAGCGAGAAGGTCAGGCCGACCTGGCCCCTGTTCGGAAAGGCGGTGTTGGCCAAGATCAGCGTGGCTACCAGGATCACGCCATAGGACTCGAAGAGGTCGGCGGCCATTCCGGCGCAGTCGCCGACGTTGTCGCCGACGTTGTCGGCGATGGTGGCCGCGTTGCGCGGGTCGTCCTCGGGGATCCCGGCTTCCACCTTGCCCACCAGGTCGGCGCCGACGTCGGCCGCCTTGGTGAAGATGCCACCGCCGACACGCATGAACAGGGCGAGCAGCGAGCCGCCGAATCCGAAGCCGATGAGGATGGAGGTGGCGGTGTTCTGGGCCAGCATGACGATCACGGTGGCGCCGAGCAGACCGAAGCCGACCACGAACATGCCGGTGACCGCCCCGGTGCGGAAGGCGACGCGCAGCGCGGCGCTCATGGACCCGCCGCGAGCGGCGGCCGCCGTCCGCACGTTGCCCCGGACGGCCGTCGACATGCCGATGAAGCCGGCCAGGCCGGACAGCGTGGCGCCGACCAGGAAGGCCAGCATGCGGAACAGGCCGGAGAGGCCATAGGACAGGACCGTGTGCTTGGACCCGTCGGGAAGGGTTCTCGTGACCTTCGAGGACGTGACGAACACCAGGACGGCCAACGGGATCACGATGAGGCCAATGGTCCTGAACTGGCGCTTGAGGTAGGCCTGGGCCCCTTCCTGCACGGCCTTGGCGATCTCGATCATGCTCGGCGTGCCCTGGTCGGCGGCGAGGACACCGCGCAGGAGCAGCACACCGGTGATGATGGCGATGACCCCGCACGCAGCGGCGAAGATCAGCCACGCCCACTCGGTCGTGTGCAGGTGGAAGGCCTGGTAGCCCCCCTCCGAGAGGAGTCTCATGAGGACTGACGTTCCTTTCTGGCCCGGCGGCCTGGCCCGCTGACGCCGGCTGGCGCCGCGGTGGTGGTAGCGGTGCTGCTGGTGGAGCTAGAGACCGCGGTGCGGCTGGTGGTGCCGGCCGTGGTGGATCCGCCTGCCGCAGACGCGCCCGTGGCGTCAGCGGTCCGGGAAGGCTCGGGCTGGGTCCTGGTGGATCGGACGAGGATCTGGCGGGCCATCTTCTCCCCAAAGGTGCGATCGCTCCCGTCCACCGAGACCACGAGGGGCCCGTCGAAGGGATGCTTCTCGCGAACCTCGACCTCGACGCCGGGGCGCACCCCGAGGCCATCGAGGAACATGGCGACGTCGGGATCGGTCGAGCCCGGCAGGGCCACCACGGCGCGCTCACCCGGCTCGAGCTCGTAGAGCGGGGGCATCTCGGGCAGGCGATCGCTGCCGGTGCCTGGGATGGGGAAACCGTGGGGACAGGTCGCCGGACGGTCGAGGGCCACGAACAGGCGATCCTCCACCTCCTGGGGAAGCTGGTGCTCGAACATGGGTGCCAGGCGGTCCGCCTCGGACCAGCTATAGCCCAGCATGTCGGCGAGAAACCGCTCGACGATCCGGTGACACCGGACCACCCCCATGGCCAGCCGTCGACCCGGATCGGTCAGCTCCACGCCTCGATACGGGGTGTGGGCGACCAGGCCCCGATCGGCCAGCCGCTTCACCGTGGCGGTCACGGTGCCCGGCGAGACGGCCAGGCCGGCGGCCAGGTCCCCGGTGCGCGCCCCGCCGTCCGCGACCGGCGACGATGTCAGTCGCCAGATGGCCTTCAGCGTCTCGCGCTCGGATTTCGTCAGGTCCCCGTCCATGATTTCGCCGGACGGCACCTTAAATTTGCGAGATCAAAAAGTCAAGGTTGATGACAGCGATAGCGTCTGGCGGCTCCCGAGCCACCACTCGTGACCGATCAGACCGCTCGCCGACGGCCACCGCCGGTCCCGAGCGCCAGCCCGATCACTCCTCGGGGGCCAGCACGGTGCGCAGGATCTCGCTGGTCTCATCGCCCGCACCGGACGGGCCGCCGAAGAGCACCATGTGCACGGTGGTGCCATCGTCAGTGGGAACGAACCTGGCGTCGTCGACCAGCGTCCGGATCAGCGGTATGCCGAGCCCCCGCTCGAAGTTCAGCCGATCGGGATCGGTGACCGGAGGATGGGCGGGCAGGGCGTCGGGATCGAACCCGGCCCCCCGGTCGGCGATACGGATCTCGAGGCGCTCGTCACCCTCGTAGACAGCGATGCGGATGGCCTCGTCGACGCCGGCCCGCTCGTGGGCCTCGATGGCGTTCGTGCAGGCCTCGGACACCGCCAGCTTCAGGTCGTCGACTCGCTCGTCGGCCAGCTCGCGACGCGCCGAGGCCAGTGACGAGACCACCAGGCGGACGATGGCGATGTACTCCGGGCTGGCCGGGATCTGCAGCTCGAAGACGTGCTCCATGCCGGACGCTCAGCCGGCTGTCGCCGCGTCCACCGATTCATAGATGGAGAAGACCTTGGTCAGACCGGTGATCTCGAACACCTTCAGGATCCGGTTCTGTGTGCAGACCAGGCCGAGGTCGCCCTCGTGGGTCCTAAGACGCTTGAGCCCGCCGACCAGGACTCCCAGGCCGGTGGAGTCGAGGAAGTCGACCGACTCGAGGTCCACGATGATCTGGTGCTTCCCCTGGCTCACCAGCTCCACCAGCTTCTCTCGCAGCCGGGGCGCGGTGTACACGTCGACCTCACCCTTCACGGCCAACACCGTGAAGGGATCGTGGCTCTCGTCGACCTCGAGGCCGAGCTCCATGTAGACGTCCTTCCTGTCCTCTGCCTGCGGGGGTCCGGGTAACCTTACCCAGCTGCCGGGTCTCGTGCGGCTGGCCCCGATGCGCTCAACGCAGCGGCCGACTCCTCGGTGGGTGTCCCTCCGGCCAGGTACGCCACCCGCCGGGAGATGTTCACGGCGTGATCCCCCAGCCGCTCGTAGAAGCGGGCCACCAGGGCCATGTCCATCACGACCGACGTCGGCATGCTCCCCGAGGCCACCTCTGCGCTCAGGGCAACGTGCAGCTCGTCCATCTCGTCGTCGTGTTGCTCCACCACTGCCGAGGCGGTGGCGTCGCGCTGATACCAGCCGTCCGCGGTCAGGCGCCACATCTGCACCCCCAGCTCACCCATCCGCTCGATGATCCCGCGCGTCCGGGCCGACAGGCTGTCCTGGAGGGCCTGCGCCCCCCTGCGGGCGATGTGCTCGACCAGGTCATGGCTGCGCTCCAGCTCGGGCACGACCCTAAGGACCGACAGCAGGAACCGGAGGTCGGTGGCCACGGGCGCCTCCCGGACCAGCATGCGGTTCACCAACTCCTCGACGTCGAGGTAGAGGGTATCGATGACGGCGTCACGCTCCACCAGCACACCGATGACGTCACGGTCCCCTTCCAGCACGGCCGCCGTTGCCGCGGCCAGGCCGTCGGAGACCATGGCGAACAGCTGGATTACCCGGGCCTCGATCTCCTCCAGCTGCTGGTGGTACTGGAGGCGGAGCTCTCCGGGCACACTCCGAGCGTAGTGGCTCCCCAGGGCTCGTCACATCGCTGTCGGTCCCCCGATGGCCGGATGGGTCCCGCCGATGCGGCCGAGACGATGGGCCCGGCCACGAACCTCACCACACAGGTACACGAACCTCGCCACACAGGTCGAGGACGTGGGCGGTCCGGGCCAGGCGGACGAACCCAGGGCAGACAGGGCCGGACCGCCTATGCCCCGATGGGCCCGCCGTCCTCCGCCGAGGCGGCCAATGTCAGCTGGAGCGGAGCTTCTTGCCGACGAACACTGACAAGCCGACGAGCGTGGCAAGGATGAGAAGTTTCTTCATGGGCCAACACCGTATCTGACCACGGCCGCGGGCGACATGGTCATCGAGGCTGGCGGCCCCGGACCGACCGAGGGCGGGTGCGTTACGGTCGGGGGCCCTGGGAGGTGTCCGGGCACCTGGTGGGCCCCCCCGCCTTCAAAGCGGGTGGCACGAGCGACCCTCGTGCGGCGGGTTCGATTCCCGTCCACCTCCGCCACCCGCCTACCGAGTACCGTCGAGGGCCGGAACCCATGGCCACCGTCTCCGCCAGCGTCGACATCGACGCCACGCAGGAAGAGACCTGGGAAGCGGCCATCGACTGGCCCGGCCAACGTCACTGGGTGCTGGCCTCCACGGTCCGGCCGACCTCCGGAGGAGGGCGGGGGCTGAACGCCACCGTGGAGGCCACGACCGGCATCGGGCCCTTCGCCATCAAGGACCCGATGGAGATCGCGGAATGGGACCCTCCCCACCGCCTGGTGCTGCGCCACGTCGGCTCCTTCGTCCAGGGCGACGCCACCTACGAGGTCAGTCGCCTCCCCAGCGGCCGCAGCCGGCTGGTGTGGACCGAGAACCTGGAGGCGCCGGGGGCCCTCCTGGCCGGGGTCTACCTGGTCGGCGTCCCCCTGTTCGGGTTGTTGATCCGGGTGTCGCTGGCCCGCTTCGCGCGCTGGGTCCCCACCCGCCGTCGCGCCCGCTGACCGGCGCGCTCGCCAACGTTGCGGCGGAGGCGGCGCGCGCACACCGGCAGGTTGCGGGGGCAGGCTGCGGCCGGCAGGCTGCGGGGGGCAACTGCGAGCGGCAGGCTGCGGCCCACCGATTGTGTTCAATTGTGGTTGATTTCCCACCCCAAATTGAACACAATTCGATCGTCGTCCATGGCGGGGTCCATGGCCGGTCTGCACGGCGTGTCCACGCCGGCCTCGCCCGTCCGCACGCCCTACCCGACGATGAGGGCCTCCAGGCCGGCCACGGCCCCGGCCGCCACGCCGGCGTCGGTTGCCGAGCGAATGCGCCGGGCCAGGACGGCCTCACCCTCGCGCCAATCGGCCCAGAGGTCGGCCTCGACGTGGTCGAGGGTACGCAATGCCGGGGCGTCGGACACGGTGCAAGCCGTGGTCCGCATCTCGCGGTAGGCCAAGGCGACACGAGGCAGCGCTACCCGGTAGGCGCCGGCCAGCCGGGAGAGATCGTCGTGGAGGGCCCCGAACGCCGCTGCGCCAGCCTGTGCGGCCGGGCTGGGTGACCGCACCAGGACGTCGCGCTCCACGCCGGCCAGCACGGGCAGGCGGTCCCACCACTGGGCGGCACGCCAGGCGGCATGCTGGCTGTGGCGGTCGACCAGGGCGGCCAGACCACCGCCCCCGCCGCCATCGCCCCCCCTGCCGCCATCGCCCCCGCGGCGGCCTCCGTCGCTGCCGCCGTCGCCGCCGTCGCCGCCGCCGTCACCCCCGCGACTGCCATCACCCTCGCGGCGGGCGCCGTCGCCGCTGTCCAACACACCCGCACCCGCTCGCTGCTCGGTCCCGATGGAGGAGGCCCAGCCACCCAGGACCTGGTAGAGCTGCAGCTCCGCCCAACGCAGCGCGCAGATGACGGTGGCTGCCTCCTGCAGGGTCCTCGCCCTGGTCATGCCGGGGTAGGCGGTACGGCGAGACCGGCGCGCAGGACGCCGAAGAGGCGCTCGTAGAGCGGCTCGGGGTCGCCGAAGGGGAACTCCGGCTTGCTGATCAGCAGCGACACCATGCCGTGGATGAGCATCCACAGGAGCTTGGCCACCTCCAGCGGGTCCTGGTCGGCGACCAGGCCGACGGCGATGGCGGCGGCCACGTCCTCGGCGACGGGCACCAGCCCGGCGGTGTCTGCCAGGCGCTCGTCGGTGAAGCGGTCGGGCGTGGCATCTGGTCGGCTGAGCATCAGGATCCGGTAGTGCTCGGGATGGTCCAAGCCGTAGTGCAGGTAGGCCAGGCCGCGGCGACGGAGCCGCTCGACCGGGTCGGTAACACCGTCGGCCGCCGCCGCCATCTCTGCCTCCAGGCGCAGGGCGTGACGCTCGCAGACCGCGAACAGGAGGTCGTTGCGATCGGCGAAGTGCAGGTAGATGGAGGGGGCGGTCACGCCGACGGCCGCGGCGATGGCTCGGATCGAGAGGGCAGCCTGGTCGTTGGTCTCGATGAGCATGCGCTCGGCGGCGGCCAGGATCTCGTCGCGCAGTCGTTCACCGTCGCCCCGGCGCGCTCGCGTCCGCCGGGGCGGCACCGCTCCCCTTGGATGGGTTGGAGACGTGGCAGGCACGGCGGCGGAGGTGGGCACGACCCAGCCAGCCTAAGCGATGGCGAGAGCGCCGCTTGCGCCTTGCCTACCGGTAGCGGTTGGTGATGGGCACCCGGCGGTCCTTGCCGAAGGCCTTGGGCGTGACGCGCACGCCGGGCGGCGACTGACGCCGCTTGTACTCGGCTACGTCGACCAGGCGGACGATGCCCCGGACCAGCTCGTCGTCGAAGCCGGCCGCCACCAGCTCGGCGGCGGTCAGATCGCCTTCTACGTAGGCCTCCAGGATGGGATCGAGCACCTCGTACGGCGGCAGGCTGTCGTCGTCGCGCTGATCCGGGCGCAGCTCGGCAGAGGGCGCCTTGGTCAGAACCGTCGTGGGGATGACGTCGCGGCGGCCGCCGATGTCGACGCCGTTGCGCCACCGGCAGAGCCGGTAGACGAGTGTCTTCGGCACATCCTTGATGACGGCGAAGCCGCCGGCGGTGTCGCCGTAGAGGGTGGAGTAGCCGACGGCGGACTCGCTCTTGTTCCCGGTGGTGAGCACCATCCACCCGAACTTGTTCGACAGCGCCATGAGGACGACGCCCCGGATGCGGCTCTGCAGGTTCTCCTCGGTCATGTCTTCGTCGCGCCCGGCGAAGCTGGGTGCCAGCATGTCGACCAGGGCGGCATGGGCCGGTTCGATGGCGATGGTGCGGTAGTCGATGCCCAGCCGGCGGGCGAGGTCTGCGGCATCGGTGTTCGCCCCTTCGGTGGAGTAACGAGAAGGCATGGCCACACCGTGGACCCGGTCGGGGCCGACGGCGTCGGTGGCGATGGCCGCCACGATCGACGAATCGATGCCGCCGGACAGGCCGATGACCACGTCGTCGAAGCCGTTCTTGGTGACGTAGTCGCGGGTGCCGGTGACGAGTGCCCGGTACACCTCGGCGTCGGCATCCAACGGCCGGGCGAACGGTGCCGCCAGGCGACCGGCGTCGGGCGCCTGGCGGGGAGCCTCGCTCACCGGCACCGTCGGCAACGGCGGCACCGGCGACCGTCCCCGCGGATCCAGCAGGCGCTGGCGGTACACGGGCCGAACGTCGAGATCGACGGGCACGACCGCCGCGGCGAACTGCGGCAGCGACGCGACAAGATGGCCGGCGGCGTCGTAGACCACCGAGCCACCGTCGAACACCAGCTCGTCCTGGCCCCCCACCTGGTTCACGTAGACGAGGGTGACGGAGGCGTCCGCCGCCCGAGTGGCGAGCATCTGGCGGCGCTCGAGGAGGCGACCGGCGTAGTACGGCGAGCCGTTGATGTTGACGACCAGCTCGGCGCCGGCCGCGCCCTGGGCCGCGATCGGCCCGGTCGGGTTCCAGGCGTCTTCGCAGATGGAGACACCGACCCGCACGCCGCCGATGAGCCACAGCTGGGTGGCGCCGGTGCCAGGGGCGAAGTAGCGCTTCTCGTCGAAGACGCTGTAGTTCGGCAGCTCTTGCTTGTGGTACACGCCGCGGACCTCGCCGTCCGCGCACACGGCGGCGGCGTTGTGCAGGTCAGCGCCCTGGTCGACGAAGCCGACGACGACGGCGCAACGCCCGGTGGTGGCGGCGATCTTGGTGAGGGCGGCCAGGTTGTCGGCCACGAAGCCGGGCTTGAGGAGCAGGTCCTCGGGGGGGTACCCGGTGACGGCCAGCTCGCCGAACACCGCGAGGTCGCAGCCGGCGTCCTCGGCGGTGGCGAGGGCGGCGACGATCTGCTCGACGTTCCCGCCCAGGTCGCCGACGGTGGGGTTCATCTGGCAGAGCGCCACGCGGAGTCGGCTCATCGTGGTGGAGGCTACGCCGCGTGCCGAGGCGGGCGGGGGCAAAGGAGCCCGGGACGACCGCGACCCCGTGTGTGACACCTGACCGGTGCCGGCGAAGGGAGGACCCGGGTACCTTGCCAACGGTACGGAATCGTTCCGTAACCCGGTGCGACCTCGCCAGACCATGACTGCCACCCTCCCTCCCTCCAGCCTGCCCCCAACCCACGGCCGCCCCCGCGATACCGCCCGCGAGCTGGCCATCTTGGATGCCGCCATCGCCCTGCTGACCGAGGTGGGCTACGACCGGCTGACCATCGACGCGGTGGCCACCAGGGCCCACGCGAGCAAGGCGACCATCTACCGGCGCTGGCCGGGCAAGACCGAGCTGGTCGCCGCCGCCATGGGCGTGGCCGTCCCCCACCAGGCCGAGGTACCCGACACCGGCACGCTCCGCGGCGACCTGGCCGTGGTCGTGGACCGTGTCCGATCGGCCATGACCGGCGAGCAGGGGGACCTCCTGTTCGGCTTGGCCCTCGCCGCCCGGGCCGATCCCGACCTGGGCCGGTCCCTGCGCAGGCAGCTGCTCCACGACCGATCGCCGATGGGCCAGATCGCGGCCCAGGCCCGGCGGCGGGCCGAGCCCGTCTCGTGCGGCCGCCCCGAGCTGGTCGACACCATCGCGCCCGCCATGGCCATGTTCCGCCTGACGTCGGGCGGACTGCTCGACGACCACTGGCGCGACGAGGTGGTCGACGACGTCCTCCTCCCGATCCTCGAGCCCTCCCGGAGCCACTGATGCGCGCCACCGACACCTCTCCTTCGCCGAGCGAGACGGCCGTTTCACCCGACCCCAGGCGGTGGATCGCCCTGGCGTTCATCGCCATCGCCCAGCTGATGATCGTGGTGGACGCGTCGGTCGTGAACATCGCGCTGCCTTCCGCCCAACGGGCGTTGCACATCTCGACCGCTGACCGCCAGTGGGTGGTGACCGCCTACACCCTGGCCTTCGGCGGCCTTCTCCTCCTGGGGGGCCGCATCGCCGACTACGTCGGCCGGAAGCGGGTCTTCCTCCTGGGCCTCATCGGCTTCGCCGCCGCCTCGGCGCTGGGGGGCCTGGCCCCGGACGCCGCCCTCCTGTTCACGGCCCGTGCCCTGCAGGGTGCGTTCGCGGCGGTGATGGCGCCCGCGTCGCTCTCGCTGCTGCAGGTGACGTTCACCGACCCGCGCGAGCGGGCCAAGGCCTTCGGCGTCTACGGCGGCATCGCCGGGGCCGGGCTGGCCATGGGTCTCATCCTCGGCGGCGTGCTCACCCAGTACGTGTCGTGGCGGTGGTGCCTGCTGGTGAACGCGCCCATCGCTGTCCTGACCGCGTTCGGCGCCGCCCGCTTCGTCCGGGAGAGTCGGGTCGATGGCCACCCCCGCTACGACATCCCCGGCACCGTCACCGTTACGGCCGGGCTGGTGGCGCTGGTGTATGGCATGACGAAGGCGGAGACGGACGGATGGTCCTCCCCCGTCACGCTGTCGTTCATCGTGGCCGCCGTGGTGTGCCTGGTCGCATTCGTGCTCATCGAGCGGCGCAGCCCGGCGCCCCTCCTGCCCCTCCGGGTGGTAACCGAGCGGAACCGAGCCGGGTCGTTCATCGCCTCCACCCTCACGGGTGCCGCCCTGTTCGGGATGTCGCTCTTCCTCACGTACTACATGCAACAGACCCTGCACTACTCCGCTCTCAAATCCGGCTTGGCCTTCCTGCCGTTCTCGCTGGGAGTGATCGTCTCGGCCGGCGTGGCCAGCGCGGTCATGCCCCGCCTGGGCGCGCGTTGGGCGCTACCGGTCGGCCTGACCATGGCCGGCACCGGCCTGGGGCTGTTCACCCTGCTCGGTGTGCACAGCGGGTACCTGACGCACATCCTGGGACCGGAGCTGGTCATGAGCCTCGGCATGGGCCTGGTCTTCGTGCCCGTGTCCTCCACCGCCCTGATCGGCATCTCGGACAGTGACGCCGGGGTGGCCAGTGCCATGGTGAACACCACCCAACAGGTCGGTGGCTCCGTTGGTACCGCCCTGTTGAACACGCTCGCCGCCACAGCCAGCACGGCGTACATCGGCACCCATGGGACCAGCCCCTTGGCCACCGCCGGGGCAGCCGTGCACGGCTACGTGGTGGCCTTCGGTTGGGGTGCGGGCCTCATCGGTGTGGCGCTGGTCGCGACCCTGCTCCTGGTGCGAGCCGGGCGCGAGGTCGATGCCACCCCCCACCAGGAGCAGCTGATCGCCGTCTCCTGACCGTCCGGCGCGGCATTGAGCACCAGCGCCGCCCGGGCCACACTGACCATGTGGTCGTGCCCGCCTGGACCGCCGATGTCGAGAGGAGCGCCGACCCCTCCGCAGCGGGCCGCGCCATCGACCGGCTCATCGGCGAGCACCCGGGACTACGCAGCCGCCTGAGTGGGGACCGATCCCTGCGCGTCGGGCTGGTGACGGTGACGGCGGCCAGCCCCTTCCTGGCCCGCTGGTGCCTCACCGATCCCGGCGCCGTCGACATCCTGGCCGACCTCGACCGGCGACCCGCCCTCGACGCCGGCGGGGACCTGGCCCGCTGGAAGCGACGGGAGGTGCTGCGGATCGCCGCCCGTGACCTGACGGGTCGGGACCCGCTCGCCGACGTGGTGGCGGCCTTGAGCGCGCTGGCCGACGACCTGCTGGTCGCCGCTTGCGAGCGCAGCGACCAGCATGGAGCGCTGGCGGTGATCGCCATGGGCAAGCTCGGCGCCGAAGAGCTGAACTACGCCAGCGACATCGACCTGCTCTTCGTGGGCGACGGCGACCCCCGGGGCGTCCTCGACCGGCTGCGGCCGGTATGGCGCACCGACATGGACCTGCGGCCCGAGGGACGTAACGGGCCCCTGATCCGGACCCTCGCCTCCTACCAGTCGTACTGGGACCGGTGGGCCCGTACCTGGGAGTTCCAGGCCCTGCTGAAGGCTCGCCCGGTCGCGGGCGACCGAACCGTGGCTGCGGCCTGGCAGGAAGCAGCCGCCCAGCGCGTGTGGGAGCGACCCTTCGGAGCTGACGAGCTGCGCGAGGTACGGGCCATGAAGGTCCGCGCCGAGCGGGAGATGTCGCGGCGTGGGCTCACCGACCGCGAGCTGAAGCGCGGGCGGGGCGGCATCCGTGACATCGAGTTCGCCGTGCAGCTGCTGCAGCTCGTCCACGGGCGGGCCGATCCGGGGCTGCGTGGGCGCGCCACCGTCCCCGCGTTGGCGGCGCTGGCCGACGGCGGCTACGTGGCCCGGGACGACGCCGACGCCCTGCTCGGCGCCTACCGGTGGTTGCGTACCGTCGAGCACCGCCTGCAGCTGTGGGAGGACCAGCCCGTCCACGCCGTACCCACCAATGGTGACGCACGAGACCGCCTGGCGCGGATCCTCGGGTTCCGGGACGGCCCCGACCGCACGGCACGCGCCGGCTTCGAAGAGGAGCTGCGATCCCACCAGGCGACCGTTCGCTCCATCCATGAGCGGCTGTTCTTCCGCCCCCTCCTGGAGGCCTTCTCCGTCGAGCTGCCGTCGATCCGTCCGACCAGCCCGGTCGCCACGGTCGGCCCGGCGCTCAGCCGCGCCGCCCTGGGAGACCGCCTGGCCGCCTTCGGCTTCTCCGATGCCGCTCGGACCCGGGCCGCCGTCGTCGAGCTGACCCGAGGCCTGTCCCGCTCGTCACATCTGTGGCAACAGCTGCTCCCCCTGGTCATGGAGTGGCTCTCGCAGGCTCCCGACCCGGACCTCGGGCTGTTGGGACTGCGATCGTTGGCCGAGAACCACCACGCCCGGGGCGTGCTCACGTCGGTGTTCCGCGAGTCGGCGGAATCGGCCAGGCAGCTGTGCTGCCTGCTGGGGACGGGCCCGGGGTTCGCCCGGACGCTGCTGCGCCGCCCCGATCTCCTGCGCAGCTTCGCCTCCGGTCCGGCAGCCGGCGACGACGCCGATCGACTGGTGGCCGGGCAGCGATCGCTGGTGTGGCGGCGCAAGCCTCGGGAGGTGCAGGAGGGCCTGGCCGCCTGGCGGCGGGCGGCCACCTTCGAGATCGCCGCCGACGACGTCCTCGGCCGGGCCGAGATCGACGTCACCGGGCGGGCGCTGACCACCCTGGCCGAGTCGGTCATGCGCACAGCCCTCGGCGCCGTCGACACCGATGCCGACGTGCCCCTGGCGGTCATCGCCATGGGCCGCCTGGGCGGCCGTGAGCTGTCCTACGCGAGCGACCTGGACGTGATGCTGGTCTTCGACGCCGAAGAGCATGACGCCGAGGCGGCCCGACGAGCCGAGACGCTGGCCGCCCGGTTCGTCCACCTGGTGCGGGGCGAGACACCAGCGACGGGCGTCTATCCGCTCGACACGTCGTTGCGGCCCGAGGGGCGCCAAGGCCCGATCGTGCGCAGCCTCAACGCCTACACGTCCTACTACGCACGGTGGGCAGAGACCTGGGAGCGCCAGGCCTTGCTGCGCAGCCGCTGGATCGCCGGCGACGCCGAGCTGGGCCATCGCTTCGCCGCCGTGGCCGAACGCTTCGTGTGGGACCGGCCGCTGACCGACGACGACGAGCGGGCCATCCGCCGGAGCAAGGCGCGCGTCGAGCGCGAGCGCATCCCTGCCGGCGAGGACCCACAGTTCCACCTGAAGCTGGGCCGCGGCTCGCTGTCGGACGTGGAGTGGACCGTGCAGCTGCTCCAGCTCCGCCACGGGGTCCGCGGCCCCGGCACCATGGATGCCCTCGACGCCCTCGTCAAGGTGGGCGCCCTCGACCCCGGGGACGCTCGCATCCTGCTCGACGCCTACCGGTTCTGCGAGCGGACCAGGAACCGCCTCGCCCTGGTTCGCGGATCGCACGGCGACGCCCTTCCCGCCGCCGGACCGGTGCTCACATCCCTGGCGCGCAGCTTCGGGACCACGGCGACGGGGCTCCGGGAGGAGTACCGCCGACGCACCCGCCGCAGCCGGCGGGTGGTCGAGCGGGTGTTCTACGGGACGGCCGACGGGGCCTGAAGGTCGGCCGGGCGCTCAGCCGCCGGGCGGGGCCGGGACCGCCGGTACCGGTGCGGTGCAGAAGGCGCAGCGGGTCGCTTCCTTCGGGATCTGCGAGAAGCACTCCGGGCATGGGCGATCCGAGCTCTCCGGGTCGGCGCCACGCACCCGCTGGCGCTCGAGCAGGACCCGGACGGGGCGGACCACCGCGAAGAAGACGACGGCGGCGACCACCACGAACGTGATGACGTCCTGGAGGAACTGGCCGTAGGCGAACACCCCGTGGCCGATGGTGAACGACAGCGTGGAGAACGTCTGCTTCGAGCTGCCAGGGATGGCCAGGAGGCTCAGGATCAGGTTGACGAGATCCTTGACGACCGCGCCGAAGAACATGGCAATGATGACCGCGACGGCGAGGTCGACGACGTTGCCCTGCAGGACGAAGTCCTTGAACTCGGCCAGCGGAGATTTCTTCTGAGCCACCGGTGATCTCCCCTTCGTAGACGGTCGGACGATTCTCGGGGAGCGTAGGCGGCCGGGCGTCGGTCCGTCGGTTCAGTGGCTGGTCGGGGGGTGCAGGGCCCACCGCTCGACCATGATCCCACCCCCGGGGGTCAGCCCGGCCAAGAGCACGAGGAGCAGCATCAGGGGACCCCATCCCACCCGTCGCCGGAAGACGAAGATGCTGATCAGGTAGGCGGTGAAGATGGCGCCGTGGAGGTTCCCCATGATGAAGAGGGGGTCGGACCACGCCTTGGCGCCGGCGAACTGCTGGTGCCACCAGCCGGCATCGAAGTGCTTCAGCAGGCCCATGCCGATGAGCATCAGGAAGGCGGTGGCCTCGGCCACGGCCATGGTCCTCAGGAAGCGGATGGAGCGCACGTTGTGACGAGCGGCCCTCCGCCGGGCGCGGGCCCGCTGGCGCATGGCGCGCGGGTCGAATGTGCCGGTGTGCTCGATGGGTGGAGCGTACCGGTTAGGCCAACACGGTCCCATGTCGCCCACCGACCCCCTCCTGGTGAGCACGCTCCTGTCCTGAAGGTCGGCCTGTACCTACCGAACTTCGCCAGCTAGCCCCCGGCGCGCACGGTGGCCGGCGGAGTCCGTCGGCGCATGGGTGGCACGGTGGCCGGCGGAGTGCGTCGGGGTGGCAGCTCGATGAGTAGTTCAGCCGTGGCTCGGGCGATGAGCTGCACCGCTCGCTCGACGGACGCCCCGGTGCGCGCCGACGGCGCCTGCACGCCGCCCACCTTGCGCACGTACTGACGCGCCGCCGCCTCGATCTCTGCAGGCGTGGCCTCGGGCTCGAGGCCCCGCAGCGTGGTGATGTTCCGACACATGGGGCCCAGACTAGGGAATGACCACCACTGCGTAGGGCGAATGATGCAGGAGTGCGACGGGCACCGATCCGATGATGTGGTGCACAACCTGGGTGGAGCGGCCGACCACGATGATGGTCTGCGTCGGATCCCCCGGGTCCATCCGCCGCTCGCGGGCGCTGGCCAGGATCTCCTCGGCCACGTTCCCGGTCCGTCGCTCGAAGCTCCAGGGGATGGGGTAGGGATCGAGGATCTCCGCCACCTCCTTCTGCGACTCGGTCGCCACCTGGTCCTGCGCGCCGAGGACATCCGCGTACCCCATGGCGCTGAACCCGCTGGCCGTCGGCTGGCGGGTGACGTGGACGACGTGGAACACCGCGGTGCGGTCGGCCAGCGTGGCCGCCACCTCGGCTAGCGCCCGTCGCGACGGCGGCGAGCCATCGAAGCCGACGATCACGTCGAGAGCGGGAAGCACCCGCCCCGACCCTGCTGGCTGCTCGGGCATGACGAGCTCCTCTCCGGGGCCACCGGGTCCCGTCACCCAATTTTTATTCGGTATGCAATGCAACGGCGGGCCCGGCGCCGCTATTCCTCCTGGCTGGAGATCTGCCGGGCCAACGACTCGGCCCACTCGGCGGCACTGCGGCCCATCGAGTCGGCGCGCGCCAGGAGGTCGAGCAACAGGCCCGCGTACCGGGTCGACCAGATGAGCATCTCCGCCGGATCGCCCTCGGCCACGTACTGGTTCGCCAACGCCTGGGCCGTGCGGTGATCGCCGGCCACCGTCGCGGTGACGAGCGCCTGCGCCATGCTCAGCCCTTCACGGGCGTCCACGGACACCTCGCATGGCCGGGCCGGGAGGGCTCACGAGAGGACGCGATGACGGAAGGCGCGGATGCCGAGGGTGAGGAACAGGGCACAGAAGCCGACCAGCACCGGGTACACGGCGTAGAGATGCATGTGCGAGACGGTCGTGAAACCGGCCCGCATGCCCTCGTTCACGTAGACGAGCGGGTTCACGCACACCAGCGTCTGCAGCCACGGGAAGCCGTCGATCTTCACGGAGCTCAACCGCGTCCACTGGTAATAGGTTCCGCCGAGGAACGTGATCGGCAGGATGATGAACCCGAACATCAGGCCGATGTTCCTGGGCTCGAAGATGCAACCGAGCATCAGGCCCAGGGCACTGAAGGTCAGGCACGTCAAAGGCAGGAGGGTGATCACCACCCACCAGTGGAGGGTGAAGTGGGCGTTCACGCCGTGGGCGTGGACCACCGACGCGATGGGGAAGACGATGACGGCAGCGATGAGGCCCTGGATGACACCGGAGACCACCTTGGCCACGGCCACCAACCACACCGGGCACGGAGCCTGGACGCGGTCCTCGATCTCGCGGGTGAAGCCGAACTCCTGGGCCATCTGCAAGGCGACGGCTTGGACACCCTGGAACATCACGGAGATGCCGACGACGCCCGGTACCAGGACGGTGGCGAAGCTGGCCGACCCGGCGCGACCGCCGCCGATCGACTGGCCGATCTGGGGGAAGACGTAGAGGAACACGAACACGAGGAGGAACGGCTGGATGAGCACGCGCAGCACGAACTCGATCAGATGCTTGCGCAGCACGGTGAGGTCTCGCAGCAGAAGTGCACCGAAGGCGGTGGCGCTGGCTCGCGTGGTCGAGCGAACGTGCACCTCGATGCGAGCCTTGGGGGTGGTGACGGACATCAGTCCCGGAGATCCTTGCCGGTCAGGTTGATGAACACGTCCTCCAGGGTGGGCTCGGCCAGGGACAGGTCGACCAGCTCGAAGCCGCCGGACTCCGCGGCGTTGACCACCCGGGGCAGGACGCCGGTCGTCCCGCTGATGTGCAGCTCTGCGCCCCCCTCGATCTGGCGGACGCGAGTAGCCCCGTCGACCTGGTGTTCGAGCACCTGGGCCAAGCGGCCACCGTCACCCTCAGCCTTCACGGTGACGATGCTGTCGGCCCCGATCGTCGCCTTGAGGGCCGAGGGCGTGTCCAGCGCCAGCACCCGACCGTGGTCCATGATCGCCACCCGGTCGCACAGCTGGTCCGCCTCCTCCATGTAGTGGGTGGTGAGCAGGATCGTCTGGCCCTCGTCGTTGAGCTCGGTGAGGATCTCCCACAGCGCCAGGCGGCTCTGGGGATCGAGGCCGGCGGTAGGCTCGTCCATGAACAGGACGGCCGGTCGGTGGAAGATGGACCGGGCCACCATCAGGCGCTGCGCCATGCCACCCGACAGGGCGTACACCGATGCCTTGGCCCATTTGTTGAGGTGGAACTTCTCGAGCAGCTCGTCGGCGACCCGACGCGACTCGCCCGCCGGCATACCGAACAGCCGACCGTGGAAGTACAGGTTCTCCCAGCAGTCCAGCTGGCGATCGAGGGTGTTCTGTTGGGAGACGACGCCGATGAGCTGCTTGGCCAACGCCGGGTGGGCGACGACGTCGATCCCCCCGACGAAGACCGTCCCTGCGGTGGGGAGCACCCGGGTCGTCAACATCCCGGCAGTGGTCGTCTTGCCTGCGCCGTTCGGGCCGAGCAGCCCGAAGATCTCCCCGGCGTGCACCGTGAGCGCCAGGTCGTCGACCGCCTTGAAGTCGGTTCCGGCATAGACCTTGGTCAAGCCGACAGTACGGATGATCTCGGCCGGCGGGGACGACGCTCCGGTGCAATCCAGTGCAGAGGTTACCGTCACGACGTGGTGCCAGTCCCACCATCTCCGACCGGGAGCATCTCGGGCAGCCCGAACGCCGTGAACAGCTCGGGGGACAGGAAGTTGTGGATGGCTGCGATGCGTGGCCCGGAGATCTCGAGGACCTGGATGGCGAACGGCTCCCACGTCCCCGGCCGGGACCCGTGTCGGTAGGACGCGAACGCCGGGCAGCCATTGGCGGAAGTCGGGATCAGCCGTGAGCCGCGGCAGCCGTGGCCCTGGCCGACGTACCAATTCGCCATCTGGTCGCTGCCCTGCAACCAGAGCGCGTACGGCGGCATCGACTGGACCGCATCCTCGTGGAGCAGGTCGATCAGTGTGGCGATGTCATAGCGCTCGAAGGCGTCGATGTACCGGGCCAGGAGGTCCTCGTGGGTCGGATCGATGTGCGGCGGCGTACCGAGGTCGGCCGCAGCCATGACGGAACGGGCCCGTTGCAGGGCACTGTTGATGGCCGCCACGGTGGTATCGAGGAGCACGGCCACCTCGCTCGCCGGCCACCGCAGCACCTCACGCAGGATCAGCACGGCGCGCTGGCGCGGCGGGAGGTGCTGGAGGGCGGCCACGAACGCCAGGCGGATCGTGTCGCGCCACACCGCCACCTCGGCCGGGTCGGCGTCGACCGGCGCCATCCGGGCGTCGGCCATCGGCTGGATCCACATCCGCTCGGACTCGATGGGCCCGAGGGCGGTGTCGGCCGGCGACGCCGGGCCCAGGTCCATGGGGCGGGCCCGTCGCTGCGGGCCGCGCAACATGTCCAAGCAGACGTGCGTGGCGATGCGGTACAGCCAGGAGCGCAGGGTCGAGCGACCCTCGAAGCCATCGATCCCCCGCCAGGCCCGGATCATGGTCTCCTGGACGGCGTCCTCCGCCTCGAAGCCCGACCCGAGCATCCGGTAGCAGTAGGCCGTCAGCTCCCGACGGTGCTCCTCGATGGCGACCTCGGTGTCGATGACAGCAGGGGGGCTGGCCACACCGAAGAGCCTAGAGAAACGGTGGCGTCAGCCGCGCTGCACGACACTGCACCAGCCCGAGGTGGGCACGACCGGCGCCTGCGAACCGGTCATCTTTGCCCGAACCCGGGAGTTTGCGATCGTTGGTGATGGCCTCGAGCCGCCCAAGCGACCGACGGTGGGGCGCCCAGCTCCTCAGCGGCCCGGCTGCGAGGGATCCGGTGGCGGTGGTCGAGCGGATCCTGGCCATCCAGGCCCAGGACCCCCGCGGCTTTCGCCTGGCCGTTCGATCGCGGTCCACCGGACTGACGGTCGCGGACGTGGAGCGGGCCCTCACCGTCGAGCGTTCGCTCGTAGTCACATGGCTGAACCGGGGCACGCTCCACCTCGTCCGCCGCGAGGACTACTGGTGGCTGCATGCGCTCACCAACCCACAGCTGCGAACGGCGAACGAGCGACGGCTGGCGCACACGGGAGTGTCCCCCCACGCAGCCGATCGCGGCGTCGGCATCATCGCTCGCAGCCTGGGCAACGACGGGCCGCTCGACCGCGACCAGCTGCGCACCCGGCTGGACAGGGCGGGTGTGCCCACGACGGGACAGGCCCTCGTCCACCTGTTGCTGCGGGCCAGCCTCGACGGGCTGATCGTCCGCGGTCCGGTCGGCCCGACCGGCCACGCCTACGCGCTGGTCGCCGAATGGCTCGGCCCGGCCCGGACCCTAGACCGGGACACGGCCCTGGCCGAGCTGGCCCGGCGCTACCTGGCCGGCCACGGCCCGGCCACCGACGGAGACCTGGCGGCCTGGGCCGGGATCGGCCGGCGCGACGCTCGCGCCGGGCTGCTTGCCATCGACCGGTCGCTCGAGGTCCTGCCGGGGGGACTGGTCGACCTGGCCGGTCGACCCCTGGAGACGCGCCGGCCGTCGCCGCGCCTGCTCGGGCCTTTCGACCCGATCCTGCACGGGTGGCGGGACCGCAGCGCGCTGCTGCCCGGCGACCAGACGGTGGTCACGTCGAACGGCGTGTTCCGGCCGGTGCTGCTGGCCGGCGGGAGAGCGGTCGCCACCTGGAGCCTGACCCGTGACGTCCTACGCATCGCCGCCTTCGCGCCACAGTCTGCTGCGGTGCGCGCCGCGACCGAGAGGGACGCTGCCGCCGTCGGGGCGTTCCTCGGTCGCGGCTCGCTCACCGTCGCATGGCCCTGAGGAACCGTGGGAGCTGCCGGCGGCCATCCATCCCTGGGGCTCACGCGTCGGGGTCCGGCGCCGGGGGCGTCGGTCCGTCGGTCAAGGTGCGGACGGAACGAGACGAGAGCGCGGCCGCGGTTGCCGCAGCGGTCAGGATGCCCGCAGCCGCCAAGGTCTCGGCGACGCCGAGACCGTCGGCGATCGGCCCGGCGGCCGCCATCCCGACCGGACCGAGGGCGAAGGAGCCCAGGGCGTCGTACGAGCTCACTCTCGACAGGACGTCGAGGGGCACATGACGCTGCAAGGTGGTGGACCACAGCACCTCGAAGATGTCGGTGCAGAGCCCGTCGACGAGCATGGCGGCAGCGACCAGCCAAAGAGGTGCAGCCCCGGCCAGCAAGAGGAGCGGCGGCACGAACGCAAACGTGGCGACCGTGGCCCCGAGCAGGGGACGACGGGGCCGGAGGCGCACGGCCACGAAGCTGCCGACCAGCAGGCCGATCGCCTGGAGGGCGCGCAGCACGGAGAACCCGGTGGCCCCTCCGTAGTGGTCCCGGGCCACGACGACGCCGAGCACGTTGATCCCCCCGGAGAAGCAGGCGTTCAGGAACGCGAACTGGGCGACGATCACCCACAGCCAGGTCCGGGACCTGAACTCACTCCACCCGTCGCGGAGGTCGGCCAGGATGCTGGTCGTGGCCCGGGCCCGCTCGTTGCGAACCCCGAGGCCGACGAGCAGCACGGCGGACATCGCGAACGACACGGCGTCGGCGGCGATGGCCCAGCCACTCCCGAACCCGGCGATGATAAGACCGGCCAGGACCGCGCCGACCACGGTCGACGCGTTCGAAGCCAGTCGGATGAAAGCGTTCGCCGGCTGCAGCACCGCCGGTGAGACGACCTCGGGGACGATCGCGCTCGACGCCGGATAGAACAGACCGGCGGCGGCGCCGTTCACCGCCGACAGGGCCACCAGAGGGCCCAAGGAGACGTTCCGGGTCAGAAAGAGGGCCGCCACCGCACCCTGGGCGCAGCCCGCCACCATGTCTGACGCAACCATGACCCGGTAGCGCGAGAAGCGGTCCGCCAGCACGCCACCGGCGAGCACGCACAACACCTGAGCGATGGAACGGCCGGCCAGCACGATCCCGACCTCCGAGGCCGATCCGTGCGGGAGCGCAAGGACGGCGAAGGCCAGGGCGATCGGGGCGATGGCGGAGCCCAGCAGCGAGACGGTCCGGGCACCGAGCAGGCGCCGGTACCGCCACTCGCGCAGGACCTGCAGGTCCGCCCGCCACGACACGTCGTCCGACGCTAGCCACTGGGATTGCCGGCAGCGCCAGCGGCGGTCAGCCGGAGACGATGGCTATCTGCTCGCAACCGGCCCCGTCCAGGCCGATGAGCGAGGCGCAGGGACTCGGGCCGCCGGCCGGTCCACCGTCGCCCGCCGCTCATCGTTCGCACCACATGCCTGGTGTCACCACCGGGACGGCAACTGGCGATGGAGGGCGCCTACCGTGCGGGTAGTGAACCACAACCGGCTCTACCGCGGCGGCGTCCTGCACGCGGAGGACCTCCCTGCCAGCGAGATCAGTGACTTCCTGGGCGAGGGCGACACTGTCGTGTGGCTGGACCTCGAATCCCCCGATGAAGCCGAGCTGCTGCTCCTCGCCGACGAGTTCGGCCTGAACGCCCTGGCCGTGGAGGACGCCACCCACGAGCACCAGCGACCAAAGGTCGACCGGTACCGCAGCCACATATTCGTGAGCCTCTACGGGGTGCACCTCGACCCCTCGACAGGCGTCCTCTCCAGCAGCGAGCTGGCCGTCTTCGCGTCGCCCACCTGGCTCATCACCGTCAGGAAGTCCGGCGGCTTCGACATGGGGCGTGTCGAGGAGCGTTGGGACGCCAACCAAGATCTGTCCAAGCACGGGGTCGGCTTCCTCCTCCACGGGCTGATCGACCATGTCGTCGACGGCCACTTCGCTGCCGTCCAGGATCTCGACGAGGCCGTCGAGGCGATCGAAGCGCGTCTTTTCGACGACAAGCCGGAGCCGCTCGCAGTGCAGAAGCGCTCGTTCCAGATGCGCAAGGCGCTCGTGGATCTGCGCCGGGTGAGCCTGCCGATGCGCGAGGTCCTCAAACACTTGCTGCGCCGGGACCTCGGTTTCGCCGGGGAGGAGATCAGCCCCTATTACCAGGATGTCTACGACCACGTCCTGCGGGTCACCGAATGGACCGAGTCGTTGCGCGACCTCGTCACCACCATCCAGGACAGCAACCTGCAGGTCCAGTCCAATCGCCTCAACAAGGTCATGAAGAAGCTCACTGCGTACGCAGCGATCTTCGGTGCTGTAGCCGCCATCACCGGGTTCTTCGGCCAGAACCTCCCATACCCAGGCTTCCAGTCCGCTAGAGGTCTCCTCGCCATGGGCGCATTGCTCGCCGCCGCCGTCGTGGGCTGGCGGTGGCGTTCAGGCGGAGGGACTGGCTGTGAGGCGCGCTGAGGGCAAAGGCCGGCCGGCTAAATGTCGTAGTAGAGCATGAACGATTGACGCCTATTTCGGGAGCTGCGACGATACCCCAACACCCCGTCTGACCTGCAGTTTTGTCTTCCAGCTGCTTTCACCAGTTGATGGCCTTTTTCAGCGTCTTGTGTCAGAACCGTGTCAGAACTGGCGGCTCGGCGACACCGGAGATGGGGGCTCGTGACCAGCGAGATTTGTCCATTTACGCCCCGTCGTTTTCGCGGCTCGCTCCGCCCCAGCGAGGGGCGCCCTCTGCCCCTCTGTGCGTTCTCGGCTTGGGAAGGGGCTGTCGCACCCTTCGCCCACCAGGTGTTTCGTGCGTTAGGGCAGGTCAACCACCATTTCGGGTTGACCATGCACGCCCGGCTGCGACCGGGTTTGACCGACCGTTGTGGCACGAATGTGGCACGGCTCAGGCGTCCAGCAAGGGTTGGGCACCGGCCTCCTCCGCCAGGGTCGAGCCGACCAGGAGCTCGACGTCGCCGTCGGGGTAGCTGGCCACGAGATGAAGCTCGCCGCCGGTCGCGTTGACGAAGCGGCGCAGCGTGGAGAGCAACAGATCGGTGCGTCGCTCGAGGCGGGAGATCTCGCTTTGGTCCATGCCCATCGCCTCAGCGACCGTCGCCTGAGCAAGAGCCCGCAACTTGCGGACCTTCGCCAGGCTCGCCTGGTGACGCTCGATCTCTTCGCGCGCACGTGAGTAGGCGGTCCTGCCCGCTGGGTCGGCGAGGATCCGATCCCGCAGCGCAGCTGCGGATGCGGCGACGTCCTCGAAGTCTGCGCCCTCGCCGACCTGCGAGTCGGTCTGGCGATCATCGACCGGTAGGTGCCGCTGAGCGTCGGTCATCTTCCTATCTCCTCCTGTATCCATCAGTCCTGGCTTGGTCATCTGATGATCCTCCAGCCCTGCCGTGCGGCGAAGACCGTGAGCCGCCGCTCAGCTTCGGCGAGGTTGGTCGGGTACCAACGGTTACCGAGCGCTGTCTTGTCGCCTCCGAGCAGCAACACCGGCCGCACTTCCCTTTGGACCGGAGCTACGAACCCGTAGAGGACCCTGATCACCGGCGGACCCTGCGCATAGGGCGTCACGCTCGTCGGCGGTGTCCGGCGAAGCGCTCTCAGTCCCAACCGTGACGTGACGACCGGGTGCGACTCCGGGTCACCAAGGTCACGGCCGTGCAAGGCAACGGCGTCGATGAGAGCTTGGATCTCACCAGCGACCTCGAAGTCAACGTCCACCAACTCCTCGAACCACTCGAGGAAGTAGGGGTGGTAGACGACCTCCACGAACCAACCCTACCACCTCTATGTGCTCAACAACATACCTCTTTGGGAGCGGGCATCGAACCGGGATCCGTGCACGGACCCCGCAGGTCGGCAAGGACACGCGGCGTCGGTCGGGCGAGCCGTGGCAGCACTGCCAATCGAGTTCGACGGCGCCGACAACCTCCGCGCCATCCTTGAGCGCATCGGCACTACGGTCGCCCCATACGTGCCGTTCTGCGTTCCCCGCTACCCCTGCCGGGGCCGATTATGGCGCTGCCGTTCTGCTCGGCAGGTTGTGCGTCCCCTGGCGACATCTGGCCCCAATTGTTGGTAACACCCTCGTGGTAGACCTCAGCGATGATCGTCGACCCGTCGGCCTTGCCTCTGCCGCAGGTCCCCAGGCCACCGTGTTTATCAGCCACTCCAGCAGGGACCAGGCCGTCGTCCGGTGGATTCAAGCGCATGTTGAAGCCGCTGGGCACCGGCCCTGGGTGGCCGACCATCAGCCCGGGGCCAATTCGAACGACAAAGTTCTCGAACGCTTACGTGACTCCGATGCCTACATTCTCCTCCTGACCGAGGAGGGTTACGACTCGGTCTACGTTCAGCAGTAGGCGGGAGCCGCCGTAGCGAGCGGCAAGCCAGTCATCGCGTTGGTGGACCGGGCATTGGCCGCCGAACCCATGGGCTTGCTCAATGACCTCGAACAGGTTCGCATCGATCGCAACAACCTAGCCGAATCGACCGCGGCCATCACGGCTGGCCTTCTCCGGCTCGGCCAACACCGCGGAGTCCAGGTCCCATCCGACGCCGTCATGATGCCGACGCAGCCAGCCCTCTTCGAAGTGAGCCTTGAAATGAAGCTCCAGTTCCAAGTGACGCCGAACCAGGTTCTCGTTGGAGTAGGAGCTCTTCTCCTGATCGGTGGTTTGCTCTACTTGGCGTCACAAAGCAGCGGGATGTCGCCGACGTGAACTAGCCACGACATCGGCAAACCCCCTGTCCGAAGTCGCTGACCTCGTCCTGTGTCGTGGATCGGGACTCGCCCTCAGAATGAGCCGCGACTCCGGCGTCCTCGTCGGGCCTATCAAAATTCGCTGTAGCTCAGCGCTGCGTACTAGTTCGACAAGAGTCGGACTCGTCCGACTCTTGACGTGCCGATTAGATTAGGCTAGGCCTCAGAACCAATCCGACTCGGTACGCCCGAGTGACTCTTGGTCAGGACAGATAGCCCGGTGCAACGTAGGCCGACAGCGCCTCTATCACCCGGTTCGGGAAGATTAGAACTCGGTCACCCTTATTCACTGGGACGGCGAAATCAACTCCAAATGTCGCCTCAGAGGGGCCGCATTCCAGCAAGGCCTCGTGCTCGAACTCGATAGAGCGCACAGCGGACAGGCGCGAGGCTCCTCCCATGAGCACAACCACATCATCTACACGGACTGTCCCACCAACTGGCCTTAGCCTGCCAATTGAGCGAACTCCGTCTACCGTCTGCCAACTGTGATCGATCTCCCCAATAGTCATACTAATCTTGGGTGCGAGCTGTTCGAGGACCCCTTCGAAGAGTAAGGCACATAGCGCGTTCGCGTACATCTCGAGGAAGGTAAGCAGCGACCGAAGCGTTCTGCGATCCAAGAGGTCAACCTCGCCACCGTGAGCCACTACATTTCGGCGGTCAGCCAGGTCGTCCACTACGGAAGAAGGTCTTGCGTAAAGACCAGCGAACTCACTCTCGACGAGCGCGTCGAGTTCGGTGCTTCGGACGGCTTCGGGGAAGCGGATGCCAAGGCGCCGGAACGAACTCCTAATTACGTCGGAACGAAAGTTGGACGAGTGCTCGGAAAACACTTCCTTATTGACGGAGAACGGGACGTTGCCATGAAGACAGCCCAAGAGAGTGGTAAGCAGGCCAGTGGGAGGCGTTGTGTTGTTTCGCTCGACGGCTACGGTGGCCGCACGCAGGGATAGCGCGAGATGATGCTTGCGGAAGTCCTCGGATAGGTCCAAGTAGGCAGCAACCGGCTCGGAGAGTGCATGCGCCACGCTCTCCAAAAGGTCGCGAATGAACCTTTCGAACGCCGCGTAGCCAAACGCGATAGCTATCGCGTACTCCGCCCTGTGGAGGCGGGCGGGCTGGGCGAAGGGTCTCAGTCGCCCGAGGAGTATCTCGAGGACTCCAGCAGGATCGCCTCCCAAATCCAAGGATGAGGCCTCTTCAACGGTAGCGATCATGTCAAGAAGAGTTCTGAGGCTACCCAGCTCGTCGAAGAACCGGCGTCGTGAAGGATCCACAGCGAGCGGCTAGATCTGAGAAGCGAGAAAGGCTACAAACGCTTCATCGCGCGCTGCGATGTCAGACGCGTTCGTCTTGCGGCCATCAAATAGCTCGTAGTTCTCGACGTAGAAGAATTCGAGACGGCCCCGAATGGCGACGGTCGCCGCTCTGATCTCCGCTGAGCGATGCGACAGAGCGCCGAAGGCGTGCATGACGGAGTCGTAGGCGACCAGGACGGGTCGCTCGACCCAGACCTTGTTTGCTGCACGATCGCGGTATAGCCAAAAGGCTCTCTCACCGAGGACATCATGCACTAAAGCAGTGGTGTCGGTGAAGACCCGTGCGAGCTCGTCCAATACCTCAGCTGGGAATCGATTTGCGGATTTCAAGTATCTTGTGAGGTATTCGTCTAACCGCGTGCCGCTTCGCCATAGCTTTTTGCGTTGGCGGTGAGCGAAGAATCGTAGCACGAGTTCGGCGTCCTCCATTCGCTGGTACAGAGGATTGGTCATGAGATCTGTGGGAGGCTGCCATGCGGGATCGCCAATGCGCTCGTCAGCTGTGGCGACGGGTATCCGCCACATAAGACAGAAGTTGCGGTCGCGAGCCAGGCGAATGCAGAGGGAGTTCATGGCGCCCGGGTAGAGCGCATTACGGGTCTCTTGCTTGGCGAGGTCTTCACCGCCACTGTTGATACGTTCGAACACGAGTTGCTTAAGGCGCTCCGCCTCCGCATCATCGCGAGCCGTTTCGTACAAAAGGATGATCGAAGACAGGTAGCGTCGGTCGATGCCTCGCCTTATCTGCTCCGGCAGAGTTGAGTACGTGCGACCACTAAGCTCCGGCCACTCTTCGAGGTCCGTTAGCTGAAGCTTATCTCCGTAGAAATCAGTTATGGCAGTAAGGCGCTGAAGGCCATCCATTACCTCGTAATGCGAGTACTCGTCCTCGTAGAGAAAGATCGGCGGAACGGGGACATTCATAATGAAGGACTCAATCAGGCGCGACTGTCTCTCGTGTGACCACCGGTGCCGGCGCTGGAACTCCGGGTTGAGATTGTAATTGCCGCTTGCTATAAGCTGTGGGACGCTGCTAAGCGGGTACCTTGCCTGTTCAGTGACGATGCGCACCTCACCGGCGATGTACTTCTGATCGATAGCGGTGTCGGACGAGCCACCGGAGGGAAGTGCGGTCGTTGCCGACCAATCGATCTCCTCGCCTTTCAAGATCCGCGGCGCAGTGCTCAAGTCACTCTCCAGAGGCGTAGACTGAAGCCGACGCTAGCCCGGGACTGGTAGCTCAGGCGACGGCGATGGGCATTGGAGACGCACTCGCGCTGCAGGTTGGTGCCTGGTCCCCTTTGGTGACTCGAGCTGCCCGAGATCGAACGGTGCCATCTGTCGGCACCATAACGACGCCGAGAGCGACTTCGCTGCTCCCTTGCGCTGGCGCAGAATCGCAGCGTCGGCTCCCCGACGGGCTCGACGAGCGAGCGCGGAACCGGCGTTCTGTCCCCTCGGGGGCTACAGCCCCCACCGCCGAGACCACGAGCAACTGGGCTCCCACGGCGACCGGGGACCTCATCCGGACTACGCGACCCTGAAAGCTCCAGCATTGTGGCACGCTTGTGGCACGCCGATCGATACCCGCCAGGGGTACCGGACGAGAAACATGCTCTGAGCACGACTTCTTCGAGCGAGCGACGGGAATCGAACCCGCGTTCTCAGCTTGGGAAGGGGCTCGGAGGGTCCCGGGCAGTACCGGGACATACCAAAAGCGGAGGTCACAGGCTTTCTGGCACATCGGGGGACAACGGGGATTTTCCTGAGCCGGGGGATGCTCGGGGGATGGCGGGGGGATGGAAGTCGGCTGAGAACGCGGGCGACGAGGCTCTGTGGGATTGGATTTGATCCGAAAACACTGCGCCCATCCGGGGGAACTTCACGACGCGCATGGCAGGCCTGCGACACGCCCTCATCCACCCGCACTGGCTGGAGCTCGAGCCTTCGCCCTGCACGGCCCGAACATGGCTTCATCGAGCTGGTCCGGCTGTCTCGTCGGGCGAAGTCGGCCCAGGCGTTGGCGTCTCGGTCTCGTATCGTTTGGGCGTGCCCGGAGGAGTGTCGAGTAACCAGGTGGCGGCCGATCTGGGGGTGAGCGTTCCGACGGTGTCCTGCACCACAATAGTTTCTGACGTCATGGTGTTGTCTCTCTTGGGGGATACGTCGCCCATATATCGAAGTTCCCCTCCTCGACAGGCCTCCCATAAACACTTTCAACTAGGCTCACAACCTGTAGCGGATCATGGCCGGCCATCTGAACAACAATCGCTGAAATGTGGTAATGACGTACAAAGGCTGGAAGCTGAGAACGCGCATTGCTAAAATGGGGACGGCTACTTCCTTGAACCTGCATCTCGGGCCAGGCATCTAGGAGCAGCTCGGGCACGGCAGTCGGGGCCAGCAAAGGAGGGGCCTTAGTCTGTCCGTGGCGACCTAGCGGCCGTACGACGTAGCCTCCGAGAAGGGAGAACTTCATGCCGCCGACAGCTTGCCATAGCATTCCCTGATCTTCGGGAAATACGGGGTACGGATAAGTAAGCACAACTCCACTCTGCGGAATGTTCTGACCTAAATTGGATCTAGCAAAATACGTGGCCTCACCGAGGCTAACCACTGAATAACCCATCGTTGGCATGACGAGAGCTAGGCCACATGCGGCCACGACCAGTCCCCAGCAATTAGACCACACCGCCTTCTTGTGACAAACTCCGCTTACACCAACAGCCAGCAGCACTGCGGCCATCATGTCAACATATAAAGTCAAACGACTGGGTACAATATCCTGCAGAATTGGTATATGCGTCACAACTGCAAACGGTAGTGGAATTGAAGTTACGTGATTGTGAATTACCAGTCGCGGACCAAGCGCAAGAATCCAAGCCGCTGCGCCTGCAACGGCAGCGCAACGGACGATCATCAAATCCCAGTGGCAAGCAATCGTGTATCCCACTACGGCAATAAGCAGGATACCGAGGAAAGCGGTGTTGCCCAATAGAGAGACGGGCGCTGTTTGCCATCCCGGCCACACGCCAGCTAATAGCTGCCTATTAACAGGCAACAAAGTAGATAATACATCAATACCGGGCGCGGTCACCGACTGGGTAGGCCCACCGACATGTTGTGGCCCGGCAATGGCGTACCATGCAGGGTACGCCAACAGTGGGACGCCAACTAGGGCTGCTCCGCCAGCTAGACGAAGTCCGATCCCGACTCGACGGCGGGCCGCCTCTTGCCTAAGCGCTCTCACGCTTAACGCAACAAGAGTCGCAAGAGCGACGAAGAGAGTGGTTAGGGCGATTTCACTACAGATAAAGTACTGAACCGCTAAGAGACAACCTATTATGAGTCCAGTCCTAAAAGTACTCTTGTTAGACGTACCGATAAAGCATCTATAAACTAGATACAGTATTATAGGCGGCAACGGAACAAAGGTCAAAAACATGTGGCTCGCCGCCTGATGCGTCATGTATGGAGAAAAATCCATAGAGAATCCCGCCCGCAGCAGCAGCAGGACCGGAGCTAGTAAGGCGACGGAGCACGAAGAAGGCCGACACCGCAGACAGAACAAAGCTGAGGCGCAGGAGGACAACATAGGATCCAACGGGACCTACTAGATTCGTTATTGGTGCCATTACTATTCCCAACAATGGCAGGCTTGCGTTATCTAGAATGTTGATGCCCGTTGGGTAGTCTATCTTCGTGGTAAGAAAAGCGAAGTGCCCGTGAAATACGGAATAGTGAGCAAGTTCAATGAACCAGACTTGATTGACTATATCGCCGCAAGCACAAGTCGGCAGATGGCCCTCATCGACTAGACTAAGAGGACGATATAGGAGCCACGAGCCGACCAAACAGGTGAGTATGTAGGCAGCCGGCCCGAGCCACGTTTTGGGGCTGGCGGAACCCATCCATCTGCCTAGGTTCAGGCCAGTACTCCGCTCCTGGGGTTCGAAAGGTGCAGGCGCGTGGTGTTGATTCATGCCTCCAGGGAACCACACTGATGTCCTCGGGGAGGAGGGCGGCACAGCTAGCCGGCGCATAAACCGGTAAGCGCCTGCGGCCCCGCCGAGTTGGAAAGTGAGGGGCCACCGACAGGAGGGGATGAACTCGGTCGCTTCGTTCGTTGAGCGCCCGACAGTAGGTCCTGCATTCGAGTCACGTCGTGGCGTGGCGCCGGGCTCGGGACTGTTGCCGGCTGATTTGAATGGTCATGCTTCGGCGGGTTTGAGCGAGGATGGTTCGGCGTCGGGGGGTGTTGACCATCGCACGGGCGCCGGGTGTCGGCCGACGGCGGCGGGCTGCCCGTTCGATGACGACGTCGAGGCGGGTGAGGTCTTCAGGGTCGTATCGCAGCTCGACTCGACGGCCGACGAGGGCGGGGTCGACGGTGTAGCGGTTTCCTGCGAGCGACACCGTGGCTGTGGCGGTCACCTTGCGGATTCGCTGACCATCTGAAGGCGTCGGCCATCGCGGCGCGCTCCGCGGCCCGCGGCGCCCCACCGGCTGAGAACCGGGCGAGGAGGCTCTGGTCGGTCTCGGCGTGGACCCGGGTGTTGGCGACCTTGCTCGGCCCAGGCCATGAACGTGTCATTGAGCTCGTCGAGACTGGCGATGCCTCTCGCCTCGGCCTCGGTCAAGAACCGGTCGCGGATGTAGCGGTTCAGTCGTTCCTGCTTTCCCCGGCCTTGAGGCGAGTAGGGCTTGGAGTGGATGAGGCGCACGCTGAGCACTGCGCAGGTCCGCTCCAAGGCGGCATTGGCGAATGGGGCGCCGTTATCCGCGTAGGGCGTAGAGGGCCTCGGCAGTCCCCTTCGTTCGATGGCGGCTCGGAGCACGTCTTGGCCAGCCCGGGTGTTCTCTCGTTGACCCAGCGGCCATGGACCAACAGCCGGGAGTGGTCGTCGACGATCAGAAACAGCCGGGCCCTGCGCGAGCCGACGGCTCGGGGATCGGGGACGAACGGACCGACGAGGACGTCGGTGATCCATCGCTCGTTGGGCCGTGACGCCTCGTAGCGCCCGAATGCCCGGGGAGCGGCGCCCAAAGCGGCACGGGACAGCCCCCGCGCTCGCATGGTGGCGGCCACGGTGCGCTCCGCGAGCGTCTCGCCGGCCCTGGAACGGGCGCTGGGCTCCCGATTGGGCCACGCCGGGGTCCGGGACCTTTTGGCCAAGTACCCGACGCTGAGCGCCCTGCGCACCGCTGGGCAGGCCCGGGTCGCCCGGGCCGTGAAGGCTCGCTCACCGCGCCTGGCGACCAAGGTCACCGACGCCGTGATGGCCACGCTGGACGCCCAGTCGCTGGCTGTGCCCGCCGAGGAGACGATCGGGCGGGTGATCGCCGAGCTGGCCGGCGAGCTCGACCGTATCTACGCCCGCCGCGATGCACTCGCGGGCGAGATCGAGGAGGTCTTTGTCGCTCACCCTTTCGGCCAGCTACTCCAGACCCTGCCGGGGATCGGTCCGCGGACCGGGGCGAGGATCTTGGCCGAGATCGGTGACGGGTCCCGCTTCGCCTCGGGTGACCGGCTGGCCTCCTACGCCGGGCTCGCCCCGGTGACCCGCCAGTCGGGCAAGTCGATCAACGGGGAGACCAAGAGCCGGCGAGGCAATCACCGGTTGAAGAACGTTATGTTCCTCGCCGCGTTCGCCTCCCTGCGATCGCCGGACTCCAAGGCGTTCTACGACCGGAAACGGGCCGAGGGCAAACGGCACAACGCTGCGGTCATCTGCCTCGCCCGGCGGCGCTGCAACGTCATCCTGGCGATGCTCGCCACCCGCCAGCCCTACCAGCCCGGTCATCGAGTCATCGAGCTCGCAAGGGCGGCGTGATGCAGGACCATCAGCGCGCTATTTGGACACAGATGCTCGATCAACTCGACAGCTACAACGCCGGCCGCCTCGATCTCGGGAACCTCATCGAGAACTTGCGCGGCCTGCTGGGAGCCGCCGACATCCACGACCCCGACACGATCGAGGCCTTCGAGTGGTACGTCGCCGCCATCGACAGCGAGCACGAACTTCGGACCGAACCCTGGGCACCGCCCGGAGCTGCCACTGGAGAGGCTCTCGCTGGAGCTCTCGGCGACTTCCGCACATGGGCCACAGGCCTTCTCAACAAATCAGACGACCAACGCCTCTGAGGGCTTGACAAGAACATGGGGACACCCACCCACACACACACCTCCACCTCGGCCCTGAATTCCTCAGTGGACCTGCATCTCGGGCGCCGATTACTGGCTGATGGCACTGACACTCCACTGCGGGCTCACGCCCTCAAGGTAGGTGTCCGACGAACCGGGGGAACCTCAGTCGAGCCCGCCCAGCGTCGAGCTCGCCCTGTGGGTCAACAACCTTTGCACTCGACCGGCCGACCGTGACGCCAACCGGGCACTACTCAAGCACCTAAACCACCAGGCCCGACCTCTTCACGTTCCTCACCGCGCCTCCGACGACCCAACCTGGGCGCAGCGAACTGGCGGGCCGAACGGGATCCGTCCCCCCGTGGTCAACCGCAAGGGTTGGCACGGCAACCACACTTGGCGAGTAGCGAGAACCCGATGGCGGATCACCAGCGTCATCCGCACCGTCCACCAACACGCAACCGACTACCTCGTTCGCCAAGTCGGGACACGCGACTCCGGGCTCGCAATCCTCCTCGGCTGACCCGAAGAGCAGTCCGAATGCGACCGAAATCAAGCGCTTCTTCGTCGTACACCGAAATGCGGTGTCTATGTGCGAGCGGGTTGTTCCGCCGGGAGAAACCCGCACCCCCGGGTCTCGTGGGAGACGTCAAGGAGTTCAGGAACATCAAACCCGCAAGCGCTATGCAGAGAGTCCCTTCAACTGAATGCCGCCCAACCTCCCATGAGTCTCCCGCCCAGTCGAGAACGAGCGTCATCACCCCAAAGGCTGCAATTCCAATCCATAGAGCGGCCGCTCTTGTCCAGCCTCGCCGGATCCAAACAAATGGCATCACGGCTATGTCTATACCGACCAACACGATCAAAGTGACTTGTCGATATGACAACAGCAGATTCCCGAGGCCGAGCGGGAGCCACGGCCTACGCATGCCGCCCCCGTAGTACGTAATCAGTTTAGGGCCGAGTTCCTCGTGCATTCCGAAGGTACCACGGAGAATCGAGACCGGGTGAGTCACCATGAAGAGGAGAAACGCATGTTTGCCCGAATGATTCATCCAGTGTCGAAACGATGCCAAACTTGGGGCGTGATAGTACGAGTAGTCGGTCGACACTGAATATGGACCGGTAAGCCGTTGGAGGCCATCAGTGATGGGCATCCCATGATTCCCGAACCAGGCGGTGAAAGCAGGGTCGGGGAGTATGCGCTCGCTCAGCGAGTGGAGAAAGGGTTGCTGCCACAAGTTTCCACTCGCTGACATTATTGTGGCTGACAGCGCCGCCGCAATTAGTAGGGACGCCTTTAGCAATTGGCGCCGATTTCTCGTCGCAGAGTAGATAAGCAGTACTGCTCCTGTGAAAAGGAGCGTATAGGCACTTGTCGAGCGGGCCAACGCCAAAAGGCAACAGATAGCCAGGATTATCCGAAGTCCCCGTCCATTCCGCTGCCACCGGGCGCCTAGGGCAATGGCCAGCGCCAGCAACGATACTGAGAGTGACTCGCTAAGAATCGCAGGATACCAGTTGACGACGTAGGTAGAGCATGCGATCCAAGTCACACCGCCCATCACTACAATCCGGAGAGACCTCAGTTGAGCGTGCGATGTCTCCCATATAAGCGTCGACCAGCACACCCCGCCGAACAAGGCCTGAAAGATGCCAATAGCGTGCAGGTTGTCGTCAAGGGCCCAGTAGATTGATGGCACCAGTGGTAAGCGTCCCGACCATAAGGTTGGAGTCCTGAGGTAAAGGGACGAATCGTAATTTACGCTAGAATGAGCAAGCACGGCTGGTACGATCGCCAGGACCGCAACGAGGCCGCAACACATAGCGGTCGCCAGCCTGGGCCCATCGAGGCATCCCACTCGTGCAACAAATGACCGAGACGGAAGATTGCTCATTGTCCTTTTTGCGGTGGGTGGAGGCAGTCGATCGGGCATGCACAACTACTGACTCGACTTCAGTGGCGGGTTATGCGCTGCCGCTCGTTACCTGCATTATAACCATGTCCCCCTCTCAGGGTAGCCATTCAGGTGTGAGTCGCGCGAAGAGCGGTGTACGTCCGCCACGGAGCGCGCGATAAGTTCGATGGTTGGGATGTGTCGGATGGATCGTTGGCCGATCAGTTGGTGGAATCGTTGGCTCGTAAACGGCTGGTCGCAGAGATCGCCGTGTTGCGAGACCGGATCGCGGCTGGAAGCTGAGTTGGGACGGAACTCGGACAACTCGTCGAAGCCTCCGAGCTCTGTCCCTGTAGGCGCCCGCCAGTCCAGGGCGGCGCGTCGGGCAGCGGCGCGGGAGGCGGGCCGTAAGCAGGGCAAGCAGCCTGGTGCTGGCGGCTCTTACCTGGCCGGAGGTCACCGAGCAACACGTGCCGGTCTGTTGCGGCGGGTGCGGCGCCGATCTTGGCGCGGCGACGGTGGTCGGCACCGAGGTCCGCCAGGTCATCGATGTCGCCCCTGTCACCGTGACCGTCACCGACCATGTCGCCGAGAAACGGCAGTGTGGGTGCGGGAAGATCACCGCCGGCACGTTTCCGAAGGCGGCCCGGGCGCCGCTGTATTGGGGACCTGAGGTCCGTGCCTTGGCCATCTACTTGATGGACCGTCAGCATCTGCCGGTGGAACGCGCCGCCGAGTTGCTCGCCGATCTGGTGGATGCCCCCGTGTTGACCGGCTGGCTGTGCGCCATCCAACTTGAAGCGGCCAACAAGCTGGCCCCGTTCATCGACGACCTCAAGGACCGTCTCGGCGCCGAGCCGGTCGTGTGCGCAGACGAGACCGGCACCCGAATCGGCGTCACAAGACAGTGGGCGCATACCCTCACCACCGGCCTGCTCACCCTGCTTGTCGTGCATCCCGACGAGGGGTCGAGGCCCTCGACGACATCGGGATCCTGCCCAACTTCACCGGCACCGTCATGCATGACGGACTCACCACCTACGACCACATGGACAAAGCTGCCCATGCGCAATGCTGCGCCCATCTGATCCGTCACCTCCATCCCGTCGGCGACACCCCCGCCTACACAGGGTGGACGACCGAGATGATCGACCTGCTCCTCGAAGCGAAAACTCTCGCCGAGAAAGCGCTCCACGCCGGCCACACCAACCTCTCGGCCGTCGACGCCGATCACATCGAGACCCAATACCGCCAAATTCTCACCCATGCCTACAGCCTTCTTCCACCGGGACCGCCACCGAGGCGACGACACATCAGCGGCTGGAGCGTCGATCAGCGCGCTGCGTGGAACCTTGCGGTCCGCTTGGACCGAGACATCGACCAGGTCCTGCGTTTCGTCGACGAAAACGCCGTGCCGTTCACGAACAACCTTGCAGAGAGATCGCTGAGGATGGTTAAGCCACAACAAAGTCAGTGGGACCTTCCGATCCGCACAAACCGCTGCCGCGTTCGACACCATCCGCTCCTACCTGCAAACTGCCGCCGCCCACGCGATGAACCGACTCGACGTGCTCCGCCAACTCTTCACGGGCCACACATGGACACCGCCCGCTCAAACAGCTTGAACCCGCAGGGGACCTGAACACTTACCTCTCTGGCGCGCAAAGTTCGTGCAAATACGCCAGAAGACGACCCCGATCCTAACCCGTGACATCTGAGCTAGGGATCTGAATGCGGCGTACGTCCTGCTTGAGTAGAGCAAGCACTAACACTCACAGGGTGAGGAAACTTAAAAGGATGCTCGCTCTTCATCTGCAGACCTGAACCTACCAGCGTTCCGCCAGCAAGAATCATCACTGCAAAAATTCCCTCGCCGGAGGATCGATCTAGGCGGTACACCGGCGCCGTCATCTTTTGGCCCGATGTGAGAGTTCCCATCACCTGCGTCACCTGCGCATTGATTTCTCCCCAGACTATTGATTCCGTAGAGTGGGGCAGTCGATAAGTAATAGGAAACAGATCGGCACGAACATTTGGCCAAGAGCATTCCGTGTTCTCATAAGACCGGGCTATTCGTCCTGAAACATATAAATGATAATTTACATACGGCACCTGCCCAGTCCGTGCAATACAAATCGGAGGAGCTTTTATCTGTAGTATCACCCTATGAGTCCGATGACCTCCGCAGGCCAGCGATTGAAGAGTCTCAGATTGTAATACCCCTGATCTGTGGTCACACGAAACGACGGCTACAAACGTAACAATACCAGCTACTATTAGGGCCATCAAGGCTAGAACCGAACGTGATGAAGGGCGCAACCTCATTCCAGCATAAGATCCTCTCAACAGGTCCGCACCTCAATCTTCTGGCCAGCTTGTTTCTGGCGCATTGGCGGGTCCAGGCTTGCGCCTCTGGGCCCGCGAGCATGAAACCCAGCAGCAAGGTGAGGAGAGGTAGTAGGCCTAGGCGTTAGTGGCAGCTCAGGGGTAGAAGGGTCCAATGTCTCCACTGCAGTTGTAGACAGCCGGACATGCCTGAAAGAGTCCGTAGTTGGCGGGCGATCCTTGCGCGCCATAGGCAAGTGCGTTAGCGCCGCCCTGGGGGCTAAAAGTTGTCTGGTTGTTACCCCAGTTAATGGTCGCTACGGTGGCGAAACATTGGTTGTACCCGAACGCTGGCGTATCGATCGCTGCTTGGGGGTAGTTGTAGGGATTGTTGCCGACTCCGAGCCGGCCTCCGCCGGTCGCTCCACCCGAGCCAGTGAAATTGTAGTAAAGCGTTTGATATGCTGCACTTGCTTGTCCGGCGAGGGCAAACCCGCCCGGTACGCTTACCGCTACGGTAGTAAGACAAATCGCTGCTAGTCTTCCTCGGATATTCATAACTTTCTGCTCCCAGGGTCTTGTGTCGTTTCGGCAGCATTATCATTGTGCACCTGACTAGCTAAGCCAGGGTTCATCTTTGACTGTTGATGGCCCAGCTCCGCTGGCCATCACTCCCTATGTGTCCTGGAAGCTGCCGATCTTTTCAGTTGGTCTGGTCAGGACGCGAGGACTCGTAGACGCTGGGCGGTACTTGTTACCGGGGTCCACCACCTGCGGGGGGCGGGTGAGGTACGCAGTGGCGGGTGGAGCCGAGTGATCGGTTTTGGTCGTGGCGCGTGCAGGAGACAATCGGGATGCGAGGGGCGCCGAGTTGGAGGCGGTCGTGGCCGCCAGGCGGCAGCACTGGCCAAGTTGGAGTCCAGGGTCGAGTGGTTGGCGGAGCAGAACCGGCGGAAGGATTCGGTGATCATCGATCAGATCGATCAGATCGATCGGATCGCCGAGCCGGAACGGTCCTTGGAGGACGCCCGGAGTGGGCAGAAGCGTCCGTCGGCGCCGTTCTCGAAGGGGAACCCGAAGGCGACACCGAAGCGTTCGGGTCGCAAGCGGGGTGAGGGGCATGGCCGTCACGGGCACCGATCGGTGCCGCCCGGTCCTCCCGACCGCGAGCTCGACGCGCCGCTGCTGGGGTGCTGCCCGGATTGTGGTGGCCTGGTCTGCCATGACCGTGACGAAGCCCAGTGGCAGGTCGATGTGCCCGAGCCCCGGGCGGTCACCACCCGGTTCAACGTGGCGGTCGGCCACTGCAGTGATTGCGGGCGGCGCCTGCAGGGCGCTCATCCCGAGCAGACCTCCGGTGCGCTGGGGGCGGCGGGATCACAGATCGGCCCGGTGGCCAAGGCGATTGCGTCGTGGTTGCACTACGAGCTGGGCTTGAGTTTCGGTCGGGTCGCCCAGGTGTTGGCCCGGCTCGGGATCGACGTGGCGGCGGGGGCGATCTGTCGGTCCTCGGCCCGCGCCGCGTGCAGCGACCTGGTGGCGGTGCATGCCGAGTTGGTGGCCCGGGCGAACCGGTCCACGACGATCACCATGGACGAGTCGGGGTGGCGGGTCGGGGGGAACGGGAAGTGGCTGTGGGTGGCCGCCAACGACGAGCTCACCTTGTGCTGGGTGGCCGACGGGCGCGGCTTCGACCAGGCCACTCAGGTGATCGACGCCGACTACGGCGGCATGTTGGTCCGCGACGGCTACGTCGTCTACAACCACTACGAAGCGGCTACCCATCAAAGCTGCACCGCGCATCTTCTACGCCGGTGCCATGAGCTCGAAGCCATCCTTCCCAAAGCCGACGCCAAGATCCCCGCCGCCGCCAAATCGATCCTCACCGACGCCCTGGCCGCCCGAGACCTTCCCGCCGCCGAACGGACCCCAGCAGCAGTCGAGCTTCGCTGTCGTCTCGACGCCCTCTGCGCCCGAGACGTGGGCGACGACGCCAACCGGCGTCTCCTAAAGCACCTGGCCAACCAGGCCGACGCCCTCTTCACGTTCCTCGCCATCGAGGGCATCCCGGCCACCAACTTCCGGGGCGAACAGGCGGTGCGGCCCTGCGTCGTGAACCGGAAGACCTTCGGCGGGAACCGCACCTGGGCCGGAGCGGCCACCCAAGGCGTCATCACCAGCGTGCTCGCCACTGCGACCAAACACGGCATCGACGCCGTCGACTACCTCGCAGCGCGGGCCCGCGGCCCCGACCCCGGCCTCGCCATCCTCCTCGGCTGATTCCCGCCAGCATCGGCTCAGCCGACCCCGCCCGACAAGGACCGCCGCCGCCACACGACGCCTGCCGGGCCCGCGTCCCTGCGACCACGACCACCCGGCCCGCCCTACATCAACGCGGTAGACAAGTACGCTGGGCGGTATGAAGCGATGGTTGCAACGGGCGGTGTTGTAGACGCTGGGCGGTCTCAAGCGATGGTCGCAACGGACGGTGTCCTGTGCTGTCACCGCCTCGCCGGGCGCCAAGGCGCACTACGACGCGCACAAAGCCAGAGGCGACAGCCACGACCAAAGGCCTAACGGGCCCTGGATGTCACCGGGGCCAGGCAAGCTGGGGATTATCTCGGCGTCCGGGTGCGCGTCGAAATCCCGTCGCCACCACACCCGCCGCTCCCGGCTGAATCGCCGGCTGGATCGTCGGGTCCCTGTCCCGTTCATGCTCGCCTATGGCATCGCCTCGGTATGAGTGATCGCTGCCAACGCGTTCCTCGGAGTCAAACCTGGGCCTCACCTGGTCCGTGACGGTGAACATCAAGATCGACCTGATCGGACCGGCTCGGCCAGGTCTCCCCGGGGATCAAGCAGACGGCGCTGCTTCGGCGGCGTCATCACCCTTGTCATCGGCTACTCCGAGGTGGTCCGGCCGTCGGCATTCTTCAGCCAGAGGTGCCTTCCTTGTCCAACGCCCGGACTACAAAACAGCCTGTCGAACGATGAGGGCCCTCTCCGACACCAAGCCACATGTACGCAGAGCTCGGGATGCGGAGACCACCACCACCCACAATGCGAGACCGGCCCCATCTAAATGCCGGGCCCGGCATTTTGATGCCATTGTGTGCCGCCTGGCATAGCGCTCGTGTCTCGACGCTGGAGAGCACCACCGGGGTGGCGCGTGGTCCGGTGAGCTTCTGCTGCGGCCGTAGGGGCCGGGTGTCAAGGAGACCGTCATGAGGGTCGGGGTCCCCGCCTTGGCGGGGTGGCCCTCATGGCGCAGCTCCTTGACACCCGGGAGGTCCTGGACGTCAGCCCATACTGGGATTGCGACCACCGCCAGGCGGTCGCTGGTCGCCTCTGGGCTTGGCGGCTTCGACGGACGCCCGGACGGGTGGTGCACCCGCAGCGGGGCTTCGTGACGGCGTGGTCAGTGTGGGGGCCGGCGGGTGGGGCCGAGCACTTCGATGTCGAGGCCGGGCGCTCGGGCCATCCGGCGGTCGCCGCTGACCAGACTGACGCCGAGGCGTCGAGCCAGCACCACGTAGAGGGCGTCGGCCACGGTCAGGTTGTGGCGGAGGGTCCAGGCTTGGTCGAGCAGCGGTCTGGTGTCGACGCGACGGACGCGTAACGCCCGGAACTGCGCGAAGACTGCTTCGGCCTGGCGGTTGAGGATCTCGCCGTGTACCTCGAGTCGGCGCAAGGCGGCTGCGCCCTCGAGATGGAAGTGGTCGGGGACGGCGACATCGTCGGCGTCGGCGTCGGCGTCGGCGTCGAGCACATGAGCGGCCAGGGCGCTCCCGTCGTCGGTCCACAGGGCGATCTCCACGGCGGCGGAGGCGTCGAGACGACCGCGGGTGTTGTCAGGACTCGCCGGGTTCCCTGGCCTCGGCCAGGTAGTGGGCTACGGGGTGGCGCAGCTGGCGGGGAACGTCTCGTCGTACGGCTTGCACCCATGCGCGTGTCCCGAGGTGTTCGGTGTCATCGGGGTCGGCGAGGACGACCACACCGTCGGGTGGGTGGTCGAAATCGATGGTGCTCACGGTTGCCAGGGTAACGCACAGGACCCGAAAACGGGCCGGCCGGCGGGGCGGTGACAATCACGTCGAGACCGCGATCGAGGCTGCCGTCGAGACGGTTGTGAGGTCAGGAGGGTGGCCGCTGGGCTGTCGTGAGCTGCTGGTAGTGCGCGGCGAGGTCGGCGGCGGGCTCGACCTTTCTGGCCGCGAGGCGGGCGAGGGTGGTCTGCCATTCGCGGTCGAGTCCGCCGGGGATCTTCTGGCGAGACGCGGCGGTGAGGGCCCGGGCGGCGAGGGTCTGGTCGATGGGGCTGGCCAGCAGCGCCTGGTGGTAGCCCCACAGGACCCGTTCGTGACAGCCGAGTGGGGTGGCCCGCTCGTCGAGGCGGCGGCCGGCGTCGGCGATGGTGTCTTCGGCGGTGGCGACCAGTCCTTCGTCTCGCAGCCACGGGTAGTCGATGGCGGTGTCGTAGGGGGTGCCGGTGACGAGGGCCAGTGCCGAGGAGTAGCTGACGATGGCGTCGAGGTCGGTCTGGTCGGTGGCCTGCGCGCATAAGGTCGCGAAGACGGCCAGGTCGTAGGCGACGCCGTGGAGCTGGTAGCCGTCCCGGGTGCTCTCCAGGCGGGCGTCGCCCAGCTGGCGGCGGAGCCGGTAGATGTAGGTGTGGAGGGTTTTCTCGCTCAGCTCGGAGCCGCCGTCGCCGGCCAGGCGGGCCCGGATGGTGTCCGACAGCAGCGGGCCCGCCGAGTGGGCGGCGAGGAACACGGCCAGATCGTTGAGCGAGCCGCGCGCCGGCAGGTCGCCCCAGCCGGCCAGACGGATCGATCCGAGGGCGCGCAGCGACGGATCACCCAATACGGGCGGCGCCGGGTCGGGCAGCACCAATGTCGCCGGGCCGCTGCCAGTGGCCCAGTCGGGGGGCGTGGCGGGCTGGTGCGACGGGGGCGGGCTGGTCGTCTCCGCCTGCCCGGCCGGGGCCGAGGGCGGCGGGGCGTCCACCGGTCCGGGCGGGGCCGGCGGGGTGGCTGCGGTCGGTGGCCAGGCCGCCGCGGCAGATGGCCAGGCCGCGCCGGGCCCTGACGTCTCGAAGACGGGCATGGTGACGGAGGCGGCCACAGTCGGGGTGGGTTTGAGGCGGCGGCGGGCGATGACCGCACCCGCGGCCAGGGCGACCACCGCCAACCCGATGACGACAAGCAGCGGGTCGAGACTGCTCGATCCGTGCCCGCCCGATCGGGCGGCGGTGGCTCCGCCCGACCCGACGCGCTGGACCGGGGGGATCAGCGCCGAGCTGAGCTGCCCGGGTTGGGTGGAGGCGCCGGTCGGCGGGGTGGTGGGGGTAGGTGGTGGGAGAGCGAGGTTGAAGGTGGCGGTGCCGGTGACGGTAGCGGTGCCGAGGGTGCTGCTGCTGTCGGCGGCGAAGGCGCCGGGGGTGACGGTCAGGGTGGCGGTGGTGAGGTCGGCGGGGACGTCGAAGGCGTAGGTGTCGGCGCCGAAGATGTCGGGGTAGATCGACGCGCTGCTGGTCGGGCTGATCGGTGGTCCCGGGAAGTCGGTGACGGTGATGGCCGGCTGGCCGGGGACGGTCAGGTTGAGCGCGGAGGCGGGGAGGGTGACGTCGTTGGCGTAGACGGCGTGGTCGTCGTCGTTTTGGGTGGTGGAGAGGTGGACGACCAGCCAGGCGCGCTCGACGGCGGTGGCGGTGTGGCCGGGGGTGTCGGGGGCCCAGTAGGCCAGGGTGGCGCCGGTGTAGCTGATCGGTTCGGGGTCGGCGGGATAAGGAGACCCGTTGGCGTCGGCGTAGCTGACCGGCAACGTCACCGTCTGGTTGTCGGTGACTGTTGTCTGCCAGGAGGTCTGGTCGCGGTAGCTGGCGGTGGGTTGGGGGTCGGCGCGGGCCATCTTTGACAGCGAGAACACCGCTGAGCTCTCATCGGCGGCGAGGGTGATCGACACGTCGGGGGCGGCCGCCGGCAGCGACGCCACGAACCACAACGTCCCTGAGCTGGCAGCCGGGGAGGGAAGCGAGACGGGGACGGTGACCGTTGCGGCGGTGACGGTCATGGCCACGGTGACCGGGTTGCCGCCCAACGCGGGCGGCCCGGCGGCGACGCTGACTCCCCATGCCCACAACCGCTGGCCGGTCACGGCTCGCAGCCCGGCGGTGGCCGTCCCGGTGGCCACCCCCTCGACCGTGGCCACAAAACCGTCAGCGCGCAGGCGTCCGTCGGCGGGGACGGCGAAGCCGGACGGGGCTGCGGGCAGGACCTGGGCGCTGTCAGCTGGCATATCAGCCGTCGATCCGACGGCGACGCCGGTCTGGGCGAACGCCACCAGCACGGCCAAGACGGCGCCAGTGATGGCCATCGCGGCGGCGGCCCAGCCGGCGCATTTGCGAACAGGTCGGTAATCGAGACGCAGGGCCGCCACCCCCAGCAGGGCAGAACGCTGACAGGACAGCTATCGATGATGGCATACCCGGCGGGCCCAAGGCCGCCCGACCGCCGGCACCCCTGGTGCGGCGAACGCCGCGCCGGGGCCCAGAGCCCGACGAGCCGCCCCGGGTGCGGCCGTCGGATTCTCGGTCGGATCAAGCGGGATGGCGCCATTTCCGAGTGTGTCGAGGTGTCCGTCGAGGCGCATGTCGAGGCCGACAGTCGCCTGACCAGGAACTTTTTTGCGGATCGAGGGGATTGTCAGGCCGGCGTGGAGGGTGGCGTCGAGACGGTGAGCGGATCGTGGACCCCGACACAGCCGCCCCACCTCGTGGACGCTCCCGCCGGGAGCCGAGGGGGGTTCGGGCAGATCGGAGGAACCATGTTGTCGATCGGAAAGGTCGGTCCTGGTGGGGCCGGCTACTACACGAACCAGGTGGCTCGGGGGGCAGAGGACTACTACCTCGGGGCCGGCGAGGCACCTGGCCGATGGGTGGGCGCCGGGGTCGGGCTGCTCGACCTGGACGGAGAGGTGGACGACACCGCGTTCGCCCGACTGCTGGACGGCTGTGATCCCCGTAGCGGGAAGCGGCTGGTGGCCGGTGGTGATGGGCGCCTGGCCGGCTTGGATCTGACGCTGTCGGCCCCGAAGTCGGTGAGCGTGCTCGGTGCGCTGCATCCGGACCCGGTGGTGCGGGCGGCGGTGGCCTACGCCCATGAGGCGGCGGTGGCTGACGCACTCGGCTACATCGAGTCCGATGGGCTGTGGGCGCGGCGGGGCCGTAACGGCCGCCAGCGTGTCCGCACCCGGGGGCTGGTGGCCGCGGCGTTCGGGCATCGGGCGTCTCGGGCGGGTGACCCGCAGTTGCATACCCATGTGGTGGTGGCCAACCTGGTCGCCGACCGAGAAGGGCGGTGGTCGGCGCCTGACAGTCGGTCCGTCTACCGCCACGCCCGCACCGCCGGATACCTCTACCAGGCCCGGCTGCGTGCCGAGCTGACCGCCAGCCTGGGGGTGCGGTGGGGGCCGGTGCGCAACGGCCAAGCCGACCTGTCCGGCGTCGGGCGCGACAGCATCGAGCGGTTCTCGACCCGCCGGGCGCAGATCACCGCCAGCCTCCAACAGCGGGGCCTGTCATCGGCGAACGCGGCCCGGGTGGCGGCGGTCGACACGCGCCCGGCCAAGCCATCGGTCAATGGAGTCGGGTTGGCCGACCGCTGGCAGCATGTCGCCGCCGACGCCGCCATCGATCTCTCCGGTGTGGTCGGCCCGCCCCGTGTGGCCGGACTTGGCGCTGAGCGCACGGGAAGGCTCTTGGACCGGTTGGGCTCGCCTGACGGGTTGACGGCCCGATCCTCGACGTTCGACCGCCGCGACGTCTACCGGGCGCTGGCCGAGGGCCACCCTGATGGCGCCACCGTCGACCAGCTGCGGGTGTTGGCCGCCCGGCTGGTGGCCGGCGACAGCATGGTGGGGCTGGGAGACGACACCGAGGCCACCACCGGGATGGCGGCGCGGTGGACGACGGTGGAGTTGCTGGCCGTCGAAGCCGACATCGCGGCCCGGGCCCGGAACAGCACGCACCTGGGCGCCGGGGTGGCCGAGGCGGTGGCGGTGGCCGACGCCCTCCGGGCTCGGCCGCAGCTGTCGCGTGAGCAGGTCGACCTGGTCGAAACCCTGTGTTGGGGCCAAGCCGGGGTGCAGGTAGTAGTAGGTAGGGCTGGGGCAGGCAAGACGTTCGCGCTCGACGCCGCCCGCCACGCCTGGCAATCCTCGGGGATCACCGTGGTCGGCGCGGCGGTGGCCGCCCGGGCCGCGGCCGAGCTCCAGGCCGGCTCCGCCATCGCCTCGGTCACCCTGGCCCGCCTCCTGGCCGACCTCGACCGGCCGGAGGGGCGGCTGGCGGCCGGGTCGGTGATCGTCGTCGACGAAGCCAGCATGGTCGGCACCCGAGCCTTGCACCAGCTGCTGTGCCGGGCCACAGAGCAGCAGGCCAAGGTGGTCCTGGTCGGCGACCCCGCCCAGCTGCCCGAGATCGACGCCGGCGGCGCCTTCGCCCGCCTGGCCGCCGACACCGGCCCCGTCCGGCTGGTCACCAACCGCCGCCAGGTCCACGACTGGGAACGCCAGGCGCTCGATCTGCTCCGCGACCGTCAACCGGTGGCGGCGATCGGCCGCTACGGCGACCACCAGCGCATCACCATCGCCGACACCGCCCCCCAACTGCGCGACCAGATGGTCGCCGACTGGCACACCGCCCACCACCAAGGCCGGTCGGCGGTGATGTTGGCGGTGCGGCGCGCCGACGTCGCCGACCTCAACGCTCGCGCCCAGGCGTCGCGGGTCGCCGCCGGACACCTCGACCCCGCCCGGGGAGCGTTGGAGGTCGGCGAGCGGCGCTACGTGGTCGGCGACGAGATCGTCTGCGGCCGCAACGACCGCCACGCCGGGCTGATCAACGGCACCCGCCTCACCATCACCGCCCTCGACCCCGACACCCGCACCATCACCGGGATCGACCCCATCGGGGCGACCGTCGAGGTCCCCGGCCGCTACGTCGACCAAGGCCACGTCGCCCTCGGCTACGCCATGACCGTCTACAAAGCCCAAGGCGCCACCGTCGACGAAGCTTTCCTGCTCGGCGACGACCGCCTCTTCGCCGAAGCCGGCTACGTCGGCCTGTCCCGCGGCCGGGCCTCCAACCGTATCTACGTGGTCGCCGGCGCCGAGCCGGTCGGGCCGGCCAGCCCAACCCCGGGCGCCACCATGGTCGACCATCTCACCGACGCCCTGGGCGTCAGCCGCGCCCAAACCCTCTCCACCGCCGCCGTCGCCGACCACACCAACCCCGCCGCCCCCCTGTCGGTGCTCATCCCCGCCCGCGACCGCCTCGTGACCGCGCTGTTGGCCGACATGCCACCCCGCCACATCCGGCCCCACCTCGACCCCTCCGGCCCCGTCGAAGGCCGCCACCTGAGCGAACAGCTGGGCGCACGCGATATCTGGACCGCCGGCCACCGCCGCGACGGCGAACGCCTGGCCCGTCTGGCCGCCGCCGTCGACCGACGCGTCGAGCATCTCACCACCGCCGCGCTCATCGACCCACCCGATCATCTCACCAGGCTCCTGGGCCGGCCACCCGACGACCGCGGGGATCGGTTGGAGTGGGCGCAGACCGCCGGGCAGATCGAAACCTGGCGTGACCTCACCGGCCGCAGCCCCGACCGCGGCAGCCGCCACCTGCTGGCCGAACCCGGCCGAAGGGGGTCCGAGCACGAATGGTGGGCGCAGACCGCCCGCGCCGTCGAGCGCTACCAAACCCGCCACCACCATCTCAGCGAACGCGCCGCCCTCCTCGACGCCGACCTCAGCCGCGATGACGGCCTGGACCGCTCCTGGGCCCCGGCCAACCAGAAAGGACTCAGCCGATGACCGCCACCCCCCACACCCACGTATCCCACGACGCCCGGACCGTCGAGGCCGAACACCGCCGCCGAGCCCACCTGCAGATCATGCCCCCGCCCGACCCGGCCAGACGCGACGGTCGCTGGTGGGGTATCCCCCTCGGCTACACCCCCGACGGGACATCGATCTACTCCGGCTACCAGCACGCCGCTCTCGTGATCGGCCCGCCCCGGTCGGGCAAGACCATCGGCGTCGTCGTCCCCACCGTGGTCACCGCCCCCGGCCCGGTCGTCGCCACCTCCACCAAACCCGACGTCATCGCCCGGACCCTGCCACCTCGGGCCACGCTCGGGCGCTGCTGGTACTTCGACCCCTCCGCCACCACCACCCCACCACCAGCGACCACCCCCGTCCGCTGGAGCCCCCTAGCCGGCTGCCAGCATTGGGACACCGCAGTAGCCCGCGCCCACGCCCTCACTGCCGCGTCCACCACTGGCGCTGCGACAGTGATCGACGGCGGCCACTGGAACGAACGAGCCGAAGCCCTCCTCGCCCCACTGCTCCACGCCGCGGCGGTCCTCGACGTCGACATGACCTGGGTGATCCGCTGGATCCTCCAACGCGACACCGCCGACGCCACCCGGGCCCTCCACGCCGCCGGAACCGAGATCGCCCAACAGACCCTCACCGGCATCGCCGAAACCGACGAACGCGAGCGCTCCGGCATCTTCTCCACCACCGCCCGGGTCCTGGCCGCCTACCGCCACCAACAGGCACTGGAGGCCGCTCGCGCCCCGAACTTCGACCCCACCGCCTTCGTGCACAGCACCGACACCCTCTACCTCGTCGCCCCCGCCCAACACCAAACCCTCCTCGCCCCCATCATCGTCTGCCTCCTCGACCAGATCCGCCACGCCACCTATGCCCGCCAGCCGGGCTGGCCGCCCGTCGTGTTCGCCTTGGACGAGGTGGCCAACATCGCCCCGCTGCCTGATCTGCCCGCCATCGTGGCCGAAGGCGGCAGCCAAGGACTTGTCACCCTCGCTTGCCTCCAAGACCTCAACCAGGCCCGGGCCCGGTGGGGAACCGCCGCCGACGGCTTCCTCACCCTCTTCGCCGCCAAGCTCGCCCTGGGCGGTATCGCCGACCGCTCCACCCTCGCCGCCTTCTCCTACCTGGCCGGCACCCGAGACGTCACCTACCGCACCGCCAGCTCCAGCGGCGGCCGTGGCGGCTGGTCCCAGAGCATCCAGCAGCGACCGGTCATCGCCCCCGAACGGATCAACACCATGCCCTTCGGCGTCGGCCTCCTCGCCCACACCACCCACCCGCCTTTCTACGTCAGCCTCGCACGACCCGAACGGCCCCCCGCCCCCAGAACGCTCGCCGACCTGGTCAGGGACACATGGGTTACCTGCCGGCGAATCGCTCAGACATGTCGAAGCTGGCTCGCGCCAGCGGAAGGGACAACCGATGAATACCACCCATGCCTCACCGCAACGAATCGTCGTGGTCCACGGCCCCATCGGCCGAGACCTCGCCGACCTCCTCCACCACAGCGGACTCGAAGCCATCGTCGATGATGGCGACATCACCATCTGGGCGCCAGCGGCGGGCAACGTGTCGGACGACGAGCTCGCAGTGTCGGTCAGGCGGTCCTTGCTTGACGGCGCGATCGCAGCCGGCGGTTACGACCCTCTCCTTCGCCGTGCCTGGGTACGCGCTGCGTTCGACGGGTACGGCACTTGGAGGGAACCATGACGGAGAATCGATGGGAAACAGCCGAACGAGACCGGAGAAGCAGCCAAGGGCATAGACTCCTTCCAGAGCGATACTTGACGCCAATTGACGTCGCTCAGCTGCTCGGGGTGCCAGTGGACACCCTCTACCAATGGCGATACAAGGGTGCGGGGCCGCCGAGCTTTCGGGTGGGGCGCCACCTCAGATATGACCCGAAACAGGTCGCCAAGTGGGTCGACAACCTGAGTGGAGGTGCAGGGTAGATGGCCAGCATCACGAAGGAAGGCTCTACCTGGAGGGCCCGATGGCGTGCCCCGGACGGCTCGTCGCGCTCAAAGAACTTCGCCCGACGGGTGGACGCCCAGCGGCACCTCGCTTCAATCGAGCACGCCAAGCTGGCTGGTGCCTACGTCGACCCCGCTGCGGGCAAGGTCACCTTCACGGAGTACGCGGAGGCATGGCGGACGATCCAGCTCCATCGGGCGGCCACGGTGGTGGCAGTCGAGCTGCAGCTGCGGCTCCACGTCTACCCCCACCTCGGCGACCGCCCGCTCGGCTCGATCCGGCCGACGGAGATCCAGGCGTTGGTCAGCAGTCTCAGCCGGACGCTCGCCCCCTCGACGCTGACGGTGGTCTACGGCCGTGTCGTTGCAGTGTTCCGTGCCGCCGTGCGGGACCGGGTGATCGCCCAGACCCCGTGCGTCGGCGTCCGGCTGCCGGTCGCCCGTTCGACCTCCGGGGTAGACGACGTCCTCTCGGCGGAACACGTGTTGGCGCTCGCAGACACTGTCCCCGAGCGGTATCGGGCCGCCATCCTGACCGCGGCGGGGCTCGGTCTTCGCTGCGGGGAGCTGTTCGGCCTCACCGCGGATCGCATCGAGTTCCTGCGCCGAGAGGTTCGCATCGACCGGCAGCTGGTGCGCGAGCGCGGCGTCGGTGTCCACCATGGGCCGCCGAAGACCCACTCGTCGTACCGGTCGATCCCGCTTCCCGAGACGGTGGGCGAGGCCATCGCATCCCACATGCGCTCCTGGCCGGCCGAGCCTGAGCTCGGCGTCATCTTCACCAACGAGCGAGGCGGCCCCATCCAGCAGTTCCCGTTCTCCGCCATGTTCGCCACCGCCCGCACTCGGGCGGGGCTGCCCGCATGGGCGACCCCCCACGACCTCCGCCACTTCTACGCCTCGACGCTCATCCGCTCCGGCGCGTCGGTCAAAGTCATCCAGGTCCGGCTCGGTCACGCATCCGCCAAGACGACCCTCGACACCTACGGCCACCTCTTCCCCGACGAGCGCGATCGGACCCGCTTCGCGGTCGATGACGCGCTCAGTGCTGCAGATTCTTGTGTCAGAACTGTGTCAGGATCGGGCTCAGAGGGGGTAAAACCGCAGCTCAGAGGCTAAATGTCGTAGTAGAGCATGAACTCCCAGGGGTGGGGGCGGAGGCGCACGGGATCGATCTCGTGGGCCCGCTTGTAGGCGATCCACGTTTCGATGAGGTCGTCGGTGAACACCCCGCCGGCGCGGAGGAAGTCGTTGTCGTCCTCCAGGGCGCGCAGGGACTCGTCCAACGACGCCGGGACCGTCGGCACTTTGGACAACTCTTCTGGCGGGAGGTCGTAGAGATCCTTGTCCACCGGGTCGGGCGGCTCGATCTTGTTCTGCACCCCGTCGAGGCCGGCCATGAGGATGGCGGCGAAGGCCAGGTAGGGGTTGCACGATGGATCCGGGCAGCGGAACTCGACCCGCTTGGCCTTCGGACTGGTGGAGTACAGCGGTATGCGGCACGCGGCCGAGCGGTTCCGCTGCGAATAGACCAGGTTCACCGGCGCCTCGTACCCAGGCACCAGACGCTTGTAGCTGTTCGTCGTCGGCGCGGCGAAGGCCAGCACCGCGGCGGCATGCTTGAGCAGGCCGCCGATGTACCAGCGGCCGATGTCCGACAACCCGGCGTACCCCATCTCCGAGTAGAACAGCGGGTCACCGCCCTTCCACAGCGACGAGTGGACGTGCATGCCCGAACCGTTGTCGCCGTAGAGAGGCTTGGGCATGAACGTGGCCGTCAGGTTGTGGGCTCGGGCCACGCTCTTGACGACGTACTTGTAGAGCATGAGCTTGTCCGCCATGGCTGCAAGGGTGTCGAAGCGCATGTCGATCTCGGCTTGCCCGGCGGTCCCCACCTCGTGGTGCTGGATCTCGATCTCGATGCCCAGTCGCTCCATCTCCAGGATCATCTCCGAACGCAGATCCTGATAATGATCCATCGGTGGGATGGGAAAGTACCCCTCCTTGTGACGCGGCTTGAAACCCAGGTTGGGGTTCTCCTGGCGGCCGGTGTTCCAGATGCCCTCCACCGAATCGATGTGATAAAAGCCCTCGTGTGAGTTCTGGTCGAACCTGATGTCGTCGAAGATGAAGAACTCCGCCTCGGGCCCGAAGTAGGCGGTGTCGGCGATCCCGGTCGTCACCAGGTACTCCTCCGCCTTCTTGGCGATGTAGCGGGGATCGCGGCTGTACGAATCCCCAGTCACGGGATCCCGCACGAAGCAGTTCAGGTTCAGCGTCCGGTGCTGACGGAACGGGTCGACGACTGCGGTGTTCGGGTCGGGGACCAAGAGCATGTCCGACTCCTGGATCTCCTGGAACCCGCGGATGGACGAGCCGTCGAAGCCTGATCCGTCCTCGAAGCTGTCGATGGTCAGCTCGTGGGCGGGCATCGAGTAATGTTGCATGAGGCCGGGCAGGTCCGAGAACCGGAAGTCGATGATCTCGATACCCTCGCTCTGCACGAGGGCCAAGACCTCCTCAGGGGTGCGCCTGGTGTACGCCATCGTCGTGCTCCTTCGCAACCGTCGGCCGATGATCCGGAGTTTTGCAGACCGCCCGCGAGGGGGCCATCTGGTGGCGGCGACCACGAGTGCCTCGAGCCGACCGGTGCCTCACGTCAGGGGCGCGTCGCAGGTCCCTCCTACACTGCTGGCGATGGCCGACCGAACGTACCCCACCGACGGCGACCACCCGGGTACGGGCGTCGCGGCTGGACCCCTGCCGCCTCGCTGGTCCCGTCCGGAGCGGACCTCGCCAGGCACCGCCCCGGACCTGCCGGAGACCACTGGCTACAAGCTGAAACGCAAGCTGCTCGGGCCGCCGATCGTCAGCGACGAAGCGGAGGGCGAGCGACTGGGCAAACCGGTGGCCCTGGCCGTCCTGTCCTCCGACGTCATGTCATCCGCGGCGTACGCCAGCGAGTCGGTGCTCACCATCCTGCTGCCGGCCGCCGGGGTGGCCGCCTTCGCCCTCATCACGCCGGTGAGCCTCCTGTTGCTCGTGGTCCTCGGCGTCGTGTGCCTCTGCTACCGGGGGGTGGTGGCCGCCTACCCGGTGTCGGGTGGTTCGTACGTGGTCAGCCGGGAGAACTTCGGCTACACCACGGCCCAGATCCCGGGGGCGGCCCTGCTGTGCAGCTATGTCCTGACCGTGGCCGTGTCGATCGCCGCAGGCGTGGACGCCATCATCTCGGCGTTCCCCGCCCTGTCGCGCTACCCGGTCGAGCTGGCGGTGCTCTTCGTGGTGCTGCTGACGTACGGGAACCTCCGGGGGATCCGGGAGGCCGGCCGGGTGTTCGCCGTTCCCACCTACTGGTTCTTGGCCAGCATGGCCACGCTGGCCGTCGGCGCGGTGATCCACACGGCGGTCACGGGAGGCCTGGGGCACATCCCGCCCCATCCGCACACGATCAAGATCGGCCACAGCGGCGGCGGCCTGCTGCTGGGCGCAGCCGTCTTCGTGTTCCTCAGGGCGTTCGCCAACGGCGGCTCGGCCATGACCGGGATGGAGGCGATCTCCAACGCGGTGACCGTCTTCAAGGAACCGCAGGTGCGCAACGCCCGCCAGACCCTGCTGTTCATGGCGACCATCCTCGGCGCACTCTTCCTCACCGTCTCGATCCTCGCTGCCGTGACCCACGCCCTGCCGTACACATCCGGGACCCCCACTGCGCTGTCGCAGATCGGCCGTCAGGTGTTCGGCGCCGGGCCGCTCGCCGCCATCCCGTATTACTCGCTGCAGCTGTCGACCGCGCTGATCCTGATCCTGGGCGCCAACACCAGTTTCAACGGCTTCCCACTGCTCGTCAGCTTCATCGCCCAGGACTCCTACCTGCCCCGACCCCTGACCACGCGTGGTCATCGCCTCGTCTACTCGAACGGCGTCTTCGCGCTGGCGGCCCTGTCGATCGTGCTGCTCGTCGCCACCCGAGCCCGCGTCACCAGCCTCATCCCCCTCTACGCCACGACGGTGTTCACCGGCTTCACCATGGCCGGCGCCGGCATGACCGCCTACCACGCCCGCCACCCCGGGCCGCAACGGCGCCGGGGCCTCGTCGTGAACGGGAGCGCCTTCGTCCTCTCCGCGGTGGTGACCGCCATCTTCGTCGTGACCGAGTTCACCCGCGGCGCGTGGCTGGTCGTGGTCGTCATCCCCCTGCTCGTGCTGGGCCTGGCCCGCACCCACCGTCGCTACCAGGCCGAGAAGGAGATCCTGGCCGAGGGTGGCGCCACCGCCGCCGTCGAGGCCCCGACGCTCCGCCACCAGGTCGTGCTCGTCCTCGTCGACCGCATCGACCTGGCCACGGCGCGAGCCCTCCAGCTGGCCCGCTCGCTGGCCCTGGGCAAGGAGCTGCGGGCCGTCCATTTCCTCACCGACGACGCGGGAGCGACGCGGCTGTCGGCGGCGTGGACCCGCCTGGGCCTGGGGAAGGTCCCCCTGGATGTCATCGAGTGCCCCGACCGTCGCCTGGCCCGAGCGGCTACCGAGCTGGCCTCCGATCTGGCCGCCGACGGGCAGACCGAGGTGCTGATGGTGCTGCCCCGCCGCGCCTACCGCGGGGTGGCTAGCCGGCTGCTCCACGACCACACCGCCGACCGGATCGTCGCCGCCGTCACCCAGGTCCCCAACGTCAGCGCCACCATCGCCCCGTTCAACGTGCGCAACCTGCTGGAGCGCCGTCGTGACATCCTCGACCTGATGCGCCGTCCGGCGCCCCGCCCCGAGCCGACATTCGTGCCCCGCCCGGTGGCACCGGTCGACGCCACGCCCGACGTCCCGGGCACCACGCCGCTCGGTGCGGTCACCCACCGCCAGCGCACCCGCGTCGCCGGGCGCATCCGGGAGGTACGCATCCAGCCGGTGGCCGGCGTGCCCACCTTTGAGTGCAAGCTGGTCGACGCGTCGGGGGCGCTGACCATCGTCTTCCTCGGCCGGCGGACCGTCCCCGGCCTCGAGCCCGGCACCCGCCTGGTCGCCGAAGGCGCCATCGGCGTGCACCAGGGCCGGCTGGCCATGTTGAACCCGCGCTATGAGCTGTTGAGCACCAAGGCCGGCCGGACCGCGGCCTCATAGGAGCGGTCAGGATCGTCGGGGGTGGTCGTGGTAGAGCAAACGCCAGCGGTTGGGCTGCAGCGGATCAGGGGATCACCCGCAGGTGCGGTGTCGGCGCCGGCCTTTCCGCCGCCCCCGGGATCGGCGGAGCCTGGGCGAACAGGGCTGCGCCCACCTGATCGGCGATGGTGACCGCCACGAGCAGTTGGTGACGAGGCAACGGGACGCCGGGCGTGGGCCGCAGGGCGAAATGGCCGAGCTGGTGACCCTGACCCCACACCGGCAGGCCGACCACGACACCGCCGCCGGCCGGCGATTCGATCGCACCGTCGCGGGCCACGCAGGCCCGGTCCGGCGGCACCGGGTCGGCGTCGAACGTGCACGCGGCCAGGCCCAGGAGGCGTGTGAGCTCGTCCGCCACCGAGGCCAGCATGACCACCAGCTCCTCACCACTGGCCAGCTGTGATGCCGCGCCGCGGATCCAGGCCAGGTCACCCGCCGCCGGATCGCGCTGGCGGGCCACCCGCAAGGCGAGCTCGCCGGTGATGGCGCCGACGACGACCAGCATCACCGCCGTGGCCAGGTCGCTGCTCTTCGACACGGCGAAGCGATCGAAGGGCCGGGTGTCGAAGTAGGCGAAACCCAGGCCGGCAACCACGGCACCGACCGTGACGGCAGGGCGGCGCCGAGACACACCGAGTGCAGTGACCACGGCCACCAGCGCCAGGGCCACATCGACGGTCGGGTGGTGCACCCGGAGGGGTATCCACCCGGTGGCGACCGCCAGCGGCACGACCACGCCGGCCGTCACCGCCAGCAGCGATCGCCCACGCCGAGAACCCATGGTGCGAGCTTACGGCCGGCCGCCTGTCGACGGCTCGACGGGCTGCCTGCGAATCAGGCCAGCGCCTCGCAGCACGTCTCGACGATCAGGCGGGTCACCGTGTAGGGGTCGCAGTTGGCGTTCGGACGGCGATCCTCGAGATAGCCCTTCCGGTCCGCCTCGACCTGCCACGGGATCCGCACCGACGCGCCCCGATCGGACACGCCGTAGGTGTACTCGTTCCACGGGGCCGTCTCGTGCAGACCGGTCAGGCGATGCTCGATGCCCTCGCCGTAGTGGGCTACGTGCTCGTCGGCCCGTTTGCCGAGGGCCTCGGCCGCCTTGACCACCGCGTCGTAGGAGCTCCGCATGGCCTGGGTGGAGAAGTTGGTGTGGGCGCCGGCACCGTTCCAGTCGCCGCGCACCGGCTTGGCGTCGAGGGTGATGGAGATGCCGAAGTCCTCCCCCAGCCGGTGCAACAGCCAACGAGCCACCCACATCTGGTCGGACACGGCGAGAGGCGGCAGCGGGCCGACCTGGAACTCCCATTGGCCGGGCATGACCTCGGCGTTGATACCCGACAGGCTGATCCCGGCGTTCAGACAGGCATCGAGGTGGGCCTCCACCAGGGGCCGGCCGTAGATGTCGTCCTGACCCACGCCGCAGTAGTACGGACCCTGGGGACCGGGGTAGCCGCCGGCGTCGGGGAAGCCCAGAGGGCGGCTGCCCTTGAACATGGTGTACTCCTGTTCGATACCGAACAGCGGCTCCTGCGCCGAGTACTTCCCCTCCACGGCGGCCAGCGCGGCGCGCGTGTTCGTCTGGTGCGGAGTCATGTCGGTGTAGAGCACCTCGCACATGACCAGCAGGTGGTCGGAACCCCGAATGGGGTCGGGGCAGGAGAACACCGGCTTGAGCACGCAGTCCGACGCCTTGCCCGGCGCCTGATTGGTGCTCGACCCGTCGAAACCCCAGATCGGCAGCTCGGTCGGGGTGCCAGTGATCACCTTGGTCTTCGACCGCAGCAACGGAGTCGGTTCGGTGCCGTCGATCCAGATGTATTCGGCCTTGATCGTCATGGCTGTACAACCTGCCATGCGCGGTTGCGTCAAAGACAGCCTGTTCTGTGAACAGTGTGTGACATGCACCCGCCTGACCTGCACCTGAACGGGCGAGCCGAAGGATGGGACCGGCCCAAGGCTCTATCGTGGCAGGGAATGGAACGCCAACAGGACTACGTGCTGCGGACCGTCGAAGAGCGCGGCATCCGGTTCATCCAACTGTGGTTCACCGATGTCCTCGGCGTGGCCAAGTCGTTCAACATCACACCCGCCGAGCTGGAGAACGCGCTCGAAGAGGGCATGACCTTCGATGGTTCGGCCATCGACGGGTTCAGCCGAGTGCAGGAGAGCGACGTGCTCGCCATGCCCGACCCGAAGACGTTCCAGCTGTTGCCGTACCTGGACGACGGCCAGCCCGTCGCCCGAGTCGTCTGCGACGTGGCGAACCTCGACGGCAGCCCGTTCGAGGGCGACCCCCGCCAGGTCCTGCGCCGCACGCTGAAGCGGGCCCGGGGACTGGGCTTCAGCTTCTACGTGGCCCCGGAGCTCGAGTACTTCTACTTCGCCCCACCGGCCGCAGGCGGCGCCGGCGAGCGGACCGACGGCCAGCCCCCGACCCTCCTCGACCGAGGCTCCTACTTCGATCTCACGACCAACGACCTCTCCACCGACCTACGGCGGCGCACCGTGCTCACCCTGGAGGACATGGGGATCCCGGTCGAGTACAGCCAGCACGAGGACTCCCCCAGCCAGCACGAGATCGATCTGCGGTACACCGACGCGCTGACCATGGCCGACACGGTCATGACCGTCCGCATGGTGGTGAAGGAGATAGCCGCCCAGAGCGGCGTGCACGCCACGTTCATGCCCAAGCCCCTGGCCGGCGTCCAGGGGTCCGGCATGCACACCCACCTGTCGCTGTTCGACGGGGACACCAACGCCTTCTACGACGACGACGACCCCTACCACCTGTCGGTGGTGGCCCGCCGGTTCATCGCCGGCGTGCTGCGCCACGCCAGCGAGACGGCCATTGTCACCAACCAGTGGGTGAACTCCTACAAGCGGCTGATCGTGGGCTACGAGGCACCGGTGTACATCTCCTGGGCCCGGAACAACCGCTCGGCGCTGGTCCGGGTGCCCCCCACCAAGAAGGGCAAGCGCGACTCCACCCGCATCGAGTACCGGGCGCCCGACTGCGCGTGCAACCCGTACCTGGCCTTCTCCGCCATCCTCGGTGCCGGGCTGAACGGGATCGAAGGCGACTACGAGCTCCCCCCGGAGGCGTCGGCCAACCTCTACGAGCTGAGCAACGAGCAGCGCCTGGCCGAAGGCATCGGATCGTTGCCGGGCTCACTCGCCGACGCGGTGGACGCCATGGAGCGCTCCGAGCTGATGGCCGAAACGCTCGGCGAGCACGTCTTCGAGTGGTACATCAGGAACAAGCGGGCCGAATGGGCGGACTACAAGGCCGAGGTGACCCCCTTCGAGCTCCGTCGATACCTCTCGCTCTGAACCCACCCTCCGCCATGGAACCCCTCCTCGTCTTTCCTGATCCCGCTCCCCCGATCCTGGCCCAGGGCCTCGACCTGGCCGGGTTCCCGTGGAAGGCGATCGCCTCCGCGGAAACCGCCGACCGGGCCGAGCCCGAGGACGGCTGGGCCGGGGCCATCGTCTGCGCGGACAACGACAGCGAAGGCGCCTTCGGGCTGTGCCGGGCCCTCCGCAAGCGGGACCTGCCCTTCGAACCCCTCCTGCTGCTCATCAGCGCCACCCAGCTCGGGGACCTGGAGCTACGAGAGGACCTCTTCGACGACTTCTGCCTGTCACCACCGCAGCCGCGAGAGCTCGAGGCGCGCATCGCCCACCTGTTCTGGCGGACCGGGCGGGGCACCCGGCCGGAGCTGGTCGAGTACGGCAGCCTCATGCTGAACCTGGAGACCTACCAGGCCGCGGTCGCCGGTCGCCCGCTCGACCTGACCTACATGGAGTACGAGCTGCTCAAGTTCCTGGCCACCCACCCCGGCAAGGTCTTCACCCGCGAAACGCTCCTGTCCCGGGTGTGGGGCTACGAATACTACGGCGGGGCCCGCACCGTCGACGTCCACATCCGACGGCTGCGCGCCAAGCTCGGCGAGGAGCACGCCAACCTCATCTCCACCGTCCGCTCGGTCGGCTACCGCTTCGGCCAGAGCCGCTGGGCCATGTGATTTGGGCCGGGTGGGCACCCCAGCCCCGCCCGGCTAGATAGCTGAGCCGGCGGGCACCCAACCGGCGCGGCACACCGGGCGGTCAGCCGGCCCAGGCCCAGGCCTCGACCTCTACCCGGCCGCCGAGGGGCAGCCCGGCCACGGCCACGGCCGAGCGGGCCGGCCGGTGGTTGCCGAAGGCGGCGACGTACGCCTCGTTCATCGCCGCGTAGTCGGCCATGTCGGTGAGAAAGACGGTGGTCTTGGCCACCGCCTCCAGCCGGGCGCCGGCGCCGGCCAGCAACGCACCCACGTTCGCCACCGCCTGGGTCACCTGGGCCGCCACCCCGCCGTCGACCAGGGCGCCGTCGCGCAGGCCGAGCTGACCCGAGCAGATGAGCCAGCCGCCGGCGCGCACCAGCGGCTGGTACGGCCCGACGGGGGCCGGGGTGGTCGGTGGGGTGTCGGTCATCGGTACCGTCCTCGGATGGTCGGCCACTGCGGCGGGAGGCCCTGGGCGATCCAGCATGCCGCGGCGACCGCCGCGAACGCGGCGTCGGAGACCGGGCACGGTTCGCCGGCCCCCTCGTCCACGGCCCCTTCTTCCAGGACCACGGCCACCGGTGGGAGGTCCTTGGCGCGCAGGATCCCCCACGAGCGGATGGTCAGGTCCTGGGGCACCCCCGCATCATCGACGGCCAGCGCCTCGGTGCACACCCAACCCAACGCCATGTGGGCCGCACCGAGCACGTAGGAGCGCAGCACCACCTCGTCGAGGACCGCACCGGGGGCAACGGTCACCGCCACGTCGCAGGGTCGACCGTCCTCGTCCACCGTCACGGTGGCCACGGCCCGGCCGCCGCCAGGCGCCGCCACCTCGGCTCGACCCGAGCCGGCCATCGGGTCCCCGGCCGCTCGGGCCCTCGCCGCTGCCATCAGGACGGCGGCCTCCGCCCAGCCCGCGGCCCGCAGGGCCGCCGATGTGGGGGGCCCGGCCGCATCCACCTCCTCGACGACCAGCCCGGCAGGGGCCACGGCCGCCACCGCGGCCACGATGCCGGGCGTGCGGGCTACCCGGATCACCCCGGTGCCGTCGGAGCGAACGCCGGCCCCGACGGGTGGACGCTTGGCGCCGGTGCGCACCACGTCCTCGCGCGACAGCATGGCCAGCACCGGACGGCCCTGCTCGTCGGCCAGCCGCCGGGCCGCGGCGGGAACCGGGGAGTGGTCCTTGGCCCCGAAGGCGCCCCCGTTGGCCAGGGGCGACGCCGGTTCCCCGCCGGGCGCGCACCACGAGGCGTCGGGCTCCAGGTAGCCCGGCTCCACCCACGTCGTCTGGAGGGTGAGCGCCCAATCGCCGGGGGGAACCGCTACCGGGTGGTGGACCTGGTGGCCGCTGCGGCGCCCCTGGACCTTGCCGGCCAGAGCCCGGGCCTGGCGGACGGTGGGTGCCGTGTGCCAGGTCCCGGCGCGGTCGGGGGCGGCGACCAGGGCGCCGGTGGGTGCGGTGTCGGCGGCGAACCCACCCCCGCCGGCCACGACCGACGGGCCCACGTCCTGGCCGACACCGCCCTCCAGGGCGGCCTGCTGGGCGGCGACGTCCAACGATCGCGGCCGAAGGGCCGGGGCCGAGCAGGCGGCATCGACGATGCTCTGCCAGCCGGTGCACCGGCACAGATGGGCGAGGAGCGCGCTGCGCACCCGGTCGGGTGTGAGGTCCGGCCCGAGGGCGGCCAGGCGCACGATGATGCCGGGCGTGCAGAAGCCGCACTGGCTGGCCCCGTGATCGACGAACGCCCCGATCAGCCGCTGGCGCACGGCGGGATCGAGCCCGTCGATCGTGCTGATCCGTCGCCCGGCCACCCGGCGGGCTGGCGTGACGCAGGCCACACGGGGTGCGCCATCGACCAGGACGGTGCAGCACCCGCACTGACCCTGCGGGCTACAACCGTCCTTGACGCTGGTGATGCCGGCGTCGTCGCGCAGTACGTCGAGCAGCGACGCGTCGGGCGCGCCGATGTCGATGGGCCGGCCGTCGACGATCAGGCCCTGCGGGTGGTTCAGCTGAAGGAGTTGCCGCAGCCGCAGGTGCGCGTGGCGTTCGGGTTGTTGATGCTGAAACCGGCACCCTGCAGCCCGTCGCTGAAGTCCAGGGTGGCGCCGGTCAACAAGCCGGCGCTGGCCGGGTCGACGACGACCTTCACGTCGCCGTAGCTCGACAGCACATCGTCACCGGCCACGTCGGAGTCGAAGAACATCTCGTAGCTGAAACCCGAGCAGCCGCCCGGGCGGACGGCGACGCGCAGGCACAGATCCGGGTTTCCCTCTTGGGTCAGCAACTCGCCGACCTTGGCCTTGGCGGTGTCTGTCAACGAGATGGCGGACGGGACATCAGTCTGGGTCGTGCTCACCGGACCTCCTGGAAGCAGTAGAGCGAGAAACCTATGTTACCCAACCGGCTGGCGAAGCGGTTCGCCCTCCCCGTCTGGCGTTCCCGGAGGCCGCGTCGGGCACCGCGGCAGCGGCCCTTTGCCCTGCTCATCGAGCCGGTCCGCCGGTACCATCCAGGCGTGCAGACGGTATCGGCCGAGGCCATCCGGGGCGCCATGCTCGGCGTGATCGACCCCGAGCTTGGCGACAACGTCGTCGACCTCGGCATGTACCGGTCCGCGGACGTCGGCGACGACGGCGCGGTGACGGTGCACCTGGCACTGACCACGGCCGCCTGCCCGCTGCGAGCCCAGCTGCAGCGGGACGTGACCGAGCGGGTGGGTTCGCTGCGCGGCGTCACCCGGGTGTCGGTGCGGACCAGCGAGATGTCGGCGGAGCAGAAGTCGTCGCTGATGGCCCGGGCCCGGTGGAAGGCGCGCGACTCCGCGCCGGTGACCGAGATCCCGGGTCGCACCCGTGTCCTCGCCATCTCGTCGGGCAAAGGAGGGGTTGGGAAGTCGTCGGTCACGGTGAACCTGGCCGCTGGGTTGGCCACTCGAGGCTTCATCGTGGGTGTGCTCGACGCCGACATCGCTGGCTTCTCGGTGCCGCGCATGCTCGGCATGGCCGGTCGACTGGAGGGGCGCAAGTCACCCCAGGCCGACGGCCGACCGCAGATCGTCCCCCTGGAGAAGGCGATTGGTACCGGCCGGGTGAAGGTTCTGTCGATGGGCTTCCTGTCGGCCGAGGACGAGGCGGTCATGTGGCGGGGGCTGATGTTGAACCGGGCCCTACAGCACTTCTTGGAGGACGGCGCGTGGGGCGACCTCGACTACCTCCTCCTCGACATGCCCCCGGGCACCGGCGACGTCCAGATGGGCCTGGCCCGGATGCTGCCGCGCGCCGAGATGCTCATCGTCACCACGCCATCATTGGCGGCCCAGAAGGTCGCCGTCCGGGCCGCGGACATGGCCAGGAAGGGGTACCTGCGGGTGGCCGGCGTGATCGAGAACATGAGCGGCTTCACCTGCGAGCATGGCCAGCACTACGACCTGTTCGGGTCGGGCGGAGGAGAACGGCTGGCCGCCGAGATCGGCGCTCCCCTCCTGGCCCAGCTGCCCTTCCAGCCTGCGGTGTCGGCGGGCGGCGACGCCGGCATCCCGGCGGTCCTGGGCGACGATGACGACGTGACCAAGGCGTTCGGGCAGCTGGTCGACGCAGTCATCGACGTGGCCCCGGTGGTGGAGATGGCGGACTGCTCGGTGCGGATGCTCGACGCGGTGGACCGCCAGCTCGACGAGCTCGGCCACCAGCGCCGACCCTCGTAGGCGATGACGAGCGCGCCGTGGGCGCTTCTGCGGATTCCGGTTCCTCCGACGGGATCTCGGTGATTCTCCGGTCCGCTCAACCAGCGCCGAGGGCCGGCCGAAACACTGCGCAGTGACTTACCCCCTTCCCACGGAGATCCGCTCCGACGGCCCGCTCACCGGGCGCGTGCACCCCGACGACCAGTTGCGGCTGCGCGCCACACGCGAAGAGGTCGCCGGCCAACCGGGGGCGACGGCCACCGCCAGCGTGCGGATCAAGGACGGTGCCAGCGGCTGGCGGCTCACGGAGGTCACGCTGGCCAACCATCTCGACGACCCCACCGTCGGTGCGGTCGTCATGTGGATCGGCGGCCCCGAGCCCGATCCGTCGCTGGTGTTCCGCGCCGGCCACGACAGCCTGACCGCGTTGGCCAACCGGGAGACGCTGCTCGCCCGCATCGGCGAGGGACTGGCCGACCACAAGCACTGCGCGGTGCTCTACATCGACCTCGACAGCTTCAAGTCCGTCAACGACACCCTGGGCCACGGCGCCGGCGACCGGCTCCTCGTGGCGGTCGCCGACCGCCTTCGCAAGGTCGTCCGCCCCGGTGACACCGTCGGACGCCTCGGCGGCGACGAGTTCGTCATCGCCGCCCTCGGCGTCGTCACCGGCGCCAACGCCCTGGAGATCGCCGAGCGGGTCCGGGCCGCTATCGCCCGGCCGGTCGAGCTGCCGGGCCGCACCATCTCGGTGACGGCCAGCGTCGGCGTGGCCCTGGGCTGCGGCCACCAGACCCAGACCCTCCTCGACGAGGCCGACCTGGCCCTCTACCGGGCCAAGGGCGACGGACGGAACCGGGTCCAGCTCTACCACCACGACATGGGCCATCGCGGCGACGAGCACCTCGAGCGCCAGGCCGTCCTGCGAGGGGCCCTGGAGGACGGCGGGATGGCCGCCACGTTCCAACCGGTCGTGGAGCTGGGCACCTCCGCCATCCGCTCGCTGGAGGCCCGGATGTCGCTGCGCGGCGCCGACGCGGTCGGCTCGCCGGGCGCCCTGCTCGAGCTGGCCGAGCGCAGTGGGCTCAGCATCTCCCTGGGCGCCGGGCTGTTGGACCTGGCCTGCCAACACCTGACCGCCGCGAGCGACGACCGCATGTCGGTGTCCGTGCCCGTCTCGGCCAGGCAGTTGACCGATTCTCGCCTGACTGCGGTGATCGGCGCCACCCTCGACGCCTACGACCTCACCCCCGACCGGCTCTGCCTCGACGTGAGCGAGCGCACGGTCACCGAACTGCACCGGGGCGGCGACAAGGCGCTGCGGTACCTGCGCACCCTCGGTGTCCACCTGGCGGTCGACGACTTCGGATCCGACCCGGGTGGGGCGGGCCTGCCGTTGCTCAGGGACGCACAGGTCACCACCTTGAAGATCGCCGAGCCGTTCGTGGCCGGCATCGGCCGGCAGCGCAGCGACACCGAGGTGGTGCGGGCCTTCGTGAACCTGGGCCGCGACCTGCAGCTCGTCACGGTGGCCAAGGGCGTCACCACCGCCACCCAGGTCGAGTTCCTGATCGAGGCCGGCTGCGACCTGGGCATCGGGCCGTACTTCGGCGACGCCACCGCCGCCTGAGCGGGCATCAGGCGAGCGCGGCGAACCAGGGGGCGTCGATCTCGTCGGCGTCTGCGGCCCGGGCCCGACCCTCCTCGGCCAGCTTCCGCAGGTGCGCCCACACGGAGTACCGGGCGACAGGATGCAGGGCGTCGGCCACGCCGACGTAGAGCGCGGCCACGATGGCCTCGGCCGTCACCCCGTCGGGGCCGGCCGACCTGACGGCGGACAGCACCTGGGCCTCCCGGTCGCGACGGTGGGCGACGTAGTGGTCGAGGACGGCGGCGGGATCCTCGATCATGGCGCCGTGGCCGGGAGCGATGCGCTTCGGCTGCAGGTCACGCACCCGTTCCAGGGCGGCGAGGTAGGCGGTCATATCTCCGTCGGGCGGTGCGATGACCACGGTCGACCCGGACATGACATGGTCGCCGGAGAAGAGCAGACCGGTGTCGACCAGCTGGAAGCACAGGTGGTTGGAGCAGTGCCCGGGTGTGTGCACGGCCGCGACTCGCAGCTCGCCGGTGTCGAGCTGGTCGCCGTCGCCCAGCCGCCGGTCGGGAGCGAAGGTTCGGTCGTGGCCGTCCAGGCCACCCGTGTGCTCGGGTGCCGGGCCGAAGCCCAGCACGGCGGCCCCCGTCTCGGCCTGCAGCCGGGCGGCCATCGGGGAGTGGTCGATGTGGGTGTGGGTGGCCAGGATCCAGTGCAGCCGGTCCCCGACGGCGTCGCAGATGGTCCGGAAGTGGTCATCGTCGTCGGGGCCGGGATCGACGACCGCCACGTGGGCGTCACCGAGCACGTAGGTGTTGGTGCCCGGTCCCGTCATGGTCCCCGGGTTGGGAGCCAGGAGCCGCCGGACGCCGGACGCCACCTCGGTGAGGACGCCGGGTTCGATCACTGCGGCATCCGGGTGGGGCGCCGGCGCCGGCCCTGTCACCCGGCCGAGCCCCGATCGCCCGGTTCGCCCAGCTGGGGCGGCGGGGGCGGACCGTCGGGATCGCCGGTGGCAGCTGGGCGGCTGCCGGCGTCGACGACCGATCGGCGGCGAGCGCGGGTCCGGCCGACGACGCTGGTCGGGGGCCTCCCCACCGCCGCCCACCGCCCGAGGCGAACGACGAGCAGCCGCCGGACACCGGCGCGCACGGGCGGCAGCAGGAGGAGCAGCCCGACCGCGTCGGTGATGAACCCGGGCACGCAGATGAGCGCACCGGCGCCGAAGAGCAGCAGGCCGTCAGTGGCCTCCCGCCCGGGCACCTCGCCGACCCCGAGCCGCTCGCGCGCCCTCCTCCACGTACCTACGCCGGCGCGCCGCACCAGCCACGGACCCAGGGCACTGACCACGACGAGCAGCAGGATCGCCTCGGCCACGCCGATCTGGCCGGCCACCCAGATCAGCGTCGCCACCTCGGCGGCCAGCAGCACGAGGAGCGCGACCAGCACCATGACCGGACGCTACCGGCTCGCCGGCCCGATCGGCGCGGCGCGCCACGGTCCGTGACCCGAGCCGGAGTACGGTACGACGGGTGTCAGGCGGCCGCGGGGACGAGGACGACGACAACGCTCGCCCCACGCGGGCGGTTCCCACCGTCGACGAGCGACGACCCGAGCGAGGCGGCGACCGGGTGCGCGAGCCGACGCGACCGCGCCACCGGGTGCGACCACCGGGTCCGGACCGGCCGGTGCCGACCGCGCTGGTCGACAACCCTCCGGGGTTCCGCTATCGGATCCTGCCGCGAGGGCTGCTCGGCCTCACCAGCCTGATCCTGGCCTTCGCCATCGGGGCCGGCTTCAGCGGCGTCGTCCTCTACTCCTATTACCAGTACCGGCTGGATCAGACCAACAGCCATGTCAACACCCTGATCAACGGATACAAGCAGCAGTTCAGCAACGCCGAGAGCCAGCTGAACGCCTCCGCGGCATCCGCCAGCCGGCAGATCCAGACCGAGCTGGGACCCCTGCAGAAGCTGAACGCCGCCCCCGAGGCACTGAACAAGCTGGTGAAGCAGCTGGCCCCTTCGCTCTTCTTCGTCCACACCCTCGACCAGAACGGCCAGGCATCGGTCGGCACCGCCTTCGTGGTGGCGTCGAGCAGTACCCAGTCGCTGTTGCTCACCTCCTATACGGCCGTGGCCGCCGCCACCCGCACCCCCGCGCCGATCGTCTACGTCCGCCAGGGCAGCGGGTCCGATACCACCGTGACCATCAGGACATGGGACACGCAGTACGACCTGGCCCTGATCGTGCTGCCGAGGGGCAACCTGCCCGTGGTGACAGCGGCCGCCACGACGCCTGCCCAACAGATCGGCAACCGCCTCTACGCCATGTCAGGCCTGGGCTCGGCCGGAGGGGCCATCTCCGACGGGACCGTCACCGACGTCTCGTCGAACGGAGTGGCCACCACCACCGCTATCGGCTCCGACTACCAGGGCGGCCCACTGGTCAACAGCAACGGTCGGGTGGTGGCCGTGGCGTCGCGGACGTACGCACCGCTCGGGTTCTCCACCAGTGGGGTGTGGTACGCCCCGTTCGTGCAGGCCGCCTGCACCAAGGTGCTGAGCTGTCCTGGCGGCAACCTGGCCGGCGCCCAGTAGCACGTTCGGAGAGCCCGGGGCCGTCCGCGGCGGGTGCTCAGGGCGTCGCCTGTGCCGGTGGTCAGGGTGTCCCCGGGCCGGTCGAAGCCGGCGGCGTCCCGGTGCCCGACCCCGGAACCGTCGTGGTGGTGGAGCCCGTGGCGGGCACGGTGGTCGGCGTGACGACCGCCGGGTTCGGGGCCACCGGCGCCCGGGCCGGGACCTGGTACGGACCACCCAACGGCGTCGGCGTGGTCCGGCGGAGGGCACCGGCGCTCACCTTGGGTCGGGCTGCGGCACCGCCCGGGCCGCCGAGCACCGCGGCGGGCGGCATGATCGGTGCCGGCTGATCGAAGGGGGTGGCGGGGACACCCTTGAGCGCGGCGGTCATGAACATCTTCCAGGTGGCCGCCGGGATCGTCCCTCCGTACACCGGTGACACGCCGCGCGGGTAGAACGTGTCCCTGACCCGGCCGATGGTCTGGGCCTGGCTGGTGGCGTTGCCCATCCACACCGCCGTCGACAGCGTCGGCGTGTAGCCGACGAACCAGGCGTTGGTGTAGTTGCTGGTGGTACCGGTCTTGCCCGCCGCTGGCCGCCCCAGCCCGGCGGTCGGGGCGGTACCGCCCGGGCCGAGCACGCCCTGCAGGACGCGGGTCACGTTGTCGGCCACATTGAGCGGGATCACCTGGGCGGCGGCCGGCTCGGCGGCGATGTTGTTCACCAGGACCTTCCCGGCGCCGTCGAGGACCTCCAGGATCGGTGTCGGCGCCCGACGCCGCCCGTGATCGTCGAAGACCCCGTAGGCCGACGCCATGTCGAGCGGCGAGACGTCGAGCTCGCCCAGGGCGTAGGTCGCGCAGAACGGGAACTTCGACGTCGAGTAATACGCGGACTGGATGCCCATGACCTTGGCCGTCTGGGCCACGTTGGTGCAGCCCACGTGCGGGGCCACCTGGGCGTAGACGGTGTTCACCGACGCCGCCGTGGCGGCCGAGAGGGTCAGGGTGCCCCCGTAGGCAGCGGACTCGTCGTTGTGCACCTGGCAGGCGGACGCGGGCTGTCCGCTAAGCGGCTTGCAGCCGGGTATCTGCAGGACGCCCGGTGCCGAGTAGGTCTGCGTCGGGGGGATGCCCTGCATGAACGCGGTGGCGAGCGTGAACGGCTTCCACGACGAGCCGGGCTGGCGACCGGGGCTGCCGCCCTGCACCGTGGCCTGATCCCAACAGGTGGCTCGCGGCGCGGCATCGCTCACCGGGGTGTCGCAGCCCGAGATGGCGATGTTCACCACGTCACCGCGCGCGGTCGTGAACCCTCGGCCGGCTACGAGCGCCTCGATGTAGCCGGTCGACGGCTCCACCGATGCCAGCGCCATGTCGAGCGGCGGTGCCGTCCCGTTCAAGCCGGCGGCCACCGAGGCCAGCGCCGCGTTCTGCACGGCCGGGTCGAGTGTGGTCTGCACCCGCAGGCCGCCGCCGAACACCTCCGGCTGCGAGTAATGGAGGAGCAGCCACCGCTCCACGTCGTCCACGAAGTCGGGGTACTGGGTCACCGGCGTCGGCGGTTCGTACACGGGGGTGGTGCCGGGCACGGCTGCTGCGCCGTTGGCGACCAGCGCCAGGTGCCGGCTCACGGCCTGGTCGTAGCCGGCCTGGGTCAGGTAGCCCTGGGCTCGCATCTTGCCGAGGACCAGCTGGCGGTACTGCTCGGCCTGGGCGACATGGTCGCGAGGCGCACGGGCGGAGGGCTCGGGGATGATGCCCGAGAGCGTGGCTGCCTGGGAGGCGTCGAGCTGGTCCACCGGCGTATGGAAGTACTCCTCGGCGGCCGCTCCGGCTCCGTAGTTCCCGTCTCCGAAGTAGACGAGGGTGAGATATCGGTAGAGGATCTCGCTCTTGCTGGCCTGCCGGTTCAGCTGGCTGGCCAGGATGGCCTCGCGGATCTTGCGCAGGATGTTGCGTTGGCCGCCCGTGTAGGCCAGCTTCACGTATTGCTGGGTGATGGTGGACCCCCCCTGCACCACCTTCTGGTTCCGCACGTCCGCCAGGAAGGCCCGGAGAGTACCCCGGAGGTCGACACCACCGTGGTGGTAGAAGTTCCGGTCCTCGTCGGCGATCACCGCCTCCTTCAGCACGGACGGAACCTCAGCTGCGGTGATGGGGATGTTCTGGTCGAACTGCTGCAACGTGGCGATGGGGTGCCCGTAGCGGTCGTAGATGACCGTGGCCTGCGCCGGCTGCTGGGCCTTGGAGACGGGAATGGTGGCCGGGAGGGGGAGCAGGATGAGCCCGGCCAGGATCGTGAGCCCGAACGCCACGGGGGCGCCCACGAAGGTGACCACAGCCATGAAGAGAGAGCCGAAGGCGACCTTGACGATCCGCTGCAGGAGGGCCATGGCGGCAGTAGCTTCGCATGCCCGACCCACACCGGCGGATCACCCACCCGCTTCAGGGCTCGTCGATCGCCACCTCGAGCATGCCACCGATCTCACGGACCGGGTAGCTGTGCAGACCCCTCCGCTGCCCGAACGCGGTGAGCTGGTCCCCGGTGGCCAGGTCGTAGCGCCACCCGTGCCACGGACACGTCACGCAACCGTCGCTGACCGCCCCATCGTCGATAGGGGCGCCGATGTGCAGGCACATGTTGTCCAAGGCGTAGACCCGACCCCCCACCGCGAAGATGGCGATGGGCCGCCCGGCAACCGTCACCGGCCACCCGCGCTCGGCGGGAAGGTCGCCCCGCCGGCATGCACTGTGCCACTGCTCCACGGTCGGCCAGTGTGGCTCGCCCACCCACCCAGGGCCAATGCCCGGTGCGACCCTCCCGTCGCCGGGCGGTGGCCACGTGCCTGCGCCGTAGGCTGCAGATGATGCGCCCGCCGTCGGTCGACCAGCTGGCCCGCAGCCTGGCTGACGTCGATCTCCCTCATCCCCTGCTCGTGGACGCAGCTCGCGCCGCCATCGCCGCGGGCGAGCCCGCTTCGGCCCGGGCCCGGGCCGAGGATGCGGCGGCCGGCATGCTGCGCCCGGTGGTGAACGCCACGGGCATCCTGTTGCACACCAACCTGGGTCGATCGCCCAGCCCAGGTCGGTGTGCAGGGCCCGGTCCGGCAGGGGTCGTCCGGTACTCCAACCTGGAGCTCGACTTGGCCACCGGCGAGCGAGGCTCGCGGCAACGCCACGCCGGCGATCTGCTGGCCCGAGCTGCCGGTGCCGAGGCGGCCCTCGTGGTCAACAACGGCGCGGCCGCCATCCTGCTCGTCTTGGCCGCCCTGGCCGGCGGCCGAGAGGTGATCGTCAGTCGCGGTGAGCTGGTCGAGATCGGGGGCGGATTCCGGATTCCCGAGGTCCTGGCGGCCTCCGGCGCCCGTCTGGTGGAGGTGGGCACGACGAACCGCACCCGCCTCGCCGACTACGCCGGCGCCGTCGGCGACGACACCGCCCTGGTCTGCAAGGTCCATCCGTCGAACTACCGGATCGTGGGCTTCACCGAGACGGTGGCCGCCCCCGACCTCGGTGGGCTGGGGCCTCCCGTGGTCGCCGATCTCGGCTCCGGGCTGCTCGATGCGGGCTGCCCCTGGCTGGCGGACGGCCGACCGGGCTGGCTCGGTGACGAGCCCGCGGTCCGCCAGACGCTGCGCGCCGGGGTGGACCTGGTGACCTTCTCGGGCGACAAGCTCCTCGGCGGACCGCAGGCGGGCGTGATCGCCGGGCGGGCCGACCTGGTGGCCCGCTGCGCCCGGCACCCGCTGGCTCGGGCCGTCCGACCGGGCGGGGTGGCCGTGGCCCAGCTCCAACACGTCGCCCTGGCGTACCTCTCCGGCACGGCGGCGAGGCTGCCGCTGTGGGAGATGGCGTCCCGGTCGGTGACGTCACTCGAGGCTCGAGCCAAGGCGTTGGGCGTCGGCGACGTCGTCGCCGTGGTCGGCGCCTTCGGCGGCGGCGCCGCTCCTACCCAAGGCCTACCATCGGCCGGCGTCCGCGTGGAAGGCGACCACGGGCCGGCCCTGCGAGCATGGGACCCGCCGATCGTGGCCCGCGTCAAAGACGGCGCCACATGGTGCGACCTCCGCACCGTCGACCCCGCCGACGACATCGAGGTCGCCGAGGCGCTGGCGTCGACCCGCTGATGCACGTGGTGGCCACGGCCGGGCACGTCGACCACGGCAAGTCGACCCTGGTCCAATTGCTCAGCGGCAGCGATCCCGACCGGTGGGCCGAGGAGAAGCGGCGCGGCCTGACCATCGATCTGGGCTTCGCCCACACCACGATCGGCGACGGCTGCCACCTGGCCCTCGTCGACGTGCCCGGCCACGTGCGCTTCATCCGGAACATGCTCGCCGGGGTCGGAGCCGTCGACGCAGCCATGTTCGTGGTTGCCGCCAACGAAGGCTGGAAGCCACAGTCGGAGGAGCACCTCCGGATCCTGGACCTGCTCGGCGTCCATGCCGCCGTCGCCGTCGTCACCAAGGTCGGCCTGGCGTCCCCGGAACGGACGGCCGACGTGGCCACCGACGTGGCGGCGCGCCTCGGTGAGACAGGGCTGGCTGGTGCTGCCGTCGTGGCCACCGACAGCGTGAGCGGAGAGGGTCTCCCGGCACTGCGTTCGGCGCTCGCCGCCCTTCTCGACCGAACCCCGATTGCGGTCGACGAGGGACGACCGCGGTTGTGGGTCGACCGATCCTTCGCTGCTCGGGGGGCGGGCACCGTGGTGACGGGGACCCTGACGGGCGGCAGCCTCGCCGTCGGGGACGAGGTAGCCGTCGGGGGCGGACCGGGGCCGGCCGCCGCGGCGCGGCGTACGGTGCGCATCCGCGGCATCCAGGTGCACGGCGAGCCCCAACCGCGAGTCGCCCCGGGGCACCGGGTGGCACTGAACCTGGTCGGCGCCCACCACCGCGAGCTGGTGCGCGGCGACGCCCTGGTCCGCGACCGGCAGTGGGAGCCCACCCGGCGGATCGACGTTGCCCTGCAGGTCCTCGCCAGCCTCGGCCATCCGGTCTCCCGCCGAGGCGCCTACGCCCTCTACGCCGGCACCGGCGAGCAGGCCGTTCGGATCCGGATCCTCGGTCCCGATGCCATCGAACCGGGCGGCGATGGGCTGGCCCGCCTCCACCTCCCGGTCGCCCTGCCGCTGCTGCCGGGCGACCGATTCGTGCTGCGGGAGCACGGCCGAGGCGAGACCGTCGGCGGCGGGGAGATCCTCGACGTGGCCCCGGTGCTGCCCGCCTCTCGGGCCCGACCGGCACGCACGGGCACCGTCGAGCGGGTCGTCGCCGAGCGAGGCTGGGTCGACGTCGACCTGTTGGCCCGGATCACCGGCACACGGCGGGCGGCCGACGTCGGCACCTGGGTCGTCGATCCCCACGTCCTGGCCGCCGCCCGGGTCGACCTCCGGGCCCGGGTGGACGCGGCCGGCGAGCTGGGGCTGGACGTGGCCGGGCTCGATCCTCGCCGGCGCGCCCTTGTCGGCCTTCTCGACGGGGTCGGCGTCGTCGAGGGGCGGGCCACGACGACCGGTGGCGATTGGGATGGCGGGGGCGAGTGTGGTGGCGTCGGCGGGGGCGTCGGCAGCGTGGCCTGGGGCAACCGGAATGGTGTGGGCGCTGGCGGCCAGGCGGCGGGTGACGGCGGCCAGGGTCGTGTGGCCGGTCGGGCTGGTGGGGTTGGCCCAGCTGGACCCCGGTCGGGGTCCACGTACCTGTGGCATCCGTGGCTGGACGCCCTGGACGCCGCTCGCTGGTCGCCGCCGGATCCGCACGCGCAGGGGGTGCCTAGTCCGCTCCTGCGCATGCTCGTCCGGTCGGGGCGGGTCGTGGAGCGGGACGGCACCTACTTCAGTGCCGACGCCGTTGCCGGGGCGGCCAGCATCGTGGCCTGCCTGTTGGCCGCCTCACCCGCCGGGGTCACCGTTCGTGCCGTCCGCGATGCGCTCGGCTCCTCCCGGCGTCATGTGCTGCCGCTTCTCGCCCACCTCGATGCCACCGGGGTCACCCGCCGTCGCGGTGACGTGCGCATCGCCGGGCCCCGGCTGCCGGCGCCCCCAGGCTGAGACCGACGGCGCGGCCAACGGCCGGCGACGGCGGCGGCGGGGCGGGGCGGCAGGGGCCGGCAACGGGACGGCGGCCGGCGGCGGCGGGGCGGGGCGAATGGCCGGCGACGGCGGGGGCCAGCGCGGCGGGACGGCGCCGGCCGTCGGCGCATCGTTCGCGCGTTCGCCCAGGGACGTTGCTGGGCTATCGCGCGAACGATGGTGGCGGACCGCCGGGCCGGGCCGCCACCCGCCCGGCCGACCACCAAGCCGCCGCATAGCCGCCGCCCACCGAGCGAGCGAGCCACCCAGCCCCAGTGAACCACTCAGCCCCAGTGAACCACTCAGCCCGGCTGCGGGCACCACCTACCTGTCTGCACCGCCCCGCCAGGAGACGGACGATCAGGAGGCGGGCTCGGCCTCGGCTGCATCGCCGACCATGGCGCGCACGGCGGGGGGCGGCCACTGGCCGTGCGTCTCCCTGGCTGTGCGGGCCACGATCACCGAGTTGGCCATGACCTCCCCGAATGCGTCGGGGTCGGCCAACAGCCAGGAGTGGCGGCCGGGGACGACCTCGCCGGTCGAACCGAGCGCGTCGCAGAGGGCGTCGAAGCTGGCTCGGGGGATGACGGTGTCCTTGTCGCCCCAGAGCACGACGACCGGTATGTTGCTGCGCTTGAGCTGGCGCAGCTCGGCGGTCAGGTCAGCCCGGCGGGCCAGCTGCCCGGCGCGCCACAGCGCGAGGGGGTTGCACAGGATGTTCGGGAGCGCGTCCTCGAGCATGGAGCGGACCATGCCAGCGACGCTGCGGAGAGCAAGGAGATCCCGGGGGAAGTTCAGCCCCCAGTCCCACAACGGTCGCTCAGCCATGCTCCGCACCGTGCTGCCCGCCTGCAGCCAGGTGGCCCCGCCGACGGAGTTCACCAGGACCAGGTAGTTGACCAGCTCGGGGTGGTCGTGGGCGAGCTGGACAGCGACGCCGCCGCCGAAGCTGTGGCCGATGACGAAGACCTCGTCGGTGACGCCGACGGCGTCGAGGAACTCGGCCACCCAGGCTGCGTATCCGGCGATGGTGAGGGCCTCGGGGGGCAGGTCGGCGGTGCCACCGAAGCCGGGCATGGACGGCGCCAACACCTGGCAGCCCAGTCGCACCAGGCGCTTGAGGGCTCGCTTGTATGCGTGCTGGCCGAGGGCCCAGCCGTGGAGGAAGAGGACCGGCAGGCCCTCGCCGGCGACGCCATAGTGGGCCCGTCGGCCACTCACCACTGCAGAGCGCCACACCAGGTGATCGGCGACGTCGACCATCTCGGGAAGCGTACCTGGACGTTGGAAGAGAGCAGCCAGCGGCTACGCCAAGTTCGCGCGCTGAGCGGTTCTTAGTTCCCGATAAGTGGGCGGCGCTCGGCTTCGTTCAGGCCGCCCCAGATCCCGTGCGGTTCCCGGATGCGGAGGGCGTAATCGAGACATTCGTGCCGAACGGCGCAACCTGCGCAGATGGACTTCGCTCTCACCTCTCGAGCCTCCCGGTCGTCCTTGCGCTCGAAATGCGCCGGCGGGAAGAACATCGAGGCGTGAGGCCCCCTGCAGGCGGCTCTGGTCTGCCATAGGTCTTGGAGCTCTTGAACACTCACGTGCATCCCCCTTTCGAGTCGACGGTAGTCCTCCGACCTGGCGGGGACAAGGGCGAGATGCGCGCCGGACAACGGGCTGACCAGCACTTTCATCCCCCCATGGCGGGGTCGACCACCCTGCGTGGTCGACCCGGAAGCGGCACATCCCTGACTACGCTCGCGAGGTCGGCGCCCCTCCCCGATGTGGACGCGGCCGCCGGACTGTTCGTCGCACCGACTTGGCGAGACCCCGATCACCAGCCGCCGCACCACCAACCGCACCACCACCGACCGCACCACCACCGACCTGACCGAACCCCTCAGACCACCAGGAGGTACGTGGACCCCGTCGCGTTCTGCACCCAGGCTCGTGTGGTGATCGTGGCCGGCAAGGGCGGCGTCGGCAAGACGACGGTGACGGCAGCGTTGGCTCGGCTGGCGTCGGGGGCCGGTCTCGACACCCTGGTGGTAGAGGTGGAGGGCAAGAGCGGCCTGCCCGCCCTGTTCGGGAGCCTGGACCCGCTCACCTACGAACCGACGGTGCTGGCGGCCGGCGGTGGGCAAGGGGCCCGCATCCGCGCTCGCACCCTGAGTCCCGACGATGCGCTCACCGAGTACTTGGTCGACCATGGGCTGAAGCGGGTCTCGAAGCGGTTGACCTCGACCGGCACCCTCGACATCGTGGCGACTGCGGTCCCCGGCATCAAGGACATCTTGGTCCTCGGCAAGGTCAAGCAGCTGGAGCAGGCGCGTGCCGCCGACTGCATCATCGTGGACGCGCCGGCCGCTGGGCACGCCATCACCTTCCTGGCCAGCGCCCACGGATTGCTCGACGCGGTCGACGTCGGCCCCATCCGGGCCCAGGCCACGGATGTGGTGGAGCTGATCTCCGATCCGGCGCGTTGCCAGGTGCTGCTCGTCACCATGCCCGAGGAGACGCCGGTGAACGAGGTGGTGGAGACCGCCTACCACCTGGAGGACCGGGCCGGGGTGAAGCTGGCGCCGGTGGTGGTGAACGGGGTGTGGCCCCTGTTGGCCACCGAGAGCACGGCGGAGGCGGCCGCCGCCGGCGCGGAGATCCCGGAGCTTCCCGCCGACCGACGGGCCGCGGTGGACGCCGCAGCCGGGTTCCGGACCCGCCGGCAACGCCTGCAGGAGACCCAGATCGCCCGGCTGGCCCAGGCGCTCCCCCTGCCTCAGATCGCCCTCCCCTACCTGTTCACGACCGACCTGGGGCCGCCGGAGGTCGAGGCGCTCGCTGCGGCCATGGCCGCGGGCGTCGAGCAGTTGCCGGCGAACGCATGACCGTCGCCCACGATCTGATCGACACCCCCGCGGTGGTGATCTGCGCCGGACCGGGCGGGGTTGGCAAGACCACCACGGCTGCGGCCATCGCCATCGAGGCGGCCCGCCGGGGCCGCCGGGCGTGCGTGGTCACCATCGATCCGGCGAAGCGCCTGGCCGACGCGCTGGGGCTGGGCACCTTGACCAACGACCCGAACCAGGTCGAGGGCGGCTGGACGGGGCAGGGCGAGCTGTGGGCGCTCATGCTCGACACCAAACGCACCTTCGACGACGTCGTCCGGCGCTACGCCACGACCGACGAGCAGGCCGAGGCCATCCTGGCCAACCGGCTGTACCGCAACATCGCTGGCGCCCTGTCCGGCACGCAGGAGTACATGGCGATGGAGAAGCTCTACGAGCTGAGCGAGGATCCGCGCTTTGACCTGGTCGTCGTCGACACTCCCCCGACTCGCCATGCGCTCGACTTCCTGGACGCACCGGCCCGGCTGACCCGCTTTTTGAACAACCGTGTCTTTCGCCTCCTGATGATGCCCACCCGGGCCGGGCTGCGGGCGGTGAACGTTGCCACGCAGCTTCTCCTGCGCACCATCTCCAGGGTGGTCGGCGGCGAGGTCCTGTCCGACGCCGTGGCGTTCTTCACCGCGTTCGAGGGGATGGAACAGGGCTTCCGGGAGCGCTCCGCCCGGGTGGCGGCCCTCATCGGCGAGCCGTCCACCGCTTTCGTGGTGGTCTCGGCGCCCCGGCGGGAGGCGGTGGACGAGGCGCTCTTCTTCGCTCGGCGCCTGCAAGGTTCCGCCATCCCGGTCAGGGGGCTGGTCGTCAACCGCGTGTTCCCTCGTTTCGCCGCCACCGATGTCGTGGAGGAGATCCGGGCAACGGTGAGCGGGACCTCCGGACCGTGGGTCGGCCTGGTGTCCAACCTGGTCGACCTGGAGCGGGTGGCTGCGCGCGAGGACGCGCACATCGCCACGCTCGCTGATGCCCTGCCGGACGCAACCGTCGTGCGGGTGCCGTACCTGGCCGACGACGTCCACGACATAGCCGGGCTCACTCAGGTGGCCGCCCACCTGGTGGCGGAGGGTGAAGGCCGCTCGCTCGGCTAGTCGGTGGCCTCTTCTGGCTGCTCGAGGGAGGCCTTGGCCTCCTCGATGGTCTCGGCCACCGTGACGATCCGATCGAACCCGGTCGTGCGCAGCAGGCGGACGAGCGTGGGCCGGTTGCAGGCCACCGCCACGTCGCCGCCGAGCTCGCGGGCCCGCCGGATACCGCCGATCAATGCTCCCAGTCCGGCCGAGTCGACGAACGGGACCCCCGACATGTCGATGAGCAAGCGGTGGCTGGATGCCATCTCCGCCAACGCCTGCCGGAACTGGCTGACGGTGAAGGCGTCGAGCTCGCCGACCGGACGACAGATGGTGAAGCCATCCGGCGTCTCCTCTTGCTGGATTGTGAGCACGAAACCTCCCCCGCCCCGGGCAGAGGCGACTCCAGGATGGTACCCACCAAGCGGCCGGAGGTATCTTCCAGGCGTGACCGACATCGTGATCGCGACCGACTCGGAGTCGGTGTTCGACGAGCTCAGCTCCGTGCTGGTCAGCCCCGATACCACGGTCCGGTGGGTCAGGAGCGGGGCGGCGGTCCGTGATGCGCTGAATGCCCGGCCGGCCGATCTGGCTGTGGTCGACATGCAGATCGGTGCCATGGGTGGCGTGGCTGTCGCCCTCGACACCCGCCTGGAGCAAGACGCCGGCCGGCTCGACCCGTGCAAGCTGCTGCTGGTCGTCGACCGGCGAGCCGACGTCTTCCTGGCTCGCCGCAGCGGCGTGGAGGGCTGGCTGGTCAAGCCGCTCGACCCCATCCGGATTCGCCGTGCCGTCGCCGCCATCCTGGCCGGCGAGACCTGGCACGACCCGTCGTACCTCCCGCAACCCGTTGCCGCCCCCTTCGCCCGGTAGAAGGGGCGCGGAGCCGCATCGGGTAGCATCGCCGGACCGGGAAGTAGCGCAGCTTGGTTAGCGCGCAGCGTTCGGGACGCTGAGGCCGCGGGTTCGAATCCCGCCTTCCCGACCAGAAACGTGCTGGTCAGGGCCCATTTGTTATCCACAGGCGGGGGGCGGTCCCGGCAGACCACGCACAGACCACATCCGTTGCGGTCGGTGACGGCCGGTAGCGGTCGGGTGGGGTCGTCAACGGTCGGCGTGGGTCCTGCCCGTGGTGGTCGTTCTGCGCTCTCCGGGCCCGCTGCTCGACGCTCCCTCTGCGATGCGCTCGGGACGGTGCCGACGCGAGGCGCCAGCGGATTCGGGGGAGCCGCCGTGGCCACCGCCCGCAAGGGGATCCCGAACGGGGCGTGCGGACGCGCTTGACCGGTGAGGCCCACTATGGGGCCGTGACCGTTGAACACCTTCCGTCCGAGGCGTACATCTGGGCGTGGCCCGAACCGACCGAAGCGTCACCGTTGCGGATGCTGGTGAGCGCCTGCCTGCTCGGGCGTGCCCTGCGGGGTGGACGCCGCCTCCTACGGCGCCCCGTACGGGCACCGGCGCCCCTGCTCGAAGCATCCAATGTGGCCACCGTCGCCTTCTGTCCCGAAGACCACGCCTTCGGCACACCCCGAGCCACCCCCGACATCCACGGCGGCACCGGCGCCGATGTCCTCGGCGGACGAGCCCGGGCCGGGTTCTCGCCGACACGGGAGAGGACTGGACCGATCGCATGGTCGCTGCCGCCCACACCATGCTGGCCCTCGCCCAGCGCCACTGGGTCCAGGTGGCGCTGCTCACCGAGGTCAGCGCCGCCTGCGGCTCCCAGGTCGGCTACCTCGGCGCCGGCACCGGCGGGGTGGACCAGGCCGGCCAGGGCGTCTGCGCCGCCCTCCTCACGCCACGGCATCCCCGTGGTCAGCCAGCGCGACCACCGCACACTGGGTCGCATTCGACGCCACCTCGACCCCACCTACCGACCCGACTTTTCCGCCCGGGACTACCACTAAACCGACTGGTACGTCCAACATCTGGCGGGCGCCCGCTGACGGATGATCCCACGGCGATTCAGCGCTTGGCCATCGATAATCGACGCCATGGAGCGGGCCGTCGTCCTCGGTCGTGGCGCCGCAGGCAAGTCGACGGCGGCCGCTCAGCTGGGTCGTTTGACCGGCCTGCCGGTCATCGAGCTCGACCGGCACTTCTGGTCTGCCGACCTCGAAGCGACGTCACCTGATGAGTGGTCCCGCCAGCAGCTCCAGTTCACGGCCGCAGAGCGTTGGATCCTCGATGGCGACCTCGGACCCTACGACGTCCTGGCCCCACGGTTGGCCAGGGCGGGACACTGTGGTGGTATTCGACTTCTCCCTCGCTTGCTGCGCGTCGAGGGCCCTGCGCCGCTCCCGCGAGCGGCGCGACTTCTGGGTGTGGATGCTCACCTGGCGGCGGCGACAGCAGGAGCGCTGTGCTCGATGCTGTCGCTGAGCACGCGCCCGGCGCTTCCCTACGCGTCCTGCGGACGCCGAAAGACCTACGCCGCCTGCTCTCCGAGGGGGCACCACCGACGATCTGCCGAGAAGGGCCCGCTGGGCTCCCGTAGCGGGATCCCCGTCCGTAACAGCGGCGATGTCAGTCCTTCACCGCCGCCATGGAGGCCGCAAGCAGCGCCTCGTTCTCCTGATGGGTCACGGTCAGCTTGATAAGGCTCAGTCGCCAACCCTCGGGAGTTCGCACGGCGACGTCGTCGTAGAAGCCGACGACCAGCCAGCAACTCGGTCCGCCGGCCGCCACCTCAAAGGGAGCCCAGTGTTCGACGCGGATGTGGGCCCGGATGGTCGCACGATTCTCGTCGATGGCGATCCGATGGTTCGTGATCGCATGGTGGGTCGCTGTCCAGCCGGCGAACGCCCGTTTCGCTTGCTGACACCAGGCGTCACGGCTGACGGTCGTGACCGGTGCGCCGAGCGAGCTGAAGTCGGCGGTGAACGTGTCGCACAACACCGACTGGGGCAGCTCGTCCCAATCCTGGGTATCCGGCATGTTGGCGTAGCGGCTCATGAGTTCCAGGAGATCGTCACGGTCATGCTGCTCGGTCATTGCGCGCTTCGGTCCTCCACCAGTCGCCACGTACCGGCCCCATCAGGGGGGGCTGCGTCGACAGACACGATGCAGCTCTCACCGGACTCATATCGAGGTGGTCGATAAGAGATCGGTCAACCGCCTCATCGAAGTCACTACGCGACGCCGGCGACGTCGCTCGACCACATCCGTTCCTTATCGCCCGCACCATACCGGTAGGTGGGCGTGTCCCGTTAGTTTAGTTTAGTTTAGTTAGTTAGGGGCCACCTCCGGCGGAGACGGCGGGACGTGCTCAGCGTTGCCGGGGCGAATCGCCGTAACGGGATCCCGCTGCGGGAACGCGTTCCACCTATTCGTGCGGTTTCACAGTGTGATCTCCGGATAGAGGCGGTGGTCGGCAAGCAGATCGGCACACCGGACCTGGCAGGCCTGGGCAACCCCAGGATCGATCTCGTACTTCGCCTTGGCGGTGGACGTCGCAGGGGTCGTGGCTCGTAGAGCATTGGCTAGGACGTCAGCGACCTCGTCGAGCTCGTCTGCCCCGAATCCGAGGGTGGTCAATGCCGGTGTGCCGAGTCGGATGCCGGAGGTGTACCAGGCTCCGTTGGCGTCACCTGGTACTGAGTTGCGGTTGGTGACTACACCAGCATCGAGCAGAGCGGCCTCGGCCTGACGACCGGTAAGGCCGAAGCTGGTGGAAACGTCGATGAGGACAAGGTGGTTGTCGGTGCCACCGGTGACCAGTTCTGCTTCCTCTGCGTGCCAACCCATCAGCAAGCGCCCGGGCATTAGCCACGATCTGGGCCGCATATGAGGCGAACGAGGGGTGGCGGGCTTCGGATAAGAGGGGTGGCGGGCTTCGGATAAAGCGATGGCCTTGGCCGCCATCACGTGGGGTAGCGGTCCGCCGAGGACCATTGGACACCCCCTGTCGACGTACGGTGCGTACTCCTCGGTGCAGAGCACCAGCCCACCTCGAGGACCGCGCAGTGACTTGTGGGTGGTGGAGGTCACCACGTCAGCAGAGGGGACCGGATTGAGGTCGCCGGTGAGGACCTTTCCGGCCACCAGACCAGCAAAGTGCGCCATGTCGACCATGAACGTGGCCCCGACGTCGGGAGCGATCTCGGCCAGAGTGGCGGAATTGATCGAGTACTCAGCCATGAGGCGCACCATCCAATCGCACGGGCTCGCTGTTGCGATCACCGCGAGAACCCGGGGATCCCTGGGCGAGACCGGCTGAAGGGTCGAGCGGAGTGCTTGCCACGAGGCATCGCAAAGCTGTCGGCGAAGCTGCGATCCTTGGACCATGCAGACCGTGTACGAGGCCGCAGGGGGCGCCAACGGCCTGAGGCGCCTGGCCGGCGCCTGGCACGCCAGGGTCATGGCGGATGAGGTTGTGAGCCACGCCTTCAGCCACGGTTACCATCCCGAGCACACCGAGCGGCTCGCCGCGTACTGGGCGGAGGCCTTGGGAGGCCCGCCGAATTGTTCGGCCGCCTCCGGCGACGAGACCTCGGTGGTGCGACTGCACAGCGGTAACGGGCCCCACGAGGAGATGGACCGTCGAGCCATCGACTGCTTCGACCAGGCGTTGACCGATGTCGGCCTCGGCGACGACAGCCAGCTCCGACAGGTCCTACACGACTACTTCGAGTGGGCGACCACGACCACGATGTCGCGCTACCACCGGTCCGCAGACGATGTGCCAGAAGGTCTGGCCATTCCACATTGGTCGTGGGCGGGGCTCGTCAGGGTCACCGGTCCTGATAGCGCCTGAGGAGGCGGCCGCAGCTTGCAGGACAGAGTTGCAGCTAGGCGTTCAGCGCCGGAGGTGTGTCTCGGCGAGGACGGCCGGAGCCCGTGCCAGCCAGGGGCAACAGGTGTTTCGCCGTTCAGGGATCCTCAACTGAAGGCACGCCAGTCTCAGGAAGGCAGGGACGCCTCAAGAGCGGTCGTGGCGGACAGTCCTGGTGGAAGCGAAGAACAGCCCGGTCGCGTAGCAGCCGAGGGCCACGGCCCACAGGCCGGCCATGATCATGGAGCTGAAGTTCTGGGCGTAGGCGAGGAAGCTGGCTCCGTTGAAAGCGGCGCCAATGATGGCGAGTGATCCGAGTCCAGAGGTGACGGCGACGCCTCGCCCGTTGCCGGAGCTGGTTGCGGCGATTATGAGCGAGGCGACGACGAGGGCGAGGCCGAAGGCGACGTGGACGGCAAGCCAGGCCGGCCCGTTGCGCATGGCCAAGGCGATCCCGCTGACGGCTCCGGCGAAGTAGTTGCCGGGGCGGTGGGCTGGGATGGTCACAAACAGGTTGACGACCATGCCGAGCAGGTATTGGGCGACGAGCAGCAGGCAGGCGACGAACTGCGCTCCCCGCCGCGTCGAAGTGGGCATTCGACCTCGATGGTCCTGGGTGCTGGTCGTCATTGGGTCCGAACCTCTACTGGGCCTGCTTGAAGACGACCCGCCGCAACACAAGCCGCCGGACCCAGCGTTGAGCAGCCGAGCGGGATCCAGTCACCGATGCAAAACATGTGGTCCGATCCGACCTTGACCGCTACTCTTCGCCCGCTCGTTCAGGGGCGCCTTGGCCGCGTTCGTCCTTCTCGGGCGGTCCTTCGGTGAGCACCGCCGCGTGGGTGTCGTGCTCTCCTGCGATGACCGACAGGGCGAGCCACGGGTGCGCCTCGACGTTTCGGAGCCGGACCGCGCCACCGAGTGTGGGAGCCAGAACATCTCGCGGTAGATACAGAGCAGGGTCGGTGCGGCGTGCGCACGACCGTCGGGGCGGGTAGAGGAGGCGAGGGCGTATGTCCGGCGCGTCAGATACCTGGCCAGATGAGGTCCGGTCATACGCCGCTGCGGCGGGTATGCGTTACCCATGGCTTGACCGGCACGGCTGAAGGACGCTTCTTGCAGCCGCTCCAGCCAGGCCGCTTGGAGCGGATGGCCTGCACTCCCCGGGCCTCCTCTGGGCGGCCAGTCGGCATTAGCCCGGTTCTCGTCTTTGGCGCTGTATGCCGGGTGACAAGTCGCGGGTGGGGACTGGCCGGCCGATGCGTTCGCGGTGCTTGCACCCCGGCCAGCAGCAGGGTCGGCGCTGACCTTCTTCCAGTTCTTCGTTGGTGCGGCGGATCCGGCGGGCTCGGGTCGTGTTCTGTTTGGCGTCTTCGACCCAGCAGATGAACTCGTTGCGGGACAGGGGTGTGATGTCGTTCCAGGCGTCGAGCGCGGCGGCGTTGGCCCTCAACGCTGCCCCTAGGTCGGCGGGGAGCTTGTGCACCACCCCCCCGGGCACCGGCCGGCTGCTGGTTGGCCCAGGTTGCCCGGCCGAGGCCGGCCGGCAAGGTGGGTCGCCGACGGGGTGTGGCGAAGCGTTCGTCATCGGGGACGGCACGCCGGTCATCGTGCCGTCACCGGGGCGTGTGGCGCAACGTCGATGTCCGCTGTTTCCCAGGCGAAGCCGTCTGGGTCGGTGAAACAGCCGGCGCCGCCGCCGATGGCGATGCGGTGTGACCCGCTTCCCTCCGGGCTGACGCCGGCGTCTTTGGCCAGGGCACGGCGGGCGTAGAGCGCCAGCTTGATCCCCGCCGGTGGGCTGGTGAACTGGGCGTACTTGCGGCCGAAGCTCTTGTCCACCACCAGACCGTGCTCCTCGTAGAACCGCTTGCTCGCTACGACATCGGCAGCTCCGAGCAGCACCACGATGTCGTCGACGGTTCGGGTGGCCGCCTCGGTGTTCTTCTTCGACGAGGTCGCCACCTTCCAGATGGCGCCGTCTGGTGCTCGAAGCACCCCCCCGTAGCCCCACAGGCTCTTCTTGGCCGCCTTCAGCGGTGTGGCTCCGGCATCGAGGGCGGCGCCGACGAGCAGGTCAACCGTTAATGGCTGGGAGACGACGAGGGAGAGGGTGAAGGCTCGGAAGCCGGTTGTCGGTGTTGGGGCGTGTCGGGTACGGACCCGGGTGCCGAGATCGAAGGCGGTGGTGTAAAAGGCGTCAGCGGCGGCCGGGTCGGAGACTTCCAAGGTGACGAAGTCAATCGAGGTCATCGGGGTGTCCTTTCATCGGGATGGTCAGGTCAGGTGGGGGGCTGGAGCGGTCCCACCGGTGTGCGGAAGGGGATGGGCGGGGCTGGAGCAAACAGCGGCGCGGGCGGAGACGGCACGGACTCAGCGGTCCTGGGTGATCCCCACAACGTTGCCGGCCGGGTCGGTCACGGTGGCGACCAGGCGGCCACCACCGACGTCGCTGGCGGGCTCGTTGACGGTGGCGCCCGCCGCGGTCAGCTCGGCGAGCTTGGCCTCAATGTCGCCCACCAGCCAGTAGGCCACCGGCGAAGTAAGGCCCTGGGGGCCGCCGCCGGGCAGCAGCCCGATGTGCTGGCCGGCGACATCGAAGCCGACGTAGTACTCGCTGTCGGCTTGTGGGGACACTCCGAGCAGCGCTGCGTACATGGCTTTGGCGGCGCCCAGGTCGGACACAGGGATCAGCACGGTCGTGATCCCCTGGGTAGTGGAAGCATCGGTCATGGTCACTCCTCTAGCGGTTGTGGGTCACATCGACCCGGCCTGTCTCGTCAACACGTATGACGACGCCGACCGAAAGGATGTGACCGTGAGCGACCATGACCTGCTCGCCGAGCGCTTCGAGACCCACCGAGCCCACCTCCGGGCAGTGGCGGTGCGGATGCTCGGACCGGGCCGCGACGCCGACGACGTCGTGCAGGAGGCCTGGCTACGTCTCAGCCGTGCCGACGCCGACTCGGTGGACAACCTCGGCGGCTGGCTGACCACCGTCGTGGCCCGCATCTGCCTGGACCAGCTGCGCGCCCGGCCCGCCAAACACGAGGTCCTCGATGATGGTGGCCCCGAGCCGGTGGCCGCCACCTCCCCCGAGGACGAGGCCCTCCAAACCGACACCGTCGGCCTGGCCCTCCTGGTAGTGCTCGACACCCTGGAGCCCGCCGAGCGGCTGGCGTTCGTGCTCCACGACGTATTCGCCGTCCCCTTCGACGAGATCGCCCCCATCGTGGGCCGCACCCCGGCCGCCGCCCGCCAGCTCGCCAGCCGGGCCCGCCGACGAGTGCAGTCCAATCCCGCCGTCCCCGACACCTCCGCCACCACGCAGCGCGACGTGGTCGCCGCGTTCCTCGCCGCCGCCCGCCACGGCGACTTCGCCGGGCTGCTGCGACTGCTCGATCCCAACGTAGTGGTGCGCGCCGACGCTGTGGCCGTCGACATGGCCACGGCCAGAGCAGCCGCAGGAGCGCCGGCACTGACCGCAGAAGCCCGCGGTGTCGATGCCGTCACCCGAGTCTTCGCGGGCGGGGCCAAAGCCGCCCGGCTCACGCAGGTCGACGGCTTGGCCGGTGCGGTGGTCGCTGTGGGCGGGCGACCCATGGCAGTGTTCGACTTCACCGTCCGAGCGGGGCGGATCGTCGGCATCGAACTGGTAGCAGACCCCGACACCCTCGCCGTCCTCGACCTGCAACCGGTGCACAAGTGAGCACGCCACCGGGTGCAGCTATCGTCCTGAGGGGGCCCGCACCGTCACCAAGGAGACCCAGCGCTGCCCAGCTCAGGTACCGACCAGGATCGGAACCGGCACCTGTCACTGGCGCCCGGATGAGGGGGGGGTCGATGCCCGCAAGGGAAGCTCCTACGGGAACGCCCCAGGTCAGCGTGCCTCATGCCGGGCGACGTCCCGTAAGACCCGCCCCATGGCCTGCCCGGTCGAGGGGTATCTGCGACAGCCGTCCGGCGGCACCAAATGCTCGCGGGCGGGAGGGCATGTGTCTGTCCCGGGTACCCCGGCGACCGCGCCAACTCCACCCCTCGGAGCCGACGATGCGGACGGTTGCTGCAAGCTGGGCTCCTTCGGCTGCTGCGCACAGACGGTCAAGCCGGAGGCTCCGTCGGCCCACTAAATGCCGATGCTGAGTTCAGGCGGCGGGGATGTGGGCGGTTCTACGGTCGGGGCCGGCAGCCGCTTCTGCTCGGCGTGAACGGCTCGGCGGCTCGTAGCGCGGGGGCTGGGGTACGCCGTCGATGTCGTTGCGGTGCATGGCCAGGCGCACGGACAGCCGGGATGCGGTGCGGCTGGAGACGCTGGCGAGGTCGGCGACGTCCCGCTCAGCCTCGCCGTACTGCTTCCGGTAAGCCTCGACCTGTTCGATGGCGAACCGGCAGGTTTGGATCGCGTGGTCGACCCGGGCGATCTCAGGGGCTACTTCCATTTCATGGCGGCGTTGTGCGTCGGCTTCGCGTTCCGCCCAGGCGACCTGTTGTTTTGCGGCTGTCCGGCGGTCGCGCCACCGGGGGGCTTGCACGGCTTCCCGCTCGGCCGGCTCGTGCCTCTTCGAGGTCGCGTACGGCCCGGCCCGCTTCGCTGCCGGCGTAGACGCCGATGCCCCGTTCGAGATCGCCCCGGGCGTTGATCGCGCTACGAAGCTCGGTCCGGGCGGCGACGACCCCTGCGGTGAGGTCGGGCGCCGTGACGCCGGCAGCGGCTTGAGCAGTGATGCCCGTCTTGGCGGCAGCCAGGGCCATGCGCCAGGCCCGCTCGTCGAGTTGTTCCGGGCCGAGTTGCTCTCTCGGTTGCTCCCGCTGGTATGTGGCGAGGTCGATGGCCCAGGTCGGGCTTCGCCTGCTGCCCCAGTCGCGGCGGAGGTCCTCGACGGCCTGGGCGGTGTCGTCGGCTACGGTCCAGACGTGGGTGGTTTCACGGGCCCTGCTCGTGGCCACGTAGGCGAGCTCTCGGCCGCCGCCGTCGGCGTAGAGGTGCGCCCTGGTGACGGTGGCGCCCTGAGAGCGATGGACGGTGGTCGCGTACCGTAGCCGAGCCGCTCGGCGTTGGCCTCGTCCCCGGTGAGGGTGACGGCCCGGCCGTCTTGGGTGCGGAGGACCAGAGCGCCGGCGGTGGGGTCGACGGCTTCGATGGTGGCGCGTTCGGAGGTGACGAGGGAGCCGCCGGGTTCGGGGGCGGGGTGACGACGTGGTCGCCGGCCCGGTAGACGAGCCCGCCCGGACAGACGACCTCAGGACCGGACAGCCGCCCGGTCTGGTTCATCCAGGCCCGGGTTCGATCGTTGAGAGCGGTGACGTTCCCTCGCTTCCACGCGTACATCGAGGCTTGTTTGCCAACGGACAGGTCGGCGGCCCACGCGTCCACTGCCGCCTGGAGGGCAGCGTCACGATCGGGGACGGGGTTGATACGTCCGTGCTGTTCGTACCAGGCGACGGCGCGGCCAACCTCCCCGTCGCGCAGCTCCGCGAGGACCTGGCGTTCTTCCGGGTCGTGCTGGCGGCGGTTCTCGACCAGCCGATGGACCGCGTCAGGGTGCCGGTCGGCGAGGGCGTGGAGGGCGCCGCCGGGACCGACCGCGGCGAGCTGGCGGTGGTCGCCAACCAGAACCAGCTTCGACCGCGCTGCCTCGACGTGCGCGGCGAGTCGGGCCAGGTCGATGTCGTCGGTCATTCCCGCCTCGTCCAACATCACGACGGAGCGGTCATCCAGGGCGGGCCTCCCATGGTCGAGCCTCCAGATGAGGCTGGCCAACGTCCGCGACTCGCCGATCTCAGCTCCCCGGCCGAGGTTGCGGGCCGCCTGCCCCGACGTGGCCGTCCCGAACACGCGGTAGCCGGCATCGCCGAACGCCTCGGCGACGGCGCGAAGCATCGTGGTCTTGCCGGCGCCGGCGACACCGACCACCAGCTCGCCTCCCCTCCCCGACGTACAGACCGCCTCGACCGCCTGTCGCTGCTCGCCAGACAGGACCCGCCGTCGAAACCCGTTCCACGGCCGCGATGGCCCAATCGACCCCGGCCATCGCGACGGCGGGCGCGTCGGTGCGGTCAGTCTGGCGGCCCAGGCACTCGGCGATGGCCACCTCCCGCGCCACCACACCGGCGAGCGTGTAAGGGCGTTCTCGGGCACCCGGTACGCCGATCAACGGGATCGTTTCGGGGTCGGCCAGCGCCCGATCCGCCAGAGCCTCGACCAGACGCGGGTCCTGCCCATACAGGCGCGGGGCAACGGCGACGATCAGGTCCCGGCGGAAGAACACCTTCCGCCAGGCCAGCGCACTGTCATCTCCCAGGATCTCAGCCAGCAACTGGCGTGCCTGCTTGAGCCCGATCACCTGGATCGGCTCGGTCCACCTGTGATCCCTCGATCGCCTATGTCCTCAACGGTCCCGTCCAGATCGGCGACGCAGAGGGCCACCAGTGCCTGTCCGGCGCGATGCTCGTCTCCGACGACGTACAACCATGCTGCGTCCGGCAAACCGCCACATCACTTCGTCGTGGTTCACGATGACGTCTGCAGGCCGACCGAGCAACCGGGTGTACCAGGCGACTGCAGCGTCGACGTCCACCACGCGTACCCCGGCGAAGAGTATGTCGATGTCCGGCATGTCATCCTCCTCCGTGGCCAGGCATTCATGACGCCTGTACGCTCGAAGAGTCATCGCGCGAGCCGACCATGGTGCGGCGCGACAGGCACCTCGTCGGGCCCGCGACCACTCGGTTCACGACCGCCAGCGTGTGGCACCGCCCGGTGCGGCCGTCGATACCACCGTTGCTGCGTCCGCGGTCAAGCAGTAGACGCACCACGGCGGCGATCCGGCCGACGGAGCGCTGAACTCGGCGGTGATCGCTCGGCCGGTGTCGTCGACGCGCGCCGGCCATCCCCCCGCTGCCCAACGCGCCGCCATGGCCGCCACGGTCGGCGGATCAGTGGTCTGGCTGGCCGTGCCCTCCACGACAAGATCGAAGTCGTGGGTGGCGACACTCAGCGCGCACCGCGAGTCACGGGCGAGATTCTTCCCCTTGCGGGTGCCCTCACCGGTCTCGAACCAGAAGGCACCGTCGACCCACAGGGCGCCGATCCCGGTGACGTGTGGGCTGCCGTTCGGGTTGATCGTCGTCAACCAGCAGGTGTGGCGATCCGGGCCGCCTGATCCCGGCGCCTGGTCGATGCCGGCGTCGAGTTGGGCGCGAATGGTTGCCCAGTCCAGGGTCGGCAAGCCGTAGAGGTCAGCCAGATTGGTTGCGTCCATGATGGATCTGACGGTAGGGCAGTCGAGAACTCATCGGTCCCGCTTCACGATCCGGTCAGCCCACGCATGCGCGTCGCTGAGGCGCATACCAACCGGAACCAGGCCGCTGACCGATCCCCCGTGACATGGTTGGGATGGATGCAGATCGGCACTCAGGCGCCCGGCTGACGTTCGGCTTACGGCCTAATGGGGCATCTCCGGATCTTGACCTCCATCAACCGCTCGAACAGGAGCCGGCCTCCCTTCGCCTTCAGCGGCTGGCTCGCCTGGTGGCGATGGGCAGCTCAACCCTAGTCACGGAAGCCACCGGGGGCCCGTCGGGCGTCTTCGGTCTGCAGCTGGCGGCTGGCTCGCCGAGCGTCTTGGATAGCTTGCCCAAGCGACGGGAACCGCACCCACTACGAGTATATTTTGGTGTCGTGGCAAAGACGATCCAAGTTCGCGACGTCCCCGATGACCTCCACCGGCGCCTCACGGCCCGCGCTGCGGAGGAGCGGCGCTCGCTGTCGGAGTTGATCCGCCCCGAGATCCTCGACATGGCGCGGCGCCCAACCATGACAGAGATGCTCGATCGTCTGGCCCGTCGGCCGGTGAGGACGGTGCCTGAGTCCGCCGCCTACGCACTGGCCGGTGAAGCGGGGCGGTAGCTGAGCCATCGTGATCGTGCTGGACGCCTCGGCTGCGGTCGACCTGTTGCTCGGCACGCCGCGCGCCATTGAGATCAGCCACGTGCTGGCTCGGTCACCGAGGTGCACGCCCCGAGCTCATCGATCCCGAGGTCATCGGTGTTGTCCGTCGGTGGACGCAGCGCGGGTGGCTGGTAGCGGAGGAGGGTGGACGGGCCGTCCATGAGCTCGCCGAACTCTCTGTCGTCCTTCACCGCCACGGAACGCTCTGCCGTCGAGCCTGGGAGCTCCGCGACCGCTGTTCGTCCTACGACGCCTGCTACGTCGCCCTCTCCGAATCGCTCGGCGCCAAGTTGCTCACCACGGATGCCCGGCAGGGTCGGGCCGCACACGGACTCGTCGACGTCCTAGCTCAGTCCTGATACTGCGACGCCATGGAGTGGCCGGCCTGTCAGCAGCCGTCTCACCAAGGTGTCCGGCGCGGCGTAGTAAGGCGCGCCCGCGGGAGCGCGCTCAGCTCCGGTCCTCCCGCCGCTGGCACCACTCCTCGGCCGTCGTGCCGTACAACAGGGCCGCCAAGTGACCGCGGCGTTCGTCCGCGGGCACCACGATCTCGCGTCGGAGGCGGAGAGCAAGGCGCTCGGCCACGCGCACAGATGGAGCGTTGTCCCGCTCGGGATACAACACACGTCGGTCAGCTGCAGCGTGGCGAACGCCTCGTCGATGGCGGCGGTGGCGGCCTCGGTGGCCAACCCGCGACCCCATACGTCCGGATCGAGCCGCCACCCCACCTCCACCGCAGGAAGGACCTCCGGCAGGAACATGGGCACGGACAGACCGACGAAGCCGAGCATCCGGCCGGTGACCCGGTCGGTGGCCGCCCACAGGCCGAAGCCGCGCTGCTCCCAGTGCGCCACCTGACGATCGAGGAAGGCGGCCGTCTCATCCCGGGTGAAGCCGCGCCCGTGTGGGAAGCGCCACACCTCCTCCTTGGCGAACACCGGCGTCAGCTCGTCGAGATCCTCCTCACAGAACGCTCGGAGCCGGAGGCGAGCCGTGGTCACCGCGCCGAGCGGTGCTGCGATCGGCGGTGCGGACCCGTCGTCTGCATTGGTCACCTGCCTCAGCGTAAGGACTCCGGCCATCGTTTGCGCGTTCGCCCAGCAACGCTCCTGGGCCAACGCGCGAACGATGCGCAGGCGCGGCTGCCCGGGCCCGCCGCCCGGGCAAACCCGCCGCCCAAACCCGCCGCCCGGGCAAATCCGCCGCCCCGCCAAACCCGCCCCGGCAAACCCGCCGCCCAAACCCCCCGCCCCGGCCTACCCGGCCGCCCCGGCCCACCCGACGGACTGCCCCCGCCCGACCGGCCAAACCGCCCGTCGGCCGACCCGCCGACGACCCGCCGGGAACCGACGACGACAAACCCGTCGACACCGCCGGCGCGGGCTGCAACCGTGATGGGGGTGCCGTGGGTGCTCACCGACGATGTGGCCGCCTACACCGACCGGGTGTGGCCGTCCCTCGCCGCTCGGCCCGTCGACCACACCATCGAACTGACCGCCCTGGAAAGCCACCGTCTCGGCCTCCGCTCCCTGGACCCGTCCACCACGTACGGCTGGTACGACAACGACAACGACGACGACGGATCCGTGACCGGGATGGTCAGTGTGACGCCGCCGGGGGACGTGCTGCTGGCGGCGGCTCCTGCCGGGACGGTGGCCGAGCTGGTCGGCACCCTACGGGCCGGTGGCATCAACGTCACCGCCGTCCGGGGCAACGATGACACCGTTGGGCGGTTCGCCGCGGCATGGGTCGCCGGCACCGGATGGCACGCCGTCACCCGGGTGCGCCAGCGCATGTACCGGCTGGCCGACCTCCGCCCGCCCGACCCGGCGCCCCCCGGGCACGGTCGGCGGGCGGAGCCGGGCGAGTCGGGGCTGGCCACCCGGTGGATCGCCGCCTTTCAGGCCGAGGCGGGCGGGCGTCGGAGCGTGCCCGAGTCTTTCGTCCGGACACGGATCGACCGGCGCATGCTGTGGCTGTGGACCGACGAGGGCGGTGATCCGGTGGCGTTGGCCAGCCATAACCCGCCCGCCGCCGGCGTGGCCCGGGTCGGGCCCGTCTACACGCCACCCGACCGCCGCCGCCGGGGGTATGGGGCAGCGGTCACCGCGGCCGCCACCCAGGGGGCCATCGACCTCGGGGCCGACGAGGTGGTGCTGTTCACCGATCTGGCCAACCTCACCTCGAACGCCATCTACCAGGAGATCGGCTATCGGCCCGTGTCGGACCACTCGATCATCGCGTTCGTGGCGCCCTGAACCAGCGGCCAGAATGCAGGGATGCTGGTCGCCCTCGCCGCCTTTGCCGTCGCCGGCGCCCTGGTCGTGCTCATTCCCGGTCCCGACACGCTGGTGGTGTTGCGCAGCATCGCCATGCACGGGCGGCGCAGCGCGGTGCTCACCACGCTGGGCGTCCTCACCGGCCTGAGCATCTGGGCCACGGCCGCCGCCCTGGGCCTGACGGCCCTTCTGCGGGCCAGTCATGACGCCTACCTGGCCTTGCGGATCGTGGGCGCCGCCTATCTGCTCACCGTCGGGGTGCGCGCCATCTGGAGGCGCTCGCCGGCCTCGTTCAGCGTGGCATCGGGTCGCAGCCTGGTCGGCCGCGGGTATCGGGCCGGACTGACGACGGACCTGCTGAACCCCAAGGTCGGGGTGTTCTTCATCACCTTCCTCCCTGCGTTCGTGCCCCGGGGCGCCTCGGCCGGGCCGCTGACCCTGGCCATGGGGGCGGTGTTCGTGGCCGAGACGGCGGTCTACCTCGGCCTGATGATGGTGTTCGTGGAGCGCCTGACGGCGTGGCTGCGCAGCGAGCGGTTCCAGCGCCGGCTGAACCGGGTGACCGGTGTGGTCCTGATCGGCTTCGGGGTCCGTCTGCTGGTCGAGGGATGAGCCAGGGCAACGGTGACCGGGACAGGCGATCGACCGGTGGCCGGAGCACCCGTCGCGTCTGCGGGCCGACGCCCTAGCATGAGCGGCTCGACGACGCGCCGCCGGACGTGGAGGAGCACCGAATGAGCATGCGGATGGGCCACGGAAGTGGGCAGGGACCCAGTCCTTTCGCGCTCATGCGGTCGATGCGGCGCGACGGATCGGTGTCGAAGCAGAAGCTGCCGCCGGGGACGGTACGACGCATCGCCCGCTTCGCTGCTCCCTACCGGCGGATGCTCGGGGTGTTCCTGGTCGTCATCGTGGCCGACGCGCTGGTGGGCGCGGCCAACCCGCTGCTGCTGCGCGAGATCATCGACCGCGGCATCCTGCGCCACGACGCCGGCCTGGTCGTGGGCTTGGCCCTGGCGGTGGGTGGCCTGGCCATTGTCACGGCCGCCTTGAACATCTCGCAGCGCTGGACATCGGCGCGCATCGGCGAGGGGCTCATCTTCGACATGCGGACGCGTGTGTTCGATCACATCAACCGCATGCCGATCGCCTTCTTCACCCGCACCCAGACCGGCGCGCTCATCTCTCGCCTGAACAACGACGTCCTCGGCGCCCAGCAGGCCTTCACCGACACCCTCTCGTCGGTAGTGGGGAACCTGCTGACCGTCAGTGTCACGCTGGTCGCCATGTTCATCCTGTCGTGGCAGATCACCCTGCTGGCCCTGGTCATGCTGCCGATCTTCGTCATCCCGGCGCGCTTCGTCGGGCGCCGGCTGGCCGCCATCAGCCGGGAGTCCTACGACCTCAACGCCAAGATGAACACGACCATGACGGAGCGGTTCAACGTCTCGGGGGCGCTGCTGGTGAAGCTGTACGGGCGACCGGGCGCAGAGACCTCCGACTTCGACCAGCGGGCGGCGCGAGTGCGCGACATCGGTGTGACCCAGGCCATGTACGGCAGCATCTTCTTCACCTCGCTGCTGCTCACGGCGGCGCTGGCCACCGCGTTGGTCTACGGCCTCGGCGGGGTGTTCGCCGCCCACGGCGAGCTCGCGGTGGGCACCGTGGTGGCGCTCACCGCCTACCTGGCTCGCCTGTACGGACCGCTCACTGCGCTGTCCAACGTCCAGGTGGACGTGATGACGGCGCTGGTGTCGTTCGACCGGGTGTTCGAGGTCCTCGACCTGCCACCGATGATCGCCGAGAAGCCCGATGCGGTGGCCATCGCCCGCGGCCCGGCGACCGTCGAGTTCGACCACGTCGACTTCGGCTACCCGACGGCGGCGGAGGTGTCACTGGCGTCGTTGGAGGCGGTGGCGGTGCTGGAGCAGACCCCGCGCCAGCAGGTGCTCTTCGACGTCTCGTTCCGCGCCGAGCCCGGCGACCTGGTCGCCCTGGTCGGTCCGTCCGGCGCAGGCAAGACGACGATCAGCAGCCTGGTGCCGCGCCTCTACGACGTGCGGTCGGGGGCCATCCGGATCAACGGGGTCGATCTGCGGGACGCCACACTCCTGTCCATCAACGATGCCATCGGGGTCGTCACCCAGGACTCGCACCTGTTCCACGAGACCATCCGCTCGAACCTCCTCTACGCCAAGCCGGAGGCCAGCGAGGGCGACCTGTTCGAGGCTCTGCGAGCCGCCCAGATCCTGCCCCTGGTGCAGTCCCTGCCCGACGGCCTCGACACGCTGGTCGGCGATCGCGGCTACCGGCTGTCGGGGGGCGAGAAGCAGCGGATCGCCATTGCTCGGTTGCTGCTGAAGGCGCCCAACATCGTGGTGCTCGACGAGGCTACCGCCCACCTCGACTCCGAGTCGGAGGTCGCGGTCCAGCAGGCGCTGGCCACCGCCCTACGGGGCCGAACGTCGCTGGTCATCGCCCACCGGCTGTCGACGGTGCGCGACGCCGACCAGATCCTGGTCGTCGACGGCGGCCGCATCGTCGAGCGCGGCACCCATGCCGGGCTCCTGGCCGCCGAGGGTCTGTACGCCGACCTGTACCGCACCCAGTTCCAGGCCCAGGACGCGGTCGCCGAGCCGACGGGAGCGGGTTCTTAGAGCCAGCCCACCCGGGCGTCGACCAGGGACTGATCGGTGGGAGGTCGGCCCAGCTCACCGGCGTGGACCCGGTCGAGCAGCCGGCGGGTGGCGTCGAGGATCTCAGGGACGGCGGCACGGACCTGGTCGGCGTCGCCGGGCCCCACGGCAGACCGGTCCACGCCTGCGTCGTCGAGGAGCATGTCGAGATCGGAGAGGCGGCCGCCTACCCACCGGAGCGGGTCGGCGGACAGCTCGGGGACGAAGTGGCGCTGGCCCGGCTCCCAGCCCCGGAACGCCGGGTGGTGGTGGGTGCGGTCGAAGCTGCCCGGTGGGGAGTCGACGGACTCCAGCAGGTCGGCCCGCCAGATGGGGACGTCGACGCCGATGGGCTGGGCGGAATAGATGGACCCGTGCAGCTCGCCGCGCTCGAGAAGGCGGACCTCCAGGCGCACGCCGCGCTCTGGTCCCTCCTGTCCCTCCCCCGGCTGCGGGTCGACGAAGTACAGGTCGCTGACCGCGACGCCGACCCGTTCGAATCCGAAGGCGTACAACATGGGGCGAGCCTACGCCCGGGCGGGCAGGCCCAGGGAACGGGCGATGAGCATGCGCTGCACCTCCGACGTGCCCTCGCCGATCTCCAGGACCTTGGCGTCGCGGTAGAAGCGGCCGACAGGCGAGTCGTTCATGAACCCGTAGCCGCCGAAGACCTGGGTGGCCTCGCGCGCGTTGACCACGGCCGCGTCGGAGGACACCAGCTTGGCGATGGCCGCCTCCCGCTTGAAGGGCCGCCCCGACAGCAGCTTGGCGGCGGCATCCCGCCAGGCCAGACGGGCGGTGTGGGTGCGCGCCTCCATGTCGGCGATCTTGAACTGGAGCACCTGGTACTCACTGATCTTGTGGCCGAACGCCTCGCGTTCGTCCACGTAACCAAGGCACTCGTCGATGCAGCCCTGGGCTAGGCCCACCGACAGGGCGGCGATGGCGATGCGACCCTCGTCGAGGGTCTGGAGGAACTGGGCGTAGCCGCGGCCCTCGCCTCCCAGCAGGTTGGCAGCCGGCACCCGGCAATCGGCGAAGGCCAGCTCGTGGGTGTCCGATGCCGCCCAACCCACCTTCGAGTACCCGGGAGCGACGCTGAACCCGGGCGTGCCGACCGGCACGATGATGGCGGAGATCTCGGGGCGACCGCCTGCAGGCCGCCCGCTGACCGCAGTCACGGTGACCAGCGCGGTGATGGCCGTTCCGGAGTTGGTGATGAATGCCTTGGAGCCGTCGATCACCCATTCGTCACCGTCCCGCCGCGCCGTGGTGCGGGTGGCGCCGGCGTCGGATCCGCCGCCGGGCTCGGTGAGGCCGAACGCGCCGAGCGCCTCACCGGCGCAGAGGGCCGGGAGCCACTCGGCTTTCTGCGCCTCGGTGCCGAACCGGTAGATGGGCATCGATCCTAGCCCGACGCCCGCTTCCAGGGTGATGGCCACTGAGGAGTCGACGCGCGCCAGCTCCTCCAGAGCCAGGCAGAAGGCCAGGTAATCGCCGCCCATCCCGCCGTACTCGGTGGGGAACGGGAGGCCGAACAGCCCCATGGCGCCCATCTTGGCCACCAGGTCGTAGGGGAACTCACCCCGCTGGTAGTAGCCGCCGATCACCGGGGCCACCTCGCTGCGGGCGAAGCGCTCCACGGTGGCCCGCAGCTCCTCGTGCTCGGGCGCCAGGTCGGTGCCGGCCGTCAGCGTCATGGCTGCGATCCCTCCTCGCTCTGGTCGATGATGGCCAGGATCTCGTCGAGCGCCACCGTCTGGCCCACCTCAACGCGCAGCTCCCCGACCGTACCGTCGACCGGGGTGGTCACCGTGTGCTCCATCTTCATGGCCTCCACCACCACCAGCGTCTGACCGGCTCGCACGTCGTCGCCGGCGGCCACCTGCACGGCCAAGACGGTGCCGGGCATGGGGCTGGCGACCGGGCCTCCCGTGAGCGTCCCGGCGGCGGCCGCCACCGCGTCGGCGCCGGTGTCGAAGCGCCAGGTGTGGCCGTCCCGGCCCATCCACAACCCGCTCCCTTTGCCAGCGGTCGCCCACCGGGCGCGCACCCCGGCGACGGTCACGGCCACGCCGCCGTCGACTCGCTGTGCCGATGCCCGCACCGATGTGGCGTCGACGTGGACCGTGGCGTCGGCCGCCGAGCCGGTCACCGACACTGCCGTCGGGCCGGTGGCATCGGTCAGAGTGAGGCGGAGCGGGGCGTGCGCACCCGGGCGCCATCCGCCGGACATGTCCCACGGGTCGACGACGACGTCCGGCTCCAAGTCGAGGGCCAGGGTCATGGCCGCAGCGACCAGGGCGTCGTGGCGCGGCGGCGCGGTGGCTACCACGCGGTCGGCGACCCGCTCCACCAGCTCGGTGCCCAGGCGCCCCGCCGCCACGTCCGGGTCGGCCAGGAGGCCACGGAGGAAGCCGATGTTGGTCGTGACCCCGAGGACGGTGGTGGCGGCCAGCGCACCGTCCAGCCGGGCCAGGGCCTCGCTGCGATCGGCGCCCCAGGCGATGACCTTGGCCAGCATGGGATCGTAGGAGGTGCCCACCTCGGACCCGACCTGCAGCCCCGAGTCCACGCGGACGTGCGGGCGAGCCGGCTCGACCAGGGCCAATACCGGCCCGGTGGCCGGCAGGAACCGGCGCGCCGGGTCCTCGGCGTAGATGCGGGCCTCGATGGCGTGGCCGTGGTGACCGACCTGGTCCTGGGTGAGCGGCAGCGGGTCGCCGGCCGCCACGGCCAGCTGCCACGCCACCAGGTCGGTGCCGGTCACCAGCTCGGTGACGGGATGCTCGACCTGGAGGCGGGTGTTCATCTCCATGAAGAACCACTCGTCGGGATGGTCGGCCGACACGATGAACTCGACCGTCCCGGCGCCCTCGTACCCGCAGGCGGCGGCCACGGCCACCGCGCTCCGGCCGATCCGGTGGCGGGTGGTCTCGTCGAGCAAGGGGGAAGGGGCCTCCTCCACGATCTTTTGATGGCGGCGCTGCAGGCTGCACTCGCGCTCGCCCAGGTGGATCACCGAGCCGTGGCGGTCGGCGAAGACCTGGACCTCGACGTGGCGGGGTCGGGCCACCCACCGCTCGACGAGCAGGGTGCCGTCGCCGAACGCGCCCTGCGCCTCCCGGCGGGCGGCGGCGATCTCCTCGGGCAAGAGGGCGGGATCGTCGACCCGACGCATGCCCTTCCCTCCGCCGCCGGCCGACGGCTTGAGCAGGACGGGCAGCCCCACCTCCATGGCCGCCGAGATCAGGTCGCCATCGGAGAGGCCCGGCTCGGACCGGCCGGGGACGACCGGCACCCCGGCGGCGGCGACCGCTTGCTTGGCCCGGATCTTGTCACCCATCAGCTCCATGGCGGCCGGGGGCGGCCCGATCCACACCAGGCCGGCGGCAGCCACCGCCCGGGCCAGCCCGGCATGCTCGGACAGGAAGCCGTATCCGGGGTGGACCGCTTCGGCGCCCGATGCCACCGCGGCATCCACGATGCGCCCTGCGTCGAGGTAGCTCTCGGCCGCGACGGCCGGGCCGATGCGCAGCGCGACGTCGGCGGCCCGGACGTGGCGGGCGTCGGCATCCGCGTCGCTGTGGACGGCGACCGAGCGGATGCCCAACGCATGCAGCGTGCGGAAGATGCGTACGGCGATCTCCCCCCGGTTGGCGACCAGCACCGACGAGAACATTAGTGCCGAGTTCCGTTGCCCGACCGGAGGTCTGTCACATGCGGAAGACGCCGTAGCCGGCATCGCCGAGCGGCGCGTTGGCGGCGGTCGAGAGGGCGAGTCCGAGCACGAAACGGGTGTCGGCCGGATCGATGACACCGTCGTCCCACAGGCGGGCGGTGGAGTAGTACGGGTTCCCCTGGGCCTCGTACTGGTCCCGGATGGGCGCCTTGAACGCCTCCTCATCCTCGGCCGGCCAGGATCGGCCCCGTTCCTCGTGCTGGTCCCGTTGCACCGTGGCCAACACGGAGGCGGCCTGCTCGCCGCCCATGACCGAGATGCGGGCATTCGGCCACATCCACAGGAAGCGGGGCGAGTAGGCCCGCCCGCACATGGAGTAGTTCCCGGCGCCGAAGCTGCCCCCGATGACGACGGTGAACTTCGGCACCCGAGCGCAGGCCACCGCCATGACCATCTTGGCCCCGTGTTTGGCGATGCCGCCGGCCTCGTAGTCACGCCCGACCATGAACCCGCTGATGTTCTGGAGGAACAACAGCGGGATGCCGCGCTGGTCGCACAGCTCGATGAAGTGGGCTCCCTTCAAAGCGGACTCGCTGAACAGCACGCCGTTGTTGGCGACGACGCCGACCGGGTGACCCCAGACATGGGCGAAGCCGGACACGAGCGTCGGGCCGTACTCGGCCTTGAACTCGAGGAACCGGGAGCCGTCGACCAGGCGGGCCACCACGTCTCGCACGTCGTAGGGGGTGCGGCCGTCGGTCGGGAGCACCTCGTAGATCTCCGACGGGTCGTGGCGGGGGTCCTCGGGAACGCGGCGCACCCACGGTGCCGGCCGCCGGTCGGCCAATGACGCCACGATGCCACGAGCGGTGAGCAGGGCCTGGCGGTCGTCGGCCGCCAGATGGTCGGTGACACCGGAGCGGCGAGCGTGGAGATCGCCGCCGCCCAGTTCCTCGGCCGTCACCACCTCACCAGTGGCGGCCTTCACGAGCGGCGGCCCACCCAGGAAGATCGTGCCCTGGCCGGCCACGATGATGGTCTCGTCGCTCATCGCCGGCACGTAGGCACCCCCAGCCGTGCAGGAGCCGAGGACTGCGGCGATCTGAGGGATGCCGGCCCTCGACATCTGAGCCTGGTTGTAAAAGATGCGCCCGAAGTGCTCGCGGTCGGGGAAGACCTCGTCCTGCGCCGGCAGGAACGCCCCGCCCGAGTCGACCAGGTAGATGCACGGCAGCCGGTTCTGCCGCCCGACCTCCTGGGCACGCAGGTGCTTCTTCACCGTCATCGGGAAGTAGGTGCCCCCCTTGACGGTGGCGTCGTTGGCCACGACCACGCACTCGCGGCCAGCCACCCGACCCACCCCGGTGATGATGCCGGCGCCTGGCGCCTCGCCCCCGTAGAGGCCATCGGCCGCCAGCGGGGACAGCTCCAGGAACGGCGACCCGGGGTCGACGAGGGTGTCCACCCGATCACGGGGGAGCAGCTTCCCCCGCGCCACGTGACGGTCCCTGGCCCGCTCGGAGCCGCCCGAGGCGGCAATGGCCATACGGGCCCGCAGATCGTCGACCAGCTGGCGATGATGCTCGGCGTTCGCCGTGGCTGCCGGCGACGACGGATCATGAGCGCTGGCCAACACCGGCCATGTGCCGGCTGTCCCCTGGTCGACGTCGGTCATCGACCGGAGGCTAACGCCGTGGTGTGACCGTCGACTGCTGGGTCAGCGACCTGTCCACGCGGGCGGCCGCTTCTCGATGAACGCGGTGAGTCCCTCCTTGAAGTCCTCGCTGCTCGCGGCGGCCGCCATCGCCTCGTCGGAACGCCGCCAGCCGTCTTCCTCGTCGCCGGCCGTGGTGGCGATCACCACCTGGCGACTGGCCCGCACCGCGACGGGTGCGTTGGCCGCGATGCGAGCGGCTAGCTCCAGGGCGGCGCCGAGGGCGGCGCCCGGCTCGACCAGCTGGTTCACCAAGCCGAAGCTGTGGGCCCGCTCGGCGGTGATGGGGTCGCCGGTGAGGGTGCACTCCATGGCCACGTTCACCGGGATCTTGCGGGGCAGCCGGAACAGACCGCCGGCGGCGGCAGCCAGGCTGCGCTTGACCTCAGGTATGCCGAAGCTGGCGGTGGTCGACGCCACCACCAGGTCGCAGGCCAGCACGATCTCGGTCCCCCCTGCGAGCGCGGGGCCGTCCACGGCGGCGATGATCGGCTTGGAGCGCGCCCGGCGGGTGATGCCGCCGAAGCCACCCCGGCGGGTCGTGAGGTCGGCCATCCGACCGGCGTTGATGACCTTGAGGTCGGCGCCGGCGCAGAACACCGGCGGGACACCGGTGATGATCCCGGTCCACAGGTCGTCGTCGGCCTCCAGGCGGTCGATGGCCTCCTCGATGCCTGTGGCCACGTCACCGTTGACCGCGTTGCGAGCCTCGGGGCGGTTGATGGTGACGATGGCGGTGCGGCCGTCGGTGCGGTACTCGATGGCGTCCCCGGTACCGCTCACTTGGGCTGCAGGCGGGCGGCGCCGTCGATGCGGATGGTCTCACCGTTCATGTAGCTGTTCGTCAGCAGCTCCACGGCCAGAGAGGCGAACTCGGTGGGGTACCCCAGCCGGTCCGGGAAGACCACGTCGCGGGCCAGCTTGGCCTTGAACTCGTCCGCATTGCCCCCGAAACCGTAGATGGGGGTGTCGATCAGGCCGGGGGCGATGGTGTTCACCCGGATGCCGACCACCGACAGGTCGCGAGCGACGGGGAGGGTCATGCCCACCACCCCGCCTTTCGACGCCGAGTAGGCGGCCTGGCCGATCTGGCCGTCGAAGGCGGCGAGTGAGGCCGTGTTCACAATGGACCCCCGCTCGTTGTCGGCCAGCGGCTCCGTCAAGCTCATGGCCGACGCCGCCAGGCGAAGGACGTTGAAGGTGCCGATGAGGTTGACAGAGATCACCTTGGTGAACGCACCCAGGTCATGAGCGGAGTCGTACGACCCGTCCCGACCGATGGTGCGAGCGGCGAAGCCGATCCCAGCGCAGTTCACGACCGAGCGCAACGGCCCCAGCTCCCTGGCCGCCTCGACCGCTGCCGTCACCTGGGCGGCGTCGGTCACATCGGCGTGGGCGAAGATCCCACCCACCTCCTTGGCCAGCGCCTCGCCCTTGTCGTCCTGCATGTCGACCACAACCACCCGGGCGCCGCGCTCGGTTAGCCGGCGCACCGTCGCCTCGCCCAAGCCCGAGGCGCCGCCGGTGACGATCGCTGAGGTTCCCTGGATGTCCATGGCAGCGAGACTACCGACCCGAGGTTCGGCGGTCATCTGGATGGGTACACCAGCTACGTGAACCGAGCGCCTACTGCCGACGCGCTCTGGGTCACGCGCGGGCGCTGGTTTGGGCCCCACGATCGTCCCCTGTTCGGATGGTGGACCGAACCGATCCGTGACCAACCGGCTGACGTCGGGGTCGTTTTCGTCCCCACGGTCGGCTACGAGTACTGGACCGCCCATCGTTCCATGCGGGAACTCGCGGAGGTGCTGGCCACGGAGGGCTGTACCGTCCTGCGCTTCGACCTGCACGGGACCGGCGATTCGTCCGGCGAGCAGACCGATCCGCACCGGCTGCGCGCGTGGCACTGGAGCATCGCTCAGGCCGTGTCGGAGCTCCGACGAGAGGGACATCGACACGTGATCCTCATCGGGTTGCGCCTCGGCGCCACCTTCTCCCTTCTCGACGGCTCATCCGTCGGGGCGGATGCGGTGGTGGCCTGGGCGCCGGTGACGAGCGGCCGGCGCTTCGTCCGTGAGATCACGCTGCTGGGCGACGACGTGCCCGACGGTCAACCCGGCTACCCGACCGGGACGATATGCGTGACGGGCTCGGTCTTCGAGCCGGAGACGCTCGCTGACCTCGGTCGCATCTCTCCGGCGGAGATCCACGAATCCCCTGCGCCGGACATCCTCCTCCTGGATCGGACCGATCGGCCAGTCGCCTCCGAGCTGGTGGCGGTGCTGGAGGGTCTCGGCGCCACGGTGGATCTCCGCGACGCGCCGGGCAGCGAGTTGGCGCTCGACCAGCCGACGGAGTACGCAGAAGTGTCGCCAGAGCTCATCGAGCTTGTCCGTTCGTGGCACGCCGGCCGCCCGGCCATGGAACGGAGGCAAGACCCGTCGACCGCAGAACCACCGACCTGCCGACCGACCGAGACACTCGACGTCGACGGCCATCGAGTGACCGAGAGCGCCGTGCAACTCGGCCCGCACGGACTGGTGGGGATGGCCACCGTCCCCGAGAATCCCCCCTCGGCCGCAGTCGTCCTGCTGAACTCCGGCTCCGAGCCCCACATAGGCCCAGGCCGGGCCTGGGTCGAGTATGGCCGGCAGCTGGCTGCAGCGGGGTATGCGACTGTACGAGCGGACTTCTCGGGCTGGGGCGAGAGCCCGGATCTCGGCCACGCGCCGGGCCGGCCATACGACGCGCACACGATCGGCGAGACCGTCGAAATCGTCGAATCGCTCCGACAGAGTGGCTACGAGCAGGTGGTACTTCTTGGTCTGTGCGCCGGAGCGTGGGTGGCGCTGGAGGCAGCCCGCCGCATCCCTGTCGACGGTGTGGTCGCCATCAACCCGCAGCTCTACTGGAGGCCCGGCGACGTGGTCGAAGCGGACATCGTTGCCGAGACCCACCAGCGCCGCCTCGGCGAGATCGCCCGCGACCAGCGGTGGGCTCGGGTCGGATTGTGGTCCGCGCTGGATGCGATCGGCATCCGTCACCGGGCAGCCACCTGGCTCCGTCAGCTCGGCCGAGCCGGCGTTCCTGTGCTCATGCTGTTCGCCGAAGGTGACGATGGCGTGGACTTCCTCCAGCATCGCGTCGGTCGATCGTGGCGGTGGGCTCGTCGACGCGGCCACATCGAGCACCGCATTCTGACCAGCATCGACCATCCCATGCACCGTCACTGGCTGCGCCCCGATGTCCTCGCCGCCATCGCAGAGTGGCTACCAGGCGCGCTCCGAGAGGCCGAGCCGATCAGGCCATGACCCACCGCGGTCGGGACCACACCTGCCAGTGCTCGACGATCTCGGCGCCGGCGGACCGGTAGAGACGCATGCCGGGCGGCGACGCCAGGAAGGCCACCTCGCGCGCCTCGTGCTGGTACCCCCAGGCGAGAAGCGATCCGAGGAGGCGGCCGCCAAGCCCCCGACCCTGTGCATCCGGTGGGGTAGCCATGGACCAGAACGCCAGAGTGCCGGAGGTGACCTGCGCGGCAACGACCGAGGCCAACCGATCGTCCTCCGCCAGCCCCAGGACGACGGCGTCGGCGGACGCCTCGAGGAGATCGGGAAGCGCAATCTCGGCCAACTCCTCGGTCAGCGAGAATGCGGCTGCGACGATCCGGCGGCCCGCCGGCAGCTCGTCGAGGGATAGGGGACGAGCGTCGCGGTCGGGCGTACCGGGCGGGGCTGGCATCACCATCATCGCTGTCGCAGTGACGCAGACCAGGCCGGCATCTGCCAACACTCTGGCCCCGGCCAGGCCCGGGCCGGCGAGCATCACCAGGCTGGGCACGCGCTCGTCGATGATGCGTTCAGCCAGCGACGGCAGCTCCTCGGCCGGCGCCGGACCGTGATAGCAGAGCACGTTGTAGTCGGCACGGGGGGCGCCACTGACCCCCCACCACCATGACGGCCCCACATCGAGGCGCTGGCGCGCCCAGATCGCCGACGACCGACCGACGGCCGTCCGCCACCGGTTGATGCGATCAGCCGATGGCACGGAGAGATCGGATCGCTCAGGCATCGTGGCGGCCGATGGTCACAGACTCCGCGGCATTGAGGGCCCGGACCCGGCTCCCGGCCGGCAGCCGGTCGGTGCCGAGGCCCGGCACGGACCCGTCGGGGACGAGAGACACGGTTCGTGTGATCCCCGGCGCCAGGTGGAACCAGCTGTCGGACGGCAACCACCCGGGCACGTCGAGCGCCACGCCCTGAGCCATCCGCCGGGTCGAGATGACGACCTCCCAGCGGCTGTCGGCAGTGCGGCGCGCCGTCGCCGCCAGACCGACTTCGGTGTCGAGCGGTCGGTGTCGGCCGCCAGGGAGGTAGGTTGCCTCGCTGACGACCAGACTGTCGTCTTCCTCCAGCACGGCGCGAACGATGTCGTAGGACCGTGGGCCGAAGCGGTAGGTGTAGGTGAGATCCCGGAATCCCCCGAGCAGCGCGGCGTCTCCGACGGTCTGCCTGCCTCCGCCGGCCACCTCGATGGCTCGGACTGCGTCTTCCACCGCGACTCCCTCGCGGTTGAACACCTGGAGGCGCAACCGGCCGGCCCACGGTTCGGGGCGGTCGTTGACGACATGCACCTGCAGGCCGGAGAGACCCTCGTCCGACAGCAGGACCGCCAGCGGGGCGAGGGTCCTCCGGAGCGCGAACCAGGGGGCCTTGGGGCGGCCGAACGCGTCCAGTAGGCCCCAACCGGCACCGGGCCACAGGTCCTGCCAGCTGAGGACGAGCCCTCCTGCGCAGGTGGAGCCGGCGCGGCGCCATTCGGTGAAGGTCGCGGTCATGATCTCGGCGACCGTGGCCCGCTGGTATTCGAGATGCCGCTCGGGGTCCTCCCACCGCAGCGCTCTCGGATCGAGAGCGAACAACATCTCGACGTAGGCGTCGACGACATCTTCGAAGTCCCACGATGTCGCCGAGTCCCGGGCCACGGTGGACTTCCATCGTGGGTCATGGCCGGCCACGGCGTCGGAGCCGAACACTTCCTCGACCGTCGCCGGCTCCGGCGGCGTGGCGAAGGCCAGGCATTCGGCGGCGAAGCGGGGGGCTGATCGCCGAGCATCTTCCAAGGGGCGGAGGTAGGCGCCCACCCCGAAGTAGTGGGCCACGCCCTCCCTGGGATCGAACGCCGGGTTCCCTCCGCTCGGCGCCGAGACGAGGTGCTCGGTGTCCGGCAAGACGCGGGCAACGACGTCCGGGATCACCTCGTCGAGCGCCCGGCTGCTCCACTGGGACTGGTCGAGGCCGAACATGGCAGCCTGCTGGTAGGTCTCGCTGCTCCCGCACACGAGAGCGAGTGACGGCCGTCCGCTCAGCGCGCCCAGGACCTGGGTCAACTCCTCGGAGAGCCCAGCCAGCCAGTCGTCGTCCTCGGGCGGGTCGTAGCTGGCCAGCATGCAGTCCTGCCAGACCAGGATCCCCAACTCGTCGCAGAGGTCGAAGAACGTCGAGTCCTGGTAGTGGCTGTAACCGCCAACCCGCACCATGTTCATGCCGGCGTCACGCAGCAGCTCGAGGGAACGACGGACGGCAGCCTCTCCGGGGTTCAGCGACACCACGTCTGGCCCGACCCAGCACGCCCCCCGACAGAAGATCCGCTCCCCGTTCACCACGAAGCTGAAGCCTCCGTCCGATCGGTCGATCTCGACCGATCGGAAGCCGACGTGGCCCAGATCGAATGTCTCCTCGCCGAGCGTCACGGTAACGGGATACAGGACCGGCTCACCATGAGTGTGAGGCCACCATCGCTCCACGGCCGGGATCTGGAGCTCGCCCACCAGGGCATGTTCGCCTCCCTCCGACTGCCACTCCAGGGCGCCGGTCGTTCCTCCAACCGTGGCCTCGGCCTCGAGCCCGGGGCGGGCCGTGGCCACGTCCAGCCGCACACCGACGTGGCCGGCGCCGTCCTCACATGACACCCGGAGGTGCCGTTCGAGGATTCGCGCCTTTGCGGTCGTCGTGAGCCGGACAGGGCGCCAAGGTCCGACCGGAGCGGCCCAATCCGCCCAGCCGGCGATGCGACCGGGCAATGCAGTCCGGCACCAGCGGAGGTTCTGGTCTCGAGGCAACTTCGAACGCCACCGAGGGCGGGGACGGCGCACCTTGAGCACGGCATCCAAGGCTGCGAACCGAATCGCCAGTTGGTTCGTCCCCGTCTGGACGGTGACGGCCGTTCTGTGGGCGAGCCACATATTGTCACTCGTGGCCACCAAGCCATCGTTCAGCCATACCTCTGCGCCAGTTGCCAACCCATCACACTCCAGCCATGTATCGTCGCCCGAGTCAGCCGCAAACTCACATCGGAACCACCAATCGCGACCATCCAGGGCATCGCGGTCGGATTCCCCCCAGCACCAGCGCCCGGCAGACCGCAGGGCACTGGCAGCGGTTCCCGGCACCGCAGCAGGCAGCCAGAGGAGGTTCGCCGACTCGAGGCTCCGCGGCTCGGTCACAGCATCGATGGTCGTCGAGGCGCACAGCCACGTCGCCATGGCTAGGAGATCGTTCACCGAACCATCCTTCTGCAGAACACCTATCGGACCGTCATAATGGGACAAATTATCCGTTTCTCCACCACGACTAGGGGCGAGAACAGGGGGGAGGCCTACAGTTTGGCACCACGTAGTCGATCATCTTCACGGTTGGGCTCGACCCCCCGGAAGACGACCCGAGCATCTCCTCAGCCGATCCGTATGCACCTTCGAGCACAGCACGACCAGGAAAGGACATGACCGCCATGGATGACGAGATCCGCGCCGTACTCCGCGAGCACGGGCGACTGGCCGTCGACGCTGCGACCGTCGGCTCCTCGGACGATCTCTACCGCCGGGGCCTCACTTCTCATGCCAGTGTGAACGTGATGCTGGCGTTGGAGGACGCTTTCGACATCGAGTTCCCTGACCGGCTCCTGCGCAAGCGAACGTTCGAGTCGATCGTTGCCATCCGGGAGGCGCTCGCTGAGCTCGGATGCACGAGCGCGGTCTGAAGTGACGACCGTCGATTCGTCACGAACCACAGCGTCGGAGCGGGCCCTCCGGTTGGGCGAGACGTTCGTGGCTCCATGGGCGGCCGAGGTGGACCGCGACGCCAGGTTTCCCCACGAGGCGGTAGAGGCCATGCGAACCGACGGCCTGCTGGGGGTGGCCATTCCTACCGATCTCGGTGGTGAGGGCTGGCCGTTGCATGACATCGCTGGGGCTGTCCAGGCCATCGCTCGGCACTGCTCGTCGAGCGCCATGACCTTGGCCATGCACCAGATACAAGTAGCGTGCCTCGCTCGCCATGGACACGGTGACCATTTCCGAGACCGTCTACGCCAGATCGCCAGGGACCAACTGCTGCTGGCCAGCGCCACGACGGAGGCGACCGTCGGCGGTGACACGCGCAGCAGCATCTGCGCGGTGGAGCGAACTGCAGCGGGCTACCACCTCGAGAAGCAGGCGTCGGTTATCTCCTACGGGGAGTACGCCGACGCCGTCCTCGTCACTGCTCGCCGGGACGCCTCCAGCCCTCCGTCCGATCAGGTGCTCGTCTACTGTGAGCCACCCGGACTGCACCTGGACGCCAGCGGTACCTGGGACACGCTCGGCTTCCGAGGGACCGTCAGTCACGGGTTCCAGCTCGTGGCTGATGGCTCGACCGACGACATCCTCCCCGATTCGTTCGGTGACATCTCCACGGCCACGATGTTGCCCGTGTCCCACATCCTGTGGGGCTCCGTCTGGCTGGGCATGGCTGAGGCCGCGGCGGACAAGGCGCATCGCTACCTGCGGGACAAAGCCCGCAGCCGGCCCGGGTCCGCTCCCGCATCGGCGGCCGTCAGCCTGGCCGAGCTGGCAGGGGAGCTCCAGCAGTTCCGAGCCCTGATGGCCGCCGCGCTGCTGGCCTCAGCTCGCGCCGACGGGGACCCCGAATCGGTCGGATCCATCTCGACGGCCGTGGCCATGAACAGCCTCAAAGTGGCGGCGTCGACGCTGGTGGTCTCGGTCACGGCCAAGGCCCTGATGATCTGTGGCATGGCGGGGTACCGGGAGGACTCCCCGTTCAGCCTGGGCCGGCTGCTGCGCGACGCGTACGGCGCCCAGCTGATGGTGAACAACGATCGCATCCTGTCCAACACCGCGCAGCTCCTGCTGGCCAGCAAGCGGATCTGATCGATGCCAGATCGTTCGCTCCACGAGCAGTACAGGGAACGACTGTTCGAGGCGGGCCTGCTGCTCCCACTGGGGGCCGACGGCCTCTATGGGCGCTCGGAACGCTTCGAGCAGATCGTCTGGGGCCTGGAGAAGATGATCCTGGCCGCCGGGTCCGACCAGGACGCGACGGTCGTGCGGTTCCCGCCGGTCGTCCCCCGACCGATCGTCGAGGCCAGCGGCTATCTCCGGAACTTCCCCACGCTCACCGGCGTCGTCAGCACCTTCGACGGCGACGACCGCAGGCACAGCGCACTGCTGAATCTGCTCGAGACAGGCGCCGATTGGACGACGGAGCTCGAGCCGACCGACACCAGCATGTGCGCGGCGGCATGCCATCCGCTGTATACCTGCATCGACAAGGCGGTCCCGGCCGGCGGCCAGCGGTGGAACGTCTACGGCTACGTATTCCGGTACGAACCGTCGCTCGACCCGGCCCGTCTCCAGTCGTTCCGGCAGTACGAATACGTGTGCGTGGGCGACGCGACCACCACTGTCGAGCACCGGGACACGTGGCGCGATCGATCCCTGGCTCTGGTCTGCGAGCTTGGCATCGATGCCCGCGCCGAGGTGGCCAACGATCCCTTCTTCGGCCGGGCCGGGAGGATGCTGGCCGGCAACCAGGTGGACGAGGAGCTCAAGTTCGAGATCGTGGCCGCCACCAGTCCCGATCCCGGCGGCACGGCGATTGCCTCCGCCAACTGCCATCGTGATCACTTCGGCCACGCCTTCGACCTCCACCTGCCCGACGGGTCCGTGGCGCACAGCAGCTGCGTCGGGTTCGGCGTCGAGCGCATCACCCTGGCCCTGCTCTGGGCGCACGGCGCGGACACGGCCGGATGGCCGGCCGTAGTCCGCCGGCGCCTCGATCTGGCTTGATCCGTGCCCATCGTCGGACTGGCCGGACTGGAACCCGGGACGTACCGGAACCATCCCCTGCACGGGGTGGATCGCACATGGACGGAAAGCAACTGCTATCTCGACCTGTGGATCGAGTTGCTCCACGCATTGGGGGCCGAGCCGCTCCCGCTCGCAGCCTGTGCGCTGAGCGCCGACTTCGAGAGCACCCAGTGGACCTTCCTCAAGCCGTCCGCGGAGGACCTGTGGTCGCTGTTCGGCCTGAAGGTCGCGGAGATGAACGTCTGGCGAGCCGTCGACGATCACGTCATCGAGGAGCTCGCCCTGGGAAACTTGCTCACCGTCGAGGTAGATGCCTGGTGGTTGCCGGACACGGCCGGGACGTCCTACCGGACCGAGCACACCAAGACGAGCATCGTTCCCCACATCGTCGACTCATCGGCTCGCCACCTCCGCTACTTCCATGGGCCCGGCTACTTTTCGCTGAACGGCGACGACTACGACGGCCTGTTCGCAGCCAGGACACTGCCGCCGTACATCGAGCTGGTACGCCTCGATCACCTGGTCGCTGACCCTCTGGACCTGATGGATCGATCCCGATCGACGCTGCGTCAGCACCTGGCCAAGCGTCCATGCACCAACCCCATCCTCCGCATGGGTGAGGCCCTCGAACAAGCGATCCCCTGGCTGCAAGTTTCCGGGCCAGCCGCCTATCATGGCCTGGCCTTCGGGACATGCCGGCAGTGCGGAGCCGGCAGTCAGCTGGCTGCCGCGTACGCGGCGTGGCTCGGGCACCATGACGGTGGCCTGGACGAGGCCGCGATGCGATTCGAAGACGTCGCTCGGGACGCCAAGACGCTCGAGTTCCAGCTGGCCCGTGCCGCTCGGGGGAGAGCCGTCGACCTGTCGGCCACCGTCCATGCCATGGCCCGCTCCTGGGACCAGGCGCTGGACGTGCTGGGCGCACGGTACGTCCCGCAACCCAAACCTAGGCGGAGTACGACCGGACAACCTCCCCTCGTCTAGATCGGTGAGGGCCCGCTGCGAAACTCTGTGCGCAGCCCCAACGGACTTTGCCCGCTCTGGCTGCGCTCCTTGGCCTCCGGCCGTGCCGGTACCTCTCTCATGGAAGGATCTCGTCGTAGTCGGTAAGGACCTCGAGCAGCCGCTCGGATCCGGGCTCGATAGGCGCTGCGGGGCGCACCGGGACTGCTCCGTCTCGAAACTGACCCAGGATGTGATCGACGAGGACCTGCTCGGCGACGACCTGTTCGCGCTTGAGCAGGAGTGCGTGATCCAGCTCCGTCAGCTCCACGTAGTGCAGCGCACCACTGTCCACGAGTCTCCTCGTGATCCAGCCTCCCCGACGGGTGAAGCGCCGGCCATCGTCGGGTCCACAGACCAGGAGGACGTCCGTACCCTGCTCAGCCAACGGAACGAGGCCGTGAGCAGGAGACCGCTGCACACCGCTCACATCGAGGAGGCGCCACCCGATCTCTGGGAGCGCCAATCGGAGGGCATCGAACTGACGGCGCTTCGACAGCGACCCCAGCCACCGGCGTCGTGAGACGACGACGTCACTGGCGACCTTCCGATCAACATCGCGTTCCAGGACCGGATTTATGGCACACACGCCTCGTGCGGCGATGGCGATGCCGCCCTCGAGCGCGAAATAGGCGCTGATGCACAGGCCAACGAGCACAAGGTCGCAAGGATTCGACGGTGACAGCATCTGGGCGATCCGGGCCACGTCGTCAGCCGTCTGAATGGGATTCGGATACCCTCGCGACTGCCCATCTCGCGTCGAGCTCCAGCCCACCCCGCTGACGTCGAACCGGCCGGCTGTCATCCCCATTGCCGCCAAGCGACGTCCGACATCGACCCACATCCTCGCCGGACCGACGCTGGAGAGGAACACCACCCTCGGTTGACCATCCTCCGGCTCGTCACCGGTCGTCACGCCGACGAGACCGTAAGGACCCACAGAGTGCGCCCACTCCCGGATGTCTCGTCCGGACGGGTGGCGACCGACGACGATGCTGTCCGCGTGGGGAGGAACCGCAACAGGAACGGTACCCGCATCCAGACAGGCATCGACCCACGAGACGATGCCTCCGATCGTGACGTCCAACGCCGGTCCGGGCAGCACCGGGCGTCCCTCGCTCTCGTCACGCACATGTTCGGCGCCGACCGCGTCAGCGATCCTTGTCAACCGGTCCGACATCTTGGGACCAGTCACGAAGAGGCTGGGTACATCCGACGTCAGTGGTGTTCCCTCCATCGTCAGGGCTCGAATATCGACGTCAGCGTCAGATCCGAAATGAAAGCCCGGAATCTCGATACCGACATCGGCCGACGGCGGCGTCGAGCTCGTGGAGGTGGCGAAACTGAATACCTGAAGCGCATGTTGCGCTCGAACGAACGACTGGCCCGTCAAGAAAGGGTCCCACAAGACGGTGGCCGCCAGCTCGGGCACCTCTCCACGAATTGACCACGCAACGGTGCCCCCCAGGCGGACACCGACGAGTACCAGGCGTTCGCAGCCTGCCTCACGCAGCAGCGTCAGACCCTCTCGCACTCCATGTTGGAGACACCCGGCCTGCCACTTCTCCTGGATGTCACCCTTCGAGTTCCCCGTCCCTGGGTAATCGAACTGGAGGGTGGCGAAACCCTTCGTCACGAGCACCATCGACAATTGGTGGAGGGGCTCGAAATACCAGTCTTGCTCAGCCGCGAAGGCTGGACACAGCACGACTCCCGCACGCGCCCGGCCGTCAGACGGGAGACGAAGGACTCCGAACTGCGCGTCTGACCCGAACCACATGGGGGTGACTGACTGTGACATTCGGCCGTATCCTAATGAGAGATCAGCGACCGGTACATGGTGGCGATCGCTTCGCCGGTTCTTTGTGCATTATGCGCGGCCGCCACCTTCGCTTCCCCAGCGCGGAGGCTATCCACAAGATCGCGGTCGCCCAGCACTCGCTGGATGGCGGCCGCCAGTGCCTGGATGTCTCCGGGAGGTACCAGCAGGCCACTGACACCGTCCTCGACGAATTCGGGAATCCCCCCTGCTGCGGTGCCGACCACCGGTGTCGCAGATGCCTGAGCCTCCAACAACGAACGCCCGAACGGCTCCTCGTCCGAGGCGTTCACCAAGACATCGATACTTCGGAGTATCTCAGGAACATCGGCCCGGGCACCTACGAAGCGAACTCGGCGGCCGAGAATCCGTTCCGCTTCCTGCCGACATACCTGGGCATATCTAGCCGACTCGTACGCGGATCCGACCACCACGATCTGGACTCGATCCCAGGGTTTCGGTAGCGATGCCACGGCTGCTACGACGGTGTCCACGCCTTTGTGCTCGTCGATTCGGCCGACGATCGCCACGAGGGGATCCTCCGGTTGTGCGCACAACGTGGACCGGACCGCTGCATCGGCCGGACCAGGGTAGAAGCGGCCCTGATCCACGCTGGGGTGGATGACAGTCATCCGGGCGCGCCCGACCAGCTCTGCCGTCGCGAGGCTATTCGCCATGGTCATGGAGAAGAAGCGAGCGGCTTGGCGGAGCACATGCTGGCCGAGTCCTGGGCGAACGAGATCATGCAGGTCCAGCACGCAAGGACGCACTGCTAATCGTGCGGCTAGCGCGACCTCTGGAGCCGCCGAAAGGCTGTGGGCCTGCACGATGTCGTATCCGTCCGTGCGCACGAGCCGACCGACGGTGACCGCAGCCCTGGAAGTCTCGAACAGCTGACGGCTTGCAGCGACCGGACCAGGGCGACGATCCGACCCGTCGGGGCGACGAAGGCCACCTTGATGTGCCACCCCAAGCTCGATAGCCACCCAGCCCCTTGCCCGCCACGACTCCACGAACGGTCCCGGCCCGGGCGCGGCGACGGTGAGCGAGACACCCAGGGAGCGCAGCACCGGAGCCGTCTCGAGCAACTGGATCTCTGCTCCCCACAGCTCCGAGGTATGGCTCACCACCAGCACTGAGAGTGGCCTCATGCCGAGGCGCCATCCGGCCTCGGGGCCCCGAAGAGTTGTTTGTAGAGTGCGGCAGAATGGGGGAAGTCGGCGAGCTGGCTGTCCTCACCGGGATCGCTGTTGAAGTACATCTCGTATGCGACGTTGTTGGTCGCGAACCAGTTGTACATCTGCTGGACGAAGTACGGGTTGTCGCCGCCGCCGTGACCGTCGGGTCGGTTCAGCAAGCCCCATTCCGGGAACCCCATCGGCTTGTTCTGCGCCGCGGCGAACGTCGCCATCCAAGCCAGGCCATACGGACCGTTCACGTAATCTGCCCACGCCTTGGCATACCCGGCAGGAGTCGCCGAGTTCCCCGAATAACCCGCAGTCGCGTCCCAGTTCTGATCGTACAGATCCGCTGTTATGTAATCGACATAGGAGGATCCGGGGTACGCCCGGGTCACATCCCAGCTCGCCCCACCCCCACCATTCCAGTCGAACTGGAAATGCTGGCCGGGAACCGAACGCATGGTATCGACGATCTGACGCCAGTAAGCGACGAACGCCTCAGGGTCAGCCTGAGCTTTCCACGGCATGTACCCACCCGCGAACTCCCACCCCAGTCGAAACACCGCCGACGACTGTCCCTTCGCCACCATCGCCTGGGCCAACGACAAGAAATGCGCGTTGTACGCCCCCGCCGCACCCGCCTCGAGCGTGTCACCCGAATCGTTCAGGATCGGAACCGAGAACACCGGCCGCACCCCTGACGGCACCTGCGCCACCCACCACGACGGATTGTCGATGGCACTCCAACCCTGCGCCCCCGTCAAGAACGCGCTCACCCACCTCACCGGCGCACCCTGCAGCTGCTCGAACCCAGACACACCCCCAGGACCCAACAACACACCCGAGAACGACGCACTCGAGCTCGCCGACGGACCCCCGGGCGAGCCGGCAGGCGCCGCGGGAAGCGAATTCGGCGGCGACACCGAAGGGCTCGAACGACCCATTCCTAGTGCCTTCGCTCGGTGCCGATCGTCCCCGCCCACTGCGAATGCTCCTCCGATCGACACGAGCATCAACAGGGCAGTGGCCAGACGAAGGGCCGTGGTCGCCGTGCGAGACCACAGGCGCAAACAGGTTGATCCGGTCATCGCCATGACTATTGCCGGTACCTTCTCAACATACTCTGCCGTTCGTCCGGAGTGGCTCCGACGCAGCCGAAGGTCAGCACATACAGAATCATGGTAGCGACTGCAGCCGCAATAACAGGCAGGGACCGAGGGTGCAGGTGACTTCGCCCCACGTACAGGGCAACTGCAGTCACAAGCACGGGAACCCCGTGGGGGAGGACGGCATGACGGAACCAAGCTCCGATGGTGGTACCGGTCAGGCGGCAAGCATAAACGAGCGTGAAGGGTACCGTCACGACCAGGGCAGAGACGGCGCTCCCTATCGCTACACCGATGGCCCCGAAACGCAGTGCCAGGACCACAGAGAAGACGAGGTTGACCACCGCCGCACTTCCGCCCAGGATCGCCGCCAGTCGCGCCTGGCCCAGTCCGACGAGGATCTGCGCCGGCACGGAGGCAGCCGAGTTCAGCAAGGCGGCGGCAGCCAAGGCCACGACGATCCCGGCGCTGCTCCCGAAGCCCCCGCCCAGCCACGCCTCGATCGACCGCCCAGGCACCATGACGAGGAACACCACGATGGGCAGCGTGAAGAGCAGGGTGACCCGGGTCCCCTCCTCCAGAACCCGTCGCAGCGTGGGCAGAGACGCAGTCTCGCTGGCGCCTATCGACGAGACGTGGGGGAAGAAGACGGCCCGGAAGGGCGTAGCTGCCTTCACGGCCAGTGAGGCCAGTTGCTGACCGACGGCGAAGACGGCAGCGTCCCGCACTCCGAGGACCGCTCCGACGACGAAGAGATCTGTCTCTTCGTTGATCGTGCTGCTCACGCTTTGCAGGAGATACCACCACGACATTCGAGTCAGCTCTCGCAGACGGTGCCAGTCGATCAGGCGACGCGAGATCCGAAGCCCGGGCGCCAGGCGGCGGGCAGGAAACCACGGGATGATCGCCATCACCACCGTGCCCCCTGCAGCCACAGCAGTGATCGCAATCAGGCCCCCCCCAAGCACCAGCGCCACGATCGTCCCCGCTCCGACGAACATGATGCCTACGGCGTCCAGGCCGCTCTGGATGTCATAGCGTTGGTAACCGGTGATGACGCCGGATATCCCGGCGCCGGGCAGTTGAATCGCTACCGCTACCGCGAGCAGCGAGAACGATATAACTGCCGGTGTGTGCAACGACGCCGGTGCTCCGAAGATCCCCGGAATGACGAAACTGACGCTGATTCCCACGATGGCGGCCAAAACTCCGAATGCCGTGAGCGCCACGAGAGTCGTGTTGAACGTGGCGACGACTCGCTCGTCGTCCCGGCCCGCGTCCTCGGAGATCACTTTCATGGTGGCGGTGCCGAAGCCGAGGTTCATCAATGCCAGGTAGGAAGTGACCGTGATGATGAGGCTGTACAGGCCGAACTGGGACTTTCCCAGGTGGTGGACCACAAGCGGCGTGACAAGCAGCGAGGAGAGACCGGCCAGAGCGATGGCGCCATAGGTGCTGAACACGTTGCGGAACAAGCGACGGGGCAATGCGCCCCCCGCTCCCGGCGCAATCGTGCCGGGCGGCGACAGCGTAGGTGCGATGCCGTCCCTGTCGCGAACAGGAGGATCCCCTGGGGAGCGCCATGTCGTCGTCCGACGCGAGCGACCGCCGCCGACGCGTTTCCACCATGGGGGACCGGTGACGCTGTTCACCACGAGCGCGTCAGGAATGACGTCGTTGGTCCGGAGATCGCGAAGCAGCAGATCGACGGCGGCTGGCGTCGAGCGCGCATGATCGACGAGGAGCAGCGTGAAGTCAGCCCGCCGCGCTGCACCTACGCCCTCGCTCGACTCCAGCAGCGATGGCGTGTCGATCACGGTGGGCCCTCTACGATCCCCGTGGCCTCCAGCGTGGTCGCTGAGGACGCCGGTGACGAGGGTGCGACCCTCTCGCGGCCACCCGGATATGACAGCAACCGTCGTCTCACCGTCATGGTCACCGCAGCGAGCGGCGATGAAACTCCGAAATCGCTGGCGCAGAGCGATCGCCGGTTCGTGAGCACCGATGTTCGTGCCGTCGCCAGCACGGGGCAATGCACCGAGCACCGGAATGCCGATCCGGGCCCCCAGTCGCTCCGCCCAACGCCCTCGTCGACGCAGTCGGTTCGCGACCACGATCGCCACCAACGCGAACAGCAAGGCGGCGCCGACACTGCTCACCAACGTCGCCGCCTCCGACCGCTTCGGGGAAACTGCCCCCGCCCGGCCTAGCACGGCCAGATGAGCGATACCTCTCGTCAGTCCGTCACTTTCGCGCTGAGCCGTCGAGCCGGCGGCGTCGGCCCAGGCCACCGCGGCCGGGCCGCTACGGGCGCGTGCGGTCAACACAAGCAGTGCGTCGTTGGGCTCGTAGGCCGCAGAGATGGTCGCAGGGCCTTCCCGAGCTCCAGGCGTTATCGCGGCACGGACCTGGTGCAGGAACGACTGGCTGTCGATCTCGGCTGCGGTCGATGCCAACAGGTAATCGACCCCCTTGATGCCGGTTTGCGAGGTTGTCGTGCTGGGCTGGGCCGTGAGAGCGATGGTCGCGCTGTAGGCGGGGGGATGTGTCCGGTGGATCACCACCCACGCCGCGCCAGCGACCAGGACCGAGAGGGCCACAAGCCAGGCCGACCGACGGGCGGCTCGGAACAGGTCGTAGAGATCCACGGCTTAGCCGAGTCGGGTCATCGGGTTCTTCACGAGGTTCCGCCTTTTCTGCTCGTCCGTCGCTTCGGACAGAGACTCCTCAAGGTCACCGCGCGCACACGCCGACCCTACTTGACATGCGCAAGAGCCCAGCCTCGCCAGCCCACCAGGGTCGAGTCACATCTCAGAGAGGGCCACGAGGCACACAGGGAAACAGCTCCCGTCGGCGGCTGCGCCGCAGCGCAGCGGTCGGCACCGCCGTGGTCAGCCTGGCCACGCTGGTCGGCACCGCGGCACTCGGCACCCCGGCAGCGTCGGCGAGCTCGAGTGCGTCGTTCTCGGGTGTGTTGTTGGGTCCTGGGGGTGTGTCTGGGTTCGAGCAGCTGCAGGGTGCGCCGGTGAGGTGGGTGAGCGCGTTCTTGACGGGGGCGCAGGGTTGGAGTGCCATCGACAATCCGTCGTGGTGGGTGGCGCAGGTGCCGTCAGGGGTGCGGCCGGTGTTCTCGGTTCCGATCCTGAACGATTCGGGTGACACGCTCGAGGCGGGTGCGGCGGGGGCGTACAACGCGCATTTCTTGTCGTTGGCCCAGGCGATGGTGGCGAAGGGACAGTCGTCGGCGGTGTTTCGACTGGGGTGGGAGTTCGCGGGTGGGTACATGCCGTGGAAAGCTCAGGCTGACCCTGAGGCGTTCGTCGCTTACTGGCGTCAGATCGTCGATACCATGCGTTCGGTTCCCGGCCAGCATTTCCAGTTCGACTGGAATGGTGGGGGTGGGGCGAGCTGGGATGTGACCCGGGCGTACCCCGGATCCACCTATGTCGATTACATAACAGCGGATCTGTACGATCAGAACTGGGACGCGACTGCGGGTTATTCGGGGAACTCGGCGACTCCTGCCGGGTATGCCAAGGCGTGGGCAGATTACGTGAACGGTCCGTATGGCCTGGCTTGGATGGCGACGTTCGCCGCGGCGCAGAACAAGCCGATGGGGTTCCCGGAATGGGGCTTGCTGAACCGACCCGACGGTCACGGCGGCGGCGACAACCCGTACTTCGTCCAGCAGATGTACAACTGGTTCGCGACCAACAACGTCGCATACGAGATGTACTTCAACAGCGATCCCGGTGAGGACAGCCAGCTCGCCGACTTCCCCCATTCTGCCGCACTCTACAAACAACTCTTCGGGGCAGCCTCCGCTGTCACAGGCCCCAACCCGGTGGGGACCGGCGGTTCCGCTCCTTCCTCCGGCGGCCCGATCGCGACAAGCGGCAACCCCAGCCCGACCACCACCAGCTCCGGCTCGAGCTCCAGTGGATCAGGATCCACCACTCTGCCGCCCGGTATGCCGTCGAGCGGCACTCCGTCATCGACACCGGCCGGCTGCTCTACGGTCGACGACAGGCACGTGGGAGGCCAGGCGGTCATGATCGCGTCTAGCTTGCCGAGCGCTGGCTGTCCCGGCTATTGGGTGGTATCGACATCGGGCAGCGTGGCTGCATTCGGGTCAGCCCGATCGTTCGGAGACCTCTCGGGCGTGCGCCTCAACGCTCCGATCGTAGGGATGGCGGGGACCCGTGATGGCCAGGGCTACTGGCTGCTCGGCCAGGACGGTGGCGTCTACTCCTTCGGCGACGCCTCCTTCCACGGATCGACCGGAAACATCAGGCTCAACCAACCCATCGTCGGGATGACAGCCACCACAACCGGGAATGGCTACTACCTAGTGGCGGCCGACGGCGGCGTCTTCACCTTCGGGGATGCCCCCTTCCACGGATCGACCGGAAACATCAGGCTCAACCAACCCATCGTAGGGATGACAGTCACCACAACCGGGAACGGCTACTACATGGTGGCTTCCGATGGCGGCGTCTTCACCTTCGGTGACGCTCAGTACCAGGGCAGCCTCGGAGCGATCCACCTGGACCGGCCCGTCGTCGGCATCAGCGTCGACCCCACAACCGGTGGATACCGGATGGTCGCAAGCGATGGCGGAGTCTTCGATTTCGGCGCCACCTACTACGGCAGCCTGGCGGGCAAGGCCACTTCCGCTGTACGGAGCGTCTCACCGGCGTCAACCGGAAATGGCTACTACCTCCTTCAGGCCAATGGGGCCGTCACCGCCATGGGAGACGCTTCCTACCTCGGGCAGGCCTCTACGAGCTGACCTGATCTAGGTGATCTGACCTGGACCTGGCAGGTCGCGAATACCCCGGATGTCCCGCACCAGTGGCTCCAATGTCCTCGTCCAGGTGTAGCGAGCCGCCACTGCGTCTCGTCCGATATTTCCCTGGTGTTCAGCTCGGGCCGGATCGGCAAGCAACTCCACGACGGCGTCAGCGAAGTCGCTTGCCTTGTCTGCGACCGTCACGCCCTGATGAACGAGGTCCTCCAAGCCCTCCACGCCGATCGTCGTCGAAACCACCGGGCGGCCGAAGGCCAAGGCCTCGAGAATCTTGAGTCTGGACCCGCCACCGCTGCGCAGGGGCGCAACGGCAACCCTCGCCCTCTCCAGATAGGGGCGGACACTCGGAACCGTTCCCGTGACGGTCACCCCCCTCTGAGCCAGGGCGCAGACCTCGGGAGTTGGGTCCCGCCCGACCAGCAACAACTCGACCGGCGAGAGACGACTGGCAACCAGGGGCCAGACGTCACGCACCAACCACTGCGCCGCCTCTGCGTTCGGCGTCCACCCCAACAGTCCGACGAATGCTGCCACTGGTTCGGTGGCCGCCGGGACGGGATCCTCCAGCTGACACCCGTTCGGGCACACGAGAGCGTCGACCCCAATGGGCAGGCGCGCCCGGTCACTCTCGCTCACGACCAGCCGCTGGTCGAACGTCGCCAAGCTCCTGCGCTCCAGACGCCGCAACGCGGCGGCGTCGGCCAGAGCGAGAAACCGCCGTGCGCCGCTCGACGACGCCGCATAGCTCTGCATCAGGGTGGACTCGATGTTGTGCAGGTCGAGAACCCGGTATCGGGCCGACGCCATGGCACCATACGGTGCCATGGCGTTGTGCCCGATCAGCAGCACATCGAAGGGATCCGCCTGGCTGATCTGACGGAGCTCCCTGGCGAAACGCTCGTCCCAGAAACCTCCCACGCTGAGACTTCCTGTGCGAATCGTCCCCCGAAGTCGCGAGCGTACCGTCGAACGGCGGGACCACCCCCGGACGTCGACGGCCAACCGCGCCAGGCTTTCGAAATCCGCGTGGCCGTCATCAAATGCCCGCAGCGTCACATCCCCCAGCGACGCCAGGCGTTCGAGCACCGCGTGCGACCGCAGCTTTCCGCCGGCATCCGCCGGCAGCGGCAGGTACTTGGTGATCATGAGAATCCTCACCGAGCCACCTCCCGGAGTGCGTCAGCAATCCTCCCGCTGTATCGTTCCAGACTGAAACGCTCCTCGCATACTTGGCGTCCCCTGGCCCCCAACGAACGGGCCAGCTCCGGTGCATCGAGGAGGGACTGAACGGCCGCCTGCCAGCCGTACACGTCACCCGGGGCGACCACCAGACCCACTGCTTCGCCCTGGAGATCCATGAACGTGTTCGTCGTCATGATCACCGGGCACTGCATGGCCATCGCTTCTAGGAGGCTCGTCAGCCCGGTCGTACTGTGTACCTCCGATGCAGGAAGCGGTATTGCCACGGCCAAACAGTTACGGTACACATCCAAAAGGTCGCTGAACGACAACGCAGTCGACTGGTCACGATTCGTCCGGTCGAAATGCACGGTCACATTGTCTGCCAGCGACGTCGTGTCCGGAGCGGACGCCTCGGAGCAGTAGATCGCGAGACGGCAGTCGAGCTCCGCAAATGCGTCAACCAGCGTCTGGTAATCGCGCTTGGTCTTCCCTGCAGAGACGACGACGGACCCCCCGCCCGGTCGACGCTGGGCAGTTCCAGGCGCATAGATGTCGAGGTCCACGGCCCAGCCGACGAGTCGAGCCCGACTGGGTTCGGTCCCGAGCTGATCAACGACTTGGCGATAGATCTCGTCGCTCATGCAAAGGAGAAGGTCGTGCCCCCCGTACAGCAACCCGAACAACCGGCGATTCGCAAAGGGACCCTTCAGCGGGTGATGCAATGTCCCCACCAAGGGCACCCGAAGCAGGCCCAGGCGGCGCAGGATGGCGAGAAGGACGCTGTCGACATGGGCGGCCGAGTAGATCACCGCATACCGGCCCGAAGCCACCCAGCTCAGGACGCGCAGCTGCAGGCCGATATCGCCAACAGAAGACTTGAGTATCGAGCGAATCCTCGTCATCCGGCCCCACGGAACGATGTCAACGTCGATCTGGAACTCGTCGAGGTGCGTAACGCCAAAGAGGTGTTGCCCTGGGTACGCTCCCTTTCGCCAGTCCCGCAACGCCTCATCCATGGGGTAGTCATTGAAGAACAGCGCGCGGATCCGGGGTCGCCGATCCGTCGAGCGAGCAATGTCGATCATCGACGCCCACCGACCGGCCAGCACCTCAGGGCTAAACTTGTCCTCCACCAGCCGGCGCCCCTCGTCGGCAATCCGGCTCGACGCGACAGAATCGTCCAGCATGGTGCACAGCGCGTCAGCAAAGTCGTCGGCATGGTTCGCCGAGACGCAGTGGATCCCATCAACTGCGCCGATCCCGTGCACAGCCACGGGCGTCGCCACGACCGTGAGGCCCAGGGCCATAGCCTCCACGACCTTCGTTTTGACTCCCGAGCCGGATCGGATGGGAGCGGCGAAGACCCGATGACGCCCCAGCGCCAGATCCATGTCGTCAACGTAACCGTGGATCTCCACGGCCGACGAAGGCAGTGATCGACGGGTACTGTCATCACAGAACCCGTAGACATGGAGGCGCACGTCCCTCCGTCCTCGCCGAACGAGAGCTGGGTGCACCTCGTGGGCGAACCACCGAACCGCCTCAAGGTTGGCGAGATAGTCCAAGCCACCCGAGAACGCTGGCACGGCCCCCATCTCGGGACCCGGCGCTGGCGAGCTGATGCCATGTCGAGGCACAGCCATCGGCGCCACGTGGACTGGCGCTCCCGTTCGACTACGGAGGAGATCAGCCTCGGACTCCGAGACCAGCGCCACCACCGCCGCGCTCCTGGCTACCTCATCCTCCCGTCTGGCCAGCAGACCCACCTCCCGACGGAGCCCGCGCCTGGCCAGCCGGGCAGCAACCGAGCGCAGGGCTGCAGGCATCCGGGCGCCGTAGTACCCGAGCAGCGACGAGGTGTCGGTCGCGTCCGCGATGATCTGCGCATACCGGGCGGACAACAGGTCATCCAGGTCCGCGATCACGGGCAAGCCCGTGGCCGCAGCGACCTGGTAGCTGCGGAGCATGTCGGCAATCACCACGTCCGATCCGAGCGCGCGCGCCCGACCCTTGACGTACGCCGCTGCTCGCGGTGACCAGAAGAGTGACTCGTTCAGGCTGAGGCGTCCGGGCGTACCGACGCCGACGGTATTGGCGGCGATCCTCAACGGGCCCGCTGGTGCCACCCGACACAAGCTGACCCCGGCCGGCCAGCGGTCCGGGTGACCCTCACCGCGCGACAGGGCAACGACGTCGATGTGATGGCCGGAGTCGACCACTGACCGAACGATCGTGTCGATCACCGACATCCGCCCGGATCGTCGCAGCATTGGATCTCGGCTGAGAACCAGCAGGACCCGCATTCTAGATTTTGCCACCTCGTCTGCAGGCACTCCGCAATGTACCGTGTTCGTCGTGAGCACCCCTCTAACCGTCGCCTGGCTTCGTTGATTGCACCAAACCAACCGTCACCGGGTCCGGATAGTGCGAGTGCGCTGCGCACCCTCATGTTCGATCCGTCCGGTCGAGGCGGCATCGCCTTGTACACCGCCCACCTGGCCGACGAGTTGCGGTCACACGGCGTGGACGTTCGCGTCTCGGGGATCGCCGGTCAGTCGCGAGGCGCACCGGACCTGCCGGGCCTGCCGTGGTGGGAGCGCCAGCAGCAGTCCAGGCCCCACTTCTACGCTGGCCAACTCACCCAACTGCCACGTTCGGCCGCCGCACTGGTGCACATCGCTCAAGTGGTCGAACCCCACGTCATCCACCTCCAGACGGGTATCGCCCGCCGTCTGGATCCTCTCGCCATCCGGTTGGTGCGTCGTCGATACCCGGTCGTCCTGACCGTGCACGACCCGGCCGCCCTGGACGGCGACCACCGAGAGGAGAAGGTGGAACGACGCCGGTGGGCGGCAGCCGACGGCATCATCGTCCACGACCAGCGATCGGCCGACCTGGTCGCGTCGGTCGCGGTGGATATCCCCCTCTTCGTCGTTCCCCCCGGCCTAATAGGGGGCGCGACCGGCCTGGGACGCGAACCGACGCGTCGCCACCTGGGATGGCCAGAGTCGACGCCGACGATCCTGGCTCTAGGCTTCATACGGCCCTACAAGGGCTTCGACCTGCTATCGGCAGCCTGGGCCGACGTCACTCGGCGCATCCCGCGGGCGCGCCTCGTCGTCGCCGGAACGAAGGTCGCCGATGTCCCAGGGTTCGATCAGCTCGTGACTCAGGCCGGCGTGACGGCACACACCGAATGGCTAAGTGACGATGACGTCAACCAATGGACGGCGGCGGCGGACCTCGTGGTCCTCCCCTACGCCCGAGCTTCGCATTCGGGCGTCTTGCATCGGGCCGTGGCCAACGGCACACCCGTCCTGGCATCGCCGGCACTCGGCGAGGAGGTCGAACGATTTCGAGCGGGCCGTGTCGTGCCCCTCGAGCCCTTGGCTTGGGCGGACGCGATTGTCGAGGCCCTTGGCGTCCATCCGCTTCCCGCGCCTTTACCGGCAAATGACGGAATGGCTGAGGCGACCATCCGGGTGTATCGAGACATCGTCGACCATTCCATTGGAGCTGGTCACGGGCCACGCCCAGAACACACGGCCGTTAGACCAATGGATAGGCTGCTAGCTTCTGTCCACGTACCGCGTGTTCAGTAGAGGAGACCCTGGGTGTGGTAGCGGCGACGAGCACCGGAAAACTCTTGCTCCTCCCCGTCGCCGCGATCATCCTGGTTCTCGCCTACAAGGCCCTCGTCCGCCTCGACCGCTCCCGACACAGATCAGTCATCCTCACGGTGATCGTGGGGTTACTCCTGTTCGAATCCGTCTTCTACCAGGACGACACCGTGTCCGGGGGCATCCTGCACCCGAACCTGGCCGGCCAAAACCTCCGCCTGTACGACATCGTCATCCCGCTGGCACTCGCCGCCCGCCTCCGAGCTCGAGGGCGCCCTCTCCGCATCGGCATTCCCGGGCTTCTCTGGGCGACGTGGGCGGCGTGGTACCTCGTCTGTGCCGTGGTGGGCAAGCTGAACGGCCATTCCTTCACCGACATCAACTTCGAGATGAAAGCGGTGCTGTACATCCTCGGCGGCATGATGCTCGTCAGCGGGTTCAGCATCGACGAGCTGTTGTCGGGTAGCGGCATCCTTCGCCTCGTCCGACCGGCCGCAGTGCTCACGCTTGTCGTGGGGCCTCTCACCTTGCTGCACGCCAGCCCGAAGTTGCACATCACTGCACTCTCAGTGGTGGGGCCGGTCTCCATTGGCGCGGATAGCGCCGAGATACTGGTCTGCCTCGGTGCTCTCGGCCTGATTACCGAGATCTGCAAGACACGACCATCACCATCGCAGCTCCTGGCCTCGGGGGTCTTGTTGGTCGGCTCCGTTCTCGCCGGACAGCGAGCCGCAATGATCAGTCTGGTCGTGGTTCTGGGCCTCACCCTGGTCGCCGCTGTCCTCCCCACGGCACGCCGACGCATTCAGGCGACAGCCGTCGATGTCGTCCTCGTTCTCCTTGCCGTGCTTTCCTTGATCATCGCCATACCGATCGCACAGAACCGGTCCCCCTGGAGCACGAGCAGCATCCCGCTAGCCCATCAGATCGAAAACGCACTGCACAGCGAGGCCAAAGCGCAGTCGGCACAGCAACGGCTCAACCAGTTGCATGCTGTCGAAGCCATCGTGCCCGAGCGACTCTTCTTCGGGTGGGGTCTGGGGCGGAAGATCACCTACTACGCAACGGGCCAGTTCCAGCTGGCCAATACTGACATCTCCCACGACGTGGCCACGGATCTCCTCATGCGCTCGGGTCTGGTGGGCCTCTCTCTGTTCGTGGCCAGCATCGCTGTCACCCTCGCATCAATGCTGCGGGTGTGGCAACGAGCCCGAGAACCCAGGGTGGCAGCCGCAGCCCTAGCGGCCGCGGTTGTCGTCCTTGCCCTGCTCGGCCTCGGGGTGGTCGAGTCTCTGCTCGAGAATTTCCGCCTCGCACTCCTGCTCGGGATCACCCTCGGGATCGGCCGAAGCATGGCGACAGGAACCGGACCTGATGGATCGATCCTCGAATTCGGACACCGATCAGCGGCGAGTGCCCCCCCGGTGTCGTGACCTAGGGGAGCCGGAGAGCCTAGACGCCGGTGGCCCGGACGAAGGGGGCCCCAGAGACGCAGCCGATGGGATCGACGTCGAGATCCGAGCCGTTGGGTGTCGCGCCGGTCGGCGCAGCATGGCGGGTCGGCGATTCGACTGGTGACTACGACGAGACCTGCAGATGACGACGCCCAGCACCGTCGCGCCGTGCTCACGCAAATGTGCGATGGTCTGACCCAGCTCCTCCAGGCCGGACCGACGTCCGTCGAAAACGAGGACTACGGCGTCGGCGGCTGTCGCCAATGTCAGCGATTCCGGTGACGAGTCCAGGGCCGGACCATCGATCACCATTCGTCGGCCAGCATCACTAACCATGGCCAACAATAGCGGGACCTCACTGGCAATGATGAGGCTCGGATGGCGGTCGGCGATGCCTGCAGGGACGAAGCACAGTCCCGGCCTGACGGTCTGGCCGGTCTCAGCCGTCAGGCCCTCAGGCCGGCTCAACGAGGGGCTATCGCCAAGCTCGCCTAGGAAACGACCCAGCGTCGGACGCCGGAGGTTCGCATCCAGGGCCGTCACCGGGTCTTCTGGGGATGCCATGAGCCAGGCCAGGTTCGACGCCACAGTCGTCGCTCCCTCTCCTACTTGGCGGCCGAGCACCAGAACAGAACGATACGATCCCTCGTCGAGGGCGCCCCGAACGGCGATGTGCTGTGACTCGGCTGCGTCGGCGAGCAGGTCCAGACTCGATTGGCGTCGGCTGGCAAAGAGCCGGATCGGCCCCAGCGCCTCTCGGTGGAACCTCACGTACGGAAGCTCTCCCAGCACCGCGATACCGAAGCGACGTCGGATTCGGTCCGACCAGGCCCGACGTCGCTGTGTCCGTTGCATCCAGACAGCGACCAGGACGGCCAGGAGGATTCCTAGGACCACGCTCCCTAGCAACACTTCGAGGGTGGGTGACGAGGTGGTCGGAGGTGAAGCTGGGTCAAGGATGGTGATCCGACCAAAGCTTGCCGAGGTCGCGCTCTGGGCCAACGCTGGCACCTGTCGGACTGCGGCAGTCGTCCAGGCCCGGACGTCCTGCTTGGCCGGACTCGATGCCGTGATCGAGACGACCCCGGTCGTCTGATCGGCGCTGGCAGACAGCGTCACCTGGTCGTTCGCCTGCCGGGGAGTGAGGGTCGCACCCACGGCACTGTGGAAGCTGGCACTGCCTACCTGGGAGGGCAGCGCCAACACGATGAACTGGACGACGGCGACATCGCCCGCAGCCGCATTCACGGGGGCGACCAGGACCTTCGCTGATGACTTGTACTGCTTCGTCGGGAAGACGGCGACAACGCTACCGACCACGACGACCAGGACGAACGTAACAAGAGCGGCCAACTTATGGCGGCGAAGCGCCATGGACACATCGCTCAGGTCCATCAGTGCTCGAACCACACGTAGCGACGATATGTCATGAGAATCGGAAGCCTTGCGGTCGAAGCGGGGTCACGAGCAGGCAACGCACGCACGTGACGGGAGGCCTCGGGATAATTTAGCCGCTGTGACGGAGGCGGTGAGCGACACGACCGAGCACATGGATCAGAGTCCTGGCCAAGATCACCAGATCGAACCAGAAGGACCAGTGCTCGATGTAATAGTTATCGAATCTGGCCCGTTCGTCGATTGAGGTGTCGCCGCGCAACCCGTGCACCTGCGCCCACCCGGTGAGCCCGACAGGCACACGCAGACGGTCCCGATAGCGGAAGATCTGCCGATCGAACTTATCGACGAAGTGAGGACGCTCCGGCCGGGGGCCGACGAGGGACATGTCGCCTCGCAGGACATTGATGAGCTGAGGCAACTCGTCCACGTCTAGGAGTCGCAAGATCTTCCCAGTCCTGGTCACACGCTCATCGGCCTTCTGGCCCCAACGTGTGTCGGCCTCTTCGTTCACCCGCATGCTGCGGAACTTGAGGACCTCCACCACGTCGCCATGCTGGCCGACGCGCTGCTGGCGAAAGAGAACCGGCCCGGGGCTCGTCAACCGAACGGCGACGGCAGCGGCGGCCAAGACCGGCGAGGCGAGAACGAGAAGCCCCAGCGAAACGATGACGTCCATCAGTCGCTTGGTCCTCCAGGCCGGGGTCCGCAGCGCCGCCCGCCGGGCGTGCTGCAACGGGAACCCCCAGACCATGTCCGTGTCCGGCCCTTCAGGAGTCACCCCCATTTCGAACAGGCGCGGGATGATGTGCATTTCCACGTGAGCAGTGAGCGACGCTCGGAATACCTCCACCAGCTCCGCCTCCCGGTTGGCGCCGAACGCAACGATGACCCTCGAGGCACCGAGGCGCGCCACGGTGTCGCCGAAGGTGTCGATGTCACCGACGATCGGGAGCGGCAACCCCGGAGCGTCCGCGAATCCATCGATGAAGCCCACCGGAAGGAGCCCATACTGTGGATGGTCCAACAGCGCCTGAGCAACCTGGCACCCCAAGACGCCTGCTCCGACGATCACCGTGACCTCCGCCGCGTTGTTCTGGGAGCGAATCCGGCGCTGCGCCGTGTAGGTCACGCACCGAGCGAGGATGACGAACAGGGTGATCAGCGGGAGGTCGTGGAGCAGGGCGCGAGCATCGCCGCCGGGCAGGACGGCAAGGGCCAGCATGGGTGTCGCCAGGGCCCCGACGAGCGGGAAGAAATCGACCTGGATGCTGGGCGACAACCGCGAGCGGTAACAACCGAAGAGCGCCAACCACATCGGCAGGAGCGCTATCAGCGCCCACTCGGGCAAGCTACGCGTTCCATGCACGAGGAGGGCGGCCGTGATGGCAACCATGTCCGACGCCAGGAGCACCAGAGGTGAACGAAGCTGGTGTCGGCGGATCGTGGGCCCAGGCACCTCAGGCACCGGCACCAACGGCGGGACATGGAGGGGCGTGTCCATACGACCGTTCCCGTCGAGCGTTGTCGCTGACTCAAATCGATCGGATGTGGTCGTCAATGGGTCCCTCGTTGCTTCGGTCCGCACTGAGAGTGCGAGAGAAAGCGACATTTGCCCCCGAATGGGGCAGTTATGCTATGTGGACGTCACTCTACGATGCCTTCGATCGGCAGGGTCGTCAACCCTGTCCGCTGGAGACCTCGATCTTCCGAAATTTCTCGCTTCTGAGGACTGCGGGGCGAACCTGTCTCACGAGCGGTTCGTCAACGCCTCGGCGATCTGCACGGCATTGAGGGCTGCGCCCTTGCGGAGGTTGTCGCCCGACACGAACAGGGCCAGACCCCGACCGTCGCCGCGGGACCGGTCGGCCCGGATCCGACCGACGAGCGATGAGTCCGTCCCGGCCGCAGCCAGGGGCGTGGGCACGTCGACCAGCTCGACCCCTGGGGCGCTGCGAAGCAGCTCGGTGGCGCGAGCCGGGCTGATAGGCCGGGCGAAGGTGGCATTGAGGGCCAGCGAGTGGCCGGTGTAGACCGGCACCCGGACGCAGGTGACCGAGACTGCGAGGTCCCCGATGGCCAGGATCTTGCGGCTCTCGTTCCGGAACTTGAGCTCCTCGGTCGTCTCGTCGCCCTCGAAGGTGCCGGCGTGGGGGATGACGTTGAAAGCGATCGGCGCCGGAAAGGTGCGGGGGGCGGGGAAGGCGAGCGCGGAGCCATCGAACGCCAGCTCGCTCGCCTTGTCCCCCACCGCTCGGATCTGGCCATCCAGCTCGGCCGAACCGGCCAGGCCGGCACCCGAGACGGCCTGATAGGTCGAGGCCACCAGAGTCTGCAGGACAGCCTCGGCGTGCAACGGGGCCAGCACCGGCATGCACACCATCGTCGTGCAGTTCGGGTTGGCCACGATCCCCTTGGTGAGATGGCGGAGCTCGGCGGCGTTGACCTCGGGGACCACGAGAGGGACCTCGGGGTGCATCCGCCACGCCGAGGAGTTGTCGATGACCGTCGCCCCCGCACCGGCCACCTTTTCCGCCCAGTCCCTCGAGGCGCCGGCGCCCATGGAGAACAAGGCGATGTCGACGCCCCGATGATCAGCGGTGGCCACGTCCTCCACCACCACGCCGTCCAGCTGGCGTCCGGCCGAGCGCACCGATGCGAACAGCCGGAGCCGTCCGACCGGGAAGGCCCGTTCCACGAGCGTCCGGCGCATGACGGCGCCCACTTGGCCGGTGGCGCCGTAGATGCCGACGGTCGGGCCCGCCATCACTCGCCCTCCAGGTCGAATGCCCGGTGCAGGGCCACGACCGCCTTCTCGGCCAGCTCGGCCCGCACCACGCAGGTCAGCCGGATCGACGAGGTGGAGATCATCTCGATGTTGATGCCCTCGGTCGCCAACGTCTCGAACATGGTCGCCGAGACGCCGGCGTGGGTTTTCATGCCGGCCCCGATGATGGACACGGTGGCGATGTCGGGGTCGGCGGTGACCGCCTCGGCCCCGATCTCGCCCTGCAGGTCACGGGCCACTTCCACCGACGTCTGCAGGTCCTCGTGCGGGGTGGTGAACGAGATGTCGGTGATGCCCGCCGAGGAGACGTTCTGCTCGATCATGTCGACGTTGATGGACCGGTCGGCCAGGGCCCGGAACAATCGGGCGGCGATCCCCGGGTGGTCGGGCACCCCGCTGACGGTGAGCTTGGCCTCCGACTGATCGGAGATGACGGCGGAGATGATGGCCTGCTCCACGGCGGGGTCCTCCTCGGTTATCCAGGTTCCCGGCTCCCACGTGAAGGCCGAGCGGACGTGCAGGCGCACGCCATGGTTGCGGGCGAACTCGACCGACCGCATCGCCGGCTTGGGGCAGCCGGCGGCGTTCATCTCCAGCATCTCCTCGAAGTTGATGCGGCGCAGCCGGCGGGCCTCGGGCACCACCCGTGGGTCGGCGGTGTAGACGCCGGCCACATCGGTGTAGATCTCGCAGGCGTCGGCAGCCAGCGCCTGGGCCAGGGCCACCGCCGTGGTGTCGGTGCCCCCCCGGCCCAGGAACGTCACGTCCCTGTCGACCGAGACGCCCTGCGAACCGCCCACCACCGGCACCCGGCCGGCGTCGAGGGCCTTGCGGATGCGGTCGGGGCGGATCTCCAGGATCTTGGCCCGGGTGTGGTCGGTGTCGGTGATGATCCCCGCCTGGCTGCCGGTGAAGCTGTCCGATGGCACCCCGATGTCGTGGAGGGCCATGCAGAGCAGGGCCATGGCCTTGCGCTCACCGGCGGTGATGAGCATGTCCATCTCCCGGCCCGGGCGGGTTCCCGACACCTGGTGCGCCAGATGCAACAGCTCGTCGGTCTCCTTGCCCATAGCCGAGACCGCCACCACCACCTGGTTCCCCCGGCGCACCGTGCGGGCCACGGCATCGGCGACCGTACGCATGCGCTCAGCGTCACCGACAGAGGTCCCGCCGTACTTCTGCACCACCAGAGCCACCGCCGCAGGCTACCAGCGGCGCTTTCCTGCACCTCACCACCTGCGGCCGGCCGACTAGCTTGTGCGGCCGTGCCATCGGAGAAGAGGTCCCGCCAACGCGCCGGCAGGCAGGCGCGCATGGTCGAGCTGCAACGCGCGCAGCAACGCCGCAAGAAGTACCGCCGGGTCGGAGTCGTCGCCATCATCGTCCTCATCGCCATCGGGCTGGCCGTCTACAGCGGCACCCGGGGCTCCTCCAAGAAGAAGACGACAACGGCCACGGCGGCGCCGATCGCAGACCGGCGGGACTCTCACCGGCGCCACCACCTGCCCGAAGGCGAACGGCAGCTCGCCGCGCATCACCTCGTTCGCCCAAGCCCCACCGACATGCATCGATCCGTCGAAGCACTACACGGCGACCTTCACCACGTCTGAGGGAACCATCGTGGTGCCCCTCGACACCACCAAGACGCCGCAGACGACCAACAACTTCGTCGTCCTGGCCCGCTACCACTTCTACGACGGCACCCGCATCTTCCGCACCGACCCGAGCATCGACATCATCCAGGGGGGGGCCCCGAAGACCGAGAGCGCCAGCGATCCTGGCCCGGGCTACACCATCAAGGACGAGGGCGCGCACTACACCTACACGGCCGGGGACCTGGTGATGGCCCGGCAGAGCACGCCGAACAGCGCCGGCGCCCAGTATTTCTTCTGCACCGGGCCGACTTGCAGCAACCTGAACTCGCAGGGCACCTACGTGGTGTTCGGCCACGCCAGCAGCGGCCTCGACGTGCTCTCCAAGATCCTAGCCCTGAACGTGGCCAACAACTCCGGCCTCGGTGGCGCCCCCAGCCGGCCCGTTACGGTGAAGACGGTGACGATCGCCGAGAGCTGATCCTCACACCCGCTCCCACCCTCCAGGAGAACCCGCATGCCCACGCCCTGCCCCGCCGCCGACGGCTCCAGCCCGACGACGCAGCGCTTCGACGAACCGCCGCCGATGTGTATCGACCCGGAGAAGCGCTACAGCGCGGAGATGGTGACCTCGAAGGGCACTCTGCGCATCGCCCTCGACGCCGTGGCTGCCCCCAAGACGGTGAACAACTTCGTGGTCCTGGCCCGCTACCACTACTTCGACGGCATCGTCTTCCATCGCATCATCCCCGGCTTCGTCCTCCAGGGCGGCGACCCCGAGGGCTCCGGGCGCGGCGGGCCCGGTTACCGCTTCGAGGACGAGCTGCCCCAGGCCGGCCGCTACCAGCTGGGCTCGTTGGCCATGGCCAACGCCGGGCCGAACACCAACGGCAGCCAGTTCTTCGTCATCAGCGGTCCTGACGGTGTGCGCCTCCCACCGCAGTACAGCCTGTTCGGCCAGGTGATCGACGGGCTCGACGTGGTCACCACGATCGACGCCCTCGGCTCCGGTTCGGGCAAGCCAAAGGAGCGGGTGAGCATCGACTCGGTCACGGTCACCGAAGCCGACTGATCCGCACCCGTGACCGCGACGACGTCCCCGACCACGGGGCACCGGCACATCCGCTGGCGGTGGGTCGTCCTCATCGTCGTGGTGGTGGTGGTGGCCTGGCTGGCGTGGTGCGCGCTCCTCGCCCTCCGGGCTGCTCATCAACTCCAACGGGCGCAGGCGGCGGTGACGCAAGTCCGCAACGAGGTCACCACCGCCGACCTGGCGAACAACACGGCGGCGCCGAGCCTGCGCCTGGCCGCAGTGCAACTGGCCGCGGCGCATCGGAACCTGGACAGCGGTTGGCTCGTGCCGCTGCACGTCGTACCCGTCGTGGGACGACAGCTCCGCGCCGCCGACGCTCTCTCCGGGGCGGCCAGCCAGGTCACCGAGGCTGGGCGAACCGCGCTCGAACAGGTCCACGCCCTCCTCTCTGCTCCCCACCAGACTCCCGGTGAGCGCACGGTGGTCGTGGGCCGCCTGGCGACCACCCTGGGCACCCTGCGTCAGCGGATCGACCACGTGCAGCTCGGATCTGCGACCGGCCTGATCTCGACGCTGGCGACCAAGCGGCAGACCTTCGTCACCGACGTGGCCAAGGTGCGCAGCGCCGTGGACCGAGGCTCGTCGGCGGCCGCGGCGGCGAACGACCTGCTGCACGGGCCCCGGACCTACCTGGTGTTCACCGCCAACAACGCAGAGATGCGAGCCGGGTCCGGCACCTTCCTCGAGGTCGGCACCCTGGGCACGAACAACGGCGAGCTGACCATCGGCTCCTTCGTCCCCACCTCGTCGCTCGTCTCGCCGACACCCCTCGCCCCGGTAACCGGCGACCTGGCCGCCCGCTGGGGACCCTCCCGACCGAGCAACGACTACCGGGACCTCGGCCTCTCCCCGCAGTTCCCCGCCAACGCGTCATTGGCTGCCGCCATGTGGCAGACCCAACGGGGCCAGCCCGTCGACGGCGTGCTGGTCATCGACGTCGCCACCCTGCGCGACCTCCTCACCGTCACCGGACCCATCACCCAGGGTGGCACCACGCTCGACGCGGCCACGGTCGAGCCCTTCCTGCTTCGCGATCAGTACATCGGGGTGGCCACCGATGCCAGCAACCAAGCCCGCCACGAGGCGCTGGGGGGCCTGGCCGGCGCCACCTTCACGGCGCTGCAGCAGGGCGGCCTCTCGCTGCCCAAGCTGGCCACGGCGCTGGCCGACGCCGCCAACGGTCGCAATCTCCTGGCGTGGAGCGGCGACCCGGCGGTGGAGGCCGACTGGCAGAGCGCCGGAGTGGGCGGCCAGCTCCAGGCTGACGACCTGCTCCTCGGCACCATCAACAACGGCGCCAACAAGCTCGACCCCTACCAGGACGTGCGCACGACGTTGCACATCCGGCCCGGGCACACCACCCACGTGCAGGTCACCACCACCCTGACCAACGACGCGCCCGCCGACCTCCCTCCCTACGCCAACGGCGACGGCGGTCCGTCGCCCGGCATCTACAGCGGCGCCCTGGCCCTCGATGTGCCCCGCCGGGCCGGACACATCACGGTCCGTGGTGGCTTGGAGGTGGTCAGCGCCGGATCGGATGGCCCCAGCGACGTCCTGGCCACCACTGTCCGCGTCCTCGCCCATGCCTCGGTCACCGTGACCTGGTCGTTCGTGCTGGACGGTGCCCACGGGGATCTCCGGGTCGTGCCCTCTGCCCGCATACCCCCCGTCACCTGGACCGTCGACTCACCCGGGCCCGGCCGACAGTTCACGGATGCCTCCTCCCACACGGTGGCCTGGTGAACGCTCAGGGTGGGCACAAGGCGGAAACCGGCGGAAACGACCGGGATCCGTTGCAAGGGGACCTCCCACCCCCTACTATCGCGCCGTACGTGGTCGACAGGATCACACGACACGAGGGACACATGGGAATGAAAAAGTTTGCGGCGGGACTCGCAGTGGCAGGTGGACTCACCCTCGGCGGCCTGGTCGGCTTCGCCGGCCCGGCCTTCGCCTACGGCGGCGGCACGACGAACAGTGGCGGTGGTGACGGCTCGGCACTGGCGGTCCAACCGGCGTCGCCTGCGCCAATCGCATCGGCATCCTCGGGCACGACAGCCTCATCGTCAGGGACCACGGGTTCGCTGGCGTTCACCGGCGCCGACATCGCGGGTACGACGACCGTCGGCCTGGCGCTCATCGGCGGAGGCGTGGTAGCCGTACGGGTCAGTCGCCGGCGCCACAGCAAGGCTTGATCGTCGGGCGGCCACGGTGCCGCCCTTGAGACTCGATGACAGCGATGGTCGGCGCTAGCCGGCCGTCGCTGCGTCATTGAGAACGCGAATCACGACACGAGAGCATCGAGGCCGGCGGGTGCGCCGTCCACGTAGACGGTGACCTCGCCGGCGCCGGCCGACTCCCAGGTTCCCGTCGGCGTGCGGATGAGCGCCGTGCTCCCGTCCACCGCGGCGATCCGCAAATGGCCAGTGGCCAGCTTCACCGTCCGCTTGGCCTTATCGTCCGACCAGGTGTCGGCGTGCGGCAGCACGGCCAGGTGGCGAACCAGGCCCAACCCCAGCGTGAGCGCCCCTCCACGGGGGTCCACCATGGGGTCACCGACGACCATGGCACCGCCATCGGTGGCCGCCAGCACCGCGCCCCTTGACCAGGCCCGACGGATGGCATCCCAGACCTTCGAGTCCTTGAGCACCGAGCGCAGGTGCAGCGGGGAAGGGCCGGCCAGGTAGATGAACCGGGCCTCGCCGATCTGCCCGGCCAGGCCGTCGTCGTCCGCATCGGAGCGATCGAGCACCATGGCGGGTCGCACCTCGGCGGCGAAGCCGGCGAACCACTGCCTCGCTGCGTCGACCAGGCGGTCCGGATGCTCATAGGCCGCGCCCGTCGGCACCACGACCACCTCGGGCCGGCCGGTCGCCTCCCAGAGCACCTGATCGAACGTGCACCCGTCGGTCCAGGGCCGGCCCCCGACGAGCGCCAGCGGCCCCGGGTGCCCAGCCTCCACGTCGGGGTGGCTCTCGTCGTCAACCACCGCACGCTCCTTGCGTCTCGCCTGGCGACATTCGAGGTGACTGAACCATCCCGGGGGTTCTAGCAGCCCGACCGTTCGCGCTGCTGTCCGACTGGAGCAGGCCGGGAGCCACGCTCCCGGCCTGCTGCCCACAGCTGGAAGTCCCCTTCTCCGGGACCGACTCATGGTACCGGGCGCCGCCCGGCTCGCCCGAGGGAGGGCGTTTACCCCACGGAGGACCTTCAGTGAGCCAGATCTGGACGGCCTGGCCGACCGGGTGCTGCCATCGTCTGACCTTCGAGCATGCCTTGCCCCGGTCCAAACTCATCCACTTGGCTATAGGTCGTGGCCCGAACCTCCATCATAACCTTCCGCAACATCGATCGAACAGCTGTCCGCACCATGAGCTACGAGTTCGAAGACCTCATCGCAGAGATGGACGATGTCGACTTCATCGCACCGACTCACACCCCACGCTCACAACTGAGCTACCGAGTCATCAATCGGTTCCTCGGCTCTCGCCCTCTTGCTAGTCGCCTGAATCCGGGTTTCTCTTCAGCTGGTCATCAGGACGAGTCCGAGTTCCTTTTCACCATACTTGGCGGGGCTGGTGATGTGGCCTTGCTCAACTCGATAAGCGGGTGGACCGACCTGGCCGACCGATCCGCATGTCTCATCCGCGAGATATGGATCGAAGACATTCCAAAGCTTCGCGGGTTCCTCCAACAGCTGAACGCCTTCGACCATGTGTTCAGCGAATACGCCGAGTCGGTCGACGCACTCAACGAGCTCCTCGAGGTGCCGTGTAGCTACCTCGCTCCGTCGCTGGACACAGAACTATTTTCGCCGAGCCCACACTGGCCGACACGATGCATCGACGTCAGCTGCATCGGTCGGCGCTCAGAACGATTACATCAGGACCTCCTGGCCGAGCGCCACAAACGAGGGATCTTCTACAATTTCACAGTGACGTCGCCTATAGATGTACCGAATGCGAGTGAGCACCGAATGTTGCTCGCCGATATGCTCAAGAGAACCCGATACAGCGTCATGACGCGGGCGAAGTTCCAAACGTCAGTTCAGGAGGAAATAGGATTTCGATATTTTGAGGGAGCTGCCGCCGGAGCAGTGCTCATCGGGCAATCGGTCCGGAATTCAGTCTTCGACGATCTTTTCGGGTGGCCGGATGCTGTACTCGAAGTGGACGACGCTGACCTCATCGGTGCCATGCTCGAACTCGACCAGCAGCCAGACCGTACCGCCCGAATCCGGCAGGTGAATATCATCAATGCCCTCCGGAACCACGACTGCGCGAACAGATGGGCGTCGATCCTCGACACGATGGCTCTAACGCCAATGGCCGGACTCGGTCGGCGATCTGAACGTCTGCAATCGCTCGCTCTGTCAATGGAAGCGATCTGAGACGAGACACGTCCTCACTGCGACGGATATGACAGCCACGGCCGGTCACGGCGGACCGTGAGCGGCCGGGACCACCAGCGGCCCGAGAACCGCCACGGGTTCTCCACCACCCGGGGAGCGGCGACAGCCGGCCGGGGCCAGGCCACCTCGATCGCCGCCATGACGGCCACCACCTCCTCGTCGCTCGGCGGCTCGAGGTGGGTGCTCACAGCGGGACGTTCCCGTGCTTGCGCTTGGGCAGGTCCTCACGCTTGGTGCGCAGTAGGTCCAGGCTGCGAGCCAGCACCTTCCGGGTGTCGGCTGGGTCTATGACGTCGTCCACATAACCTCGCTCGGCGGCCAGGTAGGGGTTGGCGAAGCGCTCCGTGTACTCCTCCACCAGCTGCGCCCGGCGGTTCGCCGCATCCGGTGACTCGGCCAGCTCCCGGCGGTACACGATGTCGACCGCGCCCTGCGGGCCCATCACGGCCAGCTCGGCAGACGGCCAGGCGAACGCCAGGTCGGCGCCGATCGACTTGGAGTTCATGACCACGTAGGCCCCGCCGTACGCCTTGCGGGTGATGACCTGGATACGGGGGACCGTGGACTCGCAGTATGCGTAGAGCAGCTTGGCCCCGTGGCGGATGATCCCCCCGTACTCCTGGTCGGTGCCGGGCATGAACCCGGGGACGTCGACGAAGGTGACCAGCGGGATGTTGAAGCTGTCACACGTGCGGACGAACCGGGCACCTTTCTCCGAGCTCTCGATGTCCAGCACGCCGGCCAGGTTCTGCGGCTGGTTGCCCACGATCCCGACCACGTGCCCGTCGATGCGGGCGAAGCCACACACCAGGTTCATGGCCCACAGGCTGTGGTACTCGATGAAGTCGCCGTCGTCGACCACGGCGGTGATGACCTTCTTGATGTCATAGGGCTGGTTCGGGCTGGCTGGGATCAGGTCACGCAGCTCGGGGGTGGGCCGCTCGGCATCGTCGCCGGAGTCGAAGCGGGGCGGCTCCTCCATGTTGTTCGACGGGAGGAAGCTGAGCAGGTACCTGACCTCGTCCAGGCAGCCCTTCTCGTCGGCGGCCACGAAGGCGGCCACACCCGACTTGGTGGCGTGGGTGACCGCCCCGCCCAGCTGCTCGAGGGTGACCTCCTCGCCCGTCACCGTCTTCACCACATCGGGCCCGGTGATGAACATTTGCGACGTCTCCCGCACCATGAAGATGAAGTCGGTCATGGCCGGGCTGTAGACGGCGCCGCCGGCGCAGCTCCCCATGATCACGCTGATCTGGGGGACCACACCCGAGGCGGCCACGTTCCGGCGGAAGATGCCGCCGAAGTAGTGCAGGCCCACCACGCCCTCCTGCACCCGGGCGCCGCCGCCGTCGTTGATCCCGACCATGGGGACACCGAGGCTGGAGGAGAGATCCATGATCTTGTGGACCTTCTCGCCGAACACCTCGCCGAGTGACCCGCCGTTGACGGTGAAGTCCTGGCTGAACAGGCACACCTTGCGGCCGTCGACCGTCCCGAACCCGGTGATGACCCCGTCGGTGTAGGGACGCTTCTCCTCCGGTGTCCCGGGATGGCGGGTGCGGGCGAGCATGTCCAGCTCCTGGAACGACCCCTCGTCGAGGAGGTACTCGATCCGCTCGCGCGCCGTCATCTTGCCCTTCTTGTGCTGGCGCTCCACCGCGTGGGGTGGGCCAGCGTGGAGGGCAGCCTCCTTGCGCTCGGCCAGGTCGGCCAGGCGCGCAGACATGGTGTGGGGAGGGGTCGCTTCCGGCATCGGCGCCGAGGCTAATTGCTGCGACAGGGAGGCGGCCCATCCGACCGACGCGTCGGCCGCGACCGGGCGTCGGCGCCCCGCGCATCGTTCGCGCCGTCGCCCAGCAACGTGCCTGGGTAACTGCGCGAACGATGAGTCGCTGGTACGTCGGTGGGGAGCCGATGCCGCACACAGGCGGACTACCCGCGCCAGACTGCCGAAGATGGGCGACCCTACGGAGCCGCCGGCCTCTCGTTGGAGCTTCCCGGCCTCCGCCGCCGACATCGCCGCCATGGCCGGCGACTCGGAGGTGGCCGGCGCCGGCGCCGACCTGGAGCCCGGCACCATCCTGGCCGCCTACCGCCGGGGGCTGTTCCCGATGCCGATCCGCCGGGGTGTCATGGGCTGGTGGTCACCCGAGCCCCGAGGCATCCTGCCCCTCGACGGCCTGCGGGTGTCGCGATCGCTGCGGAAGTCGGTGGCGCACATGGAGGTCCGGGTGGACACCGCGTTCGACGAGGTGTTGGAGGCGTGCGCCGACCGCCGCCGACCCGGCGCCTGGATAACCCGGGACGTGAAACGCTCCTACCGCCGCCTCCACGAGTTGGGGTGGGTGCACAGCGTCGAGGCGTGGCACGACGGGCACCTGGTCGGCGGCCTGTACGGCGTGTCGATCGGCGGGCTGTTCGCCGGCGAATCGATGTTCCATCGTCAGCCGGACGCGTCGAAGGTGGCCCTGGTCGGGTTGGTGGACCGGCTGCAAGCGGGCGGCGCCACCCTCCTCGACATCCAGTGGGCGACCGACCACCTGCGCTCGCTCGGGGCGGTGACGGTGTCACGGGCCCGCTACCACGAGCTGCTGGGCGGGGCCCTGGCCGCGCCCGCCACCGTGCGCTGGGCGTGACACCGGCGACCGGCCGCCGGGCTCACGCCAGCGGCACCCTCCCGGCGACCCGGGGTGGCGGCCCACGTCGGCCCGACGGCCCCGGCCCGACAGTCCGCTACCCGGATTGTGTTCGATTTGGTATCTCCTGATGACCAAAATCGAACACAATTCGGCCGGGTAGGGCACCGGTACGCCCTCAGGTCCCGGACGCCACCCGCTCGGCTCGGTCGACCAGGTCGGGGGCCTCCAGTCGCCGGCACATCGCTGCGAAATCGGGGCGGGGCCCGGCCCATCGCAGCTCGTCCACCGAGGCCACGACCGGCGGGTCCAGGACCAGGGTGGCCAGCTCCCGGAACAGCAGGGCCAGATCTCGTTGGTCGGCGAGGGTGGCCGCCAGCTTCTGCGCGCCCCTGACCTCGACGTCCCATCGCGCCCCGAGGACGGGCACCGCCTCGATGGTGCCGTAGCGGGCCAGGACGGTGGCCGCGGACTTCGGGCCCCATCCGGGCAGGCCAGGGAAGCCATCGGCGCTGTCGCCGACGAGGGCGAGCCAGTCGGGTATCGATCCCGGTGAGACGCCGAACTTGGCCCGGATACCGTCCTCGCCCATGGTGGTGCTGTGGCGGCGGTCCAGCTGCACGACCCGGTTGCCCATGACGCACTGGCCGAGGTCCTTGTCGGGTGTGCAGATCACCACCTGGTCGACCCCGGGATCGGCGGCGGCGATGGCCGCCGCGCTGGCCAGGGCATCGTCGGCCTCCCGCTCGACCATGGGCCAGACCACCACGCCCATGGCGGCCAGGGCCTCCTCCAGCAGCGGGAACTGGGCCCGAAGCATCGGGTCGATGCCGGCGCCGGTCTTGTAGCCCGGCCAGCGCTCGTTGCGCCACGACTCGATCACGTGATCCGTCGCCACCCCGATGTGGGTGGCCCGCTCCCGCCCGGCGAGCATCCCCAGCAGTGACGCCAACACCCCTCGCGTCGCCGAGACCTCCTCCCCCGCGGCGGTCTGGTGCGACGGCAAGGCGAAGAAGTAGCGGAACAACTCGTAGGTGCCGTCGACCAGATGGACCTTCACCGAGCCAGCGTGACAGAAACCCACCTGGCCCCGTGAGCCCGTCGCACCGGCCCACCAGGAGCTCGACGACCATGTGCACACCAGACTCGGGGCGCAGACGATCGGCGTGCACATGCTCAGCCCTGGCGCCGACCAACCGCGCACCTTTGCCCGGCGCCGTCAGACTCCTGTGCACTTCCTTCCGCAACCGGCCGGCGGCGTGCGGGATGCCGGGCCCCAGGCAAACGACCTCGTGCCCCGATACCGTCGGAGCATGGCGGTCTCCAGCGCGGTCGATGTCCGCCCCGGCGGCCACGAGCGGCGACGGAGCCGGTGGTCGGTGACCGCGGTGTTCTTCGCGCTGGGCCTGTTCAGCGCCAGCTGGGCGGCTCGCATCCCCGCCGTCAAGGGCGCGCTCCACCTGTCGGCTGGCCAGCTGGGGCTGGCCCTGCTGGGCCCGGCGGTGGGCTGCGTGGCGGCCATGCCGGCGGTGGGGGCGGCGCTCACCTGCGTGCCGCCGCGACGGATGATGGCAATCGGCCTGGTGCCCTTCGCCGGCGCCTTACCGCTGGTCGCCGTGGTCGATGCCACCTGGCAGCTGTTCGCCGTGCTCCTGGTGTGGGGTGTCGGCCTCGGCATCGTCGACGTGGCCATGAACACCGAGGCGGCGGCGGTGCAGGACCGCTCGGGCCGCCGGCTCATGTCCGGGTTTCACGCCGCCTACAGCGTCGGCGGCTTGAGCGGCGCCGGCATCGGGGCGCTGGCGGCAGCCACGTCGGTGTCGGTGGGCTGGCACCTCGGTGTCGGCGGGGCGGTCGTCCTGGCCGGCGGCTGGATCGCGATAGGCGTCCTACCGCGCCACGCCCCGGCGCCGGGCGACTCGTTGCCCCATTCGGCACCGGCGGCTGGGCACCGCCACATGCCGAAGCTCACGTGGAGCCTGGTTGCGCTGGCCGCGGTGGCGTTCGGGTGCTTCCTGGCCGAGGGGGCGGCCAACGACTGGAGTGCGGTCTACCTCCACACGTCGCTCGGCTCCTCGGCCGGGCTGGCGGCACTCGGCTACACCGTGTTCGCCACGGCCATGGCCATCGGCCGCCTGAGCGGGGATCGCCTCGCCCATCGCCTGGGCGTGGTGACCCTGGTCCGGTTGTCGACGCTGGTGGCCGCCGGCGGCTTCGGCGCCGCCCTGCTGATCGGCCGCCCGGCAGCCGGGCTGGTCGGCTTCGCCGTGCTCGGGATCGGCCTGTCGGTTGCCGTCCCGCTGGTGTTCACCTCGGCCTCCCGGCTGGGCGCGAGCGCCGGGCCGTCGCTGGCGCTGGTGACCTCGGCCGGGTACGTCGGGCTGATGGCGGGACCGCCGATCATCGGCTTCCTCGCCGACCTGGTGGGCTTGGCTGGAGCCTTGGCCACCGTGGTGGTCGTTGCCGTGGTGGCCGCCATCCTGGCCCCGACCCTCGACCGGGGGACCCCTCCGGGCCCGGTCGAGCCCCGCATGGCGCCCGGGGAGCGCGTGCTGTGACCTGGCTGCTCTGCGATTACGGCGAGGTGTTGTGCCTCCCGCCGCCAGCCGGCACCGCGTCCCGGCTGGCCGAACTCTGTCACCTGTCGATCGCCCAGCTCGAGGTGCGCTACTGGGACCAACGACCGGCCTACGACCGGGGCGACCTCGACGCCGCCGCCTACTGGGCCACTGTCGTCGACCACCCGCCCATCGTCGACCGGCCCGACGACCACCCGCTCGTCGACCACCCGCCCATCGTCGACCGGCCCGACGACCACCCGCTCGTCGACCACCCGCTCGTCGACCAATCACCCGACGTCGACCGGCCCGACGACCACCCGCTCGTCGACCACTCACCCATCGTCGACCGGCCCGACGCCAGCCCGCCCGTCGAACACTCACCCATCGTCGACCGGCCCGACGGCAGCCCGCCCGACGGCCGCCGGCCCGAGCTGGCCGACCGCCATCCGCCCGGCGCCCATCCGCCCGGACCGAGCACGGTCGACCCCGATCTCCTGGCCCGGCTCATCGACGTCGATACCGCCGGTTGGCTCCACCCGAACCCGGCATCCCTGCGGGCGGTGGCGGCGGCCGCCGAGCGGGGTTGGGCACCCGCCATCCTGTCCAACGCACCGCACGAGGTGGCCCGGGCCATCGACGCCCGGCCCTGGCTGGACCCCTTCGGGCCCCGGCTGTTCAGCTGCGACCTGCGGGCCATCAAGCCGGACCCGGCCTGCTACCTGGCCGCCCTGGATGCCCTGGGTGCCGCGCCCGGCGAGGTGTGGTTCTTCGACGACCGGCCCGCGAACGTGGACGCCGCCCGTCGCCTCGGCATCCACGCCCAGGTGTTCACCGACCCCCGGCAGATCGACGCCCTGCCGCCCCCCTGACCCGCTCCGCCAGCGAGCCTGACGCCCGACCCACACCACGCCCGGCAGGCGCCCCAACCCGCGCCCCCGGCCTGAGCCGACCCACCCGACGCCCTGCCGACCGCCCGACGCCCTGCCGACCGCCCGACGCATTGCCGGTGGCCTGCGCACGCCCGGTCGGATCGACCCCGGCCCCGCCTGCCGCGACGCTCGGGAATGGAAAGGGACCGGGACGGCAACTCGCCTCAGTGGGCCAACGTCTGCACCACCAGGACGCCGACCCCGAGCACGGCACCGACGACGACCTGGGCAACCAGCTCCCGCCCGCTGAGCCGGCTCCGCAGCCCGGCGATCAGCTCCAGGAGGACGAGGAGCACCGCCGACGCGGTGAGGGCGGCGAGCACGGCCGTGTGGGCGGAGCCGCTGGCCGCTCGGGCCAGGAGCAGCACCACGAGCGGGACGAGGGCCCCCTTGATGAGCCCGGCCTCGTGGCGGGCCACGCCGACCAGCTCGGCGAGGGTCTGGCGCCGGCCCGCCTGCAACCGCGCCTCCAGCGCCGCCGAGTAGGCGTGGGCGAGGTAGAACAGGAACAGGGTGACCAGGACGGCGCCGGCGGCCTCGACCGACGACTCCCGGCGGGCGCTCTCCACCGCGAGCAGGGCTCCGCCGATGATGGTGCCGTAGATGGCGGCGGACGGGTCGTCGTCGGGCTCGATCCAGACGGCCAGCCTGGCCACGACCCGCCTGGCCACGACCCGCCGGGCCTGGTCCCCGCCCACCGCCGGGATCAGACCGGTTCGGGGGTGAGCACCTCGACCCCGTGGTCGGTGACGACCAGGGTGTGCTCGAACTGCGCGGTGCGCTGCCCGTCGGCGGTGACCGCGGTCCAACCGTTGTCCCACATCTTCTCGCGCCACGTGCCGAGGGTGATCATGGGCTCGATGGTGAACGTCATGCCGGGCTCCATGATCGTCGATGCCTCGGGTGTGTAGTAGTGCGGCACGGAGGGGCCCATGTGGAACTGGCCCCCGATGCCGTGCCCGACGAACATGCGGACGACCCCGTAGTCGTGCGCCTCGGCATGGTCCTGGATGGCCCGGCCCACGTCGGAGATGGGGCGCCCGGGCCGCACCGCCTCGATGCCGAGCTGGCGACACTCGCGGGTGACCGCGATCAGGCGCTGCGACACCACGTCGACGTCGCCGCAGCCGAACGTGGCGTTGGTGTCGCCGTGGACGCCGCCGATGTAGGCAGTCACGTCGATGTTCACGATGTCGCCGTCCTCCAGTGGACGGTCGTCGGGGATGCCGTGGCAGATGACCTCGTTGACCGATGTGCAGACGGCCTTCGGGTAGCCGTGATAGTTCAAGGTGGAGGGGAACGACCCGCGCTCGATGTACGCCTGATGGGCGACGATGTCGAGTTCCTCGGTGGTGACACCGGGGCGCACGGCGGCGCCGGTGACAGCCAGCACCTCGGCGGCGATGCGCCCGGCCACACGCATGCTGGCGATCGTCTCGGCGCTCTTCACCATGGCCTCGTCGGTCCGCGGCGGCCGGCCCGACTCGTAGTACGGGGTGGGCGGGATGTGGGCGGCCACCGTGCGCATGGGGCTGACGTGGCCGGGTAGGACGCGACCCTCCTTGCCCTTGTGGCAGCGCTTGTACTTGCGCCCGCTGCCGCACCAGCAGGCGTCGTTCGACTTCAGCCCGGCGGCGAGCGTGGTGGACATCCCGCTACTCCTGCACCAGCTCGATGAGCGTGCCGAAGGACGTCTTGGGGTGGAGGAAGGCGACGGTGGTGCCTCGGGAGCCGGGCCGGGGGGCCTGATCGATGGCGCGCGCGCCGCTCGCCGTGACCGCGTCGAGGGCGGCGGCGCAGTCGGCAACGCGATAGCCGATGTGGTGGAGCCCCTCGCCCTTGGTCTCCAGGTACTTGGCCACGGTCGAGTCGTCGCGCGTCGGCGTGAGCAGCTGCACGTAAGAGTCGGCGACGGCGAGCAGGGCCTCCTCCACGCCGTCGTGGTCGACGACCTCGCGGTGGGCGACGGTGGCGCCGAACGAGTCCCGGTACCAGGTGATCGCCGCGTCGAGATCGCGCACGGCAATGGCCACATGGTCGATCTCGGTCAGCAGACCGCTCGCGGTATCACTCATGCTTGCTCAGGGTACTGGAGGGTCGGGCAAAGGGCCGGGTGGGCGACGGAATCAGCCGTCCAGGACATGGCTGTCAGGCGGTTCACGGCGGATGCCGTCGGTGCCGTCTCGTTCGCCCGCGCTCCTAGAATGGGTGGTCCACGCCTCCAGGAGGAATATCAGTGCCAGGATCGGTCATCGTCGCGGGAGCCCGCACCCCCATCGGCAAGCTGTCGGGCGCGTATGCCACGCTGAGCGCCGCGGACCTCGGGACCATCGCCATCCGGGCCGCCCTCGAGCGGGCCGGGGTGCCCGCCGACGAGGTGGACTACGTGATCATGGGGCAGGTGCTGCTGGCCGGCACCGGGCAGATCCCGGCCCGCCAGGCAGCCATCCGGGCCGGCATCCCCGCCACCACCCCGGCGACGGTGGTCAACAAGGTGTGCCTGTCCGGACTGAACGCCATCTACCAGGCCGACCTGATGATCGCCGCCGGCGACGCCGACGTGGTGGTGGCCGGCGGCATGGAGTCCATGACGGCCGCGCCGCACCTGCTGCGCGGGGCGCGCGGTGGGTACCGGTTGGGCCCCTCGACGATCGAGGACACGGTCATGTTCGACGGCCTGGAGGACGCCATGACCCACGAGGCCATGGGCCTCGACACCGAGCGCTACCTGCCGCGCTTCCCCGAGATCACCAGGGACCGCCAGGACGCCTTCGCCGCCACGTCGCACGAGCGGGCCGCCCGGGCGACCAAGGACGGGGTGCTGGGCGCCGAGATCGTCCCGGTGGAGATACCGCAGCGCAAGGGTGACCCCGTGGTGATCGAAGTCGACGAGGGCGTCCGCCCGGGCACCACACCCGAGGCCCTCGGTGACCTGCGTCCGGCGTTCAGCCCGACGGGCACCATCACGGCTGGCAACGCCAGCCAGATCTCCGACGGCGCCTCGGCCGTGGTCGTCATGTCGAAGGCGGCCGCCGAGCGCTACGGCGTGGTACCGCTCGGGGAGATCCTCTCCTACGGCATGGTGGCCGGCCCCGACACCTGCCTGCTCACCCAGCCGTCGCGCTCGACGGCCAAGGCGCTCGACCGGATCGGGGCATCAGTGTCCGAGGTGGACCTCTTCGAGTTCAACGAGGCCTTCGCGGCCGTGGCGTTGGGCTCGATGGACGAGCTGGGCCTCAGCGAGGACGTGGTGAACGTCAACGGCGGGGCCGTCGCCCTCGGCCATCCCATCGGCGCATCGGGGAACCGGTTGGCGCTCACGCTCCTCCACGAGCTGCGCCGCCGCGGCGGCGGGCTGGGGGTGGCCGCCCTCTGCGGAGGCGGCGGCCAGGGCGACGCCCTGGTGGTCCGGGCCAGCTGAGTCGTCGTGGCGGGCGCATTGACGCGCCCTGCTAACCAGCCTGCAGGGTCGTCATCGGCGGATCGTTGCCGGCGGCCAGCAACGCGGCGGACGATCCCGGGCCCAGGGCCAGGGCGAAGAAGGCCAGGGTCGTCCGCTCCAGGGCCGGCAACCAGGGGCTGCCGGCCTCCAACGGCGGGAGGTGTCCGGCGCCGTCCAGCAGCTGCAGGTACTTCGGGCTGCTGGCCGCCTGCCAGGCGGCCACGCCTTCGGCCAGGGGGTTGGTTTCGTCTGCGGTGCCCTGGGTGACGAGGATCGGCGGGTTCGCGCTGCGGGCCACCCCGGGCAGGGCTGCCACCGACATGGCCAGCACGGCGCGCCACACCGGCTCCCCGGCGGGCGCCGCCTGGGTGCTGGCGGCCAACGCAGTCTCGGCGCCGTCGCTGTGGCCGGCCACGATCACCCTGGTCGGGTCGATCCGGGCCGACAGCCGGTCGTCCGGATCGGTCACGGTGTCGGCCACGAACCGTAGATCCGCGGGTTGATTGTTGATGTCATTCTCGTCGAGGTTGGTGCCGGCCACGTCCGCATCGGTGAGCGGGAGCTCGGGGGCGACCACCACGTAACCGGCACTGGCCCACGCCTGGAGGAGCGTCACGTACGGGGACGGCCCCACCTGGTAGCCGTGGGCGAAGACGATAAGCGGCCAACGACCGGGCCTGGCCGGTGCCCACCACAAGGTGGGCAGGGCCCGGGAGAGGGCCACGGTCTGCCCGTGGCTCACCGTCGGGCGGCTGGGATCGACGAGCGGCAGGGTCCCCGAGACCAGTGCGTACGGGGGCGCCGGCGCGGCGGTCGTCGTCGGCGCCTGGGACACGCTGCCGGCCGTCGACGGCCGTGGTGCGCCGGTCGTCATCGGGCCGACCGTCGCCGGCCGGAGCCGCTCAGCGGGCGGTTCCGCCCGGGAGCCACATCCGGCGAGCGCGGCAGCCACGAGGACGGCGACAACAAGTCCGGCAGCAGCGGCGGCCAGCGGGCGGACGGTCGCCATAGCGGTGACCGTACCCTCGACCGGCGGCGGGCGGGCGGGCGGGGCGGCGGGCGGCGGGCGGCGGCGGGCGCCGGTTTGGACGCCCTGCGACGCCGGGGCCCGCAACTGGTGGTCGAGTGGACCTGGATATTCGACCTCGAGTCGACCACCAGTTCGTTGACCGAGCCGCCAACGGACCGAGAGGTCAGGCATCGACCTCTCGACGACCCTCGAGGGCGCGGCCGAGCGTGAGCTCGTCGGCGTACTCCAGGTCACCGCCCACGGGCAGCCCGCTGGCGATGCGAGTCACCCGGACGGGCAGCGGCTTCAAGAGCGAGGCCAGGTAGAGGGCAGTGGCATCGCCTTCGATGTTCGGATTGGTGCAGAGGATGATCTCCGTCACCCCTTCGGCGTCGATGCGGGCGAGCAGCTCACGGACCCGCAGCTGCTCCGGTCCAATACCGTCGATGGGGCTGATGGCCCCCTGCAGGACGTGGTAGCGACCGTTGTACTCGCGCGTCTTCTCGACCGCGACGATGTCACGGGGCTCCTCGACGACGCAGATGACGGCGCGGTCGCGGCGGTCGTCGGCACAGATGCCGCAGGTAGCGATGGCACCCCGGTCGCCCTCGGCCACGTTGAAGCAGACGTGGCACCACGAGACGCGCTCCTTCACGAGGGTGATGGCCCGGGCCAGGCGGAGGGCGTCCTCGGGGGACAGCTTGAGGAGGTGGAAGGCGATCCGTTGGGCGGACTTGGGGCCGACGCCGGGCAGGCGGCCCAGCTCGTCGATCAGCTCCTGAACGGCGGCGGCATACACGCTATGCCTCCGCCCGGGCCAGACCGCTCGTCGGCGCGCCCTCCGTCCTCACGCGCCGCCGAGGAGCCCTTCGAGGCCCCCGCCAATGCCCAGGCCTCCGAGGGCCTCGGCCTGGGCCTGGTTGGCCCGGTCCACGGCATCGCGGACGGCGGCCAACACCAGGTCGGACAGGAGGTCGACCTCCGCCGGGTCGACCACCGAGGGGTCGATGATCACCTGCTCGAATGCCATTCCGCCGGTGACCCGCACCTTCACGGCGCCACCACCCGCACTCCCCTCGACGACCTGTGCGGCGGCGTGGGCCTGCGCCGCCTGGATCCCCTGCTGCATCTGGCCGACCTGAGCCATCAGCGCCCCCAGGTCGGGGCCTTCTCCTTCGGTCGTCACGGCACTACCTCCTCGGCGCCGGGGAAGGCTTCCAGCAGGCGCTGCTCCGGTGAGGATAGCCCTGCGCCGGCATCTTCCAGCTGATCCAGGTCGAACGCCGACGGGTCGAACGCGGACGGGTCGTCGGGCTCCGGCGCGGGCGCATCGCGGCGCGCCGGGCTGGCGCCGTCGTCGAGGACGAGGCGCAGCGGTACGGGCCGGCCGAAGTGGGCGGCCAGGGCCGCCTCCGCCTCGCCGCGCACCGGCTGGGCCCTGGCGATGAGGCCCTGGTCCGGCAGGGCGAACACGGCGGCGACGGCATCCACGGCCACGAACCGGCCCGGCGCCAGGTAAGCCTTCACCCCGGGCCGGAGCCCGGCGAGCACGGCATCACCCCACGCCTTGGTCAGGTCGTCGCGCGACGGGAGTGAGCCAGGCGACGCCGTTCGAGCGGGGGCGGTCGCGCCAGGTGGCTCCGGGCCAGCGGATCGCTCCTCCGTTGCGGGCGCAACTGCCGGGGCGGCCGGTGCGCCGAGGCCGGGCGGTGGCGGTGAGCCGGGCGGTGGGCCGGGGCGGTCCGGGGCCGGTGAGCCGGGGCCATCCGGGGCCGGTGGGCCGGGCGGTGGCGGTGAGCCGGGGCGATCGGTGGCCGGTGAGCCGGGCGGTGGGCCGGGGCGGTCCGGGGCCGGTGAGCCGGGGCCATCCGGGGCCGGTGGGCCGGGCGGTGGCGGTGAGCCGGGGCGATCGGTGGCCGGTGAGCCGGGGCGGTCCGTGGCCGGCTGGCGGGCTCGGCGCTGCGAGCCGATGGTCCCCCGGGACGGCAACGGTGGTGGCGGCGGTACCGTCCCGCCCCCCTCCGGAGCCGCCTCGGACGTCGGGCGAGTGGGCCGGCGGCCCGGACCGACCGAGGGTGTCACCGGGGCGGTGGCCTCGACGGCCGACCGCTCCCCCGGCCCTCGACGATCCGCGTCGGCCGGCGACGCCCCGGCCGGGGAGGTAGCGGACGCTCCCGCGAGAGCGGACAGCGCCGGAGATGGCCCACCCGCGGACGCGCCGGCCAGGCGCGCCTCCAGGCGTTCGATGCGCTCGAGAAGCGCGCCCGGGTCGGTGTCAACGAGGGACGACGCCAGACGGACGAGCGCCACCTCCAGCGTCACCCGGGGATCCACCGAGTCGCGCATCTCGGTCGATGCCGTGCCCACCGCCTCCATCGCCCGCACCAGGCGGGCCAACCCCAGTCGCCGGGCCTGGTCCTCTACCACGGCCGCGGCATCGTCGGGCAGGAGGAGGAGACCTCGGGCCTGGCTGGCCAGGAACCCGTTCCGCAGATGGTCGAGCAGGTCCGCGGTCAGCCGACGCGGGTCACGACCAGCGGACATGGCCTCCGCCACTGCGACCAGGACCCGCTGGGGGTCCCGGTCGGCGACCGCGTCGACGATGTCGGCAACCACTGGCACGTCGTCGTCGACCCCGCCGGCGGCCGCCACCTGGTCGAGCACCGACAGGGCGTCGCGCGCCGAACCATGGCCGCGCCGGACGACCAGGTCGATGGCCTCGGGCGGGATGCCCAGTGACGCCTGGATGTTCACGTCCTTCAGGAGCTCGCCGAGAACGCCCGACGACAGCAAGCGGAACTCGAAGTGCTGGGTCCGGCTGCGAATGGTCGGCAGCACCTTCTGCGGGTCGGTGGTGGCCAGCACGAAGACCACGTGGCCTGGGGGTTCCTCCAGCGTCTTGAGGAGGGCGGATGCTGCGTCCCCCGTCAGCTGGTGGACCTCGTCGATGATGTAGACCTTCCACCGACCTCGAGTGCCGAGGGCCACGCGCGACAGCAGATCGCGCATCTCGTCCAGCTTCCGGTTCGACGCGGCGTCGAGCTCGTGGACGTCGAGCGACGCACCCCGACGGATCTCCACACAGGAGTGACACGTGCCGTCCGGCTCGCCGTCGATCGGCTGCTCGCAGTTCAGGGCCATGGCCAGGATGCGGGCAGTGGACGTCTTGCCCGTGCCCCGCGGCCCGCTGAAGAGGTAGGCGTGTGCCACCCGTGCCTGGCGGACCGAGTTCCGCAGTGCGCCGGTGACATGATCCTGGCCTCGCACCTCGGCGAAGCGCTGCGGGCGGTAGCGACGGTAGAGCGACTGGTAGCGCTGCTCCTCGCCAGCGTCGGAAGGAAGGAGCGCGTCGGCCACGACGGCCACATTAGGACAGGCCTGCGTCCACGCGAACAGGCCCGGCGACTGCCCTCGGATATTGCGCTGGCGCCCGGCGCGGCGGTCAGGCGATCTGCGGCACACGCTGCGATCCGCTGAGAGCTGCTGCCGTCAGGCCCTGACCCGGTTCACGGTGCATCGTTGCGCAGGACCCAACCGCCGCGCCGGCCGCCAGATCACTCCTCCGAGGTTAGCGTAGAGTGCGCTGCGTACTCGGAGGGGTGCGAGAGCGGCCGAATCGGCACGATTGGAAATCGTGTGTGGGGAAACCCACCGTGGGTTCAAATCCCACCCTCTCCGCTGTGCCAGGGGTGGCTCCGATCGTCTGGTCGGGGCCGCCCGGCGAGTCGGTGTCCGAAAGATCCGGTTGCAGGTCACGAGTAGCTTGGCGCACATGGACCAGAACTGCGCCGAAGCTGGTACTCCGCTGCTCGACGAGTGGCGAGCCGAGGTCGGAGACGACGCGGTCGTCGAGGCTGTTGCCCGTGCCCGTCGACAGATCGCCGAAGGCCTCATCCCGGCGCTGACACGGAATGACCTTCGAAACCAGCTTGACCGTCCCGCTTGACCTGGCGGGCCTTCGTCACGGACACGACACAGCCAGACTTCGCCCGCTTGACTGAGAAGGAGAGGGAGGCCATCGGGAGTGACCTCTTCGCTTGGGTCGAGACCGGACCGCCGCGCAGCATCCCGAGGTCCGTCGGCAGCGCCGAGCTCTACGAAGACGTTCTCGCCAGTGGGTTCGCCGGGACCTACTTCTGTAGTCAGCACGAGCAGTATGCCGCCATTCTTCGAGTGCGGCGAGCATAAGCTTCAGCGCTGGTCGCCCTTCTGGCCGGATCGTCGTTGGCTCAGGCGTTTCTCGACCGGAGCCCACCCGTCGGGGTTCGAAGGTTGTCCCGCCCTCTCCGCTGTGCCAGGAGTCGGCCTCGGAGAACGAGCGTGCCGACCCCTGATTGCCGCTCGAAGCAGCCCGACCCTAGTCGAGAAGCCCGGGAGCGTCCGCCCGAGTGATGTTCGCAGGGGACATGATTGGTCAATGGCGTGGAGCAAGGCCGACATCGACAGGCAGACGGAGGAGGTGCTCGTCGACGCCTACGGGGACCACGAGCAACTCGGGTCCTTCGAATGTGTGCTCGACGAGATGCTCGAGGAGCCAGTTCCCTGCGAGGTCCTCGGGCGGCCAGCAATGCTCGTCGGTGTCGAGGCTGTCGGCCATGGTCTGTGCCTTCGCGCCACCGTCACGCTGGACGGCTCGACCCACCAGATCGACCTCCTCGATGTCACGATTGCCCACGGAGCCCCGGCGGAGCTGAGGCTCACCATCGCCTGCTTCGAGCGGTGGGCCGCCAACGTCTGAGCACAGACGCTCCGCTCGCAGCCGCTCATGCCGCCGAAGCCCCGCAACTGGCGAACACAACCCAGCCCGGGCTGTCCGGTGGCGAGCGTGGTTCGACAGCCTGACGGAGGATCGGCGTGAGCAGTATCGACAAGCGGGTGGGCCCCGAGCTCGGCGCCGAGACTGACGCAGGAGCAACCCCCCAGGCCCTGGCCTTCGTCAACGAAGCTGACGCCCTCATACGAAAGCGGCTTCCCGAAAGAGGATGGTCGCAGCGCAAGACTGTCGACCGCTTCCTCGCCGACGATCGCTTGGAGCGGGTCTTGGCCCGCTACAGCCGGGCCCTCAGGCTCGACCCGACTGAGCCGGCGTACCCGTGGAACTTGGCGGGCATGCTGAAGCGACTCGGGCTTCACGACCTTGCGCTCTCCTACATCGAGCGGGCCATACGAGTCGCTCAGGACATCGGCGACCACGAGTGGGCCGACGCCGGCGCCCACCTCGCCTGGGCCGAAGCTGCCCTCTGCGCGGGTCAGCAGGAAGTTGCTGTCGTCGCTCTTGCCAGAGTGGCGAACCTGGCTCGCCGGGCGTCGCCGGCTGCATCATCGGTCCGGCTTCTCTTGGCCAAGGTGTCGCGATCGGGTGCCTCGGACGCCCCGCTGCGGGCCTCGCCTCGGCGTTGCTCCTACTCGCCGGCTGACCTGAGCAACTGCTCGACTGTTCTCCACACTCCCCGGGTCCGAACGTTGTGCCGCCCTCTCCGACATACGAGCTGGCCTGATCTCCCATCCTCTGGGAATTGGTTGGTACGGTGATACCAATGGAAACCACCATCGACTCGGTCGGCCGGATCGTCGTTCCCAAGGCGCTTCGCGACGCGCTCGGCCTCCGAGCAGGCTCCACGGTGGACATCTCCCGATACGGGTCCGGGCTGCAGCTGGTCCCGACCGGGCGCACCGCTCGACTGGTCGACGAAGCGGGAGTGTTGGTGGCGACCGGGGACACGACGATTGACGACGACGTCGTGTTCGGACTGATCGACAGCAGTCGTCGTTGAGCACGATCGCCCTCGACACGAGCGTTGCCGTGCCCCTCCTGGTGCAGACCCATCAGGCGCATCCGGCCGTGGTCAGATGGTGGGACGGCCGGGACGTAGCGCTCAGCGGTCATGCTCTCGCAGAGACGTACTCGGTGCTCACGCGCCTCCCGGGTGACGTTCGGTTGGCCCCTGCCGAGGCTGCCCAGCTGCTCAGAGCGCGGTTCGCGCCACCGCTGATCCTTGCGTCCGATACATCCGCGATGCTCCCGGACGTGCTGGGCCGGCTGGGGATTGCGGGGGGTGCCGTCTACGACGCCCTCGTGGGCCTCACCGCCGCCGAACACGGCGCCACGCTGGCCACGAGGGACCTGCGGGCGAAGGCCACCTACGAGACCGTGGGCGCACGGGCCGTCGTCGCCGGGTGATCGCGCTCGGGCAGTCCAAGGTCGTCCCCCAACCCCGCCATCCTCCCAGAGCCCTTACCCCGCGGTCATCATCTCCTGCTCGGGGCCCAGGGTGGCCAGCTCGGCCGCGGTGCGCCCCGCACGCCATCCGGCCTCGTTCGTCACGGCCGGCCCGGCCATGGCTTTCAGGTGGGGAAATGCCGTGGTCACCGCATCGTCGACCTCCTGGTCCCGTCCAGCCAGCACCGGTAGCAAGGAGGTGGCCAGCTCCTTCTCCGCCTCCCGGCGAGCCTGCAGCGCGGCGAGGGCCAGGCGTTCGCCGATCCGACCGGCATAGGCGATCAGGAACGACTGCCGGAACGATCGGGTCCGTGACCGGCCACGTCCGTCGGTGATGCTGCCCTTGGCCAACATGGCCCGACTGCCCTGGACCAGCAATGACGTGAAGAGCAGCTCCACGGCGTCGAGGTCGGCGTCGAAGCCGATCAACGCCATCATGGCCAGGTCCTCGTACCAGACGCACCGGACGCTGCTTGCGTCGGCGACGACTTGCAACAGACGGGACCTGGCCGCGGCGTAGGGATCGTCCACGGCCAGCCGGCGCACGGCTGGGCGCTCCTCGGCGCACCGCTCGGCTCGGGTCAAGGCATCGTCGATGGCGTGACGAGACATCAGTTCTTGCGCCTTGGCGGTCAGGGCTTCTGACTCCGCCTCGAAGCCGGTGGACTCGGCCTTGGCCAGCAACGCTCGGATCTTGGCCAGGATCGGGTCATCGGCCGCCAGGCGGCCGAGTACCGGTCCGAGGCCGGCCCATTCGGTAGGGCGTGGAAGGAGCGCCTCGATCGCCGGCAACGGCAGGAGCACGCCGAGCGTCTCCAATGCGGCCGCTACGGCCGCGTCGAACGGCACTCGGTCGTGCTCAGCCCAAGTCCCCAACCAATCTGGGGACGACGACGCCACTGCGGCCACCCCGTGATCGGCGAGCTGCACCGCCCACGCTTCGGGCATGGGGGCACCAGCGGCCTTCACCCAGCTGCCCTGGGCGCCCATGGCGGCAGCCACGACCTCCCCGTGGCGAGCGCTGCGGCGCCGCCGGACCTGCCGAGCGATCTCGGCCGGCTGCCACCCGCCTTCCCACATCGAGGCCAGGATCGAGCAAAAGGCTTTTCCAATGCTTGTCGCGACCGCCGCGCTCCCCATCGACTCGGCACAGCGGACCAGAACAGCAGCCGTGGCTTGCATCTCGTCGGGCGCGCCGTCAGCCGCAGCCTGGGCGCCCGTGATGGTCAGCAGCTCGACCCGCCAGGCTCCGTCGTCGAAGGGGCCCCACCTCGGCGAGTCAGACGGACGGCCTCGGGGCCCCGAAGGGCGACGGTTCTGGCGGCGCTTCTTGTCCGCGCGGCGCTGCTGATTGTTCCGGCCCATGTCGACTCCCTTCGCCTGTCGGGGAGTCTTACAGAGGGGTGCGACGGTGAGGGGGACGCACGGAGGGAGAGCGTCGTTCCGCCCGATGACGCCCGGTCAGATTCGGTACAGCTTGACGGCGTTGTCGCCCAGGATCTTGCGTTGCACCTCGGGGGTGAGGTCGGCCAGGTTCGTCGCCGCGCTCTCCAGCGGACCCGGATACAGGCAGGTGGGATGGGGGAAGTCCGTCTCGAACATGAGGTTGTCGGCGCCGACCGAATCGACGACCGACGCGATGTTCCGGCGCTCGAACCAGGTGGTGGCATAGATCTGCCGGCGGAAGTACTCGACCGGGGTGAGCTCCATGGCCCCGAGCTTGCCCGGTGCGTTCTCCGCCATCTCGTACTCCAGCGCCTCCATGATGAACGGGACCCAGCCGACGCCGCTCTCGACTGACACCACCTTCAGATCCGGGAAGCGGTCGAGCATGCCGGAGCAGATGATGTTCACGACCACCCGGGCGTTGCCGACGAACAGCAAGGTCCCGCCGATGGCCAGCTTGGTGTCGTCGTCATGCGACGGCCACGGGTAGGAGCCGAAGTAGGTCATCGCCGTGAGGCTGGCGCCGATGTGGAAGTGCACGGGCATCTTCAGCTCACTGCACACTTCCCACACCGGATCCCACGCCCGGTCGGCCAGGTCGGGAGCGCCCAGGTCCTGGGGATCGGACGTCAGGTTGACGCCGCGCAGGTCCATGCTGCTCGCCCGACGCACCTCCCGTACGCAGGCGTCGATGTCCCACGCCGGCAGCACCGCCATCGGCAGCATGCGGCCGCCGGACTCGGACTGGAACTCGGCGCTGGCGTCGTTGAAGATCTCCACGCACGCGGTGCGCAACGCCACGTCGTCGACGACCGAGGCGATGCCCTGGCCGCCGAGACCGACGACGTTCGGGAACACGATCTGGGCGTAGATACCGGTCTCGTCCATGAGCGCCACCCGGGCCTGCGGATCGAACGCGGCACGATGCACCTGATCGATCTCCCACTCGTAGAGGCCCTCGAAGGCCCGCACCTTGTGGCCGGCTCGATCGATGACCCCGCCGGCACCGGCCCGGCCGAGCACCGCGCCCTCGATCACCCAGGTGGCCAGGCCGTCCACGTCGGTCACGTGCGGCATGCGGTCGCGCATGGACGCCGGCGCCCGCTTGGTCCACAGGTCGTGTGGCTCGGTCATGTGCGTGTCTGCGTCGATCACCCGGACAGACTCTGCGCTGATGGTCATCACACCCCCCTGTTGTTGGTTCCCGAGCCGACGGTATCACCGATTCCAAGAACGTCGTTCTCCTGGGGCGCTACCATCCGCCGAGCGGCGCCCGCCGCGGGGGAGGTGCACATGGCTACGGTCGACATCGAGGGAACGACGATCGCCTACGACATCGTCGGCGATCCGGGGGGCAACGGTGCGCCGTGGGTCCTGACGCCCGGCGGTCGCTTCGCCCGGGATACCCCCGGCCTGCGCCAGCTGGCGGAGGAGCTGGCCAAGCACGGTCACCGGGTGCTCATCTGGGACCGGCCGAACACCGGCGCGTCGAACGTGTGCTTCACGGGCGCCTCCGAGTCCGAGATGCAGGCTGACCACCTGGCCGGGCTCCTCCGCCAGCTGGACATGGCTCCGGCCATCATCTTCGGCGGGTCGGGCGGGGCGCGGGTCTCGTTGCTCACCGCCGCCCGCCATCCGGAGGTGGCCGCCGGGCTGGCCATGGTCTGGGTGAGCGGCGGCCCCTTCGGCTTGTTGACCCTGGCGGTCCACTATTGCGGGGCCTCGGTGTACGCGGCGTGGACCAAGGGCATGGAGGCAGTGGCGGCCCTGCCGGAATGGGCAGGCGTGCAGGCGCAGAACCCGGCCAACCACGAGCGGTTCGTCAGCCTCGATCCCCAGGAGTTCATCGCCACCATGGAGCGGTGGATGCTCGTCTACTGCCCGCAGCCGGGGGCCACCGTTCCCGGGCTGAGCGACGACGCCTGCACGAAGCTGCAGCTGCCGACGCTGGTCTTCCGTAGCGGGGCCGCGGACCCGCACCACACCCGGGCCACGAGCGAGCAGCTGGCCCGCCTCATCCCCGGCGCCGAGCTGGTCGAGCCGCCCTGGCCCGACGACGAGTGGCCGCAGCGTTCGGCGGCGGCGGCGGCCGGACACGGCCTCTTCGAGCGGTGGCCGCTGCTGGCTCCGCAGCTGCTCGGCTTCGGCGCGGAGCGGGTGGGTATCACGACCGGCTGACCACCTCCTTGCTGACCACCTCCTTGCTGACCACCTCGTCGATGGCCTTGCGGGTGCCGTCGAGCGTCTGGTGGATCTGGTCGTCGGTGATGACCAACGGCGGGCAGTACGCCAGCGCCTCGTCGCCCACCGGCCGGGCGATCGCGCCGTGGCCGAGCAACGCGTCCCGCAGCACCGGTGCTCGCAGGTGCGGCGCCAACCCCAGCGCCCAGATGCCCTGGACCCCCCGCACCTCGAGCACGTGCTCCCCGTCCACCAGCTCGGCCAGGCCCCGGCCGAGGACCGCTCCGATCCGACCCGCCTCCTTTGCCAGCTCCTCCGACTCGATGATGTCGAGGTTGGCCAACGCCGCCGCGGCGGCGACCGGGTGGCCGCTGTAGGTGTAGCCGTGCCGCAGCACGAAGCTGCGGTCGGCCTCCAGGGCGGCGCGCACGCCCGGTCCGACCACCACGCCGCCCAGAGGAAGGTAGCCCGACGTCACGCCCTTGGCGAAGGTGATCAGGTCGGCCTGGACGCCGAAGTGCTGGCCGCCCCACCACTGCCCGAGTCGACCGAAGCCGCAGATCACCTCGTCGAGGATCAGGTACGCCCCCCACCGGTCGCAACGCTCCCGCAGGCCCTCCAGGTAGCCAGCCGGCGGCGGGTAGACGCCCCCGGCCCCGACCACCGGCTCGGCGATCACCGCGGCGATGCGGCCGGCCTGCGCCTCGACCAGCCGGTCGAGCGCGGTCGCGTCGTCGTAGGGGACCTGCACCATGTCGGGCACCAACGGCCCGAAGCACTCCTGGTTCGGCGGCAGGCCCGTGGCCGTCATGGCCGCGTAGGTGACGCCGTGATACGACGGCCGGCGGCTCACCACCACCGTCCGCTCCGGGTGGCCCGCCAGTGCCTGGCCGACGCGAGCCAGCTTGACCGCGGTCTCCACCGCCTCCGAGCCGCCCGACGTCAGGAAGACGCGGGCGTCCGGCATGGGCGCCAATCCGGCGAGACGCTCGGCCAGGCGGTCGGCCACCGGGTTGGTGAATCGGTCGAAGAGGTGGAAGGCATCGAGGGTCCGCATCTGGTTGGCCACGGCGTCGGCGATCTCCGGTCGGCCGTGGCCGACGTTGCAATACCACAGGCTGCCGAGCGCATCGACGTAGGTGGTCCCCCGGGAATCGGTCACCTCGGCACCGAGCCCCGACACGATGTCGACGAAGACGTCACGGTCGGCAGCCGGCCGGGCGAACGGATGGAGCAGGGCGGGGAGGTCGGCGGCGCTCATGGGACCATCCTCGCGCTGGGGTGTGTCAATCAGGCGGGTGGCGGTCGACCAGGCGCACGACGGAGCTCAGGTTCCGCATGGTGGTCGGCGCGCCCGCCGCCCGGCTCATCATCGGACCCTTCACGGTGGACTCGCTGATCGGCCCGTGGCACAGCCAGTAGAGCTCGCGGCCGTCGGCGCGCAGCACATTGCCGGCGTCGGAGAGCGCCTCCAGGGCGGCCACCGCACCCGAGTCGAGCTGCTCGCGGAAGAAGCCGACGTGGACCCGGTCGCCGTCGGCGCGCTCGATGCCGGCCAGGGGATCGGCGGGCGCCACGGCCGACAGCTCGCGACCCGTGCGCATCCAGGTCGGTACGGCATAGCCGAGCCGTGCCGCGCAGGCCTCCTCAAACCGGTCGGCCAGCCCGTCGAGGTCGGGAGTGTCGGGCAACACCTCGAAGGTGAGGTTGCCGCTGGCCAGGAACGATGTCACCCCGCTGACCCCGAGGCCGGTGAGGATGTCGACGAGCGTGGCGTTGCTGACCCGATGGCCCCCGACGTTGATGCCCCCGAGGAAGGCGAACGCTCGGTCGGTTGCCATCGCCAGACGCTACCGGCAGCCGACCAGATGTGGGGGCCGTCAGATTGCTCGATCCCGTGGTTGCGCAGCAGACCTTCCCCCCGGCCGGCCTCCAAGCCATCCGGACGGCCCCAGCGCCGCCCGGGTGAGATCGGTACGGAATAGTTCGACGGACGGGCAGCTGGCTCCTCCCGCTGAGTGACGGGCTCGGCGGCGACGAATCGCTACGGTGCGGGAATGGACGACGCGGAGACCGCAGACGACGCCGTCGCCATGCGGGAGGCCCTGCACGCCGCGGCCCTGGCCGGCGACGCGGGAGATGTCCCCGTGGGCGCCGTCGTGGTCATCGGGGGCCGGATCGTCGCTGCCGCCGGGAACCGACGGGAGGCCGACGCCGACCCGACCGCCCACGCCGAGATCCTGGCGCTGCGAGCCGCAGCCCGAGCGGCGGGCTCGTGGCGGCTGGACGCCGCCACGCTCTACGTCACCCTCGAACCGTGCGCCATGTGTGCCGGCGCCGCCGTGGCCTCCCGGCTGGGACGGCTGGTCTTCGCCGCTCCCGACCTGAAGGCGGGCGCCTGCGGATCGCTCTATAACCTGTGCGCGGACCCGCGCCTGAACCACGAGATACCCGTCACGCCCGGCGTCCTCGCCGACGAGGCCGCCTCCATGCTCAGCGGATGGTTCGCCACCCGGCGAACGGACGGCTCGCCGCTATAGGCCGGTACTCGCTTGTCCATGACGTTCCGCTCGGTCGGGCAGCCGGCGCCGCCTTGTATGCTCGGAACCGCCAGGAGGGATGCGAGAGCGGCCGAATCGGACGGTCTCGAAAACCGTTGTGTCCTTTGGGCACCGTGGGTTCAAATCCCACTCCCTCCGCCGGTCAGAGGCTGTCTCTTGTGTCAGTTGCTGGCCACGACCCGAGGGGTCATCCCACCCAGATCCCACGAGTCGGGTCGGGGTGGGATACCCCCGAGGGACCGTAAGAGGCTCGCTGCGGTAGCGTCAGGCCCAGCCGGCAGCCGGTTCCACTGCGCTTCTGCGGCTTCGTGCGTCTACAGCGCCGGCCAGGAATGACCGATGCTTCAGATGTGCTTTCCATCCGAGCCGCCCGCCGATACCACTGGCGCCTCGCCGGCGGCCGCTTGATCGCCGACCAGGCCAGCCTGCGCTTCGCGCCGAACCGACTGGAGCGTCGGCGCGCCGACACCTACTGGGAGTGCAAGGCGCAAGACGTCATCGGGGTGCGAGTCCGCGGAACGATGTGGCTTATGGTCGAAACGGCGGCCGCAGCTGAGACGTTCCGAGTCTTCGGCGCCGCGACTCTGGCGCCGAGGCTCGAGGAGGCCCTGCACCCACACCACAGCGAGCCAGCCCCCTAGCATCCAGGGCGTGGATCCCCGCCCCGCCAACGAGCCCGAACCCGTACCAGGACCGAGTGAGACGGGCACGGTGATCGTGGACATCGGCGGATCCGTCGGTGCGGCGATCGTCTACACGGATCCCGACCTGATCGGCGTGGAGCTGGAGGTCCGCCGGCGCGGCGCGGCGTGGGACGGCACGCATGTTGCCATCCGCGAACGACGGACCGCCGTCGCCACCCTGGCCGCGGCCCTGTACGAATCCCTGACCGAGGGCGAGTACGAGTGCCGTCTGCGACCCACGGTGCCAGGGGGCACCGTGCACTCCTTCCGCGTCGATGGTGGGGCCATCACCGAGACCCACTGGCCCGCCTGAGCCTCCAACCCGCAGCCGGGCTCACCGTAGCCGCGACGGGTCCTCCGGCCCGCCCCAGGCAGTCGCCTCTGCGGTGTAGATCGGTTCGGGGGCAGCGTGTTGGGAGGTCGGATCCGGCGGCCCTCGGTCCTCGAGGAGTTGAGCCGTCGGGCGACCGGGTTCGCTGCGACAAACGCCCGTTGGGCGAGCGTCGACGAGCGGCCCGTCCGGCACTCGGCGCCAGAGCTACGGTGACGCCATGATCAGACTGACGGTGCTCTACGGCAAGCCAACCGACCCCGAGGCGTTCCTCAGCTATTACGAGTCCACCCACGCCCCGCTGGCGTCCAAGATCCCTGATCTGGCTCGCTTCACATGGGGGAAGTGCCTGCCCGGGGCCGATGGCGGCGACCCTCCGTACTTCCTCATCGCCGAGCTGGTGTGGGAGAGCATGGAGGCCATGGGGTCAGCGATGGCGGGCGCCGAGGGCTCGGCCGCGGCCGCCGATATGGCCAACTTCTCCACCGGGAGCATGTCGACGATTCTCTCCGAGGTGCACTGAACCCGTCGCCGTTGGATCGACCAGGGCCAGCTGCGCTCAGGACTCAGCCGCCTCGGTCCCCTTCGTGGTCTCCAGCCAACGGCGCAGGCCGGCGGCGTTGGCGTGGATCCCATTCAGCGTCTCCAGCTTGTCGCGATGCGCCGGGTCGACGCCGGTGAGGGTGCGCCCGAACCGGTCGTCGAGGGCGGTGGCGATGTCGCGATCCTCGCGCCATGCCGCTTCGGCCACCTCCGCCCACAACCGCAGGCTGTCCTCGGCCTCCTCCAACATGCCCATGGGGTCCGGCAGCAGCCCGTAGTGGGCGAGGGCAACGCCGACGGGCCGGCGGGTCCTGAACTTCTGTAGCGACGTCACCGCCTGGGCCAGGTCGAAGTCCGCCGGTGGGGTCGCCGGCCGCAGCACGCCGACGTCGGGCAGGCGGACGCCGACGGCATCGCCGGCGAAGAGGATCCCGCTCTCGCTGTCGTGCAAGGCCAGGTGATGCTTGGCGTGGCCGGGTGAGTCGACGGTGGTGAGCGCCCGCCGCCCGCCGATGTCGATGGTCTCGCCGTCGGCCAGCACGTGGATTCGCTCGGCAGGCGTGGGGTCGAGCCGCCCGTAGAGCGAGTCGAGCAGGTCTCCGTAGACAAGCATGGCCGAGCGGACCAGGCGGCCCGGGTCGACCAGGTGGCGCGCTCCTCGCTCGTGCACGTAGACGGTCGCGTTCGGGAAGGCCCGGGCCACGTCGCCGACCCCGCCGGCGTGATCGAGGTGGATGTGGGTCACGGCCACGCCCGCCAGGTCAGTGGCGGCCACGCCGTGATCGGCCATCGCAGCCAGCAGCGCCGGCACCGAGCTCTGGCTGCCGGTCTCGACCAGCACGGGCGTCGGCCCCTCCACCAGGTAACCCGCCGTCACCCGCTCCCAACCGCCGAGCAGCGTGTCGATCTCGAAGATCCCAGGTCCGATGTAGGTCCCCATGCGGTCGACCCTACGCCGGCGAGGTCAGGCGCGGTTTGGGCCGCGCCGCCTCCGAGGCCGGGCGCAGTTTTGGGTCCCCGGCGACAACGATCGCGCCAAACCTCCGATCGCAGGCCCCTACCCGGCGCCAGCCACCACCCCTGACCCGGCGCCGGCCCCCACCCCCCGACCCGGCGCCGGCCCCCACCCCCCGACCCCGGCGCCAGCCACCCCCCGACCTTGGCACCGGCCACCACGATCCACGAGCAGCGCTACCGGACGTGGGGCGCCCAACGCTCCTGGTGCATCCAGGCGGCCGTGGGCGACGTCCCGGCCGTGACGTCGGGAGCGTCGACGGGCGCCCCCATGGTGGTGGTGAGGGGCAGCTCGCCGGACCATACCTCTGCGCCCAGGTCGGCCTCGTCGTCGATCGGCGGGCCGGTGCGGATCTTGGCCGATGCCTCGGTGATCGGCAGGCGGATCACGCGGGTCTGGGTCAGCTCGGCGGTGGTGGGCTGGCGGCATTCGTGGCTGCGGCCGGGCAACAGGTGATCGACGATGGCCGCCAGCGCCGCCGCCTTCTCGGCCGGCTCACTGATCACCGTCGCCCGGCCGAAGACCACGACCGATCGGTAGTTGATGGAGTGGTGGAACGTGGACCGGGCGACCACCATGGCGTCGACGAGTGTGACGGTCACGGTCAGCTCGGTGCCGTCGCTGGCCGCCTTCAGCAGGTGGTTCCCCGCCGCGCCGTGCAGGAGCAGATCGTCGCCGCGCCGGCCGTACGCCGTGGGGATCATCCAGGTGGAGCCATCCACATAGCCGGCCACATGGCAGATGGTGCCCTCGTCGAGGATGGCATGGATCTGCGCCCGCTCGTAGCGGCCCCGGTCGCGGCTGCGCCGCACCTGGGTGCGGCCGGTGGGTTCGATGGCCGAGCGGTCACTCACGACCAGTGAGTATGGCCAGGGTCTGGTCGTGGAGGAAGCCATTTGTGCTGATGCCCGAGCCGCCGTCGGCCCGGGCCACGCCGTCGAGGTCGGTGAACGTGCCGCCGGCCTCCTCCACGATCACCTGCACGGCAGCCAGGTCCCAGAGCGAGGCGACGGGGTCGAGGCCGATGTCGCAGGCTCCCTCGGCCACCATGACGTGGGACCAGAAGTCACCGAAGGCACGATCGCGCCAGCAGCGCAACGCCAGCGCCACGACCCGTCCCACCCCGCCATGGGCGTCCCAGTAGCCGAGCGTCGAGCCGGACAGCTGGGCGTCGCCGAGGTTGCGGATCTTCGACACCCCGATCGGCGTGGTCGAGGCCTGGCCACCGGTCGGGCTGCCCGCAAAGGCGCCCAGGCCGCGGCCGGCCCACCACCGCCGGCCCAGGGCTGGGGCGGACGCCACGCCGACGGTCAAGCTCCCGTTCACCTCCAGGGCGATGAGGGTGGCCCAGGCGGGGATGCCGCGAACGAAGCTCTTGGTGCCGTCGATCGGGTCGATGATCCAACGGCGGTTCCCGCTCCCGGTGGTGCCGAGCGTGGTGCCGAGCTCCTCGCCGAGGACGGCGTCGTCGGGGCGGGCGCCGGCCAGGGCCTGGCGCAGGGCTTCCTCGGTGCCGCGGTCGGCCTCGGTGACGGGCGTCAGGTCGGGCTTGGTCTCCACCACCAGGTCCTGGCGGCGGAAGGCGGCCTGGGTGAGCTGATCGGCCCGGTCGGCCAGCGCCAATGCCAGGGCCAGGTCGTCGGGGTCGGCGGCGGGAGGGGCAGCAGCGGGGGCAGCGTCGGCGGGGGGCACGGGACCCCAACCTACCGACGCCTGTCGAGGCCCTCGTCGCGCTATGCCGACGACACCGCTCCGCAACCAACTGCGACGGACGAGCAGCCCCTCAGGCCATGGCCACCAGGTCGAGCATGTCGTCGTTCCAGGCGTCCTCGGTCCCGTCGGGCAGGAGCAGCACCCGGTCGGGGGCCAGCTCGCTGACGAAACCGACGTCGTGGCTGACCAGGATCATGGTCCCCGGCCAGGCGGCCAGGGCCTGGGCGATGGCCGAGCGGGAGGGCGGGTCCAGGTTGTTCGTCGGCTCGTCGAGGAGCAGCAGGTTGTGGGCGCCGGCGACCAGCTGGGCCAGGGCCAGCTTGGTCTTCTCGCCCCCGGAGAGGGTCGAGGCGTCCTGGAAGGCGACGTCGCCGAACAGCCCGAACATGCCGAGCAGGGCTCGGAGGTCTCGCTCGGGTGCCCGACTGCGCTCGCGCATGTGCTCGAGCACCCCCACCCCGGGCCGGATGCCCTCGTGCTCCTGGGCGTAATAGCCGACGGACACGTTCAGCCCGGTGTGCCAGGTACCGGTGGACGGCTCGGCCTGCTCGGCCAGGATGCGCAGGAGGCTGGTCTTGCCCGCCCCGTTGAGGCCCATGATGAGCAGCCGTTGGCCGCGCTCGACGGCGAAGCTGACGTCTTCGAAGACGGGGGGGCCGCCGTAGGCCTTCGACAGGTGGGCGGCCTCCAGGTTGATACGGCCGCTGTGGGGCGGGGTCGGGAAGTTCACCTTGTAGCGGTGGTCGCCGTGGCCGGGGCCGGTGGCGGCGCTCGCCGACAGGCGTGACACCCGCTTGTCGAGGCTCTTGGCGACGCGGGCCCGCTTCGCGGTCTGGTGTCGCATAGAGTCGGCCAGGGTCGACAGGCGCTTGATCTCGGACTGCTGGCGGTCGACCAGCTTGGCCAGGCGGATCTCGTCGGCGGCCCGGGCGCTGCGGTACTGGCTGTAGGTGCCCTTGTACTCGACGAGCTCGCCCTCGTCGAGGTGCAGGACCCGGGTGATGGCCTCGTCGAGCAGCTCCAGGTCGTGACTGACGACGAGCAGGGCACCCCGGTAGGTGCGCAGGAAGCCCATGAGCCAGGCCTTGGCGTCGCTGTCGAGGTGGTTGGTCGGTTCGTCGAGGAGCAGGATGTCGCTGCCGGCGAAGAGGATGCGGGCCAGCTCGACGCGCCGGCGCTCGCCGCCGGAGAGCACGTCGATGGGCAGGTCGATGCGGCCGTCGGTCAACCCCAGGCCGGCCACGAGCGAGCGGACCTCGGACTCGGCGGCGTAGCCGCCGGCGTCGCGGAAGGCCTCCTCGGCCCGTCCGTAGCGGGCGATGGCCCGGTCCGACGGGTCCTCCTCCATGGCCAGGCGCAGCTTCTCCAGGCGCTGGGCCATGGCGTCGAGCTGGCGACCGGAGAGCACGTAGGCCAGGCCGGTCGAGTCGGTGACCTCACGCAGCCGCCGGGGGTCCTGGGTGAGGAACCCCAGTTGCCCGCGTTGGACGACGGAGCCCCCGGCGGCCGGGTCCTCACCGCCGATGACCTTGAGCATGCTGGTCTTGCCGGCTCCGTTACGCCCGACCAGGCCGACCTTGTCCCCGGCCCGCACGGTGAAGCTGGCGTCGACCAGGGTGGCGCGACCACCCACCTCGACGCGCAGCTGTTGGGCCTGGAGCATCCCTCCATGATGGCCGATGGGGAGGGCAAAGCCGGACGGGTGGGACAATGGGTGGTGGGCGACCTGGTGGTGGAGTGGCGGGGCGACGGGGCCGGTGCGGACATCGCCGCCGACCGATTCTGGGCCGCGGGGGCCACCGCGGTCGGCGTGGTGGACGACGACGGCGCGGTGACGCTGACCGCCAGCTACCCGACCCCGGAGGCGGCCCGGCGGGTGGCGGAGGAGCTGGGCGCCCGGCTGGTGGAGATCACCGACTGGTCCTGGCGGGACGCCTGGCGGCGGTTCGCTGCGCCCGTTCAGGTGGCGCCCGACCTGGTCGTCACCCCCTCGTGGGTGGCGGTGGCGGGCGACGAAGTGGTGGTGGCCATCGATCCGGGGTGGTGCTTCGGCAGCGGATCCCACGCCAGCACCCGATTGGTCCTGGGCTGGTTGGCCAGGGACCGGCCGGCGGGCCGGCGGGTGCTCGACGTGGGCACGGGCAGCGGGATCCTGGCCGTGGCCGCCGCCCGCCTGGGGGCGGCATCGGTGGTGGCGGTGGACATCGACCCCGAGTCGGCGGGCGTGACGCGCGCCAACGCCGAGCGCAACGGCGTCGCCTCCCTCGTCGTCGCCAGCTCGACACCGGTGGCCGAGGTGGGATCCGGCTTCGACCTGGCCCTGGTGAACGTGACTGCTGGTGTGCACGCCGAGCTGGCTCGGGCGGTGGTGGCGGCGGTGCGGCCCGGGGCGCGCCTGCTTCTCGCCGGCCTGTTGCCGGGGCAGTGGCGGCACGTGGCCGGCGCCTACGACGGCTGTGCCGTGGTGGAGACGGCGGTGCTCGACGGCTGGGAGGGGCTCGTGCTGCAGCGGGCGGATGCCGCGGCGACGGAGCGACCGCTCGTCGATAGGGCTCGATGAGGCTCGGGGCGTCGGTCAGGCCGGGCCGGTCGGGCCTGGCGATCCCTGGCCCGCAGGGTGGTCGGGCGACGGTCGGCTGGCGGCGTGGGCGGCCTCCTCGGCGCGACGGGCCACCTCCCGGGCCGGCAGCGAGAGGGCGGCCGCCACCCGGACGACATCGTCGTACTCCGCCTTGATGCGCCCGACGCTGCGCTTGACGCGCACGGGGAAGCGGTCCACCATCACCTCGTCCATGGCTCGCGCGGACGCCCAGCGGCGCAGCGGGGTTATCCGTACGCCCAGGCTGCCTGTCTCGGCCAGGAGCAGCGTGCGAAGTGCAGGGACGTGGGCGTCGTCGACCAGGGTGCTCACCACATGGGCGGGACGACCCTTCTTCCCCACGACGGGCGTCACCCAGGCGTCGAGCGCTCCTGCAGTCAACAGCTGGGCGATGACGTGGCCGAGGATCTCACCGGTGACATCGTCGACATTCGCCTCCATGAGCGCGAGGGGCTGGCCCTGGTCGTGCCTGCCGGCGCGCGCTGCGGCCTCGCCGACCACCACCTGGACGGCGTTCGCCATACCGTCCCGGTCACGGGAGCCGGCCCCGAAGCCCGACGACCGGATCGTCATGGCTGGCATCGGGCCGAAGTCCGAAGCCAGACCCGCCACCAGCGCCGCGCCCGTCGGCGTGGTGAGCTCGGCGGCGATGTCGGTTCCGTAGGTCGGCGCCCCGCCGAGCAGCTCGACCACGGCGGGGGCTGGGTTCGGCAGCAGGCCGTGGGCCGATCGGATCAGTCCCGTGCCCTGGGCGATGGGGCTGACGCAGATCCGGTCCACGTCGAGGAGCTCCAGAGCCACGCAGGTGCCGACGATGTCGACGATGGCGTCGGTGCTGCCCACCTCGTGGAAGTGGACCTGCGAGCGGGGGCGGCGGTGGAGTCGACCTTCGGCATCCGCCAGCCGGCGGAACGCCGCCAGGGCGCGCCGACGGGGGCGCTCGGGCAGGCGGGCCTCGGTGAGCAGCCCCTCGATGTGGGCGTAGGTCCTGACCACCGATGTCTCCTGGACGTCTACCACGACCTGGGTGCAGGCCAGCCCGGCGCGCATCACCGGCACGGCTTCGATCGTCCAGCCACCGACCGGCAGGGCCGCCAACTCCCGCTCCACCACGGCGAGATCGGCCCCGGCGTCGACCAGGCTGCCGAGCGCCATGTCCCCAGCGATACCGGAGAAGCAGTGCCACCAGGCCACGGTCGTCACGGAGCGGCTCGCACCGGGACCGGCCAGAGGCGGGCGATGGCGTGGGCGGCACCGAAGCCGTTGTCGACGCCGACGACGGTCACGCCTGCGGCGCAGCTCGACAGCATGGCCAGCAACGCGGTGACCCCTTCCAGCGACGAGCCGTATCCGACGCTGGTGGGCACGGCGACGACCGGCACGGCCACCAGGCCGCCGACCACGCTGGCCAGGGCGCCCTCCATGCCGGCTACCACCACGACCGCGTCGGCCCGCTCCAGATCGTCGACGACCGACAGCAGCCGGTGCAGGCCGGCGACACCGACATCGGCCACCAGGGTCGACCCGAAGCCGAAGGCGGCCAGGGTGGCCCGACACTCGACGGCGACCGGGAGGTCCGCGGTGCCGGCAGTGACCACGACCACTTGCTCGCCCCTGGGCGGCGCGGCCCGCCACACCACCGTCGAGCCGGTGACCGTCGCCCCGGGGGCGACCCGTGTGCACGCAGCCAGCTGGTCGGGATCGGCCCGGCTGAGCACGACCGGGCCGCCCCCCTCCTCGCCGAGCAGCTCGGCGACGATCCCGGCACAGGCTCCCGGCGTCTTGCCCGGTGCGTACACCGCCTCGGGGCGCCCCTGGCGCAGCGCCCGGTGGTGGTCGACCTTGGCGTAGCCCAGGTCGGCGAAGGGGAGCCGCCGCAGCACCCGGACGGCCTCGTCAGGGTCGACGGCGCCCGAGCGGACGTCGTCGAGCAGCTGGCGGAGCGCAGGAGCTTCCATGACCGCCCTATCCTGCCCGCCCATGGTCGGGTCCGTCTCTTCCGCTACCCGGATCGGTTTCCTCGGTCCCCTCGGTACCTTCACCGAGGAGGCCCTCCGCCGCGAGCCGACACTGGCCGCGGGGGAGCTGACGCCACTGCCGTCCTTTGTCCATGTCCTCGACGCCGTCACCTCCGGCCAAGTGGATCTGGGATTCGTGGCCCTGGAGAACTCCATCGAGGGGACCGTGTCGGTCGCCCTCGACGGGCTGGTGTTCGACCAGTCCCTGCTGATCGTGCGCGAGGCGGTCCTCCCCGTCACCCAGAATCTCCTCACCGTCCCAGGGGCCGACGTCGACGCCCTGACCGAGGTGGTCTCCATCCCGATCGCCATCGCCCAGTGCCGGCGCTGGCTGGCGGCCCACCTCCCCGATGCCGTCGAGCGTGCCGCCCCGTCGACCGCCGAGGCCGCCCGGCTGGTCGCCGAGCGCGGCAACCGGCTCGTGGCCGCCATCGGCCCGGCGGTGGCCGGGGAGCGCTACGGCCTAGCGCTCGCCGTCCCCCACGTGGAGGACTCGCCCGACAACCTGACCCGATTCGTGCTCGTCGGCCCCCCGAGCCAGGGCATCCCGGCCCCCACCGGCCACGACAAGACGAGCATCGTGTGCTTCCAGTCCGCCAACCGACCGGGCAGCCTGCACGGCATCCTTGGCCAGTTCTCGGCTCGCGACATCAACCTGGTGAAGCTGGAGTCCCGCCCGACCAAGCACCGGCTCGGCGACTACTGCTTCGTCATCGACTTCGAGGGCCACGTGGCCGACGAGGTGGTCGCCGACTGCCTCAGGGACCTGCATGCCACCCTGCGCGAGGTGCGGTTCCTGGGGTCGTACCCGGCGGCGGGCGAGCACGGCCCGGCCATCCGCCGAGACGCCCACCAGGCCTGGCAGGCCGCCGACCGCTGGATCGCCGAACTGCAGGACCTCATCCACGAAAACGAGGAGTGACACCACACCATGGAGCTGGACACCGCCGTCACCGACCATCTGCTGTCGACCACCCGAGCCGTACGCAAGCGCCTCGACCTCGACCGCCCCGTAGAGCCCGAGGTCATCCTCGACTGCCTCCGCCTCGCCATCCAGGCCCCGACCGCGTCGAACAGCCAGACATGGCGTTGGCTGGTGGTCACCGACGCCGACAAGCGGGCCGAGCTGGCGCGGATCTACACCTCGATCGGTGCGGACTACCTCCGCTCGGCGGCCGCCAGGACCGACGACGATCCGCAGACCAAACGGGTGTACGAGAGCGCCCTGTACCTGAGCGAGATCCTCGGCCGCGTGCCCGTGCACGTGATCCCCTGTGTCCAGGGGCGCGTCGAGGACGTCAACCGGAGCGCCGCCGCGCTGTACGGCTCCATCATCCCGGCCGCGTGGAGCTTCGTGCTGGCGTTGCGCAGCCGGGGCCTCGGATCGGTGTGGACGACGATGCACGTGGCCAAAGAAGCGGAGGTGGCGGCCTTGCTGGGTATCCCGGAGGACTTCACCCAGGTGGCCCTGCTGCCCGTTGCCTACACCGTCGGCACCGACTTCAAGCCCGCCTCACGCCCCCCTGTCGAAGACGTCACCTACTGGGACGGGTGGGGCGACACCCGCCAGTAGGCTCCTCCAGCAGCCGGGAGGGATGGCAGAGCGGCCGAATGCGAGGCTCTTGAAAAGCCTTGGGATGCAAGTCCCCGGGGGTTCGAATCCCTCTCCCTCCGCAGTCAGAGGCTATTTTTGATCCGAGCGACTCTCCCTACTCCGGCTCGATTGGCCATAAAATGGCCATAATCCGTTGCAGTCGTGCGTGGCAGCATCCGCCAGCGAGGACCGAAGGTCTGGCAGGTCCGCGTCTCACTCGGCAGGGACCCCGAGACCGGCCGCTATCGCTACGCCCAGCGGTACGTCAACGGGGGCAAGCGCGACGCCCAGCGGGCCTCGGCCGAGCTAGTGGCGGAGATCGAGCGCGGCGGCCACCGCCAGCGCGGTCGTCACACCGTCGAGGAACTACTGGACCGGTGGATGGCCCACATCGAGACCCAGGGCCGGGCGGCGTCCACCCTCGTGCGCTACCGCTCCGCCATCGACGTGAACATCAAGCCGAGGCTGGGGCGCGTCGAGATCGCCAAGGTGGACGGGGCCACGCTCGACGCGTTCTACGGCCAGCTCCAACGCCGCGGTCTGAGTGCGCGCACGGTGCGCAAGAGCCACGCCATCCTCTCGGCCGCCTTCAGACAGGCGATCCGGTGGGGCTGGATCGATCTCAACCCAATCGTGCGGGCCTCGCCGCCGTCACCGAGAGGCCGAGAGATCCGTCCACCCAGCCTCGCCGAGCTGCGCCGGCTAGTCGACGCCTGCGTAGAGGACCACCCCGACCTGGGCTGCTTGATCTACGCTGCCGCCACCACCGGAGCGAGACGAGGTGAGCTGTGCGGGCTGCGCTGGAGCGACGTCGACCTCGATGCCGCCACCGCCACCTTCGCTCGGTCGATCTCCGACGCCGGTGGGGAGGTGGCGGTCAAGGATCCCAAGACCCACCAGGCGCGTCGCATCGCCCTCGACGAATCCACCGTCGACGTCCTGGCCGAGCACCTTCGTCGCGCCAAGGAGCGCTCCCGGTTGGCCGGCGTCGTGCTCGGACCGGACGCCTACGTGTGGTCCCAGGGCCTCGACGGCTCCACTCCCTACCGGCCGGACCGGGTGACCGGCGCCTTCCGTTCACTGCGCGACCGCACCGGCCTGCAGCCCGTGACCTTCCACGCCCTCCGCCACTTCGCCGCCACCACGCTGGCCGGACAAGGAGTCGGCGTGCGCACCATCGCGGGGCGTCTCGGCCACGCCAATCCGGGCATCACGCTCCGGACCTACGCCCATTTCCTCGACACCGCCGACCGCGATGCGGCTGACGCCATCGGCCAAGCCCTGGCCGGCGTTCACCCGGCCTCGGCCAGCCGCCCCAGTGCGTCTTCCAGCGCCCGGCGGGGCACGACCAGTCGTCGGCCGAGACGGACCGAGGGAAGCTCTGCCCGGGCGACCAGGTCGTAGGCCAGGTCGCGGGAGATGCCCAACAAGGCGGCTTCCTCCACGCTGAGGGCGAGCCGCTCGCCGATGGGTACGGCGGGGTGACGATCCCCGGCTGGCCTGCTGGCAATCTCGATCGAGCGCTCGGTCTCGATCGGTTCGTCTGTGGTGGGCATGGCGGGCTCCTTGCCGGAAGGCGCGTGGTGCGGCCCCCTCTACCAGTCACCACCGGGAGGTCCACGCTATTTGGGGCTTGCGGGGTTCGCCCGATTCGCCCCGATGCCATACCTCCCGATTTACCGCGAACGTTCTCGACTTTCCGAGTAGGTTGGCAAGTGTGGATTACCTGCGGGCGGTCGAGGCGCTGATCCCCGGGGCCAGGGGCCAGGTGCTCAGCGCCCTCACCCGTAGCACGTCGCCACAGACGATCCGCCAGGTCTCGTTGAGCGCCGGGGTCAGCTGGAGCCAGACGGCCCAGGTGATCGAAGACCTGGCCGGCTTGGGGATCGTCGAGCGTCGCCCGACCCCCGGAGCGATCCTGATACGCCTAGCACCCGGCAACGTCGCCGCTGGTCTCGTCCAGGCACTGACCGACCTTCGCACCCCCGCTATCGAAGGGCTTCGCCACGAGGCCGCTTCGATCACCCCCGCCCCGCTGAGCCTGATCGCGTTCGGCTCGTTCGCAAGAGGCGAGGCCAGGCGGGACAGCGACGTGGACGTACTCGCCGTCCACGATCCGCTCGCGGCCCCCGGCGGCGCCGAGGAGGACCTCTGGATGCAATCGATCGGCCGCTGGGTCGGGGCCGCCGGAGGGATCACGGGCAACGCAGTCCATCTGATCGACCTCGATCGCAGCGAACTACGCCCGTCCGGCCGGAAGGGGGCCGCTTGGTTACGGGACGCCTCGAAGGACGGAGTCGTCATTGCCGGGCGCTCGCTTCGTGACCTGATCGACTTGCACGAGGGGCGCCGGGCTGCCCATGGCTGATCGGAAGTCGACGACCACCGTACGGGCGACCCTTGCCGACGGGATCGCCTACGCCGCCAAGGCCCACGAGTACCTCGAAGCAGCCGAGGACGCCATCGCACGAGACAACCACGTTGCCACGGTCGGCAACGCGGTGCACGCGACCATCGCCGCAGCCGACGCCGTCTCGGCGGTGCGACTCAAGAGCCGATGGAAGAGCGACCATCCGGGCGCGGCCGATCATGTCGCGGCCGCCGGCGGCGAGGGTGAGCAGTGCGCCGCCAGCCTGCGCCGGTCCTGCCCCTCAAGCACCAGGCGGAGTACGACCCGGTCCCCATGGCACCGGCGAAGGCGCGCACCGCCATCCGGGCCGCCAGTCAGGCGGTCGCCGCCGCCGAGCGGGTGCTCACGCAGGCGCAAGCGTCGCCCGCCGGCTGACCACCTCCGATCCGGAGCGCGGGCGGCCGGCGTTGTGCTGTGTCGCCCTCGACGGGCGGGTCCCACGCCGACCGCCATCCTGGCTGGGCCGCCGTCACGTCAAAGGAGCCGAGCAAACACGCGTGGCTCGGCGGTCGCAGCTCGCGTGATCGCACGCTGGTCACGGCGTCCTCCACCGTTGACCCGACAAGGGTCGCCGCTGCAGGCTCCTTGACCGTCAACCTTCAACGCCGCCAAAGCTCCGCTCACGTCGTCAGCGCCAACTCCCAGCACTGATTCCCCTACATGACCCGCCCATCTCCTCCATCGCAGCGACACCGTCCCGCCTGCCCACTCGCAGACGACAGCCACCGTTACCACGACCCGCCCGACGCCCACTTCCACCAGCGTCCTTCCAAACCAGAATCTCCGGCTTTACACAGTTGGCATTCGAGGAGTCGGGCCCCCGCCGACGTGTCGACGCAGAGGTCACGCTGGCTGCGTTTCACAGCCAGGAGCACAGCGGGGAGCGCCCGGCCACACGCCCCTGGGAGGCCCAGAAGATCAATAGCGTGGACCGCCTGGTGGCTTCCCGGTAGGAGCGTGGCATCCGCCCGCTCCGGACAGGAGCCGCGGTGTGATCTCGATACGGCGCATAAGCCTGGGCGGCGGCTACCGCTACTTGATGGAGTCCGTCGCGGTCGGTGACGGCGACGCCGGGCGATCCAACGATCTGTCCCGCTACTACGCTGCCTCGGGCACCCCGCCCGGCGTCTTCCTTGGGGCGGGACTGGCCGACTTGGATGTCGGCAGAGGCGTCGAAACCGGATCGGAGGTGGCCGAGAAGCACCTGGAGGCGATGCTCGCCGGCTGCGCCGACCCGATCACCGGCGAGGCCGTCGGCGGAACGCCGAAGGCCCCCCGTGGCGGGCTGCCGGTGGCCGGCTTCGACCTCACGTTCTCCCCGCCCAAGTCGGTGTCGGTGGCGTCGGCGCTCGCCGATGAGGGGACCAATGCGGTGATCTACGAGTGCCACCGACGGGCCGTCTCCTTCGTGATCGGCTACGCCGAAGCGCACGTCTTCCGGTCGCGTTCGGAGACCAACGGCATCGTCGAGGAGGACATCTCTGGTGTGGTCCACCGATCGGGGACAACACTCTTCGCCTACTATTATCTGGCGGGACAGCCCGGTCCGGTCGTGCACCAACGGCCTCGATCACTTGGCCTCACGGTCCAACCCCCCTGGCGGAGCTTCTCAAGGCTGGCTGGCTCCGACCGGCCCGCCGCCTCGGGCGCTGAGGGCCTCGCCCAGTGTTCACTGGCTCGGGTGACGGCGGGTCGGCGAGCAGGACGGGGGGCTTGCGTCGCGGTGGGGGTAGCCCGAGTGGGGCGGATACCGGAGAGCATGTCCTTGACGAGCGGGTGCCTCCCGAAGCGGTGTGGCCGCTGCGCTCGTGAACCCACGAAATCGCCGACGCCCAGCGCGCCGTGGTGGCAGAGGAGTACCGCCAGCGGGTCCGCTGGTTCCTGTCGAGCGCCGACGCTCCGAGGCGTCGGTAAAGTAGGCCCGGACGGTCTCGGTCTGACGCCGGCGGGCTCGGAAGCTAGCGAGCCTCGCACCAGCGCTCGAAACGGTCCCCGCAGTTTCAGTAGGCCCGCACCGTGTTGTCGGACTTCGCCTTCTGGCCGAGAGCGGCAGCCCGCTCGTGGCGGGCGACAGGCGGCCAGGTCGGCCCTGCCGGGACGCGGTGGGTTGAGAGCCGAGCTGCAGACCAGAGAACGATTAAAGGTCCGCTCCGAACGTGCCGATAGGACGGTGGCCGAGAAACGGCGCCTTACTAGCTAGCCAACGTATTACATTACCGAAATAGGCAGTGATCGCCCATATGGAGGTCACGGCAAACCAGCGAGCCGGCAGCGGCGGGGGTTGACGAATGATCAGGCGGTTTCTGCCCTCCGGCGCACGGTCATTAGGTGGCCGGTGCTTAACCCGCTTCTCGGGCTTCCTGCTCGTGGTATGCCTGGCCGGGTCGATGCTGGCGACGGTGAGTCTGGCCTCCACCGCTCACGCGGCAACCGCATGCGGCACGACCGGCACGGCAACGGCGTCCGGTTGCAGCTACAGCGCGATAGGCACGGACTCCTACGTGGTGCCGGCGGGCGTTTCGCAGATTGTGGTGGATGGTTTTGGGGCGCAGGGGGGTGGGGCGCCGTCGAACCTGAATGCTTCGGGAGGTGCGGGGGGCGAGGCGAAGGCCACGTTGAACGTGACCGGGGGTGAGACGTTCCAGGTGACGGTGGGCGCGGCGGGCGGCAACCCGGGCGACGGTGGCGGTGGGGGTGGCGGGGCGTCAGATCTGCGTTCGGGTTCGTGCGCGGCCACCCTGACCTGCACGTTGGCTGATCGGATTGTGGTGGCCGGCGGCGGCGGTGGTGGCGGCGGGTATCCCAACGACGGCGCCACGGGCGGCAACGGCGGCGCCGGTTCAGGGGCCAACGGGACCTCGGGGGCCCGTGACAACGACTGCGGCGTCCAAGGCGGCGGGGCCGGCGGAACCCAGATGGCCGGCGGGGGCGGCGGCGGCAGCAACGGCGGCGAGAACAACGGCGCGTCCGGGACCCTCGGCGCCGGCGGTGGCGGCGGCGAGAACGGCAGCTACTCCGGTGGCGGCAACGGCGGCGCCGGCTATTACGGCGGCGGCGGAGGCGGCGGTCCCGCCCAAGGAAGCAGCTGCGGCGGAGGCGGAGGAGGAGGCGGGGGGTCCGGCTACATCACCCCCACCGCGGTTGTGGCCACCACCGCCACCGGCAACCACACCGGAAACGGCCTCCTCACCCTCACCGCTTTGAGCGGCACGGCCACCACGGTCGCGGTGGGGTCGTCACTCACCCCGTCCGCCGTGGGGACCGCGGTGACCTACACCGCGACGGTGTCACCGGTGCCTGACGGGTCCACGGTCCAGTTCAATGACGGGGGAACCGCGATCACCGGTTGCGCCAGCCAGCCGGTCAACACCACCACTGGGATCGCGACGTGTGTGCTCACCTATAACCAGGCGGCCAGCCATACCATTACCGCGTCCTATGTCGGTGACAGCGCGTATCTGGCCGGCCTGAGCCCGTCGCTGACCCAGACCGTCAACCCGGCCCCGTCAACTTCCACCGCGCTCACGTCGTCGCTCAACCCGGCCAAGGCCAGCCAGCAGATCACCTACACCGCCACCGTGTCACCCGCGCCCGACGCCGGCACCGTGGCGTTCAACGACGGCGGCACCACTATCACCGGTTGCGGCACCGTCGCGGTCAACACCACCACTGGCGTGGCTACCTGCGCGGTCACCTACACCGCGGCGGCCAGCCACACCATCACCGCAGTCTACTCCGGTGACAGCAACTTCCCGACCAGCACGTCACCGAGCCTGACCCAGGTGGTCAGCCCGGCTACCACTACCACTACGGTGGCGTCATCGATCGACCCCTCGGCGCTGGGCCAGCAACCCGTCTACAGCGCGACCGTGTCACCGGCGCCCGACGGGGGCACCGTGGCGTTCAATGACGGCGGCACCACCATCACCGGTTGCGGCACCGTCGCGGTCAATACCACCACCGGCGTGGCCACCTGCCCGGTCACCTACACGACGGTCGGCAGCCACACCATCAGCGCCGTGTACTCCGGCGACACCAACTACGGAACCAGCACCGGCTCGCTCACCCAGACCGTCAACACGTCCACCCCCTCGTATGGCACCCCGGGCAGCTACCTCTTCACCGTCCCTCCCGGCGTTTCGCAGATTGTGGTGGATGGTTTTGGGGCGCAGGGGGGTGGGGCGCCGTCGAACCTGAATGCTTCGGGAGGTGCGGGGGGCGAGGCGAAGGCCACGTTGAACGTGACCGGGGGTGAGACGTTCCAGGTGACGGTGGGCGCGGCGGGCGGCAACCCGGGCGACGGTGGCGGTGGGGGTGGCGGGGCGTCAGATCTGCGTTCGGGTTCGTGCGCGGCCACCCTGACCTGCACGTTGGCTGATCGGATTGTGGTGGCCGGCGGCGGCGGTGGTGGCGGCGGGTATCCCAACGACGGCGCCACGGGCGGCAACGGCGGCGCCGGTTCAGGGGCCAACGGGACCTCGGGGGCCCGTGACAACGACTGCGGCGTCCAAGGCGGCGGGGCCGGCGGAACCCAGATGGCCGGCGGGGGCGGCGGCGGCAGCAACGGCGGCGAGAACAACGGCGCGTCCGGGACCCTCGGCGCCGGCGGTGGCGGCGGCGAGAACGGCAGCTACTCCGGTGGCGGCAACGGCGGCGCCGGCTATTACGGCGGCGGCGGAGGCGGCGGTCCCGCCCAAGGAAGCAGCTGCGGCGGAGGCGGAGGAGGAGGCGGGGGGTCCGGCTACATCACCCCCACCGCGGTTGTGGCCACCACCGCCACCGGCAACCACACCGGAAACGGCCTCCTCACCCTCACCGCTTTGAGCGGCACGGCCACCACGGTCGCGGTGGGGTCGTCACTCACCCCGTCCGCCGTGGGGACCGCGGTGACCTACACCGCGACGGTGTCACCGGTGCCTGACGGGTCCACGGTCCAGTTCAATGACGGGGGAACCGCGATCACCGGTTGCGCCAGCCAGCCGGTCAACACCACCACTGGGATCGCGACGTGTGTGCTCACCTATAACCAGGCGGCCAGCCATACCATTACCGCGTCCTATGTCGGTGACAGCGCGTATCTGGCCGGCCTGAGCCCGTCGCTGACCCAGACCGTCAACCCGGCCCCGTCAACTTCCACCGCGCTCACGTCGTCGCTCAACCCGGCCAAGGCCAGCCAGCAGATCACCTACACCGCCACCGTGTCACCCGCGCCCGACGCCGGCACCGTGGCGTTCAACGACGGCGGCACCACTATCACCGGTTGCGGCACCGTCGCGGTCAACACCACCACTGGCGTGGCTACCTGCGCGGTCACCTACACCGCGGCGGCCAGCCACACCATCACCGCAGTCTACTCCGGTGACAGCAACTTCCCGACCAGCACGTCACCGAGCCTGACCCAGGTGGTCAGCCCGGCTACCACTACCACTACGGTGGCGTCATCGATCGACCCCTCGGCGCTGGGCCAGCAACCCGTCTACAGCGCGACCGTGTCACCGGCGCCCGACGGGGGCACCGTGGCGTTCAATGACGGCGGCACCACCATCACCGGTTGCGGCACCGTCGCGGTCAATACCACCACCGGCGTGGCCACCTGCCCGGTCACCTACACGACGGTCGGCAGCCACACCATCAGCGCCGTGTACTCCGGCGACACCAACTACGGAACCAGCACCGGCTCGCTCACCCAGACCGTCAACACGTCCACCCCCTCGTATGGCACCCCGGGCAGCTACCTCTTCACCGTCCCTCCCGGCGTTTCGCAGATTGTGGTGGATGGTTTTGGGGCGCAGGGGGGTGGGGCGCCGTCGAACCTGAATGCTTCGGGAGGTGCGGGGGGCGAGGCGAAGGCCACGTTGAACGTGACCGGGGGTGAGACGTTCCAGGTGACGGTGGGCGCGGCGGGCGGCAACCCGGGCGACGGTGGCGGTGGGGGTGGCGGGGCGTCAGATCTGCGTTCGGGTTCGTGCGCGGCCACCCTGACCTGCACGTTGGCTGATCGGATTGTGGTGGCCGGCGGCGGCGGTGGTGGCGGCGGGTATCCCAACGACGGCGCCACGGGCGGCAACGGCGGCGCCGGTTCAGGGGCCAACGGGACCTCGGGGGCCCGTGACAACGACTGCGGCGTCCAAGGCGGCGGGGCCGGCGGAACCCAGATGGCCGGCGGGGGCGGCGGCGGCAGCAACGGCGGCGAGAACAACGGCGCGTCCGGGACCCTCGGCGCCGGCGGTGGCGGCGGCGAGAACGGCAGCTACTCCGGTGGCGGCAACGGCGGCGCCGGCTATTACGGCGGCGGCGGAGGCGGCGGTCCCGCCCAAGGAAGCAGCTGCGGCGGAGGCGGAGGAGGAGGCGGGGGGTCCGGCTACATCACCCCCACCGCGGTTGTGGCCACCACCGCCACCGGCAACCACACCGGAAACGGCCTCCTCACCCTCACCGCTTTGACCACCTTGACCCTGTCGTCGTCAGTCAACCCGTCGGTGTACGGGCAGAGCACCAACCTGACAGCGACCATCTCGCCGTCGAACGCCAGCGGCACGGTCCAGTTCGCCGTGAACGGCGTGAACCAGGGCGCTCCCGTGACCGTCAGCAACGGAACGGCGGTCCTGCCTTTGTCAACCCTCCCCGCCGGGAGCGCGTCGGTGACAGCCAGCTTCACGTCGACGGGCGGCTTCGGGCCCGCTTCCGGCTCGCTGCCCGTGAATCAGACCGTCACGCCCGCTGTGCTCACTGTCACCCCCGACGCCCAGAGCGTCGTGTATGGCCAGCCCGACCCGACGTTCGGCTACACGATCAGCGGCTACCAGAATGGCGACACCGCCACGGTGGTCACCACCCCGCCCGTCTGCTCGGTGACCGGCACCCACACCGCGGTCGGCAACTACACCATCGCCTGCACCGGCGGCACCGCAGCCAACTACACCTTCAACGACACCGCCACCGCCCCGCTGGCGGTCACCCTCGCCGTGCTCACGGTCACCCCCGACCCCCAGACCGTCGTTTATGGCCAGCCCGACCCGACGTTCGGCTACACGATCAGCGGCTACCAGAATGGCGACACCGCCACGGTGGTCACCACCCAGCCTGTCTGCTCGGTGACCGGCACCCACACCGCGGTCGGCGACTACACCATCGCCTGCACCGGCGGCACCGCAGCCAACTACACCTTCAACGACACCGCCACCGCCCCGCTGGCGGTCACCTCCGCCGTGCTCACTGTCACCCCCGACCCCCAGACCGTCGTTTATGGCCAGCCCGACCCGACGTTCAGCTACACGATCAGCGGCTACCAGAATGGCGACACCGCCACGGTGGTCACCACCCCGCCCGTCTGCTCGGTGACCGGCACCCACACCGCGGTCGGCGACTACACCATCGCCTGCACCGGCGGCACCGCAGCCAACTACACCTTCAACGACACCGCCACCGCCCCGCTGGCAGTCACCCTCGCCGTGCTCACTGTCACCCCCGACCCCCAGACCGTCGTTTATGGCCAGCCCGACCCGACGTTCAGCTACACGATCAGCGGCTACCAGAATGGCGACACCGCCACGGTGGTCACCACCCCGCCCGTCTGCTCGGTGACCGGCACCCACACCGCGGTCGGCGACTACACCATCGCCTGCACCGGCGGCACCGCAGCCAACTACACGTTCAACGACACCGCCACCGCCCCGCTGGCGGTCACCCTCGCCGTGCTCACGGTCACCCCCGACCCCCAGACCGTCGTTTATGGCCAGCCCGACCCGACGTTCGGCTACACGATCAGCGGCTACCAGAATGGCGACACCGGCACGGTGGTCACCACCCAGCCTGTCTGCTCGGTGACCGGCACCCACACCGCGGTCGGCGACTACACCATCGCCTGCACCGGCGGCACCGCAGCCAACTACACCTTCAACGACACCGCCACCGCCCCGCTGGCGGTCACCTCCGCCGTGCTCACGGTCACCCCCGACCCCCAGACCGTCGTTTATGGCCAGCCCGACCCGACGTTCAGCTACACGATCAGCGGCTACCAGAATGGCGACACCGCCACGGTGGTCACCACCCCGCCCGTCTGCTCGGTGACCGGCACCCACACCGCGGTCGGCGACTACACCATCGCCTGCACCGGCGGCACCGCAGCCAACTACACGTTCAACGACACCGCCACCGCCCCGCTGGCAGTCACCCTCGCCGTGCTCACTGTCACCCCCGACCCCCAGACCGTCGTTTATGGCCAGCCCGACCCGACGTTCAGCTACACGATCAGCGGCTACCAGAATGGCGACACCGGCACGGTGGTCACCACCCAGCCTGTCTGCTCGGTGACCGGCACCCACACCGCGGTCGGCGACTACACCATCGCCTGCACCGGCGGCACCGCAGCCAACTACACGTTCAACGACACCGCCACCGCCCCGCTGGCGGTCACCCTCGCCGTGCTCACGGTCACCCCCGACCCCCAGACCGTCGTTTATGGCCAGCCCGACCCGACGTTCGGCTACACGATCAGCGGCTACCAGAATGGCGACACCGCCACGGTGGTCACCACCCAGCCTGTCTGCTCGGTGACCGGCACCCACACCGCGGTCGGCGACTACACCATCGCCTGCACCGGCGGCACCGCAGCCAACTACACCTTCAACGACACCGCCACCGCCCCGCTCGCGGTTAGCGTCAGGCTTGAGCCCAAGGCGCCGACGTTGACCCCACCGGCTGCCGTGGTGGGAATCGTCCGCGCCGGCGACGGCCACGGCTACCTGGAGGGCGCCTCCAACGGGGCCGTCCTGGCTTTCGCCGACGCCGATTCGTACGGTTCGATGGCCGGGAAGGCCCTCAACAAGCCGATCGTCGGCATGGCCTCGACTCCCGGCGAGGGGGGCTACTGGCTCGTCGGTTCTGACGGCGGGATCTTCGCCTTCGGCAATGCGAAGTTCTTCGGCTCGATGGGGGGAAGTATCCTGAACCAGCCGATTGTCGGGATCGCCGCCACCCCGGATGGCAAGGGCTATTGGGAGGTCGCCTCCGACGGCGGGATCTTCACCTTCGGCGACGCCGCCTTCTACGGCTCCGCGGGCGCCATCCACCTCAACCAACCCATCGTCGGCATGACCGCCACCCCCGACGGCCACGGCTACTGGCTCGTCGCCAAAGACGGGGGCATCTTCACCTTCGGCGACGCCGCCTTCTACGGCTCCGCGGGCGCCATCCACCTCAACCAACCCATCGTCGGCATGACCGCCACCCCCGACGGCCACGGCTACTGGCTCGTCGCAAAAGACGGGGGCATCTTCACCTTCGGCGACGCCGCCTTCTACGGCTCCGCGGGCGCCATCCACCTCAACCAACCCATCGTCGGCATGACCGCCACCCCCGACGGCCACGGCTACTGGCTCGTCGCAAAAGACGGGGGCGTCTTCACCTTCGGCGACGCCGCCTTCTACGGCTCCTCGGCCTGAGGCCACCGAGTTCGCCCAGGCGAAGTCCAAGCTGCTTAAAAGCCAACCGCTTAGAGAGGGTGTCGGGGCCTTCCTAGGTGTGTGCGATGGTTAGACATCCCCCCGCTTCGCGTCCCCAGCGGACCAGCGAGCGCCGCTGGGGGCCGCCGGTTTCATCTGACTTTCACTCTTGCACGGCAACCCATGGCAAAGAGAGGCAACGACCAGACAAGCTCCACAGGGCCAACGTACCGTCTAAGCAGCTACTTCTCACGAACCTGCAGGTGGCGGTCGGGGTTGCGGCATCCGGCCATCAGACCCTTAGCAGCGAGCCTGCCTTCCGTCGCTTAGCCTTAGAGTGGTGAGGACTGGCAGCTCGTCCCATCGGTCGCCGGCGTGCACGACTATCGACGGCGGTAACGCCGGCCCATGCGATGGACTAGCAAGGTGTATGCTCCCTGATGTATATGGCTACCAGGACACAAATTTACCTGACGGACGAGCAGCGGGCTCGCTTGGCCGAGCGGGCTCGCCGTCAGGGCGTGGCGATGTCCCAGCTCATCCGTGAGGCGGTCGACTCGCTACTGGAGGGGGAGGACGACCTCGATACGACCTTCGGGACCGCCCCAGGCATCGGTAGCCGGGTGCCACCGCGCTCGGAATGGGACCGGCGTGGCTGAGCTGCTCGTCGACACCGACGTGTGCATCGACCATCTCGCAGGCGTGCGCCGCCTCCCCCGAGGAGCCGGACGGCTCGGCTACTCGGTCATTACCCGAGCCGAGCTGCTGACTGGCGCTGACGGCGACGAGGAGCCCGACGTCCGGCGCCTCCTGGCTGGCATGGACGAGATCCCGGTCGATCGCCGGATAGCCGACCGCGCAGGCCGGTTACGACGTGAGGTCCCGACCCTCCGCATGCCCGACGCTCTCATCGCCGCCACCGCGATGGTGTACTCGCTGTCGCTTCACACCAAGAACGTCCGCGACTTCCGGAGGGTCCCTGAGGTGCGACTGCGCCACAGCTGACCTCGGCGTCGCTTCGGGTGGCGCCGATAGTCAGGGTGCCCCGTGGCCATAGAAGTGGCCATGATCTGGGGCCGAGGGCCGCCATCAGGGGCCGATCCGACCAGATGCCGGGGCGCAAACATGCACGTCAAGCCCGTGGAAGCCGCTTGGGCCGACAACCGGCCACGCACTTGAAAAGCCTTGGGATGCAAGTCCCCGGGGGTTCGAATCCCTCTCCCTCCGCAGTCAGAGGCTATTTTTGATCCGAGCGACTCTCCCTACTCCGGCTCGATTGGCCATAAAATGGCCACATCCGTTGCAGTCGTGCGTGGCAGCATCCGCCAGCGAGGACCGAAGGTCTGGCAGGTCCGCGTCTCACTCGGCAGGGACCCCGAGACCGGCCGCTATCGCTACGCCCAGGGTACGTCAACGGGGGATCGGCCCGGCCTGTATGTCGAACATTCGGCTCGCGGAGTTAGGAGCCGCGAACGTCGTCTTCGCTCGTTCCGCCGAGGCTGGGTATGCGGCGGCAGGGTCGTCATCAACAGGATTGGTGCCGCGACCAGCCACGCCGTCGTTGCCGGTGATGACGTGGTCGCTCAGGGCCTTGACAGTCCACTCCGCGCATGGTGACGGTTCGACGAGCTGGCCCGGGCGGACATTTCCCAAGACGGTCGCGAACGCAAACTGAGCACGGTAATGAGCAAGGTGTGGGTCCACCGACCTTCCCTACGCCGTAGACGTTCCGTCATTTGCCGAGAACAGTATATTTATGCCAGGCAAGTTCGGCGAAGGACCCCTCCCGGGGCATCTGACATCCGGCCATTGACGGCTCGGGGGGCAGGCCGTCGAACCTCTGTTGTCGGCGGGATATGGTAGGTCGGTGTAGGTAGGGATGTAGCCGAAGCCGAGGAGAAGTCGGGTGGACCTCAACGAGCTTGCACGCATCGGCGCCCGGGCAGGGTGGGCGGCGACCGTTACGTCGGTGTTGGACGGTCCGGGTTCGCCGCTGGCAGACCGGCCCCGGATCATGGTCGTGCCCGGCGGTCCGTATGTGCTCAGCGGGTCGGTCTCGGTGACGGACTACTTGGGTTGCGAGGTGGATCACGGCGACGTGTTGGCGTTGTGCCGGTGCGGTTCGTCTGCGACATTGCCGAACTGCGACGGCGCTTGTGTCACTGACGGCTTCGACGACACCAAGAAGGCCGAGCGCCAGCCCGATCGTCGTGACAGCTATATAGGGTTGTCCGTCACTGTCTACGATAACCGCGGGATCTGCCAGCACTCGGGCCTGTGTACCGATCGCCTGCCGTCGGTCTTCCATTCGGGCGCTGAGCCGTTCGTGACCCCGTCGGGTGGCCGGATGGACGAGATCGTGCGCGCGGCACGCGAGTGCCCCTCCGGGGCCCTGTCGGTCGCCATCGACGACGCCGAGGCCCGATCGGTCATCGACTGGGGGCAGCGGCGCCCGCCGACGGTCTTCGTCACCAGGGACGGTCCCTACCGGTTGACCGGCTCGGTGGAAATCGTCGACCCCGCCGGCGAGGCCATGCCTCGGGCGGAGGGGTCCTCGGGCGAGCACGCCGCGCTGTGCCGGTGCGGGCACTCGCAGAACAAGCCGTTCTGCTCGGGCATGCACTGGTACGTCGACTTCCACGACCCCGTGCCAGACGCCGACGCCGAGCCAACCATCTTCGAGTGGGTCGGCGGCTTCCCTGCCCTGCTGCGGATGACCCGCTTGTTCTACGAGAGGTATGTCCCTGAGGACGACCTGCTCGCGCCCCTCTTCGCCACCATGTCCGCCGACCACCCCGAGCGCGTCGCCGCCTGGCTGGCCGAAGTGTTCGGCGGCCCCAAGGCGTACAGCGGACCCTACGGCGGCTACCCGCACATGCTCGCCGAGCACGCCGGCAAGCAGATCACCGAGGCCGCCCGGGCCCGCTGGGTTCAACTGCTGACCAGGGCCGCCGGCGACGCCGGCCTGCCCAACGACGCCGAGTTCCGCGCCGCGTTCGGGTCCTACATCGAGTGGGGGTCCCGCCTCGCGGTCGAGAACTCCCAGACCGACTCACGTCCCCCGGAGCGCATGCCGATGCCGAGATGGGACTGGCAGACCGCGGCCGGGGCGCCCGGCAGCCGCATCTCTGCTCTCGCTCGCTCGGAACCGGCCGCAGACGTTCCCGTCGTGCTCCCTCCGGGCGGGGAGCCGGTCAGCTTCGACCGTCACGTCAAGGCGCTGTTCCGGGAGCGAGACCGCCGGTCGATGCGCTTCGCGTTCGATCTCTGGGACCACGGCGACGTCGCCACCCACGGCCCCGCCATCCTCGCCAGGTTGCGGGATGGAACCATGCCCTGCGACGGCTCCTGGCCGGCCGAGCACATCGATGCCTTCGCTCGATGGCTCGATGAAGGCGCGACGGCCTGAGCCTGTCGCTGGGTTGGCCGAGCATCAGCGGGAGCGTCGGGATCGACGTGCCGCGCAATCCCGGCGGTGATGGCGACAGCTGTGCTGGCCACCAGGAGGGTGATCTCGTCGGTGGGGCCTTGCTGAAGCGGTGCTCGCCGCGGCTGAAGGCAACAACCATGGGCTGCTCACTGCTCACGGCGCCATTCTGCTCCGGCCGGCGTCGCGTCGACCAGCCCGGCCATTGCCCGTGTCAGTCGCCGATCGACTACAGGGCACCTGCCAGGGCATCGACTGCGCTAGAACGACGGCATGCCGGACTTCCCGAGCACGATCACGCCGGTGTTGACGGTCCGCGACGCCGGGTCGGCGGCGAGCTTCTACGAGCGGGCGTTCGGGGCTGTGGAGGTCTACCGCAACACCTACCCGGAGGGACGGGTTGTCGCCGAAATGGCAGTAGGCGAGGCGCGCTTCAGGGTGGCCGACGAGTCGCCCGAGGCATCCAATCTCAGCCCGCAGACTCTGGAGGGCACCACCGTCCGAATCAATCTACTGGTGGCCGACCCCGATCAGATCTTCGAGCAGGCGATCGCGAACGGCGCGGCCGAGGTGGCTCCCGTCGCCGACCAGTCCTACGGCCTGCGTCAGGGTCGGCTCGCCGATCCATTCGGGCACCACTGGCTGATCGGGCGACCGCTGGTGGGCTCGGCAGGCGACTGGGCCCGCAGGCGGCCGTGATCCGCGTCGCCAGCGTGGAGCCAATGCTACGGCCGTGGCCCAGATCCGGATGGGGGTCCGCTTGCGGGCTCCAGATGCGCGATGGACTCCAGGCGATGTTCGCCGACTACCTCGTGCCACCCTGGCCGGCAAGGAGACAATGATCACCTACAAGGAAGCATGATGACCAGCGACCAGACCACGCCGCCTACGACGATCCCCCCGACGACCCATCTCGCCGGCTCACCGTCGCCCGACCCGATCAGGACCAGAGCCGGCCGCACATCGGTCTGGTCGGCGATACCTACACGATCCTGGTCTCCGGTGACGACACGGCGGGCAAGTACACCCTCATCGACATGCACGTGCCGCCCGGGGGTGGTCCGCCGCCGCACCGTCACGACTTCGAGGAGATGTTCGCCGTCCTCCAAGGTGAGGTGAAGGTGACCTTCCGCGACGAGACCCTGACGGCCCGCGCCGGAGAGACGATCAACGTGCCGGCCAATGCCCCGCATGCATTCACCAACGCCGGCGACAGTCCGTCGCGGCTGTTATGCCTCTGCGCCCCCGCCGGCCAGGACGAATTCTTCACCGTGGTCGGCCAGCCGGTGGCGTCGCGGATCGAACCGCCGCCGCCGCTCGACCCCGCCGCCCAAGCAGCGTTCATCGCCAAGTCGCAGTCCCTCGCACCGCGTTACCGAACCGAGCTTCTCCCACCGCCAAGCGCGGGATGACGGCCATCGCCTGCAGCTCCCCGACCCGCTGCAACCATCACGTCGACATCTGGCGTCGGCGTCGGCCAGCTCGTAGGCCAAGCCGTGGGTGTCGTTGGTGGCTTTGCCGTTGAGATCAAGAAGCGCCAGCGTCGGTTCGCGACCGGCGCTGAGCGACGCCTCACGCTTGGCCGTGACCGTCCCCCGGCCGAGCCCGGTCAGGCCGTCATGGGTGGCCTGGCAGGCGACCAGCCGCCCGGCCGCTTTGCGGTCGCGAATCGCGCCCTCAAGTCCCCCGAGGATCCGAGCCTCGGCCCGGCAAGTGTTAGCGCTGGCCCTTGTGGCGATCCCATAGCCACCGCAACGTCAAGAACTCGGCGATCTTCTTCAGCATTGGGCGCCCCTTTCGGGCTGGGATGCCACCTATCCTACGGCAGCCCGGCCTGGGTGCACCTGATCGACGATCTATGTCAGTGCCTTGAGCCGGTTGTTCCCGTCGAGGAGTTGTCGCTGCGCTTCCTGGTTTTGGGTCGGCGGCCATACGTAGACTCGCACCGCGAGATAAGAGGCGGCTCGATGTGTCGCCGAATGGAGGGAGTCCCGCTATGCGTCGAATGTTGCTCGTGGTCATTATCGTCGTGACCGTGCTTGGACTGGCCGCCTGTGGCAGTTCGAGCACCACCAAGTCAGCGTCGGGCCCCGGGTCGTGCACCCCGTCGGGGCCGATCACCCAGACCGTGGACACGTCGAGCTACAAGATGGTCCTCGACATCGGGTCTCGCGAGAGGATGTACACCCAGGCCCAGGCGAAGGCCCAGCATCCCAACGACGGCGAGGTGATGCTGCGCGGCCAGATGACCGACATGGGCGGCATGGCGAACATGGCCAACTCGGCCAGCGTTCGCCACCTCGAGGTCCACATCTGCAGTCGCAGCAGCGGGCAGGTCGAGACCAACCTTGCGCCCGCCATCACCCTGGTCGACAACTCCGCGAGCAACATGACCGATCACGTGCCCAGCGCGGTGATGCAGGGCACCACCTCAGGGCAGGCTGACCTTCACTACGGCAACAACGTCACCATGCCGCCGGGGCGGCGCTTCACCGTCACCGTGGCGGCGTCCGGACAGACAGCGACCTTCCACGTCAGCACCCCGCCGTCCGCCTAGAGATCATCTTTTTTTTGGGAAACAGCGGGCCCGCTTGGCCGAGCGCGCCCGACGGCAGGGCGTGCCAATGTCCCAGCTCATCCGTGAGGCAGTCGACTCGCTGCTGACGGAAAAGGACGACCTGGACATGACCTTCGGGACCACACCGGGTATAGCAAGTCGGTGGCACCGCTCTCCGAGTGGGACCGGCGTGGCTGAGCTGCTCGTGGCCGCCGACGTGTGCATAGACCACCTCGCCGGTGTCCGGCGCCTCCCGCGAGGAGCTGGACGGCTCGGTTACTCGGTCACTTCACACCAAGTAGGCCAGTGTTCGTCAGCCGATCATCGCGACGCCGGCGGCTAGCGTGTTCACGGGTCGTTACTGGCGTTCGGGTGGTGCACCACCGTGGAGCGACCTCGTCGTGTGACGTGAGCCGTGCGCCTGGGCGTGATCGCGACGACCAGGAGGCCCGATGTCTACGTCCACACCCCAAGCCCTGCCGGCACCCGACGTGTTCCGCGCCGGCCTCGACATCGTCGGCGCGGTCGAACCGGCCGTGGCCGCCGCCATCCGGGCCGAGCTGACCGACCAGCGCGGCGCACTGAAGCTGATCGCCAGCGAGAACTACGCGTCCCCGGCGGTGCTCCTGGCCATGGGCAACTGGTTCAGCGACAAGTACGCAGAAGGGACGATCGGCCGGCGGATGTACGCTGGATGCCGGAACGTCGACACCATCGAACAGCTCGCCGTTGACCACGCCCTGGCCGTGTTCGGTGCCGACCACGCCTATGTGCAGCCGCACTCGGGGATCGACGCCAACCTGGTGGCCTTCTGGGCCATCCTCGCCCAACGGGTCGAGGCTCCCACGCTCGCCGCCGCCCACGTCGGCAGCGTCGACGACCTGGACGACGCGGCGTGGGACCGCCTCCGCCACGCCCTGGGCGATCAGCGCATGATCGGCATGTCCCTCGACGCCGGCGGCCACCTCACCCACGGCTTCCGGCGCAACATCTCGGGGAAGATGTTCGACCAGCGCAGCTACGGGACCGATCCCGAGACCGGCCTGCTCGATTACCACGAGGTGCGCCGACTGGCCCACGCGTTCCGTCCGCTCGTTATCGTCGCCGGGTACTCGGCGTATCCCCGCCTGGTGAACTTCGCCGTCATGCGCCAGGTTGCCGACGAGGTCGGCGCCACGCTCATGGTGGACATGGCCCACTTCGCCGGCCTCGTCGCTGGCCGGGTCCTCACCGGCGACCTCGATCCGGTCGCTCACGCCCACATCGTCACCTCCACCACCCACAAGTCGTTGCGAGGGCCGCGCGGAGGACTGGTGCTGTGCGACCGTACGCTCGCGGAGCATGTCGACCGTGGCTGCCCGATGGTGCTCGGCGGACCGCTCCCCAACATCATGGCGGCCAAAGCAGTGGCGTTGGCCGAAGCGGCGCGACCGGATTTCGCCCGCTACGCGCAACGGATCGTCGACAACGCCTCCGCCCTCGCCGAGGGACTGCACCGCCGGGGCGCGACGTTGGTCACCGGGGGCACCGACAACCACCTCGTGCTCATGGACACCCGCCCGTACGGGATCACCGGCCGCCAGGGCGAGTCGGCTCTCCTCGACGCCGGGATCGTCACCAACCGCAACAGTGTCCCCGCCGACCCCCACGGACCCTGGTACACCTCCGGCATCCGCCTCGGCACCCCGGCCCTCACCACGCTCGGGATGGGCGGCGCCGAGATGGACGAGATCGCCGATCTGATCACCAGCGTCCTCGCCGGCACGGCGCCCACCTCCAGTCGCACGGGCGCCGCCTCCCGGGCGGGCTACACCATCCCGGCCGCGGTCACCAACGCCGCCCGCAGCCGCGCCCGGGACCTCCTCGCCGCCCACCCGCTGTACCCCACCATCACGCTCGACTGATCACCCGACCGGCGGCAACCGGGATCATCACACCGCGGAGGGTCGCTCCATCGCTCCCGCGGGAGCGATGGAGCGGCGACCGGGCGAGGGAAGGCGGCGACGCCCACCGCGGTTGCAGGGATCATGCCAACCCGCTGCCCGATCCTGCTCGTCCCTGGGAGCCTCCGCCGCGCCTCGACGAACCTGGCCGTGCTCCGCACCGCGAGCGCCGTCGCACCCGAGGGGGTAGAGACCGACATCTACGAGGGAGCGGGGATGCTCCCCCACTTCAACCCCGACGACGATGCCGACCCCGTCCCGGCCGGGGTAGCCGATCTGCGTGAGCAGATCAGGTCGGCGCATGCCGTGGTGTTCTCGGTCCCGGAGTATGCGGGAGCCCTCCCAGGGACCTTCAAGAACCTCCTGGACTGGACCATCGGCGACGACCGACCCGGCTCCATCTACGAGAAGCCGGTGGCGTGGATCAACGCCGCGCCACGCGGCGCGGCCCAGGCCCACGAGCAGCTGCGCCAGGTGCTCGGCTACGCCCACGCCACGATCGTCGAGCGTGCGTGCGTGCACGTCCCGGTCACCGCAACCATGATCGACCCCGACGGACTCGTCGCCGATGCGGCCGTCCGTGCCTGCATCGTCGACGCGCTCGGGATGCTGAGCGACCCGTAGGCTGGCCGCCGTGCCCCATCCCCATCCCTTCCGTTTCGGCGTGCAGGTCCACGCCGCCGTCGACGGTTCGTCGTGGTCTGCGCTGGCCCGCAGGATCGAGGACCTCGGGTTCTCCTCGCTGTTCCTGCCCGACCACTTCGGCGACCAGCTCGCCCCAGTTCCAGCGCTCATGTCCGCCGCCGATGCCACCACCACCCTGCGGGTCGGTGCCCTCGTGTGGGACAACGACTACAAGCATCCGGTCGTGCTGGCCAAGGAGGCGGCCACCCTCGACGTCCTCTCCGGTGGGCGCCTCGAGTTCGGCATCGGCGCCGGATGGCTGAACACCGATTACGAGCAATCGGGCATCACCAAGGACGGGGTCGGGACCCGCATAGCCCGGCTGGCCGAAGCCGTCACCGTCTACAAGGGACTGTGGAAGGCGGGTCCGTTCTCGTTCGACGGCGAGCACTACCGGATCTCCGAACTGGACGGTCTCCCCAAGCCGGTGCAACAGCCGCACCCCCCGATCCTGATCGGAGGCGGCGGCCAGAAGGTCCTGGCCCTGGCCGCACGTCAGGCCGACATCGTGGGCATCAATCCGGCGATCCCGAAGGGATATGTCGACGCCTCGGTGGCGCATGAGCTCGTCCCGACGACGCTGGACCGCAAGCTGGGGTGGGTCCGGGACGCGGCGGCCAGCCGGTTCGGGGAGCTGGAGGTGAACATCCTGGTCTTCGCAGCCACCATCGACGAGGACGGATCCGGTCGCGACGGGATGGCCGAGCTGCTGGGCATCACGCCCCGAGACCTCGACGACACCCCCTACGCATGGGTGGGTGAGCCGGCACGGGTCGCCGATCAGCTCCGAGCCGCCCGTCAACGGTGGGGGACCAGCTACTTCGTGTTGCAGGGTGAGGCGGCGATCGACCAGGCGGCGCCTATCGTCGCCGAGCTCGCAGGCACATAGGGAGGGCCGGGTCCGCCCACGCCGCCCGGACCAGCATCGTGACCAGCAGCCACCCCGAACCGACACGGCAGCCCTCGATCGGGGCTGCCGGGCCTCCCTCGCTCGCCGACGTGGGTCGCCTGGGCCGGCGCCCGATCCGCGCCGGGGTCGGCGCCGCCCGCAAGCAGGAGGTCCCGACCTTTGCCGACCTCTTGAGCGCCCACCTCAACCCGAGCTCGACCCAGCTGCCGGTCGTGACCGACAGTTGGCCCGGATACGAGCACGTGAACCTCCAGATGGCCCTGGACCAGTGGCTGGGCGAGGCGGGCAGGACGCACGTCCTGGTCGGGGTCAGCCAGTTCGCCCACCGGCTGGTGTCCCTCGGCGACATGGCCCAATCCGATGGCGAGCAGTTCGGCCCTCGGGTGGGCGGGGTGGCCATGACCGAGGAGGCCTGCGGCCCAGGGGGTGCCATGCGGAGCTGCGTCCGCTCCGGGCTCTACCTGATCACCGAGGGCGATCGTCGCCTGGCCGTGCTGCTCTTCCGGAACGAGCAGGGGGGCCACAGCCAACAGACCGTCTCGTTGGACGTGCTGTGCGAGGACCCCGCCGGCGCGGCCTCGTTGCTCGCCAACATCCGGTCGCTGACCACCCGGCACAACGTGTTCCGTGGTCACGTGCTGTCCCTTCGCCAGCGAGGTCTTCGGCCCCCAGCAGATCGATCTGCACTTCGAGGACCGACCAGCGGTTGAGGCCGGCGCACTGGTCCTCCCCGATGGGGTCCTCGAGCTGATCGAACGCCACGTCCTCGGGGTCGCTCGTCACCGAGACCGGTTGCAGCGGGCCGGATGGAGGACGTGACCGTGGTCATCCTGTCCGGGTCGGCGCTGGCCGCGATCGGCGAGGCATGCTCCATCGCTCGTGCCCTCCAGCCTGCCGCGGTCGTGGTGGAGGACGTCGACCTCATCGCCGAGCATCGCAGCATGCACCCCGGGCAGAATCCCCTGCTGTTCCGGCTCCTGAACGAGATGGATGGCCTCGGGGAGGACGTCGACGTGACGTTCATCCTCACCACCAACCGCGCCGATCTCCTGGAGGTGGCCCTAGCCGATCGACCGGGTCGGGTGGATCAAGCGGTCGAGATCCCGCTGCCCGACGAAGAGGGGCGGCGGCGCCTGATCGAGCTGTATCGAGGCGATCTGACCTTGGCCATCGATGACCTCGGGCCCGTCGTGGCCCGGACCGAGGGTGTCACGGCATCGTTCCTCAAAGAGCTACTGCGTCGAGCGCGCTCGTTGCCACCAGCGAGCCCGCCGCGGCCATCGCTCCCCTCGTCGTCTCCGGGGACGCGCTGAACCAGGCTCTCGACGAGCTGCTCGACAGTCGGCAGGCCCTCCCCCGCGCCCTGCTCGGCGGCGGTCAGGCTGCAGATCCGTGACCCAGCCCACGACCGCGTGACGCCCGGACGTCACCTCTCGGTCGTCGTCGACAGGAGGTTCGATGCCGGAGGTTCGGCGCCGGAGGCTCGGCGCCGGAGGTTCGGCGCCGGAGGTTCGGCGCGATCGTGGTCACGAGATCCTCCCTCTGGCCGAGGTCGGGCGCGATCGCGGTCGCTCGCGACCCAAAACTGCGCCCGACCTCACCGGCGCCCGAGCAGAACCGCGCCCGACCTCCTGTCGGCGGGCTCAGATCAGACGGAGGCGGGCCATTCGCCACCTGGTCGCGGACGCCGGGCGCCGCAAATCCGGCGGAGGCGCTCATCAGTCCGGACGTGACCGAAAACACGGGGGGGCAGGAGGCATCGCCGTGGAAAGCTAACGCCAGCGATCCGTCACTTGCGGAGATCCGTCACTTGCGGAGATCCGTCACTTGCGGAGGAGCAAGCCGTGCCCTCGTCCGACGACCCTTTCGAGAACCTGCCGTGGCGGCCGCGCTGGGCGCTGCGCTGGCGGTTGCGGCAGGCCTGGCGGATGGGAAGGGCCGAGCAGCGGGCCATCACCTGGCCGCGGTGCAGGGCTCGGTGCTGGGCGCGGCCGTCCAGTCGGTGCACACCGATGGCGACAGCCCGATCACCGTCACCGAGCTGACCTTCGCCGACCGCCCTGCGCTGCATCTGGGCGCTTGCCACACGCCCGCCGTGCGCCGGCTCTCGGCCGCTATGGGCGAGGGCCCGGTCGTCTTGGCCCGGATAGCCCATCACGGTCGTTGTTGGGGCCTCTATTTCCGGACCGATGCCGGTGGCCGGCTCCCCTTGCTGGCCGCCAGCGCGTCGATCGTCCCCGATGACGGTGGTGGTTTGCGCCTGGGAGTGCCACGGCTCACCCCGCGCTGACCGACCCGCCGGACTAGTCCGGACGGATCCCCGAAACCACCCAGGCGGGCCATGGCTGACCTCACCGATGCTCTCTACCCTGTCGGCGTACCTCGCCCGCCGTCCGCTTGCCGCACTTCGTCGCAGTCGAGTCGCACCATGAGGTACGCATCGAGGGGGGCAGCACGGGACATGGAGCCTGGCGGGGCTCCGTCCCGATGTTCGTTGTCCCGGTGTCGCCACGACTCCTGGCCGCTCGACCCTCGGCGTGTCAGTTCTCGTGCTGGTAGACGACGATGATGTCGTCGTCCGAGGTGAACGTCACGATCCTGCTGTCAAACCACACCTTGCGGCCCTCCCGGTGCGACACCATGCCGTACTCCGCGGTCTCCTCCCCGTGCTCGAGGTCGGCGACCCGCTTCCGCTCCACATGCCGGTCCGGTGCTGCCATCGAGACCCGACGCTAGCGCCGCGGTGAATGGAGTGGCGCTCGGCGTCGACGGGACACCGACTGGATGGGTCGGCGTGCTCCTCGATGCCGACGGCGTGACGGGGACGGTCGCAGGGGCGTCCATCGACGAGCTGGTCGAGCGCGCCGGGCCGGTCTCGGTCATCGGCATCGACATGCCGATCGGCTTGTCGGTCCACGGCCCGCGCCCCGCCGACGTGGCCGCTCGCGCTGCTCTCGGGTCGCGCCGCTCGACCGTCTTCCTGACCCCGGTCCGTGCCGCGGTCTCCGCCCCGACCTACGAGGAGGCCAACGCCATCGCCCGACGCCTGACCGGTGCGGGCCTCAGCCGCCAGGCCTATGGCCTGGCCAGCAAGATCCTGGAGGTCGACCGGTGGATGGCCGGGCATGTGGAGGGCCCGGTCCACGAGGTGCACCCCGAGTTGAGCTTCTCGGTGCTGAGCGGTCGAACGCTGACGTCCAGCAAGAAGCGGTGGTCCGGGTTCTGGGAGCGCCGGCAGCTGCTCGACGGTGCCGGCGTCCACGTCCCACCCGACATCGGTGGCGCCGGCGGCGGAGCGGGGACCGATGACGTCCTCGACGCCGCCGTGGTGGCCTGGTCGGCGCGCCGCATCGCCGCCGGCCAGGCGCGCAGCTATCCGGACCCGCCGGCCGTCGACGACGCCGGGCGGCCGATGGCCGTGTGGGCGTAGCGTGACCCGGCCCGCCGGAGGGTCGGCTGGCCCCGGCGGGGTCGAGGCGGGTAGAACCATCGGGGCACCAGACGAGGGGGACATCGTGGAACGGACCGATCAGCCAGTGGCATTCGTCACCGGCGCCAGCCGGGGCATTGGCAAGGCCATCGCGGTCGAGCTCGCAGCCCGGGGCTACGCCGTGGCCATCACGGCCAGGACGGTGAACGAGGGCGAGGCCCGCGAGCACTCGTCGACCACGAGCCGCTCCGACACGTCCCCGCTCCCCGGCAGCCTCTCGGCCACCGCGGCGCGTATCGAGGCGCTCAGTAGCCCGGTGATGGTGTTGCCGGCCGACCTGCTCGACCGCGCCGCCCTCGGCGCCGCCGCCACCCGGGTCCTCGAACGGTGGGGCCAGGTGGACGTGCTGGTCCACAACGCCCGGTACATCGGCCCCGGCCACATGGACCGGATCCTGGACACGCCGGTGGAGGTGTTCGAGCGCCACCTGCAGGGCAACCTGCTCGCACCGCTCGTCCTCGACCGCCTCCTCCTGCCGGCCATGATCGATCGAGGGTCCGGCCTGGTGGTGGACATCACGTCCGGAGCCGCCTGGCGGGAGCCGCCGGCGCCCGCCGGCGAGGGCGGCTGGGGGATCAGCTATGGCGCGTCGAAGGCCGCCTTCCACCGCCTGGCGGGGTTCATCGCCCTCGAGCACGGTCACCAGGGGATCCGGGCGTTCAACGTGCAGCCTGGCTTCATCGCCACCGAGCGCATCGCCCAGGACATGGAGTCGTTCGGCTTCGCCGCGGCGGGCGGGGCCCCGCCGGACGTGGTGGCCAAGGTGGTGGCCTGGCTGGCCAGCTCCCCCGACGCCGACGCCCTCAACGGTCAGAACATCGAAGCCCAGGAGTTCTGCCACGAGCACGGCCTCCTCGAGGGGTGGGAGGGGCCGACGCCGGCGTCCACGGGGACGGACCGGTCGGCACCCTGACGACCGGTCCGTTGGGTGCCTGGATGGTGCGGCGCCGGCCAGCGGTAGGGTGGGTCTCAGGTTTCGAGCACGGGGGTTTTCGGCTTTGAACATGCCGACGTACATCATCGATGCGGACACGCACATCACCGAGCCGGCCGACGTGTGGGCGGCCCGGGTGCCGGCCCGCTACGCCGACCAGATGCCTCGGATGATCCGGGCGGATGGCACCGACGTCTGGGTCCTCGGCGACCGCCAGATCTACCGGGTGGGGGTGACCGCACCAGCGGGGTGGCCGGACTGGCCGCCTGCCTATCCGCCCACGCTGGATGCGTGCCATCCCGCCTCTCATGACGCCTCCGCCCGCCTGAAGTACATGGACGAGAACGGCATCTGGGCGTCGGCGCTCTACCCGAACATCGGCGGCTTCGGCAGCCAGCAGTTCCTGGCCATCGACGACGACCAGGCCAAGCTGTGGGCCGTTCGGGGGTACAACGACTTCCTGGTCGACTGGACGTCGGTCGACCCCCGCCGGTTCATCTCCATCATGTCGCTGCCATTCTGGGACATCGATGCCTCGATCGCCGAGATCGAGCGATGTGCCAGCCTCGGGTTCCGTGGCATCCTCTTCACGGGCGAGCCCCAGCGGTTCTCCCTCCCCTTCCTCGCCGATCGGCACTGGGACCGGCTCTGGGCGGCGGCCCAGGCGGCCGGGCTGCCCATCCACTTCCACATCGGGGGCGGCGAGGGCGAGTCGACGGAGATGGCCGACCGGCTGGTGGCCCAGAGCCATCCCGGCGCCACGGCCCACGCCGCGGTCAACCTGTTCATGAAGAACGGGATCCAGTGTGCTGACCTGATCCTCTCCGATGTGCTGCCCCGGTTCCCCGAGCTGCGGTTCGTGTCCGTCGAGAGTGGCATCGGGTGGGTGCCGTTCATGTTGGAAGCCGCGGACTACAGCTATCTGGGCGCATTCCGGCCCGGGCGACGACGCACGGACGAGCTCCTTCCCTCGGAGCTGTTCGCCCGCCAGGTGTACGTCACCTATTGGTTCGAGCAGGTGGCGCCGCGACGCCTGCTCGATGAGCTCCCGGTGGACAACATCCTGTTCGAGACGGACTTCCCGCACACGGCGTGCCTGTACGGCAACATCGCCGAGACGGTGGCTTCCGGTCTGGCCGCGGCCACTGACGAGGTACGAGACAAGATCCTGTGGACGAACTCGGCGCGGCTGTATGGGATAGATCTTCCGACCGCCCCGACGACCGGGCCAGCCGGCGAGGCCGTCCGCAGCGGCCGATGAGCGCGGTGGAATCGCTGGTCCAGCCGCGGCGGATGTTCGCCGTGCTGGGGGGTTTCTTCCCGGCGGGAGAGGAGCGCCCCGACCCGCGTCCCGATCCCATGTTCTGCCCGAAGCTCGCCACCCCGGTGGCGCAAGACGGCGAGTCCATCGCCATCCCGGCGACGGTCACCTCCGTGGTGATGGAAGCAGAGATGGCTGTCGTTGTCGGCGCCCGGGTGCGCCACGGCGACCTCGACGAGTCCCGGGAGGCCATCGCCGGGTACACCTGCTGCAACGACGTCACCGCCCCGCAGCATTTCCCCCACTTCTACCTGGCCAAGGGGATCGACGGGTTCGGGGCTCTGGGGCCCGCCGTCGTCGCCGTGGAGGAAGCTGCCATCCGCGACGGTCTGGCCATCACCGGCCGCATCAATGGCGTCGCCGTCCAGACGGGGAACACCCGCCACTACCGGTACCTGCCGGCCGAGCTGATCTCCTATCTGTCGCAGTTCTTCACCCTCGAGCCGGGCGATGTGATCACCCTGGGCACCCCGCCCCCGCCGCCGCCAGTGACCGTCGGTGACGAGGTGGAGGTGGAGGTCGAGGGCGTCGGCGTCCTGACCAACCGGATGGTGGCGGAAACAGCCGACGCGCCGGCATCGGCGGGTGCGGCGTGAGCGGAACACGCCCGACGCTGGGCGAACGGGTCGCCACCATGGCGCAACTCCCGCACCGGCCCGGGGCCGGCCGATCCCCCGCGTCCGACGGAGAGCCCGAGGCGGTCGATGTGGTCGTCGTCGGTAGCGGCGCCGCCGGGATGTGCGCGGCCGCCGGTGCCCTCGGTTCCGGGGCCCGCGTCGCCGTCTGCGAGGCGGCGCCGGTACACGGGGGCACCACGGCCTGCTCCGGCGGGGTGATCCACATCTACGACAACGCGCTGATGCGTGCCGCGGGCATCGCCGACCCCCGAGATGAGGCCTTGGCCTACATGGCCCGGGTGTCGTACCCGGGTGCGTACGATCCCGATGCTCCCTACCTGGGCCTGCTGCCCGAGAACTACGGGATGCTGGCGACGTACTACGACCGAGGTGCCGAGGTGGTGCGCCGCCTGGGTGCGCTCGGTGCCGTGCGGATGGATGCGCCATGGCTGGCCTGGGATGGCCAGCCGTTTCCCGACTACTACGAGTTCCCCGAGAACAAGGCGGTGCGCGGGCGCGGCATCCAGGCCATCACTCCCGACGGCGGGCGCGGGAACGGCGGCGAGCTGATCCGTCAGCTGACCGCCTACGCGGCCGAGCACGACACCCCCATCCGGCTCGGCCACCGGGTGGTCGAGCTGTTGATGGACGACGGCCACGTGATCGGCGTGGTCGTGGACGACGGCCAGGCCTGCCGGGAGATCCGGGCGCGCGGCGGCGTCGTGTTCGGCACCGGCGGCTTCACCCACGACGCCGAGCTGCGCGAGCGGTTCCTGCGGGGACCGATCCTCGGCGGATCGGGCACGGCGTCGAACGTCGGCGACCTGGTACGCATGGGGACCCGAGCGGGGGCCGTGTTCGGCGGCATGCACAACGGCTGGTGGAACCAGCAGGTGCTGGAGGCGGCGGACGACTACGCCAACTCCGTCCTCGACGTATGGGCCATCCCCGGCGACTCTATGGTCCTGGTGAACCGCTTCGGCGTGCGCGGCGTCGGCGAGAAGCGCGAATATCAGTCGCGGGGCCGTGTCCATCACATCTACACCGGCGACGAGTACCCGAACCGGGTGATGTTCATGGTGTACGACCAGCGGTGCGCCGACATCTTCGGCGGGCGCTACCCCATCCCACCAGCGGGAGCGGTCGCCGACCACGTGGTCTCCGGTGTTGGGATCCCGGCCCTGGCCGGGGCCATCGACGAACACCTGCGCAGCCTGACCATGCCGGCAGGGATCGGGCCGGTGGCCCTGGCGCCCGGCTTCGCCGCGGCACTGGCCGGCACGCTCGATCGGTTCAACCACATGGCCGAGCGGGGCGTCGACGAGGATTTCGCCCGCGGCACCAAGGCGGTAGAAGAGGCCTTCCACGGTCCTCCCGCGGCGGACAACCACTACCCGAACCCTCTCCTCCATCCCCTCGACACCGGCGGTGCCCTCCATGCCATCGCCGTGATCGGGACCACCTTCGATACCAACAGTGGCCCGCGCATCGACGCAGTTGGACGCATCCTCGGCGCCGGCGGACCCATCCCCGGCCTGTACGGCGCGGGCAACTGCGTCAATTGCGTCTTCGGCGAGGGATATCCGGGCGGCGGGTCCACCATCGGTCCCGGTCTGGTGTTCGGGTTCCTGGCCGGTGTCGATGCCGCCGACCGGGCGACGTCGGCCGTCCCCGGAGGCCGTCGATGAAGTTGGCGTACCACGACCTCGCCGGCGACGGATCAAGACCGGCGACACTGGTCCTGCACCGAGAAGCCGTCGTCGACACCGACGCCGCCGTGGCCGTCGCCCGCAGGGCCGGGGTCGCCGGCCGGGTCGTGGCTCCCTACGGCGACTACGCCTACTACCCGAGCGGCATGGAGATCGGCGGCCTGTGCTGGTACCGGCTGTTGCCCGGCTATGCCGGGACCGATCCGCTCTCGGTCGCCAAGGCCATCGTGCAGGTCGGCGACGTCCTGGACGACACCGGCGTCGAGCGGCCGCTGCTGATCGGTTGGGGCCAGGGCGCCATCGTCGCCGTCGGCGTCGCCCTGGTGGCGCCCGACCGAGTCGGCGCAGCCGTGGGCGTCGATCCCCCGCCTGCCCATCTGCCGTTCCTGCCGCCGGCTGGGCGCAATGACCCCGCCGCTCCACCCGTGCTCCTGGTGGCCCCCGACTCCCTTGTCGCCGAGGAGTTGCAGCGCCAGATCGGCGCGGCAGAGCTGCCCACCGCCGCCGTTGCGTCCTGGTACGTGGCCGGTGGCGGCCTCCAGGGCGACCAGGGCCGGGACGTTGGGCAGCAGATCGCGACATGGTGGACACGACAGGAGGTCGCTCAGCGATGACCGCAGCGTTGACCACGGACTCGAGCACGGGGACCGGCCCGGACGTACCCGCCCGTTGGCGGCTGGGGCCGTCGTTCGTCCCCAAGGGCCGCTATATCGATCGGGAGTTCCTCGAGCAGGAGATCGAGCTCCTGTTCCCGAAGGCGTGGCTGAACGCGTGCCGAGTCGAAGAGGTCGCTCGCGTCGGGGACTACGTGGACTTCGAGATCGGCGGGCAGTCCATCGTGGTCGTGCGGACCGGCGACGACACCCGCCCCGGGAGCGGCGACGGGATCAGTGCCTACTTCAACGCCTGCCGCCACCGCGGCACCCGGCTGGTGCAGGGGCAGGGACGGATCGGCGAGTTCCGTTGCCCCTTCCACGCCTGGCGCTGGAACCTGGACGGGACCCTCAAGTACCAGGCCGACGCCGACCACTTCGAGGTCCGCCCGGACGCCGATCTGTGCCTCCCGGCCTGCCGGGTGGGCACCTGGGGTGGGTGGGTCTTCGTCACCATGGACCCCGATGCCGAGGACCTGGCGGGCTACCTCGAACCCATCCCCCACCGCCTCGCCGGCTTCAAGCTGGAGGACATGCGGATCGCCTGGTACAAGACGGTGATCCTGCCGGCCAACTGGAAGACGGCCCTCGACGCCTTCATCGAGAGCTGGCACGTCCCCGGCACCCACCCACAGCTCTTGCGCCCCGACAAGCACGACACGCCGCCCACCATCGCCGAGTCGACCGCGTACGGGTCGACGTTCAACGAGCTGTTCCGCCTGCACTCCCGCCATGCCGACAACTTCCGCTACGGCCCTGACGGCGACGCCAGCATGATCCGCCCGGCCTACGGGATCGACCCCGACGCCGTCCTCACCAACGTCACCTACAACCTGCGAGAGCTGCGGGCCCTCTACCTGAAGACCGACCTGGCGGCGGCGACCGAGCTGCGCACGACGCCCGGGGCGGACGGCCCCGGGGGCAACGCGCTGTACCAGCAGCTGCGGGCCAAGCACGCACGTGCCGCCGGTATCGACTACCCGCAGGTGACGGCCGACCAGCTGAAGGCGGCCATGTATGACTGGCATGTCTTCCCGAACACCGTGTTCTTGATCGACATGGCCTGCTGCCTGACCTATCGGTCCCGCCCGAACGGCACGGACCCGGACTCGTGCATCTTCGACGTCCAGGGTCTGGAGCTCCCTCCTGCCGGCGGCCTGCCCACCGCCCTCCCCCAGCATTTCGACGACTGGCGCGACGGCGACGTCGGCCAGGTGCTCACCCAGGACTTCACCAACATGTCGGAGGTGACGGCCGGTCTGCACTCGCGCCGCTTCGACGGGCACCGGCTGAACACCGCCCAGGAGATGACCATCGTGAACTACCACCGGGCCATCGACCGGTATCTGTTCGGGTGAGCATCACCGACCGCCGGGGCGAGCTGACGGGGCGGGTGGCCTGGGTGACTGGTGGGGCGGGCGGGATCGGCTCCGCCGTCGTCCGCCATCTGGCGGCCGAGGGAGCAACGGTGGCCGTGCTCGACATCCAGGACCCAGCCGCCGATCTGCCGGCGATGTCCGTGCTGGTGGACGTCGGCGACGAGGTCGCGGTCGACGCGGCCACGCGGCGCCTCGAGGTCGGCGTGGGGCCCGCCGACATCGTGGTCCACGCTGCCGGGGTGTCCGCGGCCGCTCCGGTGCACGAGATGGAGGAGACCATGTGGCACCAGGTGCTGGCCACCAACCTGACGGGGCCGTTCCTGCTGACCCGACGGGTCCTGGGCGGCATGATCGATCGGCGGTGGGGTCGGGTGGTGTCCATCTCGTCTTCCTCTGCAGTGCGGGCCGGGCCCGGTACCGCCGCGTACTCGGCGTCCAAGGCCGGCCTGATCGGCTTCACCAAGGCCGTGGCCTACGACAGCGCCGCCGCAGGGGTGACGGCGAACGTGGTCGCTCCGGGGATCGTAGACACGCCGATGACCCGCCGGGTGTGGCCGACCGACGCCCAGATGACCGAGATGGCCACCTCGTCGGCGATCGCCAACCCCATGCACTCCGTCCTGTCGCCCGACGACATCGCCGCGGCCGTCTGCTACCTCTGCAGCTCGGCCGCCGCCCACGTGACCGGCCAGACCCTCCACGTCAACGGCGGCAGCGTCATGGGCTGAGGAGCCCCACCGGCGCCGCGGGCAGGGCCACACCACACGGATGGCCGGGAATGTGATGGCATAGTCTACGAGCACAGAGGTTCTCGAACGCGCGCTGCCATGGATCGTGGCGTCAGGGGAGTTGCCGTGCTGGACCTGGTGGTGACGGGAGGAACGGTCGTCGATGGCTCGGGCGCGCCGGGGCACCCGGGCGATGTGGGCATCGCTGACGGCCGGGTGGCGGCCGTCGGCGAGGTCGACGCCGGCCAGTCCCCGACGCTCGACGCTCGCGGCCTGGTGGTGGCACCCGGCTTCATCGACCTCCACACGCACTACGACGCGCAGCTGTTCTACGACCCCGCCCTCTCCCCGTCGCCCCTGCACGGGATCACCACCGTCGTCGCCGGGAACTGCGGCCTGACCCTGGCCCCTGTCACCGCCGAGGACCGAGCCTTCATCACCGGGCTGCTGGCGAACGTGGAATCAATCCCCGCCGAGGTGATCACCGCCGGGGTGCCGTTCGGTTGGGCGACCTTCGCCGAGTTCCTCGACGTCGTCGACGACGTGCCCCTCGCCGCCAACATCGCCTTCATGGTCGGCCACTCCACGCTCCGCCGGGCAGTCATGGGTCCCGCCGCGTCCAGGGACGCGGCCACACCGGAGCAGGTGGCAGACATGGCAGACCTGCTCGGCGAGTGCCTGACTGCCGGCGGGGTTGGGTTCTCCACCGCCAACCCGGCCACGCAGCTCGACGGTGACGGACGACCCACCCCGCCGAACTTCGCCACACGCGACGAGTTCGTGGCCCTGGCGGCCGTCTGCGGCCGGCATCCGGGCACGTCGCTGGAGTTCATCCCCGACTCGTTCCTCAGGGGGTTCACCGACGACGACGTCGACCTCATGGCGGACATGTCCGCCGCCGCCAACCGTTGCCTGAACTGGAACACGCCGACGGTCAACCGAGCCGCACCGGACCTCTTCCGCAGCCAGCTGCGGGCTGCGGACGTCGCCCGGGCCCGGGGCGGACGAGTCGTTGCCCTGTTCAACCCCAAGAACCTCGAGCTCCAGCACGACTTCCTACGCGGCTACGTGTTCCGCGCCCTCCCTGGCTGGGCGTGGTTGTTCGACCTCGACGTGCCGGCCCGGATGGATGCCCTGGGGGATCCCGGCACCCGCCGGCGGCTGGAGGACGCAGCCGGCGCGCCCACGACCGGGCTGGCCGTCGTCGTCAGGAACTGGGCGTCATACCGGGTGAACGAGGTGGGCGACCCCGACCAGCAGCACCTGATCGGGCGCCGCGTCGCCGACCTGGCGGCGAAGTGGCAGATGCGGCCCTTCGACGCCATGGTCGAGGCGGCGCGCCGCTGCCACCTGGACGTCGGGTTCGTGCGCCAGCAGTACCAGGCCGACGATCCGTGGATCTGGGAGACGCGCCTGTCCCTGCTCCGCCATCCCGACGTGGTGGCCCAGGCCTCGGACGCGGGCGCCCACCTCGACATGATGTCCGGCGCCGACTTTCCCACGCAGTGCCTGGCCGAGCTGGTCCGGGACCGCAAGGCCTTCAGCGTCGAGGAGATGGTCCACCGCCTCAGCCAGGTGCCGGCCGACCTCTACGGCCTCGTTGACCGCGGCCGCATCGCCGCAGGGTCGCATGCCGACCTGGTGGTGTTCGATCCCGCCGCCGTCGGAGCCACGCCTCTGCGCACGGCGAGGGACCTCCCTGCGGGCGCGACCCGCCTGACCACCGGCTCCACCGGGATCGCCCACGTGCTCGTCGCCGGTCGCGAGGTCGTCCGCGACGGCGCCTTCACCGGGGACCGGCCCGGCACGCTCCTGCGCTCGGGGCGGGACACGACCACCGTGCCCGCCCGACCGGAACCACCTCGACGCTGACGGAGGACGAGACATGCCCACACCCCGCCGATACCAGGTGATCTCCTGTGACGGCCACCTGGAGATCCCACCTGACCCATGGGTGCGCCGCATACCCGAGGAGTTCCGTGATCGCGCCCCCCGTTTGGTTTCGCTGAACGGTGGCGGCGAAGGCTGGATCGTGGAGGGCAGTCCCATGATCCACAACGGCCAGAACGTGGCCGCCGGTCGCCGCCTGAAGGTCCGGGGCGGGTCGTACTGGGAGCCGGACGGATCGCCCGCGCCGGGGACCGGCGACGCCGCTCAGCGCCTGGCCGAGCAGGATCGGGACGGGATCGACGCCGAGGTGCTCTATGCTCCGGTGTTCATCACCCGGTTCATCGAGAACATCGAGGACCGCGAGGCCTATGTGGCCATGGTGCGAGCCTTCAACGATTTCCTGGCCGAGGACTACTGCGCGGTCGCCCCTGACCGGTTGATCGCCAATGCCGTGATCCCGGTCAGCGGCCTGGAGGATGCCATCGGCGAGCTGAAGCGAACCCACAGCCTGGGCTTCCGGTCCATCGCCCTCACGTCGTTCCCGAACGGCACCGGCGAACCCGACCCTGAGGACGATCAGTTCTGGCATGCGGCGATGGAGCTGGGCCTGGCGATCACTGCCCATGCCGCGCTCGGCGACCGGAGCAATCCGCTGCTCGTGCAATCCGCGCGCGGCGCGTTCGACCTCCCCTCATCCATGCTCTCGCGCACCATGCCTCCGCCTCTCACCGGGATGGTGCGGATGATGCTGTCCGGGCTGCTCGACCGCATCCCCGAGCTGCGGCTCTACTTCGCCGAGACGAACGCCAGCTGGATACCCGGCCACTTCTACATGGTCGACGACTCCTACGGCATCTTTCGCGAGTGGTTCGGTGTCGATCTGGCCATGAAGCCCAGCGAGTACATGTGGAAGCACTTCTCCTTCGGGATCGTGCGCGACCCACTGGCCCTCCGCATGCATGAGCTGCTCGACCTCGACCACATCATGTGGGGCTCGGACTTCCCGCACTCGGTCTCGTCCTACCCCGAGTCGCATCGCTGGCTCGACGAGATCTTCGCGACCACGCCGGCCGCTGTCCGCCAGCAGGTGCTGCTCGAGAACCCGTGCCGCTACTTCGGTCTCGACCCCTCCGCCGAGCTGACGGCGACGCCCGCCGGCGCCGGAGGGCTCCGATGAGGGCGGTGCGGAGCGCCGATCGAGTGGCGATCGGGGAGCTGCTCGGAGACTACGCCGATGCCGTGAACCGTCGCGACCCCGATCACCTGCGGGCGGTGTTCACCCCCGACGGGGTCTGGGACTTGGGGACGCTCGGCGTGCACCGAGGGGTCGAGGAGGTGGTGGCCGCCCTCCGAGTGATGATCGACGGGTGGCAGGGGCTCACGCACCTCCCCCACACCGGCCTCGTCCGCTTCGATCCCGACGACGAGTCGGTGGCGTCAGGGCGCTGGTACTTCAGCGAGCTCGGCGTCATGGGTGACGGCGAGGAGGCCTACTTCGCCGGGGTCTACCACGACGACTACCGACGCGACGGCGACGGGGACTGGCGTTTCGCGATGCGGCGCTACGGCGGGCTGTTTAGCCGGCGCGGCGCCACGGTCGCGGTGCGCCCGTTTCCCACCGACGTTCCTGCGGTGTGGTCGTGAGCGCGCACGAACCATGGCCGCGCCTGGGGCTGCTCACACCGGTAGTCACCCGGCTGCCGACCCGTCATGCGTCGTGGGAGGTGGAGGCCGGGATCGAGGAGATAGCCCGGATCGCCGCCCATGCTGAGCAGTGCGGCTACACCCATCTGACCTGCAGCGATCACGTCGCCATCCCCGACGAGGTGGCCCAGGTCCGGGGTGGTACCTACTGGGACCCGCTGTCGGTGTTCGGCTACCTGGGGGCGACCACCGGACGGATCCGCTTCGCCACCCACGTGCTCGTCCTCGGCTACTACCACCCGCTCGAGCTGGCCAAGCGCTACGGCACCCTCGACCGGGTCACCGACGGCCGGCTCATCCTCGGTGTTGGCGTCGGGTCGCTGACCGAGGAGTTCGCCCTGCTCGGCGCGCCCTTCGACGACCGCGGACCACGGGCCGACGAGGCCCTGGCCGCGCTGCGAGCATCGCTGTCGCAACGCCAACCCGAGTTCCACGGCACCTACTACGACTACGAGGGCGTGATCGTCGACCCTTGCGCCCAGCAGGACCGCGTCCCGATCTGGATCGGCGGCCGTACCCTGCGCTCCTTACGCCGGGCGGTGGAGCACGGCGATGGCTGGGCTCCCTTCTCGGTGGACGCGGCTCGGACGGCGACATGGTTGGCCCGGGTCCGTGACTCCGAGGAATGGGAGCGGCGTACCACCGACCTCGACATCGTCCTCGACACGGGTGTGGCCCTGGACCCGTTGCACGAACCTGAGGCCGCTCGGAACTTCGTGTCCGAGCTCGCCGAGGCCGGGGCCACCGCCGTCAACGCCCGGTTCCGCGGCCGCTCCCTCGGCGAGTACCTCGATCAGGTCGCTGCGCTGGCCGAGCTGCGACCGTAGCTCGAGATGAGCAACAGCCTCTGCTTCGGTGTCGACGTCGGCGGCACGTTCACCGACTGCGTCCTCACCGAGGGGTCCCGGACCTGGCGGGCCAAGGCGCCGACCACGCCGGGCGACATCGGTGCCGGTGTGCTGGCCGCCGCCGAGCTGGCTGCCGGCCGCCGGGGCACCGCCCTGGTCGCGACCCTCCCGCAGGCCGTCCGCTTCGGCCTCGGCACCACTGCGGTCACCAACATGCTGGCGTCGCGCACCGGGCGCAGGGTCGGGTTGCTGGCCACGGCCGGCTTCGAGGAGATGCTCCCCTACGCCCGGGGGACTCGCCTGATCGACGACGACGGATGGCTCACCCGCCCCGACGACATCGTCAGCCGATCGTGCATCGTGGGCATCCGCGAGCGGGTCGACCGCGACGGCAAGGTCGTCGTCCCCATCGATGTCGCCGGGGTGGAGCGGGCCGCCGCGGCACTGGTCGAGGGCTGCGGCGTGGAGGCCATCGCCGTGTCGTTCTTGTGGTCGTTCGTGAACCCGGCCCACGAAGACCTGGCAGTGGCCGCCATCCGGCGGGCGTACCCCGATCTCACCGTGCTCGCGGGGAGCGCGCTGCACCCGGCCCCGCGAGAGTACGAGCGCACCACGTTCGCTGTCCTGAACGCCTACGTGTCCGACGCCCTCGGCGGCATCGAGGCGCTGGAGTCGGACCTCAGGGCCATGGGCCTCACCGCCCCGCTGCTCCTCGTGCACTCGGGGGGCGGATCGGTCACCGTGGCCGAGGCTCGCAGCCGGCCGCTCGGGTTGGCCGTCTCCGGACCGACCGCCGGGGTGTCCGCCGCGGTGCTGGTGGCGGGGGCCGCCCATGTCGGCAACGTGCTGACCTGCGACATGGGGGGCACCTCTTTCGACGTCTCCGTCGTCGAGGCGGGCGTCCCGGCCCGCCGCCGGCGCGGGGAGCTGATGGGCGTCTGGACGGCGCTCGCGCTCGTCGACGTCGAGTCGATCGGCGCCGGCGGCGGTTCGCTCGGCTGGGTCGACGCCCGGGGAATGCTCCGGGTCGGTCCCCGGTCGGCGGGGGCGGTGCCCGGACCGGCCTGTTATGGCCGTAGCGGCGAGCAGGCAACGGTCACCGATGCGCTGGTCGTGCTCGGCTACATCGATCCGGACCGCTTCCTCGGCGGGGACTTCAGCCTGGACCGGGAGGCGGCCCGCCAGGCCTGCGCTCGGCTGGGCTCCGCCCTCGGTCTGGACGCCGACGAGATCGCCTGGGGCATACGCCAACTCGCCCTGGCCGGCATGAGCAAGGCCACTCGGGCCCGGGCCGCGGCCCTCGGCCTCGATCCACGCCAGTACGCGCTGCTCAGCTTCGGCGGGAGCGGCTCGCTGTTCACACCCGACATCGCCGCGGCCATCGGAGCCCGCACCGTCCTGGTTCCCGAGCTGGCATCGGTGCTCTCCGCATTCGGCGCGGCCACGACCGACGTCCGCCGCGAGCGCCTCCGCTCGGTGTCATTCCGCTTCCCGATCGAGGGCAGGCTCATCGACGGGATCACCGACGAGCTAGCCACCGCCGTGCGGGCCGATCTCGCCGCCGATGGCATCGCCGCCGCCGCCCAGACGGTGAGCTTCGAGGCCGACCTTCGCTTCGCCAAGCAGACCTTCGACCTCACCATCCCCTTGTCCCTCGGACCGTTCGACACCGCGGCCGCCGACACGTTGCTGCGCGCCTTTCGAGCCGAGTACGCCAAGCGGTACGGGCAGGGGGCCATGGTGCTCGGTGCCCCGATCGAGGTGGTGGCCATCCGAGCCGTCGGCGTCGGCGCCACCCCTCACGCCGAGCTCCGGCCCCGGGACGGTCATCGCTCCCCTGATCCGGTGGCCGCCACACCGGTCGCCGAACGGTCCCTGCAGATGCAGCGAGGCCCCGAAGGCCGCCAGCCGGTGGCCGCCTACGACGGGACGACCCTCGAACCCGGCCACACGGTCGCCGGCCCCGCCGTCATCGACGGTCGCGACACCACCATCTGGGTGCCGGCCGGAGGGTGCGGCACCGTCGACGCCTACGGAACGCTCGTCATGGAGGTCCACCGATGACCAGCAACATCGACCCCATCGAGCTGGAGATCCTCCGCACCCGACTGGAAGCCGTGGCCGAGCAGGCCGCGCTGGCCGTCGAGCACACGGCCGTCTCACCGGCGGTGACCGAGTCGAAGGACTACTCGGTCACCCTGCTCGACGCCGCCGGCGCGCTCATCCTGGGCGCGGGGACCGTCCTGTACCACTTTGGGGCGGCCGCCCACGCCGTCCGCTCCACCATCAGCCGGCACGGCAACACGATCCGGCCCGGTGACGTCTTCATCTCGAACGACCCCCACAACGGTGGCGGCCTGCACCCCCAGGACGTCATGGTGCAACGACCAGTCCACCTGGGCGGCCGGCTGGTGGCCTGGGTCGGCATCTCCGCCCACATGATGGACATGGGCGGCATGGTGATGGGGTCCTTCGCCCCGCACGCCACCGAGTGCTACCAGGAAGCGCTGCGGGTACCGCCGGTTCGCCTCTTTCGTGGCGGCGAGGAGGTCACCGACGTCTGGGACATCTTCCGCAGCAACGTCCGGTTGGCCAAGCTGGTCGAGATGGACCTGCGTGGCCTGGTGGCCGGATGCCACTTCGCCAACGAGCGGGTCTCGGCCATCGTCGACGCGGTCGGCGTGGACACCTTCGAGCGGAGCCTGGCCGCCATCCGGGAGCTGACCGAGGAGGAGCTGCACCGGCGGGTGGAGCGCATCGCCGACGGCACCTACCGGACGACATCGTGGACCGAGTTCGACCGGGACTTCTACGAGATCCCCTGCACGCTCACCGTCAACGGCGGTCGGATGACCTTCGACTTCGCGGGCGCGTCAGCCCAGACCGACCACTTCTTCAACTCCAAGCCGTACATCATCGCCAGCGAGCTCGGCGTGATGCTGGCCAACTTCCTGGCGCCCGACCTGCCCTACAACGAAGGCATCTTCGCCGTCTTCGAGCTGCGCTGCCCGGACGGGACCATCGTCAACTGCAAGCCGCCCGCCCCCATCGGCGCGGCGCACATGCACGTCGGCCTGAACGCGTCGACGGTCGCCCTGGCCGCTGTCCACCTGGCGCTCGGATCCTCCCCCGACGCGCCGGCGAGGAGGAACATGTCCGGCCCCAGCGGGGACTCGGCGATCGGCAACCAGGTCTGGTCCTGGGCCCTCCCCGACGGGACCGCCGACGCCTTCATCGCCCTGGACGGCAACTGGGTCGGCGGACCGGCCGGCGGCGGTCGCGACGGACGCGACCTGATGATGAGCGCGGTCGGCAGCGCAGCGCGCGGCGCGTTCGCCGACGTCGAGGTCCTCGAATCGTGGTTCCCGCTCCTGTTCCTGGAGCGACGCACCCGGGCCGGAGCCGACGGCGCCGGCACGAACCGGGCCGGCGGCGGCAACCAGTTCAGCTTCAGGACCCACGGCATCCCGGCGATGTCGGGGACGCTGTTCGGCATGCGCCGGTGGCTCCCGCTCAACGGCCTGGCCGGCGGACAGCCGGGCGCATGCGCCGAGTTCCTCGTACACCGGGCCGACGGCTCGGCCACCATGGTCGACGTCAACGTGAGCGGGGTCCACGTCGGCGACGACGAGTGGTTCCAGATCCGCCTGCCGAACTGCGGCGGCTTCGGCGACCCGCTCGAGCGTGACCCCCACGAGGTCGCCGCCGATGTCAACGATGACCGGTTCGACCGCGAGTCCGCCGATGCCGTCTATGGAGTGCGGCTGCTGGCGGACGGGATCGTCGACGAGCCGTCCACCCGGCAGCGGCGGGCGGAGATCCGGGCCGACAGGCTCCGCCGGGCTGCACCGGCGCCCCGGCCGGTCGACGTGGCGTCGGCCCCCACGCCGAGCGACCCCGGCCAGCCGCTCTATCCAGGCGTCGTCCAGCGCGGTGCCCTGGCCGTGTCCGAGGCGAGCGGTGCCCTGCTCGCGGTGGCGCCCGACCACTGGACGGACGGCTGCCCGGTCATCACCGAGCGGCGCTGGGACGAGACCGGGCCTGACGTGGTGTTCCGCACCTATCTCGACCCCGACACCGGCCGGGCGCTGCATGTCGAGGTGGCCCTGGGCGACGCACCCCGGTCGTTCCTCGTCAACCCCGATCGGTGGTCGGCGGCCCACGCCTGAAAGGCCGGCTGGTTCAGGCGAACCGGGCCGGCAGGGAGTCGAGCGAGCACACCACGGTGACCAGCGGTCCGGGCACCGCCCACGTCGGGTCCGCGGTCACAGACCAGGAGCCGAAACGGGCCAGGAGCGCCTCGAACATCACCCGGATCTCTCGTCGGGCCAGGGTGGCCCCGAGGCAGAAGTGCGGTCCGCCGCCCCCGAAGGTGACATGGTCGTTCGGTCGGCGCCCGACATCGAAGGTCGACGGGTCGACGAACGCGTGCTCGTCGCGGTTGGCCGAGGGATGCCAGAAGGTGACGAGGTCACCGGCGCGGATCGTCTCGCCGCCCAGCGCCACGTCAGTTGTCGCCGTCCGGCGGAAGTAGCTGACCGGGGAGCTCCAGCGCAGGATCTCGTCGACCGCGGTGTCCATGAGCGCCGGATCCGCCCGCAGCCGGGCCAGCTGTGCCGGATGCTCGATGAGCGTCAGCATCCCGTAGGAGATGGCGTTTCGCGTGGTCTCCGAGCCGGCCGCCGCCAGCAGGAAGAAGAACAGGTCCAACTCGTGGTCGGTCAGGCGCGTCGGCGTCCCGTCGTCGTCCACCACCTCGGCTTGGACCAACACCGACCAGATGTCGTTCACCGGGGCCCGGCGCTTCTGTTCGTTGAATGATGTCGGCGATGACATGGAGCGGCAACAGCTCGGCCACGTCCCGGACAAAATCGACCGCGCCGGCGCGCTGGGAGACTGCGTCGAGGATCCGGTCCGTACGCCAGCGCAGATGGCCCTCCCAGGGTGTCGAGCATGCGCGGCGTGAAGCCTCGCGACACCAGGCGACGCAGCCGGGTGTGGGGCTTGCCGTCAATGGTGATGAGCATCCGGCCCTTGCGATCAGCGGCGCTGTCCCGGATCTGGGCGCCATCGAACGCGGTGAAGGTCTGGTTGTCGCGATTGACCATCCGCAGATCGGCATGGCGGGACAGCACCCAGAACGGCTCGGCCTCGCCCTGGCGGAGCACCTCGGTGTCCGGGTGCCTCCAGACCGGCGCCTCCCGACGCAACGCGGCGAACACCTCGTGGGGGAAGCCGTGGCGGTAGATGGCGTAGTCAGTGAGGTCGATCGAGTCGACCGAGGGGTGGCTCACGACGCGGGGCCGCGGGCCAGCCGCGACGGCCACCAGATGCGATCACCGACATCGTGGGCCAGGGCGGGGACCAGGATGGACCGCACCACCACGGTGTCGAGCAGCACGCCGAAGGCGACCGCGAAGCCAATCTCGGCCAGGAACACCAGGGGGAGGAGCCCGAGCACGGCGAAGGTGGCGGCCAGCACCACCCCCGCCGAGGTGATGACGCTTCCCGTCACCGCCAGACCCCGACGCACCCCCGAACGGGTCCCGCGCCGAAGGCTCTCCTCTCGAACCCGCGTCATGAGAAAGATGTTGTAGTCCACCCCCAGCGCGACCAGGAACACGAAGGCGAACAACGGGAACGCCGGATCGGCGTTGGCAAACCCGAGCACGTGGTTGAACACCAGGGCAGAGACCCCGAGCGTGGCCGTGAACGAGAGGACAACCGTCAGGATCAACAGCACGGGAGCCAGGACAGCCCGCAGGAGGAGGCCGAGGACGACCAGGATGACCAGCAGGACGATGGGGATGATCAGGTTCCGGTCGTGACGCGACGCCTGCTGGGTGTCGAGGTTGATGGCACTGGATCCGCCGACGAGCGCCGCCGCCCCCGGGATGGCGTGGACCGCCGTGCGGATCCGATGCACGGCGGCGTAGGCAGCCGGGCTCTCGTAGCTGGCATCCAAGGTGGCGTTCACCAGCAGGCGCCCCTCGTGGGGGTTCACAGCCAGCTCGGCGGGGAGGCACCCGGCGCCGGCAGACGGCAGTGACGCCGACGCGGAGAGCTGCGCCAGCTTGGCGTAGTCCGGCTCTACGCAGACCGACCCCGGAGCGGTCGAGACACCGGGGATCTTGGCGACGTTGGCGATGACCTCGGGGATCGCTCCGGTCGCGGCGGTGATCTCGACGGGCGCGCCGCTGCCCTGGGCGAAGTGGGCGTCGTAGATCCGCTGTCCCACGACCGCGTCCGGGTGGTTGGTGAAGCTCTGCGCGGTCGACAGCCCGCCTGTCTTCAGGGTCGTCAGACCGCCGACACAGACCAGCAGCACCACGGCCGTGACGATCCACGCCACCCGGTCCCGGCGGACCAGGTCGCGGGCGAAGCGGCTCCACACCCCGTGCTCGACCGGATCGCCCTGGCGGTCGACACGCGGGATCCGAGGCCAGAACACGCCTCGCGGGATCAACACCAGGAAGGCCGGCAGGAAAGTCAGCATCACGCCGACCGTGCAGGCGATCCCGATGGCACACACCGGCCCTAGGCTCCGGTCGGAGTTCAGCTCACCGAAGCCGAGGCACAGCAGGCCGAGGATGACCGTGGCCGCCGACGCGCCGATGGCCGTCGCCGCCCGTCGCCATGCCTTGACCATGGCCTCCACCCGGCTGTCGTAATTGTGGAGCTCCTCGCGGTAGCGGCTGATCAGGAGCAGCGCGTAGTCGGTGCCGGCGCCCAGCACGAGGACCGACAGGATGCCCTGGCTCTGCCCGTTCAGGGTGAGCACGTTGTGCTTGGCCAGCTCGTAGATGACCAGGGCGGCGGCCCCCAACGCCAGCACGGCGCTGAACAAGGGGAAGAACCACAGGACCGGGCTGCGGTAGACGATCAGCAGGATGGCGATAACCACCAGGCCGGCGGCCAGCAGCAGCGTCCCGTCGATGCCGCTGAACGAGTCGATGAACGCCACCAGGAGGCCGCCCGGGCCGGCGCTGTGGATGGCCAGGCCGGTCGGTGCCCCGGCCCGAGCGGTGGCCAGCACGCGCTTCTCGACGGTGACGAGCGTGTTCCCCTGCACGCTGACCGACCCCTGCTTGCCCACCAACGGCACGGTGAGGCTGGCCGTGGCACCGTCGGCGGCATAGGCCGGCCCTTTGACCTGGTCCCTTGCGACACCGGGCAACGTCCGCACCGTCGAGGCGTCGGTGGCGATCTTCGAGCGGTCGGCCGCGGTCAACCCACCAGCCCGCTGGTAGACGACGAAACCGGGAATGGTCTGGATGCTCTGGAACTGCTGCGACTCGGTGTCCACCTTGGTCGACTCCGCCGAGCTCGGCAGGTAGGCGGCGTTGTCGTTCTTCTGGACGCTGCTGAGCTTGCCCTGGAACTGGCCACCGGCGGCACCGAAGAGGAACCAGGCGACGCCCAGCAGGGCGACCACCACTGCGCCGCGAGGGACCCGCCGCCTGGCGGGGGACGCCACGTCGCGCTCGGCCACGAGCAGACGTTAGCGAGCCAGAGACGGCACCTCCCGGATAAGACGTCCCGGCGTGCACACCGCCGGACTTGCACTTCCCGGCTCATACTGTTAGGCATACCTTATATGTGGAGCCCAAGCGCCCTCACACGGATCTCGATCGGCCTGCTGACCGCCTGCGTCGGCTTCGGACTGGCCGGGTGCGGATCGACGTCGGGCGCCAACACCATCACCCTCTACAACGGCCAACACGACCAGACCACCGCGGCCCTGGCCGCCGCCTTCACCAAGCAGACCGGCATCAAGGTGCGGGTCCGCAGTGACAGCGAGGGCACGCTGGTGCAGGAGATCCTGCAGGAGGGCGCAGCGTCACCGGCCGACGTGGTGTACACGGAGAACACGCCCGCCCTGGAACGACTGCGCGAGAAGGGCGTGCTCGGCACCGTCGACGCATCGACGCTCGCCCAGACCCCGAGCCAGTACAACTCGCCCACCGCGAACTGGGTCGGGGTCTCGGCCCGGATCACCGTCCTGGTGTACAACACCCGTATCCTGCGTCCGAGCGAGCTGCCCACCTCTGCCCTCGATCTGGCCGACAAGCGGTGGGCCGGGAAGTTCGGGTTCGCCCCGACCGAGACCGACCTGCAACCCGTCGTCATCTCCATCGCCAAGGCTCGGGGCGACGCCGCGGCCGTCGCCTGGCTCAAAGCCCTGAAAGCCAACGCCGGGAACCGCATCTACCCCGACAACGAGACGGTGACGGCCGCGGTCAACAGCGGTGCTTCGGCACTGAGCATCGAGAACCACTACTACTGGTTCCGGCTGGCCAAGGAGGACGGGGTGGCCAACATGCACTCGGCCGTGAGCTACCTGACACCCGGCGACCCCGGGTTCGTCCGCGACGTCTCGGGTGCCGCCGTGCTGCGCTCCAGCAAGCATCAGGCCGCCGCCCAGGAGCTCCTGGCGTTCCTCACCAGCAAACGGGGCGAGGAGACCCTTGCCGCCAGCGACAGCTACGAGTACCCGCTCGGATCCGGCGTGGCCGGCGCCCCCGTCCTCCGGCCGTTCGACCAACTGCAGCCATCAGCCATCACACCCGCAGATCTCGGGGACGGCTCACTCGCCCTCCAGCTCGAGCGCCAAGCGGGAATCCTCTGAGCCTGCAGACGACGACGGGGGGCCTCCTGCCCCGACCGGGCCGGCGGGGATGGCCGGTCAGCACCGTCGGCCTGGCCGTCGCCCTCGGACTGCTCGCCCCCGTTGCGTTCCTCCTGGCCCAGGCCGGGCAGCTCGGCGTCGGCCGGGTTGGGAGCCTGCTGTGGCGGCCTCTCGTCGGCGTGCTCCTGGTCAACACCGTCGAGCTGGCCGTCCTCACTGCCCTGTGTTGCGTTGCGCTGGGCACCGGCGCCGCCTGGCTGACCGAACGCACCGTCCTGCCGGGGCGGCGGCTCTGGCAGGTGCTCCTCGTCCTGCCGGCCGCCATACCCGACTTCATCGCCGGGTACGCATGGAGCTCGGCGACGACGGCCGTGCACGGGCTCGGCGGCGCCGTGCTGGTCATGAGCCTCGGGCTCTACCCCTTCGTCTACCTTCCCGTCTCCGCCGCGCTCCGTCGATGCGATCCCGCGCTGGAGGAGACAGCTCACAGCCTCGGGGCCGGATCGTGGTCGGCCTGGGCTCGCGTCGTCGCCCCCGTCCTGCGACCGGCGGTCGCCGGCGGCGCGCTCGTGGTGGTCTTGGCTGTCCTGGCCGAGTACGGCGCCTTCGAGATCCTGCGGTTCCAGACCATCACCACCGAGATCTTCGTGGAGTTCCAGCTGGCCTTCGACTCGCCGGCCGCGTCGACGCTGGCGACCCTCGTCGTGTTCCTGGGGGTGATCACCCTGGCCGGGGAGGGGTTCGCCGGCCGGCGGCGCCGGGCTTCGACGCCTGGCACCCAACCGACTCGCGCGCCGGTCCGCTACCCGCTGGGTCGGGCCACCTTGCCCTCGCTGGCCGGCCTGACCATGCTGGTGGCGGCGGCGGTCGGTGTCCCGGTGGGCACCATCGTGTACTGGCTGGCGGCCAGCCACAGCTCCACCGTGCCCGGCACCGGCCTGTGGTCGGCGTTGGCCCATACCCTCGGCTATGCGGCGCCGGCCGCCCTGCTCGCCACCGCCGCCGCCGTGCCGGTCGCCTGGGCGGCGGTCCGGCGCGCCCCGCTCGGATCGGTCCTCGGCTCCAGCCCCTTCCTCGTTGAATGCCTCCCCGGCCTGGTCGTCGGCCTGGGCCTGGTGTCGCTCAGCATTCACCACCTGCCCGGCCTCTACCAGACGGCACCGCTCCTCGTCGTCGCCTACGCCATCCTGTTCTTCCCGCTGGCCTTCGTCTGCGTCCGCCAGTCGCTCGCCCAGGTCCCCGTGCGCATCGAGGAGGCCGCCCACGCGCTCGGGGCGGGGACGGCGTCGACGTTCGCTCGGGTCACCCTCCCCCTCATGGCTCCCGGCCTGGCCGCCGGGTTCTGCCTGGTCCTGCTCTCGGCGGTGACCGAGCTGACCGCCACCCTGGTCCTGGCTCCGACCGGGGTACGGACGCTGGCCACCCAGTTCTGGGCCTACCAGACCAACACCTCATACGGCGCCGCCGCTCCCTACGCGGCCGCGATGGTGGCCATCGCCGTCGGACCCAGCTACCTGCTCAGCCGGTGGTTCGACCCCGACGCTCGCAAGAGTGCCCGCCGCCGGACCGGAGCTCCGGCCATAACGGGCACTGTGAACATCGGTTCCGTACCGATCCCGTGACCGACATCGAGCTGCACGGCGTGACCGTCTCCTACGGGTCGACGGCCGTCCTCCACGACGTCGACCTGGTGGTGGCGAGCGGGGAGCTGACCGTGCTCGTCGGCGAGTCGGGCAGCGGCAAGACGACGCTCCTGCGCACCGTCGCCGGCTTCGAGCGCCCGAGCGCCGGCGAGATCCGCATCGGCGGGAGGCTGGTCAACGGGCCCAGGACCTGGGTGCGGGCCCAGCAGCGCCGGCTCGGGTGGGTCGCCCAGGACGGCGCCCTCTTCCCCCACCTCGACGTCGCCGCCAACGTCGCATTCGGCCGACCCCGATCGTCGCGGCGCGACCGCGACCTGGCCGATCTGCTCGAGATGGTCGGGCTCGGCGGCCTGGCCGGGCGCTACCCCAACCAGCTCTCCGGTGGCCAGCAGCAGCGCGTCGCCCTGGCCCGGGCGCTCGCCATCCGGCCCGCCGCCGTCCTCCTCGACGAGCCGTTCTCATCGCTGGACCCCGGGTTACGAGCGCAGGTGCGGGCGGACGTGCTCGGGATCCTGGCCCGCAGCGGGACGACTGTCCTTCTCGTCACCCACGACCGGGACGAGGGCCTCTCGGTCGGGACGCGCATCGCCGTGCTCCGCCACGGCACCATCCTGGCCTTCGACTCCCCCCAGACGCTCTACCGCACGCCGCCCGATCCGCTCACCGCCGCCTACCTGGGCGACGCCAACCTCCTCCCCGGGCGGGTCACCTCGTCAGGCGGTGCGGTGGAGACCGCCCTCGGCTCCCTGCCCCTCGACGGCCCGACCCCGATAGCCGCCGGCCAGGAGGTCGTGGTCCTCGTCCGTCCCGAGCAGATGAGGCTGGCCGCCGACGGAGCCGGCCTGGCCGCCACGGTCACCGCCCGCAGCTATCAGGGCCACGAGACCGTGGTCCACGCCCGGGCCGACGGACTCCCCGATCTGATCATCCGGGTCGGCGGCGACGACACCCTCCCCGTGGGCGGTGATGTCGTCGCCCGCGCCCAGGGGCCGGTCATCGCCTGGCCGGTCGAACCAGCTCCGGCTCAGGCCACCTAGGCGACCCGGCAGGGGCTGGCTCCGTCTGTTTGCCGCTTGACCGGGTGACCCAGACATGATCGCCGGCGTGGAAGCCGAGCTCGTTCGCTGCACCCCGGGCGAGCTGCACCCAGGTCGTGGCGCCTCCGGGGAATTGCAGGTCGACTCGGACCTCGAAGCCGAGGTGGGTGATCCGTTCTACCGATGCTGCTTGTCCGCCGAGGCCGGCGTCGCGATGGACGACCAGGTCATGGGGACGGACCCATTCGCCGTTGAACAGGGTCGCTGGGCCGAGGAACTTGAACACGAACTCGCTGGCGGGATGGTCATAGACCTCGGCCGCGCTCCCGACCTGTTCCAGTCGGCCGGCATTGATGATCGCCAGCCGATCCGCGACCTCCAAAGCCTCCTCTTGGTCATGCGTTACGAGGACGGTGGTGACGGAGATCTTCTCGTGGAGCTCGCGTAGCCAGATCCTGAGCTGCTGGCGAACTTGGGCGTCCAGCGCGCCGAACGGCTCATCGAGCAAGAGCACCTTTGGTTCGATGGCCAACGCCCGGGCCAATGCCATGCGTTGGCGTTGGCCTCCCGAGAGCTGCGACGGGTAGCGGTCGGCGAGATGAGCGATCTTCACCAACTCGAGCAGCTCGTCCACCTTGCGGCGGATCTCCGCCTTGGGCCGCCGCCGCACCTCCAGCCCGAAGGCCACATTCCGGCGCACCGTGAGATGGCGGAAGGGCGCGTAGTGCTGGAAGCAGAACCCGACACCCCGTTCACGCACAGGTATGCCGGTGGTGTCGCGGCCGTCGATCTCTACCGTGCCGGTGTCGGGTGCCTCCAAGCCGGCCACCACGCGAAGCAGGGTGGACTTGCCCCCGCCGCTGGGGCCGAGCAGGGCGGTCAGCGATCGATCAGGGACATCGAGGCTGACGTCGTCGAGAGCGACAGCGTCTCCGAATCGTTTGGAGACGGATCGAATCGTGATCGCCATCTGCGTTCCTTTCCTTCGTTGTCCGTGCCGAGCACGACCAGGACGACCAGGGCCAGCAGGGCGAGGATCACCGCGCCGGCGTAGGCGCCGACGGGGTTCAGGTTCTCGATGCTGTCCTGGATGAACAGGGTCAACGTCTCGGTCCGCCCGGCGATCGCACCGGACACGACGACGACTCCGCCGAACTCTCCGAGGACCCGGGCGGTGGTGAGCGTGACGCCGTAGGCCAGGCTCCGCCTGATCGACGGCAAGGTGATGCGACGGAACGCGGCGGCCGGGGACGCCCCGAGCGTGGCCGCGGCCTCCTCTTGCTCCGTGCCAATCTCTTGGAGCACCGGTAGCACCTCTCGCACGACGTAGGGAAGGGCGACCGTGGCGGAGGCCATAATGATGCCAGGGGTCGAGAAGATCACCTCGATGCCTCGGGCGGCCAGCCAATTGCCGAACCAGCCGGTCTTGCCGTAGACGAGGACGAGTGACAGGCCCACCACGACAGGGGAGACGGCGAGGGGGAGGTCGACGAACGCGTCGAGGAGCCAGGCGCCGCGGAAGCGACGCCGGGCGAGGATCAGCGAAACGCCGACGCCGAAGACGGTGTCGAGAGGCACCGCGATGAGAACGACGAGGAGCGTGAGCGAGAGCGCGTGGAGGGCGTCAGGCGTGGTGACGGCGTGCCAGGCGGCCAGGAGGCCGTGCTGGAACGCTCGATAGAAGACAGAGCCGACCGGGACGACCACGAGCAGCGCCAGGTAGCCCAGGGCCATGACCCGGACCGGCCAGCGCCACCGCCCCGTCATGGCGCCCCCCGCATGTCGAAGTGTCGTCGTAGCACGCCGATGGTTGCCAGCACCACGAGGGCGATGGCGATCAGCACCACGGAGATGGCAGCGGCCCCGCCGAACGCGTCGCTCTGGGAGAGGCTGTAGATCCACGATGATGCCACCTGGGTCTTGAATGCCACGTTCCCCGAGATGAGCACGACCGATCCGAACTCCCCGACGGCGCGAGCGAAGGCCAATCCGCCGCCAGCCAGCATGGCCGGAGCGATGCTGGGAAGGATGACCCGGCGGGCGACACCGGCCGGCGAGGCTCCGAGCGATGCCGCAGCCTCTTCCGTCTCCCGATCCAGCTCGGCCAGGACCGGCTGCACCGAGCGGACGCAGAACGGCAGCGTGACGAAGGCCAGGGCGAACAGGATGCCGATGCGCGAGCCGGCCACGTTGATACCGAACGGGCTGCTCGGCCCGTACAGGGTCAGCAGCGTGAGCCCGGCAACCACGGTGGGCAGGGCGAACGGTAGGTCGATGACAGCACTGACCAGTCGCTTGCCTGGGAACTCGTCGCGGACCAGCATCCAGGCAATGAGCAGGCCGGCGAGGGAGTTGACGGCGGCCACGATGAGTGAGCACACCAGGGTCAGTTTCAGGGCCGCGACGGCCTCGGGCTGGCTGACCGCTTGCCAGAAGGCCCCGAGACCACCGCTGAATGACTTGGTCACGACCGCGGCGATGGGTAGGAGCACCAGCAGGCTCAGGTAGGTGACGGCAAGGGTCGGGCCACCCAACCGCCCAAGGGCTCTACGAAGCACAGTCGGGCCAGGAGCCGCCGGACGGACCAGCGCCGACCCTCGCTCGGAGGGTCGGCGAACGCCATGGGTGACTCCGCCAGGAGCGGGGATCTCAGCCACTCGAGGTCGAGACGCCGAGGCCCTGCTCGATCTTGGCAACCACCCCGGTCTCGGGATTGAAGAACGTGGTGTTCACGTTCGTCCAACCTCCGAGACTGGCGATGGTGAAGATCTTCTGCGGCGTGGGGAACGTGAACTGGGCCGCCACGTTCGGCAGGACCGGACGGTACCCCTGCTGGCCCCAGATGTTCTGACCGGCCGGGGAGAGCAGGAAGGCGTCGAACGCCTTGGCCGCGGCAGAACTGGATCCGTGGGTGGTGACGGCAATCGGATTCTGGATGAGGATCGTCTCCGGCGGGGTGACGACCGAGATCGGCTCTCCGTGCCGCTGGGCGTAGAGCGCGTCGTCCTCGTAGTCGACAAGCACGTCGCCTTGGCCCGACAGGAAGGTCTGCAAGGCGTTGCTCGCGCTGTCGGGTTGGGCAGTGGTGTGCTTGAGGAACTGGGTGAGGTACGCGGTGGCTTGGGTCTTCGAGCTCCCGAGCGCCAGCTCTGCCCCGTAGGCAGCCACCAGGTTCCACTTGGCGCTGCCCGAGCTGAACGGGTTGGGGGTGATGACAGAGATGCCCGGTTTGACCAGGTCCGACCAGGTCTCGATGTGTTTCGGGTTCTTATTGCGGACGATGAAGGACACGATCGAGTTCGTCACCATGCCATTCGTCGGACCGTTCGCCCACGAAGCGGCAACGTCACCCGCCTTCACCACCTTGTCCATATCGAGGCTGGTCGAGAAGTTGACCACGCTGGCTGGCAGCCCCGAAGTCACCGATGTCGCCTGGGACCCAGATGCCCCGTACGACTGCGTGAAGGTCACGTGCTTTCCCTGTTCGGTGGCTTGGAAGGCCTTGATGAGCGCGGCGTATGCCGGCTTGGGCGTTGAATAGGCCACCAGGTCCACCGAACCGCTCACCGAGCCCGGGTCGCCAGATGACGTCTTCCGCGTGGCCCCTGCGCGGCTGGAGCCACACGCCGCCAGGGCCAGAGAGACCGAGAGGACCGCGCTGACAGCGCGCAGCCGCCTGACCGTACGGGATGGTCGTCGAGAGGGGATGAGCATCGGCGATATTCTTGACTTGCTACATCATGTTTGTCAACTCACTAGGCTCAATGGATACGATGGAGCAACAGTAGAGGTCCCTACGTCACCGAGCAGCAGTTCGGCGCGCTCGGCACGGTGGGTCGCGGCGCGGCAACGCACGATCCGAACGGTGTCAGTGTGGCCTCCACGCATCGGGGTCAGTGGTCAGGCGTTCCACCTTCTTCGGCAGTTTCCCCGACGCCACATCGGCCAGGGTGACGTTCTCGAGCACCTGCCTCAGGCTGGAGCGTACGGCAACCCAGACCTCTTGGAGGTGCTCGGCCGCACCTTCATACTGCGTCGCCTCCGGTCGTAGCCCACGCACCGCAGCAAGCGGCCCGTCGAGCACTCGGATGACGTCCGCGACCGTGATCTCATCAGGCGGTCGCGACAATCGGTATCCGCCCTCCGTCCCGCGCTGGTTCGCCACCATGCCGCCACGCCTGAGATCGGCAAGGATGACAGTCAAGAACCGTGACGGCAAGCCCTGTTCCGCTGCGAGCACCTCGGCGGTCCGAGGAGCCTCCGCCACCGCCAAGGAAAGAAGCGCCCGAAGGCCGTAGTCGACTTTCGCAGGGACATGCATGCCTAGATCCTGCCCGACACGCTGAGGACTCGGACCCCTTTCGGTCGGGACGCCCATCGCCGTGCTCCGCCACGGCATCATCCTGGCCTTCGACTCCCCCGGGTCCTCTACCGCCCGCCGCCCGGATCCGGTCACCGCCGCCACCTCACCGCCCGCTTCAACGGCGGGCGACCGGGGCATTCTGGTGTCGGCAAACTGGCGCCAGTGCTGGTTTGTTGACCCCAGAATGTATCGATCCGGTGCGGGCGAGTGCGCGCAGAGCGCATCGGCCGCTGGGTCCGAGGTCGCCTCCTGGGCGTACCTCCTGGGGGCGGCAGAGGGGGCGCCGCTGCCGGCTTATACCAGGTGTTGCTGGACTGCGAACCGAGTCGCGGCGGTGCGTCCTTTGACGCCAAGTTTGGCGTAGATGTTGCGTAGATGGGCGTGAACGGTGCGTTCGCTCAAGGCCAGCTGTTGAGCGACCTCGGCGTCGCTGAGACCCTGCGCGACGAGGCGGAGCACTCCGGCCTACCGTGGAGCACCGGGAAGGGGATCGCCATCGTGGGATGGGGATCCCTTTCGAGAACGAGGTCGAGAAGTGAGGGGCTACGGTCAGAGCCATGGCCGTCGCTCGCCTTGGCTCCGTAGCTCTTGACTGCTCCTCCCCAAGCGCCCTGGGAGCGTTCTGGGCTGAGCTACTCGGCGGCGAGGTCGCCTTCACGAGCGACACGTTCGTCGCGGTCAAGACCGACCGGGGGTGGCTTGCCGCCGTGCAGGTCGAGGGTTATCAGCCTCCGACCTGGCCTGACGGCCGTGCTCCCAAGCAGATCCACCTCGACCTTGCCGTCGATGATCTCGATGTGGCGGAGGCTGAGGCCGTCCGGCTTGGCGCGACACGAGCCAGTGAGCAGCCAGCACCGGATCGCTGGCGGGTGCTCCTCGACCCAGCGGGCCACCCCTTTTGCCTGTCGACGCAGATCCCCGAATAGCCCCAGAGCAGGATCCCGCAACCGGGACAGGTGCGAATGCCGAGCATCGCTCGATCCGCCAACAGGCCGCGTATGATGATCGTATGAAGCGCCTTACGGTCAGTCTTCCCGACGACCTCGTCGACAAGATCAAGCGTTCAGCAGGGGGCGAAGGACAGGTCAGTTCCTACGTGGCTACGGCGCTGGCTGACTACCAAGACCGTGAGAGCCTGGACGAGGTACTGGCCTCGTGGCATGCCGAGACGCCCGTTCCCGACGAGGTGCGACGACAGGTGATCGACGAGATGGACGCCATCGGGCTCGGCAGTTCGCCCCACCGAGGCGACCGGATGACCGGGTGAGCCCACCTTCGATCGCTGGGCTGACGCTCGATACCGGTGCGCTCCTGGCTTTTGACCAGCCCAGCAAGGCCGTCATCATGCAGGGCCGCCTGGACGAAGCGCGACAGCGTGGCACAACCATCTGCATTCCTGCTGGCGTGGTCGCCCAGGCATGGCGCGGCCCACGGCAGGTTCGTTTGGCGCGGTTGATCAAGTCATCCGACATCGACCTTGCGATCATGACCGTGAGTGTCGCTCGAGCGGTGGGGACACTCTGCGCGGCGAGCGGTCACAACGATGTCGTCGACGTACATGTCGCCATATGCGCCCGGGAGCGTCACCACGCTGTGGTCACGAGTGACCCAGACGACCTCGCCCGGATCGACCCCACACTGCGGATGATCCGCGTGTAGACGGCGTACGACGCTGTTCCGCAGCAGGACCCCTGAGAGGGTGCGGTGCCGGTGTGCTATCCGCCGACTGGCGCGTCGGTCGATGGGCACACGAATGTCATCCTACTTCAAGTAGGATGATCTGCATGCCAGTGAGAATCGCGGCTCCACGAGGCGGACGGCTCCTGCGCCCGTTTTGCGAGGATACCGGGCCCCGCCTGGCACCCTCCCCAGACCCACGAGGAGCCCGTTTGTCGATCGCTCGGTGGTTACGCCGGTCCAGTCAGCGGACGGCGGGCCGGTTGGCGGCGCGCCGGGGTTTCGACCCGGCCGATGATGTCCCGCAAGGCGGCGACCTCGGCGTGAAGGGCGGCGCGGCCGGCGCGCGTGGCGCTGAGCCAAGTCCGCGGGCGCCGGCCCTCGACCACCTTTTCAACCCGCACGTAGCCGGCGTCTTCCAGCCGGCTGAGGTTGCGCGACAGGTTGCCGTCAGTTAGCTCGAGCGTGCGGCGCAGATAGGAGAAATCGGCTCTGCCGCCCTCGCACAGGACGGTGAGGATACCCAAGCGGGTGCGCTGATGGACGGCGTCGTCAAGCTGCCGGCTGGGGTGGGTCACGATGCCGGCTCCGCTGAGCGCAGGACGATGCCGGCCACCACCAGTCCGGTTCCGAATGTCAGCTCGATCATCCAGGCGTTCAGTCCGACCGCCGCGAAGGTGACAGCGAGAGCCGCTCCGGGGGCGATCGCCATCGTCGGCACCAAGTCACGCTGTAGCCAGCCGAGGGCCAGATACCCAGCACCCACCACGATGATCGGTCCGACGACACCGGCGGGCAGACCGCTCGTTATCCCACCGACGACACCCGCCGCGACGCAGACCACCGACATGGCCACGGCAACACCCCATACGCGGCGCCCATGTCCGGTCACCCCGTGGCGCTGCGCCCGGCGACGGCTGTGGCGGCGGGCCAGGACCATCCCCGCTGCGCCTCCCACCAACCACAGCGGCGCCAACACCGCCGTGCCGGCCACAACGATCAACGGCGCGCTGATCATGGTCACCACCCCGAAGAGCACCATCGGGAACCATGGCCGGCCCACCGAGCGTCGCGTGCGCCGACGGAGCCGGGCCAGGTCACCGAGCATCTCGGTGGCGTCCCTGGGCGACGGGCCTCGCGGATCGGTCACCACGATTGCCACTTTACGATAGAAAGCCCGTTTGCTAACTTCATCCTGGCTGAAGCCACGCGACGAGCCGGTGACCCCTACGGAGGTACCCATATGCACGTTGAAGACAAAGACCTGGTCACGACGCTGTCCCAGCGGGCGAAGGGGCTAGCGCTCCAAGTCGCGGTCTACGCCCGAGTCGGCAGGCGCGGAGCTTCACCCAGTGGCTCGGCGCTCCGGGCAACTACGTGGCGGCCGGCCTCGCGGCGCGCGCCGCACCCCACCGGGACGCCAAACGAACCGACCTGCCCCTGGATGCGGCAATCGTCCTCGGCATCGGAGCCGACGCGTTGCGTGAGTAGACAGCGCGTCGCAGCCAGAAAGGTCCAACTAACGCCATGAAGATCAATACCTCCATGACCGGTGTTGTAATCCGGGGCCTCGTCGTCGGAGTGATCTACTTCATCATTGCTTTCGCGACCGGAGCCTCGGCGGTCGCCTCGATCATTGGCGGTATCGTGGTGGCCGCCATAGCGGTCGCCATCGGGTTCGTCTTTCTTGAAGTTTACAAACGCAGGTCCGCCGGCACCAACAAGTAGGCTGCCATCGGAGTTTGCGCCACCGCTGACCTTGCGACACAAGACTGATCGCACCGGCACAACTCGTTGTTCGGCGTGTTGCTTGCGCATCGTCGTCCGAGCAACGCGCTGTACGACGTGGTGATGAAGCTGGAGGCGACGAGCGTAACGGCTGTAACGCGCCAGCTAAGAGCCGCGGCATGGGGCTGGCGAGGAGCCATGGGGCCAGATGGTCGCTCGGCTGCAGTCATCCGAAGGCACGATCATCGGCATCTCCTACGCAGCCCGTGCTGCGCGACTGGTAGGGATCCCTCTGCGAAGTCCCGGCGCCGAGCGGACGGTTGAGTCCCATCTGGTGGTGTACGAGCTGTCGGTTTCCGACGGTTCTCGCATCAACCTGAGCTGATTGGGTTGGTGATCAGCTCGTTTTGTGCAACATATCAAGTTGGGGGACGGTTGTAAAGGACATTGTTGGTGAAGCCCGATTGACGGATAGGCGTGGGCGTATGGTCGGCGGCGGTTAGGAATGCAACGACCGCTTGACGTTTTGGTGGGATTGCGATGTGGTTGTCAGCCAGCGGCGGCGTCCATGGCGGGGCGGGGGTCGGCCGGGCTGAGCTCATGGCTGGCGACAGTTTTGAGGGACTCGACGCTCATGTAGCGTTTGGCGATCGCCCACTCGTCGGTCTGCTCGGCCAGGATGGCCCCGACCAGGCGGATCACCGCCCGCCGGTTCGGGAAGATCCCGACCACGTCGGTGCGCCGGCGGATCTCTTTGTTGAGCCGCTCCTGGGGGTTGTTGGAACGGATCTTGGGCCAGTGCTCGGTCGGGAAGGCGGCGAACGCCAAGATGTCGTCGGCGGCGTCGAGCACGAAGGTGGCGGCGTCGACGAACCCGGCGGTGGTGAGCCGGTCGATGACGTCGCCGAGCTGGGACCAGGTGGTGTCACGGTCGGGTTGCTCGAAGATCGAGCGCACCAGCGTGGCCACCATCGGCCAGTTCCCCTTGGGCAGCCGGGAAGCGAGGTTGGCCATGAAATGGGTCCGGCACCGCTGCCAAGAGGCGTCAGAGAGGACCTGGGCGATCGCTGCCTTGATGCCGCCGTGCGCGTCGGAGATCACCAGCTCCACCCCTGACAGACCCCGGGCGACAAGGCTGCGCAGGAACTCGGTCCAGCTGGCGGTGTCCTCGGTGGTGACGATGTCGAACCCGATGATCTCCCGGCGCCCCTCGGCGTTCGCGGCGGTGGCGATCACCGCGCAGACGTTGACCACCCGGCCGCCCTCGCGGACCCGCTGGGTGAGAGCGTCGACCCACACGTAGCGGTAGGGGCCGGTGTCGAGGGGCCGGTTGCGGAACTGCTCGACCACGCCGTCGAGCTCGCCGGCCATGCGGCTCACCTCCGAACGGGACAGGCCCTCGATGCCCATGGCCTTGACCAGGTCATCGACGCGCCGGGTGGACACGCCCTCCACGTACGCCTGGCACACCACCGCCACCAGCGCTTGTTCGGCCCGGCGGCGAGGGGCGAGCAGGAACTCCGGCGAGTACACCCCCGAGCGCACCTTCGGGACCGCCAGGTCGATCGTGCCCACCCGGGTGTCCCACGGGCGGTGCCGGTAACCGTTGCGGGAGTTCTCCCGCTCGTCGGAACGTTCCCCGTAGCCGGCGCCGCACTGCAACGACGCCTGCGCCGACATCAACGCCTCGGCGAACGCCTGCAACATCGCCCTCGGCAAATCGGTGTCGACGTCGTCGCTCTCGAGGTGCTTGCCAAACCAGGCGCCAGCGTCGAGAGTGGAAGGGACAGTCATCGTGATCCTCCTCAAGTAGTTGTGTGAGAACTGCTCCTTGAGGTTGACGCGATGGCTGTCGACGCTGGGGGACCCTCCCCTCAGCTCACCCGCCCGTACACCACTCCCTGGGACTCAACTCGAGCGGACTGTTGCGTTGGCCGACCCGGCACAACACTCGACTCTGAGCCCAATGAGGGTGAGTCGGCTAGTGGCCACCGATCCTTTGGATGGGTTCGAGGAGTGCGTCGGTGGTTCAGGGAGGTGGGGTATAGGGAACGCCGGCCCGCTTCACGGCCTGGTCGACCACGGCGACGTCTACGGCGTTCAATCGAGCGGGCCGAGCGTGTGGGTCATGAACCGGTAGAGATCGGTGCGGTTCCGGCAGAAGATGGCTGCCTGGAGGTCTGTCGAGCCCGTGGTGGCGAAGAGGCTGTGAATGGCTGGGTTGCCTGCCAGTGCATGGCCGACCGTGTCGATGGCCGAAGGCGGCAGGCTCATGGCCAGGTTGGCGTCAAGTCGGTAGCCACATAGGGGCGCATCGACGATGCACACGGTGCGGAGGTGACCGGTCGTGATCAGACAATCGAGGCGACGTCGGACCGTCGATTCGCTGGCGTGGGTCCGCTCGGCGAGCTGGGCCACGGATTGGCGGGCCTCACGGTTGAGCTCGTGCTGCGCCTCGCGGGCGACCTGGAAGCCGCGACCGGCAGCCTCGATGTCCTCCCGGCACCGCTCCCTTCAAGAGCCCTGGAGCCACCTTCGAGGGTCCTGGCACGCCTGCGAGAACATGAACGCTGATGGCCGCGACCTACCTCGACTCATCGGCGATCGTAAGGCTCGTGGTCGAAGAGCCGGAGTCCACCGCCCTGCGGCGGTATCTGCGCCGCCGCGGACCGTTGGTCTCCAGCGCCCTTGCTCGCGCCGAGGTGCTGCGCGCTCTCCTACAAGAAGGTGACGTCGGAATTGCTCGCGGTCGTTCCGTGCTCGGTCGGATCGACATGATGCGGGTCACTGACAGAATCCTCGGCGCAGCTGGAGTTTTGATGCCTGCCGACCTTCGGTCGCTCGACGCCATCCACCTCGTTAGCGCTCAGCTGATCGGCTCCGACCTTCGCCAAGTCGTCACCTACGATCAGCGGATGCTTGTCGCAGCTCAACAGCTCGGTCTCAAGCCGGCCAGCCCCACGTAGCCCCTCGCCCGATGCCGGGAGAAGCGCACTGCGTCCCGATCTGTATCCTGTGGCTACCGGCTCATCGACAGCGGCCAGCTCAAGGCCCTATGCGCTACAGTTGTGGTCAAGGAGAGGTGCGAGAGCGGCCGAATCGGACTCACTGCTAATGAGTTGACTTGGGAAACTGGGTCCGAGGGTTCAAATCCCTCCCTCTCCGCCAAGGTGTTCTGGTTCGAACCTGGGCAGCAGGAACCGCGCCGCAACAGTTGTGATGATCTTGGGGCTAAGGGAGATAGGCCGACAGTGTCCCGTCGGTCTTGACCAGGATGGCGCCGGTGGGTGGCTTATTCGCGGACGGCTGGAGAAGAAAGGTGCGCTCACGTGGGATGCTCGGCGCGTCGCCCGAGTAGAGATCGAGTGCTGGGGTGACCGAATAGCGGTAATGGGCTTTTGCCAGCACGACCAGTAGCGGTCCGTCGCTGAACTGGGCCGCCACTATGCGCAACAGGAATGGTGGTTGCGTCGGGCGGCCGATAACCTTCTCGATAGCGGTAGCCACGTGTCTGGCGTCTGGTGAGTCCGGATAGGATGCCACCGCACTATTCATGATGGAAACGCTCCAGACAATCATGGCGGTGGTGGCGCCGACGCCGACGAGACCCGCAATCGTATTCTGTGGCCGGGCTGGCGCCTGAGCGTGGGCGCGGCGGCGTTGCGTCAGGAGTGTCGCGCCAAGCACAACGGTTCCGAATACCGCGGGGAGCCCGAGCAACGCCGTCCACCAGAACAGATAGGGCATCAGCGGGCCGATCACCTTATACGCCGAGATCATGGTTGTGATCAGCGCCAGAGGTGTGGCGGCCGCCATCCACGCGGCGAACGGAGCCCGCCGCCGCGCGGCCACGGCAGTGGCCACCCCAAGCAGCCCCAATCCAACGCAGACGAGGACACGTCCGAGATGCGCATGCAGATCGGTGGGCACACCGTAGGGGGCCGTTGCCGTGTAGCTCGTGACCGCGCCCACGACCTGCGTCCAGGCATGGTGGGATTCGCCGGCACCAGCGGGAGGGTGAAGGTAGAAGCGAGCCAGCAGCGTGAGGTTTCCGTCGCGGTGGCGGGCCTCTTGGATCACTGGACCGGCCCAGATCAAGACGAGAACGCCGATCCCTCCCAAACGGAGAGCCGTCCGCTTGGTGGCAGTTGACGTCGACGACGTACGGCGAGCCAAGAAGCACCCGACACACCCGGCCAGAACTGATACGACGACCACGGGTACCGTGGCGATGTGGGTCTGAACGGCATATGAGCCGACGAGAAAGGCGGTGAACAACGCCCCCAGGGACCCGCAGGCTCCGGCCGCGCTGGCCACCAAGGTCAACAACACCGGCACGGCCAGCAGCGACGGGTTCCACGGATCGATGAGACGGTCGAACCCATTGGCAGCCAGCCCGACAGTCAGCAGCCCTGCGCCCGCGACCGCAGCCAAGTCACCGGCGAAGCGTTTGAGGACGACAACGGTGGCGAGGGCACAACCAGCGTTCAGGAGCCAAGAGTCGAGGAACAGCGCACGAGAGCCCTCCCCCGTCAACGCGTAGAGGGGCGCAAAGAGATAGAAGAGCACGGGCCCGGGATGGTGCCATCCGAAGCGCGAGTACGGCCCCAGCGCCACCACGTGTGAAAGGGTGGCGCGAACGTTCAATTCTATGAACGCGTCGTCTCCCCCAGAAGTGAACGGACGATCAAGGCTCGTCGCCAGTCGGATCGCTCCGATTACCAGCGGAATTGCCACTATGAGGAACGACCACCATCCGCAGGCCCTCGATGGAATCCGTGCGACCTCGTGGAAGCGCCTGATGCCGGCACGAGGCCAGATCAGTTGCGTGACGGAAGCCGATCTACCATTGTCTCTTTGCAACAGAATGCCTCTAGACCGGTCGGACTGGATAGGAGACGTTCGCACAGTTCGATGCGTAGCCCAGACCCTACGCACTCGGCGCCCGCGAACTTGGTGCCCGACCGGCGCCCGGGTCGAAGCCTGCCTCCAGCAGTGGCGGTCGCCGATATGGTTGGTCGAGGCCGCCTACCCGTCTCCGCGCCACGACCCGGCGCGGCCAGTCGACACGGGCAGGGTTCGAACCTCGTCCCTCCCCCTCCGCTCCATCCTCCTCCGTGACCCGTACCGTTCGACTCCGTCCCTGGCAGAAGGCGGCCCTCGAGCGTTTCGCCGCGTCCACAGGACCGGACTTCCTGGCCGTAGCCACGCCGGGGGCGGGCAAGACGACGTTCGCGCTCACTGCCGCTCTCCGGGTGATGGCTGCCCCCGGTGGCCCACGACGGCTGGTAGTGGTAGCGCCGACGGCGCATCTGAAGGTGCAGTGGACGCGTGCCGCGGCCGTGTTCGGCGTCCACCTGGATCCGTCGTGGTCGGCGGCCGACGGGGCCCTGCCGGCGGACATGCACGGCATCGTGACCACGTACCAGCAGGTGTCGACCAGCGCGGCGGTGTTGCGGGTCCTGGCCGCCGATGCCATGGTGGTCTTCGACGAGATCCACCACGCTGGCGACGAGCGGACCTGGGGAACGGCGGTGCGGACCGCCTTCGGGGCGGCTCGGCGGCGGCTGTCGTTGTCGGGGACGCCGTTCCGATCCGACACCCGGGCCATCCCGTTCCTGGACTACGTGCTCGACGAGGCCCGGCCGGACTTCGAGTACGGCTACGGGTCGGCGCTGGCCGACGGGCGAGTCGTGCGTCCCGTCTACTTCCCTCGCACCAACGGCCACATGGAGTGGAGCGCTCCCGACGGCTCCCTCCACGAGGCCAGCTTCGACGACGCCGTCGACGTGGTGCGGGCGAACCAACGGCTGCGCACCGCGCTCTCCCTCGACGGGGACTGGTTGCCGACCGTGCTGCGCACCGCCCACGACCGCCTGACCGAGATACGCCGCACCCACCCCGACGCGGGCGGCCTGGTGATCGCCAGCGATCAGGACCACGCCCGAGGCATCGCTGCTGCGCTGGCCTGGCGCCATGGGATTCGTCCGGTCATCGCCACGTCCGACGACGGGCGCGGGTCCGAGCGCATCACCCAGTTTGCCCAGGGCAACGACCCCTGGCTGGTCGCCGTCCGCATGGTCTCCGAGGGCGTCGACGTCCCCCGTCTGCGCGTCGGGGTGTACGCCACCACGACCACCACCGAGCTGTTCTTCCGGCAGGCCGTAGGCCGGCTGGTGCGCTGGACGCCAGGCGTGCCCTCGCAGCGCTCCTACCTGTTCATCCCCGACGAGGCCCGGCTACGGGCCCGGGCCTTCCAGATCGCCGAGCTGCGCCGCCACTCCCTGCGCCGGGACCGCGACGGCGGCTCGCACCTCGACGGCGACGCCGTGCCCGACCAGCCGCTGGGAGCCACCGACGCCGATGCCGGGCAGCTGTCACTGTTCGCCGCCATCTCCGCGGTGGCCACCGACGCCGACCACGGCGAGCACCCTGACGATGCCGATGATCTGCACGACAGCGGCGACGACGACCCGGAGCTGACCATCGACCTGCCCGCCCTGGCCGGTGGCGACCACGGCGATGGCCCGACCGGGGCGGCCACCCGCCGCGAGGTGAAGCAGCACCTGCGCGACGCCAACGCCGGCCTGGCCCGTGACCTGGTGCACCGCACCGGTTGGCCACACGCCAAGGTCAACGCCGAGCTGAACCGCCTGGCCGGCATCCGGCGCATCACCGAAGCGACCGTCGAGCAGCTGCGGCACCGGCTCACCCACGCCGAGCGCTGGTACGCCCGGCTGTAGCCCGGGGCCGACGTGCCCTCTCGCCGGTGGCCGCGCTTGACTGGTGGCGTGTCCGTGACGACCGAACCGCGCCCGCCGCGCCAGGCACCGGCGGGCCCCCCTGCGCCTCCCCCGCCTGGGCGAGGCGGGCGGGGCCGGCCCGGCGGTGGCGGCGGTGGCGGACGCCTGCCCAAGCCGTCGGTAGGCCAGGTCGTCGTCACCGTGGCGGTCGTCGTCGTGCTGGCGGCCGTCGGGGTCGTGGCCGTGGCCCAGCACCGGTCCACCTCGCCGGTGACGGTCAGCGACGGGGGGACGTCGGGGTCGTTGGCCGACTTCATGGGGCTGACATCGGCCCAGGGCCAGGTCGCGCCCGGCTTCTCGTTCACCGACCAGCGAGGCCAGGCGATCAGCCTGGCGGCCCTTCGCGGCAAGGTCGTGGTCCTCGACTTCATGGACCCGCACTGCACCGACATCTGCCCGATCATCTCCCACGAGTTCGTCGACGCCGCCGCCGATCTGGGCGCCCGGGCCTCACAGGTCGAGCTGGTGGCCATCAACGTGAACCAGTTCCACACCGATCGGGCGTCGACCGCCGCCTTCTCCGACGAGCAGGGGCTGAACGCCCTCGCCAACTGGCACTTCCTCACCGGCACGGTGCCCGCGTTACGGCAGGCCTGGCACGTCTACGGCATCGACGTCACGGCCCCCGGGCCCGACGCCGACGTCATCCACTCCGCCGACATGTACTTCATCGACCCGCAGGGCCACGAGCGCTGGGTGGCCCTCCCGACGGACATGAAGACGCCGGCCGGCACCTCCTACCTGCCGCCCGCCCAGGTCACCCGGTGGGGACAGGGCATCGCCCACTACGCGGCCAGCCTCCTGCCGGCATAGCACCCAAGCGGTCGGCCATCCACACCCAGGCCTGGGCAAAGGACGCGACCGCGTCCGCTCCCGGTGTGCTGGGTCATCGACCAGGACGAGGGAGGAGATCATGGGGTCCGTCCTACCGGCAAGTGATCGTGAACGAACGAACCCGAAGCGGACTGGGTCGAGTCCCGCTGAACGGGCGGTCGTATGCTGCGGCCCATGCCTTCCCTGGTGGTCGACGGTGACGACCTGGTCGTGCATATGAGCTGGTGGGAGCGCTTCTGGGCGTTCCGGGCCGGCGACCTGCGGGTACCGCTGTCGGCCATCCGCGCCGTGGACGTGCCGCCGAACCCGTGGCTGGCCCTCCGCGGCTGGCGGTCCACCGGGGTCAACGTGCTGGGCAAAGCATCGTTCGGTACTCGCCGGCACGGCACCGGTCGGGATTTCGTGGCCGTGCGCGGGAGCTGTGACGCGGTGGAGGTCCAGCTGAACGACGGGGCCTTCGAGCGCCTCTTGGTCTCGGTGGCCGAGCCGGCGACGACTGCCGATGCGGTGGCCGACGCCGCCGGGATACGCCGGCCGTCCCTGTAGACAGCTCCGGGTTCTGGCTCTGGCTCTGGGCCGAGCAGTGTTCAGTATGTTCGACTGAGTAGAACGTACTGAACACTGGCCGGGATCGTCGGCGTGCGGCAGCCAGACCAGGCGGCCGATCCGACCGCCTCCGTTGGCGTCGGCCAACCGAGCGGCGGTGGCGGCGAACGCGCCATGATGCACCCGTGTCCAACGTGTCTGGATCGCCCGGTTCGGGGATGACCAGCCGCGCCGGTGCGCACGCCACCGGGTTCTCCCGGCGGATCGTGGGGTTGATCGTGCTCGTGGCCGCCGACGCCGGGGTGCTCGGGGCCGGGGTGTCGGCCGTGGCGAGCCACGACGGCGGGCGCAACGCACGCGTCGCCGCCAGCCTGGCCGAGGCGATCAGCCAGGTGGTGCACACGGCGGGCACGCTCACGTGCGACATCCCCGGCGACCTGCACTCCGGCCGGGTCTTCGCCTGCTCGGGTGACGACGCCGAGGGGCCGTACTCCGTCCAGGTCACCATCGTCGACCGCAACGACGACTTCCACTTCGTCGTGTCCCGGTCATCCCCGCCGCCGGGCGGCTGAGCGCGCCAGCCCAGCGGGTCGGGACGGGACGGAGCGTCGCCCACGTGGCCCGAGGCGAGCTCCGGGGCAAGCCTGGCTACCGTGTGGCGCCATGACCGTCCCCGCCGCCGCCTTCCTCGGGTTGGAGCAGGCCGGCGACGGCTGGGCCCTGCCGGTGACGGCAGGGATCGCCACCCGGGGCCACTTCCTGTTCGGGGGGTGCGGGCTGGGTGCTGCGATCGTCGCCCTGGAGGAGGTCACCGCCCGGCCGGTGGTGTGGTCCACCGCCCAGTACCTGTCGTATGCCACCGTCGGCTCGGTGGTGGACATCACCGTCACCGTGGCCGAGACCGGTCGCCGGACCAGCCAGGCCCGGGCCACCGGACGGGTCGCTGACCGGGAGATCTTCACCGTGAACGCCGCGCTCGGCGTCCGGGACCGGGGCCTCGACGCGACGTGGTCGACGCCACCGGACGTGCCCACGCCGGCGGAGTCGCAACGCGGCGGCCTGTTCCAGGACCACGAGGGGACCATCATCGGTCGTCTCGAGTTCCGGCTGGCCGCGGGCCGGCAGGTCGGGGCGCTCGGCGAGGGGGCCGCGGTCGACCGCAGTGACGGGCGCTGTGCCCTCTGGGTGTCCATGGAGGGGCTGGCCGTGTCAGGCGCCGGGCTGGCCATCATCGGCGACTACGTCCCGTTCGGGATCGGCCGGGCCCTGGGCCTGCGGGCCGGTGGCAACAGCCTGGACAACACCTTGCGCGTCCTGCAGCTGGCGCCGACGGATTGGGTGCTGCTCGACATCGAGGTGCAGGCCATCGCCAATGGGTTCGGTCACGGGCAGGTCCACCTGTGGTCCGAGGACCGCACCCTGCTCGGCATCGCCAGCCAGTCGGTCCTCGTCCGCCGCCACCGCCCGAACCGTGCCGGCGGATCGACAGCGCGCTCCGGACGGTAGTGGCACAACACACGCCCACAGGCTCACGCCCACAGGCGCTCACCCAGCCCCGATGCCCGGGTGATGGGCCGGTCGATCGCCGCCCGGAGGCTGGCCACGGCGCCGACCACGGTGACCCGCTCGGTGGCCCTGGTCAGCGCGGTGTACAGGAGCTGTCTGGTCAGGATCGGTGATCCGACCTCAGGGAGCACGACGGTCACCGCGTCGAACTGGGAGCCCTGGCTCTTGTGGATGGTCATGGCGTGCATGGTGACCACGCCGCCGAGACGGCCGGGGCTGACGGTGACCAGCTCTCCCCTCCGCTCGAAGACGGCCACCGGCTCACCGTCGGGGCCACGGATGACGACGCCGGTGTCGCCGTTGAACAGCTGCAGCTCGTAGTCATTGTCGGTCACGAGCAGCGGGCGACCCTCGTACCAAGGGGCCCGGGTCCGCCCGGCGGGACTGTCGGCGCCTAACCACCCTTCGACCCGCTGCGACCAGACCTCGACGCCGGCCGGTCCCCGGCGATGCGGGCAGAGGATCCGGGTGGAGCCGAGCGCGGCCAGCGCGGCGCGTCCGTCGCCGCGGGCCGCCGCCGCCGTGCGGGCCCCCCCGGCGGCGGTCACCTCGGCGGCCACGTCCGCCAGGGCGCGGTCGGTCGGCGCGGTGATGTCGAGGTCGAGCCAGGCCACGTCCGCGCCGCCACCGGTGATCAGGGCTGCGGCGGCCCCGGCATCGCCGGTGCGCACTGCGTCGGCCAGGGCCGCGATCCCGCCGCCGAAGCGGTGGACGTGGCGCAGGATCACGATGCCGTTGCCGACCGGCGCACCAATCGCAGGGGCGACGGCAGGAACCGGTTGGCGGGTCACCTCCGCCAGGCGTGCCCGGGTGGCGGCGGTCATCTGCGGGGCGGCCTCGGCGGGGCCGACGACGTCGCCCAGGACCGATCCGGCCTCCACCGACGCCAGCTGCTGGGGGTCGCCCAGGAGGATCAGGCGGGCGTCGGACCGGACGGCATCGACCAGCTTGGCCATCAGCGACAGCGACAGCATGGAGGTCTCGTCGACGATCACGACGGTGTGCGGCAGCCGGGTCTGGCGGTCGTGCCGGAACCGGCTGTGACTGCCGGGCCGCCAGCCGAGGAGCCGGTGCAGGGTGGATGCCTCGATCTCCAGCAGCCGGGTCCGGAGGGCGTCGGGGAGGGGCAGTCGCCGAGCTTCGGCGTGCACGGCTTCCTGGAGCCTGGCCGCAGCCTTGCCCGTCGGCGCCGCCAGGGCGATCCGGGGCGGCGGCCGGCCCTGCGCCCCGGCCTGCATCTCCAGCAAGGCCAGGATGCGCGCCACCGTCGTGGTCTTCCCGGTCCCCGGTCCGCCGGCGATCAGGCTGAAGTGGTTGGCGACCGCCGCCGCCGCCGCCAGTCGCTGCAGGTCGGGTTCCCGGTCGAGCCCTCCCGGGCCGGGCTCGGGATCGGTCGGTCCGAACAGGGCATCGAGGCCGTCGGCCAGGGCGGTGGCGTCGATGTCCGGCGGGGGTAGAGCGCTGCGGGCCCGCAAGTCGGCGGCCACGTCGAGCTCCTGGCGCCAGTAGCGGTCCAGGTACAGGCGGGTGCCGACCAGCCGCAGCGGGACCTCGCTGGGGTCGGCGTCCCCGACGGCGACGACCGCGCTCGCCGCCACAGCCTCCACCCAGCCGCCCGGATGGGGCCACGGGAGCTCCGACGGGTCGATGGACGCGTCGAGGTCGGTGGCCACGGTGCGGGCCGCCACCGCCAGGTCGACGCACACGTGCCCGAGGCGCAGCGCCCGGACGGCCAACGCCACGGCCAGGACGACGTCGGGTTCGAGGTGATCGCCGCGACCGGCGAGGCTGCGGGCCACGTGGACGTCGGCGGCCACCAGTACACCGGCCTCGTTCCAGGATCTCAGATGAGCCGGACCGTGCAGGGCCAGACGGATGTCGGCCGGGTCGACGTGCCCAGGCTCTTCGTCGACCATGTCGCGGAACAGGGTCGGGTCGGCTCCCGGTGCCAGCCAGGCGCCGGTGCCGGCCGACGGCGCGTTCATCGCCGTCCGGCCGCCGGAGCCGAGGCGCGCCTCACCCCGTGCCCAGGTCGAAGAGGTCGGAGAGCGCGACGACGACCGCCGGGGGCGGCTGCCACCCGAACACGCCGCACGGCTCGGCGCCGACCACGGGGGTCTCGGGGCCCGACATCCCCCGCACGAACAGGTAGAGAACTCCGCCCAGGTGCTCCTGGGGGTCGTAGCCAACCAACCGCCACCGCAGGTAGCGGTGCAGCGCCACCAGGTACAGCAACGCCTGCAGCGGATAGTGCGCGTCGAGCATGGCATCGGCCATGGCCTGGGGCCGGTAGTGCCAGGCAGTCAGTGGGGTGCCCGCCGGCGCCAGCCGGTTCGTCTTGTAGTCGACCACGACGAACCGCCCGGCCGATGACAGCCCCGGCGCGGCGGGCGTATCGCCGCGGACGCGCAGGACGAGGTCGATGCTGCCGGTCAGGTACCCACGCAGGACGCCGGCCAGGGCCGGATCGGCGAGCATCGCCGGGTAGGCGGCCAGGAGATCGTCGGCCGGGAGCTGGCCGGCCAGCCGCTCGGCGATGCCGGTCACGGTCAGCTCGGCGCGGGGCGTGTCCCCCCCGACGAGGGGCAGTTCGAAACCCAGCTCGTCGAGCCGGTCCCGGACGGCGAGATCCCGGAGCCGCCGGCCGGCGACGAGCGGACCGAGCGGGGTCTCGATGGCCGCGGCGATACCGTCAACCAGGTCGCGTTCGACGAGCTCGACCGGGCCGCCGCGGGCGATGGCCGTTCTGACGCGCTGTGACAGCTCCGCCCGAAGGTCGGGGGCGGTGAAGTCCGTGGCCTCCAGGACGGCATGCACGAGGGTGCCGAACGCGGCGCCGGCCGGCAGGTCGGCCATGGGCGCCGATACAGACCGCAGGCGGTCCGCATCCGCAGCGACCGGGCCGCCCGGGTCGGGCTCCGTGCCATCGTCGGCACCGCCCGCCCTCGACGGCGTGGGGGCCAGGGCCTCGTCGGCCAACTCGACGACCTCCGCCTCGCTGCCGACGGCCGGTCCCCGGCCGGCGGCGGGTGCGGTCCTCACCGTCGGGTCGTGGAGGGCGGCCGTGATCCCGGTGTAGGACGACCGCCGCCAGTCGGTGTCCACCGGCCGGTCGAACGGACGGACGGCGAGCTCCTCGGCGGTCGGGCCGCCCGCCGGCCAGACGCGTCGCGGCACCGGGCCGCAGCGCTCCACCGAGATGCTCCCGGCCGCCGACGAGGCGATGGCCTCCAGCCGTCGGAGCACCTCGTCGTCGGACGGCAGCTTCCTGACCTTCTCCGGCACCACCCCACCGGGACGATCGGTCAGCAGCAGGCGCAGCAGCGAGGACTCCTTCGAGTCGTACGCCCCGGCCCACCACACCACCGCCTGGTGGCGGGCCCGGGTCAACGCCACGTAAGCCAGGCGGAGGTCCTCACCCCGCCGTTCGGCCTCGTAGAGGTCCATGTGGGTCGGGGCCGACGGCCCTCCCCGGCCGCCGACATCCACGGTCCGGCGCCCGGTCGCCGGGTCGTGGTAGACGGGGATGGGCTCGCGCTCGTCGGGGCCCTTGCCCCAGAGATATGGGAGGTAGACGACAGGCCATTCCAGGCCCTTGCTGCGGTGCACCGTCATGACCTGGACGGCCTGCGCATCGGACTCCAGGCGCCGGCTGCGCTCCTCGCTGGCGCCGTCGTCGCCGGCCCCGGCGATGCGCCGCCGGAGCCAGCCGGTGAGAGCCGTCGGCCCCAGCTGGGCCTGCGTGGCCTCGGCGTGGAGCAGCTGCCCAACATGGCGAAGGTCGGTCAGCCGACGCTCGCCACCGTGGTGCGCCAACATCCTGGCCGGGAGGCTCTCGGTGACGGTGACCAGCTCGAGCAGGGCGGCGACCCCGCGCTCGGCCAGCACCGCCGCCCAGTGGTGCAGCCGCGCCTGGAGGGCCCCGATCTCCTGGTCGTCTGCGGCGGCGACCCGAGCGGTGTCCCACCCCACGAACCAGGTGAGCGCGCTGTCCCGGGCCCGCCCGGACGACTCCGGGCGCTCCAGCGCCCGGAGGAGGCGCAACCACTGGGCAGCGATCTCGGTGGCGAAGACGCTGCCTCCCCCGCTGATCACGGCCGGCACCTGCACCATGGCCAGGGCCTCTTGGATCACGGCCGCCTCGCGATGGGTGAACACCAAGACGGCCACGTCGCCGGGCGTCAGGGGCCGCGGCCCGGTCTCGCCGATGTCGGATCGCAGGAGCTGGGCCCCCGCCGACAGCAGCGCCACCACGTCGGCAGCCAGGTCCTCGGCGATGAGCGCCCGGGCCAGCGGTTTGCGGGCGAAACCGGTCGGGGTGACGTCGACCCGCCGGTCGCCACGATGGAGGACCCGGACGCGCAGCGGCTCGGGGACGGCCAGGCCCTGCACGCCGGGCCGGCGGTTCTCGTCGGCGGCGTCGACATGACGGTAGGGGATGCCGGGGTGGCCCAGGAGGGCGTCGCCGAAGAGGGCGTCGAAGGCGCGCAGCAGGCCGGCGTCGCTGCGCCAGTTGACGCCGAGGGTCGCTCGCGCCGACGCCCCGGACGAGGCGTGCAGGTAGGCGTGCACGTCGGCGCCCCGGAAGCTGTAGATGGCCTGCTTGGGGTCGCCGATGAGGACGAGCGTCGGGGTCCCGTCACCGAAGGCTCGCTGCAGGATCTCCCACTGCACCGGGTCGGTGTCCTGGAACTCGTCGACCAGCACGACGGCGAACTGGCTGCGCAACCGGCGGACGGCCGCGGTCGCCCGCTCAGGGTCGGCCAGGGTGTCGCGCAGGCGCGTGAGCAGGTCGTCGTAGCTGAGGGTGCCGGCTCGGAGCTTGCGCAGCTCCACCTCGTCGCGGGTCCGGTTGACCAGGCGGTAGCGGAGGTCAGCGGCGCTGCCCGGCGGCGCGTCGGCGGGCGACACGTCCGTTCCCGGGTTGTCCACCACCTTGCGGGCGATGCGGCGCGCCTCCGTGGCGCTGAACTCGACCGGTCCCGGCGCGGCGAACCGGCGCACGTAGAGATCGTCGACCACCTCGGCGACGAGGTCGCCGGAGTCCTCCACGAAGACGCCGTCGCGCTCGATGTCGCCGGCGGTCCCCAGGCTGTCGAGCACGTACTGGCAGAAGCCGTGCGTGGTGGTGATGGTGGCGGCATCGAACTCGGCCAGCGCTCGGGCCAGGCGCCGGCGGGCTCGTTCGGGGTCGTCGCCGGCCATCGTGGTCACCAGCGGGTCCGTCATCACCAGCGGGTCGGCGGCCGCCGGCTCCGACCCGGCGGTGATCGCCGCCAGGGCACGCTCGGCGTCGACCAGCCTGGTCCTGACCCGGTCGCGCAGCTCCCCCGTGGCCGCACGGGTGAAGCTGACGACGAGGAGTCGATCGATCGGGGTGCCCGCGGCCAGGTACCGGGCAGCCAGCGCGGCGATGGTGAACGTCTTGCCGGTCCCCGCGCTCGCCTCTAGCACGGTCAGGCCTCGCGGGAGCGGCCCGCACAGGTCGAAGCGAGGCGGGGACACGGTGTCGACCAGCACGGTGTCGACCAGCACGGTGTCGGGCCGCACGGTGTCGGGCCGCACGGTGTGGGGCAGTTGCAGGTGCTCAGGCGCGCCGCTCATCGCTCGCGCTCCAGCAGGGGCTGCCAGAGACGCAACGCCAGGCGCCCGGCGCGACCGGGCTGGTGGTCGAACCAGTCCGGGCCCTGCTCGTCGGAGTCGGGGGGCAGCGCCGCCAGGTCGTCGAAGGCGGCGATCCCGCCGTAGACGAGTTGGTGGGCGGGATCGTTGTCCTCGCCGGGGATGTCGCCGTCGGCCTTCCAGATCCCTCGCGCCGCTCGCTCGCCGTCGCCGCCTCGGTGGACCGCCTCGGCCCAGGCCGCCGAGGTCTTGGCCCACAGCGGCAGCGGCTCACGCCGGCCCCGGTCGTAGAGGTCGACGAGCCGGTCCAGGAGGCGGACCGCCTCGATCCGGCGTTCCTCGGCGCCGCCGCCTGGGCCGCCGGCGGGGAACGTCAGCGTCGACACCCGCACCGGCCGCGTCCCTGATCCCCGCCCGATAGCCCGCCCGGTCCACGCCACGTCGGGGTGGCCGGCGCTGAGCGCCAGGAACCGCACCCACCCGGCCAGGCGGTGGCGGGCGGCCAGCTGCGAGTACGTCACCGAGCGGACCACGTCGCCGACACAGCCGCCGACCGTGCCGACCAGGACCCGCCCGCCGGGCAGGGCCACGGTGACGTCGACGGCCTCGGCGGCCTCGACGCGCTCACCGGTGCGAGCCGCAGCAACCAGCTCCTCGACCCGGGGCATGACCTGATCGAGGAGCCGGGCGCCGAGTGTCCCCGGCGGCAGCGCCCCCGAGGCGTGCTCGGCCTGGGCGCACCGAGTAGCCGGGACGCCGGCCAGGCGCCGGGCGAGCACACGGTCGCCGACCGCCCAGCGTTGGAGGTTGTCCAGCTCGAGCGGGAGGTCGTCGTCGACCTCGTCCGCGTCCCAACCGAGCGTGACGCCGAGGCGTTGGCGGAGGAACGCCCGGACGGGGTGCTGGACGAACTGGACCAGGCGGTCGAGCTCCACCGGATCCGCGGGGGCGGGCACGAGGGGGAGCCCTTCGAGCAGGCGCACCGGTCGCCGGGGGCGGCCGGTGGCGCGGGCCCCCTCCAGGTGGACGGGGTCGAAGCTCCACGGCTGGGCCATACCGAGTCGACCGGCGGCGAAGTTCCGCGGGTCGAAGGGTTGGAGCGGGTGCTCCGTCACGATCCGATCCCGCGCCGCGCCGCTGTCCACCCGGACCGTCCGATCCACCACGTCGAGCAGCTCGCCGACGGGGACGGCGGGGGGGCGTTCCCCGTTCGTGCGCGGGTCGCGGCCCGTGTAGGCGATGACCAGGTGCTCCCTGGCGGCCAGGACAGCATCGAGGAGCAGCTGGCGGTCCTCGGCCCGACCATCACGGTCCCCGACCCGGGGGGCGCCGGCGATCAGGTCGTCGCCGTCGGGCGATGCGTGCCGGGGGAACGACCCGTCGTCCATGCCGAGCAGACAGACCACCCGGTGGGGCACCGAGCGCATGGGTACGAGCGTGCACATGGTGAGGTGGCCGGTACGGAAGTTCGCTCGGGTGGGCTGGCCCCGGAGCCGCTCGGCCAGCAGCGCCCGGACCTCGGTCAGGGTCAGGACAGGCGGCCAGGCCGCCGGCGCGGCCGGGCCGCGGTCGTGGTCGTGGTCGCTTTCCCCTCGGCCTGCCGCCGGGACGCCGCCTGTCGCGGCGCGCACGTCGTCGAGGAGGGTGCGCAGCTGGCCTAGCTGGGCGGCGTCGGCGTCGGCCGTGGCGAACAGGGCCAGCGCGCCCCGGTCGATGGCATCCAGCCAGCAGGCGATCGGTTGGGGGCCGGCCAGGTCGGCGAGCGCAGCACGCAACCGATCGATGAGCTCCGCCAGCCGCCCGACCAGCTCGATGTCACCGCTGTCGAGGTCGTCGAGGGGTAGCACGCCGTCCACGGTGCGCAACCCGTCCTCCGACATGGCCACGCCGAGGAGCAGGCGGTCCAGCCCGGCCGCCCACGTGCCGGCCGGCAGGCGATCGAGCTGGTAGGCGGCCCGGCCGGCGGCGTCGATCCCCCACCGCACCCCGGTGGCTCGGACCCATTCGTGGATGGTGGCCAGATCGTCGTCGTCGAAGCGGAACCGGCGCCTCACCGGCTCCCGCCCGGCCAGGTCGAGCACCTCCGAGGCACGCACCCGCCCCCCGGCCAGGTCGAGCAGCGCGGCCACGGCCGACAGCACCGGGTTGGTCTGGCGGATGGACCGGTCGGCCAGCCGCACGTGCAGGTCCCGGCCCTGCCCGGGCTGCTCGGTCGTCCCGAATGTCGCCTGGATCAGGGGCGCGAACGCGTCGATGTCGGGGCACATGACGATCACGTCTCGCGGCTCGAGGCTGGGATCGTCGGCCAGTAGGTGCAGGATGGCATCGCGCAGCACCTCCACCTGGCGACCGGGACCGTGGCAGGCGTGCACCTGCAGGCTGCGGTCCCCCGCGTCCAGCGGCGGCCGCCACGGCGTGCCGACGGGAGGGCGGTCGGCACAGAGGTCGGCCTGGATGCGACCGAGGAGGGTCTGGGGATGGACGGCGCCGCCCAGCTCGGGACCGGCGAGCACGCCGGCGGCGGCCAGGACAAGCTGCATCTCCCTGGCATCGCGCCCCCATGTGGCGAGCAGCGGGTTCCGTGCCTCCACGACGGCCGGGTCCTCCGCCCGCCGGCCCAGCCACACCGGGCTGCTGATGCCGGCCGCCACCCGATCCCACAGCGCCGGCGATGGATGCAACAGCCAGAGGTGGACGTCGCGATGGTGGCCGAGGGCGGCGAGGACGGCGAGGGAGCTGGCCGGCAACCGGGTCAGGCCGAACAACGACAGCCGAGCGGGGAGGTCCACCACACCGGGGTCGGCACGCAACACCGCGCTGGCGGCGACCAGCCGCTCGGCCGGGCTGGGACAACCGATCTCGGCGCGCAGGGCCCGCCACAACTCGCCCTGCCAGGCCAGGTCGGCGGGGACGTCGGGGCTCGAGCCGCCGGTGGCCCACGCCGCCACCAGGTCAGGTCGGTGGACGGCATAGCGGTCATAGAGGTCGGCCAGGTGGCGGACGGTCCCGAAGCGACGGGACCGACGCACCTCGGCGCCCGCCCCCCGACCGACACCCAGGTGGCCCGCCAGGATGGCCAGCCAGGGCTCGTCCAGGCGCTCGTCGACCACGGCGAGGAGTGGCCACACCGCCCGTTCCGGGCGCCAGGGGTCGGTCTCGGGGTCGATGCCGGTGGCCGCAGCCAGGGCGGCGCCGATCAGGGTGCCGGGGAAGGGGAACGCCACGTTGGCGCACACCCCGTCGTCTCCGTCCGGTGAGGCACCCAGCACGGTGGCCAGGTGCTGGGAGAGCCAGCGCTCGACGCCCCGGGTGGGCACGGCCACCACCTCGGGCGTGAAAGGGTCGTCCAACGGCCGGCGCAGGAGGTCCGCCAGGCCACCTGCCAGTGCGTCCCCGCGCCACGCCCGATGCACCGCCAACATGGTCCGACCGTATCGAATGGCTGCGACGATCAGGCCAGCGCGCTGCTCGTCTCGGTGAGCGCGAAGTCCGCCGGGTCGACCGACCGGGTCGCCGCCCAGTAGTCGAGCAGCCCGAATGGCCAGTTCTGGGCGCTGCGACCGGTGGCGTTGCGGTACCACGACGACACGGTGGCCACGCCCCACACGCGCCGGGCGTTGGCCTCGTCCACCCGCCGGTTGAACTCGTCGTGGACGTCACGGCGGACCTCCATGGCGGTGGCACCGGATGACGCCAGCAGCCGGATGCAGTCCACCACGTAGCCGACGGCGCACTCGGAGAAGAAGATGATGCTGCCGTTCACCACGATGTTGGTGTTCGGCCCGTAGAGGCAGAACAGGTTGGGAAAGGAGGGGATGGTCACTCCCAGGTGGGCGCGGGCGTCACCGGCCCAGTGCTCGTGCAGGTCGACGCCGTCGCGGCCGACGATCTGCACCGGCATCAGGAACTCCGATGCCGTGAACCCGGTGGCGTACACGATGACGTCCGCCGGGTGGACGACGCCGTCCGCGGTCTCGATGCCGTCGGCCACGATGCCCGTGATGGGCGCGGTGACCAGCGAGACGTGGTCCCGCTTGAGGGTGCGGGCCCAGATGCCGTTGTCCCGCAGCATGCGCTTCGACCCGGGCGGGTACTGGGGCAGCACTTGGGCCAGCAGATCGGGGCGGTCGGCGAACTCGGCCTCGATGTACTCGGTGAGCACGGCGCGGACCAGGTCGTTCACCGGTCCGACGGCGCGAGAGCGGTCGGACCACGCCGGGTCGACCTCGCATGCCGGCAGGAGCGCCTCGGCGCTCCGCCAGAAGAGCCAGAACCGGTACCACTCGCTGTAGGTCGGCACGTGGAGGAACAGCCATTGCTGGGACGCGGGTACCTCGTCGTGGTAGTCGGCGGTGGGCACGAACCAGTTCGGGGTGCGCTGGAACACCTCCAGGGACGCGGCGCGGGCCGCCACCTCGGGGACCAGCTGGGCGGCACTGGCCCCGTTGCCGACCACGGCGACCCGCTTGCCGGCCAGGTCCACCGAGTGGTCCCACCGGGCCGAGTGGAACGACGGGCCGGCGAAGCGGTCGAGGCCGTCGATGTCGGGCCGCTTGGGTCGATTGAGCTGGCCCGTGGCCATCACGACGGCGTCGAAGGTCTCCACGCCCGGGTCCCGGCCACCGACCTCCAGCTCCCACACGCACCGTTGCCCGACCCATCGGGCGGCGACGACCTCGGTGGCGAAGCGGATGTGGCCGCGGAGCTCAGCCGAGTCGGCGAAGTCGCGGAAATAGTCGAGGAGGGCGTCGCGGGTGGAGTACAGGTGCGGCCAATCCGGCCGTTGGGCGAACGAGTAGCTGAAGAGGTGGTTGGCCACATCGACCCGGCAACCCGGGTAGCTGTTCTCCAACCACGTCCCGCCGACATCCGCGTCCTTCTCGAAGACGGTGAAGGCCACCCCGGCCTGGTCGAGGCGGTGGGCGGCCAGCAGGCCGGACATGCCTGCGCCGACCACCGCCACGCGCAGGCTGCGCCCGGGCGCCACCTGCTCCAACCGCCAGGCCGGGGCCCGCACGTCGGTGCCCTCCACCTGCAGCTCCTGGCGCAAGAAGCGCTCGAGCGTGTCGTCGACGGGCCGGTCGTCCACCACGAACTCGATGATCCGCCGCAGGGCGGCGCTGTCGGGTGGCGGCTGCGGTCCGCCGGCATCGCGCAGCCGGCGGAGCGCCTGGCGCGCAACGGTACGCGCCATGGCCCGCTGCTCGTCAGTCCAGAACGCCAGCGGGTCGAACTGGGACAGGTCGGGCCGCAGGGCCGCATCGAGGACCGTCGAGTCGCCGAGCGCCTGGGCCAGCGCCTGCAGCAGGGGCGGCTCGACCCACGCCAACGCCTCCTCGATCTGGTGGTCGTCGGCGCCGGACTCGTACAGCGGCGTAGCCCCCGCCACCGCCAGCTCCGGCGTCATCCCCCGGTCAGGGCGAACCCGAAGACCCGGGCGGCGTTGCCGCTGGCAATGGCGGTCAGCTCGGCGTCGTCGAGGTCGGCGAACTGCGAGGCGCAGGCTTCCTGCGAGCCGGGCCATGTGCCTTCGGGGTGCGGGTAGTCGTTGCCCCACATCAGGCAGTCGATGCCGGTCACCTGGCGGTTGTTGATGGCGACGGGGTCGAACATGAAGGTGGCGGCGGCCTGACGTTGGAGCAGCTCACTCGGCTTCAAGGACAGCTTGGGGCGGGCGTACATGGCGTGGTCGGCGTAGATGGCATCCGCCTGGGTCATGATCCACGCCAGCCACGACGCGCCCGTCTCCACCGTGATGACCCGCAGCCCGGGAAACCGATCGAGGGCGCCGCCGGCGGCTAGGCCCAGCAGCACCATCGGCCCGTCGAGCTGGGCGCCGAGCACGTAGTTGATGACCGCGCCGCCCGGGCCGCGCACCACCCGCGGCTCGTGGCCGGTGCCTGAATGGAACGTGAGGGGGAGACCCAGCTCCTCGGCGGCCGACCAGAAGCGGTCGTAGGCGCCGTCGTTGTAGGGCCGGCTCGGTACCCGGGCGGGGAGGAAGAGGGCACGGAAACCGGCGGCGGCCAGGCGCGTGGCCTCGACCACGGCGTCGTCGATGTCGAGCATGGGCACCAGCCCGACGGGGAGGAGGCGATGGTCGCCGGACAGCACCTCGGCGGCCCAGTCGTTGTAGGCCCGGCAGAGGGCCAGCTGCAGCGCAGGGTCGTCCGGAGCGAAGCAGGCTTGGAGGGCGAAGGTGGGGAAGATGACCTCGGCGCTGACGCCGTCGCGTTCCTGGTCGCGGATTCTGCTGGCGGGATCCCAGTCCCCGACGACGGCGGTCTCCAGCGCGGTGGCGCTCATCAGCTTGCGCGGGTCGAGGCCCTCCACCTCCAGCACCCGCCATCCGTCGTTGGTCACGATGCGCGGCGCCCGGTGGCGGAGGGCACCGTCGAGCCGTTCGCGGTACAGCTCGATCGGCTCGGTGACGTGGGCGTCGGTGGAGATGAACGTGGCGTTGCGGAACGTGTCGATCACGATGGGGCGCCTTTCGGTGGGCGGAAGCGGTAGACGGTGACGCCGGGTTCGACGTCGGTCCAGACGATCTCCAGCGGCATGCCGATGGCGATGGCGTCGACCGCCACCTCCACCAGGTTGGCCACCAGGCGGGCGGCCGGGGCGTCGTCAGGCTCGACCACGGCGATGACCATCGGGAGGTGGGCGCGCAGGAGCGGGATGAGGGCGTGGCGGATGACGGTGAAGCTGTAGAGGGTCGCCTGGCCGGAGAGCTCCTGCCACTCGACCGCCTGTGACCGGCAGGACGGGCAGAACGGCCCGGGAGGCTGGCGGACGGTGCCGCAGTCCGTGCAGCGCTGGACGATCAGGCGGTGCTCGGCGGTGGCTTCCCAGAAGGGTGCCGTCCAAGAGTCGGGGGCCAACGAGACCAGCTCGACGGGCGCGGCGTTGGCGATCTCAGGCATCGGAGACCCCCTTCAGGATCAGGCCGCTGACCGGGATCGGGGCCGGGCCTCCTGTGACGAGAGCGACCTCGGCGCCGGGCACCTGGTTCACTGCCGTCCCTCGCAGCTGTTCCACCGCTTCCTTCACATGTGTGAAGCCGATGATGTAGGCCTCGGAGAGGTTGCCGCCGTGGGTGTTCACCGGGATGGATCCACCGAGGTAGCGGATGTTGCCGTCCGCCACGAAGGGGCCTGATTCACCGATCGGGCAGAACCCGTAGTCCTCCAGCTGCATGAGGACCAGCCCGCTGAAGTGGTCGTACAGCAGGGCAACATCGACGTCCTCGGGCCCGAGCCCGGCCCGGGCATAGAGGTCCTCCGCCGTCGAGCGGTGCCCCGAGGAGGCGAAGATGTCGTCGGACATACCCATCCAGCCGATGGCCTGGCCCCAGTCGCCGGTGCCTCCATGGGCGCTGGCTGTGACGTAGACGGGAGGGTGGCGGAGGTCGGCCGCCCGCTCGGCCGAGGTGGTGACCACCGCCACCGCCCCGTCGCACTCCAGGCAGTAGTCGTAGAGACAGAACGGTTCGGAGATCATCCGGGCCGCGAAGTAGTCCTCGAGGGTCAACGGCGTCCGCATCAGGGCCCCAGGTCGATTGCACGCGTTCTGACGCGTCGAGATGGCTACCTCGGCCAAATGTGACCGGGTCGTGCCGTATCGGTGCATGTGACGCTGCATCAGCAGGGCGAACGCCTGGCCGGGGCCCATGAAGCCGGTGTGGGCCAGGAAGTCCGACTGGGCTGTGGGGGCCGCGCCGTAGGCGCCGCTTCCCTTGTTTCGCGAGAACACCGACCCGAACCGGCCGTTCGTCGGCTGCTGGAGGCTCATGAGGCTGACGACCACATCGGCCTGGCCCGAGACGATGGCGGCGGCCGCCAGCCCGACGGCGCCGGCTGCCCCTCCCCCACCGCCGGTCAGCGAGGCGGTGAACCGGACCTGCGGGATGCCGAGCATCTGGGCGAGCAGCGAGACGTCCAGGCCGCCGCCCGAGTACAGGGCGAAGCCGTCGACGTCGTCGACGCGCAGGCCGGCGTCGGCCACCGCGGCGAGGAGCGCCTTGCCGGCGAGCTCCATGTTCGTCTGGGGCGCGGATTCACCGTGGCGGTAGTACGGGGTGGCGCCGACTCCCACCACCGCGCAGCGGTCCCTGAGGGTGCGCGCCTCGCGATCAGACACTGCGGTTGGTCCCGCCGGGATATCCACCGCCGCCGTGGGCGGCGTCGAGGGCCTCGTAGTCGATCATCCAACCTCTCCTGGGTAGCTCGTCGACGAAGGCGACGAAGCGGGGCTTCTTGTACGAGGCGATGCCGCGCCGGCAGTGATCGATGAGCTCCTCGGCGGCCAGGTCGCTCCCGGCGTCTCGGACCACCACTGCCTTCACCGACTGCGCCCAGCGTTCGTCGGGCACCCCGATGACGGCGGCGTCCCGCACGGCCGGGTGGGCACGGAGGCAGGCCTCGACCTCGGCGGGGTAGATGTTCTCCGCCGCCGACTTGATCATCCGCGTCATGGGCCCGATGAAGGTGATAGAACCGTCGCGATGGCGGCGGCCCAGGTCGCCGGTGTGGTACCAACCGTCCCGGTACCTGAAGGCGTTCAGCTCGGCGCGGTCGTGGTACCCGTTCATCACCACCGGGCCCTGCACCACCAGCTCGCCCACCTCGGGTGCTTCGACGTCGGCCCCGCTCGCGTCGACCACTCGCACCTGGGCGAACGGCGACGGTCGCCCGTGCGCACCTTCGCCGCCAAGAGCGGCGAAGGTGACCAGCCCACTTACCTCGGTCTGGCCCGTGCCGCCTGGGCGAAGGGCCCAGGCGCTGGTGTCGGCGCTGACCATGGCGTCCCAGGCGGGCGTCGACGGGCCGCAACGCAGCGACGTGAGGTCATAGCGGCCACCGGAGTTGGCTTCGACCATCTCCGCCATGGTCGGGGGCATGACGAACGCATCGGTGCAGCGTTCGGCGGAGATCAGCTCCAGGAGTACCGTGGCATCCACCCTGCGGGCGACCACGTTCGTCGCCCCCAGCAGGTAGGCGGCGAAGGTGCACATGAGGGTGCCCAGGTGGAACATGGGCCCGGAGTTCAAGAACACGTCCTCGCTGCGGTAGCCCCTCAGCATGGCGTTCACCAGCGCCTGGCTCAGCAGCGCCCGATGGCTGAGCAGAGCGCCGTTCGGTCGACCGTCGAACGCCCCGGTGTAGAGCATGAGAACCGGAGCACCCGCAGGACCGGCTGAGGCACTGACTGCAGGACCGCCTGGTGCGGGCGACGCCGCGTCTGGCCCGGCGGCGGCCGCGCCGGCGAGGAACGACTCGTATGACTGGTCGCCACCGCCGTCAGAGTCAGGCTCGGCGTCGTGGCAGACCCAGCGGGCCGACCCACTCGTCCTGGGCCCGGGCGGCGGTGACGACGGGGCCGATCTCCTGGCGTTGCCAGCACACCACGGTCGGGGCGGCGTCATCGAGCACGAAGGCCAGCTCGGTCGCGCTCTGGCGCCAGTTCACCGGGCACGTGACTGCGCCGATCTCGGCGCAGGCGGCAATGAGCTCGAGCAGCCGGTGGCAGTTCTGACCGCACCACAGGACACGGTCGCCCACCCCGACGCCGGCGGTGGCCAGGGCTTGGGCCAGCCGCCCGACGCGCCGGTCGAACGCGCGCCAGGTCAGGCGGACATCGCCGCACACCACGGCCAGATCCTCGGGCCGGCTGCGGGCGTGCCCGGCCAGCACGGTGCGCAGGGTCTGGTCGTGCACTGCCGCGTCGGTCACCGCCCCACCCCGCCGTCGGCCAGGACGACGACGGGCTCCCGCCTGCCACACGGGCAGACGTGGTGATGGACCGACCCGTCCATGCCCGTGTCCCACGCTCGCAGCGGGTGGGCCCGCCGGCTGCGGCTGGTCAGCAGCAGCCGGCCACCGTCCGCGACGACCTCCCACTGCGTGCCGTCCACATGGAGGCCACCGTGGGCGCATTCGACGGCCAACGCCGGCCCGATCAGCTCCATACGTCTGACGGCCACGTCGAGATCGGACAGCTGGTCGCACAGCTGCCGGTGTGCGCTTCCCCGCGCCAGCACGACCCCGACGCCGCCGAAGACGGCGCCGGCGTCCAAGCCGGCCTCGACCAGACCGTCGAGGACGACCTGGTCGACACCGATCACCGCAGCCAACGACAGCAGGCGGGCGAACATGGCCAGGCGCTCGACGTCGAACGCCGAGGCGTCGGCGGAGCACACCGAGAAGCCCAGGTCCAGCGCGGCCCGGTGGAGTGGGTAGGACTGCCCGTACTCGGCCACCTTGGCGAGCAACAGCACGGTCGAGCGGTGGGCCAGCCCCAGCGCCTGGAGAGCCCGGACGGCGCCGAGGACATCCCGGCGGATGTCGTCGACGCTGACGGGCAGGATCTCGTCGGCGCCGAAGCGGCCGTAGCCCCAGATGTCGCTCCCGTCGAGCGGGATCACGCCGGCGGTGACGGCCGAGGTGAGACTGCTCACTGGCGGGCCACCCGGGGGATCTTGTGCGGCGGGCCGAGGCGCAGGAGGGCGTCGTAGGGCACCAGCTCCACCTGCGGCTCCACCCCTGCGGCGGCGGCGATGGCATCGACCAGAGCCCCGCGTAGGGCCGCCCCGGATCGCCCGGCGACATCGGGGTCGTAGCCGACGCGCACCTCGAGCGTGTCCATCTGCCGCTGACGCCGGATCACCTGGAACAACCCGGCCCCGCACTCGGGCACCGACTCGATGGCGTCCCAGATGCTCCCGGGCAGCACGGCGCGACCGTCGACGATCACCTCGTCACCCCGTCGGCCCAGCGGCCACAGCCGGGTGCTGGTCCGCCCGCAGCCGCAGGTCTCGGTCGTGGCCCGGACCAGGTCCTCGGAGCGGTAGCGGACCAGGGGGTTGCTCTCGCGTGGGCGCAGCGAGGTGACGACCATCTCGCCGACGTCGCCGACCGCCACCGGGAGCAGGGTGTCGGGATCGATGATCTCGATCAGGACCGAGTCGTCGGGCGCATGCAGCCCGTCGTGCTCGCGGCACTCCGTCGCCGAGCCCACGTCACCGACCGCAGTGTGCAGGAACGGCGTGACCCCCCATCGCTCCAGGGTGGCGCGCGCCGAGCCGCCGAGAAGGTCGCCGCCGATGACGGCACCGTGGTAGCTGGCGAAGACGTCGACGAGGTCGTACGGCAGCATCCCGGCCTCTTCCATGTGCCGCATGGCCAGGATGAGTGGTCCGCTGAAGACGTAGAGGACGGTCGGGCGCAGGGCCAGGGAGGCGCGGCACCATCGATCGAACTCGCCCGGGTGGTGGTCGAAGAGTACCGTCGACGCCCCCAGCACGTGGGGCATCAACATGGCCGGACCGCGAAAGGTGAACAACATGAGCGCGATGGCATCCCCGGGCCGGGCGCCGATCTCCCACCAGTCGCGGGCCAGACCGACCTTGGCGCTGGTGTGGTCGTGGCTGCCCGGGTGCAGGATGGGGTCGCCGGTCGTCCCGGAGCTGGAGGTGACCACGGCGACGTCGGAGGCTCGGGCCAGGCCGCCGAAGGGGTCGGCGTGAGCGGCGCGGTAGGCCCGGATGTCATCCTTGCTCATGAGCGGAACCTGGTCGCGGAGGTCGTCGAGCGAGTGGACGGTGCCGGACCGGATGCCAGCGTGACGCCACAGGTCCTCGTAGATCGGCACATGGGCGTCGACATAGGCCAGGGCGTCCGCCAGCATCTCGCCCTGCAGGACGTCGATGTCGCGACGCGACATGGTCTCGATGGCGGGATCGAAGCATCGACGGTCGAGCGTTTCGACAGGCACGCTGGGAACCCCCTCGTCGGCCGTGAGCCGCATCGTACGTTTTTGGCAGTACACTGTCAAATGTCAGCGGGACGGCAAGAGATCGGGGTGGCAGCCTGATGCAGGTCGAGACGAGGGAGGAACCCGGTCGCCGAGCACGCAAGCGCGACCAGACCCGCCACGCCCTGGCCACCGCGGCCATGCAGCTGTTCGCCGCCCAGGGCTTCCCCGCCACCACGGTCGAGCAGGTCGCGGAGCGAGCAGACGTGTCCCCCCGCACCTTCTTCCGCTATTTCGACTCCAAGGAGGACGTCCTGTGCCCGCTGGACGTCCACGATGCGCCGATTGCCGAGATCGTCGCCCAGCCGTCGACCGCGTCGGACGTGGAGGCCGTGGGCGCCGCGTTCATGGCCGTGGCCCCGGTCCTGGAACCCATGGCCGAGCGCCTGTGGCTGCTCCGCGACGCGCTGGCGTCGTCGGCTGCCCTACGCGGGCGTGACTTCGACCAGCGCCAGCTGGCCGAGGACCAGATCGCCATCGCCCTCGCCCGGCGCCGGGCGCTCCCCGAACCGGACCGCCGGGCCCGGCTGGGGGCGACGCTCGGTTTTGCCGTGGTCCGCCGGGCCATGTCCGGCTGGCTGGACCTGCCCGCCGGGACGCCGCTCGCCGAGGTGCTCGACGACGAGATCCGGCTCGTGGCCACCGTGGTCGGCTGGGGCCAACCATGATCGTCCTACCGGAGCTGGCTGGGCCGCACGATCCCCTCGCCGGCACCCCGCCGCGTCGGGCCGGCTCCCGGCGGCGGACGACCAGCATCGACTCCCGCCGGCCCGCCGGCCTCGACGGTGCCGTCGAGGTGGACGCCCGGGCTCGCGACCTGGTGACGGGGAGCGGTCCGGTGCCGCACGTCGCCGGGTCGCAACGCGTCACGGCCACGGTGGAAGGCTCCAGCCGCCGGCTCCTCGCCATCTCGGCCGATCCTCCCGAGCCCCGGCTGGTCGAGCTGGTCGGCGTGCCCGTGGCCTCCGGCTTCCGGGCCGCCGCCGCCGCCGCGCTCGGCGACCACGTCGAGGGCCGGAACCTGTTGCACGCGCTGGTCGACGACCTTCCCGGCGCGCTCCTCGTCTCGGGTTACGCGGTCCAGCGCGGGGGCCGCACCCGCGGTTCCGCCGAGCAGACGGCGCCGTTCATCCGCGCCGCCACTGACCAGTGCGCCGGCTGGGCGGAGGACGCCACCATCGTGGTGGCCTTCGGCCGCCACGGCGAGGTACCGATGCCCTTAGGCCCGCTGGCGCCCGTCCTCGAGCGACCGGACGACGACTGGTCGTGGCATACCATGCGGCCCCTGGGCGCCCATGGGATGCGCCGACGGCGCCGCCTCGACGTCTCGCCCGGCGCCGGCTGCTGGGATGTCGAGGCCCATTTCCGCGACAGCCACGTCGACGGTGACGGGACGGAGACCGTCGTGCACGAGTACCTCGTCGAGGGCCGCACCGACCAGGCCGGCGCTCGGATCGACGCGCTGCGCGCCGACGCCCGGGTGCTCCCGTGGTTGGAGTGCCCGGCCGCGGTGGGCAGTGCCGCTCGGCTGGTCGGTGGGCCCGTCTCGGACCTGCGGGCCCGGGTGCGGGCTGACTTCGTCGGCGTCAGCACGTGCACCCACCTCAACGACACGCTCCGTTCCCTCGCCGACATCGGACCGCTCCTGGGTACCCGGTGACCACCGCCGAGGCGCCCGCCGGCCAGGCCACGACGGCGCCGTCGGTGCGCGCAGGCGGCCCCGTCGTCACCGAGGTGCACCACGTCGCCGGTCCCGGCCACCACCTAGTCGCGTCATCATCCCCCGCCCGGAGCGCGGCACCGCCCCGCCGGCGGCCTACCTGGCGAGCACCTTGCCGGGGTCGTGGAGGACGACGGTGCCGGCGATGAGGTCGTGCAGGCTGCGACGGTCCCGGCGGGAAGCGAAGAGCACGAACGACAGCACCTGGGTGATGAGGCTGAGGACCCCTTCGACGAGCTGCCCGATCACCTCTCGCAGCGCCATCCACCCCCAGCCGGCCAGGCGGCCCGTCTCCGGCCGGTAGCAGCGCATCCCGAGCACCTGCATCGCCGGCGTCTGGCCCCGCCCCCACACGACCAACCCCCAGACCAGCTAGCCGATGCCGAGGGTCACGATCGACAGGGGAACAGCCAGGAAGAACGCCCCGATGCGCCAGCCGACACCGGCCAGTTGGGTGCCCTGCGGCAGCACGAGCAGCGCCTCGGCCCGGCCGGCATCCAGCTCGCAGAACGGCGGCGATCCCACCCGGGTGGCGGCGGATCGGAAAGCGGCGGCTGGCTCATGTCACCGTCCTAGGAACCTGTGCTGCTGCGAACGCCGAAGAGTAGCCGGGCGTCGGGTCGGGCGGGCGGGTCAGGCGGCCGGCCGGGTCAGGCGGGTTAGGCGGCCGGCCGGTCTGGCGCGTGCCGACCATCTGCACACACAACTTCCGGTGACCACGATTCGCGTGCACATAGTGCGGGTCTTCCCGGCACTTTGTGCACAGAACTCTCGGTTCTACGGAGGTACGTGTGCACTTGGTTCGGCCGATGCGGTCGACGACCCCCGATCACCTGACCACCGATCGCTGCGCTGACACGAAAGTCCAGCGGCCATTAGCAGCGGTACACCCGCTCGGCGTTGGCGGCGAACAGCTTCTCGCGCGCCTCTGCCCCCAGGCCGTCCGTCAAGGTCGAGAACGTGTTGTACAGCTCGTCGAAGGTGCCACTGGCGCCGTCCGGCGGGAAGTTGCTGCCAAAAAAGCACCGGTCGACGCCGAACGTCTCGAGGCAGTACTCGATCCACCGCCTGAACACCTCAGGGGCCATAGTTTGGAAAGGCATCGATAAGCCGGAAAGCTTGCAGTGAACGTTCGATCCGAGCGAGGCAAGTCTGGACATCCCGGTCGTCCACAGCTGGTATTCCTCTTCGGTGTTCGTGTGAGGCCAGCCAGCATGCTCAACGACGACGGTCAGTTCGCCCCAGCCCTCGAGGGCGGCCGCCGCAGCCAGCTGCTGATCCGGGTGTGCCATCAGATCGAGTACGAGGTTGCGCTCCTGCAGAGCACGGAGGACGTCGGGGGCGGGGACGCCGTTCTCGAGCACCCCGGCCATCGGCCGCACCCCGCAGAATCGACGTGCGGCCATCTGCTCGTCGAGTCCGGCGATGGCGTCGGCCACGGTTGAGCCGGCGGCGACCCCGCCGACGATGGCATCGGGATGCCCGGTCGCGTCAGCCTCAGCTTCCTTCTCGAAGGTCTCGGCCACGAAGTCGGAGGCGGCGGCGACATGGACGAACTTCTGGACATTCCAGTTCGCCGACTCGGCAAAGTAGGTCTCTTGGTCGAAGTAGCGGGCCCAGCCAGTGAGATCACCCATGCCGACGTCCCGCAGCCCCGACAGATACGGATACCAGTCGGTGCGGGCCGGGTCCCACAAGTGGATGTGTGCGTCGACTACCCGTTCGACTTGCGGCGCCATCGAGTACCTCCTGGGTTTCGTAGACGATCGGCCGGCCTGGCCGGGTCAGTGCGCGCTTCCGGTGACGACCGAACGCAGGGTGCCGTCAAGCCAGTCAGGCAACGCCGGACCGCCGCAGGAGATCGAGGTCGCAGGTGTCGGATGGCTGCGGAGCCCGAACCAGTTGGCGGCGACCACCAGCTCAGCGCCGGAGAGGGCGGAGGTGTCGGGCGCCCTTAGGAGATGGGCAGCCAGGTGAGCGACCGTCTGCCGCTCGGCCTCCTCGGTCGTCTCCAGGCTTATGGCGAACGCGTCGACCCGGTCGGAGGTCGCGTTGCGGGCGGCTCGGGCCAGCTGGGCTGCGGCCTGGGCACGGCTCTGGCCGCCCGACGTCGAGGCAGCGGTGATCGTGACGAGACGAACGGGGCGGTCGGCCCCGCCTGAGTAGTCCGACACGGCGCGGGTCCAGGCAGCGTCGGTCCGGATCTGTCCGGCGACTCCGGCATGCTCGTCCAGGATCGCCTGCCATGGCTCTGAGCCGGCACTGGACGCCGTGGTTACACCGCTAAGGGCCACGACGACGCCGTCGAGTGCCCCTGCTTCCTCTGCCGCCCGGGCGATCTGCGCTGCGGCGCCCTCGAAGTCGGTCGCCACATCGCCCACTACGTGGCCGGGTCCCGGCCATTCCCCGATGCCGAGGCAGGTGGCTCCGCTCGCCGCGAGTGTGTCACCGACGACGGCACCCCAGGTCGGCTCGTCGGTTACGATGACGTAGGCGCGAGGCCGGTCGGAGCTGGCGGTCCCGTCAGCCGACTCGTCGAAGACGGAGGCGAACCGGGGATTGCTCCCACCGTTCGTGGCCTGGGCGACCTCCGCAGGCACGATGGCACTCGACACTGCGGCGTCGATGACGCGAGCCAGGGATCGCACATCGGAAGTCCGGCACACCTCGAGGAGAGCCGGCGGCCGGAGCCAAGCGACCTCGGCACCGCCGGAGAAGATCACTTGGCCTCGGCACCACGAGAACTCGTCGCTGGCGAGGTAGGCGCCTACGGGCCCAAGGGTCTCGGGCAGCGGCATCGCACCGAGGTTCACCCCTCCGGTCCGCACCGCTTCGGCGGCCCCGGTTCCTCGAGGCGTCGTGCCCCCGGTCACCATCCGGGTGAGGGCGATCGGGGAAAGAGCGTTGACGGTCACTCCGGGCGGGGTGGCCTGCCCGATCTGCCAGGTCAGGGCGGCGACGGCCCGCTTGGCGCAGCCGTACGCACCGGTGTCTGCCGGACGCCAGCCCGACCCCGATGTGACACCGAGGATCCGGCCGTGACCGACCTCGACCATCACGGGTAGGGCTGCGCCCAGGATGTTGATGTAGCCTTCGAGGTGCACGCTGAGGACGGCGGCCCAGTCATCCTCGCTGCCCTCGGCGAATCGGGTGGGCCGGGTGATGCCGGCGACATTGACCACGGCGTCGAGCGCTCCGAACTCGTCGACCAGGCCGGCGAAGAGAGCGGCTACCGCCGCCCGGTCGGTGACCGAGGCGTTTGAAGACCGGGCGGAGCCACCTGCTTCGACGATCCGGTCGGCCGTCGTCGGTCCTCCATCGTCGAGACGGCTGGCTCCGTCCACCGTGACCATCGGGTCGAGGGTGACGACGTAATGACCGGCACGCCCGCACTCCGCGGCGATCGCCGCCCCGATCCCGGCTGCGCCGCCGGTCACGACGACCACGCGCTGCCTTTTCGACTGCCCGGTCAGCGTCATTGTGCTTCCCCGGCTCGACGTGCTCCGACCGCTTGGCCGGTTTCCATGCCTGGGAAATCTCCAGCTTCGCGCCATTCCTTCAGCATCGTGATCCAGCCGAAGAGGTCGCCGCGACCACCGCCCCAGCTACCGGCCCGAGGGTTCATCGCCTTCGGGTTCCCCTCGTTGTTCAAACGGGAGGGAGTACAAGCCTCCATCACCACGCTTGTGTCCTTGTACTCGGCGACGATCCCGTCCACATAGTTCTGCTCGGCCTCCTCGCTCACGTCGATGACCTGGATGCCCCGCTCGTTGAGGAGCTTGATGGTGGCTGCGATGTGCTCGGCGCCTTCGCATGTCACGAGGGTGAAGTTGACCGAGATCACACCCTGCTGGCCCGGGGCGGGCACCATGAAGAAGTTCGGGAATCCCCTCGTCATCATGCCGTGGAGGGTGGATGGTCCGGCGGCCCACTTCTCGTCGAGGCGGAGACCGTCCCGCCCGATGATCTCGTGCCCGGCTCGTCGCGGGAAGGGCGTCACCTCGGCCTCGAAGCCTGTCGCATAAATGAGGCAGTCGAGCTCGAACTCCTCACCGTTGCAAACGAGGCCCCGCTCGTTCACGGTCTCGATGCCGACCGGGCAATCGACCACCGTGACGTTCGGGAGGTTGAAGGCCGGCAAGTACCCGTCGTGGAAGCACGGCCGTTTGCACAGATAGCGATAGTACGGCTTGAGAACCTCAGCTGTCCGGGAATCGATTACCGTCTCGTCGATCCGACGGCGGTGCTCCTCCATGATCTCGAAGTCCTCTTCCTCTGCCTTGAGGATGAGCTCCTGCATGGTCATGCCCGGCTCCATCCGAGGATTCCAGACCCGGGCCTCGTGGCGTGTCCAGCCGTCGTCGACCATATTGACGACATCCTCGCCGTTCAAGACGGAGTGAAAGTTGTACATGCGGTCACGCTGCCATCCGGGCCGACTCCGAAAAGCCGAGGCGAGGTCTTCGCTGGTGAGCCGGTTATCTCGGACGCCGACGGCCGAGGGAGTGCGCTGGAAGACGTAGAGGCGCTTGGCGGACTGCCCCAGGGGCCCGACGCACTGGATGGCGCTGGCGCCCGTGCCGATGATGCCCACGACCTTGTCAGCGAGATTGCTCATCCGGCTGTGCATGTCACCACCGGTGTACTCATAGTCCCACCGACCCGTGTGAAAGGACTTGCCCTTGAACAGCTCCATCCCTGGGATGTCGGGCAGCTTCATCAGGTTCAGGATCCCGACGGCCATGACGACGTACCGGGCTCGGATTTCGTCCCCGCGGTCGGTGTGGAGGACCCAGTGGGATCGCTCTTCGTCCCACTCGGTTCGCTGGACACCGGTGTGGAAGAGGGCTCCGTCGACGAGGTCGTACTTTCGGGCGATGGCTTCGAGCTGTTCCCTGATTTCGTCACCGAGAGCGTATTTGCGGGTGGGGACGTAGTCGAGGTCCTCGAGCATCGGCATGTAGATGTAGGACTCGACATCACACATCACGCCGGGGTAGCGGTTCCAGTACCAGGTGCCGCCTACGCCTCCGGCCTGGTCGATGACCACAATCCGCTCGATCCCGACCTTGCGCAGGTTGGCCCCGGAGACGACGCCAGCGACGCCAGCCCCGACGACCGCCACGTCGATCTCGCCGAACAACGGGTCACGGTGCTCGAAGGGGGTGAACGGGTCCTCCCGGTACTTGCCGAAGAGATTGTCGCCGGTCAGGTCCCTGATCGCAGCCCGCCCCGGAACGAGCCGCTTGTCGCGCTCCTCACGGTACTTGACGCCGACGGCGTCGGGGTCGAAGTGGACTGCCCCGTGAGACCCATTCGTGCTGTTCACGAAGACACAACATACTGCAGCGACGCGCCCGGACACCCTGTTGCCGAAATTGGGACGCGGTCATCACGACCTCGACAAGCGGGTCGTCGCGTCGGTGGTGTCGCCCAGGCGCTCCTGGAGGTCCTCGGGAAGCGCGATGAAGATCGACTCAGCCTCGTTCAAGATGTGCTGACGGGACTTGAGCAACGGGCGTCGGGCCTTGTGCCACAAGGCGATCTGGTCCATGACGGCGTCGGGGCCGCTGTCAGCACCGGCCCGCTTGAACGCCCTGGGCAGCAACGGGTCGGCGAGGGTCTCGCGGGCGATGCGCTCGGCGTCGAGGGCGTCGGTCTTGCGGCATGTCCGCCGGCTGGTGGCCGACCAAAGGATCCCGTACGTGAAGGTCGGCCACTTCATCCGTTCCGACCCGACGGCCATCGCCCATTGGCTCGCCGGCAACTCCGTGATCGCCGAACCTCGCGGAGACCGGCGTGTTCGGGGTGGGTTTTGGCGTTGCCGGTAGCTTTCGCAACGACGCTGAGAACTCCACGACCGCGGATGCCGTTAGGGCGCAAACAGATGGGCAGGCAACTGCACACTCGGACGAGGTGTGCGACGCCCTCGATGAAGACCTACGAGAGACCCTGCGCCCCAAGAGCTGGACCCTCACAGCGGGACGGGCGCCTCCTGACCCCCTCACCGACTGAAGTCACGGCGGGCAGGCGTGGACAGACCTGGACTTCACGGGTCGGCAGCCAGCCGGTGGCCTCGGCGACCATTGGCTTCTCGCCGCCTGGCCGTTCCCTGCATGATGGCCGGCCACCCGACTGCTCGTCGGCGGCGACTCGAACTCGTCTGCGGTGACCGCAGCTTCGATGGTCTTAGCTGCAGAGCTGGTCCCGGCCGGGGCACTTCAGGACGTTTCCTTTCCTGGCCCGCCGACCGATACCGGCAGTCCGGCCGATGCCCCGGCGAACAACGGGGTTCTGGACCAAACGGCAAAGCCGGTGGCGAGCACTCCGACGCCCACACCGGCCAAACAGGCGGCTCCCCAACCGCCGTCATTGTAGGCCACTCCGGCCACGGCCGACCCGGCCGCCCCGCCCAGGAAGTAACCGGTCATGTAACCAGCGTTGATCCGGCTTCGGGCCTCGGGGCGCAAGGCATAGATCACACTCTGGTTGGTGATGTGGAGGCCTTGGACACCAACGTCGAGGGCCAGGATGCCCGCAACGAGGGCGACGAGGCTGGTTCGTCCCACGTAGAGCAAACCGAAAGAGGCAGCGATGCCAAGGACGCAAGCCGGGGTGATGGTGTTAGCCCGACCTCGATCGACGCCTCGACCAGCCAGACTGGCGCTCAGGGCCCCCGCCGCCCCGACCAGACCGAACAGTCCGATCACGGTGTCGCCATAGTGGTAGGGCGCACCGTGGAGCAAGAATGCCAGCGTCGTCCACAGGATGCTGAAAGCGGCGAAGCCGAGCGCTCCCAGGGCGATCCTCAATCGCAGAACCGGCTCACGGCGCAGCAACTCAACGGTGGAGCGGAGCAGTTCCTGGTAGGCGATCCCCGCACGAGGGGTCTCTTTGGGCAGGGCGAAAGCCAGCACGACCACCAGACCCAGCTGCAGGCCGGCGGCCGCCATGTAGACGGTTCGCCAACCCCCGGCCCCGGCGATGAGACCCGAGATCGTCCTGGCCAGGAGGATCCCGACCAGCAATCCGCTCATCACCCGGCCAACCACCCGGCCCTGCTGGTCGGTGCTGGCCAGGCTGGCGGCCAGAGGGACCAGGATCTGAGCGGTGACCGAGCCTATGCCGAGCACAAAGGCCACGACGATGAGCACGGTCATGGTGGGTGCGGCGGCCACGCCGATGAGGGCGACCACTGTCAGGCTGGTCATGATCACGACGAGACGGCGGCGCTCCACCACGTCGCCGAGCGGCACCAGCAAAGCCAGCCCACCGGCGAAGCCGAGCTGCGACGAGGTGACGATCAGACCGGCGGTCCCGGTCCCCACCCCAAATGAACGGGCCAGGGTACCCAGCAGCGGCTGGGCGTAGTACAGGTTCGCTGCGCAGATCCCACAGGCGGCGGCCAGGAGCCACGTCAGCCCAGGGCCAATGTCGGGAGCCGAAGCGGGCATGGCGCCCGGCCTTCTCGGCCCCCTCACGGAGCCGAGCCGACCAACGCCTGAGCTAACTCCTCGTTTCCCACGTCGTGGACCGAACGACGCAATGCCACCTCGCCGCGATACAGGACCACGACCTCGTCGGAGATCTCCTGAATTTCGTCGAGGTCGAGCGACACCAACAAGATGGCGGCACCCGCGTCGCGCGCCTCGAGCAGCCGGCGGCGAAGTTCAACAGCAGCGACGAGATCATCTCGCTGGCCCCCAACATGGCCTTGAGCAGCGCCGGGATGGCCGCCCAGGCGGCCGCCGCGACCGCACCACTGGCCATGGCCACAGGCACAAAGACCCACGCGCTCAACGACGTGGGCAAGCTCAAAGCCACCGCCACCGAGCCCACGGCGCCCAGGTAGAGCTGGCCCTCACCGCCGACATTCCAAAGACCGGCCTTGAACGGGAACAGCGCGGCCAGGCCGGTCAACGACAGCACCGCGGTGATTTCGATGGTCTGACCCAGCCCTGGCGACGACCCGAAGGCGCCTTGGACCAGAGCCCGCAGCGTGCTCCACGGGTTGGCACCCAGCGCAACCAGCAGGATCACGACCACGACGATGGTCGTTCCCGCGGCAATGGCGACGTGCTGCCAGGGTCTTGCCTCGCTCCGTAACCGCCTCAGCGGAAGACGGGGGACTATCAGAGCTGCCACGGGTATCTCCGGCTAGGGTAAAGATTATGCATAAACGGTTATCTCATGATCCTCGGGGTGGCCCGGGGGCGCAAGGGTTGGCGAGGCCCGTTCATGGCCAGTTCACAAACCCGCTCGATGCGCCGGTGGCATCAACGCTGGTCAATCTGGGCTCCTCCGGCGTCGCTGAACGATGACCATCACCTCGTTGGGCACCACCACCGAAGCGCGCGTCGCCGATCAGCTGCGCGATCAGATCCTGCGAGGCACGCTGCCGTTGGGCAGCCGACTCCGCCAGAACGACATCGCGCAGCGCTTCGAAGTGTCGTCCACCCCGGTCCGCGAAGCTCTCCGCCAGCTGGCCGCCGACGGCCTGGTCGAGCTCGATGCGCGACGAGGGGCGACGGTTCGGGCCCGCAGCGTAACGGAACTGCTAGAGGTGTTCGACCTGCTGTCCCTGCTCGAGCCAACCAACCTGGCTTTGGCCGTCCCTCGTCTGACCATCGAGGACCTCGCCGTGGCCCGCAGCACGGTGGAGGCCATGGAGCGGACCGCCGAGCTCGGCCCGTGGTCCCTTCTCAACCGTGATTTCCACCTGTTCCTGGCCGAGCGATCCGGGAGACCCAGAACAGTGCGGATCCTGCGCGAGCTGCTCAACATCGCCGCCGTGCACATCCACTCCGAGCTGTCGGTCAATCGCCCTCGCCGCGTTGAGGGAGACGACGAGCACCGGGCTCTGCTCAAGGCATGCGAGACTGGCGATGCCGAAGGTGCGCGGCGCGAGTGCCAAGATCACTTTGTTCCGACGCTCAAGTTCCTCAACGAACGGATTGCTTAACCCAGGAAGATGAGCGGCTTGATCTTCGCTGAGACCTGCCGTGACCGACCCGGCTCTCGGCCCGCCCCACCCACTCGAAGGTCCGCAGCCCGACTTGGGTGAAGGCGGAGATCGAGCAGGGTCTCTACCCGCCCTTACCCGGGACCTCACGACGTCGCTGATCGATCTCCAACCTCCGCGCGAAGTCAGAACGGTCAGAGACTGACCTCCGCTTGGGAAGGGCTGTCCCGCCCTGCACCGACCCGGTTTTCGCACGTTCGAGCAGGTCAGCGACCGTTTTGGCTTGACCATCCGCGCCCAGCCGCAACCGGCTTTGACCAGCCGTTGTGGCACGAATGTGGCACGACCCAAGCGCCGAGCAAGGGCCGGGCGCCGGGACAAACCGCTAGCGGATCAGGAGCTCGACGTCGCCGTCGGGCTAGCTGGCGACAAGGTGAGGCTCACCCCAAACCGCGTTCACAGAGCGCCGCTGTACGCCGTTGCCCAAACCGGGCCCTGGTTGACTACATTGTAGTCATGGCGCATCCTATGTCCGTTCGGTTCCATGACCCCCGGGTAGCCGATCAGCTCAAGGCGGAGGCGGTCGCTCGTAGCGCCTCGACGTCGTCGTTGGCCGAGGAACTGATCGACGAAGGACTGCGAACTCGTCGTCATCCACTGGTGGGCTTCCGCGACGGACCGGCCGGCCGGCGTGCCCATCTGATCGGTGGTCCCGACGTGTGGGAAGTCGTCGAAGGCCTCGTGGGCGGCGACCTTCCTCCCGCAGAACGGATCACCCGAGCAGTCAAGGTGTTCGGCCTTCCTCGTCAACTCGTCGAGGCCGCTCTCGCCTATTACGCCGAGTTCACCGAAGAGATCAATGCCCAAGTAGACGCCAACCGCAAGGCGGCCGACGAAGCAGAGGCCCAGTGGCGACGCCAGCAAGACCTGCTGGCGGGGTGAAGCTCCTACTCGATACCCATCACTCCCGCCTAGCAGCTGAGCGACTTCGAGTTGACGGCCACGACGTGACCGCCGCAGCAGACGATCCGGTCCTCGCTTCCCTACCAGACGAAGAACTCCTGCGGGCAGCCAGCCGGTCCGGGCGGGCGGTCGTCACCGAGAACGCCCGGGACTTCGATCGCATCGTACGAACCTGGGTGGTCACCGGTGAGCACCACGCTGGCGTCGTGTTCACCTCGCCCCGTCGCTACCACCGGGGCAGCAGTTCGTATCCGGCCAACCTGGTCACCGCTCTCGCTACGTTCATGGCAGACCCTCCCAGCGATGGCTCCGATTGGGTGTACTGGCTCCCGTAGCCTCACCAGTCCAGTCGGAGCGCGGCGACGTTTCAACCCACAAGGCGCTCCGTACGTGCCGATCTGCGCTGGGCGGAGTACGACGGTAGCCGGATTCTTAAGCGCGCGTCATGGACGGCGCATTTCGCCGCTAGGGGGGCGGGGGTGCTCGGCTGCCCTCGGCTACACCCCCACCGGCACGTCGATCTACTCCGGGGTCGAACACGCCGCCCTGGTCATCGGACCGCCACGCTCGGGCAAGACCATCGGCGTCGTCGTCCCCACCGTGGTCACCGCCCCCGGCCCGGTCGTCGCCACCTCCACCAAACCCGACGTCATCGCCCGGACCCTGCCACCTCGGGCCACGCTCGGGCGCTGCTGGTACTTCGACCCCTCCGCCACCACCACCCCACCACCAGCGACCACCCCCGTCCGCTGGAGCCCCCTAGCCGGCTGCCAGCATTGGGACACCGCAGTAGCCCGCGCCCACGCCCTCACTGCCGCGTCCACCACTGGCGCTGCGACAGTGATCGACGGCGGCCACTGGAACGAACGAGCCGAAGCCCTCCTCGCCCCACTGCTCCACGCCGCGGCGGTCCTCGACGTCGACATGACCTGGGTGATCCGCTGGATCCTCCAACGCGACACCGCCGACGCCACCCGGGCCCTCCACGCCGCCGGAACCGAGATCGCCCAACAGACCCTCACCGGCATCGCCGAAACCGACGAACGCGAGCGCTCCGGCATCTTCTCCACCACCGCCCGGGTCCTGGCCGCCTACCGCCACCAACAGGCACTGGAGGCCGCTCGCGCCCCGAACTTCGACCCCACCGCCTTCGTGCACAGCACCGACACCCTCTACCTCGTCGCCCCCGCCCAACACCAAACCCTCCTCGCCCCCATCATCGTCTGCCTCCTCGACCAGATCCGCCACGCCACCTATGCCCGCCAGCCGGGCTGGCCGCCCGTCGTGTTCGCCTTGGACGAGGTGGCCAACATCGCCCCGCTGCCTGATCTGCCCGCCATCGTGGCCGAAGGCGGCAGCCAAGGACTTGTCACCCTCGCTTGCCTCCAAGACCTCAACCAGGCCCGGGCCCGGTGGGGAACCGCCGCCGACGGCTTCCTCACCCTCTTCGCCGCCAAACTCGCCCTCGGCGGCATCGCCGACCGCTCCACCCTCGCCGCCTTCTCCTACCTGGCCGGCATGCGTGACGTCACCTACCGGACCCGCAACTCGACCAGCACCGGTGGCGGCTGGTCCCAGTCCATCCAACAACGACCGGTCATCGCCCCCGAACGGATCAACACCATGCCTCCCGGCGTCGGCCTCCTCGCCCACACCAGCCACCCACCCTTCTACATCACCCTGGCACGGTCCGAGCCGCCGCCAGCCCCGAGAACGCTCAGCATCAGCGAAACCCTCGCCGCCCTCGCCGCCAGTATCCGCCGCGCCCTCCAGACCACCCGAAAGATCCTCGTCGACGCATTCGGAAAGGACATGCCATGAACTCCACCAACCGGATCGTGGTCGTCTACGGCCAACCCGGCCCCGCCCTCAGCCGCGTCCTCACCACCAGTGGACTCGAACCCGTCACCATCGACCCACACTGCACGATCTGGGCGCCAACGCTCCCGCACCCAGGCATCGACAGGGCAAACGAGCTCGAGGATCATCCCTCCAGATGGGAGGTCCGGTGAACGAGATCATCCTTGAGCTGATCGACATCCCTACGCTGGCCGCCCGCCTCCATGACACGCCTCGCCATGTCCGCCGGCTGGTGGCCGACCAACGGATCCCGTACGTGAAGGTCGGCCACTTCATCCGTTTCGACCCGACGGCCATCGCCGATTGGCTCGCCGGCAACTCCGTGCTCGCCGAACCTCGCGGAGACGAGTGACCAAGATCCGATGACTGGACGAACAGACGCGGTCAGACCTGCTGCGGCCGGCGGGGGCGTCCGCTCAGGTCCGAGGCGGGGCTTGTTCCAAGTCGATGTACGCGTGGCGGCGAAGGACCGCACGAGCAAGCGCTTCAGACGGGGGCGCCGAGCGACAGCTGAAAGTCACGGTCTCGCCGGCCGCGACGTGGAAGAAGCGTGTCGGGCTGCTCTTCCAGACACCAAGCTCGATGACCAACATGTGGTCTCCAGGAGGCACCGAGAACGTCAGCGTCTCGTCCGGTTTGATCATGCCGAGCGGCGACTCGTCGACGACCACCCGGTAGCGACGCGCCCTGTCCACCCACCTGGTGAACTGGCGTTCGACGCGAAGGAAGCCGGTCACTGCCGGACTCTGCCCCGTCAGCGGCCGGCGAAACCGAGAGCCGACGCGCTCAACGCGCGGTGCTAAGGGCCGAACAACGCGGCCCCGATGCGATCTGCGGCGTCGCGCTGCATGGTCGGCGTGACGTGGCTGTAGAGGTTGGTGAACAACGTCGGGTCGGCGTGCCCGAGTCGCTCGGCCGCCACTTTCGCCGGTACGCCGCTGGCCAGCATGAGCGTGGCGCTCGTGTGGCGCAGGCCGTGCGCGGTCAGGCGTGGAAGCCCGAGCTCGCTGCTGAAGGTGCCGAGAAGCCTCGACAGATACTGGGGGTGATAGGGACCGCCTCGCGCCTGGGTAAACACATAGTCGCTCTCGACCCAGCCCGGACCGGCAGCCAAGCGCTCCTCCGCCTGCAGCGCCCGCTGCGTGCGCAGCTCCGCCACCAGGCCGTCATCCAGATCGATCGAGCGAACCGCGTCGCGGCTCTTGCCCGACGAGGCCACCAGCTCATGGCCCAGCGTCGAGACGAAATCCACCACCCGCAGCAGTCGGTCATCCAGATCCACGTTCGACCACCGCAGCCACACCAGCTCGCCGATACGCAGTCCGGCACCGAGCAGGAGCGCCCAGATCGGCGCCGTCCGGTCGCCTTCCATCAACCCCAGGAACCAGCGAGCCTGCTCCGGGCTCCAATGCTTGGGGTCGAACGCGCCGCCTGCGGCCGTGGCGCACCCACCGTCGGACTGACTGCGACCATGCCCGCCGACAGCGCCAGCTTGAACGCACCGGCCAGCGGCGCTCGGGCCAGGCGGACCGTGTTGGCTGCCAGCGGCTTGCCGTTCTTCGTCCCCCCACCCTTCATCAGCGTGCGCTGCCACGCCAGGATCACCTCCGGCGTCACGTCGCGTACCCGCATCGCTCCGAGATGCGGACGGATGTAGTCGTTGGTCGAGTGGCGGTAATCGAAACGAGTCTTGGGCGACAGTCGCTGATCCGCGTCCAAGCCGTCGAGGTACAAGTCCATCAGCTGGCTGACCGTCGTCGCCCCCGGCGTCACCCTCAGCTGGCCACGGTCCACCTGGCCCATCAGCTCGCGCCGCGCCGCCCCGCCTCGACCGCGGTGCGAAAGCCGCGCCGGGTGACCTGTTCGCGGCGGCCGCTCAGCGGGTCGCGGCCCACCGTCACCTTCACGTACCAACCACCCTTGCGATCCTGGTAGACGCCCTCTGGTCTGGCTGGCACCACCGCACCCCCGTGAGAACCCGTTTGGTTCTCACCAGGTTCTCACGGCCCCGCCTCCGCCTCAAGCGTCTCAGCCAAAACCCTCCTTGACCTGCACGTTTCCTGCGCGCTCGGAGGGATTCGAACCCCCAACCTTCTGATCCGTAGTCGCCGCCTGGGGGTCCTGGGGCTCACACTCTGTCCAAGGTATAACGCTCTGACAAGGGCTTTCGCGATCACCGTCGTCCAGGGGGTCGCCTTCGTCCACCCTGTTTCGCTCCGCGGATTAGCAAACGATTAGCAGCGGGATTAGCAATCGATTAGCACGGGATTGGCAATCGATGCACCCAAGCGCAGCACCAGGGGACCGCAGCTCTTGGAAACCGCGTTCATCGACGCTTCACGGCTGCCCTGAGGACGAGGCGGCGCGTGCCCATCCGCGGCGCTGTGATTTCTCCCATTTTACCGCCCCGTCCGCCAGGGCCCGGCTGATCGCCGACAGGTCAGCCGCCTTATCGACGGATTAGGTCAGGTGCGGCGCCTCGACCGGGGCAGGCTCCGGTCGCAGCTCGAAGGGCCCGCAGAGCTGCGCGAGCTGGTCGGCGTTCATCCTGAGGCGGCAGCCTATGAACAGTCGATGGGATAGGCGGCAAGCTGGACCTCCCCCCCTGGCTCCGGCCGGTGCTTGCGGACTGCAAGACTGTGCTGCATACTGGTCACACCACCATGCGAACATATGTTCGAGGACGGGAGTAGCATGGCATGGCAGTTTCGGAGGAGCAACGCCGCCTCCTGGCACTCTGTGCCATCCGGTCGGAACACGAGAGCGTCGACTGGAGCCTGATCGCCCGCGAGGCGCAGGACGAGGGGGGTCTGGACGCGCTCTGGCAGGGCGACATCGCGGAGAAGGGCATGGCGGCTGAGCGGTCCCGTCCGGTGCTCCGGCGCGGGCTGAAGAACCCTGACGAGCTATTCGCTCGGGTCGACTCCGAGCTGGAGGCCGCAGACAAGTCCGGCGCGCAACTCCTGACCGTGCTAGACGCGGGCTACCCGGCGAACCTTCGCCTCATACCCAACCTCCCGCCGTTCCTGTTCGTCCGCGGGGAGGTGCTGGACGACGACGCCCGCTCCGCGGCTGTGGTTGGCACCCGCGAAGCGAGCGAGGCAGGCCTCCGGCGAGCCATCCGCATGGCCTCGATGCTGTCGGAGCGTGGCGTCACGGTGATCTCCGGCCTGGCCCGCGGCATCGACACTGCGGCGCACAAGGCCGCCCTAGAGGCCGGTGGCCGCACCATAGCGGTGTTCGGCACCGGGATCACCAAGGTCTACCCGGCTGAGAACCGGGCGCTGGCCGATCGGATCACAGAGCAGGGAGCGGTGGTGTCGCAGTTCTGGCCGACGCGTTCGGGCGGCCGCGACACCTTCCCGCGCCGAAATGTGGTGACCTCCGGGCTCAGTCAGGGCACGGTGGTGATCGAGGCAAGCCGCACCTCGGGCGCCAAGATGCAGGCCCGTCTGGCGTTGGAGCACGGTAAGCGGGTCTTCCTGGTGAAGTCGCTGGTCACCGATCAGCAGTGGGCGAAAGATTACGTCGCCAAGCGCGGTGCCATCGAGGTCGCCGATGTCGACGAGGTGGTGCGCTACCTGGCTGCGCCGGAGCGCGTCCGGCAGGCCACCGAACGCCGGCAGCAGCTCTCGTTCGCCTCCCTGTAGCGGGCGTGTCGGTGGAGCCGCCCTCGGGGCCCCCTGCCGGATTCCCGGGCTGCCAGAACTGCCCCTACCGAAGAAGCGGGCCTCCACAGCTCTGCCTCGACTGCGCCATGCAGTCTCTGGAGGTCATCGGGGTCGATGCCTGCCCGATCTGCAGTCAACTCATCGACGACGCGAGTGGTTGCCCAAACTGGCTGTGCCATGACCCGGCGCGCCGGATCGAGCGCATCCACGCCATCGCCTACTCCTCGGGGCCACTCCGGAAGATGATCCTGCGCTATAAGTACGAGGCAAAACTGGGCTGGTCGATCATCTTCGGGCGGCTAGTGGTGGCGTGGCTCGACCGCCATGCCGCAGGCGACCCTCCGGACCTCATCGTGGCCAACCCGACCTTCGTCGAGTCTGGTAACCCGCGGCTCGGCCACACGGAGCGCGTTCTGGAGGCAGCGGCCAGGGAGGACGTCCTGGACGTGTGGCCGTTCGATGTCGCGAGTCCGCCTGCGGTCATCAAGACGGCAGCAACCGAGAAGTCGGCCAAGAATACTGCTCCTGCGAAGCGATCCGCAGCCGCAGAGCTCCGGCAGGTTCTGCACATCCCCGATCGGTCCCGGATCGAGGGCCGGCGGGTGCTGCTGTATGACGACGTGTGCACCACCGGAAGCCAGCTCAACACCGTCGCCAAGTACTTGATCGATGAAGGCGGGGCGCAGTCAGTGGAGGGCCTGGTGCTGGCCCGTGCGCCCTGGCGCCCCCGGGCGGTGGCGCAACCATGACGGGCTGGTGGCGCAGACGTCGTGACCAGCGGCAGCGCGCGCCCGCGTCCCCCGCAGCCGGGGCCCACAAGGAGGAAGGCGCAACAGCGGTGAGGGAGCGCTGTAGTGATTTCGTCACGGACGCCCCCATCACGGAGGCACCAGAGGACCGGTTCAGCCGGGCGCCGCTCGCGCAGCGGATCGCGCGCACCATCATCGCCCAGCGCGATCCAGCAAGCCTGGTGGTGGGCATCTATGGCCCCTGGGGGGACGGCAAGACGAGCGTGCTGAACCTGATCGAGCGCGCGCTCGAAGAGGATGAGAGCACGGTGCCAGTAAGCTTCAATCCCTGGCGACTCGGTAGTGAGTCCGAGATGTTCGTCGGCTTCTTCGAAACGCTCGCCGACGCAATCGATAGCAAGTTGACCACGGGGCGCGAGCGCGCTGGAAAGCTGCTCAGGGGGTACGGCGCCCTACTGAAGCCCATCCCCGTGGCGGGTGAGGCGGCAGCGACAGCAGCCATCGCGGTCGGGGGAGCGCTCTCCGAGACCAGCCTGTCAAAGGCCCGCGCCCGCATCGAACAGCTCCTCGCCGAAGCCGGCAAGCGGGTCGTGATCCTGATAGACGATATCGATCGTCTCGACAAGGCCGAGACCCAGGCCATGTTCCGTCTCGTAAAGATTGCCGCCGACTTCGAGCACACCGCCTACGTCCTAGCGTTCGACGCCTCGGTGGTGGCCGACGCGCTGGCCGAGCGCTACGCCGAAGGCACCCGGCATGGCGGCAACTTCATGGAGAAGATCATCCAGCTTCCGCTGCACCTCCCGCCTGTGGCACCGGAGGCCCTGCTGAAGGTAACGATGGAGTCCGTTGTGGCAGCACTGGCGCAGGCAGACGTCGAACTGTCCTCGACCGACGCGGCAGAGTTCAGGAGCATCTTCGACCGAGCGGTGCTGCCCCGCATCAAGACCCCGCGCATGGGCAACCGCTACGGGAATGCGCTGCTATTCGCAGTCCCGATGATCGGTGACGAGGTCCGGCACGTCGATATGCTCCTCATCGAGGCGATGCGGATCTTCTACCCGAAGCTATACGAGTGGGTCCGAGACCATCAGGACGATGTCATTGGTAGGCAGTACACGACTGCCGGCCAGGCGGACTCCGCAAACGTCGCCACCCGAGAGGCGGTCGCTGCAGCGACCGCTGTTATGTCGCCCGATGAGGCGCATGGGGCCCAGGTCCTGCTCACGGCACTCTTCCCCCGCACCGAGTCAGTCTGGCAGAACAAGGGTTGGGGAAGCGAGTGGGACCCCGTATGGACCAAGGCCAAGCGCATCGCTTCGGCGCAGTACTTCCGTCGCTACTTCACGTATGCCGTGCCCGCAGGGGACATGCGCGACGCAGACGTCGAAACCCTGCTGGCGATGCTCGACGAACCTGAGGCGGATGAAGCGCCGATCACTCATCTCGCTGAACAACTTCTCGACAGCGGCGGCGCTGAGACCTTCCTGCAGAAGGTCGCGCCTCACGTGGATGTGTTGTCCTCAAGAGCTTCGGCGCGGTTGGTACAGCTGTTCTCCGCGGTCAGCGAGCGGTTGCCAGATCAGTCCGGGTTCCTCGGGCTATCCGTGATGGAGCGCGCAGCGCTACTCGCGAGCAAGCTGCTCGAACGGGTGGTACCCGAAAACCGGCCAGAGGCTGTCGCATCGGTGATGCAGTCGAGCGCGAGCATTCCCTTCGCCGTCGAGCTGCTGCGCTGGGTGCAGCCGCAGGAGGACGTCGTGAAGACGCTCACGCTGGACCAGACAGCCGAGGCCGGCCGGCTCTTGGTGGAGCGGATCGTTCCCGTGTGGGAGGGCGACGACCCGTTCTTAACCTTCGGCAAGGGCGCTGCAGGAACGCTCCACGTCTGGGCCGAATACGGAGACCACGAAGCACTGCGGGCATGCCTCGGCCGCCGGATCGCCGCCGATCTGGCCGATGCCTTCCGGCTGATGGGAGCCTTCCTCGGGCAAGCGTGGTCCATGGAGACAGGCGTCCCCCTGATCCCGGAGTTCCGCCGCGAGGGGTACAACGCTGTTGCTGAGTACGTCGATCCCGCCGAGATCTTCGCCCGGCTCCAGGAACGCTTCGGTGACGGTGTTGGGACTGGCGACCTCTACACCTTCCGCGAGATGCCACCCGAGAAGCGTCTCGCGAACGAGTTCGCTTTCATCCACCGGATGGTGCTGAAGGAGCGGAACACCGCCCCGAACGCGCAGGACGGGCCACCGGACTGACGTCCAAGCGGGCGGCGCACACGGCTGCTACTCAGTTGGTACTGAACTACGGCTGTCTCGCCAGAATTCGGATCACCCGTATACGGGACGCCCGTCGTAAACCTGGGCAAATGGACAGGGCATCACCCCGCCAGTGGGGCGGTACCTGACTCCTGAACAGATGCGCCCATCGGGAGCGCGGACGTCGGGGCTTGATGCGTCCTATCGTGCCGGGGTGGCGCACGAGCCGTTGCAGCTTCGCGACCAACGCCTCCCAGACAAGTTGGTCGTCATTCGACTGGGTAGCAACACCCTGAGTGACCGCCATCTGGGGGGCCAGTGCGAGCGAACCTCGTTCCGCTGGGGGTTCTTCGGGTTCTCGGTGTTCGAGGTCCCAGACGGCGACTACGGGAGGCTGGCCCGACTTCGCCCGTTCGTGACCCAGCGGCCCCTCCTCTTCGAGGCTGCGGGCGCCGCGCTCCTCGAAGCGGGCTTCCCACTTCTGCCGACGGAGGACTACCCGCACTGGACTGTCGTCGTGCCGACGTCAACGAGCGAGCACTTCGCCAAGGTGCGAACCCTCTTCGACGGCCCGATGGACAACCCAGTATGGGCGGGCAAGCACTGAGCGGTACGATCGCGGTGATGGAGTACGACTTGTGGTTCGACCCGAACGACGTGGGTGCTGACCTGGTCGTCGAGTGTTGGGTCTCCCAGGGTCCGAGGGCATCAGACCCAGGCTTCGATCCTCAGCCCGGCGACTGGGTGCGGGTGAGCGACGACGAAGACGCAGCTCTCCGAGCCCGGGTGACGCGCCGCGACGGCAACCGGGTGTGGGTTCAGATCGACCTGCCGTCGACCGTGAACGCCGTCGCCTGACGAGGCAGCAAGCGCCGACAGCAGCTCTTCAGGTACCGAAGTCCTGAAGGTGAACACGACGACGGTGTCGGGCGCGCGAGGCCAGCACTCCCATCAGGCCATGTGGTGGGTGCTTTGCTCAGGCTCTAACGGTCCTAGCAACACCGGCTGGTCCGTTTGATTGTAGTAGGAGGTCGAGGGCCTCAGCGGGTGTCTTCCAGCCAAGGGTTTTGCGGGGCCGGCCGTTGAGCGCGTCAGCGACCGCAGCGAGATCGCCGGGGCCGTGGCGGTGGAGGTCAGTTCCTTTCGGAAGTACTGGCGCAGCAGGCCGTTGGTGTTCTCGTTGGTCCCTCGCTGCCACGGGCTGTGAGGGTCGCAGAAGTAGATGGCCAGCCCGGTGTCGACACGCAGCCTGGCGTGTTGGGCCATCTCCGCTCCTTGGTCCCACGTCAGCGACCGGCGCAGCTGCTCGGGAAGCGTCCCGAAGGTGGTGGCGATGGCGTCACGAACCGCCTCGGCTCCATGCCCGGCCAGTGGCGGGCCGTTCTTGACCGGAGCGATGATGCCGTGGCCTTCCATCGGGGGGAGGTGCAAAAGCATGGTGAACCGGGTGGTGCGCTCGACCAGCGTGCCGATCGCCGACTTGTTCAACCCGATGATCAAGTCGCCCTCCCAATGACCAGGGACGGCCCGGTCTTTGACCTCGGCCGGCCGTCCGCTGATCATCACCTCCGAGGTGACGAACTTCTTGCCCCGCCCCGCTGTGCGGGCCCGGGGGACCCGCAGAGCCCGTCCGGTACGCAGACAGGCCACCAGGTCCCGCTTGAGCGCTCCTCGCCCCTGGATGAACAGCGACTGATAGATCGCCTCAGCCGAGATGCGCATGGTCTCATCATCGGGGAAATCGACCCGCAGCCGGCTCGAGATCTGCTCGGGGCTCCACGCTTTCGCCCAACGCCGATCCTGGCGGCGGCCGTGACGGCGCCGATGAACCGCACCATCGGCCCCTCGACCGCCGTGCCGTCGGGCCGGGCGATCACGCCGGACAGGCGGTCCTGCACGTATTCTCGCAGCCTGTCGTTAGCCACCAGTTTCGCCTGCTTCGGCCGCCGCGCCCGACGGTCGGCATGCCACTGGGCGTTGACCGCCCGATACCCCGACGAGCCTGCCCTCGTGGCCGCGTTGCGGCGCAACTCCCGGCTGATCGTCGACGCCGACCGGCCCACCTGACGGGCGATCTCGCGCACCCCGGCCCTTTGCGCCTTGAGGATGGCGATCTCTTCCCGCTCGGCGAACGACAAATATCGCCCTGACGGTGGGGCCAAGCTGATAGGTCGCATCCCGCCAGCCTCACGGAACCACCTACTCCCAACGGGGGATGACACGCCCACCGCCAGCGCCGCCTCCACGCTTGAGGCGCCCTGGGCGATCCTCACCCAGAAACGCTGAACCTGCTCGCGCTGCCACACCGGCGGCCGGCCCGGCGAATAGACCTTCCCCCGCATCGGCCACGTCGCCCTCTGCTGCTTGGTGACACCCATCGCCTGACACCTCCACAATCGAGGTGTTGCCACCACCGCTGGCATCCGCCTTGGTTGCCTGTGTCTGAGAGATCGCTTCCCACGGTTCCGGTCCGAGGCGCCGATGTCGGGAGGTGCCGAAGGCTGGAACCTGGGGGTCCGACAAGACGAGCGACCACCCGGGTGCTCGCTGGAGGAGCCCTCTCATAAGGACCATCGTTCCTGCGTATAGACCTCGGCCTCACTCAGTGGGAGGGCTCGGGTGGTGTTGTTCATCCGCACGTAGAAGATCCGTTCGTCTTTGCTGGTCTTGGCCCAGACGGGTCGGGGGGATCGGGCGACGTCGACCCGGCAGATTTCCTGGCCGTGGTGCACTGTGATGCGGGCTCGGGTGCGGGTCACTGGGGTGTGGCCGAGGGCGGTCACGAGGTGGGTGGTGAGCCAGTTGACGAAGCCGTCGCCGTTTTGGGGCTTGACGCGCTGGTAGTCGGCTTCGAGACCGAGCACGGTGCGGTCGTCGGCTACGCCGATGAGGAGCGTTCCCCCTTCGGTGTTCAGAAAGCCGGCGACGGTCTTGACGACGGCGTCTTCCATGGCCTTGTTCGGCTTGTTCTCGCGGAGGTCCCATCGGGCGGTGGACTTGTACTCGACGTCGAGGTCCTCGTCTCCGTCGATCAGTTCGGCGACGGTGCGCAGCGCGGCGCTGGTTGGCAGGCCGAACTGCTCGGCCACCTTGGCGGCCAGGTCGGCGTTGACTCGTATCTGCTCGATGATGTCATCGGTTGCGGTGTGGAGCGTCTCGGTGCCGGCGCGGGCTTCGACCGCCTCCACCGTCTCCTTCGTGGCCACGGGCCCGGGTGTGTAGACGCTGATGCCGGTGTCGCCGTAGGCGGAGATGACGTGATCGAAGACGGCCTGCACCTTGGTGTCGAACAACGCGGGTGGGTAGGGATCGGCGGGGAGGTCGGCGTCGAGGACATCGGCGATGGTGGCGTGCACCTCGGCGGTGGCGTCGGCCTTGCGGCGCCAGTCCAAGACGAGCTTGTCGTGGAGGTGGTCGAGGAGGCGCTTGGCGCTGGCCCGCACGATGGCGCGCTGCTGGTCGTCGAGGATCGGTTCGGGTTTGGTGAGCAGGTCGAAGACAGCCAGCTCCTCCTCGCTCATGTCCTCGCTTACCGCGCGCTGCTCTTCGGTGGTGAGGTCGCCGGAGAGGGAGATGAGCCGGCGGAGGTACTCGTCGATGTTGAGGCTGCCGGCGTTGTAGTCGGCGATGAGCTCCTCGATGCGCTCGACGAGATCGAACCGCGTCGGGTTCCGGCGTGCCGCGCCGACGGCCCGCTGCTTGAGGAGGGAGGCGAGGCGATCGGTCTCGGCGCGCTTGCGGCCGGCGAAGCGCGCCGCGAGGGCGTCGAAGTCAATCCGTGACAGGTCGATGAGCGGGTCGGGCTCGATCCCCTCGGCCGCGGCCCGGATGACGTACTCCTCCGCACCGACGCTGCGATCGAGGAGGGCGTCGACTGCGTCTGCGACCGCGGCGATGTCCGCGCCCGGAGGCCGGGCGACATCAGCGATTCGTTCGGCGAGGACCCGGACGACGGCGACGGTGGCCTGGTGGGTTGCCGCATCCGGGTCGGGCAGGATCGCTTTGAACAGCTTGCGGGCGTGGCCTGATGCGGCGAGGAAGCTGGTGCGGACCTCCTCGTCGACCAGCAGAGTCTCGACTGCGGCGTCGCGGAGGGCGATGAACTCGAAGCCCTTCGCCACCGCCAGGTCGTCGAGGTCTATGTCGTAGCGCTCGCAGAGGTCGCGCACGGCGGTGACGGCGTCGGTGAGGGCGGCGAGCAGCTCGGACTTGTTGCGGATGGGGGCGTCGACACCGGATTCGGCATTCGCGGCCCCGTAGATGGCGAGCGCGCGCTCCAGGTCGCGGAACACGCCGATGTAGTCGACGATCAGCCCGTTGTCCTTGTCGGGGAACACCCGGTTGGCTCGGGCGATGGTCTGCATGAGCGTGTGGTTGCGCATCGGGCGGTCGAGGTAGATGGTCGACACGGACGGGGCGTCGAAGCCGGTCATCCACATGGCGCACACGAACACGATCCGCAGCGGGTGGGCGGGGTCCTTGAAGTGCTCGTCGAGCGGCTCGGCGCTCATCCGGGCCCGATGCGCCCGGATGTCGAGGCCCTTCGCTTCGAGGTCGGCGATCTCGTTCTGAGCCTGGGAGACCACGACGGCCATGTCGGTGGTCTCCATCAGCTCGATCCGCGACGCCAGCCACGGGCGCTCCAGCTCCGCAAGTGCATCGTGCTGGGCCCGCAGGTCAGCGAGATGCTCCACCCAGGCGTCGGCGACGTAGTCGTACATGCGCACGGCGGCGGCCTTGTCCACCCCGACGTACATGGCCTTGCCGGTGAAACCCCGGCCGACGAAATGGGCGACCAGGTCGCGTGCGACGACGCGCAGACGTTCGGGTCGGGTGATCAGCGCGTACTCCCGGGCGAAGCGCCGGACCAGGCGACCCTCGGCGCCCTCGTCCAGCTCCGCTTCCTCCAGCAGAGCGGTCAGCTCATCGGCGAAGGCCTCGTTGACCAGTTGCAGCTCGGGGATCCGGTTCTCGTAGTACAGCGGTACGGTGGCGCCATCGGCGATGGCGTCGGCGAAGTTGTAGATCGACACGTAGTCGCCGAACTCCCGTCGGGTCAGCTCCTCGCCGGCGACCAGGGGTGTGCCGGTGAAGCCCATGAACGCCGCGTGCGGCAGGGCCCGGCGCATGTTCAGGGCCAAGGTGTCGTACTGGCTGCGGTGCGCCTCGTCGGTGATCACGATCACATCGGGCCGCTCCGAGAGCACCGGCATGGTCGTTTCACCCGCTGCTTTGTCCAACCGGAACTTGTGAATCAACGTGAAGACATAGCGGTGATCGGCGGCGAGCAGCCCGCGCAGGTGGGCAGCCGAATCGGCATGGACCCGGGCCTCGGCGGGGATCACACCGGCGTCGGCAAAAGTGCCATGCAGCTGGGCATCGAGCTCGGTGCGGTCGGTGACCAACACGAACGTCCAGCGCCCCGGCAGGCGCCGCAGCACCTTCTGGGTGAACCACAGCATCGACAGCGACTTGCCCGACCCCTGCGTGTGCCAGAACACGCCCAGGCGGGTGTCGCCCTCGGCGCGGATGCGGTGCAGGTTGTCGATCGAGGCGTTCACCCCGAGCACCTGATGGCAGCGGGCCACGCTCTTGACCAGACCGCCGGGGCGCTCGATGTAAGCGACGAAGTTCTCCACCAGGTCCAGGAGCCGGTCGGGGGCGCAGGTCCCCCGGATCGCCGTCGCCAACGCCACCACCCCCCGGGTCCCATCGGCGTCGATAACCTTCCAGTCAGCGAAGAACCCCCACGGCGCATAGGTGGCACCGACCTTGGCTTCGGAGCCGTTGGAGAGGATCACGAAGCAGTTCGGCGAAAAGAGGGCGGGGATGGTGTCTCGGTAGTCGCGGATGTTCTCGTCGTAGGCGGCTTGGACCGGGCGGTTCGGCTCCTTGAACTCCAACACCACGAGCGGGATGCCGTTGACGAACAGGACCGTGTCCGCCCGCCGGCGGTGCAGGTCGCCCGCCACCCACACCTGCGACGCAGCCAGCCAGTCGTTGGCCTCCCAATCCGTGAAGTCGACATAGCGGACCAGCGCGAACGCCTCGTCGCCATGCTCGTCGCGCCACTCGGCCCGGTAGCCGTCGCGCAGCAGGCCATGGACCTCCCTGTTCGCCCGCACCCGATCCATGCCCGACCGGTCCTTCACCAGCGACGCCAACGCCTCCTCGATGATGAGATCGGGCACCACTGGGTTGAGCGCGTGGAGCGCGTCCCGAAGGCGGTGGACCAAGAAGACCTCGTGCAGCGAATCCCGAGCCAGGGTTCCCGCCGCCCCCAGCCGCTCCGCGTAGGCGTCGACCACCGTCCAACCCAGCTCCCCCAGCAACTCCAGCGCCGGGCGCTCCACCAGCTCCGCCTCACTGAAACGGCCCGGGCTCACGCCGCCCCCACCGTGTCCAGATCCAGGCCCGACACGTCGATCTCGCCTGTCACCAGCTTCGGGAGGAGCAGGTCTCTCAGTCCTGCGAGACGATCCGAGGCATGACCCAGCAGCCACTCTTGGTTATTCAATGGCCACAGGCTCTGGACGAATCGATTCTGGACCGAAAGAGGCGGTACGACGATCTCGAAGGCGCGAAGGAGCGAGAGATTGACATGCGGCACACCGGAACTCATGGCTTGGGCGATGAATCGAGAAGTCGTCTCAGGAGTACGGATTTGGCTGTAAAGAAAGACGGCGCTCACGGATAGCGGGTCAGAGGTGATCTTCATCTGGCTCTGAGAAAGGATGTATCGGTCGTAGTCCGACTTGAGCGGAATAAGGCCACACTGCCCCAACGTCCCTCGTTGAGTTATCAAGATGTCACCAGGTCGTGCGATCGCAGATTGAAGCTCCTTCGCCTTGTCCTCGGACACGAATACGTAGTCCTTCTCGGCGAAGCCACCCCCGATCCTCAAATTCGTGCCTCGGATCACCGGAACGCCGACCTCGACGTAGTCCTTGCGTCCGAGCTTCGAACCAAATGGACCTCCGGTCACGGCGTGGCGGTCTGCTGATGCAACCTCTTCGATCCGCAGAACATGCCAATCCTCCGGGATGGGCCCGAGCGAGGAGTCGGCGAAGGTGGCGTCCCCGTGTTCCGGATACCGGAAGTGGACGAACCACTCCCGGTAGATGGCCTGCGCCATCCGCTCCAACAACTCGATCCGCCGCCGATTATTCTCGATCAGGTCGTCGAGCGCGGCAAGGGCTGCGACTATCTTGCGCTGAGTAGGAAGATCGGGTAGCTCGACGGGAAACTCCGGAAAGGACAAGATTGGAATCCGGTCGACTGTCGATCCCGAGATGATGCGACTGGTGACAGTATCCCGCCACACCGGACCCAGCAAGAGGTAGTGAAGGTAGCGCGGGTGGATTACTTGTCGGTTCGGACGAATGAGAGCGAGTCGACGCCCGAGACAACCGCGAAATCCCTCAGGAATCAGGGCGTAGCGATGCAGTGTGGCTTCGTATGTGAATACGACATCGCCATGCTGCGGCGTAACCCGCTTTGTCCATCGCGGAAGGTTATCTTCAGATATATGGCGCACGTCTGACAGGTCGAGGTGGCCTGCGTCCGTGATATTCTTGATGCCCAGGTAGACGGGCCCGTCCGTGGTCGGCGGTGGAGTGGCGTGCGGGCCATCGTGAAACTCGTCCATCAGGTCCCGCATCTGGAGCGTTCGCCACTCGCTCACTGCTGGAGGATCCCCTGGATGGCGGTGTCGACCTTGGAGCGGAGAATCTCGGCTTCGTCGCTGAGGCGGGTGTAGTCGTCGTAGAGGCCGGCGAGCTTGTCGGTGAAGTCCTCTCCGTCGTCGGCGACGGCCGCGGTGCCGGTGTAGCGGCCGGGGTTGAGGCTCCAACTTTGGGCTTCGATCTCGGCTCGGGTGGCGACCTTGCACAGGCCGGGGACGTCGGTGTAGGTCCCGTCGGGGAAGCGCTCCTTGAGGAGTGGGCCGCTGCCGTCGACGGTCTCGACCTGTTCACCGCGGTAGAGGCGGACGATGTTGGCGAGCAGCTCGATCTGTTCGGGCGTGAAATCACGGTGCGCCCTGTCGATCTGGCGATAGAGGTGGCGAGCGTCGACGAAGAGAACCGTGTCCCGGCGGTCTTTGCCCACCACACCTCGACCCACCTTGGTCTTGTCGAAGAACCAGAGGGTGACGGGCAGGGTGACGGTGTAGAAGAAGTTCGTGCCGACCCCCACGATGACGTCGACGGCGCCGGTGTCGATCAGCTGGCGGCGGATGTCTCGCTCGGAGTGGCCGGCGTCCGCGGCGGAGTTGGCCATGACGAACCCGGCGCGGCCGCCGGGGGCGAGAGCGGAGTAGAATTGCTGGATCCACAGGTAGTTGGCGTTGTCCGCCTTGGGCAGCCCGAAGGGGTAGCGGGGGTCACCGGCGAGCTTGGAGCGGTCGACCTTGTCGACGTTGAACGGCGGGTTGGCCATGACGAAGTCGAAGCCGCCGACGTTGTCGTAGGGGTCCTCGTAGTAGGTGTTCGCCAGGCGGATGTCACCCGAGAGGCCGTGGAGGGCGAGGTTCATCTTGGCCAGGGGTACGGTGCCCTCCTTTTGCTCCTGGCCGTAGACCGACAGCTCCCGGGTCGCCGAGCGGGAGTGGCGCTCGACGAACTTGGCGCACTGTACGAACATGCCGCCCGAGCCGACCGCGGGGTCGAACACCCGCCCGTGGTAGGGCTCGAGGATCTCCACGATCAACCGGACGATCGAATAGGGGGTGAAGAACTCGCCGCCGAGGCGGCCCTCCGACATGGCGAAGTTCGACAGGAAGTCCTCGTAGATCAACCCGAACGCGTCCCCCGACAGCTTCCGCGGAAGCGGCGCGAACAGGCGCAGCAGCTCCACGAGCGTGGACTTCTCCAGCCGCTGGTAGCCCTTCGGCAGCACGTCCTTCAGATCCGCGTTCTGGACCTCCAGCATCCGCATGGCCTCGTCGACCGCCGCGCCGAGATCCTTGGCCTCGGGGAGGTCGACCAGGTAGGAGAGGCGGGCGGCGTCGGGAACGAACAGGACCGAGCGGCGTCTGTAGTCGTCGGGGGTCACCGGCCGGCGGGCGGTGGCTTTGGATTCGACGTCGGGACGTACCTGCTCGAAGCGGTACTCGGCGTAGGCGAGGAAGATCAGGCCGAGCACCGGGCCCCGGTACTCCGCGGGCGAGAGGCTGGAGTTGGCCCGAAGCTGGTCGGCTGCCGCCCAAAGGGTGCGGCGGACGTCGCCCAGGTCGCTGCTCTTCATCCGTCTCCCTCGCTCGTGGCGGTCTGCGTACCGGCGAACATGGTGCCATCCCCAGGGCGCCTCGGCTCACATCGGGCGCGCACGTCGTCTGGGGCCTGGCTCGCGGCGGTAGGGTCGGGGTGCGTCGCGGCGGGGACCTTCGGCCCATGGTCGGGCGCCTGGCGTGAGCCGCTGGCTCACGGTCAGGATCTCCTGCCTCGTACGGGTGCCCTCGGTGACGCCCGGGGCCACTGTCGCGTCGGGGCGGTAGCGTAGCCGGCCGATGGGCCGTCGAAGTGGGGAGAGGTCACCATGAGCTACGACCCGAGGTGGCGACCGCCTCCGCAGCCTGCAGGCGGTGGATTGCAGGCGCCGGCGTCCAAGCCGGGTACGGCGATGGACCGCGTGGGTGGCGGTCTCGGCGCGGCGATCGTCGGCTGTTGTGTGCTGCTGGTCGTCGGCTCCCTGCTGAGCTGGGCGACGGTGAGCGCCGGCGGGGAATCGGTTCGCGGCGTGACGGGCACCACATCGGGCAAGGGGATCTTCACCCTCCTGGTGGGTGTCGTCGCAGCGGCGGTCTGGCTTAGCACCATGCAGCAGGACCACGGCCGCCCGGGGCACGTGCGGTCGGTACGCGGCGTCGCGATCGGACTGGCGGTGGCGGCCGGCGTCGAGCTGATCGTGCTGCTCACCGTGCTCAGCGATCTGCGGCGCCTCTCCGCGGTCACCCAGACGTTCAGCTTCGGCGGCGTGAGTGTCGACCCCGGCCCGGGACTCATCCTGGCGTTGGTCGCCGATCTCGGCTTGCTCGCGACGAGCATCGCCGTGATCGCCAGAAGCGGTGCGGCCAAGAGCGGACCGGTGGGACGTCAAGCGCCTGCGGGCTGGTATCCCGACCCGTCCGGCCAGCGGCGACTTCGGTGGTGGAACGGAACGGGTTGGAGTGACCACCAAGCTGGCTGACAGCTTCGGGCCGCTGCTTTGTGCGGCGAGGTGAGCCAGCGCGCCGGGAGGGCGTGGCCTCCCGCCCGCCCACATGCGGTGGGCGTGCAGATGGGGGGATGGCGTGGATCAGCTGATCGGTCGAGGGCGCAGCGGACTGGGAGGCAGCCGCTCAGGGACCGCCAGAGGCGAACGTGGGTGTGGCGTGGGTGGTCATAGCCACCTGCGAGGTTCCCAGACCAGCGTTCAGCGGCTGGCAGGCCGAGTCGGCCAGGGCGCCTTCGCTGGGCATTTCGTGGTTGCGGCCGGCGGCCTCGAGGATGGTTGGCGGGTTCGCGCCGTCGAGTACCGGGCAACGGGACCCGACGGTCACTCCGAAAGAGTTGGAGACCTCGATCGACTGCTTCACGGTCTGGGAGGCAAGACTCGACCGTGACGAGCCAACCAGGATCTATCGGTCCCTCTTGTGCCGCAGCGCCGTTCACCCCGACCTGCCAGCTGGCTCTACGATGTTGCTGTGAGCACGGCCAGCGGTCCCGAGGGCCACGATCTCGTCGTCGCCGACGACGGGAGCATCCCTGCCGAACAGATCCGGCGTCTCGGCGTCCGCCCCGGCACGCACCTCCGGGTCGTGGCTGCGGTGCCGAGGACAGAGGACAGCATCGCTGGGCGACTCGAAGGCTGGCCTGAGGTGACGTGGGAGGACTTCGAGCGCGCGAGTCAGCTTGCTCAGGCTGACCTCGGTCGTTCGTGAGGGTCGTAGCGGACTCACACGCCCTGGTCTGGTTCAGCCAAGCGTCGCCGCAGCTCTCATCGCGAGCGGCCGAGGTGCTTCAGGAAGCTGAAGCCGAGGACAGCATCGTCGTCTCGGTCGCCAGCCTGGTGGACCTGTGGTACGTCACGCAGACCACCCAGGCGGTGAGCGCCGAGCAGCTCGCCGAGCTGCGCGGCCTGGTGACGACCACATCGGCCATCCACCTCCAGCCCATTGGCGTCGACGTCGCAGACGTCTACACCACGATCAGCCGTGAGGTGCTCAGCGACCCGTGGGACCGGTTCATCGTCGCCACCGCCCAGGTGCTCGGTCTACCGCTCGTCACTCGGGACGGACCGATCCACGAGAGTGGACTGGTCGAGACTATCTGGTAGCTCGCCGTGCTATCGGGACGGGCACGGGCATGAGGAAGACTCGGCTGAGGGTGGTGCCTTGGATCAGCAGGGCGGTGCCGGGTTGTCCAGCGGCGATGGCGTCGATGGGGAGGCGGGGTCGGCGCTGGGTGGTCCAGGTGGTGCTGGTCTTGTAGTGGCTGTCGATACTGGTGGATTTGACGGGGTGGTCGATGTCGCCGGCGAGGCCGCTGATGGCTTTGAGGGTGGTGGTGTCGGCGATGCCGGGCAGGACGATTTTGTGGGTGAAGAGGGTGAGGAACCCGTCGGCGGCTGGTCCCCAGCGGTTGCGGGCTTGGGAGAGGTCTTGGAGGCACGCCATGACGATGAGGCCTTGGCTGCCGCCTTCGGCGATGGTGGCCGGCAGGTCGGGGAGGGGTGCGATCTGGGCGACTTCGTCGAGGGCGAACAGCACCGGTGGATACGGCCTTCGGGCGTAGGTGGCGGTGCGGATCTGGTCGAGTAGGGCGACGACGAGGGGGGCGTGGAGGTTCTGGGTGGACGCAGGGGCGGCGAGGTAGATGGTGTCGCGGCTGGTGACGAACGCGGCGGGGTCGAAGTTGGGGGTGCGGGCGGCGTCGAGGGCGGCGTCGGTGCGGTAGGCGGCGAGGATGCTGTCGGCGGTGGAGAAGATCCCGGATAGCTCGCGTCCGTCGGTGGCGGCGACACCGACGAGGAGATCCGCGCCGCGTAGGGCGCCTTGGTCGGCGAGGAGGGTGGTGGGTTCGCGTAGCTCCCGGCGGTGCAGCCATGACAGGACGACGCCGAGATCGGCCTTCGATAGGGCTGCGGCGTGGAGGAGGGGTGCGAGGAGGGCTTGGGCGCGTTCGACCCAGTGGGTGTCGATGTTGGTCTGGGCCGGCCGGGCGGCGGTGGCGAGGGCATGGGTGCGGGCGACGGCTTGATCCCACGTCTGGCAGCCGATGAGCGGCGACCATCGCAGCGGCTGGACACCGGCGGGGATCTGGGTGGTGTTGGAGGGGTCCCAGTACCAGGCTTGCCCGTACGGGGTGCGGTGGCGGATGGTGGCGGAGAGGACGTCGGCTTTGGTGGAGGTGGCGACGGCGGGGCCGGGGTGGAGGGCGACGGCGGGGATGATCAGGCAGGTGGTCTTGCCCGACCGTGGCGGTCCGAGGACGAGGGCGTGGTGTTCGGGGCCGGCGATGACCATCCCGGCGTCAGTGCCGAAGCCGAGGAACAGTCCCAGTGCGGCACGCGGCGCGAGGATCGGTCTCAGTGCCTGTCGGGCGAGTGGTTGGGGTCGGGTGGGGTCGAGGAGCTTGTCGATGGCGGTGGTGAGCTTGGTCAGGTTGGTGTTCATCGTGAGAGTCCTTGGTCGCGGGTGAGGTACCGCTGGTGGTCGACGAGGTCGATGCGGGCGAGGTCCCACACGCGCCGGCGGGCGGTGTCGGTGGGGGCGGGTCCGATCGGTGCGAGCTCGTCGGTGATGTCGTGGGACCGGCGGTAGTCGTCGAGGCGGCTGGCGCGCTCAGCCCACCGGGCCCGGTCGGGCCCGGACAGTGGGGGTTCGCCGAGGGCGTGGGTGGCCCAGGCGGGTGGGTCCGCCAACAGAGCCCGCTCGGCGTCGGGCTGACGGTCGGGGTGGATCTGGTTGGTGGCGAGGGTCTGGGCTCGGGAGGCCTGGAGCTGGCGGGTGAGGGCAGCGAGGGGGTCGGGGTTGTCGCTGTCGACCAAATAGAGGTGGCTGCCATGTCGGGCGCGGGAGAGGGCGACGTAGCCGGCTTCGCGGTAGAGGGTCTCGGATCCGAGGACGAACGCCCGGTCGACCGTCGCGCCTTGGGCTTTGTGGACGGTGGTGGCATACCCGTGGGTGAGATGCCCGGCGTCGATGTAGCCGGTGGGCAGGGTGGTGCCGTCGTCGAGGGTGACCGTCCGCTTGTCGGGGTCGATATCGGCGACGGTGGCGGTGGTTCCGTTAGTGACCCCGAGCCGGCGGTCGTTGCGGGTGCAGAGGACCACGTCGCCCGTCGCGTACTCCCGTCCGGCGGCGGTTAGTCGTTCGGGCCCGAGCGCGCCGGCAGCGTCGAGGCGGGCTCGGGCCCGGCGGTTGAGGTCGTCGACGTCCGCTCTGCGGAGCGCGTACATCACCGCGTGCTCGCCCTTGGCTCCGGCTGTCTGCCAGTCGTCGACGAGGCGGCCCCGGGCTTGGTGGGGGCTGGGTGCGAGGGTGATCCTGCCGGCTTGGTGGTAGGCGACGACCGCGTCTTCGACGGATCCGGCGCGCAGCTCGGTCAGCGCTTCGCGTTCCCAGGCGTGCTCCTGTCGGCGGTTGTCGACCAGGCGGCTGACCGGCACCTGCGTGGTGAGGGCGGCGAGGGCGCCGCCGGCTTCGATCTCGGGGAGTTGGCGGGGGTCGCCGACCAGCACGACCTTCGCCTCGTAGCGGTCGGCGTGGGTGAGGAGCCGGTCGAGCTTGCGGGTCCCGACCATCCCGGCCTCATCCACGACCACGACCGAGTTGGGGGCCAGTCCGCCGAGGGGGCCGGGGCGGTCGAGGTCGATGAGGAGCTGGTCGATGGTGGTGGAGGGGATGCCGGCGCCGGCTTGCAACTCGGCGGCGGCGCGAGCGGCGAGGGCGGTGCCGATGACCGGGTGGCCGGCCGCTTGCCAGGCAGCGCGGGCGGCGTCGAGGGCGTAGGTCTTGCCGGCGCCGGCTCGTCCGACGACCACCTCGACGCCGGCACCGGAGGTGGTGAGGGAGGTGACCATGGCTTGTTGCTCGACCGAGAGGGAAGGCCGGGTGTCGAAGACGTCGCCGAGGTCGGCAGCGGGGACGACCGCGCGGGCAGCGTGGGCGGAGTGTCGGGCGCGATGGACCATTGCTCGCTCGACGGCGAGTAGCTCGGTGGTGCTGTAGCGGTCGCCGGCCGGGCCGGGCCCGGCGAGCGCGACGACGTCGGGGTGGGCGACGATCCGGTCGGCCGCGTCGCGGAGCTGGGTGATGGTGGCGCCGTCGGTTTGGGCGGCGGCGAGGGCTTGGAAGATGTCGCGGCGGTCGAAGCCGGTCTGGTTCGCGGTCAACCCGGTCGGGGCGAGCAGCTCGACCATGTGATCGTCGATGTCGAGGTCTGGGGTCCGGCCCGGGCCGCATAGGCCGAGGATCGTCTCGGCGCTCACCCCGTGGCGGGCGGCGCGGGACTTCCAGTCGGCGCGGAGGATGTTGAGGTCGATGTCGGTCTTGGCGGGGCGGGTGGCGAGGGTGGCGGTCTGTGCGGCGTTGCGGCCGGCGGTCTGGGGGTCTCGTCCGAGCGCGGCGGTGATCTGCGCCCGCCGGCGAGAGAATTCCTCCAGGACGGCCTGGTCGAGTTGGGCGAGGTTGGCGGTGCCCTTGTCAACCGGTCCCCACTCCACGCCGAGGCTGGCGGTGAGGTTGGCGCGGAGGGCGGCGAGGTAGCTGTAGCCGAGGGTCTTCGCCCACCGATAGACCCGGGTGCCGTCGAGTGCGGTCCAGCGGCCGTCGCGGTCGGGGGTCAGGTTGGCAATCACCACGTGGGTGTGGAGCTGGGGGTCACCCGCCCGTGAGGTCCGGTGGGTGAAGCCGGCTGCGGCGACCCCTTCGGTCTCCACCACGCGATGGCCTCCGGCGCCGCGCCGAGCGCGGCCTGCTTCGGCCTCCAGCAGGCTGATGGTGTCGGTGACCGCCTGCTCATGCGCGGCGTCGATCACCTCGGCGATATCGGGAGGTGCGAGCGCCCACGCCACGCTGACCGATTTCGGAGCGGACAAGGTGAGGTCAAAGCCAGCGACACGCTTGGCGGTCGTGGTCGGCGCACCGAGCCGCTCGCCACTAGCAGGATGGGCGGCGTCGAGGACCCGGGTGAACGCCTCTGCGGTCACCTCGCTGGCGAGGTCGAGGCGGCCGGCGGCCGCACCCAACCAGCGGCCGGGCTCGGCGGCGGGTTGGACGTAGTACTCGTCCGCTCCGCCGGGGATTTGCTCGAGGTAGTAGCTGACCCGCCCGGGGGTGAGCTTGCCGATCGACAACATGATCCGTTCCCCTTCCTCAGGCGGCCGCGGCCAGGCGGCGCTCGATCCGGGAACGGGTGACCCGCAGCACACCAGGGCTGCACCCCAGACGCGCGGCGGTCTCCCCGATGCTGTAGCCCGCCACCCTGGTCCGGAGGATCACCTCGGCTTCGGGAGCGCTCAGGTGACCGGCGCGGACCGCGTCCGCTATGTGGGTGGTGAGGCGCTCGGCGGGAGTCCCTCTGTCAGGGCACGCCGGTTCGGGTGCGGCGTGGTCGAGCGGGACGTGCTGGTCCTCGGCGCGCTGGGTCCGCCGGCGGGGCACCCGGACGGCGTCGCGGGCGATGTCGACCAGCTTCAAACCGGGAGGGTCCGGGACCGTTCCACTCGTCGCGCCGGCGTGGACGGCCGCCCAGCACTCGGCCACCAGCTCGGCCTCCCGCTCGGCGAGCTCCCGGCGATCCACCCCGGCGGCAGCCCACCCAGCGATGATCCGGGCGAGGCGGCGCGAGAGCCCGGACACGACGGTCAGCTCGGCCAGCTCCCCACTTACGGACAGCAGGGCGACGATCAGGCGGTCGACGGTCTCGGGCTCGGTGGTGCGGATGGCGGTGGCGACATCGGCGGCGCTCGCCCAGCCGGCGAGGGCCGGTTCGGTGGCCGCCCAGGCGGCGAAACCACGGCGGCCCGAGGTGCGGCTTCCGGTGTGCTCGACGTGGTTGACGATGGCGGCGATGGGACTGCATTGGCGGTTCATGCAGCCACCGTCTGACCGGCACCCGGATCGAGATCCGGGCCCAAACCCGGATCGCCGATCGGATCGAAAAGAAATCCCGATCCGAGTCCCCAACCCCCATGCCGTCGGCGGCCGCCGCAAAAGGGCTGCTCAGGGCGGTGAATCCGGACGGCAATCCGAGTGGCGATCCGAGTCCGGCCGGGTTGATCAACCCTTGGCGATCCGGGCGACCACCCCCGCCGGCAGCGTGATCGCACCCTCCTGGGCGCCCCACCCGGCGAGCCCGAGGCGCAGCTCGGGGACCAGCCCGCCGGCGGTCACCTCATACTCGAAGCGACCCCGGAGCCAACGGCCGGTCGTGTCAAGAACCTCCAGGGCTGTGCCGCCGTGCAACGCGTCGCCGTCGACGAACCAGCGCTGACCGCCAGCGTCGCTGCCGGGCTGGACGAGGCCGGCGCTCGCGGCAGCCAGCTCATCAACCCAGCGTTGCCGCAGCACCGTCGCGCAGGAGCGGTCCCAGTCGTCGTCGCCGGGCCCGACCCCCGCCCGCTCATGGGCGACAGCCAACACATCCGGCCGCCGGCGCGCCCCGACCCACAAGACCAGATACTCCTCCCGGGCATCGACCGGCAGCCCGCAGCCCACACATGGCGGTGGGGTCCCGAAGCACCGGCCGGTCGGCACCGTGACCTGCGGATTGTTGCCATATACAGCCAAAGTCGCCCTCCATCTCGTCAGCGCCAGCAACAGCGGGGTTCGCTGTGCCTCGGCGTCGAGCACACCCGTGCTCGACGTCCTGACCGCGCCCAGGCCGGATCGAGGAACGGCGGGTCAAGGGGCGACCCCGCAGGGGTCGAGCGAGGACACGAAGCGAGCGCAGCGAGCGGAGGCCCGCAGCGCACCCTTGACGCGCCGGGCCCGATCCGGCACCCACCGGCCACCACGCCCACCGACCATCCCGGCCACGCCGGACCCCGCCTCGGTCCCGCCCATGTCGAGGGGCGCCATCATGGACAGCGAGATGTGGACCATCCAGCTGCTCAGCGCCGCACCCCAGCACCTGCCCGCCGTCGCCGCGCTGATCGAGGAGTACATCCGGGTCCCCGACCATTGGGATGCCAACAGCGGTCCCCCCAGCCAGCTACCGGGGTTCTTCCGAGACGAGATCGACGGGCTCCCGGGACCGGCTGCCCCAGCGACCGGGGACATCGCTATCGGCGTCGACGATGCTGGCAACGTGCTTGCGACTGGGATGGTTGTCCCCTACGACACCCACCAAGCAGAGATCAAGCGGCTCTATGTCCGCCCTGCCCACCAACGCAGCGGAACCGGCCGAGCCCTCGTCGAGACGCTCCTCGACGTCGCCCCGGAGCTCGGCTACGACGCCGTCATCCTCGACGTCATCGCCACCCGCTCCGCCGCCATCGGACTCTACGAGAACCTCGGCTTCACCCCAATCGAGCCCTACCGCAGCTACCCAGGCTTCGACATGCGCTACTACCGACTCGCCCTCTGACCGGCCCGGAGACGGCTGCACTGGGGGTTCGGCTGGGGGCAGCTCCCGCGGGAGTGCAACTGCGTATCCTGCCGTAGCCCTTGCAGCCGGCCAGCCCGAACGGCCCTTCTCCCCCCTTCTGACGGCGCGGTGCCAGCCTTCCGCCACCCAACTCCAAACCCGCAGAGACGGTGCTGCTGGTCCCGGCCACCTTCGCCAATCGTTCCCGACCCTTCGCGTGATCCGCCTGACCGATGTGCGCGGCTCGATCGAATCGGACGTCGCCCCCGGGGATCAGCGGGACCCAGCCGTGGTGGGGGTCGTCGGTACACTCGCCACGTGGACCAGGTGCTCGCCGGTGCTTCGCTGTGGGAGCGGCTCCGCCAGCGCGCTGCCGAGGTCACGCCGGCACCTGCCGCCCTCATCGTGTTCGGCTCCACCGTCCGCGGCGAGGAGCAAGCCGACAGCGACGTGGACGTCCTCGCCGTCCGCCCCGACGGCATCGACTTCGACGACGACGCCTGGGCCGAGGCCGTCGCTGAGTGGTGCTGGGATGCGACCGAGATCGCCGGCCGGCAGGTGGAGATGATCGAGGCCGGCGAGGACGAGGTGCCCGGGCTTCTGCGCCGGTCCGGTCCGTGCGTGTGGCAGGACATCGCCCAGGAGGGCGTCGTCGTGTCGGGACGCCCGCTCTCAGCTTTCGGCTGATGCGAGGCGGTGAGGCGAAGCGCTCCTCCCTCTCCGACGCACGCGCCTACCTCGGCAAGGCCACGGAGTACCTCGAGGTCGCCCGGGAGAGGCGGACCACTCGGGTCGGCAACGCAGTCCACGCAGGGGTCCGGGCTGACATCCCCAGGTCAGGACTGCACCCCCCGTCGGAGCGACTGGTAGTGCTCGGTGAGCTCGTCGGACGGGGTCTCCTCGTGGGCGGCGAGCAGCTTGACGGTCTCGGCCCATGCTCGGGTGAGCGCAGAGCGACCCTGGAGCGCGGCGGCGCTGAGCACATGCTCGTGGAGAGTCTCGTCGGTGGGCCACACCAGCAGTCCCTTGCCCGCCGCCCACGATGCCAGGACGGGGTCGCCTGCGGCGAGAGCCATCGCTGCGAGGTCGGTGGCTGCTTGCTGGATGCGCGCGGCGAGGCTGCTGGCGATCAGCTCCTGGTCGGCCCACCCGTACGCGCCAGCCCGGGCGTCGGCGAACGGGACGCCGCGCACCAGGGAGGGGGCTTCGGCGAGGTGGCGGGCGGCGACTTCGGTCTCGGCGTCGTTCGCCTCGGCGACGAGGCGTTCGAAGATCGCGGCGTCGGAGGTCACCCCGATGGCCTGGTAGCCCGCCGGCGGTCGGGCCTCGGGGATCCGCTCGTCTCCGAGGGCCCGGCGCAGGTTGTTGACATACCTGCGGGCAGTGGCGGTGTCGAGGGGGCGCTTGCGGGTGGCGCTCAGCTTGGCGGTCAACTGCTCGCCGGTGAACTGCTCGCCGGGATGGAGTGCGAACAGGGCGAGCGCTTCGAGGTCCGGAGCGGACGGCAGCTCCGCACCCCGGGGCCAGCCGGCGACGCCGAGGCTGCCGAGGACCAACACGACGACCGTGCCCTCCGGGATGGGGATCGGCGTGGCGGGAGGGACGAGGAGCACGAAGGCTGCTTTGCTGGCCGGCGGCTCTGTCTGCCGCAGACCATGCTCGGGAGGTGGTGCCGGCGGGCGGGGGCGAGCGGCGGCGGCTGCTCCTGGGGACGGATCGGCTGGGACGGGTTCGGACACGGGTGACGATGTGGGTCGTGGTGGCGGCGGTTGGGGTCCGTCTCGGGGGTCGGCCGGCGCGGGCTGTCCGTAACCCGGGGATCCTCCGGATGTCGGGCCGGCACTCACCGCTAGCCGGCGGCGGCGGCCACCGACCACTAGCGCACCTATTGCCGCGATCGCGATCGCCACTACGACGCCGCCGACGGCCCAGTACGAGATGTGCGCTGTCGAGACCGTCAGCTTGTCGGGCGGGGGTGTGCCCCGCACTCTCTGTGTCCGGAGTCCGAGCTGAGCGCCGAGAGGAAATGGGGTCGCCGACGCACCCGGCGGGACCGTCGGAGGCTGGACAGCAGGCAGGTCGATCGGCAGGGACAGCGTGGCGGACGGCGGGTTCGGCGTGGCGGTGCCGGTGTTGCCCTCCGCGTACTGGGCCGCCTGGAGTGGACCGGGCGCGACATTCAACGTGGCCGTCGTCAGGTCTGCAGGCACGGTGAAGAAGTAGGCGTCGGGGAACGCTCCGGTGATCTGACCGGACGCGTCAGGCTGGTTGTCGCCCCCTCCACCTGAGATCAGCGTGGCGGTCTCCGCCGGCTGGCCGGGGACCGTCATGGTGATCGCCCCGGCGGTGACGGCTTGGAGGAAGATCAGGTAGCCGCCGGCGCCCCCGAAGTAGTTGCTGGTGAACGATGCCAACCGGACGGTCATCCACGCCTGGTCGTCGGCTGACGCCTGGTGGCCGGGGGTGTCGGGCGCGAAGTAGCCGAAGCTCACCGACAGCAAATGGACCGGCAACCCTGCACCGGGCACGAGGGGTGCGGTCGGGTCCTCCATGTCGTAGCTCACCGGGAGCACCGACACCGTTCCCGGCGACAGGTCGATCTCCGAGCCGGTCGGGTCGCGATACAACGCCGTCGGGCTGGGCCCGATCCGGGTCATGTGGGCGAGCGAGAAGCTCTGCGTGAACCCTGACGTCTGCATCGACAAGACGACGTCCGGCGCCGATGCGGGCAGCGACGCTTGGAACCAGACCGGCCCGACCCGGCCACCGCTGCTGCCGTCCGGGGCGGGGAGCGGGACCGGAACCTGCGCCGCTCCCGCTGCGATCGTCACGGTCGGGGTCACCGGCGCGCCACCCGTCGCCGGCGCGGTGGTGGTGACTGACAGCCCAAAGACCCACAACCGCTGGCCTGACCCGGCCTGGGCTCGCTCGGTGCGCTCGCCGGTCGCGACACCCACCACCTGAGCGGCGAACCCGTCACCCCGGATACGGCCGTCCCTCGGTGCCGCCGTCGCGCCGGGCGGACCGTCCAGACGGACGATCGCGTTCGGGGGTGTTACCGGGGTCGTAGCCGCTGACGCTGCGACCGAGGCGATCGGGAGCCATACGACGGCCGTCAGCATCAACGCGGCAGCGAGCGCTGGACGTCGTAGCTGAAGTCGGCGCGCACGGTGGCCGAGCGGGCGGCGGAGCCGGGTCGTGGCGCAATCGACCGTCATCAACAGAGCTGCCTCCTCCACCCACGTCGTGTCCGGCCGCGTCGAACCCGCGCAAATCATGACATACCGGCGCGCTCGCTTCGTCGCTGGTGGTCGCCCCAGACCTTCGTGTTGCGGAACGGGTCCGTCGTGTCCGGGAGAACAGGTGAGGCCAGCCGTCTCCGCCCCGACACACAAGGAGCCCGCGATGAACCATTCCGCACTGCTACTCACGGCCACACCCTCCGCCGGCGTCCTCGTCGAAGAGCTGATCTGGAACGCTGCCGTCTGCGTCGCGGCCATCGTCGCCCTCGTCCGCATCCTCCGGCTTCCCGCCGCCCGCTGGGCGCATCGGTACTGGTCCAAGGCTGCCTGGATCGCCGCTGTCGTCTGGGGCAACTGGAAGCTCGGGCTAGTGGTCATCCCGGTCGGCACCATCGCCGCCATCTGGCACACCCGGACTATCGCCAAGGCGCCCTACGACGACCGGCCGCCGGTCCCGGACATCCCTGCCGCCAAGTCCAACGTCGACGCCGCAGCTGAGACCAGCCGGCCTGATCAGAACAAGGAGGAGCAATGAGACCCATCAGCACCAGCGGGATCCCCAACGACCGTGGCGACGGAGGCTCGTCGAGCTTCACCGATGTGGTCGTCGTGACGAAACCCGCCGGCACCGACGTCACCGGGGCCCTCGACGCCAGCGGCTACCAAGTCGCAGCGATCACCGCCCGCCATCTCGTCTACGTGCGTGGAGAGGCAAGCGCATCGAGCGCCCCAGCTATCGCCGCCGTCCCCGCCCTAGCGAGCGACACGCCCGTTCGAGATCGATCCGGACGTCGTGGTGCACTGAGCGTGACGGAGGCCGCCAAGGTGCTCGGGGTCTCCCGCAGCTACGCCTACGACCTCGTCCACACCGGCGCCCTCCCGCACCTGCGCCTTGGCCGGCGGATCGTCATCCCCGAGGCAGCCCTTGACCGGCTGCTCAACGAACCGGCCAAGACGGCATGAGGGCATAGGGTCATGGCCGTGCGGATCGTCAGCTGGAACAGCCGGAGGGGATCGCCGTGTACTCCTACCGGTCGGGCAAGCCGAAGGTGAACCCGGTGCTCGTCGTGGTCGAACCATTGCGTGCTGATTATGGGCGTTGGAATGTGCCAGCGGATCCGCCGAAGAGTTGGACGTGGATGTCGTAAGGGTTAGCGCCGTGTTTGCGGCCGCTCTCGGTGTAGGACCGGACGGTGGCGAATTTGCGCGCGCCTCGCTCGGACCGAAACCCGCCGGAGACCTTGGTATGCAGACAGCCCATACGCAGGTCTCGCTCCGATTGGTGGTTGTCGAACGAGATGACGAGGTAGTCGCTGAAGCGCAATGCCTCGCGTGGGCAATGAGGTTATGGCGGCATTAGACTTAATGTTCAAAAGCGCGAGAAGGGAAGAGCCGGGTGAGTGACGCTGCCCCACTGGACATGGCCTTCGGTGTGATCGGCAATCCCAAGTCCTACGACTGGTACCGCCGGTGGGTGGCCGAAGCCGAGGGGGCCGGCTTCGGGCTGATCACCTCGGGGGACTCGCAATCGCTGTGGGCCGATCCGTTTGTCAGTCTGGCCGTGGCCGCCCAGGCGACCCAGCGCGCCCGCCTCGGCGTGACGGTTTCCAATCCCCGGACCCGCCACCCGGCCGTCGCCGCGTCGTCGCTGGCTGCCCTGGGCGCCCTGGCTCCCGGCCGGCTGGTCTACGGGTTAAGCAGCGGGGACAGCGCCTTGCGCAACCTGGGTCTGGCCTCGGCCAAGGTCGACGAGGTTGGCCGGTACGCTCAGGCGGTCAGGGGGCTGTGCGCAGGGGAGCCGGTCGTCTGGGAGGGTCAGACGGTGTGCCTCGAATGGGCGCAGAGTCCGGTCGCCGTGTGGATAGCCGCCGAGGGCCCTCGGATGCAGCGGCTGGCCGGGGAGGTGGCCGATGGGGTCTTGTTGAGCAACGCCCTCGACCCGGGCGTGCTGGCTGCGGCCATGGCCAATATCGAGGCTGGGGCGGCGGCCGCTGGCCGGGACCCCGCCGCCATCGAGGTGTGGTGCCTGGCCGCCATGTGTTTCGCCGACTCCGCGGCCGAAGGGGTGCACCGCCTCCGGTCACTGCTGGCAGGAACGGCCAACCACGTCTACAGGTTCCACACCGACGGCAAGAGCGTGCCCGACGGGATCCTCCCGGCACTGCAGGTCCTCCGGGAGCGCTACGACTACCGCCACCACGCCTCGCCGACCACTGCGGAGGCCAACGCCCAGCTGGTGGAGGACCTCGGTCTGGTCCCTTTTCTCGCCGCCCGGTCGGTCATTGCAGGCACCGCGGAGGACTGCCTGGACCGCATGCGGGAGATCCGTGACATCGGAGTCGACCGCCTGCTCATCCACCACCACGCCAACGACCCTCACGAGTTCATGGAGACCTTCCGCGCGGGCGTCGCCCCCCACCTGGCCGCAGCAACGTCGGCGTGATCACCGACCCCTACACGGGTGACATCTACCAGGTGATCGACGTGCACCAGCACCTCGACCCGGCCCACGAGGACCTCTCGGAGCGGGTGGCCGTCCTCGACGAGGCCGGGATCGACCGGATCGTCGCCTTGCCCGGCAGCGGCGCCTTCGGTCCCACCGGGCAGGGCCCGACCGCCACGAATATCAGCCTGGCCGCGCTGGTCGCCTCGGCGCCCGAGCGGGTGGTGTGCGGCGTCGGCCGGGTCGACCTGCGGCAAGGCGTCGACGCCTGCCTGGCCGAGGTCGACCGGGCGGTGGACCAACTCGGCCTCCGGGGCGTCGCCTGGCACCACCGCTTCGAGGGCCTGTACCTGGACGACCCGGCGATGCCGCGGCTGGTGGCCAGGTGCGCCGAGCTCGGCGTCCCCGCCCTGGTCCACGTCATCGCCGGCTCCAATATGGAGGCATCGTGGCGCCTGGAGCGCCTGATCGACGCCTGCCCCGATGCCACCATCGTCGCCCTCGACGCCTTCTCGGCCGTCGACCGAGCCGAGGAGATCATCGCCATCGCCGAGCGCCACCCCTCGCTGCTGTGCGACCTGGGCGCCATGGCGTCGATTGCCGGGTGGCTGATCAAGAAATTTCTCGACCGCATTGGTAGCGAGCGGCTGCTGCTCGGGACCGACCTCTACCTGTCGCCCCGGACCTGGTACTCGCCCGGCCCGCTGCTCGAGGTCGCCCATCTGGACATTCCGCCCATGGACAAGCAGCGGATCCTCAGCGACAACGCGCTGCGCCTCTTTGGCTTCCCGCCCCAAGGCGAGCAAACGGCCGCACGGGTCCAGCCCTGGCCTTAGCGGGTCGGGGCCGCGATGTGGGCGTCCACGAACCGCTCCATGTCAGCGAGGCTGCGTCGTGTCTTCTCCGATCCGGACTGGAGGACGTGGAAGCCGTGGGGGGCGCCCTCGTAGAGGTGGAGGTCCACCGTCACCCCGGCGGCGAGGAGCCGCCGCCCGTACTCCAGGCCCTCGGCGCACAGGATGTCCTCGCCGGCCAGGCACAGGTGGGCAGGTGGGAGGCGCGAGAGGTCGGCGGCCCGGGCCGGGGCTGCGTAGGGGTCCCCGTCGGCCGAACCGGCCAGGTAGGCGCCCCAGGCCAGCCGATTGGCCGCCATCGGCCATGTGGCCCGCTCCGCCGCAGCAGCGCCGCTGGCCCCCTCACTCCCCGTCCGGGGGTCGAGCATAGGGTATGCCAGGAGCTGGAACGCCAGCGGCTGCAGCGCCCGGTCACGCCAGGTAAGGGCCACCGCCGCAGCCAGGCCACCGCCGGCGCTGCCCCCCCCGACCCCGAGTCGGGCCACGTCGACACCCAGCTGGTCGACCGAGCGGCTCACCCAGTCCAGCCCGGCCAGGCAGTCGTCCAGCCCGGCCGGGAACGGGTGCTCGGGCGCCAGCCGATAGTCGACCGACACCACCACCAGCCCGAGGGCCGAGACGAGGCGGGTGATCCGGGCGTCGTCCTCTCTGGCCGAACCGCTGAAGTAGCCGCCGCCGTGCATCCAGTAGAGGCACGGCGCGCCGTCGCCGGCCGTCGACGATCGGAGTATGCGCACTGGTATGCCGTCCGGGCCGCCGCCGGGCACGGTCCGGTCCTCGATGTCAACCCCGGGGACCGGCCGACCAGCCGCACGAGCCAAGTGGTCTCGCACCGCCGGAAGGTCGTTGGCGCCCAACGACGCCCAGTCGATGGGACCGGGCCCGACCGGCGGAGCCGGGGCGGCAACGGCGGGAGCCCCGTCGGGCTCGGCCGCCGCGTGGCCGTCCCAGAAAGCCGAGGCCCCGTCGACGTATTCAGCCTGCAGGAGCGGGCCCATGCCCACCGGGACCGGGCTGTGACGCAGCGGCCCGGCGAACGCCCGGTCCACCGCTCCCACCGTCCAGTCGCCCTCGAGCACCGGGTGCCGCACTGCGGGGTGGACGACCACAGCCAGCTGGCGGCCCTCGATGCGGAGGATCTGCCCAGTCAGGGGGGCCGACGCGTCCGACAGCAGCCACACCACCGGCGGGGCGTTGATCTCAGGGGCCGGGCTGCCGTCATAGTCGATAACCCCGAGGTCCCGCTCCCGGTACCACGACGCGGTGAGGGCGGTCATCCTGGTCCGGGCCAGAGGTGACACCGCGTTGACCCGAACGCCCAGGTCGTCAAGCTCGAGGCTCCAGGCATAGGTGAAGGAGGCGACGCCCCCCTTGGTCGCTGCGTACGCCGACATGTGGGGGATCCCGAAGTGGGCGCCGGAGACGACGTTGACGATCGCCCCTCGCCCCCGCCGCGCCATCCGGCGGCCAGCGTGGCTGCTGACCGCGGCGACGCCGATCAAGTTGGTCTCCACCATGGCGCGCAGGTCGGCCTCTTTCATCTCGAGTAGGTCGGCCAAGGCGAAACAGCCGGCGTTGTTGACCAAGCCGTCGACTCGCCCGTAGATCTCGATCGCAGCCTCCACCGGCTTCGACGCCTGCGCCCAGTCGCTGACGTCGGCCGCCACCGCCGTCGCCTCGCCCCCGGCGGCAGTGATCTCGGCGGCCACAGACCGGGCTTCCGGCCCGTCGATGTCGTTGACCACCACTGCTGCGCCCTCGGCAGCGGCCAAGAGGGCGCAGGCTCGGCCGATGCCCCGGCCTGCTCCGGTGATAACCACGATCCGGTCTGCCAGGTACGGCACTGTACGCCCCCGCTGTTAGCTATAACTTAGATAGTACAACGTGTAGCGACCGGGGAGACCATGGCCGACGAACCAGGGCAACGGGAAGCAGACGCGTCCTACGACGTGGTCGTCGTCGGGGCCGGATCCGGCGGCCTATATGCCGTTCACCGGCTGACCCAACGCGGCCTGAGCGTCCTCGGGATTGAGGCGGATCGCGGGGTCGGCGGGGTGTGGCACCACAACCGCTACCCCGGCGCCCGGGTCGACGTGGACAGCGTCGAGTACAGCTTTCAGTTCTCCGCCGATCTGGCCGGTCGCTGGTGCTGGACCGAGCGGTACGCCGCCCAGCAGGAGCTACAAACGTACTTCGATTTCGTGGCCGACACCCTGAACCTCCGCCGCCACTTTCTCTTCGACACCTTCGTCGTATCTGCCCGCTGGCAACCCGACCGGCACCGTTGGCTGCTCGGCACCGACGCCGGCCAATCCGTGGCCGCCCGCTTCGTGGTCATGGCGACGGGCAACCTGTCGGCCACCCGACTGCCGGCGTTCCCCGGCCTGGAGACCTTCCGAGGTGAGCGGGTGTTGACCAGCCGATGGCCGGAGGACGGGCTCCAGATTGCGGGGCGTCATGTCGGCGTGATCGGCACCGGGTCCTCAGGCGTACAGACGGCCACCGCCATGGCCGGGACGGCAGCACGGCTCACCGTCTTCCAGCGCACCGCCAACTACTCCGTGCCCGCCCAGAACCATCCCCTCGAGCCCGGGCCGCAGCGGGCTCGCGCCTCCCGCCTGGCCGCCGAGCGGTCCGTGCTGCTCGCCCGTCCGGCCGGAACCAGCGTGACCAGACCGGAGGCGCCGCTGGCCGCCTACCCGGCGTCCGAGCAACGCCAGCGCCTCGAGGGCCAGTGGGCCCACGGCGGGCAGGGCCTCACCGCGGTGTTCTCCGATCAGGGGACGGACCTGGCCGTCAACACGGTGGTAGCCGATTTCGTCCGCGAGAAGGTCGGTGCCCAGGTGCGGGACCCGGATCGGCGACGTGCCCTGACCTCGCAGCCCTACCCGATCGGCACCCGGCGGCTGATCCTCGACACCGGCTATCACCCGATCTTCAACCAGGACAACGTCGACCTGGTCGACCTGACCACCGCCCCGGACCTCACGTTCTTCGAGCACGGCGTACGGGTGGGCGGGCGGACCATTTTGCTCGACGTCGCCGTTTTTGCCCTCGGCTTCCACGCCTTTGACGGGGCCCTGGTCGAGGCCGGCGTCGCCGATGAGAACGGCACCGGGTTCGCCGCGGCATGGGCGGACCGCCCGCGAACCCTTCTAGGTGTCATGGCCTGCGGCTTTCCCAATCTCTTCCTGCCGACCGGTCCTGGGAGCCCGTCGGTGCTCGTCAACATGATCCTGCTCAACGAGATCCACGGGGATTGGATCGCCGACTGCATCGCCTATCTCGACGATCACGGCTACCGAACCATCGTCCCCGAAGCCGGCGCCCAGCAGGTCTGGGCACAGCACTGCGACGCCCTCTCCGCCGCCCTGCTGCGCCGCCAGGTCGAAAACTACATGGTGCGGGTGGCCGCCGACGGTAGCCGGGTGTTCCTCCCTTACGCCGGCGGCCTCGACCGCTACGTGCCCCACCTGCTCGAAGCGGCCGACAATGGGTACAGGGGCTTTGCCTTGTCCTGACCTTCGCGGGATCGCACTCAGGAGTACCGGCGGGCCAACCATCGCCGGTGAGCGGCCGGTGAGCCGAAGAGAGAGCGGTTGAGAACCGCCCGCTTCAGGTAGGCGTGGACGCCGCCCTCCCACGTGTAGCCGATCCCCCCGTGCAGCTGCATGGCTTTGCCCACCACCTCGACGGTGCGCCCGGTAACCGACGACTTGGCCATCGAGACCGCCGTGCCCGCCTCGGGGTCGCCGGCGGCCAGGGCGTCGACGGCCGCGGCGACCAACTGGCGGGAGAGCTGGACGGATACCAGCATGTCGGCGCAGGCGTGCTTGACCGCTTGGAAGGAGCCGACGGGGCGGCCGAACTGGCGGCGGGCGGCGACGTGGGCGATCGTGGCGTCGAGCATGGCCTCGGCCAAGCCGAGGCTGTCGCAGGCAGCGGCCAGCGCGCCACGGTCCACCACCCCGGCCAGCGCCCGCTCAGCGGCTGTGGCGTCGCCGAAGGTCAGCACTGCGCCGGCATCGGCGGTGAGGCCCTCGACCCCGACCGTGGCGAAACGGCGGGTGGCATCAATGACGGGCTGGTCGGTGATGTGCAGGCCGGGTGCGCCGGCGCGGGCGACGACCACCGACCAGCCACCGCCGGTATCCCGGGCGGGAAGGAGCAGGGTATGGGCAGCCGGGGCGTCGATGACGAACGTCGCTTCGCCGCAGACCGCAGCGTCACCGCCGTCACCGAGCTCGAACGCGGCGTGGCCCGCCGTCGCCGGATCCCGGTCACCGGGCACAGCGACGGCGACCTCTGACCGTCCGGCGGCGATGTCCTCGAGAATCCGGTCTCGCACCGGCGCTGGCTCGAGGGCGCGGAGGAGGCCAACAGCCAGCACCGCGCTCCCGGTGTAGGGCCCGGCCGCTCCCGCTCGGCCCAGCTCCTTGAGGATGACGGCCACCTCGGCGAACGATGCCCCCGTCCCGCCTTGCTCCTCGCTCACCTCGAGGCCGAGCCAGCCGCAGGAGGCAAGGAGGGCGACGGGCAGCGGCCGCGGCGACGGGTAGTCGGAGGGGCGCCCCGCCTCCTTGCGCAGCACCTTCCGGGCCTGGGCCTGCAGCTCGTCGCGCAGGTCTCCTTCGTCGCTCATCAGGCGATCTGCGGCTCTCGGGGCAGGCCGAGGCCACGCTCGGCGATGATCGAGCGCTGGATCTCGCTGGTCCCGCCGGGGATCGTCCACTCCCAGGAGCCGATGAAGTCGAGGACCCACGCCCCGGACTCCCAGCCGCTCGACAGCGGCTTCCCCAGGCGCAGGTGGGCAGGTAGGCCAGCCACCTCCGCGCCGAAGTCGGTGAGCCGCTGTAGCAGCTCGCTGTAGAACAGCTTGATCACCGATGCGTCCGCGGCGCCGGGCCGGCCGCCGTCGTGTAGCCCGATGAGCCGGCGGCACAACCCCTGCAAGCCGGAGATCTCGGACTCGAAACCGGCCAGGTGGTCGCGCACGACCGGATCATCGATCGGCGCCTCGCCGGCGGGGCCCGGCTGGCGGCAGGCATCGAGCAGCCACCGGAAGCCGGCGTGGCGAAGGCGTTCGGCCAGCTCGAGCATGGTCAACCCGCGCTCAGCGCTGAGGGTGACTTGGGCGACCCGCCAGCCGTCGTTCTCCTCGCCGACGAGGTTGGCCACCGGGACCTCGACCTCGTCGAGGAACACCTCGCAGAAGTGGGACTCCCCGGTCGCTTGGCGGATGGGTCGGACGTCGATGCCGGGGCTGCGCATGTCCATGAGCAGGTAGGAGATCCCCCGTCGCTTCGGCGCCGACGGGTCGGTGCGGGCCAACAGCAGGCACCAGTCGGCGTGTAGAGCGCCGCTGGCCCACAGCTTCTGGCCGTTGACCACGTAGGCGTTGCCGTCCCGGCGGGCGGTGGTGCGCAGGCTGGCCAGGTCTGACCCGGCGTCCGGCTCGGAGAAGCCCTGCACCCAGATCTCGCCGTCGAGGATGGCCGGCAGGTGCCGGTCGATCTGGGCGGGGGTGCCGGCTGCAAGCAAGGTCGGGGCGGCGTGGTGGATGGCGACGAAAGGCAGGACTAGGCGGGGGGCGTCGTGCTCGGCCAGCTCCTGGTAGAGAACCATCTGCTGCTCCACACTCAACCCACCATCCCACCGGACCGGCCAGTGGGGCACTGCGTAGCCGCCGGCCCGCAGGGTCTGGAACCAGGCCGCCTGGAAGGCGACAAACTGGTCCTGGGACGTAGCGGTCTGGTCATCCCGCCACCCGTGGGGGACGTTCGACCGGCACCAGTCCCGGACCTCGGCCCGGAACTGCTCGAGGGTCGCACCGGTCACCGGCGGAGCCTCTCTCGAAGGGCGGCGATCCGTCGGTGGTGCTCTTCCGAGCGCATCGTCGCCTCCTCTTCGGCGAACCCGACCTGCACGGCGCCGGACAGGGCGCGTGCCAGGTGCATGTTGAGGACCCGCTTGGTGCCCTGGATAGCCCGAGGCGGCTGGGCAGCCAGACGCTGGGCTAGGCGGTAGGCCTCGTCCATCAGCTGATCCGGGGCCACGGTGCGGGTGGCCAGCCCGAGCTCGACGGCCACCGCGGCGGGGATGGGCTCTCGCGACCGGCGGCTGGGTCCCCGACGAACGAGCTGATCCAATCCAAATCGCCGCCTGCGCTGAACGCCGGGCCCGTGCCGGTGAGGATCACCGCTCGGGCCTCTCCGTCTGCGACAACTGGCGCCATACCCCAACCAGCGCAGCGTGGAGGGCCCGGTCGATGGCGTTGAGCCGGGCCGGACGGTTGAGGACGACCAGCCGTAGTGGCCCGTCGGCCTCGACGGTCCGTGGGTCCGTGGATCCACGGATCCGTGGAGTATCGCTCACGCCTCGTCGTCGACGACCCGGTCGCTGATGCTGGTAAACCACCACGACGTCGGGCTGGGCTCCATGGCGTCGGGAACCGGGACCCGGGTGGTCCGCCCGGCGGTCAGAGCCGCTTTGGCGTCATCGACGTCGCCCTCGAACTCGTAGATGGCGATGTGCCGGTGCGACGGGTCCTCGCCGTTGGTGCTGACGAATTCGAAGCGCTCAGCCGACTGGAAGCCTGGTGTGGCCACGATCTCCCGCAGGTGGGTCCCCGTGTACCACTCGTGGTAGGCGTCCTCCGAGCCCGGGACCGGGTCGGACAGGACAATGAGGATGTGCCTCATGGCGGTCGGTCATCCTTTCTCTTGGCGGGCCAGCCGCTCTTGCAGCGGCGCCCGTTGGATCTTGCCCATGGCGTTGTGGGGGAGGTGCTCGACCAGCTCGATCTGCTCGGGAACCTTGTAGCGGGCCAGCCGCTCGAGGTCGATGGCCCGCACGCCGTCGGCGGTCAGCGTAACGTCAGGGTCGACTTCCAAGCAGGCGGCGACCCACTGCCCGATAGGGCGATGGAGGTCGGCTGTGGACGGGTCTGCCAGCATCATCGCCGGCTCCACGACCTGCATGAGGGCGTCCTTCTCGGCGGGGCCAAGGCCCCGTTGATGCCGACCCACACGGCTCCGAGGCGCATGGCGGCGTGGAAGGCGACGACGATCGGGATCTCGTTGGGCAGCGACACCACGATCCGGTCACCGGGTCGGATGCCGAGGGTGTGGAGGGCGGCAGCGCCGGCGTCGGCCGCCGCGTCGAGCTGCCCGTAGGTCAGCTGCTGCCTGTCGCTGACGGCCTGACGGCCGGGGTCGTCCTGGAGGACACGGTCCAGGACCTCGGTGACCGTGGCACCGGGCGCCAGCAGGGGAGGCACGACGACTCAGGCGGCGCTCGGGGTGCCCTGAAGGAGCACTCCGGGCGTGGCACCGGTGGCCTGACCCTCGTGCATGACCACGCGGCCGTTGACGACGGTGGCCAGGATGCCAACCGCCGGCTGAGCCAGGCGGGGTCCCCCGTCCGGCAGGTCGTTGACCACCTTGGGCCGCCCGCTGCCGATCCGGTCCGCGTCGAAGACAACGATGTCGGCGGCTGCGCCGAGCCGCAGCACGCCCCTGTCAGCCAGGCCCCACACGCCGGCCGGGCGGCCGGTGAGCATGGCGATGGCCTCGGCCCAGGTGAAGGCTTGGCGGTCGCGCACCCAGTGAGAGAGGAAGTAGGTCGGGATGTTGGAGTCGAGGATCTGAGAGATGTGGGCGCCGGAGTCGGAGGCGGCGATAACCGTGTGCTCGTGGCGTAGGGCCGCCAGCACCAGGTTCTCGGAGATCTCGCTGATCGGCTGCCGGAACAGCTGCTTGAGATCGGTCTCCCGGGACAGGTCGATCATGGCCTCGACCGGGTGGACCTGCCGAACCCCCGCCACGTCCACCAAGGAGGCATCGCCAGCCTCGCCGACCACAGTAACTTGCTCGTACTTGGGAGCCCGGATCTCCGCGCCGATGCTCTCGCCGTAGTTGCCGTGGACAGCCTCATCGATCAGCCGGCGGCGCAGCTCCGGATCCCGCAGAGCCGCGACCTGCTCCTCGTGGGACCCGGCCCTCACCTTCCGCCACACAGGCAGCTCGTCGAACGGGAGGTGGGTCTTGAAGCCGTACACGTTCTCGAAGCCGCGGACGTGGACTTGCCCGAAAGCGGTGCCGCCGGCGGCACGAACCCGGTCGATGGTGACCAGTTGCTCCTCCTCACCCCCGACCATGAAGGTGACCGGCCGGGCGCTGGCCGCAGCCAAGTCGGCCAGGCGCCCCTGGTAGTCGGCTACCGCTCCGGGATCGTCGCTGCGCTCGGGCGCCAGCTGGAACATGCCGGCTCCGGCGTCGGCCATGGCCATGACCAGGGCCTGAACTTCCCGCCAGCCGGCGAAGCGGCTGGCCACCGGGATTCCGCTCTTCGTCAGGTGGGCCCGGGTGCGAGACGTGCTGAAACCGGTGGCTCCGGCGGTGATGGCGCCCGTGACCTGGGAGCTCATGGCGGCCAGGTCGTCGTCGGTGGCCTCGTCCTCGAAGGCCCGCTCCCCCATGACCGCGGCCCGGAGAGCCGAGTGCCCGATCTGCGCGGCCAGGTTCAGGGCTTTGGGCAGCCCCCGGACCACGTCGACGTACCCGGGGAACGACGACCACGTCCAGGGCACGCCCCGTTGGATGGCCTCCCGGGACATGTCCTCGGCCCGCTCGATGCTGCGCAGGACCAGGTCCGCCTCGTCGGCGTTCCCGGGCGCGAGGCTGAAGCCGCAGTTGCCCATGACGGCGGAGGTCACCCCGTGAGCGGTCAGGCTGCCGGCGTAGGGGTCCCAGAAGATCTGGGCGTCGAGATGGGTGTGGCCGTCGACAAAACCGGGCGTGACGAAGTGGCCGTCGGCGTCGATCTCCTCGATGCCTGCCTCCTCGACCCGGCCGATGGCGACGACCCGTCCGTCGGTGACGGCCACATCGGCGACCACTCCGTCTGCACCGGTACCGTCGAAGAACGTCCCGCCCCGGATGACCAGGTCAGCCATGGGCCCGCTCGAGATCGGCGGCCAGGGTCGCGTGGCGAAACAGTGCGGCGGCGTTGTCGTAGGCGATCATGTCGACCTCCTTCTGGCTCACGCCGTCCAGCAACTCCCGCAGGTGCCTCTGGGTGTGCGGCCAGGTCGAGTCGGCGTGCGGGTAGTCGCTCTCGAAGAGGATGTGATCGACGCCAATCCGGTCCCGGATGGGGAGGGTCGAGCGGTCGTCGAGCATGCAGAACCAGAAGTTGCGGCGCAGCAGGTCGCTCGGCGAGGTGTCCGACGACGGCCACGGGGTGTCGACCGGTGAGCCGCCGGAATGGGCCATGACGTAGTCGAGACGGTCGAGGGCCATCGGCACCCAGCCGATCCCGCCTTCGGAGAAGGCCACCTTGATGCTTGGGAACCGGAGGGGCACGAAGCCCCAGATCCACTCGATGGCGCCCACGTAGGCGCCGGCCGGGAAGAGCGAGGTCTGCAGCTGCAGCGGCGCGTTGTCGCGTGTGTTGAGCACGTACCCGGCGGCCCCGGTATGCAGGCACAGCACCGTCTCGGTCTCCTCGCAGGCCCGCAGGAGCGGGTCCCAGACCGGCTCGTTGATCGGCGGGAAACCCAGCCGCTGGGGCAGGTCCGGGAGGGTCACCGCCCGGAAACCCCGCTCGGCGTTGGCCCGCACCTCGGCAGCGGCCACCTCCGGATCCGGCAACCAGGTCAGCTGCATAGGTATGATCCGTCCAGGATGGGTACCGGACCACTCCTCCAGGTGCCAGCGGTTGTAGGCCCGAACGCAGGCCAGCCCGAGTTCGGGGTCCTTGCTGGACCAGAAGTGCCGCCCGGCGAACCCGCACATCGACGGGAAGGTCACCGACGCGCCAACCCCGTCTAGGTCCATATCGGCCACCCGGGCATCGATGTCCCAGACCCCCCTGCGCACCTCGTCGTAGCGGATCGGCTCGTGGCGCCAGTCCTCCTGGGGGCGGCCGGCCACCGACCCGAAGCCGGCGTCGTGCATGTCCCCGTCCTCGTAGGCCCACACGAGGCCCCCGTCGGCGTCCTCGACGACCTTCGGGGCCCGGTCGGCGAACCTGGCCTCGATGCGGCCCTCGAAGACGGTCGGCGGCTCGGTGACGTGATCATCGACGGAGATCACTTCCCGGAAGAGGTCCTCCTTCTCGGGCTCTGGCAGCAGGTTGATCTGCCGCACTGCTGTAGTGCTTGTCATCAGGTCTTGCACAGTTCCTTTCCGTTTTGGAGCGCCGAGTACTTGTGATCCTTCAGTTCGATGGCGAACATGCAGTTGACACCCGGCTGGGGCGACGAGGCCGGCCCGTAGGTGATGGGTGGGGTCAGGCCCCCGAAAGTGTCATTCTTCGGAAGGGCGACCAGTTGGTTGGTGAGGTCGGCCCCGCTGGTCTGCCCGCTGGAGAGGTGCGAGGCGGCGGCGGCGAAGATGGCGCCTGACGCCCACGCCGAGGCGGCCCCCTCCCCGTAGCCGTTGGTGCTGGCCGAGAACGCCGCTGGCTCGTACATGTGCATCGCCGCCTGGAAAGCCTGCTCCGCCGGTGTATTCGAGTCGAACCACGGGAAATCGGGAAGCGGGCCGGCGACGGTCACCGGCGCCGAGGATTCCGAGGCCGTGAAGCCGTCGGAACCCTCCAGGTACAAGGGCTGGTAGCCCTGCTGGGTGCAGCTGGAGGCCACGTTGACCGACTCAGACTCGGGGAGGATGAGAGCGATGGCGTCCTCGCCCGACGCCTTGGCAGCTAGGCATTGTGGCGTATAGCTGGTCGCGGACGCCGATGAGCTACGAACAAAGCCGAACTTGACACCTGCGGAGCCGGCTTGCTGTTTCTGGCCCGCGGCGATCTGCTGGCAGGCCACTGATTCGGCGCAGTAGATGGCCCCGAAATTGGTCTTTCCCTCTAGGGCGGCCACCTTGGGGACGCCCCAGTAGTACAGGTTCTGGTTGGTCGTACCCTCGGGGAAGAAGTTCTTGTCCACGCCCATGATCTGCTTCGCCAAGTCGTCGCCGATAAGCGGAGTTGATCCCGAGGCGATGTAACTGGTGATGCCGTCCTCCACAATGCTGGAGATGCCGACGATGGCCATCACGTGGTCCTGCTGGACCAGCTGTTTGACGTCGGTGAGGGCGAGCGCAGCGTTGAGCTGGTCGTCCATGGAGATAAGTTTGACTGGGTGACCGTCGACCCCGCCATGGGCATTGGTGTATTTGACCCATGCGTCGAGACCGTACTTTGCGCCGACGTTGCTGGAGGCGTACGAGCCGCTAAAGGTTCCGACCTGCCCGATAACATAGGGCGTGGCTGACGTCCCCGAGCCGCCGGACGTCCCCGACGTAGGGGAAGCTCCAGACTTGGTCGTCGGCGATGACGTTTTGCCTGACGAGCCGCAGGCCGAAAGCCCGACGAACAGTACGGTTACCCCTGCGCATGCCCGCAGCAGGTGGCGTTTTCTCTTGTTGCCGAACACCTCAGATCCCCTCCCGTGTGTGGTTTCTTGCCGAGTTGGTGATACGGAACGCTGCTGGCGCAAGCGGCCGACTACTTTTTCCCCAGGTAGGAGGCCATGATCCGCTCGCGCGAGAAGGTCTTAGCCTCCCCCTGCGCTGTCACCCGACCTCGGCTGAGCACGTAGACGTAGTCCGCAATGTCGAGGGCGCGGTCGACGTACTGCTCGACGAGAAGCAGGGAGACACGGCGGTCTTTCAGCCGCTTGATGGAGGCGAAGATCTCGCCGACGATCCTAGGGGCCAGACCCATGGACACCTCGTCCAACAGGACCACGGCCGGATCCCCGACGTAGGCCCGACCCATGGCCAGCATCTGCTGCTCCCCACCCGACAGGGTTCCGGCCACCTGGCTGAGTCGGGTCCGCAGGGCCGGGAACGCGTCGAGCACCACCCCGACCAGATGGTCGGGGTCGAAGCTCGGGGACAGCAGGGCAATGTTTTCCCTGACCGACAGAGACGGGTAGATGCCCCGTCCCTCGGGGATGTGGCACACGCCCCGCTTGGCCACCACGTGGGCGACCCGTCCGGTTACGTCGTCGCCCCGTACCTGGAACGAGCCGGACCGGCCTCGAAGCAGCCCGGACGCGTACCGCAACAAGGTGGTCTTGCCGGCGCCGTTGGGCCCGAGCAGGGCGACCACGGTGCCGACGGGCACGTCGAGGGTAACGTCGTGGAGGACGTCGATCGACCCGTACCCGGCGGTGACTTCGCGCAGGGACAGTGACGTTCCCACTTCAGCGGGTGCCAGGGTGCCAGCAGCGGCGATCATGTTTGCAGCTCTTCCTGGTAGTGAGCGGGGGCGGTGGCGTCGGCTGCGGTGACGTCCCCGAGGTAGGCGATCCGCACCGCTTCGGAGGCCTGGACCTCGGCGGGGGTGCCCTCGAAGATCAGGCAGCCGAAGTTGAGGACGTAGATGTAGTCACAGACGCTCATGACAAGGTCCATGTCGTGTTCCACGATCAGGATCCCGATCCCCCGGTCCCGGGTGATGCGACGCATCATCCGGCCGAACTCCCGAGTCTCCTCTTCGTCGAGACCGGCCGAGGGCTCGTCCAGGAGCAGCAGGCGAACCGGGCCGGCAATACTACGGGCCAGCTCCACGGTCCGGCGCTGCCCGGTGCTGAGGGTTCCCGCCGGGGCGCTCCGTAGGGCCCGGAGGTTGCAGGTGTCGAGGGCCGACTCGATGGCTGCGGTACGCCCGCTCCGCTCGTCGCGTCGGGTGACCACGTGAGCCCACGGGCTGGCGCCGGCGACGGCCGCCTCGGCGCCGAGTTCAAGGTTTTCCTCGACGCTCATCGATGAGAACAGCTGCGTCTGCTGAAAGGTCCGCCCGAGGCCCATGCGCCCCCGGCGGGCCGTGCTCATACGGGTGATGTCCCGGCCGTCGAGGAGAACCTGGCCTAACGAGGGTCCGACCAGGCCGCTGCACACGTTGAACGTGGTGGTCTTGCCCGCTCCGTTGGGGCCGATGAGCCCGGTGATGGCGCTCGGCCTGACGGTCAGGCCGACCCGGTCGACGGCTCGCAGGCCGCCGAAGTCGACCGACACGTCGCGGATCTCGAGCCGGGCGCCGTTGACCGCCGATTTTTCCGGCGCTGGAGAGATCACCCGCAGCGGTGCTGACTGGGATGCCTCGGCGGCTACATCACCGACCCCTTCGGTCGTTGCAGCCTGCCGGCCGATGCGAGGCAACCGAAACTCGGGAATAAGGCCGGCAGCCACGACGATGGCCACGACGCCGAAGAGAATCTGCAGGTACTCGCTTGTCGTCCCGCTGCTGATATAGCCGGGAAGGATGGCCGTACCCACGGCGGCGGCAAGGGACGCCCAAACCACATCGCCGAGCACGATGACGATGAGCACCAGGTAGGTGAGCGAGGCCAGCGGGTCGAAGGTCTGGCCCGACACGTTGCCGAGCAACCCGGCGTACAGGCCGCCGGCCAGTGCGGCGAAGAAGGCGGAGATGCAGAAGACCAGGATCCGGGTGATCCGCTCGTCGGTTCCGAGGGTGCTTAGCGCCAGGGGCGAGTCCGAGAGCCCGGTGAGCACCCGCCCCAGACGGGTCCGCACCAAGGCAGTCATGGCCAAGATAGCCACCACGGCGACCACAAAGACTAGGTAGTAATAGGCGTTGTCCGAGGTCATGTTGAGCGAGCTGACCGACGGCCGGCCGACGGTAAGACCTTGGGAGAACCGGGAAAACATCAGGTTGGTGCCGTAGAACATCTGCTGCACGAGCAGACCGAAGCCGAGGGTGGCCAACCCTAGGTACAGAACCGGCAGGCGGCTGGCTGGCAGGGCCAGGACGGCAGCGATGGGGACGGCGCACAGGGCGGCGATGAAGAGGGCAAGGAACCAGGGCCAGTGGTCGTTACCAGCTAGGTGGGCAAAGGTCGAGGCGCCGATAGCCATGAACACCGCGTGGCACAGGGAGATCTGTCCGGCCATGCGGACCAAGAGGACCATCGAGGCAAACAGGATGATGAAGACGAGGCCTTCGCCCCATACCAGCACATGCGAGTCGAACAGCACTGGCACCAAGGCGAAAACGACCACCGGGAGAGCGGCTGCACTCAGCTGGCCCCGCATGGACAACCTATGCATAGTCAGGCCGAGCTGCTGGCGGCGCTCCGCGCGCAGCCGCAGCCTGGCTTTGGGCACCACGGCGAGGACCACGAAGAGGACGATGAAGGGGATGCTCGGGGGCAGCCCGCCGAGAAACTGGTTGTTGCCCACGTAGTGCGTGGCCACCGACGAGGCCACTCCGAGGAGTAGGCCGCCGACGTAGGTAAGGGGCAGATTAGAGAAGCGCCCGATGGCCGCAGCGCCGAAGGAGTCGATAACCAGGATGGTCAGCTCCGTCGGGCTGAGGGCAAGGGACGGGACGATCAGGACGCCGGCCAGGGTGGCTAGGACGCAGCCGATGACCCAAGCGGTGCGCCGGGTGCGCTCCGGGTTGAACTGCGACAGGCTGAGCAGGTCGGGATCGTCGACGACAGCCCGCATGGCCATGCCGAGCCGTAACCGCTGCAAGGAGGCATACAGCCCAGCGGTCAAGGACACGCCAACGACCACGATGATGACCTGCTCGGCCGTGATCACCACCCCGGCGACGGAAAAGGACGACTGGGGCAAGAAGTGAGGGACGGTAACTGGCGTGTTGCCGTAGATCAGGGTGGCCGCCGCCTCAACGAGAATGACGATGCCGACCGTGCCGGCGATCTGCTGGGCGGCCGAAGCTCGTACGATACGCCGAGCAAAGGCTTCGAAGGCCAAGCCGAGGCCCACGCCGAGAACGACGACTGCGATCAGGCCGGCAAGCGGCCACGGCATCCCATGCTGGACGTTGAGCGTGTAGAAGAGGTACGCAGCGACCGTCGCCAAGGCGCCGTAGGCGAAGTTGAAGACGCCCGACGTCTTGTACGTCAGCACCAGGCCGGTACCAGCTAGTCCGTAGACCGAGCCGGTTACCAGACCGGCGACGACGAAGGCGAAGATCGTGCTCACCTCGCCTGCGCCCCGGTCTGACTGTGATGCCCCCTGTTGGGCGGGCCATGTCTCACCACCGCATTTTCCCCCGAACCGTCAGACGCGGTTGACCTTAGGACTATAAGATTGTGAAGTCAAGACGCTTGCGGGGCAGGCGGCGACAACGTCGGGTGGCGTGGAAGCACGCTGCGCCGGGCTTTAGGTCAGGTGCTTCGGCCCAGGTATGGGCGGCGCCTGCACGATGGCGTCCTGGGCTTCGGAGAGGGTGTAGAGCTGCGAGTGCTGGAGGTGCGACGCAGCCAAGCGGGCGGCCCGGTCCTCGTCGCCGCTGTCGATCGCCTCGAGGATCGCCTCGTGGGCAACCAGTACATCCTTCTGAGACTTGACCGACGGGTAGGAGCCCTGGCTCTCGGCCCGTTGCGCCCACTGCTTCTCCTGCTGGGACCACATCGCCTCGAAGGTGCCAAGCATGACGATGAGGGTCTGGTTGCCACAGCAGAGGACCATCTCCTCGTGGAAGCGGCGGGAGATCTGGGTGAGCCTTGCGCCGTCCCCGATGGTCTCGCTCGCCTCCCGCTGCACGGCTCGCAGCCGGGGTAGGACGGTCCGCTGGCGATCGTTGCGCCGGGCGCAGAGCGCGGCGGCCACCGGCTCGACGCTGCGGATGGCCTCGGCTAGGTCGCCGACCACAACGTGACGGGACTGCAGGACCAGTCCGAAGGTGTGGGCCGAGCCCTGGGCGGTCGGAACTCGGACGATGGCCCCCCCAACGTTACCCCGCTTGACGACCAACAGGCCCTCGGCCTCGAGGATACGAATGCCCTCACGCAGCGACGGCCGGCTGACCTTGAACTCCCGCAGCAGCTCGTCCTGCTTGGGCAAACGGGTTCCGTCTGGCAGGCTGCCCTGGACGATCCGGCGCCGCAGGACTCCGGCAACCGCCTCGGCCAAGCGGGGCTGGTGGAACTCGAGGCCGTCGTCGGGAGCGCCTAGGGGGAGCCCATCTGTCAACGCAGCGCTGACCACCCTCTCACCACGGGTGACGATATTACAGGGCCCGCCGATCCCGAACCCCGCGTCAGACCCGGCCGGGCTGCACCGGAGCTGCTGCATTCCTGTATGGACCCTGGGACCACTACGGCTGGCGACGACCGTCCGTGGCGGCCTCAACGACCCCCACAGGTGCCGATCTTCGTGCCGACCAGCCCCTTTTCAAGGTGTCCTCGAGCCGGCGGCGAGCGATGCAATTGCTTGAGGACGACAGCAGACCTGGGGGCTCTACCGTGGCCATCGTGGTGTCCGAGACCGGCGACGGTGATGGACCTGGTGACGCGGAGCTCGACGACGCTCAGACAGCCGCAGCAACGCTGGCTATGCAACGCTGGACTGACTTCCCGATTTTCGCCGATCCCCGCCCCATTGTTCTGCTCGGCAGTTCGATCCTCTGCGGGGGGTTCAGAACTGAGTTGGCCAAGGGCGCCTACATGATGGGGAAGGTAGAGGCCGATCCGGGAGTGCCCGAAGAACCTGTCCAGCACTTGGGCCAGGTCCACCAGATCCAGCCGATCGACCGCGTCCCGCCGCTGCGAGTGCTGCGGGCGAGGCGGTGGCCGAATACTCGACCGACAGGGGCCCGATGCAGCTACCGGCGTGGCGGCTCGAGGCGATGGACGCACTCGAGCCGATATGGGTTCTGAGCGACGAGGCTCGTGGGCGGTGCTGGTCGTCCTCCAGCGAATCAGATGAGGGGTGGCCGTATGCCGGCTATCCGGTGTGGGCGGCGGCGGTCGATCCTGACGGGCGGGGCTGTCTGTCGAGTTCACCGGCGGAGTCCACAGCGTGCTCCAATACGAGCTCGCCGCCGTCGAAAGCATGACCGCGGCCGTCGTCGTACCGATACGAAGGCGCGTCCCCTCGGTTCAAGGAGGGCGTGGTTTCGTGCCGGCCCGAGGCTATGCGCACCATGGGCGTCTTCGGCTCAACCACCCTTTGGGAGCCCGGGTCGTTGTGAACCTGGACGGGAGTCCCGTGTCCGTGACAGGAGATTAAGCATTTACCAACCGACTGCTACCACCAGATACTCCTTCGCACGCGATCCCCCAACCTTTTCCAAGCCACAGCAAGAGGACCGGCTCGCCGTCTCATTGCCTGGGCCGGGGCGGCGGTCGAACTGGCATGGACGCCGGATATGCTGCTGTAAGCAAGTTCCTTGGCTCGACGACTTTTCCGTCGCCCGCCAGCGATCTGCTCGTCGGCCATGTCGTCGGCCCGGACGACTCGGTTCCGCCGGATGAAGTAGTGGGACCGGCAGGGGTATTGCCAGTTCCCGATCGAGGGGCAGAGGGTGATCGTGTCGCCGTCGTAGATGAGCTTGTAGTCGGTGGGGTCCAGCGGTGTCACGGTCTCGGTGCCGCAGCCGCAGGCGCAGAGGTGAACCACCGTGGCGAACCGCATCGACACGTAGAGGGTGCTCTGTTCGAGTTGGTCGGGGGCGGACTCGACGAACTCGACGTGGAAGACTTCTGTCAGGGCCATTACTTGTCTTCGTTGATGGTGTCGTTGCCGTCCACGACATAGAGGCTGTGATGCTCGCCTTCGAGGTCGGCGAAGATACCGACGTGGCGTTTCCACCGGCCGACTGCCAGGGCGGCGTTGAGGGCGTTCAGGTCGACAATCTGGACGTTCTGGTCGTAGAGGTCCTCGGGGAGGACCTGGGTCGGGAGTCGGTGCCGTTCGTCCCAGAGGTGGTCACGGTGTCCGGGCACGCTGGTGGTGACCCGGAGCTGGCCCCCGATCGACCCGTCGCTCTCGAACAGTCCGAGGCCGACGTCGATGAAGGGCTTGCCAGCGGCTTCGAGGCGGCGTGCGATCAACGCCCGGCTCGGATTGTCGTCGACGGCGAGGAACACGAAGTCGGCCGCCAGTATCTCCTCGACGTTGGCCTCGGTGACGTAGCAAGGGTGCGGCACAACCTGTCGGTGTAGCACCGAGTACCGCTCGGCGAGGTAGTTGACCTTCACGGGCTTGGCTTGGAGGACCTCGATGGGGACGGCGCCGGGGTAGCGGAAGGCGTTGTGCTGCATGAGCACGTCTCCGTCGTAGAGGTCGATCCGCTGGACGGGGCTCTTGACGATCAGGTCCAAGGTGTAGGCGCCGGTGCCCCCGAGCCCGACTATCGCGATTCGATCGGAGGCGGCCTTGGCGTTGACCGCGGTGATCCCGGCTCGGGCCGAGGCGGTGTCGATGTAGTGGAAAGGGCCGGGGTCGTCCTCGTCAGGGACGACCACCGGATGGGTCTGCGCCGTGGCCGGCGGGTCGAGCTCACGGGCATGCTTCGACAGGACACTGACGTAGGTCGTCACCAGCTGGTAGTAGTCCGGGTAGCCGCCCGCCGGCTTCCGTGACAGCCGGAAGTCGGCGGTGAGGCCGGGCACTTTGTAGGCCACTTCGGAGTTGACCACGTCGAGCGGCCGGCCTTGGGCGTCGTAGGGGCGTGGACCGGCCAGGAACATGGTGTGGTCGTTGCGAGGTGACTCGGCCACGTCGCCGGTGAGCGTGAGCGGCTTGACCAACGTGCCCCTAATGAGTTGGCGGCCAGCGTCTAGGTACGGAACGTCCCGCACGACGAGGTGTCCCTGCTCGACCCGGATGTGAAAGCCCTCTGCCCGGAGCCGTGCGAGGTCGGGGCTATGACTTATCGGTCGCTGTGACACTGAAGCTCATCCCTTCGCGGACCCAGACCTTGTGACCTAGAAGCAGGGTGCCCTTCGGGTTTTCGGGCGGCCCGTTCCGGTAGCCGACCTCGTACTCGATGGCCTGACCCGGAGGGGGAACCGGAAACGCCAGCTTCACGACGGCGTCGAAGGTGATCTCGCCCGCCGGCACGACGTGGGGCCGGGTGTTGACGAAGATCGTCAACACCCGCACGATTCGGCACAGCTCGAACGACACGGCGCACTGACCCGGCTCCGCCACCGAACCCAGGTGCGTTCCCGGCGCTAGGACTTGGCCGCTTCGCCGATCTACCAGTTCGAGATCGGCCGGAACGCCCAGGCCGAGCTGGCCGGCCGCCCACTCGGTGACCGTCGCCGCCCGCCTGGACGGCGAGAATCGGTCAGCGACCTCCCGCCCGTCCGCCGTGACGGTGACCTCAACCTCGTGGCAGGGTCCCCGATGAAGATGGGTGCGGTGCCCGACACCGGCCGCTGCGAGGCTGACCTCCAGCTCCAGCGGCACCGTCGCCTCCTCGATCCACATCTGATGGCCGTCGAAGCCCGCGAGCAGCTCCCGCACCAAGACTGTCGCCTCGACCGTGACGGCCTCCGGCTCGACCCTGCCCGAGACATGCAAGTGGACCGTCAGCGGTGTCCCGCCGTTCTGATCCTCTGCCATGAAGCTCAACTCCTCACTGGGCAGAGACGTTCGCTCCGTCCGCTCTGTACGCTATCATAGCGTACAGAGCGCCGACAGGGGACTCCCACGCAGGCCAACGGCTGACCAGCTACAGCGGGCCGAGGACGGGCGTGGACCCGTCAGCGATGACCTCGGTCGTCTTCAACCGGATCAAGGCCGCCTGGCGTGAGACGTCGAAGCGCCGTCCCAGATTCCCCGACAGTGCAACCGCGTCCCGGCTCCCTTCCTGAAGCCCGGTGAGGCCAATCCCGAGGTTGTTCGCCGCCGCACGAACGACCCGCTTGAACAAGTTCCTCGGCATCAGCAGAGCGGCCATGCCCTGGTTGGCCTGCACCTCTCGCCAGTCGCTGTTCCATCGGGCGTGTCCGACATCTCGTTTCAAGCAACGTTGAAGCTGGTGCTGGCCCTCGGCGGTCTCGGGGAACATCTCGCCCTGGTTCTCGTCGAACTCGAAGAGCGTTCGATGCAGGAGGACATGGCACGCCTCGTGTGCCAGGGTCGCACGCCATCGGCCAACCTGGCCGGGGGCGGCGTCCTCGTCATCCAGCGCTGCGCCCGTCAGGTCCTCGTTCAGGGAAATCGTCGGCGGCTTGCCCCGAACGAACTCGGTGACCCCGAGGACTTCCGCGGGCAGTGGCCGATATTGGTCGAGAGAGCAGCGAAGGTACGACTCCACGAACGCCTCCAAGTTGGTCGCCGGCTTCGTCACCGTCGGCATCAGGTTGGCGCGGCGAAGTTCGTCCTCCACGAGCTGATCGATCTCGCCTGGGTCATACCAGAGGCGCTGCGTTCCATCCGAACTCGGGTACTCCCTCATCTTCAGTCCCCCTCGCGCCCGTCTTGCGCCATGCGATCCACCTGGGCGATCAAGTTTCGGAGCTGGTTGTCGCTCAAGTTGGACTCCTGTGCCCGGCGAAGCAGTGCCCGCGCCGCTGGCTTCCGCCGAAGGTAGCGATCCGCCTCGTCCCCCAACCGACCGGCTACCGCCAACATCTTCTCCACGTCGAGGCCAAGCGCCTCGCACAGCTCGCGTATCACGGCCTCCGAGGGCACTCGCCGGTCGTACTCGATATCACTGATATACGACGGTGCCTTGTCCACCAACCTTGCCAGCTCTCGGAGTCCGAGACCTTTCTCCACCCGGGCGGCCCGCAGCTGCTCCCCAAGCGATGCACTGTTTCCACTCATGTCCGCGCGTCAGCGTATGCAGTGGACGAGAACAGTGCGCGGATGACAGGGAGAGCCGCCGGATGCACTGTCGTCGGGGTCCGAGTGACGGACGTCCGTCATCACCGCAGAGACCTGCAACCGAGTCCTCGCCCAACCTGCCCTCGTCACACCCTCGACGGGGTGGCGAATATGCCTGGAAGGGTAGGATTCATTTCATGTCGCAGGCCACCAGCGCCGACCACACCGACACCAACCCGGCACTGGTGTCGGCCCTCCTGGGAGACATCCCGGCCAAGGTCGCAGCCGCCACCAGGGCCGAATACGAGCGGCGTCTCCGCCGCGGTCTGCCGGTCATCGTTGACCGCGGTCACGGCGTTGAAGACCTCAACGCCCGTATCGGGCAGCCCTGACCGACCCCACCCCGACAGCGGCATCCACGAGCCGCTCCCAGCGCCACCGATCAATCACCTCAGGACCGGGGTGGCCCCGGGTCCCGGCCGCTACCGCGCGCCCTCCGTCGTCGCTGTTGTCGATCACCACCCAGGCGTCGACCACCTGGATGCAACTGTCGAAGAGAGCCCGGAGACCACCAGCCCAGCAACGGCAGATCGTGGCCTCCGGCACATCATGGCCACCATCGGCCACCCGAGCCGCAACCCGACGCACTGCCACGTCCGGTGTGTGCAGGGCGACGAAGACAAGCCGCACCCAGTAGCCCGCCTGCTGCCACTCCCCGATCCAGCGGACGATGCTCCTCGCCGCCAGAGTCGTCTCCAGGCAGAAGGACTGCCGTGCCGAGACGGTCTCGCGTAGGTGATCGAGCAGGAGCCGGCCCGCCGCTACTTCGACTCCCATGGGCGAGTGGCCCGCAGTGACCAGGTCCGCAGCGACCACGTCGCCGTTCAGGAACCGAAGGTCCGGAGGCAGCAGCACGCGAGAGCTGGTCGTCTTCCCCGCACCGTTGGGACCTCCGAGGATCACTGCTTGCGGGAACGACTCGACCGGATGCACCGGGCTTACCCTACGAGCGACTGCTCCGATCATGCCGCGCTGCTGGAGCCTGTCCCACCTCCCGATCGTTGACCGCCTGTCCCGGGGGCGTCCGTCGCGGACGACGACGAGGTCGTGGGTGTTGGAGGGCGGCGACAGCTTCGATGATCTGTTGCCGGCGCTAGTCGGATTCCTCCTGCCAGTGCAGCTTGCGCTGGCGGGTGTGGCAGATGACAGAGGCGAGCAAGTAGGTGTCGGGGTCGCGGGTCCTCGTCGAACATGGACTCGTCGACGAACGCCTACAGCGCAGCGGGTGGTCGTTGGGCGTCAGGCACCAAGAGGCCTCAGGCGCCATGCCTAGCGGCAGCGGACGGAAGCATCTGGGACCCGGACGTTGCACGCTCATCCGCCCCGTCAGACGAGCAGGCTGGCGACCTTGGCCGCAGCTTCCGCTTGCATTCCGGTCACCACGTGCGAGTAGGTGTCCATGGTGATGTTGATGCTGGCATGCCCGAGGCGCTCCTGGACGATCTTCGGATGCACGCCGGCAGCCAGCGACAGGGTGACGGCGGTGTGCCGGAGGTCGTGCAGCCTGATCGGCGGGACGCCGGCCTTGGTGACTGCCCGGGCGAACACGTCCCCGATGCGCTCGGGATGGAAGGGGCGGCCGTCCTCGCGGACGAAGACGTAGCCGCTGCGCTCCCACAGCTCGCCAGCCGCCAGGGCCTCCGACGCCTGGCGAGCCTTGTGCGCCCGCAGGGCGGCGACGGTCAGGTCGTCGAGCGCCACCGACCGGCGTCCCTTCGCCGTCTTCGGCACGGAAACCCTCACCTCGTACTTCACGCAAACCAGTGACCGGCGCACGGCCAGGGCGCCGGCGTCGAGGTCGACGTCCTCCCAGCGCAGCCCGGCCACCTCCCCCCGGCGCAGGCCAGTCGTGATCATCGTCAGCCACAGCGGGTAGAGCCGGTCCTCGGCCACCAAGGCCAGGAACTGCTTCACCTGCGACAGGTCCCACACGGCCATGTCCACCCGAACCGCCCGAGGTGGCTTCGCCGACATCGCCGGGCTGCGGGCCAGCAGCCCCCACTCGACCGCATCCTGGAGCGCCTTGGCGATGATGGTGTGGGCGTAGCGCACGGAGCGCACCGACAGAGGACGCCCGGACTGGCCGCCCTCCTTCAACCGCACCCCGTACATCCGGTTGAGATGGCCGGGCGTGAGCGCGGCGAGGCGCAGCCGGCCCAGGTTCGGCTTGAGCCAGTTGTCGCACACTGCGGCGTAGCTCGACGATGTCGTCTCCCGCAGCGATGGCGTCACCGACTCGATCCAGTGGTCCAAGAACTCACTTACCGTGGTGCGCCCGGGGTCGGCGAACTGACCGGACTGGACCCGACGGAGCGCCTCGGTCAACGCCGCCTCGGCCTCCCGCTTGGTGCGGAACCCGCTCACCCACTTCTGGCGCTTGCGGCCGGTGACGTCGTCGCGCCCCAGCGCCAGCACGTAGCTGTATCCGCTCCCCCGCTTCACGATGCTGCCTCGCACGGCCAACCTCCCGCTGGGAGTAGCAAAAGGTTAGCAACTGGGGACCAAGACCAACGGTGCCGGAGAGTCCTTTCGCCAAAAACCCCCTCTGACCTGCCCGTTTCCTGCGCGCTCGGAGGGATTCGAACCCCCAACCTTCTGATCCGTAGTCAGATGCTCTATCCGTTGAGCTACGAGCGCCGGTTGGCCGACCCAGTGTAGTCGGGTGCCACCGAGGCGCTGGGGGCGCTGCGAGCGGTCAGTGGATGGTTCGCCCGTCGGCCAGCATGGCCAGGAACTGGGCGATGCGGCGGGCCCTGGTGTCGGGACGTTTCGCTTCTTGGATGCGGTAGAGGATGGCGTAACGGTTGGCTCGGTCGATCGTGGCGAAGAAGTCGGAGGCGGCGGGATCGGCCGCCAGGGCGGCAGCCAGGTCGTCGGGCACCGTGGCCGTGGAGGGTGAGTCGTAGGCGGCGTCCCACCGCCCGTCCGCCCGGGCCCGGTCGATCTCGGCCAGCCCGGCCGGCTGCATTCGCCCGGCGGCGATCAGCCGTTCCGCGGCCGCCCGGTTCACCTTCGACCAGCGCGACCGAGCCCGGCGGGGGGCGAACCGTTGTCGCCACCAGGAACTGTCGATCCCCTGCTTCTGGGCGTCGATCCACCCGAAGCAGAGGGCGACCTCCAGCGCGTCGCGGTGCACCAGCCCGGGCGCGCCTCGCTTGGCCAGGCGCACCCACACCCCGTCGGAGGCGCCACGATCGGCCTCCAGCCACGCTGCCCACTCGGCCGCGGTCCCGAACTGCAGCGTCGCGTCGCGCTCCTCCCCGCCGTTCATCCCTGCATCATCGCTCGCGTAGGCTCGACCGCGGTGTCCGACTCCCCCCGCATCCTGGTCACCAACGACGACGGCATCGACTCCGAGGGCCTCCATGTGTTGGCCCGGTCGATGCTGCCGCTCGGTCAGGTGGTGGTCATCGCCCCCGATTCGGAGTACTCGGGAGCCGGCGCCGCCTTGGGGGCGCTCCACATCATGCGCCCCGAGGTCCAACAGGCCCGCATCGACGGCATCGACGAGGTGTGGACGGTCAGCGGGCCCCCCGCCCTCTGTGTCTTCCTCGCCCGCCTGGGAGCCTTCGGGGCCCAGTTCGACCTGGTCGTGTCGGGCATCAACCCGGGGGCGAACGTGGGTCGCAGCATCTACCACTCGGGCACGGTCGGCGCCGCGCTGACGGCGCGCACCGCCGGCGTGAGCGGGATCGCGGTCAGCCAGGCGGTGGCCACGGGCGACATCGAGGGGCAGGGCGACGAGGAGCAGCTCGACAAGCAGGTCTGGCAAAGTGCCGGGGTGGTGGGCGCCGAGGTGGCCAGGGCCGTCCTCGAGCGGCCGCCGCCGGAACCGGTGGTGATGAACGTGAACGTCCCGAACCTTCCCCTCTCCGACATCCGGGGATGGCGGCGCACCTCGGTGGCGGCCAAGCCCAACCGAGCGGTGGCCACCGCCGAGCTGATCCCCAAGCCCGGGCACTCCAGCTCCTTCCGGGTCAAGATGCGCTGGGGCGAGCCCATCGATCTGCCGGCCGGCAGTGACGGCGCCGCCGTCGAGGACGGGTACGCATCGGTGACGTTGATCGGCCCGCTCACCGAGGTGACCGACGAGCCACTGCCCGGCGCCGAGGAGCTCGACCGCCTCCTGAGTCCTGACTCGGCCACCTGATCGGGGGGCGGCTCCACGGAGACGGTCAGCCGGCCGGCTGGCTCGTCTGCGAGGGCGGCGTGGTGGTGGTCGACGGCGTCTGGGAAGGCAGTGTCGTGGTGGTCGTGCCTGGCGCGTTCGGGTCGGTGAGCTGGATGGTCACCGCGTAGCTCGCTCCCGGCGTCGACGACCCACTGGCCGGGGTGACCGTCGCCCTGAGGCTGACCGGCGTGCCGAGCGGTGGCGCGAGCGGTCCCAGCGACAACGCCTGGCTCTGCCCGGGGGTGAGGCTGATGAAGTCCCTGACCGATGACGCTCCCTTTGACGGGCTGACGGACGCGGTCACCGTCAGGTTCGGCTCCGGCTGGTTGCCGGTGTCGGCGACGACGACGGTCACGCCCAACGCCGAGGTGGGCGGCAGGTCCTGCAGCGCCCCCGCCGCGCTGACGGGGGGCGGGTTGGTGCTGAGCGACACGATGGTCAGCTGGTGGACCGGCACCGAGTTGGTGGCGTTCCGCAGCGTCAACAGGAACGTCTGCAGGCTCTGGCTGTCGTACTCGCCGGAGTTGGTCACCCACCGGGACGAGGGGACATGCACGCCGACGTTCGGCAGGTTCTGGGTGAACAGCACGAAGGCCCGGTCCGAGATCTGGAAGTCCGCTCCGGCCTGGACGAAGGTCGCCAGCTGCGGATCCGACGTCACCGACGGCCGCGCACCCGACAGCTCGGCGTTCATGGCCTTGGCCAACGACGCCGCCGCGTTGGCCCGCACGAGCAGGCACGCCTCCAGCAGGCCATTGGACCCGGCCACGACCGGTGGCGGCTTCAGGGCTGCCACCGTCCGGTAGACGCGCATGGCGGAGCTGGCCGTCTGGTTCAGCGACGCGGTGATGGCCCCCGCCTGCATCTGCGTCCCGCCGGAGCGGATCAGGTTGATCTGCTGGCCCTGCTCGGTCGACTGGGTAACCACCGGTAGGACGCGATCCACCCACGCCTGCTCGCCGAGGGTCTGCAGGGTTACGGGGGAACGGGACTTGATGGAGGCATCGATCAGCAGCACGAGTAACGTGAGCACGACGGCCACGATCAGCAGCCGTCTGCCACCACCGCCGCTCCGGCGTGGTGAACGACCGGCCAGCGCCATAGCGGACCTACGTTAGCGACCCGGCGTGACCCACCTCAGTCACGACCTATGGGCCAAACTCCGTCAATCCAGTCCGGCGAGGAGCAGCTTGGCCACGCCTTCGGTGTCGCTCAGGTCATCCACCACGGCGTCGGCGCCGCAGACCGCCAGCTCGTCGGCGGACGTCCGGCCGGTGGCCACGAGGAGGCAGTGGGCGCCAGCGGCGCGGGCGCAGGCCAGGTCACGGGGTGTGTCACCGATGACCCACACGTCGTCGGGCTGGAGGCGCACGTGGCGGGCGGCGGTTACGCGGGTCATGGCCACCGGTACCAGGCGCTCACGGTCGGCGTCGTCGCTGCCGTAGGCACCCAGCTCGAGATGGAGGTACCGCTCGAGGCCGAACGCCGCTACTTTGACCACGGCATTGGCCGCGATGTTGCCGGTCAGGAGGGTCGACAGCACCCGGTCGTCGCGCTGCAGCCGTTCGAGCAGCGCCGGCACGCCCGGGCAGGGCGTTCCCTCGGCGGCGACCCGGGCCTTGACCGCCGCCAGGCGCCGCTCGAGGTGGCGGAGGACCGTGGGCAGGGTGTCCTCGTCTTCGGCGAGGGACATGAGGGCCAGGTACTCCCGCACGATCTGCGGATCGGTCTTCCCGCTCATCAGCACCCGGGTCTCTGGCCGGCGCCCGAAGGCATCCTCCAGGGCGTCGTCGAAGACCTCGGCGCCGAGCGCACCGGCATGCAGGAGGGTGCCGTCGACGTCCCAGAGCAGCAGGCGGCGGATCACCTCGACACGCTACAGCGTGTAGAACCGGGGCGCCGAAGCTCGAATGGAGGACGGATGGACATCACCCCGGTGCGGATCACCGAGACCGCAGAATGGCGGGCACTGCGGGACCACCACCAGACGTTGCGCGACGTCCACCTGCGTGACCTCTTCGCCGACGACCCGTCTCGGGCCGCGACGCTCAGCCTCGACGCCGTCGACCTCCACCTCGACTACTCCAAGCACCGCCTGACGGCCGAGACTGTGCGCCTCCTCGTCGCGGTGGCCGAGCGGGCTGGGCTGCGAGCGCGCATCGACGCCATGTTCGCCGGCGAGCACATCAACGTGACCGAGGATCGGGCCGTGTTGCACGTGGCCCTGCGGGCACCGCGTTCAGCGCACATCGAGGTGGACGGCCACGATGTGGTGCCCGACGTGCACCAGGTCCTGGACCGCATGGCCGCCTTCGCCGAGCGGGTCCGCCGGGGCGGCTGGACCGGTGCCACCGGCCGGCGCATCCGCACCGTGGTGAATGTCGGCATCGGCGGATCGGATCTCGGGCCGGCCATGGCCTACCAGGCGCTGCTGCAGATCAGCCAGCGCGACATCGAGTGCCGGTTCGTGTCGAACGTGGACGGCAGCGACGTTTGGGAGGCGACCCACGACCTGGACCCGGCGGAGACGCTGTTCGTCATCAGCTCGAAGACGTTCACGACCCTGGAGACCATCACCAACGCCACCACAGCGCGCGACTGGCTCGTTCACAGCCTGGGCGCCGACGCGGTGGCCAAGCACTTCGTGGCCGTCTCCACCAACGCCGACAAGGTGAGCGAGTTCGGCATCGACACCGACAACATGTTTGGCTTCTGGGACTGGGTCGGCGGCCGCTACTCCTACGATTCGGCCATCGGGCTGTCGCTGATGATCGCGGTCGGCCCCGACGCCTTCCGCCAGATGCTCGAGGGCTTCCACGCCATGGACGAGCACGTGCGGACGGCTCCGTTGGCGGCGAACCTGCCGGTGCTGATGGGGCTGATCGGGGTCTGGTACTACGACCTGTTCGGCGCCGAGACCCAGGCCGTGCTCCCCTACAACCACTACCTCGAGAAGTTCCCGGCCTACCTGCAGCAACTGGAGATGGAGTCGAACGGCAAGCGGGTCACCCTGGCCGGCGAGCCCGTCGACCTCTCGACCGGCCCGGTGGTGTGGGGGACGCCGGGGACGAACGGCCAGCACGCCTACTACCAGCTGCTCCACCAGGGCACCCGGCTGATCCCGGCCGACTTCATCGGGTTCCTGGAGCCGAACCATCGGGTGGGGACCCATCACGACCTGTTGATGGCCAACCTCTTCGCCCAGACCGAGGCCCTGGCGTTCGGCAAGACGGCCGAGGCGGCCCGGGTCGAAGGCATCGCCGAGGCCCAGGTCCCGCACCGGACCTTCCCGGGGAACCGGCCGACGAGCACACTGTTGGCCCCGAAGCTGACGCCACGTGTGCTGGGTGAGCTGGTGGCCACCTACGAGCACCGGGTGCTCACCCAGGGCGTGGTGTGGGGCATCAACTCCTTCGACCAGTGGGGCGTGGAGCTGGGCAAGGCCCTGGCCCAGCGCATCGTCCCCCAGCTGACGTCGGAGTCCGAGCCCACCCTCGACCACGACAGCTCCACCAACGCCCTGATCCGCCGCTACCGGGCCGCCCGCCGGTCCTGAGCGGCGGGCAGCCGCAACTGGTGGTCGACCGCACCGTGAATATCGACCTCGAGTCGACCACGAGTTGGGCAAAGGGCACGGGTCAGGAGCCGGACAGTGGAAGCGTGTCGTGGATCGGGGCCTGCCGGTCGCGCAACGGTCGCCCGTCGCGCCCGCAGCGCACCGCCAGGATCTCGGCGCAGATCGACAGGGCCACCTCGGCCGCGCCGCGACCCCCGAGGTCGAGGCCGATGGGTCGGTGGATGCGATCGAGCTGGTCGCCCGAGACGCCGGCCGCGGCCAGGCGCTCGAGGCGGCGGCTCTGCGTGGCCCGCGAGCCCATGGCTCCGACGTAGGCCACCCCGGCGGCCAGGGCGGCGCGCAGGGCAGGGGTGTCTACGTGCGGATCGTGGCTGAGGACGGCGACGGCATCCGACCCGCCCGCCCAGGCCAGGAGGTCGGCCACGTCGTCGCGCTCGGTGGCGCGCGACTCCCATCCCAGCAGCGCGGCCTGGGCGGTGATGGCCGCGGCCAGGTCGCCTCCCCCGACGATGACCAGACGCGGCACCGGCACCCACGACTCCATCAGCCAGGTGGTCCCCTCCTCCGGCGACGTGCGCCGCACCCCGGACTGCCCGGACGTGAGCAGGGTGCTCGCCGTGGCCAGGAGGTCGTCCTCCAACGGCGGCCCGCTGCACGCCCCGTCCGCCTCGACGAGCGTGGAGGCCCCGGCCGAGTGGAGCGGGGTCACCAGCGCCACCGGTCGGCGGGCCGCCATCGCGCTCCACGCCCCGGCGGGCACCGCAGCTGCGGACTCCAGGAGCACCTCGGCCCGCCCGCCGCAGGACAGCCCGGCGGCCGCCACCTCGAGCCCGTGGATCTCCACGTCCACGACCGTCCGGCCGCCACCGCTGGCCTGCAGCTCGGCGGCGGCCGGACCAAGACGGCCCGTCCCCGGAGCACCCAGAACCTCGCCGACGCGAGCTCCGGTCCCGTCGAAGGCCACCAGCTGAGCGCCGGGCCAGGTGGAGAAGCCCTCGATGCCGATGACCCGGCCGGTGGTGACCGGTCGCCCCGCTGCCACCCAGTCGGCGATCTGGCGGGCGATGTCCTCCGTGCTGGACGACACGTCCGTGTTCGTCAAGGGCTCGGCCACGGTCCGCAGCTCAGCCGGCGGTGACGACGAAGCGGGGCGGGACGCCGAGCAGCCGTTCGGGCAGGGGGAGGTCGACCGCCGCCGCCCATTCGATGTCGCGCAGGCGCTCCAACCAGGGATCGGGCCAGCCGGCGGCCTGCACGGCGTCGACCACCGCAGAGGGGGGCGTCCCCCGCCCGAAGGGAAGGGCGGCCTGGACGTCGGCGTCGTAGTGGCTGTGGTGGTCGTCGGGGCGCTTGCGCCAGCGGCGCAGGGCGTGGCGACCGCGGGACCGCAGGGCCTCGAGCGCATCGGCCTGGCCCCACAGGCCCTCGAAGACCACCAGCCGTCCGGCCGGCGCGGCCTGGCGCCATGCGGTGAGGGCAGCCACCGGATCGGGCAGCGTCCACAGGAGGTGGCGTTCCATGACGGCGTCGAAGGGACCGGCGGGCGGGGCGTCGGCCGAGCCCTCCACCATCTCCACGCCGACGCCCATGCTGTCGGCCCGGGCCCGCAGCTGGCCGAGCATGCCGCTGGAGAGGTCCAGGGCCGTCACCTTGTGGCCCAGCCGGGCCGCGATGAGGCTCAGGAACCCGGTGCCAGCACCGCAATCGAGGACGCGAGCAGGCGGTGTGGGCAGGAGCCGGGCCAGGGCGGTGGCCCATGCCGCCTGCTCGGCGGCCGAGGTCGGGCGGTGGCTGGGCGTGTCGTCGTAGGTCGACGAATCGATGTCCCAGTAGGAGCGAATCTGATCAGCAAGGGCCACGGCGCAATTCTACGAGCGTGCCGGGCCTCAGGTGCTGGATCGTGACGAGCCGAGCCGGCCACAACCGAGCTTGCTCACTGGTGGTGGGCTCCCTCATGGTCGACGTGGCCGGCCAGCTCGAACTGGAAGGTGGAGTGCTCGATGTCGAAGTGGCCGGCCAGGCAGGCCTGGAGCTGGTCGAGCAAGCGCGGCGCGGCCCCCTCCGCGAAGCAGTCCTCGCCCACCACCACGTGGGCGGAGACCGCCGGCAGGTCGGAGGTGAGCGCCCAGGCGTGCAGGTCGTGGATGGCCTGGACGTGGGCGACCCCGAGGAGGTGGGCGCGCAGCTCGTCGAGGTCGACGTTCTCGGGGGCCGCCTCGAGCAGGATGCGCCCCGACGCCCACAGCAGCCGGCGGGCCGCCACCAGCATCAGCACCACGGTGAGCAACGAGGCCACCGCGTCAGCCCGCTCGTAGCCGAAGGCGATGATGACGATGCCGGCGATCAGGGTGCCGACGAAGGCGTACAGGTCGGTGACGATGTGGGCGAACGCTCCGGCCACGTTCAGCCGGCTGCGGTCGGCGCGCGCCAGCAGCCAGGTGGCGCCCAGGTTCACCACCACGCCGACGCCGGCCACCACGGCCAGGAACCCACCGTGCACCTGGCCTGGGGTGATGAGCCGGCGGACGGCCTCGAAGACGATCAGCGCGCTGATGACGAGCAGAGTGACGCCGTTCACCGACGCCGAGAGGATCTCGGCCCGCTGGAAACCATAGGTCAGCGGCCCCCGGGCCGGTCGCTGGGCCAACCGCAACGCCCACATCGACAGGCCGAGGGCACCGGCGTCGGTGAGCATGTGGCCAGCGTCGGCCAGCAGCGCCAGCGACCCACTCAAGACGGCCGCCACCACCTCGCCGACCATGAACGCCACGATGAGCGCCAACGCCCCACCCAGGTAGCGCAGATCGCTCTGGGCGCGAGCCGAGCTGCGGTGGTGTCCGCTCATGCGCCGCCTCCTGTCCTCCGGTCAGCGACCGAACTCTATCCTCGACAGCTACTCAGGCCGCAGTCGGGACCTCCACCCGGTTGCGTCCCGCCGCCTTGGCCACGAAGGTCAGCTCGTCGGCCCGGTCGATCAGCTCCCACACCAGCTTCTCGGCGTCGACCCGCCGGCTGTCGGGGTCGGTCCAGGCCACCCCGATGCTGATGGTCTGACCCCATCGGGCGCAGGTCTGCTCGACGCTGCTCCGCAGTCGGTGCGCCAATCCGGTGCTCTCGGCGAGCGGGAGAGCGGTCAGCACCGCGAACTCCTCCCCGCCGAGGCGGACCACCAGATCCGTGGCCCGCACGCTGGCCCGCAGCGTCGCCGCCACGGCAGTGAGGACCTCGTCGCCGACGGCGTGACCGTAACTGTCGTTGATGCGCTTGAAGTGGTCGAGGTCACAGGTCATCGCCGTCAGGGGCAGCTGGGCCGCCGACGCGGCGTGGACCAGCTGCGGTGCACCCTCTGTCAGCCCGCGACGATTCAACACACCGGTGAGCGGATCGATCCGCGCTACGTGCTCGGCGTGCTCCCGAACCTGGTTGAGCCGGGCCCGCAGGGTGAACATGGCAAAGGAGGGCAGCACGAGCCCGAAGTTGCTCCACAGCAGGTACATCAGCGCCGCCGGCCAGCTGCGTCGGTCGGCGATCAGACCACCACACACCACCGCGTTGGCCAGCACCGCCTGCACGATCAGGTCCCGGCGGGTGCCGAACACGGCAACGAAGAACATCACCACGGCCAACGACGTCACGTTCACCGTCGCCACGCTCCGGTCCGCGGGCGTGAAGAACGTCAGGAGCACGATCGCGTCCCCGCTGACCGCCACCGGGATGACCAGGAACGAAGGAACGCCCCAACGGGCGACCGCCCACGCGCCCGCCAGGGTGCTGCAGGACATACCGGCTACCAACGCGACCGGTCCCGCACCCGGACGCAGGTAGCTCGGGAGCACGATGGCCAGGAGCGGGAGCAGCGAGCCCAGGACCAGGAAGAGCACCGCAGCTCGCGAGCGCACCCGGTTCACGGCCTCGTCCTCCGCCCCGGCGCCCCGGCCGGATGGCCCACTGCGCGACACCGCGGCTCGCACCGAATTGACCAACGTCACATCTGACTCATCGACCGGAACGAGCCTGCGCTGAAGACCCCACTCGGCAGCCCGACACCGGGTGAGCGAGGGGGGACGTTGAGCTCCGCTCAACGGGTGCCAGATCCCTGTCTCGAAGCGCTGCATGATCACCGGGACGCCCTGGTGGTCATCGGGGCGCAGGCCGTCTACGAGCACACCCGTCACCTGGCCGACGTCCCGCCAACGGCGACCAGCGACGGCGACCTAACCGTGGACCCGAGGCTGGTTTCGGACCGCCCCCTCGTGGCCGACGCCATGATCGCCGCTGGCTTCCACCCGGCCCGGCCCGAGCGACCCGGCATCTACTCACTGACCCCGACCGCCCCGGGTGGCCAGCCGGTCCCGCCCACGGTAGACCTCATCGCCCCCGAGGCACTCGCCGGGACTGGGACCCGCGGGGCGCGGATGGGCGTGCACGGCAAGTCGTCGGTCGGTCGTGCCCGGGGAGTGGAGATGGCGCTGCTGGACAAGCAGGTACATCGCTTCGGTCCGATCGGAGCTAGCGGCCGGGCGGCCGTCGACGTCGCCGTCGCCGGTGTCGCCGCACTGGTCTGCGCCAAGTCCTGGAAGCTCCACGAGCGGTTCGCTGCCGCCGACGCGGGCAAGCCCTCGCGATTCCGCTCGAAGGACGCCGCCGACATGTGGCGCCTGATGGCGGTGTCGAACACCTCCGAGGTGCGTGCCACCTTCGAGCGTTGCGAGCGACACCCCGACTTCGGGGCGACCTGCCACGAGGCGCGCCGAGCGCTAACCGAGATGTTCTCCGATGGTGGCCGAGGTTGCGAGCAGGTGGTGGTCGGGCTCGCTTCGAGCGGCTTGTCCGAGCAGGACCTCTACGACACGATGTCGAGGTGGATCACTCGCTTCGTCGGATCGCCCTAGGGTTCTCGGAGTACCTGGCTCACGCCTTTGCTGAAGAGCACGAGATTGCCGCTGCGTGACACTACGAAGTGACCGCAAGGAGCGTCTGGCGTTCTGGACGCTCGACCACGTCCGAAAGCGTGCCACCGGGGGTTTTACCGTGGGCGAGGGGGGACGTGAACTCCGATCAAAAGCATTTGGATGCATCCCGGGATTGACGCAACAGTGGGCTGACCAGGGGAAACGCACCTTCGGTCTCCGGGGGCGTCCCGGATGTTGACAGCCGATTCTGATCGGTCCGGTTGCAAACGGGTTGCAGACGGGAGCGTCGTTCGGACAGGCCGCGACCAGCACGAGGGGCCCGGGGGCCCGGCACCCAGAGAGGGTCACGTTCGTGCTCTGCGCGCACGTTCTGTGCCTCCTCCCTCACCCATCGCCCGGCCCTCAGAGCGCCCGAGCCGTCGATCTGGCGGCAGCGGCCCGCTTCAGGATGCCGCTGGTGTCGAGACCAGATGGATCATTCGGACCGTGCGGCTTTCACTCGGCGTCGAGCCGCGCGTCCGGCCGAAGGGCCGTCGCAGACAGCCCCTTCATTGAGCAAATCACAGGGCGCCATTACGGGCTCCCTTGCCAGAGCACACGGCCCAGAGCACACGGCCCACCTGCAGCATTCCCGGAGAATGGGTCCTCTTGTGAGCAGCAGCTCACGACGAGGATCAAGATGCGGTGGTGGACCCTGCGCGGCTCCCGGCTAGAAGGCAGGCGACCATGTGCTTGGCGTCGTCCCTGCTGTAGCCCGGCCCGAGGATGCACAGGTTCCCGACGGCGCGTAAAAGCTTGAACGCAGTGATATGAGGGTCGACCTCTCCGGCGTCCTGGCTCGCTGTGAGCAAACCCGAGCACGCCGGCACCAACTCGTCGAGTACCAGTCCATGCAGATTTTGGAGGCTGGGATCTTCCGAGCGCAGAGCGACGCTGAGGCCGTGCTTGGTCACCAAGAAGTCCACGAAGGCGGCGATCCACCGGTTCAGTGCCTCAGCGGCCGAGACTGGCTCCTTGCGCAGTTCTGAGGCGAGAGCCGCGCACTCGTCGACCTGATGGCGGTACACGGCGCTCACCAAGTCGGCCCGCGTGGGGAAGTGGCGGTACACCGTGCCGACCCCAACGCCGGCCCGGCGGGCGATGTCACGGACCGGCGCCTGCACACCGTGGTCGACAAACGCCGCCGTCGCTGCGGCCAGCAACGCCTGGCGGCTGCGTCGCACACTTGCTTGGCGTACTCCGAATGTGGCGGCCACGGACACTCCCTTGCTAACGGAACACCGTTCCGCTAACTTGACGGAACAGTGCTCCGCCAATCATGGCAGAGCCGCAGGCCTCCCAAAGGAAGACTCCATGCCCGCCACTCCCCTCGCCCCGCAGCTCGTCGCCGTCAAGCCCATCACTGTCCCCACCACGGATCGTGGCATCGATCTGCAGGTCAAAGTCACCGCCCCCGCCGCTGGCCGCAACCTGCCCGTCATCGTGTTCTCGCACGGCAACGCCTGGTCAATGGACGGCTACGAGCCCCTTGTGGACCGGTGGGCGGCCGCCGGGTTCATCGTGGTCCAACCCACCCACCTTGACTCCCGGCGCAACAACATCGGCTTCAACGACCCCCGCTTCGGCGACATCTGGCACGTCCGTATCGGCGACCTTCACGCAGTTTTGGACCACCTCGACGACATCCTGGCCCAGGCCGGCGGCCTGGTCCAGCGTGCCGACCGCAACCGCATCGCGGTCGTCGGGCACTCCTGGGGAGGACAGACCGCCGGGGCCCTCCTCGGTGCCCGTGTCTTCGATGCGTCCGGCAAACCGGGTGGGGACTTCTCCCACCCCGCTATCAAAGCAGGCGCTCTGATCGCGGCGACCGGCACCGGCGACACCCTCACCCCCTTCGCGGCCGAGCACCTCCCGTTTATGCGCCCGGACTTCTCCACCATGACCACCCCTGCACTGGTGGTCGCAGGCGGCAAGGATCAGTCAGCCATGTCCACCCGCGGCCCGGACTGGTTCACCGACGCCTACCACCTCAGCCCCACCCCAAAGCGGCTGGTTACCGTCACCGATGGCGAGCACACCCTCGGTGGAGTCGCCGGCGAGGCCGTCAAAGAGACCACCGACGACGACCCCGCCCGTGTCGCCCTCGTCGCAGAAGCGGTGTCCGCTTACCTGCTCGACGTCCTCCGCCTCGACGCGACCCCCTGGCAGGCCTTGCAGGCCACCTCTAGCTCCGGCGTTTTCAGCACCGAAAGCAAGTGACACGCTGCGCCGGGCTCGGACACCTCTGCCTCAAGCCTGATCACGCTCTGGTGATCAACTGAACCTGCCCCCCTAAAGTCACTGGAGGCTCGTAGTAGTTCCAGCTCGAACTCGCCTGTCTAGCCGCCAACAGCACTCGGGAGCAGCCTTCACTCCCGTACTGTCGGACGACGCACACCCAGGCCGGTACTCCACCAGAAGGGATCGGCTTGCGGGACCTGAGGAGTCCTGGCCTCGGGTACCGAACGGGCGCCTGCGACGCGGCCTTCGGTGGCGCTGGATCGGCGCCCTCCGACCTCAGTCGAACCGCCGGTCCACATCAGCGCATAGTCGGCGATATCGAGCACTTCGACGTCTCTCATGGTGCCCCGAGAGGGAGCGCAGAACACTCGGCCGGCCTGCAGCCAGCCCTGCGATCACCCTCCCGGGGCCGATGTCGCGGGTGGGCGGACGTCCTTACGGTGAGGGTCTCATCCATGTGGGGCCCGGTCGCCTCGTCCCCCGAGCCCCACCGACTCGGGAGGTATGCCATGACCACCACCGCCTCGACTGCCGTCGTCGTCTACGACCCCGGCCTGGTCGACCCCGAACATGTCGCACTGGCCGGTTTCTTGGGCGGCTACAGGGGCCTCACCCGCGACGCCTACGCCCTTGACCTCCGCCAGTTCGTCGTGTTCTGCGAGGCTCGTCACCTAGGGCTGTTCGAGGTCCGACGCAGCGACATCGAGACCTTCGGCCGGGAACTCGAGGCGAAGGGCCGGGCGACAGCGACGATCGCCCGACGGCTGTGCACGATCACCGGCTTCTACCGCTACGCCGAAGAGGAAGGCCTCATCGCCCACTCCCCGGCGGTCCATGTCCGCCGACCCCGCATCGACTACGAGTCCCACGCCATCGGCCTGGACCGCAACGAGGTCGGCGCGCTCCTCGTCGCCGCCGGGCTCGGCCCCGCAGCCGAACACGCCCTGATCTCCCTGCTGGCTCTGAACGGGCTGCGGGTGTCAGAGGCAATCGGCGCGAACATCGAAGCGCTCGGCGTGGAGCGAGGCCATCGGACCCTCACTGTCCTCCGCAAGGGCGGCAAGACCGTGACCGTCCCGCTGGCTCCGCGCACCGCACGGGCGGTCGACCTGGCTGTCGGCGAACGGGACTCCGGCCCGATCTTCGTCGCCGGCAACGGTCGGCGTCTCGACCGTCACGGAGCCGCTCGGATCGTCCGACGGGTCGCCAAGCGGGCCGGGATCGCCAAGCCGATCGGCCCCCACATCCTCCGCCACGCCTTCATCACCGCAGCGCTCGACGCCGGCGTACCGCTACGCGACGTCCAAGAAGCCGCGTCGCACGCCGACCCACGAACGACCATGCGCTACGACCGGGCACGGGTCTCGCTCGACCGTCACGCCACCTACATCGTGTCCACCTACATCGCCGGCGCCGCCCGCTGACCTGACATTCTGGGCGCCAGCGAGAGCCCGCCGGCGCCCAGGACCAGCGACCCCGATGCACGAATAACGCCGAATATGCGCCTGTCGGGGATCGGCGGACGGCCTGTGCCGTCGGGCGCAGATCATCCAGTTCTGCTCCGACCTCCCGCCGGCCGGACCGGCCCCGCAGTTGGGGTCGAGGGCCGAGCAAGCACTCTGAAGGTCCCGCAAGCCGATCGATCAGCGGGCCCTCCCCGGCTGGGCAGAGAGGGACTTAACCAGCAGCTCGATGTGGTCGGTGTTGGTCCCGGGCCGGAGACGGTCGTTGCCGCTGTCCATGGCCGGTTTCCAGTCCGCGGTTGTGGCCACCAGATGTCCGCGCCCTTCGCGCTGATGTTCAACTGTAGGTGAGCTTCGGGGCACCTCCCCTCTGGCGGGCGTCTTTCAACCGGAACGACTCCCCGGAGGTGGCAACTTCGACGCCGTGATGGAGGAGTCGGTCGAGCAGGCTGACGGCCGTGGTGTGCTCGGGCAGGAACCGTCCCCAGTCCTCGAACGGCCAGTGCGAGCCGATGCCGAGGGACCGGCGTTCGTAGGCGGCGGCCACGATCCGGAAGAACAGCTGGGCGCCTGTGTCGTCCATCGGGGCGAACCCGATCTCGTCGATTAGGATCAGTTCCGCCTTCAGGATCTGCTCGACCACCCGGCCGACGGAGTTGTCGGCCAGACCCCGGTAGAGGGTCTCGACCAGCTCGGTGGCGGTGAAGTAGCGGACCCGCCGTCCGGCCTCGACGGCGTGGTGGCCGAGGGCGACGAGCAGATGGCTCTTGCCCGTGCCCGCCGGCCCCACGAGGCAGAGGTTCTCCTTGGCTGTTATCCACTCGAGGCTGACCAGATAGTCGAACGTGGCCGGGGCACCGATGAGGCCTCCACGTCGAACTCATCGAGCTGTTTGCTCACCGGGAAGGCGGCGGCCTTCAGGCGACCCCGGGCGTTCGAGGCATCCCGTGAGGCGATCTCGGCCTCGACCAAGGTGCGGAGGAACTCCTCGGGCTTCCAGCGCTGGGTCTTGGCCACCACCAACAGCTCGGGCGACAGGGCACGCATGGCCCCGAGACGTAGGCGACGGAGACCGGCCTCCAAGTCGGTCGGCAGCGGCGGCGGCGTAGTGCTGGTCATGACTCACCACCGAAGGCGTAGTCGTCGAGCGAGCGCGTCTCGACGACGGGGAGGTCGACGATGAGGGCGTCGCCGGGACCCCTCGGGCGTGGGACACCACTGCCCGCTGCGAGGATTGAACGGACGTCGCCGGCCCGGAACCGGCCGAACTCGACAGCCCGTCCGATGGCGGCCACGAGAGCATCCCGGCCGTGGGCCGCCTCCAGGTCGCACAACTCGACGAGGTCACCGGCCAACGTGGTCACGCCCCGGGCGGCTGCACCCTTGATGAACTCCTCGGCCACCGGCCCCAAGGCAACGAACGCCTGCTCAGCCGCCGTCTTGGGCCTGACCGCCCGGGCGGGCACGGGCCTCGGCCCTCCGTAGTGGTCGTCGCACACGGCCGTCTCACCAGGGGCGACGAGGTCGTGGCGGGCGATGATCTCGCCCAGGAAGACGATGGTCACCGTGCCGTTCGCCGCCACCAGCTCGACTTGGCGGCCGATGCGGGACATGGGCACCGAGTAGCGGGCCGAGCCGAACCGGACACAGCTCAGCCGGTCGACCTTCCTGACCACGACCTTGCCGATCCGAGCCCGGAGCGATGGCAGGCCGCCGAGCAGTTCCCGTTCGCTGACCAGCCGGTCGGCGGGGACCGCAGCGATCTCGGTGTGCACCTGGGCGTTGACCTCGGCGCACCAGGCCACTCCTTTCTCGTTGGCATGGGCGACGTCGGTGACGGACAACTCCTCGGGGATCATGAGGTCGGACTTCACGTAGCCGACCAGGTTCTCGACGATGCCCTTGGACTCGGGGTCGGCTCCCTGGCAGAAGTCCGGCCTCGTCCCGTATTCTCTGAACTTGAAATCGGGGCTCGAGCGATGGGGCCGACCGCGGAAATCGGTGGCGGATGTCTATTGGTGTGCTGTCGGGGTGCTCGTTGCCACTGGCGCCAGTGAGCGCAGCCGGACAGGGATGCTCACGCGGACGGTGTTTGAGCGGTTGTCGATTTGGGTGAGCTTTTCGTGCGCGCCGGCCAGGCTGATCTTGAGTCCTTCGACCTCGCCGTGCCAGCCTTCTCGTTCGGCTTCGGCGATGCGGGCGTTGAGGTTGTCGCGGATCTCGGCGAGGCGTGGCTGCTGGGCGGGGTCGGGCCACAGCATTGGGCAGCGGACGCAGGCGTGCTCGTGGATGCAGGGCGTGGAGAACGCTCGGGCGCAGGTCCCGATGGAGACCTTGCGTTTCTCGAAATGACCGAGGAACTCTTGCCACTCCTCGTCGGTCGGGGTCCGGTATTCGTCGCTGGGCCGCAGAGATCGTCGTCGGGCCAGGAACGCCAGGTGGGCTTGGACGGCTTCTTCGGGGTAGACGGCCTTGTAGCCCATGGTGACGTTGATGTCGCGGTGCCCGGCGATGATCTGCGCGATGTGAGGAGGCAGCCCGTTGAGCACCGCGTCGGTGATGAACATTCGGCGGAAGTCATGCGGCGTGTAGCGCAGCGGCTCGCCGTCGGCGGGGTCAACGAGGCCGGTGTGAGCCAGAGCGCCGCAGAGCAGGGTGCGGACCATGCTGTCGGCGATCACCCGGGTCTCGGTGTTCAGGCGGCGCTGGAACAGCAACGGTGCCGGAGCCGACCACACTCGTTCGTGGGTGTCGTAGGAGGGGACGAGCGGGACGGTTCCGGTCCCGTCGCTGACACGCAGGATGATGGCGCCGAGGACGTCGGCCAGCTCGGGGCTGACGACCAGGAGGCGTTCGGTGTCGGTCTTGGAGGGAAGGATCTGCAGCAACGGGACGATCTCGCCGGTGGTGGGCAGGTGGTATTGCACCAAGCTGTGGTGACTGAGCTCGCGTAGTTCCTCGACACGGACACCGGTGGAGCGCAGCACCTCGACGATGGCCCAGGCCCAGAACGCGTGGTCCTCTTCTCGCACCAGGTCGCGGCGTCGGCCATCGGCAGGGTTGTGGGCCCAGACCTTGCCAGCACCCGAACGAGCCTCGACGACGGAGCGCACCAGCGTGAGTCCCGCAGCCATGAACGGCTCCCCTGGCCCGGCTTGACGGGCTGCGTCGAGAAGCGCGGCCGCGGCAGTTCGTCGTTCGGCGACACAGCGCACGACAACGGGTAGCACCGGCAGGCGTTCACGGGTGCGGGAGTCCATTCGGGACTTAAGTTTGCGTTTGGCCTTGCGCCGGTTGATTTCCTCGGCGCCGACCGGACAGCGAGCCACCCAGGTCGCCCACCGGGCCGGGTCCTCCACCGCCCAGTGAGCGAGGTCGAGGTAGAACGCCCGCACCGGGGTCAGGCACTCCCGGTAGTTGATCCGCTCCACGGCCACCTCTGCCTTTTCCCCTGCGGGCGTCGTGACCGTCTTTGTCACGGTTCGCAGACGTCGCTTCCACCCGTCGGCCACCCCGACGCTCAGGTGCAAGCTGTCGATGCCGGGATGGTGGCGTTCCAGGTCCGACCAGAACAGCTTGCCCAAGAAGTTGGCCAGCGACTCCAAGCTGTTGTAGTCCAGCGCCGGCTGACGCTCGCGGAGATAGTCGACCAACAGATCGCGGACGGGACGACACTTCAGCCGGTAGCGGTCGATCAGCTCGTCGGGGCTGCGCTGGCCGGCGGTGCGTAATGCTCGAAGGGTCGGCGGCGCGGCCGGCCCGAAAGTCCCCATGTCGTGCAGGAGCCGATAGAACAGCGTCCGCCCGGCAGACGGGTTGTCGTAGGCGTCGGCTTGGGCGTCGAAGAGTTCCAGAAGGTCGCCGACGATGATGTCGCCGAGCACGCCACCCTTGGCGGCGACGATCATCGCGGCCCGATACAACGTTTGGCCTCTCGCCACCACCGAGACGCCCGGAGCGGCGTCGCAGGCTGCCCCCAGACGGGCAAACCCTCCCGGATCCCGGGACGCGACCAGCGTTCGCAGGAGCAGGCCGCCTCTGGCCGGCCCGCCGCCCACCAGCCAGCGCAGCGACGGCCGAATCACATCCGCGGAGACCAGCACCGGCAACGCCTCCACCAACGCCTCGTGTCGATACGCCGTTCGATGACCACCCGCGTGCAGCCACCCGACCGGAACCTGCCGCCAGGCGCCCACCGCGTCGTCGGCTCCGCTCGACAGCCAACGCTGCTGCCAGGTCTCGCCAGCCTGGTCCGCCAGCCAGGCCACCATCAGCTTCAAGCCCCCGACACGTCTGGACTGCTTCGCCGACGACTCCAACACGAACGGTGGTGACATCAGCCGGGCCAACAACTCCTGCACGGACAGGCAAGTTGCTGGCCAACGCGTCGGCATCGAACGAGGCCGGAACCCGGCAGCAGCCACCGCAGGCAACAGCGCATCCGGGCACGATGACACGGTGGGCTGATCGACAGCGACGCTCACGAAATGGCCCGGCCGAAGAGAACCTCGAGGGTCTCGGGCCGATATCCCGGCGCGGCCACTGGAACGGCCCGCTCCGCCGCCAGGCGGGTCTGCTCGGCGTGATGGGCCAGCACCCGGCGGATCACGTCTTCCTTGCGGGGGGTGAGGTAAATCTGGGTGGTGGTGAGCTGGGCGTGGCCCAACACCGCCTGCACATCGGTGAGCGGCAGCGCCGGGTCCAGAGCCATCCGGTAGGCGGCCGTGTGACGCAACGAGTGCAGCGTCGCCGCCGTCCCCGCCGACACGTTCACCCGCTCGAACATGCGGTGCGCGCCGTGATAGGTCAACGGACGCGCCGGGCGGCGCAACGTCCACCACAACGGCTGTCGACGTCCCGTCGGGATCAGCTCGCCCATCTCCACCTGATACAGCCGCAACCACACGAACGCGTCGACAGACGCCGGAAGCTCCTGGGCCGCCCCGCTGCCCTTGCGTATCACCCTGATCAGCTGACGGCCCGGATCAACCCCGCCCAACGTGACCGACAACAGCTCAGACGCCCGAGCCCCCGTCGACACGTAGAACGCCACCAAAGCACGGTCGCGGTGCGACGGCAACCTGGCGAAGATCTCGTTGAACTCGTCGTCGGGGACCGCCCGCGGGATCCGAGTCGCGACCCTCGGCCGGTAACGGCCCGTCCGATCGTTGCGGTGCGGCTCCATCGGGTTGTGATGGGCGTGGGCGCGCCCGCCCCGGCGGGAACGGTCCAACGGGAACGGATTCAGCACCGGACCGCTGCCGGCATCACGGTGAAAATCGTAGAAACCCCGAAGCACCGTCTCGCTATGCACCCTCACCGACGCCGCGTACGCCACCGCCGTCGCCGCCACCGGCACGTCTGGATGCCGCCAGTGCGGACGCGCCGGCTTGCCCGCCACCAGCAACCAACGACAGAAATCGCGGGCATCGCCGGCCGTCGCCCGATCCCACGACACGTCAATCGCCCACAAAAACCGGAACCAGCGCAGCAGGTCCATCCCATACGACCGGACCGTCGCCACCGACCGACCCCCAGCCTGCAGATCAGCAAACCAAGCCGACACCGCCTCCACCGCCACCCCGTCGGGGCCGACGACCCGGTATGGCTCCAACCGATCCCCGGTATCCGCAAGGCGACCGACCTGAGGCACCACCACCGCAGCCATATCGGTTGAAGCGTCTCGCTCGCGGGCCATGGGGCGGTTGTCTATCAGGACCCCACCCCCAAACCGCGGATGCCCAACATGGCCCCTCACCTGGATCTATATAGGCAGTAGTTCAGTAAATAGGTAGTGGGTGACGAAGCGCACGTAGTCCGGCGTCGGGATCACCACTCCGGCCACCGTGCCGCCCTTCAGGCACCCCATCCGGTCGGTGAGGAGCGTCTTCGGCACTCCGCCGATGGTCTCCATGCACTGGGCCAACGCGGCCATGGTCGTCTCCCGGAGGTTGTCGGCGAAGCAGACGAACCGGAACCGGCTCCAGGCCAGCACGGCGCAGAAGACGAACAGCGGACCGATCTCGCCCCAGTCGAACACCACCATGTCGCCCGGTGCCCACACCCCGGGCCGGCGGCCCCGGCGGTGGTCGATGCGCCAGGCCGCCTTGGCCTCGGCCACGGCCCGGCGCAGGTTGCGGGCCGACCCCGAGTAGCCAGCGGCCCCGACGACGGGCAAGAGGCGCTTGGCCGAGATGCGGCCCCCGGTCTTCGCCACACGCTCGGCGATGAGGTCGGTCACCGGGTCGTAGTTGTGGGCGACCGTTGCCTCGCCCGATCCGGTCGTCTCGTCCGCTCGGGCCCTCGCAACGGCCCGCTTGATGGTCTTGTCGGTGGTGCCGCAGATCTCCGCTGCGGCCCGGTAGGAGCCCACCTCTTGGTAGGCGGCATGCATGTCCATTCGTTCCCTCGCTGATTTCATGGAGGAGTCCCCTTCGGTCGGAGCGGCGGTTGGCTAGCACCGCCACCGTGACCGGCCGAAGGGGCCCTCAAGTGGATGCTTCAGCGAGGAGTGCCGACATCTGATGGCCAGAACTGCGGACTTCTCATGGCCAAAACTGCGGACTTTCTCGTGGCCACGGACAGCCGCCGAGGGTCGTCAACCCGTGTAGCGCAGCCCACAGCACCTCGGTGAGGGTGTTGACATCTCCCTTGCCGGTGACGGCCGCGACCGCCTCGCGCAGTTCTGCGAACGCTGCGGTCAACGACGCAGCGGCGGATAGTTAGCGGGCTGAGGCCAGCGCAGGTTGAGCGCTGCGCCGCCGGTTGGCTTGCCGTTGGCTGGCCCGAGGTCGCGCCGGCGCAGTCTTCGGGACTGCGTGCTCGATGAGTGTGGCCGCGATGCCGACGGCGGTCGGGGTGGCGTCAACGCCGAGGGTCCGGGTCCGGGCCGAGGCGCCGTCGACCAGCAGCGCCAGCTGCTCACCGAGCAGTTCCGGGTCGGCGGCACCAGCCTCCCGGGCGGTCTCGGTCAGTCGCGCGGCGACGGACTCTTTGTACCCGCGAGCCCGCACGCGGGCGGGATGCTCCGGGTCGGCGATCTCCACGGCAGCGGCGATGAACGGGCAGAGGGGCGTCAAGTCGTGCGTGAACGCCCGCGGCTTGTCGAAAAAGGCGAGCAGCCGTTCGCGCGGCGTCAGGTCGCTGCGTTCGAACACCTCGGGCATCGTGTCGGGGTCGAGCCGGCGCAGGTACTCGGCGATCAGTTCGTCCTTGCTGCCGAAGTGTTGGTAGGCGGTGCGCTTGGACACCTGCGCCACCGCGCACAGCTGATCCATGCCGGTGTTGTTGATGCCCTGCTCGCGGAACAGCTGTTGCGCCGCGCCGAGGATGCGCTCTCGCGCTCCCCTGCCCCGGCGCCGGCCCTGCGGACCCTTCTCAAGTTCGCACACGCATCGATGGTATCACGTCCGGTAACGCTGGGTGTACGTAGTTGCGCTCCGACCCCACACCTGGTACATTTTGAGTACACCGACCTGTTTATATAATACAGGTCGGAGCTGCGAGTTCTGAACAACCAGAGAGGACAAGGACATGAAGGCATCCATTGATGGCATCGTCGTCGCCGAGGCACCCGACTCGGACCTGATCAGCATCGAGGGCAACAGCTACTTCCCGCCTGCGTCGCTGAGGACAGAGGCGTTCAGCGACAGCGCCACGCCCTACAACTGCCCGTGGAAGGGCGACGCGCAGTACCACGACGTAACGGCAGGGGGTTCGAGCCATCACGACGCCGCGTGGAGCTACCCCGACCCGTACCCAGCCTCGTTCGACCGGGTCGGGCGCAACTACAGCGGCTACGTGGCGTTCGACAAGACCCAAGTGACGATCACGACATGAGCGCCCCTCCCACCTCAACGACCCCGGGGGTCGGCACAGCCGACCCCCGGCGGTTCCGGGTCCTCGCCGTCATCGCCCTCGCCCAGCTGATGGTGGTGCTCGACGCCTCGATCGTCACCGTCGCCCTGCCCTCGATCCAGTCTGGCCTGCACATCTCGGTGGCCAACCGCCAGTGGGCGTTCACCGCCTACTCCCTGGCTTTCGGCGGCCTGCTACTCCTTGGCGGCCGTATCGCCGACTTCGTGGGCCGCAAGCGCATCTTCGAGATCGGCCTAGTCGGCTTCGCCACCGCCTCGGTCCTCGGCGGCGTGGCCCAAAACGCCCCCATGCTCTTCGGGGCCCGGGCCGCTCAAGGGGCGTTCGCCGCCCTCCTGGCTCCTGCTGCTCTGTCGCTCATCACGGTGACCTTCACCGACGCCAAGGAGCAGGCCCGGGCCTTCGGGGTCTACGGCGCCATCTCCGCCGGCGGGCTGTCGATCGGCCTGATCATGGGCGGGATGCTGACCCAGTGGGCCTCGTGGCGGTGGACCCTGCTGGTCAACGTGCCCATCGCCCTGATCGCCCTGGCCGGGTCACGCTGGCTGGTGACGGAGAGCAAAGCCGAAGGCAAAGCGCGCTATGACATCGCCGGCACCGCCGCCGTCACCGCCGGCCTCGTCGCCCTGGTCTACGGCTTCACCAAAGCCGCCTCCGACGGGTGGACGTCGGGGATCACGGTCGCGTTGCTCGCCACCGCCGCCGTCCTCCTGGCCGCGTTCGTGGCCATCGAGGCCCGCGTCAAACACCCCCTGTTGCCGCTGCGGGTACTGGCCGACCGGACCCGGGGTGGTGCCTACCTCGGCAGCCTCCTCCTGATCGCCGGCATGTTCAGCACCTTCGTGCTGCTGACCTACTACCTGCAGGGCATCCTCGGCTACTCGGCCCTAAAAACCGGCTTCGCGTACCTGCCCTACTCGGCCGGGGTCTTCGTGGGGGCCACCGTGGCCGGCAAGCTGATGGCCCGGGTTGGTCCCCGGCTTCTCATGGTGGGCGGCATGGGCCTCGGCGCCATCGGTCTGGTGCTGTTCACCCAGATCGGTGTCCACACCGGCTTCTCGAGCCACGTTCTGCCGGCTGAGTTCGTCACCAGCCTGGGCCTCGGGTTGGCCTTCGTGCCACTGATCTCGACCGCCCTGGTCGGGGTGCAGCCCGGCGATGCCGGGGTGGCCAGCGCCCTGGTCAACACCACCCAGCAGATCGGCAACTCGCTCGGCACCGCCCTGCTCAATACCATCGCCGCCACCGCAACAGCGAGCTACGTGGCCAGCCACGGACTGTCCAGCGCAGCCCACGCCCTCGGACTGGTGCACGGATACACCACGGCGTTCACCGTCGGTGCCGTCATCCTCGGCGTATGCGCCGTGGTCACCCTGCTCCTGGTCCGCGCTCGACGAGAAGACGTCGTAACGGACGTGGCGGACGACGCCGGAAAGGAGCCACCGACCGAGCTAGCACTAACCGAGCGGGCCGAGGTGGTCTAACCCGGACCTGCCAATGCACCCCACCGACGCCCATACCCCACGCCGCCAACAGGCGGTCAGGGCGGCCGTCGGGCACCGCGGCAAGTACCGGCCACGCAGTCCCCCGCCGACTGCCCTTCGTCGAGCAGCCCGGCGAAACGACATCCCCGAATGCGGACCCTCTACGGCGACGCCGCAGGCAGGAGGGCCCCGCTGCGGCGGTGTCCCGTAAAGGCCGCCCGGTGACTTGCCCGGTAAAGGGGGGCTATCCGCGACAGCCCTCCGGTCGGGTCTGACCGGTCGACGCCGAGTGAAGCCGCACGCTCCCAACGATCCTTCTAGTCCCGACACCAGCAAGGTTTTGAATCGGGTCGGCGACGCCCGATCGACGGCTATATCCCTTAGCCAGGTTCACGATCTCCGAGCAGAACGTGCCCCGCAGATCACGGGCGGTCTTCGCCTTCGACCTCCGAAGAACGCCGGCCGAATCACGATGTCTGACTTCCGGCTGGAAAGTCAGAGGACCGGACTGGGCGCACGCCCCACCTCCGGTCCGTCGACCCCCGGGGTTACAGCAGTCGGCCGGCTGAGTGCTGTGATGGCCGCGGTCGCTCGGCGAGCTGCAGTGCGCCTTTGCAGGATTTCCCGATCGATCTCTTGGATTCGGTCGGCGACTTCAGGGTGGTGCTGGAGGAACTGCCGTCGGACGGCAGCTGCTGACTCCAGCTGTGCAACCCGATCCGTCGGCCTTGGCCCGCCATCACCGCATGCGTCCTCGGCCTCCCGCAAGTTCAGCTCGGCGCGAGCGTCGGCGAGTTGCTTGCTGACATCAGGGGGGACTCGCTCGAGCAGTTGCGTTCGCTCGGCCTGCAGGTCTGTGAGGCGCTGAGCAACCCGGGCCTGGTCGAGCGCCCACTGGTGGCGACGTTGGTCGTCCCAGGACCGCTGGAGGCGGGCTGTGGCGCTCTGAGGGTCACCAGCGACGACATAGACGTGGCTGGTACGGCTGGCCCGGCTCATGGCGACGTAGGCGAGCTCCCGGCCGCCGCCGTCGTCGAGGACGTGAGCGGCGTCGACGGTGGCGCCCTGGGCTCGGTGGGCAGTCATGGCATAGCCGTGGGCGAGCCGGTCTGCACCGATCTCCTCGGGTCCAAAGTGGAGGTGCCGTCCTTCCGGCGTTCGTGCGTCAATCACGTTGCTATCGGGGTTGACCGCAGTGACCAGCGCCGTCTGGGAGGTGACCCAGGCGCCGTCGGGGCCTGGGGCGAGGGTGATGACCCGGTCGCCCGCCCGGTACTTGCGTCCGCCGGGGGCGGTCAGCTCGGGGCCGGTGAGGCCGCCAGCTCGTTCGATCAGGGTGCGGGCCACCTGGTTGAGGGCTTCGACGCTGTCGCGGCGGTAGGCGAGGAGCAGACTGTTTCGGCCGGCGGCTACATCGCCGGCCCAGGCTCTTGCCATGGTCAGCACGGCTGCCCGGCGGTCGCCGTCGCGGCGGATGCGGCCGTGGCGGGCGTACCACGTGAGGGCGGACGGGAGGTGCCCTGCTCGGAGGTGGGCCAGGGCCGTGGCTTCGCCGGGGTCGGTTTGGCGCAGGTTGTCGGTGAGCTGCCAGGTCCGTTCCGGGTGACGTTCGCAGAGGGCGGTGAGCCCTCCTCCGGGGCCGATGGCGCCGAGTTGACGGTCGTCGCCGACGATCACCAGCTTGGCTCCGCATCGCGAGACCGCCCCGAGGGGCCGGGCGATGTCGAGGTCAGAGGTCATGGCGCCTTCGTCCAGTACGACGACATCGCGGTCGTTGAGGGCGATGCCGGCGTGGTCGAGGCGCCAGGTGAGCGACGCCACGGTGTGTGAGCCGATGCCGGCACCCTCGCTGAGGTTCCGGGCAGCCTGGCCGGAGGTGGCCGCCCCGATGACCCGGTAGCCGCCCGACTCGAAGCCGTTCCGCACGGCGGAAAGCGCGGTGGTCTTGCCGGAGCCGGCGACGCCGATCACCAGCTCGAGGCGGCGGCCGCTGGTCATTAGCCCGACCGCCACTTGTCGCTGGAGGTCGGTGAGAGGGTGGCCAAGTCCGGTCTCTGTGGCCCTCACGGCCCGCCGTGCCATGTCATCGTCGAGCGCCGGAGCGCGTCGGTCGATCAGAGTGCTGGCGAGCTGCTCGATGTTGCGTTCGTCGGCGAGGACGCAGCGGGCGACCCAGACGTCGTTGCGGGAGGTTGCCAGGTGCGGGAGGGCGATGGCGTCGTCGTGGTTGAGCACGGCGTCGACGGCGTGGTCGAGCGCGGAGAGGGGCAGCCCATGGAGGTGCCGTGCAACGGCCACGATCACGTCCGCCTTGGTGAAGGTGTTGCTCTCGGCCAGCCGACCGCCCCGGCCCAGGAGATCGGCGGCGAGCTCGGCCACATCGACGGGTTCGGCGGACCACTTTCCGCCGGCGGCGTCAACTGCGGCGCGCAGTTCGTCGGGGCGGTGGCCGGCATCCGCCAGCTCGGCCTGCCAACGGCTGGCGTGGTCCTCGATGCTGTCGTGGGTCTTGCGGTCGCGAGTAGAGCGAGCGGCCATGGATCGGGCGGCATAGGACGCATCGGCGCCGACGGCGGCGGTGATCTGGCCGGACCGGGTGGAGTGGAGCGCACAGATGGCTTCGGGGATGCCATCGATGCTCCAGCTGCCGAGCCGCCCTGACGGGCCGTCGTCGGCGATGATGGCGTAGCCGAGTTCGACGGCCTTGGCTGCGGCGGCCATCCGCCCGACCGCTGTTGCGGCGTGAAGCTGGTCGCGGAGGAAGGCGGTGTCGAGGCCCTTCCAGCCGCCACGGGTGTCGACCATGGCGACGACGTTTGCGATGAGGACGTGGTCGTGCACCTGCGGGTCGCCGGCGCGAGTGGTGGCGTGCCGAGAGGTCGCCCACAGCAGTCCACCGGTCGGTGACGCAGTGACCGCTCTGCCTCGTCGCCCTCCCCTGTCGGCGACCTGCATGTCGAGGAAGTCGAGGGTTGCGTCGCGCTCGGCGTCGACGATGGCGTGCATGTCCTCCGCTCGGCCGATCACGCCGAGCTCGGCGACGGATTTGTGCGGGGAGACGACGAGTTCCAGGCCGGGACGACGGCAGGCGACCAGCCTCGTCCCGCTTGCCGGGTCGAGCGCCCCGCCGGCGGCCTAGATGGCGCGATAGTCGTCGAGGTCGACCTGGCCGTCCAGGCCCAGTAATCCCCGACCGCGACCGCCCCAGGTCATGGGTGTTTCCCCTCTGGATGCGTAGTAGTCAGCAGCGGCCGCGACGGGGTCGTCGCCACGACCGGCGACGGTGTGCTCGTGGTACTCGACGGAGTCGAGGCCCATCATTCGCATCCACGCCATCAGGCGCTGGCCCCGCCAAATGCAAGTTGCAATCGTGTTCGGGTTGGGCGGTGTTGTGGGGTGGCAGTAGGGATTGTGGGTGGGGCGGTGTCGGTGGTGAGTGTGTGGGCAGGGGTTGGGGGTTGGTTGGTGGAGTGGCGTGAGGAGTGGTGGGAGGTGAGCGGGTTGGAGGTGAATGGGTTGAAGGGCAACTGGTCGGATCGGCGTCGCCGGCGGAAGTTCGTCCCGGGACGGGGCGCTCCGGCCGCCGGGTCGTCCCTGACCTCGTCCCCCCTTGAAGGGGGGGACGAGGGGGACGAGTTCGTCCGGACGATCCTGGGACGAGAAGGGGACGAGGGGACGAGGTCGGCGCGGTTCATACGATCCCGTTCGCCGGTGAGGAAACCCCGGGGTCCTCACGAAACGGGCGTTCACTCCGGTGGCGCATGGCTGGGCCGACCCGTTCGACCTGTAGCCAGCCCTCCGTGACGAGGACGCCGGTGGCCTTGCGGACATAGTCGGCCTTGCCGAGTCGGGCCCTGTCGATGTCGTTGCCGGAGGCGCCTGGGTGGTCCTCGATGTAGAGCGAGACGCGCTCCATCAGCCGGGTCGGGCGGAAGGAAGCGGGTTCGATGGAGGCCACTGAAGGGGCTTCGATGCGGGCCTCGAGCAGGCCGTCACGCTCGCCTTCGGAGGCGGGTCCCAAGACGAAGGTGGCGGCGGTCTGGCCCTGGACGTACGTGCCGTGACGGTCCTTGGCTACGACCAGACGGGCACTACCGGTGCGTCCCTTCCCGAAGTCGAGGACCGTCTCGAGCATGTAGGAGGCGCCCGACACCGCGGCCCGCTTTCGCTGCGAACCGATGGCGAACAGGCCGCGCCCCTCGCCACTCTTGGTCACATGGTCGAGGCCGAGGACCGCCGGTCCGGCTGCTGCAACACGCCGGGGCAGGCGGCGGTACCACCGAGCCACCTGGTCGTCGTCGTTGGGCCGGATCCCATCCAACGCCATGGACTCACCGATGGAATCGATGACCACGAGCGTCGGTCGGCTCTCCACCAGGACAGCGGCGAGACGGGACTCGGCGGCGATGGAGAAAGGCTCCTGGGGGCAGACGTACCGGAACCGCTCGACGACGGCATCGGGGGCCGCACCGAGGTCGAGAAGCCGCGCGACGATGCCCTCGGCGTGATCCTCGAAGTCCACGAAGACAACGTGGTGTCCGGCCTGGAGCTCCTGGCGGCAGGCTTCGAGGGCGACCCACGTCTTGGCGCCGCCAGACTCGGAGATCAGCGAGTTGACCCGGCCGGCGTAGAGCAGCGCGGCGCCGTCGCTTCGCCGCCCCAGCGTCGGTTCCGGTCGACGGACGGTCCCGGCGAGCAGCGAGGCCACGACGCCTTGGAGGTCCGCCGGCGTCCATGTCAGGCCAACCGGTTGGTCGTCCTCGAGGAGGTCGGGTACCTGTGACTCCGGCGAGCCCGACCGGCGGAGTGGGGTGACCCGGTCATGGGGGTCGATCCGGGACATCACCATCCGTCGGTCCTCGGGGCCCCGCCTGAGCGCAGGAGGGGCCTGTCCCTCACGCCGCCGGCGGCGCGAGGGTGGCGTCGACGAAGCGTTGAAGCACCGCTCGCGGGATCCGCTTTTGGCGGCCGAACCACACGAAAGGAAGGCCGCTGGCACCGCCGCTGCGTTCCCACTCCACACTCAGCTCGTAGGTCTTGGACCGTCCAAGCTGCAGAACCTTTGCCGCCTGCTCGATCGTCATGAATGGCGGAACGTCATCGAACACGGATAACTTCTCCTTGTTGTGGGCTACAACCCATAGCCTACCACCTACCATGTAACGATGTTGTGGCGCACAACTTGCAGCGGTACGATCGTGAGATGGCACGTCCCTCGCGTCGAGGCAGACCGGACTCCGAGCCGGATGCCATTGGCGAGCCCGGACGGGGCGCGCCGATCGATGTCAACGCCGTGGTGTCCTTCAACGTCCGCGCTATCCGGGAGCGACGGGGCTGGACGCAACACCAGGTCGCCGAGAAGCTGGCGGAGTTCAGCGGCCATCAGCTGCGGCAGGCGTCGATCTCGGCCATGGAGCGAGGCTTCGACGGTGATCGGAGGCGGCGGTTCGACGCCCACGAGCTCTACCTGCTGTCACTCGTGTTCGAAGTGCCGATCCCGTACTTCTTCCTGCCACCGAGTGGCGCCATGGACACGCCGATCGCAGACACCGGGATCCCCGCCGTCCAGCTGTACTTCGCCATCCTGGGCAGCGAGAGCCAGTTGGGCCCCATCGACGAACGCCTCCAAGAGATGGGCCTCAACGTCCCGACCGGCCTGGACCCGGTGATGGCGGCCGTGCTCGGCGAGGCCCCTGACGCCTCGCCCACCAACTGGCATGACCACTTCCGCACCTGGAGGAAGGGCCGCGTCGACCTCATGGCGCGCGAGTACGGCGACCAGCTCGATGACCTGGCCGGGGTGCTCGCCGACTTCGCTGCAAAGATCAAGACCTTCGGGCCCCGTGGCTACCTGCAATCGTTGGCGCACCGGCCTGGTGAGGACGCGTACCCGCCGCCATCCGAACCGGCAGAGATGCGCCCGGCAGACAATGCACCCGCCCAGCTGTCCGACCCGTCATGAGGGGGTCGATCCTCAAGCGAGGTAGCGGCTGGACCGTCAAGATCGAGTTGGACCCCGACCCCTCGACCGGCCGGCGCCGCCAGAGGTGGCACTCAGGTTTCAAGACCAAGCGGGACGCGGAACGAGCACGCATCGACCTCCTCTCCAAACTCGATCGAGGCGCCTACGTCGAGCCGTCACGCCAGACAGTCGGGGAGTTCCTCGAGGAGTGGCTGACGGCGGCAAGTCCGACGGTCCGCCCGTCAACGTTCGACTCGTACTCCCGCAACGTCCGCCTCCATGTCATCCCCCACATCGGCACGATCCGCCTGACCAGGCTGGATGCCGGCGTGCTCAACGGGCTGTACGCCACATTGCTCAACTCGGGGCGCCGTCCCCCTTCCCGACAGGGTGCCGGCTACTCCCCCGAGGTGCTCGCCCGCGCCAAGGAGTTGAGGGCGGAGGGCACGTCGCTCAACGCCACAGCCCGGATCCTTCGCGAAGAGGTCGTCGAAGCCTCTCACCTCACGAAGGACACCCTCGCCTCGCTATTGCGGCGCAACGCCTCCAGTAATGGCGGAGAACTCTCGGCCCCGTCTTCGACGGGGCTCGATCGGCGAACGGTCGCCTACATCCACACCATCCTCCACCGGGCGCTCAAGGACGCAGTTCGTTGGGGAAGGCTGGCCCGGAACCCCGCCGACGCAAGCGATCCGCCCCGGTCCGCTCAGAAGGACGGTCAGGCGGCGGCATGGGACGGACCCACTCTGCGGCGGTTCCTCGACTCCCCCCGAGCCGAAAGGGATCGGCTCTACCCCCTGTGGGTCCTACTGGCCACCACCGGGATGCGTCGAGGAGAGGCGCTCGGGCTGCGCTGGGTCGACATCGAACTCGGCGCCGGCCACGTGAGGGTCGTCCAGACGGTCATCCAGACCCGCAGCTCAGTGTCGCTCGGCGTCCCAAAGACGTCCCAGGGACGACGGTCAGTCTCCCTGGACCCGATCACCGTGGGCGTGCTGAGGAGCCATCGGGTCCGAATGTTGGAGGACCGCATGCTCGTGGGGCCAGACTTCGAGGACCGCGGGCTGGTCTTTCACCATCCTGACGGCACCTGGCTGCGCCCGAACAGCGTCAGCGACTCTTTCCTGCGCAGGGTCGCCCGGTACGGCCTGCCCAGGCTCACCCTGCACGGCCTGCGCCACACCTGGGCCACGCTGGCCCTCGAGGACGGCGTGCACCCCCGGGTCGTGCAGGAGCGCCTTGGCCACTCGACCGTTGCCATCACCCTCGGCATCTACAGTCACGTTTCCCCCAGGCTGCACGATGAAGCAGCCAACCAGGTGGCACGCCTCATGCTGCCGCCGGCCTGATCCGCTGCGTGGAAGCGTTACTCGACGAGTCGCCCCGGCTCACGCGCAGCGGCTACTGCTACGTCATTGCGGCTGCCGTGACGATCGACGACCAGGTGCAGGTTCGCGAGGCGATGCGCGAACTCCGGGCCCCCCGAAGCCGGGTGGTGCACTGGCACGACGAGAACGCTGCCCGACGGCGGGAGATCGTGGGCCGCTTGGCCGAGCTCGACGTGCACGCGTTCGCGCACAGTTGTCACCCCGTCGCCCCCAAAGCTCAGGAACGAGCACGAGCCCGACTCCTTGTTGCCATGACTGACGATCTGGCAAAGGAGGGCGTTAACCACATGGTGATCGAGGCTCGCAAGGCGAGCCTCGACAAGAAGGACCGGGCGACGATGGCTGCCACCAAACGGTCCGGGATCGGTCCGGCCATGCGGTACTCGCACGTCGCCAAGCACGACGAGCCTCTGCTGTGGGTGGCTGACGTGATCGCTGGTGTCGTGTCACTGCACGTAGCGGGCGACGACTCGAGCTACTTCGCGCAGCTCCGCACCAGCCTGCTCGTCCTCCGCCAGATCGAGCCGAACCCCTGACGCGCAGGCGCCCCGGGTCCCGTCGTCCGGCGGGGGTCCGAGGCGTCACTTCCAGGCGCTACTGCACCTGACGGTGATCAGTATGGACCTCTGGCCCAGGTCTTGGCAACCGCCCGCGGTCTCTTTTCGCCCTGGACAACCCTCCGCCCACGCCGGCGCTGGAGCGCTCGAGGATCGCTCCGGTTGCAAACCGGTTGCAAATAGGGTTCGAAGGCTCCGCCACACCCCCTCCCACCAGGGGTTATACTGTGGGCGAGGGGGGACTTGAACCCCCACATCCTTTCGGATACAGGAACCTGAATCCTGCGCGTCTGCCAATTCCGCCACTCGCCCGAGTGGGAGCCACCGAGCATAGCGTCTCGGTCGGTGCGGTTGCCCCCGTGCGGATGGTGGTGCCGAGTACGCTCAACTGCCGACCATGGGACTGCAGCAGTTCGAACGCCGGCTGGAACGCCTCGTCGAGGGCGTGTTCGCACGCGCCTTCCGCAGCGGGCTGCAGCCGGTGGAGGTGGGGCGTCGCCTGACGCGGGAGATGGACCTGCGCCGCACCGTGGCGCCCCGGGGGACGATCACCCCGAACACGTTCCGGGTCGTCCTGGCCCCGTCCGACCGGAGCCGGTTCGTGCCCATCGAGGAGGAGTTGGTCGCCGAGCTGGTGTCGGTGGCACGCGACCACGCCCGCAGCGAGGGCTACGTGCTGCTCGGCCGGGTCTCGGTGACGATCGAGACCGATCCCAGCCTGTCGCCGGGCACGCTCGTCGTGGCGACCGAGATGGACAGGACCCGGGGACCCGGCGCGGCCGTCGTGCTCCCTGACGGCCGGCGGGTGGAGCTGGGTGACCGCCCATTGGCCATGGGACGGCTGCCCGACTGCGACGTGGTCCTGGCCGATCCGAACGTCAGCCGCCGCCACGTCGAGGTGCGCCCGGCGGGCGACGGCACCTATCTGCTGGCCGACCTGGGCAGCACGAACGGGACCCGAGTGAACGGGATCCGCGTCCAGGGCACCCAACCATTGCAGCCCGGCGATCAGATCACCGTCGGCGCCACCACCCTGCAGTTCGAAGCCTCCTAGGCGATGTCGGGTCAGCTGCTCACCCTGTTCAAGTACGTCTTCCTGGCCGTGCTGTACCTGTTCTTCCTGCGGGTGCTGCGCGCCGTGTGGGTCGAGCTGCGCGAGCCCAAGGCGGTGGCCGTCACACCTCCCTCACCTCAGGCGGCCGTGGCCCAGGAGGCCCCGCTCCCCGCGCCGGTGAGCGCGCCGGGCCGACGCAGCGCGGGCGGCGAGCGGCTGCAGATCGCCGAGCCCGCCCGCTTCCGGGGCCAGACGTTCGACCTGGGCGCCGAGCTGACGGTTGGCCGGGCACCGGGGTGCGGCGTGGCCCTGCCCGACGACACGTTCGTCTCCCAACTCCACGCCCGGGTGTTCCGCCGGGACGGGGACCTCTTCGTCGAGGACCTGGGTTCGACGAACGGCACGTTCCTCAACCATCACAAGGTGGTGGCGCCGGCGCTGCTCGGTCGGGGCGACAAGCTGCAGGTCGGCAAGACGGTGCTGGAGGTCACGAGGTGACACCATGGTGACCTGGCTGCAGGCCGGGTCCGCTACTGACGTGGGCCTGGTCCGGGCCAACAACCAGGACAACCTGCTCGTTGCCGACTCCCTCTACGCCGTCGCCGACGGCATGGGTGGTCATGCCGCCGGGGAGGTGGCCTCGGAGGCCGCGGTACGCGCCCTGGGCGTGGCCTGGCATGCGTGCGTCGACCCGACGCCCGGGGCTCTGGCCGAGGCCGCCCGGGCGGCCAACCGGGCCGTGTGGGAGAAGGCGCAGGGCGACGGCGGCCTGCGGGGTATGGGCACGACGTTGGTGGCCGTCGCCCTGATCGGCGAGCACCTGGCGGTCATCAACGTCGGCGACTCGCGCGTTTACCGCCTCCACGACGGCGACCTGTCGCAGGTGACGACCGACCACAGCCTGGTGGCCGAGCTGGTGGCGGAGGGCCAGATCCATTCCGACGAAGCCGAGTTCCATCCCCAGCGCCACGTCCTGACCCGGGCCCTCGGCGTCGACGCCGATGTCGGCGTGGACCTCCACACCCTCGACGCCCGGCCCGGCGACCGGCTGCTGCTGTGCAGCGACGGGTTGTCGCGTGAGGTCAGCGACAGCCAGGTGGCAGCCACCCTGCGACGGGTGGAGGACCCGGCGGCGGCGGCCAGGGAGCTGGTGAGCGAAGCCAAGGCGCAAGGCGGCAACGACAACATCACGGTCGTGGTCGTCGATGTGGTGACGGGCGACGTCCGCCCTGTCGACGAGAGCATGGCGGCGGACAATGATGGCCGGGACGACACTCGGGCCCTCGCCGCTGGACCCGAGCCCGTCGGCAGCGACCCGACCGTCGCGATCGCCACCGCCACCGCCGGGACAGCCGGGGTGACGGCCGCCGGGCGGACGGCAGCCGGGGAGACGGCCGGGGGCGCCGGAGACGTGGTCGGCACGGCCGGCGCGCTCCAGGGCAGCCGGAGGCAGCGTCACCGGGCTCGTCGGGCCGCCGAGGGCCCCAGGGCGCGACCGGTCACCGTGCGGGTGGTGGCATTCATCGTGCTGCTGCTCGTCGTCCTGGCCGCCGGTGCGGCCGCAGTCGGCTTCTACGCTCGCGGCAGCTACTACGTCGGCGTGGCCGACAACCAGCTGGTCATCTACCAGGGCCGTCCGGGCGGGGTGCTGTGGTTCCAGCCCACGGTCGCCGAGCACACCGGTGTGACGACCGGCGTGGTGCTGGGCGGCAACCTCCCGGCGCTGCATGCCGGCGTGGAGGAGTCCAGCCTGGGCTCGGCTCGCGCCTACGTGACGAACCTGCGTCGCGCCTACCAGGCGGCCCAACGCGCCAACCACGCCGGAGGCACGCCGTGATCGCCGTCGCCGCCTCCGCCATCCTGCGCCGACCGGCCCGGCGCCGGACCGAGCTCGGCCTCATCGTGCTGGCCGTCCTGCTCACCGGCGCCCTCTACGCCATCGCCGGCCTCGGCCGGGCCGGGTCGCTGCCGGCCAACATCGGTCCGTTCCTGGCCGTCATCTTTGCCCTGCTGCTCGTGGCGCACCTGGGGATGCGGTGGCTGGCGCCCAACGCCGATCCCATCCTGCTCCCCACCGCCGGCCTGCTGAACGGCCTCGGCTATGTCTTCATCGCCCGTCTCTCCAGCCACGAGGCCACCCTGCAGGCGGCCTGGACGGCGATCGGCGTGGTGGCCTTCATCGTCACGTTGTACGTTGTCCGCCGGGCTCGTGATCTCGAGCGCTTCCGCTACACCTTCGCGTTCGTCGGCCTGGGGCTGCTCGTCCTCCCGATGTTCCCCGGCATCGGCGAGAACATCAACGGCGCCCGCCTGTGGATCCACGTCTCGTCGTTCAACTTCCAGCCGGGCGAGGTCGCCAAGCTGGCCCTGGCGGTGTTCTTCGCCTCGATCCTGGTCGAGCGGGGCGAGCTGCTGGCCAAGGGCACCCGTCGCATCGGCCGTTTCCACATCGTCGACCCCCGCTACCTGGCACCGGTGCTGGTCGCCTGGGGAGTCTCGCTGATGATCTTCTTCGCCGAGAACGACCTGGGGAACTCGTTCCTGTTCTTCGCCCTGTTCATCGGGATGCTGTGGGTCTCGACCGGTCGGGCCCTCTACCTGGGTCTCGGCGCTGCGCTCTTCGCCGGGGGCGCCTCCTTCGCCCTGAAGGTCATCCATCACGCCCAGACCCGTATCTCGGGTTGGCTCAACCCGTGGCCGCACGCCAACACCAGCGGCTACCAGATCATCCAGGCCTGGTTCTCCCTCGCCGCCGGAAGCGTCTTCGGTGAGGGCCCCGGCCAATCGAACGCCGCGCACATCCCCGAGGCGTCCACCGACTTCATCTTCGCCGTGATCGCCGACGAGCTCGGCCTGGTCGGGGCGGCCAGCCTCATCATGGGCTACCTGCTGATGGTCGGTACCGGGCTGCGGATCGCCCTGCGTTGCGACCGTCCGTTCGAGAAGCTGCTCGCCACCGGGCTGTCGCTCGCCCTTGGCGTCCAGGTGTTCGTGATCGTCGGCGGCGTGACGCGCCTGATCCCCCTGACGGGCATCACGTTGCCCTTCGTCTCCTACGGCGGGAGCTCGCTGATCTCCAACTACATCCTCCTGGCCCTGCTCTTGCGCATCTCGCACGACACCGAGACGCCGAGCGGGCTGTCCACCGAGCGCTACGACCCCGATGCGCTGGTCGAGGTCTAGATGTCGAGGTCGCAGTGATCCCCATGAACCGGCAGATCCGGCTGGTCGGCGCAGCGGTGATCGTGCTGTTCATCGCCCTGTTCGCCCAGTTGAACTGGGTCCAGGTGTTCCACGCCAACGCCATCGACCACAACCCGCTGAACGGTCGCCGGGTGGTCAAGGAGTACACGGCCCAACGAGGCCAGATCATCAGCGCCGACGGTCAGACGCTGGCCACCTCGGCGCCGAGCAACGACCAGTTCAAGTACCAGCGTCAGTATCCGAAGGGCCCCTTGTTCTCCCAGATCACCGGATTCTTCTCCTTCACCTACGGCGCCGACGGCGCCGAGCGCTCCTACGACTCCACGCTCACCGGTGCCAACACCTCCAAGCAGCTGCCCACCAGCCTCAACGGGGTGAAGAACCTGCTCACCAACCCCAACAAGAGCCAGAACCTGGTCCTGACCGTGTCGGCGGCGCTGCAGCAGACCGCAGCGGACGCCCTCGGGTCGAAGACGGGATCGGTCGTCGCCATAAATCCGAAGACGGGCGGGATGCTGGCCATGTACTCGAACCCGACGTTCGATCCCAACCTGCTGTCGTCTCACAGTCAGCAGCAGGTGATGGCCAGCTACCAGAACCTGGTCCACGCCGCCGGGAACCCGCTCTCGCCCGGCGCCTACCGAAACCGCTGGTTCCCCGGCTCGACATTCAAGGTCGTCACCTCGTCCTCGGTCTACGACCACGACCCGTCGCTGGCCACCAAGACGTACCCGACACAGTCGGCGCTCACCCTGCCCGACACCAACCAGCAGCTGCACAACTTCGCGGGCGAGACCTGCGGGGGCCAGCTGCCCGCCCTCTTCACCGTCTCGTGCAACACCGGGTTCGGCGCCATCGGCTTGGACCTGGGCGCCCAGAACCTGTCCGCCGAGGCCGACGCCTTCGGCTTCGACAAGACCCCACCGATCGACCTCCCCGCCGCCGCCCCGTCGACCTTCCCGGCGCCGGCCACCTTCGCCCAGGACCGGCCCGGCATCGCCTACTCCGCCATCGGCCAGCAAGACGTCCAGTCCACACCACTGGAGATGGCCCTGGTGGCATCGGCCATCGCGGATGGCGGCACCATCATGACGCCACACATCCTCGACCACGTCACCGACTCCCAGTCCCGCACGGTGAGCACCTACCAGGACAAGCCCTGGCTGTCGGCTACGTCGGCGAACACGGCCGGCCAGATGACCACGCTGATGAGGTCGGTGGTCGACGCACCGAACGGCACCGGGGCCATCGCCCGCATCCCCGGCGTGGAGGTAGCGGCCAAGACCGGCACGGCCCAGACCGGCACCGGGCTGATCGACGCCTGGTTCGCCGCGTTTGCGCCGGCGAGCAATCCGACGATCGCCGTCGCCGTCCTGGTGCCGAACCAGCCCAACGGTGACCAGTACCAGGGCGGGACCATCGCCGCCCCGATCGCCAAGAAGGTCATCCAGGCCTGGCTGGCGGGGGCCGGAACGACCGGAAGCTCGACACCTTCCACCACGACTCGGCCATAGGCTCGGACCGGTCATGCCCCAACAGCAGGTCTTCAGCGACCGCTACGAGCTGGTGCGGCACGTGGCGCGGGGCGGCATGGCTCAGGTGTACCTGGCACGCGATCTCCTCCTCGACCGGCCCGTCGCCCTCAAGGTGCTGTTCCCCGAGCTGTCGGTGGACCTGTCGTTCGTGCAGCGCTTCCGGCGGGAGGCGCAGGCCGTCGCCCGTCTCTCGCACCCCAACATCGTCTCGGTCTACGACTGGGGCCAGGGCGAGCACACCTACTTCATCGTGATGGAGTACGTCGACGGCGAGACCCTGTCGCAAATCGTCCGGCGCGCCCCGCTGCCGGCGGCGCGCGCCGCGGTGATCGGGGCCGAGGTGGCTGCCGCCCTCGACTACGCCCACAGCCACGGCGTGATCCACCGGGACGTGAAACCCGGGAACGTGCTGATCGACACGGACGGCGAGGTGAAGGTGGCGGACTTCGGCATCGCCAGGGCCGTGGGCGCCAAGGAGGGCCTGACCCAGACCGGTGCGGTCATGGGCACGGCGACCTACTTCTCACCCGAACAGGCGCAGGGGCTGCCGGTCGACGCCCGCAGCGACGTCTACGCCCTCGGCGTGGTCCTCTACGAGATGGTGGTGGGGCGGCCGCCCTTCACCGGCGACAACCCGGTGTCGATCGCCTACAAGCACGTGCGCGAGGAGCCGGTCCCGCCCGGAACGATCGACGCAACCATCCCGGCGGACTACGAGGCCGTCGTCCTCAAGGCCCTGGCCAAGGACCCCGCCGACCGGTACCAGACGGCCGCCGAGCTGCACGACGACCTGGTCCGCTTCGCCGCCGGGGAGCCCGTGCGGGCCGCCGTCCCCTCCCCCATCGTGATCGGCGGTGCCGTCGGCGCGCTGGGCGACACGGCGGTCGTGGCCGCCGGGGCCACCCGGACCCTGCCAGCCGACGAGCCCACCGGGCCGGTCCAGCCGATGGCTTCCGAGCGCAGGAGCCGGCGGAACGCGGCGCTGGCCGGCCTGCTGCTCCTGCTCCTCGTGATCGCGGCCGTGCTGGTGTTCTTCCTCGGCCGCCAGCTCGGATGGTTCTCCACCACCAAGAGCGCCACCATCCCGACCACGATCGTCGGCCAGCCGGTGAACCAGGCCACCGCCGAGCTCGACCGCCTCGGCTTCCGGCACGTCTCCGCCCAGGACCACACCGACGCCCAGGTCCACGCCGGGGACGTGATCACCTCGACGCCCGCACCGGGGTCGAAGCTCGCCGTCGACCGCAGCATCGTGCTGGCCGTGAGCAGCGGGCCGGCCATGATCGGGGTGCCGAACGTGGCGGGCCAGGCCCAGGCCGACGCCACCAATGCGCTCCAGGCCGCCGGGTTCACCGTGTCGCCGACCACCCAGACATCGGCGAGCGTGCCCACCGGGACGGTCATCACCACCAGTCCGGCGCCGAGAGCGTCGGCCCCGAAGGGCTCGGCGGTCCAGTTGATCGTGTCGTCCGGGCCGGCCAAGGTGGTCGTCCCCCCCCTCGTCCGTATGAACGCAGGGACGGCAGGAGCGAAGCTGGGCGCGCTGGGACTGAACGTGGTGACCGCCACCGAACCGTCCACGACCATCGCCACCGGCGACGTGACCCGGACGAACCCACCGACGGGCTCGTCGGTGACCGTCGGCTCGAGCGTCACCGTCTACGTGTCGACAGGAAAGCCGGCCGCGGCGGTGCCCAGCGTGGTCGGGCAGAGCCAGTCGTCGGCCACGGCGGCCATCCAGGCCGCCGGCTTCACCGTGTCGGTGGCCAACACGACGGTGTCATCCCCCAGCCAGAGCGGCGTGGTGCAGAGCCAGTCACCGGTCGGGGGCAGCCCGGCCGGGGCCGGCTCCACCGTGACGATCGTGGTCGGGAGCTACAGCGCGCCGACAACCACCACCACCGTCCCATCCACGTCGACCACGTCCACGCCGGGATAGCGGTCAGGCGCTGGGCACTGCGGCCAGGGCCTCGGGCCGGCCGCACGCCGCCAGCCAGTTCGCCACCAGCCGGTGGCCGCCCGCAGTGAGGATCGACTCGGGGTGGAACTGCACACCCTCGACCGAGGCGCGGCGGTGGCGGAGGCCCATGAGCGTCCCGTCCGGCGCCCACGCGGTGGCCTCCAGGATGGGCGGCAGCGTCTCGGGGTCGACCACGAGCGAATGGTAGCGAGTGGCTACCAGCGGGTCAGGCAACCCGGCGAAGACGCCCCGACCGTCGTGGGCGATGTCCGAGGTCTTGCCGTGCATCACCTGGTGGCGGACCACCTCGGCGCCGAAGGCCGCACCGATGCACTGGTGGCCGAGGCACACGCCGAGCACCGGGATGCGGCCCGCCGCGGCGACGACGAGGGGGGCGCTGATCCCGGCATCTTCCGGGCGGCCGGGTCCGGGCGAGATGACGATGCCGGCCGGGTCCATGGCCAAGGCGCCGGCCACGTCGAGGTCGTCGTTGCGGACCACGACGGGCTGGGCGCCCAGCTGGCCGAGGTACTGGACGAGGTTGTAGACGAACGAGTCGTAGTTGTCGACCACCAGGATCCGGGTCACCGCCCGAGGGTACCGGCCGATGCCCGACCGGGTCCGGACGCTAACCTCGGTCCCATGCCGAGACGAACCAAGGACGCGCCCGGCCGGGTGACCCCCAAGGGCGGCCCGGTCCGAGCGGGCCGGGATGGTGGGCGCCCGGTCAGCGGCCGGTACACCGCGCCTATCCCGAGCGAGTACCGCACCAGCCCCTGGTACGTGCCCGCCCTCATGTTCGCCTTCTTCGGCGTGGGCGTGATCGGGATCGTCCTGAACTACCTGGGCGTGCTGCCCGGGGGGGCCAGCAACGTGTACCTGCTCGTCGGTTTGGCCCTCATCGTCCTGGGCTTCATCGCCGCCACCCGCTACCGCTGAGTTACACCCGTGTGATCGCTTCCCCAGGGTTGTCCACATCCGGTGGACAGCGGGTCAGCCCAGGCGCTCGATGATGGTGGCGTTGGCCATGCCGCCCCCCTCGCACATGGTCTGGAGGCCGTAGCGACCACCGGTGCGCTCCAGCTCGCAGACCAACGTGGCCAGCAGCTTGGTGCCGGATGCTCCGAGTGGGTGGCCGAGGGCGATGGCGCCACCGTTCACGTTGACCTTGCTCAGGTCAGCGTGGTGGTCCTTCTCCCAGGCCAGGACCACCGAGGCGAACGCCTCGTTGATCTCCACCAGGTCGATGTCGTCGAGGGTGAGCTTGGCCCTCTCCAGCACCTTGGTGGTGGCCGGGATGGGACCCGTCAACATGGTCACCGGATCGACGCCGGCCAAGGCGAAGGTGTGGAAGCGGGCCCGGGGGGTCAGACCCAGCGCCGCCGCCTTTTCCTCCGACATGATCAGCACGGCCGACGCGCCGTCGGTGATCTGTGAGCTGTTCCCGGCCGTGACCTTCCCGTCCGGCTTGAAGGCCGGCTTGAGCGTGGCCAGCGTCTCCGCCGTGGTGCCCGGGCGGATGCCCTCGTCGGCCGAGAGCGCCTCAGCCGACTCGATGATCCTCCCCGTCTCTTTGTCCTTCACCTTGGTCGACACGGAGAGGATCTCGCGCTCGAAGCGGCCCTCGGCCGTCGCCGTCTCCGCCCGCTGCTGGCTGAGGGCGCCGAAGCGGTCCAGGTCCTCACGGGACAGGTTCCACTGATCGGCGATCATCTCGGCCGAGATGCCCTGGGGCACCAGACCGCCCACCGGCTCGTAGCGCAGTCCCACCGAAGGACCGAACGGGAAGCCCACGTTCGGCACGGCGGCGTTGGCGCCCATCGGCACCAGGCTCATCACCTCGACGCCGGCGGCGATGACGACGTCGTAGGCGCCGGCCATCACCCCTTGCGCGGCGAAATGGGCCGCCTGCTGCGACGACCCGCACTGACGATCGATGGTGGTGCCGACCACCGACTCGGGGAAGCCGGCGGCGAGCGCAGCATTACGGCCCACGTTCACGCCCTGGGCCCCGACCTGCGACACGCACCCCATGATCACGTCCTCGACCAGGGCAGGGTCCAGGTCGTTGCGTCGGACCAGCGCCTTCAACGTCTCGGCGGCCAGGTCGACCGAATGCCAACCGGAGAGCTTGCCGTTCCGCTTCCCTCCGGGGGTGCGTACGGCATCGACGATGACTGCGGTGACCATGGTGCCCTCTTTCTGCGGTTCTGGGGCCTTACGGTACCCCGCCGGGCGGCGGTTCCCGCCGGGGTGCCGGCGCGGCTTACTTGGGTTGGGGGGTGAGACGCAGGTACGGCCGGACAGTGTCCCAGCCCTCGGGGAACTTCTCCTTGGCCGCCTCATCGGAGACGGCGGGGCCGATGATGACCTTCTCGCCGCGCTGCCAGTCGGCGGGGGTCGACACCTGGTGCTTGGCCGTCAGCTGCAGCGAGTCGATGACTCGGAGGATCTCGGCGAAGTTCCGGCCGGTGCTCTGCGGGTAGGTGATGGTCAGCTTCACCTTCTTGTCCGGCCCGACCACGAACACCGAGCGGACGGTGACGGTGTCACCGGCATTCGGGTGGATCATCCCGTACAGATCGGCGACCTTGCGGTCGGGATCGGCGATGATGGGGAAGTTCACATTGGTGTGCTGGGTCTCGTTGATGTCGGGGATCCAGCCCTTGTGCGACTCCAGGCCGTCGACGCTGATGGCGATGACCTTGGTGTTGCGCTTGGCGAACTCGTCGCCCAGCTTGGCCACCGCGCCCAGCTCCGTGGTGCACACGGGCGTGAAGTCCTTGGGGTGGGAGAACAGCACACCCCACCCGTCGCCCAACCACTCGTGGAAGCTGATCGTGCCTTCGGTCGTGTCTGCGGTGAAATCAGGGGCTTCGTCACCCAGCTGCAGGGCCATAGGGGTTCCTCCTCCGGAACGGCGTTGCATTCGCGATCTGCAGGCTACCCGGACGGCGCTCGAATAGTCGACTCGGCCGCTCGGGAATTACCGGAGGAGGGGGGACGGCGCGGTCCATGACCCGTCAGCTGAGCAGGACGGCCACCACGGCGACGACGTTGAACAGGCAGTGGCCGATCATCCCGGCACCCAGCCGGCGGGTGAGGAGGGCGGTGAAGCCGAGCACCAGCCCGACGAGGGCGATGGCGACCACCACGTTCACGTTCCCCAACCCGTTCGTCGGCTGGTAGTGGGCCAGGCCGAACACGCCGGCCTGGGCGAACACCGCGCCCACCCCGCCCAGGCGGGGCCGCAACGACACCCTGATCAGTCCCCGGAAGAACAGCTCCTCGAAGAACGGTGCACCGACGGCGACGATCACCGCGACCACGGCGAAGCCCGCCCGGTTGTTCTTCTGGCCAGTGATGATCTGGCTGTTGCTGCCGTGCAGGCGAGTGCCGACGAAGAGCGCGCTGGCGATGGCCGTGGCGATGAAGGCGGCGATGGCGGCTACCGGCCCCCACCCCAGGTCCACCGGCTTGAACCCGAACGTGAAGTCCCGGCGCAGGGACCCCGTCCCGTAGCGCCGGCTGACGAAGATGCAGGATCCGATCATCCCCGCCCACAGGCCCACCTCCCCGGCCAGGGTCACCGGTGCGCTGGTCGACGAGCCCCCGGTGATCAGGCTGACCAGGCTGACCAGGATGCCGCCGACGATCTCGCCCAGGGCCAGGCCGACGAGGGCCCACCAGGCGCCCCGGGTGGGGATAGCCGGCGGGACTGGCTCGCCGCCGGCGACCGCCGGCGCCGGCGGCGAGCCGTACGCGGGCGGCGGTGGGGATCTGTAGGCGGGCTCACCCCACCACGGCGGCGGCGTCGACGGGGCCACGACCGGCACCTCGGGTCGCGCCACGACCGGCACCTCGGGCGAGGCCGGTGCCCCCCATCCGCCCGACTGCGGCCGGAGGTGAGTGGTCCCGGTCCACCCGCGCCCGTCCCACCAGCGGAGCTCGGTGCCTCCCGGGTCGTCGTACCAGCCCGCGACCGGCGCGTCCTCCGTCCGGGGCGCTGGGGCGTCGGTCACCCTCGTCACGCTATAGCCAGCCCGGCGGGCGCTTGGCGGCGCCGGCCGGCGTCATCTAGATTGTGGGCTTCGCGCCAGGAGGTCTGGCAGGAGGCATGAGTGAAACGTACGTTCCAGCCCAACAACCGCCGCCGGGCCAGGAAGCACGGGTTCCGGCATCGGATGTCGACCCGGGCCGGTCGGGCGATCATCAAGTCACGCCGGTTGAAGGGGCGTCACAAGCTCTCGGCGTGATCTGGCGGGTCGATCGCCGCCGGCACTTCGCAGCATTCCGGACAGGGCGGCGTGGCCGGGCCGGCCCACTCACGGTATCGTGGGTGCAGGAAGACTCGGCGGATCCTCCCCGCGTGGCTTTTGCCATCGGGCGACGAGTCGGGTCAGCCGTCGTGCGCAACCGATTGCGACGGCGGCTTCGGACACTGATGCGGGAGGTCGCCCTCGGGTTGCCTTCCGGGTCCTACTTGATCGGGGCCACACCTGATGCGACCCGATGTACTTTCGATGAGCTACGTATGACGCTGAGACGAGCGCTCGACAACACTACGGGACGGGCGCGTGTCTAGCGCCGTCGCCGCACCCCAATCGGCACCGGAACGCGGTGCCGGCGCCCGGGTCGCGGTGACGGTGGTCCGCCTGTACCAGGGGGCACGCGCCGGGCGCGTCTCACCCTGCCGCTTCACCCCCACTTGCTCGGAGTACGCTGCGCAGGCCCTCAGTCGCCACGGTGTTCGCCGTGGCCTGGGCCTGACGGCGCGTCGCCTGGGCCGGTGCCGACCGGGTGGGCCCTATGGCTCCGACCCCGTTCCCGAATGAGGATTCCCTGATGTCACTCCTGGCCTCGCCCGTCGTGGCCGCGACCAGCTCCGGCGGCCTGAACAGCGTGCTGGACCCGATCGCCAAGCCCATCGCCTCCGTCCTGGCGTTCATCTACTCGATCGTCCCGAACTACGGCGTGGCCATCCTGGTGCTGAGCGTCCTATGGATGCTGCTCATCTCGCCGCTGACGTTGAAGACCACCCGGTCGATGCTGGCCATGCAGAAGCTGCAACCGCAGCTGAAGAAGCTGCAGGAGCAGCACAAGAACGACCGGCAGGCCTTCGCCCAGGCTCAGATGGAGCTGTTCCGGGAGCACAACGCCAGCCCATTCGGCGCCTGCCTGCCCACCCTGCTCCCCCTGCCCATCTTCTTCGCCCTGTTCCGGGTCATCGACGGGCTGAGCCACTCCAGCCACGGACAGACGCAGCCCCAGTACCTTTCGACGCATACCCGTATGTATCACGATATCGTGGCCGCCCACGGGCATCTCAACGCCTTTGGCCTGGACCTGTCGCACAACGCGCTCAGCTCGCACTCGGGGATCCTGGCTGCGCTGCCCTTCTACATCCTGCTGCTGATCATGATGGGCACGCAGTACCTGCAGTCGGCCCAGATGATGAGCCGAAACCCGCAGGCGCAGGACAACCCCCAGGCCAAGATGATGAAGTTCCTGCCGCTGGTCTTCGGCGTGTTCTGCATCCGGTTCCCGGCGGGCGTGGTCCTCTACTACGCCATGTCGAACGTGTGCCGCATAACCCAACAGTCGGTGATGTACCGCTTCGATCCGAAGGTCCGGGCCCTCGCCGTGCGCGAGGCCGAAGAGGTGGAGGCCATCACCCGGGAGATCGACGAGGCGGACGACGCCAAGCGCAACGGCGGGACCAAGGGGTCCCGGGCCAAGGCCACCCCGGCGCCCGGCCGCGGCGCGTCGGACGGATCCAAGGCACCCCCGTCTCGCAAGCGCTTCCGTGACGTCTTGGCCCAGGTCTCGGATCAACAGCAGGCGGCCAAAGAGCAGGCGGTGGGGCGGGCAGCCGAGCGCCAGGCCACCAAGGGCTCCGGTGGCCGGCCCGGCACCGGTGCGGCCAAGCGACCGGCATCGAACCCCACGGCCAAGGCGGGCAACGGTCGAAGCAACGGATCAGGCGCCAATCGCGCCAACGGCAATGGCTCGGGTGCGAGCAAGGCAGGCGGCAACGGTTCGGCCGGGGCGACCGGCAACGGCTCGGGCCGGCCCACCCGCAACGGCTCGGGCAAGCCCACCGGGAAGTCGGGCAGCGGCGCGGCCAAGGCGATCGGGGACGGCACGCCGCGCCCGCCCTCCCCTGTCCCGAACGGCAACGGAAACGGCGACACCAAGGCCAGCGGTCCGCCGACCACCAAGAGCGACACGGGCAACGGACGCCCTCCGGGCAACGGGCGCGGGCGAACAGGAGCGGGCGCCGGCGCCAGCAACCGGAAGCGGCGGGGTCGCTAGATGGAGTGGGTGGAGACGACCGGCCGGACCATCGACGAGGCCAAGGAGCGCGCCCTCGACGAGCTCGGAGTCGACGAACAGGACGCGGAGTTCGAGGTCGTTGACGAGCCCAAGGTCGGCTTGTTCGGTCGGGTTCGTGTCGAAGGCCGGGTGCGAGCCCGGGTGCGGCCGACCGCACCCCGCGCCAAAGAGGACCGTCGGGACCGGCGGCGCCGTCAGCGGGGTGCCACCGGGGCGGCGGACACCGACACGACCGCAACCAGCACCGCCAGCGACGAGAACGACCGCAGCACGCCTCGGCGCGACGACGGACCAGCCGACATGCCGGTGGCCGAGCGGCCGGACGATTCCGCCCTCGACGATCCAGCCGCCGACGACTCCGCCGTCGAGTCCTCGGCCTCGCCATCGGAGGGGACCGCGTCGGAACGCTCGGGAAGTCGCCGTCGCGGCAGTCGTGGTCGTGGCCGTTCCGACACGGATCCCGACAATCTGCGCCAGGGCGACGATCGCCCCGATGGCGGAGGCGGCAGCAACCGTCGGAGCCGCAGCACCGAGACACCGGTGTCAGAGACCGCAGCAGAGAGGACCGACGTGGACGTTGCACTCGACGAGCAGGGCCGGGTGGCGGAGGAGTTCCTCCGTGGGCTGGTCGAGGAGTTCGGCCTGACCGCCGACATCGAGGTGGCCACCACCGAGGAAGACGTCGACCTGTCTCTCACCGGCGACGACCTGGGCCTGCTCATCGGGCCCAAGGGTGCCACCTTGCTCGCCATCCAGGACCTCACCCGGACAGTCGTCCAGCGCAAGACGGGTGCGTCCAACGGACGAATCCACGTGGACGTGTCCGGGTATCGCCGCAAGCGGGCGGAGGCCCTGGCCCAGTTCGCCCGCCGGATAGCCGACGGTGTCAAGGACGACGGCGAACGCCAGGCGCTGGAACCCATGAACGCGGCCGATCGCAAGGTGGTCCACGACGCCCTCACCGAGGTCGTCGGTGTGGCCACCGTGTCGGAGGGCGAGGACCCGAACCGCCACATCGTGATCGTCCCCTCCGAGGTCTGACCAGCACCGACCCACTGCTCGAGGTCCTCGAACGGGCCCGGGAGCTGGGTTTCCTGGGCCCCGGCCCGTCCGAGGCACACCTCGACCACAGCGCGGCATTCCTTCGGGCCCTGGAAGACCCGGTAGGCGACCAGACGGCGCCATCCATTCGCCACGCCCTCGATCTAGGCAGCGGCGGCGGCGTACCCGGCCTCGTCCTGGCCTGGCACCGACCGGAGATCCACTGGACGCTCCTCGACGCCAACACCCGCCGCACGGGTTTCCTGGTCGATGCCGTCGCCGTCCTCGGCCTGCAGGCGACGGTCGACGTGGTCACCGAGCGAGCGGAGGTCACTGGACATGGAGCACGCCGTGCCACCCAGGACCTGGTCGTTGCCCGCAGCTTTGCCCCCCCGCCGGTCACCGCCGAGTGCGCGGCACCGCTGCTCGCCATCGGCGGTCGCCTGGTGGTGTCCGAGCCACCGGCCCGAGCAACGGCGGGCGATCCGTCGACAGGCGTTTCCGACCGCTGGCCGGCGGCGCCGCTGCGTCAGCTCGGTCTCGTCCCCCGGCAGCTCGTCACCGCACCCGTTGCCCTCCAGGTCCTGGAGCTGGTGACATCCTGTCCGGACCGCTACCCCCGCCGGGTTGGCGTGCCGGCCAAGCGCCCGCTCTTCTGACCGCCGATCTCGACCTCAAGGATGGCGGTGTTTCACGTGAAACGTGGGATCCGGCCGGGCCGGACCGCATCGCGGCCACGATCTCTGCCGCAGTTGCCCGTAGGTCGAGACATGGTTCCGATCACTCGCCTTCGCAGTTGCGAGCATCGCTGCCCTACGACCCTGGTGGTCAAGTTGGGCGGCCTCGTCGATCCCGCCACGATAGATGGGTTTGGCGGCTCGATCCACTCCGACGGAATCTATCCGAAGGCACGTCCAGCACCGGCTGGCACCACCACCCAAACCATCGCACAGACTGAGCACGGGCCCGCAGCGCGTCCCGTCATCCCGATCGGGGTGGGTCCTGCCGGCGCGGTGCTGGGCCAGCCGCTGGCGCCCCCGGCTGGCGGCGCGTCAGAACGACACAGCGCCAGAACGGCACAACGCCAGGACGGCTCAGCAGCTTTGGACGGCCGGCTGTGTAACGGATGCGCCGCGAGGTGACACTGAGCTGCTGAGCGCCCGGACCGGCTGTCGCCGATGTGGACGCATGATCTGCTGGGCACAGCCGTCGCAGCAGAGGGGCTGCTCAGCGCCAGCGCCGTCGGTCGGGTGCCTTCTCGAGCAGCCGGCGGCGAGCGCAGCGAACCTCGGATCGGGCACATGCACGACCGATCGCTGGACTGCAGAAAATCGGCGGGACCTGCAACCTCGGCGGCCCGGTGAGCATGTCGTAGGTGGAGGTACTGGTGGCTGCGGACGAGGCGTTCGAGATGTTGTACACCGGCAGCCGAGATCGGCTGGTCGCGCGCAGATCGCCGCTCTCACCGGTGACGTGGCCGAAGCGTACGACACGTCCAGGAGGCCTTCATTGCCGCGTGGACCCGATGGGATCGGGTCAGCAGGTTGGATGACGGGCTGGCTGGGTCCGCCGCTGTGCCTGGAACCGGGCGGTCACCGCTGGCGACGGGGCATACGGGTCGTCTGGCGCGCCGAGGCCGTCCCGCGCGGCCCGGCGTCGCCACCGATCGTCTGACGGTGATCGACGCCCTCCACTGCCTGCCCTTCCGGGAGCGGGAGTGCCTGGTGCTGCAGGTGATGGCCGACCTGTCGGTGGCAGAGGTTTCCGCCGAGCTATCCGTTCCCGAAGGATCGGTGAAGTCCTGGCTGTGGCGCGAGCGGACCCAGCTTGCCTCCGAGCTGGGGCTTAGGTACCACGACAACGAGGAGGAGGTCACGACGTGATGACCAACGAGCAACAAGTGGACGAGGCGCTGAGGTCCCTCGCCGAGCCATCGCCCCAGGGTCGTGGGCCGACCCAGCGGACCTGGCCCGACGGGCCGGATCTCGCCGCCGGCGCCGCCGGATTAGCAGCGGGTTCGCCGCTGTGGCCGCCATCGCTGTCGCTGCGCTGGTAGCCGTGACCGTCAGCGGGTCCGGCTCGCCAGCCAGACCGAAGATCACAGTAGCCGGCGGCTCCGCCACGGGGCCGGCTCTGCAGCTGGTGTCGAACGTGGCCCCGTCGAGCGGGCCCGTCAACGCCGCGTCGGTGGCGTCGGTGGCGTCGGCCGAGCGGGGCTTCGGGCTCCGGCTCCTGCCCCGGCTGGCCAACACCGACCCGGACGCCAACACGACCCGTCTCGCCGTCCAGCTTGGCCGAGACGCTGGCCATGCTGGAGAACGGCGCCCGTGGCGCCACTCAACAGGTCACTGCTTCCATCCTGGGCACGACCTCGCTCGACGCCGTCGGGCAGGACCAAGGGTGGGCGGGGCTGCTCGCCGCCCTCAAAGGTCAGAGCGCCGCCGACGGCGTCACGCTGCAGTCGGCCGATAGCCTGTGGCGGCAGAAGGGCCTGCCGATGCAACCGACGTTCATGGCCGACCTCGGCTCCTACCTCGGTGCCGGTGTCTGGCAGACGGACTTCGCCAATGACCTGGCCCAGGCGGAAGCGGCGATCAACGGCTGGGTGGCGCAGCGCACGAACCGCAAGATCACCCGACTGTTCGGGCCCGGGCAACTTGACCACACGACTGTGCTGGTGCTGGCCAACGCGGTGCACTTCAACGCCGCTTGGCAGACGCCCTTCGACCGACCAAGTCGGCGCTCGGACCGTTTCAGCCGGCCACCGGCGGGGCGTCCACCGTGACCTTCATGACCGGCCAGTCAGACCAGGCCGCCATCACACCAGGCTACGAGCTGGTCCGGGCCTTCCACCGGCGGCCACTACGAAGCCGACGTGATCATGCCGAAAGGCGCCTCCATCGCGCAGCTGCGTGGCTCCCTCACCGCCCCGAAGCTAGGTGTGTCGACGTTCGCGTTATTCCCTAGTCGGCCGTTCACGGAATTCCCCATCGGGCTCCGACTGCTGTTCTAGTTGATGGCGGCTCCTTCGGTGGTGGATCGCGGGCGGAGGACGGCGCTGATCTGGGCGGCGAGGTTGTCGGCGGTGGTGCGTCCGAGGCCGGTAGCGACGATCGCTGCTTGGGGGCCGCGGCTGATGCGGACTTGCCAGACTCGTCCGGCCGGTCGTCCTTGGGCGGTGAGCGCGGGCCGTGGTCGACCTCGACGAGGACGGGCGCAGTGGCGGGGCGGCGTTTCGCTCGGGCCCTGCACTCCGGCGAGCAGTAGATCGGCGGCCGTCCTCGCTGTCGGGGTCGGATCACCGGGTTGGTGCAGTCGGGCCAAGCACAGGCCTGGCCGGGTGAGGCGGCCCGCCGGGGGTTCATCGGCCGGTGTCGCCGTCGGCGGGAGCGACGGTCCTGCCTGGCCGCTTGTTGGGCCGGTAGCTTCGGCCTTCCATGGCCAGGTGGTGGGCGCCGTTGACCAGCCGGTCGAGGATCGACTCGGCGACGACTGGGTTGGGGAACAGCGAGTACCAGTCTGTGGCGGCCCTGTTCGCGGTGACGATCAAACAGCGCCCAGCTCTTTCGGTGACCACTTCGTAGAGGTCGTCGGCCTGGGCGGCGGTGAAGTCGCGCATGGCGAAGTCATCGAGGATGACCACGTCGGGTCGGGCCCAGCGCCGCAGCCGGGTCGCCCAGGTCCGATCGGCGTGGCCGCCGGCGAGATCGGCGAGGAGGCGGGATGTCTTGGTGAACGCCACGGTGTGGCCCCGCCGGCAGGCGGCGTGTCCGAGGGCCTGGGCGATCATGGTCTTGCCGACACCGACCGGTCCGTGCAGGATCACTGACTCTCCGGCCTCCACGAAGCGCAAGGTGGCCAGGTCACGGATGGCGGCTGCGGGCGTGGCAGGGTTGTAGGTGAAGTCGAACTCTTCGAGGTTGGCGGTCGTCTCGAAGCGGGCGGCTTTCACGCGGCGGTCCAAGGCGGTGACGTCGCGGCGGGTGATCTCGTCGCCGCAAAGCATCGAGAGGAACTCGAGGTGGCCGAGCTCACCGGCACGAGCCTGGGCGAGGCGGACGTCGAGGGTGTCGAGCATCCCCGAGAGGCGAAGGGTTCGAAGCGACGCCTCCAGCTGATGGGTGCGGGTCATCCGGCCACCTCCTCGACTGCGGGGCCGGTGAGGCCGTCGAACAGCGACAGCGGTCCGTGCAGGTGAGCGGGAGCGGTCGGCGCGGCAGTCGCCTCGTCGCCGTCGCCCTCGCTGCGCGCCGCGAGGATCCCCTTGATCGTCCGATACGTCGGGTCGCCGACGGTGACCGCCCGGGCGCACGCGGCGTCGAGGCGGGCGGGGCCGTGACGGTCGGCGAGGCCGATGATCCCCTGCGCGGCGCGCAGGTGATGCAAGACGCCATCCGCGAGGAGCTCGACCACGACCGCCTCGACGTTGGCGCCGAGCTCGGCCGCCCTCTTGCGGCACCACACCGGGGTGCGCATGAAGAACGCCACCTTCTCCGGCGGGTAGTCGTCCCAGTCGGTCTGCTTGCCCCGCTCGGCCCGGGCGTGGGTCTTGACCAGGCCGGTGCCGACAAAGACCTCCACGACCCGGTCGGTCTCTCGGGCGTCGACCCTGGCGCCGACGTGGCGCCACGGCACCGAGTAGAGGGCCTTGCCGACCTTGATGTGGCAGTCCGGGCCGACCTTCGGTGACGACCAGGTGGCCAGCTCGAAGCGCTCGACGGGCAGCCCGATCAGCGCAGGGGCCTCGACCGCCTCGAACACCGACACCGGCGACGCCCCCTCCAGCGACCGGTGCGATCGGGTCCCGGCGACCTGCGAGCACCACTTGAGCGCCCCCGACTGCATGTCACCCACCCCCGCCCACGTCCGGCCCCGCCACATCGAGTCCCGCACATAGGGCATCTGTCGCTCCACGCGGGGCTTGTCCTTCGGCTTCAACGCCCTCGCCGGGTCCAGCAGCACGCCATAATGCTCGGCCATCTCCGCATACGCCCGGTTCAACTTCGGGTCATACAAGTCAGGTTTGATCACCCCGGTCTTCAAGTTGTCGCTCACCAGACGCCGAGGCACCCCACCGAAGAACGCGAACGCCTCCACGTGCGCGATCACCCAGCCGAGCTGGTCCATGCGCACCACGGGCCGCACGAACATGTGCCTCGAGCACGCCAGGACCATCACGAACGCCCAGACCCGTCTCGCCCGGCCGGTGGCCGGGTCGGCCCACGACCCCAAGAACCCGTAGTCCACCTGGCCCTCCTCACCAGCAGGGACCTCCGGGCGCAACACCGTCACCTTCCCCGGGTCCACAGTCTCGGGGAACTCCGACCACACGTAGCGGCGGAAGCTCGTGGCCGACACCTCCAGACCCGACTCGTCACGCAAGCGCTGATGGACCGTGGCCACCGTGTTCGACTTCAACATCTCGCCGATCGTCGCCCGATGGGCGTCGATCACCGAGAACGTCAGGCTCCGGGCCCGGGCGTCGACCAGCTCAGGGAACCAGCCCCGCACCAGGCCGGCCCACTCCGCCCGGCCCAGCGGCGGACCGCCGGGCGCCATGCCCGCCGCCTCCGCGGGGGCGATGTACTTGCGGACAGTCTTGGGGTCGACGCCGACACTCGACGCCACCACCGACTTCGGCCGGCCAGCATGCCAGTGCTGCAGGATCTCAACAACATCGATCACTTCGAAGCTTCTCCTTGCCAAGTGGATGTCCTCGCTCGTCTCGGTGGCGAGTGAGGTGCTACACGTGCAAAGAGCCCGACGGGTGGACCCTCGTCCCGACCCGGGACCAGGGAATTCCGTGAACGACCGCCTAGGGAAATACTTGAACGACCAAGCCCTCAGCTAGGGAAATACTTGAACGCTGACAAGGTGCAGCGCACCTACCTGCAAGTGGCCGAGAAAGGCACCGAGACCGCCGCAGTCACCGGGATCTCGGGGATGATCGTTTCAGCAGAGGTTCCGAAGGTCCCGACGATCACCTTCGACCACCCCTTCCTGTTCCTCATCCGCGACACGACGACCGGCACGATTCTCTTCGCCAGCGCCATGGCCAACCCGGTCGGCTGACGGTCGCCACGTGATGGGCTGCCGTGGCCGCCAGCGAGGGAGTTCTCGCTGGCCGCCGACAACTTCGGAGCGGACAGCAGACCCGGCGAGCCGACCCGTTCGAGGCACTGCGGCAACTGCGATTCCCGAGAGACGGCACATCCCACCCCGCTGGCCTGCTCGACTGCTGGCGGCTGGCCGAGGAGTTGCGAATGCGGGCCACCCGGCCGCTACCGCCGATGGCCCCTGGCGCCCGCGGGTGACGCACGGATAGCGCTCCCGCGGGAGCGCGATGACTCCTGCCCCTCCAGATGGAGCAACGGTCCTACCCCGGACGACCTCGCTCGTCTCGCAGGCAGTGACCACTCCCACAGAGGCGGCGGTCGGCCACTGGGAGACTTGTGCCCCGAGAACCGATCGCCACCCCGGTTGCCCCTTCACAAACATTTTCGCCATCCGCCCGGCCTGGCCATAGGGTCTCGCGCCGGGCCCCGAGAATCTCCGGTCGAGCACGGTCTATGGTTCGTCCGGTCGCAAGTCGGGCATGTTGTGGTTCACGCAATCAGCGGGTGAGGAGGTCAGCGCCAGCCCAGGATCCACTCCCACTGCCCTGGGCATCCCGGGAATCGAGCACAACGAACCACCTCCAGTTGCCCCCCCGCCCGCCGGACCTCCGCCTGCGACGAGATCCTCTCCTAAAGACCCGACCGTGGCGCTCCCGCGGGAGCGCGTTGGGGACCGATCGCCGAACGGATGGAGGGGACGGTATCCGGGAGGTGTTGACGGGCCACCGGGGTCTCGCCGACAGCGGCCATCGGCGTCCCCAGTGGCGGACAACTCGTCACTCATAGTGACTACTCGGGACAAGGAGGTCGAGCGTATAGCCGTCGATCGGGTGCTGACGTTCCACTGGAGGCAACGTTTCGTGCGGGCGTTTCTGGGCGGCTTCATCTGACCGATGACTTCGACGCAGATCGGTGGTCTACCGGCCTTGAGCCAAGAACCAGCCGATGGAAGAACCTCCCGAACGCCGGCACAAACCATTGGATCACAAGAAATGGGCGCGAGACGTCATGGGTGCTATGGCGCAGAGACGAGTCCGGCCGCTGTTCGACGCGATGGCCGATGATGTGACCTGGCGCTGGATGGGGGTCCGCTAGTGGTCCCGGACCATCCACGGCAAGCGAGCCGTGAGAGGGACACTGTTCCGCGGAGCGTCAGACACGCTGAGTCCGTCATCCAACGTCGAAGTGCTGTGCGTTCACGGTGACGGCGACTTCGTGGTGGTGGAACACTCGGGGCGCAATCCGATGCCAGACGGTCGAATCTACGACAACAACTACTGCTGGATCTTTCGATTCCAAGATGGCCCAGATCCAGGAGGTTCGTGAATACACGGACACGCAACTGGTCACGAAGACCTTCGGTCCTGACCGAAGGTCGTGACAGCATCGGGCGCACCTCAGGCGGCATCCAGGCACAACCCACCGCCCAGTCGAGGTGCGGCCGACGGATCGATCTGGGCCAATGCGGACCACGCATCCTGTTTCGCACCCACCTCTCCTTAGGAGAACGGTGGCGGCCGCCGATTGACCCGCCGAAGCGGTCGACGACGGCTGGTAGCCAGGCAAGCGAGGCCTCGACCGCAACGAGAAGGGGGGTCCGGGTCGGACCGCCCCGGCTGCCGCTGGCTGCTCGGCGCTGGGCTGGCCACCGCCGGGGCCGGGACACGGGCTGCCGACGTAAGCGGGTCGAACCCGCCCGCTTCCAGCCCGGCGCCAACCGGAATGTCGTTCGGACCGCTCGACCCGGCGTTACGTGGCCGCGATCGGTGGCTGCCCCAATGGCCCAGGTCAGCCGTACGCCTTGAAATTGAGGTCGCGGTCACATCTCCTCCCATTACCTTCCTGGCCATCGCCGTGCAGGACATGCCCCTACACCGCCCGCGACCCCCGACCGACCCGGCCAGTGACCCGGCGGGAGTAGTCCAACCACCGGCACCACCCAGCCCGGCCGGCCGGCCGGCCCCACCTCACTCGCAGCAGCACCGGGTGGTTTCACGTGAAACGTCAGAGCCCGGCGAGGCTGGTCGGGCCCGCCGCCAGCGCCTGAGCCCGGCCCTGATCGAGCACGTTTCACGTGAAACTTCGGATGGAGGAGCGGAGGGTCCTTGCAGTCTGTACGCCGAGGGCCGAGGATGGGAGCCGTGAGCGATTCCGAACAGCGCCGTGACCGAGCCGCCTCCATCTTTCAGCGGCTACGGAGCGACCAGCCCCGGCACGCACGATCAACGGGGCGTGGTCGGGCGCAGCCACCCCGGGACACGCCGGCATCCCCCACTCCAGAGAGTCAACCTGCCACGGTAGACCCTGTGGACCACCCGACTCTCGACGATCCCGCCTCCGAGGCGGCCGCCGATGATCTGCAGGGTGACGACTGGGGGAGCCCGTTGCCGCCGCCCCCGCTCCCCCCGCACCCGCATCATGCTCCCGACGGAAACGATGCATCTGAGGAGTCCCTGGCCGTCGACTGGGCCACGGCCGTCGCCGCCACATCGTCCGGCGACGCCACCGATGGGCACGACGATGCCTGGATCCCACCTGCGGACAACCAGCGGCCGTTCGATCCCGACCAGGCGTCGGTCGCCAGCCCGACCACAGGCGTTGATCCTCCCCACTCCGCCGAGCACCAACCGCCCTGGGACCAACACGAGGAACCGCCCGGTTCACCGCCCGACGTTTCCTTCACCCCGACCGGCGCATACACCACCCCGGCCGACGCCTACGCCAACCAGCCCGACCGGGGGGTTGATCAGCCGGGTGCGTACGGCACCCCAGCCGGCCCGGGGGCCATCGCCCCCGACCGGCCGTGGACCGCACCGGGCGGCCCAAACCCCGACGACGTCCCGGCGGCCCAGTCAGCGCCGCCGGCCGGCGCGGCCGCACCGGCCGCCGCCGCGTCGGTCGGGGCACCGCCCACCGCCGAGCCCCTTCGCACACCACCCGACCCGGCCAGCGGGAGCGAGGCAGCCACCTGGTCCGCCACCCGGCAGGCACTCTCCGAGATCGACCTACCCACCAACCTGACCGAGGCATCGGACGATCCCGGCGCAACCGGCGGCGACGGCCGCCACCCGGGCTCCCACCGGCCCCTGCCCCGGATCCTGGGCATCACCAACCAGAAGGGCGGTGTGGGCAAGACCACCACCGCCATCAACATCGGGGCCGGGCTGGCCGAGCTCGACTACCGAGTCCTGGTCGTCGACCTCGACCCGCAGGGAAACGCCACCACAGGCCTCGGCATCAACGCCAGGGGACTGGATGCGTCCATCTACGACGTGATCCTCCACGACGTGCCGATCGAGGACGTCATCGAGCCCACCACCCTGCGGAACCTCTTCGTGGTCCCGGCCACCATCGAGCTGGCCGGCGCCGAGATCGAGCTGGTCCCTGCGTTCAGCCGGGAGCTGCGCCTGCGTCGAGCGTTGGAGTCCATCCAGGACGACTTCGACTTCATCCTCATCGACTGCCCACCATCGCTCGGTCTGCTCACCATCAACGGACTGGCCGCCGCCGGCGAGGTCGTCGTCCCCATCCAGTGCGAGTACTACGCGCTCGAGGGTCTCAGCCAACTGCTCCGGAACGTGAACCTGGTCCAGGCCAACCTGAACGGCAAGCTGGAGCTGACGACCATAATCCTCACCATGTACGACGCTCGGACCCGGCTGGCCCAACAGGTGGTCGACGAGGTGCGCGAACACTTCGGGGACCGGGTGTGCCGCAACGTCGTGCCTCGCACCGTCCGATTGTCCGAAGCGCCGTCGTTCGGCCAGCCCATCATCGTGTTCGATTCGTCCTCGCGTGGCGCCATCGCCTATCGCGAGCTGGCCAAGGAGGTGAGCGGCAATGCGCCGAAGCGGGCTCGGTAGGGGCCTCGGGGCCCTGATCCCCAACGATGTGTCGACGCAGACAGAGTCTGCGCTGATCGACATCCCCATCACGGACGTGCAGCCGAACCCACACCAACCCCGCCGCAACTTCGACGAGGAGTCCCTGGCTGCGCTGACGGCCTCGGTCGTGGAGCTCGGCGTCCTGCAACCCATCCTGGTGCGGCGTCTCGACGACGGCAGCTACGAGCTGATCGCAGGGGAGCGTCGGTGGCGGGCCGCCCGGCGGGCCAAGCTGATGTCGATACCCGCCATCGTGCGCGACGCCACCGACATCGCCTCGGTGGAGCAGGCCCTGGTGGAGAACCTCCACCGCCAAGATCTCAACCCGATGGAGGAGGGCGCCGCCTACCAGCAGCTGATCGAAGACTTCGGTCTCACCCACGAACAGCTGTCGAGCCGGGTGGGCAAGAGTCGCGCCACCATCACCAACACGCTCCGGCTGTTCCAGCTGCCCCCGTCGGTCCAGAAGATGATGGCCGACGGCCAGGTCACGGCCGGCCACGCCCGCGCCCTCCTCGGCACGCCAGACCGCGCCTTCCAGGAAGCCCTGGCCCACCGTGTCGCCGACGAGCAGCTCTCCGTGCGCGCCGTCGAAGATGCGGTGCGCGACCGCAACGATCTCGGCGGCGCCGTACCCAACCCGCACACCACGGCCACCAAGCTGCGGCCACCGGGCATCCTGGAGCTCGAAGAGCTGCTCGCCACTCACCTCGACACCCGGGTCAAGGTAGACGTCGGCACCAAGCGGGGCAAGGTCGTGATCGAGTTCGCCGATCTCGAGGACCTGGAACGCCTGTACCGGGCCATGACGGTCGGAACCGGGGAGCTCGACGACCAGGAATCAGACAGTTCGGAGGAATCCTGACGATCCCTCCGAACACCGTCAGCCCCTCGGTGGACATCGACCTCCCACAACAGGAAGTCGAGACTTCATGGCATCTCTACCTCTTCCACAGCCTGTGATCAAAGTTGTGGAAAACGTTCCGGGAGCCTGGTAGCTCCCGGCCCATCGCTGGGCCGGGGCGTCAAAACCCGCCGCGGAGCACCTTCGCCACCACCTCGAGCGATCAACGACCGCAACAGCTCACAACGACCACCGGCTCAGAGGTACGGCGTGAGCTCCTGCATGAGCTGACCCTTGCCCCGGGCGCCGATGATGCGGGTCTGCGGCTCGCCGTCCTTGAAGAGGATCATGGTCGGGATGCTCATGACGTCGAACCGGCGAGCCAGCTCCAGGTTCTCGTCGATGTTGATCTTGCCGATCCGCAGCTTCCCCGGGTTGTCCGAGGCGATCTCGTCGAGGACGGGCGCCACCATCTTGCACGGCCCGCACCACTCAGCCCAGAAATCGACCAGCACAGGCTCGTTCGAGGCCTTGATCTCCTCGTCGAACGTGGCATCGGTCAGCATGATCTCGCTCTCGGACACGGTTACTGCCTTCTTTCGTCCTGGGCCTGCGGGAAGCTCCCGAAGGCCTTCTCACCCTCCTAACACCGCCGGTGTCGTGGTCCATTCCGCCGGCCAGCTGTCAGTCGGACCAGTCCTCCACCAGGGGCCCGACCTCGATCCCCTGGGCCTCCAGCCACCGCTCGGCGTCGATGGCGGCCGTGCAGCCACTCCCCGCCGCGGTGATGGCCTGCCGGTAGACGTGGTCCTGCACGTCGCCGCAGGCGAACACGCCCTCCACGTCGGTCCGGGAAGAATCCGCCGCAGTCACCAGGTAACCGTTCTCGTCCATGGCCAGCTGGCCCTTGAAGAGCTCGGTGTTCGGCTCATGGCCGATGGCCACGAACAGGCCGGTCACCGGCAGAAGGCTGTCCTCGCCGGTGCTCACGTTCTGCACAGCGATCCCTTCCACCCGGTCCTGGCCGACGACGTCGGTGACCACGGTGTCCCACAGGAAGCTGATCTTCGGGTTCTTCACCGCCCGCTCCTGCATGATCTTCGAGGCTCGGAGATCATGGCGACGGTGGATCACGGTCACGCGCTCGCCGAACTTGGTGAGGAAGTTCGCCTCCTCCAGCGCCGAGTCACCGCCGCCCACCACCGCGATCTCGTGGCCGCGGAAGAAGAACCCGTCGCAGGTCGCACAGGTCGACACACCGTGGCCCAGCAGGCGCTGCTCGGCCTCCAGCCCGAGCATGAGCGAGCGCGCCCCGGTGCTGACGATGACCGATCGGCCCCGGTACTCGACCTCCTCACCGGTGGAGGGGTCCGTAGCCCACACACCGAAGGGCCGTGACGACAGGTCGACCCTCGTCACGCGCGTGGTGTGGAACTCGGCGCCGAAGCGGGCGGCCTGGGCCCGCATGTTGCCCATCAGCTCCGGGCCCATGATGCCGTCGATGAAACCGGGGTAGTTCTCCACCTCGGTGGTGAGCATGAGCTGGCCCCCCGGCTGGTCGCTCGTCGACGACGGCTCACCCTCGAACACCAGCGGGGCCAGGTTCGCCCGAGCCGTGTAGATGGCGGCGGTCAGGCCGGCCGGCCCGGAACCGACGATGATGACATCGCGGGTCGTCTCGGTCTTGCTCAACGGGCCTCCTACGAGCTCGGCGGAGTGCGCTTCCGCCAGAGGAACAAGCCGGCCAGCAGGAATATTGCACCCAGGCCCCCGTCGGTGACCCACAGGCGACGGCCCTCGGGATGGAACGGCAGGTAGACGTGCAGGCGGATGACGGCCACGACCAGCAGGATCAGGGCCAGCAGGCCGGCCACCCCGGCCACCAGCCCGAACACCAGCCCGCGAGCCACCTTGGTGAGCGGCACCGTGGTCTTGTCGCGGACCGAACCGACCACCGACTCGATCCGTCCCGCCACGTCCGCCGTCCAGTCGGCGTCCGCCGGCGGGCCTGTCTGTTCGTCGGCCATGGCGCAACACCCTACTGGTCCGCCGTCTTCCGATCCCGCTTCTGCGCCGTCGCCACCCTCGGTCCGGTGCCCTGCGGTGGGCGGTTCGCCATCGTCGCTGAGTTCGTGGGGCCTCCCGCCCCGGTGGGCGTCAGCGCACGGCGACCCCGGAGATCACTGTCTGGAACGGCGGGCCGCCGATCGAGGTGAGCCACAGCAGGATCCACCCTCCACTGCGCCCGCCGAGAGGGAAGGTGGCGTTGCCCGAGATGTTGCTCTTGGTCGCGGTCGGTGTCCCCCAGGCCGTGACCGGCGTTCCCGAGGCCGGCGCGCTGGCTGCCACGAAGGTCTCGGCGCTCCAACCCTGGCTGGGGGAGTGCACGGTGAGCTGGCTGAGCTTCTGCCCCGACGACAGGTGCAGGGCCAGGCCGATGCCCGGGTAGAGGTTCCCGAAGTGGGCGTTGCCGTAGACGTCGGTCTTCCAGGACTGCGCCGTGGTGCCGTTGCCGTCGATCACGTAGTGGGCGTCGGCCGCGTTGTCGGGAGGGCGGTCGTTCACCATGTAGACCGACACGTCGGCGACGGTGAGACTCTGGCTCGGGACGAGCGCCGCCGGGAGGTGGGGGACGAGCGAACCGCCGTGCTGGGTCCGCAGCAGGACGGCCCCGGTGACCGCGCCGGCCAGGACCAGGACACCGACCACGATCCCCGGGGCCCGGTGCCGCCGGCGCAGTCGGGCCGCCCGATCGGCCGCCACGCCCGGCCGGGTACCGTTCGTCGTCCGAGAGGTGGGCACGAGCGTCGGGGAGGGCTCGACGGCATGGCGCGTCGCCGTCCGATCCGTGGGATTGGTCCGGGTATCGCCCGTCGGCGAGCGCGGACCAATGGGCTGGGATCCCGCCGGCTGCGCCCCGGTCGGCGGAGCGCCGGTCCGCAGGGCGCCGACCTCGCCGGCGATGACCGGGGGCCGCAGGACCCGGTCCCTGACCACCGGAGCCGGCGGGGGGCGCCCGTCGGCATACGCCACCGGGGTTGGCGGAACCGAACGAGGAGCCTCACCACCGTTGGTCGACCGCCCGCCGTCGAACATCGTCGGGTCCCGCCCGTTCGCCGTACCCACCACGGCGGGCTTGGCCAGGCGCTGACGCAGCGCCATGGCGGAGGCGACCCGCCGCTCTGGATCCTTGGCCAGCAGCGTGGCCACCAGGTCGTCCAGGCCGGGAGCGATCCCCGGCCGCAGGGTGCTCACCAGGGGCGGGGGCTGCTGGAGATGGGCCATGGCGACAGCCACGTCGGTCTGGCCGGTGAACGGCGCCCGGCCCGTGAGCATCTCGAAGAGGACGACGCCGAGCGCGTACAGGTCGGTGCGCGCGTCGAGCTCCCGACCGTCCACCTGCTCGGGGCTGACGTACTTCGGGGTGCCGATGAGCATGCCGGTCTGGGTGAGGTCCAGGTCCAGGTGCTCGGTAGCCTTGGCGATGCCGAAGTCGGTCACCTTCACACGAGGCGAAGCGGTGTCGTCGTCGCAGAGGAGCACGTTCGCCGGCTTGATGTCACGGTGCACCAAGCCGCCCCGGTGGGCCTGAGCCAGCGCCTCGGCGATCTGATCGGTGATGACGATGGCCAGGGCCGGAGGGAGCGGGCCACGCTCCGCCATCAGGTCACGCAGGGTCCGCCCCCGCACCAGCTCCATGACGATGTAGGCGGTGCCGGCGTCCAAGCCGCTGTCGAAGATGGCGACCACGTTCGGGTGCACCAGCCCCGCTGCGGTGATCGCCTCCCGACGGAACCGCTCGCGGAAGGAGTCGTCGGCCGCCAGGTGGGCTTTCAGCACCTTGACCGCCACCGGGCGGCTCAGGGTCTCGTCGTAGCCTTCCCAGACCTCGGCCATGCCGCCCACCGCGATGGGCTGGCACAGGCGGTAGCGGCCAGAAAGGCGGCGGTCCGCCTGGATCTGGACTGGTGCGTCAGGGCCGGGCACGGGACCTCAGGCTATCGCCGCAACCGTCCCGCTCCCGGTCACTCCGGCCGGCTCTGCCGGGAGCGACCGGTCAGCCGACGGGGAGCCAGGCCACTCCGATGGCCCCTGGGCCGGCATGGGTGCCGATCACCGGGCCGATGTCGCCGACCAACAGCGGCTCGGCCGGGTCCACGTCGGCCACCATGGCCAGGAACTCGTCCAGGTCGGAGGCATCGGCCCCGAAGACAGCCAACCGTTGCAACGGACCGGCGGCACGCACCTTGTCCGCCAGGTAGTGGAGGCTGCGGCCGCGCGTGCGCTGCTTGGACTCCTGCTCGACGATCCCGCCACGGACCTCGATCACCGGCTTGATGGCCAGGAGAGAACCGAGCAGGGCCTGGGCGTTGCCGATCCGCCCGCCCCGCTTCAGGTTTTCCAACGTGTCGATGGCGCCATAGACCTTCATGGCCCCGACTGCAGCCTCGGCGCCCGCCACGACCGCGTCAAGGTCCGCCCCGTTTGCGCCCCGCTCGGCGGCGTCGGCCACGATCAGGCCCTGGCCGAGCGTCACCGACATGGAGTCCACCACCCGCACGGGGACCGCTGTGCCCTCTCGTGCTGCCTGGCGGGCCGCTTCGATGGTGGCCGACAGCTTCGACGACAGGTTGACGCAGACGACGCCGGTGGCACCCTCCTCCGCCATCCGGGCAAACGCCTCGGCGAACATGCCCGGCGACGGCGCCGAGGTCTCGGGCAGCCCGGGCGTCGATGCGCACCGCGACCAGAACTCCTTGGTGGACAGCTCCGTGCGGTCGACCAGCTCCTCGGCCCCGAAACGGATCCGCAATGGCACCAGGCCTATGCCGAGCTCCGCGAGGGTGGCGTCAGGCAGGTCGCAGGCACTGTCGGTGACCACGCGGATCCCAGGCATGTCTCCCCTTCGTTCGGATGACGCCCGGATGACGTCCTCAGGAGTTCGGACCACGAGCCGGTCCGGATGGTGACACGTCCGGATAGCGCGGCGGGGGAGAGGCGAAGAAGTCCGAGATGGCCTGGTCCTCGGGGAGCGGTGGGGGGCGATGACCCCGGGCCTCGGCCACCTCCGGCAGGGCGATCTCCGCCGTGTCGGGATCGACCAGGTCGCGGGCCCGACGGCCGTGGCGGAAGTTCCGGATCCACCAGAACGCCAGACCCAGTGCAGCCAGGACGATGAGGACCACGCCGACCCCCGAGACGACGGTGCTGCGCACGGTGTCACGGTTGGCGCCGAGCACCACGGCCCCGCCCGGCGACTGTAAGACGACCTGCAGGGTGAACACCCCACTCGTGCGGGCCTCGACCGGGACCTTGATGGTCGTCGCCTCGCTGGTCAGCCGCAGCTCGCACACCATCGTCGTCTCGCCCTGCACCGTGCAGCGACCGCCGGGCGGCGTGTACGGCCGAAAGACCAGCTTCTGGCTGGTGAGGCGCAGCTCCAGGCGAGCGGCGAGGGAGGGGTCGGACAGCACGGTGAGCGGGACATTGCCCTGCCTGGCTGTCAGGGTGATCGACGAGGATCCGGGCAACGAGATGCTGCGCTCGATCCGCTTGATGGTGCCGACGAGCCCGGCCAGGATCCGACTCCGCAACCCGCTGCTCAGGTCGACCGCCTCGGCCGCCAGGATCCGCCGACCGTAGACGGTCGACTGGCTCACACCCGGCGCGACGATGGCCTCGAAGCCCGCCAGCTGGGTGCGGGCCGAGCGCAGCGCGCCGACGTCGGGGATGGCCGCCGCATCCTTGGTCGCGGTCAGGCCCCGCTCGAGGGGAGCGCGGGCCTCCGTCGCCGGCGCCACGGCCGCGAAGAGCCCGTCGGCGGTGACCGGCGCCAGCAGCGGGTTCGCCCGCAGCCCGCCGAGCAGGGCGTCGAGGAAGGCGGCGTTCGGATGCCAGCCCGCCGGGGCCACCACGGCGACACCCCGGGTCTTGCCGGGCGTCTCCAACTGGACCATGGACAGCTCGGCGAGCAGCTGGTGGGCAGCCAGCACCTGGTCACCGCCGTTGACGAAGTGCGCGGCCAGGCCGCCATCGGCGGCGTAGGCGGCCACACGCGTGTTGCGGTAGGCAACGACGGCCGGTTGGGCGAACGTGGTCTGCGGCAGGTCCTGGGGCAGGGCGGTCAGATCGCCGGGCGGGACGATCAGTCGGTCGGCACCCAGTCCCGCCACCGTGGTCAGCGTCGCCGGGTCCAGGCCCCCACTGATGCTCCACGTCGCTGCGCTGGGGGCACGGCCCAGACGGGCGGAGAGGGCAGCCGCGCCCGCGGCTGTCTGGGTGGCTACCTCCGAAGCCAGTCCGGCCGCGGCTATCCCTGGCAGGTTCAGCGGCACGTAGGGCGCCGCCACCACCTCGTCGCCCCCGGTTCGCAGGATCGCGGCCAGCGCCGAGACGGTGGCGCGGTCGGCACCCGAACCTGCCGCCAACGCCTCGACGGTCTGCGGCCCGACTCCCAAGGTGACCGGAACGTCGCCATGGGCAGCCAGGGCCGTCACCTCGTCGCCGAGGGCCGACGCGTCGGCGGCCGACAACGGAACCGTGTCCCCGGCGGCATCCACCGATGTCGGCTGGCGGACGGGCAGGGTGACCGAGACCGAGAGTCGGGGGAAGTCGGTGGCGGTGGCGGGACCCGATGCGTAGATGAGGAAGGTGTCGAGCGGTGCCCCCACCGGCGAGCCGTCCTGGTACAGCTGCAGGCGGAGGGGGTAGACACTGCTCCCCGAGCGGGCATTGAAGGTGGGCAGGGAGCCGGTCGAGGAGTTGGTGTTGATCGGGATCTCGAGGTCGATCCCACCGGCGGGGTCGACCGGCAGCGACGACACGACCGCGCCCGGGTCGTAGATGGGGCGGCCGGTCGTCTGGCCCCCGAGGGCCCGGTCGAAGTCGGTGCGGGTGGTCAGGCGCGCCAGGACGCGAACGTCGATCGTCTCGGACGCCGAGGCCGGGACGGCCAGGCGAATCCGGAAGGTCCCACTCGACTGCACGAACGACGACTGGTCGAGCAGCGCCAGACCCGGAGTGGCCGCGGCGGCCGGCGCCAGCCGAGCCGTCGGCACCACCGCCGCCACAGCGAGCAGCGCCAGCACGGCTGCGAGCCGCCACCACCCGACGCTCATGGCAGGCCGGTGGACAGCACCGACAAGCCGGTGGGCTCGTCGGTGAACCCGACGGCGCGGTAGAGATTGAGCGCGGGATCGTTGCCGATCTGGGTGTTGACGATTGCCCGGCGGACGCCGTGGCGGCGCATCCAGCGCATGCCGTCGAGCAGCAGCCGGCGCCCGGTGCCCTGGCGATGGCTCTCGGGGTCCACGGCGAGGCGCTGCACGAAGCCACGCGTCCCTGCCCGCCCGCATATGGCATAGCCGAGCACCACGTCGCCGTCGTCGACCGCCACCCGGAACCGGGTGTGCGGGGTGGCGTTCACCGCGTCGGTCAGGCCGTTGTCGTCGAACTGCCAGAACGGGTCGAACGCGGCCCGGTCGATGGCCAGCACTGCGTCCCGGCGGGTCCGCCCGGCGCGCAACAGGCGGGGGCCGGGCGGTACGACCACGCCCTCGTGCAGGTCGACACCGAGTAGGTGCAGGCGCTCCTCCACGTCGAAGCCGGCGGCCAGGAAGCCCGCCTGCTCGACCGGCGACAAGGCGCCGGTCACCACCCGGTGATAGCCGCGGCGGGCCAGGGTCTCGAGGCAGTGACGCAGGAAGGCCGCCGACGGCACCGGCGCGTCGGGGATCGGCATCAGCATGGCGATCGTCCGGTCACCCCGCCACGTTCCTGCCCGGGCCCGTTCACCACCCCACTGCAGCACGTCGGCCGACCTGGCGGACGAGCGATCGAGACCATTTCCCACGGCACATCGAGGGTACTCTCCCCCCGCTCGGCGTCGGCGCCAGGAATGCCGGGCCTACGCTGAACCGTGTGCGTGCCGTCCGCGAGCCTCCCCGCGGATCCATCCTGGTGGCGATGCACCCGGCGTCCGCCGACCACGACACCGGTCGCGGCCACCCCGAGCGCCCCGCCCGGCTCGACGCGGTCCGCCGAGGACTGGGCTCGTCCGAGGTGACCGATGCCATCATCACCGTGACCCCGCGCCCCGCCCGGCGGGCAGAGCTGGAGCTGGTCCACACCCCGCCCTACCTCGACGCCGTCGAACGGCTCTGCGCGTCGGAGGGCGCAGCCCTCGACGCCGACACCCCCGTATCGTCGCCGTCCTGGAAGGCGGCGCTGGTCGGCGCGGGCGCGGTGATCGACGCCAGCGAGCGCCTCCGGGCAGGAGAGGCCGACGCCGCCTTCGTCGCCGTGCGCCCACCCGGTCACCACGCCACGCCCGCGCGAGGCATGGGCTTCTGCCTGGTGAACAACGTGGCCGTCGGGGCTGCGGTCCTGGCTCAGCAGGGCGAGCGGGTGCTCATCGTCGACTTCGACGCCCACCACGGCAACGGCACCCAGGACGCGTTCTACGGTGACGGCCGGGTGACGTACGTGTCGTTGCACGAGTGGCCGCTCTACCCGGGCACCGGGTGGCTCGACCAGGTAGGGGAGGGGGCAGGGACGGGGGCCACGATCAACGTCCCTTTGCCCGCAGGGGCCACCGGGGACGTCTACCTGGGGGCGTGCGACGACATCATCGTGCCCGTCGCCGCACGGGTCGACCCCACCTGGCTGATCGTGTCCGCCGGCTTCGACGGCCACCGGGCCGACCCGCTCACGGGCCTGTCGCTTTCGTCCGGTGATTTCGCCGATCTCGTCACTCGGCTGGTCCCGCTCGTGCCTGCCGGGCGGCGGGTGGTCGTGTTGGAGGGCGGCTACGATCTCGACGCCCTGGCCGCCTCCACCGCCGCCTCGGTGGCGGCTCTGGCCGGCCGCGACGTGCGCCCGGAGCGGTCCACCACCGGCGGACCAGGGCGCCCGATGGTCGATGCGGCGCGCCGTATCCACCTCCCTGAGTGAGATTCTTGACGGGACGCGCTCAGGACCGCTCAACCGGATGCCGATCATCTGGTAGTGCTCGATCTTCAGGCCATCCTCTCCCACGTCGCTGAGCTCGACGGATCCGACCTTCACGTGAAGGCCGGCTCGCCACCACGCATCCGCGTCAACGGCGAGCTGCGACCCGCCCCGTTCGGCATCGTCGACAACAGCGACATCGAAGAGGCCCTCCGCGTGGTGATGCCCGTCGAGCGCATCGAGGAGTTCCACCGCACGGGAGAAGCCGACTTCTCCGTGTCCGTGGCCGGCCTCGGCCGCTTCCGCGGGAACGCCTTCCGCCAGCGTGGCACGGCGGCCATGGTGTTGCGCCGCGTCCTGCCCGCCGCCCTCTCCGCCCTGGACCTTGGACTGCCCCCCGTCGTCACCCGCCTGGCCGAGGAGCACCGGGGCCTGGTCCTCGTCACCGGCCCGACCGGATCGGGCAAGACGACGACGCTCGCCGCCATGATCGACCACATCAACCAGACCCGGTCGGCCAACATCATCACCATCGAGGACCCCATCGAGGTTCTTCACCCGGACAAGCGCTCCATCGTCAGCCAGCGCGAGATCGGCGCCGACACCACCGACTACCCCCAGGCCATGCGCCGCATCCTCCGCCAGGACCCCGACGTGATCCTCATCGGCGAGATGCGCGACACCGAGACCGTCGGCGCCGCCCTCACCGCCGCCGAGACGGGCCACCTGGTGCTCTCCACCCTCCACACGACCAACGCCACCGAGACCATCAATCGCATCGTCGACTTCTTCCCACCCTTCCAGCACCACCAGGTGCGCCTCGCCCTGGCGGGCGTCCTGCGCGGCGTGGTGAGCCAGCGGCTCGTCGGCCGGGCTGCAGGCGAGGGGAGGGTTCCCGCCATCGAGGCCATGGTCGTCACCGGCCGCATCGCCGACCGGATCGTCGACCCCTCCGGCGCCCAGGGCGAGAGCATCGAGGAGCTGATCGCCGACGGCGAGTACCACGGCATGCAGACCTTCGACCAGAGCCTGTTCACCCTCTTCAAGGGCGGCGACGTGAGCCTGCGCTCGGCCCTGGCCGCGGCCAGCAACCCGCACGACTTCCGGGTGGCGCTCCAGCAGGCCGGCCTCCTCACCACGGGCTGAGCCCCACTTTCCGAGCCCGCCGGCTCAGCCCGCTCAGCTGGTGCGAAACCGTCGGGGGGCCCTCGCAGGCCAACGGTAGGGTGAAGCGCCGTGATCCCCGAGCGCCTCCTTCCCTTGGTCGAAGAGACCAGCGAGCTGGCCGAACGCTTCGCGTCGGCGGGGAAGCGGCTGTACCTGGTCGGTGGCGTCGTCCGCGACGCCGTGCTCGGACGCCTCCACGACGACGGTGACCTGGACTTCACCACCGACGCCCGCCCCGACCAGATCGAGGGCATCGTCGACGGATGGGCCGCCGCCGTGTGGACCCAGGGGAAGCGCTTCGGGACCATCGGCATCACGGCCCCCACCCCGTCTGGGGTCGGTCGGAAGATGGAGATCACCACCCACCGGGCGGAGGCGTACCAGCCCGACTCCCGCAAGCCCGACGTGGTCTTCGCCGACGCCATCGAAGCCGACCTGTCCCGGCGGGACTTCACCGTCAACGCCATGGCCCTGTCGTTGCCGGATCTGGCGCTGATCGACCCGTTCGACGGGGTCAGCGACCTCGGCGCCGGACGGCTGCGCACACCCCTCGAGCCGGCCGAGTCGTTCAACGACGACCCGTTGCGGATGCTGCGCGCCGCCCGCTTCCTCGCCGGCTACGGCCTGACCCCTGACGCCGAGCTGATCGCCGCCGTCGTGGCCCTGCGCGACCGCCTGGAGATCGTCTCCGACGAGCGCATCCGCGACGAGCTGGACAAGTTGATGGTCGTAACCGCGCCCGGCGCCGGCCTGTGGTTCCTCGTCCAGACCGGCCTGGCCGAGGAGTTCCTGCCCGAGCTGCCCGGCCTGGCCCTCGAGCAGGACCCCATCCATCGCCACAAGGACGTGCTGGCCCACACCATCGCCGTGGTAGAGAAGACCTCACCAGAGCGCATCCTGCGCCTGGCCGCCCTCTTCCACGACGTCGGAAAGCCCAAGACGCGCTCGTTCGGGGCCAAGGGCCAGGTGTCCTTCCACCACCACGAGGTAGTCGGCGCCCGCATGACCCGAGACCGGCTCCGGGCGCTCAAGTACCCGACAGCGGACGTGGAGACCGTCACCCGCCTGGTCGAGCTGCACCTGCGCTTCCACACCTACCAGATGGGTTGGACCGACGCCGCCGTGCGCCGCTACGTCCGCGACGCCGGCCCGGACCTGGGCCGCCTGAACGAGCTCACCCGGTGCGACTGCACGACCAGGAACGCAGCTAAGGCCCGTTCGCTGGCCCGGCGCATGGACGAGCTGGAGGCGCGCATCACCGAGCTGCAGGCCCACGAGGAGCTGGCTGCCATCCGTCCCGACCTGGACGGCAACGCGGTCATGGCCCGCCTGGGCCTGCGCCCCGGCCGGGACGTCGGCGACGCCCTCGGCTTCCTGCTCGAGCTGCGCCTGGAGGAAGGCCCCCTCGGCCCAGAGGAGGCCGGCCGGCGCCTGGACGCCTGGTGGCAGGACCGCCAGTCATCCACCCGGTGACGACTCTGGTGCCCGGAATGGTGGGTATCTCCACTATTGCGGGCACCAGAATGGCCCGTGGCCGCGACGGGCCGCGGCTCATCCGCGCCCTTTGCCCGACGACTCAGTTGCCCTCCTTGCGAGCCCGGACGATCAGGGTGCGCGGCACCATGGTGAACGCCTCGCGCCAGTGCGGGCTGCGCGGCCCGGCCCCCAACGGCTCGGGCTCGAGGATCGAGTCCACGCGAAACCCGGCTCGAGCCAGGCTCATGTAGAGGTCGCCGAAGGTGTGGCGGTACTCGCTGAAGGCGGCCCCGTCCCGGTCGTAGTCGAGCGGGCTGCGGTCGAAGTAGCTGCGACGCACCAGGAGCGGCGGGTCGGCGTCGTCGTCGATCATGGCGTAAGCCGGGTGGGGGAGGCTGAAGACGAGCGGGGCGCCGACGCGCAGCACCCGGTGCACCTGGCGGAACACCCGGTCGAGGCGCTCGAGGTAGCCGAACGCGTAGGCCGAGAAGACCAGGTCGATGCTGTCCGCCCGCAGGAAGGCCAGGTCGGCCAGATCGCCGTGGCGGAGCTCCACCCTGACCTCCTCGCGCTCGCAGAGGCGTCGGGCAAACGCCAGCTGTGCGGCAGAGAAGTCGACGCCGATCGCCGTGGCGCCGGCCTTGACGAAGGCGATGGCGCACTGGGCGCCGCCGCATCCCAGCTCCAGCACCCGCTTGCCCTTCAGGTCCCCGAGGAGGCGGAGGTCCGCCTCGGTCGGGATGTCCGGGCCGTAATGGGCGACCGACGTCGGGAGCTGGGCGCTGGCCTGGTACGAGTCGGCGAATCGGTCCCAGGCGGCGGCGTTGTCGGTCGGCACGCCGCCAGTGTGCCCCAGGGACCGCGGTGAGGCGGCGCTACCGGCTGTCGCCGGCGGCGAAGTCCTCGACCATCTGGTGGGCCTGGTCGTCGTGGTACTGCACCGGCGGGCTCTTCATGAAGTAGGCGGACGGGCCGAGCAACGGGCCGCCGATGCCGCGGTCCTTGGCCACCTTGGCGCAGCGGACGGCATCGATGATCACCCCGCCGGAGTTCGGGGAGTCCCACACCTCCAGCTTGAGCTCGATGTTCAAGGGGACGTCACCGAAGTTCCGGCCCTCGAGGCGGATGTACGCCCACTTGCGGTCGTCGAGCCACGGCACATGATCCGACGGGCCGATGTGGACATCGTCGGCGGAGATGCCGGCCTCGATCTGGCTGGTCACCGACTGGGTCTTCGAGATCTTCTTGGACTCCAGCCGCTCCCGCTCCAACATGTTCTTGAAGTCCATGTTGCCACCCACGTTGAGCTGGTAGGTGCGGTCGAGGACCAGGCCACGGTCCTCGAACAACCGGGCCAGGATGCGATGCACGATGGTGGCGCCCACCTGGCTCTTGATGTCGTCGCCGACGATCGGCACACCGGCCTCGGTGAACTTCTTGGCCCACACGGGGTCGCTGGCGATGAAGACGGGGATGGCGTTGACGAACGCCACCTTCGCATCCAGGCAGGCCTGGGCGTAGTGCTTCTGGGCCTCTTCAGAGCCGACGGGGAGGTAGGAGACGAGCACGTCAGCCCGGGACTCCTCGAGCACGGCAGCCACGTCCACGGGCGCGGCGGGGGATTCCTCGATGGTCTCCCGGTAGTACTTGCCCAGGCCGTCGAAGGTCGGTCCCCGCTGGACGCTGACACCGAGGTCGCCGACGGGAGCGAAGCGGATGGTGTTGTTCTGGCCCGAGAAGATGGCCTTGCCGAGGTCAAGGCCGACCTTGGCCGCGTCCACGTCGAAGGCAGCCACGAAGTCCACGTCGGACACGTGGTAGCCGCCCAGCACCACGTGCATCAGGCCGGGGACGGACTCGTCCGGGTCAGCGTTGCGGTAGTACTGGACGCCCTGGATGAGCGAGCTGGCACAGTTGCCGACGCCGGCAACGGCGACCCGGATCGTGGTACTCATACGTTGGATTCCTCCTGGAGGCGCCCGGCACGGGGGCTGGGCGGGTTGGGTAGTCGATCAGAGCTGGGGTGCTCGTTGGCGCAGGGGCCTTGGCTGGGGCGGGGATCTCGGCTGGGGCGGGGACCTTGGCGAAGGCTGGGGGAGTGGTCGGCGTTGGGGGAATGGTCGGCGTCCGGAGGCCAAGTCGCGCCGGGGCGTCCGGCCGAGCGCAGGCCCGACAGGCTGGGTCGATCGAGGCGGCACAACTGCGTCGGTTCGATCGAGGCTGTGGTCGGGGCCATCAAGGTGGCCGCCGGGGTGGCGACCGGGGTGGCGGCAGAGGTCGGCGGGGTGGCCGAGGTGGAGGCAGGGGTGGCCGGGATGGCGGCAGGGGTGGCCGTCGATGCCGGGGTAGGCGCCGCGTCGGGCGGGTCCGGCAGGGCGCACACGGCGGCCGGGGCTTCGACGACCAGCGCCGCGGCACCAACCGGTTCGGGCTCCGAGATCGCCGGCTGGCGCTCGGAGGCGATGAGTTGGTCGATCCACGAGATGTCGTGCTCGGTGGCCTGGCGGTCGTGATCGATCAGGCTGCGCCCATAGGCATCGAGCGGTCCCTTGCCGCTCCGGAGGCGGGCAGCCAGGCGGCCCAGGCGCTCGGTGAGGTGGGCGCGGCGCAGCTCGAGGAGGCCCAGACGCGCCTCGGCCGGGAGGTAGCGGGCAAAGGCCAGCCGCAGGTTGAACAGCCGGTCGTCCCGACTCGACTCGGTGTCGGCGGCGAGCAGTTCTGCGAACAGCTCCTCACCCCGGGCGGTGATGGCATAGACCTTCTTGGTCCGGCCGCCCCGTCTGGCGATCCCGCGGGTCCGGAAGGCGGCCAGCTCGCCGCTGATGGATCCCGTCATCGGAGCACGGGCAGCGGGGGGTTCGGGCGCCACCGCCGCCACCGCGCCGGCCCGCTCCAGCCGGCCGAGGGCGGGATACAGCGAGCCGAAGGACACCACCCCGCCGGGCCCCAGCGTGTCGAGGAGGCGCTTCTTCAACTCGTAGCCATGCAGCTCCTGCTGTTTGAGCAGACCGAGGATGGCCAGTTCGAGCACGAATGCGATCTTAGCGTATCGACGTATCGATTCGATATCTCATATCGCGAGTATCGGCACCGACGCCCGTCTGGTCGACGCCCGCCTTCGGATCTAGCCCGCCGTGGGCCACCAGGCCGGGGTAGCACCACCAAGCACGCCCGCGACCTCATACCCGGCCTACGTGGCGGGCCGTCGTCTGGGCCACGGGCCTGTGGTGTCGCCGTGGGGCCGTGGGGCCGTGGGCCGTCGAGTCGCATGGCAGTGGCAGTGGCAGTCGCAGTCGCAGTGGCAGTCGCAGTCGCAGTCGCAGTCGCAGACGCAGTCGCAGTGGCGAGGTTGGGCGCGCTTTTGGTCAGCCGTTCGAGAGGTCGGGCGCGATCTGGGTCGTCGGCGACCCAAAGTCGCGCCCAAGCTCGGCCGGAAGGGCGTGCGGATGACCAAGACCGCGCCAAAGCTGCTCTGACCACCACCGAAGCCACGCCCACACCCGGCCCCGCCGGCGCCCGCCACACCCACGCCGCCGACCGGCCCGGCGCCCGCCCCGCCCGCTTAAGGTCCCCACCCCCGACCCCAGCAGCCGGCGGCCAGTCGACCACCTGGCGTGTCGACCGAGGGCAGCCTCGCCGCCCCACCGTTGCCGAAACCGGACGGCCAGGGTTGCCGGCGGAGCACGGGCGGTAGGGTGCTGCGGTGATGAGCTTCCGACCCGAGTCGCTGCGGGGAGCAGCGAAGGGCGCTGCCGGTGGCGGCGGTATCGACTACCGGCTGGCGCGCAACGCCATCATCAGCGAGTTTCGAAAAGGACGCCTGTCTCGCCTCGATGTCTGCGATGCGCATCCCGAGCTGCTGCGAGCAGCGACGAACGTCGGCGAGGACACCCGAGAGGAGTGCCCGATCTGCGAGGAGGCCAAGGTACGCCTGGTCTCCTACGTGTTCGGGCCCCGCCTACCCCCCAGCGGGAAGTGCGTGACCAGCCGGTCGGAGTTGGCCAAGCTGACCAAGAGCACTGCGGATCTGACATGTTATGTCGTCGAGGTCTGCCCAAGCTGCTCATGGAACCACCTGGCCCAGACCTTCACGCTCGGCGGCCGCCGGGCACGCGCCAGCCAGAGCCGCTGACACCCACGACCTGAGCTACACGACCCGGACTCTCGCGACCAGACTCGGGTGAGCCCCTGACCGACGGCCGGCCGACCGAGACGGCCTACTGACCTGAACCGGCCGCCACTGGTGCAGTGGGTACCCTGGCCGCTGGCGCCGCCGTCCCCTCCGCGCCCTACCAACCGTACTGTCCCGACCCACCGTGCCACCTGACGGACTTTCGTCCCGCCGGGGAGGTCAGACCCGTCCTGCGCGGTCCGATCTCACCCCCCGCCCCCACGCTGCCCGCCAGCGGCGGGCCGCCGACTCGCCCACCGTCAGGACGGGGGCGGACAAGACCGGTGCGGACAGGGCCACGAACCGGCGGAGCAGCACCGACAAGCCATCGGCGCCCCGAGCAGGAACCAGCCGCAACACCAACACCAGCCGCAACACCAACACCAGCCGCAACACCAACACCAGCCGCAACACCAACACCAGCCGCAACACCAACACCAGCCCCGACCGAACACCGGCTGCGGGCCGTCCCCGCCCTGCCCGCTCCCGGGCGGGCCAACGACCACCTCGGTCGACGGGCCGCCCCGCCAGCCGCCGAGCCGGTCGCCCGGCCGGTCGCCAGCCCCGTCGACGGGCCGGAGGACGCCGCCGCAGCCTCCTGTGGCGCTGGCGGCGGCCATTGTTCGTCATCGGGCTGCTGGGGTTCGCCCTGGTGGCCGGCAGCTTCTTCGCCTTGTCGCGCGTGTCGCTGCCGCAGGCCGCGCCGTTGCCGCAGACCACGTTCATCTACGACGACGCCGGCCACCAGCTGACCTCGTACCAGGTGCAGAACCGCGTCAACGTCCCCTACAAGGCGGTGCCGCCCATCCTCGTGCACGCGGTGGTATCGACCGAGGACCGGCATTTCTTCACCGAGGGGGCGATCAACCCGGTGAGCATCATCCGAGCGCTGATCTCTAACCTGCGGGGCAACACCCTCCAGGGTGGTTCCACCATCACCCAGCAGTACGTGAAGCAGACGTACTTGAACTCGCAGCGCACGGTTACCCGCAAGATCCGGGAGGCGGCCATCGCGGTGAAGCTGGCCCACTCCGAGACCAAGGACCAGATCCTCGACAGCTATCTGAACACCATCTACTTGGGGCGGGGCGCGTACGGCGTGCAGGCGGCGTCGGAGGCGTACTTCGGCAAGCCAGTCGGTCAGGACGGGCTGCCGGAGGCGTCGCTGCTCGCCGGGCTGATCCGCGAGCCCGAGAACGCCGACCCGGCCCACGATGCGGCCCTGGCCCGGGCCCATCAGACCGACACGCTCAACGCCTTGATCCGCGATCACCAGATCACCTCGACGCAGGCCCGGCAGGTCGAGGCCACTCCCTTCGGCCGCTACGTGCTCCCGCAGGCGGCGGCATCGACGGCCGGAGACGAGTCGCTGCCGGGGGATGCGTACTTCCTCGACGCCGTGCACCAGCAGCTGGTGGCCACGTACGGCGCGGCCATGGTGGACACGGGCGGTCTGCGGGTCACGACGACGCTCGATCCGACGCTGCAGACCGACGGCTACAACGCGGTGTACGGCACCAACCGCGCCGCGCTGGATCCGAGCAAGGGTGATCCCGCCGCGGCCCTCGTCTCCCTCGACGACACCGGGGCGGTGAAGGTGATGATCGGCGGGAAGGGCTACGACGGCGGCTACCCGGGCGCCCAGGTGAACTTGGCGCTGGGCACGGAGGGAGGCGGCAGCGGGCGGCAGGCCGGGTCGACGTTCAAGGCGTTCATGCTCGCCTACCTGGTGAAGGCCGGGTACTCGGTGCAGTCGACCTTCCCTGCCCCGCCGGAGGTGGTCGTGCCGCACGGCAACGCGAACGGCACGCCGTGGTCGGTGACCAACTTCGAGGGTGAGGCGGCCGGATTGAACACCAGTCTGATCGCCGCCACCGCCCAGTCCATCAATACCGTGTACGCGCAGGTGGTGGAGAAGCTAGGCGCCCAGAACCTCGACGCCATGGCCGCCGCCCTCGGCATCGATCCCAAGGAGCTGGTGGGCGCCTACCCGTCACAGGTGCTCGGTACCGCCGACGTGTCCCCCCTGGAGATGACCGCCGCCTATGCCACGTTCGCCGACCGGGGCGTGTACAACTCACCGATCCTGTTCACCAAGGTGACGCGAGCCGATGGCAAGCCCCTCCCGCTCCCGGTGCATACCACGCGCCGGGCCCTTACCGCGCCGCAGGCCGACATCGTCTCCTACGTGCTGCAGCAGGTCGTGCTGTATGGGACAGGCGGGGCGGCCCGGGGCGTCGGGAACTCGATCGCCGGGAAGACAGGGACGACGGACAACTCCGCCAACGCCTGGTTCATCGGCTACACGCCGAAGCTGACGACCGGGATCTGGATGGGCTACCCGCAGGGGAACCAACCGATGGTGAACTTCCGCGGTCTGAAGAGCGTGCAGGGGGGAGACACGCCGGCCCAGCTGTGGCGCACCTACATGGCCGCGGCAATCCGGGCCGAGCCCGGGTACAAGGGCTCGTTCACCCCCGCCTACAACTTGGCGGGCACCACCCTGACGCCACCGGCGCCGGGAGTCTTGCAGTTCCCGCAGGGACTGGTGGCCACCACCACGACGCTCCCCAGTCAGGCGATCACCACCACCACCACGACGCCGACGACGACCGCCACCACACCGACGAGCAGGGGGCAAACGAGCACGGTGACGACAGCACCGTCGGGTTAGCCGCTCCGGGCCCGGTGACAGGGCAGGGGCCGGGCGCCCGCCCGCCGGGAAATCGACATCAACCCGCCTCGTCGTGGGGATACTGCGACCAGCACCACCACTCCACCTCGTCCTGCCGCACCAGGTCAGGGAGCAGGTAGAGGCGGTGGACGGCCGCGCCGTCGGCGGTGACCGACCCACAGCTCTCGCAGGCCCGCTCGACACGATCGATGCGTCCGAGGATAGAGTCGGGTGCTCCGCCGGCAGCCTCGTGGCGCTGGACGGTCAGTTGTTCGACGACGAGGGAGGACACGGTGGTCACTTCTGTGACGGTCCCGGCTCTGCGCGCTCGGAAGGGCGCGGGGGATCCGCTGGTGATGGTGACGGCGTACGACGCTCCGACGGCGCGTATCGCCGACGAGGCCGGAGTCGACATGATCCTGGTCGGCGACTCGGTGGCCATGGCCGTGCTGGGCTACGACGACACGCTCCAGGTCACCATCGACGACCTGGTCCACCACACTGCCGCCGTGGCCCGGGCTCGGCCCGCCCCGTTGGTGGTGGCCGACCTCCCGTGGCTCAGCTACCACACGGGTCGGGCGGAAGCGGTGAGGAACGCGGGGCGGCTCATCCGGGCCGGGGCCCAGGCCGTCAAGCTGGAGGGCGGCCAGAAGCGGGCCAGCGTGATCGAGGCGCTGGTCGACGCCGAGATTCCGGTGATGGGGCACCTCGGACTCACCCCGCAGTCCCTGCACGCCATGGGGGGGTTCAAGGTTCAGGGCCGCGAGATCGACACGGCCCACCGGCTGATCGACGACGCCAAGGTCCTGGCGGCCGTCGGCTGCTTCGCCATCGTGCTCGAAGGGGTGCCGGCGGAGGTGGCGCGTATGGTGACCGAGATGGTCCCGGTTCCGACCATCGGGATCGGAGCCGGCCGGCACTGCGACGGGCAGGTGCTCGTGATGCACGATGTCATCGGGTTGGAGGACCGGATACACCCGAAGTTCGTGCGGGTGTACGCCGACGTGAAGCGCGTGGCGGTGGCGGGCGTGGCCGCCTACGCCGCTGACGTCCGCCGCGGTCAGTTTCCGGCCGACGCTGAGACCTACCACCTTCGCGACGAGGTGGCGGCCGCGCTGATGGCGGCCCTACCGGAGTCGGCGCACTGGGAGGTTTGATCTGGTCGTCGGGCGGGCATCCTCTGGCCACACAACGATGGGGAAAGGCTGCACCATGCCGAACGCAGACGAGGCCAAGGGCCGAATGAAAGAGGCTACCGGTGCTGTCACCGGAGACGATGACCTGAAGCGGGAGGGCAAGGTCGATCAGGCGTCTGGCAAGCTGCAGAAAGCCATGACCGACGCCGCCGACAAGGTGAAGGGCCTGCTCCACAAGCGCTGATCCTGCCCGGAGACCGGTCACCCACTGGGTGGCCGGTCTTTGCGTGCCTGGCCCCTGGGACCAGCGGGCTGACGGTCACACCCGGATGGCAGGATGGTGCCATGCCCATCGGTCATCTGTTCGCTCGCCTGGCTGTCACCCGCCACTCGGGTAGAATGCACGATCAATTGAAACCCTGCTCCGGAGATCCCGGAGCCCCGATGCCGTCACGGCCGGGTCCACAGGGAAGTGGTGTCGGCCTATGAGGCCCTACGAAGTCATGGTCATCCTCGACGCTGGTCGGGAGGACGAGGTCATCCGGGCGGCGATCGACCGGGCGACCGCCCTTATCACTGGCGCCGGTGGGACCGTCGGGAAGGTGGACCGGTGGGGGAAGCGCCGCTTCGCCTATGAGGTCAACCATCGCAGCGAGGGTTATTACGTGCTGATCGAGACGACCGCCGAGCCAGCTGTGATGGACGAGCTCGACCGGACGCTCCGACTCGCGGACGAGGTCGTCCGCCACAAGGTGATCCGGCTGCCGGACAAGGTGGCCGGCCGAGCGGCCCGGACGTCGAGCACGGAGAGTGCGGCGACGGGCCCGAACGCGAACGGAGCATGACATGGCGAACAGCAGCAGTGTGACGATCGTCGGAAACCTGACCCGCGACCCCGAGCTGCGGTTCACCCCGTCGGGGCAGGCCACGGCCAGCTTCGGTGTGGCCGTGAACCGGAGCTGGCAGAACCGCCAGACCCAGGAGTGGAACGAGGTGACGTCCTTCTTCGACGTCGTGTGCTGGGCCAACCTGGCCGAGAACGCCGCCCAGTCCCTCAATCGCGGCACCCGGGTGGTGGTCTCCGGCCGGCTGGAGCAGCGCAGCTGGGAGAACGCCGACGGCGAGAAGCGTTCCAAGATCGAGATCGTCGCCGACGAGGTGGCACCGAGCCTGCGCTTCGCCACCACGGCGATCACGCGCAATGAGCGCCGCAGCCCCGACGCCGCCGGTGGCGGCAGCGCCGGCGGTGGAGGCGGCGGTGCGGCCAACGGGTCCGGCGCTGCGGCCCCGAGCCAGCCCAGCGCGAACGAGCCGGCCAGTGGCGGATACCAGTACGACGAGGAGCCTTTCTGATGGCACGGAACAACGATCGGGATCGCGGCAAGCGCGCCGTCAAGGACACCCGCCCGCGGGGCAAAAAGAAGGTCTGCATCTTCTGCAAGGACCACGTCGAATGGGTCGACTACAAGGACGTGAACGTCCTCCGCCGCTTCATGAGCGACCGGGGCAAGATCCGGGCTCGTCGGGTCACGGGGAACTGCGCCCAGCACCAGCGCGATGTCCAGGTGGCCATCAAGACCGCCCGCGAGGTGGCCCTGTTGCCCTACACCCAGCGCACGGTGTCCGAGCGCGGTCCCGGTCGCGGTGGACGAGGTGGCGGGCGTCGCGATGAGGATCGCGGCGATCGCGGGGATCGCGGCGACCGCGGGGATCGGGGCGACCGGCCCATGCCGGTCGACGCATCCGGCACCCCGTCGGCGGCCGCCGCGGCAGCTGACGGCCCGCCAGCCGCCGGCGAGAGCGAGGCCGTCGAGGTGGAGGCGTGATGCGCGTCGTGTTGCGGACGGACCTCGAGGATCTCGGCAAGCGGGGGGACATCTGTGACGTGGCCGACGGCTACGCCCGGAACTTCCTTCTGCCGAAGGGCTACGCCATCGCCGCCACGCGCGGGGTGACGAACCAGGCAGGGGCTATGCGGCGCTCACGCGACCTGCGCGACGCCAAGGACCGGGAGGCCGCCGAACTGGTGGCGCGCACCTTGGTCCCGGTGGTCATCCGTATCCCGGCCAGAGCTGGCGCCGAGGGCAAGCTGTTCGGCTCGGTGACGAACGTCGACGTGGCCGATGCGGTGGTCGAGCAGACGAGCGTCGCCCTCGATCGCCGGCGACTCCGCCTGGACGAGCCGATCAAGACGATCGGCACCCACGAGGTGCCGGTCAAGCTCCACAGCGACGTCGAGTTCCGCATCACCGTCGAGGTCGTCAAGAGCTGATCGCCAGTCCGCCGGATCCCGGCTCTTCCGCCCGTACCCGAGGGGACCGCACGGCGCGGTCCCCTCGCCATCTATCCCCAGCTTCTCACGCCTACCGGTCACACCTTCGGTGTACACCTGTGGACATGTCGGTCGGCTGGGGGCACCAAACGGCGGTTGGTCCCCAGCAGATCCCCAGCAGATCCACTGGCCTGTCCACAGCATCACCCGCGAGGGTGGGACGGCCATGGTGACCTCGACGTTCTCTTTCGACGAGGCTCGACGGCGGAACCGACCGGCGGGGGGGCACCAGGCCAGCACGCCCTCGAACGTTGCCCGCGTCCCCCCGCACAACCTCCAGGCCGAGGAATCGCTGCTCGGTGCCATGCTCCTGTCGCGCGACGCCATTGCCTCGGCGGTGGAGACGTGCTCGGCCGACGACTTCTACAAGCCGGCGCACGGCCACATCTTCGACGCCGTCACGTCCCTCTACGGCCAGGGCGAACCGGCCGACCCCGTCACCGTCGCCGACGAGCTGACCCGCGCCGGACTACTCGACGCGGTTGGGGGACTGGCCGCGTTGATCTCCCTGCAGGCCGAGACACCCGCCACCGCCAATGCGGCCCGCTACGCCCACATCGTCGAGGAGCACGCCCTGCTCAGGCGGCTCATCGGCGTGGCCGGCGAGATTGCCGAGATGGGCTACAGCGTTCCCGACGACGTCGACGCGGTGGTCGACCGAGCCGAGGCCATGGTCTTCGACGTGGCGGAGCGACGCACGAGCGACACCCTGCGTCCGCTGAAGGACCTGCTCGAGGCCAGCCTGGACCGTCTGGAGGCACTCTACGAGCGGGGAGAGGCGGTCACCGGCGTGCCCACCGGCTACCTGGACCTCGACGAGCGACTCTCCGGCCTGCAGAAGTCCGCGCTCATCATCGTGGGGTCTCGACCGGCCATGGGCAAGACCAGCTTCGCCCTCGGCATCGCTGCCCATGCCGCCATGGAGGCCAATACGCCCGTCCTGCTGTTCTCGCTGGAGATGAGTCATGCCGAGATCACCAACCGCCTGCTCGTCTCCGAGGCGCGCGTGGACGCCAACCGCATCAGGAACGGGCGGCTGGTGGAGAGCGACTGGCCGAAGATCAGCCATGCCATCGGCCGGCTCGGCGAGGCACCACTGTTCATCGACGACAACCCGAACCTGACGGTCATGGAGCTGCGGGCCAAAGCCCGGCGGCTGAAGGCTCGCCAGGGGAACCTGGGCCTGATCATCGTCGACTACCTCCAGCTGATGTCAGGGCGGAACTCCGCCGAGAGCCGGCAGGTCGAGGTGTCGGAGATCAGCCGGGGCCTGAAGGTCCTGGCCCGCGAGCTGGAGGTCCCGGTCGTAGCCCTGTCCCAGCTGTCCAGAAACCTGGAGAGCCGCATGGACAAGCGTCCGGTTCTCGCCGACCTACGAGAGTCCGGCTCGCTCGAACAGGATGCCGATGTGGTGATGTTCCTCTACCGCGACGAGGTGTATAACCCCGAGTCGGCCGACCGGGGCGTGGCCGAGGTCATCGTGTCCAAGCACAGGAACGGCCCGACCGGATCGGCCAAGCTGGCCTTTCTCGACCACTTCACCCGCTTCGCCAACATGGCCCGCGTGTGAGCAGCGCCTGTAGGGAGCGGTTGAAGATGAGCAATCGCGTTTGTAGTTGAGCACTACTTGAGCAATCGGTCGGGATAGTTGAGCAATCGCTTGTGACCATCAAAGGTCGACCGTCCCATGGAATTGCAGACCGACATCATCTGGTCGACGAGAGCCACCGCCTCGTCCCCGTCGGGCCCCTTGTGCACCAGATCTCCGACCTGCACCACGGTCAGGTCACTGGGGATCTTGGCGGCCTCCAGGTCAATGCCCAGGGTCTCGAGCGCCGGGTACCAGGGGCGCAGTGTGGCCGCTCAGGTCCCGAATAAGGCGACGCAGTGGCACGCCACCCATCGTAGGGGTTCGCCTCTCACCCTCCTGATGTGCCTCGCCTTGGACCCCGCACGGCCGGTCCGCATAACCCCCCCGCCACGGGGCTTCGTTCCGGGCGGGTATACGGGACGCTCACCGTCCGGCGTTGACCCTGACCTGCGCCATTCCCGCTGGGCGTTCCTTGGGTTCTCGCGGTGATCGCAGCACACCCCATGATCGGAGAGTTGCGATGACACGGTTCAATGAGGCCATGGTGGGGGGTTGTTCAGCCGTTTTGGAGGTGATGCAGCGCGGCGAGTTCACGACTGACGCGGCGGCTTCTGTGGGGACGCATCGCTGGCGGGGTTTGGCGTGGCTTCGGGAGGCGGGCGGGGTGCGGCCGCGCCGTGGCCGGTACTTGAAGGGTCGGTGCTTGAGTTTGGCGGAGCGCGAGGAGATCGCCGCGGGTGAGTCGGTGCGCATGATCGCGGACCGGATCGGGCGGTCTGCTTCGACGGTCAGCCGGGAGCTTCGCCGCAATACCGATGATCGGGGCCGCTACCGGGCGACTACCGCGCACGCGCTGGCGTGGGATCGCGCCGCGCGCCCGAAGCCGGCGAAGCTGGCCACCAACTTGGTGTTGCGGGCCAAGGTGGAGCAGGATCTGGCATTGCGGTACTCGCCCGAGCAGGTCGCCGGTCGGCTACGGGCGGAGTTCCCCGACCTGCCGGAGATGTGGGTGTCGACCGAGACCATCTACCAGTCGCTGTATGTGCTGTCGAGGGGGGGCTTCGCCGGGAGCTGACCGTGTGTTTGCGCACTGGGAGGGCGATGCGCCGCCCGAGCCGCAAGGCGGGGCAGCGCAAGAACCGCATCCCCGACATGATCCACATCTCCGAGCGACCCGCCGAAGCCAAAGATCGGGCTGTTCCCGGACACTGCGCCAGTATTTCCCCAAGGGCACCGACCTCTCCGTGCACGACGAGGCATTCCTCGACGCGGTGGCTGACGAGCTGAACGACCGGCCCCGCAAGCGCCTCGGTTTCGCCAAGCCGATCGAGCAGATCGCCGACCTGCTGGCTGCTGGCTGACCTTCCTGCTCCGACCACACCCCCCAACCGGCCAGGGCGGTCAAGCCGGGCCGCAGGCCGCCCGAAGGGGCAGGCTTGACCGCCCGGTCAGAGTTCGCAGCCACCATGGACGAGGAAGCCCGCCAGGGCTTCCTGAGTGCCCCGCGGCGACTCCTACAGACCCGTTTCTGCGGCCACCTCGCTATCCTGCCAATCGACCACCCCGTTGCGACCACCGCCAGAATCCGCCGTTCCGCTTGCGGGCGCTCGACCGGCCCCTGGTAGAAGTCCTCGCGTCGGGCCATTGGCCGCAGCGGCTTAGCGGGACTCTCCGTTCGGCTGTTCCCCACGGGCCGGGAAAGCGGCCCTTCTCCTCTAGGTCGAGAACGCCCTCAGCTCGATTGCCCCGATCTGGGCTACGGGATGTTTGCCAGCCACCGTTATCGCCTCGGTCAGGTCGGCGCATTCGAGAATTGAGTAGCCAATGATCTGTTCCTGGGCTTCTGCGAACGGCCCGTCTGCCACCAGCCAGTCCCCATGACGGATCCGCAAAGTCCTGAATTCCTCCGGCGGACGCAGTCGCCCGCCCTGAACACGCACCCCTCGGCTGTTCATTTCGTTGAGCCACACGTCGGCGGCAGCGCCAAGCGCTTGGCCTTCCTCTGGGCTGAGCTGTCGCTCGATGTCCGGGTCAGGGCAGACGAACATCACGAACCTCACTATTCTCATCCTCCTTTTCAGTCGGGCCTGCAGGGGTCGGGCGCCCCGGCCTTCACCGTGCTTGACGGCAGGGTTGACGTCAGGTGTCGTACTCGTCGGGGAGGCGCATGTGCGGCCCCCGACGTGCAGGCCGAGCGGCGCGACGCGGCCCTTCGGTTCCTCCCAGGCCTCCTGGCGTCCAAGGGCGGTGAGGTCGAGGTAGTTGTCGCCGTTGTGGAACTCTTCGATGCCTCGCCCGAAGGTGGAGTAGGTGTGGAAGACGTCGTCGCCGACGCGGAGGAAGGTGCTGATGCCCGGCCAGTCGCCGCGCAGGCTTTCGGTGTAGGGCATGCCGGCAGCGGCAAGCTCGGCCTCGGTGCGGTGGAAGATCGTCACCGGGGCGTCCCGATCGTCGACGGTGGCGTGGAAGTCGTAGTTGAAGTCGCTGGCCCACGAGGAGTACCGAGGGAGCGTCCAGCCCATCCGCTGGCGGAACGCGGCGATCTTGTCGTACGGCTCCCGAGTCACCGCCACCAGCGTGGTGTTGCGGACGTGCAGTTGCCTCAGGCGCTGGGGGGTTCCGTCGGCCGCCGAGGAGCAGCTGTAGTAGCGTGGTTGCTCGGTTCCGTCGGCGTCGATGTCGAAGAGCCACATGAAGTGGTGCATTACCAGTTGGGGCCGGCCTTCGAACAGGTCGAGCAGGCCGACCCCCGTTCGGGCCCGCGAAGGTGTACAGCTTGTCGATACGGACCATCGGCATCCTTCGGCGATCGGCGTTCAGCCGGTCGTGCGCCTGGGTGAGTTTCTTCTTCTTAACCAGCAGGTCCTTGCGGGCGGCGAGACGCGGTTGGCACCGGACTTCGCCTCCGTGTGATGGAGCAACACCAGCGGAGTGGTCCTCTTATATGCCGCCCACATGTCCGCTGTCGGCCCGGACTTGAGCGATTATCGTAGAGTTGTATCAGTGGTTATGTCAGCCATGGCATCCACATCAGTCGTTGTCGTATTCGTCGTGGCGTCGGAACCACAGCCCGATCTCGTTCCGGCCGAGTGGAGCTCGGTCTAGCCACTGGTACATGCCCCACAAGCTGTCCAGGCCTCGGGCGTACGCCGAGTAGGTGTGGTAGACATCGCCGCCGTCGATCACGAACGAGCTCATGCCGGGCGATTCTCGGCTGTAGGTCGCCCAGTCCGTTCCCACAGGCGACGCCAGCTCCGGGCCCCAGTCGGCTTCCGCCGGTCGGGGATTCCATTGGCCGAAGTTGTACTCGCTCACCCCCGATTGCTGCTGCTGGACGGTATGCGACACATGGAAGTCGAAATTGAAGTCGCTGCCGTAGGAGGAGGCCCACGGGAAGGTCCAACCCATTCGCTGCTTGTAGGCCTGGATGTTCGGAAGCGGAGCCCGTGACACGACGTGCAGGGTGACGTCGTGGTTGGCCAGGTGCACGATGAAGCCGTTGAAGCCGTCAGCGATCGCCGAGCAGGCGGGGCATCCCACCTGGTACTCGGGACCGAACATGAAGTGGTAGACGAGCAGCTGCAAGCGTCCTCGGAATAGGTGAGACAGGGATGTCGCGCCCTCGTCGGTGTCGAACTGGTAGTCCTTGTCCACCCGCACCCAGGGCAGCTCCTGGCGACGCTTGACCAGATCGTCGCCACGCCGAGTGTGGGCCTTCTCGGCGTCGAGCAGTTTCAAGCGCGCGGCGCGCCATTCTTCACGGGTTCCGGTCTGGTGACTTGTCATCTTTTCTGTCTCTCTCCTTGGTGGGTCACATCGTCGGCATGGCGTGCATCGGTGGTAGGAGCCCGGGGACCGACGTGGGCGCGGCGATGATGAAGACACCGAAACCGATCATTGCCAGAGCCAACGGAACGTCGATCGCCGCGTTCAGAGGGAGGAGCTTCTGGGCTACGACAAGGACGGCGATCACCACCATCCACGTGATACTCATCGCGCCCAGCATGACCAGCATCGCCATCAGACCGATGCTCGATCCGACACAGTCCAGCCCGAACAGGATTCCCGAGCGGCTGTTTGGCTGGCAGCGGAGACGGAAGTGTCGCTTGATAGGCGTCAACTCGTACACGCCCGCGGCGATCACGACAACGCCGGCGGCGACGGCCCCATGCGGCCGGTAGAGCGCATAGACCACCAAGCCGATGAGAGTCCAGACTGCGAGGTAGGAAGCGACGAACAGCGGCACCGCGACCGCCCTGACCTGTGACCGACGCAGAACGGCTGGGATCACGCCCGGCAGCATCATCGCTGCCATCATCAAGACCCATGAGGCCACGAAGAACGACAACGAACCGAGCCGGGTTGCGACTCCGATGTCCATGCCACGCATCTCATCGATGGCGATAACCCAGCAGCCGGCGGCGAGACCGAGGGTGGCGGTGAGTGCCGCGACGGCAGGAACCGTGGCAGATGGACTTGGGACGGTACCGGCTGGGCTCGTCGCCCGGCCTGCCCGATCAAGGGCTGTCATCGTGTGTGCTCTTGGGCCAGCGACGGGATGGCTGAGTGCTGCTTGTCTGGGTGCTGCATGACCCGCTACCCCGTTAGCTTCCGGTGGTGCCGAGCTCGTCGGAGCGGCCGGCGTCGAGTCGGGACCACTGGGCGATGGGGCGTCCGCCTGGCCAGCCTGACACTGGCGGCCAATCGGGCGGGCCGCCGTCGGTGCGCGTGGTGGTGCACTGTCGTGGCCAGCCGGGGGGCGAGTCCTCCCACGGCTCCTGGCGTCCGTACACGGTGAGGTCCATGAGCGCGTAGTTGTTGTCCATCGCTTCTGCGCCGCGGCGTTTCGTCCAATAGGTCTCGAAGACACGGTCGCCGTCGCGTAGGTAGCACACGAGGTGGAACAAGCCGATTTCGCGCCCGGCCAGGAGTGTGTCCACGGTCAGGTGCGCGGAGTACCACGGCATCTCCCATCCCATGAAGTCGCGGTAGCGGACGCTCTCGTTGTAGGGGTCGCCCGCCACGCCAAACGAGACGTTACGACCTTGGCAGAAGACGGCGTAGGTGACGTCGCGAGAATGAAGGTAGGAGAGCTCGGCGATCTGGCCGTTGCACCAGGTGCAGCCTTCGCACTGCTCTGCCGCGGTTCGGCCGGGCCACCACATGAAGTAGTAGGCGCTGAGCTGTTGGCGCCCTTCAAACGCGTCGAGCAGGGTGACCGGCCCGTTTGCTCCGATCAGTGTGAGGCTGGCGTCGACGTCGACCATGGGTAGGCGCCGGCGGGCCGCGGCGATGGCGTCGCCTTCCCGGGTGTGCGCCTTCTCCCGTACCCGCAGCTTCTCCAACTCAGCCTGGAAGGCGTCCCGGTCGACGACAGCGGGCAGGTTTCCCTTGGGGACGGCTGCCGCGGGGGTATCACGATTGGTTGGTGCGTCGGTCATCGACCCTCTTCTCCCATCGATCTAGAGCTTTCGCTTGGTTCTTCTTGCTTCTGCCTGTGCTGCTTCGGCCAGACGTTTTATGGTGGCGAGTCTCCGGTCCCAGTCGGCCGCGAGGTCTGTCATCGCCCCGGTGGCCTGGTCGAGACGGTCGGCCTGTACCTGGTAGAGAACCTCTCGGCCCTGCTTGCGCCGTCTCACCAACCGGGCCTCTTCGAGCACGACGAGATGCTTGGAGACCGCCTGACGGGAGAAAGGCACCCGGGTGGCCAACCAGCTGGCGCTGACCTCACCGTTGCTGACAACGAGATCGAGAACCCGGCGACGGGACGGGTCTGCGATGGCCGACCACAACTCATCATCGACCTGCGTCGTCATCCCGACCGACGCGCCGCGACGACGCCGGCGAGGCGGTCCAGGAACTCGCCCCACCCCTCCTGGTGCTCGTCGGCATAACGCTGCTTCTTCGCGTCAGGCCAGTCGCGCAGTTCGTGGCCGCTTTCAGTCACCCGAAGACGGGTCCGCTCGGCGCCCTCGGGCGTCAGGGTGAACTCGACGAGCATCGAGTTGCCGGCCACCGGTACCTCCCCGCTGGGATGGTTCCAGCGGAACGAGAACCGAGTCGGTGGATCCACCGTGTCCACCACCACGGGCCCACCCTGATCCCCGAAACCCATGTAGCCATGAGCCCCCGGTGCCACCACGAGGTCCACACGGTCCGCAAACCACTGGCTCATCTGGTCGGGCTCGGTGATGGTGCGCCACACCATCTCCACCGCGGCCTCGATAAGAACCTCCCGCTCGATTACCAAGCCTGCCATCAGTCTTCGCTCCTTCCAAGGCGTTCGGCGGATGTCACCGGCCGTGACTGTCGAGTCAAGGCGGTGATCCTTGGCCTCACGCTCACTCTGCAACCGATGGTAGCACTGTGTGGCTGAGATGTGCAACAGCTACTTGCAGATCGATCCAGACGGGCGGATGTTGGGAAACGCCGAGATCACGACGTGGTGCATTGATGCCGGAAACCTCGACGTGCTGACGAACATGCCGGCCAGGGGCGCACCATCGCGTCCGGTGCGAACGCTACGATCGGCCGCGTCAGCACTGCGAAGGCCTCAGAGCAGACCATGCTCGAGCGCCGCAGGGTCGGCCTGCGCCGCGAACGGCTCGGTTCACGACGGTCATCGGCCACCGAACTCACATTCGCCTCGGGCAGACTGCCGACTCCAATGGCGTCCTTAGAGCGAAGCCACGGGCAGCGGTTGAGCGGTTATACTCATCAGTATGACTTGCCGGGTCGGGCCGAAAGGGCAGGTGGTGATACCCAAGGTCATGCGAGACCGGTTGGGGATCAGTCCGGGTGACGAGGTCGACTTCACGCTTGAGCACGCGGCGGTGCGAGTCGAGCCGAGGCGGGACCGACCGGACCTTCGCGGACAGTTCGCCGGCTTCGGTCTGGCGGCGGCACTCGAAGCGGACCGCCGCGCCGAGCGGGGTCGTTGACCGACTGCCTCGACTCCTGGGCGATCCTCCGCTGGCTCGAGGGAGCAGAGCCGGCAGCTGGCCGTGTCGAGCAGTCATTGGAGACTCGACCGGTCATGAGCTGGATCAACCTCGGTGAGGTCTTCTACGTGGTCCATCGAGTCGCGGGGGTCGATCGAGCGCGTGTGGTCATCACCAACCTGCGACACCGCCTCCACCTGGACCTGCCGACGGAGGCTCGAGTGCTCGAAGCGGCGACGATCAAGGCCCAACACGCATTGGCGTACGCGGACGCCTTCGCCATCGCCACGGCGCTGGCCTACCGAGCCAGCCTGCTGACAGGAGACCCTGAGGTCCTCGAAGATGGTGACCCGCTCTGGCAGACGGTCGATCTTCGTTCCTAGAGGGGGATCGATCGCTGGTCACCCAACCACACCTTCACACGGACCGATCACCACCAGCACGTGCACACGTTTCTCGGCGGTCAGTGGATCTGTGTGCACGTAGTACAGGCAGAGGCCGGTGGAAGTCCACAGAAGTCGCGGTCACCCGAAGATCGGTGTGCACATGGTGCGCCCGACCCGGCCGACCAGCCTGCACTCCGGCCGACCAGCCCGCACCGACCCCAACGACGCCCCCCCGCCGACCAGCCTGCAGCCGACCCCAACGACGCCCCCCGGCCGACCAGCCTGCAGCCGACCCCAACGACGCCCCCCGGCCGACCAGCCTGCACCCGAGCCCGGCGACGCCCCCGCCGGCGCGCCGCGCCGACGGACCGCCGCTGATCAGCTGTCGGCCAGCAGCCGGTAGAGCTTCTGGCGCGCCTCGGTGACGATGCCCGTCGCCGCCGCGATGCCGGCTTCGTCGGCGGCCATGGTCACCTGCCGCGCCGCCATCTCCAGCTGCCCCATGGCTGCCCGCAGGGCGTAGCGCCCGGCCACCTCGGCGCCCGGACCGTCCCACGGCATGTGGCCGGATCCGGTCTCGGCCTCGGCTCGTCCCTCGTCGGTGAGCTCGTAGACCCGCTTGCCGCCGTCCTCGTGCGAGCGGAGCAACCCCTGCTCGTCGAGGAGCTGCAGGGTGGGGTAGACCGAGCCGGCGCTGGGGCGCCACATGCCGCCACTGCGCTCCTCCAACCGGCGGATGATCTCGTAGCCGTGGGCCGGGCCGTCGAGCAGCCCGATCAGCAGGGCGTGGCGGATGTCCCCCCGGCGCATCCGGGGGCCACCCCGGCGGGCGCCCCACGGAGACGGGCCCCCGCGGCCGTGGTGCCCGCGCGGCGGGCTCACCGCGCCATCCCGACCGGTGCGAACAGACAGAACCGAGAGAACAGAGAGGACACGAGGGACACGAGCACCCACCTCCCATGGTAGATCGAGACACCTCACGATAGCTCGCCATACCGAGGACTGTCCCGGAGGCACGGCGACGACCCATCCCGGATGGGACCGGTTTACCCCTTCTGTTACCCTGGCTTCCGGCTCTTCGTGGTCCTGCCGGGCCACGAGCGTCGCCGCCGTTTCGGCGAAGCGGCCAGGAGGAAGGATCCTCCGGGTTGCCCTCGAAGGGATGTGCGACTCGAAAGGATGCTGGTGGGCTGGCGACGTTCCCCCAAGACGGTGGCTCTGGCGGTCGCCCTGGCTGTGCTGATCGGCGGCGCCGGAACCCTGGCGATCACCGGCACCCGTGAGCCGGCCAGCGCCCTGAGGCTCCTCACCGGCGACGCGTGGTTGGCGAACCGAGCCACCGGCTCGGTCTCGCACATCAACGGCTACAGCGGTCAGCCCGACGCCCAGGTCCCCATCGGCGGCGCCGGTGATCCCTTCACGGTGGTCCAGCGCCCCGACGGCGCCTACGTCCTCGACCTGAAGACCGGGCGGGCGTCCCGGATCGACGACAGCACCCTCACCGTGACGGGCAGTCGGACGCTGTCGGGGGCTCCTCGCGCCACCCAGGTGGTGACGGCCGGCTCCGTCACCTGGGAGCTCGACCACTCCTCGGGCGTGCTCCAGCAGCTAAACCCCGCCAGCATGAACCCGACCGGCCCACAGATCCCCCTGGGCGCAGCCACGGGGATCGCAGTCGCCGACAGCGACGGCACCCTCTGGGTGCCGGTCCCGAGCCAGGGGCGGGTCGACGCCGTCGACCCCTCGGGCGCCGTCAGCCACCACCCCTTCGGCCAGTCCGGTGATGCCGTGCAGCTCACCCCGACCGAGACCGGCATCTGGGGCGTCGATCCCACCGCCCACCTGGCGGGCAACCTCACCCAGCCGGCGCAGCACACCGTGCCGCTGCCGCCGGTGACGGCGGGAACGACACCGCTCGTGGGGTCCTCGTCGTCCAGCCCGAACCTCGTCATCCTGGACGGCACGCAGCTGCTGAACATCGACACCACCCAATCTGGGCTGTCCTCGTTCGCCGTGCTCGCCGGGCCCCGGACCACCCAGCTGGCGGTCACCAACGACCGCGCCTACCTCCTCGATCCGTCGAACCAGCAGCTCGAGGTGGTCGACCTGTCCCCGATGGCCGCGCTGCCGCCCGTCTCCGTCCCGGCCGGCAGCGACCAGCTGGTGACGAACGACCAGCTGGTGTTCGTGAACAACGACCACACGGCCCAGGCCCTGGTGGTCAACGCCTCGGGCGCCGTCACCGACGTGACCAAGTATGTCCCCGCCGCCCAGGCCCCGTCCGCCCCGTCCGCGCCGAGCCCCGTGGCCGCACCCATCGCCTCGCCGACGCCGGCGCCCAACCCGGTCGCCGCCACCGCCCCCGCCGCCTCGAGCAGTCCGGCACCGGCCGGCCCGGTGGCGAGCGGCGGTCCAGTGCTGAACACCAACCCGGTCACGGCACCGCCACCGCCACCACCGCCACCACCGCTACCCCCGCCCACCGTCCCGCCGGTCACCCCACCCCACCCGCCGACCAGCACCACCACCCCGCCGACCACCCCCGGCGCACCGAGGATCACCTCGGTCACCGCCGGGGACGGATCGCTGAGCGTGGCGTGGACTGCGCCGGCCGACGGCGGCGCCACCATCACCGCGTACACCGTCACCACCCAGCCGGCGGTGAAGTCCCTGCCGGTCTCCGGGGCCACCACCCAGACGATCGTCTCCGGCCTGACCGACGGGACCAGGTACTGCGCGCAGGTCCAGGCCACCAACAAGGTCGGGAACGGACCGCTCAGCCCGGCGGGCACGGCGTGCGCCACCCCGGTGGCCGACGTCCCCGGTGCCGCCAACGTCGTCTCCGTGACGCCGGGCGTGGCATCGCTCACCGTGGCGTGGACGGCAGCCTCGCCCGGCCCGCTGGCCACGCCGATCAGCTCCTACACCGTCACCTGCACCGGGGCCAAGGCGGTGCCGGCGGCGGCGACCGCCACCAGCGCCGCGGTGCCCGGCCTGAAGGCCGGTACCGCCTACACCTGCAGCGTGTACGCCACCAACGCCCACGGCAAGCAGGGGCCAGTTGGAAAGGCGGGCGCGGGCAGCACCGACAGCCCGCCGGGTGCGCCCCGGAACCTGGCAGTGACCGCCGGTGACGGTCAGCTGACCATCAGCTGGGCTGCACCGGCGTCGTCGGCGAGCACCCCGGCGGCCACCGGGTACAGCTACACCGTCACCGGTCACAGCCCGGCGACCACGACCGCGGCCAAGGTGGTGGTGGCGGTGACGCCGTGGACGCCCGTCGACGTCTCGGTCACCGCCACCAATGTGGCCGGTGCCGGGACCACGCCCGCTACCGCCAAGGCCATGGCCTTCCACCGGACACCCACCATCAACTGCCAGGTGGGTGTCCGTGGTTCGGGCGACGTCGCCACCGAGAACGGGCCCAGCTGCGGGGATCCGCAGGCATGGACGATCAAGACCGCCGGCAGCGTGAGCTGGCTGAACTACCAGAGCAATGTGGCCTACACCCAGGTGCCGGGGGCCACCGCCTACCTGTGCGCCGTCTACCAGACGGGCGCCATCTCCGGCATCGAGTACTACGAGAACACCAACTGCGCGAGCATCCCCGGCCAAGTGGGCACGGCCATCCCCCAGGCGTACATCTCCACCACCACGTCCTACGGCAACCCGCAGATCTGCATCTACGTGGGCGCCACCCAGGCCCAGCCCGGGGCGGTAAGCCCCACCTACACGTCCTACGAGCTCAGCCCGTGTGGGAAGGTTCCCGGCAACCTGAGCGGCGCCACCCAGGACGGCCCCGGCTTCTACTCGTGACCTCGTACCCGGCTACCAGCCCCGCCACCGCCACCGCCACCGCGGCCGATGTCGCCTGGGTGGCCGACACCGCCGAGCGCATCGGGCGGAACATGGAGTTGGTGATCCGGGGCAAGCCCGACGCGGTGGCCCTGGCCATCATCGCCATGCTGGCCGAGGGCCACGTGCTCGTCGAGGACGTCCCGGGAGTCGGCAAGACCAGCCTGGCCCGGGCCCTGGCCGCGTCGATCGACGCCTCGTGGCACCGCATCCAGTTCACCCCGGACCTGCTCCCCTCCGATGTCACCGGCGCCACCGTCTACCACCAGCACGACGGCACCTTCGCGTTCCATCCCGGCCCGGTGTTCGCCCACGTGGTGCTGGCCGACGAGATCAACCGGGCGTCGCCGAAGACCCAGTCCTCGCTGCTCGAGGTGATGGAGGAGCGGCGGGTGACGGTGGACGGCCAGCCCCACGGTGTGCCCCGGCCCTTCCTGGTGCTCGCCACCCAGAACCCCATCGAGATGGACGGCACCTACCGGCTCCCCGAGGCGCAGCTCGACCGCTTCCTGGTCCGCCTGGCCATGGGCTACCCAGGCCGGGAGGACGAGGCCGACATCCTGGCTGCGGACGGGGCGGACGCCGGCATCAGCCGGCTCCGCCCGGTGGTGACCGCGAGTGAGGTGCAGCGCATGATCACCGTGGTGTCGGCCACCCGGGTGGCTCCGGCCCTGCGGGACTACGTGGTGGCGGTCACCGCCGGGACCAGGAACCTGCCTGACGTCCGCCTGGGGGCCAGCCCCCGGGCCAGCCTGGCCCTCATGCGGACGGCGCGGGCGAGAGCGACCATGGCGGGGCGGGACTACACCACCGCCGACGACGTCAAGGCCCTGGCCCAGGCCGTGCTCGGTCACCGCATGCTCCTGTCCTCCCAGGCGGCGCTGAGCAACACCACCGCCAGCTCGCTGATCGACGACGTGATCCGCGCCGTGCCGGTCCCGACCGCGGCCGCCTGAGCGGCGGGTCCGCAGTTAGGCCGGTTTGCGCCCTACCCCTGCCGGATGGAGCACCCTCTCCGCCGGCATCGTCCTCTACGTCCTCGGCGTGATCCTCGGCTACCCCGAGCTGACGGTGGTGGCCGCCGTCCTGCTCGGCCTGGTCTTGGCCGCCCTGCTGTGGGTCCTGCGCCGACCGGCCCTGCAGGTGGAACGCCAGCTGGAGCCGGTCCGGGTGCGCCGCGGTGGCGCGGCCCTGGGCTTGGTGCGCGTGGTGAACACCGGCCGGCGCCGCGCCCCAAGGCTGCGCGTGGAGGACCGGGCCGGACCGCAGCGCGTCGGCCTGGAGCTGCCTCCTCTGCGCCCGGGAGGCCACCACGCCAACACCTACCGGCTGCCGACCAGCCGGCGGGGCGTGTACGAGGTCGGACCGCTGGTGCTGGCCCAGACCGATCCCTTCGGCCTCATCGCCCGCCGGCGGCGGTTCGGCACCACCGCCACCCTCTGGGTGCACCCGCGCAGCCACCCCGTGCCCGCCGGGCGCGCCGGGAGCAGCATCGAGATGGACGGCCCGATGGACGACACGGCACCGGAAGGGTCCATCGCCTTCCAGGGCCTGCGGCCGTATGTCGTCGGTGACGACTTGCGGATGGTCCACTGGCGCACGACGGCACGGACAGGAACGCTCATGATCCGGCGGCATGTGGACACCAACCGCCCGCAGGTCGTCGTCATCCTCGACGACCGGTCGGCCAGCTACGCCACCCCGGGTTGGTTCGAGGAGGCGGCCGAGGTGGCGGCCTCCCTGCTGGAGCAGGCCGTGCGCACGGGCGCGCCGGTGCGCCTGGACACCACCAGCGGTGATGTGTCGGCCTACGTCCCCAACGGCGCCGCCGACGCCCTCGACGTCCTGGCCCGCGTCACGCTCGGTGACCCCCGCCGCGCCCTCGACCGAGGCGCGCTGGAACGGGTCGTGGTCGAGCTGGAGGCCGAGCAGGGTGGGAGCGCCGCGATCCTGGTGAGCGGTGACCGCCTCGGCGACGACCCGGCCACGCTGGATCGCCTCGGCGGCCGCTACCGCCGGGTCAGCGCGCTGCTCGTCGGCCCGGTGGACGCCCCGACCGCTCGCCGGGTGGCCCGCCTCGAGGTGTGCCGGGCCGCCGGGGCTCCTGCGGTGCTCACCCTCTGGCAGTCGGGGAGCCGGCGGTGAGCGACCTGCTGGCCCCACCGGTCGCCAGCGATGCCGCTCGTGGCCATCTGCCCGGCGAGCACCCCGGCCGGTCCCGGTACGTCCCCGTGTCGGCGGCCGTCGTCGCGGTCGCCGCCGCCGGCCTGGCCTTCGGACGGGTCTTCACCCTCTCGCACGTGGTCGGACCAGTCGTGGTGGCGACCGTGATCGGCGCCGGCGCCGGCGTGGTGGGCCGGCTGGCCGTCACCCCACCCAAGCCGGCCACCGCGCCGACCGAGGCGGCGGCTGCCTGGCTGGTCAACCCCGAGCCGGCCGCCACGGTCACGGACAGCTCGTCGGTGCTGGTGGCCAGCAGCGCATTGGTGGCTGCGGTACTGGTCGCCGCGGTGGTGACAGCCGGAGTCTTCGCCAGCCCGCACCCGGGCGTGGGCGGCGCGTTCGACCGAGGCCTGGGGTCCCTGGCCGGGGCCTGGAGCCGGATCCTCACCACGACCGTGCCGGTCCCCCCTTCGCCCGACCGGCTCCCCCTGGTGGGCGGGATCGTCGCCGCCGCGTCGGCCGGCGCCGTGCTGCTCGCCGGGCGGCCGCGGCCGGGCCTGACCGCGTTGGTGCCGGGGATGGTCGTGCTGCTGATGGCCCTGGTCCTCGGCGTCGGCGGCCCCGGCTCCCTCGCTGGCGTCGTCGGTCCGTTCGTGGTCGTGGCCACCGTGTACCTCCTGTTGACGTCACGACCGTCCGACCGGGGTGCCACCTGGGTGCCGCCGGTTCGCGCCCTGGCCGCGGCGTTCACCGGCCTGGTCGTACTGGTCGTGGCCCTGTTGGTCGGGACCAGGTTCCCGTTGGCGACCACCCGACCGCCCGCCAACCTGCGCAACTCCCTCTCGCCGCCCGTGGCCCTCGGCACTACCGCCAACCCCCTCGACCAGCTTCCCGCCCGCCAGGCCGACGGGGGGGCCACCCTCTTCACCGCTCACGTCGACCAGGCCTGGCTGGCCGGCCCCGTCCACTGGCGCCTGGCCAGCCTCGACGTCTACACCGGTGCCGGCTGGACGACCGACGCCCAGGCCCGACGAGCAGGGAACGTGCTTCCCGCCCCACCTGGCGTCGACCCCGCCGCGCTGGGCCCCTCCACCGACGCCACGCTCGACCGCTCTGGGCTGGCGGGGCCGTGGGTGCCAACCGTCGGCATCCCCACCGGGGTCGACCCGGCCGACCTCGAGTTCGACTCGACGTCGAGCACCCTGCTCACCCTCCCGGCCGCCAGCGCCACCCGGGCGCAGAGGTACCACCTGAGCGGACGGCTGCCCCAACCCACCCGCGCCCAACTCGACCAGGCCGGCCTGGCCGCAGGGTCCGCCGGTCAGCTCACCGCCGTCCCGGCATGTGTCCCGGCCGCCCTCCGTCGCCTCGCCGTGTCGGCCACGGCCGGCCTGGCCCGCCCCGACCAGCTGGCGGTCGCGCTCGAGCAGGCGCTGGCCGCCAAGAGCGGCTACACCGCGGCCCCCGATGCCACCAGCGGGTCCAGCTGCGGCCGGCTGCGCAGCTTCGTGGCGGCCAAGGAGGGTACTGCCGAGCAGTTCGCCACCGCGTATGTCCTCATGGCCAGGGCTGTCGGCCTCCCCGCCCGCGTCGCTGTCGGCTTCCAACCGGGCGAGATCGACCGCGCTGCGGGCACGACAACTGTCCATGGCGCCGACGCCACCGTCTGGCCGGAGGTGAACTTCGCCGCGCTGGGTTGGGTGGCGTTCGATCCCGTCCCCTCGACATCAGGGTCGGCCAAAGGTGCCAATGGCAGCGGCTCGACCCCGACGACGGCCCCCAAGGGCGATCAAGGGCTGAACCAGGTCCGCCAAACGGTCGACCAGCATGCCGGCCAGACGACTCCCCACGGCCACCACGCCAATGGGAGCGCGCCGGTTCCCGCGGGCCGCGGGTCGCTGGGCCTGCTGTGGTGGCTCGTGCCCATCGCCGTGGTCCTGGCCGCGGCCGCGGTCGCCGGCGCTCGCCTGCTGCGGCGCGCCCGGCGCCGCCAGCGCCGGCGAACCCAGCCCGATCCCGCCGAGCGCATCCGGGGCGCCTGGGCGGAGATCCTCGACGGCCTGGCCCCGCACGGGGTGCGCACCTCGAGCCTCACCCCTCGTGAGGTGCACGTGGCCACCACGCTCGCGTGCGAGGACGCCGCCGGGCCGGTCGCCATGGTGGCCGAGGCCGTGGACCAGGCGGTCTACGCCGGTGTCGCCGACGACACCGTGGCTGGCGCCGCCTGGACCGCCAGTGACGATGCCGTCGGGCGGCTTCGCCAAGCCATACCGCTCGGCCTCCGGTTGCGCTACCTGATCACCGGCGGCCCGCGCGGCTATGGCGCGGTCGGCGCGGTGGGCGCCCCCACGGTCGTGGGTGACCCGTTGCTCGAAGCGCCCGACGCGGGCGTCGCCGTCCCGCCGCGGATGCACACCGAGCTCCCGGCCGCCCGCGATCCCACGCCGTAGACGCCGAGAACCACGAAGCAGTAGCCCTGGCCCGGGTCCAGGCCGGCCACCACGGCCTGGTCGTTGCTCGTGGCCACCTGGGTGCGCCCGTCGGAGACCTGGACCACGTACGGGATGCTCCCGTTGCTGGGATCGGTCCAATGCAGGGTCACGGTGGTCGGCTGCTCGTCGCTCACCGTCACGTTCCGGGGCGCATACCTGGCGTTGGCCGCCGCGCTGGGGCTCTGCAGCACGGGCCCAGGCTTGGTGGTCGGCTTGGCGGGCGACCGGGTCAGGAAGACCACGAGGCCAACGACGACCACCACAGCCACCACGCCGGCGCCGATCCCCCAGTACAGGGTTCGCCGCGACGGGGCCACCGGCGCGGTCGGGCTGAACGCCGGGTGGGGGTCAAGCGCGGGCCGGCGGGAGAAGTGCCGGGTGGACTCGCCGGCCGTGGCCGCCCCGCCGTTCGGCGCGGTCTCCCGAGGCGCGCCGGGCGGGGGCGCCACCGACGGAGGCATGACGGGTGGGATGGCCGGCAGGCGGGTGCCCGGCTGGCGGCCGGAGTGGCGCGACCACTGCTGGGTGTGCCCTTCGGGGGGCGGCCCGGCTGGGGTGACGCGCGCCGGCCAGATGCCGCCAGTTCCGGGCGAGGTCGTGGTTTCGGGGCCGGTGGAGGCGGCATCGGACCACGGTCCGCGCGCCTCAGGGACCTCCTCGATGGGCAGCCGGGTGGCCGGCCAGCCCTGCTCGGCCTCCACCGCCTGCAGCGCCCGGCCCAGGTCACCTGCGGTCCGATACCGGGCTTGCGGGTCCTTGGCCATCGTGCGCTCCAGGACCGCTCGCAGCGACGCCGGCACATCGGTCCGGGGGATGGCCGGAACCGGATCGTTCAGCACCCGGAGCATCCCGGCGAGGAGGCCTTCGGCCTCCATCGAGGCGTAGGGTGCCCGCCCGGCCAGGAGCGTGTGCAGGGTCGAACCGAGCGACCACTGGTCGGCGGCCGCGCCGACGACACGCGACTCGAGCACCTCCGGCGCGGCATGCACCGGCGTGAGCGCCTGGGTCGTGCCGGTCACCTCGCCCGACACCACGGCAATGCCGAAATCGGACAGAGCTGGCTCGCCGAAGCGGGTGATCAACACGTTGGCCGGCTTCACGTCCCGGTGGACGATGCCCTGGATGCGGGCCAGCTCCAGCACGCCGGCCAGCTTGATGCCGACCGCCACCACCCGGTCCACGGAGAGTGGCCCCTCGCCAGCCAACCGGTCGGCCAACGAGCCTCCCGGGCAGTACTCCATCTGCACGAAGCCCCGGCCGTCGGGGAGGAAGCCGCTGGCGAACACGGTAACCACGTTCGGGTGGCCGGTCAGCCGGCCCGCCAGGCTCAACTCCCGCTGGAACCGACGTTGCGCCCGTTCGTCCTCTAGTGGCAGGTTCAGCACCTTCAGCGCCACGAGCCGGTCGAACGCCACCTGCCTGGCCCGATAGACGACGCTGGCCCCACCCGACCCGATGGCCACGGTGTCAGTGCAACCGACCGCCGCCAAGGGATCGACTGCCACCTCCCGTTTGCGTCCCGCCATGCCCCTCATGATGCCAAAGGTCCGGCGCGACGGCACCGGTGGGGGTGCTAGCTTCTCGGACCTGCACCAAACGCATGTGGTGCGGGAGACCGGCACCTTCCCCGGGGACGTACGGCGGCCCGTCGAAGGGGCCCCTGTGCACTCGTCGTGTTCTCCACAACGTGTGGATCAGTTTGTGGACAGACTTGGCCGGAAAAGGTGGGAGCCCCAGTGACCGACGCAGGCGACGTGTGGAGATCCTGCTCGGAACAGCTGCAGCACCAGGTGTCCGACGGCGTGTGGCGGCTGCTGTTCGACGACCTCCGGCCCGAGGGCATCGACGGGTCGGTGCTCACGCTCTCGGCCACATCGTCCGTGGCCAGGGAGCGCATCGAGGACCGCTACCTGGGGATGATCGAACGGGCCCTGACCACCGCCGGCGGACGGCCGGTCACGGTGAAACTGCTGGTCAGAGCGGGTGAGCCACGCCTCGACGACCTCGATCATCTCACCAGACCCCTGCCAGCTCGCACGTTGTCCCCAGGCTCGTCCACAGACACATCGCCCTACGGGAACCCGGGCACCATCACCTCCATCGATACGGCCCGGCGGACCGACGGTCCTCGCGTCCAGCCGGCACCCGCCCCGCCGGCGCTGAACCCCCGCTACACCTTCGACGCCTTCGTCATCGGCTCGTCCAACCGGTTCGCCCACGCCGCCGCACAGCGGGTGGCCGAGACGCCGGCCGCGTCCTACAACCCCCTGTTCATCTACGGCGACTCCGGCCTGGGGAAGACCCACCTGCTGCATGCCATCGGTCACTACGTGGTCGAGAACTTCCCCAACCTGCTGATCCGGTACCTGTCGACCGAGACGTTCATGAACGACTTCGTGGACGCCATCCGCACCAACGGCCAGCTGAGCTTCAAGCGCCGCTACCGGGACTGCGATGTGCTCCTCGTCGACGACATCCAGTTCATGGAGAACAAGGAGAGCCTGCAGGAGGAGTTCTTCCACACCTTCAACTCGCTGTACGAGGGCTCCAAGCAGATCGTGCTGTCGTCGGACCGGCACCCTCGCTCCATCGCCACCCTGGAGGACCGCCTCCGGAGCCGCTTCGAGTGGGGCCTCATCACCGACGTCCAGCCCCCCGAGCTGGAGACCCGCCTGGCCATCCTGCGCAAGAAGGCCGAAGGCGAGCGGGTTCCCATCCCCGCCGACGTCTTGGACCTGATCGCCACCCACGTGACCGACAACATCCGCGAGCTGGAAGGCGCGCTCATCCGGGTCTCGGCGTTTGCCAGCCTGAACCGTGAGCCGCTGACCCTGGGAAAGGCCGAGCACGTCCTGTCGGACATCTTGGACTCGGCCCGGCCGCGCACCATCACGCCCCGAACCATCCTGGAGGCCACCTCCACCATGTTCGGCTTCAGCATCGACGAGCTGTGCGGCCCCAGCCGGCGGCGCCCGCTCGTCAACGCCCGCCAGATCAGCATGTACGTGTTCCGGGAGCTGACCGACTTCAGCTACCCGGCCATCGCCAGAGAGTTCGGCGGCCGCGATCACACCACCGTCATCCACGCCGTGGAGAAGGTGTCGGGATTGATGCCCGAGAAGCGCGAGACCTACGACTCGGTCACCGCGCTGATCCAGACCATCAAGGGCGGCGGGTGATGGCGAACCGTCCATCTTTGCCCTGGGCACCAGACCATGGAGCACATGTGTCGGCCTCGTGTAATTACAGGGGACCGACTACCCAGCGCCCACAGGTGGTCCCGACCACCGTCACCCCCCTGTGCGATCCTGGGGACGATGGGCGGGTATCGACACGGCACCTGACCAGCACAGACGGTCGGTTGTCCCCAATCCACAGGCCCTACTACCCCTGTTACCTATATTCATTGATTAGTAGAGAAGAAGTAGGAGCGCTCCGGTGAGGCTGCGATGCGAACGTGACGTCCTGGTCGAGGCCTTGGGCACCGCGGGCCGAGCGCTGGCCGGACGCAGCGGTGCCCTCCCGGTGCTCTCCGGCGTGCGCCTAGAGGTGAGCGGATCCGACCTCACCGTGACGGGCACGGACCTGGACCTGACCATCACCGTGGCCGCCCAGGTCACTGACGGCACCGACGGCGTGGTGGTGGCGCCGGGGCGCCTGGTGACCGACATCGTCCGGGCGTTGGAGCCTGGCGCGGTGACCCTGGAGTCCGACGAGGAGGATCTGCGGATCGCCTCGGGCCGCTCGACGTTCAACGTGCGGACCCACCCGGCTGCCGACTTTCCCCGGGTGCCCCAACCGACGGGGGACTCGGTGACCCTGCCTGCTGCGGGTCTGGCCGAGGCGTTGCGCCAGGTGGTGCGGGCGGCGTCGAACGAGGACTCACGCCCGATCCTGACCGGTGTGCTGATGGCCGCCGAGGGCAGCGGGTTGCGGATGGTGTCCACCGATTCGTACCGCCTTGCGGTGCGTGACCTCCCCGGGGCCGGGGTGCTCTCGGAGGGCCAGAAGGTGCTGGTGCCGTCCCGGGCGCTGGGCGAGCTGCAGCGGCTGCTGGGCTCCACCGACACCGAGGTGGCGCTGCGACTCGGTGCGCACGATGCCACGTTCTCCACGGCGACGGTGGCGCTCACCACCCGGCTGATCGAGGGCGAGTTCCCGAACTACCGCCAGCTGATCCCCGAAGCCAACCCGAACCGGCTGGTGGTGGCCCGGGAGGCGTTGCTCGACGCCGTGCGCCGGGTGAAGCTGCTCGCTCGGGACCCGACCACACCGGTGCGGATCGCCCTGCGCCCTGACGGCATCGAGCTCACCGTCATCACCACCGACTGGGGCACGGCGACCGAGGACGTCGATGCCAAGTACGACGGGGCGGAGATGACCGTTGCGTTCAACCCGGCCTACCTGATCGACGGAGTGGAGGCGATCGTGGGCGACGAGGTGGCCCTCGACACCCTCGACGCGCTGAAGCCGGCAGTGCTGCGGCCGATCGAGAGCGACGACTACCTGTACCTGCTGATGCCGGTGCGGGTCTCCTGACCGACGCCGGGTCGGGCCGCGGACCGCTGCCGGCGTGCACCTCGAGCATCTTTGGCTGACCGACTTCCGGAACTATGCCGGAGCGGAGCTGCACCCGGCCCCCGACGGTCTCACCGTGGTGGTCGGGGCGAACGGGCAGGGCAAGACCAACCTGCTCGAGGCGGTGGGGTACCTGGCCACGTTGCGATCGTTCCGTGGGGCCCCGGGTGAGGCCCTGGTCCGGGTCGGCCGCGCCCAGGCGGTGGTGCGGGCCCAGGTGGGCCGATCGGGCCGGGAGGTGCTGATCGAGGCCGAGCTGCATCCCTCGGGCCGGGATCGGGTCCAGGTGAACAGCCAGCCGTTGCGCCGGACGCGCGACCTGCTGGGCGCGTTCCAGGTCACGGTGTTCGCGCCGGACGACCTGAGCGTGGTCAAAGGTGGCCCGGATGGCCGCCGGTCCTACCTCGATGACCTGCTGGTCGCCCTGCACCCTCGCCACGACGCCACCCGGGGCGAGGTGGAACGGGTGCTCCGCCAACGCAACGCGCTCCTGAGGTCGGCCGCGGCCCAGGGAGGCCGCCCCCCCGCCGACGTGCTGGTGACCCTCGACGTGTGGGACGCCAAGCTGTCGGCGGCGGGTGAATCCCTGGTGGCGGCCCGGGCGGGGCTCACCGTGGCGCTGGCGCCCGTCACCGCCGACTCCTACCGGGGGCTGGCTGCCGCGTCGGGGCGGCAGTCGGGCCTGGAGGTGGCGCTGGCGTACCGCCGGAGCTGGGAAGGGCCGCTGGCGGCGGCGCTGGTCGCCGCCCGCCCGCACGACCTCCGTCGGGGCGTGACGACCGTAGGGCCGCATCGCGACGAGCTGGAGCTCACCGTCGGTGGCCTGCCGGCCCGCACCCACGCGTCGCAGGGCGAGCAGCGCACCCTGGCCCTGGCGCTGCGCCTGGCCGGCCATCACGTGGTCACCGGCCGCCTGGATACACCGCCGGTGTTGCTGCTCGACGATGTGTTCTCCGAGCTGGACGCCGACCGGGCCGAGGCGTTGCTGTCCCGCTTGCCTCCCGGACAGGCGCTGCTGACCACCGCTGGCGCGTTGCCCCACGGCGCGGCGCCGGCGGTCGTGGTGCGCGTCGATGGTGGCAAGGTGGTGGGGTGAGCACATGGCGACCGTCGTCGGTGCCCCGGTCGGAGCGTGAGGCCCGCCGGCTGGACGGGCCGCTGGAGAAGCTGGCGGCCGACCTGGGGGTGGCCCCGCCAAGCGTGCTCGGGCCGGTCTTCACCGGCTGGGCGGACCTGGTGGGCGACCAGGTGGCCGCCCACGCCACGCCGGTGTCGTTGCGCGGGGGCGTGCTGGTGGTCGTGGTCGACCAGCCGGCCTGGGCGACGCAGTTGCGGTTCCTCTCCGCCGACGTCCGTCGCCGGCTGGCCGAGGTGGCCGGTGACGACGCCGTGCGTGAGGTGCAGATCCGCGTGCGCGACGATAGATCCGGTCGCCGCCGCCAGGGGGCCGGGAACCGCCGGCCGGACACCCCCACCTGATAGACTTTTCGTATCGCGTTGAGGCGCTGACCTGGCCTTTTTGGCTCGACGGGCGAGGGTTGGCTCGACGGGCCAGAGGCCCGGGTCGCCGCCGGAGCGCTCTTCACCCCCGGCTGGAAAGGTCGCGCCCGTGGCGCTGCAAGCAAGGATCGATGATGCTGTTCGCCCGAGCGTGACGCAGTACGACGCGTCACAGATGACGGTGTTGGAGGGGCTCGAGCCTGTCCGGAAGCGTCCGGGCATGTACATCGGCTCCACCGGCTCGTCCGGGCTCCACCACCTGGTGTGGGAGGTGGTGGACAACTCGGTGGACGAGGCCATGGCCGGCCACTGCACCCGCATCGACGTCAGCCTGCTGGCCGACGGCGGGTGTCGGGTGGTGGACGACGGGCGGGGCATCCCCACCGACGTGAACAAGCAGCAGAAGCTGACCGGCGTGGAGATCGCCCTGACCAAGCTGCACGGCGGGGGCAAGTTCGGCGGGGATGGCTACAAGGTCTCCGGCGGCCTGCACGGCGTCGGGGTGTCGGTGGTGAACGCCCTGTCTGCCCGCCTCGTCGTCGACGTCGACCTCAACGGACAGCACCATCGCATGGAGTTCGCCGACGGCGGCAAGCCCCAGACCCGCCTGGAGGTGACCGGTCCGGCGCCGAAGGACCGCACCGGTACCACGGTGTCGTTCTGGCCGGACGCCCGCATCTTCGAGGACACCGAGTTCCACGCCAACACCATCACCGAGCGCCTGCAGATCTACGCCTTCCTGAACGCGGGCTTGGAGATCCGCTTCGTCGACGAGCGCGAGCAGACGGCCCAGCCGGTGGTCTTCGCCTACAGCGGCGGGATCATCGACTTCGTCCGCCACCTGAACGCCTCCAAGGAGGGTCTGTTCAAGAAGGTCGCCTACTACAACCGCATGGAGGACGACAGCGAGGTGGAGGTGGCCCTGCAGTACAACACGGGCTACTACGAGAACATCCACGGCTACGCCAATGGCATCTCGACCGTCGAGGGCGGGACCCACATCGAGGGGTTCCGCAAGGCGCTCACCACGGTGGTCAACAAATATGCCCGTTCGGCGAACCAGTTGAAGGAGAAGGACGAGAACCTCCTGGGTGAGGACATCCGTGAGGGCCTCACCGCCATCGTCGCCGTCAAGCTACGCGACCCGCAGTTCGAGGGGCAGACCAAGGCCAAGCTCGGCAACGTCTCCATGCGGTCGGTGGTGGAGCGGGCTACGAACGAGAAGCTGGCCGAATGGCTGGAGGAGCACCCGGCCGAGGCCAAGCAGATCGTGAACAAGGCGGTGACGGCCAAGCGAGCGCGCGAAGCCGCCCGCTCTGCTCGCGATGCCACCCGCCGCAAGTCGGCGCTGGAGGGCGCCGGCCTCCCCGGCAAGCTCACCGATTGCCGCACCAAGAACTCCGACGAGGCCGAGCTGTTCATCGTGGAAGGCGACTCCGCCGGTGGGTCGGCCATCCGGGCCAGGAACCCCGAGAACCAGGCCATCCTGCCGATTCGGGGCAAGATCTTGAACGTCGAGCGGGCCCGCCTGGAGAAGATGCTGAAGAACAACGAGGTCCAGGCGCTGATCTCGGCCATCGGCGCCGGGCTGGGCGAGGAGTTCGATGCCACCAAGGCTCGCTACGGCAAGGTGATCATCCTGGCCGACGCCGACGTGGACGGCAGCCACATCCGCACGCTGCTGTTGACGTTCTTCTTCCGCCAGATGCGCTCGTTGATCGAGGACGGCCACGTCTACTGCGCACAGCCGCCGCTGTTCTCGACCCTGGTGGGCAAAGAGAAGATCTACCTGAAGGAAGAGGCGGCCCGCCAGCGGTTCCTAGCCGACCACCCGAACCACAAGCAGGAGTTCAACCGGCTGAAAGGCCTGGGCGAGATGGACTGGGACGAGCTGGGCCAGACCACCATGCACGTCGAGAAGCGCTCTCTGCTGCGCGTCGATGTCGAGCAGGCGGCCATCGCCGATCAGGTGTGCAGCATCTTGATGGGCGACGACGTGGAGAGCCGGAAGCACTTCATCACCACCAATGCCGGCGACGTCCGGTTCCTCGACATCTAGGGATCCTCAGCACTCATGAGCGACACCATGCCGCCCGACGGCCCCACGGACGGCGGCGACAGCACCGGAGCGGGCTCTATCCAGCCCATCGAGATCCAGGAGGAGATGGAGCGGTCCTTCCTGGAATACGCCATGTCGGTCATCGTGTCCCGGGCCCTCCCCGACGCGCGAGACGGCCTGAAGCCGGTGCACCGGCGGATCCTCTTCGACATGCACGTCCAGGGCTACCGGCCCGACCGCTCTCACGTGAAGTGCGCCAAGGTCACCGGCGACACCATGAGCCGGTTCCACCCGCACGGCAGCGGCGCCATCTACGACGCCCTGGTACGCATGGCCCAGCCGTTCAGCCTGCGCCACCCGCTGATCGACTTCCACGGGAACTACGGCTCGCCGGACTACCCGCCGGCCGCCGAGCGCTACACCGAGTGCCGCCTGGCGCCGTTGGCCATGCACATGATCGAGGGCCTCGACGAAGAGACCGTCGACATGGTGCGGAACTACGCCAACGACGAGGAGGAGCCGACGGTCTTGCCGTCACGCTTCCCGAACCTGTTGGTCAACGGCAGCCAGGGGATCGCGGTGGGCATGGCCACCAACATCCCGCCGCACAACCTGGGCGAGGTCATCGACGCCACCATCCACCTCATCGACCACCCCGACGCCACGCCCGAGGATCTGATGCAGTTCGTGCGCGGACCCGACTTCCCGACCGGTGCGCTGATCCTGGGGCGCCAGGGGCTCATGGATGCCTACCGGACCGGTCGGGGCTCGGTCCGGATGCGGGCCCGGGCCGAGATCACCGACGCCAAGGGCGCTGATCAGATCGTGGTCACCGAGCTGCCCTACCAGGTCAGCCCCAAAGCCATCCTGGAGAAGATCGCCGACCTGGTGAACAGCCGGGAGCTCGAGGGGATCCGCAGCCTCGACGACCTCTCGGCGGGCATCGACACCAAGCTGGTGATCGGCCTCAAGCGCGACGCCAACGCCAACGTGGTGCTGAACAACCTGTTCAAGCACACCATGCTGCAGACCAGCTTCGGCGTGAACATGGTCGCCCTCGTCGACGGGGTGCCTCGCACCCTGAACCTGGTCCAGGCCTTGCGGGCCTACGTCGACCACCAGATCGACGTCATCCGTCGCCGCTCCGAGTACCGGTTGCGGCGGGCCCTCGACCGCGCCCACATCGTCGAGGGTCTGATCAAGGCGCTCGACATGATCGACGCCATCATCACCCTGATCCGCGGGTCGGCCGACCGCCCGGCGGCACGTGACGGGCTGATGGCGGCGCCGTTCGAGTTCAGCGAGGTCCAGGCCACCCACATCCTGGACATGACCCTCGGGCGCCTCACCCGCCTGGGGCGCACCGACCTGGAGGAGGAGATGGCGCAGCTACGCCAGACCATCGCCGGCCTGCAGGCCATCCTCGACGACGAAGGCGTGCTGCTCGCGGTCATCAAGTCGGAGATGACGGCGGTGCGTGACGAGTTCGCCACCCCGCGGCTGGCCGAGCTGACCTTCGATCCGGGTGATATGGACGCCGAGGACCTGATCGACGACGAGGAGCTGGTCATCACCATGACCCGCGCCGGCTACGTGAAGGCGGTGCCGGCCTCGAGCTTCCGCACCCAGGCCCGCGGCGGGCGGGGCGTGCAGGGCGCCCGCCTCAAGGAGGAGGACCTGATCTCTCAGGTTATCCACACCAGCGCCCACGCCTACCTGCTGTGCTTCTCGAACCGGGGCCGGGTCTACCGGTTGCGCGCCTACGAGATCCCGGTGAAGGAGCGCACGGCGCGGGGGACGGCCATCGTGAACCTGCTCCCGCTGGCCCCCAACGAGCGGATCCAGACCCTGATCGACACCCGGGAGTTCCCCACCGACCGGTTCCTGATGTTCGCCACCCGTGCCGGCCAGGTGAAGAAGACGACCTTCTCCGAGTACGACAAGTCCCGTCGGGAAGGCTTCATCGCCATCAACCTGCGGGACCACGACGAGCTGGTGAAGGTGATCGTCACCGGCGGCGACGACGACATCTTCATGGTGTCGCAGTCGGGCATGGCGATCCGCTTCAACGAGAACGACGTCCGGTCCATGGGCCGCGACGCGGCCGGGGTGCGGGGGATGCAGCTGCGCGAGGGCGACGAGGTGGTGTCGCTCGACATCGCCCGGGACGAGACCAGCATCCTCATCGTCACCGACGCCGGGTTCGGGAAGCGAACCAAGCTGGAGCACTTCCACCCGCAGAACCGCGGCGGGCTGGGCGTCAAGGGCATCCGGCTGACCGCCAAGCGGGGGATGGTGGTGGCCGCCTTCATGGTGGGCCTGGACGACGAGATTCTCGTCATCTCCTCGGCCGGGGTGATGGTGCGGATGCCGGTGCGGGAGATCTCCAGCCAAGGTCGCGACGCCACCGGCGTCCGGGTGGTCAGTCTCGGGACCGGCCAGGTTGTAGCCTCGGTCGCTCCTGTCCTCTTCGTGGAGGAAACCAGCTGATGAACGAACGGGGGGGCCGAGCTGCGGCCGGCCCCAGCGAGGCGGACTCGGCGCTGCCTGCCGGGTACGGGTCGCCCAGCGATCCGCTTCCGCCCGCCCCCCTCTCCGACGACGAGCGGCCGGTGCGCACATTCCGGCCGCCCCGCCGCCGGCGCCGCGACGGTGAGGAGCCGTTGCCGGAGCCGCCGCCGCCCCGGCCGAATGTCCGCCTCCGCCCCCGTGCCGACGAGCCGGCCGTTCCGTTGCCCGAGCCTCCTGACGACCGGACCGAGGTGACGGCGCCGTCCGACGACGCCGAGCGTGGCGTTGCGTCGCCCCCGACCCCGGGGCGCTGGCCTGGACCGGGCGGCCGGCGCGTCGGGACCTCTGCGGGGCCGGCTGGTGGGGTCCCGGCGGGTGGGACCCCGACGGGTGGGGCCCCGGTTGGTGCGGACGTGCCGGGTGCGGTGCCGACGGGTGGGGTGCCGACGGGTGGGGTGCCGACGGGTGGGGTGCCGGCTGGTGGGGCCCCGGTTGGTGGGGCCCCAGTTGGTGCGGTGCCGGTTGGTGCGGTGCCGGTGGCGCCGGTCGAGCGTCCCCGACCCTTCGGTGCGCCGCTGGAGCGCCCGGTACCACGGTCCGTGCCCTCCACCGGCCGGGTCAGGGGCGGCGAGGATATCGACGAGCCGGGGCGGTCGCGCCGGGCCCGCCGGGCCGACATCCCCAGGACCTCCCGGTCGCGCCGGCTGGTCCGCCGGGTCGACGTGTGGACCGTCTTCAAGGTCTCGGCTCTCTTCTACTTCCTGGTGGTCTTCGCCCTGGTCGTGGCCGGCGTGATCCTGTGGAACATCGCCAGCGCCTTCGGGGTGATCGTCAGCATCCAGAAGTCGGTGCGAACGCTGTTCGACCTCAAGACCTACGTGCTCCACCCCGGGCCCGTCCTCCTCTACGGAGCCGGCGGCGGCATCGTGGTCGCCATCGCCGGGATCCTGGTCAACACCCTGGCCGCCCTCTTCTACAACCTCATCAGCGACGTCATCGGCGGCGTGCAGCTCGTCGTCGTCACCGAGACCGACTGAACCCGCGCCGGCTGCGATCCCTCCGCGCCCATCGGGTAGGTTGTCTCGGCCGCACTGCGGGGCTATAGCTCAGCCGGTTAGAGCGCAGCACTGATAATGCTGAGGTCGGTGGTTCGATTCCACCTAGCCCCACTGGAAATGTCCTGGTCAGGCGATCCTTCGGGGTCGCCTCCTTCATTTCTCAGGCTAACTATCGCGCATCCATCGCGCGGGACCGACCCGTGGCCATCCGCCGAGAGGTGTGTTCTGAGGTCACGCCCGCCGCTCGCGCCGGCCCTGTCGTCGTCTGCTCCGACGCTGCTATCCGCCGGCCGGAACAGATCATCGAGCCGCCCGGCGGCGTCCCGGTCAGCCTGGCTGGTGGCCTGGGCGTAGACCCGCAGCGTGGTCAGCGGGCTGGCGTGGCCGAGGCGAACCTGAGCGGTCTTCACGTCGACGCCTCCAGCGACGAGAGCGGTCCCGGCGGTATGGCGAAGATCGTGGAACCTCAGCCCGGCTAGGCCCCCAGCAGCGATGGCCGGCAGCCACACCCTCTGACGCCAGTTGGAATAGTGGAGCGGGTTGCCGTCGGGGCCGACGAAGAGCACCGCGTCGAGGTCGACGCCGCGCAGACCGCGGGCCTCCATATGGTCGCTCAGCATCGCCATAAGCCAGCTGGGCGCCGACAGCGTGCGCCGGCCGGCCCGAGACTTCGGGTCCTGTGACACCATGATCCCGCCGGGGCCCCGCGTCCATTGCCGGTCGATGGTGACCGTCGATTCACGGAAGTCGAGCGAGGCCACCCGAAGGCCAGCGATCTCAGCCCATCGAAGGCCGAGCACCCCGCCGAGATACGGCATCGGTTCGAGCCCAGGCATGACCGCCGCCAGCGCAGCCAGGTCGCTCGTGGTGAGGATGGGTGACTCGCGGGACGTGGTGCGCGGGAGGCGGATAGCTCGGCACGGCGATCGGAGGAGCATGTCGGTGTTGACGGCGTGGGTGAATATGGCCCGCAGCGTGGCGTACTGGCGCACGACCGTGTTGGCCGCCGCGATCGCGGCCCAGGTGTTGACCAGGCGCTGTATCTCCGCCGGTGCGACCGACGACAGCGGGCGGATGCCGAGCACCGGAAGGAGGTGGTTGGCGACGATCGAGTAATCCCTGGCCACCGACAAGGGTCGCTTGTGCGCGCTGGCGTCCAGCCACGCGGTGGCGGCCTCGGAGAAGGGCGTGTCTGCGCGGCGCGGGTCCACCCAGGCCCCGCGGGCCCGGGCGGATTGTTCCGCTGCCTCGAACGCCTTGGCCTCCCGGCGGCTGGCGAAGGTACGTGTGTACATGTGACCGCTGGGGTCGCGGAGACGGACGTCGTAGACCTTGCGGTTGTCCCTCTTGCGTCCGCGGGCGACGATCATGCGGGCTGGCTCTCCGGTGTGCTCGGCTGCCTCGAAGGGCGGTCCCACCGCCGATGACCTGGTGCGTGCGATCCTACGCCCAGGGTGCGACCCTCCCTCCCTCCCGGGTCGAGCGGGCCATGTCTCCGGTTGCGGTAGCGGAGCCGGTCGACGAGGTCGTCGATGGCGTCGGCGGGGATGCGGGCGGAGCGTCCGACGTGGACGACTTCGAGTTGGCCGTCTTCGATGAGCCGGTAGATGCTGGTGCGGCCGATGCCGAGCCGCCGTGCGGCGGTGACGACGTCGAGGAGAAGGGCGGGGTCGCGGCCGGGCGCGCCGGTGATGGCGGGCGGGGGTGGGGGCGCCCAGATGGTGGTGTCGCCGGTGTCGACGACGGGGACGAGGCCGCTGCGGGTGAGGACCTGGGAGAGGTCATCGCCGGGTGGTCCGTGGACGACGACGACTCGGCGGTTGTCAGGAGTGGGATTCATGGTCGGCCTCCTTGGGCTCGGGGGTGCCGTCGGCGACGGGCAGCCCTGCGGGGTCGGGCGGCGCCGCTTTTGAGAGGGTGTGGGTGCGCCAGATGGCGGCGGCGGCGCCGGCGTCGAGGATCCGAGCGAGATCACATCGTGGTGGGCGAGGATACGGTCGGCTTCGTCCTCCAACCTGGCCGGTAACGCGCCGGCATGGGCAGCGCCGGCGGGACCGCGCTCGACGACACGGGATCTCCTCATGATCGAGTACGGCCTTTTGGATCGCGCCGGGCGCCGCCAGAACGCAGCGGCAGCGGTCGTCGAGCCCGACACCCGCGGCGAAGCTTTGGCCGCCCGCCCCTCGCTCAGCGGCGAGCAGCAGTCCATGATCACCGCCCTGACCGGCTCGGGGCATGGGGTGGAGGTGGTGATCGGCCGGGCCGGGGCAGGCAAGACCTACGCCCTCGACGCGGCCCGCGACACCTGGGAGCGCGCCGGTTACCGGGTGATCGGCACCGCTCTCGCCGCCCGGGCCGCGGCCGAGCTCCAAGCCGGCTCCGGCATCGCCTCCACCACCCTCGACCGGCTCCTCGCCGACTTGGACCGGCCCGGCCCGCTGTCGGGTCTCGCCCCCCGCAGCGTCGTGGTCGTCGACGAGGCGGGGATGGTCGGGACCCGCAAACTCGACCGGCTCCTCGCCCACGCCGAGGCGGCCCGAGCGAAGGTGGTCCTCGTCGGCGACCCACGCCAGCTACCCGAGATCGAAGCCGGGGGCACCCTCGCCGCTCTCGCCGGGCGGTTGGGGGCCGTTGAGCTGGTCGACAACCGCCGCCAACACCATACCTGGGAGCGCGCCGCGCTCGCCGAGCTACGCGCCGGTGACATCGACCGTGCGGTCACCGCCTACCACGACCACGGCCGGCTCGCCATCGCCCCCACCGCCGAGGCGGCCCGCGCGTTGTTGGTCGACGACTGGTGGGCCGCCACTTGCACCGGCGCCCAGACCGCCATGTACGCCCTGCGGCGCAGCGACGTCGAGGACCTCAATCGTCGGGCCCGCCACCACATGCACCGAGCCGGCGCCCTCGGCGCCGACCCGTTGACGGTGGCCGGCCGGGAGGTGGCGGTCGGGGACCGGGTCGTCTGCTTGCGCAACGACCGTCGTCTCGGGGTGCGCAACGGGACCCTCGGCACCGTCACCGCTATCGACCACCACGGCGGCGAGATCACCGTCGACGACGCCACCCGTCTACCCGAGCCCTATCTCTCTGCCGGTCATGTGGCACATGGGTATGCGGTCACGTTCCACAAGGCTCAAGGCGCCACCGTCGACGCCGCGTTCGTGCTCGGCTCCGACGGCCTCTACCGCGAAGCCGGCTATGTCGCCATGTCACGAGCGCGGTCCCGCACCGACCTCGATCTAGTCGGCGCCGACATGGACCGCGCCTACCACCGCGACACCAGCAGGGACTGGGCTGGGGTCGACGCTGATCCGCGGCGCGAGCTGGCCTGTCAGCTGTCTGTGTCCCAAGCCCAGACCCTCGCCGCCGACCAACACCCCCAACATCTTGAGCCGCGCAGCCTCGGCCAGCTCCACCACCAGCGCGGCCAGCTCCTCGAACGGATCGGCACCCTCTGCGACCACGAGTCCGCCCAGGCCGCGTGGCTCGACACCCACACCCCCGACATGGCCGAAGCGAAAGCCCTGTCGGAGGCGATCGGCCGCCGCCACGTCCAGCTCCGCCGGGGGGTGATCGCGGATCCGCCCGCCTGGGCCCTCGACAGCCTCGGGCCGCCCCCGGTCGACCGTTACGACCGCCAACGGTGGCTCCAGCGGGCCGAGATCGTGGCCGCCTACCGCGACACCTACCAGCTCGCCGGCCCCGACGCGCTCGGCCCCGAACCCCCCGCCGGTGACCAGCACCGGGACTGGGACCTGGCCCGCGTGGCCATCCGCGAACACGAGCGCGATCTCGAACGCCACCTCGACCTCGACCAAGGACTCGGACTATGACGACCACACCGACCGTTGCTGCGACCCTCGCCCGCCTCCGCCGGCAAGCAGCCCAGACAGCCCGCGCTGTCCTCGAACCCGTCCCACCGTCTCGGCCCACGCCGGCCAAGGCACCGGCGGGGTGGGCTGGCCTCTACCTCGGCATGGGGACCCTCGGCGCGGCGCGGGCGGCCCCGAGCATCACGCCCTGATCATCGGCCCACCCCGATCAGGCAAGACCACCCGGCTGGTCTTTCCCAACGTCGCCCACCACCCCGGGCCGGTCGTGGCCACATCCACCAAAGCCGACATCGCCACAGCCACCATGACCTTGCGGACCCGGCGGGGGCGGTGCTGGTGGTGGGATCCTTCCGCCACCCTCGCCCCACCTGCAGGCACCGAGGTGCTGCGGTGGTCGCCGCTGGTCGGCTGCCAAGCATGGGACCAGGCTGTCGTCCGCACCCACGCCCTGGCCACCGCGGCCCGACCGCAACGAGGTGTGTCCGACGCGCACTGGGTGGAGCGGGGCCAAGCCCTCCTCGCCCCGCTCCTGCACGCCGCCGCCCTCGCCAGCACAAACATCGGGGTGCTGCTCTCCTGGTTGCACCGCCACGACCTTTTGGCCCCCATCGGGATCCTCCACGCCCACCGCGCCGAGCGGGCCGCCGATCTTCTCGAAGGCCTGGGCCGCACCGACGGCCGGGAGCTGTCCGGGATCTTCTCCACCGCCGACAGTCTTCTTGCCGCCTACCGCACCGACACCGCCCTCGCTGCTGCCCACAACCCGACCTTCGACCCCGACGTCTTCGTGGCGAGCACCGACACCGTCTACCTCGCCGCCCCTGCCGTCAGCCAAGCCCAGCACGCCCCCCTCGTCGTCGCCCTGCTGGACCAGATCCGCGCCGCCACCTACCGACAGCATCCCCGCCCCGCGGTGCTCTTCGCCCTCGACGAGGTCGCCCACATCGCCCCGCTCCCCGACCTGGCCGCCACCGTCGCCGAAGGCGGCAGCCAAGGCCTGATCGTTGTCGCCTGCCTCCAAGACCTCTCCCAAGCCCGAGGGCGGTGGGGGCCAGCCGCGGATGGGTTCCTCACTCTGTTCACCCACACCCTGCTCCTGCCCGGCATCGCGGATACCGCCACGTTGAAGGCCGTGTCCGCGTTGGCCGGCGACGTCGACGTCACCGTCCGCTCCACCACCCGCGGCGGCCACTCTTCGACGACCACCAGCACCCAACGCCGACCCCGCCTCCCCGTCGACGCCATCGCCATCGGCCGCCCCGGCGAAGCCATCCTCGTCACCGCCGGCCGCCTCACCCGCGTCGGCCTTTAAGCAAGCTGGCCAGAGAAGAAACCCGGCTCACCCTGGATAGGAGATGCGCGTGGTGGCCGGGTGGGTGCTGGAGCGAGCCCGGCGCGTCAAGGGTCGCTGCGAGCCTCCGCTCCGCCTCCGGCTCCGCTCCGGTTCTCGCTCGCCCTGCGGGCGCCCTTGACCCGCCGTTCACGCCCCGGCTCGGGCGCGGTCAAGGCGTCGAGCACGGGCCGTGCCCGACGCCGCCGGACAACCCCGGCACACCCCAACCCACAGGAGAGACCATGCACCCCGGATACGACAACCCCCGCGTCACCCTCACCACCAGCCGCCCCTACGGCAGCCCACCAGCCTGCATCGCCTGCCAGCGACCCGTCGACACCGACGACGACTACCTCGCCCTCGTCACCGGCACCACCCGCCGCGCTGACCTCCTCGCCGTCGCCCACCCGGAAATCTGGACCGGGCCCGGCGACAACGACTGGGACAGCACCTGCGCCGACATCTTGAAAGACCGCTGGCAGCTCGAGCTCCACCAAGCCAAGGCCGCCACGCTGCAGCGCGGCTGCGACGCCGGCGGGCAGCGCTGCTATCTCGGTGACGAACCACTCCACGCCGGCACACCCCTCGACCTCCTCGCCGCCGACGGCCACTGGCACCACGGCCGCTTCGAATACCAGGCCACCAAAGACGGGCTCGTCCCACGCTTCCACCTCGCCATCGCCGGCTGGACCACCCAAGACGCCGCCATCACCCTGCCGCCCACCGCGGTGCTCCGCGAGACGCCACGGTGACCACGGGCTCGAACGCCAGGCCGGGGGCGAGCAGAATCTGCAACCATACGGGACGAGCCGGAAGGAGCCGGGTGACGGCTAGCGACACCGCCAGGATCAACAACCACGCCGCGTTCATCTGGTCGGTCGCCGACCTGCTACGGGGCGACTACAAGCAGTCCGAGTACGGCAAGGTGGTCCTGCCGTTGACGGTGCTGCGCCGGCTGGACTGTGTGCTGGAGCCGACCAAGGACAAGGTGCAGGCCGCGGCCCAGCGCTACGCCGGGCGTGATCGCCTCGACGAGGTGTTGGAGCGGGCGGCGGGCCAGCAGTTCTTCAACGTGTCGAAGCTGACCCTCACCCGTCTTCTCGACGATCCTGGGCACCTGGCTGACAGCCTGTTGGCCTACACCGCTGCTTTCTCCACCGGTGCCAGGGAAGTGCTGGAGAAGTTCGACCTCCCCGCCCAGCTCGTGCGGCTCGACCGCGCCAACCTGCTCTATCAGGTCGTGGCCCGCTTCTGCGATCTCGACCTGCACCCCGACGTCGTGTCCAACCTGGAGATGGGCTACCTCTACGAGGAGATGGTCCGGCGCTTCTCCGAGCTGTCGAACGAGACGGCCGGTGAGCACTTCACACCCCGGGAGGTCATCCAGCTGATGGTGCGGCTGCTGTTCATCGAGGACGACGCCCTCCTGTCGCGCCGGGGGATCACCAAGACCCTCTACGACCCGGCGTGCGGCACCGGCGGCATGCTCAGTGTGGCGGAGGACCACCTGCGCGAGCACAACCCCGACGCCCGCCTGTACGTCTACGGCCAGGAGCTCAACGCCGAGACCTATGCCATCTGCCGATCCGACATGATGCTCAAGGACCAGGACGCGTCCAGGATCGTCCACGGGAACTCGTTCAGCGACGACGGGCACGCCGGTCAGCGCTTCGACTACCTGCTCGCCAACCCGCCGTTCGGGGTGGAGTGGAAAAAGGTGCGGGACAGCGTCGAGTCCGAGCACAAGAAGCTCGGGTTCGCCGGACGCTTCGGGGCTGGCTTGCCCCGGATCAACGACGGAAGCTTCCTGTTCCTCCAGCACATGGTCGCCAAGATGAAACCCGCGCACGAGGGCGGAAGCCGCCTGGCCATCGTCTTCAACGGCTCACCCCTGTTCACCGGCGGCGCGGGGTCAGGCGAGAGCGAGATCCGCCGGTGGATCATCGAGAACGACTGGCTCGAAGCCGTCGTCGCCCTGCCCGATCAGCTGTTCTACAACACCGGGATCTCCACTTACTTCTGGATCGTCACAAACCGCAAGGCGCGGGCCCGCCGGGGCAAGGTGACGTTGGTCGACGCCCGGGCGTCGTGGACCAAGATGCGCAAGAGCCTGGGGGAGAAGCGCAAACAGATCGCCGCCGACCAGATCGCCGAACTCGTCCGCCTCTACGGTGACCCCGCAGGCGACGAGCGCGTCAAGGTGCTCCCCAACGAGGCATTCGGTTTCCTCCGTGCCACAGTCGAGCGCCCCCTGCGGTTGCGTTGGTGCGCTTCCGCGGCATCGGTCGACCGGATCGCAGCGAAGCCGGTCGCAAAGCTGCCCGAAGCTGACCGTGAACGGTTGATCACCGGCCTGGCCGAGCTGGCGGGCTCGACATGGACGACCCAGAAGGACGCCCGAATGGCGGTGGCACCATTGCTCACCGGGTTGGGGCGACCCGTCGAAAAGGCCGTGCTCGACAACCTCGCCCAGCGCGACCCCAATGCGGAGCCGTTGACCGATGCGAAGGGCAACGTCGAACCCGACCCCGACCTGCGCTACCAGGATAACGTCGCTCTCCCCGCCGTGCCTGTCACCTACGAGGCCGACCCGGCCGCCCGCCTGGCTACCATCGAGTACCGCACCGCGATCGACGACCACCTCCAAGCCGAGGTGCTCCCTTATGTCCCCGACGCCTGGGTCGACCACACCAAGACCCGCATCGGCTACGAGATCCCCCTCACTCGCCACTTCTACAAGTACATCCCACCCCGCCCCCTCGCCGAGATCGACGCCGAGATCAAGCAACTCGAAGCCGAGATCCAAGAGTTGCTCCGGGAGGTGACCGAGTGACCTTCTCTAAGGTCCGGCTGCGGCGCTTTGTTGAATCAGCCTGTGACGGCCCCTTTGGGAGCGCGATCAAATCCGAGCACTACATGGACGAGGGTGCGCGAGTCATCCGACTGGGCAACATCGGTCCGGCGTATTGGCGAGACAGCGATAGGGCATTTCTAGACATGGAGTACTGGCGCGGCTTGGAAAGCCACCACGCCAAGCCCGACGACGTCGTGGTCGCTGGACTGGGGGACGAGGGAAACCCAGTCGGTCGGGCGTGTGTCCTGCCAGCCTCGCTGGGACCGGCCCTGGTCAAGGCCGACTGCTATCGCCTGCGCCTGAATCAGCAGGCAGAACCCCAGTTCGTAGCGTACGTTCTCTCGTCTTCAGCCGGCTTGGGCGCGGCAGCAGCCATGTCCGAAGGATCCACCCGGCCAAGGCTCACACTCGGCAGGACGTTGGCGCTCGAATGCCCCAGCGTCCCCATTGATCAACAGCGCAGGATTGCCCACCTTCTTAACGCCGAGACCGCTCACATCGACGCGCTCGTCGCCAAGAAGCGCCACCTGGGTCGTCTTGGCTATCACCGGTTCTCTTGCCTCGTGCATGATGGTGTGGCCGGACGTCTGACGGCGGTGGCGGCCGAAAAGAGAGAGGTCAGTCTGGACTGGCTGGGGCCCATTCCGAAGGACTGGGGATGTCCACCTTTAGGCGCAAATTTCGAGGTGGTTCTCGGGAAGATGCTCAACGAACAAGCGACGAGCACCTATCCGCAGTATCCCTACCTGCGAAACGTCAATGTCCAATGGGATCGGCTGGACATGGAAGACCTTGCTTCCATGCACTTCGGCATCGAGGAGCAGAACAGGTACCGGCTGAAGCCCGGCGACCTCTTGGTCTGTGAAGGAGGTGAGGTGGGTCGGGCAGCGCTGTGGCCAGGGACGGTCGAGGACATCTTCATCCAAAAGGCCATCCACCGGGTACGCGTTCGGGGAACCGGTGATCCCCGGTTTTTGATGTACTGCCTGATGGCGGCCGCCAACCAGAGAGTGTTCCAGGTCGAAGGCAACCAGGCGACGATTCCCCACCTGACGGCTGAGAAGCTCCGGGCCCACCGTTTCCCGTGGCCGCCAATCGAGGAGCAGCGGCGCATTGTGCAGATACTCGATGAGCAGAAGAGCCGGAGGGATCGACTCGTTGCCACGCTGGAACACCAGATCGCGCTGTTACAGGAGCGCCGGCAGGCATTGATCACAGCAGCAGTGACCGGTGAGTTGGAGATACCGGCGGTGTCGGCGGCGTGAAGCCGGACGAGGCGGCGTTCGAGGCGGAGATCGTCGCCTGGCTGGTGGATCATGGCGGCTACGACGGATGGAAGTTGGGGACACAGAGCACCGATTTTGATCCGGTCTCGGGGGTCAACACGGCGGAGCTGTTCGAGTTCTTCGGGTTGACCCAGGCGGACGAGTGGGAGAGGTTGAAGCAGCAGGGCTATGGCGGCGATCCGGATGCGGCTCAGCGCGGCTTTGTTCACCGCCTGGCCCGCCAGGTCGACGAACGCGGCGTCGTCGACGTGCTCCGCCACGGTGTGGTCGACCGGGGCGTGACGCTACGTCTGGCGTATTTCAAGCCAGCCCACGGTCTGACCGAGGTCCTGGTGGAGCGGTATCGGGCGAATCGGGTGACGGTCACCCGCCAGCTGCCCTACGACCCGGCCAGCACCAAGACGGTCGACCTCGGCCTGTTCGTCAACGGTCTGCTGGTCGCCACCGGGGAGCTGAAGAACGCCTTTACCCGCCAAGGCGTCGCCGATGCCAAGGCCCAGTACCGGTCCGACCGCGACCCCAAGAATCCGGCGCTGCGACGAGCGGTGGTGCACTTCGCGGTGGACACCGAGACGGTGGAGATGACCACCCGCCTGGACGGCGTTCACACTCGCTTCTTGCCGTTCAACCGGGGCGACGCCGGGGGCAAGGGCAACCCGGTCAACCCTGACGGACATCGGACCGCCTACCTGTGGCAGCGGGTGTGGGAGCGCGACGCCTGGCTCGACATCCTGGATCGGTTCGTGCACGTCGAGCACCCGGCGAAAGGATCGAAGGGAGCGCCGCTGGTGATCTTCCCCCGCTGGCATCAGTGGGACGCGGTGCGCGCCCTGGAGGGCGCCGCGAGGGATGAGGGCTCGGGGCTGACCTATCTGGTGGAGCACTCGGCCGGGTCGGGGAAGTCCAACACGATCGCGTGGTTGGCGCACCGCCTTTCCAGCCTGCACGACCACTCGGACACGAAGGTGTTCGACAAGGTGGTGGTGATCACCGACCGGCGCGTCCTCGACGCCCAGCTGCAAGACACCGTCTACCAGTTCGAGCGCACGCACGGTGTGGTTGCGAAGATCGACCAGGACTCAGCCCAGCTGGCGGCCGCGTTGGCTGGTTCGCAGGCCCGCATCGTGATCACCACGCTGCAGAAGTTCCCGGTCATCCAAAAGGCCGGGGTCGACCTCCCGGACCGCCGTTACGCGGTGATCGTCGACGAGGCCCACTCGTCGCAAACCGGGGACGCGGCCCGGGACCTGAAGCTGGTGCTGTCAGGCGCGTCGGGGGAGGAGGAGCTGAGCGTCGCGGAGGCGGAGGACAGCGGCTATGCGGCCCAGCCTGTCGACCCGGTGGAGGAGGCTCTGGCCCGTTTGGCGGGTGCCCGCACTCGGCCGGCGAACCTGAGCTTCTTCGCCTTCACCGCCACCCCGAAGGGCCGCACCCTGGAGCTGTTCGGCCGGCTCGACCCGGCCATAGGCAGGCACGTGCCGTTCCACCTCTACAGCATGCGCCAGGCGATCGAGGAGGGCTTCATCCTCGACGTGCTCGCCAACTATGTCACCTACCAGACCTACTGGAACATCGAGAAGGCGACGCTGGACGACCCGGCGTACGAGACGAGCAAGGCCCGGGCCGCCATCGCCCGGTTCGTCACCCTGCACGACCACAACCTGGCCCAGAAGGCCGAGGTCATCGTCGAGCACTTCCGCACCAAGGTCGCGCACCGTGTCGGTGGTCGGGCCAAGGCCATGGTCGTCACCGCATCCCGGCTTCACGCGGTGCGCTACAAGCAGGCCCTCGACCACTACTGCCGCGACCACGGCTACGGGATCGGGGTGCTGGTGGCGTTCTCGGGGACGGTGCACGACGGCGCGGCGGACTGGACCGAAGCGAACATGAACGGGATCCCCGAGTCGCAGACCGCCTCAGAGTTCGCCGGTCCCGACAGGGGCGTGCTGGTGGTCGCTGAGAAGTACCAGACCGGTTTCGACCAGCCCCTTCTGATTGCGATGTACGTGGACAAGACCCTGACCGGTTTGGCGGCGGTGCAGACATTGTCGCGGCTCAACCGCATCCATCCCGACAAGCGCCAGGAGGACGTGTTCGTCCTCGATTTCCGCAACGACGCCACCGATATCCAGGCCGCGTTCGAGCCGTGGTACGGCCAGACCGTCGCCCCGTCGACAGATCCTAACCTGCTCTATGACACGCGAGCGGAGCTGGACCGCTTCGGTGTGCTGTGGCCCGACGAGGTGGAGCGAGCGGTGGCCCTTCTGGTCGGTCCTACGGCTACTGGCGGCCATGGCCGGATCAGCGCCGCGCTGGCACCAGCCGTGGACCGGTGGCGGGCCCTTCACGACGACGAGCGAGACGCGTTCCGCGATGCGCTCAACCGGTTCGTGCGCACCTACTCGTTCCTGTCCCAGATCGTCACGTTCACCGACGCCAAACTGGAGCGCGACTACCTGTTCTGCCGGGCGCTCGCCACGCTCCTTCGACCCGAAGGCGCCGGCACCCTCGACCTGGGCGATGCCGTCGAGCTGACCCACCTGCGCACCGAGCAAACCTTCGCCGGCTCCGTGGCCCTGGCCCCAACCGACGGCGAGGTGTCCACGGTGTTCTCCACCGGCGCCCCGCCGGCCCGACCCGACGAGGAGCCCCTGTCACGGATCATCGCCACCCTCAACCAGCGGTTCGGGACCTCATGGACCGAAGCGGACCGAGTCTTCTACGACGTGATTGCCGACAAGCTGGTCGCCCGCGGCGACATCCAGGCCCAGGCCGCCGCCAACAGTGCCGACAACTTCGCGCTCGTCGTGCAAAAGGAGTTCCTCGCCGGCGTCATCGACCAGCTGGGCGTGTCCGAGGACATGGCGTTCGGCTTCATCGAGAACCCAGACCTGCAGGCGACCGTCCTCGCCGCATATAGCCCGCTCATCCAAGGGCGCGCCATGGTCGCCCATCAAGAGCACTGCCCGATCGCCGAGCTGCTCGGTCCCGACCGGGAGAGCAAGCACCTGGAGTACAAGGCGACCCTGCGCACCGACGCCACCACCGGCGAGCTGATGCGGGTTCTGGAGACCGCAGTCCTCAAGACCATCGCTGCCTTCGCCAACAGCAGCGAGGGAGGCACGCTGCTGATCGGCGTCGCCGACGATGCCACCATCCACGGCCTCACCGCCGACTACCGCACCCTGGCCAAGCCGAGCCGCGACGACCGGGACCTCTTCCAACAGCACCTGGCCAACGTCATCGGCGCCTCCATGGGCGACACCGCGGGAGCAGGCGTCACCGTGCAGTTCCACACCGTCGACGGCCGCGACGTCTGCCGTGTGCACGTCAAACCGTCGGCTATCCCCGTCGACGCCGAGGTCAGGGTGGACAAAGACGGCCGGGTCGAACGCAAGACCGCCTTCTACGTCCGAGTCCTCAACGGCACCCGAGAGCTCACCGGCGACGAACGCACCAAGTACATCCTCAGCCGCTGGTCGCACCCAACAGGCTCCGGCCGTCTGTAGCCGTGGAGGCCCGACTCGTACCGATCAACGCCGTCGTGGCCCTGCTCACGGGAACCGGGGGCTGGCCCGCGCTTCTCGGCGATCAGGGCCTGAATTTCGCCTGGCTCGAGGTTCCCGTGAAGACCACCAAGTCGCTGGTTGTCATAGACGCCGTCGCGTTGGACGAGAGGGACGGCAAAGCGCTTGTCACTGAGGCCAAGAGCGGCGGGTCAATCGATCCAGCGCAGGCCCAGAAGTACGCGGCCCTTACCCTGCAGGAGCTGCGCCGGGTGGTCACCTTCCAAGCCGATCCCGCGACCGGCACGATCGAGGTTCTCTATGCCTGCCTGGCCGAGCACGAGAAGGCGATCGGCCACGGTCTCTCCGAGATCCAGGTTGACGTGTCACTGCTCGTTGTCGACCGGCCCGCCAGCCGGGTGCGCCTCGTGCCCTCTCCGGCAAGCCGTCTCACGGGATTCGATGAGCCGGTCCCGGCGGGGTTGCCTCCACGACTCGTACGTCTCGACGCCGACAGTCCCGACGAGGCGTACGAGGCGATGCTCCTCGCGCAAGTCATGGCGGCCATGAGCCGCGACGAGCGCACCATTCCGGTCAGCACCCTCTTGGAGCGGGTGCCGTACCTGGCCAACTACTCGACCCAGGCTCGCAACGATCTCGCTCGCCGAGCAACCCAAGTGCTGCGAGAGATACAGCGCCGGTTCCCCGGTGACTTCGAGGTGCGACCGGCGGCTGGCAACGTCCACGCGGCCGCTGGTGGAACGGTCATAATCAGCCGGTCACCCCGGGATTCCGATCCCAGAGGGGAGACCCAAGGTTGGCAGCGATTGAAGCGTCGAGCCGGAGGCGCCGGCCGCTCCCGCCGACCGACCGCCAGGGATCCGAACCAACTCTCTCTCGATGACCTCGCAGAACAAGCTGAGATGGGGGACAATTAGGCCATGGGACGCGTAGACCTCGACCGCCAGGGCATGTCGGCGCTCCTCGGCCCCTACCTGGCCGGTGGCGCTGCGACCACGAAAGAGGATCGGACGCTGATCGCCGGCGCCGGCACGATCAAGACCTACACGGTGGAGGCCGAGACCACAGTTGCTGCCCCAGACATGCTGGCGCGGGCGGTGTCCGGACTCGGCGTGCAGCCCCAGCCGACAAGTGATCCCGACCTCTGGCTTGTTCGGGCCGAGCGTCTGACGCTGTTCGTCGACCTCCTCGACCCTCGGTTCTGGCTGGTGCACACAGCGTCGTCTGCGGGACGAGCCCGCCAGACGATGCGCCGGTGGCTGTGGGATGCACCACAATTCGACTCCTGTTGGTTTCCTCAGTCCTTCCTGCGCGACGTCCATGGAGACGCGTCGCCGCGCTGGTTCAAGGCCGACTTCCGTGGCGACGGTTACCTGCCGTCGGCTGGCGTATCCGATCGGCGGTTGAAGGTTCAGCTGGAGGGGGAGGGCGCGGACGGGCTCTTCGAGGCGCTCCGGAGCGACGAGCGGTATCGCAGCGCCACCGCGTTGTCGGCCCTGGGCTTCTCGATCGGGGATGGCTCATCTGACGCTGTCGAGGAGGTGACTCGCTTCGATGGGAGCTTCGTGGCCAGAGGCCGATCCTTCGAGTCCCACGTCGGCTACGTCGCCCAGGTCATCGATCGCTACCGCCAGCTCGTCGAGCGCATCGAGTCCGACCATCGGATGCACTGGACGGCTGCAGAACAAGGCGGCTTCCGCTTCGACGGCGATGTCGCCACCATCACCCTTGGCCGCCCCATCCGAGACCTCGACCAGCTCCTCGACGGCCTCTTCTCGTGCCGCGACCCCTTCCGCCTCTGGGCCGTACCACACAAGGAGACCGACGACTTCGCCACCGCCGAAGTTGTCGACCTCCACATCGGCGAGGCCTTCTCCATGGACATCGGCCCCGACTACATCCGGGTATACCTCTCCGAGCGAGCCTGCGGCAACACCATCCTCCGCCTCCTCACCAACCTCCAGCGCCACTACGATGCCACGGCAACCCTGAGATGCAGAGATGGACGGTCATCCTCAACGATAACAAGCAGCCAAGGAGTTGCGGTCAACTAAACATCTCATTCTTATAGTTCTCGGGAATGACGCCTTCGGCGATTGCCGCCAGAATTGCAAATGGTTGAAGCAGTGGATTACGGAAGCGGTAGGTGAAGCGACGACGTACGCCTTCCTTTTTCAACACTGCTCCGCGGCTGGCACTGGTGAAAGCGTCAAGATGGGGCGCAAAGGCGGGGATACCATAAGGCTTTCCCATTATTTTTGTCATCGGCTCTCGGACGCCTCCAGCGGTAAAAAAACCTAACCGGTTCTTGTCGGCCAAAGCACACGCAGCCAGCACGCGGCTGTGAAGGGTGCCGCTCCTAGAACTCTGAATAGCGATCTGGTATTCCTTTAGGACCGAATGCTTTGCAACCGCCGCATCAATCGCTGCTTCAACGTCACTGCGAGTCATTTTATCGCGATCCTCCATGACTGCGCGCTGTCCAGCATGAAGCGCCAAGAGATGCGCATAGTGTGGCAGCCCTTCGGAGAGCCGAGTGACTTGGCGCAGTGCCCGATCTGAGACCATCATGCCGACTTCTGCTAGCCCGGATTCGACAATCTCACGTGTTTCCTCTAGCGACATTCGAGGAACATTCACCTCTTCGACACCTCTTTGAACGGACTCATGTTCGCCGATGAGCTGATCGATTGAGTCGGCAACACCGACTATCACGATCTTTGTCAGCGAGGCATGGTCAGACAGAGACTTTACTGTATCCGCCATTAGCGAGAGCGATTCGTCGTCTTCCACCCGATCAAACTCATCGAGGACGATGATCATGGGTTTCGGCAAGGTGCCAACGGTCCACCTCACATCGTCCGGATCTGGCCGCCGCGCGCTCCATTCTTGCGGAGGAGAAATCTCCAGAGATCGAAAGGCTTTCTCCCAGATACTTCTAAAGTTGTCCTGTGTGGTGCAGTTAATGCGAACGGCGCGAGTAGGAAGTTGTTCGTCGCCCGTAAAAATCAGTTCGGTGAGCAGGTTGCCGATCGACGTCTTGCCTACTCCTCTCTCGCCGTAGAGCACTACGTGACGCCCGGGCTGGCTAATTGCACTTGAGATCTGGAAGATCTGCTCGAGCCGACCCCGGAACAGCTGGCGCTGACTCACTGGGGCGCTTGGAGTAAAGACTTGAGAGAGTCGGCTGTGACGTTCGAGCTTGGACGGGACAGTTGGCACGAGGATGACTGTACTCACAACATGGCGGGCGGTTCAACGAGTGACGGTAAATAAGCTTCGGTGCGGCGCCACCGGTTGCAGGTGGGCCAGGGCTCATGCTGGTTCGTCCCGACGAGCGTGCTGGGTCACGGGGTGAAGGCCCGTTCTGAGAGCTCCTCGGCGGCACGCCCCCGTGCTGAGGTCACGCGCGATGGAACTATCGCGCGTCCATCGCGCATGACGGTTTGTCCACAGGGGTTCGTCGACGTGTCAACGACGCTGTGACCAGCCCTTATTGGTCAAGGCTGTTCGCCATTGTCCTGTTTGTCCGATCTGATAATGCTGAGGTCGGTGGTTCGATTCCACCTAGCCCCACTCACAAACTCCCTCCTCAGGCGGTTGACGGGGGGGACCGCCCGTGACCGTTCGTGCCCTTGTGGGACCCGGTTTGCCCGCTCGGTGGGTCACGTTTTGGGTCACGCCCGGGCTGGTCTGGCTGCTCTCCTCGAAGGCTTCCGCGAACCGGTGCTGGAGGAGGGTGGCGGCTTCGTGATCGGCCGAGTTGGATGCTCGGGCGTAGACCTCCATGGTGGTCTTGACGGTGCCGTGGCCGATGCGTGCCGCCATCACACGTGGGTGCACGCCGACATCGACGAGCGACGAGGTGGCGGCGTGGCGCAGACCGTGGAACGTGAGCCCGTCAAGGTCTGCCCTGATCGCCGGGGGCGGAGGACGCGCTCACCGAACCGTCTGCGCAGCACGCCACCCTTGGGCCCGACGAAGATCAAGGCCTCGGGATCGCCGGTCACTGCCGCCCTGTAGGTGGTCAGATGCCGGCCGATGTGATCGAGGAGGAACGTCGGGACGGCCATGGTCCTGAGGCGCGCTGGCCGCTTTCCCTCGGGGACGATGGCGAGATGACCGGCGAGTTCCTCGACGGTCTGGGCCACCGTGATCGTGTGACGGCCGAAGTCGACGTCTCGGACTCGCAGAGTGATGACCTCCTCCCAGGCGAGGCCGAGCACCTCCGAGGTGAGTACAAGGGTCTGATAGTGGCCAGGTAGCTCGGCGATGAGGTTGTGTAGTTGCTCGGGGGTGAGGGTCCGTCGCTCGGGCCGGATGATCCTCGGGAGGGCCACTTTCCTCGCAGGTGACCGTCCGATCAGGTCGGCGTCCACAGCGGAGTTGAGCATTGCTTGCAGCGCGGCGAAGTCCCTGGTGACCGTCGCGGGCGAAGCCTGCCGAGCGCGCCGGTCCACGGCTGTTTGAATGTCGGCGGGTTTCAAGCTGGCGAGGGTGACGGTCCCGAGTGATGGCAGGAATACGGCGATGCCTTGTCGGTCCCGGGCGACGGTGGCAGGCCGCTTCCCGGCCCGGCCGAGCCACTTCTCTGCCCACTCCGCCACCGTGAGGCGGCCCGCCTTGGGATCGAGGTATTGGCCACGAGCGAGGTCGGCGTGCACCGTCGCCAGGAAGGCGTTGGCGTCCGCCTTGGTGCCAAAGGAGGTGGGGGCCGTGATGCGCAGCCCTCCAGGGTCGCGGTATCGAACTCGCCACCTGCCCGATGGCAGCCTGTCGATGGCACCGAACTGGCGCTTCCTGGCGGTCATGAAGCGACATTCCAGCGCGGGGGCTCAACTCGGTTCTTTTCGAGGTACTCCTCGATATCGGATTCGGCTAACACGACGGAGCGGCCGACTCGACTGAAGGGGATCCGTCGCTCCTGCACCAGACGCCGAAGGAAGCGATGGGAAAAGACCGGATACTGTTCGGCGGCCTGCTGCAGCGTGAGATATCGCCGGCGATCTTGGATCGGGGCATCTCCATCCCGGTGCCCCCAGCTGCTCTTGGCGGAGCGAGGCCGGGTGGGCCTTTCGCTCATGGAAGTCCCCCGGGTTGACTTGGCAGTGATGCGTTGCTGTTGGTCGGTCACAGTGCCACCCCCCGCGAGGTCAACCGCTGGCGCGCCGGACGAGGGATCGCCAAGACGGCCTCGGTAGTTCGCCAGGAACGCCGGTCCGGGGATCGGGTGGGGACCGGGGTGGAGGAGCCGCTGCTCTTGGCCGCTGAGCGCCCATGCGGTCAGTCCGCGGTCTCCGCACGTGGCGAGCCAGGAGGCTGGGTCGTGGTCGCTTGGAAGGACGGTTACCTCTACTCTCCTGCCTTGATGGGTCGCGGCGAGGGCGTGCCGACAAGCCGAGTCCTGGCCCGCCCGGTCGCCGTCGAAGCCCAGGACGGGCGCGCCGGGATGCATGTCGATCACACGACCAAGCTGAACAGCCGACAGCTCCCGGCCGGATTGGGTGACCGGGCAGAACCGATCGGTCTGGCCGGTGCGGATGGCAGCGACGGCGATCGCCATGGCGTCGAGCGTTCCCTCGACGACCACGACCTGTCCGGCTCGGTGGGCGGGTGGCGGTAGTGGCTGGTAGAGGTTGACGGACTTGTCGTAGATGGCGGTTCGGGGAGGGTTCTTGTACTTGGCCCAGCGGTGCTGGTCGCCGACGTTGCGCCCGATGAGCCCGACGACATGATGCTGGTCGTCTCGGATCGGGATGAGGACTCGCTGGAGGTAGAAGTCGGTTGGCCCCCAGCCACCCGGGCGACGGTGCGCCAGTCCGGCGTCGATCAGTTCATCGTCGCTGAACCCCTTGGACCGCAGGAAGGTCACCAGGCCGTCTGCCTTGGCCGGGGTGTGGCCGACCTCCGCCCGGCCGGTGTGTGCCTCCAGGACCTTGACGTCGATCCCCGCTCTCGGAGGTAGTCCTCGCCTCGGCGACGCAGCGGCGGGTAGGTGTAGTAGTCCCACGCGGCGCCGACAGCCGCGTATACCCGTTCGGGGGAAGTGCGAGCGAGGTCAGGAGATTCAGGGTGGCCGACCGGCTGGGAGCCGGCTGGGACGCCGGTCGGGGTATGCCGTGATCGCCGTCGGGCGACCGGGCCCGTGCTGTCCCATGCGTTGGTGAGGGGCCTACCGGTGTCGAGGATGGCGATGGCCTCGCGCCAGTCGACGCGTTCGCTCTGGCGGACCCATTCGACTACGTCGCCTTTGGCCCCGCACCCGAAGCACGAGAAGAAGCCGTCGTCGAGGTGCAGGCGCAGAGACGGGGTCCGGTCGAGGTGTCCATGGGACGGCAGCGGGCAGCGAACGCTGACCGACCCGCCGGTGCGGCAGGGGTCGACGCCGGTGCGGGCTGCGACCTCGGCGAGGGTGTGGCGAACCCGGGCGGCGGCGATCGGAGACGGCTGGCTCATAGCGACATTCCCGCGGCGTGAGTGACCGGCTGGGCGGCGGTCTGCGAAACGCGCGTTGAGCGCTGCGCACCCACAACCCGACCGGCGATGGTACTGCCGCGGCACTCGGCGCTGTGGCGGAGCATGCTGTGGTGCAGTCCGACTAGCTCGGGCGACAAGCGTCGGAGTTGGTGGTCGGGGACGGGGGCGACCGCCGTTCGTAGTTCCAGCTCGGCGCCTGACCATCGCGCCATGCCGAACTGGCAGAGACGCCCGAGCGTCCTGGTCATCTGTGAGTGCCGGCCCAAGGCGTCGCCGAGCCCGAGATTCCTCGCCAGTTGGCGGGTGTCGATTTCGGTCAGCTCCGGTCGGGCCGCCGCCAGCGACCCGAGGCGACGAAGGCACAGCACCGTCGAGGGGCCCAGGGTCGGAAGGAGGACCGTCTCGGTGTAGATCGAGCCCACCGGGAAGCCATGGGCCTCGACCACCGGGTCGACCCAGCGGCGCAGAGCGAACCGCTCAGGGGTGACAATCGGTCCGGGTACCTGGCCGCCGTTCACAGCCCCACCTCTACGGCCTCGGTCGGATCTTCGACAAGCGGCGATTCGATGTGGCGGCTCCCGTCGCGGTGCCACTGGCCTCGGGCGTCTGCGTAGCCGACCATGACCGGGAGCCGGTCGTTGGTCTGCGGCGCGGTGTGTATGACGACGCCGGCTCCGAGGCGGGTCACCCCTAGCTCGGGCTCGTGGGCCAACCTATCGGCGGCGACTCGGCGTGCGTAAGTGACGGACAGCTCGACACCGTGGCCTGCGGCGGCCCGGCGGAGCCCTTCGGCTACCCACTCGACTTGATGGCGGGTTGCGGGCCGGGCCATCAGTACGGGTTCTTGCTGACTCGGACGCTGCGGTGCCCGCAGGCGTGCTCCAGGTTCCATGTGGTCTTGATCGCCACCGTCGTCTCCCTCCCGGGACCGCAACCTGCGGTCCCTGGCTACAAGGGGAGTGCAGGGGTCACCCGGCGGTGGCGGCGGAGTCGATCTCTGCTTGCTGGCGTCGAGCTACGTCGCCGGCCACGTGGCGTTCCCAATCCTCGCGGTTCACGCCTCGCAGGGGCGACCGGCGGGTCCTGGTGGGAGGCTCCGCAGCCGAGCTCACCGGTCCATGCTTTGAGCAGCGCGACGACGTCGCGCAGTGCCCGTAGCCAGTCGACCGGCGCGGTGATTGGCGCCGTCGCAGAGAAGCTGGAGCGCTCGTGGTCTCGCAAGGCGCCGAGCGCTTCGACGTGTTCGTTGTGACGCCACCAGCACCGGGGGATCACGTGATGGTCGAGATGGGCGAAGCGGCTCTGGAGTGCCCCGACCCAGGCGGCGAGTTCGTCCCACTCGGCCGCGGCGTCGGCGGCGGGGATCTCCGGCCAGTGCGTCGGGGCGGCCAGGTCAGCCAGATCGCCGGCATCGTAGGCGTCTCCGAGCACCTGGCGCAGCTCGTCGAAGGCTGAGCGGCCGTCGCCGTGGTCACCCACAGCGTGCCGCCTGCTTGGTCCCAGCAGCGCGGAGTCGGACCACGATGACGTCGGTGGCGTGCGCCCGGCCGAGGCGCCGCCACGCCGGGGTGGACTCCAAGATGGCGTGCAGGCGGTCGTGACAGGCCCGGTCGAGAGGCACCAGGTCGGAGAATCGCTCGGCTCCGAGGCGGTCGTAGCTGCGATGGTGCAGGTCGCCGGAGCGGAGGCTGCACGGCCACCACATGCCGCACAGCACGGTTCGGCCCCATACCTGGCGACCCATGCCCGCCGCCAGGCCTCGCGTCGGGCCAGCCAGTCGACACTGGCCATCCACGCCGCGTACTCGCCTCGGCGCGCCACCCGGTGCCTCGACCAGGCGAGACCCGGACGTGGGTCACGCATCGGTCCTCAACACCTCGTCCCGGTCGAGTGTGCCGAGGGCCGTGTCGTCGTGGCCGGGATTCTCCCACCTGCTGCGCGCCGTGGTCAGCTCGGCGGCGTCGGGGCGGGCGGTCCAGGGGTCGAGGGTCATGGTGATCGGCGGCGCCGAGCGCAGCATGAGCAACCCGGTTCCGATGGGCAGCCAGCGTATCTCCGAGGGCTCCAGGATCGGCCGGTAGCGCGTCGAGATCGACACCGACCGTCCCGTAGAGCCCGCGCCAACCGTCTCCGAGCGCTCGATCACCGGCCGTTCGCCGATCAGGCGGGAGATGTCAGCCAGGTCGTCCGCGTTGGCTGATCCGCCGAGGACGATCTTGACGATCGCGGAGTCCCATATCGCCCCTGCCGCCTCTCTGCCCCAGCGGTCCCTGGCCTGCGCCAAGGACTGGAGCACCGCCAGAGTGGTGATGCCTGAGCCGCCCCCCTCGGCCATGAGCGCCGGAAGGGAGGGGAGGGGATAGTTCGCGGCCTCGTCAAGCACCAGCGCGAGGGGAGGGTCGAGGCGCTGGCCGGCCGAGCGGGCCGCCAGACGCCGGGCGGCGTCGATCAGGTCCTCGATCAGCGCGGCGACGAGGCTGGCGGTCGCCGCCGCGCCCTTGGCGGTGCCGAGGAGGTAGACCGAGCCGCGCATGGCCAAGAACGCGAGCGGGTCGAACTCCGCTCCTGGCTTTGGGGTCACCGACGCGAGGACGGCCGGATCGGCGAGTGGTGCGAAGGTGTTGGCGACCATGGCCCACACCGAGTCACGGGTTCGGGACTCTGCTGAGATGATCGCGTCGAGCGCCCGGTCCCAGCCCGGCGTGGCAGCGGGGCAGGCGGCCAGGATGGAGGTGGCCTCTTTGGCCGATCCCGCCGAGTGACTCCAGCGGTACAGGTCAGCGGCCGGGCGGCCCTCCAGCGCGGCTGCGTGCAGCATGCAGCGGGTGACCGACAATGCCTGGGTGCGCCAGAAGCCGGCGTTCTCCACCCCAGACTTCGACCCCTCCGCGACCAGCGCCTCGGCGCGGATCATCGCCGTCTGGGGGTCCTCACAGCCGCGGGTCAACGACCACGCCAGGACAGGCAGGTCAGCGCCTGCAGCCGCGGCGGGGGCGGCGAGGCGCTGGGGGTCGAAGACCATCACCGGTGGGTGCTTGGAGCGCGCTGCGAGAGTGACCGCCAGGTTGTCCGGACGGGTCGAGGTGGTGACCAGAGCGCCTGGCGCGTCGAGGATCGCCGGGATCACGACGCTCATCCCCTTGCCCGAACGGGGCGGCCCGACGACCAGCATCGAGTCCTCCACGCTCGCCCAGCACTCCACCCCCCGGCTGGCGCCGATTCGGTACCCGACATCTTCTGGGCGGGGACGTGCCAGAGAAGGACGCAGGGTTGCTGCCCGACCGAGCAGCGCCTTGCGGCCGGCAGCGGCACGAACCTCGGCTCTGGTGGCGATACCCTCGGCGCGCCTGGGGTCGGCCGATCTTGCTGGCGGCCCCGTCGAGCGCCAAGCCCGCCAAAGGCCATACCCGCCAAGGCCGGCGACGGCCACCGCGAAGCTGCTGAACGTCCAGTACAGCGGCGCCGGGCCGACGGGGGTAGCCCAGGCGACCGATGGGTCACCGGCATGGGCGAAGGCCACGAAACCGCCCAGGAGATGGGCGCGAGGGACCGTGTGGCCCGACACCCACGCCGAGGCTGCCGCCCCGGCCCAGAGCACCGCTGCGACGACAGCGGCGCCGAGCAGCACGCCGAGGGCCACATCCGTCCCGGTGTCGCTGCGAGGCTGGCGGGCCATCACGCCGCATCCGGTCCACGGTCAGGAGCACGGCGCAGCGCGTCGGGATGCACGGTATCGAGCCGGCAGCGCTCCTCCCCTCCGGAGTGACCATCGGGATCGCCGCAGAAGACGCAGGGACCTAGCCGGCCGCCATCGGAGAGTCCGCACCAGCCGACCTCGCCGAAGCGCTCGGTGATGTACACGACCACGGCTCGGCGTCCGCAGGTGCAGCGTTCTCCGTCACACGCTTCTCGCTCCGAGCGGTCCTGGTTCACAGTCCTGCCCCTGCCGTCTCGGCCGCCGCTTCGGCCGATGAGGCAGACAACGGCGCCTCCAAGTTCACTCGGGCGGAGCGAGAGGCGGCTATGGCCGCGTCGGCGCCGGGCGGGCGGCCACCCGAGGCATGAGGGGCGGGACTGGCTTCGATAATCGCCCTCGCGACTTGAGTCACCCTCGCCTGGGTGGCGGTGACGGCCTTGCTTGCGTCCTCGCCTGCCCAGGCGGCGACATAGGGGAAGCTGTAGCCGTCGGTGGGCATGCCGTGCACCGCAGCGACGACATAGGCGATGCTCTCGGCCTCCACCTCTTTGAGCGGACGAGGAAGGAACCTCCCCGGCGCCTCGGCATGGGCCAATACGTGGGCTGCTTCGTGGATCAGCGTTTTGACCATCGCTGCGTCGTCGATGTCGGAGTGGATCAGCACGCTGCGGGTGTCCCACCGGGTGACGCCGTTGGCCCCGCCGATCGCGTGGCTGTCCGCCACGGTCTCGACGGTGAAGCCCCGCGATTCGATCAGGTCCAAGACCGCCGCGCCGAGACCGGGGGGAGCCTCGCCGACGAGGAGCTGCGGCAGCGGCTGGTCCGGCAGCGCCGCCCCGGAGGTCTGATGCATGGAGAAGACGTGCTCGACTCGGAACCCGGCGAGGATCCGACGCGACTCGACCCTTTCCCCGTCGGCTGCCACGTCGCCTCGGTCGAGGCGTCGAGCGCTACCGTCGGCGTCGAGGGCCACCCGCCGGTCGTAGCGGCAAGGGGCGAGGATCATGTAGCCGTGCTGGCCCCGCTCCACGGTGCGCCCGAGCGCCCGCCAGGTTGCGAACCCAGCCACGTAGCCGGGATCGGGACAGCCGACGAGCCCGTCGGCGAACGCTTGGGCGTGTTGCGCGGCGATGAGCGTCGTGTTCGCCGGGCTGTAGACGTGCAACTTGGCCTGGAAGTCCAAGAAGCGCTTCCAGTCCTCCCCTGAGCGCAGTGCTGTCACTTCTGCCGCCAGGGTCTCCTGCGCGGCGACGAGCTTCGCTGCTGCTCGTTCTGCCCACTCCCGCCTGGTTGCTTGACGGGGCGAGACGACCGATGCCACGATCCCTCCTTGCCAGACCGCGACCTGCGGTCTGGCAAGGAGGGGGGTGATGGGGTCACCCCCGCCGGCGCCTATCGGGCCGAGCTGGACGACATGGGCGGCGATCCGAAGGAATCAGCCGTCATATGGGGGGTGCATCTCGGGTGGCACACCACGCCCAGGGGTCCAGGCCCGAAACCGAGCGACGCCAGAAACGCCGACCAGGCGTTGTTGCAGCTACCGCCACGACCTTCACATGGCCGCCGAGCGCAGGTCTACCAACGCTTGTCAAACGCTGGGACGACGAGAGACTGCGGGTGCGAAGGGACCCAGCCGCTTGCTCTTGCAAGCAGTATCGTGGGTGTCGCTCCCACGACTTCGGTCTCGCAAGGGGATCGTGCTCCGTACACGAGACTTGCCGGCACCCCCGGCAGGTGGCGTCGACCTTTTACCCTGATCGGGTCGGCGAACCGGGCGGTAAGACCGCCTCGGCCACGGCCACCTACACCTGTGATGAGCACGCCGACCTGGTCACCCGTTCCCGAGGCGGAGCCGACAGTGACCGCATCGTGATTCCGTCTCTTTGGCAGACTCGGGCTGCCCGAGTCCTCCACGCGGCGAGCCTCTGGGAGCCGGGCGATCGGGCCCCGAGCTGGCACGACTATAATTCGTGGCTGCCCGCCGCAGACCGCTCTGCCAATCGTGGCTCCGTTGGATTGGATCTCACCGATCACCGAGGAGCGCGTAGCATGATGACAGTGGCCACGTCTCCTGAAGCTTCGGACCGCACAACACCAGGCCCCTTTGACGAGGAGTCACGGCGATGGGTGAACGGGCTTCGCGACGGCAGCCCTCAGCGTGATCAGACGATCGCGGCTTTGCACGCGCTCCTGCTACGGGTCGCGCGCCACGAGGTCCATCGGCGCCGAGGGATGTTCGGAATTGTCGGAGGGGCTGAGGTGGACGACCTCGCCCAACAGGCTGCCGATGACGCGCTGATGACGATCACCAGCAAGATCGGCGAGTTCCGCGGCGCTAGCCGTTTCACGACTTGGGCGTACAAGTTCGTGCTCTTCGAAGTCTCTGGCAAGGTCGCCCGGCACGCCTGGCGCAGGCAGTCACCGGCCGCCGACGATCAGCTCTGGGACCGTCTCCCAGACCACTTGACCCCACAGCCCGGCGCACACGCCGAGCAGCGCGAGTTGCTGGAGGCGCTGAAGGCCGCGATTGCGACCGATCTCACCGACCGTCAGCGCTACGTGTTCGTCGCCGTGGCACTCAACGAGATCCCGACCGACCTCGTTGCCTTGGAGCTCGGCTCCAACCGCAACGCTATCTACAAGAACCTCTTCGACGCCCGGCGCCGGTTGCGAGCGAGCCTCGCAGCCGCCGGACAACCTCTGACCGCTGCGGAGACGATCGCGTGACCCTTCAAATCGACGACCTGCTGCGCGCTGATCCCGCCGACCCCGGCTGCGACGCGGGCATCCCGATCTTCGATCAGTACGTCGAGATCGAGCTCGCCGGCGGCGACCCCGCCGAGCGTTTCCCCGGCACCGCCGCCCACCTCCAAGCCTGCGCAGGCTGCCGCGCCGACCACGACGGCTTCCTTGAGGCCGCCCGCCTGTTCGATGCCTCGGCGCCTGCGGATCCAGACGACAGCGAGTAAGAAACCGCCCGCTCGCGTTACCGACCCGAGGACAACGCGACCGACCCGGTCGCCGACCCAAGCGGAGCCGTCCCGAGATGACCAGTTGCCGCACCGTCAAGATCGAGGGCACCGACATGTTTTACTGCGAGGCGGGGGATTCCGCCGCCCCGACCTGCTCCGCTGCACGGTTTCCCGAGCGCCTCGGCCCATTACCAGGGCGCTGATCGAGCGCCTCGCCGACCGCTTTCATCTGGTCGCCCCAACTACCCGGGCTTTGACGCAGCCAGCCGCTGCCCGGCACCTCCACCTTCGACCCCTCGCGCATAGTATCGAGGCGTCCGTCGACGCCGAAGGGCTGCGATCGCTATGCGCTCTACGTGGTCGACTTCGGCGCACCGATCGGGTTGAGTCTTGCGACTGCGCACCTCGAGGGGATCGAGGAGATCGTCCTGCAGCCGCGGCGGGTAAGGTCCGTCGTCCGCGCAGCACTCACCGAGGAACAGCCCTGAGTGAAGGTGAGCCCAGATGACGATGTATCGCACGGTTGAGGTCGATGGAATCGAGATCTTCTACCGCGAGGCGGGCCCCGCCAACGCACCGACCATCCTGCTGCTGCACGGCTTCCCGTCCTCCTCACGCATGTGGGAACCGCTCCTCACCCGGCTGGGGGACGCCTTCCACCTGGTCGCACCGGACTACCCCGGGTTCGGGCACAGCGACACGCCAGACCCCGCGGTCTTCGCCTACACCTTCGATCACCTCGCCGAGGTCATCGACGGCTTCACCGCCAAGCTCGGCCTCACCCGCTACGTCCTGTTTCTGCAGGACTACGGCGGACCGATCGGGTTCAGGCTGGCCCTGGCCCACCCCGATCGAGTCCAAGCGCTCATCGTGCAGAACGCCGTCGCCCACGAAGACGGGCTCGGGCCGCTGTGGGAGGCCCGCCGCCAATTCTGGGCCCACCGCGCCGAACACGAGACGACGCTGCGCGAGAACTTCTTCTCGCCCGCCGCAACCCGCCAGCGTCACATCGGATCGAGCCCTACGCCAGAGAACTACGACCCGGATCACTGGACCGATGAGCTCGCGTTCCTGCACCGCCCCGGCCAAGCCGACATCCAGACCGACCTGTTCTTCGATTACCAAACGAACGTCGCGAGCTACCCCGCATGGCAGCAGTGGCTCCGGGCTCACCAACCGCCGCTGCTGGTGACCTGGGGTCGCTACGATCCGTCCTTCGAGGCCGACGAGGCCGCGGCCTACAAGCGCGACGTGCCCGGCGCAGAGGTGCATCTGCTCGACGGCGGCCACTTCGCCCTCGAAGACCAAGCCGACCAGATCGCAGACCTCACACGCAACTTCCTCGCCACCAAGCTCGGCAGCTCCCCCGCGACATAGGGCGCGACCGTGCCAGCCCGAGCAGCGGCAACCGATGCTCAGCGAGTACAAGCGGAAGCCCATCGGCAGTTCCTGCTCTTTGCCTACGTACGCTTCGCGGCTCGGTCGAGCCGAACGGATGGGCCGCAGTCTCACCGGCAGACGGCGGCTCGTCCCCGCGTAGAGCAAGCAGCGGCGTCCGACGCAACCTGGACACGACTCCCACCGCGGCATCGCCGTCGTGCTCGCGATGCGGGGGGCTCCGAGCCACACCACGGTTTGAGAAGTAAGAACGGGTTGCGAGAGGTTACTAATGGGCTGGCGAAGGAAAGGCCGACGATTCGATGAGCACACCTGCTCGCTGGATCGCACGACCAGCCTCACGTCCTGATCAAACCGCTCGAGTGCGTCAGACCTTTCGCTGACGCATAGAAGGAGACCCATGCCAGACCAATCCGCATCCGGCAAGCACATAGTCATCACAGGCGGCACCTCCGGGGTCGGCCTCGAGACAGCTCGGCTAATGGTCGCCGCCGGAGGCGACGTCTACATCGTTGGGTCCGACCCGGAAAAAGGCAAGCGGGCCGAGCGAGCGCTCAATGAGACCGAGGGCGCAGACGGCCATGCCACATTCCTCGGGGCCAACCTCGCGTCGCTGGAGGAGGTCCGCGGGCTGGCGGAGACGATCGGTCAGCGGGTCGACCGCGTCGACGTGCTGATCAACAACGCGGGCATTGTCACCACCGAGCGTAAACAGACGGTGGACGGTTTCGAACGGACATTCGCCGTGAACTACCTCGCACCATTCGCTCTCACCAACGCGTTGTTGCCGCTCCTGCGGGCCTCGACGCCCTCGCGCGTCCTGTCTTTGACAGCTGCGGTCGAGCCGATCGGCCGCCTCCGGTTCAACGACCTCCAGCGTGAGCATCATTTCGGCGGGCTGCGAGCGTACTCCCAATCGAAGAAGGCGCTTGCGATGTACACGCTCGAACTCGCACGACGCGAGCGAGATTCCGGCAGCGGCGTCAACGCCAACGTGATCGACCCGTTCCTAGTCCGCACCGACCTGACGAGCGCCAAGGATGTCCCGCTCCTGTTCAAGCTCGCCCGACCGCTGATGATCCGTCCCGCCAGGGCCGCGCGCTGGGTCGCTCGCGCTGCACTCGACGAAAATCTGTCCCGCACGACCGGTCGACACTTCATGCTCGGCCATCGAGTGCCCAGTTTTCATGGAAGCCGAAGCCGAAGCCGAAGCCGTGCGAGCCGACTCTGGGACGTATCGACTGATCTCACCACTCGCCAGGAAGCCTCGCGCGCATGACCGAGATCTCGCGTACCATCGCGCCGAAGTGAGCCAGCGGGCGTTGGACTGGGGCTCCATAGCCCGTCCCTGCGTGCGCTCGAGCAAGTCGGTGTTTGGGCGAGATCCTCTTGATCGCGGATCGACAAGCACTTCGAAAGGAAAGGACTCATTATGGGTTTGGCATGGCAGCAAGGCCCGCTGGCGCCGGGGGCGATCGGTACGTTTTTGGTCCCGGAACCGCTTCCCGCGCGGCTGCTATATGCAGAGCCACTACGTCGTCGGATGGGAGTGATGTTCGGAGGGCAGTCGATCGCCGAGAGCGACGATGCGATCGTGCTCCACGAGCCTGCGCGCTATCCCGTGGCGTACTTCCCCAAGAGTTCGATCCTGCGGGGCGTCCTGGTCGCCACCGATAAACGCACCGATCACCCGGACCTGGGTGAGATGACCTGGTTCGAGGTGAGGGGCGGGGACAGGAGTGCGCCGGGCGGCGCGTGGGAGCTCACAGGGCTTCCGCCTTTTGCTCGTTTGCTCGAGAACCACGTCGCGTTCGCGTGGCGTGCAATGGACAGTTTCTATGAAGAAGCCGAGCGGATCGTCGGGCACGCGGCTGACTCGTATCACCGCATCGACATTCGTCAGAGTGCCCGCCACGTGGCGGTGAGCAGCGACGGGGCGGAGCTTGTTGAAACCGACCGCGCCATCGTGCTGTACGAGTCGGGCTTCGCTCCCCGCTGGTATGTGCCGCGCGGCGATATAGCGAACGGGCTGCTCACCTCCGTCCAGCGGAAGACGTTCTGCCCGTTCAAGGGGATCTGCAGCTACTACGACGTGGGTGACGCCCACCAAGCGGCCTGGATATATCTGCAGCCCTACCGGGAGGTCAACCGAATTGACGGCTACGTGTCGTTTGAGCCGGACAAGCTGGCGGTGACCATTGACGGTCAGCGCCTTGAGCCCGAGCCCGGTCAACACGTCGTCTCCCACGGGCCTGACCGGAACTTGACCACCGACGAGGCTGGGGCAGAGGCGCTCCCTGAGTCGCTAGGGCCGATCAGCGCCTCGGCATGATGAGTCGGGCATCGACTGAGCAGGGCCACGCCATTCCGCATCTCAGCGCTGTGGCGCCCAGCCCGCGGCTACCGCCGGCCCAACCGGCGATTCCTCTCTGCTCCTTGAGCTTGACGCATTCGAGCGTCATCCGAAGCCGACGGGTCTCCATGACACACGCGGTCAACGGCTCCGGCTTCCCGGCCGTCGTGCGAAGCGGCTGCGGAACGGACCTCAAGGCGGGCGGGGTCATGCGAGCCCGACACTGAGCAGGCTCACATGACTGGACTCAGGCCTTCTGATGATGTGTCACCCGGCGAGGATGCGGTCGTGGTTGGCCGGCTGGTCTCGGTCAACGTCGGACGACCGCGCGATGTTCAATGGGAGGGACGGACCGTTCGCACAGCGGTGTGGAAGAACCCTGTGACGGGCCCGGTCATGGTCCGTCACGGCAATGTCGACGGGGATGACCAGGCCGACAAGATCGGTCACGGGGGCGAGCATCGCGCTGTGTTCGTCTACCAACTGGACTCCTACAGATATTGGGCGGAGTATCTCCGACGCGATGACTTCGAGTACGGCCAGTTCGGCGAGAACTTCACCGTCGATGGCCTGAGTGATGACGAGGTCTGCATCGGTGATCGCTACCGAGTCGGCGAGGCGATCTTCGAGGTCACGCAACCTCGAGTCACGTGCTTTCGCATCGGGATCCGAATGAACGAGCCAGACATGCCGTCTCTGCTTGTCGCTCACCATCGCCCCGGCTTCTACTTTCGCGTCCTGACCGAGGGCAGGGTGCAAAGCGGCCAAGTCGTCGAGCGACTCGCTGTGGGCCCTGAGCAGGTCAGCGTTGCCGACCTCGACGCGCTGCTCTATCTCCCGCGCAAGTCGACTCAGACGCTCCAGCGCGCTTTGCGGATACCTGCGCTCAGCACGGGCTGGCGGGCGTCGTTTGAGACAATGGCCGCCAAACCGGCCGCCCAACCCGGCGCGTGGGCAGGCTTCGAGCCGCTGCGCGTGGCTGGTGTCCAGAGCGAGAGCGACAGCATTATCTCCTTTGTTCTCAGACCGCTGAATGAGCAGGGACCGACACCAAGCAGTGTGGCCGGCCAGTACCTGACCCTTCGTCTGCAACCGGACGGTGAGAGCGGACCGCCAGTGATCCGCAGTTACTCGATGTCGAGCGTGGCGGGCGAAGAGGGATATCGAATCAGCGTTCGCCTCGTTCGCGACGGTGCCGGCAGCGGCTACCTGCACCAGCGCGTTCATGTGGGCGACATCGTTGCGGCGGCTGCCCCTCGGGGCAGCTTCGTGCTTCGCGACGGTCAGCGTCCGGTCGTGCTGTTGAGTGCGGGGGTCGGAGCGACTCCGGTGCTGGCGATGTTGCAGGCGCTCGTCAAGCGCGTGGATCACCGGGAGATTTGGTGGGTACACGGAGCTCGTAATCGCGCGGCGCACGCGTTCGGTGCGGACGTGGATGGCCTGTTGCGAGCGCTCCCGCGCTCGCATCGACTGGTCAGTTACAGCAGTCCCGATATGGTGGAAACAGACAGCCCGTACTTCGACACCGTGGGGCGCATCTCGAGGCGAAGCCTGCGCCAAGCGGGGGTCCCAGTTGACGCGGACTACTACCTGTGCGGCCCCGACGCGTTCATGAAGACGCTCTCTTCCGCGATCGCGGCCCAAGGCACCCCGCCTGAGCAGATCTCGATGGAGATCTTTGGCGCGCGTTCGATCAAGCTGCCTCCCGGGATGACGCGCCGGCAAGCTGCGCATCCTGACCGCGGGACGGGTCCCATGGTCAGCTTCAGTCGCAGCAATTTGACCGTGCGATGGGATCCTGACCACGGCAATCTGCTCGAGTTAGCCGAGGCGTGGGACGTTCCTGCCGGCTTTGGCTGTCGCAATGGGGTCTGCCACGCCTGTGAGAGCGAGCTTCTGAGCGGGACGGTCGACTACGTCACCGCGCCGCTGGAAGCGCCGGGCGATCACCGAGTCTTGCTGTGCTGTGCTGCACCGAGATCTGACCTCGCTCTTGAGCTGTGAGGCTACCGCACAAAGCTCGAGAGCCAGCTCAAAGACCACCCCCGACGAGTACGCGATCGTAAAGCTGATCGATCCGTCGTCCAAGCGGTCCGGGACGTCGTCGAGGAACGGATCATTCTACCGGCTCCGCAGGCCACGCCAGCATTTGGGCCTAGGTTCCGCCTCGGACCCAGAGGCCGTCGTGGTTCAGGTGAAGCAATCCATGCCGGCCTCGTAGGCGTTGGCATTCTGCAGGTCGGCGGGGGCCGCCTGAGTGGAGCGATTGCGGCGGCGCACGGCGACATGGCTATGCGCCACGGAAAGTGTCGAGGCTGTCCATGATCGCCGCCATCGGAGCGTCGTCAGCGGCCCGATGGCGAGGTCATCGAGCTCGGGGCCCCGCGTAACCCGAGCAGGTCCCGTCTGCGGTCGACCTCTTGGTCGGCGATTCGGACCAGCAACGCGTGTAGCTCGGAAACGGCCCGTTGGTGTCTAGGGGCGTCGCCGCGTAGTCCATCCGCCCAGCGTCGGACGTGGGATCAATCGACGCCACGTGAGATCCGTCCGCAGCCACCGACTCCACCGTCCTGATCGTACTTGCGAGCGCCCCGTGCGGCGTTCTCCCAAAACTTTGGTGCGCAAGTAAGTAAGACCACATCACGGTGGGTTCACTAATCACCCAGACACCAGCGTTACGGAGCGCGAGCCGCAAGATGTCATTTGACGACGAGCTAGTGGCTCCCGGCCTCGAAGCGAGCGACGGTCGGCTTCATTAGCACGCATCTCAGAAAAGGATTCTGAACGAGGAACGACACCCGGATCCGCCACCGTACGACCGGGGTCTCGGGCGATGGGGTCGACCACCTGCGCTCCGAGATGTCCGCTCGTGTCTTGCCCTGTTCATCGCGCGCCCGCTTGGCGCGTCTCGGACCTAGACGCTTACCTGGCCCGCTCTGGACCGGGCTACTTCCCCAGTCGGGATCACGTTCCCGGGCCTGTCGTGGATCACCTGCGGCACTGCTTGGCCCTGCCGGACGCCACCAGGCCCGAGCCTGGATAGCGACCGCCCTGGCCTAACCAACAATCAATGCGATACCGGTTATCTCAAACTCAACGAAGGGACTCACCGATGACCACACTGCTGCACGTCTCCGCTAGCCCCAGGGGCACCTCGAGCGACAGCCTCACCCTCGCTGACGCGTTCCTCGACACGTACCGCCAAGCCCACCCCGACGTCACTGTCGAGCACCTGGACCTCTTCGACGAGACGCTGCCGACTTTCGGGCGGCTGGCGGCAGGGGCAAAAATGGCCACCATCACCGGCGGTGAACCGGCCGCCGAGCAGCAGGGCGAATGGGATACCGCCCGAGCCGTGTTCGACCGGTTCGACGCTGCGGACGCCTACCTGTTCTCGGTCCCGATGTGGAACGCGGGCGTGCCCTATGTCTTGAAGCACTGGATCGACATCATCAGCCAGCCCGGCTGGCTGTTCAACTTCACACCCGAGGACGGCTACACCGGCCTGATCACTGGCAAGAAGGCGGCCGTGATCTACACCAGCGGCGTCTACTCGCCCGGAGCATCGCTCGGGTACGGAGCCGACTTCCATTCGGCGTTCTTCAACGACTGGCTCCGGTACGCGGGCTTCACCGACGTGACCGAGATCCGCTGGCAGCCGACGGTGCAGACCACAACCCGCGACGCCGACAAGGTGGTGGCTCTCAAGCGCGCCGCCGATGTCGGCAGCGCGTTCTGACCTCGCCCCGGCCCACCCCCAGCCGACAACACTGAAAGGAACACTCATGCCAGCTATCCGCCACCACCATGTCGACATCGACGGCCTCAAGGTGTTCGTCCGTGAATCTGGAGACCCAGCCCGGCCGACCCTTGTGCTGCTGCCGGGGTACCCGTCCAGCACCCGCTCCTACATCCGACTGATTGACCGGCTGTCACCCAACTGGCACACCGTCGCGATCGACTACCCCGGCTTCGGTAGCAGCGACCCGCTGCGCGAGCCGCCGACCTTCGACCGCCTGGCCGAGATCACCGGCAAGGCGATCAACGAACTCGCGATCGGCGACTACGCCATCTACATGTTCGATTTCGGCTCACCGGTCGGGTTCCGCGTAGCGCTCGAGCACGACCAGCGGGTCCGGGGAATCATCACCCAGAACGGCAACGCCTACGTCGACGGGTTCGGGCCAGGCGTCTCAGCACTGAGCGACTGGTGGCAGAACCGCGCCGCCGGTCAGGCCGCCGTCGACGGGTTCGTCAGCCTCGCCGGCACCCATATGCAGTGGCAGGCCGGCGCACGCGATGTCGAGCACATCGACCCCGAGCAGGCGCTTGCCGACCAGCTCGTGCTCGACCTGCCCGGCCGCGCCGACTACATGAAAGCGCTCCTCTGGGACTACCAAAACAACCCGCCACGCTACCCCGACTGGCAGGCATGGCTGCGCCATCGACAACCCAAGCTGCTCGCCGCGTGGGGCAAGAACGATCCGTTCTTCATCGCCCTTGGCGCCGAGGCATACCGCAAGGACGTACCCGACGCCACCGTCATGCTGCTCGACACCGGTCACTTCGCCCTCGAGGAAGAGGCGGACACGATCGCCGAACTAACCGACAGCCTCCTCCGCGACGCCTTCGCCAACTGACGACCCAGCCCAGACAACCAGCCGAGCCCCCGAGACACGCTCACGGGCGACGTAGGTGGCGTTGACCACGACAGCGGCGGCTAACGCGACCTGCATCAGCCGCCGCCTCCGCCCGGGCGGCCGCCACAGCTCGCCGGCGTCCCTCCTCCCAGGCCCTTGCCTGAGCCGGGAGCCGTAGGCGGAGCGACGGCGACCCGACGGGACACCCCTTCGTCTCTCAGGGCGACGAAGCGTCGCTCCAGCCACCCGGTAGGCCGTGGAGCGGGCGACGCCAGCCGAGCGCCCGGCGGCCTCGAGGCTGGCCCCGCCAACGAAGGCATCCCAGAACGCCTCCTCGACCTCGGCGGCCACCGCAAGGTGGTGACGGCCGCCGTAGGCAATCTGTGACGCTCGCTGCGGCTCCCACAGCGCCACGCGAGGTGAGGAGTAGCCCAACACGCCTGAGCTTCCTCGACACTCAGGCCGCCTTCTCGCAGCACCCCGAACGACTCCCGTAGCCAGCGGTATCCCGTCTCCTTGCCCACCCCGGCGGCCCGGGCGGACGGTTTGAGACCCCGCCCTTCCTGCATGCACGCCAAGAAGCGCACCCCAGCAGCACAGTCTCGTTGCAGGTACACCGTCGACCGCCTTCCAAGAAGGCGTTGCGTCGATCGATAGAACCTGGGCTCCCGTATACGGACGAGCTGAGCGGGCTCCTCGAGCCAGTCGAGGGCCCTTCTACCGCCCTCGCGCATAGGGGAACCGCTTGCTTCAGTTAGCGGTGGTGCGGGGTCGCATGGCGGTGTGCCTCCCGGTCAGCCTAAGCCTAATGTCTCATTCGGGCGTCGGTGTCGAACACGACGAGTTCGCCGGGGGTGCAGAGGTGACGGACGACGAAGGCGCGCTCGTTGACCCGCCACAGGCCCTCGCCTTTGGCGAGTTCGGGTCGTTGGGCGACTTCGACGGTGGTGAGCCCGAGGAGCCTGCCGGCGGCTTGGGCTTCGTCGAAGGGCTCGTTGTAGGATACGGGTGGCGGTGTCGCCGAGGAGTCCTTGGGCGAGCCCCCGAGATTGTGAGCCTGTGTCGCCGACTGCGTCGAGGTCGGAGAGGCGGTGCACGACCATCAGGTTGGCGAGTCCCCACGCTCGGGACAGTTTCCATTGGGCCTGCATGCGGGCGAGGAGGGCTGGTTGGGCGAGGAGCCGCCAGGCTTCGTCGTAGACTACGAGTCGTTGCCCGCCTCCGGGATCGGCGAGGGCGGCTTCCATCCACGTAGATGCGCAGGTCATGACGAGACCGATGAGGGTGTCGGAGCCGGAGATGGCCGACAGGTCCAGGGTGAGCATCGGCGCGGAGGGGTCGAAGCCGACGGTGGAGGGCCCGTCGAACAGTCCGCCGAGGTCACCACGCACGAGCCGGGCGAGGGCGTGGCCGACTTCCCGGCCGTCGGCGCGGAGCTGGTCGATGCTGGAGCCCGGCGATGGTCGGGCTGGGTCGAGGAGAGCGTCGACGACCATCGGAAGGATCGGCACCGTGGCCCGGTCTGGGCGTCGGCGAGGGCGGCGTCGAGCGCGGAGCGTTCGGTCGGCCCGAGGGGACGCCCGAGGGTGGACTCGCCGAGAGCGCCGAGCAGTCCTGTGCGTCGGTTGTCGACCTGGGCCCGCCAGGCGCCGTCGTCGACCCCGGAGGGTCGTGGTCCTTCGTCGAGGGGGTTGAGCCGGTTGGTAGTGCCGACGCCGAGTTGGATGGCGGTCCCGCCGAGAGCACGGGCTACCACGGTCCATTCGCCTTTGGGGTCGCCGGGCACGTACACCCGTCGCCCGAACGCGATGCAGCGTGTCGCGAGGGACTTGGCGAGGGTGGACTTGCCTCGGCCGATCTGGCCGGCGAGGGACATGTTGGGGTTGGTGAGCGCTCCTTGGCTGTACAGCTCCCACGGGTCGAAGCAGAACGCCGCGCCGGACCAGGCGTCTTGGCGGATCAGTATCCCGGCCGAGCCGAGTCCTTCCTCGGCGAGGAACGGGTACGCGCCGGCAAGGACCTCCGAGGTGGCCGGGTGGGTGGGGACGCGTAGCCGGGGGTAGGACCGTCCCGCCATCGGACCGCCTTGGCCTCCGGCGGGAAGGAACGGTCAGGCCTTCCGCTCCTGACGTAGCGCTTCCATCTCTGCTTTGCGCTCCAGCATCAAAGCCTTGCGGTGCTCGGCTTCTACCTGGCGAGCGAAGCGAACATGCCGCCGGGCAGAGCCGGCTGGGGACCATCCGGCGACGCCGTACACCCGCCCTTCACGATCCAAAGAGGGGGAGGAGGGCTGGGGCGACGACGGCCGTGGCGCGCCGGGCTGGTCGGCTGCCCGGCCGGAGGCGTCGGGGGGCGCCGGCCGGGCATCCCAGGAGTCTGGCAAGGAAGGTGACATTGGGGCCGGCCAGATTGCTCCTGGGTCGTCACGCGTGGTCGGGGACGGTTCCCCCCACTGCGGAACTGCGGGCGTCTTCTTGCGTCGGAGCATCAGAACGCCGTCCTGGCCAACGGCAGGGTGGCAGCCACAAAAGCTTGGAGCTGGCTGCCATACAGCGGCCGGACTTCGCATGCGGCCTGGCCGGCGGCCCGGCCGATGGTGGCGCAGGCGGCTTCGAGGCTCTCGCGCTGCGGGCGGTGACGGTGACGAACCCAGTGAAAACGACGTCGGTGTGCCCTGAGATGATCGATCGTTCCCGGGCCAGCAGGTCGTCGTATTCTTGGGCGTCGGACAGATCGGCGAGCTGGCCGATCTTGGCCTTCTGCCCGGAGTCGGCGACCGCTTCGGTCTTCTCCCGCCGTATCTGGCGCAGCGCTGCCTCGGTGGCGACCGGCCGGGCCACCAGGCTGAGGCTGCGCCGCACACCAGGGGCGAAGACCAGCGGGTGCAAGAAGTCGGGTGGGACCGAGATGCGCGGCCACTCGGCGATCCACAGCACCTGCGACCACGCCGAGTCGTGACGCAGCCGATCCCACGATTCTGAGATCGCCATCGGCCCGGCGCGGCCGAGGTTCGCGCCCGGATCGCTGCGAGGGTCGAGCTGGATTGCAGGGTCGAACACGTGGCGGACCAACGAAGCCAGATCGGCCTCGCCCATCCAGGTTCCCGGTCGTAGCCCGGTGGCGCGAAGCCCGTCACCGAGTCCGGCCATGTCACCGCGGAGCACCTCAGCGCCGCCCTTCACGCCCCGACCAGCGGCCCGGATGGCCCGCCCAGCTTGTCGCATGTCCAACGACAGGCTGATCGTGGTCCGATGCGTCGAGGAGTCCAGGCACACCTGGTCCAGCAGCGTCCGGTATTGCGTGTCGGCCCATCCGCCGACGTGGGCGCCGTGCGCGGCCCACCATTCGTGTTGCCCTCGGGCCGGGTCGGGGACCGTCGATTCGAGGACCTGCACCGCGGCGCAGGTCCCCGACGCGGCTTGCCCGGCCAGGACGCGTCCCCAACGCCCGACCCGCCCGGCACGATCGGCGTCGTCGAGCAGAGCGAACGCCGGATGGCTGACCGGCAGGACAGCGGTGAGTGTCTGGCGGTGTGGGTCGTGGATCATCGCCGCCCCTGTCGCCTCGTCGACGTGCAAACGCAGCGCGGCAGCGTCGCCGGGCAACGCCAAAGTCCCGGCCGGTCGAGGCCTCGTGGGCCGGGCCCGGAACTCGTGTTGGCCGCCTGCCCTTCTTGCGCCGTAGTGGACAGCTGTCGCCGACCACTCCACCACGGGACGCCCCGCCACCCGAACTACCGCAGTGGCGGCCAAAGGCATCCAGATCAGCCCGGTCGCGACGAAGCCCATCGCGCCTGAGGTGAACAAGGCGGCGACGGCGATCGCGGCGGCGATGCCGAAGACGACGACTCTCGGCGTGGAAAAGCCGAGCAGCAGGCCCCGCGTCGAGCGGCGAGCGAATCGGACACTGCCAGGGGAAGACGGATTGGGGTTCACGATGATCGACTCCTTGATCGAAACGACGAAGCGGCCGGCCGAGGGGTTCAGAGCGCAGCCGCTGCCGCGGCGCCGCTGGCTGGGCCTCCCGCGGGATTGCCGACAGGGGCCGGGCCAGGGCCGGTCCCTCCAGGTGCTGGCCCCCCGCGAGAGGGAGTAGACGGCGACGGCGCACTGCCGGCCGGCGGCCCAGGGACGTTTCCCGGTCCCGGCGAAGGTGCCAGATCGTCACCGGAGGAGGGGCCGCCAGAACTGCCTGGGCCCCCCGGTGCGCCAGGGCCTCCTGGGGCACCACCAGAGTCGGGCGGACCGCCCGCGGCTGGTTCGCTCGACGCAGTGGGCTGCGCTGACGGTTCCGACGATCCCGAGGTGTCACTGCTGGTGTTGTCGTTGCCGGTGCCGGCCGAGAGCTTGGAGGTGACGGCTCCCATGGCAGGCACCGCCTTCTGGCCCATCCGCCCGACGGCGACCGCCCCGCCGGCGGCGGAGACGGAGATGGCGTGAAGCTGGCTGGCGTGGTCGCCGGTGAAGTGCACGACCTTCAACGCCAGCCACGGGGCGAACCCGGCGAGGGCCAGGACGATGACCCCGGAGACGACCTGGGTGACCTCCTGAGTGACCCCGGAGCCGGCCTGGCCGACGCCTTTGATGAGCATGAAGTAGCCGATCACGAAGATCAGGATCAGGATCAGCTTGGAGAAGATCAGAGCGAGGGTGAACTCGATCCAACGCCTCGTCCACGCCACGGTGATGTCGGCCAGGCTGCCCGCGAAGGCGAGGGGGGCGAACACGGCGGTGACCACGATCAGCACCTTGCGGATCACCAGCGCCACGTAGACGATCACCACCGCGATGAGGATGGCCAGAGCGAGTAGCAGGACCCCGGCCGCCCCGCCTGGACCGGAGATCATCCCGACGAGCGCCGATGTGGCGGCCGAGCCGAGCACCAGGCGGCCGAGTCCGGCCGGGTCGGTGCCCACCGCGGTCTGCACGACCCCGGTGCACAGGGCGTCGGTGGCGGCGAGCAGCAGGTTCACCACAGCTACCGCCGCCCCGCCGGCGACGAACGCGACGAGCAGTCCCCGTATCGCCCGTCCGAGCCCGGCTGGTTCGCGGCGAACGACGCTGTGGATGATCTGGATGACGAACAGGCCGACGGCGACGGTCCCGGCGATGGCGGCCACGATTCCGAGCACCGTCGAGAACCCGCCCCACCGAGGTATACGGCGGTGGCGACGTTGATCTGGCCCCACAGCCACTGGGTGGCTGAGCCTGCGGCGTGACCGAAGGATTTGGCGATGGCGTCGAAGGCGTCGCCGGCGACGGATTTGGCGATGTCGCCGGCGCAGCTGCCGTAGCTGAGCGGGTTGATCAGCGAACACGACACCGCTTAGGACTCCTTCCAGCCGGCGAGGAGCACCGACCCGTACCCGGCGTTCCAGTGGGCGGAGCCGATCTGCAGGCCGAGCGAGAACCGATGGGCTGTGCTCGTCGGCCCCTGGGTGATAGTGAGTAGTCCCGAGATGTCCTCGACCGTCGCCCGGAGGTCTCGTGGCTGCCAGCCTGCTGCAATTATCGACTGCCACTACGGGTCGAGTTGGATCTGCAACCCGCTGACCGACCAGCGGACTCCCGCAGCGGCGTCGGCCTGCCACTTGGCCGCGGATGGGATCGGGGATGGCTGACCGGTGACATCTGGTTCGAGGACCGTCGCGTACAGGCCCCCGTACTGCCCGTCGGGCGGGACGCCAGGCATCAGGTCGGGAGCCTCGGTGGCGACCAGCCACGGCCCGAGAGCGCTGCGGTTCTGTGTGGCGAAGTCGATGTTCAACAGGCCGGCGACGAACTCGCTCGCCCAGCCGTCGGGTGTGTTCGACACCGCCAGTGCCGGCCAGCCCCCGCCGATGCTCGGCGCCGGCAGGGGGATCGCTTCGAGGTGGGCCAGCTCGGCCTGGTTGGACGGCGACGCGAACCCCTGCTCGAAGCCTTGGTCGTAGTGCTGTCGATAGCGGAGATGACGAGGCTGTCGCCGAGGTAGATCCCGACATGGCCGGCGATCCCCGGACCGGGTGAGTCCGAGCCCGGTGTGAGGACCACGTCGCCCGGTACGGGAGCCGCTGTGGTGACCGGCCGGCCTTCGTTCTGCTGGTCGCCGGTGTAGTGATCCAGTTGCACCCCGACGCTGGCCCAGGCGGCCATGGTGAGCCCGGAGCAGTCGAACGCTTCCGGGCCGGCCGCGGCCCACACGTACGGCTTTCCGAGCTGCGCCAGGGTGAAGGCGACGACCGCGGAGTGTCCCGGCGGAGTCCCCGCCGGGACGACGTAGCCGGGAGGTAGGCCGTGCCCCGACGGGGGGCCGGCGAGGCCACCGCCACCCTGCCCGCACGCCCCGGGGGTGTTCCCATCCGCCAAGACCCCTGCGAGGACCGCTCCGGCGGGGGTCCAGTTCGGCTGGTAGTTGGACCCGTCGGCGAACTTGGAGCGTTGCACCGCTTGGGCGGCCAGCCACGGCTCCATGGTCTGCCAGCCGGGCACGGCGAGGAGGTGCTTGACGAAGGCGTCGGTGGCGTAGGTGGGGTCCATGACCTGAGAGGGGGTCCCCCAACCCTGAGACGGTCGCTGCTGGAACAGTCCGAGCGAGTCGCGGTCGCCGTGGTCCAGGTTCTCCAAGCCGCTCTCGGTCATGGCCGTCATCAACGCGATCTGAGCGGTCCGGGTTTCCTCGGCGCTGGCGGACATCGCCGCGGAGACGATCTGGCCAGCGTTGGCCGCCTGCGACGCGCAGAGCCCAGGCACCGGGCCCGACACCGAGCAGGTACGCGCCGCGAGCTGGGCGACGCTCAACACCGCAGTGGTGGTCACGTCGCCTCCGGTGGCTCCACCGGCGATCACGACCAAGCCGACCACGAAGGCGAGGGCCAAACCGCAAGCGACGGCACCGGCGCCTCTCATGCCGCCTCCCCTCGCTGGGCTCGGCGCGCGGCCCGGCGCTCGTGGACGGTGAGACCACCCCAGATGCCGTGGTTCTCGTGCCGACCCGCCACCAGGCATCGCTCGGCAACCGGGCAGCGTGCACAGACCGCTTTCGCGGCGGCCACTGCGGCGGGGTCCGGGTGGGTCGGGTCAGGGAAGAACAGGCCCGTCGTCATGCCACGGCAGGCGGCCAGGTGGCGCCAGGAGTCGTCGTGAACGGTCATCACGAATCAGGGAGGTGGGGGGGTCACCCATTGCTCGTCCGCGGCGTGAGGCGCCACAGACGTGTGACAACCTCAGATGGCCTGTTGGCCCGCCTCGGGGGAGGCCGAGACTGAAGCGACGGACTCATGTGCGGCTGCTTGGCGGGCGGCGATCCCCTGCAGCCTGCAAGACCACCACTCACGCGCCTCTGGTGTGGGGTCGGGGGGCTCGTCGCTTCGTGCCCAGGCGAGAAGGGCAACTATCGCCCAGTACCACCTTCCCCTCGGGCCGGATAGCGCGGCGAAGACCATCGAGGCTCTCGGGCACCGCAAGCGGGCGCAAGCAGCCGTGGAGCGGGCATTGCACCTCGCCGGTGGAGCGACGACGGCTCCCGTCGAGCTGGTCACGGCAGGCGTCGCCGAGGCGAGCAGAGAAGTGGGAGTCGAGCTGTGACCGCCTTCTTGATCGTTGTGGCGTTGTTGATGGCATGGCGAGGGATCACCTGGGTGAGCCGCCGGCGACGACCGTCGTGGGAGCAGATGTTGGGGAACCCGCAGCTTCGTCGTCGACCTCGCCGTCACCGCCGGATCGGCGATCGCGGACGTCGGCGGGAGGCCACCGAGGCGGCCCGGGCGTTGGCGGCGATGCTTGCTGCCGGCGGTCACGATCCGGTTGCCCATCTGGGCGCCGGGGTGGTCCTTCGGCCCGGTGAGATGCCTTGGGCGCAAACCCGGGCCCGTCTCGCCACCTGGGACACTCACGTGGCCCAGGTGGCCCGCAGCCGGGTCCGGGGGTGGGGGCGGCGGGTCGGAAGCGCCGCTCGGGAGGTGACCGCCAGCGGCTGGCAGGACAACGGCGGGATCGACTGGCTGGTGACCTCACTCCGCCTCGTCGGGCGCACCCAGCCCGAGGGTGAGCTGCTCTCGATCTGGTGGGGCGGCTCGCCGGCGTCCGGGGTGGACCTCGGCGTCGATGCCGTCCACCTCGACGGGAACAACCGCTGGCGGGGACAGGTCACCGGTCCGGGTGTCGCCCCGATCGCCGTCGCCGCGGTCGCCGCATGCCACGGCCTGGAGGCACTGGCCGTCCACCCAGGCCTCGCCAGTCTTCGCAGGCCAAGCAGCACTCCGGTCGAGACGTCCCCAGTGCCGGAGCCGCTTGCGCTCGGGCCGGGCGATCCGATGCCCCAGGTATGGAACCAGGGGCGAGCGCGATGAAGGTCCGGGAGGTGATCCGGGACCTGGAGGCCCACGGCTGGCGAGCGCAGCGCCAGCGCGGCAGCCACCGCGTCTACCGGCACCCCGAGCACCCTGACCGCCGGGTCGTGATAGCCGGCAACGAGGGGACCGACGTGCCCACTGGTACTCTGGCGGCGATTTACCGCCAAGCCGGGATCGACCCTCCGGGCCGGCGATGAGGAGGCTCTGATGCGTTACAGCGTGGTCTACGAACAGGGAGACACCAGCTGGGGAGCGTACGTGCCCGACCTTCCTGGGTGTGTCGCCGTCGGAGCCGACCGGGCCGAGGTCGAGACCCTGATCGTCGAAGCGATCGGTGCCTACCTGGACGACCTGCGCGACACCGGGCAGCCCGTGCCCCCACCTCGCAGCGCCACCGGACTCGTCGACGTCGCCTCGACATGACCGAACACCGGGTTGCCGGCCGGCGGCTCGGGTGGGCGTAGAACCGCTAGATCCGTTAGGAGTTCCCACGGCGCCAGTCCTATGGACGCGCCCTGCGGCGTGAAGTCCTCGCCGTATGTCAACATGCTCGTGATGGAGATCGCGGCGGGGCAGAGATCGGCAGACGGGGCTGGGATGACTCGTGAGGCCGTCCGGCGGTGGCGCCTTCGACCTGGGTTCCCCGAGCAGCCGGGCGAAGTGGGCCAGGCCATCGCATGGAACTGGGAGGAGGTGCGCCGCTGGGCTGACCAGCGCCCGACACACGCAAGCACCAAGCACGGCGGAGCCGTGTGACTGAACGGCTGTCTACAGACGCGGTGGCGATCATCGAGACACGGGCTCAAGGCTCGACAGCCGGAAACATCCGACTTCACCAACAGCTCGGACTCGACGCCGAGCGCCACTCCGGAACAGCCGTCGGACTGAAGGCACTTGGTCTGTCGTGGCAGGGCGGGGCCGAGGAAGCGCATCAGCAAGGGGTAGCGCCATCAACCGCGCGAAATCCAACGCTTAGTGTTTGTCGCCATGACGCCGAGCGGCGGTGTGGGGACGGCTGGGTCGGCGCCGTCGGCCTGGCGTAGGGGGCGGAGCTGACTGCCGGCGGTGGCTGCCGGTTGAGTTCGTAGCGTCCGAGCGAGTTGACGTGCGCGTGGGTGACGGGCGCGAGGCGTGCCAGCGCGTTCTCGGCGGCGACGACGTCGGGTTGGGCGGTGTGGAGGTGGTCGATCCCGGCGGTCATGTACCGGGCGTTCCAGACCTGGACGGCGTTGACGAGGATCTGGAGGCAGAGCGCGTGGCGGCGGTGGTCGTCTTCGTCGGCGGGGATCTGAGCGCGGGAGCCGATCACGAGGTGGCGGCGTAGCGCGTGCAGGGTCTCGCCCTTGTTGAGCTGCCCCACGATTCGGGCGCGCAGCACGGGGTCAGCGCAGTAGCGCAGCAGGAAGTTGGTGCGCACGATCCGGCCGTACTCGCCCAGCGCGGCGGCGAGCGGACTCTGGGGCGAGCTGTTCTTCAGTCGGGTGATCAGCAGGCTGGCGGGCACCCAGCCGCGTTTGAGCGAGGCGGCCGCGCGCAGCAGGTCGTCGTACTGCTCGTGGATGCGCTGGGGTCGGGCGCGGGATCGCAGCACGACGTCGACGGGCAGGCCGAGGGGCTCACCGAGGCGGCGTAGGCGCAGCTCGCCGGCGTCGCGGAGGCGCGGGATGAAGCTGAGGCCGAGGAGATCAAATAGCGCGAACACGATCTCGGTGGCGCCGTGGGTGTCGGTGGTGTGCTCGGCGATCGGCAGCTGGGTGTGCAGGATCGCTTCCAGGGTGTGGATCGCTTCGCGTTCGGCGACGGAGACGACCTTGGTGCCGTACTGGCTGTACTGGTCTGAGACCCAGTTGACGAGGATCAGCGCGCCGCGGCGATAGCCGAACTCGCGGGCCATCGGGTGCCCGCGGCCGCGGCGCGGCCGCGGGCACCGGAGCGCTGGCCGTCTGAGCTTGAGAACTGACCGGTGCCCCAGTGGGCGGCGAGCTGCAGCTGGTGCAGGTAGTCGACGAGGACGTCGTTGGCGGCCTGCAGCTGCTCGTCGCCGAGATACCACTCGGTCGCCCACGCCAGCTGGCGGTAGCTCAGCGGGCAGCATTCGGCCATCCGGGTCGGCCCGAGGTTCAGCCCGCTGGCCAGCAGTGCGGCGTGGAGGTGTTGTTGGAGATCGCCGATCCGTGGGGTGGCGCCGGCGGCGTGGGTGAGTTGACCGGTGAACCCGGTCCACTGCTCGACCTCGGCGAGCAGGTCGGGGATGTCGATGTGCGGCATCAAGCGATCCAGCTGAGCTCTGAGTCGCACCGCGGGCGGGTTCTCGTCCAGCGCGTCGGGTGGTGAGAGCTCGAGACGACCGGCGACCAGACGCACCCCGTCGCCGGCGTCGACGGCGGCCTGCAGACCGCGCAGCGCCTGTCGTGATCGGCCTGAAGCTCGGCGAGGCGCTGGTCGGCGTCCAGGGTGCGATCGAACGTGACCGCGAGCTCGTGGCGGTCGGTCTGCCAGCGCTCGGCGGGCATCAGGAAACTGGCCGGGTCGGCGTAGCGGCGCCCGAGCGGGCGATACAGCCGCCCGGCACGCAACGCGTCCCGAACTACGAACCACAGCGCCAGCTCAAACCGGGTGCGCTGTACGCGACCGTCCTGGTCACACACCCACTCTCGCCATGCCTTGGGCACGAGAACCAGCGGCTCGTCGACGAACCGCCCTCGCGAGGCACGGACACGGCCGAGCGCGGCGAGCAGCTGGTCATCGGCAGGGCTTGCCCCGCGCAGTGCCACGGCGTGCAGGACGGCGTGGATCGCCGGGCGCAGGTGGCTGTAGCTGCCGCGGACCTGGTCGAGCTGCTGGACATCGATTGGCGGCAGCTGTGTCGAGTCCAGGCTCGCCGCAGCCTGCAGGCGCTCCAGCCCGATCTCGTTGCGGACCCGGTCGAACGGCAGCTCGCCGGTCGCGACGCACTCCAAGAGGATCGCGGACAAGCGCTGGCCCAGAGAGGCGAGCTCGTCGCGCTGGCGGGCGGTACGCGGCGCTGTTCATCCACGCGACGGCGGGCGCGGCCGTCGGTCAGGCGCAGCAGCTTGTCAAACAGGTCCAGCAGCTCGTCGCCGCGCTCGATCACCAGCGCGTGCAACAGCACCAGCAGCAGCGGGTGGCCGTCGCGCGGGCTCCAGACGCCGCAGCTGCTGAGCGGTCATCCGCCGCCCCAGCGACTCCAGCGCACGACGGCGAGCCGGCGCCAACGCCGACACGTAGATCCCGGCGGCGCCGAGCCCGATCAGACGCTCGTAGTGGCCGACCTGGCCGATCAGCTCGCGCGCGCCCGCGCGTGAGGCGCGGCGGCGCAGGTCCGCAAGCTCGCTTGGTTGGCCAGGCGCGCCGTCCAGGAGTGCGTCCAGCTCGCCGCGGCGGTCGCGTGGCAGCTGGTTTGAGAGCAGCCGCTCGACCTCGCGATGAGCGTCGGCGCGGGCGGTGGCGATCATCCGCGCCAGCGTGTCGACCGGCGGGCGCAGCACCTGGCGGGCGCGCAGGTGCTCACCGAGCAGCGACATCGACGTCGCCGCAGGATCGTGCTCGACCGCTCGGTGCACCAGCCAGCCGGCGACGCGGTCACGGTCGGTTTCGTCAACGCGCCGCCAGCCAAGGTGAGCGAGCGCGAGCTGCAGGTGGTCTGAGCGGGTCTGGGCGCGGGCGCCGTAGGCGAGCAGCTCGTGCGCAGCGGCGTCGACCTGGCCGGCGAGGAACGCCAGGGCCTCGTCGGGGATCGAGGCGACGTCGTCGGGCACGAACCCCAGAAACCGCAGCGCGCACAGCGACACCGCCAGCCCGATCCGGTTCTCGGGCCCGCGCTGATCGAAGATCAGCGACAGGTCGCGGTCAGACAGCGCAAAGCACGCCCGCAGGTCCTCGACCGCGATCCTGTCCGGGAACCGCTCAAGCCGGCGGCGCTCAGCCTCGCTGGGGTATCTCACGCTCGCCTCCCTGGGTCAGTAGTCGATCATCAGGTCCTCGACCGCGCGGTGGCGATCAGCTGCCGAGGGCAGCGTGTAGCGCCGCGTGGTCTCAAGCTTGGAGTGGCCGGCCAGCTCGGCGACCATCACCAGATCGTTGCCGCGGCGCACCAGTCCGGTCAGGCACGTGTGGCGCAGCGTGTGCGCCGACAGCTCCAGCCCCGCGGCAGCCGCCACCATCCGTACGTCGCGGTCGGCCGAGCGGGCCGACAGGCGCCCGCCGGTGCGGCTGACCCACAGCGCCCGCTCCCCAACGCCGGCAAGCGTGGCGCGGTGCTCGAGCCATTCGTCGAGGATCTGGCGCACGAACGCGTTGAGCGGCACCTCACGCTGGACCTCGCCCTTGCCCATCACGACCAGCACCCCCTTGCGGGTCGTGATCCTGATGTCGTCGAGATCCAACGCGACAGCTTCAGAGATCCGCAGCGCGGTGAACAGCATCACCATCACCATCACCAGCGCCCGGGCGCGGATCGGCGCCGCTTCCGCAGCGCGCAGCAACCGGCGCTGTCCCGCTTCATCCAGGGCGCGGGGTGCCGCCTGCGCTGGCTTGTCGCGACGCACGTTCGGGCGGCCCAGCTCCAGGCAGCGATACAGCGCGTCCAGCGACGCGAGCGCGAGGTTCACCGTCGACGCTGCCGCGCGGCGCTCGACCTGCAGCCAGCGACGGAAGTCCCGGGCGGCGTGATCACGCGCCAACGGATCGACCAGCGGGTCGCCCTGCCAGCTGGCACGGTCCGGGGTCTCAGCCAGCCAGGCGCAGTAGGCCCGCACGTTGCGCGCGTACTCCCGCCGCGACCGGTCCGCCAACGGCCGACCGTCAAGCCACCGTTCGAACCGGTCCGGGACCTCGGCGAGATCGACCACGTCGCTCGTCACGGGCGGCGAGCCTATTTGTCGCCGCGGTGGAAGCCCGATCGCGAGGCCCTACCGACCCGGTTTGTCGCCACGAGCGGCGGTCTTGTGGCGACTAAGAGCAATTAGCCGTCACCAGCATCGCGAGCGTCAGGCCACCTGCCGGCCGAGCGTCCCGGTCGCATTGGTCGCGAGTGCTGGTTCCCTCCGGGCGCAGCAGTCTCGGCCACACTGCTGGGCCGGCGACGGACCAGAAGCGGCTTGGATCAGTGTTCTCGGCCGAGTGCGGTGTTGGCGAGGACCTCGTTGGCGATCGACACCAACGCGTCGACGCGGGGGCTGTGCACCGCGGCGACCCAGACAAGCCCGGTCTCGGACGGCGGGAGGTCGCGGATCGGGACGGCGACGACGCCGGGGTGGGCGTGATGGTCCATCCACCCTTCGACGGTGGGGTGGACCAGCTCGCCGACGGCGATGCGCATCATGACCTCTTCGGTGGTGTGGCTGACGGTACGCCGTAGGCGTCGTCCTGAGCTGGTGACCGGCGGGATGTAGACGTCCATCATCTCGCGCGGAAAGGTGGGGATGTCAGAGACCATGCGGTCGCCGATGTCGTCGTAGTCGATCTCGTCCCTGTGGGCAAGTGGGTCCTCGCGGGAGCTGAGCAGCACGCGTCGTTCGCGGGAGAGGATGGGGCCGACGGTGATGTCGGGTCGATCGATCGGCAGCCGCGTCGCGAGCAAGTCGACGCGGCCGCTGCGCACCCAGCTGAGCGGGTCGTCGGTCAACCCGGTGTTGACGAAGACCACGTCGCAGTCGGGGTGGCGCGCGGTGAACGCCCGCACGATCTCGACCATGTGCCGTCCCGCGCTCAATGGCGTGTAGAGGCCGATCCTCAGAGTCCCCGAGATGCCCATGGCCTGCTCGCGGGCGTCCTCAAAGCCGCGGCGCAGCTGCTCGTAGGCCGGGCCCACTCGGGCGCGCATGCGTTCACCCAACGGGGTGAGCGCGACATGGCGGCTGGTGCGCCGAAACAGCACGCCGCCGGCCTGCGTTTCGAGGGTGCGGATCGCCTGGCTGACGCGCGACTGGGAGATGTTCAGCCGTTCGGCGGTCCGACCGAAGTGCAGCTCGTCGGCGAGGGTGAGAAAGATCCTCAGCTCGCGCAGCTCGACGGTCTCCCACATCGACCATCGAGAGTAATCGTTGCGTGTCAGGTCTGGTCCTTGTTCGCGCCAGCGCGTCGGCGAAGACTGCTCTCACGCTCCGGGCATTCACCGGGTGCGGCCCACTCAGATCCCCAGGAGGCATTTGATGATTCTCATCACTACCGCAGGAAAGGTCGGTAGCGAGGCTGCTGCCTTTCTCGGCCGCGCCGGTACGCCGGCTCGGATCCTCGTGCGCGACCGCGCACGTCACGCTGAGCTCGCCGACATCGGCGTCGAGGTCGTCTCAGGTGACCTCGACGACGCCCCGGCTCTACGGGCCGCGATGGATGGTGTCGACGCGGTGATCCTCGTCTCCCCGGCGGTGCCCGCCCAGGAGCTGCGCGTCATCGACGCTGCCGCACACGCACGCGTCGGACTCATCACCAAGGTGACGAGCAAAGCCTCGCCGGATTCTCCGGTCGCTCGCCGTCGCGGGCAGAGCGAGATCGAGGCCGGCCTGGCCGCCTCGGGCGTGCCCCACACGTTGCTGCGCGCCAACGCCTACATGCAGAACTTCCTGGCGCTCGCACCGCTCATCGCCGCAACCGACAGCTTCGCGTCCTCGGCCGCGAACGGACGGGTCGGCCTCGTGGACTCCCGTGACGTCGCCCCTGTCGCGGCCCAGATCGCCGCCCACCCCGACGGCCATGCCGGCCAGACCTACTGGATCACAGGCCCCGACCTGCTCTCCTACGACGACGTGGCCACCATCCTCTCCGATGTCCTCGGACGGCACATCACATTCAACGCGCGCACTGCCGATGAGGATCGCGACGCGATGATCGCCGCCGGTGTCCCCGCCCCCGTCGCCGAGCAGAACGCCACGGCGTTCAGCCTCATCGCCACCGGAGACGCCGAATGGACCTCAGACGACATCATCAGGATCCTCGGCCACCCCGGCCGAAACCTCCGAGAGTTCGCTGAGGATCACGCCGCCGCATTCACCCCCCACCCACCCCTGCCAACCATTAGCTGAGGCCGGACTCGGGATCCGACTCGGCCACAGGCAAGCATCGCGGCGACGATCTCGTCCTGGGTGAGGCCGAATTCCCTGTGTGCCGTCTTGTCGCTGAGCGTCGCACCCTTTCGGCTCCACTCTTCTTGCACGGGACGTCCTCCCTCTCATGACCGACATGGTTTGGGTGGCGGGGTGAGCCATCTGCTTGCTGCGACTACTCGAGGCTGCTTTGGTCGCGCAGGCTGCTGAGGACCCGGAGGAGCAACGGGGCGTCCCGGACGCTGGTCTCCCAGAGGAGGTTGAGGTCCAGCTTGTCGAGACGCTGATGGGCGAGGCGATCACGGAACCGTATGGGTGCCGACAACGGGGGTGCGCCCTGGGGAGCGCCGGTCAACTGGGCGTAGTGCTTCAGAGCGCTGCCCGTGCTCACCCAGCAGAACGCCAGGGCCCGGCTCCGGTCCTCACTGGCATCGAAGGCGGCTCGGCCGCCCTCGGAGACGACCCGGCGTACCTCCTCGGCGCCGTGGATGGCAGCGTCGAGCTGTGCGGCAATCTCCTCGGGGCGGCTCACGCAGTCGGAGCGGGAGCGAGCAACTCGCGAGGATGAGCCCCAGGCGCGCCAGAGGAGGTGACGCTGACACGGTGGCGGAGCAGGGCCTCGGCCTCGGCCTCGAACTCGGCGAGATCGAAGTACGTACGGCCTTCCTCTAAGGTGACCACGAGCTCAGCGGGATCAGCGCCGAGCTGGACGGCGCTGATCCCATGACGGGGTGCGAGCTCGGCCAGAAGGCCCGCAGCCTCCCGGAGCAGTCGATCATCCGCGCTGGGCAACTCCACACCATCAAGCGTACGCCGGCCGTCTGACGAGTGCCGCCCGCCAGAGGCCGGAGCAGCGTCTTGGCAGTCGACGCCTGGTCGGGAGCGGCGACTCGAACCGGAGGTCCAGGGCGAGTTTGGGGAATGCTCTGCACCACGGATGCACCACGAGCGTTGGCCAGGAAGGGTCAGCAAGGGTCGCCTTTGGTCAGGTTCACATGGTCCCTGACCTAGGGTTTTCTGTGTTTGGGCAGGTCAGCGCCGTGGCCTGCACAGACCTGATAATGCTGAGGTCGGTGGTTCGATTCCACCTAGCCCCACCCCTCTCATCAGCACTTTTGTGGCTCGGTGTCGCCCGCCAGGTTCTTGGAGCTGGTCCGCTCCGACGAGGCCAGTCGCCGAGACACCCACTCCGCCGACCTGCGGGCCCGGACCGCCGGCCTCGACCCGCCATGCGCTTCGAGAACCGTCGGATTCGCACGGTTCGGGCCTTCGTCACCAATCCAGGCCCATTCCTTATGGCAACCAGCGCGCCAGCGTTGCCTTCCCTACTTCGACCCGCCCTCACACTTTGATGCTGCCGGAACAGGACAAACGCCCTGCTCGTGCACATCGAGGGTGACCATGACTCGCTCCCCGTTATCGGCCAACTCCCAGCCGCGGAGATCCTCACTGATCTCCGTCACGAGGGCTGCCACGTTGTCATGATCGTGGTCGACGACCAGGTAGCCAGTGCTGCGGGAAAGACGCACAACGCGGACCAGCGGGCGGGCCCTCAGATGGGCGACCATCGCATCGCGACACCATGCGCAATTGCTGTTGGTTAGATCAACGACAGTCTGCATCGGCTCTCTTCGCTTTTCCCGTAGGGGTCAAGCCAGCGTAGCAACACCCTGTCCGCTGGATGTTCGGCGCCCCATGCCCATCTCCAATGTAACTGCGACTCCGTCGCCGCCATCCGGCCTGTCAGCGGTTTGTCTTCCAGTGGAGGCGCCACGACCGGGAACCCCCGATGATCGTTCGGACCACTCATAGACCTACCGAACCGTCGAGCAGCTCCCGAATGAGGTCGGCATGACCGTTGTGGCGCGCATATTCTTGAATCATGTGAAGGTAGATCGACCTCAAGGACACCTGCTTGTCTCGCCACACGCCGCTGTCGTCGAGGCTTCGACGCCCAGCTTCCTCTCGGCTGGATTCGCACTCGGACATCCATACCGCCAGGTCGCTTTCCCAACTGGCGTCGTCGAGCGGAATGAGAACATTTCCTTGCCCTGTAGTATTATCCCAGATTCGTGGCATGCCTGGGTTTCGGAGCAGGATCCGGCGGAACCAATTGCGTTCCGTTTCCGCCATATTGCGTAGTAGACCGTGAAGAGAAAGCTCCGAGGTGGGGATAGGCCGAGCCTTCCGCTGCCCATCGGTCAGGCCTTCGCACTTCGTCAGAAGCGTGGCGCGATGGAAGTCCAGCCACGCCTTGAGCAATTCTCGATCGTCAAGCAGATATGTAGGCCGTGCTCGCCGTAGATTTGTGACCGGCTCTACCATCGTCTTGACCCCCTGGCCCTTGCTGTTTTTGAGATCCGATCTTACCATGCCCCGAGTTCCCTGAACTCTCCCGTTGACCTCAGGCCGAATGGCTCTCTGCCGGCTCCCGATACCCTTGAGGGGCGAGAAGGCCTCCATCGTGGCGGGGCGCTCGCCGAGGGGTTAGCGTCAGGTTATGACCGATGTTGAGTTTTATTTCGACTTGATGTGCCCGTGGGCCTATCAGGCCAGCAAATGGATCAGGCACGCCCGTACCCAGCGGGATATCGCAGTGACGTGGCGTTTCTTCTCCCTGGAAGAGGTCAATCGGCCGCAGGACAAGAAGCACCCCTGGGAGAGACCCTGGTCCTACGGCTGGTCCCTCTTGCGAGTGGCCGCCTGGCTGCGCCGAGAATCTGGCGGTAAACCAGTTCTACGAGATTGGTGGGCGGATGCTTCACGAGGAGGGGGTCAAGGTCTACACACCTGAGGGAGCGGAAGCAGTCTTGCGCGAGATGGGTCGGGACCCCCGCCACGTCGGCCAAGCCGTCGGCGACTCCTCCACCAGCGAGGAGCTACGCGTCGACCACCAGCGTGCGGTTGACTTGGGCGTCTATGGGGTCCCGACGCTGGTAATCGACGGCGTCAATGTTTTGTTCGGCCCGGTGATCACTCCCGCCCCTACGGGCCCAGCCGCCGCACGACTGTGGGACGCAGTCTTCGCCTGGACTGAATTCCCTTATCTGTACGAAATCCAACGGCCGAAGGTCGAGGCGGACCGGAGACACGTCAAGGCGAGCTTCGAATCCTTCCGCATCGCCCGTCCGAGCGCTGGTGGAACCACTGGCGATCAAGACGACCACCTGGACTGTCCCTCACGCCAGCCGGCCGCCCAGCCACAGCCGCGACCCGAGGCCGTCCGAGGTCAGAACAGCCCGAAGCGGATGACCGAGGCCACCCCGAACAGGATCGAGTAGATGGCGAACGGCTTGAGGGTGCGTGTCTTGAAGTAGCGGGAGAGGAAGATGATCGCCAAGAGTGAGGTGAGCAGGGCGGCCAGGCTGCCGGCGATGATCTGACCGTGGATGCCGTTGCCCAGGTGGCCGAGGAGGTCAGGGACCTTAAGGGCTCCGGCCGCCAGGATGACCGGCGTGGACAGGAGGAACGAGAACCGCAGGGCGCTCCCGTTGCTCAGGCCCCGGTAGAGGCCTCCGACCATGGCGACCCCTTCGCGGCTGATCCCGGCGAGCAGGGCGAGCGACTGGCTGAGGCCGATGATGAAGGAGCTGACGACACCGACTTGGGACAGCTGGTGCTCGGTGTCGGCGCCGATGTCCACCATCCGCTCGTCGCGGAAGCGGGCCTTGGCCGTCGTCGATGAGGCCGAGGACGGGGCGGTCTCGATGTCCGGCCGGCCCTTGCGGCGGTAGATCTCGCCGGCCATGAGGATCAGACCGTTGATGGTGAGGAAGATGCCGGCCGCCAACGGCTTGGCGAACAGGGTCCGGAACTGGTGCTCGAAGATCAGCCCGAGGATGCCGACGGGAATGGTGGCGATCACGATGAGCCACGCCAGCCGCTCGTCGTCGGTCTCCACCCGCCGGTGGGCGATGCTGCGGAGGAACCCCCCGATGAGGCGGACCCACTCGCGAATGTAGAACCCGAGCAGCACCACTGCGGTGGCAAGGTGCAGCCCGACGATGAAGGCGAGGTACGGGCTCTCCGAAAGGGACTCCTGGCGGACCAGGGTTGCCCAACTTCCGCCGATCCAGGAGGGAATGAGCACGGTGTGGCCCAAGCTGGAGACGGGGAACAGCTCGGTGATCCCCTGGATCAGGCCGATGACGATCGCTTGCAGGAAGGTGATCTGATGGATCACGGGCGACGCGTGGTGCACAGGTCGGTTCTCGCTTCGTTCGAGGGGGAAGGCGGCCGGCGGTTTCGGCTCCCGGAGATGGTAGGCGGTCGAGAGGCGCGCCGACCGGCGCCCTTCCCCGTCGGATCATGATGCTGGCAAAGGTCAGCGGCGTGGCCGAGCGCGGTGTCGCGTAGCTTCTGGTGGTGGCCGACTTCGACCTGGCGATCATCGGTTCTGGGTCGGGAAACGCCCTGATCACCTCGGACTTCGACGACAAGCGGGTGGCGCTGGTCGAAGCGGGCACGTTCGGGGGCACCTGCCTGAACCGAGGCTGCATACCGACGAAGATGTACGTCTATGCGGCCGAGGTGGCCGAGACCGTCACGGGGGCGCCTCGCTATGGCATCGACGCCCGCATCGAACGGGTTCGGTGGACCGATGTCAGGGATCGGATCTTCGGCCGCATCGATGCCACGTCGGCCGGCGGTTGGGGCTATCGGCTGGGCTCTGACAACGTGACGCTCTTCGAGGGCCCGGCTGCGTTCGACGGTCCGCGCCGCATCGCGGTGGAGGGCGAGGGTCGCTTCACAGCCGACCAGGTGGTCATCGCCACTGGCGCACGGCCGACGGTGCCCGATGTCGTGGCCTCGTCGGGTGTGGCGTTTCATACCTCCGACACGATCATGCGGATCGACCGGTTGCCCGAGACCTTGGTGATCCTGGGCGGTGGCTACGTGGCCGCCGAGTTCGCCCATGTTTTCTCCAGCCTGGGAGTCGTGGTGCGCATCGTGACGCGCGGCCCGCGTCTGTTGACCGCGCTGGACGGCGAGATCTCGCAGCGGTTCACGGCCCTGGCCGCATCCCGCTGGGACATCCACCTGTCTGCGGCCCCGGTCGCGTTGCGTGCCGTCGGGGACGGTGTTCTGCTCGATCTGGGTGATGGCCGGACCGTCAGCGGCGACTTGCTGTTGGTGGCCACCGGTCGGCAACCGAACTCCGAAGCTTTGGGCCTCGACGCCGCCGGCGTGGAAGTCCGCGGCGACGGCCGGGTCAGGGTCGACGAGTTCGGACGGACGACCGCCGAGGCGGTGTGGGCGCTCGGCGACGTCGCGTCGGCGTTCCAGCTCAAGCACGTCGCCAACGCCGAGGCCCGGACCGTGGCCCACAACCTGGTCCACGGCGACGACCTCCGCCCGTTCCCCCACCGCCACGTGCCCTCGGCCGTGTTCACCAGCCCGCAGATCGCCAGCGTCGGAGCTACCGGCCAGGAGCTGGAGGCCGGCGGTCGCCGTTTCGTCACCGCCACACAGGCCTACGGTGAGACGGCGTTCGGGTGGGCGATGGAAGACCGGGATGGCATCTGCCGGCTGTACGCCGACCCCGACACGGGCCTCCTGCTCGGCGCCCACCTCATGGGCTACCAGGCTTCGAGCCTGATCCAGCCCCTCATCCAGGCTCTGGCGTTCGATCAACCGGTGGCCGAGGTGGCCAGGGACCAGTACTGGATCCATCCCGCGCTCTCCGAGGTCATCGAGAACGCCTTGCTCAAGCTGCGATTGGCGTGACGGCGCTGGCCTAGGCCGGTCATTCGGCCGGTCGCGCCCCCAGGGCGTGGTCGCGCAGCCGTTGGTGGTCCCACGAGTTGAGCAGCTCCACCACGTCGAACACGGCCCGGCCCGGACCTCGCAGGGCACCCAGGGCTGCGCCACCGGCGCTGTGGCGTGCCGGGGCATCGGTGGTGAGGAGCACGAGCGGCAGGTCCGGGTGGCGCTGGTGGATGACGGCGGCCGTGCCGAGGGTCTTCCACAAGGTGTCGGAGCGCTTCAATCCGCCCCGCCCGGCGGTGAAGGTCCCCGACACATCGAAGCCCCACTGGCGGCCGGTGTGGTCGGCGGCCTGGAAGCTCAGGGTGACGCCCAATCGAGGAAGCTTGACGTCGGCCCGGATGTCCACGAAGCCGCTGCTGGCCAGCAGGATCCCAGCCAGGTCCTTGGCCTGCTTTCCTTCGCGGACGGCGCGGGTGTGGGAATCCTCGCCGTCGCCGGTGGCCGCCACCGCCGGGAGCCGGACCGAGAACGGCGTGGTCGCCAACGATTGCTGGTGATCGAGGCGGTCCGCCTCCTCGGCGATGCGCTCGTGGGCCCGGTCGACGTAGGCCCGCTCGGTGTCGAAGCCGATGTAGTGCCGCTGCGTGCGCAGGGCGGCCACGGCGGTGGTGCCGGCGCCCATGAAGGGATCGAGGACGACGTCCCCCTCGTAGGTGTACAGATCGATGAGGCGCCGGGGGAGCTCGATGGGAAACGGGGCCGGATGGCCGACCCGCCGCGCGCTCTCGGCCGGGATCTCCCACAGGTCGGTCGTCGCCTCCAGGAACTCGTCGCGCGAGATGGTGGCGGTGGACGGCAGCCCCAGGCGCATCCGCTCCTCCGGCTTGGATGCTCGGTCGAACCGACCCTTGCTGGCGATCACCACACGCTCGGTCACATCCCGGAGGACTGGGTTCCCCGGTCGCTGGAAGGTGCCCCAGGCGCAGGAGCCGCCGGCGGCCCGCCCTTTCCACCAGACGACCTCGCCCCGCAGGAGGAGCCCGAGCTCCTCGAGGATGGATGTCACGTCGCCGGCCAGGGACCGGTAGGGGCGACGACCGAGGTTGGCCACGTTCACGGCGACGCGCCCGCCGGGCTCCAGGACCCGCTTGCACTCCGCGAAGACGTCGCGGAGGAGCGCGAGGTACTCGAAGTAGGTCGCCGGGACCCCGTTCTCCCCGAGGCTCTCCTCGTACGCCTTGCCGGCGAAGTACGGGGGTGAGGTGACGACGAGCGCGATCGAGCTCGACGGCACGGCCGCCATGTCACGAGCGTCGTGGTGGTAGATGACGTCGAGCCGATCGGGACGGACGACGGTCGTGTCGCTCGAGAGCTCCGGCGCCACGAAGCGCCGGTAGAACCCGGTGGCATCGTGGCTCTCCCGTCGCGATGATCCGAACCGGGCGGTTGCCGTCGGCCGCCGGGCCCGAGCTCGCCGCGGTTCGGGGACCGAGGCGGCCGTCACCGTCGCCCTCGCCCGTCGTCGGGAGGCGGCAGGTGCCGGAGGTAGTCGGTCACGGCGCGCGTCACGAGAAGGTTCACCGACACGTCGCGCTCGACGGCAGCGGAGCGGAGCGCATCGCGCAGGGAGGTCGGTAGGCGGATCGCGGTGGACACCCGCCGCTCGTGATAGATCCTCGGCCGCCCCACGGTGGGACCCTAACGAGCAGGTGGCGACCGATGGTGGATACTGCGCGCACAAAATCAGGCGGTCCGGCGCCGGTCAGCGCGCAGGCGCGAACCGGTCGGTGGCGGCGAGGATCCGGGCGGTCATGGCATCGCCCCCGGCGTGGCCGGTGTCGACGAGGTGCAGCTCGGCTCCGGGCCAGGCGGCGGCCAGCTGGAAGGCGGTGTCCGGTGGACCGCCGAGGTCGAAGCTGCCGTGGACCAGGACAGCAGGGATCCCGGCCAGGCGGTCGGCGTGACGGACGAGCTGCCCGTCGGCCAGCCAGGCATGGTGGTGGAAGTAGTGGGTCACGATGCGTGCGAAAGCCATACGGAACGCCGGGTCGTGGTAGCGGGGGCTCGGGGTCCACCCCGGTTCCAGGGAGGTGACCGCGTCTTCCCACTCGCACCAGGCTCGTGCCGCTCGTTCACGGACGGCACGCTCGGGTTCGTCGTGGAGGAGTCGATGGTACGCGGCAACGAGATCGCCGTCCCGATCGGCGGCGGGGACGCCGGCGCGAAAGCGTGCCCACTGCTCGGGGAGGTACCGACCGGTCTCGTGGTAGAGCCAATGGATGTCGGCCGGCCGCGTCAAGGTCACCGACGCCAGGACCATCTCGGTGACCCGGTCGGGATGCGCCTCCCCGTAGGCCAGCGCCAGGGTGACGCCCCAGGAGGAGCCCCGCACCAACCAGGCGTCGATGCCGAGATGCCTGCGGAGCCGCTCGATGTCGTCGATCAGGTGGGGTGTGGTGTTGCTCGACAGATCGGTGAACGGGTCGCCGGCGTGCGGCGTGCTCCGCCCGGCGCCCCGCTGGTCGAACAACACGACGCGGTAGGCCTCGGGATCGAACCAACGGCGACTGCTCGGCGTGCATCCGGATCCGGGCCCGCCGTGCAGGACGACGGCCGGCTTGCCTGCCGGGTTCCCGCACGTCTCCCAGTACAGGTGCTGCCTGTCGCCGACATCGAGCATCCCGTGCTCGTACGGCTCGATCTCCGGGAACCGCCCGGTCATTCCGGCGCGGCGAGGTAGGCCTCGGCCAACCACGACCGCAGCCGGTCGTCGAGCTCGTCGGCGCTCCTGAGGTTCGCCACGTGGTGGTGGCGACCGTGGTAGGTGATGACCTTCCTGACGATGCGATCGTGGCGGACCTGTCGGGGCAGGGAGAACGACAGCGCCTCCCAACGGTCCTTGGGGCGGAGCTGGGCGAACGTCTGCGAGCGCTTCAAGAAGACGCCGACCGATACCGGCTCCACATGCAGCGGCCCCACCGTCTCGAGGTGGCGGATCACCGCTTCGACGATGGGGCGCTCGTGCGGCGGCCCGCTGGCCAGGTACGCCTCCAGGGTCATGGCGGGCGCGCACTCGTGCATCTGGCCGACTCGACGGAACAGCCGTCGGCAGTCCGGGCACGTCCAACCGGTCATGGCGCCATTGTGCCGACCGAGTCAGGGCACGTGCGGCGCGGGGCGAGATTTCGGGCGTCCAACGTCCTGCTCGGAACGGGCAGAGTGGCCGTCGCGGCCCGTGAGTAGGGTGATGCAGTGCATCTGTCCGTGTTGCTGGGCCGCCAGTTGCTCTCGCCGACCAGTGAGGGCGTCGGGAAGGTCGACGACGTGATCGTTCGCCTCCGAGGCGGCGACTACCCCGTCGTGACCGGGATGGTGGTCAAGGTCGGCGGTCGCCGGGTCTTCGTCCCCATCCGCCGGGTGGCCGAGCTGTCCGAGGAGCGGGTGGCGCTGGCCAAGTCGAAGGTCGACCTGCGCAGCTTCGAGCGGCGCGACGGCGAGGTGCTCCTGCGCGAAGACATCCTCGGGCACCGGCTGATCGACGTCGCCGACGCCGAGCTGGTGCGAGCCTGGGACGTCGAGCTGCAGGCCACTGGTGAAGGATGGGTGCTCTCCTGCCTGGACACCCGCCGCCCGGCCCGGCTCTTCGGGCTCATCCGGCCGACGGCCGGGCATCCCTGCCAGGACTGGAAGGCGTTCGAGCCGCTCATCGGCCACACCCCCAGCGTCCGGGCCCGGGCCACGTTCGGTCGGGTCGGCCGGCTCAAGCCGGCCCAGATCGCCGACATCCTGGAGGACGCGTCGCGCACCGAGGGCGAGGAGATCCTCGACGCCGTGCACGCCGACCCCGAGCTCGAGGCCGACGTGTTCGAGGAGCTGGACCCCGATATCGCCAACCGGCTCTTCGGCGACAAGACCGACGCCGAGGTGGCCGACGTCATCGCCCACATGCGCGCCGACGACGCCGCCGACGCCATCGCCGAGCTCCCCCAGGGGCGGCGCCAGAAGGTCCTCGACCTGCTCCCGGCCGGAACCCGGACCAAGGTGCTGACCCTGCTCGGCTTCAACGCCACCAGTGCCGGCGGCATCATGGGCATCGACCTGTTGACCGTCCCGGCCGAGGCCACCGTGGAGGAGGCCCTGCGCCGCATCCGCCTGGCCGAGAACATCCAGCCCGAGGCCCTGGTGACCGTTCACGCCGTCGACGGGGCCAATCGCCTGGTCGGGACCGTCAGCGTCATCGGGCTGCTGCACGCCGAACCCGAGGCCGGGCTGTCCGACGTCATCGACACCGACCCGGTGCGGGTGGCGGCCGCCACCGACGTGGTGGACGTCACCTTGCTCATGGCCGACTACAACCTCATGACCGTCCCGGTCGTCGACGGCGACGACCAGCTCCTCGGCGTCATCACCGTCGATGATGTCCTCGAGGCCACCATCCCCGACGACTGGCGACGACGAGAACCTGCGCCCCATCCCGAGGCATCACCGGCGGACCCTGAACGCGACGCCGCCCACCTCGCCCAACCGGAGCCCCGGAGCTAGCCCATGACGGATCGTCCAGCCGCCCGGGCCAACGATGCCGGGGCGGCCGATTCCGCACGTCCCGAGCACGGTCCTGCCCCCAGCCTCCAGGCGCCACTGTCGGCCGTCCTCGACCAGGCTCACCTGGGTGACATCGAGGGGGCGTTCGGCCGGGTTGCGGTCGGCAACGTCGGAGAACGGCACAGCTGGCGCCAGCGGCTGCTGACCTTCGCCGCCATCGCCGGGCCGGGCCTGATCGTGATGGTCGGCGACAACGATGCCGGCGGCGTCTCGACTTACGCGCAGGCCGGCCAGAACTACCACACCAGCCTGCTGTGGACCCTCATCCTGCTCATCCCCGTCCTCGTCGTGAACCAGGAGATGGTCGTCCGCCTCGGCGCGGTGACCGGCGTCGGCCACGCTCGCCTGATAAACGAGCGGTTCGGCAAGGGCTGGGGTTGGTTCAGCGTCGGTGACCTCTTCGTCCTGAACTTCCTGACCATCGTCACCGAGTTCATCGGGATCTCCCTCGCCGCCACCTACGCCGGCATCTCCACCTACATCGCCGTCCCCACGGCGGCGGTCGCTCTGGTGGCGATCATGGCCACGGGCAGCTTCCGTCGCTGGGAGCGCGCCATGTTCGTGTTCATCGCCATCAGCCTGGTGCAGGTCCCCTTGTTCTTCCTCTCCCACCCCCATCCGGGGACGATCGGCAAGAACTTCGTGATCCCCGGCATACATGGTGGCGTGTCGTCGGCAGCCGTGCTGCTCATCATCGCCATCGTCGGAACCACCGTGGCCCCCTGGCAGCTGTTCTTCCAGCAGTCCAACATCGTCGACAAGCGCATCACCCCTCGCTTCATCAGCTACGAGCGGGCCGACACGGTCATGGGCTCGATCGTGGTCGTCATCGGCGCGGCCTGCATCATGGTGGCGGCCGACTACGCCGCCCGTGGCACCACTGCGTTCGGTCACTTCACCGACGCCGGCGGGGTCGCCCGCCTCCTGGGCCGCCACGGCAGCGGGCTCGGCACCCTCTTCGCCATCCTCCTCTTCGACGCCAGCATCCTCGGCGCCGCCGCGGTCACCCTGTCCACCAGCTACGCCTTCGGGGACGTGTTCGGCATCCGCCACTCCCTGCACCGCGGCTTCGCTGACGCCAAGCAGTTCTATCTGAGCTACACCGCCATGGTGGCGGTGGCCGCCGGGATCGTGCTGATCCCTGGCGCGCCGCTCGGCCTGATCACCACCAGCGTCCAGGCCCTGGCCGGTCTGCTCCTGCCGTCCGCCAGCGTCTTCCTCCTGCTGCTCTGCAACGACCGCGAGGTGCTCGGCCCGTGGGTCAACCCCAAGTGGCTGAACCTGGTGGCTGCGGTGATCGTCGGGGTACTGCTCATCCTGTCTGGCACCCTCATGGCCACGACGCTGTTCCCGACGATCAACGTGGCCAGCGTGTTCGTGGACCTGGCCATCGCCCTGGCCGTGGGCGGGGTGATCGTCAGCCTGCTCCTGCGGATCCTGAATCATCGCAGCGGGCAGCCCACCGTCCCCCCGACGCCTCGCCTGGCCCAGAGCGAGAAGATGTCGTGGCGGATGCCACCGCTCGCCCTGTTGAAGCCGGTCACATGGTCGCCGGGGCTGCGGGTCGGGATCCTATCCCTCCGGTCCTATCTGGTGATCAGCGTCGGGCTGTTGCTCGTCAAGGCCATCCAGCTCGGCCGCGGCTGAGCCCACCGGCCCGTGACGGATCCGACCCCTGGCCGCTGCTCGCCGGCGGCACGTCGACCGCGGCGCCACGTCGCCAGCCGCATGAGCGCCGGGTTCGTCGGGCATCAACTGCACAGAAATCTCCAGGCGATGGGAACTTGTGTGCACAAAGTTCGGGGTAGAGCCGCGCCAAGTGCACAGGAATCGGTGGTCTGCCGAGGTTGGTGTGCACTTCGTGCCCGGCCGCCGGGCCGCCGGGCCGCCGGGCCGGCCGCCGGGTCGGCGGGTCGCCGGGTCGCCGGGTCGCGGGGTAGACCCGAGCGGACAGCACTACTGCGCAGAATGGCTTACCGTCGTCAGTGCTCGGTGCGCGTTCCGGGCGGGGAGAGTGGTGATGGCGATCCGTTCGGAGGCCGAGTCCCGTGCTCCTGGTGTCGCGGGGGCTCCGATTCTCGCCCGCACCGCCCGGCGGGTGCGGATCACCGGGGTGGTGCAGGGTGTGGGCTTCCGGCCCTTCGTCTACCGCCTGGCCACCGAGCTGGGGCTGGCCGGGGCGGTCGGCAACGACGCCGGGGCCGTGTTCGTCGAGCTGGAGGGCCCGTCCCACGCCCTCGACCGGTTCGTGGACCGGCTGCGGACCGACACCCCCCCGCTCGCCGTGGTCGACACAATCGAGGTCACGGAGGCGACGCCGCAGGGTCACCGCACCTTTGCCATCGTCGACAGCCGTCCGACGAACGGGCCGGTGACCGCCGTGGCCCCGGACATGGCCGTATGTGACGCCTGCCTGGCCGAGATGTGGGACCCGACAGATCGCCGCCACCTCCACCCTTTCATCACCTGCACCGACTGCGGACCCCGCTTCACCATCACCCGCCAGCTGCCCTACGACCGGCCCGGGACGACCATGGCCGCGTTCCCCCTGTGCGCGGCGTGCCGGGCGGAGTACGAGGATCCCGGCGATCGGCGCTACCACGCCCAACCGATCGGGTGCCACGACTGCGGCCCGCGCCTGTCGCTGCGCCTCGCGGGTTCCGTCGTCACCGGCGACACGGTGGCGGCCGCCCGGGAGGCGCTGCGGGGCGGGTCCATCCTGGCGGTCAAGGGCCTCGGCGGGTACCACCTGGTCTGTGACGCCACCTCCGCCACCGCCGTGGCCGAGCTACGCCGCCGCAAGGGCCGGGCCGACAAGCCCTTCGCAGTGATGGCGGCCGACCTGGCCGCAGCTCACGCCCTGGCCGACGTCGGCGCCGACGAGGCCCACCTGCTCGCCTCCGCGGCCCGCCCCATCGTTCTGGTCACCGCACGATCGAGCACGCCGCTCGCCGACGCGGTGGCCCCCGGGAACCCGCTCGTCGGCGTGCTGCTGCCCTACACGCCGCTGCACCACCTCCTCCTGCGGGGCCTGGGCCCGCTGGTGATGACCAGCTCGAACCGGGCCGGGGAGCCCATCTGCTACCGCGACGTCGATGTGTCCGAGCGGGTCGGTGACCTCGTCGACGGCGTCCTCGCCCACGACCGGCCCATCCACGTGCCCTGCGACGACTCGGTGATGCGTGTCGCCGACGGCCAACTCCTGCCATTGCGGCGCTCCCGCGGCTACGCCCCGCTCCCGGTGCGGATCCCGCCGACGTCGGCCGACGTCCTCGCCGTCGGCGGCGAGCTCAAGAACGCCTTCTGCGTGGCTACCGGGGGGCGGGCGTGGATGAGCCAGCACATCGGTGACATGGGAAACCTGGAGACGCTGGAGGCGTTCGAGGCGTCGGTGGCCCAGTTCTGCGAGCTGTACCGGATCGACCCGACGGTCGTCGCTGTCGACACCCACCCCGGCTACCTGGGGTCGCGTTGGGCCCGCACCCACTGCGCCCCCGGTGCGCTGGTCGAGGTCCAGCACCATCACGCCCACGTGGCCGGGGTGATGGCCGAGCACGGCCTGGATCCCGACCTCCAGGTCATCGGGATGGCGTTCGACGGGACCGGCTACGGCGACGACGGCACCATCTGGGGCGGCGAGGTGCTGGAGGCCACCGCCCTCGCCTACCGTCGGGTTGCCCATCTGGCGCCCGTCCCTCTCCCCGGCGGCGACGCTGCGGTCCGCCATCCGTGGCGCGTCGCCCTGGCCCACCTGTGGGCGGCGGGGATGGCGTGGAGCGACGACCTGCCATGCGTGGCGGCGGTGCCCCCGGTGGCGCGGGGCGTGCTCGACCGGCAGCTGGCGACCGGGCTGGCGTGCGTGCCGACCACCAGCATGGGCCGGCTGTTCGATGCGGTCAGCTCGCTGCTCGGCCTGCGCCATGAGGTCACCTACGAGGCGCAGGCGGCCATCGAGCTGGAGCACGCCGCCGTCAGCCACCTCGACGAGGCCCCGCGGCTGGCCTTCGCGGCGGGCGCCGACGGGAGCTTCGACGCCGCGCCCGTCTTGGCCGGGCTGATCGCGGCGCGCCGGGCCGGCACGTCGATCGGGGCGGCCGCCGCCGGCTTCCACCTGGCCGTCACCGACCTGGTCGTCACCGCCGCGTCGGCCAGCCGGGCACGCACCGGCTCGTCGACGGTGGCCCTCAGCGGCGGGGTGTGGCAGAACGCCTTGTTGCGCGGCCTGGCCCGCCGGCGCCTGGAGGCGGCCGGATTCGACGTCCGCGCCAACCGGCTGGTCCCGGCCAACGATGGCGGCCTCGCCCTCGGCCAGCTCTTCGTGGCGGCTCACCGGCGCAGCACCGCCGACCGGTCGCAGCCCGCGCCGCCCTCACAGAAGGAGACCTGACCCCATGTGCCTCGCCGTAGCCGGCCGCGTCCTCGACATTCCCCACGTGGACCTGTGCGTTGGTTGACCGACCGCTTGACTTCGAGGGCTGGTCGTGCCCGGTGCCGTTGCGTGACCACGACCGGGTGCTCATCGGCCACGGCGGCGGCGGCCAGCTGTCCGCCGAGCTGATCACCCACCTGTTCCTCCCCGCCTTCGGGGTCGACCCCGCCGACGTCCTCCACGACGCCGCCACCATCGATATCGGCGGCCAGCGCCTGGCGTTCTCCACCGACTCCTACGTGGTCCGGCCGCTGTTCTTCCCCGGCGGCTCCATCGGCGAGCTGGCGGTGAACGGCACCGTGAACGATGTGGCCATGGCCGGTGCCATGCCCGTGGCCCTGTCCAGCGGCTTCATCCTGGAGGAGGGCCTCCCCCTCGAGGTGCTCGGCCGGGTGGCCACCGAGATGGGCAAGGCCGCCCAACGGGCCGGGGTGCGCCTGGCCACCGGCGACACCAAGGTGGTCGACGCCGGCCTGGCCGACGGCCTCTACATCAACACTGCGGGCATCGGCGTGGTTCCCGAAGGGGTCGACATCCGCCCCAGCCGGGCCACGCCCGGTGACCGGGTCATCGTGAGTGGCCCCATCGGCCTGCACGGCATCGCCGTCATGTCCCAGCGCGAGGGCCTCGAGTTCGGCACCGAGCTGAGATCCGATACGGCCCCTCTCGCCGAGCTGGTCGCCGTCATGCTCGACGCCTGCCGGGACCTCCATGTGCTGCGCGACCCCACCCGCGGCGGGCTGGCCGCCTCCCTCTGCGAGATCGCCGCCGGCGGCGCGATCGGCATCGACTACGAGGAGGCTGCCGTTCCCGTGCCGGCCGAGGTGGCCGCCGCCTGCTCGCTCCTCGGCCTGGACGCCATCAGCGTCGCCAACGAAGGCAAGCTGGTCGCCATCGTCCCCGACGCCGCCACCGAAGCGGTGATGGCGGCCATGACCGGGCACCCCGATGGCGTCGGCGCGGTGGTGATCGGCCAGGTCACCGACGAGCACCCCGGTGTCGTGGTGGCCCGCACCCCGTTCGGGGCCCGGCGCATCCTGGACCTGCCGCTCGGCGAGCAGCTGCCCCGCATCTGCTGAGCGACGGAAAGGTCGGTCAAATGGGCGCGGGTACCGCGACCACGAGGATGGCAATGTCGTCCCCTGTGTCGCGCCCGAGGCGCAGGACCAGCCGCTCGCTCAACGGGCCCGCACCCAACCTGGCCAGCTGCCCGGCCACCTCGAGCAGGTGGGTCATGCCTGGCTCCAACCCCGTGACCCGGTCCTCGACCAGCCCGTCGCTGTAGAGCAGGATCATGGCGCCGGGGGGCACGGTCTCGACGTGGGTCCGGCGCGTCAGTGCCGCCGCCGTGCCGAGCAGCGGGTCCCCCTCGTGGTCCAAGAAGCGTCCGGTGCCGTCGGGGAGCAGAAGGAGGGGTGCGGGATGGCCGGCGTTCGACCATGCGAACCTCGCCGCGCCCGGGGTCCTGGTGTCGATCTGGCCGTAGACGGCAGTGGCGGTCGTGTCGGGGGTGAAGTGGTCCATCGATCGGTCCAGGGCGGCCAACACCTCAGCGGGATCCTCGTGCTCCAGGCTGGCGGCGCGCAGGAGGTTGCGGATGTCGCCCATGCGCGTCGCGGCCAGCAGGTCGTGGCCGGCTACATCGCCGAGGGCCACGGCCGTCACGTCCGGCTGGAGCGGGTAGGCATCGTACCAGTCCCCGCCGATCTCGGCGCCCTGCCCAGCGGGGACGTAGGCGGCGCGTATGGTCACCGCCGCGCTGCTCGACAGGCGTGGGAGCAGGCTGTGCTGGAGGGCCTCGGCGGTACTGCGGGTATCGGTGAAGAGCCGGGCGTTGTCGACGGCGATGGCGGAGCGCAGGGCGATGTCCTCGGCCAGCGCCCGCTCCGACGGGTCGAAGGGCTGCTCGCCCGAGCGGACCAGCGTGACCGCCCCGATGGTGCCGCTCCGGGCCCGGAGCCCGACCACCACGGCATGGGACGCGCCGAGCCGTTCGAAGAGGGCGAACTGCTGGCGCTCCATCTCCGTGGGCATGTCTGCCGATGCCGGGAAGACGTCGAGGATGCCGGAGCGCTCGCCGCCCAGCACCCGGGCCAGCAGTGCGTCGGATCGTTCCGGGAGAGCGACGTCCATGGTCGTGCTGACGCCCTCGTCGATCACCCGTTGGGGCTCTCGGTGGGCTACCGCCACCCGGCGGATGCGGCCGTCGTCGAGCAGATCGATGACGCACCAGTCGGCGAAGCGAGGAACGAGGATCCGGGCCAGGCGAGCCAGGGCCTCGTCGACGTCCAGGGTGCTGACCAGCGCGTGGGTGGCGTCGGAGAGGAACCCCACCCGGCTGGCTTGGGCCCGCGCCGCCTCGCCCGCCCGGCGGGCTTCGGCCAGCTCCACGTCGTGACGCAGGTCCTGGGCCACCCGCATGGTGATGTCGTAGAACACCACCACCCCGCCGATCGACTGTCCGTCGTCGATGATGGGCGCCGCGCTCCACGCCACCGGGAGCAGTGACCCGTCGCGGCGGACGAACACGTCGTTGTCCGACGAGGCATCGACGCCGTCGCGGGCCACCCCGATGATGGGGCAGGTGGCCGCCGGCCGGCGATGACCGGTCGAGTCGATGTAGTGGAACGCGTCGTGGGCCGAGGTGCCGGCCAGCGTGCCCGGTTCGCAGCGCAGCAGGCTGTGGGCGCCCGGGTTCGCCAGCTGGACGGTCCCGTCGAGGTCGAACACGTACATCCCGGCCGCTACCAGGTCGAACACCGCCTGGAGCAGGCCTCCGTTGGCCGCCGCCGGAGTGCGGGCCAGGTCGGGCGAGGTGGTGCGCCCGCCCCCTGTGATCTCGCCCCGTTCCTTGTCCGGCATGTCCTTCGCAACCTCCATGCGCGCCAGGCTCCCGAATGTGCCCGGGGGCGAAGGATACCGCTGGCGTGCGATCCTGGACCCAACCCCAGATCCGGAGGTTGCTGCCGTGGGCGTGACGGTCCTGCAGCTGAGCGACACCCATTTCACCGGGAATGCCGGCGGCCTGGTCAGCCGGCGCGATCCGCGGGCGCGACTGATGACCGTCCTGGCCGCCTGGCGGACGGCGGGGCGCACCGCCGACCTGGTGCTGCTCACCGGCGACAACGCCGACGACGGCTCGAGCGAGGCCTACCGCGACCTGCGAGCCGCCCTCGACCCCCTGGGCGCACCGGTGCTGGCCCTGGGCGGGAACCACGACGAGCCGGTGGCCATGGGGACGGTGTTCGCCCCGGGCGGCCACGCCGAGGTCGGTGCCTGGCGCGTGGTGACGGCCGACTCCGCGGTGGCCGGGCAGGTCCACGGCACGGTGGACGCCATGCGGCTGGCGGCGGACCTCGATGGCCTCGACGACCGCCCCACCGTGCTCGGGATCCACCACCCGCCGCGCTCGCGCAGCACCAATCCTTGGTTCCGTCTCGACCATGGCGACGAGCTGCTCGATGTGCTGGCCGCCCGGCCCCACGTGCGGGCGCTCGTCACCGGGCACCTCCACGACGCCTTCGAGCTCACCGGGCCCGGCGGTCTGGCCCTCCTGGGCTGCCCGTCCACCCTGGTAGCCATCGCCCACGACGGTGACAGCTACCAGACGGGTGCCGACGCCCCGACCGGGGCCCGGGTCCTGGAGCTGGGTGACGACGGGACGCTGACCAGCTCGTTGTTGGTCGCATAGGCGCCCGACCGCAGCCCTAGCATCGCCGGGGTGCCACTCCCGCTGCGCGCCGGCGCCATAGCCGACGCGGCCGTCCGGCTCGGTCCGATCGTGCGGCGCACCCCGCTCGAGTCCAGCGATCGCCTCGACGACGCCACCGGCCATCCCGTCCTCCTCAAGCGGGAGGACATGCAGGTGTGCCGTTCCTACAAGGTGCGAGGCGCCTACAACCTGATCGACTCGCTGTCGGCCGCGGCGCGCACCGCCGGTGTGGTCTGCGCCAGCGCCGGGAACCACGGCCAGGGCCTGGCGTACGCCTGTCGCGCCCTGCAGATCCGGGGCCGCGTGTACCTCCCGACGAACACGCCCCGCCAGAAGCGCCAGCGCATCGCGGCCATCGGCGGCCCGTGGGTGGAGCCGGTCATCGTCGGGCGCACCTACGAGGAGGCCAGTGCCGCGGCCCACGCCGACAGCGACCGAACCGGCGCGGTCTACGTCCACCCCTTCGACGACCTGCGCACCATGGCTGGCCAGGGGACCGTCGGGATCGAGGTGGCCGACCAGCACGAGGGACCGATCGACACCATCGTGGTGCCCGTCGGGGGCGGAGGCCTGGCCGCCGGCGTGGCCACCTGGTTCCGGGCCCACCGACCCGCGACCCGCATCGTCGGCGCCGAGCCGGCGGGCGCCGCGTCCATGAGCGCCGCCCTGGCCGCCGGTAGGCCGGTGGCGCTCGAGCGCGTCGACACCTTCGTCGACGGTGCGGCCGTGGCCCAGGTCGGCGCCCACACCTTCGCGCTCGTGCGGGACCTGGTGGATGACGTCGTCGCCGTCCCCGAAGGAGCAGTGTGCTCGGAGATGCTCGACCTCTACCAGTCCGACGGCATCATCGCCGAGCCGGCCGGCGCCTTGGCCAGCGCTGCCGTGCGCTTGGGCCTGGCCGGCGGGTCGGGCGGCCCGGTGGTGTGCGTCGTGTCCGGCGGCAACAACGACGTCAGCCGGTACGCCGACGTCGTCGAGCGCTCACTCATCTACGAGGGCCTCCGTCACTACTTCCTCATCACCTTCTCCCAGGAGCCCGGAGCGCTGCGCCATTTCCTCGACGAGGTGCTCGTCGCAGGCGAAGACATCGTGGTGTTCGAGTACGTCAAGAAGAACAACCGTGAGACGGGCCCGGCCCTGGTCGGCATCGAGCTGGAGCGGGCCGCCGACCTGGCCGGCCTGCTCAGGCGCATGGCGGCCAGCCCGCTGGAGGTCGAGGCTGTACCGCCCGGCTCGCCGCTGTTCTCCTTCCTGCTGTAGGTGGGTAGGAGCAGGACCATGAGCGACAACACCTACCGGGTCATCGAGATCGTCGGCACCTCGAGCGCGAGCATGGCCGATGCCATCAAGCAGGGTGTGGCCAAGGCCAGCCAGACGTTGGAGAACCTGGACTGGTTCGAGGTCACCCAGACCCGCGGCCACATCGAGAACGGGCAGGTCGCCCACTTCCAGGTGTACCTGAAGGTCGGCTTCCGCCTGGCCGGGTAGCGACCGCACCGGGCCGCCCTGTACCGACGACGGTCAGCCCGTCCTGCGCTCGGGCTCAAACGTTGAAGCGGAACTCCTAGGCCCTGTTCGCTGACCTGCGGCGAAGCGCCGGAATGGTGGCCTGAACTGCACTTTTACTGTTCAACGGTTGCTGACAGTTGTCATCGTTTCTCGTAATGCTGAGGACCTATTGAGGACTAGCTGAGGACTAACAGCGGTGGGGGCGATCTCCCTGCACTAGAACCAGGAGCGGGGTCGGGTAAAGACAAGGCCGCCCGCTGCCCGTACCGAAGGGGGCAAGAGTGAGTTGCGGATGTGGACGTCGCCGATCATGAAGGCAGCGTCAGCGGTGCGACGGAGTTCATCAGATGCGCGCTTCGGTGGGAAGGCACTGACCACTCGAACGCCGGGATTGACCCGGCGTAGCGCTCGGATGGGGGGGCAGAGGTCGCTGTCACCGGAGATGATGAGGGCCGTGTCGAAGCGCTGGTAAATACCGTCCTCCAGCAGGCTGATGGCAATGTTGACGTCGGTCTCTTTCTCCTCGTAGGTGGTCCAGGTTGACCGGCAAGTCCGACACCTCGCCGTCTTCTCCTGGAACCGTCCCATGGTTACCTCGACCGTCGCAGCGTGGTTTACGAGCGCACCCAGGTACTGAGACTGGCGATGGAGCGCGGCCGGATCGTCACGCACGCTTGCGGTGAAGTACCGGACCTGCTCAAGCTGCTGGTAAGGCTGCAAGAGCCGGGCGACGAGCAGCTCCAGGTTCAACCATAAGTACTTCTTGCCGTGCTTCGCCTTCAGCCCGTTGTACAGGTTGAATCCGTCAACGTAGGCAACAACGCGAGCCACAACGGGGGTCTCCCTTCTTGCCCGAGAGAGACCCGAGCCCGTATAGTGAAGCAGACCCCGCCAGTGGTAACTCCGCTGGCCCGACGGCCCCCTCCGGGGGGCCGTTTCTCATTGCGAGGTCTCCCTGACCCGTGGGGGAGATCATGCACCGGTCGTAGCGCTGGCCTTGCGGGCGGAGATGGACGGACTGGGAAGGTGGCTGCACAAGCAGGTGAAGCACGCCCAGTCGGCCCACGTATTTAGTTAAGTTAAGTTAGGTGGACATGGAGTGCCGTTGGAGGGTCCGGTAGACGTTGGTGTGGTGGAGGCCGAGCTCGACGGCGATCTCCTTCACGGTCCGGCCCTCGGCCTCCAGTTGCACCGCCCGTCGCTCCCGATCCTGGCTGGCTGCAATCACCTCAGCGCGGCTCCTGGCCGGCGTGCGTACCGGCTGAGACTGCCGCTCCTGTCGTGGTCTGCGGGTGACCGCCGGTCGGGTCTGGCGCCGCTCACGGTCGCTGAGTCCGCCCCAGATACCGGCGAGGGGTGTTTCCTGGCCGGCTGCCCATGCGGCGCACTCGGCCCGGACCAAGCATCGCCCGCAGACCGCCTTGGCGGGCCTGGAGTCGCCGCCTTTCTCCGGGAACCATGACACGTCGGCGGGGGCTTCTCGGCAGGCGGCGTCGGCGTGCCAGTCGGGCCGGGACCGGGCGAGCAGCTCGAGGAGGTCGCCGATGTCGGAGCATTCGTCACCGAAAGAAGCGGCTAGTGAGGCAAGCTCAGGCATCGACGTTGACGATACCGGCGATCGGTGGACCAGATGGTGACCTCCTGACGGCGGGTGGCGTCAGGAGGCGCTGATGGCCACGATCGGCTGGGTCAACCTGATGGCGCCTGTCGATCCGAGGAACGGCGCGTCACCGAACGTGAAGATGCCCCCGTCGGATGCGACGAGCCAGTACCCGGCGCCATCCGAGGTTGAGGCCATCCCGACGACCGGCTGGTTCAACCGCAGGTTGCCGGTGGACCCGAAGAACCTGGCGTCGCCGAACGAGAAGATGCCGCCGTCGGAGGCCACGAGCCAGTAGCCGCCCCCGTCTGGTGTCGCTGCCATGCCGACCACGGGCCGGTTCAGGCGCGTCGCCCCGGTGGACCCGTAGAAGCGGGCGTCGCCGAAGCTGAAGACGCCACCGTCGCTCTGGAGTACCCACAGGCCTTGGCCGTCGGCTGTGCGGGCCGCCCCGACGACGTACCGGCCGGGAGCGACCGTGTAGCCCTGGATCGAGCTGTCAGCGTCGCCGTATGCGAACACGGTCCCGTCCGACATGACGACCCAATAGCCGTGGCCATCGACTGTAGGGACGATCCCCACAGCCGATGGCGTCAAGTAGTGAGGGACGGAGGAGTAGTTACTGGATGGTTGCCCATAGTTGGTTGCGTCGCCGTAGGCGGTGACGATGGCTGGGTAGGAGGCCAGCTCCCAGTAGCCGTTGCCGTCCGGCGTAGCCGCGAACGCGTCACAGCCGGCGGTGTTCATGCCGAGCGGGCATGTGCTGTCCGGGGAACCGGCGCCCTCGAAGGGCGCCGAGCCGAAGTCGAAGATGCCGCCGTCGGCGCCCATCATCCGGTACCCGGGGGTTGTCTGCGCGTGGGCGACGCCGCCGCCCATGAGCAGCGAGACCGCCAACACCGACGCCCCTACTAAACCCCCGAGTCGCTTCATGCACTCGAAGTTAACCCGAGCCAAACCGCGACGTGCGCCCCTTTTCCGGGGCAGATCGGACGACCCCCGAGGCGATCGACAAACGCTCCGTGGACTCGTTCCGACGGGTTCACGCCGGGCGACATTACCCACGACCCGACTGGGCGACACCACGTTGATGTCCTCAACGTGGAGGTGGCGGAGGAAGCATCGACAGTGGATGAGTCCAGTAGTGCGCTGCCCGCTTCCTACGACGCCGGTTACGGCCACCGGTCAGCGGGGTGAACACCCGCAACGGTCCTAAGCCGAACCTCGAGCCGATGCCATTCGAAGCGTCAGTAGTTGGCGGGCGGGTCGCTGGCCGGGAAGGACTCGTCGGACTCGTTGTCGGCCTGGTCGGACATGGCAAGCTTTTCTTGCAGCTCCTCGGTGTGACGCTGACAGAACCTCGAGCCCTCCGCCACCGGCTCGTTGCAGGGGTCCCCGAGGTGTTCACACGTCGCCATGGAGAAGACGCTACTCGGCCGGTCTCGCGAGCCGTCCCGTCGCCCGAGCCTCGACGTCTTCCCGCTTCCAGATCCGGCCGCCCCTGCAGAACGGCGTCTGGTAGGGGTGTGTGCTGGGCTGGCTGGATTCGGGGTACCAGACCCGGACGTCACACGGTCGGCTCTTGCTCGGCCGCGATCCGTTCTGCGGCCTCGACAACCTCGGCCTCGGCTTCGGCCTCGTCGATGGCGGCCTTGTCCGATCCCGGTGGCCCTAGCTCGACCTCGAGGACCAGGCATCGGTTGTCACCGAGAGTGCCCCACAGGTACATGCCAACCACTACAGCGTCCAGATATCCTCGCCGGTGGCGATCGGAGTCGAGCGGCACGTGCTGGTGGGCCGGGACATTGTCGAGGTTGATCCGTGCGCCCAGGGGGAGGACGAGGACCCCGTCGAGCCACAGGAGTTGGTTGCCGGTGCGCTGCTCTATAACAAGGGTCTCGGTCGGCAACGAAACCCTGGGAACACTCGTGCCTTCGTCAGCCATCGCTGGTTCTCCCTGTCGCCTTGGCCCAGTCTTCGACGTCCTCGCGCCTCCAGATCCGCCCGGCGGTGATGACCGCCTCGGGACCCGGAAAGCCGGACTGACGGACCAGCTGATCGGCCCGCTGCCGTGAAACGCCGAGCATCTCTGCGATCTCAGTCAGCCCGACGAGATGGTCCACGTTCTTACGGTACTTGACAACTATCTAGGCCCGTAGCATCTTGATAGTTGTCAAGACCAACCAAGTGGCCCCGGCGCAGTTCGCAGCTGCCCGGGGCCCGGACACAAGGGAGAGACCCCCCAATGCCAGACATGACAGTAGCAACGCACCTTGATCCCCTTCTTGCAGAGTTGGCGGCGGATGCGCTGGCCAGGATCTTCGAGGCGGCCGACGAGTTCCGGGCCGACTGCCACCGCGACGACGGCGGCATCGGCTGGCTGACGGCGCTCATCGCCAACGCCGGCGCCGTGACTGCCCTTGCCGGGACCGACCCGACCGTCGATGAGGTCGGCGACCTGGCGGGACGGCTGTGGATGGTGACGCAATGAGCGACGACCGAAGCCTTGCCGACCTTGGGCGGCGGGCGGCCGAGCCGGAGAAGGCGGTGGAGGGCAAGTTGCGCAGCCTGGAGGAATCGAACGAGGCGCTGCGGGAGGAGGTCACGGCCCTGCGCTCTCTCCTTGAGCGAGCCGCCATTCCAGGCGCGCCCCTTGGGCCCCAGCCTGACCATCACGAGCACGGTGGCGCTGCGGAGATCCCGTCATGAGCAGCGCCGACCTGGAGCGTCGGGTGGCCGTGCTGGAGAAGGTCGTGAACCTCCTCGACCGAGAGTCCGAGGATCTCGGCTGGGCGATGGAGAAGGCCGAGCGCGAGCTGAGGGCCGTTCGCGAAGCTGCTGCGCTCCTCTTCGGCGCGGTGTACGGCACCGAGATACTGCAACCCAAAGCAGAGCGCGGCTCCAGCCATCTCGCCTTCTACTTCGATCGTATGACGGAGCAGCGACCGACCGACGCAGCTCACCTTTGGTACCGCCGACCGGATCGTCACGGGCGGCTCTACGGCCCGAGGAAGCAGTTGGTGCCGTTGGCGCTCAAGCACAAGGTCACCGAGGCCCGCAAACAGACGTCCACCCGGCTCGTCGACCTGCTCTCGGCGGTCAGCATCGCCATGTGGGAACGGCTCCGTGCGCAGCGGCGGGACGTGATCGAACGACGATAGCGGCAACCTAAGCCGACGACCGTTCTCCAATAGCGGCCGTGACGCTTATACACGTAACCAACGTCCCCGCCTGGTTCTGGGCCGGCCTGCTGGCCCTCGCCTCCTTCGACAGGCGACGCAAGCGGCGTCGGTAACCTTCTATCGGTTACGGCGGCCTATCGGCATGTCGCCCGCCAGCGACATGGAACCGTCCTGGGCTGAGTGTCTTGAGTCTCTCGCCAGGATGGCCGCCGAGGCCTCCTGAGGCCACGCTCCTTCTACAGGTGGCGGCAGCGGGCCGCGGCGACGGCTGTCCGGTGGCGGACCGGGCACGAGCCGTGCCGAAACACCTGGCCCATCGACCGCCGTGTCCGTCGTTTGGTGGTCAGGGCCCCTTCAAGGCTGTAGACGGCGTTGTCGACCGGATGCAGCGCCCGGCGGGCCCGCTTCACGGCCTTGGGCGTCACGGCCCGTTTGACGGTCCGGGCCGGGTGCATCACACGGCGCACTGACCTTGGGACCAGCAGACGGCTCAGGAACCCCACGGGGCAACCTCCCGCCGGTGAGCATACGGCGCCCCAAGCGCCTCCACCGGCCCGGCTGGTGTGATGATGGCCTCCCATGCTCCCAAACGACATCTTCGGCAACCTGCCCGGCGACGCCTTGCGCTTCCCGCCTGTTGCCCCCGGTCGGTAGTCTCCATCGCCATGGCGGGCACCGTGATCGAACTGCCCCCTAGGGGCCACTACCTGGCGCGAGAGGCTGGATGGCTCGCCGGCGTGTCCGGCCAGGCGATCGGCCAGTGGGCCCGCCGGGGACTGATCCGCTCCTCGCAGTCCGAGGAGCTGCCGAGAGTCTACAGCTTCCAGGACGTAGCCGAGGCACTCCTGGTGCACGAACTCGTTGAGCGCGAGGTCCCACTTCGGGAGATCCGCAATGCCATTGATCATCTCCGGCAGGAGACCGGCTCGTCATGGCCATTGACGGCTGTTCAGAGGGTGGCGGTCACTACGCCGGGGGTGCCGATGGGCAGGAAACGGCCGGTGGCGTGGTTGATGGTGCAGCAGGCAGGTCGTTACGTGCGCCCGGCGAGGTCGATGGACGAGGGGATGTTCGAGATGGACCTCACCCAAGTCGTTGCCGACCTTCGTCACGGCGGCTGGGCCGTTCGGGATCTGCCGGACTTGGAGCACGTAGAGGTTGACACGGACCGCCTATCCGGGCGGCCCGTGGTGCGCGGAACCCGCCTGGCCGTCGAGGAAGTCGCAAACATCGCCAGCGAGCCCGACGGGCGCCGGCAACTGCTCGACGACTACGGCCTTTCCCCCGATGAGGTCCGCGACGCACTGCGCTGGCGTGAGCAGGTGAGGGACTACGAAAGCATCGTCTACCGGCGAGATCGGCTGACCCGGGCGGCTTCGTAGGTGACTGATCGCCGCTTGGTGATCGACCACAACCTCCCAGCGCACTTGGCGCAGCAGCTTGTCGACCGTGGACGCTCAGCACGATCCGTATACAAGATGGGCTTGCACAAACTGAAGGACGAGGCACTCCTCGACGAGCTGGACCGGCGGATTCGGGACCAGCCGTGGGTGTTCGTCACCGCCGACGACCGGCTTCCACATGAACACGGCGAATACGTCGCAACCCGCAACGTGACGGTAGCGACGATCGACGGCGAATGGGAGGAGGTCAACTCCCGTCATGGCGGTGCCTTCACCCAGTCGACGTTTCGGATGGAGTCGGTGCACCGTTGGGCGCATTCCATCGCCGACCAGGACGATGGCACCATCGCCCGATACTCGCCGTTCGCAAAACGGCCTTGGAAGCAGCGGCGCCAGCATCGGTAGATGATTCGACGCGGTAGCCGCTCCGACGGGGCCAGCGACCAGTAGCGAAACGCCTCATGGCTACCGGCACACCTGACGCTGGCGCAGTCATGAAAAACCGCCTCGGGTTGCCCTTCCGGCTTCACGCCGGGCCGGTCAGGCACTACCGATCGCCTGGGCCGTCGCCACGCCAGCGCATAGCCGGCAGGCCGGGCAACGGATGTCCTGGCACCGTCGGCGTCGGAATGACGTCCCAGTCAACCGCCGGATGCTCGGTCAGCCACCGCTTCCCGGCCGCACAAAACCGAATCCACGACAGCATCTCCGAATCGTGCAAGCAGTCGCCGGCAATGGTGCCCGGATGCTTGCCCGGGTTCGCCCAATCGTCGAAGCAGGGATCTAGTAGCTCCGGAGGAGGCACCATCTCGGCCGGTCGCGGCGGCGGGGGCCGGCTACGCGCCATGGTCCACCGCCGTGAGCCGGCCCCGGCGCTCCGCAACGCTCCGGTGCTGACCCCACCTGCTGTCGGCGGCCTTCTGCGCCCGCCTGCTCGCCGGGCTGGCACCGGCCTCCTGGTCGTCATTGGGTAACCCAACCTCGGCCAGGAGACGAGAGAACGCCAGCCTGCTCTGCCTCAGCTCGGTGACCACAGCGGACAACCGGGGCTGTCCCTGTGAGCCCTCCACCACGAGGCCCTGCTCAGCCAAGAGGGCCTCCAGACTGGCCACGTCGTCGGCCTGCCGGGCGGCGCACTCCAAGAGGATCAAGTCGTAGACGTCGAGCTCGAAATCAGCGATGATGCGCTTCCAAAGAGCACGACCGGCAGCCGCCAGGCGCGGTGGCGCCTTCGGCTTCGGCGCAACCGCATGGCCGGCATCAGGCCTAGGGCCGGTCACCGCAGACCACCTCCCCCGGAAAACGCTCGTGGGGCACTGCTCACGGCCGAAGCGGCAGTACGTTCCGGAAGCATGCGGCGTGGCTTCGACCCCCCGCCCCTACCCCTTGCTGGAGCGCGCCGCCGGGGCGTCATCGACGATCCCGATGCTGGTGGCGGGCGGTGTAGGCATCTCGCCCCGACTGGACCGACGGCCCGACCTTGCCGAGGTCACCGCGCCGGCCTTGGCCCAGATTTGGGAAGCGGGCGACGGACGTGGACGTGGCGCGTGTGGCGGTCGTGCCGATGCCGGCGACGAACGCGACCACCTTGTCGGTGTCGACGTCGCCGTCGGCGGTGAGGAGCTTGGTCCGGTCGAGCGGCTCGAGGATTACGGCGAGGCGCGCGTCGTCGATGTGGTTGCCGAGTGCGGACTTGATCGCCGGGTCGACGAGTCTCGGGGCGTGTCGTGCTCGTTCCTCGGCCCGCACGTTCGCTGCGGTGGTCTCTCGGGCTTGGGCGACGGCCCTGTCAGTGTCGGCTTGCCGCGTCACTTGGATGCGGGCGACGTCAGCGGCCTTCGCCTTGAGGTCCTCGTAGTCGGCGGTCACGCCGTGGTCGGCGTCTGGCCGGCGCCGAAGCGGGCCCGCCTGCCGTAGTAGGCGGACACCAGCGCGGCGGACCCCATGTCGCCTGCGTCGGCCTTGGCGATTGTGGCGGCGCGCTTGGTTGCGTCGTCGAGCCCGGTCGGATCGCCGGTGGCTGGACCCATCGACGTCGTGGGCTTGGCGGCCGGGACGCCGGGCCGGTTCTTGTAGCGGGCGCTGCCGGAGGCGAGGCTGCCGGTCGTCGGAGGTGTCGGGCTGTCCATGGTGTGCTCTCCTTCTGGTTGGGTTGGGTTGGGTTGGGTTGGGGATCAGCTACGGACGCTGATCGGCGACGGGACGATCAGCGAGCGGGTCGGGATGGGCGCCGGCTCCGCGACGGAGGGTGCCAGCGTGTCGAGCCCCGCCAGCCGGCGGGTGCGGTCACGGCGCTTGGCCTGATGCTCAACCGCCATACGGTCGCGGTCGGCACGGAGCCGATTGGTCTCCGCGGCGTGGCGGTCGAGGTCGTCGTCGGCCTGGCTTGCGGCCCGTTCGGCTCGCGCGTGGTGGGTCTGCGCATCTTCCAGCGCCCGCTGAGCCTGCTCTAGCCGGTCCTCAGCCTCTTGAAGCGGTGCGGCGGCATCGGTAGCCGCCTCGGTCAGCGGGACGGCCTGGAGGGCCAGCAGGCGGATGCGGGCGTCAATGAGGTGGAGGTTCGCTTCGTCGATCCGTCCGGGGCAGGTCACTTCGACTTCGCCGCGCAGGCGGAGCACCTCGGCGACGTCTCCGGATTCGACGGCGACGCCGAGGCTGGCTCGGGCTGCGGCGAGCGCATCCTCGGCGGCAGTGATCTCAGCCTTGGCCTTCTCGACCTCTGCCAGCGCCGCCTTTTCGGCCTCGGAAACTTCTCGGGGCCCGCCGATTGCCAGCTCGAGGTGTCGGCGGACGGAGGCGACCTGTGGGGCGAACAGCATGCCGACTGCCGGCCCCGGCGGTATCCCTTGGGCGACGGCCCGGGGGTTTGGGTTGTGGTACAGCCCGGCGACGCGCTTTTCGATCGCGGCGACCGCGGCTAGGGCCTGGTCGAGGGCGTTGTGGTCCACCTGGTCGCCGAGCGCGGCAGTCAGTTCAATTACGGCTGCGGCGTAGTCCCAGGGGTAGTCCTCGGCTCGGTGCTCAAGCTTGGCCATGAAGTCTTCGACGGCTTCGTGCCGGGCGGCCTGGTCGGGCTCGGTGGTCTTGGATCGGGTCTTGGTTGCGGTGGTCATGGTTGCTCCTTGGGTTGAGATGTGACGGTTGGCGGATGGTGAGGGGGAGGTTGCCGCGGACCTTGGTCCTAAGGTCCGCGGGCCAAAACCGCAGGTCACGGTCGTGATTTGCGAGGCGTGCGGGACGTTGCGGGACGTTGGAGCCTCGCTCCGCGCATGCGCGCGTGATCGCCCGCGCGTAGGTGGAGTGTCCCAACGTCCCGCAACGTCCCGCAGCAAGCCTGTGACCTGCGGTTTTGGGCGCGGACGTTGGTCCCAACGTCCCGCAGATTGGGGCTGATTCGCACTCTGGATGCTCACCTTTGGTCTCCTCCCGCCTGCGTGAGTCGCCACATCGCCACTCTCTGTCGCTGGTCGATGCCGGCGGGGGTGATCCGGCGGCGCCCTATCACCCGGTCGCGTTGCTGGCCGAGCCAGATACCGAAACGTGTCCGCTGGGACCGTTCGTTGCCGTCGCCGATGGGCAGTGGTGGCTGGCTTTTGCCGGCGATGGGCCACAGGTCACCGGCGTTGACCGGCCGGTCCTGGAACAGCTCCCACCATCCGGCGACGAACGCGGCGAGTGCTTGGCTTTCAGTGTCGGAGACTTCGTACAGCTCGTCGAGATTGCCTAAGAATCCGGGGATGCCGGCAACGTCGAGGATCCCGCCGATCGTGTGTGCCCAGTCCTCGTACGAGCCGAGGATCTGGGCGCCGTCGGGCCGTCCTGCCGCCAGCCAGGCTTGGCTGAGGGTGAGGGCGGCGTTGAGGATGGCTGTGAGTTGCTGGCGTGCCCAGCGGAGAATGTCGGGGTGGTGGAAGCCGGTTCGCAGCCACGGCCGGGCGTTGCTGGAGTCGAGACGGATCCGCACGGTCCGTCGTGCGATCTCGCTGGAGAGGACCGGGTTGTTGCCGGTGGCGACCCACACGCAGCGGACGGGGACGCTGACGTCGCGGTTGGTGCCGAGCAGCCGGTCGTCGAAGGTCGGGTTGGTGAGCGCGGCGGCTAGGGCACCACTGTCGAGCGGGCCGGTCAGGTTGTCGATGAGCAGCACCGGCCCGCCAGCTTTGAGTTTGGTGAGGATCCGCTTTCGCCACTCCTCGTTCGAGTCGCAGTCGGGCATGGCGTCGGGGAGGTGACCGAGTCCGGGGCGGAGCAGCAGTTGGGTCAGCAAGCCTTTGCCGGTGCCGGCGGCGGGTGCTTCCACCAGGTGCAGCGGGGTGGGTCCGTCGATTAGGTCGCGGACGAGCGGGAGTAGGAGCAGGGCGACGGCGTGGGCGACTTCGGCGTCGCCGGTGAAGGGGAAGTCGCCGAGCAGTTCGACGGTGAGGAACCGGCAGGCATCTTCTATCTGTTGGGACGTGGGCCTGGTCGGGAAGCAAAGTTCGATCGGTGCGCCCGGCTGGTGCCACACACCGGAGGGGTGGTATCCGGGGTCGAGGCGGAGTGTCCCGTCCGGGGCGTAGGACGGGCCGGTCACGATCCGGTCGAGGCGAGGGAAGCTCCAGGTGGGCGCGGCGAGAATGTCGTCCACGACGTCGTACGGCGGTGCTGTGGCGACGAGCCGGCTGCCTTCTTTCCCGTGGCTGATCTTCCGCCAGATGGCGGCGCGGGCGAGATGGTGGCGGAGTGTCGTCCTGCCGTGCGTTTCGATGACGGCCCGGTCGCTGTCGCCGACCACCACCCGCGCCAGTGCGTTGCCTTGGCGGAACAGCGTCGGCGGCTGGTTGCCGACGGTGAGGGCGGCGACAGCGTCGTCGGTGATGTCGGCCAGGTCGCGTTCGCCGACATGGACGACCGGCTGGGCGCCGTCGGCCGCGGCGAGGTCGATGGCCCGTATGTCTTCGTCGAAGGTCAACGGGCGTCCGCTCCTGCGGATCTGTGGGGCCAGGCGGCGAGGACGTGCGTGACCGCGACACCTTCGGACGGCCAGTAGCTGGGGTCGTAGGGGTCGGCGGTCGGGTCGGGCGGGCTGGTACGCAGCCAGAGGACCGGCCGGACGAACCGGCCACGGCTGACGCTGTTGGCTCCGGCGTACAGGTCGCCGACGGCGACGACGTGGCCCATGGTCGGCAGGCGCCACAGTTTTGTCCGGAACGGGGCGTGCTGGAACGTCAACCGGGCGTAATGTGAGCGGGCCATGACGTCGGCGGGGTCCTCGAGGAACTGCCAGCGCTCGACGTCACGGAGGCGGCTGTCGGACAGGTTAGTGAGGCTCCGTTCGGCGTTCGCTGCGGTGTCGGTCACGCCGGTACCTGCCTGGGACGCTTGACGCCGTCGCCGAGCCCGGAGACGATCGTGTCGTCGATCTCCTGCTGGCCGAGACCGGCGGCTACGGCTGCTTCCGCGAGGGCGTACCCGGCCCGCTCGGCGCTGATCAGCCCACCGCCGACGAGGCGACCCATGCTGTACGCCACCTTGTTGAGCGTGGCGTTGCGGTCGCCGTTCGCCGCCGTCCGCATCGTGGTGCAGGCCCGGTCGAGCGCGACTTCGGCGTACCGGGAGCCTCGAGCGGTGTTGCGGGGAGGCAGCCGAACCGCTGACGTTGCCGCGGGCTTCGGCTGGAGGACAACGATGATCCACTCGGGCAGCTCTGCGATCGGAGTACTCCCGTTGTCCCAGGTGTAGCGCCGGCCGCTGCGGTGCAGGCTGGGGGCGGCGACGATGAGACCGCCTTCCGCGCGGGTGTCTACGCCGGGCCCGAGACCTCCGGCTGTCTGGCGTCCTCCTGTCTCGGGGTGCTTGAACAGCAGGTGTGAGCCTCCGGACCCGGTCGTTGCCGTCAGGGTCACGGGCAGCTCACCGTGGCGCTCCTGTAGATGGTGGAGAGTGTCAGCGCCGCCGTGGTCTTCGTCGACGTCCACGACAAAGAGGCCCGACCGGTTGCGCCCGGTGAGAATGGCGACATTCGACCGCCTCCGGCGCTCCCACCAGTTCCTGATCTGGTCGGAGTCGGTGCTGCCACCGTCGGTCTTCCACTTCACCCAAGGGTGCTTGCCTGGAGATGCGCAGTCGACGCCGCGACGACACGAGCACGCCACCCGTCCCGAGGCCGAGGTGACGGGCCAGTTGAGTGGGAGCACCTGCCAGCCGAGCCGGGCGTAGTCGAGGGCGGCGCGCAGGCACCGCGGCTCCTCGATGCCGGTCATGCTGCCCTCCGAGCGATGCGAGCGGAGATCAGGTCGGACGCCTCGCCCGCGGTCATCTCGGGCCGGTGCGGGATCCGCATCTTCTTGAGCGTGTCGAGCTGCTTGGCGCTGGCGGGTCGCTGCCGCCACGGGGCGTCGGCTCGGGCGAGGCTGGCCGCGCCGCGGCTGCGGACCAGGTCCTCTCCGACGCCTTGAGCCCACTTCAGCGACAGACCTCCAGCCACCAGCAACGCCGGCTGGTTCCGCGGCCGCTCGATGACGTCCCACGTGCCCCCGGCCGGTTCTAGGGAGACGGTCCCGGCGCCGGTCGGGAGGATCCAGCGGCCGACGGCGAGCACCCACGCCATCGGGCGACGGCGGAACAGGTTGACCTCGCGGGCGTCAAGCTCGCCCGCCCATGTGCCCGCCTGGCGGGTCATGGGCGGCCGGTCCGTCAGAGCGGCGGTGACGCCTCGCCGGGCGACGGACTCGAGGTCAGAGCCCGCCAGGCCGGCGAGGGTGACCAGGTCGTGGCGGGTCGTCGCTCCGACCAGATCGACGATCAAGCAGTCGTTCTTGCCTGGGTAGGTGCGGGTGCCCCGGCCGATGCACTGCAAGTACAGCGACTGGCTGCGAGTTGGCCTGGCCATGACGGTGGCGTCGAGCGCCGGCTCGTCGAACCCTTCGGTCAAGACCCCGCAGTTGGCGACCACTTGGGTGGCCCCGGTGTGCAGGCGGTTGAGGATCGCCCGGCGGTCGTCGCGGTGTGTGCTGGCGTCTACGGCTTCGGCCGCCCAGCCGTCGGCTGTGAGGGCGTCGGCGGTGGCGTGGGCCAGGGCGACGTTCGGCGTGAAGACGAGGCCCCGTCTTCCTGCCGCGTGGCTGGCCCAGCATCGCCGGACGACGTCGGGCAGCCCCACCTGCGCGAGGGCGTCGCCCAAGTCGCCGTCGGACCAGTCGCCACCTCGTGATGCGACCCGGTCGAGGTCGAGCCCTTCCACCTGCACCTGCACCGCGCGGAGGTCGGCTAGGTAGCCGGCGGAGATCATCTCCGGAAGCGTCCGGCGGTAGATCACCTCGTCGAACACGTCGGCCAGTCCGACCCCGTCGCCACGGCCCGGGGTGGCGGTTACCCCGAGAAGCAGGGTGTCGTCGCCGACAAGGTCATCGAGGACCCGCCGGTATGTGGGAGCGGCCGCGTGGTGGGCCTCGTCAACGATCACGGTCCTGTAGGGGCCGTGCATGCGGGCGAGGCGCCGCTCGTGGGCGAGGGTCTGGACCGACGCGACGACGACATCGGCGCCGACGTCGTCGGCTTCGGCCTTGACGACTCCGACGCGGCCCGGCTGCTGTACCTGAAGCTTCGTGACGGCCTGGAGGACCAGCTCGTCGCGGTGTACCAGGACGACGGCCCGTCCACCGCGCGACCCGACGATGTCGGAGAAGACAACGGTCTTGCCGCAGCCGGTCGGCAGGACCAGGAGCTGGCGGCGCACACCGCGCTCGCAGGTTTCCGCCGAGGCTGCGATGGCCTCGGTCTGATAGGGGCGCAGCCGGACCCCGCCGACTTGGGTAGTGGTGGCGGCAATCAAGGCTGCCCCCTGCGCCGCCGCAACTCGACTTCGGCCAGCGCCACCTGCTCGGTGGCGACGATGACCTCGGCGTCGGACTCAACAATGAGCGCCTCGATATCCGCCCAGGACGCCGTTTCAAGGGTGAGGCCTCGCGCGACCAGCGCCTGCGAGATAGCCGCCGTCTCGGCGGCGGTTAGGAGCGGTTCGGGTAGCGGTTCAGGTAGCATCTGCATGTCCTTGCTTCGTGGCGTGGCTGGGACGGGTGGTTGTGGCGATGGTCCCGGGAGTGGTGTCCCGGGCCTCGCTGTCTTTGGGGCAATCAGTCACGGCGGCCACTAGGCGAGCCGCTGCGACTGCACCCACGAGGCCACCTCATCGGCGTCGAAGCGCAAGTAGCGCCCGATCTTGTAGGCGGGCGGCCCGGCGTTGGCGTGTCGCCACTTGTAGACGGTGGCGAGCGGAACACCCACGTAGTTGGCGAGTTCCTCTGCGGACATCAAGGCGGGGTTCCGCTCGGAAGGAGTCGACGGCGTGGAAGGGTGACGGCGGAGCCGTCGAGGGATGTTCTCAACGGCTGGCTGGGCGGCTAGGCCAGGCACGAGGCCTCCTGTTGTGTGTACAAACCACAGGGTTGTGCTTTGATGCCCCATCGTTCCATGCCTTGCGTGCCGTGTCAAGAATCCACTAGAGTGTGTGACGATGACACGCACACGGAGACATTCCCTGGCTCACTGGGCAGCGGTCAACTGCAAGGCGCTGCGGAAGTCGAGCGGCATGCCACAGGAGCAGCTCGCCGAGCAGATGACGATGGTGGGTGTCGAGACGAGCCGCGACACGATCGCCAGCCTTGAGTCGCAGAGACGCTCAGACCTCACCTTGGACGAGGTGGCAGCCCTGGCCGTGGTCTTTAACGTCCGCCTCTGCGACCTCCTGGCACCGCCCGAAGATGACGGGACCGTGGAGGTGATTCCTGGAATGTCTGCCCGGGCGGAGAGGGTCCGGGCGTGGCTGGCCGGTGAGGTGCCGCTTATGGGTGAGGACGACGAAGTGCAGTTCTTTCGGAAGGCGCCGGCTTGGCGGAGAGCTGAGCATCGGGTGGCCCTGGACCGCTCGATGCTCGCTTTGACGTCGCTGCGGACGGTCATGAGGACAGCCCTCGTGAGCGACTTCTCCAACGTCTCCCCGGCTCTCCTCGCAGAAGGACTCGAATCCGAACTGGAGAGAGTGACGTTGTTCGCCAAAGATCTTGCGGCCGAACTACGCAAGACCGCCGCGACCGAGGAAGGCAACTGATGGCTAGCGTCGACAAGCGTCCCACCGGCCAGTGGCGGGCCCGGTGGCGGGAGTACCCGGGCGGTCCGCAGCGGACGAAGCACTTCGCCCGCAAGGTGGACGCCGACCAGCATTTGGTCAAGGTGCAGCACGATCTGCTGACCGGCGCCTACGTCGATCCGAGCAAGGCCCGGGTCACGGTGGGGGAGTACTACGCCGTTTGGGCGGCCCGGCAACCGTGGCGCCCGTCGACTCGGGCATCGGTAGCCACGAGGTTCAAGATGCACGTGATCCCGGTCCTCGGTGACCGGCCGCTCAGCTCGCTGCGCCGCGGTGACGTCGAGTCGTGGGTCGCCGGCCGTAAGCTGGCGCCGAGCACCGCCGGCATCGCGCTCCAGCAACTGTCGTCGATGCTGGAGTCAGCGGTCGCGGATGGACTGCTCGCCCGTAACCCTGCGCGCGGCGTCAAGCGCCCGAAGCGGGACGGGACTCCCGTTGTGCCGTTCACCTCAGCCGACGTCGAGCGGGTCCTCGACGCGGCCGCTCCCGGTTTTGCCGTGGCGGTAGTGCTCGGCGCTCGATGTGGGCTACGCCACGGCGAGGCTGCGGGCCTGACGGTCGATCGGGTGGACTTCCTGCGTCGGCAGCTCAAGGTGGACCGCCAGCTCGTCACCGCCAAGACTGGTGGCCTGGCTACATCCTTCGGCCCCCTCAAGACGGCCAACTCATACCGCACGGTTCCGCTCGCTGATTCGACCGTCGCAGCCCTGGCAGCGCACGTGGAGCGCTTCGGGACCGGCCAGGACGGTCTGCTGGTCCATGAGGACGACCAGGCGGTCAACGCCGCGCGGTTCGGTTACCTCTGGCGCCAGGCGCGCAAGAGGGCCGGATTGGGGACACCGCGAGGTTCCACGACACCCGGCACACCTTCGCCTCGGTGCTGCTGTCCGACGGGGTGTCGGTGGCGGCCACCGCCGAGTACCTCGGCGACACGCCTGCGGTGGTCCTCGGCACCTACGCCCACCTCATGCCGGCGGATCACGACCGGGCGCGGGCGGCGATCGAGGCGGCGTTCGCTCGATCTGCTGAGGACTCATTGAGGACTGATGGGGTGCCGGCGGCCGGCGAATAGGGCGCTGACCTGCATGTATGCCCACTAGGGATGTCGGGTCACACGTTGAAGCGGAACTCCACCACATCGCCGTCGCGCATCACGTAGTCCTTGCCCTCGATGCGGGCCTTGCCCAGCGAGCGCACCGCCGCCACTGAGCCGACGGCCATCAGGTCCTCGTAGCTGACCACCTCGGCCTTGATGAAGCCGCGCTGGAAGTCGGTGTGGATGACTCCGGCCGCCGCCGGGGCGGTGTCGCCGATGTGGATGGTCCACGCCCTGGCCTCCTTCGGGCCGGCCGTCAGGTAGGTCTGCAGGCCGAGGGTTCGGAAGCCGATGCGCACCAGGCGGGCCAGCCCCGGCTCGCCCAGGCCGTACCCCTCCAGCATCTCGCCGGCGTCGGCGGGGGAGAGGGCCGCCAACTCGGCCTCGATCTGGGCGCAGAGCATGATGGCCTCGGCCGGGGCGACCGAGGCGGCTAGCTCGTCGCGGCGGGTGTCGTCGGCGATGTGCTCCTCGCCCACGTTGAAGACGTAGAGGAACGGCTTGGCGGTGAGCAGGTGGAGGTCGGCGAGGAGGGCCGGATCGACATCGCCGGCGGCTGCCGCGGCGGAGATGGTCCTCCCCTCGTCGAGCACGGCGCGCGCTGTGGTCACCGCCGCCAAGGTGGGGGCCAGCGCCGCCTGCATGCGGGCCTCACGGGCCAGCTTGCCCAGCCGGTTGTCGACGGTCTGGAGGTCGGCCAGGATCAGCTCGGTGTTCACGGTGGCGATGTCGTCCGCCGGCGACACCCGCCCGTCGACGTGGATGACGTCGTCGTCCTCGAAGGCCCGCACCACCTGGCAGATGGCGTCCGTGTCACGGATGGCGGCCAGGAACTTGTTCCCCAGACCCTCGCCCTCGGAGGCGCCGCGCACGATGCCGGCGATGTCCACGAAGGTGACGTCGGCAGGGACCACCCGCCCGCTGTCGTACAGCTCGGCCAGCCGCCCCAACCGCTCGTCGGGCACGCCCACCACGCCGACGTTCGGGTCGATCGTCGCGAAGGGATAGTTGGCGGCCAGCACCTCGTTGTGGGTCAAGGCGTTGAACAACGTCGACTTCCCCACGTTGGGCAGGCCGACGATGCCGATGGACAGACCCACGGTGCGGCTCCTCTCGTGCGGGTCGGGACGCCCCAGGGTAGAGGAGGGCGCCACCCCAGCGGATTGCCTGCGGTTCGGTGTGGTCGTCGCCCGCGGCTCGGTGTGGTCGTCGCCTGCGGCTCGGTGTGGTCGATTCGCCTCCGGCTCAGGTGTGGTCGATTCGCCTCCGGCTCAGCGCCAGGCGAACACGGGCTGCTCCAGATCGGCGACCCGCCCGGTGCCGCCCTCGATCGCCACCCAACGGAACTGCAGGAGCACCGCACCGGTCGGCGCGTGGATCAGGTCGTCGCCGACCGGGACCTGCACGACCGGGCGGTCCGACTCGGGGATCTGCACGAAGCGCGGGGAGTCGGCCCGGCACAGCTCACGGAACGACACCCGGTGCACCGACCGGACCTCGGCCGGGTTCGCCACGACCACCGGGTCCGACGGCCCCCACAGCACGTAGGGGGTGATGACGAACCCCGACCGGGTGGCGTAGTCGTCGAGGGCGCCGATCACCGCCTCGGGGCCGAGGGCCAGGCCCAGCTCCTCGGCCAGCTCCCGCCGAGCGGCGTCGGCCGGGTCCTCCCCCGGCTCGACCCGACCACCGGGGAGCGCCCACTGGCCGCCGTGGGCCCGCAGCGCCGACGCCCGTCGGGTGAGCAGCACCGCCGGGCCGCCGGCCGTGCGGCCCGAGAGGCCATCACCGTCGGGTACTGCGGCCAGCTCCTCGGGACTGGCCGGGGCCTCGCCGCTGCCGTGGCGCAGGTCATCGCTGTCGGTCACCACCACCGCCACCGCGGCATGGCGCCGGCCCTCGGGGTCCACGGCCACCCGATCGAGGTGCGCCAGGTTGGCGGCCAGGCGGTCCCGCCAGGCCGGCCCGTGGTGGGACAGGTCAGGCAGATCGGTCACGCCGCACCGTACCGTGGACCGCCGCCGCTCCCGCGGGAGCGCCCCGCCAGCCGCTCGTCCTCCGTCCGGAGTCCGGAGTCCGGTGCCGGCGGGTCCGGTGCCGGCGGGTCCGGTGTCGGCGGGTCCGGTGTCGGCGGACCGCATCGGCGATTCTGGGGTCAAAAAAATATCACTGGCGCTACTTTCTTGACCCCAGAATGTGACGATGATCCCGTCAGCGGCCCGAACGACGGGATCGGGCGGGTAGTGGCCGACGCGGGCATGGATGTCGACCGCAGCGACGGTGCCGACCCCGCCGATGGCGCCGGCCACGTGATCGTGTGCGGCCTCCATGCCCTCGTCCTGCGGGTCATGGAGGCCATCACGACGGGCGCATCAGCATCTCCTGGGTCAGCAGGGCGCCGAGGGTTCCGGCCCGGTCGCGCATGGCGCCCATGTACAACCCGCGTGCCCCGATGGCCTTGAGCGGCCACAGCTGGATGAGGATCCAGTCGTCGGCGTGCAGCGGATGGTGGAACCAGATGGCGTGGTCGATGCTGGGGCCACCGCGGGACATATCGGGAATGTCGGTACCGGCGAAGCCGGTGCCCAGGTCGGAGAGGTAGGCCACGGCGCACGCGTGCAACGCCGGCTCGTCGGGCAGGGGCGCTCGCAGGCGAGCCCAGATCGTGCCGGGAGCGTTGGTCACCGTCCGGTCGATGAGCTCGCGGATCTCGAACACGTTGTTGGCGGCGTGCGCCGTTCCGTCCGGCGTCTCCTCGGGCGGCGTGACGGTGCCCGGTGCGTCGATGGCGTATGTGCCGCTGTGCTCGGCGACGTGGAACGACGCCGAGCAGCTGAAGATCACGTCGCCGTGCTGGACGGCCTCCACGTGGCGCGCCGAGAACGAGCGGCCGTCGCGGTCGCGGTGCACGCGGAAGATGATGGGCCAGTCGCCCAGCCCCGGTCGCAGGAAGTAGCCGTGCAGCGAGTGGACGGCGCGGTCCCCGTCGACGGTCAGCATGGCTGCACGCAGCGCTTGGGCCGCCACCTGACCGCCGAAGAGCCGGGGCCGCCTGGACGGCTGTTCGTTCCGGCCCCGGTACAGGTCGCGGTCGACGACCTCGAGGTCGAGCAGCTCGGTCATCGACGTGACGAAGGAAGCGTCAGGCATCCGGGCACTCTGGTTCGTGCGGTGCGGGTCGCACCACTCCACTGCCTCGAGCTCGCACCACGTCCGCAGTCGGCGGTCAGCGCCAGGCCGAGGGGAAGCGATCCCGGTAGGAGAGCATCCCTCCGGCGGTGGTCGCGGCCAGCGCGGCGTGGACGACCGAGCGGGTGACGGCGTCGGCGGCCGCCGCCATCAGGACGTTCACCTGGAGGGGCCGGGCGCTCTGAATTCCGAACGGCCCGGGCTTGGGGTCGACGGGAAGGGGGGTGGCCCCGGTGGCCAGGGCGAAGGCCATGTCGCCGTCGGTCATGGCATGGGCGGGCCGGATACCGCGAGCCAGGCCGTCGTGGCCGGCCGAAGCCACCCGGGCGCACTCAGGCACCGTCAACGTCGCGTCGGTCACGATCACCACCAGGGCGGTGTTGACGGGCCCGGCGGCAACGGTCGCAGGAGCCGGTCGGCTCGTCGCTCGTCGCTCGGCGGCCGCCGCGACGGCCGCGAGTGCGGCCGCCCGGACCTCGCCCTGGCGGGGCCGGCGCAGGTGGGCGAACTCGCCCACCAGGCCGAGGCGGGCGCCGTACAGCTCGCCGGTGGCGGGATCGAAGACGTCCCCGCTCGAGTTCAGGGCGACCAGCGCCGCTATCACCACGCCCGAGTCGAGGATTACGCTGGCCGAGCCGATGCCGCCCTTGAGCAGCCCGGCGTGCGCCCCGGTGCCGGCGCCCACCGAGCCCTGGCGCACCCGGCCTCGTCCGGCCCGCCGCAGCGCGGCGGTGCCGAAGGACGCGTCGGGGCGGTGCTCCCAGCGTCCGCCGGCGCCCAGGTCGAAGAGGGCGGCGCCGGGGACGATGGGCACCACCTGATGGGGTTCGGGTCCCACCCGGAACCCGACATGGCGGCGGCCTAGCTCGTCGGCGACGCCGTTCGCCGCGGCCAGGCCGAAGGCGCTGCCCCCGGAGAGGCACACGGCATCGACGGTCGACACCAAGGTCGTCGGATCGAGCGCAGGCGTCTCACGCGAGGCCGGCCCGCCGCCCCGCACATCGACCCCGCCAGTCGTGCCTGTCGGGGGAAGCACCACGGTCGTGCCGGTGAGCCAGCCCCGACCGGCCCGTTGGTGCTGGCCGACGCGGACCCCGGCCACGTCGCTGAGATCGTTGTGCGGGCCGGGAACGGCCACCGTCGCGGTCAGCCGGCGGCGCGGTCGAGGGCCAACGCCGCCGCGGCATAACCGAGCGCGCCGAGCCCGACCGTGAGCACGTTCCGCGAAGGGACGTGACGGCGGGCGCCCACCACCGCTACCGCGTCGGCGACGTCGGCGATCATGCTGTACTGCAGCCACCGACCGGCTTCTGACGCGGGGGCGAGGCCTATGCCGAGGCCGATGACCAGGTCCCGACCGCCCAGGCCGCGCATCGCTGCTCGGCCGATCGGCCCGGGATCGACACCGAACCACATGGTGGCGAGCGGCCCGGGGGCCACGATCAGTCCAGCGCCGAACGCGGCTCGGGAGAAGCCGAGGACGCGCCGAGCCAGGGTCGGGGGCGGGTCGCCCGAGTCGCCGTGCTCTTTGGCCATGACGAACATGCCGCGATGCTAAGCGACATGGGACCGCCTGGTGCTGGGCGCGCACGTAGTTCTCTCACGATCACTCAGGGGTGGATGTGGACGGCGACGACCGCGATGTCGTCCTCGCGGTCCGGCCCGATGGTCGCCACCAGCCGCTCGACCAGGTCGGCGCAGGGCGTGGGTGGTCCCTCGGCCAGCACGGCCGCGATCCGATCGGTGTTGGCCTCGGTGTCACCGCCGCGCCGCTCGACCAGCCCGTCGGTGTAGGCCACCAACGTGGCGCCCGGCTGCAGGGGCACGTGTGCGCTGCGGCGGTCGGGGTCGTGGCCCACGCCGAGGAGCGTGCCGGTGCCCCCGCTGAGCCGCTCCACGCGCCCGTCGGGCCAGCGGACCAGCGGCGCCGGGTGCCCGGCATTGGCATGCGACAGCGCCCACTGGCCGCCGTCGGTGCGGGGCCGGAGGAGGCGCCCGAAGAAGAGGGTGGCCAACGGGGCCACGTGCAGGCCCTCCATCAGCCCGTCGACCCGGTTCAAGACGATGGCCGGATCGCCCGCGCCGGCCTCCGATGCGTCCTCCCAGGCGCACGCCCGCAGCAGGCCCCGAAGGTGGCCCATGGCGGCGGCGGCAACCAGGTCGTGGCCGACCACGTCGCCGACGGCGATGCCGATGGCGCCGTCGGGCAGGGGCAGGATGTCATAGAAGTCTCCGCCGACGTCGGCGGCCGAGTTGCTCGGCAGGTAGGCGGCGGCCGCGTCGATGCCGTCGAGGACGGGGATGTTCGGCAACAGGCTTCGTTGGAGGGTTTCGGCGACGCGGTGCTCCTGCTCGTAGAGCCGAGCGTTCTCCACCGTCATGCCCGCCCGCCGGCCGAGGTCGGCCGCCACGTCGAGGTCTATCGGCGTGTACCGGCGACCGGTCGGGCCCGTCGCCATGATCAGGGCGCCCAGCACATGACGGCGGCGGGCCAGGAGCGGCACGGCCATGAGCGAGCGGGTGCCCAGCTCGCGCACCACCTGGGCGAGCTCGGCCGACACCCGCATGCTCGGGGGCGGATCGGCCTCGACGTCCTCGTAGAGCAGCGGCTCGACACCAGTGACCACCCGGTGCACCGCCGAGTGCGCCGACGACGGGTGGGGCTGCAGCTGGTGCAGCTGGCGGAGGAGGCGCTCCTGGCCGGTCCGGTGCCGGGTGACGACGGCCTGGTAGTCGCCCTGGTCGTCGACCAGGTCGATGAGGACCCAGTCGGCCAGGTTCGGGACCACGACGTCGGCCAGCCGCTCCAGGGCCTCGGCCACGTCCAACGTCGATGCCAGTCCGCTGCTCGCCTCGGCGAGCAGCCGCAGGCGACCCTGGGCCTGCTCGGTCTCGATGCGCGCCGAGCGCTCCGCTTCCAGGGCACGCTGGCGTTCGTGGTCGACGCGCACCTGCTCGGTCACGTCCGATTGGATGCCGACGAAGCCGGCCAGGTCGCCGTCCCTGTCGCTGTCGAACACGGGACTGATCGACAGCTGGTTCCAGAACGACGACCCGTCCTTCCGGTAGTTCAGGAGGGTGACCGTGGCCGAGCGCTCCTCCTCGATGGCGGCGCGCAGTTGGGCGGACGCAGCGGGATCGGTGGCCTCTCCTTGCAGGAAGCGGCAGTTCCGGCCCAGCACCTCCTCCGAGGGGTAGCCGGTCACCTGCGTGAAGGCCGGGTTCACCCAGACCAACGGGTTGTCCTGGCGGCGAGAGTCGGTCAGGGTGAACGCCAGGCCGGTGGCGACGACGGCCCGATCCCGTAGCGCCCGCAGCGAACCGTCCGGGTCGGCGCCGGCCCACGCGCCCTCACTGCCAGCTCCCCCTGTGGCCATCGCAGGGAATGTACTGCCTGCTCGACGGCTGCCGACCGACGCGTCGGAGAGGCCGATGGGGGGATCGGCCTCTCCGCGGGGCGAGGAATGACTCCCACGCTCGCATCTGCTGTATCGGCCGACGGGCGCCGCGACTTGAGCAGAGATCTCCGGGCTCGGAGGAACGCCGACGGGTACGCTCGGTCGGTGAGGACGTTGCGCAGGGCTCTGCTCGCACTCGGGGTCACGGGCGGGGTCATGGCCATCGTTTGGCTGCGAGGCAGTGGTGGTACGCCGCCCCGCCAGGGCGGCTGGAGGGAGCTGACCGGGGAGGAGCTGGCCGCGGAGGGGGACGCGGCCGGTCGGGCACCCGGGGACGGATGAAGTCGGACCGACCCGTGCGCGTCGGCGTGGTCGGAGTTGGCGCGGTCGGGACGCGCGTCGCCCGCCAGCTGTTGGACGGCCCAGACCGGGCCGAGGTGATCCTGGTCCATCATCCCGGAACATCGGCGCCGGCCTTCGACGGAGACCAGTTGCCGGCCGAGACCCGGGTCGGCGACATGGCCGACGTGGTCGACGACGTCGACGTGGTGGTGGTGACCGCACCCCTCGACGTGCGACGGGGGGTCCAGGCGGCGCTGCAACGCCACGTCCACGTGGTCGTCACCGGCGACCACCCGAACCAGGTCAGGCGCCTCCTGAGCCTCGATAGCGAGGCGCGCGAGCGCGACCTCACCGTGGCCGTGGGCGCAGCCATGGCTCCCGGGCTGAGCTGCGTCCTGGCTCGTTGGGCCGCGGCGTCGATGGACCAGGTGGCGGAGATCCACGTGGCCAGCGCCGGCACCGGAGGGCCGGCCTGCGCCCGCCGCCACCACGGCGCCCTGACCGCGCTGGCGTCGGACTGGGACGGGGCGTGGCGGCGGCGGGCGGGCGGATCGGGCCGGGAGCTGGTGTGGTTCCCCGAGCCCACGGGCGGCGCCGACTGTTACCGGGCTGCCCGCCCGGATCCCTTCCTGCTCGTCGGGGCCTTCCCGGGGATCCGCCGGGTCACGGCCCGCCTGGCTGCCACCCGCCGGGACCGGATGACGGCGTGGCTGCCGATGCTGCGCCCCCCGCACCCCGAAGGACTGGTGGGAGCCGTGCGGGTCGAGGTCAGAGGTTGGCAAAGGGGAGTGGCGCAGACCACCGTCGTCGGGGCATCAGCGGCCCCGGCGATGGCGGCCGGTGCGGTGGCGGCCGTGACGGCGCTGCGGATCGGCAACGGGACGCTCGGTCCGCCCGGGGTCGCCGGCCTGGCCGAGCTGGTCGCCGACCCCGATGCCTTCCTGGCCGACATAGCCCGCCGTGGCGTCCGCCCGGCGCTCTTCGAGGGGGCCATGGGTCCGGTCAGGCCAGCATTGGAGGGTCCCGGCGCGCCGTAGCGTGTCGCCGGTGCGGCGACGGAACCAACGAGTGAGGCTGGCCATCGCCGGCGCTGGCAGTGCGATGGCGTTGCTGGCTGCCGGGCTGGGCGGCTGCGGCAGCTCGGGGCCGACGCCATCGGCCACGGTGCGGCCGTACCTCTCGGCGTGGAGCCGCGCCGACTACCGATCCATGGCCGCACTGGTCGCCGACCCACCCGCGACCTTTGCCCCGACCTACGCCGCTGCAGCCGCCGACCTCGGCATCGTCCACGCCGCATACCAAGCCGGACCCATCGTCAGCCATGGCTCCAGCGTCACGGCTCCCGTCACCGCTGCCCTGACCACCACGCCGTTCGGGCCGGTCACCCTCCATGCCACCGTCGCCCTCGTCCGCCGGGGCGGCCACTGGCTGGTGGCCTGGTCGCCGCACGCCATCGCCGACCAGCTCAGCGCCGGCGACCGCTTCCGAGTCACCCAGACCTGGCCGGCCCGGGCGCCCGTCTTGGGTGCCAACGGCGCGTCGCTGACCCCCGCCGGCGTGGTCGTCGGGCTGGTCGGCTCCCGCATCACCGACGCCGCCAGCCTCACCAGCGCCTTAACCGCGGCATTGGCAACGGCCGGCGTCAGCGCCCCCGCGGTCAGCCAGGCGGTGACGGCGGCTCAGGCCCACCCCACCTTCTTCGAGCCGGTCGCCACCATCTCCCAAGCGGTCTACAGCCAACTGAAACCCATCATCTACCCGCTCCCCGGCACCAGCTTCGAGACCCAGGGCGTGGCGTCGACCATCACCTCTGACCTGGCCGCCCACGTCGTCGGCCGCGTCGGACCCATCACCGGCGAGCAGCTGAAGGCGCTCGGCGCTCCCTACACGGCCACGTCCACCGTCGGCCAGGGCGGACTGGAGGCAACCGACGAACGACAGCTGGCCGGGACCCCCGCCGCCGCGGTCACGATCGTCGACGGCAAGGGCGCCACCGTGGCCACCCTGGCGTCCACCCCCGCCAAGACCGGCGCCCCCGTGCGGACCGGCATCGACCCCGCGGTGCAGACCGCCGCCGAGTCCGCCCTCGACGGTGAGGCCCTTCCCGCCGCGCTGGTGGCCGTCAGGGCGTCCACCGGCCAGATCCTGGCATCGGTGAGCCGGCCCACGGCGACCGCCTTCGACCTGGCCCTCGACGGCTCCGTCCCGCCCGGATCCACGTTCAAGGTCATCACCGCCACCGCGCTCCTCGAAGCCGGCGACACCACCGCCACCCCGACCGTTTGCCCCTCGACCATCACTGTCGGGGGCCGCACCTTCAAGAACTTCGAGAGCGAGCGCCTGACCAACCTCGACCTCCTCCAGGCCTTCGCCGCCTCGTGCAACACCGCCTTCATCAGCCTGGCCACCTCGACCGTCCATGACGGCAACGTCCTCACCCAGGTCGGGTCCGCCTACGGCCTGGGAGCGACCGTCCGCATGGGGTTGCCCGCGTCCGGCGGTCGGGTGCCTGCACCGGCCACGCCGGTCGACCTGGCCGCCAGCGCCATCGGCCAGGGCCAGACCACCGTTTCGCCCCTGGCCATGGCCACCGTGGCCGCCACCGCCGACTCCGGCTTCCTGCACCTGCCTCGTCTGGTGGCCGGCGCTCCCGACGACTCGATCCCCACGCCGGGCGCTGCCGGCGGCGGTGCTGGCGTCCCTCCGGGCCATGATGGCGGCGGTCGTCACCTCCGGCACCGCGTCCGGCGCCGGGCTGCCCGCCGGCACCTTTGGCAAGACGGGCACCGCCGAGTTTGGCCGCGGCCCGAACCCGCCCACCCACGCCTGGTTCATCGGATATCGCGGTGACGTGGCCTTGGCCGTGTTCGTAGAGGGCGGCGGCATCGGTGGCACGGTTGCCGCCCCGCTCGCCGCCAAGTTCCTGCGCGGGTTGCCGGCGGGGTACTAGCCGGGTGGTGTGCGGCTGGGTGGTGTGCGGCTGGGTGGGTGCGGCCGGGGGTCAGGCAGGCTTGCTGGGGTCGTCAGGGCTTGCGGCCCCGGCCCCAGCGTTCCTTCCAGTCGAACGGGTCGGTCCAGCCGTACGTGGACAGGGCCCGGTTGAGCAGCGTCAACGTCTTGGTGGCCGCGAAGTCGGCGACGTTGACGTGTAGGCGGGTGGCGATCTGGTCCCGTGCCGCCTCCAGGACGGCGCGGTCGCGCCCGACGAGCGTGACCAGCTCGGCGGCGGCCCCGGCGCGGTCGGCCGCGCCGGCCAGCTCGGAAGCGCGGGTGGCTACTACCTGGGGCGTCAACACGTCGGCCATGGTGCGGCCGATGATGCTACGCGTCGAGCAGGGCCGGCCAATCGCTTCTACCCCTCGCCATTGAATTGTGTTCGATTTGGGGTGGGAAATCGACCCCAAATCGAACACAATTCACGGCGTGCGCCCTCCGTCGGCCGTCAGACGCGCAGCTCGCCCGCCAGGACGGTGACGGCTCGGCCGGCGATCGTCACTCGGTCGGCGCCCACCTCGACGTCGAGCCATCCGCCCCGGGCGGAGACCTGGTGGGCGCGCCGCGTGGTGCGTCCCAGCCGCGCCGCCCAGTACGGCCCCAGGGCACAGTGGGCGGAGCCGGTGACGGGGTCCTCGTCGATGCCCACGGGGGCGGCGAAGAAGCGGGACACGAAGTCACTGCCGTCGCCGCCGGCGGCGGTCACGATGACACCGTCGTTCGCCAGGCCGGCCAGGACGGCGTGGTCGGGCTGTACGGCACGCACCGCCGCAGGATCGGCCAGCTCGACCAGGTACTTGGCCGAGTTCCCGCCGACCCACACCGGGTCCACGCCCAACGCGGCGATCAGCCCGACCGGCGGTTCCAGCTCCGTCACGGGCTGAGCCGGGAAGTCTAGGCGAATGCGGTCGCCGTCGGGCTCGGCGCGCAGCTCACCGCTCCGGGTCCCGAAGCGCAGCGGGCCCGTGGCCCGGCCGGTCTCCCACAGGATGTGCGCCGAGGCCAAGGTGGCGTGCCCGCAGAGGTCGACCTCGGCGGTGGGCGTGAACCATCGCAGCCCCCACCCGTCGCCGTCGGGGACCAGAAAGGCCGTCTCCGACAGGTTCATCTCGGCGCCCACCGGCGGTGAACGCATCGACGACGTAGAGGGGTGTAGGGGCCATGACAGGGAACGTATCCGGGGAAACGACTGCCGAGCTTGGGTTTTCGAGTCGGGCCGCGTCGAATGGTCTGGGTCAGGATGATCCCTGCGCCGCCTCATTCCCGGCCCGGCTCGGCGGCCCTCGCAGGATCCAAGCGAAGCCCACGGCGATGACGCCGCCTGCGATCGGACCGACGACGTATGCCCACCCGTCGGTCCAATGACCCCCGACGAGGGCCGGCCCCAGAGACCGCGCCGGGTTCATGGAGGCGCCGGTGACCGGAGCGGCCCAGAGTCCCGCCAGGATGATGTACCCGGCGACTGCGAGCGCGGCGTTGGCGCCGATGTTGCGGGCCCCGGACGCCGTTCCGAGGATCACGCTGACCAAGCCGGCGGTCAGCACCACCTCGAGCATGGTCGTCGTCATCGCGCTGATCCGTGGGCCGGGCTCGGTGACGCCCAGGTGCCCGACGTCACCGAAGGTCGCCCGCAGGAAGGCGGCGGCGAGCACGCTGCCGGCCAGCTGGGCGGCCACGTAGCCGGGCACCCTCCGCCAGGGGAAGTTGCGTCGGAGGGCGAACGCGATGGTGACGGCGGGGTTGAGGTGCGCGCCACTGATGGTCCCCATGAAGTAGATGACGGCCATGACCATCAGTCCCGGCGCGACCACACGGGCGTCGAGCGGGACCTGACCGTGGCTCTGGGCGTCGACCACCGTGGCGCCCGCCGCCACGAGCACCAGGAAGAAGGTGCCCAGCATCTCGGAGAAGAGGCGGCGCCACTCGAAGGCCGGGTCGTGGAAGTCGCGAGTCCAAGGGGTCTGGAGCCCAGCCGGCTCTCGGAGGTGGAGGGGCTGGGATTCGTCTCGAGGTGGCACTGGGTGCACGCGGTCCCTCAAAAGATCTCCGCTCGAGGTGTCCGACGCCGCTCGGGACCGGGCGGCATGCCCACGACAGTAGTGGTCCCACCTATGCGGCGAGAAAGCCCTGGTGCCATGCCGGATTGGTTGCCCAACCTGGCCTAGAAGCGTCGGCCAGGATGAGCGCGGTCAAGTCGTCTACGCTTGTCGCCGAAGTCGTCGCTTCCCGGCCCTGGTCCCGGAACCAAATTGTAGGCCGTAAGAGCGTTGTGCAACACCGAGCTAGTTGTTTGGAGCCAAGGACCAGGTCAGCGGGTGCAAGTTCAGGGGACGTAGCTCAGTTGGCAGAGCACCTGCTTTGCAAGCAGGGGGTCGTGGGTTCGAATCCCATCGTCTCCACTCGGAAAGGTGCACCTCAGGCGGTATGCGGGCGGCCCCTGGGGTCGCCCTTTTGTGATTCTGGCGGTGTCCATCGCGCGTCCATCGCGCGCTCCTCGCTGGGTGCCCCCTGGTGAGCGCGGCCGGCCAGGCGGTCGAGGGATTCGGCGATGGCCTGGTCGCGGTGGTCGGCGGCGTGCTGGTAAATGAGGGCGGCACGGGGGCTGGCGTGGCCGAGTCGGGCCATCAGCTCTTTGGTGGTGGCCCCGGCCTGTGCAGCGAGGGTGGCACCGGCATGGCGCAGGTCGTGAAGGTGGATATCAGGGCGGACGCCGGCGTGATGTCGGGCACGGGCCCAGGTGCGCGACCAGTTGGTCCGGGTGGGGGTACCGCCCCGCTCGCCGGAGAACACGGGGGTCTCGGGGTCGGCGCTGACGTAGGTGTCGAGATGGTGGCCGAGCTCGGCGACGACGAAGGCGGGGAGGTTGACCCGCCGGCGGCCGGCCGCACTCTTGGGAGCGGTCCGGACGTGTCGATTGGCGACCTCGATCAGTTGGCTGTCGACGATGACCACTCCATGCAGGAGGTCGATGTCGCGTCGTCGTAGGCCGATCAGCTCCCCGAAGCGCAGGGCGCCGTAGGCGGCGACGAGGATCATTGCTCGCCAGCGCGGTTCGATCGCTCCGGCCAGCGCGGCGATGTCGTCGGGGCTGAGCACCGGCCGTTCTGCGGGGCGCTCTCCGCCAGCCGAGGTGACGCGGCACGGGTTGGCGGCGATGAGTCCGTCGTTGAGAGCGGTGGCGAAGATGGCGTGCAGCAGCCGGTAGGCCTTGGGCGCCACGGAGGTGGGAGCGTTCCGGCTCATCTGACCGTGCCAGTCCCGGACGTCGTTTGCCCGCACGGCGTTGAGTTGCAGGGCACCGAACGCGGGAAGCACGAAGCGGTCGAGGAGGTAGCGGTAGGTCTCGTTCGTCCGTGGCGACAGCGGCCGTCCCCGCACGGTTCGGGCTTGGAGCCAGCCTCGGACGTACTCATCGACGGTGATGGCGCCGGCTCGCGGGTCGGTCCAAGTTCCTCGATCACGCGCGGATAGCTCGGCGCGCTCGAACGACTCGGCTGCTTTCTTGGTTCGGAACGACTTCGTGTAGACGCTGCCGTCGCCGCGACGAAGACGCACGTCGTAGCGGCGCTCTCCTCGTGAGGTCGTACGGATCTGGACGCTCATTGTCGCCTCCGGTCTGGTTCAGTTCGCCGACTGGGAGAGGCACGACCCCGGCGGACTCCGCCAGGTCCTGCGAGCGTCCGCACCACTGTCGTTGTCCGCGGGCGGCGTCTCACCAGTATGGCCGCCGCTGGGATCATCGACGGACCCGGCTTGCTTTTCGAGGGTGGCTACGTAGGCGCGCAAAGCTTGGAAACTGATCCGACGGCTGGTCCCGATACGGACACTGTTGATGGCACCGCTGCGCATGAGCGAGTAGACGCGGGTGCGACCGATGGCCAGGGTATCGGCGGCTTGCTCGGGCGTGAGGAGGAGCTGCGGGATGGTCTTGTTCATCGTTCCTCCCAGGCGGTGCGCTGCTGGTTCCGGCGGCTGGTGTGGGCGTGCTGGGCGAGCCATTCCTCGGCGGGACTGGTGTGGCCGGCGCCTTGGTAGGCCCACTCGCCGATGGTCGTCTCGTTGTTCGGGTCGTGTCCGTGCTGGGCGAGCTGCCAGGTGTGGCGTGCGTGGCGTAGGGCGCCGAGGGTGGTGGACCAGCCGCGGCTTTTGGTCAGCCAGTGGCCGCGGTAGCCGAGGGTGTGCGCCCAGAGCCGCAGGCGCAGTGCCGCCAGCTCAGGACGAGCGTCGAGCGTCCAGGCTGTCTCGGCTAGGGCGCGGAGATGAGCGGGGAGCGGCCGGCCGGTGAGGTCACCGTGGCGGAGCCGGTGGTCGAGAGCGCCGCCGGTGTCAACCGACTTGATGGTGTACTTGGCCAGATACGACGCGAGACGGGCTCGCTGTTCGGCAGGCACGATGTCGACGTCGATCTGGCTGCCCCACCGGTTCGGTCGGTCAGGATGCAGCGGGTTGGGCACCTTGGCGCGGCGTGCCGCGATCTGAACGGCCGCGGCCAGCGCGGACGCGTCCACGGTGACGGTGGCGTCGTCGGTGGTGTCGAGGCGGAGGAGCGCATGGATGTGGATGAGGCCACGGGTTTGGTACTCGATGATCTTGACGAACGCCACGGTGCCGGACTGATCAAATGCACGGACCGGGACGTGGGCAAGCCCGGCGAGGGCGCGGCGGATACCGATGATGGTGCGCCGCCACAGCTCACTGGCGGTGGCGTTCCACACCACGAGCCCGGCCCAGTCGTAGCAGCAGTCACACAGCGGTCCGCCGACGGCGGGGTCATCGGCGAGGTGGACCTGGTGGCAGGTGATCCGATGACCGCAGCCACCGGCGGGCACGGTCGGATGGCAGCTCCGGGGATTGGGGTGGCTGGTGTGGACGGGCCCGAACGACGGTGCGGTGAAAGTGGCGAACACGGTCGGATGATCGGCTGCATCATCGGGTGCGCCTTTCAGTCCGACCAGCCCGGCCAGGACCAGCATCCGCGCGTCGAAGCGGTACAGGCTGGCGCAGGCCGCGCAGCGGGTGGCTCGTCGACTCCCACAAGCTTTGAGCAGGACCCGTCCCGGTTGGTTCTTCGTGCTGTAGATGCCTGTGATCTCCCCGGTGTCGGTATGGATGTAGGTGGCGGTGCCAGTGAGCCGGACCGGGTGCGCACAGTTGCCGGTGGCGGCCAGCTGCGCCGCCCAGGCTGGGTAGTCCGCGCCTGCGACTCGCCGTGCCGCGGCGGCGATCACTTCCGCGCCCCGGCCCGCATCGCTCGGCTGGCGGGACCGCCCGGGCGCCGTCATGGTCCCTCCCGATGTTCTGAGCCCGCGTGACGCAGCTGGTGGGCGCGGGCGGCGAGCCCGCTGACGGTGGGGTCGTCGAGGTGATGCGCTCGCAGCCTGACCGGAAGGCCCGATTCGTGGAGGAGGTAGCCGCCGCCACGAAGCTGTGGGGGTATTTGGCTGGAGGTGTAGCCACCGGTGGCCCATCCGGTGCCGAGGATGGTGTCGGAGGCGGCGGGGGTGGTGGCTCGTAGCGCCCAGCGGTAGCCGAAGAGATCACGGAGGCTGGTGGGGATCACATCCGACGACGGTTTCTGCGTGGCGGCGATGACGACCACACCGGCGGCCCGCCCCCGCGAGACGAGGTCGCGCAGGGTGTCGGCGAAGGCGTCGCGGGGTTTCTTGTCGGGCCAGGTCAGGTAGTGGGCCAGTTCGTCGACGACCACGACCACGAGCGGGGAACCGGCCGGAAGTTTCCGCAAGCCCGCCTCGAGGAGCTGGCCGTAGCGCCGGTCCATGACGGCCTGGAGGTCGCGGAGGAGGGTGGTGGCTTCGGTGATGTCGACGCCGGCGAACCCGTCGGCGACTGGCCGCCACATGGCCAGCTCCACGAGTTTTCCGTCGAGCAGATACAGCCGGGCGTCAGGGTCGAGGGCGGTGGCGGCGACGAGTTGTGAGACGGCGACGGATTTGCCGGAGCCGGGTTCGCCGCCGACGAGGAGGTTGTGTTCGAAGAGGGTGACGGTGACGGGTTGGCCGTTGTCGTCGACACCGACAGGGACTGGCTCCCACAGCGACACCCGCTCCCGTGCTGCCCATGGCCAGATCGTCGCTGGGCCGGCGAGAGGGTCAGTGACGAGGGCTCGGACCCAGCCGACCGCCGCGTTGGATGGGTGCCCAAGGCGTCGAGCACCGCTGTGCTCGACCCGCCGAGCCCACACCAGCGGCTCGCAGCCAGCCACCGAAGAAGTCTCCACATCATGTCCACCTACAACACTCCGCACGTGATCCGCACTGTCGGTCGCCGCCACGACCGCATCCCCGCCTGCACAGGCTGCGGACGCTCCGTCGATCACCGAACGAGGTACCTTCCTCTACTCGCCGGCCCAGCCCGCCGTTCCGACCTCCTCGCAGCCGCCCCATCCCGAGGCGGTGGTGCGGAAAACGGCGACCGCGAGATCGACGACACATGCACCCCCTCCTCCGCCAGCACTGGGAGCCGGACACCTCGAATACCAACCCCGCCACCGCAGCACCGATCCTGCGCGTCTGTCTCGGCATCGCCGACAGGGACACCCACACACCGGCCTCACCATCCCCGCCGCCGCCGCCGCCGTACGCATCCCACCAGCCTGACACAGCGCTCCCGCCATCCACGGGCCAACCCCCACCAGCAGCGCCCTCGACCACCTCCAGCAAACAGACGACCAACTACCCAAGCAGCCACGCCGACGAAGCTGCGACGGGGCGAACTGGCAGCATCAGGACACGCAATGGGACGACGACGACCACCACTCTCCTATGAGGAGAATCAACCGTGAGAGGACCGCGGCGCGTTCATGCCACCTTGCGGAGGGTGACGGCGAAGCCGAGGTCTTGGAGCTGTTGGACCAGTCGCTCTTGGTGCCGGGCGGTGTCTCCTCGCCGGGCGAAGTAGTCGCCGCCAAGCTCGTCGTAGTCCGAGTTGTTGGACAGCAGATGCCATGCGATGACCAAGATCGAGTGGCTGACCGCCACGGTGGCTCGCTTCTTGCCGAGCCGTTTGCTCAACCGCCAGAACTGGGCAGAGAGGTAGGTGTCCCGGCTGCGGGCGGCTGACCAGGCGCACTGGGTGAGGACGTCGGCCAGCCAGACGTCGCCCTTGGTGGTCTTCCCCGAGCGGCGTTTGCCGCCGGTGATGTTGTTGCCTGGGGCCAGGCCAGCCCACGACGCCAGGTGCCCGGCGGTCGGGAACACCGACATGTCGACACCGACCTCGGCGATGATGCACTCTGCGGCCCGCTTCCCGACCCCGGTGATGGTGTCGAGGTGGTTGCGGGCCTCAGCGAAAGGGGCCATGACCTCGTCGACTCGGGTGTCGAAGGCGGCGATCGCCGTCTCAAGATGAGCGAGGTGATCCAGGATCAGTCCGATCAGCAGGGCGTGATGATCCTTGAACCGCCCCCGCAGCGCCTCGCGCAACTGCGGGATCTTCTTGCGCAGCACTCCCTTGGCCAGCTCGGCGAGTACCTCGGGGTCGCGTTCGCCGGCCACGAGCGCGCCGAGCATGGCCCGTCCCGATACACCGAGCACGTCGGACGCAACCGAGTCCAGCTTGATCCCGGCGTCCTCCAAGGTCTTCTGGATCCGCTGGCACTCCGACGTGTGCGATTGGATCAGCCGTTTGCGGTATCGGGTCAGGTCCCGCAACTCTCGGATCGCAGGGGGCGGGACGAAGCTGCTTCGCAGCAGCCCGTGCTCGAGGAGCTCCGCCAACCACTCGGCATCCAAGACGTCGGTCTTGCGACCCGGCAGGATCTTGACGTGGCGGGCGTTGACAAGCTTCAGGTCGAACGCCCGCTCCTCCAGCAGATACCACGGTGCCTTCCAATACGGCCCAGTCGCTTCCATCACCACCTCGGTCACCCCCTCGGCGGCGAACCAGTCGGCCATCGCCTCCAGCCCCGAAGTGAACGACGGGAACGTTCGGGTTTCCTTGCGGCGGCCCTTCCCGCTCGGCCCAGGCGTGCGCACACACGCCACTACCTCGTCCTTGCCAATGTCGACACCGGCGCACCGCTCCACCAGCAACTCCACGACCAGCCTCCTCGCTATCGCTCATCTGAGATGGGATCGGCGGGGCCAACCGATCAACGACGCTATGAGACGTGCACAGGACAACAGTTCGTGGTGCCGGGAAGGCCCCTGGCGTCAGTCTTACAGTCGGGCTCTACCGCACCAAGGGAGAGCGAGCTCAGCCGACCCCGCCACCATTCTCATCGTTCGTGGCGCCCCGGTCCAGGGGCATGGAGTCTTATAAGAAAGCGTTCATCGGGGCCCCGGCACCTTCGGCGCCGTGGCCTACCCACCACCACGACAAGGAAGCTGTGTGTGAGGATCTCCTTTACCAAGTATCAAGTATCAAGTATCAAGTATCAAGGATGACTCGAGGTTCCTCCAGTGCTTCCCCGTCCGATGTTCTCGACCCCTCCCAAATTCGCGCGCCTGACATCAGCGCATCGAGACCCCGAATTTCACATGAGCTTCCCATCGTTTCGTGGAGGGTTCCATAAGACTAGATAGTGCGCGTGCGCTCGGCGACAATTAGACAAATAATACCCACCCCGAAACCGATAACGTATAGCCACGTGGGGACAAACACGGCCACGGCCAACGAAATTCCAGCTATCCCGAGGGAAACGCTGCGTAGTCGCCTCGCTCTCGGGCCATAGGGCGGTTTCGCCAGGCTTGCCTGACGTCGCCTAGCAGTAAAAGACACAAATCGGTCACCTATGGACATGTTCATCCTTCTACGGATCTAAGACCAATTCCAGTTAGCTTTCCAGCAGCGGAGCCCACATACGCGCACACCCTTATAGCAGCTAGGTCCCCGATCGGGTCTTCTGGGCCGCCGCCCGCAGCGACCACGCCTACGGCGCAGAGACTTCCTACGAAAGCACCGACAGTTGCTGCTGTGAACTGGTTGATGATTGTGGTTAACGGATGGCAGTGACTTCCGAACAATCCCACAACACATAGGCCGGTGGGATCTGTCTCGTTGACGGGGTTGTCGCCGGCGGGGAAGTGGCCGGAGACAACTCCGTCCACGTCGTGCCGTCAAAGGTCCACGTCCCCGCCACCGCGGTGCCGGATGCGTCGGTGCCGCCGAAGAGGACCAGCTTGGCGATCGTCGGATCGTAGACCATCGACGCCGCGCTGAGCGCGCCGGGTGACCCCGACGGCGACAGCGCCGCCCAGGTGGAGCCATTCCACGCCCACGTATCCCCATAGGCGCTGCCAGCATCGTTGGTGCCGCCATACAGGACCGTCTCGCCCAACGCCGGATCGAACGCCATCGCCGCTACCGTGCGCGCCGAGGGGGACGATGACGGCGTCCGAACCGTCCATTCGGTCCCGTTCCAGGTCCACGTGTCCCCCTGCACCGACCCCGACCCGTCCACCCCGCCGAACAGGACGTCGACATTGCGGGCCGTGTCGTAGGCCATCGCCGCTCCGGCCCGGGCCGACGGCGACGCCAACGGCAGCTGCGACGACCAATCCGGCCCCTGGAAACTCCCCGGCGGCGCCGGCGGCGAGTTGGTCACCCCGGCTGCTCCGGCACTCGCCGACGCGGCGACAGTCGTCTGCCCAGCCGGCGAACCGGTCCTACCGCCACTTCCCGCCGGGGGCTTCGCGCCCGGGCGGGCCACCAACACCCGCCGGCCCGCACGGATCATGTCACCGAGCGTGCCACGTTCGGCACCGCCACCGACGGCCCTGTCGCACCCACCGGTCCCGACACCCGCCCCGCCGAACCTGCTGACGTCGCAGGAGCTACGGGCCGCGGCGCCAGCGAGCCCGACGCCGCTGGCGTCATCGAGGCCTACATCCCCGCCACGCACGCCACGATGGCGACCACTCCGACAACCGCCCGACGGACGCGACGGCCAAGACCCGACCACGCCATGCCCGATACCCCTTAATTCGTCGCCCGTGGGCGAGAGCCCGACGCACGCAGGGCCTCGCCCCGCACTATCCACCACTGAATGTGGCATGTCAACCACCCAGACGTAGATTTCGTGGCCCTCTTATAGGGAGGATCTGCCCGTATCGCGGCATACTCACTATTTGGCGGAAAACGGCGTTGCCTCTTCTCGAGTTCGTGGCTCAATCTGGTCGAGCGGTGGTTCAAGGAGCTCACCGGTCGTCGACTCCGCCGGGGCGTCTCGTCCAGCGTCCCGCCCTCATCGACGCCATCGAGACCTGGGCCGACCACTGGAACGACGACCCGAAGCCGTTCGTCAGGCACGCCGAAGCTGACAAGATCATCCAAAAGGTCCACCGCGGACGCACAACCCTCACCCGAACCAAATCCGCGACGCATGGGAGTATCTCTGGCTCCTATGTCAAGCCGCCGAGGCGGTGAGCACGCCGGTCGTGCTGGCTGAGCCGAGGTCGGCGTCGGCCAGCTGGGCTCTGTAGACAACATCGGAGAGCCGTCGCTTGAGGACGCGGATCGCTTCTTCGTGGTGTCACCAGCGTCCTTCCGTCGCTGGAGGTAGGAGCGGGCATCACCGTGCCAGTGCGCTTGGGTGAGCGCGATTCTGAGGATCGCGCAGTTGAGCTGGCGGTTCCCTACCCGGCTGAGGCGCTGGCGGGGATGGTTCGAGGACCGTACAGGCAGTGGAGCGGTTCCGTTGTAGCGAGCGAAGGCGTCTTTGGACTTGAAGCGGCGGACATCGGCAGTCTCGCCAAGAATCTTCGCAGGTGAGGGCTGCAGCGTTCGACAAGCGATCGGGCGAGCCGGGCAACGGTCCCGTCCCGATGGGCAAGTCGAACCCTGGCGCCGTCGAGGGTCTTGGCCCGGTCGAAGGAGCGGGTCGGCGGTTCCCAGGTGGGGTCGAGCTCGTAGAGATGCCAGCGGAGCCGGTTGATGATGCGGGTCCGCTCGGAGAACGAGGTCTTCGCGGTGATCGACAAGGAGGCGTATGTCTCGGGCTGCGCCGTCGAGCTGGGCGGCTGGAAGGTCGGGCTCCTGCAGCGGTGCAGTACCTCCGCGATGTCGGCCTCATCGGCGCTGAGGTTGGTCAACAGCGCATACCAGCCGTCGGCGGCCGCTTCAGCGTCGAGTGCGGTCTGGTCCCAGCGCCACGCCAGGGTGGGCCGGCCGGCCTCGTCGGTGCCGATATCGGAGATCAGGTAGGCGCCGACCCGCCGGTCCGCGCCGATAGCGGCCACCTTGGCCCGAACCTTGTCGGCGGTGTTGTGGAAACGGCCGCCCAGGCCTGCTTCGACACGGCCGAGATCGCCGGCGGCCCGGTCGAGTTTGCGGGCCCGGTTGGTGACCGCTGCGCCGGCGTTTCCCGACGACCACACGAACACTCGGCGTACATCGACGACCGGGTCGGCTTTGCGGGGGCCGGCGATAACCATGGTGTCCTCGTAGACCCGATACGAGACCGCCTCGACCGTCTTGGCCGCCCGAGAGTTCCGCTCGGGCACGTACCCGGCGTCGATGGCCCTGGTGATATCGCAATCGGCGAGGACCTCGACGGCCACATACGACTTCGACGCCGGCTCCACGAACGTCACCTGGGCGGCGCCCATGGCGGCCAGGTTCTTGTACGACACCAACTTGGAGTCGCCGACGAGGAGGAACGACCGTTGCCCGGCCATCTTTCGCAGTGCCTCCATGGCTCCCACGACTTTCCACGCTGAGCAGAGGCTTGGTGCCCAGGCTGGTGTCGCGCCGATTACGGGCGCTCACGGCCTGGCCCTGGTTCGCTGGCTTGTCGCTCTGCCCGACGTTCGGCTGCGGAGACTCGGCGGGCGTGGGCCGAGGAGGCGGCTTCGGTTTGGGCGAGCCAGGCGTCCCCTGCGGTGGTCCAGCCTCGGCCTGCGAATCGCCAGTCGCTCGTAGCGACGGTCCGCTCTGACGACGTCGCTGCATCCTGGCTGTTGGTGTGCCACTCCCGCCGGGCTGCCCGTAAGGCGCTGAAGGTGGTGGAGTACGAGCGGCTCTTGGTGAGCCAGTGGCCTCGGAAGCCGAGGGCGTGCGCCCAGGGACGCAGGCGGAGGTGGGCCAGGTCGGGCAGGCCGCCGAGGTCCCACGCGGTTCGAACGAGACGGACCAGGTGGGGTGCGAGTACGTCGTCGAGGTGTTCCAGGTCGCCTTGGTAACGGGGCGGTCGAGGAGCCCGTCGGGGTCGGTGGACTTGGTGGCGTACTTGGCGAGGTAGGCGGCGACGGCGCCGGGGACGGTGCCATCGTGGCCGATGGGATGGACGTCGAGCTGGGTTCCCCATCGGCCAGAGCCAGCCCCGCCGGGGCTGTGGGGGAGGGGCACGGTTGTCGTGGCGACGGAGCGGCGACCCCGGGGCTCGCCATCCTGCTCGCTTGAACAACCCATTACCAACTACATCAACGAACTCAAGCCCCCTTCACGCGACCAGAAATGCATTATCTATGTCACTCAACCATCAACATGGCAAGGCCCCCGGATGTCGAACTCAGCCGTCACGTTTTCGTGATCGAACATGACGTCTCAACGCAGGTAATTCTGCTCTATTCACGAGCCATATAAAGACAAACATACAAATGAAGATAATTCCTAAGCGGAGGACTGTGTCTTTAGAAGACAATAGGGTCTCAGCAAGGGCAGCTCCTATTATGGCTGCAACGGCCAAGAGAGCAGCGAGCAATTTCTGCTTCCGTGAAAACCGGTTAGGAGCCAAAGCACCTTGCTATTAGAGAGCGGAATTTATCGCTGCCGCCGTCGCGGTTCCAAGCGAGGTGCAGCCTGTAGCAGCCACGTAGTCACCAGCTGGATCTTCTGGTCCGCCGCCAGCGATGATAGCGAGTATTCCGCATGTTACGCCGACCTGAGAACCAATTACTCCGGAGATCACAGCTTTGAACAAATTACCGAAGAACTCTTTGCCGTTCGGGTCAACGAAGTTTATAGGGTCGTCGCCAGCATAGACATATCCTGCATTTTCGCCGGTTGGGTCGGTTTGGGTCCAGGTGCCGGTGGTGGGGTTGTAGTAGCGGGCGCCGTAGTGGATGAGGCCGGTGGTGTCGGTGTAGCCGCTGGCGTAGCCGTAGGGGTTGGGGGTGGTGGTGGTGAGGGTGGTTTGGTTGCCGTAGGGGTCGTAGGTGTAGCGGTCGGCGATGGTGCCGGTGGGGGTGATGACGGCGACGATGGAGCTGAGGTTGTCGTGGAGGTAGTAGTGGCTGGTGGTGCCGGTGTGTTCGCCGATGAGGTTGCCGGTGGGGTCGTAGATGTAGGTGGTGGCGATGCTGTTGGTGGTGGCCTGGTCGATCTGGTTGCCGTCGGGGCCGGCGGGAACCAGGGTGGTGGGCCCAGCGGTGACGCGTTGGGTGGATCCGGTGCCGGTGTACGCGTAGGCCTGGGCTGATCCCCCGGAGGGAGTGACCGAGGTGGTCTGGTTGCGGTTGTTGTAGCGCAGAGCGCTGAGGGTGGGGGTGGCGGTGAGGTTGCCGGCGGTGTCGTAGCTGTAGCCGGAGTTGGTGATCTCATTCGCCGCGTTATAGGTGGTCGTCGTGCCGGTACAGGGGGTGGTTTGGGCGCAGGTGCGGTTCCCGGCCGGGTCGTAGCTGTAGTAGTCGCTGGTCCCGGTCGAGGCGACGGCGGAGGTGAGCCGGTTGAGGGTGTCATAGCCGTAGGTGACGGTGACCGCGCTGTTGTTGGTGGCCGGGTCGTTCTCGACGCGGGTTCGGACCAGGGCGGTGTCGGTGTTGGACGTATTGTACGTGTAGGCGTAGCTGGTCAGGATGGATCCGGCGGCGTTTCTGGCCACGATGGTGGCGGTGAGCCCCGAGGGCAGGTAGGTGACGGCCTCGGTGGCGCCGCCGGGATATTGGGTAAGGGTGCGCCGCCCGTTGTTGTCGTAGGCGAACGCGCTGCACCCGGCGGCGAGGGTCTTAGGGCTGGTGGCGCAGGTGGCGGTGCCGCCGGGTTCGGTGAGTCGGGTCATGTTGTTGGCCGGATCGTAACGGTAGAGCGTGTTGCCCGACGCGTCGCAGATGCTGGTCGGGTTCGACCCGGGATCGTAGCCGTACACGATCGAGGTGCCACCAGGGCAAGCATCGGCGTCGCCGGGGAGCGTCTTGTTGGTCAGCCGCCCCAGGGTGTCGTAGCCGTAGGTGGTAGTCCCGGTGGCGTCGACCATGGTGGTCAGGTGGCCGTCGTTGTCGTAAGTGTAGGCGACCGAGTTGGATTGCGTCGGGGTCGGGCAGGTCGTTCCGGCGCAGGATTCGACCCGGATGACCCGGTCTTCGTTGTCGTAGGTGTAGGTGACCGTGGTTGCTGTGGTGATTGCCGGTTTGAGGGCGATGCCGACGCCGACGTTACCGCCGGATGACACTGCCCATGACGTCTGGAACACTCCGGTGTTGGCGGCCACCTGCGCGGCGAGAGGGTTGTTGTAGCCGTCGTTGGAGCCCGCGTTGTTCTGCTGCCGGTGTAGTCGGTCCACGGCGATCCCGGCGACCCGGTCACCGAAGCGTCGGTGTTCGCGCCCATGAGGACGTAATCGCCCTTGACCGTGGTGGTCAGCGTGGGGCTCTGTGCGCTCGAGCCGGTCTGGGTGGTCGTGGCGGCCACGTCGAGCGGCGACGAGGCGGCCACCCCGGCCAGCTCGATGGCGTAGGCGCCGACTTGAGAAGTTGCCGCCGACATAGTGGCGGTCACCGACGCTGAGCTTCCCGTCGACAGCCCAAACCACAGTTCCTCGTCACCAGCAGAACCGGCGATCGCAGCACCCTTGGTCCACGTGGCCGCCCCACCGCCCGACACCGACGTGCGGCGCGCCCGACGACGTGACGGTTGCCAGCCAGTAGTCGTGCGAGCGTGCGAGCCGCTCCTCGGCCCACGACCACGGGAGAAGGCCTGACCCCTCGGTCGCCGGTAGCGTCCCGTAGCCAGGCATGAAGGGCCGGGACGCCTTGGGAGGGGCCATTCTGCGGAAGGTACTACCGGACGATCTCCGGCGCTGCGGTTGGTGGATCCCCTTCCGACTTCAGGGCGCAAACGCCCACGCCACCATCAGCGGGAACTCCGCGCGCCACAGTGCGTCGCCGTGCGAGGCGACCCGCTCGCTCATCAGGACATCCGCACCTGCATTGCGCAGGGCGACCGCCCACCGGGTGGCGTTGTCGAGGAAAAACGGCTCCAACGTGCCGGCCACGAGGTACGTGGGCGGGATCCGGCTCGGCATCACGCCGGTGGGTTTGTAGCCCGCGCCCGGCGAGCAGGACAAGATCGCACCGTAGACGTCCGGATGGCGAAGCCCGAGGGCCAGGGCGAGCTCACCCCCCGCCGAGGCACCGAATATCGCGGTGCGTTCTGCGCCCAGCGCAACCGCGACCGGGCCCATCGGCCGACCACCACGACGAAGAAGCTCTCATGGGCTGCGAAACGTTCTGTGTCGAAAACCGGTGAGTACTCCCGGAGCCGCCACGTCTCATCCGCCAGCCCGTGGACGCCGACGATCATGGTGGACGGCACGGGGGCTGCCTCGAGGAGCCCGCCCCACTGCGAGATCCCTCCCTGCCCGTCACCGGCGAACACGATCGCCTCAGGCGCATCTGGCGGTACGTACACCGTGACCTGCCGACCACCGTCGTAGTCGAGCGTCTCGGTGACGAGCTGTCCCGCCATCGGGTCGGCACGTGGCGATTCTGGCGGCGCTTCGGGACCGTTCGGCCCTCTGTCTGCTGGATCGCTCATCCTGCTGGATCGCTAATCGTCGGACCCTCCATCCGCCGTCGGATCTGGGCCTGGCCGGTCAGCCCTGCTTGACGTAGCGGACCCGCTCGGGGCGGAGGCCGTAGCTGATGCGCCGCTCGGTGGGGGTGCGGAAGGGGTACACATCCAGGCCCATGTACTTCTTGGCCAACCGGTCGGCCTGCTCCTCGGCGCCGTCGGTGCTTCCCGTGGCGGTGCCGCGGATCTCGACGTACTCGTAGGGATTGTCCTGGGCCATGACGAGGAGGGTGGCTCGCGGGTCCTTGTCGAGGTTGGTGGGCCAGCGCCGCCCTACTGCGCTGTTGATGCTCACCGTGTCACCCAGCGGCTCCTGCCAGATCACGGTGGAATGCAGGCTCCCGTCCGGGTTGACCGTGGTCAGCACCGCATGGTTGGGGGCATCGAGGAGAGCTTTTGCCTCAGCGTCGGAAAGGTTGGACATGCGGCGAGCCTATGGTCCAGATCATGACGACAGGCCAACAATTCGGACGGTCGCCGCGAGCGCGCACGGCCAGGTGCCGGCTGCGCGGCCGGCCACCACCCACCAACGGGCCGTGCGCCCTGGCCTGCCGCAGGACGGGGCGGTGCACGAGGCAACTCGGACTGGGCGAGCCCGTTGCTAATAGCCACCGGCGGGAGCTGCAGGCGCTAGTGGTGCCATGGGATGAGCGGCTCGGGCAGCGTTGGAGGATCGATGAACGCTGGCTGGGCGGACAGGTCGATGAGATCCCAGGGCGCAGTCGCGGCGGCGTCGCGGCGAGTCAGCGGTGGCAGGTTCCACTTCTCCTCGATGAGCTTCAGCGCCGAAGTGTGGTCGAACACCGTCGATGAGACGTAATCAGGTTTGGCGTACGGCGAAACGACAACCGCCGGGACGCGGAAACCGTATTGGCGGTAGTCGCCTGGGGCGCTGTCGTTGGTGCGTAGCTGTGCCCATAGCTGCGTGTGCTTGAGCAGCGAGCGCAGCGGTCGTGAGCTGTCGAGCAGGCTGCGTGGTGCCACGTCGTCAGGGTCGACCGCCGGCGGCGGGGGTACGTGGTCGTAGTAGCCGCCGTGCTCGTCGTAGAACCAGATCAGCAGCGTTTGCGGCCACCCGGGGCCGCGCATGACCGCGTCGATGACCGCAGCGGCGAAGCCTTCGCCGATACCGACGTCTTGCGGGTTCTCCTCCGAGCACGTCTGGAAGTCTGGGTCGACGATGCTCAGCGGTGGCAGGGTGCCGGCCGCGGCGTTGGCGAAGAAGCGCTGAATGTGACGTAGGTGGCCGATCGTGCGGGTCAGGCCGAGCGGGTAGAGGTTCGCCGTGCACTGGATCTCACCGCGGACTGCGTGGTCGATGGCCGGCACGAGATGGCCTGCGGCCAGCTTGATGCTGCGGGCGCCGCGCAGACCGGCTTCGCCGATGAGACGTTTGCCTAACAGGCGCGTGGCCGGTACATGGTGGTAGTTGGTCCAGCCGATGCCATGCCGGTTGAGCAGATCGAAGATGGTCCCAGATCGGGGGTAGTCGATGATGCTCGCCATCACGTCATCGACGAGCCCGTTCGCGGTGGCCGCCATCACGAACCGCCGGTTGGGGAAGGTCGGACCTAGGCACGAGCAGAACCATCGGTCGGCCAACGGGAAGGTTCGCGCCAGCCCGGCATAGAAGCGCAGGTCGTCTTCAGTCCAGTGACCCATCCCCAGCGTGGCGTCGGCGGCCGGGTCGATGTCCTCGATGCTGGTGACAAACCCGTCGTTGCGGCCGTCGTTGAACTGCAGGTGGCTGGCCCGCCAGCTCTGCGACGGGATGTTCTCCGCCTGTTGGGTCGTGGCGAACCGGTGAGCGGATACCCGCTTGCCGCCAGCCGTGTTGTTGGTCGGCGGCCGGTCCGGTAGCCCGTCGCCGCGGCCAAGGGTGCCGAGGTAGTTGTCGAACGAGTGGTTCTCCATCATCAGCAGCACGATGTTGCGGATCTGCGGGACCCGGTCGGTGCCCGCAGGCAGCAACGGATCCGGCAGCATGGATAGGTCCCGCCGAGCATCACGGTGTCGCAGGCGTCGGTAAGCCGATAGCCGATCGAATGGTTGCTGCATGGCCGCCAATCATTCCACGGTGGCGCAGCGAAAGTCCGTTGCCTCCCTTCCGGCGGCCTGGGCCAATGCGTACCTGCAGGCTTAGTGATCGTGCCAAGACAACCTCAACGAAGAGAAGGTGACGGCCGACGCTGCTTTGGCCCGCCGACGCAGGTCACTGGGTGGCGAGAGTGCCGGCCGTCACCTTCTCTCTCGTACCGGATGTCTTGGCGCAAGCGCTTAGGCGACATCGGGCTTTGCCGACGGTCGGGCACCTTCCACGCTAATTGTGGCCTAGAAGCGTCGACCCTGCGACCATGGAACAGGTGGAGACGGCCCGCGCACTTATCCTTGGACTGGACGGTGACCCGACGCTCGATACCCCCGCCCGTGTCCTCCGAGGAGCTCGCCATCACCCGGGGCACAATCGGCAAGGTGCTCGACGCCGGGTTCGTGCACATTGTCCTCTCCCTGCGCTCCATATCCCGCCGATGTCGCCCAGTGGGCGGCCGACGAGCTCATCAAATCGGTCACGTAGATCACGTTGCTCTGCTCGACTACGGCGGCAAACCCAGTCCGAGCGGGATGGACGCAGATCGGTCCCACTACGCGTGATGCCTCGGACGATGTGAGGTTGCCTGATCAGCCCAGGGAGGCGGTCGCTGCTCGCAGTTCGTCCAGGGCCGCCAAGGTGCAGAGCGCGAGGTCGTCCCCGGCGTGGCGGTCGGCCTCGGACCACTCGGCGTAGCCCCGCTTGAACGCGAGGACACCCAACTCGCTTGCGAGATGAGCGGTTGGGTCGGTGCGGGTGTTTCCCGGGCCGGAGCTGAAGGGAGTCGGCCATCCGCCCGAGGAGCTCGACCACCGTCTGCTCCGGGTGAACCCAGCCATCGGCACGAACGTCGTATGGTGCTCGGGTGAGCTACCGAGCGCGCCACGCCCGCCCGTGGCTGACGAGGAAAGGGGCTCTGCGCGTCCCAGAGATCACCGTCGCGTTCTGGGTCATCAAGGCGCTGTCGACCGCCATGGGCGAGGCCACCTCGGACTACCTGGTCCACGCCATGGCGCCCGTGCTCGCCGTCCTGCTCGGCTTCGCCGTGTTCGTCGTCGCCCTGGTGCTCCAGTTCCGGGTGGGGCGGTACGTGGCCTGGACGTACTGGTTCGCAGTTGTCATGGTCGGCATCTTCGGGACGATGGCCGCCGACGTCCTCCACGTCGGCTTCGGGGTGCCGTACACGGCATCGACGGTTCTCTACGCGCTCGTGCTGATCGCGGTGTTCGTCGCCTGGCAGCGCACGGAGAAGACCCTGTCGATCCACAGCATCGATACTCCCCGGCGTGAGGCCTTCTACTGGGCCACGGTGGTCGCTACGTTCGCCATGGGGACCGCGCTCGGCGACTTCACGGCCTACACCCTCCACCTGGGCTACTTCCCGTCCGCGATCATCTTCGCCGCCGTCATCACCATCCCGGTCGTGGGCTTCCGCTGGCTGCGGTGGAGCGCGGTGCTCTCCTTCTGGTTCGCGTATGTGATCACCCGCCCCTTCGGCGCGTCGATCGCCGATGGCCTGGCCAAGCCCAAGAGCTCCAGTGGCCTGGGGCTGGGTGACGGCCCGGTCGTGCTGGTGCTCGGGCTCCTGATCGTCGGGATGGTCGCCTATCTGGCCATGACGGAAGCCGATGTCCAACGGGACCCGGTGCTGGAAGCTGGACCGGCCGAGCAAGCCTGACGGCCTCAGCGGGTCACAGGAGGCGGTCGCTCAGAGCTCGAGGGGCAGCAGGTCGGCGCCGTGGTCGATGGGTGCTACCCGGCGGGGAACATAGATGGCGGCGGCCACGGAGGCCAGGAGGAGGACGGCCACGCCGACTAGGGCTGAGAGCCGTAGGCCGCTGACGAAGGCGCTCTGGGCCACCCGGGTCGTGGCCCGGGCCAGGGAGGGCGGCAGCGTCGACGTCGCCTGGAGCGCCTGGCCGATCTGGGCGGAGACCGGGCCGCGCGCCGTCGCCGGCAACCCATGCAGCGGTCCGGAGAGCGAACGGCCCACCTGCGTGTGGTAGCGGCCGGTGGCCAGGCTGCCGACGATGGCGACCCCGAAGGACCCGCCGAGCAGCTGCACCATGCTGCGCAGGCCGGATCCGCTGCCAATCTTCTCGGGCGGCAACGTGCCCACGATGGCGTTGGACGCCGGGGCGACGACCAGGCCCATGCCGAGCCCGAGCAGGAGGAAGGCGACGCCCAGATGGACGACGCCCGATCGGGTGCCGAGCGTGGTCAGCACGGTCAGGCTGGCGGCGCCCAGGATCATGCCGGTGAGCATGACCAGGCGCAGGCCGGCGCGGCGGGTGAGCTCTGCGGCCATGTTGCTGGTGATGAGCGTGCCGATGGCGAGGGGAAGGAACCGCAAGCCGACGCCGAAGGCGTCCGCCCCCTGCACGAACTGGATGTACTGGCTGAGCAGGTAGCTGACGCCGAACATGGCGAAGAACACCGCGGTGACGGCTCCCAGCGCCGATGAGAAGGTGCGGTTGGCGAACAGGTGCAAGTCGACCAGCGCATCGTCCCGGCGCCGGTCCCACAGCACGAAGGCGACGATCAGCGCGGCGCCGGCCCCGAACGAGCCGACTGTGACCGGTGACCCCCACCCGCTGGTCGGCGCCTCGATGAGTCCGTAGGTCACCGCCGCCAGCCCGATCGACGACAACAGGACACCGGCGGGGTTCAGGCTGGGTGGGTGGTCGGCCCGGCTCTCGGCCACCACGAAGAGGCCGCCGACCAGGGCCACCACGGCCACCGGCACGTTGATCAGGAACACCGAGCCCCACCAGAAGTGCTGCAGGAGCCACCCGCCGAGCAGCGGCCCGGCGGCGGTGCCGATGCCACTGACCCCGGCCCAGATGCCGATGGCCCGGGCCCGCTGATGGCCCCCGAAGGTGGTAGCGATGATCGACAGCGTGGCGGGCATAAGGAGCGCAGCGCCGACGCCCATCACGCTGCGGGCGGCGATGACCGGTCCGGTGGAGTGCACGAGGGCGCAGGCCCCCGAGCCGCCGCCGAAGATGAGGAGCCCGACAAGGAAGATCCGCCGCCGACCGAAGCGATCGCCCAACGCACCACCGAAGAGGAGCAGCACCGCGTTGGTGAGGGTGTAGCCATCGGCGATCCAGGGGAGCTCGCTGGTGGTCGGATGGATGGTGTCGATGAGGGTGGGCAACGCCACGTTCAACACCGTCTGGTCGAGCGAGATGAGCAGGACGGTGAAGCTCAACACGGCGAGCGAGAGCCACTGGCGGCCCGTGATCCTCTCGTCGTCGGCCGGTACCGCCACGACGGGTCGGAGCAGGGGCTCGGAGGTCACGGCCGCTCCCCGGCCAAACCGGAGGTTCGACGCCGCCCGACGGGCACCGGTGACGACGACATCGCCGCACCATAGCTGTCAGGTCATCACCCATGGCAGCGTGTGTCAGAGGTCTCAGGCGAAAGGCGGGGGCGGCTACCGGGAGCGATCGAGGATGGCGCGGTCGCTCCTCATCAGGTGAGCGAGAAGGGCGGGTACTGGTCGACGAGGAGGAATGAATAGGCCGACACCCGGGCCGCCCAACGGTGATAACCGACGAAGAAGCGGCGCAGCCCTTCGGGCCAATGTCCGGTGATGAGGATGGCGAACCACGCCACGACGGTGACGACGCCCGCGGCGATGCCGACGAAGTACAGCACGATGACCTGCGGGATGACCAGCAGCAAGCGGAAGAACACGGTGAGACGCGACAGGCGAGGGGCGCGGACGATGACCATGGTGGCCATGTCCCCGCCCGGATCGGCGTCGCCCATGGGCAACTCGAACGACGGGTAGACCGTGGTCAACGCGTAGAGGTAGGCAGTGGTGCGCCAGGTGAAACGGAGATAGCCCGTAAGGAACCGCCCGAAGCTGTCGGGCAGCGCCCCGGTGAACAGCGCGGCGAACCACCCGAGGAACACCACCACCTGCGCGGCGATGCCGAACACGTACTGCACCACGAACAGGGGGATGGCCAGGAGCCACAGGACCAGGGGCCGCCAACGGGCCACGTGGTCCGGCGTGGCCACGTCGAGGTTCACCGGAAAGGTACCGCCCGAAGCTGTCGCCACCATCTCGTTCCCCCTACGGCGACGGGCCGCCGCCGCTCCGCCAGAGAGTAGCCGCCGAGGCAATCGGCCACACCGGCCACCTTTGCCCGAGGGCCTCGCCCCAGGCAACGCATTGGCTCGGGACTGGCGGGCAAATGTCGGCGGTTGGGCCCGCCGTTTGCCGCGGGACCGGCACCCGGTGGCCGCGGCCATGGTGGTGGCGAAAATGTCCGGAACGCCCGGGCCCTCGGTCCTACGGTGGTCGGAGACGGCGAGGAGGTCGGCGACCATGGCGGTGAGCAAGCGGGTGTGGCGATCGTCGCTCGGCGCGTTGACCGTGCTGGCGCTTCTGGCTGGATGCGGGTCGGCGAGCTCCTCGTCGACCGCCACGACGGTACCGCGTTCGCGGGTCACGCCCGACGTGGCCACCGCCCCGGTCCGACAGGCGAGCACCGGGCCCGGCGCCATCGGCTACCGGGAGGTAGGCCACGGTCCGCCGCTCGTGCTCGTCATGGGCTTCGGCGCCAGCATGGACGAGTGGGCGCCCGCCTTCGTGGACGCCCTGGCCGCCCGCCACCGCGTCGTCGTGTTCGACAACGCCGGGATCGGTCGCACCGTAGCCCTCCCATCGCCGCTCACCATCACGGCCATGGCGGACCAGACGAGCGATCTGATCACCGCTCTGCACCTGGGTCGCACCGACGTGGTGGGCTGGTCGATGGGCGGGATGATCGCCCAGGCCCTGGCCGTCCGCCATCCCGCCCAAGTCGCACGCGTGGTGCTGGCCGCCACCCAGCCCGGCACCGGGGAGTCGCTCCCGGTCCCCGCAGCCGCCGCCGCCGCGCTGGACAGCTCGAACCCGGCGACCAAGTTGGGCGTCTTGTTCCCGCTGGATCAGGAGACCGCGGTGCGGGCCTACGTCGCCGGGATCCTCCGCTACCCGGGCCGCTACGACGCCTCCCCGGCCATCGTCGCCGCGCAGGGTGCCGCCATCGGCCGATGGCTGGGCGGGACCGATCCGGCGGGCCCGGCCACCGCCCGCATCGGTCGGCCGACGCTGGTGGCCGACGGTGCCGTCGACCAGCTCGACCCGGTGGCCAACGACCACCTGTTGGCGGCCACCATCCCCCGGGCGCAGCTCGTGCTGTACCCCGACGCCGGCCACGCCTTCCTGTTTCAGGACGCAGCCGTGTTCGTGCTGCGTGTCGAGACGTTCCTGGCCTCGTCCCCCGCCTGAGGCTCACCCGTTGGTCCCGTTTGCAGTCGTGGTCGCGGGGCGAGAGAATCCCGGTGCCGTTTCGCCAGAACGGGCATGACCAGGAGAGGGGAGCAATCGTGGTCGACCCTGCGGTCGAGCTGTTCGGGCAGGATGGGACGCCGCACGTGATCATCGCCGGTGGCGGGTTCGGCGGCATCGCCGCCGGCGTGAAGCTGAAGCGGGCCGGGATCCACACCTTCACCATCGTGGAGAAGTCGACCGGCGTCGGCGGCACCTGGTGGGACAACCGCTACCCCGGAGCGGAGGTCGATGTCGCCTCCCATCTCTACTCCTTCTCCTTCAAGTCCCACGACTGGAGTCGCACCCATGCCCGCCAGGCCGAGCTGCAGGCGTACCTGGAGGAGACCGTCGACGACTACGGCCTGCGCCGCCACCTCCGCCTCGGCGCGGCCGTCGACGAGGCCGTGTGGGACGAGCGGGCCCACACCTACACGGTGCGGTTGGACGACGGCGAGGAGATGGAGTGCCACGTGTTCGTCAGCGCAGTGGGCATGTTGAGCCACCCGCGGTACCCGACGTGGCCTGGCCTCGACGACTTCGCCGGTCCCCGGTTCCACACCGCCCGTTGGGAGCACCACGACCTGACGGGCAAGCGGGTCGGGATCGTGGGCACCGGCTCGACCGCGGTGCAGATCGTTCCCGAGATCGCCGGCGTTGCCGGCCGGGTACTGCAGTTCCAGCGGGAGCCGGGATGGATCATGCCGAAGGGCGAGCGGGACTTCACGCCCGAGGAGCGAGCCGGCTTCCGCTCGCCCCGCCGGCGGAGGGTCCACCGGCTGAAGCTCCTCTACCAGCTGGAGAAGAACACCCGCGGCGGGAAGATCTTCCAGCCCGGCACCAAGGTCCACACGGCGCGCGAAGCGCTGTGCCGGCGGTACCTGGCCGCGCAGTTCGCCGATCGCCCCGACCTGCTCGCCGCCGTCACACCCACCTATCCGTACCCGGGCAAGCGACCGATCTTCCACTCCACCTACTACCAGGCCCTCAAGCGCGACGATGTCGAGCTCATCCCCCGCGCCGTGGCGTCGGTCACGGCTACGGGCCTGGTCGACGTCACCGGGGAGGAGCATCCCATCGACGTCCTGGTGATGGCCACCGGCTTCGAGGCCGCTCGCTACCTGCCCGAGCTGGACGTGGTCGGCACGGGCGGCATCTCGTTGCACAAGGCGTGGAACGACGAGCCCGAGGCGTTCCTCGGCATCACGGTCCCCGGCTTCCCGAACTTCTACATGCTCTACGGGCCGAACACCAACGGCGGCGAGATCGTCACCATGCTCGAGCGCCAGGCCGAGTACATGGTGCGCGCCGTGCGGCGCATGCGGCGCCAGCAGGTCACGTCGATCGAGGTCAAGGCCCGCTGGTGCGCCTGGTACAACACCTGGGTCCAGTCCCACATGCAGGGCACGTCGTGGACCATGAGCCGGAACTACTTCACCGCCCCATCCGGGCGGGTCGTGACCCAATGGCCGTTCGGGCCGACCCTCTACGGGCTGCTCACCCGGGCCCTCGGTCGCTTCTCCGAGGTCACCGGCCGGCGGGCCGCCCGACCCGGCGCCCGGCATGAGCGATACTGCGGAGATGGCTGACCGCAATGTCTTGGGTGACGAGCTCGAGCCCTGTGGCACGGACCCCCTCACCGGCTTCTACCGCGACGGGTGCTGCAGCACCGGTCCCGAAGATCTCGGTAGCCACACCATCTGTGCGGTGGTGACCGCCGAGTTCCTCGAGCACCAGCGCAGCATCGGCAACGACTTGATCACCGCCATGCCGCAGTTCCGCTTCCCCGGCCTGAGGCCGGGCGACCGCTGGTGCGTGACCGCCGCCAACTGGCTGCGCGCCCACCTCGACGGCGCCGCCGCCCCGGTCGTGCTGGCGTCGACCCACGAGGCCGTGCTCCAGATCGTCCCGCTCGAGGCCCTGCGTCGGTACGCGGTCGACGTGCCCGACAGCCCGATGGGCCTCGAGGGCTGAGCCCGCACGTGGCTCGGCGTGCGAGGCTGGGCGGATGAAGATCCGTTTCGAGCAGCCTTATGTCCCGTCGGAGGACCCGGCCGCGGTGCGGCGCCTGTCGCGCGCCGTGGACTGGCCGGCCGTGCCCGTCGTGGGCGATTTCGTGATGCACGGCGACGGGCCGGTGGCGGCCCGGGTGGTCCGGGTGTTCTGGGACGACGGAGGTCTGCCGGTGGTCCATCTGCACGGCAACCATGCCGAGGGGCCGACGCTGTCCGCCGCCGACGTGGCCGCCCTCGAGGGGCACGGTTGGCACCCCGATCATCGGGGCGGTGACGCCGACGCAGCGCGCCAGTCCTTGGCGGCCGACGAGGCGGGCGACGAGTCGTTCCCGGCCAGCGATCCCCCGTCGACCTACTGACCCGGTCGCCGGAGCGGCGTCGGTCGCCGGAGCGGCGTCGGTCGCCGGAGCGGCGTCGGTCGCCGGAGCGGCGTCGGTTCTGGTGTCGGAAAACTTGCACCAGTGCTGGTTTCTTGACCCCAGAATCAATCGATCGAGGCCGAGTCGTCGGCCGTGCCGGTCGGGAGCGTTAGTCCCCCAGGGCAGTCTGGAGGTCGCGCACGTGCTCCTGGGTCTGTTCCAGGAGGGGACGGAGCGCCTCGGCCACGTCGGCCAGCCCCAGCTCGTTGGCCTGGGCGAACCGCTCTCGGTAGCGCTCCAGCTGCTCGTGCTCGAGCCCAAGGTCCTGGCGTAGCGCCGCCCCCGAGTCGCCGGGTTCGCCGGTGGCGGGCACCACGGTGGTGGGGACGCCGCCCAGGAACGCGATCTGGCCGGCCAAGATCTGGGCGTGGCTGAGCTCCTGGCCCAGGTGCACCTTCAGCTCGTCGACGATGCTGAGGTATTCGGGCCCGGTGATGATGGCCACGTGTTGGATGTACTGCACGATGGATTTGTACTCCAGCTGCAGGTCATCGTTGAGTGCGTCTACGAAGGCATCGGTGTCCATGGGTGTTGAAGTACCCAGATGGGGGCAGCCTCACCCCCCTGCGGGTGTGGCCACGAACAGCGGGATCTGCCGGTCGGTCTTGGCCTGGTAGTCGTCGTAGGGCGGGTAGGCGGCGACGGCGCGGGCCCACCACTGCGCCTTCTCGTCGCCGGTCACCTCCCGGACCGTCATGTCCTGGCGCGACGCCCCGTCCTGCAGCTCGATGTGCGGATCGGCTCGGAGGTTGAAGTACCAGACCGGGTGCTTGGGGTCGCCGCCCTTGGATGCGACGAGGGCGTAGCTGCCGTCATGCTCGACGCGCATGAGGGGTGTCTTGCGGATCTGGCCGGACCTGGCCCCCTTGGTGGCGAGGATGATGACCGGACGATCGGCCATGGTGTCGCCTTCGGCGCCATTCGTCCGCTCGTAGAGGGCCACCTGGTCGGCGACCCAGGCTTCGGGGCTGGGATGGTACGTACCGGTGAGAGGCATGCCCCCCGTTGTACCCGCATCCTGGGCCCCGATGCACCGGTTGTCGCAGGACGACCGGGAGCCGTCCCGTTACCAGGTGCCGGCCTGCGGGCCCCACGCCCAACCGTTCCACCACCGCCAGCCGCCCGAGCCCCACGGATCGGGGTACCAGCCGGGCGGGTGGACGGCCAAGCCACCCCCTGGCGGGTGCCGCCGGCGGTCCCGCTCGACCAGCCAGACGATGAAGGCGGCCACGAACAGCGTCAGGTAACCCAGGGTGACCAGGCCGCCGACGGCTCGCCAGCGGTCGGCCAGGGTGATGGAGACGTCCCAGAACGAGTGCAGGGCGACGAGCGGGACGATGGTGCGGAAGCGCATGAACAGCCAGATGAAGACCGCGGCCCAGACGAAGATCCCGAACACACCGGGCCCGTAGTAGATGTGGTAGCTGGCCCGGAGGAGCAGGGCGACGACGACGATCTCGGCTCGGGGGCGGCGAGCCTGCTCGAGCGTGGTGACCACGAAGGCCAGGACCACGCACTCCTCGATGAACCCGGCCTGAGCGGCATGGAGGAGGTTCACGGTCAGGTTCGGGTAGGAGAACCCGCCCTCGGGAAACGACCCGGTGGCCAGCGCCGCCGTCACTGCCCCGCCGGCGATGAGCGCCAGCAGCCCCCACGCCACGAACCTGACCCACGTCGCGCCCGGCAGCCGGCCGGCCACCGCGTAGCCGAGGTCGGCGCGCGTCATGTGGCGACGAGCGGCGAGCAGGAGCGGAACGGCAACGGCCAGGGCACCGACCGCGACCTGGTCGATGACGGCGGGCACTGCCTCAGCCCAGGAGGCGAACGTGGAGCCTGTGTCGCCCGAGGCGCGCAGGGAGAATGCCGCGCTGGCCAGTCCGGCCCCGAAAAAGGCGACGAACACTGCGAGGATCTCGGTGTAGGCCCGCCGGGCCGTGATGGGCGTGGTTCCGGGCGGCGTGGCCGGCGACCACCAGCGCCGTCGGTCGGCTGCAGGGGGGACCGCCCATCCCGTCACGGCGCAGACGGTAGCGGCCGGCCACCCGCAACGACCATCATGCGGCCGCTGTTCTCTGGCGGGCATGCGGCCGCTGTCTGCAATGGCGGGGATGCGGCCGCCGCTCGACGGGTTAGGTCTCCATGGTCAGGCCGGCGGCCATGGCTGCGCCCAGCTCGTGGCAGGCGCCCAGATCGGCTTGCGTGGGGGCACCGTTGACCACGAGGGGGGCCTGGGCCGGGCGCCAGCCCAGGCCGGTGGTGATCGCCTGAACGGCTCGGAGCGCGCCGGCGGCGTCGTCGTTGCCGTGGAGGTAGCAGCCGAAGGGTCGGCCGATGGTGGCCTGCAGGCACGGGTAGTAGATCTGGTCGAAGAAGTGCTTGAGAGCGCCCGAGATGTACCCCAGGTTCACCGGCGTGCCGAGGATGTAGCCTGACGCGGCCAGCACGTCGGTGGCCGTGGCCGACAGGGCGGCGCGGCTCACCACCTCGACACCGTCGATGGCCGGGTCGTTCGCCCCCTCGGTCACGGCCAGGGCCATGGCGTGCATGGACGGCGAGGCGGTGTGGTGGACGATCAACAGCCGCGGCCCAGTCATCGACGGAGAGCTTGGCAGGATCCAGTTGCGGTGGTCGACTGCGCTGGGCGCCGTAGCACCCCGGATACCATGCGCCCATGGTGAGTCGAGCCAGGCGCATGTGCGAGACGGCCGCGGTCACGGCCGCCATGGCCGCGGCGGTGGCCGGCTGCGGGGGTAACAGCCACCACGCGAGCACGCCGACGACGGCCACCGGGTCGGCGACGACTCCCTCCACCGCGCCGTCGACCAGTGCCACCACCGCCACCCCGGGCACCACCGCGGCCACCACCAGTACACCTGCAACCACCACACCTGCCACCACGGCGGCCGGTGGCCGGTGCGCCACGTCGCAGCTGCGCGTCACCCTCGGCCAGGGCAGTGGCGCCGCCGGCAGCGTGTACGTCCCCCTCGTCCTGACCAATGCCAGCTCGTCGATCTGCACCGTCTTCGGCTATCCCGGCGTCTCTTACGTGGCCGGCAGCGCAGGGGCCCAGGTCGGGGCGGCGGCCACACGCTCCGGCGGATCCGGTGCGGTCATCACCTTGTCCCCGGGCGCCAGTGCATCGTCCACGCTGCAAGAGGTGGAGGGCGGCAACTTCCCGGCCAACGAGTGCCAGCCCACACCCGTCGTCGGCCTGCGCGTCTACCCACCGGGCCAGACGGCCGCCGCTTTCGTGGCCCTGCCGTCGCCGACGACTGGGTGTGCCGGCACCCTGACGAACGGCCAGTACCTCTTGTCCGTCGGCCCCCTGGTCGCCGGCACCGCAGGCATGCCCGGCTGAGCATTCGCCAGCGGTAGATCCCCCCCGGCGGCGGGGCCCCGACCCGCCACGAGCGCGGGCCACGCTGGGGGAACCCGAGCGGCTGCGAGAGTTACCGTTGTCAGCGGCGAACGGACGTACGGCGACCGATGCCGGTGCGCCGGGAGACCAGCAGCAGGCCGATGGTGACGATGAGACCGGCGATCCAGCCTGCGGCCCTACCGAAGAGAGCGTTGAAGATGATCCCGGCCACGAACTGCCCGAGGATGCCGAGCAGGATGGTGGCCCCGATGCCCATGGGGTCCCGTCCGGGTACCAGGAGCCGGGCCAGGGCGCCCAGGATGGCGCCGACGATGATCCAGCCGATGATGGTTCCGAGCATCGCCTACCTCTTTCGTCCAGGGAAGAAGATCAGTACCCACCTCGTCCGGTCTTCATGCCACCCGGAACGTGATGCGCACGGGGACCCGCTCCACGCCGAGCGCATCACGGAGGTGGGGGAGTGCTTCGGTCTCGATGCGGTGGCGGACGGGACCGAACTGGGCGCGGTCCTCCATGACCACGCTCACATGGGCCGCGGGCCGGTCGGCCCTGCCGTCCAGGTCAAGGCGGGCCCGGCGTACCGAGGCGAACGTCTCGATCTCCTCGGCGACGGCTTGGGCCAGCACAGCCGTCGGGAGGCGGGTGGCGCCGGTGGAGCGGTCGGGCTCCAATTGGTAGGTGCTGGGTCGATCGCGCCGTAGCTGCACGATCAGCCAGCGCAGGCACAGCAAGGCCACGATCCCGGCGGCGACCGCGGCGACGGGCCAGAACCAGCCGTGCTGGTGGGCGAAGTCCACCTCGGTGGAGCTGAGGAGGGGGTCGTGGGTGCTGGTGGTGGTGAAGATCCGGTCGACCACCCCCTGGGTCTGGCCGATGACGGCGGCGCCCCCGACGATGAGGATGACGCCGATGAGCCCGAGCCCGAAGCGGTTCCCCCGGCCGGTCTTGGAGGTGGGACGAGACGCGGCGGACATCAGCCGTGCTCCCGGTGCTGGACCCGGGCGGAGACGGTCGGCACGGCGGCGACGGACGTCTTGCGCAGGAGCTGCTCGGCTGCGGCGGTCACGCGCTCCGACAGATCGCCAGGGTCACGCAGTGGCGTGGAGACGTCCAGGCGGGCCCGCCGCCGCTTCACCTTCACGTCTACCCGCTCGGCGCCGTCGACGTCGAGCGCGGCGCGGGTGAGCGCTCGCCGCAGGCTGCGCCGGTTGGTGGCCAGCGCCTCGGCGGTGTCCTCGCAGACGATGGGTACGAGGCCCTCGCGGCCGGGGAGCACGGCGATCAGGAGGAGCACCAGTCCGAGGGCGGCGATGCCGATCCCGACGAAGAGGATCGGGGCGTCGCTCCAGGTGGTCTGGCGCATCTGGGTGGCTATCTGCTCGTAGGGCCACACCAGCGTGCGGTTCGAGGTGGCCACCGAGATGACGTCGACGATCCCGGTGACGGCGGCGGCGCCGAGGATGATGGCGACGAGCACGGCCGGGATGGTCCGCCGTCGCCACGGCACCTTGGGTGCCGGGTCGGACGGCACCTTGGGTGCCGGGTCGGACAGGACCTTGGGTGCCCGGTCCGACGGGTCAGCGGGGCTCATCGGACCCGCGCCACCGGCTCGCGCTCGGTGCGCAGCTGGGCCACCTCGATGTCGACCTCTCGAACCTCGATGGCGGCCAGGGCGGCGAGCCGCTCGATGACGCGAACCCGGACGTCGCGGGTCACCCGCAGCAGGGGGGCCGGGTACTCGACGGCCATGGTGAGCGAGACGCGAGCCAGGCGGCCGTCCTTGTGGACCGTGGCCTGGGGGCGGTCGTGGTCGGTTCCCCTGGTGACGCCCAGGAAGCGTCGGGAGGTCCGTCCCACCTCGACCACGTCGGTGGCCGCCTGGCTGGCGATCTTCTCGAACACCACGGTCTCCACTCTCGTCCCCCCTCGGTCGGACGGCGCGGGCAGGTCCGGCAGTGCCGGCAGGGTCACCGGTCGGGGTGTCCGGGCTCCGGGCTCGGGTGGGGGTACGGCAGTCATCGATCCCTGCGGTTCCGGTCGAACCAGGAGACGGGGTCGATGCGACCGTCGAGGGCCAGGCCGACGGTGAGCCCGACGGCGCCGAGGACCAAGACGATGAGGAACGCCAGGAATCCGCCGAAGGCGCCGGCGAAGCCCAAGGCGATGCCGATGATGAGACCGATGAGGGCGGCGCTCGGTTTGGTGCGCAGGTCGCCCGGGTCGCGGCTCATCGGCTGACGATTCCGGTAGGGGCCTCGATGGCCGAGGGGGCGAGCCCTTGGATCGTGCGTGGCCTGATCACTGGACTCGTGACTCCTGTGCCTCGTCGGCCGTGTCGTCCTCGCCGGGTAGGTGGATGTCGTCCACCACGATGTTGACCTCGGTGACCTGGAGCCCGGTCATGCTCTCGATGGACGCGATGACGTTGCGGCGGACCGCGTCGGTCACGTCGGCCAACGACACGCCGTACTCGATGACGATGTCCAGGTCGACGGCCGTCTGCCGCTCGCCGACCTCCACGGAGACCCCCTGGGTGACGCTGGCCCGCTGACCGGGGAGTCGATCGCGCAGCGCACCGATGGCCCGGGCCGTGCCGGAGCCCAGCTTGTGGACCCCCGGGATCTCCCGTGTGGCCATGCCGGCCACCTTTTCCACCACGGTGTCGGCGATCGTGGTTCGCCCCTGGTCGGTGATGAGGACGCTGGACGTGGTTGGTGCCGTCAGGTCATGGCCTGGCTTGGGAGCCGACGGGACCGAGCCGATGCCGGTCGTGCTCGTGGTGCCGCTGGACGGGGTGCTCATGGTTTGACCTCCTGGAGGGTTGCCGGGTGCACGGGCCGGGGTATGGGCGACGGTGCGGTGGTTGGGTCTGCCAACCAGTGCGTCACTCCTTCAGACACAGGCCAACGCTGATCCTCACGCCGAATCCCCACATCGATCTGTCCACCCCTGTTGGGCCCATTTGCCGACCGGCGCAGGTGGGCACGCTCGACGACGCCACCTTGGCCGAGCGGGCGAGGGAGGCCGACCTGCGGGCGTTCGAGACGCTCGTCCGGCGACACCAGGGCCGGATGTTCACGGTGGCCTACCGAATGCTCGGGGACCGGGGCCACGCCGAGGACGCCGTGCAGGAGTCGTTCCTAGCGGCATGGCGGGGGATCGGCGCCTTCCGGTCCGACGCCGCGTTCTCCTCGTGGATGTACCGGATCGTGACGAACCGCTGCCTGAACGCCGCCCGCACGGTGCGTCCAGTCATGCCCATCGACGCGGCCGGTGCGGCGTTGGCCCGAGTCGGGCCTGATCATCCCGAGCGGGTCGCAGAGCTCCGAGGCCAGCTGGTGGCGTTGCGTACGGCGGTGGCGCAGCTGCCCTCCGACCAACGGGTGTGCTGGGTGCTGCGCGAGAGCGAGGGTTTGGGCTACGTCGAGATCGCCGAGATCGTCGGCGCCTCGCCTGGGGCGGTACGGGGGCGGATCCACCGGGCTCGACAGCGGCTGGTGGAACGGATGCGGCCGTGGCAGTGAACGGCGCAGCCGGGGATACCCCCTCGGGCCGGCTGCCCTGCGGCCGAGAGCCCGTCGACGTCTGGGACCACGTGGCCGCCGGCCAGCTCGACGACCACGAGGCCGATTGCCCGTACTGCCAGGGCGTGGTGGGCGAGTACGAGGCCCTCGCTCCGTCCACAAGGGAGCTGTTGGACGGACCGGTCGAGCCGCCGGGGGCGTTGCTGGAGCGGGTCATGTCGGTGGTGCGCAGCGGCCGTCGGTCAGGGGGCGCGGTCTCCGTGGCGTCGGCGCTGGGGCCTGTGCGGCTGGACCTGGGCGTGGTCCGGACCGTGTTGGTGGGCGCCGCCGATGCCTACCCCGGCGCCCGGGTGCGGTCGTGCCGGGTCGAGGTAGCTGCCGACGGGACGGGCCCCCCTGACCGGACGGGCCCCGCCGATGGGACGGGCCCCGCCGACAGGAGAGTCCCCACCGACCGGGACGCCGGCGATGCCGCTCTGCCCGGCGGGCTGGCGGGGCCGCTCGTCGACGTCGTGATCAGCCTGGCCGCCCGGATGGGGACCGATGTGCGCATCGCGGCCGACGAGGTTCGCGGCGCCGTGCGCCGGGCTGCCCGCGACGAGGTCGGCCTGGCCGTGGGCCAGATCCACGTCGACGTTGTCGACCTCTTCGAGAGCGACACTGCTCCGGTCGGCGCCGCGCTCGCGGCGGGTGCCGATGGTTGAGCCGGCGATGACACCGGTGCCGGCGACGACGCCGCTGCCGGCGACGACACCAGTGCCGGCGACGACACCAGTGCCGGCGACGACACCAGTGCCCGCGACGCGGGGGCCGGCCGCCATGGGTGACACGGTCGTGCACGTGGCACCGGCGGTGGTGGCCAAGCTGGCGGCGGCCGTCGCGTTGCGCACGCCAGGCGTGGCTGCGCTCCGGCCAGGGCGCTGGGCGGCCCTCGGGGCGCGGGCGGTGGCGCTGCGCGCCGTGCGGCCGGCCGGCGAGGTCCCAGTGGCAGGGGTACGGGCCGTGGTGAGGGCAGATGCGGTAGCGAGCGTGGAGCTCGACGTGGTCGTCGCTTGCGGCGCCCACCTGATGGCTGTGGCCATCGAGGTGCAGGAGCGGGTCGATCGGGTGGTGGTGGCCGGCACCGGGCTGGCGACGACCGTGACGGTCAACGTCGTCGACGTGGCCTCGCCGAACCCGGATGGCTCGGGGGACTCCCGATGAGCTCGGCGCCTGACGCCGGGGTGGTTGGTCGCCGCGTCGCCGCCGTGGTCGGCCAGGACGACCGGGCGCGCCTCTACGTGCCGCCGGTGCTCGTTGCGGTCCCTGATCTCCCGGCCCGCCCACCGGGGGGTGTGACCCTCGGCCCCGATGGGTTACACGTGCATCTGGCCGTCAGGGCGCTGCCGGTCGACGAGTTGGTCGCCGCGCTCGTTCCCGCGCTCCGTGCCGCGCTGGCGGGCAGCCGCTGGGCGGGCGCCCCGATCCACCTCTCCATCGACGACCTGGACGGGGACCCGTTCAGCGCAGGTCCCGCGACGGCCGGTTTCGCTGGGTCCACCACACCCACCATCGGCTGAGACCCCGCCGACGGTGGAACGCGGTGACGTTCCCGGTCGGCTGCTGCCGGTTGGGTGCGGCCAGCAACAGGTCCCGCGCCCAAACCAGGCGCGCCAGCTCGGTCCCGGCGTCAGGAACCGAGCCCCCCGTGTCGGGGTGCACCCGTCGTGCTGCGTCGTGGAAGGCCCTCCGGATCTGCACTGCGGTGGCTCCTCTCGGCACGCCGAGCACCTGGTACGGGTCCACGTCGGCATCCTGGCAGCGCGGAGACGCTCGGACAATTCTCTCGCTCTCCTTGCGCCGTGTTCCGTCTGGCTGGCGTCGTCGCATTGCCTGTAACAGGCCCTGCTAGACAGGCGTGACGTGCGCAATCCCATGTTCGTCCACGACCCGGACCTGACCGAGCTGGTCTTCTCCTACTGTCGTGACCGCCTGGCGTTGGACCCGGTCCCGTTGGACTTCCCGGGCATCGAGGACCGCCTCGGCTCCGCCTTGCAGGGCGTGATCGGGGAGGGACCTGGCGATGCCCGACGGATCCTCGACGTGTTCGCCGGGCAACTTGCGCCGGCCGTCATCTCCTGCGACAGCCCACGGTTCCTGGCGTTCATCCCGGCCGCGCCGACCAAGGCCGCGCTGCTCTTCGACATGGTGGTCTCGGCCTCCTCGCTGCAGGGCGCGTCGTGGTTGGAGGCGGCGGGCGCGGTCGCCGCCGAGAACCAGGTCCTGGCCGTGCTCGCCGGCCTGGCCGGCTTGCCCGACGATGCCGGCGGCTGCTTCGTCTCCGGGGGTTCGGCCGGGAACCTGTCGGCCCTGGTCGTCGCCCGCGACGTGGCCCGCCACCGTCTGGGTGCATCGCGTCCAGCCCGGCTGCGTTTCGCCGTCAGCGACCAGGCCCATTCCTCCATCGGCAATGCTCTGGGACTCATCGACGTCGACTCCCTGCTCGTCCCGACGGAGGATCACCGCCTGACCGGGACGGCCCTGCGAGCGGCGCTGGACGCGGATCGCGATCCTCGCAGCGTGATCGGCGTGGCGGCCACCGCGGGTACGACCAACGCCGGCATCATCGACGACCTGGCCGGGGTGGCCGATGTGGCCGGCGAGCGGGACCTGTGGATGCACGTCGACGGCGCCTATGGCGGGGCCGGGCTGTTCGCGCCCCTCGTGCGCCACCGCTACGCCGGCATCGAGCGGGCCGACAGCTTCGTGGTCGATCCCCACAAGTGGCTCTTCGCTCCCTTCGACTGCGCCGCCCTCCTCTATCGGCGGCCGTGGCTGGCCAAGGGAGTGCACACCCAGGATGCCGCCTACCTCGACGTCATCCATGCCGACGGCGACCACGAGTGGAACCCGAGCGACTACGCCTACCACCTGACCAGGCGGGCCCGGGGGCTGGCCCTGTGGTTCTCGCTGGCGGTGCACGGCACCGACGCCTACCGCGATGCGGTGGAGACGGTGCTGCGCATGGCGTGGCGGGCGGCCGAGATGGTGGCGGCCGACCCGCACCTGGAGCTGGTCCGCGCCCCTGAGCTCTCGATCGTCTTGTTTCGCCGGCTGGGTTGGTCGGGGGCCGACTACGACGCATGGTCCGCACAGCTGCTGGCCGACCAGATCGGCTTCGTGACCCCGACCAAGTGGGAGGGGGAGACGGTTGCCCGCTTCGCCTTCCTGCACCCCGACACCGACGAGGAGATCGTGGGCGAGGTCCTCGCCACCATGGGCTGAGGACCTCCGGTGAGCAACGGTACCCGGTTGGTCAGATCTCGAACCACACGGTCTTGGAGCCGTTGGCCACGTCGTAGCCCCAACGGCAAGCCATGCTGACCACCAGCGCCAGCCCCCGCCCTCCGAGCGCGCCTTCGGCGACCCTGCCTCGCTCGGCGGCCTTCGGCGGGGTCGGATCTTCGTCGGTCACCTCGACGCGGGCGGTGCCTTCCTGGCAGTCGATGTCCACCCGGTAGGCAGAGCGGGCGTGGATCACCGCGTTGGTGGCCAGCTCGGAGACCAGCAGCACGGCGTCGTCGTCGGGGATCCCGAGGGCGTGAAGCGTGCGCGAGACGAAGTGCCGGGCAGCCGCGACAGTGCCGGGCTCCCCGGCGAACTGCTCTACAGCGTGCATGCGCCCTGCCATCTACCCCGCATCGGCGCCTGGCACGCCACCATCGGCAGGTGGGATCCCTCCGACCCCCGTCATCCCCAGGGCGAGACGGCATCGGCGGGCCGCTTCGTGGCCGTGCACCGGGCGGCAGGCGCCGTCGCCGTGGCGGGCTGGGCCAGGACAGCGCTCCGCCGCTCGCGACTGCATCCTTGGCGGGTACCGCGGCCGTCTCGACGCGGATCGTGTCCGCACGAGCTGACGGATGACCGACCTCCGGACACACCGATGGCGCCCCGAGGGGCGCCATCGGCGGAGCGGACCAAGCGGCGGATCTCGGAACCGCTCTTGACTGGAGTAGGTGGCGGGTTCCCACTCCAGGTCCCGACAACATACCCGTCAGCGTCCCTCTCGACAGATCGGAGTGAGCCAAGCGGGAGTATCAGGCAGTGGGGTGTCAACTGGGCCCGGCGGCGGCCTCGGCGTGCACCAAGTTCGTCACGCAGGGCGGTTGGGCTGCGCCGATGGCCGACTTGGGGGATACTCCGGGCATGGCTTCTGCCCCGCAGGTCCTGGCTGCTTCGAGTAGCGCGGGCACGGTGCTGATCGTGGTGGTCATCGTCGTGGTGATCCTGGTGCTGCTCCTGCTGCGATCCGTGTTCATCGTGGTGCCCGAGTACGAGCGAGCGGTGCTGTTCCGCTTCGGGCGGGTCCTGGGCCGGCCGCGCGGCCCAGGACTGGTCGTGCGCATCCCGGTCGTCGATCGGGTGGTGAAGGTGAACCTCCGGGTCGAGGTGGTCGACATCCCCTCGCAGTCGGTCATCACCCAGGACAACGTGACCATCGCCGTCGATGCCGTCGTCTACTTCCAGGTGGTCGACCCGGTGCGCGCCATCGTCGGTGTGGATGACTTCCGTCGGGCCAGCCAGCGGATCGCCATGACCAGCCTGCGTTCGATCATCGGCCGCTACGAGCTCGACAGCGCCCTGGCTCACCGCGAGGACGTCAACAACGAGTTGCGCACCGTGATCGCCCGCAGCACCACAGAATGGGGGATCGAGGTCCGCCAGGTGGAGCTGCGCGACATCAACCTGCCCCAGGAGCTGCTGCGAGCTATGGCCCGCCAGGCCGAGGCCGAGCGCGAGCGGCGGGCCAAGGTGATCGCCGCCACCGGCGAGCTGCAGGCCTCGGCCGAGCTGTCGGAGGCGGCCGACAAGCTGACGGCCAGCCCGGGCGCTCTCCAGCTGCGGACGTTGCAGACCCTGGCGGAGGTGGCGGCCGAGAAGAACTCCACCCTGGTCTTCCCGTTCCCGGTGGAGTTCCTGGAGATGTTCCGGACCCGCAGGGATGGATGATGGGTCAGCGACGCGCCCGGCGGTGCGGGATCCCCTCGCCGGTGTGGATATCAACGACCGTCTGGCCCGGCAGTTGGCGTTCGTGGTGGAGATCGACCGGGTCAAGCAGGTCCTGCGCCAGTCGCCGATCACAGACGGGAGCCGCCGGGAGAACGACGCCGAGCACCAATGGCACTTGGCGGTGATGGCCCTGCTTCTGGCCGAGCACGCCGCGGCCCCGGTGGACGTCTCCCGGGTGGTGGCCATGGTGCTGGTTCACGACCTGGTAGAGATCGACGCCGGCGATGCCTACTTCTACGACACCGCGGCGCGTGCCGCGGCGGTGGCCAAGGAGGCGGCGGCCGCCGATCGGGTCTTCGGGATGCTCCCGCCCGATCAGGAGGCCTGGATCCGAGGGGTGTGGGAGGAGTTCGAGGCGGGCGCCACGGCCGAGGCCCGCTTCGCCCGGGCGCTCGACCGGCTCCAGCCCATCCTGGTCAATGCCGCCTCGGGCGGCATTGGCTGGCGTGACCGCCAGCTGCCCGCCGACCAGGTCACACGCGTGGCCCGCACAGTCACCCCGGGAGCGCCGGCGCTCGGTCACGCGGTGGAAGCGGTGGTGGAGCGGGCGCGTGCCGACGGCCTGTTCGGGCGGTGAGCCGGCGCGGTCCTTGGTGCTCAGGTTCGGTGCCCGGTGCCCGGTGCCCGGTGCCCGGTGCCCGGTGCCCGGTGCCCGGTGCCCGGTGTCCGGTGTCCGGTGTTCGGTGGGCGGTGGCGCCCGGTGAGCGGCGGTGCCCGGTGCCCGGCGTCCGAGCGGCGATGCTCAGCTTCTGGGCGGGCGGCGTCGGCGCAGCCCGGCGTCCGGTTGGTGCTCAGCCGCGGCGGCGGAAGTTCTCGAAGTAGCGGCTGGGGGTGGGCCCCCGCTGCCCCTGGTACTTGGAGCCGACGGCGCCCGACCCGTAGGGGTTGTCCGCCGCGGTGGTCATGCAGAGGAAGCTGATCTGGCCGATCTTCATGCCCGGGTAGAGGGTGATCGGCAGGTTGGCCACGTTCGACAGCTCGAGGGTCAGATAGCCGTCCCAACCGGCGTCGACGAAGCCCGCCGTCGAGTGGATCAGCAGGCCCAGGCGGCCCAGGCTGCTCTTGCCCTCCAGCCGGGCGACCAGGTCGTCGGGGACCGCCACCCGCTCGGCCGTGGAGCCGAGCACGAACTCGCCGGGGTGCAGGACGAATGCGTCCTGGTCGCCGATCTCGACCAGCTCGGTCAGCTCCTCCTGGTCCTCGCGCACGTCGATGACCCGCATGGTGTGGTTCCGGAACACCCGGAAGTACCGGTCCAGACGCAGGTCCACCGACGACGGCTGGATGGCCGACTCATCCAGGGGCTCGATGACGATGCGCCCGGCCTCGAGCGCTTCCCGGATGCTGCGGTCCGACAGGATCACGGCTGGCACCGTAGCCGAGCCGCCGAGTCCGGATGCTCGCTCCGCCGCCCGTGTGCCTGGCCATCGTTCGCGCGTTAGCCCACGAACGTTCGCGGGCTAACGCGCGAACGATGATCGCCCGGAATTCGTCGCGAGTCAGGAGCCACCTCGATCGGCGCCTCCGGCCGTGGATGTGACCTAGGATGACGCTCCGGTTAGACCGGCGAGCGTAGTTCAGAGGTAGAACATCAGCTTCCCAAGCTGAGAACGCGGGTTCGATTCCCGTCGCTCGCTCCAGAAACTCCCTGGTCAGGGGGGTATCCGGGTCCCTACCCGGTAGGGGTAGGGGGTATCCGGGGGCTTCCATCCGGTGGAGGACGTCGGGTTTGGTGCTGGTGGCGACGACCGCTCCGGGGGCGTCGAGCACGGTGGGGACCACGATGCCGAGGGTCTTGCCTGACCGTGGCGGGCCGATGACCAGCGCGGCGTGCTCACAACCGGAGTGCAGGGGGCGCCCGTCGGGGTGGTAGCCGAGGGGGATCCCGTACCAGACCCACCTGCGGGTGGCGGCATCCGGCGGCGGCCACGAAGCCATGCGGGCGTTGGTGGTGGTCATCGGCTCAGTCCTCTCTCCAGGTTTTGCTGCCAGGTGCGGTCGAGGCCGTCGTCGCCGCGCATGATCCGGTCGAGGTCGCCGGTGCCTCCGTCGATGGCGGTGTGGATGGCTTGGGTGCGGTGCCGGTGTTGGTAGTGGTCGAGGTGGCGGGTGGCGCGCTGCCACCATTCGTGTTCGGGCTGGTCCCGGCCGGGCTCGGCGAGGAGATGTTGGCTGGCATGGTCGGGGCTGCGGCCGGAGACTTCTCGCCACGCTTCGACCGCCGCCGCGGTGGTGGCCCACTCATGGCGGTCGGCGCGAGTTTCGGGGGGAAGCCCGAGCAGTGAGCGGAGATGGCGGGGTCGGTCGGCGAGGGAGGCGACGGCGAGACGCTGCAACCGTTGGTCGATGGTGGCGGTGAGCTGGGCCAGGCGTTCGCCGTCGCGGCGATGCCCTCGCACCCAGTTGTCGTGCGCCTCGATCCGCTCCCCCAACCGGTCCCCACGACCCCCAGGCCCGCTCGGTCAGTCGGCGCTGGGAACCCCTGGCGGTGCCGGCTGGGTGAGGATGGGCCGGGGGGGCATGGAGGCGGTGAGTTGGCGGGTGAGGCGGTCGCGGTCGGAGACGAGGGTCTTGAGCGGCGCGTCCGACGACCGGTCGCCGACGGCCTGCGCGGTGGAGAGGGTTTGGGCGCGACTGACTCCGAGCGCGGTGCAGAGGTGGTCGACGATGGCCTCGCCGGGGGCGATAGCGCTGCGCCCGAGGGTGTCGGGGTTGGCCACCACGTAGATCTGGTTGGAGACCCGCCCGCGGGAGAGGCCGACGTAGCCGGCTTCGGCGAAGAGGCGGTCGTCGCCGAGGAGGAACGCCCGATCGAGCGTCGAGCCTTGCGACTTGTGGATCGTCGTGGCATACCCGAGGCCGACATGGCCGGCGTCCACATAGGCCCCGGGGACGGTGACCGCCTGTCCGTCGCGGCCGCGCCCGACCAGCCTGTGTGACTCGGGGTCGACGCCGGTGACGGTGAGGGCGGTGCCGTTGATCAGCCCGGCGCGGCGGTCGTTACGCCCGCAGACGAGCTCGTCGCCGATCAGATAGCGCCGGTCGCCGCCGACCACCAGCGCGCCGTCGGCGGGATGGAGGCGCCCGGAGGCGATGAGCGCGGCTTGGGCGCGACGGTTGAGATCGGCGACATCGGCGCGGCGCACGGCGAGCATGACCGCCCGCTCCCCGGCCACGTGGGCGCGATACCAGTCGTCGACCATCCGGGCCCGGACATCACCGGCGGTGTCGGCGATGGTGACCCGACCGTGGGTGCCGTAGAGGCCGAGCGCAGGTCGGGGTTGGCGGTCGCGGAGATGGTCGAGGGCTGCCTGCTCCCAGGGGTGGAGCTGCCGCCGGTTGATGGCGAGGGTGTAGCAGGGCTGGTTGGCGGTGAGGCGGGCGAACGCGCCGCCGGCGGACGCCGGCTGTCAAGGGGCTGCGCCGTGATGGCCACCCCGCCTGCGGCGGGGACCCCGACCATCACAACGGTCCCCTTGACCGCCTCCCGGAGCATCAGCGAGCCAAGCCCACGCGACCACAAACAACCGACGTGATGCCTTCCCCTGACGTGGTGACAGGCGCTAACGGCGGGTCCACACAGTAGGCCCGCCGCCACCGGTCGTTGCGTAGGGCTGTAGCTATCCTCGCCGATATGAGCACGATCGACTTCGAGCACCCGCCCGACGGAGTCGTCGTCATCGCTGAGAGGCGCCCAGGAGAATGGGCCGGCGCTGGGATCGGACTGCTGGGACTGGCGGGGGGGTGTCGACGATACCGCCTTTACTCGGGTCCTCGACGGCTGCCACCCGGCGACTGGCGACCGGCGAGCGGCTCGTGGCCGGAGGCGAGAAACGGCTCGCGAGCTGCACCTGACGTTCTCGGCACTAAGTCGGTGTCACTGCTGTGGGCTCTGTATCCCGACGGTCGGGTGCGGGCGCTGGTGGCGGAGTTCCACCGCTCGGCGGTCGCCGACACGCTCGGCGACGTCGAATCCGACGGGCTGTTGGCTCGCCGCTGGCTCGCCGCGTCGTGGCGGTGCCGACCGGTCCGGGTTGGCGCTTTGGTGGCGGCGGGGCTCAGGCATCGCAACTCCCAGGCCGGTGCCCCCAGCTGCACACCCACGTCGTGATTGCCAACCTCGCCGCCCGACGCCAGCTGTCAATGGCCATTGCTCGGCACCCGACAGCCGGTCGATCTACGTCACGCGTGCATCGCGAGATTGGTTTACTAACCCCGAATCCACCGATCGGCCTTTGGCGATGCTCGCTGCTGGCTTGAGCGGCAGGCGGTGGGTGGTGACAGGCCGAGGGGGGGTCGGGAGGCTGAGCGAGGCGTGTAGCGGCTCGCGGGGATCCATAGCTTGTTCGCCTCGGCGTCGTGGTCAGCGGATGCGGCCCCGGGTGGGCGGCGTCGCCTGCTGCGGGTGGGTTCAGGTGACGACTACGACGGCGCGCAAGCTGGCGAGGCAGGTTTCGAAGGCGTCGGCCCATGGCCAACGTTGCGGCAGGTGGAGGGTGCGGCGGCGCGCCGAGTTGGTCATGCGGCCGGGCATGGCCAGGTGGTGACGGCGGATGGTGTCGTTGGCGATGAGGGTTTCGCCTAGTCCGATGCGGCTGGTCCAGCGAACCAGGTTGTGGGCGATCACATTCAGAGCGAGCCAGGCAGCGTTGGCCCCCTACTTTCTATTGGAGTCATGGACGGAAGACCTGCTCAGGAGGGTGATCCTGAGTGACCGACGTAAGTCACACAGCGTCCGCGGCCGGTGCGTGCGGAGCGAGGGGGTCACCTCGTGGACCGTTTCGGCGACCTTGGATGTGAGGGACGCCCATGGGCCTGTCCCCCGGAGCGGTTCAGATCGCTCATCAGCTCCCGGTTGATCGTCCGGGCCGCGTCGAGTGTGGCTGTGGACTCGGCAAGGCCGGCTTCGAGCTCGGTGAGTCGGCGTCGTAGGGCATGGTTCTCGGTCTCGAGCTCGGTGGCCCGGTCTTCGAGCTGGCCGACCAATGGGTTGGCAAGCCGGCCCCGTGCGATGTCGGCCGCCTCACCGAGCTGGTGGGCCACGCGGTCGCGCAGCACGGCGACCTCCACCCCGAGCTGGCGGGCTTGTTCGCGGGAGTTGGCCAGGTCGGCGCGCAGGCTCTGCTCGGTGACGAGCGAGCGGGCGGGCAGGCGCCAGGCCCGATCGGCACCGGCTTGGCGTTGGCGGTCGCGGGCGTCGCTGATCCGGCCGGCGAGGTCGTGGTCGGCGTAGAGGAGCCACACTGACACCGCCGCCCGGCAGGCCACCGCCGGGAAGCTGATCGTTTCTCCGGTCTTGACCATGGCCTCGAGGGTCTCGGCCGCCCGGCGTCGTTTGTCGAGGCTGTCGCGGCGGCGAGCGCGGCGCAAAGCGTCGCTGTTGTCGGTCATGGCCGTTGATCGCTTCGGCGTTGCCCGAACGCGACCGGGACCGACTGGCGGGCTTTTCGCAGGATCACCGCGGCCTCCTCGACGGCGTGGCGCTGGTCGTCGGGGAGCTCGGCGAGAAGTTGTTGGTGGGTGCGGATATGGTCGATGACGACGTCGAGCTGGCGGGTGACGCCCTCGATGAGCCAGTCGGCGGCGCCGGTGGCGGTCATCGCCTCGCGTTCGCGTCGCAGGTCGTCTGCGTAGGTGCTGAGGTTAGGCAGGTAGGAAGGATCGGACTCGAAATGGGGGCAGCCGGTGCACTGGTAGCGGATCGGGCAGGCCTGGCCGCCGGCTCGTACGTTGGTCGGCTCGGAGCATTTGCCCATGGGGACGGCCACCCAGCTCAGCTGCTCGGCCAGCGCGGCGGATCTGGACCGGCCTCCTCCGGAGGGGCGTGTGGTGCCCCGGTTGTCGACGGTGTGGCGCGCCAGCAGGTCCATGGCGTCACGCTTCTTGGTTTCGCCGACACGGTAGTAGCCCATGGTGGTGTCAATGCTGCGATGGTCCATGAGGTCTCGCAGGACCGGGGCGGGAACTCCTTGATCGGCCAGGGTTTGGGCGTAGGAATGCCGGAATGCGTGGGGGTGGATGGCGGAGCGGTCGAAGGGCACTGCCTGGCTTGGTGCACCGACGGGGCCGGCGTCGATGCTGGGGATGACAGTCACCCATTGTCGGATCCACTCGAAGATCTGGTGGGGTCGTAGGTGGATGAGACCGTCGGTGTTCTGGTTGGGCCGAGGTAGCAACCACAGTCGGTCCCTCGCGATGGCGGGGAACCGGGTGGTCACCCAGGCCTGCTGGGCGCTGATGGCCTCCACCAGCTCGGAGTCCGACAGCGGCAAACGCCTGCTCATCCGGCCCGCCTTGTGATTGTCGTAGATCAACACCGGCCGGCCGTGCTCGTCCACGTCGAGGCACTCCAGACGCAGGCTGGCCACCTCGCCGGCGCGACGGCCGGTGCCTTTCAGCAGCCTGTAGATCAGCACTGCCATCTCGGCGGACTGATCGCCCAAGACGCCCGTGCCGTGCCGAGTCGTTCCCCGGAAGTAGCCCGGGACAGCCCGCAGCAGATCGAGGTGCGCGTCGAGGCAGGCCACGACGTGGTCGGGCAGGGCCCGGCCCACCTCGCTGTCGTGGGGTGTCGGACCGGTGTCGCCGCGGCGGAAGGCGAACGTCGAGCCCAAGGTGGGCAGCAAACTCATCTCTCGGGCTTCTCGGAGAACCAGGGTGCAGTCCCGGATGATGCTGGTGGCCCGCGAGGCGCTGTAGGGCTGGCCTCGACGGGTCCGCAGCGAAGCTTGCCGCACCAAGAAGCGGTCGATGTCGGCACGCCCGAGAGCTTCGGGATCATGGCCGCCGCCCGGTCCGCTTGCCAGCACCGAGGACAGGAGCACCACAGCGTGAACCCGATGCTGGAGGGTCGACTCGGAACGCACGCCCACAGCGGCGGTGGCCGCCCAAGCCTTGGTGGCCTCCCGCAGCCAGTCCTGGCGGATCCCCGTGAAGTCGATGTGGCCGCAGCGCCCGAACAGTCGCAGGTCCCAGATGTCAGCGTGGCGTTCGACCTCGGGGTCTGCGTAGGCCAGGCCGACCCGGTCGATGACGAAGGCGGCGAAGTGGGCGTAGGTGTCGTTGCCCTCGAAGCCGGCGAGCTTGAATTCGGTCACCGAAGCGGCATCGGTCGCTCGAAGCTGGTCGGCGAAGACCCGCATCTCGCCGTCCCTGGCACGTATGTGTCCGGCCGCTCGACGGTCGATGCCGTAGAGCAGTTCGAGGCGGACCAGTTCGGTCAGGCCCCGCAGGCTGAGCACCCGGGCCGTGGCCGGCTGGGGAGCGCGGGCCGCCCAATCCTCGAACCTCCGGCTCGCCGGACGTCCATGGCGCCGCCAGGAGCGGTAGTGGCCGTCGCAGAGGCATATCTCCTTGTAGGCGGCCTCCAAGAAGCACGAGGCGACCACGCACGACCCGAAACCGGGCAACGGGCTGGCGCCCGCCAGGAACTCAGCGAAGGTGGCGCCGGCTCGCTCTCTGTGTCCCCACGCGGCGGCATGGGCGTGACACAACCGGCGGCTGTCGGCGGGCGGACGACTGCAGCGTCCGATGTCGTCGGCGACCAGGCAGGACTCCGGTGAGCAGCGCCGACGGATCCGTCGGGGCTCGCCGGTCGCCACCCACGCATCGATGCTCGAGGTATCCGACTCGCCCATCTCGAGCGCGTGGGAGCGACACAGCACGCCGGCGCCGTGTCGGTTGAGCGGGCAGTCGGCCACCACGCAGCCTTCCCGTCCGCTGATCCGCCCACCCGGGCGGGGGGTGAGCAGGAAGGTCTCGGGATCCCAGTCGCCATCAAAGTCGGCGTCAGCCACCAGCAACCGCATTCGTTCCAGCCGCCAGTCCGCTCCGACCGCCCGGATCTGGATCCGATCGCTGCGCTCCGCGGCGCTGCCCCCCGACCGTCGGCTCATTGCAGCGCCCCCCGGATCCGGGCGTGCCCGTCCACCGCGGCGCGCATGTCATCCCAGCGGGCATGCATGTAAACGTCGCTCGAGGCAACCGAGGCGTGCCCCAAGAGCTCCTTGACCAAAGCCGGGTCCTTGGTTGCCAGCGCCACCTCAGAAGCAAAACTGTGACGGCACATGTGAGGCCGAGCCCGGAAACCCACCTTGGCCGACAAACGCACGAAGAGCCGCTCGACAGTGTCGGGCCGCAACGCGCGTCCCAGCGGCGCCCGCCACAAGTTGACCAACAGGTAGTCGCTGCCGGCCGCCTCCGCCACCGCGTCTCGCTCGACCCGCCAGGCGTTGTGTGACCACACCAGGTCTCGGGCCACCGGGACGACCCTCGGGTAGATCGACTTCGCCAGCGCCCCGTTCTCGTTGTCTTCCCGACGCACGACGTGCAGGTGGGCACCAGCCACCTGGCAGCCGAGATGCACCGAGAAAGGCACGAGGTGCAGGTCCGACAGGCGCAGACCGCACAGCTCCGCCACCCTCAGCCCGGTGGCGTAGAGCGCCTCGACGACGAAGCGGTCCCGGGCGTTGGCGCATGCCCTGACGAGAGCAGCGACCTCCTCGCCGCTCAAGGTCACCGCCGCCAGCCGCACCCCTCGCCGTCGCACCCGGCGCCGCTCGACCACCGGGTGCCCGGTGCGCTCTCCACGGTCCCAGCCGGCCGGCACGAAGCGCAGCTCCCGTCGAGTGCTCAACGCCTCGGCCACAACGGCGTCGGTGATCCCCCGCGACGCCAGGAACCGCACGAACTCCACCACCACGACCAAGATCCCATCCACGGTGCCTGCCGATCGGGCCGGCCCGATCGCCACCACCGTCGGGTCGGGCGCCCGGCGCCTGTCACGCCCGGAGCGATGCTTGCGCGACGGGGTGCGCTCCAGCCAGCGAGCAAAAGCCGCCAGCTGCTCCACGCCTGGCGAGCCATCGTCTGCCCCGACCGCCGCCGCCCAGGTCAGCCACAGGGCCAGACGACCAGCGTAGGTGCGGGCGGTGCCCGCGGAGCGGCCCTCGCCGTCCACGAGCAGCCGCAGGTACTCACCGGCCCGGCGATGCTCCACGTAGCGGTCATCGACCACCGTCCATCCCTGCCGTCCGTCGATCGGTGACACCGTCTGCTGCGCCCAGAACTCCATGGGCTCGAACGTACGTTCCACCTGTGACAGTCAGACCAAGAGAACCCACGCGCCACAAGCAGATCAGGCCCTAACTCCGGTGTGCCAAAGGCCCCCGACGACTCCAATAGAACGAAGCGCCCGGAGGGCAGATGGTTCAATCCGACTCCGTATTTGAGGTCGCGGATGGTGTTCTCGATCTCGGCGTGGCGGCGGTGATCGGCTTCGAGGTCGAGCATCTCGCCGGCGCGGTTGGTGATGAAGGCGTGGTAGGAGAACTCGGTGAACAACGCCAGTTGACTGCCGGGGGTGGGGCGCACCCGGCGCACGATCAGCCGGCAGGGTCGGCCCTTGGAACCGAAAGGCCGGTAGGTGGTCTCAGCCACCGCGGCGCCGTCGAGGAAGTACGGGATCGGCAGCCACGCCGCATCGTCGATGGCCGCGATGGCGGAGTGGATGGCGCCTTTGTGGAGCTTGGCGGTGATCGAGAAACGAACATTCGCGCTGACACAGGCGTCGACGACGTTGCGGCTGTAGAAGCCCGAGTCCGCCCGCAAAACCAGCGCCCCGGTGGCCCCGGCGGCACGCACCCGGTTGAACGTCTCGGTCAGAAACCCGGCCGCCCCCCGGCCCGCATGGGCGTTGCCGCCCCGCAGCCGGGCGTGCACGACATCGCCAGTGCGCGCCATCACCGCGAACAGCGGGTGATAGCCGCGCACATGGTTGTAGGTGAACTTGGTCCCGCCCTGCTTGGCCAGCCCGTAGGTCTCGCAAATGCTCGAGTCCACATCAATGGTGACCGGGGCGTGGCGGGGGCCCGCGCCACCAGACCATGCCCGGCGCAACAGCTCGCCGGCCGCCTTGTCCAGCTGACGGCAATGACCCCAGGTGAAACTTCTCAAGAAGGTGCCGAGGGTCGAGGGGGCCAACACCGCATGTCCCAACACCGCCTGCGTGGCCCCCGCCCGCAGCACGTCGCAGTCATCGATCGAGTCGCCGCCGGCCAGCGCCGAGTGGATCACCGTCATCGCCTTATGCCCGACATTGGCCCGTCCCGGGGCGTCGCCCAAGTCGACGTTGGTCTCGAACAGCTCTCGCAGCCCCAAGTGCTGGGCCAGGGTGGCCGGGGCGATCAGACCGGCGTTGGCGACCAGCCGTCCGTCGTCGAAGGTCACGCCGATGCGGTCCAGGCTGTGCGATGATGGCATCGAAAAGGTGCTCCCGACTCGACGGCTGAATGTGGCTTCGCAACCAACATTCTCCCAGGTCAGGGGCACCATTTCGCGGATACGCGACCCCCCAAACAGACCCGTCTACCGGTGGATTCGGGCTAACTAAGCTAAGCCCGAGACGAAGTCCGAACAGGAGCAAGGATTGCGAGCGTCCCATCCGAGCGTGAGGTTTGCCGGGACACTTGGATTGCTAGCGGCGATCGGGCTGGGTGCGTGCAGTTCCGAGGCGCCGCGGGTGACGACTCCTGGGCCCACCCACAGTTCGGCCGTCTCGTCGGAAGGACCGACAACTGCAACCTCAGCGTCCGCTCGCCCGGGCAGTCCTAGTCCGGCGCCGACCGCTTCGGGGAAGGCAGAGCAGATGCTCGATGCGATGGTCGTCCCGCCCGGATCTCACCGGGTGGGCTCACTGCCCGGTCGAGCGTTCGCCCAGCCATGGGAGGGCCCGTCCTGTACCGCAGTTGTGGACGAGTCACGCTTTTGGGACGTCGCCGGAGATCCATCGTCAGTGGCTTCGTATCTCCAGGCCCGTCCCCCGCAGTGGATCCCTTATAACACCATGGGCGCACTATCCCGGCAGTTCACCGGCTCCGGCCTGGAGGGCTATCCGACCGGTCCCGGATGGAGCAGCCCTCGCAGTGCCTATCAGCTAGATGTCACTGTGGCTGCCGATGGCAGCGCCACCGGGATCCGAGCCGATGCTCAGGTCGTTCCATCAAATGCCTCCTGTCAGACCAAGGACGGGCCCCCGGCGGGCTAGGCGAGCGGGGGTCGAGCAGCGGTGCACTCCAGCGGCGCATCCCAGTGGCCGATCGCGTACTCTCACGCGGATACCACTGCCGTTCGGTGGCGGCGGACGGACTTGTGGGTGTGGAGGAGGTTGAAAACCTCGCCCCCGCTCTCTGTCTCCACCGACCGGATCACCCTTCCGGCGATGCGCGCCGCCTCGCTGCTGTCTCGGTTGCCTGATCGAGTTGCACGGGATGGATCTGGTGTTGTCGTGGAGGTCTACCCGGCTGCTCTCCGCCGCTGGGGGCTTCCCTCGCGTGGGTACAAGCGGAAGGAGAACTCGGGGACCCGGCGAGAGTTGGTGGAGCGGTTCCTGGCGGAGACGGCGGGATGGTTGCCGTTGAGGACGCGGATGCGAATCGGTGCGTGTCGAGCGACGACGCCTTCGACGCGCTGATCGCTGCCTTGGTGGCCCGAGCCGCCGCGGTGGCACTGGTGGAGCAGATTCCCGAGGAGGACCGTGCCGTCGCTCTGCGGGAAGGTTGGATCGCCGTACCCAACGAGGGATCGTTCGGTCTTGGCCTCGGCCTGACGCTCCAAGCTCACCGCCAGCTTCCGACGTTCGGCCGGCGCGGGGATCAGACCGAGGGCGTCGCCGCCGGAAGGGAGGTGGCGAGCTGCGTCGTCAGCTCGGCGACTTCCGACGTGGTGAGGGGCCCGGGCGCAGCGATCATCTCGGCGAGCTTGGATCCCCAGGTCACCCAGACGCCGCCGTACCGGAATGGCTTGGAGAACGGGCGCCATTCTGCGTCAATGAAGCACAAGGCGGCTGTGATCGGGACGGCAGTGCCATCGAGTGCAGCTCGAACGGCGGCGACCTGCCAGTCCAGCCCGGTGGCCAGCTGGCTGCGGTCCCGACCGCCGACAAACAGTCGGTAGTCGCTCCGGAGCCACCCGCCCACATCACGATGCTCAACCAGACCCTTGTAGTGCTTGGCGTCGACCACCCATACGCCTGAGGGGGCGATGGCCAGATGATCGATGTTCCCCCCGGTCCGGGGCGCTTTGCGGTCGTGGAGCAGCATCGTCTTGTCGCCGGCGGCCCGGGCCAGGCAGGCGGCCAGGCGACGCTCGCCTTCTGATCCGGTGGCCCAGGCCCGGGTCGACTGCGGATCGTCCGAGAGGAATTTGACCACGCCCGAGAGGTGCCCCCACTTCTGCTCGATGCGCCGTTCACGGAGCTGGTGTCGTCGTTCGTACTCCCGTCGTGCCGAAGCACCCGCCTGGTCCTGCGCAGTTGGGGACACGGCGAGGGCCTTGACCTGCCTTCCGTCTGGGGCAGACCCTTCGCCGATGGCCGGACGGCTGCTCTCCACCAGCATGCAGTTGCGACAGATGACCACCCGGCGATCCGCGTCCCACCACGCGGATGTCCGCGCCGGCACCGCAGATCCACACCGAGAGCAGGTGCCGTCATAACGCAGGCGCATCATGCGAGACCCCATCAGACCGAGGTTCTACGGCCAGGACTCTCTCTGACGATTTGGTCACATCGGACAACGTGGAGACGAGGCCGGCCGAGAACCTTCACTCCGTCATGATCGGCATCGACACACACAACCTCAGTTGCTGTCTGGGATTTCTGGCCGGCAGGAGCCAGAGACGGAGGGTGATCGCCTATGTCGCGCGCGCTCAAGAAGACACGCGGACTGCCGATCTGTGTTGCCTGCTAGCCGTCGTACACCGGATTCTGCGGGCCGATGTGCGTCTGCCTAATCTGATCGACACATCGAAGTGTCACCAACAGGAGGAAGCCGACCGACAATCAGCGGCCCGTCGGTGGCTGGGCGCGACTCCTGACTGCTAAGACCGGTGTTGTACTACAGGAGCGGCCGGTTCGAATCCGATGGTCCGAACACGTAGGCGGATGACTGAAGCCCCACCTGTGAGAGCGCCCAGCCAAGCCAGGCCGGCTCAGCGTCGTACATTTTTGCCCATTCAGCGACCCGGGCTTCGGTTCCAGTCGAGGTCGGCACGATGATTGTCTTCCGAACCCGAAATGGGGTGAAAACTCGACGGAGGGCCAGTCCACCTCCGGACACGACCACGTCCGCGTCCTTGAAGTCGCCCTGACCCATGGCTGGCCCGCAGCTGACAACCGCGCCGAGCATCCCGTGGATCCCACCGACGGCTTGGCGAACCTGGGCAGTATCGCCTCAGCCTTCTGAGGCAGCGCCCAGCGCGCCCAGTCGGTGAACTGCCAGAGCCCGTCGAGCACGTCGACGCGTATCCAGCCGCCTCCGGCTTCGACTGTCTGCGTGGCCTTCTTCGTCAGCTTGTTGGCGAGCCGCCACGGGTCGCCGCTGGTGACCACGGGGCCGGTGAAAGAGGTGGGGCCTCGGGCCGGGCCGATCATCGGGATCACGGCGATGGGATTCGTGGGGTGGTTCACCGCTTGACGGTCACCGGTAGTGGCTGCCCGGACGGCGGCAGCTTCGAACAAGTCGAGCCACTCGACCAGCTCGACATCGGTCATTAGGACAACCAGCACGGCTACTTCGCCCAAGACGCCCCCAACCAGACGATCACCCTGCCGACGCCCGACCCGGGCGGCCAGGTACCAACGCCGCGGTCAACGTCACCATCCAGACCGTCTATCTGACCTGGTTCGGCCCCGACAGCCCTACCGATGCGCCGTCGGACCCGTCGATGGCCTGGCTGGAGCTGGTCGGCTCCGGCCTGGCCGCCCAGACCAGCCCGGTGTTCAACACCCTCAACTACCTGACCACCCTCGGACCCACACAGGTCACGGTAACGCCGGCCGGCGGCCAGCCGATCCCGGCGCGTATCGGTGGGCACGGCACCAGCTCGGATGAGAGCGGCACCGGCCTGTTCGCCGGCACCTACTACTTCGAGGTCCCCGCCAACCTGACTGCCGCCACCTTGACGATCACCCCCGGCAGCGTGCAGGCGGAGAGCTCCTATCTCGGGAGCCCGGAGACCGTCGCCGTCCAAGGCAACGCCGCCTTCCCGCTCACCTTCCCCGCCCCCTACGTGCCGCCCCCACCGCCGGTGTCAGCCCCGGCCGCGCCCGGCCCCCACACCACTGGGGCCACCAGCGGCGCCCGGGCCGGTTCGCGTCGACCCTGCCGATCATCGCCGGCCTGATCGTCCTGGCCCTGCTCGCGGCCGCCGCCGCCCCCACCCACATGGACGGGACCGCCGGTCTCCGCTCCGCCATCAGGACCCCCGATCACGGTGCTCACCGTTCCCCCCACCGGGCCGCCCGCGTTGCCGCCCGGCGTGATCGAGGTCCAGGTCGTCGGCTCCATCGCGGTTATCGGCTGGCCCACCGGTGTGCCCCTGCCGGCGACGTCGGTCATCGAGGTGCTCGCCTACCTGGCCCTTCACCCCGGCCACCGGTACAGCGGCGAGGACCTACGCGCCAAGCTGAGCATCAGCCGGGCCCGGGAATGGCAAGCGGCCACCGTCGGCGACTACGTCGGCATCCTGCGCCGGGCGCTCAGCGAGCACCACGTCCCAGAAGCCACCCGCATCGACGGCTACGAGCTGCGCGACGTCAGCACCGACTCCGGCCGTTTCAGCGCCCTGACCGCCGCCGCCGTCGGGCTGGCGCCGGCCGAGCGCGCCCGTCACCTGGCCGACGCCCTGGCCTTGGTGCGCGGCCAGCCGTTTGATCTGGTCAAGAAGGGTGCCTACGGCTGGGCCGACGCCGACGACCTGCGCACCCACCTGGCGTTCGCCGTTCACACCACCGCCACCGACCTGGCAACCCTGGCTGTCGACCATTACGACTGGACCCTGGCCGCCTGGGCGACCGAGCGCGGTTTCCGGGTGTGGCCCACCGACGAGACCCTCCACACGCTGGCGCTCACCGCCGCCGCCGGCACCGGCCAAACCAGCCGGCTCACCCAGGCCTGGCAGCGCACCACCCGCCTGCATAACGCCCACCGCGAGCCCATCCCCGACACCCTGCGCGCCCACTACGAGGGTTTGCGAACCGCACGTCAGCCATGATTCGGCGAAGCCGAGCCGACGCGGCCGCAGGTCACCGTACGCCGAGGCGTGCTTCGAGCGCCTCGCGAGCGAGCTGCGAGACCGTCTTGCCCTCGTCTGCTGCGGCCCGGGCGGCGCGGTCACGGACTTCGGCCGGTACCCGGAAAGCGATCTGTGGCGAGCGGCTGGGTGTGCCCGAAAGGGAAGGACGGCCGCCGCTACGGCGCGCCTCCTCCACGATCGTTTCCGCCACCGCCGGGGTGAGCCGAGTTCCGTCAGCCAGACGGATGTCTTCTCGGTCGAGGTCGACGTCGGGACCGATGGGGGTGTCCCTCGTGACAGGTGGTGCGCTCCGCTTGGTCATGACGACTCCTTCCGGTAGTGGGTGGGCATGACGTGGATGACAAGGAGCAACTGCTCGTCGTCTCGGTCGCTTTGGACCTCCACGGCGACGACTTCAAGCTGGCGGCCCCGCTCGTCGACACCGATCCACCGCCACGCCGAACTGCCCTGTGGAGTGGTGATGCTCGCCGGGACGGTATGGGCCAGGACAAAACGAACAGAGCCTCGTCCGATCCGGTGCCGGCGTGCCGACCGCGTGAACCGGATCTCCACCCGGCCATTGTGTCAGACCAAACTAGGTTGTGTCTAACATAACCTATCGGCGAGGACTTCCGGCGCCGGGGGTCGGTTCACGCCAGAGCAGGATCACCGGCGGCATCATGATGCCCGACGCGGCCAGCAGCTGACCGAAGCGGTGTCCGCTGAGCAGCAGCCTCACGCGCTTGTTCGCAGCGCGAGCTCGCGCTCTCGTACGGCCGCCGCCGGCGTAGCGGAGGACCTCGCGGATGTCTTCCTCCTCGGGGTCGGGGTGCTCGGCCAGGATCTGGGCGGAGGTCATCCCGTCAGCCACCATGGCCATCACGGTCGCCACCGGGAAGCGCAGGTCCCGGATGCAGGGCAGGCCGGCCATTCGTTCCGGGTCGGTGGTGATGCGGGCGAAGGCCACGCCATGACGGTACCGGTACGCAAGCGCCGTGGTCGCGTGAAGCGGGCGGCGACCGGCGGTGCGGGACTGTCAGACCAGGGAGAGGAAGCCGGCACCGTGACGTCCGGGAGCTGGTTGGGGCCTGCTCGATCTGGGTGGCTGCGAGGGCCATGCCAAGGTCGTACACACTTCCACTCCCTTGGAGATGGCCCGGCAGGGGCCGACGCGGCGACCGCACCAGGGGGCCCGGCGGGTCAGTCCTGGCGGTGCTGGGGGTTGGGTGCCGACCACGGTTGCGGTGCGGGCAGGGCCGGCGCCGGGCGGGGCAGGACGCGGTTGAATCGGCCGGCTTTGGCGGCGAGGTCGTCGGGGATGGGGACGGGCACCAGCTGTCCCCAGGCCAGGTAGCGCAGGAGGACGTAGTGCCAGGGGAGCCCTGGGACGATCATGCGGATGGGGGCGCCTTGGGCGCCCCACATGACGATGCCGGAGGGGTCGATCTCGGCGTTGCGCAGGTCGCCCCAGGCGAGCTCGAACCAGCCCATGCTGCCTTGCACGGCCAGGCGGTGGCTGGTGAGGAAGCACATCCCGGCGTTGGCGGGGCGCCACTGCACGGCGGCTTGGCGTTCGGCGTTGCGGCGTTGGCTGGCGTTGAACATCAGGCTGGCGCCGATGGTGGCGGCGGTGAACAGCGGGTTGCCGAGGGCGACGAAGCCGCCGCGACTGTAGGTGGCGCTGGCGCCCACGAACACCTGCAGGTGTGATGGCGCCTGGCTGTAGACGGCCTCGCCGGGGAAGGTCGGCAGGGCGCTGTTGATCGGCGCCGGGCGCATCCCTGATTGCAGGGCGATGGACAGCTCGGCGGCGGCGATGACGGCTTCGTCCTCGTCGGTCCAGCCCGCCGGCCTCCCCATGGGATCCAACGGTACCGCCGGCTTGTCGGGGTGCGCTCGGCCGACCGCGGATCGGTCGGGGCGGGACCCGAACAGCCTGACGGCCGGTCGGATCGGACCCCGATGGCAATCCCGAAAACCGGTCATGACCTGGGCAGATACGGCGTTGTCGACGGCAGCGGTCGGGATCTGACCGTTCGAAGATTTTCGGGGATTCGGGGTTGTTTCGGGGTTGCTGTCGGCCTCGGCGTCGGGGTCGGCCTCCGACGATGCCGTCCATGCACACCCGAACCGGGGCCATCGCGCCACCTGGTTGATCACATCGAAACTGTCGGCGCCTCGCCTTCCGCCCGCCGCCGGTGGGCAACGGGGGGCTGTTTCTGCCGATGACGTTGGCGGGCTGTCTCGGTTTGCGAGACCTGGTCGACGATCATGTCGACCTGGGCGCTGTCCCAGGACGAGCGAATGTCGGCTGAAAGCGATGGGACTGATCGCCTCGGCCTGCAGCTCGGCCGCGGCCCGGGCGGCGAGGGCGGCGCCGATGACGGGATGGCCGGCGCGCTGCCACATGTCGGCGTTGGTGTCGTCGAAGACCACCTCCATACGGTCCAGAACCTGGCATGATGTTCGCATCGAAAAGGTGCCTCCGACCTTGGGGTGAACAGCGGTCTCGCAATCGCTATCATCCCAGGTCAGGGCACCTTTTTCGCGGATAGTCAAGCCCATCTGGCCCTACCGTTTCGGTGGATCCAGGCCTAAATCTGCCCGTGAGTGAGGCCGTTCGCAAACAGCGAGCACACCATCTCGTCGACCCCGCCGAGCCGGCGTTGACGCTTGCGGACGATCTGCGGCTCGAAGGTTCCCGCCCGGTCCCGAGGCGCCGCGTGCCGGAGGTCGTGCAGGTGCAGCTCGGGGACGCTGGCTGCGGCGCGGGCCTGGTGCCATGCCCTATAGAAGGTGGCGCGGCGGAGGCCTCCGGAGAGGGGTCCGGTAAAGATCACGCCATCGTCGACTTGCGGAAAGGCGGCCAGGTGCTCCCCTAGAGAGTGGTGGTGACGAGGGCCGGGAGGTGAACCGTCGTCGGCCGCCGTCGGTCTTGGGACTGCTGACGATCCGTTCTCCGTTCTTCAGCTCGACGGCCTGGGCGTGAACGCGGATGATTCCAGTCTTGAGTTCGATGTCCGTTGGCTTGAGCGCGAGGAGCTCACCGAGACGCAAGCCGCCGAAGCCGGCTAGGCGCAGCAGTGCTCGGTAGCGGGGTTCGATGGCGTTGGCCAGGGCGACGACGATCTCGGCGTCGACGAAGGGACGCTCGGGCCTGCGCTCGACGCCGCCTCCTCGCACCCGGCAGGGGTTCGCAGGAAGGCGTCCGTCTTCGACTGCGGTGTTGAGTATGGCGCGCAGCAGCCGGTAGGCCTTCGCTGCTTGCAGGGCCGTGGAGCTATCGGTCACCTCCGCGTGCCAGGCGCGGACGCGTTCGGGGCGGATGGCGGTGAGCGGGGCGCGTGCGAACTCGGGCAGGAGGCGGCGGTCGAGGAGGGCTCGGTACAGCTCGACGGTGCGCGGCGCTAGGGGACGGCCGTCTACCCGCCGGCGGGTGGCCAGCCGGTCCTCGGCGTAATGGCCGAAGAGGATGGCGCCCCGGTCTGGGTCGACGGATGTTCCGTTGACCTGATCGGATTCGACCTTGCGCCGGTAGGCGTCGGCGTCCTTGGCCCGGCGGAACCAGCGTTCACGGCCGCGGCCCTCGCTGCGCCAGCACACTCGCCACCGCCATTCACCTTCTGTGGTGCGGGACTTGGTCACGTGCCATGTCATCTCCGGGTCCGGCCGGGTGCGCAGGGGCGGTCGCCACGCCGAACGGTCACGCGACACGTGCAGCGTTCCATGCTGGTGCGGCGGTGGCAAGGATGCGTTCAGGCTCGGATCAGGCCCCGCACGTAGGTATCGATGGCGGCGACCGGCACTCGTCGGCAGCCGCCGATCTTGACTGAGTCGATTTGACCGCTGAGAAGGAGCGTGTAGAGGGTGCTGCGCCCGATGCCCAGTTGCTGGGCGGCCTGTTGACGGTGAGCAGGACGGGCAGGATCGCAGGCTCGGGTGGTGGCTGGAGCTTGGAGGTGCGTGGGGTGACGACCAGATCGTTGTGTCCTTGTTGCCGGCCACCTGGCGGAACCGGATCGCGACCTGCTCGAGCGCCACGGGTTGCCGAAGGCGCAACTGGTCGACCGGCTGGGAGGCAGCCCGTAGGCTCAACTGGGCGACGGCTCGGCGGCAGCCCGTAGCCGCATGGCGGTGCGGGACTGCGCGCGGACCAGTTGGACAGGTCGCGATTTGCGGATAGAGCCTGACCGCAGAAGACCATAGGCTCAACGGATCGATCCCCAATCTTGGAGGCAGCGCAGATGACGCAGGACCGCTACATCCCCGGTGTGCCGTGCTGGGTCGACACCAACCAGCCTGACCCGCAGGCGGCAGCCGAGTTCTACCGCGGGCTGTTCGGGTGGGAGCTGGAGGACCAGATGCCGCCGGAGTCCGGGGCACACTACTTCGCCGCCCGCATCCGGGGCCATGACGTCGCCGCCGTCAGTTCCGTGCCGGAGGGCGCGCCGCCAATCGCGACATGGAACACCTACGTCTGGGTGGAACGGGCGGACGCCACAGCGGAGAAGGTGCGTCAGGCGGGCGGCGCCGTCCTGTCTGAGCCCTTCGACGTCTTCGACGCCGGCCGGATGGCGGTCTGCAGCGATCCGGAGGGGGCGGTGTTCAGCGTGTGGCAGCCCAACCGCCACCGCGGAGCGACCGTCGTCAACGAGCACGGCGCCGTCAACTTCAACGACCTCCACACGCGCGATCCCGAGCGGGCAAAGGTCTTCTACGGCGCCATCTTCGGCTGGACGACGCTCGAGATGGACGGCGGCTTCACGGCGTGGACGCTGCCCGGCTACGGCGACTTCTTGGAAGCGATCAACCCCGGCACGCGCGAGCGCAACGCCGCAGTGGGCGCACCGGCCGGCTTCGCGGACGTCGTCGCGTCGCTGAACGTGCTCGGCGACGATCAGCCGGACACGCCAGCACACTGGGGCGTCACGTTCGGCGTCGACGACGCCGACGCGGCTGCCGAGCGCACCGCCGCCTTGCGGGGCACGGTCGTCGCCGGGCCGTTCGACGCGCCGTGGGTGCGGATGGCCGTGATCGCCGACCCGCAGGGCGCGACTTTTGTGGCGAGCCAGTTCGTTCCCGAGCAGGAGGATGCCGGCACGGCGACCTGACGGCCTTCGCGGAGCCCACTTTACTGACGCTCCTATGTCACGCGACTTCTTGAAGATGGCCGGTTTGTCCGTTGTGGGTGTTCCAGTTGGCGAGCATCCGTCGGTGGACGACGTTGCTCAGGTGGCGCTTGAGGACCGGCATCGCCTCCCGCTTGGTGTGGCCGTTGCGGCGGGGACTTCTCGTAGAGCTCCCGCGCCGGTGGGTCGCAGCGAAGTTGGGTGACGGCCATGCGGTGCAGGACCGCGTTGGTGGCCCGGTTGCCTTGCTGGTTGAGGCGGTGCCGGACCGGTTCGCTGTCTCCTTCACCCGATGATGCGGGGAGTGGCGCCGTGCCGTTGAAGCGGGCGTCACCACCCTCGGTGAAGCGTCGGGGGTCGCCGGCCTCAACGAGGGCCTCGGTGGCGTGTTTGTCGCGCCGGTCGAACTCGGCGACGTCGGCGGCGGTCTGGTCCAACATCTCGCGGCGCAGCACCACGACCGGGTCGGTCATGCCGGTGCGATCCAGGCCGGCGAGGGCGCTGAGACGGCGGCGGACGTCGGTGGTGTCGCCCAGCCGCTCCTGGATGTCTTCGGGGAGGGCGATGAGCACCGACTCTGCCTCGTTCAAGATGTGCTGACGCGACTTGAGCAGCGACCGGCGGGCCTTGTGCGACAAGGCGATCCGGTCCATGACCGCGTCGGGGCCGCTGTCATCGCCGGCCCGCTTGAACGCCAGCGGTAGCGCCCAAGCCGGCTGAGTGCCCACCACGGGCACCCCCGGCCGACAGAACAACGCGCCCAGCCCGGTTGTCATACCCGTAGAACGGCATACGGACGACTTCTGTCTTACAGATTGTGTTTACGGTGCTCGGTATGGCTGACACGATCACCTTCCGTCCCGATGAGGACGCAGCCCGAGCACTGGCGGTGTTAACCCATGACGGCACACCGGTATCAACCGCGGTGCGGGCGGCCTTGATCGACGCGGCTCGCAAGCGTGCCCGGTTGGTGCTTCGTGCCGAGGCCGAGGCGTTGGCCGCCGACGAACAGGACCGGGCCGAAGCGGCACAGGTCCTGCGGGACATGGAGAGCCTGCGTGCGTGGTGAGGTCTACCGGCTGCGTGCACCTCGAGACCCACGCGGGCACGAGCAGCGAAGCCCCCGGTCCGCCGTGGTCGTCCAGTCCGACCAGTTCCCGCTCTCGACCTGGCTGGTCGCTCCGACGTCAACGTCGGCACGTCCGGCGAGTTTCCGCCCGGACGTAGAGATCGACGGACGAACGACACGCGTGCTGGCCGAGCAAACGGCAGCGGTTGATCCGGGCCGTCTTGGAGACAGCTTGGGCCATCTCGCCTTCGACGAACTACGACACGTCGAGGCAGCCCTGCGACTCGTCCTTGACCTCTGAATCGCTCGGAGTGGATCTCGGTGGCCGATCCCCTTCAGGAACCGAGATGGCGATCGCGTCTGTCCCTCACGGATCTGCCGGAGCGAGCCACCGGATGCTTGCAGGAGCAAGCGTCCGGTGGCGACGAAAACCGCCGGTCGGGAACATCGCTACGGTGGTGGTCTCATTCACATGGGGCCCGGTCGCCTCGTCCCAGAGTCCCATCGACTCGGGAGGTATGCCGTGACCACCGTCGCATCGACCGCCGTTGTCGTCTACGACCCCGGCCTGATCGATCCTGAACATGTTGCCTCGGCGGCTACCGGGCCTCACCCGCGACGCCCAGGCGCTCGATCTGCGCCAGTTCGTCGTCTTCTGCGAGCTGCGCCGCCTCGGGCTGTTCGAGGTCTGCCGCAGTGACATCGAGACCTTCGAATGGGAGCTCGAAGCCGAGGGCCGGGTGACGGCGACGATCGCCCGGCGGCTATGCACCGTGACCGGCTTCTACCGCTACGCCGAAGAGGAAGGCCTCATCGCCCACTCCCGGCTGTCCATGTCCGCCGGCCCACGGATCGACGACGAGGCTTACGCCATCGACTGGACCGCAACGAGGTCGGCTCGCTTCTCGCTGCCGCCGGGCTCGGCCCGGCCGGCGAGCACGCGCTGATCTCGCTGCTGGCGCTCAACGGATTGAGGGTGTCCGAAGTGATCGGGGCAGATGTCGAGGCCCTCGGCGTCGAAAGAGGACATCGGACGCTCACCACTGTTCGCAAGGGCGACAAGACCGCACCATCCCGCTCGCGCCGCGTGCCGCTCGCCCGGTCGACCTGGCCGTCGGCGAACGGTCCGCTAGCCCGATCTTCACGACAAGGGCCGCCAGCGCCTCGACCGTCACGGCGCAGCTCGCATCGTCCGGCGTTTCGCCCGCCGGGCCGGCGTCGTCAAGCCGATCGGCCCGCACACGCTTCGACACGCGTTCATCACCGCCGCCCTCGACGCGGGAGTCCCGCTGCGCGACGTGCAAGAAGCCGTGCCTCACGCCGATCCGCGCACGACCACGTGGTGTGACCGGGCGAGGGTCTCCCTCGACCGTCATGCTACCTACATCGTGTCCTCCTACATCGCAGGAGCAGCCCGCTGACCTGGCATTCTGGGCGCCAGCACAGGCCCGCTGGCGCCCAGGACCAGGGACCGGCAACGATGCAGACCGCCGAGTACGTAATCACGCTGTCGACGGCGGAGCCGCTCAAGATGGGAACGATGGGTGCCCGGTACCCGGGTGCGGTGATGGCACGGCCAAGCCGAGGCTTGCTCGGTGATAAGCAGGTCGGTGCCGGGCGTCGGCCCCCACCGAGCTGTGTGGCCTCATGAGGGGTCACAACGAAAAGGGGTTTGGCAGGGGTGCCCGAGCACCGGCTCGACGCAGCCATTAGCAGCCTCGACGACCGCATCATGGCTACGACCAGCTGGTCGAAGGACCTGTCGTCGACGACGGCCGAGCTGACACTATTGGTCATCGAGGGACGACCGGTGACACCGTCGTCAACCAGCCCTCGCCCCAGTAGCCCTGGTGACGTCGTGGTCATCGCCGGCGCCGTGCATGCCCTGCAGGGCGACGGCGAGCGAGCTGTCGTGGTACGTGTCCTGATCGGCCGCTGACCCTCCGGTCGCGGCCTCGATCGCGACCAAGCCGGCGTGATGCTGGCTCTTTATGTCCTGGTCTCCATCGGGAGAGGGGAAGGGCCTGGCAGCTTGGCTGGATTGACGATTGCCGCCGAAGAACTCGTGGTAGCTGCGCCCGCGACCGACTTGTTCTGCTCGGCCACATACGGGACAACCCATTCACGAAACTCAGCAGTCGACCGAGGAGCGAAGAGCGGTGCACGCCTCCAGCAGGCGAGTAGGTTCCAGCACGCAGATGCGGTCCACGAGATAGGCCTTTGGCACGACACGCAGATTGTCGAAACTTGCGGCGCACTCCGCGGGCATCCCGTCGTCGGGACCGAGCGAAACCTCCGTTGGGATGTTCCGCACCGTGCGAGTCACCGGGGCCGCAAGTACGTGATTGAGGACAGGGATCGCCGCTGACCTGGTCATGACCAGGAAGGGGCGGCGTCCGAGATCCTCGATCTCGCCCCACCACACCTCCCCACGACGAGGTCCGCTCACCAGGATTCCTCGGCGATGGCGTCTCGGAGCGAAGCAGTGGCGGCGTCATGCTCGGCCGACGTGGGGGGAGTGCGGCGGTAGCCTGCGACGATGGCTCGGTCAGTCTGCTGGCGGCGCTCGAGCGCCGTGATAGCTTCGACCCCAGCTCGGACGGCCGCGGCCCGGCTCGTATAGATCCCACGTGCGACGAGTGCGTCGAGCTCGCCGAGAAGCTCCTCCGGGAGCCGGATAGCGATCTGTTCGGTGGACATCCAGATCAGCATACCAGTATGGGATGGAGCACGGTATGTGCCAGGAGGGTCCACGCCTATCCCACCTGCCCAGGTGACCGGTAAGGAGCGAGGGTCGACCAGCCGCATGCGCTGGGTCCGCAAGGTTCGGCAGTGGCCGGAGATGGCTTGCTGCTGGCGAACGACGCAGGTTTCACCGCTCAGAATGCCGGCCAGATCGTGCATCGTTTCGACGGGGAGGTGCGGGCTGCCCTGGCCACTGCGTCGGGCCCGTTGCCTTGGGTCGTGTCGAGCCTCGACGCCCGCGTCGGCCCGGTCACGACTGATCAGCAGGTTGCCGAGCCCGCCATGCGCCTGGCCCTCCGTGGCGCCGCTACGGAAGCCATCTTGTGGTTGGCGGGTTCGTACCGGCCGGTCCGCTCCCGGCCGGGCTGGCTGGCGACCGACCCAAGGGCATCGTCGCCCGAACCGAGCGCGCCTTGAGCGCCGACGGCGGCGTCCGCCATTGCTCGACGTCCAGGGCGAGCTCGATCTGAGGCCTGACCAGGCTGACCGGTGGCTCCGCGCCTGCAACGCGACCGTGGTGTACGACCTTGCCGCCTCGGTGGCCGGGCCGCTGGCGAGGGTGGTGGAACCTATACCCAGGTGCTGGCTCAGCGGGGCCTCCGGTCCGCGGTCGTGCACTCAGGGCTGACCCGGGAGGACAGGCGGGAAGTGCTGGCAGGCTTCGGTGGTGGCGACCCCGACGTGATTGCTGCGCCCCGCGTGCTCGACGAGGGCGTCGACGTGCCCGCCGCCGACCTGGCGGTGATCGCCGGCGCCAGCCGCTCGCGACGTCAGATGATCCAACGCATGGGTCGGGTGTTGCGCCGAAGCCCGACGGCCGACGGGCTCGCTTCGCCGTGGTGTTCGTGGAAGGGACCGTGGAGGATCCCGGCCAGGGCGCTCACCAGGCCTTCCTGGACGAGGTCGTGCCGCTGGCCGACGATGTCTGGCGCTTCCACTCGGGTGCGGCCGTGGACCCGACGGACGGTCCGGCCGGGCCGCGGTCTGCTCTGCGACCGTCCTGGCCCGCAAGAGTGTCCCCACGCCCTCGACGAGGCGGCGAAGGGCCTTGGCTCAGTTGACGCCGGGCTGGTCGAACGGCTGGGCCGCGCTGGGGCGTGGCCGGTTCGCCCGGGTTGCAAGCGCGCGTATCGTTCCCCGAGCGGTGCGCCCGAGGTCCTCTCGCACACACTGGACGTCGCCGCCAAGCTCAAGGGTGACGGCGCGGAGGTTCGTGGCATCACCGCGATCCGGGCCGAGGGGAGTCGGTCGTCGACCTTCGTCCTCCTCGCACCGTGCACGCAGGCCGCCGGTGGCCTCACCCACAGATGGTGCGGCAAGGCCCGCCCCGGGCTCGCAGCACCCGGCGGCCGCTCCACGGCACGTGGTAGCTTGCAGCACGGCCGACCGACCGGTCGGACGAGTACGGGGGGAGCCCGGCCAGACGGGTTCGGTGCCGTACACGGACCTGTGAGCAAGGAGCCGTCGTGCAAGACGTCGTGGTGGTCGAGGCCGTGAGGACGCCCATCGGAAGGCGGGGCGGGGGGCTGTCGGGGTTCCACTCCGCCGACATGCTGGCCGCAGCTCTGGGCGCGGTCGTCGAGCGCTCGACGATCGACCCGGCCGCCATCGACCAGGTCGTCGGCGGCTGCATCGGCCAGGTGGGGATGCAGAGCTTCAACGTGACCCGCACTGCGTCGCTCATCGCCGGCTTCCCCATCGAGACGGCGGCGACCACGGTCGACTCACAATGTGGCTCGTCGCAGCAGGCGTTCAACGTCGCCACTGCGCTCCTGGCCGCCGGCGTGATCGATGTCGCCGTGGCGTGCGGGGTGGAGAACATGACCCGCGTCCCGATGGGCTCGAGCCTGGGGAAGGGTCTGGGGAAATCGATCACCCGCTCCTACCGGGCCCGGTTCGAGTACACGACACAGTTCGAGGCGGCCGAGCGCATCGCGGACAGGTGGGGCATCACCAGGCAGCAGACCGATCAGCTCGGCCTCGACTCACAGTCGCGCGCCAAGGATGCCGTGCACGAAGGCCGGTTCGAAAGCCAGATCGTCGAGGTCGACGTTCCCGATCTCGACGAGGAAGGAAAGCCGCTCGACACGACCCACCACGTCTCCGTCGATGAGTGCCCCCGCGACACGACCCTCGCCGGCCTGACGAACCTCAAGCCGGTGGCTCGCCCCGACGGTGTGCACACGGCCGGGACGTCCTCCCAGATCGCCGACGCCGCCTCGGCTGTCCTGCTCGTGACCAGATCGAAGGCGGACGAGCTCGGCTTGCGGCCGCTGGCGCGTGTCGTTGACACCTGCCTGGTGGGCAGCGATCCGGAGCTGATGCTGACCGGCCCCATCCCGGCCACCAACCGGCTCCTCGGACGGAACAAGATGACCATCGCGGACATGGATCTCATCGAGATCAACGAGGCGTTCGCGTCCGTGGTCCTGGCCTGGGAGCGAGAGATCCAGCCCGACCACGAGCGGGTCAATCCCAACGGGGGGGCGATCGCGCTCGGACATGCCCTCGGCAGCACCGGGACCGTGCTGATCACCAAGGCGGTTCACGAGCTGCACCGTGGGGACCAGACCACGGCGCTGGTGACGATGTGCTGTGGCGGGGGCCTGGCCACGGGCACGATCCTCGAGCGGCTGTGACGGCCCCCTAGCCGAGACGCCCGAGAAGCGCTGCTGGACCAAGGAGGCTGCTGCTGTGCACGACGACTCGGAGATGGGCGCGACCTTCCTGCGGGGTCTGCGGGTCTTGGAGCTGGGCGATCATGTGGCCGGGGCGACGGCGACGTCGGTGTTGCGGTCGCTCGGCGCCAGCGTCTCCACGGTGCCCGAGCCCGGTTCGCTCCTGCGCCGGCTGGAGCCGCGGGCTGACGGGCCGGATGGTCGGTCGGTGCTGTCCATGCTCCTCGACGAGGGCAAGACGATCCTGGAGTGCGAGTCGTTCGCATCCATCGACGCCTTCGACGCGTTTGACATCGTGGTCTGCGACCGGGTCGGGGGCGCGCCGGCCAGTTTGCCCTGGCCGAGCCTCGACTACCTGCGCCTGGTCCAGGGTCGGCGGGCCGGCGCGTGGGTGACCATCACCCCCCACGGCCTGCAGGGTCGCCGTGGTGACTGGCGAGGCTCCGAGCTGACCGTCTCGGCTGCATGTGGTCTCCTGCACACCGTTCGCGATCCGCGTACGGGGCGCCCGATCCGGTTGGCCGGGAACCAGGGCCTCATCGCCGCCGGCCATGCCGCGGCGCTGGCCGCCTGCCACGCGGTGGACCTGGCCCGCCGCCGTGATGCTGCGGTGCACCTCGATCTCTCGGCCCAAGAGGCCGGGATCGCCACGGGCCCGGTGCTGGCCTGCGGCCTCGCCCTGTTGAACTGCAGCGGAGCCAGCGGGGCCCGGCGCTACGGGGCCCCGGCCGGAAACTTCGAAACCAGCGACGGACTGATCCGCATCTCGGCCATGGAGGACCACCAGTGGCAGGGACTGATCCGCGCCCTGGATCAGCCGTCGTGGGCGATCACCTACGCCACGGCGAACGATCGCATCGAGCGAGCCGACGACATCGACGCCGCGCTCGTCCCCCTCATCGGGAAGCTGACCAAGATGGACTGCGAGCGCCGCCTCCAGGCCGAAGGGGTTCCCGCCACGGCGATGTACACCATGTCGGAGCTGCTCAACCTGGAGCAGTTCGCCACGCGCCATGCGGTCCGTACGGCGGACGTCGAAGGCGCCCACCTCCGATCTGTCGGCGCGCCGTTCGTCGTCACCGAGCCGGCCGCGGCCGCGACGCGCGCCGCGGGTGGGCCGCACAGTCTCCAACATCTCCGCGTGCTCGAGGTGGGCCACGTCCTCGCCGCGCCGCTGGCGAGTGCCCTGCTCGGCGCCATGGGCGCCAGTGTCATCAAGGTGGAGGATCCCCAGCGGATGGACATGTACCGCCGGCGCGGACCGTACGTCGACGGGACCGCGGGCCTGAACCGTGCCGCCTACTTCGCCTTGATGAACCATTCGAAGCGCAGTCTGACCATCGACCTCGAGCAGGACCGGACGGCCGTCGACGACCTCCTCGGGAACAGCGACGTCGTCATCGAGAACCTGGGCCCGAGCCGCGCCACCCGACTGGGACTGGATGCCGCCAGGCTGAACCGGGAGCACCCGCACATGCTGGCCCTCAGCTCGTCGGGCTATGGCCACACCGGGCCGCTGTCCAGGTACCGGACGTACGCCTACAACCTGCACACCTCCTGCGGGCTGGTGTACCTGACGAGGACCCCCGACGGGGGGGCCGTCACCTTCGACATGGCCTGGGCTGATCTGATCACCGGTTACGCGCTGGCCACGGTGGCGGCGGCCTGGGCGGTGAGCAGCGATCGCGACCGCGGCGCGGCCGTCGACTTCTCCATGGCCGAGCTGGTGGCCGGCCGCTTCAACGAGTACCTGGCTGCCCACGATGCCGGGCTCGGAGGCGACCCCGACGACGGGTCGAACCGGCAGGCGCCGTACGCACCGGGTGGTGTGTACCAGGTGGGCGGCGACCGCTGGATCGCCATCTCGGTCGACGGCGACGCCGGTTGGGTGGCCCTGCGAGCCGTCCTGGGTGAGCCGCCCGCGCTCGGTCGAGCCGAGTTCGCCACCGGGGAGAGCCGCTGGCTCCACCACGCAGCCCTCGACGACTGCCTGGTCGACCTGCTGTCCGATCTCGACGCCGGGGCGTTGACCGAGGGGTTGCAGGCGGCCGGTGTGGCCGCCTCACCCGTGCTGTCCGCCCCTGACCTGGTGAACGACCAGGACCTGGCTGCTCGGGGGTTCTTCGGTGAGGTGGTGCATCCCGAGTGGGGCGCTCGACGAGTGCTCGGGCTCCCGTGGCAGGCGATCGGGGAGGGGGCGTTCCCGCTGACGGCAGCCCCGCTGCTCGGGGAGCTGACCGAGATGCTTGCGGCGCGGGGCAGCCAGGATCCCTTCGGTTTGGTTGACGCCACCGCGACGCGTGGTTAGATTCGACAGCCCGGGTCGTCCGACCGACCGGTCGGACGGATCAGGGGTGACGGAGGGAGGGGTCCGCGACGTGGATGCATTGCTCAACGGCGAAGAGGCTCTCCTCGAGGAGACGGTCGTTGCCCTGCTCGACAAGTCGGTCCCCGGCTCGGTGAAGGACCTCCTGGAGCTCGATGATCGGCGCCTCTGGCGCCTGGTCGCCGACGCCGACCTTCTCGGGCTGGGGGTGCCGGCCGATCTGGGGGGGATCGGCACCTTCGTCGACGTGGCGATCGTCGCCGAAGCCTTCGGCCGGGCCCTGGCGCCAGCCCCGTTCCTGGGCAGCACCGTCCTCGCCATGCAGCTCCTGGTGTGTGCCGGTTCGACAGCAGAGGCGCTCGCTCCCCTCGTCGCCGGCGAGCGTCGCCTGGCCGTCGCGCTCGACCCGGGGCTCCAGCACCTGGCGGACGTCACCGATGCCGAGGCCGTGGCCTGGGATGCCGGCGGCGCCGCCGCCGCGCTGGCCCGCCATGGCGACGAGATCGTCCTCGTCCAGCTCGGCGACCGGCTCCAGGGCTTCGACCAGACGCGGTGCCTGCGTGCCGTGCACCTCGACGCATCGGCGGACATGGAGCCGCCCGGTGGTCGAGTCTCCCCGCAGGCCCTCGAAGCCTGGAGCGCACGAGCCTGGACCGGTTTGGCCGCGGATGCCGTGGGCGTGATGGACGGCGCCCTGCAGGCCGCCGTCGAGCACGTCAAGGCCCGCGAGCAGTTCGGCGTGCCGATCGGCTCCTTCCAGGCTGTCCAGCACCTGCTCGCCGAATCGCGCACGTCCCTGGAAGGGGCCAGGAGCGTGACCCGCTTCGCGGCATGGGCACTCGAGCACCGCGATGCCGCCGAGTCGGTGCGAGCCGCCCATACGGCCAAGGCCTACTGCGCCGAGGCGGCCAGGACCGTCTGCGAAGCGGCCATCCAGGTTCACGGGGGGATGGGGATGACATGGGACTGCTCGGCCCATCTGTACCTGCGGCGCGCCATGGCGGACCGGCACGTGCTCGGCGACGAGCTCGCCCACCTTCACGCCCTCACCGCCTGATCGGGGATCAGTGGACTACGACGACAGCCCTGAAGAAGCGATGTTCCGGGCCGAGTTCCGGTCATGGCTCACGATCCACGATCCGGGGCCCGAGCCCGATCCCGGGGACACGCTGAAGGAGCACGAGTTCCGCGCCGCGTGGCGCCGCACCCTTTACGAGGGTGGTTGGCTCGGAGTCAGCTGGCCGGCGGCGTACGGAGGTCGTGACCTCAGCCCGCTGCACGAGACAATCATCAACGAGGAGCTCGGGACGGCGAGCATCCCCAATCCCGCCGGACCGCTCGGTTGGCTGGGCCGGGCCATCTTGGCCTACGGCACCGAGGAGCAACGCCAGGAGCACCTGGTCCCCCTGCTCAAGGGTGACACCCAGTGGTGCCAGGGCTTCAGCGAGCCCGGGGCCGGCTCCGACCTGGCCGCCCTCAGCACGTTCGCCCAGCGCGACGGCGACGTCTACCGCATCAACGGCCAGAAGCTGTGGACGAGCGGTGCCCAGTTCGCCGAATGGTGCCTGCTGCTGGCCAGGACCGACCGCAGCGTGCCCCGGCACAAGGGGATCTCGTGCCTGATCGTGCCCATGAGCACCCCTGGGGTGACGGTGCGCCCGTTCCGTCAGGCCTGGGGCGGTGAGCGGTTCTGCGAGGTGTTCTTCGACGACGCGCTCGTGGCCGAGGCCAACCGTCTCGGAGCCGAGGGCGACGGCTGGCCCTTGGCGACGACGGTCCTGGCTTACGAGCGGGGGCCGTCCGAGCTCGGCATGGTGGCGTCGTGGCGAGCACTGCTGACCAAGCTCGACCAGGCGACTGTGGGAGACGACGATCGCCGGATGGCACTCGCTCGGTGCTACGTGGCCTCGGAGGCCTGCCGACTCCGACTGACGGAGAGCCTGTCGCGGCGCGCCAAGGGAGCGGCGCCCGGCCCGCACTCGTCGATCGACAAGTTGCTCATGATCCGAGCCGAGCAGGCGCTGGGAGGCCTCGAGCTCGACGCGGCCGGCGCGGCATCCCACACTGGAATCGACGAGGGTGTGGGTCAGCGGTACCTCTTCTCCCGTGCCGCCAGCATCTACGGGGGTGCCGAGCAGATACAGCGGAACATCGTCGCCCAGCGGATCCTCGGGCTGCCGCGGCCATGACGCCAGCCAGGACGAACGAGAGGAGCAGCGCCCGTGTCTGAGGTCGAGCTCGAGGTCCGGGAGCGGATCGCCATCGTGACCTTGAACCGGCCCGAGAGCCTGAACGCGATGGACGATGCCGCCCACCGGCACCTCCAGGCGGCGTGGGCCGAGGTGAAGCGCCGGCCGGAGCTCCGCGCTGTCGTGGTGACCGGCACCGGGCGGGGCTTCTGTGTCGGCATGGACCTCAAGCAGGTCGAGGCGCGGGGGGGCTTCCGGCCCCAGACCTCGAACAACGTCCACGAGGTGACCAAGATGACGGCGCTGAACCACGGCATCTGGTTGCCGACCATCGTGGCCGTCAACGGCGTCTGTGCGGGTGGGGGGCTGCACTTCGTGGCCGATGCCGACTACGTGGTGGCCGCCGACACGGCATCGTTCGTCGATCCCCATGTGTCGGTCGGACAGGTCAGCGCCCTCGAGCCCATCTCGCTCCTCCACCGCATCGGCGTGGGCAACGCGCTCGCCCTTGCCGCGCTCGGCCGCGCCGGTCGCATCGGTGCGGCCGACGCGCTCCGCATCGGGCTGGTGAACGAGGTGGTCCCCCTCGATCACTTGCTGGACCGGACGCTGGAGGTCGCCGATCGAGCCGCGCAGGCATCCCCGACGGCGGTGGAGCGGACCAAGCGGGCCATCTGGGCGGCCGTGGAGCTACCCATGGCCGACGCGTTGCAGGCCGGCTGGGACTCCATCGTGGCTCATCGGGCTCATCCCGATGCCCTGGAGGGTCCGCGAGCCTTCGCCGAGAAGCGTGAACCGGCCTGGACCGTCGACCCATAGCGATGGCGTCGGGGCGCTGGTTCGAAGAGCTCACCGTGGGACTCGTCGTGCGCCACGCCATCCGCCGGACGGTGACCGAAGCGGACAACGTCCTGTTCAGCACCCTCACCATGAACCCCCAGCCGCTACACCTCGACGCCGAGTTCTCCAGCCACACCGAGTTCGGCCAGCGCCTGGTGAACAGCCTCTTCACACTGGGTCTGGTCGTCGGCCTCTCGGTTCCGGAGCTGACGCACGGTACGACCGTCGCCAACCTGGGCTTCGGCGAGATCACCTTCCCCGCTCCGGTGTTCCACGGAGACACGATCCATGTGGAGACCGAGGTGGTTGGGAGCCGGGCCTCCGCATCCCGTCCGAGTGCCGGGATCGTCGAGCTCGAGCATCGAGGCCTGAACCAGCGCGACGAGCTGGTCGCCCGTTGCCGCCGTTCGGCTCTGATGCGCCGACGGCCCCAGATAGACGAGTGATGGACGAAGACGTGGCGGTGACGGGCGAGGGCTCGGGGCCACTCGCCGGCGTGCGCGTGGTCGAGCTCGCTGCTTTGGGTCCAGTGCCGTTCGCCGCCATGGTGCTGGCTGACCTGGGTGCTGACGTGGTGACGGTCGATCGCGTCCCGGGCGACGTCGCGCCGTCGGCGTCGCACGATCCCCTCCGGCGGGGGCGGCGCTCGATTGCTGTCGACCTCAAGAGCGGCGAGGGGCGAGACGTCGTGCTGCGCCTCGTCCGGGCGGCGGACGTCCTCCTGGAGGGATTCCGGCCTGGGGTGATGGAGGCGCTCGGCCTCGGTCCGGAGCCGTGCTGGGGCGAGAGCCCACGACTCGTCTACGCCCGCATGACCGGCTGGGGACAGGACGGTCCGCTGGCGCGACGTGTCGGGCACGACATCAACTACCTTGCCGCGGCCGGCGCCTTGCACCACATCGGGCGGGAAGGCCAGCGGCCGGTTCCCCCGCTCAACCTGGTGGGGGACTTCGGCGGAGGCGGCATGCTGCTCCTCGTCGGTGTGCTGTCCGCGCTGGTCGAGCGGACGTCCAGCGGCGAGGGGCAGGTCGTCGACGCCGCCATGGTCGACGGCGCCGCCCTGCTGACCACGAGCATCCACGGTCTGCGCGCCCAAGGACGTTGGGATGACAGGCGGGGGACGAACCTCCTGGACTCGGGTGCGCCCTTCTATGACACCTACGAGACTGCCGACGGGAGGCTGGTCGCGGTCGGCGCGCTGGAACGGCGCTTCTACCTGCGGCTCATGGGAATCCTCGGCCTCGACCCGGGACGCTGGCCCGACCGCCTGGATCGAGCGTGCTGGCCCGACATGCGGCAGGCCGTTGCCAGGGCCGTCGCGGCCCACACGCTCGAGCACTGGGTCGGCGCCTTCGGCGACAGCGACGCCTGCTTCTCGCCGGTGCTGTCCATGGCCGAGGCACCGGGCAGCGCCCACAACGTCCATCGAGGGACGTTCATGAGCGTCGCCGGCGTTCTCCAGCCTGCTCCCGCGCCCCGGTTCAGTCGCACGCCGCCTTCGGTGCGGTCACCGCCCCCCGGGATCGGCCAGCACAGCGATGAGATCCTCGTCGAGCTCGGCTACGACGAGGCGCAGCGGCGCTCGCTCCGGGCGGGTCGCGCCGTCGTGTAGGTGCGGGTCCCCGGTTGCCGATCGATCCCGATCGTGAGCCCGAGCCGACCTCCGAGGCGTCCGACCGGTCGGTCGGGTGCTACCTTGTGGCGTACAGTTCACGACTTCCGGGGGAGGGCGGCGATGGAGCAAGGGGGCAAATCGAATCGGTCCGCAGCGCCGTCCACCGCGACCGAGCCTGTTCACCCCGAGCGAGCATCGGGCCCCCTGGCCGGGCTCAGGGTCGTCGACCTCAGCGCCAACATGACCGGCCCCTACGCCACCATGATCCTCGCCGATCAGGGCGCCGACGTCGTGAAGGTCGAACCGCCCGGTGGTGAGGTCGTCCGTCGAGTCGGCACCGGACGGGCCGGGTTCTCCGCGTACTTCGCCAACCTCAACCGATCCAAGCGGTCGGTCGTGGTCGACCTCCGCCAGCCAGGTGGCCCCGAGGTCGTGCTACGCCTCGTGGAGGGGACCGACGTCTTCGTGCAGAACTTCCGGCCTGGGGTCATGGAGCGGTTCGGGCTGGGCCCCGAGGCGCTGTGCGACCGTTTCCCGTCGCTGGTCTACCTTTCCATAAACGGTTTCGGGCGAGAGGGTCCACTGGCGGCCATGCCGGCCTACGACCATGTGGTCCAGGCCCTGTCCGGGATGGCCGCGCTGCAGGCGCCCAAGGGGGGCGATCCGACCCTGGTGCGCCACGGTGTGGTCGACAAGGCCACCGGCCTGGTGGCGGCCGAGGCCGTGCTGGCTGCACTCTTCGGGCGAGGACGCAGCGGTCGGGGCACCCACGTCGAGATATCCATGCTGGACGTGGCTCTGAGCCTGATCTGGCCCGACGGTATGATGAACCACACCTGCCGTGATCCGGTCACGGAGGTTCCTCCCATCGCAGGCAGCTTTCGGCTCACGGCGACTGCGGACGGGTTCGTCTCCCTGATAACCGTCACCGACGCGCAGTGGCGGGCCCTGGTTACGGCTGTCGGCCTCGAGGATCGCCTGGAGGACCCGGCCCTGGCCAGCCTCGACGACAGGCTCCGCAACGGCGGGCGGATCATGCGTGAGGTCGGGGCTGCGCTCGCCGTCCTCCCGACCGACAGCGTCATCGAGCTGATGCGAGCGCACGGAGTGCCGTGCATGCCCGCGGTGGCGCTCCAGGACGTGGTCGAGACCATCGCCGCAATGGCGCCCGGCGCGCTGGAAGAGGCCCGTCATCCGACGCTCGGTCGCATCGTCCAGCCCCGCCCGCCCGCCCGGTTCAGCCGGTTCGAGACCACCGTCGCGCCCGCACCCGAGGCCGGCGCCGAGACCGACGCGGTCTTGCGAGAGATCGGCATGACGGCGGCCGAGGTGGCCGAGCTCCGCGATCGGTCGATCGTGCTCTAGCCCGACGCGCTGCAGGTGTCCGACACGAACATGGAGGTATACGACGTGACAGTGACAGTCGATGAAGACGTAGCCGCCGACATCGTCGAGGCCGTCCGGAGCTGGGTCGAGAAAGAGGTGACCCCCGGCGCGTCACGGCTGGAGCACGCCGACGAGTACCCGGAGCGTTGGGTCGCGCAGATGCGGGAGTTCGGCCTGTTCGGCGCCAGGGTGCCCGTGGAGTACGGCGGCTACGGCCTCGACGTGCCCACCTACGCCAGGCTGGTGGAGGAGATCTCCTACGGCTGGATGTCCCTGGCCGGTGTCCTCAACACCCACACGATCGTCACCAACCTCATCGGCCGTCACGGCACCGACGCCCAGAAGGAGCACTGGTTGCCGAAGCTGGCCGCGGGCGACATCAGGGCCGCGTTCAGCCTCAGCGAGCCCGACGCGGGCAGCGACACGAAAGCCCTCCGGTGTCGCGCCACCCCAGACGGCGACGAGTACATCATCGACGGGACGAAGATGTGGGTGACCAACGGTGAGCGCGCCGGCCTGGTCGCCCTGGCCGCCCGGACGCCCGAGGGGGTGACGTGCTTTTTGGTGGAGAAGGAGCCCGGGCCAGCCTCCGGCGGCATCACTGTCTCGCGTCAGATCGAGAAGCTCGGCTACAAGGGGATCGAGACCGTGGAGATGTCCTACTCGGCCCACCGGGTGCCGGCCGATGCGGTGCTGGGCGGCGCCTCGGGCCTGGGGGAGGGCCTGCACTACATCCTGGGATCCCTGGAGCTGGGCCGGATCAATGTGGCGGCCCGGGCGCTCGGCGTCGGCCGGGCGGCCTTGGATGCCGCACTGAGCTACGCCGAGCAGCGTGAGACCTTCGGCGTCCCCATCATCAAGCACCAGGCGATCTCTTTCAAGCTGGCGGACATGGCCACCAAGGTTGAGGCCGCCCGTCTCCTGGTCCGGTCCGCGGCAGAGAAGTTCGAGCGGGGGGAGCGGGCCGACATCGAGGCGGGCATGGCCAAGCTGTACGCATCCGAGATGGCACTGGAGGTGGCCACCGAGGCGATGAGGATCCACGGCGGGTACGGCTACACGACCGACTTCCCGGTCGAGCGCTACTTCCGGGACGCTCCCTTGATGATCATCGGTGAGGGAACCAACGAGATCCAACGAATCGTGATCACCCGCGGGCTCCAGGCTCGTCGAGCGCACGGCTAGCCGACGCGAGGAAGGAAGGCAGACATGGAGTCACGACCGAGTTCTCTGGCCGGCGGGAACCCCAACCCGCCGGCTCGTCAGAGCGGGGGCCCCAGCCCCGCACGACTTACACAGGCGAACATTGACAGGCTGCGGCGGCGGAAGGGGATACCCGTCCGCAGCCGGCAGCAGGCGCACAACGAGGTGCCGAGCCACGAGTCGATGAGGCACTTCGCCCTCGGTTACGGCGACGACAACCCCCTGTGGTGCGACGCGCCGTATGCCGAGTCGTCCCCGTGGCAGGGGCCCATCGCACCGCCCATGTACCCGATGTCCGCAGGCACGGCGGTCCCGGTGTCGTGGACCGCGGCGCAGGCGGAGGCCATGTCGGGCGGCGACCCCCTGGCCGGGATGGGCCAGTACATGTGCGGCGAGCGTTGGGTGTTCTGCGCGCCCGTGCGCCCGGGCCGTCCCCTTCGCCGCCTGCAGTGCCTGGACGGTGCCGAGCTCAAGTCCAGCTCCTTCGCGGGCGGCACGGGCGCGCTGGTGTCGCAGCGGACGGAGTTCTCCAGCGACGACATGCCCTCACCGCTCTCGGTCCGCTTCGTGGACTTCTGGCACGCCGAGCGGGAGGCGTCGGCGTCGTCGGGCAAGTACCGTGACATCCAGCCCCACGTCTACACCGACGCGGAGATGGCCGCTCTCGACGAGCTCTACGAGCACGAGGAAGTGCGGGGCTCCGATCCTCGGTTCTGGGAGGACGTGAGCGAAGATGACCGCCTGGGTCCGATCGCTAAGGGTCCCATCACCCTGACCGACATCATCACGTACCACATGGCCATCGGGTGGGGTGGCTACGGCGGGGGAACGAGCAAGGTCGCCTTCAAGAACCGCAAGCGCATCCCGAAGTTCTACACCTCGAACCCACTGGGGATCCCCGACAGCGCCCAGCGCTGCCACTGGGACGACGACTGGGCGCAGCGGCTCGGTCACCCGCGCGCCTACGACTACGGAGCCATCCGCACGAACTGGATGGTCCACCTGGTGACGAACTGGGCCGGCGACGCCGGATGGCTGTGGAAGCTCTCCGCCTCCATCCACAAGTTCAACTACCTCGGAGACGCCCACCGGGTGAGCGGGACCGTGGTGGCCAAGCGCCAGACGGACCGGACCGCCGAGGTGGACATCGCTGTCGAAGGGGCCAACCAGCGAGGTGAGATCACCTGCCGCGCTCTGGCGACCGTGCTGCTGCCCACCCGCGACCGGCCGACGGTCGACATACCGTCGGCGGCCGACACCGAGCCTCCCCCGGCGGTGGCGCCCGGGCAAGCGACGCGCCCCTCCTGATGTCGGGGACGGTGGCTACGGCGCGAACCGTGACGAAGCCAGGACCGGACAAGCGTCAGGAGGTCCTGAGCAGAGCGGTGACGATCTTCGGGAGTCGCGGCTATCGGGCCACCTCGATGAACGACATCGCCGCCGAGGTCGGTCTCAGCAAGTCCGCGCTCTACCACTACTTCAGCGGGAAGGAAGAGCTCCTCGCGTCGGTGTGCGAGGCGGTGGTCAGGGACAACATCGCCCAGGCGCGGCGCATCGCCATCGAAGGGGCATCACCGCACGTTGCCCTCCGTGCCATGTTGGTCGAGCGCGTGGCGTACACGTGCGACAACAGCCGCATCCTCCAGGTGTTCTACGAGGAGGACGCCGAGCTCCCCTCGAGGCTGCGTGCTCGCGTCACGCAGTGCAGGCGCGAGTACCAACAGGTCCTCACCGATCTGATCGAGCAGGGTGTGGCCGAGGGCCACTTCGTGCTGTCCACCAGTCCCACCATCGTCGCCAACAGCTTCATCGGCGCCTGCAATTGGGCCTACAAGTGGTATCAGCCTCGCGGTCCGAGCTCGTCGGCGGAGCTCGGCCAGGCCATCGCCGACCTGCTGATGCGGTCGGTCGCCGTCCGCCCCGACGGTGACGCTTGACACGCCACGAACCTCCGTGCATCATCTCGACTGACCGACCGGTCGGTCGGATGGTGGCCGACCGTCTTCGAACATCTCCGTCGGGAGGAGCCTCGTGACTGCTCGAGTGGTACCGGAGGACGACGTGAGCCTCCGCGCCGAGGTGGACGGATGGTTGCGGGCGAACCTTCCGGATGCGTGGGTCGAGGCCATCGACCACGACGATGCTGCGGCGTTGGCCGAGGCGCGCGCCACGCTGGACGCCGCCGACTGGTGGGAGCGGCTGGGCGGGGCCGGTTGGTACTACAGCACCTGGCCTGTCAGCTACGGAGGCCTGGGCCTGGAGCCGTCGCGGGCCGCAGTGGTCAACAACGTCCTGCGAACCTACAAGGTGCCCCGCTCCGACAATCCGCTCGGCATGAACGTCGCTCAGGCGTTGCTGCACTGGGGCACAGAAGCGCAGCGGGCCCGGTTCCTCGAGCCCATCGCCAAGCAGCAGGAGATATGGGTTCAGCTGTTCAGCGAGCCGGGCGCCGGGTCGGACCTGGCGGGTCTGTCGACGAGGGCGGTGCGCGACGGCGACCAGTGGCTCGTCAACGGCCAGAAGGTGTGGTCCAGCCACGCCCACCGCGCTCAATGGGGCTTCCTCCTGGCCCGCACGAACATCGAGGTGCCGAAGCACCAGGGCCTCAGCATCTTCTTCATCCGGATGGACCAGCCGGGCGTCACCGTACGGCCGCTGCGCCAGATCACCGGAGAGGCGTTCTTCAACGAGGTGTTCTTCGACGATGCCGAGTGTGAGGACGAGATGCGGATGGGCGAGTTGGGACAGGGGTGGGCGATCGCCAGCGCCCTCCTGACCTACGAGCGCGGTGCCGGCGCCGGCGGCGGGTCAGCCCATCCGGGGATGGCCGTCGGTCGCAGCGTCGAGGCGCTGCGGAGGCACTATGGGCGGGTCTCGGACCCTGCACTCCGCCAGCGGTTGGTCACGGCCTACAGCCGGGACCGGATCACCGCCTGGACCCGCATGCGCATCGAGGCGCAGCGTCGGGCCGGGCGAGCGGCCGGGCCGGAGGCGTCCATCCTCAAGCTGTACAACAGCGAGAGCGCGCAAGCCCTCCAGAACCTCTCGTTGGACATGGAGGGGTTGAACGGTCTGGCCCACGCCCCCGACGACAAGTGGGCGGCCGCCAGCGTGTACAGCTTCCTCAGGATCCGCTCGGCCACCATCGCGGGTGGGTCGTCCGAGCTGCAACGCAACATCCTGGGTGAGCGGGCCCTGGGTCTGCCGCGGGAGCCGGCCGTCGATCGGGACCTTCCGTGGAAGGACATCAGGAGGTCGTGACGGCGGCGGGGGTCGAGGCGCGTCCATCACCGGGGACGGCCTGTGAGATGTTTGCGCTGCGCCTTCGCGACGACCCGGACGCGGCGTTCGTCGTCACTCCCGATGGTCGCGAGCGCTCCTACGCGGACATCGCCGCCGGCGCCGATGATCTGGCGGTCGTGCTGCGCGAGCTGGACATCGGTCCCGGCGACACCGTCGGCCTCTACCTGTGGAACGACCCGAGCTGGGTCGTAGCCGTGTTCGCCTGCTGGTGGCTCGGCGCCACCATCGCCGCGGTTGGGGGGCTCACGCCGGAGCCCGAGGCCACCCGCCGGTTCGAGCTGGCGCAGGTGAAGGCGGTCGTGGCCGTCACCAGCCTCCAGGCTCCCAACCGCTGGCCGGTCGTGGCGGTGACGCCGGAGGGGCTGGACGACGTCACCCGACGCGCGCCGAACGGCTCCAGGTTGGTGCCCGACGGGGATGACATCGCTGCGGTCTTTTTCACGTCGGGGACGACCGGCGAGCCCAAGGCGATCCTCCACCGGCACAAGAAGCTGGGCGCCGGGCCGCGCATGACGGCCGGTGCCTACTCCAGGTCCGCCGAGTTCCGTCCCCGCACCGCGGCGGCGGGCACACCTCCGGCGTTGAACTTCAACCCGTTCGGCCATGTCGCCGGCGTGGGCCGGATGCTGTTCCGCATGTACGTCGGACGTCCCGTCCTGCTGGTCTCCAAGTTCGACGTGCAGGTCGTCCAACGCATGGCTGCCCGCTACCGCCTCGACACCCTCCAGCTGACCCCGGCCATGGTCCACACGCTGGCGTTCACAGAGGAGACGCTCGACCTCGGGTCGCTCCGTTACGTCACGTCGGGCACCGCACCCCTCCCGCTGGCCACCGGCGAGGCGTTCCAGGCCCGCTACGGCGTCCCCGTGCTGCAGGCGTACGGTTCGACGGAAGGGGGCGTGGCGGCCCTCGAGCGCTACGAGGACGTGATGGCCGGGCGGCGGGGGCCCGGCTCGGTGGGGCGCGTGCCCGAGGGGACCCCGATGCGGATCGTCGACGCCGATGGTGACGACGCCCGGCCCGGTGAGGATGGCGAGATCCTCGGTCGCCCGGACCGAGATCGGGGGATCGCCTACATCTCCTCGGCCGGCATCGCTCCCCTGCCGACCGACGACGACGGCTGGTACCACACCGGCGACGTCGGTCACCTCGACGAGCACGGGATCCTCTACATCACCGGCCGCATCAAGGAGATGATGATCGTCGGAGGCTTCAACGTCTACCCCAGCGAGGTCGAGGACGCGCTCCGAGGATCCGCGCTGGTCCGCGACGCCGTGGTGGTGGCCCGGGCCGACGACCGACTGGGCGCCGTGCCGATCGCCGGGGTCGTCTGGACGGAACGCGCCCGGGACCTCGATCCCGAAGCCCGTCGCCATGCGCTCGTCCGGCAGTGTCGCCAGACGCTGGAGCCGTACAAGGTCCCCCGCGCCTGGTTCACGCTGCCCGAAGTGCCGCTGACCGCGAACGGCAAGCTGGACCGCCGGCGGGCCGCCGAGATGGCCTCGGGTGAGTCGGACGGGCGAGCTCCGGCGTGAGCCGGACGATTACCATGCGGCGCGGCAAGAGACCGTTCGCCTCGTGACAGGCGGACCACGACCCGGAGGCCCATGTGCGCACTGGTGAGACCGAGTACTCCTACGAGGGCACCCGCCTGGTCGGCCAGCTGGCCGTCGACGACAGCCGGACCGGAAAGCGCCCGGCGATCCTGATCTCCCACGACGCCGGAGGACTCGACGACCTGGCCAGGCATACGGCCCACCGGCTAGCCGAGCTCGGCTACGTGGCCCTCGCCCTCGACTACTACGGCGACGGCAAGCGGCTGCAGCCCGAGGACGTCGGGGCCCGCTTCGGCGCGCTGAGCGCGGATCCGCTCGGTGTGCGGGGGATCGCGCAGGCGGGGCTCGACGCCTTGCTGGCCGACGAGCACGCCGACCCGACCAGGGTGGCCGCCATCGGGTACTGCTTCGGTGGCACCATGTCCCTGGAGCTGGCCCGCAGCGGAGCCGACCTGAAGGCCGTCGTCGGCTTCCACTCGGGTCTGTCGACCAGCCGGCCCGAGGACGCCGCCAACATAACGGGCAAGGTGCTGGTGAACATCGGTGCCGACGATCCGATCATCCCCCCGGAGCAGCGCCTGGCGTTCGAGGAGGAGATGCGGGCGGCCGGCGTCGACTGGAGGCTGAACCTCTACGGCGGGGCCGTGCACAGCTTCACCAACCCCGCCGCCGACGGCGCCAACCCGGCGACCAAGTACGACGAGCGCGCCGACCAGCGCTCCTGGCGAGCCATGCTCGACCTGTTCGCCGAGGTGTTCTAGGGCCCTACCGGATCAGACCCTTGCGGGTCTCCTGCTTGGCCTTCTTGTCCTGGCGCTTCTCCTTGATGGAGCGGCTGGGCTTCTTGGCGTTCGTCTTGCGGGGAGACTTCTCGGTCATGTCTGCCCCCTTCCCGGTCCGTAGCCTACTGCGCGGCCTGCCGGCTCGGCTCGCAGGAGAGCCGCGTACAGCGTCAGCCCCGGCCCGAAGGCCAGGGCGACCACGTAGGACGACGGTCGCAGTGGGCGGTTGCGGCGCAATTCGTCGAGGACAAGGAGGACCGTCGCCGAGGAGCAGTTGCCGTGCTCGGCCAGCACCTGGCGCGACGCAGCGAGGTCGTCCTGGCGCAGACCGAGACGATCGACGACGACGTCGAGGATGCGCGGACCGCCGGGGTGCACGGCCCAGCCGCCAACCTCCTCGATGGCCACGCCGTGGTCGGCCAGGAGCGTGTCGACCAGCGGACGGACGTGGCGGGCGAGGACCTCGGGGACGCGGCGCGACAGCGTCATACGGAAACCGAGATCGGTGATGTCCCAGGTCATCAGGTCGGCGGTGCGGGCGTCGGTGCTGGCCACCACGTCGACGACCGACAGTGCCGGGCTGGGTGTGCCGTCCCCCCGACCGGGACGGTCGGCCGGTTCGACCACGACGGCGCATGCCGCGTCGCTGAAGAGCGCGTGCGCCACCACCTGCTCGAGGTCGTCGGTGGGGGGCTGCACGTGGAGGCTGGCCAGCTCGATGCACAACAGGACGGCAGCGCGCCGTCGGGCCACGACGAAGTCGCTGGCCGCGCCCAGGCCGGGCAGGGCGGCGTAGCAACCCATGTGGCCGACCAGGAGCCGCTGGGTGCCCGACGCCATGTCCAGGTCGCGCGCCAGGCGGATGTCGATGCCCGGGGTGGCGTACCCGGTGCAGGAGGTGACGACGAGCAGGCCCACATCGGCGAGTGCGAGCCCGGCTCGAGTGAGGGCGGCGCTCACCGCACCTTTGGCCAACGGCATGGCCTCGGTCAGGTAACGCTGCATCCGCGCGCCCGTCGACCACGTCGAGATGTCCTCGACGGTCGGGTCCACCGCGCAGTGGCGCCGCTCGGCGCCGGCGGAGAGGAAGATCCTGCGGGCCCAGCGGTTGTGGCCGAAATGCTCGCCGAAGTACCCGTCCCAGAGGTCAGTCTGGCTACGAGACGGGGGCACCGCGCTGGCTGCGCCCGTGACGACGGCCGAGGACATGCTCATGGCGCCGCCTTGGTGCCCGCGCCCTGGAAGAGCACCGCAGTGGACCAGGTCGCCACCATGCGGGCCGTCGGTCGGCGCTGCGCCAGCCATGCGGCCATGTCCAACAGCGACGGGCGCAGGCCGCGCAGCTGCAGCCGGACACCGTGGCGGGCGCACTCGTCGAGCAGCACGCGGCGGTCGACGAACAGCGCGGGATCGTGCAGCCCGGGCGGCGCACCTCCGGGGATGCGCTCGGCCACGGTGACGACGAGCAGCCGGGCCAGCGCGGTGGCGGCGATGGTGTCGATGACGAGGGTCCCGCCGGGGCGCAGGACCCGGCAGGCCTCGGCGACGACGGCCGGCACGTCGTGCACGTGCTCGAGGATCTCACCGGCGCAGACGACGTCGGCCACGCCGGCGGGGAACGGGAGGAACGCCACGTCGCCGCGGGTGGCAGCCACCCCGTGCTCGCCGGCCTGCAACAGGGCCAGGCGGTTCAGGTCCACGCCGACATGCGCGTACCCGCGGCCGTCGAGATGGGGCGCGAGCAGCCCCGCGCCGCAACCGATGTCGAGGAGGAGCGCGCCGGGGCGCGTGGCCGGTGGCACTAGCCGGGCGCGGGCCTCGGCGATCCAGTGGAGCATGGCGAACGCCCCGCGCCGGTCCCACCACTGCGTGGTCAGGTCGTCGTATTGCGTCGGGTCGTTGCGGGCCCGGACGGGTGCATCGGTCACCACGCAAGCCTCCCACCATCTGGCGCCCTACGTTGGTCCTGCTGCCGACGGGAGGACCGAGGACGTGGCCAACGTGGAGCGGTTGCCGGCGGGTCGCCTCCGAGCGGCAGGTGCGCTGGCGCGGGCCTGCCATCCCGAGCCCACGGTGGCCGTCACCGCCTTCGCCGCCGCGCTCAGCGCGTCGACTGGTCGATCGATCGTCGGGGTGGTCACCGTGGGCGGGGCCGTGCTGGCCGGGCAGCTGTCGGTCGGCTGGCACAACGACTGGCTCGACGCCGAGCGGGATCGCCGGGCGGCCCGCCAGGACAAGCCAGTGGCCCTGGGCGGGGTCGCCCGACGCGTCGTGGGTCGTGCCGCTGCGGTCGCCGCGGTGGCGGTGGTGCCATTGTCGTTTCTCTCGGGATGGCGGGCCGCGCTGGCCCACCTGGTGGCCGTGGCGCTGGCCTGGTCCTACAACGGTTTGCTCAAAGGGACGGTGGCTTCGATCGTGCCCTACGGCCTGGCCTTCCCGCTTCTCGTGGTGTTCATCTCGCTCGGGTTGCCCGGCGCCCCGTGGCCGCCGTGGTGGGCGCTGGTGACCGCCGCGCTCCTGGGTGCCGGCGCCCACCTGGTGAACGCCGCCCCCGATCTGGTCGACGACATTGCTGCGGGCATCAGAGGCCTTCCTCACCGCCTGGGCCGCCGCCGCTCGGTGGCCATCGCGGTCGTCCTGCTTCTGGCCGCCACGGTCGTGGTGACGGCCGGTCCCGGCCGGGTGGGCGCGTCGGGCGTCATCGCGCTGGCGGTGGCGATCGGAGTGGTGGCGACCGCCATCGTGGTCGGTCGCCGGCGAGGGTCGCGGCTGCTCTTCCGGGCGGCCATGGTGGTCGCCCTCGTCGACGTCGTCACCCTCGTGGCTCGGGGGAACGTGCGGTGACCGTCGACGTCACGATCGTCGGGGCCGGACCGGTGGGGTTGGTCCTGGCCGTGCTCCTCGGGCGCCGAGGCCGGCGCGTCGAGGTCCTCGAACGCCAGAGCCAGCCGTACGGATTGCCGCGCGCCGTCCACCTCGACCACCAGGCGGCCCGGATCCTGCAGGCCGCCGGGGTGATGGACGACCTGGCACCGTCGACCGAGCCCATGGACGCCTACGAGTGGCGCAACGGGGCCGGCCTGACCCTCTTGCGCTTCGGTGCCGGCCCCGAGCCGGGACCGTCGGGCTGGCCGACGTCGATGATGTTCTGCCAGGCCGATCTCGAACGCCTGCTCGAGGCAGCCGCGGCCCGCCTGGACACGGTCCGGTTGCGCCGGGGGCGCCAGGTCACCGCCATCGCGCCCGATCGGGACGGGGTGGCGGTGACCAGTGCCACGACCGCGAGCGCAAAGGCGATCCCGGAGGACGTCACCGTCAGCCGGTGGGTCGTCGGCTGCGACGGTGCCTCCAGCTTCATCCGGGGCGCCATCGCCGCGCCGCTGGTCGACCTCGGCTACCTCCACCAGTGGCTTGTCGTCGATGTCATCCCGTCCGACACGCCGCGTTGGGAACCGCTCAACATCCAGGTCTGCGACCCGGCCCGGCCGACCACGGCGGTGTCGGGCGGCAGGGGTCGGCGTCGCTTCGAGTTCATGTACCTCCCGGGTGAGGCCGTCGAGGCCATGGAGCATCCCAACCGGGTGTGGGCGCTCCTGGCCGCCTGGGGCCTCACGCCGGCCAACGCCACCATCGAGCGGCAGGCCACCTACACCTTCCAGGCCCGCCTGGCCGATGGGTGGCGGGGCGGCCGGGTGCTGCTGGCCGGTGATGCCGCCCACCAGATGCCGCCCTTCGCCGGGCAGGGTCTGTGCTCGGGGATCCGTGACGCCGCCAACCTGGCCTGGAAGCTCGACCTGGTGCTCGGGGGGACGGCACCCGACCGGATCGTCGACAGCTACGAGCGCGAACGGGCCCCGCAGGTGAGAACGGAGATCGAGTTCTCCGTCGAGCTGGGGCGCATCGTGTGCCTGCTCGACGAGGTGGAGGCGGCCCGCCGCGACCAGGACATGGCGCCTGTCGCCCGGGCTTCGGGCCCCTCCGAGATCCCGCCCGCCCCACCACTCGGGACCGGTGTGACCCGAGCCGCCGACCCACACGCCGGCGCCGTCGGCCGGCAGGGCACGGTCCGCCACGGGCCCCGCCGTGGCCGCTTCGACGACGTCGTCGGGGGTGGCTGGGTGCTCCTCACCGGTGCCGGTCCGGAACCGGTGCTGCCCGGGCCGTTGGCGGTGTGGTGGGCGGCGCTCGGGGGCCGGACGGTGCCGATCGCCCCGCTCGGCGCCGCCCCGGCGGACGGCGTCGCTGTCGTCGAGGATCTCGATGGCGCCTACAGCCGATGGCTCGCCGACCTGGGCGTTGCCGCGGTCCTCCAACGGCCGGACTTCCACCTCTTTGGCACCGCGGCGACAGCGGCGCAGGTCCCCGACCTGGTCGACGACCTCCGCCGGGCGATCTCGCCGCCGGCCTGATCCAGCCCGGCCAACGGCTCAGGAGCCCGATGCGGGCAGCTTGACGGCCGGGTCGATGAACTGGTTGGTGACCAGGTCCGACGCCGTCAGGCCCGCCTTGGGGGCCTTCCCCTGCTGCTTGTCGATCGGGGTGGAGATGCCGATCAGCGTCTGCACCCGGGGCATGTCGAAGCTACCGAGCGTCCCGTCCGGGCTGTTGGCGATGATGCCGTCGGCCAGCTGCGTCTTCCACGAGTACTGGGCCTCCCCCGCCGAGTAGACCCAACCGTTGTTGTAGTCGCTCACCAGCTTGACGACGAGCGCGTTGGTCGCGGCTGGGTTGGCCGCGTAATCGACCTGGGCCTGCTGGATGTCGGGGATCAGCTTCTTGAAGCAGGCCGCGTATTTGGTGACGTTGCCGGGGAGGGTGGAGAGGGCCGACTGGTACGGCTTGTAGCCGGCGGAGGCCACGAGCGCGTACGTGACGGGCTTGTCCCACTGGCTGATGTCGTGGGCGTACTCGTAGGGCTCGGCGGTGGCGAAGCCCTGCTGGGCGATGGCCCCTCCCGCCGCGACCCACCGCGAGGGCGTCGAGTCGTACGAGGCGTCGACCTGGCTGGCCTTGAGCACCCCCGTGTCCTCCAGGTAGGTGACGTAGGCCTGGCCGCTCTCGACCAGCACCTTGGTGTTGGTCTTGCCGATGTCGGCGATGGTTTTCCAGGCGGGATGCTGGGCCGGGTCCCACATGATGATCGCCGGCGGGTTGTTGCGCGGGGCGACCAGGCCGACGGTGGGCTGGGTGGTGGAGTCGCGGATGGCGGCGTCAGTGGTGATGTAGCCGAGCAGGATGCTGGTATCGGTGTACATCTGGGCGTCGACGTTGTTGTAGCCGATGGCCGGGCCGCCGATGCGGATCTGGATCTTCACGCCCGTGTCCTGGCCGTGGGCGATCAGCTCGGACGTGTAGGTCTTGTGGTTGTTGTCCACCTTCCCGCCCGGCGCGGCCAGCTCGTAGAGCTCGGAATGGTCGGCCTCGGGGTTCCAGTCCGTCTGAGTCACGATGGTGGACGGACAGATCCCCACCAACGAGGCGGCTGGCGAGACTCTGGTCTTGGGGGCGCCGGCGGTGGTGGCCGACGTCGACGTCTTGGTGCTGGAGCCGCACCCGGCGGCGGCCAGGGTGATGGCCACCACCAGTGCGGGGCCGGCGCGGCGGGCGAGACGGGACATGGATCTCCTTGGGAACGGACCGGTCATCGGTGAGACGAGTTGGGCAAAGGGGCGGGGGGTGCAGTCAGCCGCCGCGCGGGTTCCTGGCCGAGTCGTACCAGGGGCCGATGACCCGCCTGGACACGGCGCCGACCAACGCGAAGGCGGCGATGCCGAGCAACGAGCTGACGATCACCGCCGCGTACAGCTGCTCGGATTGCAGCCGGCTGCGGTACAGGTCGATCAGCTCGCCCAGCCCGGGCTGGCCCTGCTTGAAGAAGAAGTCACCGATGATGGCCCCGATCACCGACAGGCCGGCAGAGATCCGCAGCCCGGTGAAGATGGACGGGAGCGCGGCCGGGAACTGCAGCTTGCGCAGGCGGGTCCAGCGGCTCACCCCTTGCAGGGTGAACAGGTCATGGGGACCCTCTTCCACGCTGAGCAGCCCGAAGAGGGTGTTGGTGATGATCGGGAACAGGGCGATGAGCACGCAGACCAAGACCCGGCTGCGGAAGTTGAAGCCGAAGGCGAAGCCGATGACCGGCACGATGGCCAGGATCGGCACCGTCTGCAGCACCACCGCCCACGGGTAGACGGACCGTTCGATCCACTTGGCCTGGCTCATGAGCACGGCCACGCCCATCCCCAGGACGATGGCGATGGCGAAGCCCAGCCCGGCGGCCTTGGCGGTGAGGGCCAGGGACACGAGCAGGTCGTGCAGGTTCCGCCAGGTGAGGAAGCCGACATGGACGATCCGCTGAGGCGGGGGCAGCAGGAAGCGCCGGCTGGGCTTGAGCACCACGTAGCTGAACAGGTACCAGACGCCGACGATCAGCGCGGTCAAACCGAGCGGGGGGATGACCGCCGCCAGCCGCGACGGGCGCGGCGCCACGGGACTGGGGGAGGCGACGGGCGTCTGGCCGGGGTCGGGCGCGGTCGGGCCGGGGGTCTGGTCGGTGACGGTGGCGCTCATCGGGTCCTCCTCACGGCTCGGGTCCTCCTCACGGGAGCCAGTGCCCCTGGCGCAGGGCGGCACCGACCTGACCGGCCACGGCGGCGAAGGCCGGGTCGTAGCGCAGCTCCGGCGCGCGCGGGTAATCGAACGGGACGGCGATGTCGGCCACGATCCGGCCGGGACGCTCGGACATGACCAGCACCCGGCTGGAGAGGTACACCGCCTCGGCCACCGAGTGGGTCACGAAGACGGCAGCGAATCCTCGGTCGATGAACAGGCGCAACAGCTCGTCGTTCAGCCGCTCGCGGGTGATCTCGTCGAGGGCGCCGAACGGCTCGTCGAGGAGGAAGACCTCCGGTGACATGGTGAGCGCCCGGGCCAGCGACGCCCGCATCTTCATGCCTCCGGAGAGCGCACGCGGGTACTTGTTCTCGGAGCCGGTCAGGCCCACCGTCTCGATGGCTGCGGCTGCTGCGGCGCGGGCGTCGGACCGGGACATGCCGCGCAGCTCGCCGAGCAGCTCGACGTTGCGTCGTACCGTCCGCCAGGGCAGGAGGGTGGCGTCCTGGAAGACGTATCCCATCTTCTGGGGCGCGGCCTGGATGCGACCGGCGGTGGGGGCGGTCAGCCCTGACGCCAGGCGCAACAACGTGGACTTGCCGCAGCCCGACGGTCCGACCACAGCTACGAACTCGCCCGGCCGGACGGTGAAGCTGACCGGGGTCATGGCCACCGTGCCGTCGGGGAACTGCTTGGCGACGCCGTCGAAGGTGACGGCGGTGCTGGCCCGGACGTCGACCGTTCGCTCTGCTTCGCGCTTTTGGACTGCGAGTGCCATGTCGGTCATGCCTCCAACGGTTGCGGTATGGGGCGCAGCGTCCTGCGCACATCGGTCCTGGCCACCACGTGGCCTCGGTGGATCGTCAGCCGGCGGGCGCCGCCTCCGGCCACGGCGTCGGCGAGCGATGCCCCCTCGATGGCCAGCACGTCTGCGGCGGCACCGACGTGCAGCCCGGCCGGCGCCAGGCCCATCACCGCTCGCCCGCCAGCACTGCACACGGCCCACGCCTCGCCGGGGGTCAGGTGGCCGGCCATCACGAGCAGCGCGGCCGTCTCGGTGGCGTCCATGCGGCCGACCGCGCAGAACGGGTCGCGTACGTTGTCCGCCCCGCCGGCCACGGTCACGCCGGCAGTGCGCAGGGCGTCGAGGGCGGTCAGCCCGCGCGGGGCTGCTGTCGTCCAGGCCCGCGCCTGCAGGTAGAGGTTGGTCTGCGGCAGGGTGACGACGCCGATGCCGGCGGCGGCCACGGCTCGGGCCACGGCCGCCTGGCGCTCGGCCGGCTGCATGCCGAGGCTCACGCAATGGCTGGCCGTCACGCCGGCGCGAGGACCGCGCCGGCCGACCTGGTCGGCAAGGTCGGCGAGGGTCAGCACCGTCGGGTCGAGCGTCTCGTCGGTGTGCAGGTCGACCGGCACACCGTGGGCGGCGGCCACGGCGAGCACCAGGGCCGTGGCGGCGACCGGATCGGGGTCGCGGTACGGGCAGCCACCGGCCACGTCGGCGCCGGCGGCCAGGGCGGCGTCGAGGAGCCGCCGGTTCGCCGCCCCGTCGGACCCGGTCAGTGGGGAGGAGACCAGCGCGACCAGTTGCACGTCGGCCAGGCCGGCGGCCACGGTGGCGTCTCGCACCTCGACGAGGGCGTCCAGCGCGGCCAGGCCCAACGGCTCGCCGATGTCGACGTGGCTGCGTATGGCGGTCGTGCCGTTGGCCACCATGGCACCGACAGCGGCGGTGGCCCGCTCGACCAGGTCGCCATGGGTCAGCGCCGGCCATTGGGCTCGCCAGGCGGTGATGGCGCCCGCCAGGTCGCCCGCGGGGTTTGGGGCCCGGTCGGCTGACAGGGCCTTGTCCAGGTGAGCGTGGGGCTCGGCCGGCGCCACGAGCAGCACCAGGCCGGCACAGTCCTCGACGTGGTCGCCGGGCTCGGCGAGCAGCGACGGACCGGACCCGGTGACGGTTCCGGTCACGGCGTCGACGGCGATGTCCAGGCGGGCGCCGTCCGCGCCCCGGCCGCCGAGCAGGAGGGTCCGGCCGGTCATCGGCGGCGGCCCTGGCCGTCCGGGTTCGTCATGCCGCGGGAGCGCTGAGATGGACGCCGAGACGGGGCATGACCTCCTCGGCCAGGAGGTACAGCTGCTCGTCCATCGCCTCCGTCGACAGGCCGGGGAGGTCGGGGTAGAGGACCAGGTGGCGCAGATCGAGCAGGTCGCGCCAGCGGCCGAGGGCGTCGGTCACCTCCTCGACCGAACCGATCGCCATGCCGCCCGACGCCCGGGTCTGCTCCAACGTGGGCCGGAAGTCGAATGGGGCGTTACGACCGAATTTGGAGAAGCGACCGTAGGGAGCAAGGAACTTCACGAACTCGTCGTGGCCCGGCCGGCCCGTCCGCATGGCGGCCTCGGTGGTCAGGCCCACGTGCACGGGGAGCTGCAGGCAGCGGCCCTCGCCGGGTTCGAGCGGCCGGCCGGCGTCGGCCGACTCGTCGGCGAACCGATCCCAGTTGGCCTTGATCCAGTCGTAGGGACCCATGGCGAACACGCCGGTGAAGCCCTGGGCGGCCACATAGCGCAGGGTGGTGGGTGAGCCGACCGGCTGGAAGATCTCCACCGGTCCATGGACCGGGCGGGGCACCAGCGTGAGGTGGGACACGGTCGCCCCGCGATCGGGGATGCCGGGCGGAGGGTAGGTGAAGTGCTTGCCGGAGTAGCTGAACCGCTCCTGCGACCAGGCGTCGCGGATGACCTCCATGGCCTCCTCGAACATCTCCCGGTTGATGCGATCGGCCTCGCGGCTCATGGCGTTGTCGCCGCTGGCCACCACCGCGCCCAGGGTCTGGGACTCCCGGGGGACGGTACCGCGCCCGACGCCGAACACCAGCCGGCCGCCGGTGAGCACGTCGCCCATGGCGAAGTCCTCGGCCAGGCGGAGCGGATGCCACTGCGGCACCACATTGAACATCTGGCCGAAGCGGAGGTGCTCGGTCAGCCCGGCCAGGTGCACCCCGAAAAGGATGAGGTTCGGGGTGACCTCGTAGCCCTCGTACTGGAAGTGGTGCTCGGTGAGCCACATGGTGTCGTAGCCGAGCCCATCGGCCAGCTGGGCCCAGTGGCAGAGGCGGGCGTAGCACTCGGCCACGTCCTCGTTGCCGCTGCGCCTGTCGGTCGGGGCCGGGAGCCCGGCGCCCGCATCGGGCATCGGCACCATGCCGTAGAAGTGGAGGTCGGTCCGCACGCCTGTCGATTGTTCTCGAGGAACGTTTCGAGTGGCCGCCGGCCGTGTTGCGATCATGTGACCGGTACCTTTCGGTCGGGGAGCGCTCGTGTCGCCGTCGACGCGATCGGGCGACAGAGTTCACACGCCGGCAACCCCGTGCCCGCCGGCGGCGGGCAACATGGACAGGTGGAGCAGCGCCGTCCGATGCAGCCCGGCGCCGGCCCGGTCGCCGGCCTGTACGTGGCGGCCGACGTCGACGCCGTCTCCTGGGGATGGGTCCTCGGCGCGGGCGCGCCGCCAGTCGCCAAAGCGGTGCCGGGCGACGTCCTCACCATCGACACGGTGAGCCACGAGGGAGTCCTGGCCGATCAGGGCCGGGACCCCGTCGCCTACTTCGGGTCCTTCGGCGTGCCGGCCGACGGGGTGCTCCACGATGCCGTGGCCATCGCTGCTCGCGCCGCCCACGACCAGACGGTCGACGGGCCGCACGTGATCACGGGGCCCATCTGGGTGCAGGGAGCGGAGCCCGGTGACGTGGTCACCGTCGAGGTCCTCGAGCTGTCACCCCGCGTGCCCTACGGGGTGATATCGAACCGGCACCGGCGCGGCGCCCTGCCCGACGAGATGCCGGAGGCCGTCGGTGCCGGGGTGCCGCCGGTCGTCAGCCGCTTCGCCACCATCGACCCGGGGGGCGCTATCGCCACCGTGCACGCCCCGGACGGGCGCGGCCTGCGACTGGGGCTGCGGCCGTTCATGGGGTTGGTGGCGGTGGCGCCGGCGCACGGGCGGGCCCACTCGGTGCCACCCGGGCCGCACGGGGGGAACCTGGATGTTCGCCTCCTCGGGGTCGGCAGCCGCCTGCACCTCCCGGTGCGCGCCGAGGGTGCCCTGGTGCAGATGGGCGACCCCCACTTCGCCCAGGGCGACGGCGAGGTCGCCCTCACCGCGCTGGAGGGGTCCCTGCGCGCCGTGGTGCGCATCCAACTGACCAAGCACGGTTGCCCGTCCTGGGACCTGCCCTATGGCGAGACCGATGACGCCTGGCTGCTGCTCGGCCTGCATGAGGACCTCGACGAGGCGGTCCGCATCGCCACCCGTGCGGCCCTGGCCCTGGTCACCGAGCGCACCGGCATCGACCGGGCCACGGCCTACGCCTGGCTCAGCGCGGCGGCCGACCTGTCGGTTTCGCAGGTCGTCGACGGCGTGAAGGGCGTCCACTTCGCCGTCCCCAAGGCCGGCCTGGAGATGCACGGGTGAGCGTTCGGGCCACAGATGGCTCGGGCGATGCAGCCGGCTCGGGCGATGCGGCCGGCTCGGGCGACGCGACCGGCCTGGCCGCCGACCTCGGCGCCCTGCGCGTGGGACCCATGCTCCTGGCCGCCGGGGACCCGGCCGGTCCGCTGGCCGGAACCTCCATCGTGGTCAAGGACCTGATGGACGTGGCCGGCGTCCCCACGGGTGCCGGCACGCCGGCGTGGCTGGCCACCGCCGGCCCACCGCCGGCTCACGCACCGGCGGTGGCCCGGCTCGTGGCCGCCGGTGCGTCGGTGATCGGCAAGTCACACACCGACGAGCTGGCGTTCAGCCTGTCGGGCACGAATGTCCACTACGGAACGCCGGTGAACCCGGCCGCGCCGGGCCGCATCCCGGGCGGCTCGTCGAGCGGGTCGGCGTCGGCGGTGGCCGGCGGCCTGGTGCCGCTGGCGCTGGCCACCGACACCGGCGGATCGATCCGCGTGCCGGCCTCCTACTGCGGCCTCTTCGGATGGCGTCCGACCCACGGCCGGGTACCTCTCCTCGGGGTGGTCGAGCTCGCCCCTTCGTTCGGCACGGTCGGACTGCTCGCGGCCACCGGGGTGGTGCTGGCCGCCGGGGGCTGCGCCCTGCTCGGGGGAAACCCGGGCCCGGCATCACCCGTCACTGCCGGGTCCGGACTTGCGCCGGAGCCGGGCCTGACGTTCGTCTTGGCTGACGACCTGGTGGCCGAGGCCGACGAGCTGGTTGCCGCGGCTGTCGCCACGGCCGCCCGTTCCCTGGCGGCACGGCTCGATGCGCGCATGGGTGCAGCCGACCTGGCCGAGGGACAGCTGGGGCCCTGGCTCGACGCCTTCCGGGGCCGGCAGATGGTCGAGGCCTGGCGTAGCCACGGGGCGTGGATCGAACGGGTCCGCCCCGCCATGGGTCCGGGGATCGCTACTCGCTTCGACCAGGCCCGCCGGACCCCGGTGGCCGCCGCCGAGGCGGCCGGTCCCGCCGGCCGGGCGGTGGCCGACCGCCTGGAGGCCATCCTGCCGCCGGGCGGGATGCTGGTCCTGCCATCGGCGGCGACCGTCGCCCCGCCGATCGACCTGGCCGGACCGGTGAAGGATGACCTGCGGCTGCGGACTCTCCGGCTGACCTGCGTGGCCGGCCTGGGTGGCCTGCCGGCGGTCAGCCTGCCCCTGACCTCCGTCGATGGGCTGCCGGTCGGGCTGTGCATCGTCGGCCGGCGGGGCGACGACGAGCGCCTCCTGGCGGTGGCGGGGCAGTGCAAGTGATGGCGCAGTGCCGGTGACGGCGCTCGACGATCTGGGACCGAGCGCCGGGGCGTGGGCGGCGGCGGTGGCGGGCGGCGTGGTGTCCGCCCGGGAGCTGGTCACCGCCAGCCTGGACCGCATCGCCGCCGTCGGCGGCTCCCTCAACGCCGTGGTGGTCCTCGACGCCGACCGGGCCATCGCCGCCGCCGCCGCCGTCGACGATGCCGTCGCCGCTGGCCGCCCGATCGGCCCGCTCGCCGGCGTGCCCGTGACGGTCAAAGAGGCCTTCGCCGTAGCCGGACTGCCCACCACGGCGGGGATGGCGGAGCGAGCCGGGACGGCGGCGGCGGCCGACGCGCCGGCGGTCGCATCCCTCCGGGCGGCCGGGGCGATCATCATGGGCAAGACCAACGTCCCCACCCAGCTCGCCGACCTGCAGAGCGCGAACCCGGTCTATGGCCGTACGTCGAACCCGTGGGACCGGGACCGCAGCCCCGGCGGCTCGTCGGGCGGATCTGCCGCAGCCCTGGCCGCTGGGCTCAGCGCTCTCGAGCTGGGCAGTGACCTGTCCGGATCCATCCGAGTGCCGGCGTCGTGGTGCGGTGTGTGCGGGCTGCGCCCGTCGAACGGGTGGATCTCCAAGCGCGGCCACCTGCCCTGGCCGCTCGACGGGCTTCTCGAGCCGCCGACGTCGGTCGTGGGGCCGATGGCGCGCCGGGTCGCTGACCTGTCACTGGCCTTTGCCGCACTGGCCGGGGTGACGCCACTGGTCGCGCCCCCGCCGGCCCGTCTGCGCATCGCCGTGTGGTCGTCGGCCGCCTGCGCACCGGTCGACACCGAGACCGCCGAGGTCCTCGCCGGCGCCCGGGCTGCGCTGGAAGCGGCCGGGGTGCGAACGGACGACTTCACGCCGCCGTTCGATGTCGAGGCGGCCCTGGCCCTGGCCTGGCGCCTGGTAAACGCCGAGATCACCCACGGGCTTACCGCCGCCCAGTGGGCGGCGGCGGACGCGGTCGGACCGGGGCCGATGACCCAACTGCTGCGCCACCACCTGGCGGACCAGGAAGAGCGCCTGCGGACTGGGGCGGCATGGGATGCCGCCCTCGACGGGGTGGACGCGGTGCTCTGCCCGGCGGCTGCGGTGCCCGCCATCCGCCACGACGCCACGCCGCGCGCCGAGCGCCTGATTGACATCGACGGGACTGCCCACCCGTTCGACACGCTGGCCGCCTGGAGCGTGCTGGTCTCCCTCGGCCACCAGCCGTCGGTGACCATGCCGGGCGGCGTGGGTGCCGGCTCCGGGCTGCCCATCGGCGTGCAGCTGGTGGGCGCTCGCGGTGCCGACGCGTCGCTGCTCGCGGTCGCCGGCGTGGTGGAGGAGGTCATGGGCGGGTGGCGACCGCCGCCGGGATGGTGAGGGGACCCGGGGTTCAGGAGGAAGGAAAGGCGAACCGGGTGATCTCGGCCATGATCGGGACCAAGCGGTCGACGGCCCCCTCGAAGAGCTCCTTGCCCAGCTCCGGGGAGGCCAGCGTGGGGTCGCCGATCACCCCGGTCGGCATCACGTCCTGCGACGTCCACCCGAACGACACCTCGCCACCGAAGCCGATGTGGTCGTAGCCCGTCAGCCACTCGGGCAGTGAGCGCTCGGCCCGCTCCGGGTCGACGAGGTCGGGGCGCAGGTGCATGACGATCGACGTCTCGCCCGCGCTGCCGTGGATGGCGAAGCCGCCCTCGGCGTCGTGGCGGCCCGTGCCTCCCTGGTCGACCGGCATCGACGGGTGCACGAGGAAGGTCAGCAGTCCGTGGCGGACCCGGATCTCGCGGCAGGCCACGCGCAGCAGGGCGCTGTTCCCGCCGTGCCCGTTGACCAGCACCAGGCGGGGAACGCCGGCCCGGGCCAGTGATGCACCGACATCGTCGAGCACTCGGAGCAGGGTCTCGGGGCCAAGCGTCACGGTGCCCGGCGCCCACAGGTGCTCGCTGGACAGCGCGTAGGCCAGGGTGGGGAGCAGCGCGAGGGGAAGGTCGGGGGCGGCGCCCACCACGGCCTCGGACACGGCTTCGGCGATGAGTGAGTCCGTGATCAACGGCAGGTGGGGGCCGTGGTGCTCGACCGCACCGATGGGCTGGACGGCGACCAGGCCGGACCCGGTGGCGGCCATGTCCGGTCCGCTCGAATCGGCGTAGCGACGGATGGGCACGCCCCTGACGCTACGGCTGGGTTGTTTCCGATCGGGGTCGCCGAGTTGAACGAGCCGTTACAGGCCAGCGATGACGGCGAGGTCGGCGTCGTCCAGCTCAGCCGGTGGGCCGTGGCGGACCAGGTCGGCGAACCCCTCGTCGGGCAGCATGGTGGTGATGGCATAGAGGCGTTGGCGGCCCGTGTTCCGGATCCGGTGGGTGGTGCCCGGCGGCAGTACGAGCAGCTGCCCGGCGCGCACCGGCGCGGTCTCCCCGTCGCTCTCCGCCTCGCCCTCCCCCCGCAGGAAGTAGAACGTCTCGGTGGAGCGGGGATGCGAGTTCGGCGGCTGCGCGCCGCCCGGTTCCCAGATCTCCATCAGCACGGAGTGGTCGATCCCGTCCTCGGGGGTGGCCAGCACCGCCAGCTTCACCCTGTCGCCCTCGGTGATGTGGTGGGCCTGCAGGCCGTGGCGGGGCAGGAGCCGGTAGGGGACGGTCACGTCATGGCCTTCACGACCGCGTCGGACGTGGTCACGAAGCCGAAGCACTGCGAGATGTTGTAGACGGTCGCGTCCCAGCAGTAGCCGGGGGACGTGGTAGCCGAGCAGTCGGCGAGCAGCACGCAGTCGTAGCCGGCGCAGGCGGCGTCGGCGAGGGTGGCCAGCACGCATTGGTCGACGTTCACGCCCGCGAAGAGGAGCGTGGTGAGGTCGAGGTTCCGCAGGACGGAGTCGAGCGGGGTGTCCCAGAAGCCGCTCATCCGGTACTTGTCCACCTGGACGTCCCCTGGCGCCGGGGTGAGCTCGTCGACCACCGCAGCACCCCACGCCCCGTGCTCCAACACCGGGCCGGCGCCGGGGAGGACGTCGCCGAGTCCCGTGCCTGAACCTGCGGGCTTGTACACGTGGAGCACGCCGGGCGGGAGGTTGGCGCGGTCGGGGCGGTTGCCCCAGTTGCACCACACCACCGGGGCTCCGGCGCGCCGCATGGCCGGGCACAGGTCGGCAAGGGGGGGAATCGGGCGACGGGCGGCGGCCACGTCCACGCCGATGGACGCCAGCCAGCCGGCGGGGTGGCAGAAGTCGTTCTGCATGTCGACGACGACCAGGCCGGTCCGGGCCGGGTCCAGCACCAGCGTCTGGGTCTCGGTGCCGACGGTCCAGCCCGGCTCGTTCCGCCTGGTGCCCCGCCGGAGGTCGCAGCTGCGGTCGTCGACGTGCCAGGCGTTGCGAGGGCCGGGACCGAGGAGCGCCATGTCGGGCCCGATCCTACGGAGCGCGCCGCGTGCGCCGGGACCTGTGACCGCGACGTCTCGCGACCGTAACGGAGGGGAAACACACCAGGTCGAGGATGGGCATCATGGATCTCTCCGAGCCGGTGTGGCGTCGCTTCTGGTACCCGGTTGCCTTCGCCGACGATCTGATGGGCGGTCCGCTGGCGAGGACCGTGCTCGGTGAGCGCTTGGTGCTGTGGGATGCCGGCGGGGGCCGGGTGGCGGCGGCGAGAGATCGGTGTCCGCACCGCGACGCAGCACTGTCCCAGGGCTGGACCTGTGAAGGCCGGATCGTCTGCCCCTACCACGGGTGGGAGTACGGGGCCGACGGTCCGGTGGTGCGGGTCCCACAGACCCCCGATGTCCGTCGCTTCCCCGCCCGCTTCCGCATCGACACGGTCCCCGTCCAGACGGGTGACGGCGTGGTGTGGGTGTGCCTCGACGATCCGGTCCGCGCCGTCCCGGCGGTGCCGGCGGTCGGTCCGGGATGGCGGTTCGTCCGTGAGTTCGACGAGGAGTGGGCGACCGCCCCGGCCCGGTTGATGGAGAACAGCTTCGACCCGGCCCACACCGTGTTCGTGCACCGGGCCACCTTCGGCGACACCAGCCGCCCGGACGTGGATGTACCCACGGTGGAACGGACGCCGTACGGAATGGTCGTCCGCTCCGACGTCTCGGTGGCCAACCCGGACTTCGCCCGGGTGATCACCGGTGACGCCACGACCAAGACGGTCCGCCGCAGCGAGACCGAGCTCCACGCCCCGTTCGTCCGGGTGCTGCGGTCCACCTACCCGAGCGGGGTCGTGCACCAGATCGTCACCGCAGCCACACCGGTAAGCGCCGATCGGCTGCGGCTGGTGCAGTGGGCGGTCCGCAACGACACCGAGGAGGACGCGCCGGCCGCCGACGTGGTCGCCTTCGACCGGCGGGTCACCTGGGAGGACCAGGCGCTGCTGGAGGGGATCACGGTGCCGTACTCGGCGCGGCTGGACGCCAACGTGCACATCAAGGTGGACCGCCCCACGGTGGAGATCCGTCGCCTCTACAACGAGATCGCCGATGGGACCTGGGTCGGCATGGTCCCCGACGGAGCCGGGACGGCTCCTGCTCCGGTGCTCTCGCTCAGCGGGCCGCGCTGAGCGCCCGCAGGCGACGGTGCAACTGGACCGACACCGCCTCGGCGTCGGTGTGCACGATCTGCCCGCTCTCGCTGACCAGGCGGCCCCCGACGTACACGCGGCGGAGGTTTCGTAGCCCGCAGGCCAGCACGTACGTCCCGTAGGCGTCCCACACCGGACCGGTATCGGGGCGGCGGGGATCGACCACCACGAAGTCGGCGAACTTGCCGACCTCCAGGCTTCCGACCCGGTCCTCGACACCCAGGACACGCGCCGAGCCCATGGTGTGCAGCTCGAGCATGTCGGCCACCGCCATGGCCGCCGGATCATGGGTGACGGCGCGCAGCAGGTAGATGCCCATGCGCATGTTCTGCCAGGGATCGGAGATGTCGGTGCAGGACTGGTCATCCAGCCCTACCCCGACGCGCATGCCTGCGGCCCGGCAGGCGGGGATGTCCGCCACCCCCGATGCCAGCCGTCCGTTCGACGTCGGCTGCCAGACCATCCCGCAGCCGGCCGCAGCGGCCTCGACGATCATCGGCGGCGTGGCATGCACGAAGTGCCCGAAGATCAGGTCCGGCCCGAAGGCGCCAGCCTCCTGGTACCAGGCGAAACGCGCTCGTTGCCGATCCAGCTCGTGGGGCGTCTCCAGGAAGTGCGGCTGGTTCAACAGGCCGAAGCGGCGCATGGCCTCGACCTCCAGCCTCGCCGTCCCTTTGTCCTCCGCCCACTGCACCGCACCGGAGACCGCAGATCCCAGCATCTCGGGGCGGTCCCGGTAGCGCTCGGCGAACGCCAGCACCGCCTCGAGGCGATCGAGCACCTCGCTCGCCGTGCCGACCGCCTCGTCGAGCATCACGCTGTTGACGAACCGGAGGCCGGCATCGACCTTGGCCGTCACCTGGACCTCGGCCATCTCCGCCGGTTTGAGGCCACCGCCGAACGTGCCGATCCCGGACGACTCGGCGGCGAAGTCCAGGCGGCCGGACGTGAAGTCGAACGCCGTGGTGATGCCGTTGTTCAGGAAGTCGAGTGACCCGTGGAGCGTCATCCAGTACATGTCCTCGGGATCGGCCCGCCGGGTGTAGGCGGTCATGGCCTCGATCCAGCCGTAGAGGGACTGGTCGGCGCCGAGCCCCCGCGACCCGCTCGTGAACAGGTGGCTGTGGGCCGAGACGAATCCGGGGGCGACGAACGCGCCTGCGGCGTCGAGGACGTCGCCGCGTGCCGGGTCCGGCGGCGGGCCCGGACCGAGACCGCTGATCCGGCCGCCCTCGTCGATGGTCATCCACCCCGACATCGGCGTCCGCGAGCCAGGAGCCATGGTGAGCAGGACCGCGTTGGTCACGGTCAGCGCAGTGCCTGGCATCGAGTCATCCTAGGGTCGTCCGGCCCCGCCTGGCCGGCGGATCGGACCCGTCTGCCGCGATGTTCACAGGTCGGAAACCCGGCTGCGCCGGGGGGCGGGAACACTGGCCGCCATGTCTCCTGCCATCGCGCTCGCCGGGTCCCTGCGCGGCGCTGGCCTCGACATCACCGAGGACCGCTCCCGCTGCCAGGTGGCGTCCCGAGATCACAGTTGGCTGTCGCCCGTCCTGGTGGCCAGGTTGCCGAAGGAGCCGGCGGCCGTGGTGGCGTTCCCCCACGACGTCGAGCAGCTGGCGACGGCGGTCAGCCTGGCCCATGGGCATCAGGTTCCCGTCACCCTCCGAGGTCGGGGCACCGGGAACTACGGCCAGGCGGTGCCCCTCGCCGGGGGCCTGGTGATCGACATCTGCGGCCTGGACCGGGCACCGCAGATCGCCGACGGGTGGGCGCGGGTCGAGCCCGGCGTGGCCTGCAGCGAGATCGAACGCGTCGCCCGGGCGTCGGATCAGGAGCTGGCCATCTTCCCCTCGACCACCCACAGCACCATCGGCGGGTTCCTCGCCGGCGGCGCCGGAGGCTCCGGGTCGATCGAGCACGGCTTCGTGTGGGACGGCTTCGTCGGTGCCGCAGAGATACTCGACTGCAGCGACGAGCCGGCGGTGACCGAGGTGTCGGGCGAGGCGGTGCGACCGTTCCTGCACGCCTACGGGACGACCGGCATCCTGGTGTCGTCCCGGGTCTGCTTGCAGCCGGCCCGTTCGTGGAGCGGTTTGTGCGCCAGCTTCGACGACGTCGCGTCGGGGGCCGCCGCCGGCCTGGAGCTTCTCGGTGGCGTCTCGGTGCTGCGTCTCCTCGGCGTCACCGATGCCGAGCTCGTCGCCGATCTGGGCACCCGACCGTACCTACCCCTCGGTCGGGCCAGCCTGCGGGCGGTGGTCCAGGCTGCCCATGTGGGTGAGGTGGACGACCGGATCCGGGCCGCCGGCGGTCGGGTGGATGCCAGCGGGCCACACCTGGTGGCCGCCGTGACCGCGCTCTCCTACAACCATGTGACCCTCCGGGCCAAGCGGAAGGACCAGGGCGTATGCCACCTGCAGGTGGGTGGCCCCGCCCTGGTGAGCCGGGCCGACGAGGTTCGCCGGTGCCTGCCCGAGGGCCGGCTCCACCTCGACGCCATGCGGGCCGGCGCCGGCGCCGGCTTCGGTGGTCTCCTCATCTCTCGCTTCGCCGGTGAGGAGGTGCTCCGCGAGGGGATGGCCGCGGTGCGGGCGCTCGGCGTCCACGTGGTCGACCCCCACACCTGGATGGTCGCCGACGATGACGGGAGCCGGGCAGCCACGGCCCGGTGCGTCGACCCGGCCGGACTGCTGAACCCGGGCAAGCTGGCCCGCTGAGTCGCGGCCGCGGCCCAGCCCGGCCATCGCCGACCGTGCCATCTGGGTACGCTCTGCGGCGGAGGAGCAGGCGGCATGCACGTCACCACAGCACAGAAGCCCCCGGTACGGTCCCGGCGCATGGTCGCCTGGGGCATCGTCATGATGGTCGTCGGCGTGGTGGCCGCGGCGGTGGTCTTCGCCGTCATCGTCGCCCAGGTCGTGAACGTCATCGAGACGTTGTCGACCGCCGACGGCGGGGGGACCTACCGCACGCCGGCGGCCTTCCAGGTGCAGCTGGGCCGGGGGACGTGGGAGCTGTACGAGCAGGTCCCCCACGCCTCCATCTTCGGGACCTCGACCGCGGACATCCCCTCCGACCAGGTCCATGTCCGAGCGGTGGGCGGCCTCGCCCTGGCCGTGTCCGGCCAGTCCCAGGTGGCGCACGTCCAGCTCCGTACCGTCCACACCCAGGCCACCTTCGTGCCCGTGGCCGGGTTCACCACCCCCAGCGCCGGTCGCTACCTGGTCGACGTGCAGACGACGACGACCCATCAGGTCGTCGTTGCCCACGCGCTGGTCGCCTCCACCAACGCGCTGGAATCGTTGGGGGCGGTGGCCGGCCTGGCCGTGGCCGTGGCCGGCCTGGTCCTCACCATCGTCGGCTCGCGCCGACGACCGGCCTTCGCGGCGAGACCGATGCCCGGCCCGCTTTGGGCAAGCGCCCCTGGCGGTCCGCTACCGGTGGGTCCGCCGCCGGTGGGTCCGCCGCCATCGGGTCCGCCGACATCGGGGCCGCCGGCACCGGGCTCGACGGGGTCCTGGCCGCCGCCGCGCTCGGCGCCGGTCGACATCCCGGGCCGCGACGCGTCGGACGGGTCGGGGAGGTCGCCGTCGCCGGGCCCCGTCTCGTGGCCGGACCCTCGACCCCCGGACAGCCACGAGGGTCCGGCCTCGTGACAGCGGCGGGGTGGCAACGGTGACCGACGGAGCACTGGCCACCACTCGCGTCGACAAGTGGCTGTGGGCCGTCCGCCAGTGCCGGACCCGGACCCTCGCCACCGACGCCTGCCGCGCCGGGCACGTCCGGGTCAACGGGACGCCGGCCAAGGCCGCCACCACGGTGGAGGTAGGTGATCGCGTCCAGCTCCGGGTGGCCGGTCACGACCGCATCCTCGAGGTGTGCCGGGTCATCGACAAGCGCGTCGGCGCCCCAATCGCCGCCGAGTGCCTGGTCGACCACAGCCCCCCGGTGCAGATCGAGGAGCCCTCGTTCCTGCGAGATCGGGCGGCCGGTCGGCCTACCAAGCGCGACCGCCGGCAGCTGGACCGTCTCCGGCGGAGCTGACCTGGTCTGCCTACGCTGAGCGAATGCGTCCCCTGGCCGACACCGTGACCGCCTGGTTGGCGCGGCTGCTGGTCAGGATCTACTTCTCCGACGTCGAGGTGGTCGGTGCTCCCGAGCAGATACCACCTGGGCCCACCGTTCTGGTAGCCAACCACCAGAACGGCCTGGTCGACGGGCTGGTCCTCATGGCCGCCCTGAGCCGCTACCCCCGCTTCCTCGGCAAGTCGACGCTGTGGAAGATCGTGCCGCTGCGGCCCTTCCTGGCCCTGGCCGGCGTGGTCCGCCTCTACCGGGCGGCTGACGGGCAGGGACAGCTGAGTGGCGATCAGCGCGCCGCAGGGAACGACGCGGCCTTCGCCGCCAGCCGCGCCGTGCTGGCCGGCGGGGGCCTCATCGCCATCTTCCCGGAGGGCATCAGCCACGACGAGGCCTCGTTGCAGGAGCTGCGCACCGGGACCGCCCGCCTGGCGCTCGGCGCCGCCGAGGAGGGGACGGACGTGGTGATCGTCCCCGTCGGGTTGGTCTACGACGACAAGAGCAGGTTCCGCTCCCGTGCCCTCGTCCGGGTCGGCGCCCCCCGGCCGGTGCGGCCCTACGTGAGACAACCCCAGGCTGGCGAGTCGACCGACACCCACCGGGCCGCCCAGCAGCTCACCGCCATCATCGCCCGTGACCTCTCGGGTTTGGCCCCGGCTTACGCCAGCCCGATCCTGGCCGCCCAAACGGCTCGCATCGCCGATCTGATGCTGGCCATTCCTTCCCGCCCCGACGCCGCTGCCCTCGGTCAGCGGAACCAGGCCGCGCAGCGCCTGGCCGCCCTGGCCGACGATCCCGAGCAGGGTGATCGACTCGCCCAGGTCGCGGCGGCCACGGATCGCTACCTGGCCGATGTGGCCCTCCTCGGCTTGGGCGACGCCAGCCTCATCCACGCCGGACGCCCCCGCCGGGCCGGCCTGCTCGCCTGGTGGGCAGCGAAGGTCGCGGTCGGTGCGCCCGTGGCCGGAGCCGGGATGATCATCCACTCGGTGCCGTATGCGTTGATGCGCCGCCTGGGCCGCATCCCCGAGAACCAGGGCATGCGGTCGACGGTGAAGCTGCTCGGGTCGTTCGGGCTCTACAGCCTGCTCTACACCAGCATCGGCCTGGTCGTCGGCCGCCGGAAGGGGTGGCGCCGGGGCCTGGCCGCGGCGGGCGCCGCTCCGATCAGCGGGTGGGTCGCCGTCCGCTACGGCGAGCGGGTCGAGCGAATCGAGGGATTGCGGCGGGGCATCCGGGTCGTGCGCACCAACGGCGTGGCCTCCCGCCGGCTACTGGCCCGTCGGGCCCAGATCGTGGCCGACGCGCAGGTCCTCCTCGACCCCGCCCCGCCCACCCACCCCGGCGAGTCGGGCACCAGCCCGGCGGCCAGCAGCCCGGCGGCCACCACGCAACGGTGATGCTAGACCGGTCCCATGACCTTCCCCGCAGTGGTTGCCGACGGCGACGGCCCCGCCCGAATCCGGGAACTGGACGACGCCGCCCTCCCCGACGGTGACGTCACCGTCGACGTCCGCTTCTCGTCGCTGAACTACAAGGACGGCCTGGCGGTGACCGGGAACGGCCGCATCGCCCGCACCTTCCCCATGGTCTGCGGCATCGACCTGGCCGGCGTGGTGGCCGCCTCGGAGTCCCCGGACTGGAAGGTGGGCGACGAGGTCGTCGTCACCGGGTGGGGCCTGTCCGAGACCCACCCGGGCGGCTACACCACCCGCCAACGCGTCCGCGCCGAATGGCTCGTCCGCCGCCCCGACCAGCTCTCCCTGGCCCAGACCATGGCGGTCGGCACCGCCGGCCTCACTGCCGCCCTGTGCGTCGACGCCCTGGTCCGCTCCGGCCTGGGACCCGACGTCGACAGCGAGGTGCTGGTCACCGGCGCGGCCGGTGGCGTCGGCAGCGTGGCCGTGGCCCTGCTGGCCGCCGGCGGCTACCGGGTGGCGGCCTCCACCGGCCGGCCCGAGACGGCCGAGTACCTGCGATCCCTCGGCGCCAGCACCATCGTGGAGCGATCCGAGCTGGCGGTCGACGGCCAGCGCCCGCTCGAAAAAGAGCGGTGGGCCGGTGCCGTCGACACCGTCGGCAGCACCACCCTCGGAACCGTGCTGCGCCAGACGCGCTACCGCGGCGCGGTAGCCGCCTGCGGACTGGCCGGGGGCAACGACCTGCCCACCACCGTGCTGCCCTTCATCCTGCGCAACGTCGCCCTGCTCGGCATCGACTCCGTGCAGTGCCCGACGCCGGTGCGCCGCGCCGCGTGGGCCCGCATCGCCGCCGACCTCCCGCTGGGCACACTCGATGCGCTCACCACCACCGAGCCGTTGACCCGGGTCCCGGAACTGGCCGCCGACATCCTGGCCGGTCAGGTGCGCGGCCGGGTGGTGATCGACACCTCCGCCTGATCGCAGGGTCGTGACAGCCGGCCAAGCCGGTCAGCGATGAACGGCAGCTTCGGCGCCGCCGTACGTCTGGCGCAGGGCCGTCTTGAGCACCTTGCCGGTGGCGTTGCGGGGCAGCTCGTCGACCACCTCGACGCGGGTCGGGCACTTGAAGTGGGCCATCCGCTCCCGGCAGAAGGTCACCAGCTCGTCGGCGGTGACCGGCTCGGAAGCCAGGGCGACGGCGGCCACCACCGTCTCACCCCAATGGTCGTCGGGCACCCCGAACGCGGCGGCCTCGCGCACGGCCGGATGGCGGTACAGGACCTGCTCCACCTCGACGGGGTACACGTTCTCGCCGCCGGAGATGATCATGTCCTTCTTGCGGTCGACGAGAGTGATGAAGCCCTCGTCGTCCGCCCGGCCGAGGTCGCCGGTGTGGAACCACCCTCCACGGAACGCCTCGTCGGTGGCGTCGGGCAGCATCCAGTAGCCGGCGAAGATGTTGTCGCCCTGGAGGACCAGCTCGCCGACGGTGCCTTCGGGCACCTCGCGGTCGTTGTCGTCGACGATCATGGCCTCCACCGCCGGGAGGGGACGGCCGATGGAGCCGGCCCGGGCCTTGACGTGCTCGGCGTCGAGCACCGAGACCGACGGCGCCGTCTCGGTCATCCCGAACCCCTCCTGGAACGGCAGACCCCTGGCCTGGAAGAAATCGATGACCGGCACCGGGGTGGGTGCGCCACCGGAGAGGCAGAGCTCCAGAGCCGATAGGTCGTAGCGGTCGAAGTCGGCGACCCGCATCAGCGCCGCCCACATGGCCGGGACCAGGAACTGCACCGTGGCCCGGCTGGCCTCCATGGCCGCCAGGACGCGGTCGGGGACGAACGCCGACTCGATGACCGTCGTACCCCCCACATAGAGCAGCGGCAGGGTGTGCACCCCGAGGCCCCCGATGTGGAACATCGGGGCGGCGGTCACAGTGACGTCGGCGGTGCGCAGCCCCCGGCCGTAGGCCACGTTGTTCCTGGCATTGGCGATGGCGTTGGCGTGGGTAAGCATCGCCCCCTTGGGCCTACCGGTCGTGCCCGATGTGTACATGATCGCCTGGATGTCCCGCGGGTCCACGGGCATGGCCACGGGCCGCAGCGCGCCGGACGCCACCACGTCGGTGTAGTCGGCCTCGTGCGCGGCCCGCTCGTAGCCGGCGGGGACCGGCAGGGGACCGCCGTCGACGACGTGGTGGCGGACCCGAGCCTCCGGGCGAGCGAGGGCGCCTCGCGCCGTGCTGGCGAAGGCGGCATGCGAGACCAGCACGTCGGCCCCCGAGTCGCCCAGGATGTAGCCCAGCTCGGCCGGCCCCAGCCGGAAGTTCACCGGCACGGCGATGGCGGCCAGCTTGGCGCAGGCCATCATGGTCTCGACGAACGCCATGGAGTTCGCCATGAGGATCGCCACCCGGTCCCCCGGCCGGGTCCCCAGCTCCATCAGCGCTCGGGCCAGCCGATCGCTGCGCTGGTCGAGCCCGTCGTAGGTGAGCTCCCGCCGCCCCTCTACCAGGGCGACCCGGTCACCGTCGAGGAGCGCCCTCTTGGCGACCCAGCTGCCGATGCCTCGGTCCACTCCGACCTCCCCCGTCACGGCCTGCGCGAGACGCTACCTCCAGAGCGGAGGCCTTGCTGACGGGAGCGAACGGACCCAGACTGGAGCCATGGCCACCGTCGAGCACCCGTTCGTCACCCAGCACGCAGACGTGGAGTTCCCCTCCCCCCCGGTCTTCGTCGATGTCGCCGACGAGCGCCGGCACCGCCAGGAGCGCCTGGCCGGCGCCCTACGCATCTTCGGGAAGCTCGGGTTCTCCGAGGGCGTGGCCGGGCACATCACCGCTCGAGACCCGGAGCTGACGGACCACTTCTGGGTGAACCCGTTCGGCATGAACTTCCGCCACGTCAGGGTGTCCGACCTGATCCTGGTGAACGACGAGGGCGAGGTGGTGCACGGCAAGCGGCCGGTGAACCGGGCCGCGTTCGTCATCCACTCGGCGCTCCACGCCGCCCGCCCCGACGTGATGGCGGCCGCTCACGCCCACTCGGTCCACGGCAAGGCGTGGTCCTCGCTCGGCCGTCCCCTCGGCCCCATCACCCAGGACGCGTGCATCTTCTTCGAGGACCACGCCGTCGTCTCCGGCGCCGGCGGGACCGTGGCATTCGAGGCCGCGGTGGGGACGGCCATCGCTGAGGGGCTGGGCCCGCACAAGGCAGCCATCCACCAGAACCACGGCCTGTTCACCGTGGGCGAGACGGTCGACGCCGCCGCCTGGTGGTTCATCACCATGGAGCGTTCCTGTCAGGCCCAACTGCTGGCCGAGGCGGCGGGCACCCCCACCCGGGTCCCCGACGACGCCGCCCGCTACACCCGGGACCAGACCGCGTTCCCCCTGGCCGGCTGGTTCTCCTTCCAGCCGCTGTGGGACGACATCGTCCGCACCGACCCCGAGCTGTTCGACTGATGCTCCCGCCCGGCGGGCACCCCAACCCGCCGGGTCGTCGTGGCGGGGACCCCAGCCCCGCCCGACTGATGCTCCCGCCCGGCGGGCACCCCAACCCGCCGGGTCGTCGTGGCGGGGACCCCAGCCCCGCCCGACTGATGCTCCCGCCCGGCGGGCACCCCAACCCGCCGGGTCGTCGAGGCGTCCGGTGGTCCCGATCGCGCATCGCGAACGTTCGTCAGCGCCCGGCAGCCGGCTCGGGCAACGGAGCCTTCGGTGATCCTGGGCCCGTCTCCTGACGGCGCGCCCGCGACTTCCGCGGACCGTCGCTCGGGCGGATCTCGGGGAGGAGTGGTCAGTTCGTTCGACTGAGTCGAACGAACTGCACACTGCTCAGCGTGAGTGGCCGGTCGGGCGGGGGAGGGCGTGAGTGGCCGGTCGGGCGGGGGAGGGCGTGAGTGGCCGGTCGGGCGGGGGAGGGCGTGAGTGGCCGGTCGGGCGGGGGGGGTCTGAGTGGCCGGTCGGGCGGGAAGTGCCCGGGGCGCCCAGGCCGACAGCGACTCAGCGGGCCTCGGGCGCCCATGGGGGCCGGCGCTTCTCCCGGAAGGCGGCCATTCCGGCCTGGGCCTCGGCCGAGGCGAACAGCTCGGCGGACAGGCGCTCCATGCTGGCGAAGGCTGTGGCCTGCTCCATCCCCGGGACGTCGTGGACCAGGCGCTTGGCGGCGGCCAGGGCGCCGGGTGCCCCGGCGAGCAGCTGATCGACCACGGCGGCCACGGCTGCATCCAGATCCTGGCGAGGCACGGCGCGCGTCAGCAGGCCCACCGCCGCGGCCCGGGTGGCGTCGATCCGCTCGCCGGCGAGGAACAGCTCCAGGGCGTCGGCCCGGCGCAGCTTGGGGAGGCAGATCACCGAGATGATGGCCGGGGCCACCCCGATACGGACCTCGGTGAAGCCGATCCGCACGTCGTCGGCGGCGATGGACAGGTCGCACGCCGCGGCCAGGCCGACGCCACCACCCAGGCAGTGCCCGGCGATGCGACCGACCACCGGCTTCGGCGAGTCCAGGATGGCCCCGAACACGTCGACCATGCTGTAGCGCGCCGTCACGCCCGACAGGCGCCCAGACAGGTCGGCTCCGGCGCAGAACGCCGGCCCCTCGTTCGTCAGCACGATCACGCGCACGTCGTGGGCGTCGGCCGCCTCGGCCAAGGCGTCGCCCAGCTCGTTCAACAGCTGCGGGGTCAGCGCGTTGCGGTTCTCCGGATGGTCGAGGACGACGGTGGCCACACCATCCCGGACGGGCACGGTCACCAGGCCTCCTCGATCAGGGCAACGGGTACCTCCGCGACCTTCGCCCGCAGGTACTCGCCAAGCGACTTGGCCTGCGGGTCGGTCCGGCTGCTGGCCGCCACCCCCTCGCCGAGCAGGCCCTCGACGACGAAGTTCACGGCCCGCAGGTTCGCCAGCTCGTGGCGGTGGACGCGCAGCTGGCGCGTGTCGGGCAGCAGCTGCTGGAGGCGCTCGACGGTCAGGTGATCGGCCAACCAGGCGTAGGCGGCGTCGGAGCGGGCCCAGACACCGACGTTGGCGTTGCCGCCCTTGTCCCCCGAACGGGCGCCGAAGATCCGGCCGAGCGCGACGGGCGCGGTCGCGCCGCCGGGGACGGGCGCCACGTCCGGCAGCGCCACTTCGGCCACGTGGGGCGGGTCAGGGGGCAGGACGGGGTCGACGACTCCGCGCCGCTCGCCCATCCCATGCCGCCCGCCGATCACCACCTCCTGGTGCACCAGGGCGGCGGGGACGACCGCCGGCCAGTAGACGCCGTAGGAGCCGCTCGACCCCGGTCCGCTGCACAGGCCCGGGTAGCTGGCCAGGGTCAGCTCGGTGATCGGAGCCGAGAGGGCCCGGCCCACCTTGCGCTCGTCGGGGTCGCGGACGGTGATGCGCAGCTGGGCCATGGCCGCCTCGTTCGTCGTCGGGTCGGCGTGGTCGGTGCGGAGCAGCTGCACGTCCGTCTCGGCGAAGGCGCCCTGCCCGCCGGGGATCGAGGCCCAGAGGGCCTCGGTGAAGAGGGCAGCCTTGGCGTCGATATCGAGCCCGGTCAGCAGCAGGGTGGCCGTGGAGCGGAACCCGCCCACGTAGTTCATGGCTACCTTGGTCGTCGCGGGCGGCGAATCGCCCAGCACACCGGTGACGGCCACTCGGTCCGGTCCGGCGGGGGCCAGGTGGATGCTGTCGAAGCGGGCGGTCACGTCGGGGTTGGCATAGTCCGGGCCGCCGATCTCGTAGAGCAGCTGCGCCGTCACCGTCCCGACCGACACCAGGCCGCCCTGGCCGGGATGCTTGGTGATCACCGACGACCCGTCGGCGGCCACCTCGGCGATGGGGAACCCGGGGTGGTGCAGGTCGGGGACCTCGGTGAAGAAGGCGTAGTTGCCACCGGTCGCCTGGGTCCCGCACTCGATGATGTGGCCGGCCACCACCGCACCGGCCAGCGCGTCCCAGTCGTCGCGCCGCCACCCGTGGTGCCAGGCGGCGGGACCGACCACGAGGGCGGCGTCGGTGACCCGGCCGGTGATGACGATGTCGGCGCCGGCCTCCAGGGCGTCGGCGATGCCCCACCCGCCCAGGTAGGCGTTGGCGGTCATGATCTCCCGGTCGCCCAGCGGCGCGCCGGTGTCGAGATGGGCGAAGTCGATCCCGGCGGCGCGCATCTCCGCCAGGCGGTCGACCAGGTCGTCTCCCTCGATGTAGGCGATCCGGGGCGCGAGGCCGAGGCGGTCCGCCAACTGGCCCACCGCATCCGCGCACCCTCGAGGGGCCAGACCGCCGGCGTTGGCCACCACCCTGATCCCGCGATCGAGGCACGATCCCATGACCTGCTCCATCTGGGTGACGAAGGTCCTGGCGTAGCCGGTTGACGGGTCCCGCAGGCGGTTCTTGGCCAGGATCAGCATGGTCAACTCAGCCAGCCAGTCGCCGGTCAGCACGTCGATCGGGCCGCCGTCCACCATCTCGGCGGCGGCCGACAGGCGGTCGCCGTAGAAGCCCGAGCAGTTGGCGATGCGGAGAGGGTCGGTCACGTCGAGCCCGTCCCGTCGTCCACCACGACCAGCAGGTCGCCCGCGGCCACCTGGTCGCCGGCCGCCACCCGGATCTCGATGACCGTGCCGTCGTGCGGGGCGGACACGCGATGCTCCATCTTCATGGCCTCCACGACCACCAGCGGGTCGCCAGCGACCACGACGGCGCCGGCCACGACCGGCACGGCCAGCACCCGGCCGGGCATCGGCGCGGCCAGGGCGCCGGGCACCGCTCCGGCGGCGGCCGGCGGGAACCGCGGCACGATCACCAGCGCCACGTCGCCCGACGCGGTCTGCACCCAGCAGCGATGCCCGTCGTCCAGGATGGCTGCCGCGTGGTGGCGCCCGTCGATCTCGGCCCGGAACGATCCTGCGGCCCACCCCCGCGTGGTAGCCAGGAATGGCCGCGCCTCGTCGTCGCCCACCGCCACTGTCCCGGCGAACACGCCGTCGCGGGCGGCCCGGTAGGTGACCGTCACCGGCGTGCCCTCATGGTGGTAGGCGACCGACTCCGGGGGCATCGCGCTGTTCCGCCAACCACTGGGCAGGCCACGCAGGACCATCGCCGAGGCCCGACGGCGGTCCTCGGCCGCCAAGGCGCCCAGCACCGCCGCGACCTCCAGCTCCTGGGGATCCGGTACCCGCCGGGTGGGCACCCCGGCGGTGTCCACGAAGGCGGTGGTGGCGGTGCCGGCCAGCAGCGCCGGGTGGCGCAGGGCCGCCACCAGGTAGTCGCGGTTGGTGGTCACCCCGCGGATGCGGGCCCGTTCCAGGGCCAGCGCCAGGGCACCGGCCGCCTCCTGGCGCGTCGGCGCATGGGCGATGACCTTGGCCAGCATGGGGTCCCACTCGACGCTGACGGTGGTGCCGGCGGCGACGCCCGCGTCCCACCGGACGGCCGGCTCGACGGGTGGCTGCCAATCGACCAACGTGCCCGTGGCCGGTAGAAAGCCGGTGGCCGGGTCCTCGGCGTAGAGGCGCGCCTCGATGGCATGGCCGGTGATCCGAAGGTCGTCCTGGAGAAACGACACAGGTAGGCCCTGGGCGATGCGCAGCTGCTCGCGGACCAGGTCCACGCCGGTGATCGCCTCGGTGACCGGATGCTCCACCTGGAGGCGGGTGTTCACCTCCAAGAAGGCGAAGTCGCCGTCGGGGCCGAGGACGAACTCGACGGTGCCGGCGTTGCGGTAGCCGACGGTCGCCGCCGCGGTGACAGCGGCGTCGGTCATCCGCCGGCGGAGGGCGTCGTCGAGCGCCGGGGAGGGGGCCTCCTCGATGATCTTCTGGTGCCGGCGCTGGATGGAGCACTCCCGCTCGAAGCAGTGCACCACGTGGCCGTGCTCGTCGGCGAGGATCTGGATCTCCACGTGCCGGGCACCGGTCAGGTACCGCTCCACGAACACGGTCGAGTCGCCGAAGGCGGCGGCGGCCTCGCGCTGGGCCGAGGCCACGGCGCCGGCCAGGTCGGCCGGGCGGGTCACTAGGCGCATGCCCTTCCCGCCCCCGCCGGCGGCCGCCTTCACCAGCACCGGCCAGGTGCCGGGTTCCGGCACCCGACCGTCGTCGCCGATCGGCTGGGAAGCGAGAACGGGAACGCCGGCGGCGGCCATCAAGCACTTGGCCTCCAGCTTGTCGCCCATGGCGGCGATGGCCGCCGGCGGTGGCCCCACCCAGGTCAGGCCGGCGGCCACGACCGCCTCGGCGAAGTCGGCTCGCTCGGACAGGAACCCGTAGCCGGGGTGCACGGCGTCGGCTCCCGCCGCCCGGGCGGCGGCCAGCAGCTGGTCGGCGTCGAGATACGTCTCCGTCGCCCGCTCGCCGCGCAGGCCCATCGCCTGGTCGCAATCGGCCACGAACGGAGCGCCGACGTCGGTGGCCGCGTACACCGCCACCGTGCGGATGCCCATCGCCCGGGCGGTGCGGGCGACCCGGCTGACGATCTCCCCCCGGTTGGCTATAAGCAGGCAACGGATCGGCCGGGTGACCGCGTCGGTCACAGCCGGAACACCCCGAAGCCGGGGGCACCGGTGACCGATCCGCTGTGGCAGGCGGAGAGCGCCATGGCGACGACGGTGCGTGTGTCGCGGGGGTCGATGATCCCGTCGTCGACCACCCGCCCGGTGGCGTACAGGCCGAGCGATGCGGCCTCGGCGAACGCCTCCACCGCGCCGGTGCGCGCCGTCTCGGCGTCCTCGTCGACGGCCTCCCCTCGCCGGGCCGCCTGGGCCCGCCGCACGATCGACATGACGCCGGCCATCTGCTTGGGTCCCATCACCGCGATCTTGGCCGTCGGCCACAGGAACACGAAGCGGGTGTCGAACGCCCGGCCGCCCATGCCGTAGTTCCCGGCGCCGTAGCTGGCCCCCAGGATCACCGTGATGTGGGGCACGGTGGAGTTCGACAGGGCATTGATCATCTGCGAGCCGTGCTTGACGATCCCCTGCCGTTCGTAGTCGCGACCGACGATGTACCCGGTGATGTTCTGCAGGAACAGGAGCGGCGTGCCCACCTGGTTGCACAGCTGGATGAACTGCCCGGCCTTCTGGGCGGAGTCGGAGAAGAGCACGCCGTTGTTGGCCAGGATGCCCACGTCGAAGCCGTGGACCTGCGCCCACCCGCACACCAGTGTGGGACCGTAGCGAGCCTTGAACTCCTCGAAGCGGCTGCCGTCCACCACCCGGGCGATCACCTCGCGGACGTCGAAGGGGGCGCGCAGGTCGACGGGCACCAACCCGAGCAGGTCCTCGGGGTCCGCCACGGGCGCGTCGGGCTCGGCCGTCCGCGGGCCCGGACCCTGCTTGCGCCAGTGCAGGTGGGCGACCACGTCGCGGCAGGTGGCGATGGCGCTCACCTCATCGTCGACCAGGTAGTCAGCCAGCCCGCTCACGCTGGCGTGCATCTCGGCGCCGCCGAGCGACTCGTCGTCGGAGTCCTCGCCGGTGGCCACCTTCACCAGCGGCGGTCCGCCCAGGAAGACCTTGGCCCCGCCCCGGACGAAGATGTTGTAGTCGGACAGCCCCGGTTGGTAGGCGCCTCCGGCAGTCGAGCTGCCGAAGACGACCGATATCGTGGGGATGCCCAGGCCCGACAACTCGGTGATGTCGTGGAACATGCGCCCGGAGCTGGCGAAGTGGGTGAGGTTCCGCCGCAGCTCGGCCTCGGCATCGTCACCGCTGGTGCCGCGCAGGTCGCCGCCGGCCGACTCCACCAGCTGGATGTAGGGAAGGCGGTTCTGCCTGGCCACCTCCAGGGCCCGCATCAGCTTCATGATGCTGACGTTGGTCATGGCCCCGCCGAGCACGGTCGGGTCGTTGGCGCACACCACGCACTCGGTCCCCTCCACCACGCCGAGGCCGACGACCATGCCCCCGCCCTCCGTGTAGTCGGTGCAGTGACCGGCCAGCGGGCTCAGCTCCAGGAACGGGCTGTCGCGGTCGACCAGCAACGACAGGCGCTCGCGAACGGGAAGCTTGCCCCGGGACCGGAGCCGGTCCGTCGCCGCCGGCCCACCGCCGTCGGCCGCCTGGTGCTGCAGCCGGTCGATCTCCGCCAGCAGCGCCAGCACATCGGCCCGGTTGGTCACGAACGACAGGTCGCGGCGGTCGACCTTCGACGTGAGGGCGTTCACGAGCCGTCCGCAGCCGCGGCACGAGCCCGCCCGGGCCCAGCGGGCCCGGCGAACGCCTGAGCCACGGCGATCCACGCCTCCGCCGTCGGGCCCTCGACCGCCACGGCCACGTCGTCGCGATGGCGGCGCTGGGTGAGCAACAGGGCCAGGTCCAGTGCCCGGGCCCGCACCCGGTCCCGGGCGTCGTGCGGCCCCCATGTCCACATCGTCCCGTCGGGAGCCTCCACCTCCACCCGGACGGGATCGCCGGGATCGCCCCGGTCGTGGACCGCGAAGGAGTAGCCGCGTGCGCCGACGCCGATGTGGCACACGTGGCGCAGCCGGGCGCTGACCACCGGGGGCAGGCCCAGGGCGTCGGCGATGTCCTGACCATGCGCCCACGTCTCCATGATGCGAGCGGTGACGAAGCTGGCCAGGCTCATCGCCGGCCCGTACCACGGCACCCGTTCGCCCGGGTCGGTGGCCCCGGCCGCCTCGATCATCCCGGCCCGCTCCCGCCGCCACACCTCGAGCAGGTCCGGCCCCCGACCGCCGCGGGCCAGTGCGACGTCGGGAGTGGCCGCCCCCATCTGTCGCCCGGCAGGCAACAGCTCGCCCCTCTGGGCCTCGAACTCGGCTGCGTCGCTGAGGGCCAGGCGTGCCGCCCCGTCGAAGTAGGCTAGGTGGCTGATCTGGTCGGCGACGTCCCAGCCCTCCGCCGGAGTCGGCGTGTGCCAGGTCTCGTCGTCGAGATGCTCGACCCGCCCGTCCAGGGCCTCATGCTCAGCGGCCAGATCGGCCAGGAGGGCGTCGACGTCGACCATCAGCGCTCGCCCTGCCTGCTGGCGCCACCGGTGGCCACCAGGGCGCGGCGGTCGCAGCCCCACCCGCCCTCGTTGCCCAACCTCATGCCGTGACTGCCGAGCGCCTCGAACAGCCGGTGGGCGGGGAAAGCCCCCGCCTCCTCCCACACGTCCACGTACAGCTCGATCTCCCGGTCGATCACCTCGCGCCCGGCCCGACGGAACCCCTCGTGCTCCTCGGTCCACTCCATTCGGGCTCCCCTCGTCAGCCGGCGCCGGTCTACGGCCGACGCTACCGGCCGTCGGCGGCGACGGCCAAGGGAGCCGCCGCGGCATCGGTCTGGGTGGCCGTGGATAGCCTGCTGCGGTGGACTTCGAGCTGCCGCCGGCCGACGACCAGCGGCGCGTCGCGGTCCGAGCCTGGCTCGACGAGCACCCGAGGCCGACCGGCCGGGATCTCGCCCACGCCGGCTACGTGGTGCCGCACTGGCCGGCGCCGTACGGTCTCGACGCCGACCCCGTCTATCAGCTGATCGTCGATGCCGAGCTGAAGGCGGCGGGTGTGCACCGTCCGGCGAACCCCATCGGCATCGGCTGGGCGGCGCCGACCATCCTCATGGCGGGCAGCGCGGCGCAGAAGGAGCGGTTCCTGTGGCCGGCCCTGGCTGGTGAGGAGGTGTGGTGCCAGCTGTTCAGCGAGCCCGATGCCGGCTCCGACCTGGCCGGCCTCACTACCAGGGCGGAGGGGCACGGGGACACCTGGGTCATCAACGGATCCAAGATCTGGACCTCCGGCGCCCACCTCTCGCAGATGGGCATCCTGATCGCCCGCACCGACCCCGACGCGCCGAAGCATCGCGGCATCTCCTACTTCCTGTGCCCCATGGACACGGCCGGCATCACCATGGCGCCGATCGCCGACATGACGACGGCTCACTCCTTCAACCAGGTGTTCTTCGACGACGTCCGCCTGCCGGCGGACGCATTGGTGGGGGATCCTGGCGACGGGTGGCGGTTGGCCAAGGCCACCCTGGCCAACGAGCGGGTCTCCCTCTCCAGCGGTGGCGTCCTGTGGGGCATGGGTCCGTCCACCGACGACCTGCTGGCCGTCATCCAAGGGGGCGGTTCGGTGAGCGATGCCCGCCTGCGACAGCAGATGGCTCGCGTCTGGGGCGAGGGCGAGCTGCTGCGGCTGATGCGGCTGCGCACCCTGTCGGCCCGGTTGGCCGGCCGGGCGCCCGGACCGGAGGCGTCGGTGCAGAAGCTGCTGGCCGACGAGCACGGCCAGCACGTCATGGCGCTGGCCAAGAACGTGGCGGGCGCGTCGGGCATGTTGTCGGGCTCCGGCCCGCCCGGACCGGTGGCCGAGGCGGCGCGTCGCGGCCCGACCGAGGTGAACGTCAGGCCGGGAGGGCGAGTCGGCGGCGTCGACCCCATCTGGCATTTCGGGTTCCTGTTCGCGCCGGCGCTGACCATCGGCGGCGGCACGTGGGCCGTGCAGCGCAACATCGTGGCCGAGCGGGTCCTCGGCCTCCCCCACGAACCGGCGGCCAGCTCCTGAGCGGGCTCGCCCCGGCCGCGAGGCGCGCGATGATCGGGTCACCAGGTCGCTCACAGAGGGACGGCATGCCGATGCAGGGTCTGATGCAGGAGTACCCGCTCACCATGATGATGGTGTTCCGCCGGGCGGAGCAGCTGTGGCCGACCAAGCGGCTGGCCACCGCCACCCCGGGCGGGATGGAGCGGACCACCTACGGCGAGTGGGCGGAGCGGACCCGCCGCCTCGGCGGGGTGCTCGACGCGCTGGGCGTGAGCGAGGACGGCCGGGTGGGAACCTTCGCCTGGAACTCGACCCGGCACCTGGAGCTGTACTTCGCCGCCCCGTGCTCCGGGCGAGTGCTGCACACCCTGAACGTCCGGCTGTTCCCCGACCAGCTCGTCTACATCGCCAACCACGCGGCCGACGAGGTCGTCTTCGTCGACCGCAGCCTGCTCGGTCAGCTGTGGCCGCACATCGACCAGATGACGACGGTGCGCCACGTGGTGGTGATGGACGACGGGCCCGGTGACGTGCCCGACGATCCTCGGATCCGCGACTACGAGGCGCTCCTGGCCGACGCCGAGCCAGCCGCATTCGACACGGTGACCGACGAGAACCGGGCCGCGTCCATGTGCTACACGAGCGGGACCACCGGGAACCCCAAGGGCGTGGTCTACTCGCACCGGTCGATCGTGCTGCACTCCATCGTTGCGCAGCTGGTCGACACCATCGGCGTCCGGGAGTCGGACGTGATCGTGCCGGTGGTGCCCATGTTCCACGCCAACGCATGGGGCCTCTGCCAGGCCGCAGTCATGGCCGGCGCCGAGCTGGTGTTCCCCGGGGCGAACCTGGCGCCTGCCGCCATCGCCGAGCTCATCGTGGACGAGCGGGCCACGTTGGCCGCCGGCGTGCCGACCATCTGGATGGGGGTGAAGCCACTCCTCGAGGGCCGTGACACCTCGGCCATCCGCGCCTTCCTGTGCGGCGGCTCGGCTGTCCCCCGCGCCCTGTCGGAGGCCTATCGAACGGCGTTCGGCGTGCCCATCCTCCAGGCGTGGGGCATGACCGAGACCAGCCCCATCGCCACCACCAGCCTGATCCGCGCCGACTACGCCGGACGCTCCGAGGACGAGATCGCCGACGCCCGAGCCGCCCAGGGCATCCCGGTACCGGGTGTGGAGCTGCGCATCGCCGACCCCGAGACCGGCGAGGAGCTGGCGTGGGACGGGAAGGCCAGCGGCGAGGTGCAGGTCGCCGGACCGTGGATCGCCCGCGACTACTACGACGACGAACGGTCCGGGGAGTCGTTCACCCCCGACGGCTGGCTGAAGACCGGCGACGTGGCCACCGTCAGCGCCGACGGGTACGTGCGCCTGGTGGACCGCACCAAGGACCTGGTGAAGTCAGGCGGCGAGTGGATCTCGTCGGTAGAGCTGGAGAACGAGCTGATGGCGCACCCCAAGATCGCCGAGGCCGCGGTCATCGCCGTGCCCCATCCCCGCTGGGTGGAGCGGCCACTGGCCTGCGTGGTCGTAGCCGATGGCGAGACGCTCGACGCCGACGAGGTCCGGGAGTGGCTCGGTCCGCGGGTGGCAAAGTGGTGGGTGCCCGAGCGGGTGGAGTTCATCGACGAGGTCCCGAAGACATCGGTCGGCAAGTTCTCCAAGAAGACCCTCAGGGACCGCTTCGTCGACGCCTCCGGGTAGCCCAGCGGGCAGACTCGGGTCCATGGGGGACCTCATCGCCGCCTACGCGGCCACGCAACCGGACAAGCTGGCCATCGTCGATGACCGGCCGGCCCGGCCGGTCGTCATCTGCACCTTCGCCGAGCTCGACCGCCGGGCCAACCAGCTGGCCCACCTGCTCCGGGCCCACGGCGCAGGCCGGGACACCAAGGTGGTCACCTGCGGCCAGAACTCGGCGGCGCTGATGACCGCCACCCACGCCGTGCGCCGCAGTGGGGCGGTGGCGGTGCCCATGAACTACCGGCTGGCCCCCGACGAGGCCGCCTACGTGGTTGACAACTGTGATGCCACCATCGTCTACGTGGACGCCGAGTACGCCGCCCTCATCGAGGCCATCCGCCCGCGCACGCCGCAGGTGGCCCATGTGCTGGTCTTCGATGGCGACGGTGCGACCGAACGCCTCGTCGACGCCCAGCCGGAGTCCGATCCCACCGAAGCTGCCGAGGACGCGGTCGGCGAGACCATGATCTACACCTCGGGCACGACGGGCCGTCCGAAGGGCGCAGTGCGCGGCTCGACATCCAGCAACGAGCAGGTCCTCGGACTGCTTCGCCTGATCGGCTACGTCCCCGAGGACGTGTACCTGACCACGGGACCGCTCTACCACTCGGGTCCCGGCGGATTCGCCGGCGTGGCGCACGCTCTCGGCAACACCGTGGTCGTGCAGCACAAGTTCGACCCTGAGGACTGGTTGCGCCTGGTGGAGACCTACCGGGTCACGACCACCTTCACCGCCCCCACCCCGATCCGGATGGTCTGCCACCTGCCGGAGGAGGTCAAGGCCCGTTACGACCGGTCGAGCATGCGCAGGATGATCGCCAATGCCGCCCCCTGGACGTTGGCGCTCAAGCAGCGGTACCTGCAGGACTTCCCGCCCGACTCGCTGTGGGAGGTGTACGGGTCGACCGAGCTTGGCGTCGACACCGTGCTCGCCCCCGAGGACCACCTGCGCAAGCCGGGATCGTGTGGCCGGCCGGCGCCGATGGTGGACATCGCCCTGTTCGCCGAGGACGGTACGGAGGTGACCGAGCCCTTCCAGACCGGTGAGCTGTACGTGCGGGCCCAGGTCATGTTCCGCACGTACTACAAGGCGGAGAACCGCTACGAGGAGGACCGCCGCGGCGACTTCCACACCGTCGGCGACATCGCCTACCGCGACGAGGACGGCTATTTCTACATCGCCGATCGCAAGAAGGACATGATCATCAGCGGCGGGATGAACATCTATCCAGCCGAGATCGAGGCGGCTCTGGACGAGAACCCGGACATCTACGAGGTGGCCGTCATCGGCTTGCCCAGCGAGGAATGGGGGGAGCGCGTCCATGCAGTGGTCGTGCCGGCGCGCGCCGACCTGCGCGCCGAGGAGGTCATCGCCTTCGCCCGGGAGCGTCTGGCCGGCTACAAGCGGCCCCGCACGGTGAGCTTTGTCGACGTGTTGCCCAAGACCGGTTCGGGCAAGGTGCTCAAGCGGGAGCTGCGGGCCGACCTGGTCGAGGGCTCCTCCTGACCGCCTGTCGTGCCTGATCGCCTGTCGTGCCTGATCGCCTGTCGTGCCTGATCGCCTGTCGTGCCTGATCGCCCGTCGTGCTGATCGCCCGTCGTGGCGACGACCGGACCCTCCATCGTCTTCGGCGATGGACATTATCGCTCATATGCGGTTGACAGATAGAGGAGGACGCGGCATGATGGAACTCGTCGGATCGGTATCCCCCCACCTTGATCCGACTTCCCGAAGGAGCCGGCTCCCCCTGCCGGCTCCTTCGACGCGTCCGGGGTAGGTGTGTCCCTAGGGTCCGCCCCCGTCCGCCCGGACGGGGTTACCATCCGGGAGTGGGGGGACCGTCGGGCCAACAGGTGGTGTTGGTGCACGGTGCCCAGCAGGCGGTGGTGGTCGAGGTGGGCGGCGGACTGCGCAGCTACACGAGCGAGCACGGTTCGGTCCTGGACGGCTACGACGAGGACCAGGCGTGCGACGGAGGGCGGGGCCAGCCGCTGCTCCCGTGGCCGAACCGGCTGGCCGACGGACGGTACGAATGGGACGGCCGCACCCTGCAGCTGGCGATCAGCGAGCCAGCCACCGCCACGGCGATCCACGGGCTGACCCGCTGGGCGAACTGGTCGGTCGCCGACGCCACCACGGCCTCGGCCCGCATGGCGTACCGGCTCCACCCCCAGCCCGGGTACCCGTGGACGCTGGGCGTCACCCACGACTACCGCCTGTCGGACGCCGGCCTGGAAGTGATCACCACGGTGGTCAATCGCAGCGGGGAACCGGCCCCGTTCGGGCTCGGCTTCCACCCCTACCTGTCCGCGTTCGGGGGCCTGGTCGACGATCTCGACCTCACCGTCCCGGCCGCCACCGCCTACGCCGCCGACGAGCGGGGCGTCCCCACGGGGAAGCGGCCCGTGGACAGCACCGAGGACGACTTCCGGCCCGGCCGTCGCATCGGCGACCAGCACCTGGACCTGGCCCTCACCGACCTGTCCCGGCCGGCCGGAGGCCGGGCCACCGTCGAGCTGCGGGACCCGGCGACGGGCCGGCGGGTGGCCCTGTGGATGGACGAGTCCTATACCCACGTCATGGTCTTCAGCGGCGACACACTCGACGACGCCGGTCGCCGGCGCCGGGGCCTGGCGATCGAGCCCATGACCGGTCCGCCGAACCTGCTGCGCACGGGCGACGGCCGGCGGGTGCTCGAGCCCGGCCGCCCCTTCGTGGCCCGGTGGGGGATCATCCCTGGTTGACGGGAGCCGCCCTGCTACCCCGCCGGCGAGGTACCGGTCATCCGATCGCACCGTCTGGCTCGAACACTGTTTGGCTCGGACAGCGTGTGGCTCGGACAACGTGTGGATCGGGCAGCGTGTGCCATCCCCCCGGACGACCAGTCGTTTCCCCGGGCCCCGACCAACGTTGCTCGGGGCCCGGGGGGTCGTTCCTTGCGCCTGGACCGCTCGGACCACATGGGTTGCTCAAAGCGAGCGGCGGCGGCGGCGGCGGCCCGGTGAGCTTTGGCGCAGTCTTGGCAGCTTGCCGGCGAGGTTGGGCGCAGTCTTGGGTCCTGGGCGACCACGATCGCGCCCGAGCTCGGCGTGGGCCGGGGGCGGGTGACCAGGACCGCGCCCGACCTCCGGTCGGGCGGCCGACCGAGCCGGCGGGCCGGCAGACCGAGCCGGCGGCCCGGGCAGACCCTCAGCCGGCGGCCGGCGGAGCGGCGGCCGACCGAGCCGGCGCCCAGCTGCCGGACCCTCAGCGGGCGGCCGGCGGAGCGGCGGCCGGCCTCACTGGGCCACGAACTGTTGCTCCTCGGTCGAGCCGCTCAGCGCCAGGGTGGAGCTGAGCCCCCCGGTGATGGTCGTGAGGATGTCGTCGAAGTAGCCGGCGCCCACCTCGCGCTGGTGGCGGGTGGCGGTGTAGCCGTCGGCCTCCATGGCGAACTCCCGTTGCTGCAGCTCCACGTAGGCGCTCATGCCGCTGGCGGCGTAGCCCCGGGCCAGCTCGAACATGGACTCGTTGAGGGCGTGCCAGCCGGCGAGGGTGATGAACTGGAAGCGGTAGCCCATGGCGCCCAGCTCTTTTTGGAATCGGGCGATGGTCTCGTCGTCGAGGTGGCGCTTCCAGTTGAACGACGGCGAGCAGTTGTAGGCCAGCGTCTGGTCGGGGTGCTCCGCCTTGACGGCTTCGGCGAAGGCGCGAGCCTCGGCCAGGTCCGGCAGCGCCGTCTCGCACCAGATGAGGTCCGAGAACGGGGCGTAGGACAGGGCCCGGGCGATGGCGGCCTGGGGGCCCGGCGTCACCCGGTAGAAGCCCTCGGCCGTGCGCTCACCGGTGGTGAACTGGCGGTCGACCTCGTCGACGTCGCTGGTGAGCAGGTTGGCCCCCAGGCTGTCGGTGCGGGCCACGATCAGCGACGGCACGCCGCAGACGTCGGCCGCCAGGCGCGCTGCGGTCAGCGTGCGGATGTGCTGGGACGTGGGGACGAGGACCTTGCCGCCCATGTGCCCGCACTTCTTCTCCGACGACAGCTGGTCCTCGAAGTGGACGCCGGCGGCGCCGGCTTCGATCATGCCCTTCATCAGCTCGAAGACGTTGAGCGCACCCCCGAAGCCGGCCTCGGCGTCGGCCACGATCGGCGCCATCCACTCGCGGTGGGCGACGTCGCCAGAGTGGCCGTTCTCCGCCCATTCGATCTGGTCGGCCCGGCGGAGGGCGTTGTTGATGCGGCGCACCAGGGCCGGCACGCTGTTGGCGGCGTACAGGCTCTGGTCGGGGTAGACCTGCTCGGAGAGGTTGGCGTCGGCGGCCACCTGCCAGCCCGACAGGTAGATGGCCTCCAGGCCGGCCTTGACCATCTCCACGGCCTGGCCTCCGGTCATGGCGCCCAGGGCGTTGACGTAGTCCTCGGAGCCGAGCAGCTCCCACAGGCGCTCGGCGCCGTGTCGGGCCACGGTGTGCTCCACCGGCAGCGAGCCGCGGAGGCGCACCACGTCGGCGGCTCCGTAGGGCCGGGTGACGTCGGCCCATCGGGCGTCGGTGGCCCACTGCTGCTCGAGCTCGGCGACGGCGTTGTCGAACGAAGGGGAGGTCATGGGGGTACGGCGTCCTTTCCGGGGGACGGTGGAGGTCATGGCCAGCGCCGCTCGGTGGCGGAGCTACGCCAACAACTCGTAGGCGGGCAGGGTCAGGAAGCTGGGGAACTCGTCGGCCAGGGCGACCTGCTCGAAGACGGACCGGGCCCGGCCGAGCAGCTCGGGGTCCATACCGGCCTCGGCCAGCGCGGCCTGGCGCTCGTCGAGGAGCTGGCGGACGAGCTCGGCGGTGATCGGGGTGCTGTCGGCCAGGGTGCGGTGGTGGTGCACCCACTGCCAGACCTGGGCTCGGCTGATCTCGGCGGTGGCGGCGTCCTCCATCAGGTCGTCGATGGCGGCCGCGCCGGTGCCGCCCAGCCACGATGCCACGTAGCGCAGGCCGACGGAGATGTTGGTGTCCAGGCCGGCCCTGGTGATGCCGCCGGGCGGGCAGGAGACGTCGAGCAGCCGGGCCGGGCCGACGTTGACGTCGGGCCGCTGGCGCTCGAGCTGGTTCGGCCGTTCGCCGAGGACGGCGTCGAACTCGGCCCGGGCGGCGCCCACCATGCCGGGGTGGGCCACCCACGTACCGTCGAAGCCGTCGGCGGCCTCGCGTTGCTTGTCCTCGCGCACCTTGGCCAGGGCGCGCTCGGTGACGTCGGGGTGGCGGTTGTTCGGGATGAACGCCGACATGCCGCCGATGGCGTGGGCACCGCGCCGGTGACAGGTCTTCACCAGCAGCTCGGTGTAGGCGCGCATGAACGGGGCGGTCATGCCGACCGATGCCCGGTCGGGCAGGACGAACGCCGGGTCCAGGGCGAACCGCTTGGCCACGGAGAAGATGTAGTCCCAGCGCCCGGCGTTCAGCCCGGTGATGTGGTCGCGCAGCTCGTAGAGGATCTCGTCCATCTCGAACGCGGCGGTGATGGTCTCGATCAGGACCGTCGCCCGGATCGACCCGCGGTCGATCCCCAGGGCGTCCTCGGCGGCGAACATGACGTCGTTCCAGAGCCGGGCCTCGAGGTGGCTCTCCAGCTTCGGCAGGTAGAAGTACGGTCCGGCGCCGCGCTCGAGGCTCTCCCGCCCGTTGTGGAACATGTGCAACCCGAAGTCGATCAGGCTGGCCGAGATGGGTTCGCCGGCCACGGTGAGGTGTCGTTCGGGGAGGTGCCAGCCGCGCGGCCTGACCAGCAGGGTGGCCACGTCGTCGACCAGCCGGTACTGCTTGTGGCCGCCGGTGATCTCGATGGTGCCGCGCACGGCGTCGGCCAGGTTCACCTGCCCGGTGATGACGTTGTCCCAGGTGGGCGAGTTGGCGTCCTCCAGGTCGGCCATGAAGACCTGGGCGCCCGAGTTGAGGGCGTTGATCATCATCTTGCGATCGACGGGGCCGGTGATCTCCACTCGCCGGTCCACGAGTGCCTTGGGCGCGTCTGGCACCTGCCAGTCGCCCTGGCGGACCTCGGCGGTCTCGGCCAGGAAATCCGGCCGCTCGCCGCCGTCGAAGCGCTCCTGGCGGGTCGCCCGGGCGGCGAGCAGCTCGGCTCGGCGGGGACCGAAGCGCCGGTGCAGGTCGGCGACGAACGCCACCGCCTTCGGTGTGAGCACCTGGGCGGCGGCAGGATGGGAAGCGAACGACACGTCATTGGGCATGGTCTGACCTCATGGAGCAGGTGTTACCCAACAGTATGAGAAAGAAATGGGGAGTTGTCGAATCAATCTTCCGGCAAACTTGCCAGATTCGTGAAGAAGTGAGAATATTTCGACATGGGCGGTTCCACCACTCCTGATCCCCTTGTCTTCGGCCAGCGGCTTCGCCACCACCGCCGGCACCGCCGCCTCACGCTGGAGCAGCTGGGCGCGTCAGTGGGACGACCGTCGTCGTACCTGTCGCAGCTGGAGAACGGCCACCGCGAGCCGCGGTTGTCGACCATCAACGAGCTGGCGGCTGCCCTCGGTGTGGCCGCCTCTGACCTCCTCGATCCCAGCCCGCCGAACCGCCGGGCCGAACTCGAGGTCACCCTGGCCCACATGCAGCAGGACCACCGGTACCAGGATCTGCGCCTGCCGCACCTGCGCCCGTCCGCTCGCCTCGACGACGCCACCCTGGAGCACCTGGTCGCCCTCTTCGATCGGGTTCGGACCCTGTCGGTCCGGGCCCCGGCCCCAGCGCGGTCGCCCTCCGAGCCGGGGGCCCGAGCCGCCAATGCCGCCATGCGCGACGAGATGCGCGCCAGGGACAATTACTTCGAGGCCATCGAGACGGTGGCCTCGATTGCTCTCGAGACGGTCGGCTACCGCGGTCCGGGGACGGTCTCGGAGCGAAATCTCAGCGACGTGGCCGCCCACTTCGGCTTCGCCATCTCGCGTGTGCAGGATCTGCCGTCGTCGGCCCGGTCGGTCAGTGACGTGCGGAACCGGGTCATCTACGTCCCGCAACGGAACAACGCCACCAATCGCACGGCCCGCTCCGTCATCGCCCAGACCCTCGGCCACTTCGCTCTCGGCCACCACGACCCCGAGAACTTCGAGGAGTACGTCCGCCAGCGGGTGGAGGCGAACTACTTCTCTGGCGCCCTCCTCGCCCCCGAGCAGGCGGTGGTGGCCGTGCTCGGTGCCGCCCGGGAGCGCAGGGACATCTCGGTGGAGGACCTGAGTGAGGTCTTCTACATCTCCTACGAGATGGCGGCCCACCGCCTGACGAACCTGATCACCCGCCACTTCGAGATCCCCGTGCATTTCCAGCGCTCGGACTCCGAAGGGGTGCTGTGGAAGGCCTACGAGAACGACGGTGTCCCCCTGCCGGCCGATGACGACGGCACCATCGAGGGCCAGCGCCTGTGCCGCTGGTGGAGCGCCCGTCAGGCCTTCCAGTCCGAGGACTCCTATGACCTGCATTACCAGTACACCGAGACCCCGGGTGGCACCTACTGGTGCGTCACCCACCTGGAGGTCGACCGGGAGCGGGGCGACGCAGTGACGGTCGGTACCACCGCCGATCAGGCCCGGTGGTTCCGCGGTTCGGACACCGGGCGGCGAGGTCGGTCGTCGTGCCCGGATCCGGCCTGCTGCCGGGAGCCCTCGCCCGAGGCCATCGACCGCTGGGCGGGGGAGGCGTGGGTCTCGGCGCGCGATCGCAGCCATTTCGTCTCCGGCCTGCCGACCGATACCGTCGCGTTCAGTGCGTTCCCCGGTGTGGCCCTCAACGACGTCTACGACTTCCTCGACCGCCACCAGCCGGGCTAGCGGGCCGGCGCATCAGCGGGTGGTGGCGGCCACGCTGGCCGTCCTGGCCGTCCTCCTGGTCGGCTGTGGCGGGAGCCACCACCGAGCGTCGGTGCCGACCACTGCGCCCCGCCTGCCGGTGCCGACCATCGCCCCCGGCCTCCGGTCCTTCTGCGGCCAGCTGGCCGCGGTGATCGACGGCCTGGCGAGCCTGGCGCCGGCCAGTGCCTCGCCAGCCCGGCTGGACCAGGGCGTGATGGCCGTGGCCGCCCTGCGACCGGACGCGCCGGCCGGCGCCCGGGGTGCCGTGGCGACCCTCCACGACGCCCTGTCGACCCTGGCCCGCCCCGACACCGGCTCCACGGCCCGGGTCGCGCCCTGGCCCGGGCCCCCGGCCGCCGAGGGGGCGTTGAGCGTGTACGACGGGGCGGGCCGCGTGGCTCTGCCGGCGGGATAGTTCTCTCACCATCACGTAGTTGGTCGGCGCCACTCAGATCGCCGGCGCAGGTGTCACGGGCGGGTAGCCAACCACGGCGGGGACGGCCACGCCGACGCGGACCTGCACCCGGTCTTGGTAGAAGGCGATGTGGCCGACCAGCTGGGCCACCTGCGGGTATGGGTCGGGGTACGCCCAGGCGATCGGCTCGGTCCCCTCGACCAGCCGCCAGTAGCGAGCCTCGCCCTTGTAGGGGCACCGCGAGCGATCGTCGGTGGCGACGAGCAGGTCGAGACGGACGTCGGCCTCGGGCACGTAGAACACCAGGCCGTGATCCTGCTCGTCCACCAGGAGACTGGCAACGGTGTCGGCCAGGACGCGACCGTCGTGGTGCACCGTGACCTGGTTCCGCCGTCGCAGCACGTCGACGCGGTAGTCCGGGCGTTCGCCGAAGCCTGACGGTTGCATGGGCTTGATCATAATGATGGGGTCTCTCGATCTGGACCCGTGCGACAGCGCGGGCAGTAACCGGGCAGGGCGAAGTGGCCGGGTGCGATGGCGAAGCCGTAGATGGCATCGAGGCGCTCGGCCAACAGGTCGAAGGTCTCGGGGGGTACTTCGATGACGTCGCCGCAGCCCAGGCAGTGCAGGTGCTGGTGGGGCCGGTGCACCAGGTGGTAGGTCGAGGGCCCGTGGCCCAGGTGCACGTGGCTGACCACCCCGAGCTCCTCCAGCGTGGCCAGGGTCCGGTAGACCGTCGAGTCTGCCATCTCCGGGAGGCGGTCCCGCACGGCGCCGGCGATCTGCTCGGCGGTCAGATGGCGGTCGGCGCCGGCCAGCGTCTCCACCGTCGCCCGGCGAGTGGCCGTGATCCGCCCCCCGCCGGCGCGCAGCAGGGCCAGGATCTCGTCGATGTCGATGCCAGCCGCACCGATGCCAGCAGGTGGGACCACGACGGCAGCCTACGGCGGTGCGGCCGGCTCGTTCGGGTGCTACGCCTCGTCGCTGACCGGTTCGGCCAGTGACCGCTCCAGCAGCTGGGCCACGTCGAGGACTCGCACCGACTCGTCCGCCTTTCCCTCGGACTGGCGGGTCTTGGTGGCGTCGTCGAGCATGATCATGCAGTACGGGCAGGCGGTGGCGATGACGTCGGCCCCGGTGCCGAGGGCCTCGTCGGTGCGGTTCATGTTCACCCGGGTGCCGATGTTCTCCTCCAGCCACATGCGGGCGCCCCCCGCGCCGCAGCAGAAGCCGGTGCGCTTGTGCCGGTGCATCTCCACCGTCTCCACGCCCGGGAGGCTGGCCAGGACCCCGCGAGGCTCGTCGTAGACCTCGTTGTGCCGGCCGAGGTAGCAGGGGTCGTGGTAGGTCACCTTCGACTCGACCCGTTGGGCGGGGGCCAGCTGGTGACCGCCGAGCAGCTGCTCGAGGAACTGGGTGTGGTGCAGGACCTCGAAGTTCCCGCCCAGTGCCGGGTACTCCCGGGAGATGGAGTTGAAGCAGTGCGGGCACGAGGCGATGATCTTGCGGGCGCCCACCGAGCTCAGGGTCTCGATGTTCTTGCGGGCCTGCTCCTGGTAGAGGTACTCGTTGCCCAGGCGGCGGGCCGGGTCGCCGGTGCAGGATTCCTTCGGCCCGAGCACGGCGAATGACACGCCGGCGCGGTGGAGGAGCCGGGCGATGGACTGGGTCACCTTGCGGGCCCGCTCGTCGAGGGCACCGGCGCAGCCCACCCAGAACAGGTACTCGACGTCGTCGGGAATGGTGGTGTCGACGATCGGCACGTCAAAGCCCAGGTCCTTGGTCCAGTCGGCGCGCTGGCTGGTGCCCAGGCCCCATGGGTCGCCCTGGTTCTCGATGTTGCGCAGCATGGTGCCGGCCTCGGTCGGGAACCGGGCCTCCATCAGCACCTGGTAGCGGCGCATGTCGACGATGGTGTCGACGTGTTCGATGTCGACCGGGCACTGCTCGACGCAGGCCCCGCACGTGGTGCACGCCCACAGCTCGTCCTCGGTGATGACATCGCCGATGATGGCGGTCTCGGCCACCGAGACGCCGTCGGGACCCGCACCGTTGCCCCCCGTGCCGTCCGCAGTGCCCAACAGCTCGGGGGCGCTGGCGAAGAGCTGGTCGCGCAGGTCCATGATGATCTTCTTCGGTGACAGTGGCTTGCCGGTGTTCCACGCCGGGCACTGGTCCTGGCAGCGCCCGCACTCGGTGCAGCTGATCATGTCCAGGCGCTGCTTCCACGTGGTGTGGCCGATCGTCCCGATGCCGAAGACGGACTCCTCGGTGAGGTTCTCGGGGTCCATGTCGGGCGTGGCGAACAACGGCCCCAGGGCCTTGGGCCGGCGGGAGAAGAGGACGTTGGGCTCCGAAACGAAGATGTGCAGGTGCTTGGAGTTCACCACGAACACGAAGAAGCCCCAGATCACGGCGATCTGGCTCAGGATGAAGATGGTCTCCAGGTGGCCGTTGACCGACGGGCTGAGCCCGGACAGGGCGTCGCCGACCAGGTGGGATGCGAAGGGCCACCACGAGTGGTGGTACGGGAAGTACCCGGTATCGACCTGCGCGCCGCGGTAGAGGAACAGGGTGGCGATCACCCCAAAGATCAGCAGGAGAACCAGCCACGCGGCCAGGGTGTGCGAGCCGTAGAACCGGCTGCGACGCTCCTCACGTCCGGGGCTGTGCTTGACGCGGATGACGCTGAAGGTGACCAGGGCGGCAAGCACGGCGAAGGCGAAGAAGTCCTCCAGGAACCCGATGGCCTGCCAGCGGCCGATGCCGGGGATGGAGAAGTCCCGCTGGAACAGGGCCCCGTACGCCTCGATGATGGTGAGCAACAGGATGACGAAGCCCCAGAAGGTGAAGAAGTGGGCGACGCCCGACACCCGCCACCGGAGGAGCTTGCGCTGGGCGAAGACGTCCATGATCTCGGCCCGGATCTGGGCGGGGACGTGGCGCATGCGGCCAGGGGACGGCGGGCCGGTCTGCACCAGCCGGAAGAGGAACCAGCCTCGACGGATCACGAATGCCAGGCCGACGAAGGTGGCCGCCAGGCCGATGCCGATTCTCAGAGGCACAGTGTCTCCTTCTGGGTGCCGTGTAGCTGCGAGACCTTACCCAGCGCGCGCCGGCGCCGACGAAAGGGCACGGAGGGAGAAGGATTCACGACGGCGAAACAGTCGAGCAACATTCGCTGCTTAGCGTCGGCTTTGTGGAGGTTGTCCTGCTTCGCTGGCCGGCGGAATCGCCCCGCCGGGATGCCTTGGTCGCCGACACGGTGCCACGCCTGCTCCTCTTGGAGTCCGGATCCGACCCGCCGGACCCCACCGACTGCCTGGAGGACTGGATCCGCGTCCCGGCGTCGGAGGCCGACGTGGCCGCCCGGGTGGCCGCTCTCGGCAATCGGCGGAGCGTCCACCACGCCCGGGAGCCGGCGCTGGACCACGACGGCGTCCTGCGCGTGGGTCCCAGCTGGGTCTCGCTGCCTCCGGTCGAGGCCCGCCTGACCAGCGCCCTGCTGGAGCGGTACGGGGCGGTCGTGAGCCGGGAGCACCTGGCCCGGGCCGGTTGGCCGCGCGGCGCGCCGGGGCGCAACGCCCTCGACGTGCACGTCCTGCGCCTGCGCCGCAAGATCCAGCCCCTCGAGCTGGCCATCAGGACGGTGCGGTCTCGCGGCTACCTGCTGGAGAACGAGCACGTCCTGTCCTGAGCCGGTCACAGCCGCCCTGATTCTTTCACAAATCTGGCCGAGTTCACAGACTGGAAATCAAACGGCTCACCGGCGGAAACACGTCGTCTCTAACTTCTGGGCCTGACCGAGTGCAGGGACCCTAAGGAGGCCCGTTGAGTCATCTACTAGCCGCTGCGTGCGCGTTCAACCCGGACACCGCCCCGATCGGGAAGTGCGCGCCGACCGTCAACTCCGGTGACAACGCGTGGATCCTGGCGTCGAGTGCGCTGGTCCTGTTCATGACCCCGGGCCTGGCGTTCTTCTACGCCGGCATGGTCCGGCGCAAGAACGCCCTCGGCATGATCATGCAGAACTGGGTCGTCATGGGCCTGGTCGGCGTGGTCTGGGTGCTCGTCACCTACAGCCTGGCCTTCGGCGTCGACTGGGGCGGCCAGGGCTTCGTCGGCACGCTCCACTTCGCCGGGCTCAGCCACATCGACACCCAGATCGTCCCCGGCGAGGCGTTGACCATCTCGCCGATCACCTTCGTGGTGTTCCAGATGATGTTCGCCGTCATCACCCCGGCCTTGATCACCGGCACGACCGCCGACCGGCTCAAGTTCGGTTCGTACTGCGTGTTCATCGTGGCCTGGTCGGTCCTGGTGTACGCACCCATCGCCCACTGGGTCTTCTCCCCGACCGGCTGGCTGTTCCGGCGGGGCGCCGAGGACTTCGCCGGCGGGACCGTGGTCCACATCAACGCGGCCATGGGTGGCCTGGGCCTGCTCCTGGTCATCAAGAACCGCAAGGGGTGGCCGGGCACGCCGATGCGACCCCACAACGTGCCCTTCACCGTGCTCGGTGCCGGCATGCTGTGGTTCGGGTGGTTCGGGTTCAACGCCGGATCGGCGCTGGCCGCCAACAACCTGTCGGCCCACGCCTTCTTGAACACCAACACGGCCACGGCCATGGCCATCCTGGCCTGGATCGTCACCGAGAAGATCAAGAACGGGAAGTCCACCACCCTGGGCGGCGCGTCGGGGGCGGTGGCCGGGTTGGTGGCCATCACCCCGTCCTGTGGGTACGTGAACCTGCTCGGGGCGCTGGTGATCGGGATCGCCGCCGGCGCCCTGTGCTGCCTGGCCTGCAGCCTGAAGTTCCGCTTCGGCCGGGACGACGCGCTCGACGTGCTGGGGGTCCACTTCGTCGGTGGGGTCGTCGGCGCCGTGCTCATCGGGTTCTTCGGGACCAACAGCTTCAACGCCGCCGCCAAGAAGGGCCTGTTCTACGGGGGTGACGCCCAGCTGCTCGGCAACCAGGCCCTCGGCGTGATCTGCGTGGCCGGCTTCTCACTGGTCGTCTCGTACCTCATCGCCCAGGTCATCGACAAGACGATGGGCCTGCGGGTCAGCGAGGAGGACGAGGAGATCGGTCTCGACATCAGCCAGCACGAGGAGTCGGCCTACGATTTCGAGTCGGTGCTCAGCGGGGTGACGAACGCCCTCAGCGGGGGTGAGTCGATAAACCCGTTCGCCAAATCGGCGCCGACCGGTGCCTCGACGAGTGGACAGGAGAAGCCATGAGACTGGTCACGGCCATCATCAAGCCGTTCAAGCTGGACGACGTCAAGAACGCCCTGGAGGAGTACGGCGTCTCCGGTCTCACCGTCAGCGAGGTGCAGGGCTTCGGCCGGCAGAAGGGCCATACCGAGGTGTACCGCGGCGCCGAGTACACGGTGGCATTCACCCCGAAGGTCCGCGTCGATCTGGTCGTCGACGACGCCGACGCCGCGGCCGTCGTCGACCTGATCACCAAGGTGGCCAAGACGGACAAGATCGGCGACGGGAAGGTGTGGACGACCTACGTCGACGAGTTCGTCCGCATCCGCACCGGTGAGCGGGGCAGCGAGGCCCTGTAGCCAGCGGTCGGTTCCCGGCCGAGCGGTACGGGTGGGGCCCTGGCTACGGCCGGGGCACCACCGCGTCCAGGGCGGCATGCACGGCGGCTTCGGCCCCGGCCAGGTCAGCCTGGTCGAGGGGTGCACCGGCGGCGGTGGTGACATAGAAGGTGTCGATCACCTCCACGCCGATGGTGTTCACCAGCGCGGCGGTGATGACCAGGCCGGCACCGGCGAGGGCGGCGGTGAGCTCGTAGAGCACCGCTTCGCCGTCGGGGGCGCGGACCTCGATCACGGTGGCGGCGCTGGCCGCCTCGTGGTGGGCCGACACCGACACGTCGGGGACGTGGGCCGCCGCGCTTCGCCGCCGGCGGGCATAGGTGCGCTCGCGCTCGGCCAGGCTGTCAGCGAGCGGCAGGCGTCCGTCCAGCGCGGCAGCCACGCCTGCCTCCACGCCTGCCCACTCAGGGAGCACGTCGAAGGTGGCGGTGACGTCGAAGACCAGCACGGCCATGGGAGTGCCAGTCCCGGAGCGGACGGTCCCAGTCCGGGTGTGGGCGGCCCGGACCGTCACGTTGTTGAGAGCCAGGACGCCGGCGACGACCGAGAGCAGGCCCGGCCGATCGGGAGCCACCACGGTGACGTGGCTGCCGTCGGCGACCAGCGCCATCCGGCCGGGAGCCGCCAGCTGCTGCTCGTCGGCGGTGATGGCCGGCGCCTCGGGCAGCGGGTTGCCCTGCAGGCGGTCGCCGACCCGACGGACCAGGTCGGCCACCAGCCCGGCCTTCCACGGTCCCCACGCGCTGGGTCCAGTGGCCAGGCTGTCGGCCTCGGTCAACGCCGCGAGCAGGTGCAGGGTGGTGCGGTCGCCGACAGCCGCGGCGACGGTCTCGATGGTCACCGGATCGTCGAGGTCCCGGCGGGTGGCGGCGTCGGGCAGCAACAGGTGGAGGCGGACCATGGTCTCGAGCGTCGCGGTGTCCGCCGGGTCGAGGCCCATGCGCGGCGCCAGGTCGGCGACCACGGCGATACCGATGTCGGTGTGATCGCCGCCGCGGCCCTTGCCGATGTCGTGGAGCAGCGTGCCGAGCAGCAACAGGTCCGGGCGGTCCACGTGTCGGGCCAGCTGGCTGGCGTTGGCCGTCGCCTCCAGCAGGTGTCGGTCGACGGTGAAGCGGTGGTAGGCGTTGCGCTGCGGGCGGTTCCGGACCGGGCCCCACTCGGGCAGCAGGCGAACCCAGATGCCGAGCTGGTCGAGCGCCTCGATGGCGGCGATGGCCGGGCGGCCGGCAGCCAGCACCCGGACCAGCGCCCGGCGCAGCTCGTCGGACCACACCCCCCCCGCCCACGCCGCGTCAGGGGAGCGGGTCTCGGCGGCCAGCCGGTCCAGGGCGACACGGGCCAGGGGCAGGTCCATCTCGGCCGAGGCGGCGGCGGCGCGCAGGGCGAGCGACGGGTCAGCCGCCGGGTCGGCGCCGGCGGCCAGCGCCACCTCGTCGTCGCGCCGGACCAGGCCCGGTTCGAGGGGCCGGTCGCCCGAGCTCTCCCGCCCGCGCGGGCCGCGGAGCCAGGACCGGACCCGGCGCCACCCGTCGTCGCCGGCCCAGGCGATGACCCGGGCCGCCCCGGCCACGTCGGCCATGAGCAGGTCGGCGTCGCCGTAGCCGAGGGCGGCGGCCACCACGTCCTGGTCCTGGAGGAGGAGCCGGTTCGCCGACTTGGCGGTGGCGCGCTGCAGCTCCACCCGGGCGGCGGCCAGCAGGTCCACCGCCCGACCGAGGTCGGCCTCGGCCACCACCCCCGCCAGCACCGGGCTCACCGTGGCCAGCGCCTGGAGGACGCGCACGTCGCGCACGCCACCGCGCGCCTCCTTCAGGTCCGGTTCCAGCAGGAACGCCAGGTCGCCGAAGCGGTCGTGGCGGCCGCGCACGGCCTCGTGCACCTGCGGGAGCCACTTGCCGGTGCGGTCCCGCCACAGGTCGAGCGCCCGCTCCATCGCCCGGCGGCCCAGGGCCGCGTCGCCGGCGATGGGGCGCCCCTGCAGCAGCCCCAGCGCCACCCTCAGGTCGTCGTTCATGGCGGTGCGCAGCTCCTTGAGGGTGCGCACGCTGTGGTCCAACCCGATGCCCTCGTCCCAGATCGGGTACCAGAGGGCCTCGGCGATCGGACCGATCTTGCCCTTGCGGTCGTGGACGAGGAGCAGGTCGAGATCGCTCCCCGGCGCCAGCTCGGCGCCGCCGTAGCCGCCCACGGCCAGGAGGGCGACGCCATCGGCGCGCCCGCCCGTCGCCTGCGCGAACACGGCCTGCAACCAGTCGTCGCAGATGGCGGCGAACGCCCGGGACCAGGCCGTGCCGGTCAGCGTCCGGTCCTCGCACAGCGCCGCTCGCCGAGCACGCAGCGACTCCCCGGCCGGCGACGTCGTCACCGCCGCAATCTAGCCGGGCGGCGTTGGGGTTCCCGCTGGCAAAAGGGGTTGGTGTCAGCCGTCCCCGAGCGAGCGCTTGTCCACCGCTGCCAGCCGGTCGTCCAGCCGGTAGACGATGGGCACGCCAGTGGGAATCTCCAGGTCGGTGATGTCGGCATCGGAGATGCCGTCGAGGTGCTTCACCAGGGCCCGCAGGCTGTTGCCGTGGGCGACCACGGCTGCGGTGCGGCCGGCCAGGAGGTCGGGGCCGACGGCGTCCTCCCAGTATGGCTGCAGTCGGACGACCACGTCGGCCAGGCACTCGGTGGCGGGTACCAGCTCGGGGGCCAGGCCGGCGTAGCGGGCGTCGTTGCCCACCCAGTGCTCGCTGGAGGGGTCCATGGGCGGCGGCGGGGTCTCGAAGCTGCGCCGCCAGGCCAGGAACTGCTCCTCGCCGTATTTCGCCTTGGTGGCCGCCTTGTCCAGGCCGGTCAGGGCCCCGTAGTGGCGCTCGTTCAGCCGCCAGTGGCGGCGAACCGGGATCCACGACCGGCCCGCCGCGGCCAGGGCCAGCTCCGCCGTTCTGATGGCCCGAGTCAGCAACGAGGTGTGGACCACGTCGGGGCGGATGCCGGCGTCGGCGAGGAGGGTGCCGGCGCGACGGGCCTCGGTCTCGCCCTGGGGCGAGAGGCCCACGTCCCACCAGCCGGTGAAGCGATTCTCCAGGTTCCAGGTGCTCTGGCCGTGGCGCAGCAGCACGAGCGTGGGCATCGCTTGATCCTAGGGTTCGTTGCCACTCCCTGGGGATGAGACACGATGGCGGTCGGCTCGGTCACCGAGCCGGGGTCGGGTTCGAGGGCGCCGGCGACGAGGAACCCTCGTGCTCGCTCTGTGAGGGGCATCGGTCGACCAGACGCCGGCAGTGGTAGGTCGGGGGCGCGAGCCAGGTCGTGGGTCCGCCGGACCATCTCGGCCGCCCAGCGCTGCTCGTTGGCGCGGGTCATGGTGGTGGGGATGGAGATCCGCAGCACGCCTTGGACCTCGCTCGCCTGGACCGTCTTGCGTCGGCGGGGCTGCGGATCACCTCGACGCTCACGTCAGCGGACCGTAGCGCTGGCGGTCTGGCGGCGGGGAACGCAACTGGTGGTCGAGTGGACGGCGATATTCGACCTCAAGTCGACCACCAGTTCGCGCCGCGCGCCGATCCAGTAGGGGACCGCCGCTTCCGGGGGGCTCACCCGCCGGTGCCTGTCGGGCTGGTCTTGCCCAGCAGGTCCACCGCCGCCCCGACCCGCCCATCGAAATCGGACCCCACCCCGCCGGTAGATCGTGCCGAAGATTTCTTGAGCGATTAGCACTCAACTTTGTTACACTGCTGTCAACGATCCACGTTCCCCATTGGAGGCTCCCATGGCCAAAGCCGTCGGTATCGACCTCGGCACCACCAACTCCGTTGTCAGCGTCCTCGAAGCAGGCGAGCCGACGGTCATCCCCAACGCCGAAGGGGCCCGCACCACGCCATCGGTGGTCGGGTTCTCCAAGTCCGACGAGGTGCTCGTCGGCGAGGTGGCCAAGCGCCAGGCCATCACCAACCCCGATCGCACCATTCGCTCGGTCAAGCGCCACATGGGCGAGAACGCCTGGAGCGTCGACATCGACGGCAAGAAGTACAACCCCCAGGAGATCTCGGCCCGCATCCTGCAGAAGTTGAAGCGCGATGCCGAGAGCTACCTGGGCGACAGCGTGACACAGGCCGTCATCACCGTCCCTGCCTACTTCGATGACGCCCAGCGCACCGCCACCAAGGAGGCCGGCCAGATCGCCGGGCTGGAGGTGCTGCGCATCATCAACGAGCCGACGGCTGCCGCCCTGGCCTACGGGCTGGACAAGGAGGAGGAGCAGACCGTCCTGGTCTTCGACCTCGGCGGGGGCACCTTCGACGTGTCCGTGCTGGAGATCTCCGAGGGGATCTTCCAGGTCAAGTCCACCAGCGGGAACACCCACCTCGGGGGCGACGACTGGGACCAGCGGGTCATCGATTGGCTGGTCAAGTCGTTCAAGGACACCGAGGGCGTGGATCTCGGCAACGACAAGATGGCTCTCCAGCGCCTGAAGGAAGCGGGCGAGAAGGCCAAGATCGAGCTGTCCGCGGTGCAGGAGACCAGCATCAACCTGCCGTTCATCACCGCCACCAGCGACGGCCCCAAGCACCTGGACCTCAAGCTCACCCGCTCGAAGTTCCAGGAGCTGACCGCCGACCTGGTCGACGCCTGCCGTGGGCCGTTCGAGCAGGCCATCACCGATGCCGGTCTCACCAAGTCGCAGGTGCACCACGTGGTGATGGTCGGCGGCTCCACCCGCATGCCCGCCATCAGCGAGCTGGTGCAGTCCATGACGGGCTCGGAGCCCCACAAGGGGGTGAACCCCGACGAGGTGGTGGCCATCGGCGCCGCCATCCAGGCCGGCGTGCTCAAGGGCGAGGTCAAGGACGTGCTGCTCCTCGACGTCACCCCCCTGTCCCTCGGCATCGAGACCAAGGGTGGGGTCATGACCAAGCTGCTGGAGCGGAACACGACCATCCCCACCAAGCGGTCCGAGGTGTTCACCACCGCCGAGGACGGCCAGCCGTCGGTGGAGATCCACGTGCTGCAGGGCGAGCGGGAGATGGCGATGTACAACAAGACGCTCGGCAAGTTCCAGCTCGTCGACCTCCCACCGGCACCGCGCGGCGTCCCGCAGATCGAGGTCACCTTCGACATCGACGCCAACGGCATCGTCCATGTGTCCGCCAAGGACCGGGCCACCGGCAAGGAGCAGTCGATGACCATCACCGGGCAGTCGTCGCTCGGCAAGGACGACATCGACCGCATGGTCCGCGACGCCGAGGCGCACGCCGCTGACGACCTGCGCCGCAAGGAGGAGGCCGAGGTCCGCAACCAGGCCGACAGTCTCGTCTACCAGACCGAGAAGATGCTCAAGGACCAGGCGTCGTCGTTCGACGGCGCCCACAAGGACGCGGTGTCGTCCGACCTGGAGGCGCTGAAGGCAGCCCTCTCGGGCAGTGATCTCGAGGCCATCAAGTCGGCCACCGAGAAGCTGGCTGTCGGCGTCCAGGAGCTCGGCAAGCAGCTCTACGAGCAGGCGGCGGCCTCGGCCGCGCCCGGCGACGGAGCCGGTGCCGGCACGCCCGGCGGCGCCGGTGCCGCGAACGACGACGAGGTGGTCGACGCCGAGATCGTCGACGAGGAGAAGCGGCCATGAGCGGCCCGGACCCGGAGACGGGTACCGGCTCGCCCACGCCGGCGGATGCCGACCTGGCGTCCGAGGTCGCGCCCGACGCCGCGCCCGATGACCGTGCCGCCACCGGATCGGAGCCGGCGGGGGAGGCGAACGGCGGTCCGGGGCCCGGCAGCCCGGTTGCCGTCGACGAGGCCGGCGTGGTCGAGGCCGACATCGACGGCCTGGCCGTCGTGAGCCGGGAGCGCGACGACTACCTCGACGCGCTCCGACGGCTCCAGGCCGACTTCGAGAACTACAAGAAGCGAGTGGTCAAGCAGCAGAGCGAGCACCTCGAGCGGGCGGCCGCGTCCCTGGTCGACAAGCTCCTGCCGGTGCTCGACACCGCCGACATGGCCGTCTCCCACGGCGCCGGCGACGAGACCCGGCAGGTGCGGGCCGCGCTGCTCGACGCGCTGGCCCGTGAGGGCCTCGAGCGCCTGGACCCCGACGGTGGCCCGTTCGACCCCACCCTCCACGACGCGGTGGCCCACGAGCCCGGAGACGGCGACCAGGAGGTGGCCGAGGTCCTGCGCGCCGGCTACCGCTGGAAGGGACGGGTCCTCCGTCCGGCCATGGTCAAGGTCAGGGGGTGAACCGACATGGCAGCGAAGCGAGCATGTCGGGCCGGGGCGAAGCCCCGTAGAGAGAAGGTCTGACGGATGGCACCCCAGCGTGAGTGGTTCGAGAAGGACTACTACCAGGTCCTGGGAGTGCCGGAATCGGCCTCCGACAAGGACATCGCCAAGGCCTACAGGAAGCTGGCCAAGCAGTACCACCCCGATGCCCACCCCGGCTCCGAGGACCGCTTCAAGGAGATCTCGGCCGCCTACGAGGTGCTCGGCGACGGCACCAAGCGGAAGGAGTACGACGAGGTCCGCCGTCTGGGTCCCGCCGCCAACCCCTTCGCGGCCACCCCCGGCGGGCCGGGAGGGGCGGGCTTTAGCGGGAGCGCGGGCGGCTTCCGGGTGGACGACCTGGGCGACCTGCTCGGCAACATATTCGGGCGCAGCGGGGGGCGCAGCGGACGGCCCCGTGGGAGCGGGGGACCGAGCGCCGCGCAGCGGGGCCCGGACCTCGAGACCAGCCTCCACCTGTCGTTCGGTGATGCCGTCCACGGCGTCACCACCACGGTCAACCTGACCAGTGACGTGGCCTGCCACACGTGCGGGGGCACCGGCGCGGCGCCGGGTACGGCACCCATCGTCTGCCCGGTGTGCGCCGGGCGCGGCGTGATCAACGACAACCAAGGGCTGTTTTCGTTCAGCCAGCCCTGCCAGAGCTGCGCGGGCACCGGCATGCGCGTGGAGACGCCATGCCCGACCTGCAACGGTCGCGGCACCGAGCACCGGGCCCGCCAGGTCAAGGTGCGCATCCCGGCCGGGGTGGAGGAGGGCCAGCGCATCCGGGTCAAGGGTCGCGGCGGCGCCGGCCGGGCCGGCGGTCCGAGCGGCGACCTCTACGTGGTCGTCCACGCCGGCACCGACATCCGCTTCGGGCGGCGTGGCCCCAAGGACCTCACCCTCACCGTGCCCATCAGCTTCCCCGAGGCGGCGCTGGGCGTCACCATCACCGTGCCTACGCTCGACCGTCCCGTCACCCTCAAGGTGCCGGCGGGTACCCCGTCGGGGCGCACGTTGCGGGTGCGGGGGCGGGGGGTACCGGCGTCGTCGGGCGTCGGCGATCTCCTGGTGACCGTGGAGGTGGAGGTGCCTACCTCGCTCTCCGACGTGGAGAAGGAAGCGGTGGCCACTCTCGGAGCGGTCATCCCGGGCGAGCGCCTGCGCACCCACCTGGCCGTCGGTGAGCCATGACGGGCGCCGGTCCGCTCGACTCGATGGGAGCATGGCGATGATGGATCCGCTCCGCCCGGCCACCCGGGCCGTCTACGTCATCTCGGTGGCCGCCGAGCTGGCCGGGGTGCATCCCCAGACGCTGCGCATCTACGAGCGCAAGGGTCTGGTGGACCCGGCTCGCACCCATGGTGGGAGCCGCCGCTACAGCGAGCGTGACATCGCCCTCCTGCGCCGCATCCAGGACCTGACCAACGGCGGGCTGAACCTGGAGGGCGTCAAGCGGGTGATGGAGCTGGAGGCCGAGGTGGAGCGCCTCCGCCAGGAGCTGGAAGCGGCCCGGGCCGCCGGGCGCGACGCGGTGGCCCGCACCCACAGGCAGTACCGCCGGGACCTGGTGCCCGTCAAGCAGTCGCCGCAACGGTGGTTCCCGCTGCGGCGATAGGGGCGGGACGTGGGAATACGGGACGGCTGGACAAAGTTGATAATGACGTACACAAGTTTTTCCACAAAGGAACACTAAGATAAAGGAACCGCTGCATCGTGCCGTTTGACCCCAACCGTTGGACCCAGAAGACCCAGGATGCGGTGGCGGCCGCGCTGGAAGCGGCTCGGTCCCGGCGCAACCCCGAGGTCACGCCCGACCACCTACTGGCGGCCATGCTCGGCCAGGAGGGCACGGCCACCCTGCCCATCCTCGACCGCCTCGGCGTGGCCGTGCTGCCCCTGCGGAACCGCATCGACGAGGCGTTGGGCCGCCTGCCCCATTCGTACGGGGGGAGCGACCCGGCCCTGTCGCGCGCCACGCGGGAGGCGTTCGACCAGGCCGACGCCGAACGGTCGGCCATGACCGACGAGTACCTCTCGGTCGAGCACCTGCTCCTCGCCCTGGCCGCTGCCCTGGGCGCGGACCACGACGACATGCTCGCCGCCCTCCGCCAGGTGCGCGGCAGCCATCGCATCACCGGCCAGAACCCCGAGGCGCAGTACCAGGCCCTGGAGAAGTACGGCCGCGACCTCACCCAGGACGCCCAGCAGGGCCACCTCGATCCGGTCATCGGCCGCGACGAGGAGATCCGCCGCGTCATCCAGGTGCTGTCGCGGCGGACCAAGAACAACCCGGTGCTCATCGGCGAGCCCGGCGTCGGCAAGACGGCCATCGTCGAAGGCCTGGCCCGGCGCATGGTGGCCAACGACGTGCCCGAGAGCCTGCGGAGCAAGCGCCTGATCGCCCTGGATCTCGGGGCCATGGTCGCCGGAGCCAAGTACCGGGGCGAGTTCGAGGAGCGGCTGAAGGCGGTGCTCAAGGAGATCACCGACGCCGACGGCGAGGTCATCACCTTCATCGACGAGCTGCACACCATCGTGGGCGCGGGTGCCGCCGAGGGATCCATGGATGCCGGCAACATGATCAAGCCCATGCTCGCCCGGGGCGAGCTGCGGCTGATCGGGGCCACGACCCTCGACGAGTACCGCACCCGCATCGAGAAGGATCCCGCCCTGGAGCGCCGTTTCCAGCCGGTGTACGTGGGGGAGCCGACGGTGCCCGACAGCATCGCCATCCTGCGTGGCCTGAAGGAGCGCTACGAGGTTCATCACGGCGTGCGCATCCAAGACGCCGCCCTGGTGGCGGCCGGCGTGCTGTCCGACCGCTACATCACCGGCCGGTTCCTGCCCGACAAGGCCATCGACCTGATCGACGAGGCCGCCAGCCGCCTCCGCATCGAGATCGACTCGAAGCCCACCGAGATCGACGTGGTGGACCGTCGCATCGACCAGTTGGAGATCGAGCGGCTGGCCCTGGAGAAGGAGACCGACGCGGCATCCGTCGAGCGGTTGGCTCGCCTGGACGAGGAGCTGGCCAACCTGACCGAGCAGTCGGCCGCGCTCACCGCCCGCTGGGCGAACGAGCGGGATGCCATCGCCGCCATCCGCTCGTTGCAGGAGGCGCTGGAGGCGGCCCGCAGCGAGGTGGATCTGCGCACCCGGGACGGTGACCTGGCTGGTGCCTCGGAGATCCAGTACGGGAAGCTCCCCGAGCTGGGTCGCCAGGTCGAGGAGGCCACCAAGCGGCTGGCCGAGCTGCAGGGTGACTCCAAGATGTTGAAGCAGGAGGTCGACGAGGAGGACGTCGCCGAGGTGGTGTCCACCTGGACCGGTGTTCCCGTCAGCCGTCTCCTCGAAGGGGAGGTGGCCAAGCTGGTCCGGATGGAGGACGTCCTCCACGAGCGGGTCGTCGGTCAGGACGCGGCCACCGCCGCGGTGGCCAATGCCATCCGTCGGTCCCGCAGCGGCCTGTCCGACCCCGACCGGCCCATCGGCAGCTTCCTGTTCCTCGGACCCACCGGCGTCGGCAAGACCGAGCTGGCCCGGGCACTGGCCGACTTCCTCTTCGACGACCCCAAGTCCATGGTCCGCATCGACATGTCCGAGTACATGGAGAAGCACGCGGTGTCCCGCCTGGTCGGTGCCCCTCCCGGCTACGTGGGCTACGACGAGGGTGGCCAGCTGACCGAGGCGGTGCGCCGCCGTCCCTACGCCGTCGTCCTCCTCGACGAGATCGAGAAGGCCCACCCCGACGTCTTCAACCTGCTGCTGCAGGTCCTCGACGACGGGCGGCTCACCGACGGTCAGGGCCGCACCGTGAACTTCACCAACACCGTGTTGATCATGACCTCGAACCACCGCGGCGAGCTGCGGGATGCGTTCAAGCCCGAGTTCTTGAACCGGATCGACGACATCGTCGACTTCCGGCCGTTGACCGAGGCCGACCTGGAGGCCGTCGTCGGCATCCAGCTGCGGGGCCTGGCTGCCCGCCTGGCCGCCCGGCGACTACACCTGGAGGTCACCGACGCAGCGCGGCGCCTCCTGGCCCGTCGAGGCTACGACCCCGCCTACGGCGCCCGGCCGCTCAAGCGGCTGATCCAGAAGGAGATCGGCGACCGGCTGGCCCTGGCGCTGCTCCAAGGCCGCTACGGCGAGGGGGACACCGTGACCGTCGACGCCGCCGCGATCGACGGGGGGCTGGTCGACGGGGTCCCGGTCGACGGCCCTGCGGGCGATCTCGTCCTGCGGTAGTTCTCTCGCGATCGCCCAGGGAGGTGGTCGCCGCCGCTGAGACGGCGGCTCAGCCGGGACCGCTAGGCTGGTCCGAGTGCCGGCAACCGTCGTGGTGGGGACGCAGTGGGGGGACGAGGGCAAGGGCAAGCTGACCGATCTCCTGGCCAAGGACATGCAGGTCGTCGTCCGCTATCAGGGCGGGCACAACGCCGGGCACACCATCGTGGTGGACGGCCGCACCTTTGCCCTGCAGCTCCTGCCGAGCGGGGTGCTCTACGGCCACATCACCCCCGTGATCGGCAACGGGGTGGTCATCGATCCGGGCGTCCTGATCGCCGAGATGGAAACGCTCACCGCAGCCGGCGTCGACTGCGCTCGGCTGCGGATCTCGGGCAGCGCCCACCTGATCATGCCGTACCACCAGGAGCTGGATGCCCTGACCGAGCGGTTCCTCGGTCGCAACAAGCTGGGCACGACCAGGCGGGGCATCGGGCCCACCTACGCGGACAAGGCGGCGCGTGTCGGCATCCGGGTCCAGGACCTGCTCGACCCCAAGATCTTCCGCCAGAAGCTGGATGTGGTCCTCAAGGAGAAGAACCTCATCCTGGCCAAGGTCTACAACCGGCTGCCGCTCTCCGCCGACGACATCGCCGCCCGCTACCTCGATGCGTACGCGCCCAGGTTGGCGCCGCTGATCGGAGACACCGTCGGCCTGGTGCACGAGGCGCTGGCGGCTGGCCAGGACGTGCTGCTGGAGGGGGCGCAGGCGACCTTCCTCGACCTGGACCACGGGACCTATCCGTTCGTCACCTCGTCGAACCCAGTGGCCGGGGGAGCGTGCATCGGTGCCGGCATCGGGCCCCGCGACATCGGCCGGGTCATCGGCATCGCCAAGGCGTACGTGACGCGGGTCGGTTCGGGACCGTTTCCCACCGAGCTGGAGGACGAGCACGGCGAGGCCCTGGTCGACCGGGGCCACGAGTACGGCACGAACACGGGACGACGGCGCCGCACTGGGTGGTTCGACGCGGTGATGATCCGCCAGGCGGCCCGCCTCAACTCCCTGACCGAGGTCGCCCTGACCAAGCTGGACGTGCTCGACACCTTCGAGACCCTGAAGGTCTGCGTCGCCTACGACGTCGACGGCGCTCGCTACGAGCACATGCCCTATCACCAGTCCGACCTCCACGCTGCCGTCCCCGTCTACGAGGAGCTGCCCGGCTGGCAGACCGACACCTCCGGCGCGACCGAGCTGCACCAGCTGCCCGGGGCGGCGAAGGACTACGTGGCGTTCCTCTCTGGGTGCACCGGTGTTCCCATCCGGTTGGTCGGCGTCGGGCCCGGTCGGGAGCAGTTCGTCAGGTTCGGGGACTAGTGGGCCGCCAGGCCGGCCGGCGACGGGTCTGCGTCGTCGGTTCGGGGGGGCGCGAGCACGCGCTGGCCGCATCCCTGTCGCGCACGGCCGAGGTGGTGGTGGCGCCGGGGAACCCAGGGATCGTCGCCATCGGAGCGGGAGGTGGAGCCGGAGCGGCAGGTGGAGCCGGAGCTGGAGCCGGTGGAGCCACGGCCGGTGGCGCCACGGCCGCTAACGCCACGGCCGATGGCGCCGGTGGGGGCGGCATCACCTGCACCGACGCCCCACCCGAGTTGGTCGACGCCGACCTGTGGGTGATCGGACCGGAGGCCCCGCTCGTGGACGGCCTGGCCGACCGCCTGCGTGGTGCCGGCAAGCTGGTGTTCGGGCCGGGCGCGGACGGCGCCCGGCTCGAAGGATCGAAGGCGTGGATGAAGCACGTGCTGGCCGATGCCGGCGTGCCGACCGCGGCCTACGGCGCCTTTCGCGAGGCGGCACCGGCGATCGCCTTCCTACGCGAGCTGCCCGGCCCGTGGGTGGTGAAGACCGACGGCCTGGCCGCCGGGAAGGGAGTGCTCGTCACGGCCCACCTGGACGAGGCGATCGCCGATGTGGAGGCCAAGCTGTCGGGTGCCGCCTTCGGCGGGGCCGGCCGGCAGGTGGTCATCGAGGAAGGGCTCAGCGGTCCAGAGGTCTCCGTCATGGTGCTCTGCGACGGGACTCGCGCCGTCCCTCTGGCGCCGGCCCAGGACTTCAAGCGCATCGGCGCCGGGGATGTCGGGCCCAACACGGGCGGGATGGGCGCCTACTCGCCGGTCCCCGCCGTCGGCGACGACGTGGTGGGCGACGTGATGGACCGGGCCGTCGCCCCGACGCTCGCGGCCCTGCGAGGGCGCGGCATCGACTATCGCGGCGTGCTCTATGCCGGGCTGATGCTGACGCCCGACGGCCCCAAGGTCCTGGAGTACAACGTCCGCTTCGGCGACCCCGAGACCCAGGCGGTGCTGCCCCGGTGGGACGGCGACGTGGTAGAGGTCCTGGCTGCGGCGGCTGCCGGCCGCCTCGACCGGTCAGCCGAGCCGGCCTGGCGGAGCGATGCGGCCGTGTGCGTCGTGCTGGCCGCCGAGGGCTACCCCGAGAAGCCGCGCACCGGTGACCACATCGACGGGTGGGCCGCGGCCGCCGCCCGTCCCGGGGTGGCGGTGTTCGCCGCCGGCGTGGCCGGCGACGGCGACGCGCTACGCACCGCCGGCGGGCGGGTGCTCGGGGTCACCGCCCTCGCGCCTACCATCGCCGGGGCCCGCGCTCGGGCGTACGACGCAGCCGGGACGGTGTCATGGCCCGGCATGACCTGCCGAGCCGACATCGCCGAACGAGCCGCAGGCCAGGAGGCGCTCGACGGGGCCTCCTCCGACCGTTCCCCAACCAGTCAGGAGCATCGAGCGTGAACGTCGCAGTGCTGATGGGATCCGCCAGTGACAAGGAGAAGATGGCTCCGGCTATCGCCACCCTGGAGTCGTTCGGGGTGACCGCAACCGAGCATGTCATGTCCGCCCACCGCACACCCCAGGCGGTCGCCGACTTCGCGCGGGGGGCACGTGAGAGCGGGTACGGGGCCATCATCTGTGGCGCCGGCATGGCCGCGGCCCTCCCCGGGACGGTGGCCGCCCACACCTCGCTACCGGTCATCGGCGTACCGCTGTCGGGCAGCGCCCTGGCCGGGGTCGACGCCCTCTACGCCATGGTGCAGATGCCTCGCGGCGTTCCCGTGGCCACCGTCGCCATCGACGGCGCCGCCAACGCGGCCATCCTCGCCGTGGAGATCCTGGCGGTCGCCGACGACGGGTTGGCGGAGCGACTGGCCGACTACCGGGCGCAGTGGTCTGGCGACAGCGCCAAGGCGCTGACGGGGCGGGGGGAGGCCCGATGAGCCTGACCAAGGTGGGAGCCGGGAAGGTGCGTGACATCTACGAGCTCGACGACCGGCACCTGGTCTTCGTGACCACGGACCGGATGTCGGCGTTCGACGTGGTGATGCACGAACCCATCCCCGACAAGGGCCGCGTGCTGACCGCTGTGAGCGCCTTCTGGTTCGATCGCCTCGCCGACGTGGCGCCCTCCCACCTGGTGTCGCTGGAGCCTCCGCCCGCGGCGCGCGACCAGGACGGCCTGGCCGGGCGGACGATGGTCGTCCGCCGGGCCGAGATGCTCCCGATCGAGTGCATCGTTCGCGGCTACCTGTCGGGCTCGGCCTGGGCCGAGTACCGCCGGAGTGGCACCATGCACGGCCAAGGCCTGCCGTCCGGCATGCAGCAGTCGGACCGGCTGCCCGAGCCCGTCTTCACCCCGTCGACCAAGGCGGCCGAGGGCCACGACGAGAACATCTCCTTCGCCGCGGCCGTCGACCTGGTCGGGGCGCCGCTGGCCGAGGAGGCCCGGCGCATCAGCCTGGCCGCCTACGAACGAGGCGCGGCGTGGGCGGCGGCGCGGGGCATCATCATCGCCGACACCAAGTTCGAGCTCGGCGTGATCGACGGTCAGCTGGCGCTGTGCGACGAGGTGCTCACGCCGGACTCGTCGCGGTTCTGGCCGGCCGACGCCTGGGAGCCGGGGACGACGCCGCCGGCGTTCGACAAGCAGCCCTTGCGCGACTGGTTGGAGACCACCGGATGGGACAAGTCCCCCCCGCCGCCGTCCCTGCCCGCCGACGTGATCACCGCGACCCGGGAGCGGTACATCGCGGCCTACGAGCGGCTGACCGGGTTGTCGTTTGCCGACTGGCCGGGCGTTGCAGCATGACCGCGGCCGACGGAGGAGGCGGCGGGACCGCCGCCGGCGGCCGCTTCGACGTGCTGGTCGAGGTCCGGCTGCGTCCGGGCATCTCCGACCCACAGGGCGCCACCATCGAGCGGGCCCTGCCGGCGCTGGGCTTCACCGGCATCGGTGGGGTCAGCACCGGCAAGGCCTTCCGCTTCCACGTCGACGCCGCCTCAGCCGACGCGGCTCGCGGGCGGGTGGATGATCTGTGCCGCCAGCTCCTGACCAACCCGGTGATCGAGGACGCAGTCGTGACGCTCCAGCCCGGGGCCGACGGGGGCCGCTGATGGCCGTCCGCGTCGGGGTGGTGCTGTTCCCTGGGACGAACTGCGAGCACGACGTGGTGGCCGCCCTCACCGCCCTGGGTGCCGAGGCGTCGTTGCTGTGGCACGGCGACGACTCGGTCGGAGCCGTCGACGCCGTGATCCTGCCCGGCGGGTTCGCCTACGGCGACTACCTGCGCCCCGGCGCCATCGCCCGGTTCTCGCCGATCATGCCTGCCGTCGAGGTGTTCGCGGCGACGGGCGGTCCCGTGGTCGGCATCTGCAATGGCTTCCAGGTCCTCACCGAGGCCCACCTCCTGCCTGGCGCCCTGCAGAAGAACCGGGGACTCACCTTCGTCTGCACCACCGTCGAGCTGACCGTGGCGTCGGGTTCGTCGGTCCTGACCGGCGACGTCGGGGTCGGCCGGCGCCTGCGGATCCCCATCAACCACTTCGAGGGCAACTACACCTGCGACCCGGTGACCCTCGACGAGCTGCGGGCCGAGGAGCGGATCGTGCTGCGGTACGTGGACAACCCGAACGGATCCATCGACGACATCGCCGGCATCGCCAACGCCGCCGGGAACGTCGTCGGGCTCATGCCCCACCCGGAACGGGCATCGGACCCGCTGCTCGGCTCGGGCGACGGGAACCTGCTGCTCGGCGCCCTGCTCGCGTCGGCCGGCGCCGCCGTGACCCGATGACTCAATCCGTGGCCCGATGACCCGGCCCGTGGCCCGATGACCGGGGCCGTCGACCAGGGAGACCCGGCGCGACACCGGGCACTCGGTCTCACCGACGACGAGGCGGCGGAGATCCTGCGGCTCCTCGGCCGGCCGGCGAACCACCTGGAGCTGGCCATGTACGCGGTGATGTGGAGCGAGCACTGCTCCTACAAGTCGTCCAAGGTGCACCTGGGTCGGCTGCCCACCGACGCGCCACACGTGTTGGTGGGGCCGGGCGAGAACGCCGGGGTCATCGACGCCGGTGGTGGGGTCGCGGTTGCCCTCCGTATCGAGAGCCACAACCACCCGTCCGCCATCGAGCCCTACCAGGGGGCGGCCACGGGTGTCGGGGGCATCCTGCGCGACATTTTCACCATGGGTGCCCGGCCCATCGCCATCATGGATCCCCTCCGTTTCGGCCCGCTCGACGATCCCCGGTCCCGGTGGATCGCCGCCGGTGTGGTGTCGGGCATCTCCGGCTACGGGAACTCCGTCGGCGTGCCCACCGTTGGCGGCGAGATCGTGTTCGACGACTGCTATGCGGATAACCCGCTGGTCAACGTGCTGTGCTGCGGGCTGCTGCCCGTCGACCGGCTCGTCCTCGGCCAGGCCACGGGCGAGGGAAACCTGGCCGTCCTGCTCGGCTCGGCCACGGGCCGCGACGGCATCGGCGGTGTGTCGGTGCTCGCCTCCGCCGGCTTCACCGACGACGCCGAGCACGAGGAGGCCAAGCGCCCGAACGTCCAGGTCGGGGATCCCTTCGAGGAGAAGCGCCTCATCGAGGCCTGCCTCGCGCTCCTCGACGCCCACCTGGTCGTCGGCATCCAGGACCTCGGTGGGGCCGGCCTCACCTGCGCCACCAGCGAGACGGCCTCGCGTGGGGGGGTCGGCATGGACGTCAACGTGGCTGACGTCCCCCGCCGGGAGCCGGGGATGGAGGCATGGGAGGTGATGACCAGCGAGAGCCAGGAGCGAATGCTGGCCATCGTCACCCCCGCCGACCTCGACGCCGTCCTGGCTCTCTGCGCCCGGTGGGAGGTGCGCGCCGCGGTCGTCGGCCGCGTCACTGGCCGCGGCCGGCTGCGGATCCTCGACGGCTGGGACGGTGCCGTGCTGGCGGACGTGCCCGCCGCCACCCTCCACGAGGACGCTCCGCTCTACCACCGGCCCCTGGCCCGGCCCGCCGACCTCGACGCCGTCGGGGCCGACGACCCGGGCCGCCTGCCGGCACCTGACGACTGCGGTGCCGACCTCCTGGCGTTGCTCGCCTCGCCGGGATGGGTCTATCGCCAGTACGACCACCAGCTGTTCCTCAACACCGTCGTCGCGCCGGGCGGCGACGCCGCCCTGCTGCGCCTGGCCGCCCCGGGCGTCCCCCGGGGCGCCGGCGCGGCCGAAGGGCTGGCGCTCTCCACCGACGGCAACGGGCGCTGGTGCGCGCTCGACCCCCGGATGGGCACCGCGCTGGTGGTGGCCGAGTCGGTCCTGAACCTGGCGTGCGTCGGCGCCCGGGCCGTCGCCGTCGTCAACTGCCTGAACTTCGGCAACCCCGAGCACCCCGAGGTCATGTGGCAGCTGTCCGAGGCCATCGACGGCATGGCCGACGCGTGCCGGGCCTTCGCCACACCCGTCATCGGTGGCAACGTCAGCCTGTACAACGAGTCCCGCGGTCGCGACATCGATCCCACCCCGGTGGTGGGGACCGTCGGCTTGGTCGATGAGCTGCGACATCGGCCCCCCGGCATCGAGCTGGTCGCCGGCCAGCGGATCGTGCTGCTCGCCGGCGCGGCGACGGTGCTGGCCGGGGCGCCCCCGGACGAAGGCTCGCTGTCGCCCGGCGGCTCGCTGTCGCCCGGCGGCTCGCTGTCGCTGGGCGGCTCGCGGTGGGCCGTCCAGGTGCGCAATCATCGGGGCGGGACCCTCGCTCCCCTCGACCACGACGTGCACCGGCGGGTGGTGGCCCTGACCATCGAGCTGGTGGTAGGAGGCGTCGTCGGCGGGGTGCACGACGTGTCCGACGGCGGCCTCGGGGTGGCGCTGGCCGAGATGGCGATCGGCGGCGACGTTGGCTTCCGGGTGAGCGGCATCCCCGATCACCTGGCCCTGTTCGGCGAAGGGCCGTCGCTGGTGCTGCTCAGCGTCCCCCCCGCCGCGCTCGACGATATCGTCGGTCGGGCCGGTGCGTCCGGGTTGGTGGCGCTCGAACTAGGCGCGGCCGGCGGCGACCGCCTGGTGGTGGAGGGCCTGGTCGACCTGGCCCTGGCCGACGTGGCCGGCGCCGCCCGATCCGTGCTCCCCGACGCGCTCGGGGTCTGACCCGGCGCGGTCGACCGTCGGGTCGGTCAGCGAGCGGGGCGTCGCTCCCGGAGGCGATCGAGGAGGCTGTCATCGACCGCCAGGTCCCCTCGCCCCGTACCGACCGACAGGTCCGGCTTGTACCGGCCGTGGAAATCGGACCCTCCGGTCACGGCCAACCCGAGGGTGGCGGCCAGGTCGCGCAGCCCGCCGCGCTCCTCCTCGGAGTACCGCCCGTACACCGCCTCGATGCCCGCCAGGCCCAGGCCGCCCAGCTCCCTGATCGTCGATGCCAGCTCGGCGGGCGGCAGCTGCAACGACAGCGGATGCGCAAGCACCGAGACGCCCCCCGACTCCTGGGCCAGCTGCAACGCCTGGGCCGGGACCAGCCGGGCCTTCTCCACATATGCCGGCCGGCCCTTGGCCAGCCACACCTCGAACGCCTCGGTCACGCTGCCGACCACGCCCTTGCGGACCAGGATGGCCGCCACATGGGGCCGGCCGACGCCCATGCCGCCGGCCTCCTCCTCCATCTCGGCCAGGGAGACGGGCAGCCCCAGATCGGCCAGGCGTTCGGCCAGGATCTGGTTCCGGTTCTCCCGGCCCTCCTGGAGGGCCACCAGCTGGTCTTGCAAGGGGCCGTCGCCGGGGCCGAGGAAGTACACCAGCACGTGCATGGTGCCGCGGTGCTCGCACGACAGCTCGCAGCCGCCGATCAGCTCGAGGCCCGGCAGCTGGGCCGCCCGATCTCGTGCCGCGACGATCCCGTCCAGCCGGTCGTGGTCGGTCAGGGCCACGGCGGTCAGCCCAGCCGCGGCTGCCAGCTCGACCACCCGCGTCGGCGACTCACTGCCGTCGGAGACGGTGGAGTGCGTGTGCAGGTCGATCATCGTGCCGACCACCGTAGGTCGCCGACGGCGGGGAGACGCGGCAGGTGGTGCAGACATGAGAGGATGGGGCACGTGCCCGACGTGACGACTGGCAACGAGGTCGATCACACGTCACCGCGTGAGGCGTGCGGGGTCTTCGGTGTCTACGCTCCCGGGCGAGGGGTCGCGCACCTGACGTTCGACGGCATCTACGCCCTCCAGCATCGCGGCCAGGAGTCGGCCGGGATGGCGGTCAGTGACGGCACCGACGTCCTGGTGGTGAAGGACATGGGGCTGGTCACCAACGTCTTCACCGAGTACAAGCTGGCCGGCCTGGAGGGGCACCTGGCCATCGGCCACACGCGGTACTCCACCACCGGCGATTCGACATGGCACAACGCTCAGCCCGTCTACCGCAACACCAGCGCCCTCACCTTCGCCCTGGGGCACAACGGGAACCTGACGAACACCGCCGCGCTGGCGGAGGAGGCCGGGATGCTGCCCGGGCTGGTGACCAACGACAGCGATCTGATCGCCGAGCTGATGGCCCGCCACCTGGACTCGACGCCTGACGCCACCCTGGTCGACGCCCTCCACGCCGTGCTCCCCAAGCTCCAGGGGGCCTTCTCCCTGGTGGTGATGGACCAGCACCACGTCGTCGGCGTCCGGGACCCGAACGGTTTCCGGCCGCTGTGCCTCGGCACCCTGGACGACGGCGGCTGGGTGCTGGCGTCGGAGACACCGGCCCTGGACATCTCGGGCGCCCGCTTCGTGCGGGAGCTGGAGCCCGGCGAGGTGCTGGCCCTCGACGCCGAGGGCAGCCACAGCTCCAGCCCGTGGGCGCCCGAGGAGATCGACCCCAAGCTGTGCCTGTTCGAGTTCGTCTACCTGGCTCGACCCGACACTCGCCTCTACGGTCAGGAGCTGCACAGCGCGCGCATCCGCATGGGTGAGCTGCTCGCGGCCCAGGCGCCCGTGGTGGCCGACATGGTGATGGGTGTCCCCGACTCGGGTTTGCCGGCAGCCGAGGGCTTCGCCCGGGCGAGCGGCATCCCGTACGGGCAGGGCCTGGTCAAGAACCGCTACATCGGTCGGACCTTCATCGTCCCGGACCAGGCCCAGCGGGCCCAGGGCGTCCGGCGAAAGCTGAACCCGTTACCCGGCTCCATCGCCGGGAAGCGCCTGGTGGTGGTGGACGACTCCATCGTGCGGGGGACGACCACGCGAGCCATGGTGGGTATGTTGCGGGAGGCCGGCGCCGCCGAGGTCCATCTGCGGATCTCCTCGCCACCGTACCGGTGGCCCTGCTACTACGGCCTCGATACCGGCACCCGATCCGAGCTCGTCGCCGCCAACCTCGAGGTCGACGAGATCTGCGAGTACCTGCGGGCCGACAGCCTGGCCTACCTGGCCCTCGACGCGCTGAAGGAGGCGACGGGGGCCGCCGGGGCCGGTTTCTGCGACGCCTGCCTGACGGGCCACTACCCGGTACCGGTGCCGGTAGCCCTGAACCCCACGCTGGAACGCTCCAGCAGTTGACAAACGAGCGGGACGGGCTGACCTACGCCGCGGCCGGGGTCGACATCGATGCCGCCGACCGGGCCGTCGACGCCATGCGCGACCTCGTTGCGTCCACGTGCGAGCGGCCCGGTGTGCTGGGTGCCATCGGTGGCTTCGGGGGCATGTTCGAGGTGCCTCCCGGCTACCGCCGGCCGGTGTTGGTCTCCAGCACCGACGGCGTCGGCACCAAGATGGCCGTGGCCATGGCGACCGGTCGCTTCGACACGGTGGGCATCGACCTGGTGGCCATGTGCGTCGACGACCTGGTGTGCTGCGGGGCCGAGCCGCTCTTCTTCCTCGACTACCAGCTGCTCGGTCGGGTGGACACCGAGCAGGTGCGTGCCCTTATGACCGGTATCGCTGCGGGTTGCCGGGCGGCCGGATGCGCCATCGTCGGGGGCGAGCTGGCCGAGCATCCCGGGCTGCTGGCGCCCGGCGAGGTCGACGTGGCCGGCTTCGCCGTCGGCATCGTCGAGCGTGACCGCATCCTCGACGGCCGCGGTTCGTGCCGGCCGGGCGACGTGCTGCTCGGCGTGCCGTCGCCCGGCCTGCGTTCGAACGGGTACTCGCTGGCGCGCGCCGCCCTCCTCGACGATGGCCGGCGCCCCCTGGACGGGCCGGCCTGGGATGGCGCTACCGTCACCCTGGCCGACGAGCTGCTGCGCCCCTCGGTCATCTACGCCCCTGCCGTGCTGGCCATGCTGGGTGTCACGGACGTGCACGCTGTCGCCCACATCACCGGCGGAGGCATCCCCGGGAACCTGCCTCGGGTGCTCCCTGGCGATGTCGACGCCCGTATCGACCGCGCGACCTGGGACCCGCCCCGGATCTTCGCCGAGATCGCCGCCGCCGGCCGGGTGGGCGACGAGGAGATGGCCCGGGTGTTCAACCTGGGCATCGGCATGGTCGTGGTGGTCCCGCCGGCGGCCACCGACGCCGCGCTGGTCGCCCTGGCCGGCGCCGGCCATCAGCCGGTCGTCATCGGCGACCTGGTGGCCGGCGCCGGTCGCGTCCGCTTCTCGGGCTGAACGCGGGCCGGGGGCGGGCCATGCCTACCGGTGCGCGCATTCTGGGGTCGAGAAACTAGCGCTGGCGCTAGTTTCTCGGCACCAGAATGGCCGCCACTGGGTGGAGGCGACCGGACGAGCGTCAGCCGGGCTGGCGCCGGCCGTGGTCGGGGAAGGTGCGGATGCGGTCCAGGCCGCCGATGGCCGCGATGCGCGCCTCGGCCACCGTCTCGGCCGCCGCCACCGTGGTGGTGCCGTCGGCGGCGGCCCGGCGCAGCACCTCGGTCGTGGTGGCGCCGATGCGCCGCACCGCGGTCAGCGCCCGCTCACGGTGGTAGCCGGCCAGCTCGTCGGCGATGTTGATCACGCCCCCGGCATTGACGACGAAGTCCGGCGCGTAGACGATGCCCCGCCCGGCGAGAGCGAGGGCGTCGCCCGGTGCAGCCAGCTGGTTGTTGGCCGAGCCCACCACCGCCTGGCAGTCCAGCTCGGGGATGGTCCGCTCGTCCAGCACGCCGCCGAGCGCGCAGGGGGAGAAGATGTCGCAAGGGGTGCGGTGGGCATCGCCGGGTGCGACCACGTCGACACCCAGCTGGCGGCCCAGCTCCTCGGTAGCCGACGCATCGGTGTCGGCCACCGTCACCTTGGCGCCGTCGGCCACGAGGAGCCGAGCCAGGATCGACCCCACTTTGCCTACCCCGCTGATCACCACCCGCAGGCCGCCCAGACCGAGGTGCTCGGCGACCGCCTGTATCGCCCACCCCACCCCCTGGGCGGTGGCGTCGGAGGGATCGCCCGACCCGCCCAGGGCCGGTGAGACGCCGGTGACGCTGCGGGTCTCCCGCCAGATCAGGTCCATGTCAGCTTGGGTGGTGCCCACGTCCTCCGCCGTCAGGTAGCGGCCGCCCAGGCTGTCGACGAACCGGCCGTACGCCCGCAGGAGCGCCTCCGTCTTGGTCGCCGGGTCCCCGAGGATGACCGCCTTGCCACCGCCCAGGTCCAGGCCGGCCAGCGCCGACTTGTATGTCATGCCCTGGGCCAGGCGCAGCACGTCGACCAGGGCGTCAGTCTCGCTGGCGTAGGGGTAGTAACGGGTGCCGCCGAGGGCGGGTCCGAGCGCCGTGGAGTGGATGGCCACGATGGCGCGCAGCCCAGTAGTGGCGTCGTGGCACCAGACCACCTGCTCGTAGCCGTCACCCAGCCGCTCGAAGAGCTCCACGGATGCCACGCTACCGGCGCCTGGCCGGTGCCCCTCCGCAGTCCGAATAGTCCGGTCCGAGTAGCCCAATGTGACTAGCAACGTCGGTCGCGAAATGGCACGGGCATGCCATATACAGCGATAGCGGTCGTCTCGTACGGTAAAGCTCGAATCGGACAGTCGGAAGGAACTACTGAAATGGCTGACCAGGCCCAACCTGACGCACTTCTCACACCCGCCGAAGTCGCCGCCCTCTTCCGGGTGAACCCGAAGACCGTGACGCGGTGGGCGCGGGCCGGCAAGATCACCGCCATCCGGACTCTCGGCGGCCACCGCCGCTTCCGGGCGTCGGAGATCCGCCGCTGCCTCGAGATGATGGAGAGCGACCAGCTGGCCTGAGCCCGAAGCACCCTTCCTGCCGGGTGGCCAGCTGGGGCGCCAGCGGGCGGGTGGCTGGTGTGGCCGCCTGGCAGACTCGCCGGATGCACGATGGACGGCGGACGACCGGCGACCGACCGGGACCCGGCGGCCCGGCGTCAGTGGGGCCGGGACCGGACCGGCTGGGGCAGGACCGGGCCGCCTGGCCGGCTGGCTTCTCGGCGTGGACCGGTCGGGCCGGCCTGCGGGAGGCGGGCGACGACCTGGCGGTCATCGTGGCCCGGGCTGGGGTCACCAGCGCAGGGATGTTCACCCGCAGCCGGTTCGCCGGGCCCAGCGTCGAGATCAGTCGTCCGCGGGCGGGGACGGCCCGAGCCGTCGTGGTGGTGGCCAAGAACGCCAACGTCGCCACCGGCGCCCAGGGGCACCGCGACGCCGGCGAGCTCACCCGCCTGGTGGGCGCGGCCATCGGCGTTCCCGACGACGAGGTCCTGGTGGCCAGCACCGGGGTGATCGGACGCTGCTACCCCATGGACGCGCTGCGATCCGGGTTGGCACCGCTGGCCGCCGGGCCGTGGGAGGCCGGGCCCACCGCCGTGGCCCGGGCCATGATGACCACCGACACCGTCGCCAAGGTCGCCACCCACACGGCCGGGCCGGCCCGGGTGGTCGGTGTGGCCAAGGGGGTGGGCATGATCGAGCCGGACATGGCCACCATGTTGGCGTTCGTCTGCACCGACGCCGCCGTCGACGCCGCCACCCTCGACGCCCTGTGGCGTCGAGCGGTGGGGTCGACCTTCAACTGCCTCAGCATCGACACCGACACCTCCACCTCGGACACGGCAGTGGTGTTGGCCAGCGGGGCCGCCGGACCGGTGGATGAAGGCCTCTTGGCGGCCGCCCTCCGGGAGGTCTGCCTGGACCTCACACTGCAGCTGGCTCGCGACGGCGAGGGCGCGACCAAGCTGCTCACCGTCACCGCCCGCGACGCGCGCGACCAGGCCCAGGCCCGGCGGGTGGCCAAGGCCGTCGTGAACTCGCCACTGGTGAAGACGGCCGTCCACGGCGCCGACCCGAACTGGGGTCGGGTGGTCATGGCCGTCGGCAAGTGCTCCGACGACACCGACATCGACCCCGATCGGGTGGTCATCCGCTTCGCCGACATGGAGGCGTACCCGGCGCCGGTCGGGACCGAAGGCCTGGCCGAGCTGCAGCGCATCATGGCCGCCGATCACGTCGACATCGACGTCAGCCTGGGCACCGGCCCGGCCGAGGCCACCGTCTACGGCTGCGACCTGTCCGACGGTTACGTGCGCATCAACGCCGACTACACGACCTAGCCGAGCGGGCCGTTCGCGGGGCCGGGCTTGAGGTGCCCGGGGGTCGGTCGCTGGGGTTCGAGGCTCGGGTGCCGGGTGCGTGGGGGTCGGGTGCGTGGGGGTCGGGTGCGTGCGGACAGGGGACGCAAACTGCGCCCGACCTCACCGACGTCTGGTCAAAAGCGCACCGAACCTCGCACGCTCCACGTCCCCCGCCGCATGCCCCCCGCCGCCCCGACACTTGCCGACGCGACGCACGCCGATGCGGTCGGGCCCGATAGGCCGGCGGGTGACTGGCTATTCGGCCTCGGCCTCGGCCTGCAGCGGCGCAGTGGCCACCGTGCCCAGGGCGGTGGCCACAAACAACAGCACCGTCAGGACGTGCACCGCGGTGCAGTACAGGCAGATGGCGTCGAGGCGGAAGAGCTCGGCGTAGAGCAGCCAGACGATCATGCCCACGCCCACCACGGTGGAGAGGAGCCGGACGGCTCGCAACGGGAACCACGCCATCCGCCACGTCACGGGCAGCTGGAGGGGCACCATGGCCGCGAAGAACGCCAGGCCCAGCACGGCGACGGGGAGGCCGAAGATGTGCGAGTACTGGCTGGTGGTGACCTTGGCGCAGTTGATGATGCTGGACTCGGGACACGACAGGTTGGCCGCCGTGGTGTAGTGGGCGTAGGTCAGGTAGGCGGAGACGGCCAGCCCGACCACGCTGAGCACGGTGCCCACCCACCCGGGCCAGCGCGCCGGGATCAGCGCGACGTCGGCCTCGGCGTCGCGGCGGCTGCGGGTCGGGATGGCCATGACGAGGGGCCTAGCCGGAGATGAGCTTGGGGAAAGCGGCGCAGGTATTGCCCAACGACTTCCCTCCGGTCAGCTGGCACAGGTACGAGGTGAACACGCCGCCGGTGGCGGCGATGAGACCGGCGGTGCGGGTGGACTGCTGGCCCACCTGGGTGCCGACCGTCTCGAACTTCTGGTGCTGCAGGGCGCTGTCGTCGTACGACGCCCCCTGGCTGTACCACTTGCCGCCGAGGTCAAGGAACGGAATGCCCGTCGTCGGGTCGTGCTTGGTGAACAGGGCCTGCTGGGCGGCGGTCGGGGTCTGCAGCTTGGCCCCGCTGACGGTGGTGGTCTCCACCGGGGTGAAGGTCAGGTACGGGCTCGAGTAGGTGGAGCCGTAGAAGGTGAAGGTGGGCACGCTGGCCACCGTGTCGTTGGCCTCGGAGGTGACATGGCCGAGGTTGGAGAAGGTACCGAACTTCGACAGGGCGGCGACTAGGGCCCACCGCTCGCCGGCGCAGTACGGGCAGAACTCGGCGCCGATGTAGAGGACCTCGGGTTTGCCGCCGGCGGTCAGCACCGGGTCGCCGCCCGTGGGCTTGGGGTAGGCCCCGATCTTCAGGTTGGCGGCAGCCCCCGCCATGGTCTGGGGGCTGAGGCCGGTCACCTCGTTCACCACAGTGACCGAGGCGAGGGTGCGCCCACCGCCTTTGGCGCTGCTCCCACCGCCACCGACCTTGATGCCGATGAGCACGGCGACCACGGCGACCACGACCACGATGGCGCCCAGGGCGATCATGCGCTGCTGGCGCTTCCGGGCGGCGAAGGCCGCTTGCTTGCCCTTGCGGTTGCTCGCCGGGCGCGGGCGGTTCGAGGGACTCTTGCCGCCGCGACGGGGGGGCACTTCGCTGGGCACGGGCTGCAGGTTAGACGGCAAGTGGTGGGTAGGGTGGGCGGGCGGAACCACGTCGGCACCGGGGACGTCGAATCAGGTATGGCAACGATCAGCGGTTCGTCCGTCGTGGCGCGGCGACCGGTACGCTCGGCGCATCGGCACCGTCCCGGATGAAGGTGCGCTCGTGGCCAGGGCCCGGGCGGGTGACCGGCAGGCCACCGACGACCTGCTGCGCCGCCACCACGACCGGATCTATGCGGTCTGCCGGCGACTCACCGGCAACGACGCCGACGCGGCCGACGCCACCCAGGAGGCCCTGATCGCCGTGGTTCGCGGCTTACGGCGCTTCGACGGGCGCAGTCGCTTCTCGACCTGGTCGTACCGTGTGGCCGTGAACGCCTCGCTCGACGAGCTGCGTCGTCGTCGCCGCCGGCCGGTGGCCGCCGGCGACGAGGAGCCGCTCGCGGTGGCCCCCGACGGGTCGGAGCGGGCGACGGCCCGTGTCGACGTCGACCGGGCGCTGGCCCGGCTTCCCGAGGAGTTCCGGGCGGCCGTGGTGCTGAGGGATCTCTGCGGCCTCGACTACGCCGAGATCGCCGAGGTGTTGGATGTCCCGGCCGGAACCGTCCGGTCGCGCATCGCCAGGGGCCGGGCGGCGCTGGTGCCCTTCCTTGCTGTCGAGCGGCGGTCATGAGCCATCTCGACGACGAGCAGCTGTCTGCGCTGGTTGACGGCGAGGCCGAGGCCGACGACCTGACGCACGTGGAGGGGTGCGCGGACTGCTCGGCTCGTCTGTCCTCCTTCCAGGCGGTGGCGGCGGCGGTGACGGCCGCCCCCGCGCCGCCTGCCGGCCAGCGTGACCGGGCCATCCGGGTGGCGCTGAACTCGGCTCCGTCGGACGAGAGGGCCCCGGTTCCCGACGGCGTGCGGCCGATGCGGCGGCACATCACGGCCCGGTGGCTGCCAGCAGTGGCGGCGGTGGCGGCGATCGTGCTGATCGGCGGCGGCCTGGTCGTCGCCCTCCGGGGTGGGTCGTCGAGCTCGAGCAAGGCGAGCAGCGGGGAGCTGACGGCACCGAGCCAGGCCGGCGGCGCGGCCTCCCGGGCCGCCACCGGCGTCGTCGACCTGGGGCCTGTGGCCGGCCCGGACGCGCTGGTGGCGGCGCTCAGGGGCCAAGCGCTTTCGACCGGACCCGCCGGACCCGTTGCCGGGTTCGCCGGCCCGGGTGCCGGGTGCGCAGCCCCCGCCGCCGCGAGCGCCGGTGTGCTGGCGACCACGGCACCGCTGGCCGAGGCCCGCGTGGTCTATATGGGCGTGCCGTCGGCCGTCTTCGCCTTTGCCACGCCGAGCGGGCGCCAGGCCGCCGTGGCCGTCGGCGCCGGGCCGGCGTGTCACGTGATGGTCGTCGTCGCGTACTGACGGCGGGCGGTGGCGACTGTCCTTGCCCAGGCCGGTCCGGTTGGCCGCCTGCCGCGTCGGCCGGTGCGGCCGAATCCGTAGCCGGGCCGCCCGGCGCCCCGACTCGTTCGCTTCTGGGGTCATGAAACTGGCGCTGGTGATAGCTTCGCGACCCCAGAATGCGAATTCGAAAGGGACTGCTGCGCCCAAGAGCCGCCCACGACGAGCACGAGCTCGGCCCCGTCGCCTGGCCCGACGCCGGCCGCCACGACCGCAGGCTGGCAGCGGCGCCGGAGTCCCTTAGGGTGTAGGGGTGGAGACGGTCACCAACGCCCCCCGCCGGTTGCGGGCCCTACTCGCCGAGAACATCCATGTGGGGGCGGCCGATCGGCTGTCGGACGCCGGGTTCGAGGTCGAGCGCGTCGATGGGGCGCTGGACGAGGCAGCGCTCGCTGACCGGCTCGGCCACGTCGACGTGCTCGGGATCCGCTCGGGGACGCAGGTGACCGAGACCGTCCTGGAGAAGTCCCGCCGGCTGCTGGCGGTGGGTGCCTTCTGCATCGGGACCAACCAGGTCGACCTGGCCGCCGCCGGCCGGCGGGGCGTGGCCGTGTTCAACGCGCCGTTCTCGAACACGCGCAGTGTGGTGGAGCTGGCCCTGGCCGAGATCGTGGCCCTGACCCGCGGGCTGACCGGCAAGGACCGGGGGATGCATGCCGGGCGGTGGGACAAGTCGGCGTCGGGCAGCCACGAGGTCCGCGGCCGGCGGCTCGGCATCGTGGGCTACGGCAACATCGGCAGCCAGCTGTCGGTGCTGGCCGAGAGCCTGGGCATGTCGGTGTGCTTCTACGACACCGCCGACCGCCTGGCGCTCGGCAATGCCCGGCGCATGGCCAGCCTGGACGCGCTGCTGGCCGAGGTGGACATCGTGACCCTGCACGTCGACGGGCGGCCGGACAACCGGAACATGTACGGCGAGGCCGAGTTCGCCCGGATGCGACCGGGGGCCATCTTCTTGAACCTGTCCCGGGGTTTCGTCGTAGACCACCGGGCCCTGCGCCGTCACATCGAGTCGGGCCATCTGGCCGGTGCCGCCATGGACGTGTTCCCCGACGAGCCGGCGAGCCCCGACGAGCCGTTCGTCTCCGAGCTGCAGGGCCTGGAGAACGTCATCCTGACGCCGCACATCGGCGGCAGCACCGAAGAGGCGCAGGTCGACATCGGCCAGTTCGTGGCCGGGAAGCTGGTCGAGTATGTCCGCTCGGGCAGCACGGCACTGAGCGTCAACCTGCCGAGCCTGGAGCTGCCCTCCTACGCGGGTGGCCACGCCCTGGTCCACATCCACCGGAACACCCCGGGCGTCCTGGCCGGGATCAATGGCATCTTCGCCGAGTACCGCATCAACATCGAAGGCCAGGCCCTCGGCACGCGCGGTGACGTGGGCTACGTCATCACCGACATCGCCAGCGACTACACCGACGAGATGCTGGCCCGCCTCCAGCACATGGACGAGACCATTCGCCTGCGGGTCCTGTAGGGCCGAGCCCCCTACGGCTGGCGCCCGACGGTGGCCACCGCCACCGTGACGTTGTCCGAGCCGCCTGCGCCCAGTGCCGCGTCCACGAAGTGGCGGGCCAGGTCTATGGGAGCGTTTCCGGCGCCGCGAACCATGGCCGCCAGCTCCTCGGCGGGTTCGAAGTAGTTCCACAGGCCGTCGCTGCAGACCACGAGCACGCTGGCACCGTCGACGGCCAGCGAGGTGACGTCGGCGTCGTCGCCCTCGCCGTCGCCCCCAAGCCAGCCGGTGATGACATGCGCCTGCGGCGAGGCATAGGCGGTCTCGGCGGGGACGCCCTGGGCGATGGCCTGCTCGGCCAGCGAGTCGTCCACGGTGAGGCGCCGGCCGGCGCCGGCGGAGGGGATCAACAGGTAGGCCCGGCTGTCGCCGATGCTGGCCACCACGACCCGGTCGGGGGCCACCACCGCGGCGACGATGGTGGTGGACGGTGCCGCCGGGTAGCCGCCGGGTTCCGAATCCGGGACGTCCTCGACCGCCACGCGGGCGGCCTCGATCGCCTGGCGCAGCAGCTGTTCGACGGTGGCCAGGTCGGTGGCCTCGTCGAGTGCCGGCGTCAGCGTCTCGATGGCCGCGGTCGCTGCGGCCGCCGCTGCCTGGTCGGGGTTGGCGGACGAGGACACGCCGTCACAGACCACCAGCGCGGCCCGGGATCCCTCGGTGGCCAACGCGAACGCGTCCTCGTTGCGATGATGGCGGTGCCCGACGTCGCTGACCGCCGCCACCCAACCGAGGTCCAGCTCGCGGTGGTCGGCCCCGGCCGCGTCCGGTTCGCTCACGACGGGCTCCGGTCGAGGGCCTGGGCCAGGTCGGCCAGGAGGTCCGACGTCGTCTCCAGCCCGACGGACAGCCGGATGAGCCCGGGGTCGACGGCGAGGGGGCTGTCGGCAACAGAGGCGTGGGTCATCCGGTGGGGGTGCTCGATCAGCGATTCCACCGCCCCGAGCGACTCGGCCAGGGTGAACACCTCCGTGCTGCGGGCCACTTCGAGGGCCTGGGCCTCGCCGCCGGCGAGCACGAACGAGACCATGCCGCCGAAGCGCAGCATCTGGGTGGGGGCCACCTGAGCCCCGGTCAAGCCGGGACGCCCGGGGTAGAGGACCGTGGCCACTGCCGGATGGCTCTCCAACAGGTCGACGACGGCCTCGGCGTTGTCGCAGTGGCGTTCCATGCGCACGGCGAGGGTCTTCACCCCGCGCTGCACCAGGTAGCAGTCGAACGGGCTGGGTATGGCGCCGACCGCGTTCTGCAGGAAGGCCAGCCGCTCGGCGGTCTCGACGTCGTCGGTGGCAACGAAGCCTCCGACGACGTCGCTGTGGCCGCCCAGGTACTTGGTGGTGGAGTGCACGACCACGTCGGCGCCGAGGGAGAGTGGCTGCTGGAGGTACGGGGTGGCGAACGTGTTGTCGACCACCAGCCGGGCGCCGCGTTCGTGGGCGATCTCGGCTAGGCGAGCGATGTCGAAGACGCCGAGCCGCGGGTTCGACGGCGTCTCCACCCACAGCATCCGTGTCTCCGGTCGCCACGCCGCGGCCAGGGCATCGAAGTCCCCGAGGTGGACGGGGGTGAAGGCCACGCCGGCGGGGTGGTGGACGCGGGCGATGAGCCGGTAGGTCCCGCCGTAGGCATCGTCGGGGATGACCAGGTGGTCGCCAGGCTGCAGGAGCCGCAGGATGGCGTCCTCGGCGGCCAGGCCACTGGCGAAGGCCCGACCGTAGGCGCCACCCTCCAGCGCCGCCAGGCATGTCTCCAGGGCCACGCGGGTGGGGTTCGACGTCCGGCTGTACTCGAAGGCGTTGAAGTCGCCCACCGCCGCCTGAGCGAAGGTGGTGGCGAGCGAGACCGCCGGCACCACCGCACCGGTCACCGGGTCGGGGCGAGAGCCAGCATGCACGGCGCGGGTCTCGAAACCGGGAAGGCGGCTCATCGGTCGATCCCGGCCAGGAAGTCGAGCAGGTCCGAGCGGGTCAGGATCCCTGTCGGATGCCCCCCGTCGAGGACGAGCACGGCCGTGACCTCGCTCAGCCGGACCGCGGCGGTGTCCACCGGCTCGCCGGCGCCGATCATCGGCAGGGGCGGGTCCATGACGGCCTCCACCCGGAGGTCCACGAAGCCCGGGTCGGCGAACGCCCGCTCCAGCAGGCGCCGGTCGCTGACGGTGCCGACCACCTCGGCCAGGGCGACGGGGGGCTCGGCTCGCACCACCGGCATCTGCGACACGCCGTACTCCCTGAGGATGGTGATGGCCGTGCGCACAGTCTCGTGGGGGTGCACGTGCACCAGCGGCGGGAGGTCGGTGCCCTTGTGGGTGAGGACCGCCTCGATGGTGTCGCCACTGGCCCGCAGGAAGCCGTGGTCGGCCATCCACCCGTCGTCGTAGACCTTCGTCAGGTAGCCGCGACCCGAATCGGGGAGGAGCACGACGACCACGTCGTCGGGACCGAGCTCCCGCCCGATCTCCAGGGCCGCCCACACGGCCGTACCGCAGGACCCGCCGGCCAGGATGCCCTCCTCGCGGGTGACCCGGCGGGCGGTGAGGAAGCTGTCCCGGTCGGACACCATCACCATCCGGTCGGCCACGTCACGGTCGTAGACCCCGGGCCAGTAGTCGTGGCCGATGCCCTCCACCAGGTACGGGCGGCCCGAGCCGCCGGAGTAGACAGAGCCCTCCGGGTCGGCGCCGACGATCTGGATGGCGGGGTTCTGCGCCTTGAGGTAGCGGCCGATCCCCGTGATAGTGCCGCCGGTGCCGATGGTCGCCACCAGGTGGGTGATCCGCCCCGCCGTCTGGCGCCACAGCTCCGGACCAGTGGTCTGCTCGTGGGCCTCGGGATTGTGCGGGTTGCTGTACTGGTCGGGCAGGAACGCCCCGGGCGTGGTCTTCGCCAGGCGGGCGGCTACCTCCGTGTAGGACTCCGGATGGTCGTGGGCCACCGACGGGCAGATGACCACCTCGGCGCCGTAGGCCCGCAGCAGCTGGCGCTTCTCCTCGGCAATCTTGTCTGGCATGGTGAAGATGCACTTGTAGCCGCGGCGGGCGGCGACGAGGGCCAGCCCCACCCCCGTGTTCCCCGATGTCGGCTCGACGATCGTCCCCCCGGGGCGCAGCGAGCCGTCTGCCTCCGCGGCCAGGACCATCGACAGGGCCGGGCGATCCTTGACGCTGCCCCCGGGGTTGCACGCCTCCAGCTTGGCCAGCAGGTGGCACGAAAGGTTCCGGCCCACCCGGTCGAGGCGCACCAGGGGCGTGTTGCCGATCAGGTCGAGCAACGAGCCGGCCACCTCCATAGCTGGACCGGGGTCGTGGATCGGGTCGACCTGGATGCCGGGCTCCACCGTGATGGGGCCATCGGCGTAGACGGTCACCGGCAGGCCGGCCTGGTGGAGGGAGTCGGCGACCGCGGCGATGTCCGCCGGATCGCCGAACACCCCGACCGACCGAGGGATGTGGGCACGCAGGTCGGCGATGGTGTCGCGGTGGACCGGGCCGCGACCGACATCGACCCGCCGTCGCGCTCGAGTCACGAGACGTTCGGGGACCTGGCTGCCGGCGACGACGACGAGCACATCCATGTCACGGGCACGCTACAACGAGCCAGGGACGTTCCTCGCCACCGGGCGCCCCGAACCCGAGGGGTTCAACCCGGGCGCTCAGCCGATGCCTGCAGGGCCGAGCCGATGATGCCTGCCTCGTTCTGGAGGGAGGCGGCCACGATCGGCGTCCGCAGCTCCAGGAGCGGCAGGAACTTGGCCGCCTTCCGACTGACGCCGCCGCCCACCACGAACAGGTCCGGCCACAGGTAGCGCTCGAGGGCCTGGTAGTAGCGCTCCAACCGGGCGGCCCACTTCGCCCAGCTCAGGCCCTCGTGGTCGCGCGCTCCGGCACTGGCCCGGGTCTCGGCGTCGTGGCCGTCGACCTCCAGGTGCCCGAGCTCGCTGTTCGGGATCAGGACGCCGCGATAGATCAGCGCGGTCCCGATCCCGGTGCCGAGGGTGGTCACGACGACCAGGCCGTCCTGACCCTTGGCGGCGCCGAACGCCACCTCGGCGACGCCGGCCGCGTCGGCGTCGTTCAGCGCGGTCACCCCCATGCCCAGGGCGTCGCCCAGCACGTCCTCGATGCTGGTCCCGACCCATGACGGGTCGACGTTGGCTGCCGTGCGGGCCACGCCGCCGGTGACCGCGGCCGGGAAGGTCGCCCCGACCGGCCCGTGCCAGTCGAAATGGTGGACCACGTCGGCGACGGTCCTGCCGACGGCTTCGGGGGTGGACGGCCGGGGTGTCGGGAGCTTGAAGCGCGAGCCGTCGAGGGTGCCGGTGTCAAGGTCCACGATGGCGCCCTTGATGCCGGACCCTCCGATGTCGACCCCGAACCCCCGGCGTTCCACCACATGACCTTACCGTCGCCCCGCTCACCGACACCCACGTCGGGATACGGTGGGCGACGCCCGACGACGAGGACCATGCCAGGTTAGGCCTGGGCGTGCCCGGACGGCGGGAGGTTCACCGGCGTCATGGCCGCCGCGGCATGAGACGTTCGCCGTACCGTCACCGGTGAGACGGGGAATGGCCACTTCCTGTTCGATTCGGAGCAAGATGGTTTTCCTAGCATCTCGTTCGTGGTCGCCGCTGCCGTCGCTGCTGAGCGACTCACCAAGCGCTACGGCGAGGTGGTGGCCGTTGACGGCATCGACATCGCCATCGGTCCGGGGGTGGTGCACGGCATGCTTGGGCCCAACGGTGCCGGGAAGACCACGGTGCTGGCCATGCTCTTCGGCCTGCTGCGCCCCGATGCCGGCACGCTCCGGCTGTTCGGGCGCCCGGCCGAGGGCGGCAGCAGTCTCGACGGTGTCGCCGGCTTCGTCGAGGCGCCCCGCTTCTATCCCTACCTGAGCGCCCGCCGGAACCTAGAGATCCTCGCCACGCTGGACGGGCTCGACGATCGAGGCCCGGTCGTAGCGCGATGCCTCGACGACGTGGGGCTCCTCGACGTCGCCGACCAGAAGGTGAAGGGCTACTCCCTCGGCATGCGCCAACGGTTGGGCATGGCCGCATCCATGCTGCGCGCTCCCCGGCTGCTGATCCTGGACGAGCCCACCAACGGGTTGGACCCGGCCGGCATGCGGGATCTCCGCGCGTCGGTGCGCCAGCTGGCCGACAGCGGGGTCACCGTGCTGCTCTCCAGCCACAACATGGCGGAGGTCGAAGCGCTCTGCGACGAGGTGACCGTGATGCGCACCGGGCGGGTGGTCTTCGCTGGCAGCCTGGCCGAGATGGGTCGGCGGGCGCCGCACCCGTCGTACCGGCTGCGGACGGCGGACGACAGTGCCGCCTTGCAGCTGGCCTCTGGGCGACCGGGGGTGAGCGCAGCCCGTCACGACGACGGGGGACTGACCGTGCGCACCGACGAGGCGTCGCTGGACCACCTGATCGTCGACCTGGGCCGATCGGGTACCGCAGTTCGGAGGTTGTGGCTCGACGTGACGTCGTTGGAATCGTTGTTCTTCCTGCTCACCGAAGCGGACAGACCCGACACCGCGCCCCTCGATCGCTCGATGGTGTCCTCCCGGTGACGAGTGTCGCTCCGGCGCGTCGCCGCGCCGTGAGCGCCGTGAGTGGCGTCGACGTCTGGCTCCTGGAGCTCGGCAAGCTGGCCCACCAGCAGCGGGTCCGGGTGGCGGCCGGGATCTGCCTGGTCGGGCCGTTCGCCTTCCTAGCCGGCCTCCAGGCGCAGAGCGCCGTCCCTGCCGACACCTTGTTCGGCCGGTGGGTGCACACGTCGGGTTTCGCCGTCCCCCTGGTGGCGCTGGGGTTCACCGGCCAATGGGTCTTCCCGCTGCTGACCAGCCTGGTGGCCGGTGACATGTTCGCAGCGGAGGACCACTTCGGCACGTGGAAGATGATCCTTACCCGTTCGGGCCGCCGCGGCCAGATCTTCGCCGGCAAGGTGCTGGCCGCCATGACCTTTTCGGTGGCGATGACCGTGATCCTGGCGGCGGCGTGCATCCTGGCGGGCGTGTTGGCCGGCACGGAACCGATCGTTGGTCTGTCCGGCCAGACCGTACCGACGGGGCACGCGCTGGCGCTCGTCGTCGCCAGTTGGGCTGTGGTCCTGCCGCCGGTCGTGGCCTTCACCGCCCTCGGCCTGTTCCTCTCGGTGGCGTCCCGGCACAGCGCAGTCGCCATCGGTGGACCACTGGTCGTCGGTCTGGTCCTGCAGCTGGTGTCGCTCGTCGACCTGCCGTGGGCCGCCCAGGTGGTCATGCCGACGACGGCGTTCACCTCGTGGCACGGGTTCTGGACCGCCCCCACCTTTCGCGGGCCCTTCTTCCAGGGCACCGCCGTCAGCCTGGTCTGGGCGGGGGCGTGGCTCGCCGCCGCCGCCATCGTGTTCACCCGGCGCAGCATCTCGGTCGGCTGACGTGGCCTGGTCGGCCCGGCGGCTCGTCGTCGCCGCAGTGGTGGGCGGCGCCATCGTCGGCACCGTCGGCGGGTGCGGCTCCACCGGCCTCTCCCAGGCGCGCCTGGACACTGCCATCAGCCGCACCTTTGCCAACCTGTGGATCCTCCAGCAGACCGAGCAGGGTCACCCGCACCCGCGAACCGACGCGTTGCGCAGTCGGGCGGCGTGTGTCAAGGGTTCACCGTCCGTGCCGCAGCACGGCGCGGGCAGTGACTGGGTCTGCAGCATCGTGTGGCTGGTCGACGGCCCCGCCACTTCGGTGACCGCTTTGTACAACCTGAACCTCCGCACCAACGGCTGCTACACCGCCGACGGCGACGGTCCGGTGGCGGTGAACGGCTCGCGGACCGTCACCACCGCGGCGGGGACCATCGCCATAAACCCCCTGTGGTCCTTCGACGGTTGCTTCGATCCGGCCTGAGCCGCCGCCGGCCGCCGGCGAATGTTCACCGAGCGATGGCCGCCGATTCACGTCGTCCTGGTTTGGCAGCAATGTGGGCTTCTTACGCTGCGTTCAGGACTTCGATTCGGCGAGAGGAGCTCGGATGACGGTGCAGAGTGGTTTCTATCCGGTGGAGCAGGTACGCAGGACGCGCCCCCGGCGCGGCGGGCGGGCCGCCGTCACCGGCGCGGTGGCCGTGGCGCTGGTCGGTGGCCTCGGCGGTGTGGCGGTGGCGGCCAACGTCGGCGGTGGTTTCGGGACCGCCCAGGTCGGCTCGACGAGCGGCAACAGCGTCCTGCTCCCGTCCAACCAGCGCGTCGACCCGGTCGGGACGAGGGAGCTGGTGACCAACGGCCGCCTGCTGTCGAGCACCCTCAGCCCCGACGGCACCAAGCTGGCTGCCCTCTCCTACGAGCAAGGCACCGGGTTCCTCACCATCATGGACGTTCGCACCGGCGCCATCGTCCAACAGCTCGGCACCGGCTCCACTACCGACCCGAAGGTCGGTGACGGCGCGGTGGCCGCGGACGGGCCTCTCTACTCAACCGACGGCAAGACGCTGTGGTTCCCGCAGGCCGCCGACCTGGTTCGCTTCACCATCGGATCCGACGGCAAGGCCTCGGCCCCTATCGTCATCCCTCTCACCGGACCCAACGGTGACGGTCTGCCCTCGGGGATGGCCCTGTCCGCGGACGGCCGGCAGCTGTACGTGGCGCTGAACGGCAACAACACCCTCGGGGTGGTCGACACCAAGACCAACACGCTCGTGAAGGAGATCCCCGTCGGTGTCGCCCCCCGCCAGGTCGTCGTGGTCGGGACGAATGCCTTCGTCTCCGACGAAGGCGGCCGAGCGCCGGCACCCGGCGAGAACACCAACCTCACCGACGGCACCGCGGTGGCGGCCAGCCGGTCGACCGGTGCCGTCACCAACGGCGCGGTGTCCGTCGTGGACCTGGCCGGTCAGACGGAGACCAAGCAGATCAAGGTCGGGCTGCAGCCGACGGCGGAGTACCTCGGCGCTGACGGCACCTTGATGGTGGCCAACTCCAACGACGACAGCATGTCTTTGATCGACACCAAGCGCCAACGGGTGACGCAGACGGTGAACACCAACCCGCTGCCCGGCTCGACCGTGGGCAGCTACCCCAACGCGGTGACCATGCCCGATGCCGACCACATCCTGGTCAGCATCGGCCGGGACAACGCTCTCGCCGTCTACCGCTACAACGGGCCGACATCGCCCGTCCAGTACGAGGGCCTGCTCCCCACCGACTGGTACCCGGTGAACGTGCAGATGGACAGCGCCCTCCACGAGCTCGTCGTCACCAACGACAAGGGCATCGGGGCCCGAGGTCCGGAGAGCACCATCTCCAAGGGCCCGGGGACCAACCCGGCGACCGGGCACAACACCTACGACGACACCGGCTCGTTGACCGTCTTCAAAGCGCCGACCGAGGCGCGGCTGGCTGCGTACACCGCCCAGGTCTTCACCAACAACGACTGGAACCACCTGCTGGCGTCCACCCCGCTCGCCCGTCCCACCGCCGCGCCCGCCGCCATCCCCGCGCAGCTGGGCCAGCCGTCGAAGATCAAGCACGTGTTCCTGATCGTCAGGGAGAACCGGACCTACGACCAGGTGCTCGGTGACATCGCCAAGGGCAACAGCGATCCGGCATTGGCCCAGTTCGGTGCCACGGTGACTCCCAACGCGCACAGCCTGGCCAACAACTTCGGGCTGTTCGACAACTTCAACGACGAAGGCACCCTGTCGGCGGACGGTCACAACTGGCTGGTCCAGGCCGACGCCAACGACTACATCGAGAAGGAGTTCGGGGCCTTCTACCGCAGCTATCCCGCTCAGGGGGGCGATGCCCTGGCCTACCAGCGGGACGGGTTCCTCTGGAACGCGGCGCAGAAGGCTGGCAACACGGTGCAGGCCTTCGGCGAGTACAACAACTACGAGAACCTCCCGACGCCGAACCCGACGTGGTCGCAGTGGTACCAGGACTCTCAGATCCTCGAAGGCAAGGCCAAGGGACCGCTCCCGGTGCCGGAGAGCGCGCAGTACACCTATGCGGACATCCCGTCGCTCAACGCCATCGACTATCACGCCTATCCCAAGTTCGACCTGAACATTCCCGATCAGTACCGGGCCGACGTGTGGCAGCAGGCGTTCCAGCAGAGCGAGACGAGCGGCCAGCTGGCCAACTTGACCCTGATCTGGCTGCCCGACGACCACACGGCGGGGGTCGGCGCCGGCGATCCGAACCCGACGGCCGAGGTGGCCGACAACGACCTGGCCCTGGGACGCATCATCAGCTCCATCTCCCACAGCCAGTTCTGGGACTCCTCGGCGGTGTTCGTCGACGAGGACGACACGCAGAACGGCACCGACCACGTCGACGGGCACCGCAGTCCGATGCTCGTGGCCAGTCCCTACGCCAAGCGCGGCCAGGTGAACGACACCTACTACACCCAGCTGAACCTGGTGAAGACCATCGAGCAGATCCTCGGTATCGCCCCCATGAACCAGGAGGATCGAGCGGCCACGCCCATGTTCGACGCCTTCACCAACACGGCCAACGACACCCCCTACGATACCGTCCCCAACCAGGTCCCGCTCACCTTGGGGGTGACGCCGACGCCGCCGTCGAGCCACGCTTCGGCGGCGGCCACGTCAGCGCCGTCGACGGTTCCACCGGCCGCGGTGCCCGTCTACCAGCAGTGGGCACAGTGGAGCTCCCACCAGAGCTTCGGCGGAACGTCCGCCGCTCCCGACCAGGCCAACCCCCGCCAGCTGAACCGTCTGGACTGGTACACGGCAACGGGTTGGACCAAGCCCTACCCGGGCGATACCGCCATCCTGGCCCCCGACAAGGTTCCCGGCGCCGACGTGCCGGCTGACGTCCTCGGGGACTGATACGCCGGCCTGGGCCGGCGACCCGGTTGGACTGAGCCGGCCTGGGCCGGCCGGTCAGGTGGCTGTGGCCAGGGGCCGAGCGAGCAGGGCCGCTGCGTCGCCGGCGGAGAGGGGCCGGACTGTCGTTGACGGTCTTGAAGTCGTTGAGGTCGAGGACCAGCATGGCAACTGCGTCGCCCTCGTCGTTGCCGCGCCGACGGAGCCGAGCAGGCTGGTCCTCGATGCCGACGCAGCCTGCACGGCGAATGCAGTCTCCGCTCGGGACACGGCCGTTATCGCTGCGTCGAACGGCGGGTGAGGGCCGGCCCGGACATGGTCAGCGGTCCTCCCGCCGGCATCGGACCCGACATGGCCAACGGGACCCGACATGGTGTCGCTGATGTGGCGCAAGGTCGACAGGGCCTGCATCTGGGTGTCCTTGAACGGACGCCAGGCGGCGTCAATCAGCGCGGCCTGGCGGGTGCGGCCCGGCGCCGTGGACGGCTGGAGGTGCGATGCTGCGTCCGCCCGCAGCTGGGCGACCTCCGTGATCAGGTCGGGCGTGACGTAACCCATGACGATGGCGTGGGTGACGAGGGTGTGCTGGAGCAGGGCGCCCTCGTGGATGTGCTGCACGAACAGGCGGTCGGATCGGGCTTGGCGCCCCTGGGCCTGCACGGTGGCCAGCGCCACGCTGGCCCCGAGCACTGCCGCCACCGGCACCGCGGCCAGGAGCAACCACGACGTGACCCGACGTCGGGTCGACACCCGGGCGCTAGCGCGCACGTCCTATGTCGCCATGCCTGACCATCGACGCCGTGGCAGACACCTTGCGCGACGGGATAGTGGCGGAAATGGACGAAAGGCCCCTCGTAGAGCGCTTGGCAAGGGGATGCGCCGCTGGGATCGGAGCCGCCATCAGCCGTGCCGATCAATGTGGCCCTAGGCTATCTGCCGCAGCCCGGACGGATATACCTGGTCCCGTGACGAAGCGGCTGGTGGACGTCGATGACGAGAAGTTAGTAGCCGTCCGCCGCCTGCTCGGTACCCAGACGTCGAAAGCGACCGTGGCGGGGGCCCTCGACGAGGTGCTCTCCCTCGATCGTCGGCGGAGGGCCTTGCTCGCCGAGCGGGGCGCGGCGCAGGCAGCGTTGGCGAACGCTGATGAGCGCCACGCGGCGTGGGGCCCAGGGCGTACTACCGGGGGGATACGTCCGTCCTGTCCCGACTGAGCCGGGCCGAGAGGCTGGTCCCATTCATCGAAGCGGGGCTCGTCGCTCGCTGCACTCCGACGGATCTCGAGGCCGGCTACTCGTCGACCGGACCCCAGGATCATGCGAGGATGCGGGCGGCGAGGGCAACGTGGCCCAAGGGTCCGTCCGAGCGGTATGCCAGCCGTCGAGCCAGGGCGACAGACCACCCGATCTGAACCCCCAGCCCCGCGTACGCGCTCAGACGGACAAGGCGCCGGGCATGCGGAGGAAGCCCGGCGGCGAGTCCGGGAAGCCACCCCGGCGCCTCACCCGGCTCGTGGGCCACGAGGCCCCGGCTCGGCCCGCTTCGGCCACCCGACGGAAAGGAAAAACCGCCCCCGACCAGGGCGGTTTCCCGCGGTCGGAACCGATGTCGATCTGGTGACCCCGCGTTCTTCAGCCGCATCTCGGCTTTCTTCTCGAACAGACATTCGCCCTGGTCACAGGACGTTGTTCCTAGTCCGAGCCCATTTTGTGCTGTCTGTCGGCTCAGCCTACCTGGTGACGGCTTGTGCCGAGATATTCGCGTCCTCGGCAGATCCTTTGCGTTTTTTTCGCGTCCCTTATGGGGCCGGTTGCCAGACCCTTGACGTTCTGATTCTTCGAAAGTGTTATCGAATATATGAGAACGACGGCGCCCGTCGCCTTGCCAATCTTCCGTTCCGATCAGCAAATGCGGATTTCGGGCGCGCTCGTTGATCAGCGAGGGGTGGAGCTGTCGGTGTCGGAGCTGGCTCGTGCCACCCAGGTGGCCGTCGCTACCGCCGGCCGGGAGGTCGAACGCCTTGAGGCGGATGAGGTAAATGGGTTGGCCAATACCAAGGCTTCTACGTTGCCGAACCGTTGCCGACCATGCTTAGCTTGGTCAACTGTAATTTGGTCTTTGGCTAGGACAAGATGAGCGAGGACGGATGCCGGGCTGATTTGAGGCTATGGGTAGAACGATCGGAGGTGAATCAGGGTCCGACCACGCTCTTCCTTTGTGTCTTGAATCACTCCGGAACTCCATTCCGTTATACGCTTAACGGCTCGTTAGAACGTCTTGCGGACGGCCATTCAGACATCGTAGGCGTTTACCGGAGCGAACCCTTGGAGGCGCCGAAGGATGGGGCAGTGCGGCTCGGAGAAGGCGCCACCGTTAGTCGTCGGTTGAGGGGCTTCTGTTCCCCCCCCATATGCCGCGAGTCAGGTCGAGGCAATCTGCTTGCCGGTGTTAGGACCAGGAACATACCGACTGTCTCGTAGGTCGTCCTCTGCCCAAGCCGACCGGCGGATCGCGTTCGGGAGGTTTGAGGTCTTAGCCGAGAAAAATCGGCGAAGCTCGGCCGGTCATGTGCACCGCTTTGGCCGGCGACGTCTTGTAGCCGCTCCTTGTTTCATAGGGGCCGAAACGCCGACCAGAGCGTATCTGCGACTGCGAGAGTCGGATGGGGGTGCTCGTCGGCTGCCGCCTTCATATCTTCGGTCCGCTGAGCTCAGGGCGGTTGGTGAGTCTGGCCTGCCTCGGTTAGGAGGGCTGCCCGTGAAGATGGAGCAAAACGAGGACTTCGGCACACTAGAGCATTACGTAACTTTACCGGCGCTCCGAGTGGGGACGTATGTTCTCTCGTCGGCTAGCGTGGCAGGAACGGTGCTTGAGGCTCCGACCTGGGTCTCGAATAAATACCCACAAAGAGTGCCGGGTGTTCTCCTAAGGTAACTGCCCCGGCGTGTTGTCGGGTTGCCAGGTTTGACAGCCTGAATTGGGGGGTGTGCCTACGAGGGGCGTCCCGTATACCCGGCCCGTGAAGATGTTCGCAGAGGTAGGCTATACGGACATCTCGTTCGGAGCATGTGGCGTGGCAGGGACCTTGAACCGCTCCGCCGCTCGTCGAGGCGGCGCGCATGTACTGATAGAGCGTCTCGCGACTGACACCAAGCTCATGGGCCAGTGCTGCCTTCGGGACCCCGGATGCGACCCGGCGGCGTAGCTCGACCGCCTGGTCCTCGCTCAAGGATCTGCGTCGCCCCGGTAGGCGCGACGCAGCCCGATCCCCGACAAGAGCAGGGTCGGCCATGGCGGTGTCGTCGCCGGTGAAGCGGAGCTGCTCTTTGACCAGGTGGACTTCCACGCCCTTGGCGGTCAGCTTGCGCACGATCGAGGGGAGGTCGTCGAGGTTGCGTGCGGGGCGCTCCATGGAGTGCACAACCACGGTGTCCCGGGGTGCCGGAGCTATCTGTCGCAGTTCGCTAGGATATACTCACCAGTTGTGACGAAGCGCCTAGTAGACGTCGATGACGAAAAGTTGGAAGCCGTCCGCCTGTTGCTCGGTACCCACACGATGAAGGCGACGGTGGCCGGTGCCCTCGACGAGGTACTCGCCCTCGATCTCCGCCGGAAGGAGCTGCTGGCTGAGCGAGGCGCACCGCCGGCGGCGTTGGCTGACCCCGATGAGCGCGACGCTGCGTGGGGCTGAGGGCCTACTACCTGGGGGACACGTCCGCCCTGGCACGCCTGGGGCGGCCCCAGGTCGCCGAGCGCCTGGTCCCGCTCATCGAGGCCGGGCTCGTCGCTCGCTGCACTCCGACCGATCTCGAGGCCGGCTACTCGTCGACCGGGCCTAAGGACCACGCCAGGATGCGGGCCGCAAGGGCAGCTTGGCCGCAGGCGGTGATGGATCAGGCGGTGCTGGACCGGGCGGTGGACGTCCAGGATGCCTTGGCGGTACGCAGCCGCCATCGCGGCGCCAAGATCGCCGATCTGCTCATCGCGGCGGCAGCCGAGGCGGCGGCCCTGGTCGTACTCCACTACGACCGCGATTTTGAGCTGATCGCCGAGGTGACCGGTCAGCCCGTCGAGTGGGTCGTGCCTGCCGGCGCCGTCCCTTGACGGTGGATGAGCCTGCTAGCAGGCACCGGGCCGGGACGTCAGCATTGATAGCGTTCTGCGACCGAGCGCGGACTTCGAGCACGTCTTGCTGTAGCCCCAGTGGGCCGGCACCTCCCCCGTCAGGCTGGTACCGGCCCGCTACCGGGACTCGCATGACGTGCGCTGTCCCCGCAGTCCGGGCGTAGGAAAGAGGATCGGCGTACCTGTCGCTTGTGCGGCAGCGGCCGCGACGCGCCCGCAGGGGGATCGCTGAGTGAAGATGATGCCATGACAGATGTGCCAACCGAGCATCGGTTCTATGGGGCTCTCGCTGGGTGGTGGCCGCTGATCTCGCCCCCGGGGGATTACGCAGAGGAGGCCAACTTCCTGGCCGGGGTGCTTGACACGGCTTCGATTCCCGTATGCGACGTATTGGAGCTGGGAAGCGGTGGCGGGCATAACGCCGTGCACCTCAAGGACCGCTTCACCATGACCCTGGTCGACCTGTCGCCCGAGATGCTGGAGATCTCCGGCAGGCTTAACCCCGACTGCGAGCACCGCCAGGGTGACATGCGCACGCTGCGACTCGGTCGGCTCTTCGACGCCGTGTTCATCCACGACGCCGTGGATTACATGACCTGCGTGACCGACCTGCGGCGCGCCGTCGAAACGGCTTTCGTGCACTGCCGTCCTGGGGGTCTCGCTGTGTTTGTCCCTGACGAAACGGCTGAGACATTCGCCGAGTCGAGCGATCACGGTGGCAGCGACGGTTCCGATGGTCGCGCAGCCCGGTACCTGGATTGGTCGTGGGATCCCGACCCGACCGACACCTGGGTATTGACCGAGTACGCATTCCTGCTTCGAAATGCTGACGGCTCGGTGCAGTGCACGCACGAGACGCACCGCACCGGGGTGTTCGGTCGACACCTGTGGCTGAGGATCTTGGCGGATGCCGGGTTCGAGGCCGACGCCCTCATCGAGCAAACCAGCGAGGAGCGGCGACCACGCGAGCTGTTTGTCGGCCGTCGACCAATCCTGCTGCCAGGGAAGCACTGAGAGTCCTCGCCAGTGGCTCTCGGCGTGCCAATCAGAAGGCGTTACGAACGGGACGGCGTCTCGGGCCTTTGCGCTGTGTCAGAGGATCCCGATCCGGGCGTGCCGGGATGCCCGGCTGTAGTTTTCGGGTCATGGTGCCAATCACGGACCTTTTGGCTTTCGCGGGTGTGGCCGTGGTTCTAGTCGCCGTCCCCGGCCCGAGCATGGTGTTCACGATCAGCCGGGCGCTAACCTATGGGCGACGCACAGCGCTGCTGAACGTGGCTGGCAACACCCTCGGCCTTGTGGTCCAGGTAGTGGCGGTTGCCTTTGGCCTCGGCGCGGTGATCGAGCGCTCGGCCGAAGTATTCACCGGGCTGAAGCTGGCCGGCGCCGCCTACCTGGTCTGGCTCGGCGTGCAGGCTCTTCGTCACCGTCGCTCCCTCACCGGAGCCGTCGCCGCACAAGTCGGACCGTTGCCTCCCCTGCGAGCGGTCCGGGACGGTGTGGTGGTCGGGGCGACGACCCCCAAGACCATCGCCGTGTTTGCGGTCGTGATGCCCCATTTCGCCACTCCGGGCTCGGGGCATCTGGCGGCCCAACTGCTCGACCTAGGGCTGGTCTTCCCGCTGATCGCCCTGGTGCTCGACAGCTGCTGGGCGTTGGCCGCGGGCACGGCCAAGCAGTGGCTGTCCGGCTCGCCCCGCAGGCTCGCCGCGATCGGCGGCGCCGGAGGTCCGGTCATGATCGGCCTCGGTGTCAGCCTCGCCGCCACCGGCCGGAAGGACTGATGGTCTCGCAGGACCATCCTGATCGGAGACGGGCGGCGAGAAGCGGCTGCGGCGGGGTGTGCGGCGAGCACCAGCAGGCGCGGCGATACCAACGGGGAGAGGTACGGACAGCCGACTCGACGCCTGTCACTCGCCTGCTGAGGGCGCGCCGGAAAGGCTGGGGAGGTGGCGTAGCGACGCGCTGGCTGTGCCGAGCAGGGCTGCGACGACGACCGGTGCGGCCAGCACTGCGATCGCCAAGCGCGGCGACGTGTACTCAAGCAACAGTCCGGCGGCGAGCGGACCGGCCGGCGCGCTTAACGCGCGGAGCGTGTTGGACGCAGCCATGGTGCGGCCGAGCAAGCGGTCGGGGATGAGGGTGTAGGAGTAGGCGTTCATCGCAGAGTCGGTATTGGGGAACCAAAACGCGTGCGTTGCCAGCGCACCCGCGAGCACGTAGACATTGGGATAGACGATGAACGCGGCATACACGATCGCCGACCAGAACTCCGAGAGCAGGATGGCGCGCATCGGGACGACGCGCCGCAGCGGCGACGAGAGCAGCGACCCGGCGAGCAGCGTCACGCCTTCAAGCGCAATGAAACCACCGATCGCTGCACTCGAAAGGCCGTCGCGGTGGGCAAGGATGATGAGCGCCACCGGAACGCCGGCGGCGGCGACGTTGCTCGCGGCGATCATCCCGACGGTCGTGCGCAGAAATGGCATTCGCCAGAAGTAGGTGAGCCCTTCGCGAAGGTGGACGCGTGTGCCCGGCTCTCGCTCCTGCTGAAAGCGCGTTCGCATCAGCAGTAGCGCGCCGGTCGAGAACGCGTACGAGACCGCGTCTGCGAGGAACGGAAGGCCGCGCAGAACGCCGAAGAGCGCGCCGCCAATCGGCGGTGCGGTCAGCTGCACGGTCGACATGCGGGCCATCGAGACGCTCGCCGCGTCGGCGAGCTGCGCCTGCGGGACGACCGCCTTGAACGCGCCGCTATCGCCCGCGCGGAAGACGACGGATGCGGTGGTGTCTACGAACGCAACAACGAGGATCAGCCAGAACGCCGCGTGGTGCGTCAGCACCGCGACGGCGAGGACGCCGACTGCGGATGCGCCGAGGGCGTCGGAGCAGATCATCAGTCGACGGCGATCGAAGCGGTCCGCGGCCAGGCCAGCCGCGAAGCTCAGCAGCACCAGCGGGGTTAGCTCGATCGCACCTACGTAGCCCGTCTTCGCAGCGGAATGCGTCAGAGCGAGAGCCAGAAGCGGATACGCAATCCCCGAAAGGCCCGAACCGAACGTCGATAACAGCTGCCCCGACTGCAGCAGCATGAAGTCGCGGTTACGCTGCAGTCTCGAGTTCATCGAACCCAAGATTGCCAGACTACCTGCGGGTGCCCGGTCGCTTGCGTGATCGCCCGTACGCCGAACGACCTGCGACGACACTGGGGGTTGCGGCGGTGATGTTTCGGTGTGCGCCCGCAAGACCCGCCCGGTGAAGACTCCCACTGGCGTGCGCTATCTGCGACGGCGGTACAGCCTCACTTCCTCGTTCGCTCACAGCCAGCCGGCGAGGACGCTCCCCTGCACTGAGTGCCGTCCCAGAGGGTCGCTTTCCCGGCTGACAACGACGCAAGCCGACCAGTCGATCCAGAGGTGACGGTCATCGCGTGAGGAGGCTTCCGTGCTCTGGCCGGTTGGCTACAAACCTGGGGGGACAGCGTCCGTGCTTGCGGCCGGCTCGGGCTCGGCGATATACCCACCGGCAGGCTTCCAGCTGATCGGGGGCCGGCGGCCTTGGGTGGACGCGTCGGGTTGCTCGAGGCGGCGGCGGGCGCCCTGGAGGGCCCGGCCGAGGCGCTGCTGCTCCCTGGTAGCGGCGGCGTGCTCGCCGACCGTCTGTTGCCAGCGCCGCACAGCGGTGACGCTGCGCCGGTCGAGAGCGTCGAGGCCCGTCTGGAGGCGTCCGATCTCCTGGTCGAGCCGGGCGTGGGTGGTGAGCCGGGCCAGGTCGACATCGTCGGTCATCCCCGCCTCGTCCAGGATCACCACACTCCGCTCGTCGAGGCGGAGCTGGCCCCGGTCGAGCCGGCCGACCAGACTCGCCAGGGTCGAGGAGGACCCAAGCGCTGCGCCGTCGGCGAGGGTTCGGGCCGCCTGCCCTGCGGTCGCGGTGCCGACCACTTGGCAGCCTGAGGACTCGAACACGGAGGCGACAGCGGCGAGCATGGTCGTCTTCCCCGCCCCGGCGACACCCACGACAAGCTCGACTCCACGCCCGAGGAGCAGATCGCTTCGACCGCCCGGCGCTGCTCACCGGTCAGCCGCCCGCCGATGCCGGTTTCGGTGTCGGCGACCGCCGCGGCCACCATGTCGGCTGCTGCGACGGGGGCGTCGGTGCGGTCGAGTCCGGCGGCGATCCGCTCGGCGATCACCTCCTCCCGGGCGATCACCGAGGCGAGCGCGTGGACCGGTTCGATCGCTCCGGCCACCCCGATCAGGGGGATCACGTCGGGGTGGGCGACGACTCGGGCGGCGACCGCATCGACGAGTCGCGGCTCCCACCCGTAGAGGTGCGGGGTGAGCTCGACGAGCAGATGACGGCGGGAGAACACCTTCATCCGAGCCAACGCACCCTCATCAGCCAGTACCGCAGCGAGGACCCGGTGCACCTCCCTGAGGCTCGGCTCGCCGACGATCCGGGACTGCGAAGCGCTCTCGGTCGACGCCGTGAGGCGATCCTGGGTCCAGCCGATCGACGCCAGCTCGGCCCGCCAGCGGGCCACCAACTCGCCCTCTGGGACATGTCGTTTCGCGGCCCGGGTGGTCCGGGCCGCCACGCCCCGAGCTCGGTAGGTGTCGGTCCCTCGCTCCTCTACAGCGGCGGTGATATCCGCCGCCCGCTTCGAGTGCAACTCAAGGATCTCATCGGGGATGCCGGCGACCCGCCAGTGCCGCAACCGTCCCGACGGGCCGCTGTCGGCGGCTATCCCGTAGCCCAACTCGACCGCCTTCGCTGCCGCCGCTACCCGGCCGACCTGGGTCGCCGCGTGCAGATGCTCACGCCACGACGCGGTGGTCGCCGCCTTCCAACCACCGGCCTCGTCGAGCATCTCGACCACGTTCGCGACCAGCACATGATCGTGCGGGCACGGGTCCCCGCCCCGGCTCGTCGCGTGCCGAGTGACGGCATAGACGAGCCCTGATGTGGGGGTCCGGACAGCGGCAGTTCCCCGCCGTCCGCCACCCGTTTTGGTGACCGTTTCGAGGTAGGCGAGGGTCGCGTCACGCTCCGCGTCCATGATCTGATGCATGTCCTCCGCGCGGCCGATCACCCCCAACTCCGCCACCGACTTGTGCGCCGAAATGACGAGCTCCATGCCCGGCCGGCGCGACGCGACGAGCCGCTCGCCAGTCATCGGATGACGCGCGCCGCCGGGCCCGAAGACCGCCTCGTACTCGTCGGCCGAGACCGCCCCCGCGAGGCCGAGGCGTGCGGCGCCGTCGCCGCCCCAGACCAATGGTGTCTCACCCCGGAGGCGTAGTAGGCGAGCGCCTGGCCGGGGAAGTCGTCGCCGCGCTCGAGCACCGTGGCACGGTGATAGGCCACCGACTCCGCCTCCATCATCCGCATCCAAGCCACCAGACCTGCCACCTCCTCCCGACAACCGCCAGCCCGGCCACAACCGAAAGGTTGAAATCGTGTCCGGCTATTGGCTTGGTCTACCAGAAGAGGGACGGCTTGTCGTGGGGTGAAATGCTGAGCGGTAAGCGAAGGACAATAGCGGTGAATGACGGCGAGAACAACGATTGCGTGACGGTGAGGGTGAAGGTGTGAGACAGGTGAGGTCGTGACCGGTCAATAGGGTGGACCGCTCGGTGGTTACTCGTAGAGGACCATCGCGCCGGGCTGCTGGCAACCGGGACGGTCCTCCCTGACAGCAACCGACACGACACTGGAGACCCAGCCGTGACCACCACCGAGACAGTCCCCCACCTCCTCACCATCGACCAGCTCGCCGAGCACCTCGGCATCACCGCCCGCCACGTCCGCCGACTCGTCGCCGAACGACGTGTGCCCTACGTGAAGGTCGGCTGGCTGGTCAGGTTCGATCAGGACGAGATCACCACCTGGTTGGACCAGCACCGGGTCCCGGGATGTCGTACGGCGTGAAGGCCACCCCTGTCGCATATCGTGGCACGCGGCGCTCGCTGCCCCGCCCCCCTGGACGGCCTTCCCGATGTCTCACCAGTTACTGGTGGGCCTGCTCACGGCTGGAGGCCTGATGACCAAGCGGCAGTTCGGAACCATTCGCAAGCTGCCCTCAGGTCGCTGGCAGGTCCGCTACCGGACCGAGTCTGGTCGGCGAGTGACGGCGGCGGAGACCTTCCGCACTCGAGGCGACGCCTCTCGGTGGCTGGCCAAGGCCGAAGCCGAGCAGGGCCGGGGCTGGATCGATCCGAGAGCAGGGGAGGTGTTGCTTGCCGACTATGCGAGGCGGTGGATCGACGGCCGGGCCAACCTTGCGCCGAGGACCCGGGAGATCTACCAGCACCAGCTGCGCAGCCATGTGCTTCCTCGGGTCGCCGAGGGGGTGCGACCGCTCGGCGCGCAGCGCCTCGCTCGGTTGACCCCTGAGCTGGTCCGGGTCTGGTACGCCGCTCTCGTCCAGACGCACGGTCGCTCGGTCGCAGCCAAGGCGTACGTGCGCCTCCGCCAAGTGCTCGGCCAGGCGGTGGACGACGAGCGGATCGCCCGCAACCCGTGTCGGATCGACGGCGGCGGGATCGAGCACCATCCCGAGCAGCGGACGTTGCCATAGCCCAGCTGGACGGGCTGGCCGACGCTGTCGACGGGCGATACCGGGCGCTGGTCCTGTGCGCCGGGTTGGGCGGCATCCGGGAGGGAGAGCTGTTCGCTCTCCGGCGCTCGGACGTCGACCTGGACAACGGCCTCATCCGTGTCCGCCGCAAGCGCCTCCGTCTGGCTTCCGGTCAAGTGATCGAGGACCAGCCCAAGAGCCGGGCCGGTGTCCGCGACGTCGTCCCCGTCCAGGCGGTGGCCGAGCTGCGCGACCACCTAGAGCGCTGGGCTCGCCCCGAGCCGGACGACTACGTGTTCACCTCGCCGGAAGGGATGCCCTTGGAGCGCAACAACTTCCGCACGAGGGTCTGGCTACCGGCGACTGCGATGCTCGGGCTCCCCGGCTCAAGTTCCACGAGCTGCGTCACACCGCCGGCACCCTGGCCGCCCAGACCGGGGCGACGACCAAGGAGCTGATGGCCCGGCTCGGCCACTCCAGCACACGCGCTTCGATGATCCACCAGCACTCCTCGGCCGAGCGGGACAGGCGCATCGCCGAGCGCCTGGGGGCGATGGTGGATCAAGAGCGTTGCCGGGTCCGGGAAGCCACCCGAGCCCCATCCATCTCGTGGGGCACGGGTGGGGCACGACGGCCCGTAGTCGGCGCCTCGACCAGCCCCCGGACAGCAAGAAAGGCCCTGTGACCAGGGCGGCTTCCCGTGGTCGGAGCCGGCGTCGATCCGGCGACCTCGCGCTTTTCAGGCGCGCGCTCTACCAACTGAGCTATCCGACCGCGGACCTGACGGGATTTGAACCCGCGACCTCCGGCTTGACAGGCCGGCGTGCACTCCAAACTGCACCACAGGTCCCTGATTGGGAACAGTCCACCCTGAACGGGGTGGACTGCCTACTGTAGCTCTCGCCAGCTCCCGGCCGCCGCTCAGGTGGTCGGGGCGGTCTTCGGCTTGCGGCGGAAGAACCGGATCGGGTCGTACTTGACGTCGGCCACCCGCTCCTTCATGGGGATGATCCCGTTGTCGGTGATCTTGATGCCCTCGGGGCAGACCTCGGTGCAGCACTTGGTGATGTTGCAGTAGCCCAGGCCCTGCTCCTCCTGGACCTGGCGCTTCCGGTCCACCGAGTCGTTCGGGTGCATGTCCAGCTCGGCATAGCGAATGAAGAACCGAGGTCCAGAGAACGCCGGCTTGTTCTCCTCGTGGTCGCGGATCACGTGGCAGGTGTTCTGGCACAGCCAGCACTCGATGCACTTGCGGAACTCCTGCGGGCGCTCGACGTCCACCTGCTGCATCCGGAACGGCGCCGTCGGTTGCTCCGCGGTGGGGGTGAAGGCGGGGACCTCGCTGGCCTTCTGGTAGTTGAACGACACGTCGGTCACCAGGTCGCGGATCACCGGGAAGGTGCGCAGCGGGTTGATGGTGATGGTCTCGTCCTTGTCAAAGGTGGACAGGCGAGCCAGGCACATCAGCCGAGGCCGTCCGTTCACCTCCGCCGAGCACGACCCACATTTGCCCGCCTTGCAGTTCCACCGGACCGCGAGATCGCCGGCCTGCTGGGCCTGCACATGGTGCACGGCATCGAGCACGACCTCGCCCTCCTCCACCGGGATGGTGAAGTCCTGGAAGTCGCCGCCGGTGGCGTCGCCCCGCCAGATGCGCATCTTCAGGTCGTAGGTCAATTCGCCTCCAGCAGTTCGGCCAGCTCGTCGGTGATCTGGGGCAGATCCTGCTGGCGGATGGATACCGCACCGGCGTCGTCGAACTCGACGATGACGTTGCGCTTGGCCCAGTAGTCGTCGGTCATGGGGAAGTCGTCGCGGGTATGGCCGCCCCGGCTCTCCTTGCGCTCCAGGGCCGCCCGGGCGACGGTCTCGGAGATGAGCAGCATGTTGTGGATGTCGATGGAGAGGTGCCAGCCCGGGTTGTACGGGCGTTCGCCCTCCACAGCCATCGACTGGACCCGGACCTTCAGATCCTCGATCTCCTTGAGCGCCGACTCCATCTCCGACTCGGTGCGGATGATGCCGACCAGGTCCTGCATGATGTTCTGCAGGTCCTGTTGGATCGTGTACGGGTTCTCCCCGCCCTCCACCGCGAAGGGCGCGAGTGCCGCCTGCGATGCCTGGTCGACCAGATCCTCGGAGAGCGCCGGCCGGGTCGCCAGCCCTGCCACGTAGGCCGACGCGCTGTCGCCGGCCCGCTTGCCGAACACCAGGAGGTCGCCGAGCGAGTTGCCGCCCAGCCGATTGGCGCCGTGCATGCCTCCGGCCACCTCCCCGGAGGCGTACAGCCCCGACACCCGGGACGCCGCTGTGTCGGGATCGACCTCCACCCCGCCCATGACGTAGTGGCACGTCGGGCCCACCTCCATCGGCTCGGCCGTGATGTCGACCTCGGCCAGCTCCTTGAACTGGTGGTACATCGACGGCAGCCGCTTGGTGATGTACTCCGCGCTGCGTCGGGTGGCGATGTCGAGGAAAACCCCACCGTGGGGAGACCCGCGACCCTCCTTGATCTCGTTGTTGATGGCCCGGGCCACCTCGTCGCGCGGGAGCAGCTCCGGCGGGCGACGGTTGTTCACCTTGTCGGTGTACCAGCGGTCGCCCTCCTCCTCGGAGTCGGCCGTCTCCGCCTTGAAGAACTCCGGGATGTAGTTGAACATGAACCGCTTGCCTTCGGAGTTCCGCAGCACCCCGCCGTCGCCCCGGACGCCCTCGGTCACCAAGATGCCGCGCACCGACGGTGGCCACACCATGCCGGTCGGGTGGAACTGGACGAACTCCATGTTCACCAGGGAGGCGCCGGCGCGCAGAGCCAGCGCGTGGCCGTCCGCCGTGTACTCCCAGGAATTGGACGTCACCTTCCAGGACTTGCCGATGCCGCCCGTGGCCAGGATCACCGCAGGGGCGTCGAACACCAGGAACTGGCCGGTCTCCCGGCGGTAGCCGAACGCGCCGGCGATGCGGTCGCCGTCCTTGATCAGCCGGGTGACCGTGCACTCCATGAAGACGTCGATGCCGAGCTGCACGGTGCGCTGCTGGAGGGTGCGAATCATCTCCAGGCCGGTGCGGTCCCCGACATGGGCCAGGCGGGCGTAGCGGTGCCCGCCGAAGTCTCGCTGGCTGATGAGGCCGTCCGCGGTGCGGTCGAACAGCGCACCCCACTGCTCGAGCTCCCAGACCCGGTCCGGGGCTTCCTTGGCGTGCAGCTCGGCCATCCGGTAGTGGTTCAGCAGCTTCCCGCCGCGCATGGTGTCGCGAAAGTGGACCTTCCAGTTGTCCTCCTTCCACACGTTGCTCATGGCCGCGGCGATGCCGCCTTCGGCCATCACGGTGTGGGCCTTACCCAACAGGCTCTTGGTAAGCACGGCCGTGCGCGCCCCGGCCTCGTGGGCGGCGATGGCTGCGCGCAAACCGCTCCCGCCGGCACCGATCACGATGACGTCGTAGCTGTGGCGTTCGAAGTCGCTCATGGTGGACAGCTCCGTTCCCAGAAGGATTCAGATCAGAAGAAGCGCGGATCGCTGATGGTGCCGCTGGCCACCAGCCGGACGTACAGGTCGGTGAGGGCCACGAAGACCAGGCTGCACCAGGCGATCTGCATGTGCTTGCTGTTCAGCTTGGACACGACGCCCCAGAACTTGAACCGCACCGGGTGGCGGGAGAAGTGCTTCAACCGCCCGCCGACGATGTGGCGACAGGAGTGGCAGGACAGGGAGTACAGCCACAGGAACGCGGCGTTCACCAGCAGCACGACGGTGCCGAGGCCCATGTGGCCCCACTGGTCGCCGGCGTTTCGGAACGACACCACCACGTCGTAGGTGAGGATGCAGTTCAGGAGGAGCCCCAGGTAGAAGAAGTACCGGTGGGAGTTCTGCAGGATCAGCGGGAACCTGGTCTCACCGCTGTAGCGCTTGTGGGGCTCGGCCACCGCGCAGGCGGCCGGCGAGCGCCAGATGGAGCGGTAGTAGCTGCGCCGGTAGTAGTAGCAGGTCATTCGGAAGCCGAGCGGGACGATGAGGATGAAAATGGCCGGCGTGATGGGCCACCAGGTCCCGATGATCCCGACGTCGGGGACGTGTACGTGTGCGTTCGGGAGGCGACCGGCGGAGGAGGCCACGTTCCGGGCGGAGGCACACACGCTGGCAACGCACGGCGAGTAGAACGGCGAGATGTAGGGCTTGGCGTAGTAGTCGGAGTTCTGGAAGGCCGCCCACGTGGAGTAGATGACGAAGCCGATCAGCACCGAGGCGGTGATCCCCGGCTGCAGCCACCATCGGTCGCGGCGCAGGGTCTTGGCCGCGATGGCGGCGCGTCCGTCGTTGGCGGTCTCGACTGGCGCGGGGGCCGTGGGTGCAGCCATGCATGCCTCCTGAGCTGGCGGTGCTCGTAACGTAACCGGCTCCTTTGCCCAAGGAAAGACGAATGTTCCTCTCCGTGACATAGACATTGCCTATGGACATACGCTGAGGCAGTGCAGATCCACCAGATGCAGTACCTGGTTGCGGTAGCCGACTCCGGGCAGTTCACCCGGGCAGCCGAAGCGCTGCGGGTGGCCCAGCCCTCGGTCAGCAGCGCGGTGCGGGCCCTCGAGCGTGAGCTCGACGTCGATCTGTTCCACCGTTCCGGGGGCCACGTCTCGCTCACCACTGCCGGCGAGGCGCTCCTCCCGTGGGCCCGCCAGGTGCTGGCCGACTGCGAGGCCGGCCGCTCGGCCGTCCGGGAGCTGCTCGGCCTCCGCCGAGGGCGCTTGGCGCTGGGGGCCACCCCCAGCCTGACCACGAACCTGATGCCCCCCGTGCTGTCCATCTTTCACCAGCAGTACCCGGGCATCGACCTGGAGCTGGAGGAGGCGGGGTCCCGCGACCTGGTGACCCGCCTGGAGCAGGGGCGCATGGACCTGGCGCTGCTCATCCTGCCCGTGGACCGACCGGGCCTCGTCACCCGGGCGCTGGTGGAGGAGGAGCTGGTGCTCGCCGTGGGCCACGCTCACCCGTTGGCCGGGCGGCAGGTGATCGGCCTCCCAGAGCTGGCCGTCACCCCTCTCGTCATGTTCCGTGAGGGCTACGACTTGCGCGAGGTCGTCATCGCCGCCTGCCGGCGTGTCGGGCGGCGCCCCACCATCGCGGCGGGCGGACTGGAGATGGGCGGCGTGCTGGCCATGACCGCCGCCGGGCTCGGAGCGGCGATCGTGCCGTCGTCGGTCGTGGTGCCCGGGGGTGCCCTGCACGCGGTCCGTTTCCGGGGACGGTCGCTGTCGCGAACTGTCGGCGTGGCGCACCGGCGGGATCGCCCGCTCTCCCAGGCGGCACTGGCCCTCATCGAGGTGCTCGATGCCCAAGTGGGAGCCGGCGGAACCTGAGCCCGACGGATCCGGCGTTGGGGGTGGCCGCTGGTGGCGGGATGGCCGCTGGTAGCCCCCTGCCTCTCGTCGACGGGGCTGCGCTACTGCTGGTGGTCGGGCACCCAGTTCCCGTGGAAGCCGAACGGCACCCGGCACGGCAGGTGCACCGTGGCCCGAGGTTCGCCATCGATGGCCCGGGCGTCGAGCACGAGTAGGTCGCTGGCGTCGCGGTCCGGGTCGTAGCGCAGGACCAGGACCCATCCGTCGTCTTCGGCTGCGTCTGGTGTGCGGGGGACGAACACTGCCTCGGCGCCACCTCCTCCGCCGGCGAAAGTCCGCACCTCGGACGTGCCGCGTTCGAGATCGTGCTTGATCAGCACGTCGGCCCCGTCGAGGAACCCGGCGGTGTAGCCGAAGCGGTGGCGGCGTCCGACGACGCGCTCGTCCACTCGAGGGAACTCCTGGCCCCGGTCGTCCAGGCACTCGTCGTGCACGCGCCCGGTCGCCAGGTCAACGGTCCAGCGATGCAGGGCCGGGGGGACACCCTCGTCGGGCCCGAGCAGCTGGTTGAGGAACACGTTGTCGTGACGGACGACATCGAGCACGACTCGTTCGCCGTCGTCGTAGGCGTTGAGGGCGTGGAACACGTAGCACGGTTCGATGTCGAACCAGCGGGCGTCGCCACCGGCGCCGTCGCGTGGCACCAGGCCGATCCGTGACCGGTAGGCTGAATCCCAGTGATACGGGAAAGACGAGCCGGCCATGGCCGCGTCCAGGTCGAACACGACCGGCAGGTCATAGGCCACCGCGAACCGCTCGGTGAGCGACATGTCGTGGATGCTGACCGGGCCACCGACGTCGACGTCGGTGGTGTGGCGTACCCGGCCGTCCGTGCCGACCACGCTGTACTGCACCTTCGAGCCCCACCCGTAGAAATAGGAGATGGCGTGCAGTTCGCCGGTCACCGGATCCCGCTTGGGGTGGGCCGTATAGCCGCCCGGCAGGGTGCCGTCGAGGTCGCTCGGACCGACCGTCTCCAGGTCGTCGGTGAGCTGGTAGGGCCGAGCGCCGGCCTCAACCAGGGCATAGGTGCGGCCGGCCAGGCCGATCACATTGGTGTTCGACGCGAAGTCCATGTCGGCATGGACGGGGCCGGGTCGCACCGGCTCCCCCAGGGAGGTGGCCACCGCCGCCGAGCGCACCCACCGGTTCCGGTACCACTCGGCCCGCCCGTCGCGCAGGCGGATGCCGTGCACCATGCCGTCGCCGGTGAACCAATGGTACGACCCGGCATCGGGCTGGCCGAGGGGGTTGGGGCCGATCCGCAGGTACCGTCCCTGTAGCTCCACGGGCAAGTGGCCCGTCACCGCTAGGTCGGCAACGGTCAGCTCCTCGGTGACCGGCGCATAGTTCCCGGCCAGGTAGGGGTTCGGGTGGACTCTGGTCTCAGGCACGGCGCACCCCTCGTCGGTTGCCCTTAGTGGACGCGATCGAGGCTACTGCGGACGCGCCCAGCATGCTCTCAGGTTCATCGGCTTGACTGACGAGCCGTGACCGACACGGATCGCCCGGCGCCCGACGATGAGCCGTCTCATCCCAACGCCTCGAGTGCCGAACCCCCCGGTGACGCAGCCACCGGGGACTCCGTCGAGCTAGCGGGGGCGTCCGGATCGGTGGTGGCGGGGTCTGCGGAAGGGCCGGAGGGGTCGGAGGCGGCCGCGGGATCGGAGTCTGCGGAAGTCTCGGTGGGGTCGGGTGCTGGGGCGGGGTCGGACGGGGCCGTGGGGTCGGGCGCAGCGATGCCCTCCCCGCGGGGTCGGAGGGCCGTTCTGGCCGCAGTCCGGGGCGTGGTGGTGCTGGTGGTGGCCGTGATTGGGTACCAGGCGCTGATACCCCAGACCCACACCGACCGGACTCGTCTCAAGCAGCTGGTCGTCACCCGACCGGGCGTGAAAGCATTCGACGTCAAGGCATCTGGCGCGGCCGAGCAGCCGGCAGCGCGTGTCGGCTTGGCGGCGGTGGTGGCCGCGGCCAAGCGGGATCCCAACGGGACGGGTGTGTACTCCATCGAATGGACCCCGACCCAGTCGAGCGGAGCCGGCCTGGTGGCGTTCCTTCTGCCCTCCAAGGCCGACGCAGCAGCCGTCCTACGGCAGGTGCGCTCCCAGCAGCTTGCTGCCAACACCTACGCGACCGACTCCCTGGCCCGCCGCTCCACCTTTGCCGTCACCGGGGTGGCCGGCTCGGTCGGGGCGGTCTACTCCTCGACCTCGACGACGGGGGCGGCTACCCGGCTCGGCGCGGTGGCGTTCGCCTCGGGCCGCGTCGTGGCGATCGTCCAGGTCCTGAACAGCCCGGCCACCCAGACCGATGCCAGCGCCGTGTCGCGAACCGAAGCGACCCACCTCGGCCACGTGGAGCCCGGGTTCAGCCTGAAGAAGACGACCCGGCCGCCAGTGGCCACCATCCTGTGGGCGTTGCTGACCATCGTGGTCCTGCTCCTGGCCGTCAGCGGTCCGTGGATCGTCGGGGCCGTGGCCGCCCGTCGCCGACGACGAGAGCAGGAGCGCCTCGACCGGCTCGTGGTGGTAGGCAGCCAGACGATCACCAAGCGCCGCCGGTAGCCCGGGCGTCGCTGCGAGGCACCCGAGTCCCGGCCGAGCCCGGGTCCGGGGCGGCGTGGCCGGCGCATCGTTCGCGCGTTAGCCCAGGTACGTTCCTGGGCGATCGCGCGAACGATGCGAACACCTGCCGCCTGCCGCCTGCCGCCTGCCGCCTGCCGCCTGCCGCCTGCCGCCTGCCGCCTGCCGCCTGCCGCCTGCCGCTCGCTCGTCCGCCGGCCACGGAACTGTCCGGGACCTTCATCCAGCGGCCATCTCAACGTCATCCCAAGGTTGGCCACGCCGGGTAGGAGTCGGGCGATCGCACGGCAAATTGTCGTCGCTGGTCACCTGGAGGTTCATATGTCGAAGCGCTCGCGTCGCGGTCGGAGTGGTCTGGTGGTCGGCTCGGCTGCCGTCCTGGCCTGTGCCCTGGCCGGTCCGGCCGCCGCCCAGACCGTGCCGGCGGCGGCCGGCGGCACCATGTCGTCACCGACGAGCCCGCCTACGACCGGGCCGGGAACGAGCCCGCCGACGACCGGGCCGGCGACGAGCACGACAACCGAGCCCACGACGACCGCATCGAACGGAGCCACACCGGGATCGAACGGGTCGACCGCCGGCAGCCTCTCGTCGTCGTTCTTTGCCGGTGGCAACCCGACGCTGACCCAGCCCGATGACATCACGACCCTGGACGGGCGCATCTACGTGGGCTGGCAGAACGGTGTGGGTCCCGATGGTACGCCGAGCAAGTCCGGTGCCAAGGCCAGCACGGTCGTCGAGTACGCCCCAACGGGGCGCCGCCTGCAGAGCTGGTCGCTCACCGGTCATGCCGACGGACTGACGGCGGACGCGGTGCACCATGACCTGATCGTGACCGTGAACGAGGACGGCAACTCCAGCCTGTCCACCATCGACCCGGGGGGCAAACCGCAGTCGCAGGTGCACCACTACGGTTTCAGCCCGAACCCATTGCCGCATGGTGGGGGCACCGACGCCGTCTCCGTCTATCACGGGCAGATCTTCGTGTCGGCGTCGGCGCCCACCTCCGCCAGCGGACCTGCGCTCTACCGGGTCCAGCTGGAGGGCGATACGGCGCAGGTCCAGCCCGTCTTCTTCGATAACAGCCAGGCGACGGTGGCGAACACGGCCACGTCGACATCGGGCCAGGCGGTGACCCTCGCCCTGACCGATCCGGACTCGAACATCGTGGTGCCGGCAGGAAGCTCTCGGTTCGCCGGCAGCCTGATGCTCGACAGCCAGGGCGACCAGCAGCAGGTGTATGTGACCGGTGCAGACACGCTCCTCCCGCAGCTGTCGGTTCTCAACCTCTCGCAGGCCGTCGATGACACCGCGTTCGCCACATCTACCCGGGGGACCCTCTACGTGACCGACGGTGCCGATGACGAGGTGGTAGCCGTGACAGGGACGTTTGCGCCCGGCACCGCCTTCGTGGCGGTGACACCTGGTAGCGCCAACACCCCGGCGCCCGGCAACAACTACCTCGGCCGCCTGGACCTGGGGACCGGCACCATCCAGCCGGTGGCGACGAACGTACAGGCCAAGGGCCTGCTGTTCGTGGGCCAGTGACCGAGGCAGTCAGGTTGCCAACTGGGCGAGTCGCCCGTAGGGTCGATGCCGGTCCTACAGATTCTCTGCGAGGAGACAAGAGTGAGCTATACGTTGCCCGATCTGCCCTACGAGTACGCTGCCCTCGAGCCGCACATCTCGGGGCAGATCATCGAGTTGCACCATGACAAGCATCACAACACCTATGTGCAGGGGGCGAATACCACGCTGGAGAAGCTGGAGGCGGCCCGTGACGGTGACGATTTCGGTGCCATCGTGGGCTTGGAGAAGACGTTGGCCTTCAATCTCTCCGGCCACGTGCTTCACTCCATCTACTGGAAGAACATGAGCCCCGACGGTGGCGGCGCTCCGGAGGGCGAGCTGGCCCAGGCCATCGACGCCAACTTCGGTAGCTTCGACAAGTTCAAGAATCAGCTCACCCAGGCCACCAGTACCGTGCAGGGCTCGGGGTGGGGAGCGCTGGCATGGGATCCCCTCGGCGGTCGCCTGCTCGTCGAGCAGATCTACGATCACCACGCCAACGTGGGACAGGGCGCGGTCCCGTTGCTCGTCATCGACATCTGGGAGCATGCCTTCTACTTGCAGTACAAGAACGTCAAGGCTGACTACGTGAAGGCCTTCTGGAATCTGGTGAACTGGTCGGACGTCGCCGCCCGGTACGCGGCAGCCAAAGAACTCAGCATCGCCTGAGGATCGGCACAGCCGGCGGCGCCCCCGCGCTGCCGGCTGTGCAGGCCCGGTCGCCGGCCGACCGTGCGCACCAGTCCCGTCGACGCCAGGTCCGTCGACACGGGAACGTAGCGTCAGGCGGTGATGATGCCGACCACGCCAGGGCCACCGAGCGATTCCGCCGGATTGCGCAGCATGGCCTCGAAGGCGGCATCCGCCCTGTCGACCATCCAGGAGCGCATGGTGGCGGCCGGGAGCGGTCGAGCGAAGAGGAAGCCTTGGGCCAGGTCGCAGCACATCGTCCTGAGGCCGGTGAGCTGGGCGGTTTCCTCCACCCCTTCGGCGATGACGCTGAGGTTGAAGGTGTGGGCGACCTCGACGATCAGCTTGACCAGCTCGGCGCGGCGGTCGCCGGCGGAGATGTAGCTGCGGTCGATCTTCAAGATGTCGACGGGCAGCTCGTGGAGCTGGCCGATTGAGGTGTAGCCGGTCCCGAAGTCGTCAAGGGCGATGCGCACCCCGAGCGCCTTGAGGGCGTCGAGGTTCTTGATCGCCGACGGGTCCTTGACCACCACCGTCTCGGTGATCTCCAGGATCAGGCGATGGGGCTCGAGGCCGGACTGGTCGAGGGCGGCGCGAACATCGTCGACGACCTTGCGATGGCCCAGGTGATGGCCGGAGATGTTCACCGCCATATCGACATCAGGCCTGACGATCCCCTGCTCGGTCCAGGCCACCAGCTGGCAGGTGGCCTGCTCGAGCACGCAGCGGTCGATGTCGATGACGAGGTCGGAGGATTCGGCGACGGGGATGAAGTCGTTCGGCGCCACCACACCGTGGCCCGGGCGGTGCCAGCGGACGAGGGCCTCGAAGCCGTGCACGGTCGAGCCGTCCAGGCTGACGACCGGCTGGTAGTAGGCGACGAACTCGCCCCGGTCCAGACCCAGTCGGATCTCGTGCTCTGCCTCCGACCGAGCCCGATGGCGGCGGCGTAGGTCCTCGTCGAACACCTCGGCGACGCCGCGCCCGGACGCTTTGGCGTGGTAGACCGCCGTATCGGCCTCGAGCAGCATCTCCGAGGCGTCCGATGCCCCCGCCCGGCTCAGGGCAATGCCGATGCTGGCGCCGACGTGGACGATCTGACCGCTCACCTCGATGGGTGCCCCCAGTCGCTCGATCAGCCGGTTGGCCAGCTCCACCACCGAAGAGTCGGTCTCGACCGATCGGATGATGACCACGAACTCGTCGCCACCGAGGCGGCAGACCACGTCTTCGGCTCGTACGGCCGCGAGCATCCGGGCGGCGACCACCCGCAGCACCTCGTCGCCCGCCGCATGGCCGTGCGTGTCGTTGACCTCCTTGAAGTAGTCGAGGTCGATGAACAGCATGGCGGTCTCCGCGCCGCTGCGTCGGCCCTGTAGGAGGGCGTGGTCGGTCATGCGCAGTGCGCTGGCTCGATTGGGCAGCTCGGTGAGCGGATCGTGGGCCGCCTGGTGGGCCAGCTCGGTCTGGAGGGCCTCGCGTTCGCGGATGGTGCTCACGACCCGCTCGACCGAGGCATGGACCACGGCGCCGAGCGGACCGGGGACGGCCTCACGCAGGGAGTCGGCGTCCAGGTCGCCGCGCGCCAGGGCCTCGGCCTGGGTCTCCACCCGGCGCAGGTTGTCGACGGCACCTCGCAGCGCCCGACCGACTACCTGCACCTCTCGCGGTCCGCTCAGGGGGACGTCGACGAGCTGGCCTTCGCTGATCCGTCCGGCCTCGTCCGCCAGTCGCCGCAGCGGCCGGCCGACCGACGAGCCGATGAGCAGCACGGCAGCGGCCGCCACGAGGAGCAGGATGACCATCAGCAACCAGGCCAGTTGGGCTCGCCGCAGCGAGTCGTCGTGGAAGGCGACTGCCTCGTGGCTCACGTTGGCGATGGCCATGGTCAGCAGGCCGTTGAGCGCCTGGTTCCGGATCAGGCTGTCGCTGGCGATGGGGATGAAGTCCTGCACGTTCGCCGTGTGGTTCAACACGGCCACCAGCTCGGTCTCGAAGAACTGCACGGTGGGGTTCGCCCGGTAGCGGGCGTAGGCGCTGGCCAGGTTGGCCGGCAGGCCCGTCAGGTGCGACTCGATGTTCAGGTACCCGCCCCACTGCGGGATCAGGACGCCGGCGCCGACCGCAGCCGGCGCGTTGGGCGCCTGCAGGGCAGCCAGGACGTTCGGCGGCTGTGCCGACCCCAGCTCGGCCAGGTCCGCGAAGCTGGCCGCCTCGGTCAGGCGTCCCTGCAGGGCTGGGCCGCCGGCGCCGACTGCCTCGCTTACGGCGTCGCTGATCGCTGCGTCCTCGACGGCGGTGATGGTCTGGGCGGCGTGGTCGTAGTCGGTGAACGAGGTGATCACCGCGCCGATGCCGGGCATGTTCCCAGCCTGACGGGCAGAGAGCAGCTGGGCCCGGACCTGGTCGAGCCCGACGCGCAGCTGGGGGAGCCTGGGGATGGCGGCCAGGGCGCGGTCGCTGGTCTGCTCGACGCGCTGCACGGTCGCGGGGGGGTAGAGCTTCTGGATGGCCGAGACGACGTCGGGGCCGAGACCGTACTGCCTGATCAGCTCGGGATGGACGAGCACGGAGGTGGCGCCGACCGGCTCGGATTCGTCGTAGAGAGCGATCTCGGCCTGTCCGAGGCCGGCCAGGGCCTTCACCAGCTGCCCGACGCGCTGCGCCTGCACGGCATTGTCGTCGTAGTGGTGGCCGATGACGGCGAGCACGCCGAGCAGGACGGTCATCGGCACCACCACGAGTGCGACCAGCCGGACCCACAAGGGTCGGGCGGCTCGCGTTCGGCCGCCTCCCCTCCAGGACTGTCTGATCTGCCGCATGCCCCTCTGTCGGTCGAAAATCCGCCAGCCTGAGCGTCTATTTCTCGTTTGGGTGCTTTGCGCACCCGCCGGTCGGGTCCTGCGCCCTCGCAGGTCGCGCTCCGCACCAACACCGGGCCGATCGGCCGGCGCCGGGCTCGCCGGCCGTCGCACTCGCTGGGCTCGAGTGTCAGGACTGGCGAGGACCAACCCCCACGGGGCGCTCGAGGCCGAGCGCCATCTCCAGGAGGCGGGCGAAGAGGCCCGTGTGCGGGTTGGTGCAGACGATCTGGTGCTCCTGGAGGCCCTGGCTGGCGACGTAGAGCAGTACGGCCACCTCGCCGGTGGGACCGGCGAGCGCGATGGTCCCGTCGGCCTGGCGTTGGTCGATGACGCGGGTGATCATCGCCTCGAGGTGCCGCTCGAAGTCGGCCAGCTGCTGGGCGACGGCAGGGTTGCGCATAGCGAGCAGCCGGAACTCGAGCATGAGGCAGACCGACATCCGGTCCTCGACGACGAGTTGGTGCCAGAGGTCGGCGAATGCCGCCGACGAGGGGGGCTCGTTCTGGGTGCCGGCGTGCAGGACGGCGTCGAAGGCGGCGAGCCGCCGCTCGGCGTGACGGCTGACCGTGGCCAGGAAGAGGCCTTCCTTGCCGGCGAACTGCGAGTAGATGGCGCCGCGAGTGAAGCCGGCGGCCTCGGCGATGTCGTCGAGGGCGGCGGCGTGGTACCCGTTCGCCGCGAACACCTCGGCGGCGGCGTCCATCAGGGCGGTGCGGGTGCGGTTCCGGCGACGTTCCGGTGTCCAGCGTTCCGCCATGGTCGCATGGTACTCATTCGCCCGGTATTTCTCTGACAATCTTGACACTGAGATACGACGCCGTATGATGGCTAGGAGATGAGTCGTACGCGATGGAAGGGCGGCCTCGTGAAGTGGTGTGCCGCGCCGAATGTGCGACGATCGATGGTGCCCGGGTTCGGCGCAGCCGCCCGCAGCCGGGTTGGCGCCGGGTCGCCGCGACGCATTACCGCAGCAGCGATGGAACCGGTCGGGGCCATTGGGCCACCGGCCCCGAACCCTGGAAGGATCACCGATGGATCTCAATGACATGGTGCTGGTCAGCGTGGACGACCACGTGGTCGAGCCGCCCGGTCTCTTCGACGGCCGCCTGCCGGCCAAGTACGTCGACCTGGCCCCCACCTTCATCACCAACCCGGACGGGACCAACGCCTGGCAGTACGAGGGCCAGATCCTGAACAACGTGGCCCTGAACGCGGTGTCGGGCCGTCCACCGGAGGAGTACGGCATCGAGCCCACCTCGTTCGATGAGCTGCGCAAAGGGACCTATGACCACGTCGAGCGAATCAAGGACATGAACGCCAACGGCGTGGTCGGCTCGCTCTGCTTCCCGTCGTTCCCGCAGTTCTGCGGCCAGCTGTTCGCCCGCACGGAGGACAAGGACGTGGCCCTGGCCATGGTGCGCGCCTACAACGACTGGCACATCGACGAATGGTGCGGCTCGCATCCGGGGCGGTTCATCCCCTGCTCGCTCCCGGCCATCTGGGATCCCGAGGTTCTCGCTGCGGAGGTCCGGCGCACCGCGGCCAAGGGTGCCCATGCGGTGACGTTCTCGGAGAATCCGTCCAAGCTGGGCTGGCCGAGCATCTACAACGACCACTGGGATCCGTTCTGGAAGGCCTGCTCCGACGAGGAGGTCGTGGTATGCATGCACATCGGCTCGTCGTCCGAGCTGGTGGTGACCGCTCCCGACGCCCCGATGGACACCATCATCACCCTGACCCCGATGAACATCGTGCAGGCCGCCGCCGACCTGGTGTGGTCCCAGGTCCTGCGCAAGTTCCCGCGCCTCAAGGTGGCGCTGTCGGAGGGTGGCATCGGCTGGATTCCGTATTTCCTGGAGCGGGTGGACTACAACTACAAGAAGCACCACGTGTGGACCGGCCAGGAGTTTGGCGACCGGCTGCCCAGCGAGGTGTTCAACGACCATGTCATCACCTGTTTCATCGACGACCACTTCGGCGTGGCCAGCCGGGACTTCTTGAACATGGACAGCGTCTGCTGGGAGTGCGACTACCCGCACTCCGACTCGACGTGGCCGACTGCGCCCGAGCAGCTCGTCGACCAGGTGCAGGGGGTGTCGGACCACGACATCGACCGCATCACCCATGTCAACGCCATGAAGCACTTCCATTTCGACCCGTTCAGCGCGCTGAGCGGGCGCGAGAACTGCACCGTCGGCGCCTTGCGCGCCCAGGCCGTCGGCCACGACATCGCCATCCGTTCCACGGCACGGGGGGGCCCAAAGGGCGGCACCAAGGCCACGGACCTGGTGGCCATGGCCAGCCACCACTGACTCCATGGTCCTGGGCCGCGACATGGGGAGGCGGGGGTCGGTAGGGTGTTCCTACGTGCCTTCGCCCGCATTCAGCAGCTGCCTCCCCAGTGAGCGGCCGGCGGTCGACCTGCTGGACGAGATGGTGGCCGAGATGCGGGAGCTGTACGGGATCGTAGGCGACATCGGCGTCCCCCTCGAGCCGTCCGAGCTCGGTCCGCCTGCCGGCGTGTACCTGGTCGGGCGCGTCGGCGAGGCGGTGGCGGCCGGCGGTGGCCTGCGCCTGGTGACGCCCGAGATCGCCGAGGTGAAGCGGATGTACGTCCGTCCGGGGTTCCGGGGTCACGGCATGGCTCGGGCCCTGCTCGTCGCCCTCGAGGCCGAGGCCGCCCGTCTCGGTGCCAACACGGCCCGCCTGGACACCGGCCCCAGCCAACCGCACGCCCAGAGTCTCTACGAGGGCTCCGGATACCAGGCGATCGGGAACTGGAACAACAACCCGCACGCTTCCTTCTGGGGAGAGAAGCGACTGGCCTGACGGCGCCGGAACGGTCGCCCCGTGGCAGGATGCAGCCATGACGAGCGAGCGGTTGGAGACCCAGCGGACGATCGCCGCGGACCCGGCATCTATCTTCGGGGTGTTGTGCGACCCGCACGGGCACGTGGCGATCGACAGCTCCGGCATGCTGATGGACGCGACGGGCGAGCCGGTGTCCGCGGTCGGCGACCGCTTCGTGGTGCACATGGACCGCGAGTCCTTGAACGATGTGCCGATGGGCAAGTACGACGTGACCGTCACCATCACGACGTTCGTTCCAGACCGCGAGATCGCTTGGACGATCCTCGGGCGGATCCGCCCGCAGATCGGCCACATCTACGGTTACACGCTCGAGCCCGTGGACGGGGGCACGCTGGTGACCTCGTACTACGACTGGTCGTCGATCGACCCCGAGTGGAAGGGCAAGGGGGTCTTCCCCGTCATCTCCGAGGCTGCCCTGCGGGGTACTCTCGGCATCCTGGCTCGCACGGTCGAGCCCGCCGCACGCCCAGCGGCGACCTGAGCCGGGTTCTTCAGGTGGTGTCCGCCTCGGTGACGCCGACGTAACGCTCGGGGCTGTTCACGAACCTGCTCCTGCAGTGCTCGGAGCAGAACCACAGCTGGCGACCGTGGTGTTCGATGGAAGTCGGCGCGTGCTTGGGCTCGACCTGCATGCCACACACCGGATCCTTGGCGTAGCCGCGGCCGCCGCCGACGCGCTCACGGTTCCGGTACAGCCAATACAGCCTTGCGAACGCGACCAGGGCGACGATGTCGAGCACGGTCGTGTAGTTGACGCGTAGGGTGTCGCCGGCGACGACGGTCGGGCGGGTGCCAGGCACCCACCCGAGCGCCTTGAACAGGTACTCCGTCACCAGTCCGGCCAGGGACATGACGCCCCAGAACACCGCCAGCATCCGCAGTGCCATACGGCGGCCGTACTGCTTGCGATAGATGAGCAGCAATGGCAGGGTGATGAGATCGGCGAAAATGAAGCTGACGACCCCGCCGAAGCTGATACCGCCCTTCCACAGCGCCGCGGCCAGGGGCACGTTCCCGATCGAGCAGACGAAGCTGATGATAGCCACGAACGGCCCGACCACCACGTTCTCCAGCGTCGTCCAAAAGCCGTGGCCGTGGACGAAGATGTCATTCCAGACATGGGTCGGCACCAGCACGGTCAGGAATCCGGCGACCAGGAAGCCGACGATCATCTCCTTGCGGAGCATTTGGAGATCGCTCATGGTGTAGCTGGCCGCGTCGGCCCACCCTGCCTTGCTCCGGATGCGCCGCCGCCACGGCAGGCGTCGCCGCTCGTCGTCCTCGGGGCCGACGTGCTCGTGAGCCTCGCGCCCTCCAGCCGCCATCTGCCGGGCTTCGGCCAGGGCCCGACCACGGAACCAGAGGGAACCGGCGACCGCCAGCAGGGCGATCATGATCACACCGCCGACGAACTCGGCGGCCACGAACTGCCAGCCGATCAGCACGACGAGCACGATGCCCAGCTCGACGACCAGGTTGGTCGAGGCGAACATGAAGACCAACGAGGCCACGAAGTCGGCGCCGCGCACGAAGAGGGACCTGGCCATGGCCGACGCGGCGTACGAGCACGACGACGATGCCATGCCGTAGAGAGAGGCGCGCGCCACCGAGGCCGGCCGGTGGTCGCCGAGGCGTCGCTGCATCTCCTCCCTCGACACGAAGGCCTGCACCGCGCCGGAGAGCCCGAAGCCCAGGATAAGGGCCCAGAGTGTGTCCCAGAACATGTAGAAGGCTTCGCGCAGGCTGTGGCCGATGTCGGTGACGAACCCCGGCGGCGCTCATCGCGCCGACCACGTCAGCGTGCATCTCGGCGCCGCCCCGTGGTCGACAACGGGGTCACGAGCGCACCAGTCGCTCGATGGCGGACTGCGCCTCACGGACCTTCTCGTCGGCCGCGTCGCCGCCCTCGGCCAGCGCCTCCTGGACGCAGTGCGACAGATGGTCGCCCAGGAGCTGCAGGGCGACGGACTGCAAGGCTCGGTTCACCGCGGACACCTGGGTGAGGACGTCGATGCAGTATGTCTCCTGCTCGACCATGCGTTGAAGGCCCCGCACCTGACCTTCGATGCGCTTCAGCCGTCTCTGTACGTCGTCCTTCTTGCTCGAGTACCCGACCATGATGTCTCCTCCTTCGTCGCTAGTATACCCACCAGGGGTATCCGAGCAAGGTCGTAAGGGTCCGGTGCGTCCTCGTGAGGGACGCGCTAGAGTTTTCCCGAGACGTTTCGTTCACCCGGGGGGGCATTGCGAGCACGTAACGCATCAAGTCTGGCCATGTCGCTACCGGGGGCGTGTCGACGGTGACGGCCGCCACGCGCGGTGCCCCTTCGAGGCCCGTGGCCACAGCCGCGCTCGGTGTGGAGGGCGTGACCGTCGGCTTCGGCGGCGTGGCGGTGCTCACCGACGTGAGCCTGGCCATTGCGCCCGGACAGGTGCTGGGCCTGATCGGCCCGAACGGTGCCGGCAAGACCACGCTGTTCGATGTGGTCTCGGGCCTGCGAACTCCTACGACCGGGCGCATCGTCCTCGACGGTGAGGACGTCACATCGATGCCAGCATCCCGCCGGGCGACCAGAGGCCTGCGGCGCACGTTCCAGCAGCACCAGGTGTTCGCAGGCCTCAGTGTCGAGGACAATGTCCTCGCCGCCATGGAATGGGAGGGTGTGCGCGGCGGGGCGGTGGCCGACGTGCTCCGGTTGCCCAATGCCCGCCGAGCCGAGCGGGAGCGACGAGCTCGCGTCGACGAGGTGCTGGCCCTGTGCGGGCTGAGCGACGTCCGCCGGCTGTACGGCGGGTCGTTGCCCATCGGGACGGCACGTCTGGTGGAGTTGGCTCGGGCCGTCGTGAACCGGCCCAAAGTCCTGCTGCTCGACGAGCCCACCTCCGGACTGGGTGCCGCAGAGTCGGGCCGCCTGGCCGAGGCGGTGCAGGTCGCCACCAGCGAGCACACAGGCAGCGTCCTGCTCGTCGAGCACGACGTCAACTTCGTCATGGAGACCTGCGATCAGGTGGCTGTGCTCCAACTCGGGCACGTCATCGCCACCGGTGCGCCGGACCACATCCGCAGCCACCCCGAGGTCCGCAAGGTGTACCTCGGCTAGCTGTCAGTCCACCCCTTTTCTCCGTCTTCGGTCGTTCACCGTCCGCTGCGCCGGGCATTCACGCATCAACAGGAGAAGCAGTGAGATCAATGAGTCGGACAGGATGGCTGGCCGCAGTCGGGGCGACGATCGCCCTGGTTGCCGGCGGGTGCGGGTCGAGCTCGACCTCGTCGGGTGGCTCGTCGGGGGCCACCTCGAGCGGCAGCACGACGCGGGGGATCTCAGCGACCTCGATCAACATCGGCGTCATCACGGTCCTCTCCACGCCGTTGGCGCTCACCGGGTTCGACACGGGCGTGAAGGCCGCGTTCGCCCGCGCCAACACGACCGGTGGTGTCGACGGTCGCAAGCTGATGGTCACCGATGTGATCGACGACGGGGCCAACGCCGCCCAGGACCTAGCCGGCGCGCAGAAGCTGGTGGAGCAGGACAAGGTGTTCGGGGTGGTCCAGGGCACGCAGTCGCTGGCCTCGGCGCCGTTCCTCCAGCAGCAGCACGTACCGACGACGGGCTGGGACATCTCCCCGCAGGGCTGCTATCGAAGCTACATCTTCGGGATCACCGGCTGCGGGGTGCCGACGGTCAAGCCGCTGAACAACACCGGCAGCGCGCAGGCTCTGGAGCAGGTGCTGCCTCCTGGTGTCAGCAAGACGGTGGCGGTGTCGCTCGACGACACCGTGGCAGGGAGAGCCGCGGCGAAGCAGTGCGCCCAGGCTTTCACCGACCTCGGCTACACCGTCACCGCGACGGCGACCATCCCGACCAGCGGCGTGTCGGACTATGGGCCCTATGCCTCGGAGCTGATGGCTCGCGCACCCTCGATCGTGTTCGAGTGCAACAGCGCCGGGACCATCATCGGCTTGGAGGGAGCCCTCAAGGCGGCCGGCTACAAGGGCATCCAGGCGAACGGCATCTTGTACGACCCGCGCCTCCTGCTCTCCAAGCAGCTGGCCGCCACCTTGGAGGGGATGTACTACGTGGTCGAATGGGGGCTGTTCGAGTCGAACACTGCGGCGGTGAACCAGATGATCAGCGACCTGAAGGGTCAGAGCCCGAAGGTGGTGCTGAACCTGGCGTCGTCCGCCGGCTACTGGAGCGGGACCGAGATGGTCCAGCTCCTCCGCCACGCCGGGTCGAAGTTGACCGCCGAACACGTGGCGAATGCCGGCAACGCGGGATGGACCTTCTCGGTACCGGGCGGCGTGTGCCCGGTCACCTTCCCGGCCGGCCACGACAACCCGGTGGGGGTCCTGGGGCTGGCCCAGCTCCGGGACAGTACCTTCCACGTTGCCGTCCCCCTGGCCTGCGACGCCAAGCTGGTGCCGATAAAGTGACCGAGCTTCGGCTGCGGCGGGCCAGCGGGGACTGACGGGCCCGATCATGATCAAGCTGCTCTCGGCGGTCCTCTCGGGCGCCGTGTCTGGCGCCATCTACGCCATCATGGCGTCGGGGTTGGTGCTCACCTACTCCACGACAGGCATCTTCAACCTGTCGTACGGTGCCATCGCCTTCGCCTGCGCGTACGTGTACTTCCAGCTGAACACCGGTCTGGGCTTAGCGATCGTTCCGTCAGCCGTCATCGTCATCGCCGTCTTCGCTCCGACGTTCGGTTTCGTCCTGAACCGGGTGGTGTTCCGCTCGCTCTCCCGGACGTCGGTGACCACGCGCATCCTGGCCACGGTCGGCCTGCTGGTGGCGCTGCCCGCTCTGTGCCAGTGGGTGGTGCAGCGCCTCGTCGCCTTCTTCCCGGGCATTGGGTTGAGCACCAACGCAGATCCCCAGGGCGTCCCCGGCATCGGACCGAGTCCCGCCCACGTGTGGACCCTCACGTCGGGGCTGACGTTCGACAGCAACGAGATGATCGTGTTCGTGGCCGCCGCCCTGAGCGCTGTCACCCTGTGGGGGCTGGTGCGCCACACGCGCCTCGGCCTAGGCATGCGGGCCACGGTCGATCGCCCGAACCTGGCGGCGGTTCGGGGCGTAGACCCGAACCGGACGACCATGGTGGCCTCCGTCGTGGGTACCACGTTGGCCGCCATCGCCGGGGTGGTCGGTGCCCCGATCCTGCACGACTTGAACGGCTTCACCTTCACGCTGCTCATGTTCATCTCGGCCACCGCTGCGGTGCTGGGTCGGCTCCGGTCGATCCCGCTGGCCTTCGTCGGTGGCCTCGCCCTCGGCGTCATCCAGGAGCTGGTGGCGCGCTACGTCACCTTCACCCAGAACATCAGTGGCCTGCAGACCTCGGTGCCGTTCTTGCTGCTGTTCGTCGGCTTGTTCTTCCTGGCCAGGAACCGGTCGCGCATCGGCTCCCTGGCCGGCGAGGACCCGCCGCCACCCGACCACACGGCAATGCTGCCGCCATGGCGCCGGCGACTCCCGTGGGCCGTCTCTGTGGTCGTGCTGATCGTCTACACCCTGTTCCTGGCCGGGCCGTTCTGGGCTGGCCTGGTGGCTTCCGGTCTGGCGTTGGGGCTGGTGTTCCTCTCCTTCGTGGTCATCACCGGGCTCGGGGGCATGGTGAGCCTGGCTCAGGCCGCGTTCGTGACCACCGGCGCGCTGGCGGCGGGATGGATGGTCGCCCACGGGGTCCCCTTCGTGGGCGCGGCGGCGGTCGGCACGATCATCGCCATGGTCGTCGGGCTCGTCGTGGCCGTGCCTGCTCTCCGCCTCGGCGGGTTGCCGCTGGCTCTGGCCACGCTGGCCCTGGCGTTTCTCGGCGACGAGCTGCTCTTCCAACTGAACGTCTTCACCAACGACCGCAACGGCTGGACGATCAACCGACCGTCGATCTTCGGTTTCACCTTCGCATCGCAGCGATCCCTCGCCATGCTGTTCCTCGTCTTCATCGGTGTGGTCATCGTGCTCATCCACGGCCTGCAGCGCTCGGCTGTGGGGCGCGCCATCGTCGCCGTCCGGTCCTCCGAGGCTGGCGCGGTGACGAGTGGTATCTCACCGGCTCGAGCCAAGCTGATCGTCTTCGGCATCTCCGCGGCGATCGCCGGTTTCGGCGGGGTAATGCTCGGTACCTACACCACGCTGGTGAACCCCTCCGACTATGGCGTCGTGGTCGGCATCACCTGGCTGGCCGTCACCGTGCTCTTCGGGCTCCGGCGGCCGGGCGCGGCGGTGATCGCCGGTCTGGTCACTGCGCTTGCTCCCCAGATCATGAGCTACGTGACGAAGTCGCAGCTCGTCCCGACCATCCTGTTCGGTCTGGGGGCCATCGGTCTCGCTCGGAACCCGGAAGGCTCGCTCTACCAGGTCTCGCAATTGTTCCACCGGCGACGCAGCGCGGCTGCGCCACTCGTCCCGGCCTTCGCCGCCGACGGCGACGAGCCCCTGCTCGGGGTGGGTGGCGGACCTTCGGCCGCTGGGCCCGACGCGAGCAGCATCGTCGTCGCCACGAACGGGGCCAGCGCCGCGCCCGGTTCCGGCCCTGCCAGCCTGGTGGTCGAGGGCCTGTGGGCGGGCTACGGCGAGCTGGAGGTGCTCCAGGGAGTCGACCTCACCGTCGCCCACGGCCGGATCCTCGCCCTGCTCGGCTCGAATGGCGCCGGCAAGTCCACCCTGTGCTCGGTGATCGCCGGGTTGCTGCCGGCTACGAGGGGCACCGTTCGCCTCGACGGCGCCGACATCACCCAGCTGCGACCATCGAGCCGAGCGAACCAGGGCCTGGTGCTCTGCCCCGAGGGGCGTGGTGTCTTCCCGGCGCTGACGGTGGAGGAGAACCTGCGCCTGTGGACGCGATCAGTGGCCGAGGTGGAGGCCGCGTACGTGCGCTTCCCCATCCTCCGAGAGCGCCGCGACCGGCCCGCCGGGATCCTCTCGGGTGGGGAGCAGCAGATCCTCAGCCTGGCACCGCTGCTCGTCCGTCCGCCACGGGTGCTTGTTGCCGACGAGCCGACGCTCGGGCTGGCGCCCCAGGCCATTGCCCTGATCCTCCAGCTGCTCCGGGAGCTGGGGGAACAGGGCGTGACCGTGCTGCTGGCCGAGGAGAAGGCGCAGCACGTCCTCGACCTGGCCGACGAGGTGGTGTTCATGGAGCTCGGCCGGGTGTCGTGGTCCGGCCCGGCCGGCGAGATCGATGGTGATCGCCTGGCGCGAGGCTACCTGGGCGGCTGACCGTCTCCAGGCGGACTGCTGTCCGCCGAGGGCTAGGCGGCGAGCGGATCGGGTAGGACTTCGCGCGCCCGACGACGGAGGAGGCCCCCGGTGCCCAAGGCAGTTCGATTCGATCAGTACGGGGGGATCGACGTGCTCCATGTCGCCGACGTGGACATGCCGGTGCCTGGCGCCGGGGAGGTGGTGGTGGCCGTGCGGGCGGCGGGCACCAACCCGGGTGAGGCGGCTGTCCGTGGCGGCGCCATGGACGCCGTGTTCCCGGCGCGCTTCCCCTCCGGTCAGGGCAGTGACCTGGCCGGCGTTGTCGACGGGGTCGGCCCCGATGTCAGCAGCTTCGGTCCTGGTGACGAAGTGCTGGGATGGTCCGAGAAGCGGTCGAGCCAGGCCCAGTACGTCGTCGTCCCCGCCAACCAGCTGATCCCCAAGCCCGCCGATCTGGGCTGGGAGGTGGCGGGCGCGCTGTATGTTGCTGGCGTTACGGCCTATGCCGCCGCCAGGGCCGTGGGCGCCGGACCCGGCGACACCGTCCTGGTCTCGGGCGCAGCGGGCGGCGTGGGCTCCATCACGGTACAGCTGCTGCAGGTTCGCGGTGTCGAACGGGTGATCGGCGTCGCCTCGGAGCCCAACCACGAATGGCTGACGTCCATCGGCGTGATTCCTGTCGCCTACGGAGACGGTCTGATCGACGCGGTGCGGGACCTCGCGCCATCAGGGGTGGACGCCTGCATCGACACCTTTGGCGGCGGATATGTGCAGATGGCGGTCGATCTGGGCGTCGCCCCGGAGCGCATCGACACGATCATCGACTTCGACGGCGCCAAGCAGCTCGGGGCGAAGGCCGAGGGTAGCTCGGAGGCGACCAGCACCGACGTGTTGGCCGCGATGGCCGAGCTGGTGGCATCCGGGCGCATCACCGTCCCTATCGCCCGGACGTTCCCGCTGGATGCGGTGCGGGATGCCTACACGGAGCTGGAGCAACGCCACACCAGAGGCAAGATCGTGCTAATCCCGTAGCGGACGCCCGGAAGCGGGCGCGGCCGGTCACGGCCAGGTCAGGGCCGAGGCCAGCCCGCTCTTCGAGTTCTCGCCGGCGCAGCCCATGCAGGCGCGAGCGGTTGGCAGCGCTTCGAGTCGGGCCGGAGCGATGGCCTGACCGCAGATCTGGCAGCGACCGTAGATTCCCCCGTCCATTCGTTGGATGGCCAGGTCGAACTCATCGACGAGGGCGCGAGCCGACGCCAGCAGCGCCATGGTCCTGGCCCGCTCGAATCCGACGGTCGGGCCTTCGCTGTCGTGTTCGTCGTCGAGGTTGCTGTCGGTCTGTGACTCGACGATGCCAGCCAGCTCGTCGTTGAGCTGGGCGGCGCAAGCGCTGGCTCGCTCCATCCCGGCGCGCAGCGTCGCCTCCGGACCGACTCCTGTGCTCGCCGGCGTTGGGTGGGTCGATGCTGGCATCTCGCCTCTTTCGTCCTGCCTCCGTCGTCCTCTGTCCACGGTACGGCTCGCGGGCCGGTCGAGCACGGTCCGGCTCACCACGAGTGTGGTGACCACGGCGTCAGTTGCAGGGTTGGGTGACGCTCCACCCGGAGGTTATCCAGACAATCCCGCAATCAGATCCAGCGAATGGTCCCATAGTCGCAGGGCAGTGTCGGGATCGACGACGCTCGCGTCGAACCCGGACCATGGATGCGTGTCGGGGCCGATTGGTAGGGCCTTCGCGCAGTCTTCGAGCACGAGGCCGCCTCTTCCGTCGAGCTCGGGGGCGGTGGCTGCCCAGATTGTGGTGGCGGCGGCTTGGGCCGCGGTCTTCAGGATCGGGTTCGGTGGGCCATCCTCTGAGATGAACCCGATCCTGCGCTTCAGGTCCTCACCGTGGAATCGCTGTAGCCCGGTGAGCACCGATCCGGGCAGGACGGCGTTGGCGACGATGCTGTCTGGTTGCCATCGGCGGGTTGCTTCCTGGGCGAAGAGGATGTTGGCCGTCTTCGATTCGGCGTAGGCGGCCAGGTCGACGTGCTGGCGCTCGTGCCATTGCAGGTCGTCGAGGTGGACGGGCGCGTTGTGGTGCGCGGCCGAGCTGATGACCACGATCCTGGCCCCGCCCTCGGCCATCTGCTCCCGTAGGCGCATGGCGAGCAGGAAGTGACCGAGGTGGTTGGTGGCGAACCGCACGTCGAGCCCGTTGGGTAGATGGGCTTCGGGCGTCTTGGAGACGCCGGCGTTGGCGATCAGCAGGTCCACCGGGCCGACAACGCGATCGGCGAAGGCCTCCACCGAGGCGAGATCGCGAAGGTCGAGCTCCAACACGTGCAGCTCCCCCTGCGCCTCGCGTTCGACGAGGCCAGCGACTGCCTCCCATTTCCCGAGGTCACGCACTCCGAGGACCAGGTCGGCGCCGGCGATCCCGAGCGCTCGCGCCGTCTCGAGGCCTATGCCCGAGGACGTCCCCGTCACCACCGCCTGGAACCCGCGCAGGTCGACGGACCGAGCGACCTCCTCGGCGGTGGTCTCCCGGCCGAAGCGAGCAGACCGGCTCAGGCGCGCTGGGGGTCTCAAGACCGGCGGACCTCAGCGCCGGGGCTGGAACGCTCGAGCATGCCGTTGGCCGTCTCGCCGTCCCAGGTGTAGCGCACGATGCATTGCTGCAGCCAGAAGTCCGGGGCGTCTGGGACCATCATTTCGTGGAAGGTCGAGATGATGGTCTCGCCGTGGATGGTCGTGGTGCCTCGATCGGTCTCCAGCACGACCGACACGTCTTCGCCCGTGGGCTGGAGATGCCGCAGCCACGGCGCCTCGACGACTCGCGCCGGGACCAGGTCTCCGTCGCCGTCGAACAGGTACCCCTCGTTGAACGTGGGCTTGCCGTCGGTCCGGGCCGGGTAGACGCAGTGCCCGAATGCCCGCCCGCTCGAGAAGATGCTGGACTGCCAGACGTGACCTCGGAAGGTGGCCATCCGGCGGACGCCGGAGCGACGGATGCGCAGCCCGCCTCCGTCGAGCTGGTAGGTCTGGTCGCCGACGCGCAGGGATCCGGTCGCCCGGAAGAGCTGCTCGAAGCGGGGTCCGCCCATGAGGGCGCCTTCCTCCTGGGTGGCCAGCACCGTGGCGGCCTCCTCCCGCAAGGTGCCCCACTCAGCCGGGGGGACGGCGGACTTGATCTCCATGTCCAACTGCACGGGTACGGGTGGACCGGGCTCAGCCTCGGGCTTCGAGCCGCCGGTCTGCGCCTGGACCGTGGTGTCGAGGGCCATGCCGTCGATACGGCACCGCCAGTGGCGGAACGGCTCGATCAGCTCGAACGAGATCGGCCCGGCCCCCAGGATCCGCGGCTTGCCATCGGCACCGAGCGGATTGTGCACCTGGCCAGGCTCGAAGATGTTGACCACCCGTCCATTCGCGAACGAGATGTTCACCTGGACGTCATGGGTATCCCACTGGTCGGAGACAGCCTCGATGCCGACGCGCGGCATGCCGAAGCCGTCACCGTTGTCCCAGACCCACACGTTGACCGACTCGCGCATCTCGGGGTCCTCGGGCTGGGCTGCGAAGACGAATTCGCGATCGGCGCTAAGGCCTCCGGTCAGATCGATCGTCACTGTTACAATGCCTCCTGGGTGGCTCGGGTTGTCGTCCTGGCTACTTCTTGACGTAGGCGGTGAAGAAATCCGGGTATGGGGTGACACCGGGGAACACGGTCTGGATTCCTCCGACCCGGTTGCTGTTGTAGGCAATGACAGTCGGTAGCCAGATGGCCCATACGTCGAGGGCATTCTTGACGATGAAGTCTTGGGCTTGGCCCCAGAGCTGAACGTACTTCGGGTCCGTGGGAGCCAGGGCGCTCAGCTGATCGACCATCGATGTCAGGGTCGGGTTCTGGTAGTTGCACGCGTCTCCGAGATGTCCGGGAGTGAAAAGGAACGAGATGGCATCGAGTCCGCTGCGGACGACGTTCGCTTCGCCCATGTTGGAGAGGTGATTTATGAAGAAGTCTTGCACGGTGTTGGTGCTGGACCTGATCTGGAGGTTGACGCCGATCTGCTTCCATTCCTGCTGGGCGATCTGCGTCATGCTGGTATTCACGGCGCCGGGCGAGGGTATTACCGTGAGCGTCAGGCCCTTGGCGTAGCCGGCTTGGGCCAAGAGCTGCTTGGCCTTGGCCGGGTTGTACGCGTAGTAGTTGTCGAGGTCGCTGGAGAAGAGGTGGTTGGCCTTGGGAACCAGGGCCCAGGCGGGCTCTCCCTTTCCGGCCGCCAGCGCCTGGTTGATGGCATTCCTGTCCAGGCCATAGCTGAGGGCTTGGCGCACCTGGACGTTCTGGAGCGGTCCCTGGGTGGCGCAGAGCGGAAAGTACAGCTTGGATAATGGGCTGCTGGCGACCGACGTCTGGATGCCCCCGCCGGTCAGCGCCCCGAGCTGACTGATATCGGAGCTGATGACATCGACCGTGCCGCCCTTGAGGGCGTTGATGGCTGCCGGTCCCGTACCCGACTCTTCGACGAAGTCGATACCTCCCAGCTTGATGGACCGGGCATTCCAGTATGTGGGGCTCTTGACCAGAGAAAGGGTCTGGCCTGCGCTGTATTGCTTGACTCGGAACGCCCCGGCTCCCAGTGGGTTGGTGACCGGGTTGGGGTCGTTGCGTTGAATGGCAGCAGGGGACACGGGCATCGTCTCGATACCGGCCAAGAGCGGGTAGAAGGCACCGGCGTCTGGCTTGGACAGGTGGATCGTGACCCCGAGGTTGCCATTCAGGTCAACGGAGCTGACGTCGTGGATCACCGACGAGAAGGCAACGCTGTTGGCTGCGCTGTTGCGCAGGATGGTGAACTTGACGGCCGCGGCATCGAGTGGATCCCCGTCTTGGAACCGTACCCCCGGCCGGAGGGTGACCGATACAGTCTCGGGGTTGACGATGCTCGCTGCCGTGGCCAGCTCGGGTGTCAGGCTGTCGTCGGGCTGCTGCCTGAGCAGCGAGTCGTCGAGGACTTGACCGACAAGGGCCGCACTGTCGGAGACAGTCGCTTTCGCCGGGTCGAAAGACAGCAGCCCGGCCGAGAGGTCGAAGGCAATGCGGAGGGTGCCGTTGGGATCGTAGGCTCCCGACCCGGAGGTGGTGCCGCTGGTGCCGGGTGGCGGCGGGGAGCTCTTGGCGGAGCCGCCGCAGGCTGCGACCAGTCCCCCCAGGAGGGGGAGGCACAAGGCGCCAGCCAGGGTACGACGAAATCTGGGGGACTGCATCAGGCTGCTCCTCGAGGTGGGTTGATCAGATGGCAGGCGACGGTGATCCCGTCGGAGGTGACGGTAGGAGCTGGGTCAACGCGGCTGCAGATATCCATGACGTAGCGGCATCTGGTGTGAAAGCGGCACCCGGCGGGAGGATCAAGTGCGGAGGGGATGTCTCCCTGGAGGACGATGCGATCACTGCGGCCCCGGAGGGTGGCGTCGACGCGAGGTGCAGCGGAGAGAAGCGCCTCGGTGTACGGGTGTTTCGGCGCCGCATAGATCCGCTCGGTCGGTCCCTTCTCCACGATTCGACCGAGGTACATGACTGCGACCTCGTGGCTGATATAGCGGACAGCGGTCAGATCGTGAGTGATGAACAGATAGGCGACACCGAGCTCAGCTTGGAGACTCTCCAAGAGATTCACGATATGGGCTTGGCTCGACACGTCGAGGCTGCTGAGCGGCTCGTCGAGGGCGATCAGCGTGGGACCGACGGCGAGGGCTCTTGCCATCGCGGCCCTTTGGAGCTGGCCGCCGGAAAGTTGTGGTGGGCTGCGGTGACCGAGCGCCGCGGAGAGACCGACCATGTCGAGCAACTGGGTAGTGCGGCCCGGGATGTCGTTCTTGTCGAGGGACGTCCGGCGCAGGGCCTCATGGATGCTGTCTGCGATGGAGACATGGGGATCGAACGACGAGTATGGATCCTGGAACACCAATTGCATGTGGCGTCGTAGCTGGCGCAACGCCTCGCCTTTCGCCTTGGTGATGTCGGTGGACCGCAGGTAGACCTGGCCAGCGGTCGGGTCGGTCAAGCGGAGTAGGAGGCGGGCCACGGTTGACTTACCGGACCCGGATTCACCGACCAAGCCCAATGTGGTGCCGCCGGTGACCGCCAGGTCGACACCGTCGACTGCCCGAAGTGTGCGGTGGCGGCCGCCGGGCATGCGGATCCTGAACTCCTTGGACACGCCGCAAAGCTCCGCCACCGGCCGGCCGGGCTCCAGTGTCGGCTCCGCCTTCACGCTCATACGATGCCTTGGAGGTCGAGCTCGTCCTGCCGCCAGCAACGACAGGTGCGACCCGCCCCCGCGTTTTCCCGGACGACTGCATCCAGCGGCGGCGGGACTTCGGTGCAACGCTCCACCACGTGCGGGCAGCGGGGGTGGAATCGGCAGCCAGCAGGCGTCTGGCCCACGGCCGGGACCTGCCCGGCGATCGGGATCGGCTGGCGGTCTCCCGCCGCAGCCCGGCTGGCCCCCAGGAGCCCCGCCGTGTAGGGATGGAGCGGAGACGAGAACAGTTGCGAGGTGGCCGATTGCTCCACGATCTGGCCGGCGTACATGACCGCCACCCGGTCACAGAGCTCCGCCACCACACCCAGATCGTGGGTTACGAAGATGACCGCCAGCCGCTCGGTACGAGAGAGATCTCGCAGCAGGTCCAGCACCTGGGCCTGGACGGTCACGTCCAAGGCGGTGGTGGGCTCGTCGGCGATGAGCAGTCGGGGGTGGCAGGTCAGGGCCATGGCGATCATGACCCTCTGGCGCATCCCGCCCGACAGCTGGTGAGGGAAAGACTTGACCCGCTGTCGAGGGTCGGGGATGCCGACCCGGTCAAGCAGATCCACCGCCTCCCGGCGAGCGGCATCCCGTGACAGTGGCCGGTGCAGGCGGACCGCCTCGCTCAGCTGGGCCCCGATAGTCCGGGCCGGGTTGAGGCTCGTCATCGGGTCCTGGAAGATCATCGCCACCTCGCCGCCACGGACCTTGCGCATGCCGTCGAAATCCAGGGTCAGCAGGTCCTGGCCGCCCAACCACACCGAGCCGGCGGTGATGGTGAACGACGGCGAAGGCAGCAACCGCATGATGGCGAGAGAGGTGACCGTCTTACCCGAACCAGACTCACCGACCAGGCCCAGTACTTCGCCCTCTTTCACCACCAAGCTCACGTCCTCGACGACCGCCGCACTACCTGCCGGGGTGGCGACCCTGACGGTGAGACCGTCGACAACCAGGCAGGCGTCCACGTCGGCCGTTCCCCCTGGCGGGGTCGCCACCGTGACCTCCAACCGCCGGGCGCCTACGGTCGTCAGACCCCGACGGGAGGCCCGGCGCTCGCCGCCGCGCCGTGACAGCACATGCGTGCGAGTGACCCCCAACGCAGCGCTGAGCCCGTCGCCGAGGATATTGAACGCGAGGACAGCCGAAGCGATGGCGGCGCCGGGAACCACCAGGCTCCATGGATGGGTGAACAGACCGGTGTTGTAGGCCTCCTGCAGCATCGAGCCCCAGCTCGGCGCAGGCGGCTGCTCCCCCAGGCCCAAGAAGCTCAAGGCGGCCTCGGCCAACAGCGCTCCTCCCAGCGCCAGGGAGATCTGGACTATCAGCGCCGGCAACACGTTCGGCAGAACTCGCCGGGCGACGATCGCCGCCGCCGGCGTTCCCAGCGACCGTGACGCCTCGACGAAGGGTTCCTCCTTGACCGCCAACGTCTGGCCGCGGACCAACCGGGCGAAAGAGGGGACGAAGACGACGGCCAAGGCCAAAGCGGCGTTGTTGATGCCAGGCCCCAGCACGGCGACCACCGCCAGAGCCAGCACCAGGGGAGGGAAGCTGAGCCCACCGTCCATGACCCGCATGAGCACGTTGTCGGTCTGGCCGCCTCGGTAGCCGGCGAGGAGCCCGATCGGTATGGCGACGACGAGCGCGAGCCCAACCACCTCGAAGCTCACCCGCATCGACACGCGGGTCCCGTAGACCAAACGGGAGAACACGTCCCGCCCCAGATCGTCCGTGCCGAGCCAGTGGTGCGCCGAAGCCCCCACGAAGCGGTGCAGAAGGTCCTGCGCCGTCGGAGAGTAGGACGCCACCAGCGGGGCGAAGACGGCAACCACGGCCAGCACGAGTATCCACCCCAATGCCAACCGGAAACCCCATTGACCCAGCAGGCGCCGCCACCAGCGGGACACGCCAGCAGCATCCGGGTGCTCGACATCCGGCACGGGAACACCCCCCGCCGGAAGGATTCCGCCGACAGGGACTGCATCGCCGACACGAGCGACGGCCTCGCTCACGCCACCCGCACCTTCGGGTTCAGGTACAGGTAGCTCATGTCCACGAGAAGGCTGAGCGCCATCTGGAACACCACGAAGACCATCGCCACGCCCTGCACCACCGGAAGGTCATGATTGGTGATTCCTTGCAACATGTACGTGCCGAGCCCCGGGATCGAAAAGATCTGCTCGATGATGACCGCGCCGCCGAGCAGGTAGCCAATCTGGACACCGAGCACGGTCACCGCCGGGACGGCCGCGTTCTGCAGGGCGTGCACGCTTACCACCCGGCCCGGGCCGGCCCCCTTTGCCCACGCAGTACGGACGTAATTGGAGTCCAGGACTTCGATCAACGCCTGGCGCAGCTGGCGGGCCAAGCTGGCCGCCAGCCCCACGCCGAGCGCCACAGCTGGCAGCGTCACGGTATGGACCCACCCACCGAACGAGCCGGAGATCCGAGTGAACCCGGTCGGAGGGAATACTTTCCAGTGCACCGACAGCAACGACACCAAGATCACGGCCAACCAGAAGTTCGGCATGGCGATGCCGGCACTGGAGACGACCCGGGCCGAGGCGTCGACACCCCCGGCCGGGCGGAGGCCCGACACCACACCCAGCGGGACGCCGACCACCACGGCCACCACCGCGGCGGCGACGACCAGACTGAACGTCACTGGCAGGCGGGAGCCGATCTCGTGGATCACCGGGACGCTCGTGATCAGTGAACGACCGAAGTCCAGGTGCACGACGCCGGTGAGCCAGTGCCAGTACTGCACCAGGAGCGGGTCGTTCAGGTGCAGCTCTGCTCGGACGTGGGCAATCGCCTCCGGCGATGCGTTGGTGCCGCCGGCCAGGGTGACCGCCGGATCCCCCGGTACGAGCGAGAGCAGCATGAACACACCGAACGAGACCACCAACAGCACCGGGATCAGCGCGAGCACGCGGCGCACTATCAAACGGACCACGAACTCCCCCTCCGCAAGATCCACACTTGCCTTCGAGAGGGGCCAACTATACCGTTGCGACGTTCACCACTGCGAGCGCAGTTGCACTCCGATCTGACGGGCACGGATGGCTTGAGCCCGATCCTCAGGTTGGACGCGAGGCACGGTGACGGGCAGGGCTGCCTCCAACCCTGCGGCGGCAACGACGCGCACCGATACCTCAGGCGGCGCGCCGCCACCCATCCAGCGGCACTGGAGGACACCGAAGCCGTGGCCGGTCGTGTCCAGCCAGTTGGAGACGCCGGGGTCGGAGTGTGCGACCACCGCACGCAGCACTCCGTCGGGGTCGACGGTCGCCTGGTGGCGGTTGAGGCTGCTCTGGGCGTTGGCCCAGTCGATGGTCGAGAAGAGCGGGTCGGTCAGCGAGAGGGAGAAGGCCTGACATTCCGGACGTAGGCGCGCCTCGACGAGGAGCACCTCGTCACCGGCGAGTGAGAAACACCCCTCGTGGTACCACTGGTCGCCCCGACCTCCAAGCTTCGAGTAGTCAACTGCGATTAACCGGTTGACCACGTCTGCGGCCTGCAGGTCGGCGACCCGACTGACGCCGGACATGACCATCGCCTCGACAACCGCGCCGAAGGACTGCAGCCGCTGTCGGAGCGCATCGGTGTCGAACCGCTCACGTCGCGAATCGACGTCCAGGCGGGTGATCGCCAACCGTGGTTCGACGTGGGCGCCCCAGTCTTCGGAGACGCTGCGCAGCATGAGGGTGCGCATCTCGGATTCGAGATACCACCAGTTCTGCGCCTCTGGCGGTCGGTGCCGGCTCAGCCGCACCTCGAAGGTCCCGTCGTCCTCGATGGCGAGCTCGCTCAGGTCGAGGGGCGTAAATGTTCGCAGGCCGCCTGCCGTCGGCCGTCCGAACGGCATGATGGACACGTCAGGGACCGATCCTCGCTGCCCGCTGATCGTGTACTCGCCAGACCCGTCGATCACTGCGGTCCGGTAGACGGTGTCGGGGTTGGGCGATCCGTACATTTGGTAATAACCGACGCTCGGCAAGAACGTCGGGTGGCGGGCATCGGCCATGAGGTGCGACAGGTAGGCTCCCATCGTGGTGCCGAAGACCTTGATGGCGAGGTCGGCGTCGGTACCCGGTCTCTGCAGTTCTGCCACGCGCTGGCCCAGGCGCTCGGCGGTCCTGCGGAGGTCGTCCAGGCAGTCGACCACATTGACGCCGCCTGTCACCATCAGGCGCCTTCGTGCTCGCTTCGGACATCGAAGCGCTCCGTGTAGCTGGCGAACGCCTCGGCCACCTCCTCCCGTTCGAGGCCGTAGTCGTCAAGGGTGTACTCGTGCGTGCCGCGCTTGCCCTTCGGGTTCTCGGCGCGCCACGAGCGGATCCACCCTTCGACCGTCGGCGTCCACTCGAGCCCGATGGCCTCGAAGACCCGTGACATGACCGTCTCAGGGGCATCCACGAGCTGGTAGTAGTCGACGTGCACCACGGAGGAGGATCCGGCTTCGGATCGAGCGACGTCGAAGGCGACGAGCCGGTCGACGTGTTGACCAACAAGCTCGAGCATGTCCTGGCCGGTCCGCTTCGGGTCGGCGTCGGGACTGCTGGCCGATCGCAACATCTGCGCCAGGCTGCAGTTCGAGGCGAGTGCCTGCACTGGATCCCGGTGGGTCACCACGAAACACGCATCGGGGTGCACGCTGGCGATGGCGTCGAGCGCGAGCAGGTGACACGGCCATTTCAAGGCCCAGCGCCGAGGCGCATCTCCCCACTGCAAGAGCCGCAGTACCCGAGCGTGGTACTCGTAGGCGGCGCGTAGGTCAGCGCGGTTGAGCAAGTAGTCGAGGTAACCCCTGGCCGACATCGTCCACAGGAGGCCGGGGTTCACGAACGTCTGGTCCAAGATCGCCAGGCACTCCTGCGGTCCGTCCACGTCGGTGAGGTGGAACGAATCGATCTTGCCGCCGGTCGCTTCCCGTGCCTGCCGAGCGCTCTCGAGGCTCGCCTGGCGGCGTCGCGCCACCGATTCGGCGTCGGTCGCCGGTGGCGGGACGGGTCGATCGCCCTCCCAGGTGCGCAGCATCCGCAGGGCCGGATCCTGGTCGAACAGGTACTGGAAGTAGGTCGTCCCAGAACGGGGGAGACCGGTGAGGAAGACAGGGCGCTGGAGCTCGGATTCGTCGATTCCCGGTTCGTCGACCGCATAGCGATCGACCTCCATCCGGTTGCGCAGGGCTACCGCCATCATCGACGCGGCGCCGTCGAGGCCCGCAGGGGTCCAGGTGGTCTCTTCGTTCATGCTGCGCACGACAGTCTCGAGGTTGTCGCGGAACCGGGACGGGTCAGGATCCTCGACGTCGGTGAGCGCCTTGGCCCTCTGGACGACAGTCTCAACAGTCAATGGCGGCACAGTGATGGTTCCCTCTATCGAGTCGGCCGAACGGGCCGGCACGGTCAGGCGAAGAGCGCGAGGCCCCGCATCTCCACACTCGCTCTCGTGGGCACGCCCGGGGGGCACGTCGGGTCGGTGAACGCGGTGTGTGGAACTCGACGGGACCGTTCCGGGTCGGTGTCGTGCGCTTTGAAGACGAGGACCTCGTCCCGGGTCATGTCGGGGTAGTAGTGCCAGCGGTGGGCGCGGTTGAACAGGTAGCCAGTAGTGTCGTGCCGGACCTCACCCATGCGCTCCTTCGTGAGCGCGGTGACAGTGACCTCGTCGTCGGGACCGACGGTGCGAGCGTCGCACACCGCCAAGGGGAAGTCTTGAGGCGGCGGCGACACGGCTCTCCACATGTTGTAGAGGGCCCAGCGCGGGAAGCTCTCGACGTCGAGGTCGACGAATGCCGCGATCATCTCCACCAGCTCCACCGCGGATGGATCCGTGTTGTCGGCATGGGGGTAACGGGCCGGCTTGGCGTTGAGGAGCGGGGCAAGCTGGTCGGTGGCGCTCTCGCCATAGCGCTTCTTGCCGCCACCGAGCATGAAGACCTTGGCGGCTCCCGTCACCTGGCGCAACAGCTCAGTCATCTCCTCGGTGTAGCGCTGGTCCACAACGGGGTCCTCCTCGATGCTGGTGAAGTCGCTGACCGCGCTCACGTGCCGGAACAGCCCGAATCCCTGTTCATCGAGGTCAGTCGCCAGCGGTCGAGCGTTGGTGATCGGCATGGGGCGCCCAGGCAACGTCTCCATCGTCGACTGTTCCTCCGCCTCGGTGACGAACTGCAACAGCTCGCCAGTTTCGGGTGGGGGGTTCCGGATGTAGTTGACCTCCGCGGCCACTTCCGACGTCGGTGCTGCATGCGATGCGCCCAACACTTCGTCACCCCGTCCATCTCAGTGGTGCGGCCGCTCGCAGCCGGCGGCACCTCGGACCTTTACGTTCGATGCTTATGTGTATCACGGCACTCGCTCTGTGTCGACCCGGGCCCGACGGAGTCCCGTCCTCGGCCTCAGTCCTGGTGACTGCGCTGACTTGACACTCTAGGGTCGAAGTGTCAGGCTCGCCGCCATGGCGCCGGTTACATCGACCGCGGAATCTATTCTCCAGGCAGCACGGAAAGCGATGGCCGAGAAGGGCCCCGGCCCTTTCACCATGTCGGCGGTCGCGACCGCGGCCGGGATCTCCCGCCCGACGCTCTACCGATGGTTCGCCACCAAGTCAGACCTCCTGGCCGCCGTCACCGCGTATGAAGAGGCGCAGTTCGATATCGGGTTGCAGGTGGAGATCGACGCCCATCGGACTTCGCGACGTCGCCTTGACGCCGCGCTCCGTTTTCTCGTCACCTACCCCGACGAGTCGATGGTGACAGGCTCGATCGGCGTCGACCCGGCCTTCGCCCTCGAGTCGCTCGCCCGGTCGCTCGAGCCTCACGTCCAGGTCCTGGGCCGCCTTCTCGGAGATGACCTCCTCGAGGTTCCCGCGGTTCGCAGAGGGACCTTGTCGAGGGAGCACGCCGCGGAGGTCTTCTTGCGCCTCGCGTACTCGCACTACCTTATACCCCATCCCGACGCCGAGACGCTTTTAACCACCATGCGTGACTTTGCGGGGATCTCACGTCGTGTCGCTCGGGTCTCCGTCGGTCAGGCCCAAAGGCCCCTCCCGGCTTCCGCGCATCCATGATCAGCGGCGAGGTAGCGGCGGCGGCGGAGATCGCCACCGGGGCCGGCGAGGTCTTGCTCACGATTCGCGCCGCCGGTGGAGCGCCGGCAACCTTGAAGGCTGCCGGCGATGCCGGCTCGCAACGCTACATTGCCGAGCAGCTTTCGCTCCGCTTTCCTGGCGACGCCATCCTCTCAGAAGAAGCGGCCGATAGCGTCGACCGTCTGAAGAACCGGCGGGTGTGGATCGTGGATCCCCTCGATGGCACCAGAGAGTTCTCCGAGCCCTCGCGAGACGACTGGGCAGTGCACGTCGCCCTGGTCGAGGATGGCGAGCTGGTGCTCGGCACGGTGGCGCTGCCCGCCATCGGCACGACGTTCACGTCCGCAGGCCCACTCCCACAGCCTGGGCCGTCCGGCTCGCCAGCACGGGTCCTGGTGAGCCGGACCCGACCGGCCGAGGAGGCCATCAAGGTCGCCGAGGGATTGGGCGCCGAGCTGGTACCGATGGGCTCTGCCGGAGCGAAGGCCATGGCGGTGGTGCGCGGCGCGGCCGATGTGTACGTGCACTCGGGGGGTCAATGGGAGTGGGATTCGGCGGCGCCGGTCGCGGTCGCTCGCGCCGCAGGGCTGCACGTTTCGCGCATCGACGGTTCTTCCGTTCGCTACAACCAGCCGAATCCATGGTTGCCCGATATGCTGATCTGCCGTCCTGATCTCGCCGAGAGGGTGATCCAGTTATGTCAAATGGTCGCGTGATGAGCAAGCCGCTTACGCACCTCCAGCTTCTCGAATCGGAGAGCATCCACATCATGCGCGAGGCGGTCGCCGAGAGTGAGCACCCGGTGATGCTGTATTCCATCGGCAAGGACAGCTCGGTGATGCTGCACCTGGCCCGGAAGGCCTTCCACCCGGCGCCACCTCCGTTCCCCCTGCTCCACGTCGACACGACGTGGAAGTTCCGTGCCATGTACGAGATGCGGAGCCGCATGGCGAAGGAGAGCGGGATGGAGCTGCTCGTCCATCAAAACCCTGAGTGCATCGAGCTGGGGATCAACCCCTTCGATCACGGCTCAGCGGTCCACACAGACATGTGGAAGACGCAGGGCTTGAAGCAGGCGCTCGATAAGTGGAGCTTCGACGTGGCCTTCGGCGGGGCGCGTCGCGACGAGGAGAAGTCGCGTGCCAAAGAGCGGATCTTCAGCATCCGTTCGAAGCACCATCAATGGGATCCGAAGGCCCAACGGCCCGAGCTGTGGCGCACGTACAACGTCCGCCGCTCACCCGGCGAGACCATGCGGGTCTTCCCGCTGTCCAACTGGACGGAGCTCGACGTCTGGCAGTACATCTACCTCGAGTCGATCCCGATCGTCTCGCTGTATCTGGCGGCCGAGCGCCCTGTCGTCGAACGTGATGGGACGCTGATCATGGTCGACGACGACCGCATGCCCCTGATGCCCGACGAGGTGCCCGAGATGCGCAGCGTCCGCTTCCGGACGCTCGGTTGCTATCCCCTTTCAGGGGCGATCGAGAGCAAGGCGGACACCCTGCCGGCGGTGATCCAGGAGATGCTCCTGACCACCACCTCCGAACGGCAGGGTCGGCTCATCGACGTGGACTCATCCGGATCGATGGAGAAGAAGAAGCAGGAGGGGTACTTCTGATGGCGCTCATTGATGACCTGGCGGTCTGGGTCCGTGACCGGGCGGTAGCGTGATGGCGAACGCCCAAGAAGCGCTGATCTCGCAGGACATCGAGGCGTATCTGCGTGACCACCGAGACCGTTCGCTCCTCAGGTTCATCACCTGCGGGAGCGTCGACGACGGCAAGAGCACGCTCATAGGGCGGATGCTCTACGAGTCGCATCTGGTGTTCGAGGACCAGATGGCCGCCCTGGAAGCCGACTCCAAGACGAGCGGGACCCAGGGCGGTGACCTCGACTTTGCCCTGTTGGTCGACGGGCTGACCGCCGAGCGCGAGCAGGGCATCACCATCGACGTCGCCTACCGGTACTTCAACACCGAGCACCGCAAGTTCATCGTGGCTGACACTCCCGGGCACGAGCAGTACACCCGCAACATGGTGACGGGTGCGTCCACCGCCGACCTGGCGGTGATCCTGATCGACGGCCGCAAGGGCGTCTTGACGCAGACTCGACGCCACAGTTTCCTGGTGGCGCTGCTGGGGATCGAGCACATCGTCGTGGCGGTGAACAAGCTTGACCTCGTCGGTTATGACCAAGTCGCGTTCAACGCCATCGAAGCCGACTACCGCCAGTTTGCCGCCGAGGTCGGGCTGAGCGACATCACGTGTATCCCCCTCTCGGCCCTGAAGGGCGACAACGTCATCGAGCGGTCACCGCGGATGCCGTGGTACACCGGCCCGACACTGCTTGGCCATCTCGAGCAGGTCCCAGTCGAGCATCGGGCGGCCGAGCGGCCGTTCCGGATGTCGGTCCAGTGGGTGAACCGACCCAACCTCGACTTCCGGGGCTTCTCCGGCCTGATCAGCAGCGGGACGATCCACCCCGGCGACGACATCAGCGTCCTTCCGTCGGGGCAGAGGAGCCAGGTCAGTCGGATCTCGACCTTCGACGGCGACCTCCCGGTTGCAGTCGCCGGCGAGTCCGTTACCCTCCTACTCTCCGACGAGATAGACATCAGCCGCGGAGACTTGCTCTCCGGTGCGACCGACGCAGCTGGCCTCGCTGACCAGTTCGAGGCCCATGTGGTATGGATGTACAACGAGGAGATGGTGCCGGGACGGGCCTATCTGGCCAAGATCGGTACGGCCACCGTCGGCGTGGCCATCTCTGCGCCGAAGTATCGGATCGACATAAACACCCTGGAGCACGTCGCGGCCAAGACGCTCGAGCTCAACGAGATCGGTGTCTGCACGCTGACGACCGACCGGCCGGTCCCCTTCGATCCCTACGCCGCCCAACACGACACCGGCGGCATGGTCCTGATCGACCGGCTCACCAACGCCACCATCGGCGTCGGCTTGGTGCAGTTCGCCCTCCGCCGTTCGCAAAACGTCCACTGGCAGGCCATCGACGTCACGGCCGAGGCGCGCAGCGCCATAATGGGGCACCGGCCGGCCATCGTCTGGTTGACCGGCCTGTCCGGGGCCGGGAAGTCCACCATCGCCAACCGGGCGGAGCAGCTTCTGCACAGCCGGGGCGTCCATACCTACCTCTTGGACGGCGACAACGTCCGTCATGGGCTGAACCACGACCTCGGCTTCACCCAGTCCGACCGGGTGGAGAACATCCGGCGGGTCAGCGAAGTGGCCCGGCTCATGGCCGACGCCGGGCTGCTCGTCCTCGTGTCGTTCATCTCACCATTCCGCTCGGAGCGCCAGCTTGCCCGTGACCGCGCCGGGGAGACCCCCTTCTTCGAGGTGTTCGTGGACACGCCGTTGGATGTCGCAGAGACCCGTGATCCCAAAGGCCTCTATCGCAAGGCTCGAGAGGGTGACCTGGCGAACTTCACCGGTGTGGACTCGCCGTATGAGCCCCCCGAGCATCCCGAGCTCCACATCGACACCACGGTCACGTCGCCAGACGAGGCGGCGGATCAGCTGTTCCAGCAACTTCGAGCGGTGCACATCCTGGATCGCTAGGTGACCGGCTTCGGTCGGCGCTGGCTGGAGGAGTGCGGCGCTCCCGCTGCTTGCGCCGGAGAAGTCCGCAATGTTAAGGATTGCACACAACAACTGGGGACCCACCAGTCCCCTGGGGGAGGGCGTGATGGCCATCGATCTCACCGGCAGTATGGACCTGTCGAAGGATTTCTTTTTGGCGGAGAGGCCGGAAGATCCTCAGTTCCGGGAGAGTGCGTCGTTCTGGGTCTCAGATGACGAGGGCCTCATCGGCCTTCCAAGGGTTGGCATTGAGGCCGTCTCCGGTTCCTGGGACAAGCGCGACCTCCAGGTGAACCTGGGCTTTCCAGACGGCCGAACGGCGATCGTGCGGGGTTCGGGCGAGGGGCGCTCGCCCGTCGACGACGACGGCATCTGTCGCACACTGGCGGCGGGCGGTCTCACCTTCCGCTGCGTCGAGCCGTTTCGCACCCTCACTATGGCCTACGACGGCACGGCGCGGGATACAACCGCAACGGCGCTGGCCAAGGGAGACCATGGCGGCCCCCAGGTGCCGCTGGAGGTGGAGGTGGAGCTCACCTGCGCCGCCCCGCCGTGGGTCTCGGGGACCCTCAGCGCGGATTCATCCGAGCTGTTCAACGAGGGCTTCGCCGGGGCATTCATCAGCCCTCGCTACGAGCAGCTTTGCACCTCCCGGGGCAGGGTGCGTTTCGGTGGGGACGAGTGGACGTTCGAGGGTACCGGGCTGCGCATCCATAGGCAGGGGCTGCGCGACGTAGGTGGTTTCTGGGGTCACTGCTGGCCCAGCGCCCTGTTCCCCAGCGGGAAGGCGTTCGGAGCCCTAGCGTTCCCCGAGCGCGCCGACGGCGAGGCCACGTATAACGAGGCGTTCGTGTTCGATGGGGATCGCATGATCCCAGCCACGCTCGTCGATGCGCCCTGGCTGCGGCGACTCCAACCCACCGGCGAGGACGTCTCGCTGACACTTCGGACAGCGGACGGCGACGTACGGATCGAGGGCGAGACGGTCCTGTCGGCCTGCATGCCTGGCGACACTGCTCGTGAGTTCGCCCCGGCGCTTCAGCAGGCTGGGGTCCGCTACCGGTGGGCCGGCGAGGAGTCCTTCGGTATGATGGAGCGCTCAATCCCCGCCGAGCAGATGGACGACTGAGCGCGGCGTGAGGATCGGCCTCATGGTGGCGCCTCAGCAGGGCGCCAGTTACAACGACCAGCTACGGGCCGCCCAGGAGGCAGAGCGCTGCGGGTTCAGTGACTTCGTCCGCTCCGATCACTATCTGGCGTTCAACGGAACGGGCCTGCCGGGTCCCACGGACTCATGGATCACGCTCGCCGGCCTGGCCCGGGAGACTACGCGCATCCGGCTCGGCACCATGGTCAGCGCCGCCACGTTCCGGCTTCCCGGCCCGATGGCCATTGCCGTCGCCCAGGTCGACGCCATGAGCGGTGGCCGGGTCACGTTGGCCCTCGGGGCGGGTTGGGCCGAAGGTGAGCACCGCGCCTATGGCATCCCCTTCCCCAGCCCGAGCGAGCGTTTCGAGCGTTTGGAGGAGCAGCTGGCCATAATCACGGGGATCTGGAAGGCCCCTGTCGGCTCGACCTTCTCGTTCGAAGGCGACCATTACCAGCTTGCCGACTGCCCAGCTCTGCCCAAGCCCGTACAGCAACCTCACCCACCGGTCATCATTGGCGGCTCGGGGGCCCGCCGGACCCCGGCGCTCGCCGCCCGATTTGCCGACGAGTTTAACCTGCCCCCGTTTCACAGCCTGCAGCAGGTCGAAGCGGCCTTCGCCCGTGTCCGGCAGGCCTGCGAAGAAGCCGGACGGGACCCGGTGACCCTCAAGCTATCGGTCGCCCTTACGACTGTATGTGGGGCCGACCGCAAGGAGGTCGAGCGCCGTGGGGCCGTGTCGGCACCACAGTTCGAGACCGCGGACCTCACCGGAACCCCAGCTGAGGTAGCCGACAAGCTGGGCCGATATCGCGAGCTCGGCGCCACCCAGGCGTATCTTCGGGTCCTTGACCTGGGTGATCTCGAACAGGTTCGCCTGCTCGGCGCCGAAGTCATCCCTCGCCTCACGTGACATTCCGTCGGGCAGACGCGGCCCTCACTAATGGAGAAAGCACATGATCGACATCCAACAACTCGTCGACAAGGCCTGCGAACGCGCCGGAACCGATAACTTCGGCCCCGACACATGGCGGGAGGGGCTGGAGATGCTCACCCGAGCGTTGACGGTTGAGGGCCACCTCAACGAGATGGGTGAAGCGGTGTTCTGTGATCAGCTCGTCGGCTTCCTGGCCAATCGGCTGGAGATCGAGAAATGGTACGGGATGCACCCGGAGATCGAGGAGCAGGAGATCGTTGCTCCGCTGTTCGGGCTCGGGATGCCCCGGACCGGCTCTACCGCCTTGAGCAATCTGCTTGCCTGTGACCGATCCCGCAGGAGCCTCCGGACCTGGGAGGCCGCCGCACCATGCCCGCCTCCCGAGACAGCGACGGAGGACACTGATCCTCGTATCGCCATGAGCCAGGCCGGAATCGACATCTCGCACGAGATGTTCCCGGATTTCGTGGGCATGCTGCCGAGCTCGGCCACGGGTCCCATGGAGTGCCTATTGATCATGGCCCTCGACTTCCGCTCGCAGGTCTTCGAAGGAATGGCCCTCCTCCCCAGCTACACCGAGTGGCTGCTGTCTTGCGACATGGAGCCGGCGTACCGCTACCATCGGCGCGTCCTCAAGCTGCTGCAGTGGCGGTGTCCCCCCACCCGATGGAGCTTGAAAACTCCGGCGCACATGGCGAGCATCCAGGCACTCGATGCCGTATATCCTGACGCTCGGTTCGTGATGACCCACCGGGACATCACCAGCGTGCTCCCGTCACTCTGCACACTAAAAGAGGCACTCTCGACACCCGTGACGACCTCCGTCGACCGAGCCGCTCTCGGGCAGCACGAACAAGCGTTGTGGCTCGAGTCGCTGCATCGCCTCATCGACTTCCGAGATGCCGGTAACGAGGATCGGTTCTTCGACGTCTCGTTCGCCCACATGCAGGCCGAGCCGATCGCCGCCATGGCGCGCCTCTACCATCAGATGGGCGACCAGCTGGCGCCCGACACCCGTGCCCGGATGGCCGAATGGTGGGAGGAAAGCTCGAAGGACCGTCGGCAGGGCCAGCGGCCAGACCCCGCCGCCTACGGCCTCGACCTTTCGACCCTACGACGAGAGTTTGCGTTCTACGACAGTCGATTCGCGCTCCCTCCGACCGCTGACCGCACGAGTTCGTGACGTGTCAGGAAGCGAGAAGGGGCCGGACCCGGTTCATCAAATCGACGCTCCAGCCGACAGGATCCTCCAGCGGCAGGTGCAGGTCCGGCAGATCGAAGTACTCGACGCTGTACAAGCCCGTGTAACCCACGGCATCGAAGCCGGCGATCACGGCGGCGAAGTCGACATCACCGTCATCGTCGACGTGCATCTGCGGGGTGCCGGGGCGCGCCTGGCGCAATTGGACATGACCGACGAGATCGGCGACTTCCAGGGGGTCGAAGCCGCAGAACACCGACCATCCCGTGTCGAGCGTGAGACGGAGCCCTGGCACCTCCTCGCACATCGCCCGGATCGACGCCGCCGTATCGAGGAGCGAGCTCGGCCCGGGCTCCACCCGGATTCCAGGCACGCTCCGCAGGAAGGCGACGCCCTCTCCCCAGGTGCACTTGCGGGGAGGGCGCACGGTGCATCCTGTACGCGGTGTCGAGCCGATGCGGTCCCCGACGGGAAGCGGGAGCTCGGGCTCTGCCTCACCGTCCAAACGGTCTAGTCCGATGTCGATGTGGTGGAAGCCCAGCTCTGCAGCGCGACGGGCCGACTCATAGCAGGAGCAGTCCGTACCGAAAGCGACACTGACGATCCCAACACCCTGGCTACCGATCATGCTTCGATGCTATGCCGGCGCGCCCGGTGATGACTGGCAGACCGCCAGCTCTTGGTGCCAGACTCGTGCCAGAAGAGGGGGATCGTACGTGGGCGAACAGCATTCAGACCGGTCGGGCCAGTTCGTGGTGGTGCCCGAGCTCTCTGATCGGAACCGCCATTTTTGGCAGGGAGGGCAGAACGGCGAGCTGGTCTTCTTGCGTTGCCAGGACTGCGGCTACTACCTGCACCCTCCCATCCCGATCTGTCCGATCGACCAGTCGAAGAACCTCGCCTCCGAGGCTGTCAGCAGGAAGGCCGTCGTGGCCAGCTTCACGGTCAACCACCACCCGTGGCTCCCCGGCTTCGAGCCTCCTTACGTGGTGGCCTTAGTCGAGATGGTGGAGCAGACCGGGCTTCGGCTGACGACCAACCTGATCAACTGCCCGCTGGAGGACATCCGCATCGGTATGCCGGTCAGGGTCGTCTTCAAGCACGTTTCCGATGCCGGCGGCGACGTCTGGCTGCCGCTGTTCGAGCCCGACGGGGGCCAGTAATGAGCGGGAACCTGGCCGAGAAGCACTGCGCCATCTCTGGCGTCGGCCAGTCCGACATCGGGCGCCGGTTGGGCCGCGATCCCCTCGAGCTCACGCTCGACGCCTGCTACGCCGCGGTTGCTGACGCCGGGCTGATCCCGTCGGACATCGACGGGCTATCGACCTATCCGGGTGGCATGGCCCAGCCCAAGGGCTTCACCGGGGCGTCCGCCTACGAGGTATTGGACGCCATGCGGTTGGAGGTCGGCTGGTTCGACAGCGGGGTCGAGACCTCCGGGCAGTTTGGATCGGTGATGAAAGCCGTCATGGCGGTCGCCGCCGGTCTGGCCGATCATGTGTTGTGCTTCCGCTCGGTGTGGGAAGGCAGTGCGCAAGGCGCCGGCGGCCGAGCCAGCCTCGGACCCAGCGGCGGCGGGGGAACGATCTACGCCGGTGACTTCCAGCAGTGGACCCTGCCGTTCGGCTCGGCCGGCGCTCCCATCTGGGTCGCCCTGTTTGCCCAGGCCCATATGGATCGCTACGGCGTCCAGCCCGAGCAATTGGCCCAGATCGCGCTCAACGCCCGCCGCAACGCTGGCCTGAACCCCAAGGCTATCTACCGCGACTCCATGTCGTTGGACGACTACTTCAACTCACGCATGATCACCACTCCCCTGCGGCTCTTCGACTGCGACGTGCCGTGCGACGGGGCCACCGCCCTCGTCATCTCGCGACGGGAACTGGCCGTGGACCTGGCCAAGCCGCCCGTCTTCATCGAGGCCATGGGAGCGGCCATCCATGATCGGCCGAGCTGGGACCAGCTGAAGGACCTGGCCCGGACTGTCGGCGCCGACGCTGCGGCGCAGATGTGGGGTCGCACCTCGCTGACACCGGCCGACGTCGAGATGGCACAGATCTACGACGGGTTCAGCTACCTGACCATGCTCTGGCTCGAGGCGCTGCAGCTGTGCGAGGTCGGTGGGAGCGGCGCGTTCGTCGAAGGAGGGACCCGCATCGCACGCGACGGGGCGCTCCCGCTCAACACCTCAGGCGGCCAGCTCTCGGGAGGTCGCCTCCACGGTTACGGCTTCCTTCACGAAGCCGTTGTCCAGCTTCGCGGCGACGGCGGCGACCGGCAGGTGCCCAGCCGGCCCAAAGTGGCGGCCGTCGCCGCCGGAGGCGGCAACACCTGCGGCTGCTTCCTGGTCACCACCGAGGCCTGACGTCGCCCTGGTCTTCTTCCACCGGGGGGCCTTCGTCCGAGCTACTTGACGACGACTGACTGTCCGCCTTGCCAGCGTCGCAACAAGATGAAGCCGCCCTTGAGCGCAGCCCGGTCCCAGTGTCCGAATCCCATCGTCGTCCCGGGTTCGCCCAAGGTGGCAGGCAGGCATTTGATACGTTCGAACGCCTCCTTCACCCCGGCACGGGTGAGGTGCTCGGCCCCGGCCAGCCCTTCGACCAGGAGGCGCCCCATGTCGTCACCGGCGGCCACGGTCATCGGAAAGACGGTGTCGCGATCGGAGCGGGCGGCGAGGAGCTTTTGCAGGCGTGTGTTCTCTTCGGACCAGGCATCGATGTAGGTCCAGCCATCCCAATGCTCCACCCAGTCGGGGTAGGTGTGGCCGAACATCAGCGCCGAGTTGGCGAATACGGGAGGGTGCCAGTTGACGTCGGTGAGCGCGCTCCCAAGTGTGGCGGCCGAGAGGCCGAGACCGAGATACACCAAGGCGTCGATCTCCTTTCGGCGCACATCGCCCACGGTCTCCGACAGGTCGCTCGAGACCGGCGAGATCATCGTCTTGGAGATGATTTGCAGATCCAGGCGCTCGGTGGCGCTCTGGAAGAACGCTCCGTAGCGGTTGCCGATGGGGGAGCGGTCCTGCACCAGGGCGATGCGCTTGTGGCCGAGGAAGGCCAGATGAGCCGCCAGCAGATGGGGCTCTTCCTCGAGCGAGCCGATCTGGTAGTGGAACATCCACTCGCTTCGCGTGCGGTCGCTCCCGGTCCAGTTGCAGCAAGGGATGCGAGCCTCGTCGGCCAGCTGCGTGGCGATCAGGCCGTTGTCGGTGACGGTCGGGCCCATGATGACCAATGCATCTTGCCCGACCAGGCGTTGGAAGCCTGCGGTGACGTTCGCTGCCGTCCCCTCCGGGAGGCCCTCGGTGATGTCGACCACAAAGGTGACCGGGCGATCGATCCTTCCCGAGGTCACTGCCGCGTCTACGGTCTGACGCATGACGTCGACCATGGCGCTCTGCGGCCCGGGTCGGTCGCCGAGGACCCCGACGATGATTGGTTGGGCTCGGCTCACGTTGATCCACCTTCTCCAACATTGATCCAACGTCCCTTTTCAGAAGCAGAGCGACGAACGGCCTCGATCACACGCATGCACGCCAGGCCATCGCGAAAGGTCGCTGGCTGCGGTCCCGGTATTGGTGCGCCGCCCTCTATGGCCCGCCGGAATGCCTGCGCCAATCGGATGTAAGGCGGTAGTTCCACCCGGGTCATGTCGGCCAGTTGCCCGGTCGCCAGTGCCTCGACATCGGGCAGAGCAAGCTCGGCCGGAGGCTCGAGAACCCGTCCGGCGGGCTCGTCGTCATCGGCGATGCGAACGGTGTCGCCCTCACTCCACAGCGTCCCCCCGGTGCCCACCAGGCGGGTCATCGATGCGTTGGGGCCGGCTGCCGCCGAGCTCTGCACCAGTGCCACGTCCACGCCGTTGCGCATGGTGCAGCGGATGTTGAAGGAGTCATCGACGCCGATCGCGTGATCGCTTACCGCCGGGAGCCCGGCGCTCACCGCCTCGACCTCCCCGAACCACTGGCGCAGAGCGTCGATCCGATGTGAGCCCGATGCGTTCAGCCAACCGCCCCCGCGAGACGGATCGAACCACCAGTCGGGCATCGAGAAGCTGCGGAGCATCGAGATGAACGAGGCGCTGACGAACAAACGGGGCGAGCCGATGAGCCCCGAGTCGAGCGCCCAGCCGATCGTCGACTGGGCGGGCGACCAACGAAACTCATGCCCGACCACCGTCACCACTCCGGCGGAATCACCGGCGCGTGCGAGGCTCTCCGCCTCGGCGGAATCGAGGGTGAAGGGTTTCTCGCACAGCACGTGGCAGCCCGCCGCTATGGCCTGGGCGGCGAGGGGTGCATGGGCGTGTGGGGGCCCGGCGATGGAGATGGCGTCGAGTCCGAGCGCCAGCGCGTCCGTCAACGAGGTGCAGGCATGCTCGATGCCCAATCGATCAGCGCGGCGCGCCGTCTTGCTCGGGTCTACCCCGACGAGAGCCACCGCCTCGAAGCCGGCTTGGCGAAGTGCGGGGACGTGGATGCGGGCCCCGAACGACGTGCCCACGACGCAGGCACGGAGGCTCATTGACCGAGCGCGGCGGTCATGATGCCACGAGTCATGCCGACACGTCCGACACCGGTCGTCTCCACACGCTGGGCCACCCTTCGATCGGTTGTCACTTGCGTCCCCCAGACCTTGCTGTCGTGGCCCACCAGGAGGGCCTTGGATCACGGTGCCCGTTGGGCACGCTAACGCGTCGTTCGTTCTGCGGCCGCGCTTGACGGCCCAGCGGTGGTCGGGGCGGTGGTCAGGACCATCGGACGTGACTGGGGCACCTCCGGGCGTCGGTGCTCTCAGGCACCGGGATGGTGCCGCTATTCTGCGCCGCGAACCTCGTACCGTTGGGCAATAGATCGGACCCAACGGGGCGAACCGAGGGTGTGGCACTGCCAGGCGAGCTGGCCTTCGTTCTCCTGGAAGGTGCCAGTAGGGCCGTCCTTGCCGATGGTGGCCATACGGACGATGACTTCTGCGCCCTTCTCGACGGGCTGCCCAGACCCGCTGTAGGGAGTGAGGTCGGTGGCCGTGAAGCCGGGCTCGACCGCGTTGAACTTGATGTGCGGCCGGGCCTTGGCGTACTGGACGGTGAGCATGGACACGGCCGCCTTGCTCGAGCCGTACATGATGGCGTGCCCGCTCACGACCGATCCCACCGACATTCCCTTGCTCCGGATCCCCGTGCGTCCGGTTGCTGGAACCGGCCTGGCCCAGGCCAGCAGCCTCATGGTCGACAAGCTCACGACGATGCCCCGATCCAAGCTCGGCGGACGCATCGGCGTTGTCCCCGATACGGACATGATCGCCCTATCCCGCTCCCTCGTAGTAATCCTCGGACTGGCCTGATAGCTCGGTGCCCGCAAGCCGATCCGGCCGGCTCTTGGCTGAGGACCAGTGATCGCATGCCTTCGTGGGTGGCCCACAGAGGACCGCATGCAGACCCTCCTACGTGTTTCGGGAACGGTCGAGCTCGGCCAGGATGGCGACGGTGGACGACATCCCCAGTCGGGTGGCGCCCGCCTGGAGGAGGTCGAGCGCCTCCTGGGCGCGATGGATGCCTCCGGCGGCCTTGACGCCGAGGCGGCCGCCGACGGTGTCAGCCATGAGCCTGATGGTCTCGACGCTGGCCCCGCCGGCGGGGTGGAAGCCGGTGGACGACTTGACAAACTGGGCGCCGGCCGACTCGGCGGCCCGGCAGGCGGCGACGATCTGATCGGGGCTCAGCACCGCTGCCTCGATGATGACCTTCAGGGTCGGCGAATCGCCCAGGGCCAGGCGGACCGCGGCGATGTCGGCTTCGACGCCGTCCCATCGACCGGAGCGCACCAAGGCCAGGTCGACGACCATGTCGAGCTCGTCGGCGCCGTCCGCGCGGGCGCGGCGCGCCTCGTCCGCCTTGACCTCGCTGTGGTGTGCGCCGGAGGGGAAGCCGATCACCGTGGCCACCTTCACCGGTACCGCTTCGAGGCGTCGCCGGGCCGCGACCACCATGGTCGGCGAGATGCACACCGCGCAGACATGCAGCTCCTGTGCCTCGTCGCACAGCACGGCCACCTGGTCGGGGGTGGCCTCGGGGTTGAGGAGCGTGTGGTCGATGACGGCCGCCAGCTCCGACCGGGTCCAGGTTGTCTGGGTCATGTCGATACCGTCATCTCGATGCCGGCGACGTGAACGGTTCGAGGGCCGGGCGCAGCTGGTCCCGCAGACGGGTCAGCGAGGCGGCCGCTCGTGCCCTTGCCTCGCCCAGACCGAGCCCCTCGCCGGACTTCTTGCCCACCGGGACCACCACTTCGAGATAGAACTTGAGCTTCGGTTCGGTGCCACTGGGGCGGGCCACGACGCGATCGTGCTCCCGGGTGCGCCAGATCACGACGTCGGAGCGGGGCAGGCTGAGAGGCTCCTCGCTGCCGTCGTCGAAGCGGCGGACCCCTGCGGCGAGGTCGTCGACCTGGTGCACGGTGTGGCCGAGGAGTTCGACCGGCGGCGAGACGCGTAGCTCGGCCATGATCTGGCCGATGCGCGCCTGGCCGTCGTGTCCCGGCAGCTCGAGGGAGAACTGCTCGGTGCCGTGGAGCCCGAACCGTCGGGCGATGTCGTCGAGGCGGTCGGCCAGGCTCAGGCCGTGGCGCTTGGAGTCGGCGGCCAGTCCGGCGATGGCGAGCGCGGCGGAGATGCCGTCCTTGTCCCGTACCACGTCGTTGACGGCATATCCCAGAGCCTCTTCGTAGCCGAACACGAGACGGGTCTCCGCGTGCTGGGCGGCACTGTGTTGGGCGGCACTGCGCTGGGTGGCCTCGTGCATGATCCACTTGAAGCCGGTCAGCGTCTCGGCGTACTGCGCCCCCGCGGCGCGGGCCAGGTCGCCCAGCAGGCTGGACGACACGACGGTGGTGACGGCCAACGCCCGGTGAGGATCTGCGCGTCGCGTGAGGAGGTGGTCGCCGAGGAGCGCGCCGAGCTCGTCACCGCTCAGGACGCGCCAGCCACCTGGCTCGCGCTGCGACGGTATGGCCACGGCCAGGCGGTCTGCGTCGGGGTCGTTGGCTATCAGTAGGTCGGCGCCGATCCGCCGGGCCTCGGCGGTGGCGAGGTCGAGCGCGCCCGGCTCCTCCGGGTTTGGTCTGGCGACCGTGGGGAAGTCGGGGTCCGGCTCGGCCTGGCTGGCCACCACGTGGGGGTGGGCAAACCCCGCCCGGTCGAACGCCTGGAGGAGCACGTCGCGCCCGACGCCGTGGAGAGGGGTGTACACGGTCGTGAGGTCGCGGGCGTCGGTGTCGGGGAGGGCGGCGATTATGGCCCTCAGGTAGTCGGCGATGATCTCGGAACCGACCGCCTCGCCGGGATCGCCGAGGGGGACGAGCCCGAGCGGCCCGACCTCGTCGATGGCGGCAGAGATGGCGGTGTCGGCGGGCGGGACGATCTGGGCTCCATCAGCCAGGTAGACCTTGTAGCCGTTGTCGCGGGCGGGGTTGTGGCTGGCGGTGATCATCACGCCCGCCGCCGCGCCCAGATGGCGGACGGCGAAGGCCAGCGTCGGGGTTGGGAGTCGACCCGGGAGTCGGAAGGCACGAAGTCCGGCGCCGGTGACCACCCTGGCGGTTTCGTCGGCGAAGCGCGCCGAGCCGTGGCGGGCGTCGTAGCCGATCACCACGCCGGCCCCGCTCACCCCGCTGCCGCGCACCCCGCCGCCGCTCGCGCCGGGTACCGACCGGCTCAGGTAAGCGGCGAGACCGGCGGTGGTCCGCCGTACGGTGGCCACGTTCATCCGGGTGGGCCCGGCACCGAGCTCGCCGCGCAGTCCGGCGGTGCCGAAGCGCAGTCTGTCACCGAAGCGATCGGCCAGCTCGGCGCGGTCGTCGTGTTGGAGGAGATCCCGCAGCTCGGCCTGGCAGGCGGGGTCGGGATCCTCCGCCATCCAGGCCCTGACCGCGTCGAGCAGGGGGTCCGGTGTCACCGTGGCGCGGTCGGTGCCGTGACCGTACCCCCGGCGCGCTGGTCCGCGCTGCGATGGGGGCTGAAGCGGGCCAGGGCGACGAAGACCACGGCGGAGAGGAGGGCGCCCACGAAGGGGAGGGGCACCTGGTTGGTGAAGCCGTGGGGGAGGACGTGGACAGCGCCGAGATTGAAGGCCAGCCCGACGAGGAATGCCACGGTGGCCACAGGATCGAGCCAGTCGGTCCAGCGGCGCGGTTTGTCGAAGAAGGCCTCGGCGGGCGTGGCGCGCCGCTGGACCAGGATCCAGTCGATGATCATGATGAAGGTGAACGGGAAGATGACGTCGCCGATGTCGTTGAGGAATCCCTGGATGTGGTTGAGGATCCCCACCACCGCCAGCAGGGTGGACGCGATCCCGAGCAGGAGGGTCCCGACAGGCTGCTCGAGTCGGAAGGGGCGCAGGACGGTGTTCATGGCGACGAGCATGTCCACCGTGGAGGGATAGAGGTTCATGGCGTTGGTGTGCACCACGGCGACGACCACGCCGAGGGCCGCCACGGTCCCCAGGCCGGATAGGTTGGCCCCGAGCAGGGCGACGTTCCAGTTGCCGGTGCCCTCCTGGGAGAGCATCCCGATCACCGCCAGCACCAGGACGGCGAGCATGATCCCGACCGAGGGCATCAGGAAGTAGCCCGCTCGGCCGTGGCGCTCCTGGCCCGTCGGGACCGCGAAGCGCGACACCGTCGAGAGCTTGTAGGTCCAGGCCAGGATGGAGATGCTAAGGACCGTCGTCAGCGCCGGCCCCCACGCCAGGCTGCCGTGGGAGTGCACCAGATGCAGGGAGTGGTTGGCAAAGAGGTAGTAGGTGAGCACGCCGTAGCAGACGACGAACAACAGGGCCGTGTATCGGTAGAAGGGCTCGAGGAGGCGCATACCGATCAGCACCAGCACGGTCTGGACGATCCCGATCAGCCAGGTCCAGGGGGTGGCGCTGGAGTGGGCCAGGGCACCCAACAGCTGGCCGGCCACGGCGGTGTTCAGCCCGAAGAAAGCCGCGTTGACGACGGTGAAGAGCAGCGAGAACACCAGCGCACCGGCGTGGCCGAACGTGCGGCGGGCCACGATCAGCGCCGTCAGCGGCATCTCCCGTCCCATCTCGGTGAACAACCCGGCCGGGACGAACGCCAACATCCAGGCCAACACGATCACTGCGACCATCCACCCCAGCCCGAAATTGAACAGGATCTGGCCGATGATCGGAGTCAGCGCCGAGGCCGAGGCCATGGTCCAGATCACGAACAGGCGGAACGGCGTGTACCGGCGCTGCCGTTCGGGGATGGCCGCCACGCCGACCGTCTCGAACTCGTCCGAGAGTCTGCGCCGACCGCGAGCCTGCTGTTCGGATGCAACGTCGGTCACGTACGTCCCCCCTTCCGATCCGGGGCGGTAGCTACCCGACTGCGGCGCGGCGCAAACGGATGCCAACGGATACCTGCGCGGGTGGTTACCTGTCCGCAGGTCGGGGCAGAACCACCACGCATGGGCGTCGTCGAGATCATCGCGGCCAAGCGCGACGGCCATGCCGTCAGCGACGACGATCTGCGCCACCTGATCCTCGGCTACAGCGCGGGCGACGTCCCCGACTATCAGATGGCCGCCTTCTTGATGGCCGGCTACCTCCGAGGCTTCACTCGTGACGAGACCCTGGCGCTGACCCAGGCCATGCTCGCCTCCGGCGACCGTCTCGACCTGTCCGGCCTGTCCGGGCCCACCGTGGACAAGCACTCGACCGGCGGGGTGGGCGACGGGACCACCCTGGTGGTGGCCCCCCTGGCCGCGGAGCTGGGGATGCAGATCGTCAAGCTGTCGGGTCGGGGGCTCGGCTACACCGGCGGGACGCTGGACAAGCTCGACGCCATCCCCGGTATGCGCACCCAGCTCAGCGCCGATGAGCTGGTCGACCAGGTCGAGCGCATCGGCCTGGTGGTATGCGCCCAGACGGCCGACCTGGTACCCGCCGACCGGGCCATGTACGCGCTGCGCGACGTGACCGCCACAGTGGGCGACACCGCCCTCATCGCGTCCAGCATCATGAGCAAGAAGCTGGCGGGGGGAGCCGACTCCATCCTCCTCGACGTGAAGGTGGGCTCGGGCGCGTTCATGAAGACCCTCGACGACGCCCGAGAGTTGGGGAACGTGTGCGTGGAACTGGGTCGCGCCGCCGGCCGGGCGACCCGAGCGTTGATCAGCGACATGAACCAGCCGCTGGCCGAGACCGTCGGCAACGCCATCGAGGTCCGGGAGGCCATCGAGGTGCTGAGCGGCGAGCGTCCGGGCCGCTTCGCCGACCTGTGCCTGGCGCTCGTCGGCCACCTCGCTGCCCTGTCCGGCGTGGCCGCGGACGTCGAGACCGGAACGGAGCAGGCCACGCGGGCCTGGCGAAGCGGCGCCGGCCTGGATCGCTTCCGGCGGTTCGTCGCAGCCCAGGGTGGCGACCCGCGTGTGGTCGACGACCCGTCGCGGTTGCCGACGGCGACGGTCGTCCACGACGTCCGCGTCCCGCGCCACGCCTGGCTCGCTGCGGTCGACACCGAAGCCATCGGCCGGGCCTCGGGTGCGCTGGGCGCGGGACGGCAGAAGAAGGACGACGCGATCGACCCCGCCGTCGGTCTCGAATTGCTGGGACGGATCGGCGACCGCTTGCAGAGCGGCGAGCTGCTCGGTCGGATCATGGCCCGCAGTGCGGACGAGGCCCGCCTGGGAGAGCAGGCCCTTCTCGACGCCCTCACCTGGTCGGAGGAGGCGGTCGACGCCCCGCCCCTCGTCTACGAGTGAGCCGGCCTTGGCCGGCGATCCGACCAGCACTGAGCGGGCTGCTCGTAAACAAACTGTAACAATAAAGGCATTGCGCGCCGGCCCGTGTATCAATAACGTTTGGCTCGTCAGCATCGGGAGGGACACATGAGCGAGATCGTGCGTGCGGCGCTGTTCCAGACGCAGTGGACCGGCGACCAGGAGTCCATGATCAAGGTGCACGAGGAAGCGGCCCGCTCCGCGGCCGACGACGGCGCCAAGGTGATCTGCTTCCAGGAGCTGTTCTACGGGCCCTACTTCTGCCAGGTGCAGGACGCCTCGTTCTACTCCTATGCGGAGTCGGTCCCCGGGCCGACGGTGGAGCGCTTCTCGGCCCTGGCCGCCGAGCTGGGCGTGGTGATGGTGCTGCCTGTCTACGAGCAGGAGCAGCCCGGGGTGCTGTACAACACCGCCGCGGTCGTCGACGCCGATGGCACCTACCTGGGCAAGTACCGCAAGCATCACATCCCGCAGGTGACCGGCTTCTGGGAGAAGTTCTACTTCCGTCCCGGCAATCTGGGCTACCCGGTGTTCGACACGGCCGTAGGCCGCATCGGTGTGTACATCTGCTACGACCGGCACTTCCCCGAGGGATGGCGGGCGCTGGGCCTCAATGGCGCTCGGATCGTGTTCAACCCGTCGGCGACGAGCCGCGGCCTGTCGGCCTACCTGTGGCGGCTCGAGCAGCCGGCGGCAGCGGTGGCCAACGAGTACTTCGTGGGCGCCATCAATCGGGTCGGCGTCGAGGATCTCGGCGACAACGACTTCTACGGCAACAGCTACTTCGTCGACCCGGAGGGTCGCTTCGTCGGCGACGTCGCCCGCACCGACGGGTCGGAGGTGACGGTGCGGGACCTGGACATGGCGCTGCTCGAAGAGGTGCGCACCCGCTGGGCGTTCTATCGGGATCGCCGCCCGGACGCCTACGGCGGGCTCGTCCAGGCATAGCTGACTGATGACGACGCTCATCACAGGCGGGACGGTCGTCTCGGCTTCGGGCCTGTCGATCGCAGATGTGCTCATCGACGGGGAGAAGATCGCGGCCCTGCTGGACCCGGGGAGCACCGCGCTCGGGGATGTGGCCGCATCCGCCGATCGGGTGATCGACGCCACCGGGCGCTACGTCATCCCCGGCGGCGTCGACGGGCACACCCACATGGAGATGCCCTTCGGCGGGACGACCGCCTCCGACACCTTCGAGACCGGCACCCGAGCCGCGGCCTGGGGCGGGACGACCACGATCGTGGACTTCATCGTGCACCGGACCGGGGAGCGGATCCTCGACGGCATCTCCGCCTGGCACGACAAGGCCGACGGACGCTGTGCCATCGACTACGGCTTCCACCAGATCCTCTCCGCCGTGGACGACGACGTCCTCAAGGGGATGGACGAGCTGATGACCGAGGGCGTCACCAGCTTCAAGATGTTCATGGGCTATCCGGGCGTGTTCTACTCCGACGACGGCCAGATCCTGCGAGCTATGCAATCCGCATCCGAGAGCGGCGCCCTGGTCATGATGCACGCCGAGAACGGCATCGCCATCGACGTGCTCGTCCAGCAGGCGCTGGCCCGAGGCGAGACGGCGCCCGGTTACCACGGCACCACCCGGCCGTGGGAGACCGAGGAGGAGGCCACCCACCGGGCCATCATGCTGGCCCACATCGCCCGGGCCCCGCTCTACATCGTCCACATGTCCGCCAAGCAGGCCGTGGCCACGCTGGCCGAGGCGCGAGGCGCGGGCTGGAACGTGTTCGGTGAGACGTGCCCGCAGTACCTGTACCTCTCCCTCGAGGAGCACTTGTTCGCCGAGGGGTTCGACGGCGCCAAGTACGTGTGCTCGACGCCCCTGCGGGCCCGGTCGGAGGGCCACCAGGACGAGTTGTGGCGGTATCTGCGCACTGACGACCTCTCCGTTATCGGCACCGACCACTGCCCGTTCTGCCTCAAGGAGCAGAAGGAGCTGGGGTTGGGTGACTTCGCCAAGATCCCCAACGGCATCGGCGGCGTCGAGCACCGCATGGACCTGATCTACCAGGGTGTGGTGGACGGCCACCTGAGCCTGCCGCGCTGGGTCGAGCTGTGCTCGACCAACCCGGCCCGCCTGTTCGGGCTCTACCCGCGCAAAGGTGTCCTGACCCCCGGCAGCGACGCCGACGTCGTGGTCTACGACCCCTCGGGCCGGACGCGCATCAGCGTCGACACCCACCACATGCAGATGGACTACTCCGCCTACGAGGGCCGGGAGATCGACGGACATGTGGACACCGTCATCTCCCGGGGCAACGTGATCATCGACGGGGGCCGCTACCTCGGCCGCCCGGGTGACGGTCGTTTCCTCAAGCGGGGCCTGGCCGACTGCCTCGTCTGACCACCAAGACCCGGAGGAAGACCGTGCACACCATCAACCACTGGATTGCTGGAAAGTCCATCCCGGGCAGCTCCGGGAGGACCGCCACCGTCTACGACCCCGCCACCGGGGTAGCCGGCGCAGAGGTGGCTCTGGCCGGGGTCGAGGACGTCAATGAGGCCGTCAAGGCCGCCGTCGACGCGTTGCCGGCCTGGCGAGCCACGTCGCTGTCTCGGCGATCCGAGATCCTGTTCGCCTTCCGCCAGCTGCTCCACGATCGGGCCGCGGAGATCATCGAGGCCATCTCCGCCGAGCACGGCAAGGTCGCGTCGGACGCCGCAGGCGAGGTGGCCCGCGGCCTGGAAAACGTGGAGTTCGCCTGCGGGGTCCCCAACCTGTTGAAGGGCTCCTTCAGCGAGCAGGTCTCCGCCGGTGTCGACGTGTACTCCATCCGTCAACCGCTCGGCGTCGTCGCCGGCATCACCCCGTTCAACTTCCCGGCCATGGTGCCGTTGTGGATGCTCGCCAACGCCCTGGCCTGTGGCAACACCTTCGTCCTCAAGCCGAGCGAGAAGGATCCCTCTGCCTCGTTGGTCCTGGCCGAGATCCTGGCCGACGCCGGAGTCCCCGACGGGGTGTTCAACGTCGTCCAGGGCGACAAGGTAGCGGTGGACCGCATCCTCGAGCACCCCGACGTGGCCGCCGTCAGCTTTGTCGGCTCCACCGCCGTGGCCCAGGAGATCTACCGACGGGGTACCGACGCCGGCAAGCGGGTCCAGGCTCTGGGGGGCGCCAAGAACCACATGATCGTGCTCCCCGACGCCGATGTCGGTGTCGCCGCCGACGCCGCCGTGAGCGCGGCCTACGGGTCGACGGGAGAGCGCTGCATGTCGGTATCGGTGGTCGTCGCGGTCGGCGCCGCCGCCGACCCGCTGGTGGAGGCCCTGTCGCAGCGGCTGGACCGGCTGCGGGTCGGTCCGGCGTCGGACCCCGAGTCCGAGCTGGGACCGCTCATCAGCGCCCAGCACAAGGAGAAGGTCAGCGGCTACGTGCGCGGTGCCGCCGACGAGGGCGCCACGGTCGTCGTCGACGGCTCGTCGACCGTCGGGGCAGGGTTGGATCCGGGCGGCTACTTCGTGGGTCCGAGCCTGCTCGACCACGTGAAGCCGGGGATGCGCGCCTACGACGACGAGATCTTCGGCCCGGTGCTGTCCGTCACGCGGGTCGACACCTACGCCGAGGCGGTCGAGCTGGTCAACCGCAACCCATACGGCAACGGGACCGCCATCTTCACCAGGGACGGAGGGGCCGCCCGCCGGTTCCAGTTCGAGGTCAATTGCGGGATGGTCGGCATCAACGTTCCCATCCCGGTCCCGGTGGCGTACTACAGCTTCGGCGGCTGGAAGAGCTCGCTGTTCGGCGATACGCACATGTACGGCCCCGAAGGGATCCAGTTCTACACCCAGGCCAAGGTGGTCACCGCCCGCTGGCCGGATCCGGCGACGTCCGCCATTGACCTCGGCTTCCCCCGGACCCGCTGAGGAAGCGGTCGTGGACTTCGGTGTCGTGCTCCAAACCAATCCTCCGGCGTGGAACGTGGTCGACCTGGCCCGCCGGGCCGAGCTGGCCGGCTTCAGCCACGCCTGGACCTTCGACTCCCATCTGCTCTGGGAGGAGCCGTTCGTCATCTACAGCCAGATCCTCTCGGCCACGCATCGCATCACCGTGGGGCCGATGGTCACCAACCCGCTGACCCGGGAACCGACGGTGACCGCGTCCGGTTTCGCCACCTTGAACGAGATGTTCGGCAACCGCACCGTCTGCGGTATCGGGCGGGGCGACTCTGCCGTCCGGACGCTCAACGGAAGCCCGGCCTCGCTGTCGACGCTGCGCGACGCGGTGCACGTGATCCGCGAGCTGGCCAACGGCCGGGACGTGGAGCATCGGGGTGCCCGCCTGCGGCTGCCGTGGAACCCGTCGAGCCGGCTGCCGGTGTGGGTGGCCGCCTACGGGCCCAAGATGCTGGCGCTCGTCGGCGAGTGCGCAGACGGATTCATCCTGCAGCTGGCCGACCCCGACGTGGTGGCGTGGAGCATCAAGGCGGTGCGGGAGGCGGCGGAGGCCGCCGGGCGCGACCCGGCCAGCGTGACGATCTGCGTGGCTGCCCCCGCCTACGTCGGCGACGACCTGGCGCACCAGCGGGACCAGTGCCGCTGGTTCGGTGGGATGGTCGGCAATCACGTCGCCGACATCGTGTCCCGCTACGGCGCCGCAGGCCGGGAGGTCCCGGGTGCGCTGACGGACTACATCGCCGGACGCAAGGGCTACGACTACAACGAGCATGGTAGGGCCGCCAACGCCGACACCGAGTTCGTCCCCGACGGGATCGTCGACCGCTTCTGCCTGCTCGGGCCGCCGTCCCGCCACGTCGAGCGCCTCGAGGAGCTGCGGGACCTGGGTGTCGACCAGTTCGCCCTCTACCTCCAACACGACGGGAAGTCGGCCACGCTCGACGCCTACGGCGAGGTGGTCATCCCGGCCCTGCGAGAGCGGGTCGCTGCGACCCAGCTGGTGGCTTCGTGAGCGCCACCACATCCGACGCCGCGAGCCTCGCCGCCGAAGGGCGCCGAGTGGTCGACCTGGATCGGGCCCACGTCTTTCACTCCTGGTCGGCGCAGCGGTCGTTGACGCCCATGCCGATCGCCGGTGCCGAGGGCACCACGGTGTGGGACTACGAGGGCCACCGGTACCTCGACTTCGCCTCCCAGCTCGTCTTCACCAACATCGGCCACCAGCACTCGCGCGTGGTGCGCGCCATCCAGGACCAGGCCGCCCGGCTGTGCACCATCGCCCCGCAGTTCGCCAATGATGTGCGCGGCGAGGCGGCGGCCCGGATCGTGTCGCACACCCCGCCAGGTCTGGACCGGGTGTACTTTACCAGCGCCGGCGCCGAGGCCATCGAGAACGCCATCCGCATGGCCCGCGCCCACACCGGGCGGCCGAAGATCATCTCGGCCTACCGCTCTTATCACGGCAACACCACGTCGGCCATCGTGGCCACGGGGGATCCGCGTCGATGGGCCAACGACTTCGGGGTGGCCGGCCACGTGCACGCGTTCGGGCCGTTCCTCTACCGGACGCCGTTCTGGTCGGTCACCGAGGAGGACGAGTGCCAGCGGGCGCTGGCGCACCTGCGCCAGGTCGTCGAGTTCGAGGGGCCGGCCACGGTTGCCGGGATCCTCATCGAGTCGATACCCGGGACCGCCGGGGTCATTGTCCCGCCCGCCGGTTACCTCGAGGGCGTGCGGCAGCTCTGTGACGAGTACGGCATCATGTGGATCGCCGACGAGGTCATGGCCGGCTTCGGCCGCACCGGGAGCTGGTTCGCGTTCGACCACTGGGGCGCTGTCCCGGACCTGATCGCCTTCGCCAAGGGCGTCAACTCGGGTTACGTCCCCATGGGGGGTGTGGTTCTCAGCGATGCGATCTACGAAACCTTCCTGGACCGGGTGTATCCCGGCGGGTCCACCTACTCGGGCCATCCGCTCGGGTGTGCGTCCGCGGTGGCCACCCTCGACGCCATGGCTGACGAGGGCATGGTCGAGCGGGCCGAACGTGTCGGTGAGGACCTCCTCGGCCCCGGCCTGGCCCAGATCGGCGAGCGCCATCCCGTCGTCGGCGAGGTCCGGGGGCTGGGGGTCTTCTGGGCCCTCGACCTGGTCCGCGACCGGACCACGAGGGAGACGCTTGTCCCCTACAACGCCAGCGGGCCGGCCAACGCGCCGATGGCCGAGCTCGCCGGTGCCTGCCGACGCCGGGGGCTGCTGGCGCTGGCCAACCAGAACCGCCTGCACCTCGTCCCCCCTTGCAACGTCACCGACGCAGAGGTGGCCACGGCCCTCACCGCGCTCGACGAGGCCCTGGGAGAGATCGACCACCACTACGGGCCGTCATGACCCGCTCCGAAAGATAAGGAACCCGACATGCAGCTGACGCACAGACGGCTGACGCGCAGCCGAACCGCACCCCTGGTCGCCGCCGGTCTGGCCGCGGTGCTCGCCGCCAGCGGCTGCGGGAGCTCGACCACCAAGTCGACGAGCTCGGGGGGCTCGTCGAGTGGTGCCAACCTGAGCTACGTCCGGGGCCAGCTCGCCGCCTACGGCCAGCTGCCGACCTTCAAGGCTCCCGGGCCGCCGTTCGACGCCAAGAAGGTGATGGCAGGCAAGTCCGTCTTCAGCGTGCCGGTCAATAGCGCGGACCAGTTCGTCCAGGTCCTGGAGCAGGGCAACCAGCAGGTCGCCAACCAGGTCGGCTTCAAGTACCAGGACTGGACCAACTCGGGCTCGCCCTCGGCATGGGTTCAGGGGATGCAGACTGCTGTCAACCAGAAGGCCAGCGTCATCGACCTTCTCTCGGGCATCAACCCGGCCCAGCTCGGCCCGCAGGTGGCCCAGGCCAAGGCGGCGTCGATCCCTGTGGTCGCTTCCGACGCCTACGACCTGGCCCAGCCGGTACCTCCGGGTGTCGACGCCATGAACGTCCCCTACGCCGCCGCGGGCCGGCTCATGGCCGATTGGGCCGTCTCCGACACGTCGGGCAAGGCCGACGTGCTGGTGATCGGCTCGAGCGACGTGGTGAGCAGCCCCTTCATGGTCAAGGCGATCGACAACGAGTTCTCCACGTACTGCTCGGCGTGCAAGGTCAAGAACATCGACATCCCGGTGGCGGACTGGGCGTCGCAGACCCAGACCCAGGTGCAGTCGGCGCTCAGCGCCGACCCCAACCTCGACTACATCCTCCCTGTCTACGACAGCCAGTCGCAGTTCGTCGTCCCGGCCATCACCTCCTCGGCGCGCACCGGACGGGTGCACATCTCGACCTACGACGGGACGCCGTTCGTGCTCAAGATGATGCAGGACGCCGACACCGTGCGCATGGACGTCGGTGAGGACCTGGACTGGATCTCCAAGGCGGCGATGGATCAGGACATGCGCGTGGCGGCGGGACTGCCGCCGGTCGCCAACGAGAACACCCCGATGCTGATCTTCACCAAGAAGAACGTGGACACCGCGGGGAAGCCACCGAAGAACTCGGTTGGATATGGCACGTCGTACATCGCCGGTTACAACAAGCTGTGGGGGATTGGCTAGCCCCGTCGCGGCCGAGCACGGGGCGGTGATCGACCGCTCCGTGCTGTCGATCCGCGGCATCTCCAAGTCCTTCGGCGGCACGCGCGCCCTCGACTCGATCAGCCTCGACGTGGCCCGTGGTGAGGTGCACGGGCTCGTTGGCGAGAACGGCTCGGGCAAGTCGACGCTCATCAAGGTCCTCGCCGGCTTCCACACCCCCGAGCCGGGGGCGCACATCGAGATCGCCGGAACGGCGGTGTCGCTGCCGCTCAGCGCCGCCCAGCTCCAGGGACTCGGCGTGCGTTTCGTGCACCAGGACCTCGGTCTGGTGCCGTCCCTGACGGTTGCGGAGAACCTCTTCATCGACGACCTCACCGTGGGCTCCAGCTGGCTCCTGCGCCGCGCCGCGGAGCAGCGACGGGCGCGAGAGGTGCTGGCGCCCTTCGGGCGCCCGTTGGACCCGTCCGCCAGGCTGGGCTCACTGTCGGCCGCCGACCAGGCCCACGTGGCCATCGTGCGGGCCGTGTTCCAGCTCCGCCGGCGGCACGCGGACCGGGGTCACCAGCCCGGTCTGCTCGTGCTCGACGAGGTGACGGCGTTCCTCCCGATCGCCGGGCGCGATCAGCTCTTCGCCCTGATCGAGGAGATCGTGGCCCAGGGCGACAGCGTGCTGTTCGTGTCGCACTACCTGGACGAGGTGCTGGAGACGACGTCGCGGGTGAGCGTGCTGCGTGACGGTTCGCTGGTGTCCACGGTCGACACGAGCAGCCTGGACAGCGACCGGCTGGTCGAGATGATCATCGGACGGGCGCTGCGCGGCGAGGCGAGTGCTGCCCGGTCGGCGGGGTCGGACGGCGGCGAGGTGGCGTCGGTGTCCGGGCTGAGCGGGCAGTTGGTCGAGGACCTGGACTTCTCCGTGCACCGCGACGAGGTCCTGGGGGTCACGGGCCTGCTGGGCTCGGGGTTCGAGGAGATCCCGGCCCTGCTCTTCGGCGCCATCGCGGCGGGGAAGGGAGAGCTGAGGGTGGGGGACGTGGCGCTCGACCTGGCCACGCTCACACCCGGGCGGGCGACGGCCGCTGGGGTGGCGTTCGTCCCCGAGGAGCGCGATAGCGCCGGCGCCGTGGGCAGCCTCACGGTGGCGGAGAACCTGACGTTGCAGGTCCTGCCCCGTTACTCCACGGCCAAGACCCTCAACCGTCGACGCCTGCTTCGGGAAACTTGCGTGCTGCTCGAGGACTACGACGTGCGGCCCCGAGACCCCCGCGCCAAGCTGTCCACCCTCAGCGGCGGCAACCAGCAGAAGGTCGTCCTGGCCAAGTGGCTGGCCACCCGGCCGTCGCTGCTGCTGCTCCACGAGCCGACCCACGGCGTCGACGTGGGCTCGCGCCAGGACATCCTGCAGCGGATCCGCGCCGTGGCTCGCGACGGCGTGGGCGTGGTGTGCGCCAGCTCGGACCCCGAGCAGCTGAGCGAGCTGTGCGACCGGGTGCTGATCTTCGCCCGGGGCCGCGTCGTCGCCGAACTGGCCGGTGACGACCTGCACAAAGACGCCATTATCGAGAGCTGCTACAGCACCGCAGCTGCCTTGCCGCCGCTGAGCGACCGGAGCGACCCGTGACCAAGACCCTCACCCCTGCGCCCCCGGACGTCACCGAGGCACGCCCGCGACGGTTCCGCCTGCGCACCGAGCTGGAGCGCTTCTCTGTCGTCCTGGCCTGGATCGTGGTCGTGGTGATCTTCGGAGCGCTGCGACCGTCGACATTTCTCACCATCGGCAACTTCGGCACCATCTTCGGGTCGGACGCCGTTCTCGTCGTCCTGACCCTGGGTTTGTTGCTTCCGTTGCGGGCCGGGGACTACGACCTGTCGGTGGCGGGGACGTTGACCCTGTCGGCGATGATGATGGGGATCCTCAATGGTGGCCACCACGTCAGCGTCTGGCTGGTGATCCTGGCCGCGTTGGCCATGGGCGCGGTGGTCGGCCTGGTCAACGGTCTGTTCGTGCTGATCTTCGGCATCAACCCGTTCATCGTCACCTTGGGCATGGGCACGTTGCTGGCCGGCATCGTGCTGCTCATCAGCAACGATCGCACGTTCGCCGGCATCTCGACCGGACTGGTCAACGTGGTCGTCGCCGACCGGTTTCTCGGCATCCCGTTGGAGTTCTACTACGGGCTCGTGGTCTGCATCTTCATGTGGTACCTGTTCGAGTTCACCTCCGTCGGGCGCAAGCTGCTCTTCGTGGGGTCGGGCCGCAATGTCGCCCGCCTGAGTGGGATCGCCGTGGGCCGGTCCCGCCTGGGCGCGCTGGTCGGCGCCGGCCTCCTCGCCGCCCTCGCCGGCGTTCTGTACGCCGGCACCAGTGGGTCGGCCGATCCCACGTCCGGCACCAGCTTCCTGCTTCCCGCCTACGCCGCCGCCTTCCTGGGGGCCACCACCATCGTCCCTGGTCGCTTCAACGCGTGGGGCACGATCATCGCCGCCTACTTCCTCGTGACGGGAGTGACCGGACTCGCCATCCTGGGTCTGGGCTCATGGGTCCAGGACGTCTTCTACGGCGGGGCGCTCATCGTGGCCGTGGCGCTGTCGCAGCTGGCTCGCCGGCGCACCGAACAACTCATCGCCTGACCGGGACACGATTCCCATCTCCGGAGCAGACGAGACGCTCAAGCTGATCGTCGATGTGGTCACCGACCCCAGCGGGCGCGGCATCGCCGCCGCGGTCGGAAGGCTGATCAGCGACGAGCGCCTGGCGCCGGGCCAGCGGCTGCCGACCGTGCGCCGGATCGCGGACGGACTGGGGGTCAGCCCCACGACGGTCAGCCAGGCGTGGCGCTCACTCGGTCGGGCCGGGCTGGTCAACGCCCGGGGACGAAGCGGGACCTACGTGCGGGGGGACCCCGGGGTGTCGGCGGCGCGACGGATGCTGCGGGTCTACGAGAACCCCGGGCCGGTGCCGCTGGACCTCTCGACCGGTACCCCGGACTCGGCGCTGCTGCCTGACCTGGGTCCGGCGCTGGCCCGGGTCGGCAAGCGTCGCTTCGCCGCCCGCTACGCCGACCGACCGGTGCTGCCCGAGCTGGAAGAGCTCCTCCTGGATCGCTGGCCGTTCACCCCCGGTCGGCTCACGGTGCTCAACGGGGCGCTGGATGCGCTGGACCGGGTGACGAGCCTGGCGGTTCGGTTCGGAGACCGGGTGCTGGTCGAGAATCCCTGCTTCCCCCCGGTCCTCGACATGCTCGAGGAGCGCGGCGCGGAGCCCATCGCTGTCCCGCTCGACGACGAAGGCCCCGACCCGGACGCGGTCGAAGCGGCGATGAGCGCCCAGCCGGTCATGTTCGTGCTGCAGCCGCGGGCTCACAACCCCTCCGGCGTGAACCTCAGTCGGGCCCGGGCGGACCGCCTCACCGCCATCTTGCGCACCGGCGCCGTCCTCGTCGTCGAAGACGATCACGCCGGGGAGATATCGGGCGCCCCGTTGGTGTCGCTCGGCGCCCGGCTCCCCGACCAGGTCGTCCACATCCAGAGCTTCTCCAAGAGCCTCGGGCCCGATCTGCGTCTCGCCGCGGTCGGCGGCGCGGCGCCGGTCGTGGACGCCCTCGACCGGCGCCGGCTGCTCGGGCCGGGCTGGAGCAGCCGGCTGCTGCAGGCCGTGCTGGTGGACCTGCTCGGTGACCCGGTGTCGATGGCTGCGGTCGAGCGGGCTCGGGAGCTGTATGCCGAACGCCGGCAGCGGCTGTCGGCGCTCCTGGTCGACCGCGGGGTGGCGCTGACCGGGCAGGACGGGATCAACCTGTGGGTCGAGGTCGCCCACGAGCACTCGGCGCTCCTAGTTCTGGCTGCGGCGGGTATCGGGGCCGCGCCCGGGTCGCCGTTCGAGGTCGAGCCCCTGGCGTCCGACCACCTCCGGGTCACGGTCGGCCTGGTCGGCGCAGAGGACGCCCTGCGGGTGGCTGACGCCCTCGCCGCCGCCGCCGGCACTGTCGGCCGGCGCCCCTCCGGCGGCGGCGCCACCCGCTGAGCCCCTGCGCCGGTTCAGTCCAGGCCCAGCCGCCACCTGCAGGGCGACGGCAGCGCTTCGCGAGTCGCTCAAGCTCCCACCTGGACGACACAACCCGGTGCAGGCAGATAACGATACTTGATGGTTCCGGTACTCAGTAGTATTGTATATCTCGTGAGCAGCATCACGCCTACGAAGCCCGGACGCAAGAGAGACGCCTCCCGCGGCCCCGTCATCCTTGATGCGGCTCTGGAGGTGCTTGCTGAGCAAGGCTACGAGGGCATGACCGTGGATGCGGTTGCAGCCCGTGCGCACGCTGGTAAGGGCACGGTGTACCGACGTTGGCCATCGAAGGCTCACCTCGTGCATGACGCCATCCTGCGAATGGCACAGCACGACGTCGATCTGGACTCTGTGCCGGACACGGGCAGCCTTCAGGGAGACATACGCGCCTCGACGCGCCCTGCCCCTTATGGCGAGTTGCGATTGAAGGTCATCACGGGGCTGATCTCGATGGTCGGTTCTGATACGACCGGAATGGGCGCGGCCGCTTTCAGCGCCAGTGTGGAGCCGTGGGTTGCTGTCAACCGCATGGTGCTCGACCGGGCCGTGAAGAGAGGTGAGATCGCTGACTCCGTCGACACCGACTTGCTGGCGCGAGTGGTGCCGGCGATGTGCATGTATCGCATCACCGTCGAGCGACGCGCGTTAGATCCCGAGTTCGCCGAGGACCTTATCAAGCGGGTGTTGCTGCCAGCTGTTGGTCTCTCGCCCGGCTAACTCCGCGAGCCTCGGCGGGCGCGCCGGGTTATGCAATATCCACAGGTAAGAAGTAAACAACAAAGGAGACAAGCCATGAGCGTACATACAACCCCTCACGTCAACGTTCGGGGCCAGGCGCGTGAAGCATTGGAGTTTTACAAGACCGTATTTGGAGGCGAGATCATGCTGGCGACGTACTCCGACATTCAGTCGGTCGAAGACCCGTCCCAGGCTGATAAGATCGCTTTCGGACGGGTTACTGCCCCAAGGATTCGACGTCATGGCCTATGACGTGCAGCCCTCGAAGGGTTACGACGCCGGTGAGAACCCCTTTTACATCACCATGCAAGGCGCCGATGAGGACGAGATCAAGGCGGGCTGGGAGGCTCTGGTGGGCGGCGCCAAGGCCATCCTGATTCCGCTCGGGCCTGCACCGTTTGCTCCCGTGTACGGCATGCTCACCGACCGCTTCGGCGTCACCTGGATCATCGGCAACATGTCGGAGTCCCAGAGGTAGCTCGATGACAGCCGCCATCCGGATCGTGTCCGATGCAGAACGGCGTGCTCGCCTTGGCGTCCGACACGGCGGCTGGTGCGCTCCGAGCCGGTGAAACCCATCGCCACCAGCTTGTCGTGGCAGACGTCAGCACGGACCTTGCCCTTCGACGCCTCCATCCACTCCTCCAGCTTCGGGAGGAACGGGTCGATCAACCGCGGCCTGGCCGCCGGCTTCTCGGTCATCGTGCCGGTGTCGCGGCGGGCCACCCACTGAGCGACGGTCTTGACGCTCCTATAGAAGTCAAGGGGTTGGTAGGAAGATTTCTCATGTCATCCGGTTCAGGCTGCGACGGCGGACGGCGTGACGGTGTCGTGGAGAATGCCGTAGACCTGGCGGGCGACGTAGCGCTTCAAGCAGCGGTTGATCTCTGGTTTGGAGAGGCCCTGGGCGGTGCGCCGCTCCACGTAGGCCCGCGTCGGCGCGTGATAGCGCATGCGGACGATCACGATGCGATACAAGGCGGCGTTGGCTTGGCGGTCACCGCCGCGGTTGAGGCGGTGTCGGACGGTCTTGCCCGACGACGCTTCGACCGGGGAGGCGCCGCAGAGCATGGAGAACGCCGCCTCGGAGCGGAGACGGTCTGGGTTGTCGCCCGCCGCGACGAGCAACGCGCCGGCGGTGTCGGGCCCGACGCCGAAGGTCTCGAACGGACGGCCGCGGAGCGTTGCTGCGGGTAACACGGCACCGCTGAAAGCCGCGCCGAGCAACGCCGCCGCCTCGGGGGGCCGGGGGCGGCTGATACCACAGACGCATTTCAGCGTCAGTCGTGAACGGTGTGACTACGCTGGGGTCTGCCGGCTTAGCCGAAAAGAGGATGATGCCCTGTGCCTACGTTCCTGTTGTTCAGCACCTTGACGCCAGAAGGGCGCCAAACTCTGCATGCCAACCCTGACCGGGTCTTGGGTGTCAACACCGAGGTCGAAGAGTTCGGCTGCAAGGTGGTCGCTCAATACGCCACCCTTGGCCAGTTCGACTTCGTCACCATCGTCGAAGCGAAGGACACCGAGACGGTCGCTCACCTCTCGATCGACCTCGGCTCTCGCGGCACCGTCAACGTGACGAGCATTCCCGCGTTGTCGGTCGAGGATCTCCGGGCCAAGCTCAAGGGTCGCGAGCAGCTTGCTGCCGCACCGGTCGTCGGTGGAAAAGACGACAAGACGTCCTCATCGAGGGATCGAAAATAGGAGTCACCGAAGTCCTGGTATCGGTGGCGGTCTGACACCGTGGGTGGCCGACGGCCCGGTTAACGAGCCGGCACCTGGCGCCGTGTTATTCAGTTCGGGCTTAACCACGGGCCATCCAGCTCTCCCCTCTGGCCGGGGAAGCCCTGGACACCAGGCGCCCTCGACCCACCTTGGCCAGCTCATGGCGAGTCAGCTCGCCGACCAGGGCGGCCCGCAGCAGTACCGAAGGGTGCGCGTCGAAGCGCGAAGTGGTGAAGAACGGCAACGCCCGGCCGGGAAACGGTTGGCCGGGACCCGGCTGGCGGAGGGGGTAGAAGGCGTCGCCCGCTTCCACGACCTTTGTCAGTGGCCATGTCGAGAATCCAGGCCAGGTGTTCGCGGTGAACCCGCACTCCACGTCGAGGTATCGGGACCGGCACTCGACCTAGAGGGCGAAGTCCGACCATGGCTGTGGGGGGTCTCCGAACTTTGCGTTCTGTGAGCACCGGATGTCGCGGTCGGGGATCAGGCGGTCTCAGCCGGTCAAGGCTCCGAGCTGGGCGAAGCGGACGGCTGGCGTGGCCCACTCTGGGGTCCCGGCCGACCTGGTCCGCACCGACCGCCACACTACCGTCCGACGGTCGCCGGTCTTGGCATCCTTTCCGAGACCCAGGCCCCTTCGTTGTCATCGAAGAGTCCGGGACCCCGGGGACGTGCGGCAAGCGCGGCCAGCTGGGGGATGCCCCTTCTCCGCAGTCCGGCCGGGGTCTACCCGTTGGGGTGATCGACGTCGACCGGCGGCAAGTCTTCTACCTCCTGCTTGGTGATGCTGAGGCCGATGCCGTCAGCGACTCCGGTGACGGCGCCGATGGGGATAGCCACTTCCTTGTGGCCCCAGAGGTGTCCGTCTTGAAGCAGCACGTGAGTCACGTGATGACTGCGAGCGTCGATGACAAGCCCTTGGACTCGCCCGATGTCGCCGTCGGTGGCGTGGACGTGCTCCCCGCGGCGCACGGCCACGTCGCCCAGAGGGACAGTGTCGTGGACGGCGGGCTGAAAGGCGTGGGTCGAGCAGCGCTGCGTCGGGTGCGGCACGCTCGCCGGCGACTATGCCGACGTCGGCCATCACGAGTCACTAGCCGAGCGGAACTGCGCACAGCGCTCGCTGCCTGCGTCGTCTACCACTCCCTGGGACTCAACTGCTCCACGACCTCGATGCCGCCACACTCCGGCTCAGCGCGCCACGGGCGTTCACCCAGGAAGTTGCCCGCTACGTCTTCGATCAGACGGCCGCAGGCCAGCGCTGCTGGAACGGGCTGTCGTACTTGACTGGTCGCCTGCTCGTTAGCGACGCGGGCTGCTGGATGGTCGGGCAGGTGTTCAACTCGGAGAGCGGCTTCAGGCGCTGACGAGACCGCTGAGCAACGTGAAGCCGCGGTCGACGTGCCGCTGCAGCGGGGTGCCAGGGGCCGCTCGCCAGGCTCCGATCGCGTGCGCGAGAACACCCCAGGCGGTGCGGGCGACGAGAGCCGCTTCGTCGGCGGAGGCGCCACGGCCGACCAGCAGGTCGGTGATCATGGCGACGAGGCGCGCCTCCTTCGAGACCGCACGCTCGCGCAGGGCCGGCGTCGCCGCGACGATGGCAGCGAGGCGGTCGCTGTCGGGACGGTTCGCCTCAAGGGGCGGAACGATGAGGTCGACGGTGCGACGCATGGCCGGCCAGAGCGGAACGTCGGCGGGCACCGACGCAAGCGCCTCGGTCACCCACTCGGTGAGCCGCCGCTCGCCGTCGAAGAGCACCTCGCGCTTGTCGGGGAAGTGCCTGAAATAGGTGCGCTCGGTCACGCCGGCGCGGGCGGCGATCTCGGCCGCGGTCACGGCGTCGAATCCGCGCTCAAGGAAGAGCTCGAGAGCCGCCCTCACTAAGCGCTCGCGTGCTTCCTTCCCGCTTCTCGGCATGCGCCGAGTCTAGCGCACGTAGTGACAGTTACTGTCGCAACATTATAGTGTCTGCGACAGACACTACGAAGCATCACGAGCGAGTCACGAAAGAGAGAGAGCGTCATGAGCGCAGTCGAGTCACGAGCCATCCGATTCCACGAGGTCGGCGAACCCCTGGACGTCCTGCAGGAGGAGCAGACGCAGATCCCCGACCCGGGTGAAGGCACGATCCGCGTTCGCGTGGCCGCCACCGGGCTGAACCCCGCCGACTGGGAGCTCTGTCGTGGTTTCATGCCCGGCGCCCTGCCGCGCGGCATCGGCGTCGACGTCTCCGGCACGGTCGACGCGATCGGCGATGGCGTCGCTGACGTGGCGGTCGGCGATCTCGTGTTCGGCTCGTCGGACTTCGCCGCACAGCCGAGTGCGGGCGCGGCCGACTTCGCGATCCTGAATCTGTGGTTCGCAGTTCCGACGGGGCTTGATGCCATCCACGCGGCCGTGCTGCCGATGGTGCTGCAGACCGCGCACTGGACCCTCGACCTAATGAACGTGAAATCAGGCGAGACCGTGCTGATCCACGGGGCGGGCGGCATGGTCGGCTACGCCGCAGTGCAGCTTGCGCTCCGTCGTGGCGCCCGCGTGATTGCCACCGCCGGGCCGACGTTCGCAAGCGACCTCGAGGGGTTTGGGGCCACCGTTACACCGTACGGCGAGGGCATGGTCGAGCGAGTCCGGTCACTCGCCGACGGGCCGATCGATCACGTGCTCGACGTATCGCGCCCGAACGCGGGCGCGATCGCGGCGCTCATCGAGATCACGGGAGACCCGAAGCGCGTCGTCACGATCAGCAACCACGACGAGGCGCGCAGCCAGGACGCCCGCGTCAACATCGACGAGCTGATGGCCGCAGGCGGTTTCCCGAGCTCCGACTTCCTGGCCGATTACGCGACGCTCGCAGCCGCAGGCCAGTTCACCATCCCCGTGGCGAAGAGATTCCCGCTCGACGAGTGGCGCGCCGCCGCCGAACTCAGCCTGTCGGGAGCGCCGCACGGGAAGGTCGTGCTCGTGCCGTAGCCCGGCGTCCATTGGTCGGCCCCAATTCCGATGACCCGCACGTAACGGAGGCGCCGGACGTGGTGTCAACGCCAAAGAGACCTGGCCCCGGAGGCAATCGCGCCGCTCGGGGCGGCCGCCGGACCAGGGGCGCAGTGGATCGCTTGCCGTCGGGTCGGTGGAGGGCTCGCTTCACTACGCCCGACGGCCGCCGGCTGACCGCCACGCGGGCCACGAAGACCGAGGCCGATTGCTGGCTGGCGATGCAGACGACCGACGTCGGCCGAGGTACCTGGGTGGATCCGCGCCGGGGTCGGATGACCATCGCCGACTACGCCACGCGATGGCTCGAGCGGCGGACGGACCTTCGCCCCCGGACCAGGGAGGACTACGCCGACATCCTGCGGGTCCACATCATCCCGAGGCTGGGGGAGCGGCCGGTCGGCAAGCTCAGCCCTCCCGAGGTCCGGGCCTGGTACGCCGACATCTCTACGGCCGTCCAGGCCGAGCTCGCAAGGTGTACCGGCTGCTGCGAGCCATCCTCAACACCGCTGTCGCCGACGAGATCATTGTCCGCAACCCGTGCCGGGTGCGCGGCGCCGGCCAGGACCGCAGCGCCGAGCGGCCCGTGGGAACCGTGGCCCAGGTCGGGGCCCTCGCCGAGGCAGTCGAGCCCCGCTGGCGGACCCTCATCCTCCTTGCCGCATGGTGCGGGCTGCGGCGGGGCCCAGGACGGCTGCTGGGCGGCGGCGGGTGGTCATGCCGCCCCATCTCGTCCCCGAGGTCGAAGCGCACCTGGAGACCTGGGTGGCCGCCGGGCCCGACGCCCTGGTCTTCACCTCGAAGGCCGGCGACCTCCTGCATCCGTACATGGTGCAGCGGGCGTGGGAGGCCGCCCGGAGAGCGGCAGGCCTGGAGCGCCTGCGGTTCCACGATCTGCGCCACACCGGCAACACCCTGGCCGCCGCTACCGGCGCCAGCACCAAGGAGCTGATGGCCCGCATGGGGCACGCCAGCCGCAGGCGACGCTGATCTACCAGCACGCCAGCGGCGAGCGCGACCGGGTCATCGCAGAGGCCCTCTCGGAGATGGCGACCCGGGCCGGCGTCGTGCCGATCCGCAGGGACCGCGGACCTAGCAAAGGGAGAGTTAGGTCACGTTCAGGTCACGCCGGCCCTTCGGAGCACCCCCGCAGACACGCTGCAAGCCCCTGAGCAGGACTTTCGCGAGTACCCCCAACGGGATTCGAACCCGTGCTGCCGCCTTGAAAGGGCGCCGCGACCGCACCACTGACCTGCCTGGATTCGCGAAATCCCAGCTAGAGCGGGGTATCAGCTGACGAAACGCGCCCTCTACGGACCCTCGTCGACCCGCCGTGATGGCACGGTGATGGCACGAAGGGCCTTAGCTCCCCATGGTCGGTTCGACTGGACTGCGCTTGGGTTCCTGGTGTAGCGGGCCAGATCTCACGGTTGTGATTGCTGTGTGTTTGGGTAGGCCGTACACTTGTGGCGTGACCGGCACCACGACGAGCCGCCCGGATCTTCGAGCGCACGAGCGATCCATGCGGGTGCCGTTCGAGGCTGCGGTGAAGGAGCTGGGCGACCTGCTGACCCCTCGCCTCGTTGCCTACATCGGCGGTGTCCGCGAGACCCGCGCCGTGCACCAGTGGGCTGAGGGGACCCGAGAGGCCAAGTCTGGCGAGGTCGAGGACCGGCTGCGGTTCGCGCTGCAGGTCGCGTTGCTGTTGAGCGAGCACGACGGAGCGCGAGTCGTGCAAGCCTGGTTCCAGGGGCTGAACCCCCACCTCGAGGACCGCTCGCCGGCCCGGCTGCTTCGTGACGGTGACCTCGGCGAGGTCGGTCCGGCGGTCCTTGCCGCCGCACGCGCTTTCGTCATCGGCGGGTGAAGCAGGCCGATCTCCCAGCGGAGGTGTTCGGGCTCGGGCGGCGGCCGGATCCTTGGGCGTGGCCGGATTAGACGTACGTCGGGGCCGACGGGACCTTCGGCAATCGCTACGACGACCCCCTCGGGATCTACCGGGTGCTGTACGCCTCGACCCAACGCGTCGCCACCTTCGCGGAGTGCCTCGCCTACTTCCGGCCAGACATCGAGGTGGTCGCCGAGCTGCTGGAGATCGCCGGCGACGAAGGGAGGAGGAGCGGCCGGCGTCGTGCCGGCGGAGTGGGTCGAGCAGCGCTGCGTCGGGAGCGGCGCGCTCTCCGGCGGCTATGCCGACGTCGGCATCACGAGTCACTCGCGGAACTACGTACGGCGCTCGCTGCTCGAGTCGTCCACCACGGGCTCCACGACCTCGATGCCGCCACGCTCCGGCTCAGCGCCCCACGGGCGTTCACCCAGGAGGTCGCCCGCTACGTCTTCGATCAGACGGCCGCCGGCCAGCGGCGCTGGAACGGGCTGTCGTACTTGTCGAAGCACGGCGACGACCTGAGGAACTGGGCGGCCTTCGAGCCGGCTACGCCCGAGGTCATCGACGTCACCGACTTCAGCCGTCATGACAACGATCTCGTCAACGCTCTTGCGCTCCACGGCCTCACGCTCGAGTAGGTGTTCCCCGGCTCCCGCCCTGCTCTGTCAATCGATGAGGAACGGCGGGTCGACCATCGCCGGGCAGACTCGGGGCACCACGCCATCACGTCCATCGACCCGGCAGCCCGGCGCACTCCAACACCCCGAAGTCCCGCGCATGCGCTGCCCCGGCCAGGCAGCCCCGATGTGCTGTTCTACGTTTCTGTGGCAACGGCAGAGGATGGATTAGATTACGGAGGGCACGTTTTGTTCGCCCCCTACCGGTACTTCGGGGACGCCCGTCCGAGCCGAACGACCGCGCGCGTTCTGGGACAGGTTGTCTGGCCCAGAACGAGGTCGCGGAGCGCCGGTTCGGCACTCCGTCCCCTACCTTGAGCTCTCGGCGACAGTGTCATTCTGCGCCGCAGCCCGCTCGCTGAGGCTCCTGCGGCGCGAGGTCGAGGAGTCTCCGCCGTGTTCTCAGCCCCGGGGGTCGGTGCGTTGTCGTCGCCAACGGCGCAGGCCATTTGGCTTCCCTGCGAGCGGTCGTCCAAGAGGCAGCCGCGTCTCTACAGCCCGAGTGGAGATGGACCGATCGACTCGCTGAAGTGTTCTCGCTCGAGAACGGAGCCGAGCAGATGTCCGTTGCCTTCGACGATGTCCGCTGCGTTCGCCCGTGCGAGCCCGGACGGGCCGTTGTCACCGACTCTGAAATAATCGCTGGTTACGTCACCAGCGTAGGTGACATCTACGGCCGGGAGCTGACGTACTCCTGGGATCGCTTGGTCGACGACGTACGATGCCGAGTGGGCGAAGTCATCCACCACGACGGAGCCTTCATTGTCGAAGGCGACGTCGGCGCCTTCGTCTGCAAGTAGGCCCGGGACGGAGCGTCTCTGTGCGACCCCGGCGAGGTCAAGCCCGGCACACGGCTCCAGGTCATGAGTCATACGGCGGCTCGCTCACCTCACCAGCACCTACGCTCCCGGTTCCGCAAGCCGATCGTCATGTGCAACGCGCCGGCGGCACGGCTAGGATCATCGCGGGATGTTGATGTTCGTGCCTGGAAGGTGGCCATGAGGACGACCCTTGCTCTTGATGACGACCTCCTCGCCGAGGCGCAGCGTCTTACCGGGACCTCCGAGAAGAGCGCCCTGGTACGCCAAGCACTGCGAGCGTTGATCGAACGGGAGAGTGCCCGGCGCCTAGCCCGGCTCGGTGGCACTGAGCGTGGACTGACGGCGCCGCCTCGCCGCCGGGCCGAGCCTCGGTGATCCTGGTCGACACCTCCGTATGGGTGGACCATCTCCGGGCCGGTGAGCCGGCCTTGGCCCACCTACTCGACCATGGCTTGGTGCTCGTTCACCCGTGGGTGACGGGCGAACTGGCCCTCGGCCACCTGTCCCAGCGGCAAGACATCCTGGGTCTGCTGACCGGCCTCCCATCGGCCGAGATCGCCACCGATGCCGAGGTCCTCGGCTTGATCGAGGCAGAGCAGCTCTACGGGCTGGGCGTCGGATACGTCGACGCCCAGCTTCTCGCCGCGACCCGGCTCACTGCGGACGCTCGGCTGTGGACGGCGGACAAACGGCTCGCCGTGGTCGCCCGCCGTCTCCGTCTGCTCGCTGACGTTGAGGTCGAGCCATAGCAGACAGCCGAGAGCCTGTCGGTGTCCGCTGAGGGATCCGTTACCGGGCGAGAAAGTCGATCAAGATGTTCGCGAGCTGCTGAGGTGCCTCCTCCATCATGTGGTGGCCGGTGTCGATGCCATGGCCTCGGAGGTCGGCGGCCCACGGCTCCCAAATGCCGAGCACGTCGTGGTCGTACAGGTCGGGCAGGTCGTCGCGGGTGCCCCAGACCACCAGCGGAGGGCTGGTGATATTCCGACCGGCGGCCCAGTCGGCGTCGTCGGCGGCTCGGTCCACGTCGGGGCCGGCCCGGTAGTCCTCGACCATGGCATGGCGAACAGCGGGGTCGGCGACCGCGCCGCGACATCGGTATGGTTCTCCTCTCCCATGACCGAGGCATCAAGCTTGTACCAGGCGTCGAGGTCACCGGCGATGACCCGCTCCGGCCTGTCTGCGTCCTCACCCGAGACGCTGCCATCGCTGTCCTCACCACGATTACGTGCGCACCGATCACCCGAAGGATCCGTGGCATACGTTCGGAAGTCGAAGTCGGGCCTGCGCAGGGCCTTCCCGATCAGAGCGTCATCAGCTGCGACAACCTGATCACCATTCCCATCACGCTCCTCGAGCCAGAGGCCGTTGGTCATCTCGACCTCGACACCCGGGTCAGGCTCGACCAAGCCCTGCGCTACGCCCTCGACATTCAATACTGGGCCGATATCCGGCGGTCTGGGACAGGTGGTCGCACCGGCGTCTACCGCAAATAGGGGCCGCGCCGGCGCCCGGCGATGGTCATGCTTCCAGCTCGGCAAGCAGCTTGGCGCGGTGCTCCATCAGCGCAGCAACCTCAGCTCTAAGGTTCTTCAAGTCGCGGTCGACCCGGGCCAACTCGGCCCTCGCCCGCCGCCGCCGATGGTCCCGATCGTTGTAGGTGCTATCCATGAGCTCTCGCACAGCGGCCGGGCGGTCGGCCACGTGGTAAAGCATGTGGGGGGCCAAGACGACGTCGAACTGCCCTGCCGAGAAGGGCAGGGCCACAGCGTCGGCGGCGACGACGCTTCCGGTCGGTCCTGACTTCAGCATCCCCACCGACAGGTCACAGCCGACTGCGTCGGCCCTCAGCGACCTTATGGCAGCGAGATACCGGCCGTTGCCGCAACCCACGTCGAGCACCCGGGAGCCGGCGTTGACGCCGGCGAGGTCGAGGGCCCACCCGACGACATCGAAGGCAGGCTCCTGGCGCTCCCAGAGCCGTTGGCGAGCGAGCAGGTTCAGCTCCGTGGCGTACTGGGTCGCCGGGTTGGTCGTCATCGGCTCAATCTCATCAGATCCGACACCGGCAGGGCCGGGAGTGGGTCGCTGGTGGATCGGCTTGCGGCCGTTGTGGTGGACTATCCGTGGGTGAATCGAAGCCTCTCGATCTGCTCCTCCCAACCCGTAGCGCGCCAGAATCCCGTAGCTCTCGGGTCCGTCTCGACGACGATCGCCTGCAGCCTGCGGGCTCCGACGGAAGCGAGTCGGACCTCCGCCTCCTGGACCAAGCGCCTCCCAAGACCGTGGTGCCGTCGCGACGGAGCGACCGCTAGCCGGTAGATCGATCCTCTCCAGCCGTCCCAAGCCGCGATGATGGAGCCCACAATCTCATCGGCCTCCTCGGCCACTACGAGGGCGTTCGGGTCGTGCTCGATCAGCTGTCTGAGACTGGCGAGATCGTCGGTATGGCCGGGCTCGGCAGCCGCCTCGACCCACAGCGTCAGGATCGTCGGAAGATCCGCCTCCACAGCAGTTCGCATCGTCAGCTCCACCTCTGGAGCCTAGAGGGCGACCGGTCAGCCATCCCCATCCGACACGAGCCTGAGTTCGCTCGGCGGATCCCGCTGGAGGTGCCGTAGCAGGTTGCTTGGGTCCTCGCGGTGGTCGCAACACTCGAGACTGTGAGGGTGTTGATGCTCACCGTCGGGCGGTCCACGCTATTGGCCGTCTTTGGCCTTCCCCGGGCCGCCTGTCCGGGCGGTTCTCGCCGTCCCTTCTGCCCGTGAGGATGTGGTCGTGTCACCTCTACGTTGTCACGCCGGCGAAGCGAATGGCTCCTCGAATGCCAACTGTGTAAAGCCGGAGATTCTGGTTTGGAAGGTGATGGGCAGGGTGGTGGGTCGAGGTGGCAGCAGTAGCGGTGGGATTGGTCTGTCCGAGTGACGGCAGATGGGTGTGGCTGGCGGGTGATGGAGCAAGCTGAGCTGGAGGTAGCGACTGAGCGATTGGCTGAGGGGGCGGCTGGCTGGGAGGACGCCTACCGGAGCTGGGAACGGGCTGTCGAGGTTCGGGACCGGGTGGCGGCGCGCATGGATCGCAAGCTGCTGGCGGCGACCGGCGGGCTCAGCGTGGCTCGCTTCGAGGCGGTCTGTCGTCGCCGGTCGGTGCGCTCTGTCGTTGAGGCCGAGCGGAAGGCGTCCGCCATCCAGGCGAAGGCGGCGGTTGAGGTGGCCGTCGCCGAACGGGACCGGTCGCTGGCCGAAGCCGGAGCCGTCGTGCTGGCCGCCCGGATCGTTCTGGCCGAGGCGAGCAAGGTCATCCTCGGCTATGGGACAGCCGGACCCCGTCTGGTCGGCCGGAGCCGGGCGGAGCTACGCCTCCTCGCCCGGCTCCCTGCCCGGACCGTCAACGAGTGACCGAGTGGCCGCGCTCCCACGGGCAGAGAGGCCTGGGCCCCCAAATAGGGTGGACCGTCCGGCGGTGACCATGTAGGGGCCACAGGGCGTGGCTTCTGACAGGAGGTCACCATGCCCGTCCGGGACGAAGTCCGCCGCACCCAGCGAACCCTGGACGCTCTCGACGCCGCCCACCCTCGCGCCACCACCCGGCTGGACCAGGCGAGAGCCCGCCGGGCCGAAGTACTGGCCGAGGCCGACGTCGCGGTCGCCGCTTCACGGGACGTCGTCGAGGCCGCGGTCGTCGACATGGCCGGCGGTACCGGTGTCGAGCTGACCGCCGACATGCCCGGTGTCGAAGCCGCCGCGGTCTGCGGGGTCGGCACGGTCACCCGAGGGTTCCCCCGGCGAGCAGATCGTCACGGGCTTGAAGGCGGCCAGATGATGGACGGAGCCGAGCATGTCCATCACGACGACGCATGCCACACCGACCGTCCAGCCGACGCCGCCAAGCCCGGGGTCGGCGACGGCGACCAGCGATGGTCGTCCGGGTCGGCCGGTTCCGCTCGCCGTCCCGCCCATCACTGCCGAGCCGGGGTGCCCAACGTGCCCCGGCACGGGTGGGGAGCGGACCAGTGAGCCGACCGACCAACGGGTCCCGTGCTGTGGGTCAGGAGACCGCTCTCACCGCCCGCGGACGGTACCTCACCCTGCAACAGGCGGCGGAGGCGTTCCCGGCGTTCTCGCCGCGACTCCTGCGGCGCCTCGTCCAAGAGCGCCGTCTCCCCTTCAGCCGCGCCGGCCGCCGCATCGTCATCGCCGAGGCCGACATACACGCCTACCTCGAACGCAACCGTGTCGAGCCGCCGCGATGGGACGTGGCGTCATGACGGGCAACCCGGCCGGAGACGTGGCTACTTCCAACGACCCAACGCAGCAGGCCAGCCCAGCACGAGCCGGAGACTGGCCACCACTTCACAGACCGTCGAAGCGCCGAACCGCCACGCTGGGACGTGGCGTCACGAGGCCGGGTCGGCCCGGCGCTCCTGCGCCTCTCTGATCTGCGCTCCGAGGGCCTCGGCGATCACCTTGTCGCGCTCGGCCGAGGCGTGCTGGTAGATGAGCGCCGCCCGGGGGCTGGCGTGGCCCATGCGGGCCATCAGCTCCCGGGTGCTGGCGCCGGTGCCGGCGGCGAGGGTGTTGCCGGTGTGGCGCAGGTCGTGGAACACCAGGCCGTCCGGCAGCCCGTCGACCTTGGTGAGCGCCTTGCGCCACTGGCGCCCGAACGCCTCGGCGTGGAACGGTCGCATCCCGTCAGCGCTCTTGTCGGCAGGGAAGACGAGCGCCTCGGGACCGTGGTCGCCGACGAGCGCGAGGTGGACTCTCATCTCCTCGACGATCGGGGCGGGGATGGCGACGGTTCGGGCTCCGGCCCGGCTCTTCGGGCGAGTGAAGCGGGCTGTCCCGCTGCGGTCCCGTTGCACGTTGCCGTCCTCGGGGGCTACGAGGACTGTGGCCCCGTCGAGGTGGAGGCGCTTGCGGCGCAAGGCACGCAGCTCGCCGAAGCGCAGGCCGGTGAACGCCGCGAGGAGGACCAGTCCCCGGTAGCGGGGCGTGATGACGTCGGCGATGGCGTAGACCTGCTCGACGGTCACCGTGGGGCGTTCGGGGGTGTTGTCGGCGCCGGCACCCTTGATGCGGCAGGGGTTGCGTGGGATGAGGCCGTCCTCGACCGCCGTGTTGAGGATGGCTCGCAGGAGCCGGTAGGTCTTCGGGACCCGGCCGTGCCCGTCGGGACCGCTGGAGCGGGACCACCAGCGGCGGACGGCCAGGACCGAGATGTCCGCCAGCGGGGTGGCGCCGAAGGCCGGCTTCAGGTGCAGGCGGAGGAGGTCCTCGTAGTCGTCCCGTGTGCGCATGGCCAGGTCGTGGCGGCCGGCGATCCACTCATCCGCGTAGCTGCCGAAGGTGATCCTGCCCTGGCGAGGGTCGACCCAGGTGCCGGCGTCCTGTGCTCCGAGGGCGTCGCGCAGGGCGGCGTTGGCGTCGGCCTTCTGGGCGTAGCTGCCGAGCGAGATGTGCCTGCCGTTGACCAGCATCCGGGCCTGCCACCGGCCGCTCGGCAGCTTGCGGACCGCTCCCGTGCCCCGGTCCCTCGGCGCCCGTGCCATGGCACGAATCTAATCCGTGATGGCACGTTAATGGCACGCGGGCAGATTGACGGTCCGCCAACGAGAGCCGGCAGGCTGCAAACTAGCGTCTGACCTGCGGTTGATCGGAGCACCCCCAACGGGATTCGAACCCGTGCTGCCGCCTTGAAAGGGCGGTGTCCTAGGCCGCTAGACGATGGGGGCAGGCGGTTCCCAAGGTTAGCGATCCCGGGAGCACGACCTCAGCTGCTCAGCGGGCAGGGGAGGGGGTACCCGGTCTGTCTTCGGTCGCGGCGTGGATGAGGGCGGCGACCTGGTCGGGCCGGGCGGCGGGCAGGTGGTCGTCGCATGGCAACGACACCACCATGGCGTGGGGGAGCGCCTGGCGGGCCCGGTCGATCTCGTGGCGGAGCGGGGCGTCGAAGCGGGCGTCGGGGGCGTCGAGGTCGACGGAGGTGACGAGGAGGAGCGGGACAGTGACGAGCGGGTAGCGCGCCGGGGGATGGTGGTTCCACAGGTGGGTGAGCGCGGCGAGATGGTGCGACGGCGCCAGCCAAGGTCGGACGGTGCCGTCGGCCTGGACGTCGAGGTTGGCCAGCAGGCCGGTGATCCCGCTGTCGGGCCAGTCGGGGTAGCGGGTGCGCAGCATGCGTGCGTGGCGGCCGGCGGTGATCGTGCCCAGGTCGGGCGGAGCCATGGCGGCCTGGCAGGTGGGCCAGTCGGCGAACCGTCCGCTCAGCTCGATGGTGCCCCCGTCGACCAGCGCCAGCCCCCGGAGGGTGTCGCGGTGGCGGACGGCCAGCTCCAGCACCACGTTGGCGCCCCATCCGTGGCCGGCCACGAACGGGATCCGGGCGCCGCCGAGCCAACCGAGCTGGCCGAGGACCATGCGCAGGTCCGAGGTCAACGTGGCGAAGTCGTACCCGTGGCCGGGCTTGTCGGATCGGCCGTGGCCACGCTGGTCGAGGGCCACCACCGGATGGCCGCCGGCCGACAATGTCGCCGCCACCCCGTCCCATTGCCGGGCGTTGTCCCCCAGGCCGTGCACGAGCAGCACCGGGACCCCCGTCGCGCCGGGCGGTGACCAGCGCCGGACGTGCAACATGACGGTCGGCTCCACGCTGAAGCGGTCCTCGGCAGTGGGATGGTTGCTCTCCTCCACGGCGCCTCGCTCCTGGCCCGGTCCTGTCAGCAAGAGCGCCCCGGCGACGTCCCCGTGTTCACCCTTCCCCGGAGAGGGCGGCGATCACGCATTCCTGGAGGTATCCGAGGAGGTAGTAGAGCTGATGCTCGGGGTCGGCGGCGGCGCCCGGCTCGTCGGCCTCGGTCACGTCGAGGCGGGTGCCGAGTACCAGCCGCACCTGGTTCAGGGCCCGGGCCCATGCCTCGAGCTCGTCGGCGGTCACCTCTTCGGCGTCGGCGGTGCGCTCCAGGATGTCCAGGGCGTCGCCGTGACGGGCCACCAGGTCCTCCTGCATCAGCCGGCGGTACTCCTCCTGGCGCTCGCCGTCGACCTGCTCGTGATAGGCGGGGGGAAAGAGGCGCCGCATCCCGGGCTGGTCGGGGTCGGCCAGGAGGTCGCGCATCTGGGGGACCATGGAGCGGAGCAGGTCCCGCTCGGCGGTGCCGAAGCCAATTTGATACGTGCCGCGCCGGGTGCGGCGCACGGGACGTCGGAAGATGGGCATCGGCGCCGTCAGCTGTCGTGTTCCATGGTCGCCCACAGGCCGTGCTCGTGCAGGCGGAACACGTCGAGCTCGGCCTTCTCCCTGGGCCCGTCGGACACGACCGCCTTGCCCTTGAAGTGGACGTCGAGCATGAGCTCGTGCGCTTTCGCGTTGCTGTAGCCGAACAGCTTCTGCAACACGAACGTGACGTAGGACATGAGGTTGATGGGGTCGTTCCAGACGATGACCTTCCAGGGTCGGTCCGGCTCGACGGACTGGGTGACCTCCGGCTCGCGGATCTCGACCGGCGTCGCCGTCACGGCGTCGCCGCCACGGCGGTGCGGGTGGTCAGGCCCAGGTGGAATCGCAGCGCGGCGATCACCACGGCGGTAGCCCCGAGGATGTGGAGCGCCACCAGGCCGGTGGGGACCCCGGTGAAGTACTGCAGGTAGCCGATCCCGCCTTGGGCGATCAGCACGACGAGGAACACCTCGCCACGACGGAGGACCGACCGCGGCGGCCCAGAGCGGCTGATGCTCCACAGCGTGAGCAGGGTGAACGCCAGCAGCAGCTCCACCGACGTCCCGTGCAGCTGAGCCACGTCGTGGAGCGAGAACGCGAAGCGCTTGGCGGTGGCGTCGCCACCGTGGGGACCGGTCGACGTGACGATGGTTCCGAGCACGACGACCAACGCGGTGGCTGCGAGGAGCAGGGCGGAGAGGACCCTCTGCTTGCGGGTGACCAGGTTCACCGGCCGGCCGGCGGGACGGCTACGCCCGGGGCGACCGGGGATGGCCTCGTCGGCCAGACCGGCCCGATGGTGGAGGACCACGGCGTCGGCCAGGAAGAGCACCGCCAGGAGGAAGTGCGCCATCACGAACTGGGGGGCGAGCTTGTGCTCGACGGTGAGCCCCCCGAGGACGATCTCGGCGACGATCCCGCCCACCAGCCCGACGGCCAGCCAGGTCAGGTCGCGCCGGCGGGTTACGCGGAGGAGGGCGGCGGCGACGGCGAGCACCACCACGACGGAGAGACCGGCGGTGATCAGCCGGTTGCCGAACTCGATCCACGCATGGAAGCGCCACGGCGCCACGACGCGGTTCGACGCGCACGTCGGCCAGTCCGGGCAGCCGAGCCCCGACTGCGTGAGGCGCACCAGCCCGCCGCTGACGATGATCAGGCCCAGCGCCCACACCGACAGGAGGGCGACGAACCGGAAGGCAGCCGGACTGAGCCGTCGGTGTCGCACGACGGCCCAACCGGTGGCGATCAGGGCGGGCCGCGCCGCTCCGGCCGGCGCCGTCGGGGACCCCGCCGATGCGGACAGCGGGCCGGGAACGGACATCGGACGTGCATGCTAGAGCCGAGAGGGATCCTCCTCCCATCCGGCCCCCGGGCTTTGTTGGCCGGGGGTGGACTGCCGTAGTCTCTGCGACGTCATGTTCGTTCCCACCGCACCAGCCGAGTCGGGCTCCCTCGATCCCGGCGTCGCGGCTGCGTCGCTGGTCAACGGTGCTCCGACAGCCCGGCCGTTCTCGGTGGGCGAGCGCGCCCGTGGGTTCGTGGCCCTGACCAAGCCCCGGATCATCGAGCTCCTGCTGGTGACGACCCTGCCGACCATGATCGTGGCCGCCCGGGGCTGGCCGGCGTGGACGCTGATGCTGGCCACCCTGGTCGGGGGCACACTGGCCGCCGGTGGGGCCAACGCCATCAACATGTACGTCGACCGTGACATCGATGCGGTCATGCACCGCACGGCGCGGCGGCCGCTGGTCACCGGCGTGGTGGCACCGCGCCAGGCGCTGGTGTTCGCCGTCGCCCTGGAGGTGGTGGCGTTCGCCGAGCTGTGGGCGACGGTCAACCTGCTCTCCGCCGGCCTGGCCGTGAGCGCCACCCTCTTCTATGTCTTCGTGTACACGCTCTGGCTGAAGCGCTCGTCGCGCCAGAACATCGTGGTCGGCGGGGCGGCCGGGGCGGTTCCCGTGCTGGTGGGTTGGGCCGCGGTGCGCGGATCGCTGAGCCTGGCGCCGCTGGTCCTGTTCGCCCTCATCTTCGTGTGGACCCCGCCGCATTTCTGGGCGCTGGCCATCCGCTACCGCGAGGACTATCGGGCGGTCGACGTGCCGATGCTCCCGGCGGTGGCCAGCTTCGAGCGGACGGCCCGCCAGATCCTCGTCTACTCCGTCCTGGTCCTGGCCGCGTCCGTGCTGTTCGGGTGGTCGGCCGGCCTCGGGGTCGTCTACTTCGCCGCCGCGGCAGTGTCCGGCGCGGTGTTCTGCGCCCTGGCCGCCGGGCTGTACCGGGATCGCACCGAGGCTCGGGCCATGCGGCTGTTCCACTGGTCGATCACCTATGTGACCGTCCTGTTCGTGGCCATGGCGGTGGACCAGCTGGTGTTGCGCTGATCCTGGATCGGCCGGATCGGTCGGGCAAAGGGGCGAGCGGTGGCCGCCGCTCCTACTCCCAACGGAACGTGGTGGCCGCCGCGGCAGGGGCGGCGATCGCCCACACGATCAACACGACCCAGGCTCGGGTGGGCACCGAGCCGCCGGCGGTCAGCGCGCCGTGCAGGGCGTCCGACAACGCCCCGGAGGGGAGAACGCGAGCGATGGCGCGCAGGGGGGCGGGGAGCGTGCTGAGGGGGATGATCATGCCGCTGAGGAGGAGCAGCACCAGATAGAGGCCGTTGGCGGCGGCCAGGTTCACCTCGGCGCGGAGGCGGCCGGCCATGAGCAGCCCGATCCCGGCGAACCCGACAGTGGCGGCCACGAGGGCAGGCACGGCCAGCGCCGGGCGACCGCGCACGTGCCAGCCGAGGGCGACGGCAACGCCCACCACCACGACCACCTGGATGATCTCGACCGTGGCGACGGCGAGCGTCTTGGCGCCGAGCAGTCGAGGGCGCCCGAGCGGTGTGGTGCCCAACCGCTTGAGGACCCCGTACTGGCGCTCGAAACCGGTGGCGATGCCGAGGCCGACCATCGCCGTCGACATCACCGCCAGAGCCAGTATCCCCGGGGCGAGGAAGTCGACGGGATGGCGAGTTCCGGCCGGTTCGGGCAGCACGTCGACCAGGGAGAAGAACACCAGCAGCCCGACCGGGATGGCCAGGGTGAGCAGCAGCTGCTCGCCCTGCTTGAGGCTCATGCGGATCTCGGCGCGTGACTGGGCCAGCAGCGGGTGGGCGCGCCGGGTGGGTTGGGTCCTCATTCGGCGGGTCCGGTCAGGCGCAGGAACACGTCTTCCAGGCGCTCCCGCCCGGCTCGCAGATCGGCGAGCGGCAGGTCGCGTTCGGCCAGCCAGGCGGTGACGGCGGCCACGGTGGCCGGTCGGGCTTCAGCCGCGATCACGTACTCGCCCGGGCGTTCCTCGCGGGTCGGGGCACCGATGGCCCGGCCCAGGTCCTCGACGTCGATGCCCGGGGGTGCACCGAAGTGGATGGATGCGCCGGCGCCGCCGGTCATCAGCTCGGTCGGGGTGCCGGCGGCGACGACCCGGCCGTGGTCGACGATGAGGACCCGATCGGCGAGGCGCTCGGCCTCGTCCATCTCGTGGGTGGTGAGCATGACGCACACCCCTCCGTCGCGCAGCTCGCTGATCACCTGGCGGATGGCCAGGCGCCCCTGCGGATCGACGCCGGCGGTGGGCTCGTCGAGGAAGACCACCTCGGGCCGTCCGACCAGGGCAAGCGCCAGGCTGAGGCGCTGCTGTTCGCCGCCCGACAAGCGCCGCCAGGGCGTCCGGGCCACCTCCGTCAGGCCCAGGCGGCGCAGGAGCGCAGCGGGGTCCTCGTGGCGGTCGTAGTAGCTGGCGAAGAGGCGCAGGGCGTCGCCGGCACCCATCGCCGGATAAATCCCGCCGCGCTGCAGCATGACGCCGATGCGCGCCACCAGCGCCCGCCCGTCGACCCAGGGATCGATGCCCAGGACCCGGACGGATCCCGCCGCCGGTCGGCGGTAGCCCTCCATAGCCTCGACCGTGCTGGTCTTGCCGGCCCCGTTGGGGCCCAACAGTGCCAGCACCTGACCGGCGTCGGCTTGCAGATCCAGCCGATCGACGGCCACGGCGCGTCCGTATCGCACGACGAGGTCCCGCACCTCGATGGCGGGTCGGCGAGCGCCTGGCATGCGTGGCGACGCTACCGCGCGTGGCAGAATGTCCGACGACGACGACGGCCGGCCCCCGGAGTGCTCATGATCGAGGCACGGAACCTCACCAAACGCTACGGACCGACCCTGGCGGTCGACGACCTCTCCTTCTCCGTCCCCCCCGGGCGGGTCACCGGGTTCCTCGGTCCGAACGGTGCGGGGAAGACGACCAGCATGCGTCTCATCCTGGGCCTCGACAACCCCACCGAGGGCACGGTGACCGTGGCCGGTCGTGCATACCGCGACCTGCCCGCTCCCCTCCGGGAGGTGGGGTCGCTGCTCGACGCCAAGGCCATGCACGGAGGACGCACGGCAGCCAACCACCTGCGGGTGCTGGCCCAGTCCAATGGCATCCGTCGCTCCCGGGTCGGCGAGGTCCTGGAGATGGTCGGGCTGCAGAGCGTGGCCCACCGCCGGGCCTCCAGCTTCTCGCTCGGCATGGGCCAGCGGCTGGGGATCGCCGGCGCGCTGCTCGGAGATCCCGGCGTCCTGCTCTTCGACGAGCCGGGGAACGGCCTCGATCCCGAAGGCATCCTGTGGATCAGGAACCTGATGCGGTCGCTGGCTGCGGAGGGGCGCACGGTGCTGGTCTCGAGCCACCTGATGAGCGAGATGGCGCTCACCGCCGACCACCTGCTGGTGATCGGCCGGGGCCGGCTGATCTCCGACAGCAGTGTGGACGACCTGGTGAAGGGCAGCTCCCGCCACTCGGTCAGGGTCCGCAGCCCACAGGCCGAGGAGCTGGCGGCGGTGTTGAGCCAGGCGGGGGCTCGGGTCGGCCTGGTCGGCGACGGCGCCCTGGACGTGACCGGCCTGGACAGCGCCACGGTCGGTGAGACGGCCGCCAAGCACCAGCTGATCCTGCACGAGCTGACGCCACAGCAGGCATCCCTGGAAGAGGCCTTCATGGAGCTGACCCGAGACAGCGTCGAATATTCGACCACGGCAACGACGCGGCGATGACGGCCACCGCCTCCCCCACCGCGGTTGACGGCGGCCGCCCCGCCGACTTCCGCCCCGCCCGGTTCGGCGACGTGGTCCGTTCGGAGTGGACCAAGCTGCGCACCGTCCGCTCCACCTGGGTCACCCTGGCGGTCACCGCCGTCCTGGCCATCGGGGTCGGCGCCCTCATCGCCGCCGCCGCCTCGGGCCACTACGGCTCGGCCAGCGTCAGCGACAAGGCCAAGTGGGATCCGGCATCGATCAGCGAGTCGGGGATCGCCCTGGCCCAGATCGCCATCGCCGTGCTCGGGGTGCTCTTCATCACCGCCGAGTACTCCACCGGCATGATCCGCACCAGCCTGCTTGCCGTGCCCCGTCGGGGCCGGGTGCTGGCCGGCAAGGTCCTGGTCTTCGCCCTGCTCGCCGCGGTGGTGGGGGAGATCCTCGGCTTCGTGTCGTTCTTCCTCGGCCAGGCCCTGATCCAGAACAACGCCGCACCCTACGTGCAGCTCGGCGACCCGCAGGTGCTCCGAGCGGTCATCGGCAGCGGCCTGTACCTGGCTGCGCTCGGCTTGCTCGGTCTGGCCTTCGGTTTCCTCGTCCGCAACACCGCACTGAGCATCGTGCTGGTGGTGGTCGTCGCCTTCGTCCTGCCGGGTATCGGCGCCGCGCTGCCCTCCAACCTGCGCGACAGCTTCGAGAAGTTCTGGCCGACCCAGGCCGGCCAGCAGGTCGGCAACGTCTACCGCGCCGCCCACACCCTCAGCCCGTGGGCCGGGTTCGCCGAGCTGGTCGTGGTGGTGGCCGTGCTACTCGGGGCCGGCGCCGTCCTCCTGCGTCGCCGGGACGCCTGACCGGCGCCGCCGGCGCACCAGCACCACCACGACGACGGCCGCCACCGCGACGGCTGCCGCCACCAACCCGACGGTGCCGGCGGTGCCGGCCACCTGCCGCCAGCTGGCGCCTGCCGCGTAGCCGAGCAGCACGAAGCCGACGCCCCACAGGATCCCGCCCGTCACGTTGAAGAGCGCGAACCGTCGGTAGGGCATGCGGCCGGTACCAGCGATCCCGGGGATCAGCACCCGCAGCGCCGTGGTGAAGCGACCGACGAAGACCGCCCAACCGCCGTAGCGGCGGAGCACCTCCTCGGCCCGGGCCACGTGATCCGGGCGGATCCATCGCGACAGCGGGCCCTCCAGCAGCCGGGTGCCCCACCGCCGACCCACCTCGTAGCCGATGGTGTCGCCGATGATGGCGCCGAGCACGACGGCGGCGATGGCCTCGGGCAAGTTCAAGCGGTGCTGGAAGACGAGGACGCCGGCCAGCAAGGCCGCCGTCTCGCCCGGGATCACGAACCCCACGAACACGGCTGACTCCAGCAGGGGAAGGCCGAACACGATCGCCAACGCGGCCCAGCCGTGCAGGTGCAGGACGGAGTCGACGATGCTGCTCACCCGAGCATTCTGCTCCGGGCGAGGATCAGTCCAGGGTCACCCGGGCCCACACCGCCTTTCCGGAGGCGTCGGGCGTGATCCCCCAATCGTCGGAGATCTGCTGCACCATGGCCAGGCCACGCCCGGAGGTGGCCGGCTCGCCGTCCCGTTCGAAGGGGTAGGCCACTGGACACCCCGGGCCCTCGTCGTGGACGACCAGGGTGACGGCGGCCCCGTCGAACTCGACGGTAAGGTCCAGCTCGGACCGCCCGTGCAGGACGGCGTTGGTCACCAGCTCGGTGACCACCAGGGCGGCCGCCGGGTCCTCCTCCCGCCCGGTGACCGACAGGATGAGCTCGCGTGCCACCCGGGCGCTGGCCGGGACGGGTGGGAGCCGTACCGTGGCCCGACCGCTTGGGTCCGGGTCCGGTGCCTTGGCGGGGGAGCCGGTCGCCGCAGCCATGGTGGTGTCATGCCCGTTCGGGCCAACCGGTCAAACCGACCGTGCCGGTGGCGGTCGGACGACGCGGCGGGAAGGATGCGGCCATGGCATCCCCGGGACCGGTGGTCACGATCGTGCGCCACGGCGAGACCGCGTGGTCAAGGAGCGGTCAGCACACCGGCCGCACGGACATCCCCCTGACGGCGGAAGGGGAGCGCCAGGCGCGCGCCGTGGCCGGATGGGTTGGTGGCCGCCAGTTCGACCTGGTGCTCGTCAGCCCCCGTCGGCGGGCCAGGCGCACGGCCGAGCTGGCCGGACTGGAGCCGTTCGCCGTCGACCCCGACCTGGTCGAGTGGGACTACGGCGACCTGGAGGGACGGACCTCCGACGACATCCGCACCGAGCTGCCCGACTGGTCTATCTGGCGTGGGCCGTGGCCCGGCGGGGAGACGGCGGACGCCGTCGGAGCTCGAGCCGACCGCCTGATACGTCGGCTCCGCGCCGAGCCGGCCGGTGCCCAGATCGCCGTGGTCGGCCACGGCCACTTCTCGCGAGTCCTTGCCGCTCGCTGGATCGACGACCAGGTCGCGGTGGGCCAGCGCCTCGGATTGGACACCGCCACCGTCTCGGTCCTCGGTTGGGAGCACGAGTACCCGGTCATCCGCCATTGGAACGTGATCCCCGGACGCTGAAGGCTCGGGCCATGCGGTCGGGCACCATTGGGGTCGGGCACCATGGGCGGGTGACCGCGACCGGCCCGGGCGCCACCGCCTGCTACCGCCATCCCGATCGCACTGCCGGCGCTCTCTGCCGCCGGTGCGGTCAGCCCATCTGTCCCGACTGCATGCGCGAGGCGCCGGTCGGCTGGCAGTGTGCCACCTGCACCCGCCAGGGGCACCGCCGCGCGCCGGTGACCCGATGGCGGCCGGCGGCGACGGCGACCCTGGGCTCCACCCGACCGTCGCCGGTCGTCATCGCGCTCATCGTGGCCAACGTGGTCGTGTACCTGGCCACCGCCCACGACCAGGCCTCGGTCGACGCGCACTACGGCCTCCTCCCGGTGGCCATCGACCAGGGCCAGTGGTACCGGCTGCTCACCGCGGCGTTCCTCCACGTCAGCCTGTCGCACATCTTCTTCAACATGTTCACCCTGGCCATCGTCGGGCCGGCCGTCGAGCTGCACGTGGGCCGGGTCCGCTTCCTGGCGCTGTACCTCCTGGCCGCGACGGGCGGTTCGGTGTGCTCGTACCTGCTCAGCCCGTTGCTCTCCCTCGGGGTGGGTGCCTCGGGCGCCATCTTCGGGTTGATGGGCGCGTACTTCGTGGTGGCCCGGCGCACCCGAACGGAGACGAGGACGGTCGTTGCCCTCATCGTGATCAACCTCGTCATCGGCTTCGCTGACTCCGGCATCGACTGGCGTGCTCACGTCGGCGGGCTCCTGGTCGGAGCGGCCGTGGCCTTCGGGTTCGTCCAGGCCGACGACCGCCGCGCTCGTGCCCGGACCCCGCAGCTCGCATCGGGCGCCGTGATCGTCGTCGGCGCCCTGGTGCTGGCCGGGCTGGCCCAACTGCCCCCCGGACACGTCAACCTCTGACGTGCGAGCGCAGCGAGTGCGGCAGGCGCCCTTCTCTCATCGTTCCTTCAGGATCGCTTGCGTTTGCTCTCAGGGGCCCCGGGAAACATTCGTTTCGCATGGCGAACGACCTGGGCACACGGCCGCACGGACGCGTGTGGTCCCTCGACGTCATCCGGCTGCTGACGTTCACCGCAGTCATCTCCGTGCACGTGCTGGCCTACACCGAGAATCCGGGCAACCGGGCGGTGAATGGCGCCATGCTGCTGCTGCAGTTCGGTCGGGAGGTGTTCTTCAGCCTCACCGGGTTCGTGCTCGTCTACTCGGCGTTGGGTCGCCGCATCGAGGCGTGGCCCTTCTGGCGCCGCCGCTTCCCGTTCGTGGTGGTGCCCTACCTGGCGTGGAGCCTCGTCTACTACGGCGTGGATCTCCTGATCGCGCCCTACCCCTCGTTCTCCTGGCCCACCCTGGGGCTGGACATCGTCGACGGGAACGCGTTCTACCACCTGTACTTCCTCCTGGTGAGCATGCAGCTGTACCTGGTGTTCCCCTGGCTGGTGCGGGTCGTCCGGCGCACCGCCGGCCACGCCGGGCTGGTCCTGGCGGTCGTCGGCGCCCTGAACATGGCCTGGCTGGCCGTGCTCCAGTACGTGCCGGCGCCGTCCGGAACCCTCTCGTGGTTCTGGAACCACGGCTACGAGCTGCTCCCGACCTACGCGGTGTATGTCCTGGCCGGTTGCTACGCCGCCGTGCATGTGGACATGCTGCAGGCGCTCGTCCGCCGCCGCCCCGGCCGGGCTTTCGCCCTCGCCGCCGCCGCCGCCATGGTGGCGGAGATCGGCTACCTGGCCCAGCTGGGAGGTGACGGTCCCAGGCAGGCCGCCGAGGTCCTGCAGCCGGTGATGATCCTCGCCTGCATCGCCGCAGTCCTCGCCCTCGCTGTCATCGGCGTCCGGTGGGCCGACGGACCCCGCCGGGGTGAGCGGGCAGTGCAGATGGGCTCGGACATCTCCTTCGGTGTGTACCTGGCTCACCCGCTGGTCCTCACCGTCCTGTTGAACAACGGCCTGGGCAACAACGACCAGGTGCTGCCGGCCCCGTTGGCCTCCGTCCTCGCCCTCGTCGGCACCATCGCAGGGTCCGTGGCGCTCAGCTGGCTGGCCCGACGGACGCCGCTCACGCTCCTGCTCACCGGGCGCCCCCGGCCCCGGAATGCGCCACCCGGGCCATCCTCGGCAGTGGTCCCGGCCGGGTCCGTGACCGTCCCGACGGGATGACGCCAGCCGACGAGGGACCAGTGGCCCGGCCGATCACCACTTCCTCATCAGCTTCCCAGGAAACTGACATGCCCCCTTCACAAAGTGTGGGTATCCAGGAGAGCATGGCCCGCGCCACTCCTCTCCTCCGGTTACTCCTCGAGGAGCGCCGGGCGGCCAACGGCGGGGACGTGGCGTTCGTCGACGGTGCCAGCGGCGCCACCCGGAGCTGGGCGGACATTGGCGCCGCCACCGAGACATGGACCGACCGGGCCGACGCCATCGGTCAAGGAGGCCGGGTGGGCCTGGTCTGCAGCGATCCGCTGGAGATGGCGACATCCTTCCTGGCCGCCCTGGCTGCCGGGGTGTGCGTCGCACCCCTCGACCCCAGGGCCGCAGCCAGCGAGCTGTCGGGCCAGGCGGCGACGCTCGGCCTGCACGCCGTGGTCGCCGATCGCGAAGCGGCCCCGGCCGTCGCCCACCTCACGACCATCGGTCGCTGGGCCACCGGGCCCTCGGGTCCGGCTCTCGCCGCCGCCGCCAAGAAGCCGGCTTCCGCCACCGAGCCGAGTCGGGACGCGGCGGTCATCCTGGCCAGCTCCGGCACGACTGGCACACCGAAGATCGTGCCCCTGACCGAGGCGCACCTGGTGCACACGGCGGCCAACGTGGCCGCCGAGCACCGCCTGACCGCGGCCGACCGGGGCTACAGCCCACTGCCGCTGTTCCACATCAACGGGCTGGTGGTGGGCGTGCTCTCCACCGTTCTCACCGGCGGGAGCCTCGTCGTCGACCGGCGCTTCTCGGCCGCCCAGTTCTGGGCTCGGGCCGACGCCCACCGGGCCACCTGGCTGAACCTGGTGCCCGCCATCATCACCGTCCTGAGCGAGCAGCCCGTCCCCGAAGGCGGTCTCTCGGACCGGATCGGCTTCGTCCGCTCGGCCTCGGCGCCGTTGCCCCGGGCCGCCCGGGAACGATTCGAGGCGCGGTGTGGGATCGGCGTGCTGGAGACCTACGGCATGACCGAGGCCGCCAGCCAGATCGCCGCCAACCCGAGGGAGCCGGGAGCACGCCGCCCCGGCTCGGTGGGCCGCCCGGTCGGCCTCGACCTCCGCATCGTCGATCGCACCGGCCGACCGCTCGCCGCCGGTCAGGTGGGCCAGGTGGAGATCCGCGGCGTCAACGTGGTCGCCGAGTACTGGGCGCCGGTCGGTGCCACGCCAGTCGTCCGGCCGGCCACGAACGCCGACGGTTGGCTCGCCACCGGCGACCTCGGCAAGCTCGACGCCGACGGGTTCGTGTACCTGGTCGGTCGGGTCGACGACGTCATCAACCGTGGCGGCGAGAAGGTCTTCCCCCGCGAGGTCGAGGAGATCCTGCTCCAGGACCCCGAGGTCGGCGCAGCCGCCGTCGTCGGCCGGCCTCACGCCACCGTCGGCGAGGAGCCGGTCGCCTTCGTCCTCGCCGCCTCGGGCACCGACGAGGAGGCCCTCCTCGGACGGCTTGAGACCCGCTGCGAGCAGGAGCTGAGCCGGTTCAAGCGTCCGGCCGAGATCGTGGTCGCCGACAGCCTGCCATCTGGTCCGACGGGCAAGATCCGCCACGGCGAGCTCCGCCGAGCGGTCGCCGACGCAGCCGCCGCCGGATCGGGCGGGGAGCGCACCGGGTGAGCGTCATCGGCGTGGCTCCGGCTGACGGCCTGGCCGTGGCCAGACCGGACCCGATCAGCGACGTTCCCCCGATCGTCGCGGGAACCACGGGACGGGCTCGTCTCCCGGCCATCGACGTCGTCCGGTTCGTGGTGGTCGGCGGCGTGATCGCCACCCACACCACCTCGGTGGTGCTGGGTTCGACCAGCACCACCGGCCAAGGCATGCTGACCCTGCTCCACACCACGCGAGAGATCTTCCTGTGCCTCAGCGCCTTCGTGCTGGCCTACAGCGCGCTCGGGCGTCCGGCCGTCGATCCGCGCGCCTTCTGGCGCCGGCGCTTTCCCTTGGTCGTTGCCCCCTATGTGGTCTGGAGCGCCGTCTACTTCCTGGCCGACCGTTCGCCGGGGACTCCTCTCCAGCAGGTCGGCCACCTGGCGACCGACCTGCTCGACGCCGGCGCCCGCTACCACCTGTACTTCCTGTTGCTGACCTTCCAGCTCTACCTGGTCTTCCCGTGGATCGTGCGATGGCTGCGCCGCGCCGCCCCCTGGCACCCCGCCATCCTGGCGGCCAGTGTGGCCTTCCAGCTGGCCCTCACCGCAACCATCACCTACGGCAGTCACCTGTCGGCCCCGCTGACGTGGTGGTTCGCCCACCCCGGCTCCTGGCTGCCGAGCTACCAGCTGTACGTGGTCGTCGGGGTGCTCGCCGCCATCCACCTCGATCGGTGCACGGCGTGGACGCGAGCCCATGGCCGGGCGCTGGCGGCCGCCGCCGTCGCCGCCCCGGCGGTCGCCGTCGCCGTCTACCTGGTCAATCTCGACGTGCTGGGCTTCGTCCCGTCCCGGGCCGGGTCGGTGTTCCAGCCGGCGGTCGTCGTCGAGAGCCTGGTGGGCCTGGGCGCTCTCTACGCCATCGGGTTGTGGGTCGCCGACCGCCTGACCGCACGCGATCGGCGGCGGTTCGCGGCGGGCGCCGACGCGTCGTTCGGGATCTACCTGGCCCACCCACTGCTACTCCAGCTCCTCGTGGCCATCGGCACCGGTGTCGGGATCACCGCGTGGCTCCAACGGATCCCGGGCATCTTTGCCGAGACCATCATCCTCCTCGCGGTCGTGCCCGTTCTCTACCTCGTCACAGCCCTGCTCGTCGTCCCCATCCGCCGCACCCCGCTCAGCCTGTGGCTGACGGGCCGTCCCGCCCTGCTCCGAAAGGAACTCCAGTGATCACGGACCTCGACCTCCCTACCCGCGCCATCAAGCCCCGCCGTCGCGGGATCACCATGGTGATCGACCACGGTCTCCCCACCGGTTACTTCGTCGACGCCGTCACCAGCGCCGCGCCGCTCATCGATGTCGTCAAGCTGGGCTGGGGCACCGCGGTCGTCACCAAGGACCTGGACCGCAAGCTCGTGGTGCTCCGTGAGCTCGGCATCGACTTCTACTTCGGTGGCACCCTGTTCGAGAAGTTCGTCATCCAGGACCGGCTGGAGGCCTTCTGGGATCTGTGCCGGCGCCATGGCACCGAGCTGCTCGAGGTGTCGAACGGCACCATCCCCCTGTCGAACACCGGGAAGGCCTCCTACATCCGCAAGTGCGTGGAGCACGGGTTCCGAGTCGTCAGCGAGGTCGGTTTCAAGGACTCGGACCGCTCGCTGCGCCTCGCCCCCTCCCAGTGGGTGGACTGCATCGAGGAGGACATCGAAGCCGGCGCCGAGCTGGTCATAACCGAGGCGCGCGAGAGTGGCACGAGCGGGATCTGCCGGGCCGACGGCGAGCTCCGCTTCGGCCTCATCGAGGACATCGTGTCGTCGGGCATCCCCGCGGAGCGGTTGCTGTTCGAGGCCCCGTCGAAGACGCTGCAGAGCTACTTCATCACTCGCCTGGGCGCGGACGTCAACCTGGGCAACATCGCCGCGGACCATGTCATCGGGCTGGAGACGCTGCGCCTGGGCCTGCGAGCCGACACCCTGCTGCACTTCGAGGCCGACGACGAGGACGACCTGGTGCGGCGCCGTGCGTGACGCCACCAACGCCTTCCACCTGGCCATCCCGGCCCGCGACCTCGACGAGGCCCAGGACTTCTACGTGTCGGGCCTGGGCTGCCACCTGGCCCGGCGCTACGACGACCGCATCACGCTCGACTTCTTTGGCGACCAGGTGGTGTGCCACCTCTCCGACGACTGGTCCCGTCAGCCGCCCGAGCTGTATCCCCGCCACTTCGGCATCACGTTCCGCCACCGGGAGGAGTTCGACGCGCTCCTCTACCTGGCCGAGCAGCGGGACCTGCGTTTCCACCGGCCCTGCCAGCCCCGATTCAAGGACCGGGTCGAGGAGCACCTGACGTTCGTCCTGCAGGATCCATCGAACAACCTGATCGAGTTCAAGCACTACCGCGATCCCCGCATGATGTACTGAGGGGTGCGGTTCCGCAGCAGCGTCATCGGCGCTTGCGTCGCCCTGGTCGTCGCTCTCGGGGGATGCGCCGCCGGTCCGGCAGCGACCACGACGCCCACCACCGTGGCCCGGCGACCGGTGACCCCGGTCACCTGGGTGACGTCGACCACCTCGCTGGTCTCCGGCGGGCGGACCCGCACCTTCCTGGTGGCCCGCCCGTCCGCCGTGACCGCGGCCCGCCTCCCGGTGGTGGTGTTCCTCCACGGGCGGAATGTGACGCCGCAGCAGGAGCTGGGGCGCGACGGGCTCGAGTCGGTCGTTGGCCGGGCCATCCTGGTGTACCCGGCCGGGTATCAGCAGAGCTGGGATGCCGGAGCCTGCTGCGCAGGCGCCCAAGCAGACCAGATCAACGACCTGGCGTTCCTGACCTCGGTCGTGCATCGCGTCCTCCAGGACCAGCCCGACGCCTCGTCGAGCCAGGTCTACCTGATCGGCTACAGCAATGGCGGGAAGATGGCCTACCGTCTCAGCTGCGCTGATCCGAGCCTCTTCGCCGCCGTCGCCGTCTACGGGGCGACGGAGACATCGACCTGCACCGATCGCCCCGACGTATCCTTCCTGGAGGTGGCGTCCACCGCCGACCCGGAGCTCACCATCGGAGCGGGGGGCACCCCGCAGTCTGCCGGCGGGTTCGTCGAGCCCACCGTCACTGCGCAAGCGGCCGACTACCGAGCCAGCGACACGTGTGGGCCCACCGCGACGGCGACCACGGCCGGCCACGTGGCGGTGACCACGTGGACGACGTGTCGGTCCGGCACCCGCGTCGGCCTGGCTCTCTACGCCGGAGGCAGTCACGCCTGGCCTCCCGGCGATGCCATCACGCCCCCGGGAGGCCGCCTGATCTGGGACTGGCTGCGCGGCGCGGCGGCATGACCGAGACCGCCGGGGGGTTGACCCTCATCGTGGCCCGCCATGGCCGGACGACGTGGAACGCCGAGGGTCGGTTCCAGGGCCAGGGTGATCCGCCTCTCGACGAGGTGGGGCGCGCCCAGGCCGCTGCCCTGGCTTCCGCCATCGTGCGGCTGTCGCCCACCATGGTGGTAAGCAGCGACCTGCGCCGGGCCATCGGCACCGCCGAACCGCTCGCGGCCCGCTGCGGCCTCCGTCTGCGCACCGATCCGGGGCTGCGCGAGGTGGACCTCGGCCGCTGGGAGGGCCTCGAGCGAGGCGAAGCCGAACGGCGGTTCCCCGACGAGTACCGGGCATGGACAGCCGGTGAGGACATCGCGCGCGGCGGAGGTGAGACGGTGGAGGCTGCGGGCCGGCGCGCCGCCCGGGTCATCGTCCGCTCGCTCGGCGAGGCGCGGGCGGCCCGTCCCGACCTGTCGCGAGCGGCGACCGTCGTGGTGGTGGCCCACGGCATCGTCCTGCAGGCGGCGTTGACCGGCCTGGCCGGAGTCGGGACGTTGACGTTGCCGTACCACCACGTCCCGCACCTGGAGAACGGTGCGTGGCTCGTCCTGCCGGTGGCCGAGTCCGTGACCGGTGGTTGAACGGTGGGCGAAGAGGCGGCAGCGCGACGCCACTGGGCTGGTCGGAGACCGTATCCTGCCGCTCATGCGGCTCGGTGGGTGGACCGACCGCCGAGAGGTCGGTAGGCATGCGCAGACAGGTTTCGCGAGTTCGGTTGCGGTTGAGTCGCCGGGTGACCGCGGCGACCGTCGTCGCGCTGATGGCCGCCACGGTCATCGGGCTGGGGATCGCCGGCACCGATTCGGCTCCCGCCCGCCAGCAGCTGGCTGACCACGACGGAACCCTCAGCGCGTCCCGCACGACATCGACGGACGCGGCCGCGGGCCGGACGGTGGGCGAGGCCGACAGCCCACCGGTGGCGCCGACGCCGGCGGCCCGGGCGCTGGCCGGCGACGGCCGGCAGGCATTCGGCGCCGGCAGCGGGCCGCCAGGCAGCCATGCCGGGGCGGTTGCCGGACCCGCGCCCGGGCACCCGAGCCTCGCCCCCAGCGTCGTGATCCCGCAGGACAGCACACCGGCCGCGGCCGCCGCCGGGCTGGAGCCCGGGTCCATGGCGCCCCTCGCCGGGGTGCCGGCCGACTGGACGAGCAGCATCCACCGCTTCACCCTGGACCGGTTGACCCGCAGCTACCTCATGCTGCGGCCGGTGCACCGGTCGATCGTCCCGTTGCCGGTCGTGGTCGTCCTGCACGGTCGGGGCTCGACGCCGGCAGGCATCGAGCAGATCACCGGCCTGCCGGAGGCCACCGGCCCGGCGGTCCTGGTGTACCCGGCAGGCTACGGGCGCAGTTGGGACGCCGGTGGCTGCTGCGGACAGGCCCAACGGGCCCAGATCGACGACGCCGGCTTCGTCGGCCAGGTCGTGCAACGGGTGCTTCGCTCGCAGACGGACGCGTCCACCAGCCGCGTGTACCTCATGGGGTTCAGCAACGGCGGGCGCCTGGCCTACCGGCTGGCCTGCAGCGATCCCGGGCGTTGGGCGGGTGTCGGTGTGGTCGAGGCGGTACCCGCAGCCACGTGCGCGGCGACCACGCCGGTCCCGCTCGTGGTGGTGGCCAACGCCCACGACCCCTTCTTCGACCTCTCAGGCGGCGGCCCCCCGAAGGTCATCCAGGGCTACTCGGAGCCGACGGTGCAGGCCACCGTCGCCGCCTGGCGGTTCCTCGACGGATGCAGCCCCCTCGGGGTCGGCCGGCGGGTCGGGGCGGTGACCGTCGAGTCGTGGTCGTCGTGCCAGGGGACCGGGCGGGTCACCTACGCGTTCTACGACCATGGCGGCCACTACTGGCCGCAGGGGGACGCCGCCAGCCCGTCGGCCACCGACCTGATCTGGTCAGTGCTCCATCAGGACCGGCTCCCGTCAGTGGAGCGGAGCGGCAGCTACTGACGGCTGGGTCCGGTGGGGGCGGGGAGGATCGAACTCCCGACGCGCAGATTAAAAGTCTGCCGGTCTACCACTGACCTACGCCCCCGGGCTCGGTGACGGGGCCAAGCTAGTGGACCCACCTGCGTCGACGAGCGCCACGAAGGCGTCCACCCGGGCGCGAATCACGTCGAGGCTGGAAGCCCAGAACGACTCTGCGGTGATGTCGATCCCGAACCGGGCGGCCAGGGTGGCGGCATCGTCCATGCCCGTCGACGCCAGGAGGTCGTCGTACCCGCTCCGGAACCGCCCGGGATCGGCGGTGAACTCGGCGTACAGCCCGATGCCGAAGAGCAGGCCGAAGCAGTACGGCCAGTTGTAGAACGACACCGACGGCGAGTAGTAGTGCGGCTTCACCGCCCACATGTACGGATGCAGGGTCTCGTCTCGCAGCCCGTCGCCGTAGGCGCAGCGCTGGGCGTCGGTCATGAGCCCGCACAAGACGCTGGGCGGGATGGGCTCCTTCTCCCGCCGGGTGAAGACCTCCCGCTCGAAGAGGAATCGGGAATGGATGTCCACCACCACCTGGCAGGCGCCCTGGAGGTCCATGTTCAACAGGGCCAAGCGGTCCGAGTCGCCGGCCGACGTCAGCCCGGCCTGCACCATGACCGTCTCGCAGAAGATGCTCGCCGTCTCCGCCAACGCCATCGGGGTCCGCCGCTGGAGCGGGGTACGGGTCGCCAGATTGGTGTTGTGGTACGCATGCCCCAGCTCGTGCGCGAGGGTCTGGACGCTGTCCCAGGATCCGTCGAAGTTCATGAGGATTCGTGACTCGGTGCCGCGTACGGGCATGCAGAACGCCCCGCCCCGCTTGCCGTCCCGGGGCTCGGCGTCGACCCAGTGGTCGGCGAGCGCTCTGCGGGCCAGGCCCTCCAACTGCGGGGAGAAGGTGGCGAACGCCTCGCGGACGGCGTCGCCCGCCTCCGGCCAGGAGACCCGGGCCTCCCCGGGAACCGGGGCGAACATGTCCCACCAGGCCAGAGCGTCCCCGTCCCTGTCGCCCAGGAGGCGCGCTTTCGCTCGGAGGTAGCGGCGGAAGTCGGGGAAGGACGCCTCCGCCGCCGCCTGCATGACCTGGAGGGTCGGACGGGTGACGCTGTTCAGGTGCAGCGCCGGCTCGATGGCGTCGACCCATCCCCGCCGGCGGTTCACCGTCGCCACCTCCCCCTTGATGCCGTTCAGGCAGGCAGCCATGGGCACGGCCACTGTCTCCCAGGCCGCCAGCTCGGCGGCGAAGGCCGCCCGGCGCGTGCCGGCGTCGGGGTCCATGGCCTTCCCGCGCAGCTGGGTGACCGGTACGAGCTCTTCGTCGAGGGTGCCGGCCAGGGTGGACGTCAGGTCCCCGGCCAGGCGGGACCAGGCCGACCCGCCGCTGAGGCGCAGGTCGGTGAGGAGATCCTCCTGGTCCTCGCTCATCTGGTGCCCGGCGGCGGTGGCGGCTTGCCGCAGGGCGTGCGCGTGCTCGGCACCGATGCCGCCCAGATCGGTCAGAGCGGCGGCCCCGGACCGGCCGACCCAGGCATCGAAGCGGGTCTGCAGGCGCGCCAGTCCGGTCAGCTCGCTCTCCAGGCCGGCCTCCTCGGCGGCGGCCTGCTCGTTGCGGGCATCGGTCGTGACGAAGGCGGTGATATATGCATCGAAGGCCTGGATCTGCTCGAGGAGATCGTTGGTCGCTCCCAGCGCCTCGGCCAACGGGGCGGCATCGGCTGCCGTCGGTGTCCGCGGCGCGCCGCCCCGGATGTCGTGACGGTCGTAGAGCGCCTCCAGCCGGGCCAGGTCGGCGACGATCTGCTCACGTCCGGTCAGGTAGGCCCTCGATCCCAGGCCCGGGTAGATGCTGTCGGTCTCCCACCGAGGCAGGGCGGCCGCACTGGGGTCCAGGTTCATCCGTCCAGGGTAGGCACTGCGCACCGGATCGGCAGCCGATCCCGCCGATAGTCCCGTCGGTGCCGACGGGGCCCCGCTACCGTGGATCACGTGAGCGCCGTCGACGGGCCGCAGCCCGATCCCTGGGCACCCGACCCGGGGGCAACAGACCGCTGGGCAGCCGACCCCTGGGCAGCCGACCCCTGGGCAGCCGACCCCTGGGCAACAGACGTTGCTGCCCTCCGCCCGGCGGCAGCCCGCTTAGCCGGCATCGAGACGGCGCTGCGCGCCCTCGACGACGGCAGCTACGGCACCTGCGGGGTGTGCGGTCGGGAGCTGGAGGACGCCGTCCTGCTGGCCGATCCGCTGGCGCGCCGCTGCCCCGACCATCTCGAGGCCCGGCCCCCGGGATAGCCGGCGGCCGTCACAGCGGCCCGTTGCCGTGCTTGCGCGGCGCCAGGTGCTCGGTCTTGCTGGCGAGCATGGCGAAGGCGTCGGCCACGATCCGCCGAGTGTCGGCCGGATCGATGACCACATCCACGAAGCCTCGGGTGGCGGCCACGTACGGGTTCAGGTACTCCGCCCGATAGCCCTCGATCAGTCGGGCCTGGGTCTCGAGGTCCTCCCGGCGGTGGAGGATCTGCACCGCCCCCTCGGCGCCCATGACGGCCACCTGGGCCGAAGGCCAGGCCAGGCAGACGTCGTTGCCCATCCCCTTGGAGTCCATCACGATGTACGCCCCGCCGTATGCCTTGCGCAGGACCAAGCAGACCCGAGGCACCGACGCCTCGGCGTAGGCCCAGACCAGCTGTGCGCCGTGGCGGATCATGCCCCGCCACTCGAGATCCTTGCCCGGCATGAACCCGGGGGTGTCGACCATCGTCAGCAGGGGCAGGTTGAAGGTGTCGCAGAAGGAGACGAACCGGGCGCCCTTCTGGGACGCGGCGATGTCGAGCGTGCCGGCCATGGACTGCGGCTGGTTGGCGACCACCCCGACCGGGTGCCCGTCGATGCGGACCAGGGCGGTGACGAGCTGCGGGGCCCACCCGGCACGCAGCTCGAGGATCTCCCCGTCGTCGGCGACGGCCGTCGCCACCCGCCGCACGTCGTAGGAGCCCGAGGCGCTGGGGGGCATCAGGGTCTGCAGCTCGGACGAGACGCGATCGACGGGATCGTCGGTCGGGCAGACCGGTGGTAGCTCGTCGGTGTGGTCCGGGAGGTATTGCAGCGCCTCGGCAGCCAGATCGAGGGCCGACCCGGCGTCGGCGGCGACCAGCGCCGCGACGCCGGTGGACCGGGCGTGCACGGCCCGTCCACCGAGCAGCTCGGGGTCGAGGCGTTGACCGGTCAGCTCGACGACCGCCGCCGGGCCCGATACGTATGACACCGCCTCAGGGGTCATCACCACCACGTCGGCCATGCCGAGGAGCAGGGCCGGTCCCGACAGGGCCGGCCCCACCACCACGAAGATGACCGGGACCACGCCCGAGCAGTCGGCGATCGCCCTGGCCGACTCTCCCCAACCGTGCAGCGCGCCGATCCCGTCGGCGATGTCGGCGCCGGCCGAGGCCAGGACCACGACCAGGGGGAGGCGCTCGACCCGAGCGTGCCTGGCCCCCTCGGCGATGGTGGCACTCTCCTGGCCGCGGAGCGCGCCGCCGCGCTCGAGCGGCTCCACCCGTACGAGCACCACGCGCCGTCCGGTGGCGGCCAGCTCGATGGCACCGGCGCCCACGTTGCCGGTCACCCGACCGCGAATGGGCAGCCATGGCACGCTCGGGGTAGGCGCAGTGCTGGTCACGAGGGATCAGACATGGTGGCGGCCGGCTCCGTTACCGAACCTGCGGGTCCGGCTCGAGGGCGCGGGCGATCAGGAAGCCCCGCGCCCGCTCCGTCAGGGGATACCGGTCGACCAGGCGCCAGAAGCGAGCACCGTGGCCCGCCTCCCGCAGGTGCGCCAGCTCGTGGACGATGACATAATCGAGGACCCACAGTGGCTCACTGGCCAGGCGGCTGGAGATGCGGACGCTGCCCTCCACCGGCGTGCAGCTGCCCCACCGCCACTGCTGGCGATCGGACCACTCGATGCGCGCCGGCAGCGGCAGGTCGTGGGCTCGGGCCAGGTCCCGGGCCCGCCGGCCCAGGTCGACCGCTCCGGTCGCCGTCCGGCGCTCCATGCGCCGGACCATCTCGGCCACCCAACGCTGCTCGTCGGCGCGAGTCATGGTGGCGGGGATCGAGATCCGCAGCACGCCCTGGACCTCGCGCGCTTGCACCGTCTTGCGCCGGCGGGGGCTGCGGACCACCTCGACGTTCACGTCAGCGGACGGTAGCGCCGGCGGATGGCCGTTCTGACGGCGGGGAACGCAACTGGTGGTCGAGTGGACCGCGATATTCGACCTCAAGTCGACCACCAGTTCGCGCCGAGCAGGTCCACCGGCGCCACGATCCGGAGGGCGTCCTCCGATCCCTCCAGCCAGTAGCCGCCCAGGTGGCTGATCGGAGTCTCCGGACGTCCCAACCATCGGGCGATGGCCCGCACCACCCCCCCGTGCGCGACCGCCAGGGTGCTCCCGCGGCCGACCCCGACGATGCCCTCCACCGCCGCCCGGACCCGCCGATCGAAGTCGGACCGCCGCTCCCCGCCCGGGGTGGCCTCCCGTGCGCCCGTCTGCCACTGCTCGAGGACGCCCGGCCAGCCCCGCACGATCTGGCTGCGGGTCAGGCCACTCCACTCCCCGACGTCGTACTCGCGCAGACCCTCGTCCGAGCGGGCGTCCACGCCAGGCGCGGCGTGCCGGCCGACCAGCGCGGCGGTGTGCCGGGCGCGCCGGAGGTCGGAGGAGATCAGCGACACGAACGGGTCGCCGGCGACCTCCTCGGCCAGCGTCCGCCCGGCCCGATCGGCCTGGGCCACGCCCAGGTCCGACAGCTCCGGGTCGGCGATGCCCTGCCAGCGACCCGCACGGTTCCAGGTCGACTCGGCGTGGCGAATCACGAGCAGCCGGGCCATCGCCGGACGCTACGCCAGCCCCACTGGTATCCGCCTGCTGCTTCCACGGTATCCTCACCCTGTGAGCATCCCCACCACTCCGCGTGGGACGGCATCCGCCGCGGGCAGTGCTGCGGGCGCTCATGTCGTGCTCCGACTGTTCGCCTCGGCCCGCCACGTCGTCGGCGCCGGTCGCGTCGAGCTGCAGGCGCCCACCGTCGCCGCCGCCCTGGCGGACGCCGAGCGCCGCTTCGGTGACGAGTTCTCGGCGGTGCTGCGCACCAGCCGGGTGTGGGTCAACGGGGCACCCGCCGAGCCGGGAACCGTGCTGGCCGACGGCGACGAGGTCGCCGTCCTGCCCCCCGTGTCGGGCGGTGCTGGTTGGTCGCCCGTGTCGGGCGGTGCTGGTTGGTCGCCCGTTCCGGGCGGTGCTGGTTGGTCGCCCGTTCCGGGCGGTGCTGGTTGGTCGCCCGTTCCGGGCGGCGACCTCGAGCCGGGGCGGTGAGCGCGGCGCCAGCGGTTCCGGCGGACGACGCCGTGCACCGCCAGGAGCGCCCCCGCCAGCGGACCCGCCCGGTCGCTGACGGTGGAGAACCCCGGCTCACCGTCGCTCGGGCACCGTCGGCCACGCCGACCGTGCTGATGGGGATCCTGTGGGGGATCGTGTTGAGCGTGGCCACGTTCCAGAGCCCCGTCGTCGTCGCCCTCCTGGTGGCACCCATCAGCGGCATCGCTGCGCTCTCCGTGCACCGCGCGCTCCAGGAGCCGCCGCAGCGACTGGCCGTGGTGCCAGCCGCCGCGGCGGCTGTCGTCCCGCTGGTGGCCATCGCCGGGGACGTGGCCGCCGTGATCGCCGTGGTCGTCGTCCTTGGCAGCGTCGCCGCGGCCGGCCGCCTGGGCCTGTTGTTCTGGCCGCAGACATCGGTCGAGGTGGCCCGTCCGTCGCTGAGGCGCACCCTGGTAGTGGTCGCCGCCCCCGCGCTGGCCGCATCGTCGCTGGTCGTGGTCTCCGGTGGCCAGCGCTCGATGGGGATCGTCCTGCTGTCGTCATTCCTCCTGTTCGATCTGGCCAACTTCGTCTGGGGTTCCGGCGCGCCCGGGCAACTACGAGGCCTGCTCCCCGCCATCCTGACGTTGGCGGTGCTCGCGGTCCTCGTCGCCGGCATCTTCAACCCGCCGTTCACCGGGTTCCGGCCGTGGCTCTTCGCCGCCCTCTTCGCGGTGACCGCGCCGGCCGGCATCGTCGTCGGCCACAAGCTCTCGGGCCCGGGGCGGTTCCCTGCCCTGCGTCGGCTCGATTCGTTGATCGTCGCCGGCCCAGTGTGGCTCCTGGCGGCCCGGGTCCTACTGCACACCTGACGGGCCCGTGGATCCCGTGGTAGGTGCGCTACCCTCGGCGTCGATGCCCTCGCTCGACGAGCTGCTGGCGCCGACGTACCTCCAGGCGCTCGAGCAGATCCCGCTCTCGGAGATCCGGAGTCGTCGCGCCGCCGCCACCGAGGTGGAGACGGGGCTGTCGTACCTCCGTCGCCTGGTGCAGGGTCGCCTCGACATCGTGGCGGCCGAACGCGACAGCCGGGCCGCCGGGGAGGCCGCCGATGACGACGTCTCGCACCTGGTCGAGCGCCTGCCGAGCATCCTGTCCGATCACGTGCGCGCTCCCGGCCTGGGCCGCCTCCCGTCGAGCATCGGCCCCGGCGAGGTGGACGAGGAGCTGCTGGCCGACCTCGACCGCCTGGTGCCACCCGGGGACCTGAGCCATCTCGGGAACCTGACCGACGAGCAGCTGGCCGCGGTCGTGTCCGACGTCGCCACGCTGGAGCAGGAGGTGTCGCGCCGGCGCAAGGCGCTCTTCGAGGTCATCGACCGGCTGCAGGCGGAGATCGTGCGGCGCTACAAGACCGGCGAGGCCAACGTCGACAACCTCCTCATCTAACGTGGCCATGAAGGAGCTCCCCGATCACTGGAGCGAGCTGGGGGAGTTCATCCGCGAGCAGCGGGAGGTGGCGCGTCTGTCCTTGCGCCGGCTGTCGGACCTGGCCGGGGTGTCCAACCCGTACCTGAGCCAGATCGAGCGCGGCCTGCGCCGCCCCTCAGCGGAGATCCTCCAGCAGATCGCCAAGGCCCTGCGCATCTCGGCGGAGACGCTCTACATCCGGGCCGGCATGCTCGACGCCCGCGAGCTCGACGGCGACCTGGCCGACGCCATTGCCGGAGACCCGGAGCTGACCGAGGAGCAGAAGCAGACGCTCCTGCGCATCTACCTCTCGTTCCGCCGGGAGAACGAAGCGTCTACCGCTGGACTAGCCGCATCAGTGGTCACCCCCGATCCCGATGCCGGCTCCGCTCCGCTCGACGCGCCCGAGTAGGCCGGGTCGAGACGTGCGTTCCATCGCTGTGCTGTCCATGCACACCTCGCCGCTGGCCCAGCCGGGTAGCGGCGACGGCGGGGGGATGAACGTCTACGTGCGCGAGCTGTCGACGGCGCTGGCCCGCTCGGGAGTCCGCTGCGAGGTCTTCACTCGGGCCGAGCATCCTGCCCAGCGTCCAGCGGTGGCCGTCGAACCGAACCTGACCGTCCACCATGTGCCGGCCGGACCCGTCGGGCCGCTGCCCAAAGAGCAGCTGGTCGGTGTGGTCGGCGCCTGGAGCGACGGCGTGGCGGCGCGCCTCGCCCGCCTGTCGGTGGACGGCGTGCGCATGGATGCCATCCACGCCAACTACTGGCTGTCGGGGCTGGCCGGACACGCGCTCAAACACGAGCTGGACGTGCCGCTGGTCGCCACGTTCCACACGCTGGACCGGGTGAAGGCCGAAGCCAGCCCGGAGGAGATCTCCGCAGCTGAACCGGCTCGTCGGGCGGTGGCCGAGCAGGAGGTCGTGGGTTGCTCGGACCTGGTCCTGGCGTCCTGCACCGTTGAGGCCGAGCAGCTCACCGACCTCTACGCCGCCGACGCGGCGCGCATCGAGATCGTGGCGCCCGGAGTCGACCACGCCATCTTTGCCCCAGGGGCCCGCGCCCAGGCCCGGCGAGCGATCGACTTCCCCGGCGACGACCCTTGCATCCTGTTCGTCGGTCGCATCCAACCGCTGAAGGGTCTCACGGTCGCCGTCGAGGCCCTGGCCCGGCTGGTGCGCCGGCCCGGTCTGGCCCGCACCACGCTGCTCGTGGTCGGCGGCCCGAGCGGTCCCCACGGCGACGACGAGCTGGCGCGGGTGCGCCAGGCCATCGAACGGGCCGGTCTGCACGACCGGGTTCGGGTCGTGGCGCCGCAACGACACGAGATGCTCTCCACCTACTACCGCGCCGCCGATGTGGCCGTGGTCCCCAGCCGCTCGGAGTCGTTCGGCCTGGTGGCGCTGGAGGCGGCCGCGTGCGGGCTGCCGGTGGTGGCGTCCGCCGTCGGCGGCCTGACCACCCTGGTCGACCATGGCCGCACCGGGTACCTGATGGAGTCGCGTCACGGCGGCGAGTACGCCGACGCGCTCGGGCGTGTGCTCACCGACGATGCGCTGGCCGGTTCGTTGTCGCAGCGTGCTGCCGCCCGGGCCGCCGGCTACACCTGGACCGACGCCGCCGACCGCCTCGGCCGGCGCATCGACAGCCTCACCGCCCGGGAGCTGGTGGCATGCCGGTAGGGCGGGCGACGGCAGCCGAGCTCGACGATCTCCGAGCGGTCATCGAACGTTGGGCGGCCCAAAGCCTGGAGACCAACCCGCTGTTGGCCGCCGTCGATCGTGACCCAGAGATCGACCGTTGGTATGTGCGGATGCGGGGCGATGAGAAGGTCACCATCACGGTATGGCTGACGTTGAGAGAACGGACGTTGGCGTTCGAGACCTACTTCATGCCCGCCCCCGAGGAGCAGGTGGAGGCCTGCTACGAGTACCTGATGCGAGCCAGCACGGCCCTCTTCGCCTGGCGGTTCGCCATCGGCGTAGAGGACGCGGTGTTCCTTGTCGGGCAGCTCCCGTTCTCGTGCATCGACGACGAGGAGCTGGACCGCATCGTGGGCTCGGGCTACGCCTACTCCGAGCGGTACTTCCGCAACGCCATGCGCATCGGTTACGCCTCCAAGTTCGGCGGCTGACCGCTCGAGACACCCCGGGCGCCGGCCCTTGAAGGGCATCAGGGGCACCGATACGCTCGGGCCATCGCGGCCCGAGGCGACCGGCCCGTTCGTTCGGGGAAGTACGAGCGATCCTGTCCATCCTCGGGCCGCGACCCTCGCCGCCGTGCTGCTGCGCAGATACCGTCTGGCCATGGATGCGCTCGATGCCGACCAGCTGGTGATCTTCGGCGGGGGCCGCATGGGGGAGTGCCTCGTGCGGGGCCTCCTCGACGCAGGGGACACCGGGGCCGACCGCGTCGTGGTGGTGGAGACGCACGCCGGCCGCCGGGCTGAGCTGGCTGCCGGGCTGGCCCGGGACTTCGCCGGGCTGACCGTCGCCGATAATCCCGATGTTCTCCATCCCGGTGCCAGCGTCGTGCTCGCGGTCAAGCCCGGCGACGCCGAGGCGGTGTGCGGGCGGGTCGGGCACCTCGACGTCCGTCGCCTCTTGTCGGTCGCCGCCGGCGTGCCCATCGCCCGGTTGGAGGGCTGGTTGGGCCAGCCGGGGCGGCCTCCTGTCGCGGTCCTGCGCGCCATGCCGAACACCGCGGCGCTGGTCGGTGCCGGGGCGGCAGCCGTGTCGGCGGGCTCCCACGCTGGCCCCGACGACCTGGCCTGGGCGACTGCAGTGCTCGCCTCGGTCGGTACCGTAGCCACCCTCCCCGAGGCGTTGCTCGACGCCGTGACCGGGCTATCGGGATCGGGCCCGGCGTACATCTTCTTGATCGTGGAAGCCCTCGTCGAGGGTGGGGTCCTGGCCGGCCTCCCTCGCCCGGCGGCCAGGGACCTGGCCATCCAGACCGTCGTCGGGGCCGGTCGGCTCCTCGCCGAGTCGTCCGACGGCCCCGAGGCGCTCCGAGCCGCCGTCACGTCGCCGGGCGGCACCACCGCCGCGGGACTGCGGGCGCTGGAGGCCGCCGGGACCCGGAGCGCGGTCATCGAGGCGGTCATGGCGGCCGCCCGGCGCTCCGAGGAGCTGGGCCGGGCCTGACGCTGCCAGCCGCACGTGCACCACTCCCGCTTTGCATGCAGCCGCTAGTGGCGTAGCCTCGGTGGCCGGAGAAGGGTGGTTTCGTCGTGCAGCCAAGCGAGTCTCGTTCCCGGTTCGTCACCGTCGCCGAGGTGGCCGACCAGTTGCGCGTGTCCAACATGACCGTCTACCGGTTGGTCCAGAACGGCCAACTGGCGGCAGTCCGCGTCGGGCGCTCCTATCGCATACGCGAGGAGGACGTGGACCGCTACCTCGCCGACCAGTACACCCAAGCGGGCTGACCGGCCGGCCCACAGGAGCGTCCCGCCGCTACCAGCAGGTGGTCTGCCTGCTCACCGACTACGGCAGCGATGACGAGTTCGCCGGGGTCCTCCGCCGGATCGTCGCCGGCCTGGCGCCGGGCGCCACCATCGTCGACGTGACCCACGGCATCGCTCCCTTCGACATCCGGGCCGGGGCCCTCGCCCTGTGGCGAGCAGCGCCCTACCTCGCTCCGGCCGTGCTCCTCGCGGTCGTCGATCCCGGCGTCGCCACGTCCCGACGCGCCGTCGCTGTCGCCGCCGGCCCGGCGCACGTGAGCGATCCGATCGCCGTGCTCGTCGGCCCGGACAACGGGCTCCTCCTCCCCGCTACCCATGCGCTTGGCGGCATACGGGACGCCGTCGAGCTCACCGCCGAGGCGTTCCACCTCCAGACCCGATCGGAGAGCGGCGCCACCTTCGCCGGTCGGGACGTCTTCGCTCCCGTCGCCGGTCATCTGGCCGCCGGCGTCGACCGCCATGACCTCGGGCGATCGATCGATCCGGCCAGCCTGATCGGTGGACCGCTGCAGCTGGCCGTGCCGGCCGGAGACCGCATCGACGCCGAGGTCCTCTGGGTCGACCGGTTCGGCAACGCCCAGCTGAACGTGACGGCAGCGGGCGTCGCTGGCCTCGGCCCGCGCATCGAGATGCGGTGCCCGGCCGCGCCGGTCGCGATCGTCACCGTGGTCGAGGCCTTTGCCGATCTCCCGGCTGGAGCCGTCGGCCTGGTGCCGGACTCCGCCGGCCTGCTCGGCGTCTGCCTCGACCGGCAGGCGGCGGCGTCGTTGCTCGGCCTGCGAGCCGGTGACGGCGTCAGCCTGCGCCAGGCGTGACCGGCGCATCCTCCCGTCTGGGGCGGGCTGCCGGCTGGGGCGTGCTGCCGGCTGGGGCGGGCTGCCCCAGGCCAGGTACCCTTTTTGGGTGGTCCTGTCGCGACGCATCCCCGAGGCGACCGTCGCCCGACTGCCCATCTACGTCAGGGTCCTCACCGCACTCGCCCGTGGTCGGGTGGGGACGGTGTCATCCGAAGAGCTGGCGTCGCGCGCCGGCGTGAACGCAGCGCAGGTGCGCAAGGATCTCTCACACCTCGGGTCCTACGGCGTGCGCGGCGTCGGCTACGACGTCGAGTTCCTCATTCAGCTGATCAACAGGCGATTCGGCCTCACTCGCGATCGGGCCGTGGCCATCGTGGGCGTCGGGAACCTGGGCCAGGCCCTGGCCAACTACGGCGGCTTCCGCAACCGTGGTTTCCGCGTGGTGGCCGCCTTCGACGCCGACCCGGCCAAGCTAGGGTTGGCCATCGGCGATGCCAGGGTGCAGTCGGCGTCGGAGCTCGTCGCGGTGTGCCGGGCCGAGCACGTCGCCATCGGTGTGGTGGCGACGCCGTCCCACGTGGCGCAAGAGGTCACCGACGAGCTGGTCGCCGCCGGGGTCCGGTCGATCCTGAACTTCGCCCCGGTCGTGCTGGCTGTGCCCGACGACGTGACCCTGCGGCAGGTGGACCTGGCGGTGGAGCTGCAGATCCTCAGCTTCTACGAGCATCAGACGGCGCCCCACGAGGTCAGCGATGCCAGCTGACGGATCCCGCCCTGCGGGCGGCCCCGACGGGCGGTCGTCACCGGCGCAGCTGACTGGCGAGCATGGGCCAGGTTCGGACATGCTCGATGGGATCCGGGCCGGACACATCGCCCGAGCAAGGGAGCGCGTGTAGGCGTGTCAGTCATCGTCGCTGGACTCAACCACCGCACCGTTCCCCTCCGGGTCCTCGAGCCCATGACGGTGCTGCCGGCGCGCCTGCCCAAGGTGCTCCACGATCTCTCGGTGCGCGATCACCTGAGCGAGGTCGTAGTCCTCAGCACGTGCATGCGGACCGAGATCTACGCCGTGGCCAGCCGGTTCCACGGCGGCATGAGCGACATCCGCAGCTTTCTCGCCTCGTGGTCGGGCACGTCGCCCGAGGAATGGAGCGACCACCTCTATTCATTCTACGACGACGGCGCCGCCCGGCACCTCTATTCGGTGGCTGCGGGCTTGGACTCGGCCGTCCTCGGCGAGGGGGAGATCCTGCGCCAGGTCCGGACGGCCTGGGAGACGGCAGCCGAGGAGGGTAGCGCCGGCCCGGCGCTGTCGGCGCTGTTCCGCCATGCTTTGGAGACCGGGAAACGGGTCCGTTCCGAGACGGCGATCGCCCGGGGGACGACGTCGCTGTCCCATGCCGCAGTCGCCATGGCCGGCGAGCGCCTCGGGTCCCTCGCCGGTCGCACCACCTTGCTGATCGGGGCCGGGGAGATGGGCGAAGCCATGGCCGAGGCCCTCGGTGCCGCAGACGAGACCGGTTCGGTGCTGGTCGCCAACCGCACATGGTCCAAGGCCGCGCAGCTGGCGGCGCGCTACGGCGGCCAGGCCGTGCAGTGGGACGGTATCCCCGCCGCGCTGGAGCGGGCGGACGTGCTGCTGACGTCCACCGGCTCGCCCGACGTCCTCCTCGAAGCCGACGACCTCTCGCAGGTCCTCGCCGCCCGGGCCGGCCGGCCCCTGCTCATCGTCGACATCGCCGTTCCGCGCGACGTCGCACCGCCGGTGGGTGACCTGCCCGGCGTGACCCTGCTCGACATGGACGACCTGAAAGGCTTCGCCGAAGCCGGGATGGCGGTGCGCCGCCAGGAGATCCCTGCTGCCGAGCGGATCGTCTCCGAGGAGGTCGAGCGCTACCTGACCGTGGCCGCCCAGCGCGAGTTCGCTCCGGTGTTGGCCGCCCTTCGCGAGCACGGCGAGGCCATCCGCTCCGCCGAGTTGGAGCGCTTCGCCGGCCGCCTGGCCAATCTCGACGACCGGCAGCGGCGCGCGGTCGAGTCGCTCACCCGCGGGATCGTCGCCAAGCTGCTGCACCAGCCGAGCGTCAACATCAAGGCCGAAGCGGGCACACCCGGCGGCGAGGAGCTGGCTCGCGCCCTACGGGGCCTGTTCGACCTCTAGTTGCTCGCTTGCATCCCTGTTGCCGGTCCGCCGGTAGGGTCACGGCAGGAGCAAGCAGAGGGGAACTGTCAGATGTCGCTGAGAGATCGCGTCGACCCAGATCTGGGGGAAGCGCTCGACGTGATGCGGGCCTCGGCGGCCGAGGCCGGAGACGTGGATCTGGCGGCTCGCCGCCGGGCCTTCGAGGACCTCGGGGCAATGCTGGGCGCCGACGGGCCCGGGCCCGAGGCCGTGTCCAGGGAGGACCGGAACGTCCCGGGGCCCGCCGGCGCACCCGACGTCGCCGTGCGCATCTACCGTCCGGTCGGCGTGACCGGGAACTTGCCCGGCCTGCTGTTCATCCACGGCGGTGGCATGATCGTCGGATCCCTAGACACCGAGGACCATGTCGCCGCCCGCCTGGCGATCGACGTCGGCGCAGTCGTGGTCTCCGTCGGGTACCGGCTGGCACCGGAGCATCCCGATCCAGCTCCCGTGGAGGACTGCTACGCGGCCCTGGTGTGGATGGCCGCCGAGGCCGGCGCACTCGGGCTGGACGCCACGCGCCTCGGGCTGCTCGGGGGCAGCGCCGGCGGAGGTCTGTCGGCCGGGGTCGCGCTCCTGGCCCGTGACCGCGGCGGTCCGACCCTCCTGTTGCAGATGCTGATCTACCCGATGCTCGATGACCGCAACGTCACCGCATCCAGTCACGCGGTCGTCGACCTGGGCGTCTGGGATCGGCACATGAACATCGCCGCGTGGGCCTGCCTGCTCGGGGATCGGGCGGGGACCGAGGATGTGTCGCCCTACGCGGCGGCGACCCGCGCCGCGGACCTCGCAGGCCTCCCGCCCGCCTACATCGACGTGGGCGACCTCGACCTCTTCGTCGACGAGTCCGTCGCCTACGCCTCACGGCTCATGGCCGCAGGAGTGCCCGTTGAGCTCCACGTCCTCCCCGGCGCCTACCACGCCTTCGAACTGTTCGTCCCGGCCGCTCCGGTGTCGAGGACCACCCTGGCCCTGCGCCGCGCCGCCCTCCGGCGCGTCCTCGGGACATCCTGATCGACTGAGGCACAGCCTGATCGAGCGGGCGGCCATCGGGCGTGGCGGTAGCGTCGTCGCCGTGTTGCGCGTCGCCACCAGGAAGAGCGCACTGGCCAGATGGCAGGCCGAGCATGTCGCTGCCCTCCTGCGCCGGGCCCACCCTGGCCTGGTCGTCGAGCTGGTCCTGGTGACCACGGCCGGCGACGAGCGACAGGACGTACCGGTATGGGCGATGGGGGGCCAGGGGGTCTTCGTCAAGGAGGTCCAGGCCGCCGTGCTCGACGGGCGCGCCGACCTGGCGGTCCACTCGGCCAAGGACCTCCAGTCGGAGCCCACTCCGGGCCTGACCATCGCCGCCGTGCCGCTCCGGGCGGACCCGCGAGACGCGCTCGTCGGCTTGCCGCTCGAGGCGCTGTCGCCGGGTGCGGCGGTGGCGACCGGCTCGGTCCGGCGCCGGGCCCAGCTGGCCTGGTTGCGTCCCGACCTGACCTTCGTCGGGGTCCGGGGCAACATCGCCACCCGGCTCCGCCAGGTTCCCGACGGCGGCGCGCTGGTGGTCGCCGCCGCCGCGCTCGATCGCCTCGGTCTGGCGGGCGCAGCAGCCGCCGTGCTCCTGCCCGCCGTCGTCCTGCCCCAGGTCGGCCAGGGAGCGATCGCCATCGAGGCCCGTGTCGGCGACGAGCGCACCCGGGACGCGGTCGCGGCCGTGGACGACCCGGCGTCACACGCCGCCGTCCGCTGCGAGCGGGCCTACCTGGCCCGGTTGGGCAGCGGCTGCGACCTGCCCGTCGGGGCCTACGCGACCGTCACGGGCGCGAGCATCCACCTCCAGGCCATGGTGGCCACGCTCGACGGCCGAGCGCTACTGCGGGCCGGCCGGCGGGGGTCGGTCGGCGACGAGCTGACGCTCGGCGCCGACCTGGCCGAGGATCTCATGGGTCGTGGGGGAGGGTCGACACTCCTCGCCGAGAGCGCTTGAAGGCGGTCCTCGCGGGCGGGTGGGCTGGTCCTCCCCGGTCCGCTCCCATGGTGGCGAAAAACCATTCTGGTGACAGAAAACTAGCGCGGGTGAGGTTTTCTCGACACCAGAATGCCCAACGGCAGTCTTCCTCGGGACCGTATGACGCGGCGCCGGCCGCCCCGGCACCAAGCGGTACCGTCAATCCAGGACGAAGGCCGGATGCCGGTCGGCGGCCGCGGCCAGGTCCTCGTCACTGGAGTCGGCGGTCACCCCGTCGAAGAACGCTCCCACCTCCCACCTCCACTTCCGCAGGTAGGCCCGCAGCACCGGCACGGCCTCGGCGGCGGGCAGCTCGCGTGCCCGGTGGTCCTCGGCGCCGCGCCCGAGGATGAGACGGAGCGCGCCGTCGGCGGCCCGCACGTTCCGCACCCACTCCGTCTCGCCTCTGGCCGCCACCAGGTAGCGGCGGTCGTCGATGGTCAACAGGTTCACGGGTGTCCGCCGGGGTTGGCCGCTGCGTCGACCCCGAACCTCCAGGACACGGGATCCGGCCACGCTGATCCCCATGCCGGTGGAGAAGGTCACGATCCGGTTGAACACCAGGGTGGCGGCGCCGGGCTTCTGGTAGCGGGGATCGTTGGTCATGACCAACGACCATAGAAGCAAACAGCCACCTGCCACCCGGCGTGATCGCCGGTTTCGTGGCCGGATGGAGCCTGGTCATCGACACGGTGTCGGGCTGCAGGTGCCGGCGTGAGCCACCGCGAGCGACCCGAGTAGCGTCGGACGTGCCCGTGACCCGGAGGTCTTTGTCCACCATGTCGTTCCCCGTGACGAGGATGCGCCGATTGCGCCGATCACCTCTCGTGCGCTCCCTCGTCGCCGAGACCCGTCTCGGAGCTGCCGACCTGCTCGCGCCGCTGTTCGTCCGCGAAGGCGCTGACGAGCCCCGGGCCATTGCCTCCATGCCCGGCGTGGTCCAGCACAGCACTGCGTCGCTCGTGGCCGAGGCCAAGCGCCTCTCGTCGCTCGGTATACCCGGTCTGGTCCTCTTCGGTGTGCCCGCACACAAGGATCACGAGGGCTCGGGAGCGTGGGATCCTGGGGGCGTCACGCAGGTCGCGCTCCGTTCCCTGCGCGACGAGCTCGGCGACTCCCTCCTGCTCATCGCCGACCTCTGCCTCGACGAGTACACCGACCACGGCCACTGCGGTCCCCTCGACCGCCACGGTCGGGTGGACAACGATCGGGCCATCGCCAGCTACGCCCGCATCGCCGTGGCCCAGTCCGATGCGGGCGCCGACTGGGTGGCACCGTCGGGGATGATGGACGGCCAGGTCGGTGCCATCCGCGCCGCCCTCGACGGCAGCGGCCACGATGGGATTGCCGTCATGGCCTACGCCGCCAAGTTCGCCTCTGCGCTCTACGGCCCCTTTCGCGATGCGGTCGACGTGACCATCGCCGGGGGCGGTGACCGGCGGGACTACCAACAGGACTACCGCAACGGGCGAGAGGCCCTCAGGGAGGTCGCCCTCGACGTTGACGAAGGGGCCGACGTGGTGATGGTCAAGCCCGCGTTGGCCTACCTCGACGTCATCGCCGCAGTGCGGGCCCGCTACGACCTCCCGTTGGCTGCCTATCACGTGAGCGGCGAGTACGCCATGGTCCATGCCGCCGCCGAGCGGGGCTGGATAGACGGACCGGCCGTCGCCCTGGAGCACATCACCGCGGTGAAGCGGGCCGGCGCCGACATGGTCCTCACCTACTTCGCGGCCGACCTGGCCGCCACGCTTGCCGAGATCGCCTGATGCGATGAACGAGACGAACGCGTCGCTGTTCGCGCGGGCGAAGGTGGTGTCGCCCGGCGGGGTGAACTCGCCGGTGCGGGCCTTTCGCTCCGTCGGCGGCACGCCCTACTTCGTCGCTCGCGGCGCCGGCTCGTCCGTCTGGGACGTGGAGGGCCGCCGCTACCTGGACTACGTCCAGTCCTACGGCGCGTCGATCCTGGGCCACGCGCACCCCGACGTCGTGGCCGCCGTCCAGGCGGCCGCGGCGGACGGCTCGACGTTCGGGGCGCCGACCGAGCGAGAGGTGCTGCTGGCCGAGGAGATCTGTGCCCGGGTCGAGGGCTGCGAGTCGGTCCGCCTGGTCAGCAGCGGCACGGAGGCGACCATGTCAGCTGTTCGCCTGGCCCGCGGCGCCACCGGCCGCGATCGCGTCGTGGTCTTCGAGGGCTGCTACCACGGCCACAGCGACGGCCTCCTGGCCGGCGGCGGCAGCGGCGTGGCGACCCTCGGCATCCCGGCGTCCGCCGGCGTGCCGGCCTCGGCCGTCGCCTCCACCATCGTCGTCCCCTACAACCAGGTGCCCACCCTGACCGACGAGGTGGCGTGCGTGATCGTGGAACCCGTCGCCGCCAACATGGGTCTCGTCCCGCCCGTCGAAGGGTTCCTCGACGCCCTCCGTGTCGAGTGCGACCGAGCCGGCGCCCTCCTCGTCTTCGACGAGGTCATCACCGGCTTCCGCCTGGCTCGCGGCGGCGCCGCATCGGTGTTCGGCGTTACCCCCGACCTGTGGTGCTTCGGCAAGGTAATCGGCGGGGGCCTCCCCCTCGCCGCGTTCGGCGGACGGGCGGCGCTCATGGCGCAGCTCGCCCCGCTCGGTCCCGTGTATCAAGCGGGGACGCTGTCGGGGAACCCGTTGGCGACCGCTGCCGGCCTGGCGGTGCTGGCCCATCTCGACGACGCTGCCTACGTGAGCTTGGCCGCTACCGCCGCCGCGCTCGCCACCGGCCTGGCCGGCGTGTTCGCCGACGTCGGCTTCCCAGCCGTCGTGCCGGTCGCCGGTCCCTTGCTCGGGGTGTTCTTCGGCCCCGAGCCGGTCGTCGACTACGCCGGGGCCCGGACGTCGGCGGCCACCGGCTGGTACCCGGCGCTGATGCACGGACTGCTGGACCGCGGTGTCGCCGTGGCGCCCGGCGCCTACGAGGTGTGGTTCCCCAGCGTGGCCCATACCGCCGCCGACATCGACGCCACCCTGGCCGCCGCCCGAGAGGTGGCTACCCAGTTGGTGGCTGCGGGTGATCCGCCGGCCCTGCCGTCCGAGGGATAGCGGCGGCGAGCGCGTTCCCCGGGGTGGCGGCCCTCATCGAACCCTCATGGGGCGATGGCGGATCGATGACCATCCTCGGGCACCGTTGTCCACGTGACGCGAGATCCGTTCTACGCCGAGGAACCCATTGCCACGGAGTCCCATGCTCGGGAACCGCTCGCCCAAGGCGCCCCCACCGAGCAGTGGCTCCAGGACCCGACGGGGGTGACGAGCGAACCCGAACCGCCGCCCCCGCCGCCAGCCGAGCTGCCGCCAGCCGAGCTGCCGCCAGCCGAGCTGCCGCCAGCCGAGCTGCCGCCAGCCGAGCTGCCGCTAGCCGAGCTGCCGCCAGCCGAGCTGCCGCTGGCTGGGCCTCCGCCCCCGCCGGCGACGCCACCGCCGGTCGGACCGCCGACTCCACCGCCGGTCGGACCGCCGACTCCGCCGCCGGGGCTGCCGCCGGATGGCACGCCGGAGCGGGGTCGCCGCGCCTCGTGGCGCCGCCCCGGCGTGATCGCGGCGGTCGTCGCCATCGCCCTGATGGCAGGCGGTGGGACGGCCTGGGCCGTGGCCTCCTCGGGCGGGTCGGGGCATCCCTCGGCTGCTGGCGCAGCCCCGCCCGCTACCACCACTCCGGGGGTCACGCCCCCGTCGGGATCAAGCGCCCCGAACGGCAGGGCCCATGCCAAGGCCCGTCGTGGGGTCCGCGGCACCATCGTCTCCGAGGCCGGTTCGACGTGGACGGTCCGAACCCGGGAGGGCCGGACCGTCACCGTTGCCCTCACGCCATCCACACAGTTCGGGACCAAGGCGCGCCCGGCCCAGGCTGCAACGTTCCTGCCCGGTAGCCCCGTCGTGGTGGTGGCCTCCGCCCCCGCCACTGGGGCAGCCGGGACCAACAGGTCGAGCGGACGCTCAGCCACGACCAGCGGATCCATCACGGCCCGCCGGGTGGCGACACCGCTCACCAGCCCGGCGACCACCCCCACGACCGTGGCTCCCTGACCTCGCCGGGCCATCCGGCCGGCCCAGAGCTGCTCAGGCCGCCTCGGGGATGATGCGGGTGAGCGCGGCGACCGCCTTGTAGGCGGCTTCGGCTGGCCCCAGCTCGTCGGGCCGCAACAGGTTCGCCATGATACGCAGGACCCACTCCATCAGCGACCGGCTGCGCATGCCGGTCGATACCAGCACCCGCATCAGCTCCGGGCGGCCGATGATGCCGACGAAGGCCCTGGCCATCTTGTAGTACAAGGCGTAGGTCTCCTGGAGCCTCGCCGGGTAGGTCTGCAGCGCCATCCCGTCGCCGCTCGCCAGCGCCAGGTGCACGGCGTCGGCAGCCATCCGCCCCGTCTCGTAGGCGTAGGCGATGCCCTCGCCGTTGAAGGGGTTGATGGTGCCACCGGCGTCGCCGACGACCAGGTAGGTCGGCCCGGCATGGGGCCCGACAGAGAGACCCATGGGCAGGCGCCCGCCGGTGGGTGGGCCGCAGGCGGTGCCGGGGTCGAGACCCCACGAGTCGGGGGCGTAGTCGACGAAGCTCTCGAGGAGGTGGGTGGTGTTCACCGCCTTCCACTGGTTGAAGGTGGAGAGGAGACCGATGCCGACGTTCACCCGGCCGTCGCCGACCGGGAAGATCCAGCCGTATCCGGGCAGCACGTTGCCCGCCTTGTCGCGGATGTCGAGCCAGCTGTCGATCCAGGGCTCGTCGTGGCGAGGTGATTCGAAATAGCCGCGGATGGCCATGCCGAGCGGATAGCTGCGGTTCCGGCTGGTGCCCAAGGATCGACCGAAGCGGGAGTTGGCACCGTCGGCCACCACGGTGTAGCGAGCCCGCACCTCGACGGTCGGCTGGTCGGCGTTGCCCTTGTCCATGACCCGTGCGCCACGTACCAGGCCGCCCTCGACGATCGGGGCCACCGCCTCGTGCTTGGTCCACACGGTGGCCCCCACCTTCTCGGCTCGCTGCGCGACCAGGCCATCGAGGTCCTTGCGAGTGATGACATAGCCGTAACCGGGCAGGTCGGGGTGCGACGGCCATGCCAACTCCAGGGTGCGGCCGAAGGCGTGGCTGCGCAGCCCGGTGTAGCGATGCCCGTTGGCGGCCAGGTCGTCGCGCAGGCCCATGTCCTCCAGCTGGCGCACCGAGCGGGGTGTCAGGCCGTCCCCGCACGTCTTCTCCCTCGGGTAGCTCTTGCGCTCGACGAGCAGCACGTCGTGGCCGGCCCCCGCCAGCCAATACGCACAGGCTGCACCCGAGGGCCCGCCGCCCACCACGAGCACCTCGCACGTCGTCGGATCCGAGGTGGTCGTCATGGGTGGAATCTACGCCTCTCTGCGGTGGACGACCATCCGCCTCCCCGGGTGAGCGGTGGGCCCCCGCCTCCCCGGGGCGCACGGCCCTAGGAGCGGCTGCCTGAGACCAGAGCGGGGTCGATCACATTCTGGTGTCGAGAAACTTGCACCAGTGCTATTTTTCTGACCCCAGAATGAGCGCCGACCGGCGGCCTCCAGCCCGCAGGCCGACCCGCAGGGCCCACCACGCCCACGCCATCACCCGCCGTCCGCCGGCGGCGACGATGCTGGAGGAGGATCCGCCCAGCTTGGGGCTACCCGTGCCGAATCGCTACGCTGCCCGGTGGGTCAGCATCGACCCGATCGAGTCGGGCGGTGTCGCCCCGAGGACCTCACGGAGAGGACCTGATGGATCAGTACCTGACGATCGTGTTGCTGCTGGTGGTCGGCGTGGCCTTCGCAGCCGGGTCGTTCGCGGCCTCGAAGCTGCTGGGCCCCAGCCGGCGCACCGGTGCCAAGGAAGGTCCCTACGAATCTGGCATTGTGCCCGACAGCGCCACTTCGGCCCGCTTCCCCGTCAACTTCTACGTGGTCGCCATGATCTTCATCATCTTCGACATCGAGGTGGTCTTCCTCTACCCGTGGGCGGTCATCTACCACCAGCTCAACCGGTTCGGGCTGGCCGAGATGGCGGCGTTCGCCGTGGTGGTCTTCGTCTCTTTCGCCTACCTGGTCTCGAACGGCGCGCTCGACTGGGGACCCGGTCTGCGTCGGGCCCGCCAGGCATCGGACGACAACGCCCGGACCACCCTGTCGACGGTGCGGCGGGTGCCCCGCCCGGCCGAGCTCGACGAGGGGATGGGAACCCGGGCAGATACCGGCGGCGACGAGCCGGCGCCCGACCCGGTCGGTGTTGCCACCGGCGAGGGGCCGCCGGTGCCCTGACCGGCTGGTGGCAGCGGGGGTTTTGACATGACAGACGCTCCTCGCCCAACGTGGCGGGTGAGAGGAAGAAGACAGCGATGGGTCTCGAGAACCTCCAACACAACTTCCTGACCGGGACGCTCGAAGGCATGGTCAAATGGGCGCGGGCCTCCAGCTCGTGGGCCGCCAACTTCGGGCTGGCCTGCTGCGCCATGGAGATGATGGCAGCCGGCGCGGCCAACTTCGATCTGGCCCGCTTCGGCATGGAGGTCTTCCGGGCGTCGCCTCGCCAGGCCGACGTCATGATCGTGGCCGGCCGGGTCAGCCAGAAGATGGCACCGGTGCTGCGGCAGGTCTATGACCAGATGATGGAGCCCAAGTGGGTGATCTCCATGGGGGTCTGTGCGTCGACCGGCGGCATGTTCAACAACTACGCCATCGTGCAGGGCGTCGACCAGATCGTGCCGGTGGACGTGTACGCACCCGGGTGCCCGCCGGGGCCTGAGACCCTGATCCACTCCATCCTGACGTTGCACCAGAAGATCCGCCTCGGTGAGATCACCAAGCGCACGCCGACGCAGGGCGCGGGCATCCACCTCGACGCCAGCACCCGTGCCCCGCGACGCATCAGCCTGGCCAGCCCGGCGGTCGCCGAACGATGAGCGACGCCTCGGCCGAGACCCAGCCCAGCCCGCCTGACGACGCGCCCACCGACGACGCGCCCACCGACGACGCGCCCACGGAGGCGGCCGAGGCCGGTGCCGGCCGGCCCGAGCTGCACGGGTGCCCGGTGGTCGACAGCCTGGGCGCCGCCGTCGTGCACTGCGAGCGTGATGCCTACCTCGAGCTGATGACGGCGCTCAAGGGCGATGGCTACGCCATGTTGTCCGGGGTGTCCGGCGTGGACTACCTCACGCACCCGGGGCGCGACCTGCCCGACGGCATCGGCGGCCAGCGCTTCGAGGTGGTGGTCGAGCTGGTGCGGGTCCGTGACCGGCACCGCCTTCGGGTCCGCTGCCAGGTCCCTGCCGACGATGCCTCGTTGCCGAGCTTGTTCGACCTGTGGATGGGTGCAGAGGCCCACGAGCGCGAGGTGTACGACATGTTCGGCCTCAGCTTCGTCGGCCATCCCGACCCCAGCCGCATCCTGATGCCCGAGGACTGGGAGGGCCATCCGCTGCGCAAGGACTATGCCAGCGGCCGCGTTCCTGTCCAGTTCAAAGAGTCCCCCGGCGGACGTTGACGATCGTGTTGCGTGGCCGTCGCAGAGCTCCCATCGACGAAGAGAGGCGAGAGCTGTGAGCAGCCAGACGCCCGGTGAGACCGAGGCGGGGACGGACGTCCCGACGCCGGGGGCGACCACGGTCGACGACGACGTCCGACCCAACGAGTCGGAGCAGCCCGAGGCCGACGTCGTGCCTCGTCGTGGCACCCTCATCGACAAGCTGCTCGGCCGGAACGTCCCCGGCCAGGCCGAGCTGGTCGGCATGCTCCAGAACAAGACGTCCGAGGGTGCCCAGGAGCTGCTCTCCCGGGCCCGCACCGCCGCCGAGGAGCTGCGTCGCGAGGGCGGAGTGCTGCGCCTCCCGGAGGGCGCCGGCGTGGACCCCTCGGACCTGGACATCGATGTGCCAACCGACGACACCATGATCTTGAACCTCGGTCCTTCGCACCCGTCCACCCACGGCGTGTTGCGCATCATGGTCGAGCTGGACGGCGAGACGATCCTGCGTTCCAAGCCGGTCATCGGCTACCTGCACACCGGGATGGAGAAGACCGGCGAGGAGCTGATGTACCACCAGGGGTGCACGAACGTGACCCGCATGGACTACCTCTCGCCGTTCTTCAACGAGTTGGCCTATTCGCTCAGCGTGGAGAAGCTCCTCGGTGTCGAGGTCCCGGCCCGGGCCACCTGGATCCGGATGCTGATGTGCGAGCTGAACCGCATCAGCTCCCACTTCCTGTGGATGGCGACGAACGGCTCGGACGTCGGCGCCATCAACATGCTGGTCTACGGCTGGCGCGAGCGCGAGGTGCTGCTGGGCTTCTTCGAGAAGGTCACGGGCCTGCGGATGAACCACAACTACATCCGGCCCGGTGGCGTGGCCGCCGACCTCCCCGACGGCTGGCGTGACGACGTGGCCGCCATCTGCGAGTCGATCCCCAAGCGGATGGACGAGTACGACCGGCTGTTGACCGGCCAGCCCATCCTGCAAAAGCGGCTCCAGGGTGTCGGCCCGCTCGACGCCGACACCGCCCTTTCCCTCGGCGTCACCGGACCGCTCCTGCGGGCCTCGGGCGTGGCATGGGATGTCCGGCGCGACACGCCGTACCTGGCGTACGACGACGTGGACTTCGACGTGATCGTCGGCACTCAGGGCGACTGCTGGGATCGCTACGCGGTTCGCTTCAACGAGATCCGCGAGTCCATCCGCATCATTCGCCAGATCGTCGATCGTATGCCCGGCGGCGACTTCCGGGTCCAGGACAAGAAGGTGACCCCGCCCCCGCGCGGTCGCATCGACGAGTCGATGGAAGCCCTGATCCATCATTTCAAGCTGTACACGGAGGGTTTCAAGGTCCCGGCCGGCGACGCGTACGTGCCGGTCGAGTCGGCGCGCGGCGAGCTGGGTTGCTACATCGTCTCGGACGGATCGTCGCGGCCGTACCGCTTGCACGTGCGGGCCCCGAGCTTCGCCAACCTGCAGGCCCTGCCGGTCATGGCTCGCGGCGGGCTGATCGCCGATTGCATCGTGCTGGTGTCCACCATCGATCCCGTCTTGGGGGACGTGGACCGGTGAGTGGGATCTGGTGCCTGGGGGCGTCGTTTGGACCGCGGGGGGCAGTCTTCGCGAGGATCGGTTGACGTGGCCCGGTTGACCCCCGACAACGAGCAGCGGGCCGGCGACCTGATCGCCCTGTACCCCTTCCCGCGCTCGGCCCTCATCCCGATCCTGCACATCCTGCAGGCCCAGGACGGCTATCTGAGCGAGGACGGCATGGCCCACGTCGGCCAGCTGGTGGGTCTCACGGCCGCCGAGGTGCGGGGCACGGCCAGCTTCTACGACATGTTCCACACCGAGCCGGTGGGCCGGTATCTGGTGGCGGTGTGCACGAACATCGCATGCATGCTCCAGGGCGCCTACGAGCTGTTGGAGCATGCCGAGCACCGCCTGGGCGTGGCCACCGGGGGCACCACGCCCGATGGCCTCTTCACGCTCGAGGACGCCGAGTGCCTCGCCCTGTGCGGCAACGCACCGTGTGTGACCGTGAACTGGCGCTTCTTCGGTGACGTGGATCCGGCTGGCTTCGATCGCCTGGTGGGCCAGCTGGAGGCCGGCGAGATGGACGCCGAGGTGCCCCCTCACGGCACCCTGTCGCGCGTCGACCGGTCCAGCGGCCTGCAGGCTCAGGGAGTCAGCATCCACGGTGCCGGAGGCCCGCCGGTGGCGGCGACGAACGGTTCCGCACCGCCGGCTGCTGCCACTCCGGCTGCTGGCGGTCCCGCTCCCGGGTTGGACACGTTCGCCACCACGCCGGCGGTCGTGGCGCTCGACGGCGGTCGCGGCATCGATGCCCAGGGGAACCGGACCGAGCACCGCAGCCGGGCCACCACCCGCTACCCGACGCCGAAGGATCCGGCCATCGGCCGCGACGGTAGGGGTCCGTCGTGACCGTGACCGATGCGCCCAGGATCGTCACCGCCCGGCTCGGCACCCCGAGCTCGTGGACTCTCGACGCCTATCTGGCCGACGGCGGCTACCAGGGCCTGCGCCGGGCGCTGACCATGACGCCCGAGCAGATCCACGATCATGTGAACACTGCGAACATCCTGGGTCGGGGCGGCGCCGGCTTCGAGGCCGGCCGGAAGTGGGGCATGCTGGCCAAGCCCACGCCGGTCTACCTGACGATCAACGGCGACGAGAGCGAGCCGGCCACCTTCAAGGATCACATGCTGATCGAGGGCGACCCGCACCAGCTGATCGAGGGCTCGCTCATCTGCGCCTACGCCATCGCCGCCGACCAGGTCTTCATCTTCGTGCGCGGCGAGTTCCCGCTCGGCATCGAGCGGCTGCAGTCGGCGCTGAACGAGGCCTACGGCTACGGGGCGGTCGGCCGGGACATCTTCGGCAGCGGCTGGAACATCGACATCGTGGTCCACCCCGGCGCCGGCGCCTACATCTGCGGTGAGGAGACGGCGCTGCTCGAGTCCCTGGAGGGCAAGCGCGGCTACCCCCGCATCAAGCCGCCGTTCTTCCCCGCAGCCGTCGGCCTCTACGGCGCACCCACCGTCGTGAACAACGTGGAGACGGTCTCGAACCTGCCGTGGGTCGTACAGCACGGGGGTGACGCGTTCGCGGCCCTGGGCGACGGGCGGTCGAAGGGCACCAAGCTCTTGGCCCTGGCCGGTCACGTCAAGCGCCCGGGGAACTACGAGCTGGAGTTCGCCAAGGCCTCCTTCCGCGATCTGATCTTCGACCCGGCGCTCGGCGGGGGGATGCGCGACGACAACGAGCTGAAGGCGTTCATCCCCGGCGGCGCGTCGTCGCCGTGGCTCGGGCCCGAGCACCTCGACGTGCTGCTGGCCAACGAGAAGATCGCCGAGGTCGGCACCATGGCCGGGTCGGGCTCGGTCGTCCCCATGGACCACACCACCTGCGTGGTGCGAGCAGCGTGGCGCATCGTCCGGTTCTTCCATCGCGAGTCCTGCGGGCAGTGCACGCCGTGTCGCGAGGGCGGAGGATGGTTGGAGAAGATCCTGCAGCGCATCGAGTCCGGCAACGGACGCGAGTCCGACCTGGACCTGCTCATGGACGTCTGCGACAACATCTCGCCCGGGGTGCGTTGGCCTCCGGCCCAGACGACCATCTGCGTGCTCGGACCGAGCATGCCCCCGCCAGTGGCCTCGGGCATCCGGATGTTCCGTGACGAGTACCTGGCCCACATCCGCGAGGGTCGCTGTCCCTTCCCGCCCGACCGGTTGCCCCGGAGCCCCGCCCGTGCCTGACTCCTCGCGATCCCCGTCCGCGCCGTCCCAGCCGGTGTCGTTTCTGCCCTACCGGCCACCGCACGCCACCCAGAGCGCGGTGGGCACGTCGCCACCGTCACCGCCCGAGACCGACGAGACGGTCACGGTGACCATCGACGGGCACGAGCGCGTGGTCCCCAAGGGCCAGCTGATCATCACCGCCGCCGACGCCGCCGGCATCTACATCCCGCGCTTCTGCTACCACCCGAGGATGAAGCCGGTCGGCATGTGCCGGATGTGCCTGGTCGAGGTGTCGGGCCCACGCGGCTCGAGCCTCATGCCGGCCTGCTACAACCCGGTGACCGACGGCATGGAGATCAGCACCACCAGCGAGATGACGAAGAAGGCGCAGGACGGCGTCCTCGAGTTCCTGCTCGTCAACCACCCCCTCGACTGTCCCGTATGCGACAAGGGCGGCGAGTGCCCGCTGCAGGACCAGACCCTCGCCTACGGTCCCGGCGAGACCCGCTTCGTCGAGGAGAAGCGGCACTGGGACAAGCCCATCGCCCTGTCGGAGCTGGTGTACCTGGACCGCGAGCGGTGCATCCAGTGCGGGCGGTGCGTCCGCTTCGCCGACGAGGTGGCCGGTGATCCGCTGATCGACTTCGCCGATCGCGGCGACCAGACCGAGGTGGCGGCGTTCCCCGACGAGCCCTACTCGTCCTACTTCAGCGGCAACGTGGTGCAGATCTGCCCGGTCGGCGCCCTGACCGCCACCCCGTACCGGTTCAAGGCCCGGCCATGGGACCTCGAGCAGGTGGAGAGCAGCTGCACGTCGTGCTCGGTCGGCTGTCGCGTCGCGGTGCAGTCCAGCTCCGACGAGCTGACCCGGTACATCGGGGTGGACACCGATCCGGTGAACTGGGGCTGGCTGTGCGACAAGGGCCGCTTCGACTACCAGGCGGTGGAGAGCCCCGACCGCCTCACCGCCCCGTTCGTGCGCAAGGGAGACGAGCTGGTCGAGGTGAGCTGGGCCGAGGCGCTGGCCGCCGCGGCCGAGGGCCTCGGCGCGGCGGCGGCCGGCAGCGGCACGCAGGTGGCAGTCATCGGTGGCGCCCGCCTGCCGAACGAGGACGCCTACGCCTGGTCGAAGGTCGCTCGCGTGGCGCTGGGTACCGACAACGTCGATGCGCAGCTGGGTGACGGCCTCCCGGCGGCCCTGGTGGCCGCCCTGCCGCGGGCGACGATCGACGAGGCCGCCGCGGCCCGCCTGGTCGTGCTGCTCGGCCCCGACATCAAAGAAGAGCTCCCGGTCCTCTACCTGCGGTTGCGGGACGCGGCGGCCAACCGCCGGACGCCCATCGTGGAGATCACCCCTCGGGCGACCGGGTTCTCGCGGTACACGACCGGATCGCTGCGCCACCAGCCCGGTCAGGTGGCGGCGCTGGTCGATGCGCTGGTAGCCACGGAACCGGCCACCGGTGATGTGGCCGGCGTGCCGGCCGCCGACATCGAGGCCGTCCGCGCCCAGCTGCACGGCGCGTCGGAGGGCAACGAGGCGCACGGGCCGTCGGTCGTCGTCGTGCTCGGTCGCCCCCACGTGGCAGAGAGCGATGCCGGCATCGCCGTCGCGGCTCGCCTCTTGGCCGGCGTGCCGGGCGTCGCGTTCCTCTCCGCTCTTCGTCGCTCGAACGTGCACGGCGCCCTCGACCTGGGGCTGGCCCCTGGGCTGCTGCCTGGCCGCGTCGCGCTCGACGAGGGGCGCAGCTGGTACGAGCAGCAGTGGGGCAGTCCGCTGCCGACGGCACCCGGCCTCGATACCGCTGGCATCCTGGGCGCCGCCGCGCAGGGTGAGATCGGCGGCCTGGTCCTGGTGGGGGCTGACCCGCTGTGCGACTTCCCCGACGCGACGGCAGCGAGCGAGGGCCTCGACGGCGCCCGCTTCGTGGTGGCCGTGGACACCTTCCTCTCCGACTCGGCCAGGGCGGCCGACGTCATCTTCCCGGCGTCGACGTATGCCGAGCGACGGGGCACCTTCACCAACCTGGAGGGCCGCATCAGCTGGTTGGGCCAGATGGTGACCGCGCCGGGAGTGGCCTGGCCGGACTGGATGATCGCGTCCGAGCTGGCGGCTCGTCTGGGTCACGACTTCGGGTGGAGCGGGCTGGCGGACGTCTGGGCCGAGATCGAACGGGTGTCGCCGTTGCACCGCGGTGTCACCTACGAGCTGCTGGCCAGCTCCGAGGGACGTGACGGGGTGGTCGTGCCGCTCCGCCAAGACCGGCTGGTGGCCGCCCCCCGCCGGCTCGATCCCATGGCCGATCCAGGGATCGGATCGACCGAGGCGCACCTGTTCCCGCCCACCCCGCTGGCCGTCGCCGGCGCAGGTGCCGGCCGGGTGGGCCTGCGAGAGCTGACCGGCGACCAGGCCGGTGCGGGCGTCGCCGCGTCCGGCGCCGACCGTGCCGATGTCGGGGCCGATGCCGACGTCGAGGTCGCTGCTGATGCCGAGCCGACCAGCGCCGACGACGTCGGGCTGGGCCGATCCGAGCCGCTGCCGGTGGCGGTGCCCGATGTCGACCGGGCCGGTATGCCCGCCATGGTGGCCCTGGGGTTGGATGGTGTGACGGGGCCGGGTGGTGGGACGTCGACGTCGGGCGTGCCCGTTGGCGGTCTGGTGCTCCTGGCCACCAGGCACCTGTGGGACGCCGGCACGCTCGTCGGTCATTCGCCGCAGCTGGCTGGTCTGCACCCCACTCCCGCTGTTGCCCTGCACCCCGACGAGCTGGCCGAGCGGAGCCTGGCCGAGGGTGAGGTCGTCACCGTCATATCCGGACGCGGTCGGGTCACCGCCGCGGTCCGGGCCGACGTCGGCGTGCCCCGCCGGACGGTGGCCGTGCCGTTCAACCTGCCGGGGCTCAGCGCCGCGTCGCTCATCGACGGGGCGGCGCCGGTCACCGAGGTTCGCATCGAGGGAGGCGACGGCTGATGGGCGATCCCATCTTCGCCCACGGCATCGGATGGGTCGTGTGGGTCATGCTGTTGGTGAAGACCATCATCGTCTTCGTCATCGTGCTGGTGTCCGTCCTGTTCATGGTCATGTACGAGCGCAAGGCGGTGGCCCTGCTCGGCGTCCGCCACGGGCCGAACCGGGCCGGCCCCGGCGGATGGTTGCAGTCCCTGGCCGACGGCGTGAAGCTGTTCTTCAAGGAGGCGTTCGTCCCGGCGCGCGCCGACAAGGCCGTCTACAAGCTGGCCCCGTACCTGGCGTTGGTGCCGGCCATCCTGGCCATGGCCATCGTGCCCTTCGGGGGCACCATCACCATCGACGGGCACACCACCGACCTGCAGCTGGTGAACCCTCCGTGGGGGATCCTGTTCTTCCTCATGTGCTCCGGCGTGGCCGTCTACGGCGTCATGCTCGCCGGGTGGGCGTCGGGCGCCAAGTACTCCCTCCTCGCCGCGGTGCGGGCCAGCGCCCAGATGGTGTCCTACGAGGCCGTGCTGGGCCTGACCATCGCCACCGTGGTGGTGATGACCGGCTCGCTGCACACGAGCGACATCGTGCGCAGCCAGCACGGCGGGTTCCTCTACCACTGGAACATCATCCGCACCGCCCTGGTGCCCTTCGCGCTGTACTCCATCGCCGCCACCGCGGAGATCACCCGGGCCCCCTTCGACCTGGTCGAGGCGGAGGAGGAGATCTCTGGCGGCTTCAACATGGAGTACAGCGCCATCGGCTTCGCCCTCTTCTACCTGGCCGAGTACGCCAACCTGGTCGTGCAGTCCGCGCTCATCACCACCTTGTGGCTGGGCGGACCTGACGGTCCGCGCATCGCCCGCAACAGCATCGGCCCCTTCTGGTTCATCCTCAAGGTGCTGATCCTGCTCTACATCTTCGTGTGGATCCGGGCCACGCTGCCCCGCATGCGGTACGACCAGCTGATGGAGCTGGGCTGGAAGCGCCTCATCCCCCTCGCCCTCGGCATGCTGATGGTCGTGGCTGGCTTCCAGGTCAGCCGGACCTGGGGCCTGGTGGCCTTCGGCGGCGGCCTCCTGGCCTTCGCCCTGCTCTTCCAGGCCATCCACGTGGGGAGCGAGGCGGCCGCGGTCGAGCGATCGTTGCCCGCCGAGCGACCTGAGCGGGAGGAGGCGTCGCCATGAGCTTCTTCAACTTCTTCAAGGGCTTCGCAGTCACGGGAAAGCTGATCTGGAAGCCCAAGGTGACCGTGCAGTACCCCGAGGCCAAGCGCCCGAAGCCCGAGCGCTTCCACGGTCGCCACGTCCTGAACCGGTACGAGGACGGCATGGAGAAATGCATCGGCTGCGAGCTGTGCGCCGGCGTGTGCCCGGCCCGCTGCATCTACGTCCGGGGCGCCGACAACCCACCCGACGAGCCGGTGTCGCCCGGTGAGCGCTACGGCTTCGTCTACGAGATCAACTTCCTGCGCTGCATCCACTGCGACCTCTGCGTGGAGGCCTGCCCGACCGAGGCCATCACCGAGTCGAAGCTGTTCGAGTTCTCCTTCACCAACCGGGCCGACGCCATCTACACCAAGGCCGAGCTGCTCGTCGACGACGAGGGAAACCCGCGCCAGTTGCCATGGGAGGACTGGAAGCCCGGCGACGAGCGCAACACGTCGGCGTGGATGCGGGCCACCAGCCCGGCCGGCGCGGCGAGCATGGAGGGCAAGGCTCTCTGGTCCGGTGAGCTCGGCTACGGCACCCGACCGGCTCAGGCCGGCCAATCCGACCCCGAAGCCGCCGATGTCAGTGCGGAGGCGGACAAGTCGTTGCGCCAGCTGGCCGGCAACGCCCTCCGGGGCATCGGCGTCGACGCCACCCCGCCGACGCGCAAGGGGCAGCCCTGATGCAGCACGCCCTCCTGGCTGCGACCGCGGCCCAACACCTCAACCACGCGTCCGCCTGGGCGGTCTTCGCCGTCGGCGCCGTGCTGATCCTGGCCGGCGCCATCGGCGTCGTCATGCTCCGCAACCCCGTGCACTGCGCCCTCATGCTGGTCGTCACCCTCTTTGGCGTCGCCGTCGAGTTCATCGACCAGTCCGCCGACTTCCTGGCTGCCGTGCAGATCATCGTCTACGCCGGCGCCGTGGTCATCCTGTTCCTGTTCGTCATCATGTTCCTCGGGGTGGACCGCAAGGAGCGGATCGCCAAGGAGCCGTTCCGCGGGCAGAAGCCTCTGGCCGCCATCTTGGGCGTGATCACCGTCGTGGAGCTGCTGGTCGTGTCCCGAGTGGGGAACTGGTCCAGCGGTCAGCATTCGGTGTCGGGCTCCCTGGTCGGGAACGGGGAGAACATCCAGAACCTCGGCCAGTCCATCTACACCCGGTACCTGCTGCCCTTCGAGATGACCTCTGCGCTGCTCGTCATCGCCGTGGTGGCCACCGTCGTCCTGGCCCGCCACCAGCAGCGGGTGCCGTCGGAGCTGACCAAGGCCGAGCAGGAGGAGCTGCGCCGATGAGCGTTCCCGGAGCGTGGTACCTGACCCTGGCGGCCGTGCTGTTCGGCATCGGGGCGACTGGGCTGCTCGTGCGACGGAGCGTGCTGATCATGTTCATGTGCGTAGAGCTGATGCTCAACGCGGTGAACCTCACCTTCGTCACCTTCGCCCGCATGCTCGACGACATCGGCGGGCAGGCGTCGGTGTTCTTCGTGCTGGTGGTGGCGGCCGCCGAGGTCGTGGTCGGCCTGGGGATCATCGTCGCCATCTTCCGACGCCGCCCGGGCGCCACCGCGGACGACCTGCACGAGCTGAAGGGCTGAGGCCTGCTGTGAACGCCGTCTACGTCATCGCCGCGCTCCCGCTGCTGGGTGCGGTCATCCTGCTCTTCGGTGGGCGCAAGGCCGGCGATCCGGCCGCCGGCTGGCTGGCGACCGTCCTGGCGTTCGGATCATTCGCCGCCACTGTCGTCACCTGGGTGACGCTGCTCGGCCGTCACGCCGACAACCGGGTGATCGACAAGAACATCTTCACCTGGCTTCCCGTCGCCGGTCTGCACGTCGACTTCGCCTTCCGGATCGACCCCCTGTCGATGACCATGGCCTTGTTCGTCACCGGTGTCGGTAGCTTGATCCACCTGTACTCCGTCGGTTACATGAAGGGGGACAGGGACTACCCGCGCTTCTTCTTCCTGATGAACCTGTTCCTGTTCTCCATGATCGTCCTGGTCCTGTCCGACAACTTCCTCTTCACCTTCTTGGGCTGGGAGGGCGTGGGCTTCTGCTCCTACGGCCTGGTCGGCTTCTGGTTCGACCGGGAGACAGCAGCGGTGGCGGCAAAGAAGGCATTCATCACCAACCGGGTCGGCGACTTCGGGTTCATGATCGCCCTGTTCTTGATGTTCGACCACTTCCATTCCTTCAGCTACGACGCGGTGCTCACTCCGCTCATGTCCGGCCATGCCGTGCTGACCAACGTCACCGCCACCGGCCTCGGCCTCATGCTGTTCCTCGGCGCGGCGGGCAAGTCGGCCCAGCTGCCCCTCTACATGTGGCTCCCCGACGCCATGGAGGGCCCCACGCCGGTTTCTGCCCTGATCCACGCCGCCACCATGGTCACCGCCGGCGTGTACCTGGTGGCCCGGTCGGCGCCGATCCTGCACTTCAGCCACAGCTCGCAGTGGATCATCGCCTGCATAGGTGCCGCCACCATGTTCTTCGCGGCCACGGTCGCCTGCGCCCAGAACGACATCAAGCGGGTGCTGGCCTATTCGACCCTGTCGCAGCTGGGTTACATGTTCATGGCCGAGGGCAGCGGAGACTACGACTCAGGCCTCTATCACATGATCATGCACGCCTTCTTCAAGGCGCTCCTCTTCCTGGCGGCCGGCTCGGTGATCCATGCCATGGCCGACCAGCAGGACATGAAGCGGATGGGTGGACTGCGCCGGTACCTGCCGATCACCTTCCCCGTCTTCTTGGTGGGCTGGTTGGCCCTGTCGGGCATCCCGCCCTTCGACGGCTTCTGGTCCAAGGACGACATCCTGGCGTCTGCGTACCACATGAACTTCTTCCTGTGGCTGGCCGGTGCCGTCACCGCCGGGCTGACGGCGTACTACATGAGTCGCCAGGTGGCACTGGTGTTCTTCGGCCGGGCCCGGTGGGAGGAGCACAACCATCCCGCCACCGCCACCGCCACCGCCGAGGGTAGCGAGGGCGACGAGGCTGTCGACGCCCACGGCCACGGCGGCACACCGCACGAGTCGCCGTGGACGATGACGCTCCCGCTGGTCGTGCTGGCCGTGCTGTCGACGGTCGGCTGGTTGGTCAACGCCAACTTCGACGGCTTCCACTCCCTCGAGAGCTTCCTGGCCCCGGTGTTCCCGGCGCGCATCGCGCCGGCGGTCGTCGTGGCCACCAACACCAAGTGGGTGCTCGGGATCGTCACCACCGTCCTGGCCCTCGTCGGGCTGGTCGCCGGCCTGCGCCTGTGGCGGTTGGTCGAGCGGCCCCGCCTCGAACCGGCCTTCCTGGCCCGCAGCTGGTACCTCGACGATGCCTTGGCCGCCACCGTCTCCGGGCCGCTCGAGCGGGGCGCAGACGAGATGGCGTTCGGCCTGGACGCCGGCGTGGTCGACGGCACCGTGAACGGCGTGGCCCGCTTGACCGCCATCGGCGGGCGGCAGGTCCGCAAGCTGCAGACCGGCTACGTCAGGAACTACGCCCTCGGCCTGTCACTCGGCGCGGCCGTGATCCTGTTCTATGCGGCCCTGCGGATCGGGGGCTGACGGGTGTCCACCCTTGCGTTCCCCATCCTGACCGTCGCCATCTTCGTTCCCATCGCCGGAGCCATAGCCGTTGCCCTGCTGCCGTCCCGGTTCTCCGCCGACATCAAGACCGTCGGCGTCGTGGCCACCGCCATGGAGCTGGCGACGGTCATCACCCTGCTCGTCGAGTTCAAGGGTGGCCACGCCGGCTTCCAGTTCATCAGCCACCAGTCGTGGATCAGCTCGTTCGGCATCGAGTGGAAGGTCGGAGTCGACGGGATCTCGCTGTTCCTGGTGGCCATCACCGCGCTCCTGTTCCCCGTGGCCATGTTCGGGCCCAAGATGCGGGGGAACGCCAAGTCGTTCGTAGGCTGGATGCTGCTGCTCGAAGGGGCGATCATCGCCTCGGTCCTGGCCATGGACCTGTTCCTGTTCTTCGTGGCCTTCGAGGTGACGCTGGTTCCCGGTTACTTCCTCATCGCCGGCTTCGGGGGCTTCCGCCGGAACTACGCGGCCATGAAGTTCTTCATCTACACCTTCGCCGGCTCTGCGTTCCTCTTCGTCGGCATCCTGTCGTTGGTGTTCCTCACCGCACCGGCGAACGGCGGCCACCAGACCTTCGACCTGCTCACCCTCACCCGACTGGCCAGCCATCTGCCGGTCAACGACCAGGAGCTCATCTTCTGTGCAATGGCCGTGGCCTTCGCGGTGAAGATGCCGGTGGTGCCATTCCACACCTGGATGCCCGACGCCTACAGCGAGGCGCCCACCTCGGGTTCCATGATCCTCGCCGGTCTGCTGTTCAAGCTGGGGACCTACAGCATCCTCCGCTTCGGGGTCTTCATCTTCCCGACCGCGGCGGTGAACCTGGCGCCGCTGTTCCTGACCCTCGGCGCCATTGGCATCACCTACGGCGCCGTGGTCGCCGTCGTACAGCGCGACCTCAAGCGCCTCGTCGCCTACGGCACCGTCGTCGACGTCGGCTTCATCGTCCTCGGCCTGTTCGCGTTCAGCTCCCAGGGCCTGTCCGGCGGCGTCCTGGAGATGGTCAACCACGGCCTGACGACCGGCGCCATGTTCTTCCTCATCGGCATGCTGTGGGAGCGGCGCAAGACCACCAAGATCTCCGAGCTGGGAGGCCTCCAGAAGCCGGCCCCCATCCTAGCTGCGGTCTTCCTGGCCGTCGTGATGAGCGCGGTGGGGCTGCCCGGCCTGAACGGCTTCGTCGGCGAGTTCTTGGTCCTGGTCGGCACCTTCATCACCCACCGGTGGTGGGCGGTGGTGGGCGCCACCGGGGTGATCCTGATGGCCGTCTACCTGTTGTGGTCCTACCAGCGGGTGTTCCAGGGCCGGACCAGCGAGGCCAACGCCGGCATCACCGACATGACATGGCGCGAGCGGATCGCCATCGCCCCGCTCTTGATCGGCATCGTCTTCGTCGGCATCTACCCCCGCCCGGTGCTCGACCGAATCACTCCGTCGGTCAACCACCTCCTCGCCCACGTGCATCAGGTGGACCCCAGCCTGCACGTCCCCAGCGAGGGTCGCGGCCAGGTCTATGCCGTGCCGGCTGACCAGAACGTCGACGGTGGACGCGCCACGCCCCGCACCGCCAGCGCAGCCACAGGAGCCAATCCGTGATCATCGCCGTCACCTCGCTGCTGGCCCAGGCAACCCAGCCGAGAAGCGGATGCCAGGTCACGCCTCGCGTCGTGCACGGAGCCTGTACGGCGACCGGCAGCATCCACATTCCTGTCGAGTACCGCAGCATCGGCGCCATGCTCGTCCTGGCCGTCGGCTCGCTGGTCCTGCTCACCGTCTCCGCCGTCCTCCCGAAGCGCTCGCGTCCCGGCCTCTACGCCCTGCTCACCTTCGGCGTCTCGGTGGCGGCCGGTGTGGTCTCCGCCCTGCAGTGGGTCGACGTCAGCGACCACGGCACGAACATCACCATCGGCGGCCAGGTCATCTACGACCACTTCAGCGTGCTGTTCCTGCTGCTGATCAGCGTGGCGACGGGCCTGGCCGCACTCCTGGCCGACAGCTACCTGCAGCGCGAAGGCCTCGACGGGGTGGAGGCATACGTCCTCATCCTGCTGGCCAGCGTGGGCGCCATGATGATGGCCGAGGCGTCGGGGACCATCATGCTGTTCCTCGGCCTGGAGGTGATGTCGATCGCCCTGTACGTGCTCACTGCGTACCACCGCCGGCGGATCCAGTCGGGTGAGGGCGGCCTGAAGTACTTCATCTTGGGCTCGTTCTCGTCCGCCATCTTCCTCTACGGCGCGGCGCTGACCTACGGGGCCACCGGATCCACCCAGTTCGACGAGATGGCGCAGTTCCTGGCCCGCAACACCCTGCAGAACAACGGTGTCCTCCTCGCCGGCATGGTCCTGCTCATCGTCGGCTTGGGCTTCAAGGTGGCGGCCGTCCCCTTCCACTTCTGGACGCCGGACGTCTATCAGGGAGCGCCGACCCCCTTCGTCGGGTACATGGCGGCGGTGGCCAAAGCGGCCGGGTTCGCCGGCCTGTTCCGCGTGCTCCTCGAGGGGTTGAACAGCCAGCAGGCGAACTGGCGCCCGGTGATCTGGTTCATCGCCGTGGTCACCCTGGTCGTCGGCTCGGTGCTGGCCATCGTGCAGCGCGACCTGAAACGGATGTTCGCCTACTCGTCGATCAGCCAGGCCGGCTATGTGCTCATCGGCCTGCAGGCCGGCACCGCGCGGGGTACGGCTGGAGCGCTCTTCTACCTGTTCACCTACACCTTCATCATCGCCGGCACCTTTGCCATCGTCGGGGTTATCCAGGAGCGAGGCGAGGCTCGCAACGACCTCGGTGCCATACGGGGCCTCGGCCGGCGCCGTCCGGCGCTGGCGTTCGCCATGCTCATCCTGCTGCTGGCCCAGGCCGGCATCCCGCTCACCAGCGGCTTCCTGGCCAAGTTCTACGTGATCGAAGCGGCGGTGGCGCGAAGCCAGTACCCGTTGGCCATCATCGGCATGCTGGCGGCCGCCATCGCCGCCTTCTTCTACCTCCGCATCGGCATCCTCATGTACAGCACCCCGCAGGTCGACGACGAGACCGAGCCGACCGATGGGACCGTCACGGCCGGACTCGACTCGGTCGCGGCGAGCGGGGCGACGGGCGACGGTGCGACCACGGTTGCGCTGCAGGCGCCCCCTGACACTGCGATCAAGGTTCCGGCGCCGGTGGCGATCGTCCTGGTCGTGTCGGTCGCTTTCACTATCTTCGCCGGTGTCTCCTCACCGGTCATCGACTTCGCCCGCCACGCCACCCTGCTGTTCTGAGATCCCTGGCGCCTGTGGTTGGTAGATTGAGCGCCACGGACCGGCCGCACGAGCTGGCGGTCGAGCGTGCGAAAGGGAGGCCCGTGGTCGCAATCGACGTGGTGCTGGTCGCCGTGGTCGCCCTCCTGGGATTCCTGATGGTCGGCCTCTTGCGCTCCAATGCCGAGCTGACCCGGTCGATGCACCGCCTGGGCATCGACCTGTCGCCGGACAGCCCGATCGGAGCCACGGCAGTCACGTTGCGCTCCGGGCCGGCGACCCTCGGGGCGCAGGCCGGCCCGGCCCGGCCGACCCCGTCGGGGCCGGATGCCGCCGACGTCATGGACCTGGCCGGGATGACCCCGTCGGGCGACGGCATCAGCCTGGCTGTGCGGGGGGTCCGCCACGACACGCTCGTGGCCTTTCTCACCTCTGGATGCCAGACGTGTCGGACGTTCTGGGAGACCTTCCGCACCGAGACGCCACAGGTCCCGGGGCAGGCCCGGCTGGTCGTCGTCACTCGCGGGGCCGACGGCGAATCGCCGTCGACGGTCGAGGGACTGGCCGGCACCCATGTGCCGGTGGTGATGTCCACCGAGGTGTGGCAGCACTACGACGTGCCCTACGCCCCGTACTTCGTGTACATCTCCGGTGCCGCGGGCCGGGTGGCCGGCGAGGGCGTGGCCTCCACGTGGGACCAGGTCCACACCCTGCTGGCCACCGTGGCCGCGGATGCCTCCGGCGACCCGACCCCCGAGCTGGAGGGATCATGGCGCAAGGCGGGGGCGGACGCCGAGCGCGAAGCACGCATCGACCGCGAGCTGGCCGCGGCGGGGATCGGGCCGGGCGACCCGCGCTTGTGGCCCGGTCGAACGGCCAACGGGACTTCTGACGGCGGGCCCGGTGGCGACCAGACGGCCGGTAGGATCGCTGGCCCCGGGCAGCCCGGGAACCCAGGTTGAGCGTTGGGCTGTCGCTGGTCGGGATCTGCGTGGCGGTGGTCGCCGGGCTGCGCTCCACGTGGTCGCCGTGAGGCGAGTCGATGCTCACGAGCATCAGCCCGCTCGGTGAGCGGGCTCGGCACAATCGTTGGGGTATCACCGTGGGTTGGTACCTGGCTGCCTCGATCGTCGCCGCCGGGGCCGTCGGTGCCGCGCTCGGGGCGGTCGGTGCCGGAGTGCCACTGCCGGGTGTGGCCCGCGCCGTCGCCCTCGTCGTCGTCGGCGCGACCGTGGGGACGGCCGAGTGGCGCCGCCACCGCCTGCCCACCGTCCACCGGCAGGTCAACGAGGACTGGCTGGGCCGCTACCGCGGCTGGGTCTACGGCGCCGGCTTCGGGGCCCAGCTGGGCGCGGGTGTGGTCACCATCGTCACCACCGGCGCGGTGTACCTGATGCTGGCGGTGGAGCTGCTCTGCGGCTCGCTCGCCGGCGGCCTGTCGATCGGCGCGGCGTTCGGGTTGGTGCGAGCCGTGCCGTTGCTCACCGGCGGCCGGGTGCGCAGTCCCGGCGATCTGGTGGCCCGGCAGCGGCGGCTGATGTCGTGGTTGCCTGCTGCCCACCGGGCCACCGTGATCACCGTCGGCCTGGCCGCCGCCGCACCCGTCGCCCTACTCGTCGGTGGTGTCAGGTGAGCCGCCGGGATCGGAGCACACGCATGGGAGAGATCAACCGGTGAGCGGTGTGCGCATCGCGTCCTACGGGTTGGCCGTCACGCCACCGTCGGGGTGGGAAGCACGCATCTACCAACGGGATGCCAACACGCCGGGCACCACGACCCTGCCCGTCGTGCACGCCGCCACCGTCCCGCTGCCGCCTGTCCGCGGCGACTACGGCAGTGGGGTGGTCGAGCTGCTCGGCGCCCAGGACGTGTTCGTCGCCGTCCTCGACTTCGGGCCCGAGGCGGCGGGGACCGCCCTGTTCGCGCCCGCCGGCATTCCCGGCCTGACGCCCGACATGTACCAGCCCAACGCCCTGCAACGGGTGCTGGCCGGCCAGGCCGGCGTGCAGCGGTTCTTCACCAACAACGGCCACGGCTACTGCCTGTACTCGGTGGTCGGGTCCTTCGCCAACCGCAGCCCCCTCTGCTACCAGGCCAACCAGATCGTCGGCTCGCTCGAGATGGGGGCGGCATGAACGCTCCGCCGGTCACCGGGATCTTCGTGGCTGCCACCATCCTGCTCGGCGGCGCCGGGGCGGCCAAGGTGGCGCGACCGGCGGACACGGCCACCGCGCTGCGCGCCGCCGGCCTGCCGGCCGCGCCGGCCTGGGTGCGCGTCGGCGCCCTGGTCGAGGTGGCGGTGGCCGTGGTCGCCCTGGTCGCCCCCGGGCGGATCGGCGGGGTGCTCGTCGCTGCCAGCTACCTCGGTTTCGCCGGATTCATCGCCGGCGCGCTGGTGCGGCACTGGCCCGTGGCGTCGTGCGGGTGCTTCGGTCGACCCGACACCAAGCCGACCGTCGCCCACCTGGTGTTGAACCTGGCCGGGGCGGCATCAGGCGGGTGGTGGGCCGCCGTCCGACACACGACCGTGGCCGACGTGTTCGTCCACCAGCCATGGGCGGGCCTCCCGCTCGGGCTGGCCACCGCCGTATGCGCCATGCTGGCCTACGTGGTGTTCACCAACCCGCTGGCCCAGGCTCGACAGGGGAGGTCGTCGTGAGCGTCACCGAGAAGCTGGGCACCTGGCTGGTCGACCGGACGTCGCGGCGTAGCTTCATCGCCCGCGGCACCATGGCCGCCACCGCACTTTCGGTCGGTCCCGTCGACTTCATCCTCCGACCGGGTAGCGCCTATGCCGCGGTGTGCAGCTGCGGCGGCGGCAGCTGCAGCTGCTCGGCCGCGTGCTGTGACGGCTTCACCCAGTTCTGCTGCACCATCGACGGGGGGGTCAACGCCTGCCCGTCGGGATCGTTCATCGGCGGCTGGTGGAAGGCCGACGGCTCCCGGTACTGCGCCGGTACCCGCTATTACATCGACTGCATGGGCGAGTGCACCTCGTGCGGATGCGCCGGTGGCAGCATCTTCTGCGGCTCGGGTTGCGACAACGTCACCTGCGAGTGCGCCCTCGGCAACTGCAGCAACGAGCACGTCGGCTGCACGGCGTTCCGCTACGGCCAGTGCCACACCGAGATCCCCTGCTCGGGGCGGATCCTGTGCCGGGTGATCACCTGCACGCCGCCGTGGGAGATCGACCCGACATGCTCCACGGTGGCCTACACCGACGAGGCCACCGCCACGGCATTCGCCCCCTGCCAGGATGGCCCGACCTCGTTCGGTCCGCCGCCGGTCGTGGCCATGGCGGCCACGGTGACCGGCCGAGGCTATTGGATGGTCGACCAGGCCGGCACCGTGCTGGCCTACGGCGACGCCACCAAGTACGGCGACGTCGGGCGGGCGGCGCTGAACAAGCCCATCGTCGGCATGGCGGCCACCCCGTCGGGCCACGGGTACTGGCTGGTGGCCTCCGACGGCGGGATCTTCACCTACGGCGACGCCCCCTACGACGGCTCGACGGGGAACGTCCGGCTGACCGAGCCCATCGTGGGCATGACCGCCGACCCCCAGGGCGGCTACTACCTGGTGGCGTCCGACGGCGGGATCTTCACCTTCGGCGGTGCGCCGTTCGACGGCTCCACCGGTGCGGTGCGGCTGACCAAGCCGGTCGTGGGAATGGCCGCCGACCCGCACGGCGGCTACTGGCTGGTGGCGTCCGACGGCGGGATCTTCACCTTCGGCGGTGCGCCGTTCGACGGCTCCACCGGTGCGGTGCGGCTCACGCAGCCGGTGGTGAGCATGGCTGTGACCCCGACCGGTGCCGGCTACTGGCTGGTGGCCTCCGACGGTGGCATTTTCGCCTTCGGTGATGCCCAGTTCCACGGTTCGACGGGGAACGTGCGGTTGAGCAAGCCGGTCGTCGGCATGGCGGCCACCCCGTCGGGTCAGGGTTACTGGCTGGTGGCGTCCGACGGCGGGATCTTCACCTTCGGCGACGCCGCCTACTACGGCGCCCGGCCCTAGTCAGCCGGCTCAGCGGGGCGCCTCGAGCGGGGCGGGCTCCTCGGCTGGTGCACTCCTGCCGTTCACAGTCGCGCCGTTCGCACGTGCGCCGGCAACCGCCGTCGCCCGCTCCGGCGACGGGGTGAGGAACCGGCCGATGAACGGCAGCTCCCAGAACGACTCGGCGCGCGCCACCGCGATGGCGGCGGCCACGGCGTGCTCCGGTGAGTCGTAGATGGCGTAGCGAGGCTGCCAGTCCGGCTCGAACTTGGCGTTGAACCGCCAGAGCGATTCGATCTGCATGGAGTCACCCATCCGGCGCAGGAGCCAGGCCTGGACCCGCTGCGACAGGCCCTCGCCGGTCTCGCCGGCCAGCACGGCGCGCATGGTCGCGAAGTTCAGTCCCAGGCCCTCACCGCCGTTGGCGGCCAGGTGGCGGATGGTCTCCACCACGGCGAAGTCGATGAGCCCGTTGGGGTGCTCGCCCGCGTCGCGACGCATCAGGTCGAGGGAGTAGCCGCCAATGCCCGGCGCCGGCACGTACTGGCAGAACGCCACCGGCGCGCCGACCGTGCCGGCCGCCGACCCGTCGGGTGGGGGACCATGGACCACGGCCAGGAGCAGCCCCTCGTCGGCCGGATCGAACACCCGGCCGAGGGTCATGGAGAAGCCGCGCTCCACGTCACCGCGGCGGCTCTTGGTCATCACGTCCTCCAGCGCGGCGCGCAAGTCGCCATCGATGCGGCTGGGGTCGTGGAACGAGATGGTGTAGCCGTGCTTGGCCACTCGGTTCACGGCCTGGCGCAAGCCCTTGAAGCGGCCGCCTTCCAGGGTGAAGCGTCCTACTCGCACCACGCCCTCGTCGCCCACGTAGAGGTCGTGCATCCCGCTGGCCCGGTAGATGGGCAGCCACTCCTCCCCGGCGCCCAAGCCGGCCAACGCCCACCCCTGGCCGTCGACGTACGCCCGAAAGGCCTTCCACGCCTCGGTCCGCTCCGACACCGGCCCGATCGGGTCGGGGGACACCAGGCACACGCCGCTGTAGGTGGCGTGGGCCACCACCGTGTCACCCCAGAAGAAGAACTCCTTGTCCGGGCGCAGGGCGAAGTAGTCGAGCGTCCCCGAGCCGTGCCGGCCCATGATGGCCCGGGCTCGTTCGAGGCCGCCGGTGTCGGTCGTCCGCCGCCGGCGGGCGACCACGGGGCGGAAGGCCAGGACCAACGCGAAGACCACCAGGCCCGCCGTGGCGGCCGCCATGGCCGGGCTGAAGAACCGGTCGATGTCGGACGGTAGGGCCACGTGCTTGACGCCGACCATGCGCTCGACCGACGCCTGCAGCGCCCGGGACCACGACAGGCGGGGGATGCGGTGGTGGTGGCGGGTCGAGGTCACCCAGTGGCCCACCTGCAGGCCCAGGGTGCCGGCCAGGACGGTGGCCACCGCGGCGCCGATCACCAGCAGGATCGATCGTCGGACGGGCGGGACGTCGGTCGCCGCCTCGAACTCCCGGCGCTGCACCCAGAGGAAGCCGGCGACGGCCAGGGTGATGATCGCCTCTTCCACGTCGAAGCCCTTGATCAGGTGCAGGACGAACGTGGCCAGGAGCAACCCCTGACACACCAGCCAGGCCCGGCGTTGGCCGCGCCGGATCCCACGCGCCAGCATCAGCAGGGCCAGGCTGGCGAGAGCGGTGAGCGCGGCGGCCGTCTCGGGGACGAGCAACGGGACGAACTGGCGCAGGTCGGTCAAGCGATCCCGCAGCGGGTCCGACAACGCCGAGAAGAGCGAGAGGAAGCCGATGAGCGCGACGAACGTGGCCGCCAGGCGTCGGACACGCCGGCGATGCTGGTCCGACACGGGAGGTGCCGGCCACGATCCGCCCTGGGGGAAGGTGGCGACGACATCGGGGTGCAGCTCCTTGGCCGCCCCGCCATCGGGCCCGCGCCGGGCGACCGCCCGTTCCAGCAGCGAGTTGCCGGGCAGGTCCTGACGGCCGTGGAAGAGCCGGACGTGCAGCTCGTTGCCAGCCTCCAGCTCCACCCACGCCACCTCACGATGGGTGAGGAACACCGGCGGCAGGCCCAGGCCAGGCAGGCGGGCGTCGCAGCGGTCGACGATCTCGGTGCTGGCGCCGGCGTTGGCGTAGAAGCCGGCACCCAGGTGGGTCAGCTCGGCGCGACACGTGTGACCGGTGATGAGACCCGTCGAACCGCCTGTGACCAGATCTCGTGCCGCGGCTCGGGCCGCCTCGTTCGTATCCGCCGGCGCGCCGCCCGGCGTGAGCGCCGCCAGGCCTCGCCAGGTGCCCCGCACCGCAGCGAAGCCAAGACCGGCGAGGACGAGCAGCTCGGCCAGGGTGGCGGCCAGCAGGAGCGTCACGCGCCACCTGTCCCCGCCGAGGGAAGCGGCATGGCGGGCCGCGAGCACCGGCAGGCGCAGGACGAGGGCCAGCACGACCGGCACGAGCAGCAGCCAGGCCCGCCGACCGAGCCGGCGATAGGTCAGTCGAGAGACGACCAGATCGGCAAACGCGGCCGGGTCGGCCAGGCGGTCCGTGCCCGCCAGCCAGGAGGCCGACGGCGCCCGGCCCCCGGTGTCGAGGGGCGGGGCCACGACTTGATCGCGCAGGTGCTGCGACAACGGGCTCTCGCCCCGGTTTCGCGGATCGACGAACGCGGCCTGCGGGTCGAATCGGTGACCGGGCTCGACACGGACGGATCGCATCCCGGCGCCGGTCTCGATCCGCAGCTCGAGGGTGAGGGCGATCTCGGCGCCCATCTGGGTGTTCAGGGTCTGCTGGGCCGCGGGCAACCACGCCAGGTGGGGGTCGCGAGCACCGGGCAAGGCGAAGACGCGTCTCCCGGCGCCGCCGGCGAACGTGCGCACGGAGGCCACCAGGCGGCCATGCGCGGCCAGGATGTCGGCACCGGCCGCCGCCCGGCCGGCCGGGCCGGGCGCGTCGAGCAGGTTGCCGTTGAAGACGATCGCCCCCGGGCCGGTCCAGGCGTCGATCGACTGGGCCACCTCGGTCAGCGCCGCCGTCTGGCCACCGCTGGGGTCCTTCGTCAGGTGCAGGTCGGAGAGCACCAGCACCCGGCCGCCGACCGGGATGTCGACGGTGACCAGGTCGGGGATCTCGGGTGGGGGCGGTCGGTCGGTCATGGACAGGTGCCGGCTCCTTCCCCCGTCGGTGCCACTGGCAGTTTTCTAAGGTACTCCGTGACAGTCGGGAGGAGACGCCATGGGAGCACTGGATGGACGGGTGGCGACTCCTGACGACGAGCTGGTGATGCGCGCCCGGCGCCTCGGGCCCCTGCCCGGCTCCGCGCTCGGGCTCGGGCCTCCGGTGCCGATGCCACCGGAGGTCACCGCGTGGGCGGTGGCGCAGATCGATCGGGTGTGGGACGAGCTGGGGCGCCCCGACCCGTTGGCGGTCGTCGACGTCAGCGGGCAGCACGGCCGGCTGACCCGGGCGCTGCTCGACGCCGGCCCGCGCTCGAGTCCGGCGCTCCGCTACCTGGTGGTCACCGACGATCGCCCCGTCGAGGGCCTGGACCTGGAGGAGCCGGCTCTCGTCCTCGGCCCGGCCCTCCCGGCCAAGGACGAGGACGACCCGCCCCGGCCGCCGCCCGGCATCGGGCCACTCGTGGCCGCAGTCGCCGACCTCCCCGGTGGCCTGGACGTCGCCCTTGTCCTGGCGGTGGGGTGGATCTCGCGCCTGCCCGCCGATCGCTTCGTCCCCGGCGACGGGGCCTGGCTGGAGGTGCGGTGGGCGGCGGGTGACACCGGCGAGCTGGTCGCCTTGACCGTCGCGGCCCGGGATCGGGGACCAGCCGACGATCCCGTCGGGGCGGGGGAGGTGCAGGACCGGCAGGCGGCCGGGCGGTGGGTTGGCGACGCCGTGGCCACGGCGGCCGCCGGCCGCTTGATCGTCCTCGACCGCCTCGACCCCGCTGCTGTCGCCCAGCTCACCCGGCAACGCCGACCCCGTGTGGCCCCCAGCCGTCCCTTTGCGGAGCTCGTCCAGGTTGAGTGGAGCGTCGGGAACGGGTAGGACACAGGCATGGCAGACGACCCAGTCCCCGCGGCTATCGAGGCGCTCTCCCGCGAGGACCGCTCGTTCCCGCCCTCCGACACGTTCAAGCAGCAGGCGCTCATCGCCAGCGCCGACGTCTACCGCGAGGCCGAGAAGGACTGGCAGGGGCACTGGGCCAGGCAGGCCGCCGACCTGCTCGACTGGGACTGCGAGTGGGACACCATCCTCGACTGGGAGCTCCCGTTCGCCAAGTGGTTCGTCGGCGGGAAGCTGAACGTGTCGGTGAACTGCGTCGACCGCCACGTCGCGGCCGGCCACGGCGACCGGGTCGCCTATCACTTCGTCGGCGAGCCCGGCGACACCCGGACCGTGACCTACGCCGACCTGCTGGCCGACTTGGAGCGCTTCGCCAACGTGTTGAAGGGCCTCGGCGTGGAGCGGGGCGACCGGGTGGCCATCTACATGCCGATGATCCCCGAGCTGCCGGTGGCCATGCTGGCGTGCACACGCATCGGCGCCGCTCATTCGGTGGTCTTCGGCGGGTTCTCCTCGGACGCGCTGCGCGACCGGATCGTCGACGCCGAGGCCAAGGTGCTCGTCACCGCCGACGGCGGCTGGCGCAAGGGGAAGGCGAACATGCTCAAGCCGGCAGCAGACGTCGCCCTGGCCGACACGCCGTCGATCACCGACGTGGTGGTGGCCAGACGGGTCGACGAGGACGTGGAGATGACCGACGGCCGCGACCATTGGTGGGACGAGCTGATGGCGGCCGCCGACCCGCACTGCGAGCCCGAGCTGATGGACAGCGAAGACCTCCTCTACCTCCTTTACACGTCGGGGACCACGGCCAAGCCCAAGGGCATCATGCACACCACCGGCGGCTACCTCACCCAGGTGGCCTACACCCACAAGTACGTGTTCGACCTGCACGCGGAGGACGACGTCTACTGGTGCGCCGCAGACATCGGGTGGGTGACAGGGCACAGCTACATCGTCTACGGCCCGTTGGCCAACGGTGCCACCGGCGTGCTCTACGAGGGCGCCCCCGACTTCCCGGACAAGGATCGCTGGTGGGACATCGTCGAGACCTACAAGGTGTCCATCCTCTACTGCGCCCCGACCGCCATCCGGGCCTGCATGAAATGGGGGACCGAGCACCCCGAGGCCCACGACCTGAGCTCGCTGCGGGTGCTCGGCTCGGTCGGTGAGCCGATCAACCCGGAAGCCTGGATCTGGTACCACCACTACATCGGCGGCGAGCGCTGCCCGGTGGTCGACACGTGGTGGCAGACCGAGACCGGCGCCATCATGATCTCGCCGCTCCCCGGGGCCACGACCCTGAAGCCTGGATCCGCCACGTTCCCGTTGCCGGGCATCTCCGCGCAGGTCGTGGACGAGTCCGGCACGCCCGTGTCCGTTGGCGGCGGCTACCTGACCCTCGACCGCCCGTGGCCGGCGATGTTGCGCGGCATCTACGGCGACCCGGCTCGCTACACCGAGACGTACTGGTCGCGCTTCGACGGCCGTTACTTCGCCGGCGACGGCGCCAAGCTCGACGACGACGGCTACCTGTGGCTGCTGGGCCGGGTCGACGACGTGATGAACGTCTCCGGTCACCGGGTCTCCACCACCGAGGTGGAGTCGGCGCTCGTCGACCACCAGTCGGTGGCCGAGGCGGCCGTGGTGGGAGCAGCCGACCCGGTGAGCGGCCAGGCCATCGTGGCCTTCGTCACCCTGAAGTCGGCGTTCACCCCCGACGCCGACCACGGCGAGCAGCTGCGCACCTGGGTGGCCGACCGCATCGGCCGCTTCGGCCGGCCCAAGACCATCATCTTCACCGACGACCTGCCCAAGACCCGCAGCGGCAAGATCATGCGTCGCCTGCTGCGCGACGTCGCCGAAGGGCGGGACCTGGGCGACACCACCACCCTGGCCGACCCCGGCGTGGTGGACGAGATCCGCAAGCGGTCCGAGCAGGCGCCGAGCGAGGAGTAGGCCAGCGGTCCGCCGTTCGGGCGGCTCGGGCCGGTCGGAATTGTGTTCGATTTGGTATCTCCTCGTGACACAAAATGAACACAATTCGACGGGGCGGCCGTCGTTCTCCCACGATCACTAACGTCGGGTGGTCGTCCCCCAACGAGGTCCCTTGGTCGCCTACCCCTCCGTCTCCGACACCTACGAGAACTGGCACTGGCGTGCCGGCCCGGTACCGGCCGGGCCGGCGGTCGTGTTCGACCTGGACGGCGTCCTGTCGGACGCCGCCAGCCGGCAGCACTTCCTCGAAGGTCGCGGGCGGGATTGGGATGCCTTCTTCGAGGCGTGCGGAGATGACGCGCTCATCGAGGAGGTTGCCACCCTGCTCGGCCTCCTCGATCCCCAGCTGGCAGTCGTCCTCCTGACCGCCCGCCCGGCCCGCGTGCAACCCCAGACCCTGGCCTGGCTCGGCCGTTACAAGCTCCGTTGGGACCTGCTCGTCATGCGCGACTACGGCGACTACGGCGCCGCTCGCGAGTTCAAGCGGCGATCAGTCTGGGAGCTCCGTCGAGCTGGCTTCGCGCTCCAGCTCAGCTTCGAGGACGACCGACGTAACGTGGCCATGTTCCGCGACGAGGACGTGCCCTGCGTCTACATCCACTCCGGCTACTACGACTGAGTCGTTCGGCCGGCGGGCACCCCAACCCGCCGCGCTCGTCATCATCAGCGAGCGCTCAGGGGTGGGTGCCCTGGGCCATGAACCCGGTGCCCCCGATCCAGTCGGTGCGCACCACCTGGCCGGTGTAGGGGGCGTTGACCATGTGGCCGCCGCCGATGTACATGGCGACGTGCTCGACGCTCGTCGCGTCCGCCGTGTTCGTCGCCCAGTAGACCAGGTCGCCGTCGACCAGCTGGTCGGGGTTCACCTTGGCCCCGTTGATGAACTGGCTGGCCGCGACCCGGGGGATGGTCACCCCTGCGGCGCGCCACGCGGCCATGGTGAGACCCGAGCAGTCGTAGCCGTTGGGCCCGTTGCCGCCCCACACGTAGGGGATTCCGAGCTTGGACATGGCGAACTCCACCGCGGTGTCTCCGGGGCTCTCGGTGGTGTGCATCATTGCCATCACAGGCGGTGAGCCAGGAGCGGCCGACCCGAAGGCGTGGACGTCGCCGTCATGGGTGATCTCCCAGTAGCCCGTGGCCCCATCGGGGACGAGCCGGGCGACCGACTGGCCGAGCGCCTGGCCACCCAGCGACCCGAAGAACCGGGCATCCCCGAAGCTGAACACCCCACCGTCTGAGCCCACCAACCAGTAGCCACGGCCGTCTGGGGTCGGCGTCATCGTGGTGATGGGCTGGGCCAGGTGGGTCGCGCCAGTGGACCCGTAGAAGTGGGCGTCGCCGAAGGTGAAGATGCCGCCGTCGCTGGCGAAGAGCCAATAGCCTTGTCCCGACGGGGTGGCGGCCATGCCGATGATCGGGGCCGTCAAGTGGACGCGTCCCGTCGACCCGTAGAAGTGGGCATCGCCGAACGTGAAGACACCGCCGTCGCTGGCGAAGAGCCAGTAGCCCCGTCCCGAGGGGGTGGCGGCCATGCCGATGACCGGCCGGGTCAGGTGCAGGCCGCCGGTCGAGCCGAAGAAGCGCGAGCTGCCGAAGCTGAAGATGCCCCCGTCGCCGGCCACGAGCCAGTAGCCGCGTGAGTCGGCGGCCATGGTCACGCCCACGACCGGCGCAGACAGCCGGACGCCGACCAGCGAGCCGTAGCTGGTAGCGCCGCTCAGAGGCCACACGGCGCCGTTGGCGCTAACCACGTAGTACGGCGAATAGTGGGCATAGGTCGTGGGCACTGAGGCGCCCGCGACCGGGGCGTGGGTCGCCTGGGCGATGGTCGTGGCCAGCCCCGAGCACGCCAGCGCGGCCACGGCCATCAGGGCCCGGGTCCAGGCTCGCCGCATCGGCCGCGGCAGCCGGCGCCGCCCACCAGGAAGCCTCCGGTGCGGATCGGATGGACGGAGGGACGCGTCGAGAGGGGTGGGAGGGACCGCCATGCCAGGGTTCATCGACATCAGGCCTGGCGCCTTGAGCCCCTATTTCTTTGCCAGTTCTCAGCTCCGTCGGGAACGATGGAAGCCCAGCCCGACGTGCGATGAGTCTGAGAAAGGACTCGACATGGACAGGAACACCTTCAAGACCGGCGTCATCCTGGCGTTCCTGGGTGGCCTCTTCATCCTCATCGGCGGGTTGCTCGACGGGAGCACCGGACTGATCATCGGCTTGTTCATCGGCCTCGCCATCACCGGCGCGTCGTACTGGTTCTCCGACTCGATCGCCATCCGGGCCGCCCGGGCGCAACCGGTGTCGGAGGCGCAGATGCCGGAGTACTACGCCATCGTGCGCGATCTCTCCCAGCGCGCCAGCCTGCCGATGCCCCGGCTCTACCTCACTCCCGACGCCCAGCCCAACGCCTTTGCGACCGGCCGGAACCCGGGCCATGCCGCGGTCGCGGTCACCCAGGGGATCCTGCAGATCTGCTCGTGGGACGAGCTGCGTGGTGTCCTCGCCCACGAGATGAGCCACGTGGGGAACCGGGACATCCTCATCTCGTCAGTCGCCGCCGCCATCGCCATGGCCATCACCCTGCTGGCCCGGATGGCGGCATGGGGCGGCCTGTTCTTCGGCAACAGCCGGGACAACGACGGCGAGAACATCGTCGAGCTGCTCGCCCTCGCCATCCTGGCGCCGCTCGCCGCCATGCTGCTCCAGCTCGCCCTGTCTCGCAGCCGAGAGTACGAAGCGGACCGGGCCGGCGCTCGGCTGATCGGCGACGGCGAGCCGCTCGCCCGAGCCCTGGCCAAGCTGGAGTCGGCATCGCAGCAGATACCCATGCCGCAGGCCCGGCGGGAGATGGCTGGCCTGTACATCATGAACCCGCTGGCCCGTCAGCAGGTCTCGTTCAAGAAGCTGTTCTCTGACCATCCCCCGACGGCAGACCGGATCTCCCGCCTGCGCTCGCGCGAGTGGGCGGCCCGCTAACGTCGTCGTCGTCGTCGTCGTCGTCGTCGTCGGCCGGCGGGAGAGATCTCGCCGCTGGCTTAGTCCCGGAAGTTCTCGAACTGCAACGGGATCCCGAAGTCCTCTTCGCGGAGGCCGGCGATCACTGCCTGCAGGTCGTCGCGCTTCTTGCCGGTCACACGGACCTGGTCGCCCTGTGTCTGGGATGACACGCCCTTGGCGCCCTGGTCCTTGATGAACCGGTTGACTGCTTTGGCGTGGTCGGCAGTCAGTCCCGCCTGGAGCGTGGCCACCTGGCGTGCGGCCCCGCGTGATGCCTCCTCGACCTTGCCGTAGTCGACCGCCTTGAGGGACACCTTGCGCTTGACCAGCTTCTCCTCGAGCACCTGGACCAGGGCACGCAGGCGGTCCTCGGTGGCCGCCTGGAGGATGAGCTGCTGATCCTGCTGCTCGATGGTGGCATCCGTGTTCTTGAAGTCGAAGCGGTTCGAGACCTCGCGCTGGGCCTGATCGACGGCGTTACGGACCTCTTGCATGTCGACCTGGGACACGACATCGAAGGTGGGCATTGCTCCAGGCTATCCCTCGCTGGAGGCCCTTTTCCGCGTTCTCGTAGGTAACTCTCACTCGCGTCTCATTCCCCTCTCACCTCACTTCGACAATGTCTGCGGACGTGACATCATCATCAGATCGTCCGCATCGCAGGCGGAGCCGGAAGCCGGCGCTGACCATGGTCGCCCTGCTCGGGCTGGCCCCACTCCTGGCTGCGTGTGGCGGGTCCCCGGCGCACGCGTCGTCGGCGTCGACGACGACCACCGGGGCCGGACGAAGCGCGTTCACCTCCTGCCTGGAGTCCAAGGGCATCCCCGCCAGCGCTGCCGGACAGCTGGGCTTCGGACGTCGAGGAGGCGGGGGGCCTGGGCGCACCCCCGGCGCTCAGCGCCCACCGGGAGCGGGCACGCGGACGCCCGGCAGCTTCCCGACCCCGAGCCTGCCTGCGGGCGTCACCGCCCAGCAGTACCGGACAGCGCTCCAGGCCTGTCGCAGCACCCTGCCCGGCGGCGGGTTCGGCGGTCGGGGTCGGCAGAACAGCCCGGCGTTCGCCGCCTACCGGAACTGCCTCGAGCTGCACGGGGTTACCCTGCCGGCCCGCGGCGCCGGCGGCACGACCACCACTACGGTTGCCGGCGCCACGACCACGACCGTGGCCGCCACCACCCGGCAGGCGGCTGAGCAGGCATGTGCCAGCCTGCGTCCGGCCACTGGTGCCGGCTCGTCCACCACCACGAGCGGAAGCAGCAACCCGTGACCGGACGGTTCTCCCGGCGCTTCCTCCTGGTCAACGCCGCCCTCCTCGCCGTGGTGGCGGTGCTCGTCTACTTCGGGCTGGCGTCGATCTTCCATTCTGCGTCAGCCGCGACGTCAGGCCGGACCGTCACGGTCGCCCGGGGTACGGTCCAGTCGACCGTGACGGCCAGCGGCAATGTGGCCCCGGCCACCACCGAGGCTGTGAGCTTCGCGACCAGCGGCACGGTCACCGAGATCGACGTGGCCGCGGGCCAGCAGGTCACCGCCGGCCAGGTCCTCGCCAAGGTGAACCCGGCTACGGCCGACGCCACCCTGGCATCGGCCGAGGCGCAGCTGATGGCCGCGCAGGAGACATTGACCAACGCCCAGGGCAACGGCGGCCAGACGCCGGCCGGTAAGGCCCAGGACACCTACAGCGTCACGAGCGCAGAGCAGAGCGTCACCACGGCGCAGGACAACCTGAGCGCGGCGCGGTCGCAGCTGTCCACCGATCAGGCCGCGTGCACGGCAGCACACGGAACCGGTGCGGCGTGCAACGCCACGACCCAGGACAACAGTGGCGTCAACCAGGACACCGGATCGCTTACCTCCGCACAGAACCAGTTGACGTCCACGCAGCTGTCCGTCGCAGCCAAGGAGTACGTCAGCCCGGCCCAGCTGGCCGAAGACGACGCTGCCGTCACCCAGGACCAGAACACGGTCACCACCGACCAGCAGGCGGCGAACCAGACCACCCTGACGGCACCCATCAGCGGCACCATCACCGCCCTGAACGGGACAGTGGGCCAGACGGTGACCGCTTCGGGATCGACCAGTGCCGCCAGCCCGGGGGCGACCTCTGGGTCGGCGTCGACCAGCTCCGCCGGCGGGTCATCCGCCGCGTCCGGCAGCGGTTCGTCGGGTGGCGGTGCGTCGGGTGGCGGTGCGTCGGGTGGCGGTGCGTCGGGAACGTCCAGCTCCTCGAGCAGCTCGTCGTTCCTCACCATCGCCGATCTGTCCCACCTCCAGATCGTGGCTGGCTTCGCCGAAGCCGACGCTCCCGACATAGCGGTCGGCGAGGCGGCGGACATCACCCTGGACGCGCTGGCCAACACGACCGTTACCGGCCAGGTGAGCGCCCTGGCGACCACGCCCACCACCGTGAGCAACGTAGTGGAGTACGACGACGCCACTACCCTGACCAATCCCCCCGCCACGGTCAAGGACGGGATGTCCGCCCAGATCAGTGTGGTGACCAAGTCCGTCGCCAACGTGGCGGAGCTCCCCTCCTCGGCCATCACGACCACCGGCGGTCGATCCACGGTGACACTGCTGACCAAGAGCGGGCGGACCACCCGAGCCATCACGACGGGCCTGGCCGGCGACACCACCACGCAGATCACCGGCGGACTGAACGCCGGCGACACCGTCGTCGAGCCCACGGCGACAGTGTCCACGACCGGTTCGTCCTCGTCGTCCGCGACCACCAGTCGTTCGGGGTTCGGCGCCGGCCTGGGTGGTCTCGGTGGGGGAGGCCTGGGCCGCGGGGGATTGGGCGGCGGCGCAGGCGGCGGTCGGGCCGGGTGACCACCACCGATCCAGGGCGCCCAATGGACCATGAGGGCCGGCACCGTCGTCCGGTCATCACGCTGCGAGACGTGGACAAGCTCTACGAGATGGGCGAGATACGGGTGGCCGCCCTCCGCGGTGTGAGCCTCGAGGTCCAACGCGGCGAGTTCGTGGCCATCATGGGCGCGTCCGGTTCGGGAAAGTCCACCATGATGAACATCCTCGGGTGCCTGGACGCCCCCAGCCGTGGCCGCTACCTCCTCGACGGTGTCGACGTCCGCCGGCTGGAGGAAGCCACGGTGGCGCGGGTTCGCAACCGCAAGATCGGATTCGTGTTCCAGAGCTTCAACCTGATACCTCGCACGAGCGCCCTGGCCAACGTCGAGTTGCCGCTTGCCTACGCCGGAGTCGGTCTGCGGGAACGCCGGGAGCGAGCTGCGGCTGCGCTCGACGAGGTGGGCCTCGGGGATCGGGTGCACCACCTGCCGAGCGAGATGTCGGGGGGTCAGCAGCAGCGTGCCGCCGTGGCTCGAGCCATCGTCACCAACCCGTCGCTGATCCTGGCCGACGAGCCCACCGGGAACCTGGATTCGGCATCGACCAGCGAAATCATGCAGATATTCGCCCGCCTGAACCAGTCCGGTCGGACCGTGGTCCTGATCACCCACGAGCCCGAGGTCGCCGCCTACACCCGACGGGTCATCAGACTGCGGGACGGTGCCGTCCTCTCCGACGAGCCCACCGCAGAGCCGGTCCGCCCGTGAACTGGTTGGAGAACACTCGCGTCTCGCTGCGGGCGCTCGGGGCGAACAAGCTGCGGTCGGCGCTCACCGTCCTCGGGATCCTCATCGGCGTGGCTGCCGTCATCATCCTCGTCGCCGTCGGCAACGGCTCGTCGCAGGCCGTCCAACAGCGGATCAAGGCGTTGGGCACCAACACCATCACCATCACGGCCAGCGGGCGATTCGGTCAGGGCCCGGCCACCACCGCGACGCAGACGCGGCAGGCCACCATCACCCCCGCCGACGTCAAACGACTGCAGGACCCGACCCAGGCACCCGACATCGCCACGGTCTCGCCCGTGGTGAGCGGGTCGGCGACGGCGACGTACGGTGCTGCGACTGCGACGGCGACCGTCACCGGGACGACCCCGACGTACGCCACCGCAGAGGACTACCAGCTGGCCGCCGGGCGGGGACTGACCGACGCGGATGTCGCCAACCACACCCATGCCGTCGTCATCGGCCAGACGGTCGTCAGTGACCTCTTCGATGTCGGATCGAACCCGCTCGGTGCCGAGATCAACATCGGATCGGCGCGCTTCCAGGTCGTCGGCGTCCTGGCGTCGAAGAGCTCCACCGGTGTCCAGGACGCCAACGCAGTCGCCCTCACCCCGGTGACGGCCGCAGAGGACGAGCTGACCGGCTACGTCAGCACGTACTCGCAGCTCATCGTGCAGTCGAAGGCACCTGGGGACATCAACGCCGCCGAGCAGGAGACGGCCGACATCCTGGCCTCGGCGAACGACACTACGGCGGCGAACCTCCCGTTCAACCTGGTCAACGAGGGAAGCCTTCTCACCACGTCGCAGTCGACAAACCAGACCTTCACCGTCCTCCTGGGGGCTGTGGCGGCCATCTCCCTGCTCGTGGGAGGGATCGGGATCATGAACATCATGCTCGTCACCGTCACCGAGCGGACGCGTGAGATCGGGATCCGCAAGGCGATCGGCGCGCCGAAGTCGGCCATCGTCAGCCAGTTCCTCACCGAAGCGGTCATCCTGTCTCTCCTCGGGGGGCTGGCCGGGGTTCTGGTCGGGCTGATCGGCAGCCACTTCCGCATCGTCGGCGTCAAACCCGTCGTGTCCCCCCAGTCCATCGTCGAAGCCTTCGTCGTCGCCGTGGCGGTCGGGGTGTTCTTCGGCCTGTACCCCGCCAACCGGGCCGCGTCGCTGCGGCCGATCGACGCCCTGCGCTACGAGTGAGGTCGCCCATGCCGCCCGACGACCACGCCCGGATCCAGCCCACTGCGGAGCTCCCGGCGGTGACCGACCGGGGCCCCGAGCCCGATGCCGTCGCCGACGAGGAAGACGAGGACTGGCTCCAACCCCCCGAGCAGCGCGGCCTCCGGCTCCGGGGGCCCACCGCCGTCATCCTGACCCTCCTGGTGGCCGCCGGCGCGTTCTGGGGCGGAGCCGTCGCCCAGAAGCACCACGGTTCGGGCTCCACCGGCCGGTCGGCGCTGGCCGCCCTCGCCGCCCGCCGCGGCGGCGGCGCCTTCGGCGCCGGATCGACCTCCGGGTCCGGCGGCGCGTTCGGCTCGTCCGCCGCTGCAGGCGGCGCCGCCACGCAGGGCACGGTGAGCGACGTCACCGGCAACACGGTGTACGTGACCGACGCGTCCGGGGGGCTCGTCAAGGTGACGATCGGCCCCACGACGAACGTGACCAGGACCGGGGTCGGCAGCATCGGAAGCGTCCAGATCGGCGACACCGCGATCGCCCGCGGGTCGAAGGCGAGCGACGGCAGCGTTGCCGCCACTGCCGTGATCGCCACGGCTCCAGGAGCCTCGGCGGCCGGCGGCTTCGGCGGCGGACGGGCTGGCGGGGCGGGCAGCCGGGGGGCGGGCAGCTCGGCGTCGGGTTGACTCGCTCTCCGGACCCCTGGGCGGTGCGACCAGCTCGCGGACAGGCGCCTCGGGCTCGGGTTGACCGCTCTTGGTGCGCCGAGGAGAGGCGACCGATTCTCCCGGCCCGGCCCGGCCCGGCTCGGCCCGGCTCGGCCCGTCCTGGCTCGGCCTGGCCTGGCTCGGCCTGGCTCGGCCCGGGCTGGCTCGGCGTGGCTCGGCCCGGGGAAGTCGAACGGCGACACCGTCCGCCGCTATCGTCTGATGCTCCTGGGTCGGTGCCCGAGTGGCCAAAGGGAGCAGACTGTAAATCTGCCGGCACAGCCTTCGGAGGTTCAAATCCTCCCCGGCCCACCATGTGAGAGCTCAGGTCGGAGAAGGTGACACTCCCGGCCTGAGCTCACAGGGCAATCGTTGGCGGTCAGATGGTCCATCACCGTGGCGGGCGACAGTCGAACCGGTTTCAGGCGGTTGCACCGGATGCGGTGGTGTGCCAGCTCGACGGCCAGGCTCCGGGTGGGTCAGCCCCGTCCCGCTAGCCGTCGGTGAATCCCGATCGCCAACGGCGCGAGGCGGCGGATCGTCGGTGACGTCCAGCGGGCCCGGACCAGCTTGTCCGCCGCACGGCTCGGCCCCTCGGCGTAGGTGGGGTACGCGTGGACCGCTCGTGAGAGCGACGAGATGGGATCGCGGTGCTCGATGCGGGCCACCAGCTCGGCGATCACCTCGCCCGCCGATGGGCCGATCACCGTGGCGCCGACCAGGCGACCCCGGGGATCGCCGACCAGCACCACGTCGCCACCGATGTCCCGTCCGCTGACGACAACCCGGTCAAGACCGTCTGTCGCCACTCGCACCGTCACGGCCAGGCGTCCCCAGCGAGCCTGGGCTTCCCTCTCCGAGCAGCCCACGGCGGCTACCTCCGGGTCCGTGAACACCACTCGCGGCACAGCCCGGTAGTCGGCTCTCCGGCCCAGACCGAAGAGAGCCTGCGGTACGGCCAGGCGGGCCTGGTACGCCGCGACGTGGGTGAAAGGGGCGACGCCCGTGACGTCACCGGCGGCCAGGATCCCCGGCGCAGAGGTCCGGAGCCGATCGTCCACCGTGATGGCGCCTCGCTGGTCGGTGGCCACCCCCACCGTCTCGAGGCCCAATTGGTAGGAACGCGGCCGCCGCCCGGTGACGACCAAAACGTGAGAGCCGGTCACCGTCTCATCCCGGCCGACGATGTCGAGCTCCCATCGGCCAGCGATGGCCCGGCAGGCGCCCACTGTGGCACCCACCGAGACGGTGGCGCCGTCCGCCGTCAGGGCGGCGCGCACCGCAGCGCTGGCGGTCTCGTCCTCTGCCGGTAGCAGCCGAGACTCCCGCTCGATCACGGTGACTCGGGCGCCGAGTCGTGCGAACGCCTGTGCCAGCTCGCAGCCGCTCGGGCCGCCGCCCAGCACGAGCAGGTGATCGGGTAGCTGGGTCAGATCCCAGACGGTGTCGACGGTCACCGCCGGCGGCGCGCCTGCGCCCTGCGCTTCGGTCGCGGTGTCGTCGAGGCCAGAGATCGCGGGCCACGCCGGCGTGCTTCCCGTGGCTACCAGGGCGGAGGCATAGCGCAGGGTCCGCGTTCCCGCCACGATCCGGCCCGGTCCGTCGAACCGGCCGGCCGCAGCCACCACCTCCACGCCGTCGCTCTCGAGAGCGGCCCGGCTGTCCTCGGGTTCGAGTCGGCCCTGCGCGGCGCGGACTGTGGCCATCACCTGGCCCATGTCCACCGCGGCCAGCGTGGCCTTCAGGCCATGATCCGCAGCCCGGCGGACCGTGGCCGCCGCCGCGGCAGCGGCCACGAGGCGCTTGCTCGGCACGCAACCCGACCAGAGGCAGTCGCCGCCCAGACGCCCCGCCTCGACTACCAGCACTCGGGCTCCTAGACCGGCCGCGATGCGCGCCGCCACGATCCCCGCCGTCCCACCGCCGATCACCACCAGGTCGGCGTCGGTCCCGACATGGGCGAGCATGCGGCCCCGATCCTAGCCCGCCTGCGCCGACAGGGAGCAGCGTCGTCGCAGGTGGGAGCCGTCGTCGACTCGCACGTCCACCTGCTGCCGCCGGCCTGGCCCGGGCCATTCGTGCCTTCTTCGAGGGGCACGGCTATGACCCCGACAGGTTCGCCTGCCCACTCGACCACGACGTTGCTTGCGAACGCTGGCGGTGGACGGCGTGGCGCAGGTCTGGAGCCTGCCGTACGTGCGTCGCAGGGGCGCAGCGGCGGCACTGAGCGAGGCAATGGCGACCACCTCCGCCGCCCAATAAGGCGGACGGGCGGAGGTGGTCGCCGGCTGCACCGTGCACCCTGACGACGACGACGGCCCAGCCCTCGTTCGGTTCGCGGTCGAGGAGCTCGGCGCCCGGGTGTCGTAGCTACACTGCTCCGTGGGCAGTTCGCACCCGGCGATGCGCGGCTGGACCCAGTCTGGGAGTACGCCTCGTCCGTCGCCTTGCCGATGGTAGCGCTCGCCGGCCACGCCCACACCGGGCATACGGCGGAGGACGGGTAGTGGGTCAGTTTGATTGTCGGCGCCGAAGTCAAACTGACCCACTACCGGAGGACGAGCTCGGACTCGTCGCGGCGGCGGCGGCGGCGACGCGCCATCCCGGGGCGCGGATCGTCATCGCCCACTGTGGCTACCGGGCGCCGACCGCGTCGCTCGACCTGGTCGACGCCCACCCGAAGATGTATGCCGACCTCACGCCTGTGGTGCACGAGGTAGGTGCAGGTCCCATTCGATCGGGCCAGGTGGGCTGCCCGTACGCTGCTCTTCAGTAGCGATGCACCGAACACCGGCTTCACCATCGTCCAGGCGTTGGCCGCCGTCGATGGTCTGGGCCTCACGCCGGCCCAGCGAGAGCTGGTCACCGGTGGGACGGCTCGCCGGATGCTCGCCGAGGTGGCTGTCTGAGCCGGTCCCGCCATGGCCGGGCGCCCGCCCCGCCACGGTGTGCGGCTGTCGCCGGCCGGGGCTGCCGGCCGGGCGCCGCCAGTGTTCAGTAATGCCGACCCAGCATGCAGTACTGACCACTTCTCCCGGCCGGTTCCGGTCTCGATCCCCCGGCCGGCCGCTCGGTCCCGGTCTCGATCCCCCGGCCGGCCGCTCGGTCCCGGTCTCGATCCTCCCGCCGGGCGCCCGCCCCGCCACGGTCTGCAGCCGCCGCCGACCGGGGCCGCCAGCCGTGGTACCGCTGGGTCAGTCGACGGTGGTCGCGTCGGGAACGGGCGGCCGGCGGCGGGGGAGCCTCCACGGCTCGACGCCAGCGGCCACCTTGGCGGTCATGCTGCGCTCGATGATGAATGCCAGGAACGGCAGGAGCCCGGCGGCCACCATGGCCAGCATCCGCAGGAACCCGAACTTGGCCCGGCGGGCCAGGTCGAGGGCGGCCACCAGGTAGAGGATGTACAGGAACCCGTGGATGGGCCCGACGATGGCTACGACCGACTTGTGACCGGCGATCTGGAGGGGGATGCCCACGAAGACGAGGACAATGAGTCCCACGCCGACGATGTAGGCCAGGATGCGGTACCGCAGCAGGGCGCCGGGCAAGCCCTTCACGGACGGCCCTGCGGGTTCCGCCAGGTCTTGGCCTTGCCATTGGTGGCCAGCGAGGCCAAGTAGGCGTTGTAGGCGTCCAGGGCGTCGGTCGGCGCCTCGTCGACCGATACCGTGCCGTTGGCCGAGATCGTGCCGTTGACCGAAACCGTGCCACCAGCCCAAGCCCCGCCGCCAGTCGAGGCCTGGCGCAACGCCACCGGCAGCGGGTCGACGGTCGGTGGCCCGACCTCCTTGGCCCGCCGGCGCCGCTCCTCCCGCCGGGCCTCCAGATCGGCAGGATCCTCGTGGATCATCTGCCACCAACCCACGAAAGCGATGACCGCGAAGATCGGCCACTCGAACGTGTATGCCCAGCTGAGGGTGTTGCCGCCTAGAGCTCGGTGCATCTGCCACCAGCCGGCGATCATGCACGCGGGCACGATGGTCGCCAGGAGGAGGTGGAACAGGACGGCGCGGACCGACAACCAACGTTGCAGCACGACCCGATGCTACGACCCCACCCGCCCGGGCCGGCAGTCAGCAGCTCCTCAGACACGCTTCGCAGGGGCGGCGCCCGCCCAGCCCGCCGCCCGCCGACCTGAGCGCGCCCGCTGCCCGCCGACCTGCCCGCCGCCACCGACCGCCGCCCGGTTGAGCGGGTCGTCGGCCAGCAGCGAGGATGGCCGCCATGCCTGACGCTCCGCCTAACCTCGTCTCCCCGGGCGATGCACCGAGCCCGCTCGATCGGCTGCTCGGGGTGTTGGAGCTCGAGCAGATCGAAGCCAACATGTTCCGGGGGTTCTCGCCTCCCGAGACCAAGGTGCGGGTGTTCGGCGGCCAGGTGGCGGCGCAGGCGCTGCTGGCGGCCATCCGGACCGTGGAACCCGACAAGTCGGTCCACTCGCTCCACGCGTATTTCCTTCGCACCGGCGACCCGGCCCGGCCCATCGTCTACGACGTGGACCGCATCCGCGACGGCCGCTCGTTCAGCACCCGTCGGGTCGTCGGCATCCAGGCCGGGCGCGCCATCTTCAACCTCCAGGCCAGCTTCCAGGTCCACGAGGTCGGATACGAGCACCAGCTGGCGCCGGCGGACCCGCCGGTTCCCGGTCCGGACTCGTTCGAGGTGGCGACCAGCGAATGGGATCCGGGGGAGGACGACGAGCGCAGCACTGACTTCCTCCTGGCCGTGCAGCCGATCCTCGCCCGGCTGGTGCCGTCAGACGATCCCTACCGGCGGCGGGTGTGGTTCCGGGCCAACGGCCATATGAGCGACGACCCAGTGATGCACCAGGTCGTCTTCACCTATGCCTCCGACATCACGCTCCTGGGTGCGTCGCTCGGCCCCCACCAGAGCGGGGGCGTGGGCGTCGCGGGTTTCGTGGCCAGCCTGGACCACGCCATGTGGTTCCAGCGGCCGTTCCGGGCCGACGAGTGGCTCCTCTACGACCAGGAGACGCCGTCAGCCACGTCGGGGCGGGGACTGGCCCGAGGCCGCGTGTACACCGGCGAGGGTGTCCTTGCCGCCAGCGTGGTCCAAGAAGGCGTGATCCGCCCGCCCCACTGACGGAGCGCCACCGCCCCGGCCGCGGCACCGACCCGGCCGCGGCACCGACCCGGCGGCCCACCGCCCCGGCCGCGGCACCGACCCGGCCGGACGGCTGTCAACCTCCGCCCCCGTGGTGCCCATGGCCGTTGCGGCTCACGTCGCCCTGGGCGGCAGCCTGGAACACCCCGGCCTGATAGGCGAAGGCCACCTGGACGGTGGTGCCGTTGGCGCAGTCCGGTGTGCAGGTGTTGTAGGAGCCGATGACCTGGTTGCCCTGGATCTGGCCGCCGTCCACGGCGTTGGCGGTCCCGGTCGGCGTGCCCTCGAAGGGGACGGCCACCCACTGGCCGCTGGCGTGGCTGACGACCGACAACAGTGGTGTGCTGTTCGTCGCCGTCCCGACGGCGAAGTCCGGCAACGACGATCCGGTCAGCGACGTGGCCACGATCGGCGTGCTGTTCGTCGCCGCGCTGGCGAGAGTGCCGGCGCCCTGGTCGGCTGGCAGGGGGATGGACGCCTGAGACTGCCAGCTGTTGGCGACGAAGCGGTAGATGTCGACGATCACCGTCCCGGCCCCGCCGGAGAGGTTGACGTGGTCGACGGCGGCGTAGGGGCTGGCTGCGTCGCCGACCGGGCCGCTGGTGGCGTAGTTCGCTCCCAGCCCGGCGGTGATGGCGTCGAGCGCCTGCAGGGGCGTGGGCGCGAGGGTGGTGGGCGGTGTGGTGGTGGTCGGTGTGGTGGTGGGCGGTGTGGTGGTGGTCGGCGCCGTGGTGGTGGGCGGCGTGGTCGTCGACGGGGCGGCTGTCGTCACCGTGGTGGCGGAGGCGCGCCGGGTGTGTGAGCCGGAGCGGCCGAGGGCGAAGGCCACCACGCCGATGACGACGATCAGCGCCACCACACCGGCGATCAACGCCATGGTGCGCCGATCCGCCGGCGTCGGCTCCGGGCCCAGCCCGTTCGGTCCGGCGGATGGCGGGGCGCCGATGCGGGTGGGGTCAGCGTCCGCCGATGCCGGACCAGATCCGAAGGCCTCGGTGGGTGCGCCGGCTCCACCCGGTGGGCCCGGCGCGCGGGCGGCCACCAAGGTGGCTCCGCAGTGGCGGCAGAAGATGGTGCCGGCGGGGTTCGGCTGATCGCACCTGGGGCAGAGGGGTGCCGCGTCGGGGGGAGTCATGCCGCCTCAGGGGGTGGCGGCGCCGAGGGCGGCCAGCGCCTTGTCGGCGTGGACGCTGGCGCGCAGCTCCGACGTGATGACGTCGGTGACGATGCCGTCGGTCCCGATGACGAATGTGGCGCGCTTGTTCGGCAGGCCGAGCTTGCGGGTCACCCCGAACGACCGGGCGACGGCTCCGTCGGCGTCGGACAGCAGCGGGAAGTCGAAGTCGTACTTGTCGGCGAACTGCTTCTGCTTGCCTACCTGGTCGGCCGAGATGCCCACCCGCTGGGCGCCGACGGCCTCGAACTCGGCCTTCAGGTCCCGGAAGTGGCAGCTCTCGGAGGTGCACACCGGTGTCATGGCCCCGGGATAGAAGAACAGCACGACCGGCCCGTGGCTGAGCAGGTCGGACAGCTTCCGGGGCGTGCCCGTCTCGTCGGGCAGCTCGAAGTCGGGGGCTCGATCACCGGTGCGCATTCCCAACACCCTACGAGTCGCCGGTCGGCGGTGAGCGGTGGGTCGAAATAAAAGTAGTTATAACTGTGTATATATGAGAACAGTCCAGACGATGGAGGTGCCCGCTATGGAGCGGCAGGTAGAGACAGCAAAGCAGCAACGGGCAAAGGTGGGCGTGGTGACCGGAGCCTCCCTGGGGCTCGGTGCGGCGATGGCCGCAGCCCTGGTCCGGGACGGCTGGGAGCTGGTCATCGATGGGCGCGACCCGGTGGCGCTGCACGCCGCCGCCCACCGTTTGGGCCCGGCCCATGTCGTCGCCGTGCCCGGTGACGTGGCCAACCCTGAGCACCGCGAAGCGATGGCCGCAGCTGTGCGGCAGCTCGGGCCGCTCGACCTGCTGGTCAACAACGCCAGCATCCTCGGCCCCAGCCCCCAGCCCGGCCTGATCGACTACCCGCTCGACGCCCTCCGAGCGGTGTACGAGGTGAACGTGGTGGCGCCCCTCGCCCTGCTCCAGGTCCTGGCCCCCTCCCTGCGGGCTGCGACCCACGCCCAGGTGGTCAACATCACCTCCGATGCGGCCGTCGAGCCCTATGAGGGCTGGGGAGGGTACGGGTCGTCGAAGGCCGCCCTGGACCAGGTGACCGCCATCTGGGCTGCCGAGCAGGCCTGGTGCCGGACGTGGTCGGTGGATCCCGGCGACATGCGGACCCGCCTGCACCAGGAGGCGTTCCCGGGGGAGGACATCTCCGACCGGCCCGATCCGACCTCGGTGGTGCCCGCCCTGCTCGCCCTGCTCTCCGCCGACCCTCCCAGTGGCCGGATCCGCCTCGCCGCCCTCGACAGGCAGGAGGCGATCCGATGACCCGCACGCTCGACGATCGCCTGCACTTCGAGCTGCCTCCTGGCCTGGAGGCGACCCAGCCGCCTGAGGAGCGTGGGCTGCGCCGTGACGGCGTGAAGCTGATGGTGGCTCGGCGGGCGGGCGGCTCGATCGCCCACCGCACCTTTGCCGACCTGGTCTCCATCCTCGACCCGGGTGACCTCCTGGTCGTCAACACCTCGACGACGTTGCCCGCTGCGCTCACCGGCCGGATGCCTGACGGGACGCCCGTTGGCGTGCATCTGTCCGGGCGCTCGCCTGCGGGCGCATGGGTGATCGAGCTGCGGCACCTAGAGGGCACGGCAACCACGCCATGGTTGGATGCCACGGCCGGCACCGTCGTCGGCCTGCCCGGAGAGGCTCGCGCCGTGCTGACGGGTCCGGCACCCGCTGGTGAGAGAGCCCGCCCGGCCTCGCTCGCCGGCACCCGACTGTGGGCCGCCCAGTTGGCGCTGCCCGCTCCTGTGCTCGCGTACCTGGCCCGCCACGGCCGGCCGATCCGGTACGGCTACGTCACCCACGATCGGCCCATCGGGGCCTATCAGACGGTGTTCGCCGAGGTGCCCGGCTCGGCCGAGATGCCCAGCGCCGCTCGGCCGTTCTCGGCCGAGCTGGTCACCCGGCTGGTGGCTCGGGGCATCGCCTTCGCTCCGTTCGTCCTGCACGCCGGCGTGTCGTCGCCGGAGGTGCACGAGCCTCCGCAGACGGAGTGGTACCGGCTGCCGGCGGCATCGGCCGCCCTGGTGAACGCCACCCGCCGGTCCGGTCACCGGGTCGTCGCCGTCGGTACCACCGCCGTCCGCACCCTCGAGACCGTGGCCGCGGCCGACGGCGCGGTGCGGGCCGGCGAGGGGTGGACCGATCTGGTGGTCACCCCCGAACGGGGGGTGCGGGCGGTCGACGGTCTCATCAGCGGTTGGCACGAGCCGGAAGCGTCGCACCTCCTGCTCCTCGAAGCGGTGGCCGGACGGTCACTGCTCGAAGCGTCGTATGCTGCGGCGCTGGAGCGGAGGTACCTGTGGCACGAGTTCGGCGACAGCCATCTGATCCTGCGGTGACGGCGACTCCGACCGCGACGGCGGTCGCCACCGGGCCGGTCCGCGCCGCCTCGGCCCCGGCGGGCAGCGAGCCGACCGAGCTGGCCCCGACGGAGACGGCGGGGGCCGACGCCGGCCTGGCCGGCTTCTCGCCCACCGTGCGCGCCCTCCTCGGGCACCTGAAGCAGGCCGGCGACGCCTCGGCCGACGAGCTGGCCGGGGCCCTCGGCGTCACCGTCAGCGCCGTGCGCCAGCACCTGCGGCCCCTCGAGGATCATGGGCTGGTGGCGCACCGGGACGAGCGGCAGGGACCGGGCCGACCCCGCCGCCGCTACTGCGTGGCCCCGGCCGCGGAGTCGCTGTGGCCGAAACGCTACGGGCAGCTGACAAACCAGCTGCTCGAGTTCGTGGAGGATGCCGACCCCGGCCTGGTGGCGCGCCTGTTCGAGCGGCGCGCCGGCGAGCGAGCCGAGCGGGCCGCATCGCGTCTGGCCGGCCGCTCCTTTGACGCCCGGGTGCGGGAGCTGGCCGCCATCCTCGACGAGGACGGCTACCTGGCCGACGCCACCCGAGTCCGGGCCGGTGAGTGGCGGGTGCAGGAGCACAACTGTGCGGTGCTCGACGTGGCTCGCCGCTACCGGCACGCGTGCACGAGCGAGCTGGCGTTCCTGCGCGAGGCCCTCCCCGACGCGGACATCGAGCGAGTCGCCCATATCGTGGCCGGCGCCCACAGCTGCGTCTACCAGATCAGCCGCCGGACGCCCGGATCAGGCTGAGCTCGAGACCAGGCGCTGCATGAGCGCCACGTCGAGCCACTGGCGGAACTTGCGGCCGACCTCGCGCTCGACGCCGACCAGCTCGAACCCGCAGGCGTGGTGGAGCCCGATGGACGCCTGATGGCCTCCGACGATGCGGGCCATGATGGAATGGAATCCGTGGGACTGGGCGAGCGCGATCAGCTCCTCCAGCATCAGGCGGCCCACCCCCTGACCCCGGGCGGCCTGGTCGACGTACACCGAATCCTCGACGGTCGTGCGGTAGGCAGGGCGCGGCCGGTAGGGCGACAGCGACCCGAAACCCTGCACCCGGCCGTGGTCGTCGACGGCGACCACGGCCGGGTGGGCGCCGCTGTGCTCGTCCATCCACGCCGCTTGGTCCTCGCTCGTGCGGGCGACCATGTCGAAGGTGTTGGTCGTCTCCAACACCTCCCGGTTGTAGATGGCCCGGATGGCCTCGGCATCGTCCCCGGCGGCTAGGCGGACCTTCACCGCGGCCAGACTAGAGGAATCGCCAGTCGCGGCTGTCCCCGTGCTTCCCCGGCGTCGGCACCATCGGGCACAGCGACGCTAGGATAGATCGGCCATCGGCCTCCGGGCCGGTCGCGCCCCCTTAGCTCAGTCGGCAGAGCACAGCCATGGTAAGGCTGGTGTCGTCGGTTCGATTCCGACAGGGGGCTCGGCGGCGTAGCTCAGTTGGTCAGAGCACTCGGCTCATAATCGAGTTGTCGTCGGTTCAAGTCCGACCGCCGCTACTCAGCAGGTCGAAGAGGGTCCAGCGAAAGGTTCCCGCAGTGGCAAAGAACGAGAAGCGAGTCAAGGTCACGTTGGCGTGCGATGTCTGCAAGCGGCGCAACTACATCACCATGAAGAACAAGACGAACGATCGCGAGCGGATCGAGATGAAGAAGTACTGCCGCTGGGAACGCCAGCACACCCTGCACAAAGAGACGCGCTAGGGCCCGTGCGGGCGCCCGGCCAGCACGTCGGCCGCCAGCCCGCCGTTGGCGGGGTCGCCGAGTTGGTGGCGGCCGCCCGACGGGGGGACGGCGCCGCGCTCGAGGAGCTGGTGCGGGTCACCTACCCCGACACCTACACCCTCGCCCACCGGCTGACCGGGAACGAGGAGGACGCGCGCGACGTCGCCCAGGATGCCTACCTCCGCGCCTTCCGGGGGCTCCGGCGCTTCCGTGGCGAGGCCCAGTTCACCACCTGGCTCTACCGGATCACGGCCAACTGCGCCTCCACGACCCTGGCCCGCCGAGCCCGGCACCGAGCCGACGAGCTGCACGACGACGAGGACGTCGTCGATGCTCGCCCGGAGCACGACCCGGAATGGTCGGCAGCCGCAGCTGCCGACCGGGTCGCGGTCGCCGTCGCGCTCGGCGACCTGCCCGACCGTCTCCGCCAGGTCATCGTCCTGCGGGACATCTACGACCTGCCCCACGGCGCCATCGCCGCCGAGCTGGGCATCAGCGAGGCGGCCGCCAAGGTCCGGCTCCATCGCGCCCGGCGCCGCCTGCGCGACCAGCTGACAGCCACCGGGGTCACCGGCAAGCGGGGCTGGATGCCCGCCACCGAGGACGGCGAGTCCCGTGCCGGGTAGCTGCCCGCTGCCTAGCGAGGCACTGGCGGCCATCGCCGGCGGTGACGGATGGGTGGCGCCGGCGGTCCGGGCGCACGTTGCTCAGTGCCTGCGTTGCCAGGCCGAGGTGGCCCGCTACCGGCGGATGTTGCGCACCCTGCGAGCCCTGCGTGCCCAGCATGTCCAGCCTCCCGTTGACGGCATCGGCCCGCTGCTGGCCACGCTCCAGACGGCCGGTGCCGCCCGGCGGGCCACATCTCGTGTGGCGCGGACCGCCTACGTCGGTGGCATCACCGTGGCGACCGCGGCGGCGGGTGCGGCCGGGATCCTGGTGTGGCGCAGCCGCCACCCGGGTGGGCTGGCCAGCTGACCCAAGGTGGTGCGTACTCCGGAAATGGGCTGTTCAGGGTGGACGTCGGTCGAGTCGGGACCTCGGGCCGCCGGACGGCAGCGGACGCCTGGGTGCTATCGTCGTGCCGAGAAGAACCGAATCCGAAGGACTCGAACACCACAGAGGGCAGTAGCTCAATTTGGCAGAGCTCCGGTCTCCAAAACCGGCGGTTGGGGGTTCGAGTCCCTCCTGCCCTGCTCCCCGAACCTCGTGGGAAGGTCACACGCACGTGAGCATGAACCGACAACAGAGGCGCCTCATGCAGCGCTCCGGTCAGGTGGGCGAGGACGGCACCGCCGCGACTCGCCCCCGGTCCGATGCGCCCGAGCAGCGCCGCCCCCGAGGGAATCAGCCTGGTGCCCCCCGTCGTCGGGCCACGCCCAAGCAGTTCCTGCACGAGGTCAACGTCGAGCTGCGCAAGGTGGTGTGGCCGACCAAGGCGGAGACCTTCAACTACTCGTCGGTGGTGCTCGTCACCCTCGCCGTGCTGATGGCGCTGATCTTCGGTCTGGACCTCGGTTTCAACAAGCTCGCCATCGATCTCTTCAAGTAGGCCATGTCCGAACTGTCAGACACCCAATCAGAGTCCGAGTCCGAGCCCACCGTGGCCGACGAGCGCAACGCGTCGAACGAGGGCCAGCCGGTCCTGGACGTGGCCGAAGCGGCCGCGCCCGTCGATGACACGACTGTCGATGACACGACGGTTGATGACACAGAGCTGGACGAGGCACCCCCCCGGGTGGAGAGCCCCTTCGACCGGCCCGGGCAGTGGTTCGTCATCCACAGCTACGCCGGCTACGAGAACAAGGTGAAGTCCAACCTGGAGAGCCGCATCGCTTCCATGAACATGGAGGAGCGGATCTTCGAGGTCGTCATCCCCATGGAAGACGTCATCGAGTTCAAGAACGGCAAGAAGCAGGTCGTCTCCAAGAAGGTCTTCCCCGGCTACGTGATGGTCCGCCTCTACCTGGACGACGACTCGTGGTACGTGGTGCGCAACACCCCCGGTGTCACCGGCTTCGTCGGCCTGGGGGCCCGCCCCATCCCGCTGTCACGTAAAGAGGTGGAGAACATCCTCCAGGTGGATGCCGACGACGGCGACACGCCGGCGAAGAAGAGCCGGCCCCGCCTCATCTACGAGACTGGCGAGTCGGTGCGGGTCAAGGAAGGCCCCTTCGCCGACTTCAGCGGCACCATCGCCGAGATCAACGAGGACCAGCTCAAGCTCAAGGTCCTGGTCAACATCTTCGGACGGGAGACACCCGTCGAGTTGGACTTCGCCCAGGTGGCGAAGCTGTAAGAGGAGCCCCCCAGCATGGCCAAGCGGCGCGTCGTCGCCATCGTCAAGATCCAGCTGCCCGCAGGCAAGGCCACCCCGGCCCCGCCCGTCGGCACCGCGCTCGGACCCCACGGTGTGCAGACCATGGATTTCGTCAAGCAGTACAACGCAGCCACCGAGGACAAGGCCGGTCAGGTCATCCCGGTGGAGATCACCATCTACGAGGACCGGACCTTCACGTTCGTCCTGAAGACGCCGCCCACTGCGGTCCTCATCCGCCAGGCCGCGGGGCTGGACAAAGGGGCGACCAACACGGGCAAGGAGACGGCCGGGAGCATCACCGATGCCCAGCTGACCGAGATCGCCCAGATCAAACTGCCCGACCTCAACGCCAACGACATGGACGCAGCCAAGGCCCAGGTGGCCGGCACGGCGCGCTCCATGGGCGTCACGGTCGGCTAGCGGCACCCCGACCGGCGTGGATCGCTTCGGTCGGGCCGCCCTCACCTTCGACGTCACCGATGCCGGGCCGGCGGACGGTCCGGTGGTCGTCCTCCTGCACGGGTTCCCCCAGGACCGGTCGTGCTGGTCGGGCGTCGTCCCGGCCCTCGTCGGTGCCGGCTTCCGGGTGCTGGCCCCCGATCAGCGCGGCTACTCGCCCGGAGCCTGCCCGTCGGGCCGCCGGGCCTATGCCGTGGCCGAGTCGGCCGCCGACGTGCTCGCCATGCTCGACGCGGCCGACGTCGACGGGGCCCATGTGGTCGGCCACGACTGGGGCGCCATGGTCGCCTGGCACCTGGGCGCTCGCCATGGGCGACGGGTCCGCACCCTGACCGCCCTGTCCGTCCCTCACCCGCGAGCCCTCGTCCGGGCCTTCGCCACCAGCAGCCAGCTCGCTCACTCGTGGTACATGCTGGCGTTCCAGCTCCCCTGGCTGCCCGAGCGGCTCCTGTCGCTCGGCGGCGGGCGCTCGCTGGCCCAGGCCATGCGCCGCAGTGGCATGCCGGCCGACGCCGTGGCCCGGTACGGCCGCCGGTTCAGCGGGCCGGCCACCCTGACCGGCCCGCTGAACTGGTACCGGGCCCTGCCGTTCGGCGCCGCGACCCCGCTGCCTGCCGTCGACGTGCCCACCCTGTTCGTATGGTCCAACGGCGATGTGGCCATCACCCGGGCGGCGGCCGCGAGTTGCGCCCGCTACGTCACCGGCCCGTACCGGTTGCACGTGCTCGAGGGCCGCAGCCATTGGATCCCAGAAGAGGATCCCGACGGGGTGGCCGGCCTGGTCCTCGAGCACGTGGCGGCCCACACCGCCTCCTCGTAGTACCATTCCCGAGCCCGCAACGAACGGGTGCGAGGCCGGGACCACCTCATCCTGCCCGCTTCGATCAGAGGGAGGCAGCGATGCCGAAGGGTAAGAAGTATGTCGACGCGCTCAAGCAGTTCGACCGGGCCCGGGCCTATGTCCCGGCCGAAGGTCTCGACCTGGTGAAGAGCCTGGCCAAGGCCGGGTTCGACGAGACCGTCGAGCTCGCCGTCCGCCTGGGTGTCGACCCCCGCAAGGCCGACCAGGTCATTCGCGGCACCGTGGCCCTGCCGGCCGGTACCGGCAAAGACGTCCGCGTCGCCGTCTTCGCGGCCGGCCCGGCGGCCGAGGCCGCCCGCGCCGCCGGAGCGGACATCGTCGGGGCCGACGACCTGGTGGCCCAGGTCGACGGCGGCATGCTGGACTTCGACGTGGCCATCGCCACGCCCGACCTGATGGGCCAGGTCGGACGGTTGGGCCGCAAGCTCGGGCCCCGCGGCCTGATGCCGAACCCCAAGACGGGCACGGTCACCCCCGACGTCGGCAAGGCGGTCACCGACTTCAAGGGCGGCCGGGTCGAGTACCGCGCCGACACCCGCTCCCGTGGGGTCGTCCAGGTCCCCATCGGCAAGGTCTCCTTCGACCGGGACGCCCTACTCCGGAACTTCCGCGCCGTGGTCGACGAGGTCAACCGGGCCAAGCCGGCGGCGGCCAAGGGCCGCTACATCAAGTCCATCACCGTCAGCTCGACCATGGGGCCCGGCGTGGACATCGACACCGGCGCCCTGCGGGTGAGCGAGGAGGAGCTGGCCGCGGCCGGCGCCTGATCGTCCGGCTGGTCTCTCCGCACAGCAGCTTCGACCCCTAGCATCGCGGCATGGCACGCGCACTCGTACTCGGCGGTGGTGGTCCGGTCGGCATCGGATGGGAGGCCGGGCTCATCCTGGGGCTGGCCGACGCCGGCGTGGACCTGGCCCCGGCCGACCTCATTCTCGGGACGTCGGCCGGCTCGGTGGTCGGAGCCCAGCTGGCGGCGGGCCAGGACATGACTGACACCGCCGGCCTGATCGGCGGTGCCACCGCCGGCCAGGCCGATATGTCGACGTCGGCCGAGGCCATGCAGTCCGTGATGGCCGCCCTCAACGACCCGGGCACGGAGAAGGCCAGCCCCGAAGCGGTCCGACGCCAGTTGGGGCGCATTGCCGCCGCGGCCGTCACCATGCCGGAGGACGCCTGGGTCGGCTCCTTCGCCCACCTGGCCGGCGTGGCCTGGCCCGAGGCGTTCGTCTGCACCGCCGTCGACATCGACGACGGCGCGTTCCGCGTGTGGGACGCCAAGTCCGGGATCGACCTCCAGGTAGGCGTGGCCTCGAGCTGCTCGGTGCCCGGGATCTTCCCGCCGGTGACGATCCAGGGGCGCCGCTACATGGACGGCGGCATGCGCACGGCGCTGAACGCCGACCTGGCCGTCGGCCGCGACACGGTCATCGCCGTGTCGTGCCTGCCGCTCCGCCTGCCCGAGGGATTGAGCGATCCGCTGTTCGACCAGTTCGTCGGCCAGGTCGACGACGAGCTGGCCCAGATCCGACAGGCGGGCGGCCGCGTCGAGGTGGTCGAGCCCGGTCCGGAGTTTCTCGAGGTGAGCGGGATGGGGCTGAGCCTGATGGACTTCTCCCGCGTCGGTCAGGCGGTGGAAGCCGGCCTGCACCAGGCGGTGGCCGAAGCTGACCGTCTGGGTGCCATCTGGAATAGCTGAACGCGCCGATGAGCACCGTAGCTGAACGGCGGCCAGTGGTCAGTGGTCAGTATGTTCGCCTGGGACGAACATACTGACCACTGCTCCGGTCGGGCTGGCGCTCAGGCGTGGGCGAGGCCGAGGGCCCGGCGGCGCTGGGTGACCACGTCGCCGACGATGCGGCAGATGAATGCCGGCGACGCCTTGGCCGTGAAGTCGAGGGGCTGCCAACCGGCGGCGGTCAGTTCGGCGCGCCGGACGCTGTCGTGATCCCAGGCGCTGCGCTCCCCGTGCGGGGTGTAGCCGTTCCAGTCGACGGCGATCCTGAGCTCGACGATGGCCCGATCCGGGCGGTAGCGATGGCGCCCAACACAGATCTCGTACTGGCGGACCGCCGCGGGTAAGCCGAGGCGGTCCCACTGGCGGTCCATCCGCAGCTCCCACTCGTTCGCCCCCGGGTCGAAGCCGCCAACGCGCTCGGCCAGCACGGCACGGATGTGCTCGGCGCCACGCGGCCGGTCCGGCACCCGGGCCCTGAACGCCGCCCACAGCTTGGGCATGGTCACGACCCGGGCCCTGACCGCCTCGTCGACCAGCTTTCCCAGCGGCTCCTCGGCCATCGTCGCGGCCAGGTCGACGATCGTCCATGCCGTCGACGTCACCGGTATCCCCCGTACCAGCGACCGGAACGCGGGGGGCACCACCCGACGATGGGCCGTGATCCCGGTCAGGCGCAGCTGGCGTGGTCCGACCACCTCAATCGGTCGCCCTGCCGACCTTGGGGTCAGCCCCCACAGGGCGCCAGCGGTCTCGTGGGCAGCCATGGTCGGGGGCCCAGCCGCGCAGACCGCAGCCAGGACGTCGCCCTCCCAGGTCATCGCCATCCCCATGACGCGGTACACGCCGCGGCGTACAGGCACCAGCTGGTTGGTGCGTTGCGCGTGGGTGCGTCGGGCCCGGGAGACGCCGGCGCGTTCCAGCTGGGCCGTGGTCAACAGGCCGTGCTGGGTGGCGGCCAGGCGGTCGAGCGTCGCGTACCGGGCTCGGTTGGGCTGGGTGATCACCGACTCAGCGTGCCCCGCCGGTGTGACAGCGCTCGGCTAATTCCCTGGCGGCCAGTGGTCAGTATGTTTGCCGGGGACGGACATACTGACCACTCCTCGGGTCGGGCGCCGGCGGGGCGCTCAGGCGTGGGCGAGGCCGAGGGCCCGGCGGATGCGCTCCTCGCTGATCGGGATCGGGGTGCCGAGGGACTGGGCCCACAGGCTGACCCGCAGCTCCTCGATCATCCAACGGATCTCGGTGGCCGCCGGTGACGGTGGCAGGGCCCGCCAGGCGCGCTGGAGGCGGAGGACGGCGAGCATGCGGCGCTGGTCGCGGCCGGGGTCGGCGCCCAGCGTGTCCGCCCGACGCTCGACGGCGCGCAGGTAACGGACCAGGTCGGGGAGCCGGGCGGGTCCGCATTCGGTGACGAAGCCAGGGTGGACGAGCGCAGCCAGCTGCCGGGCGATGTCGGCCAGGGACGGGCTCAGCGCCGGCAAGAGGTCGAGGCGGGACAGGCGGGCCTCGGCTTCGGCCAACGCAGCCAGCACGGCACCGGCCAGGCGCACGATGGCTTCGGCCTCGTCCCCTAGCTCGGCGGCCACCGCGGCGCGCAACGCCTCGAACGAGGCAGCGGTGCGGACCGGGCCGCCGTGGCGCGCCAACAACACGTCTGTGGCCGCGCCAACCGCGTCGTCGACCAGATCGCGGCCGCGCCCGGTGGGGGCGTGGAGGAGGGCGAGCTTCGAGGCGTCGGCCAGGGCCCGTTGCAGCCGCCCGGTGGGCGGCGGTACGGCCAGCAGCAACAGGCGCCACGTGCCCTCCCACATCGACGCGTCGGCCTCGACGGGTGTGCCGAACACGCGGAGGCCGACGGACGATCCCTCGTCGACCAGGGCCGGGTAGCCCAACACGTCCCGGCCGCCCCACTGGTGGGTCACCGTGGCCGGCAGGTCGCCGAACTCCCAGGTGACCGCACCCGAGCGGGTGAACGATCGTGACGCGCTGACGACGGCTCGCTGCAGGTGGGCGTCGACCACCCGGCGGACGGCATCGAGGTCGCGGCCCGACGCCAGCCGCCTGCGCTGGTCGTCGACGACCTCGAAGCGGACCTGGAGGTGCTCGGGCACGCGGGCCCGGCTGAAGCTGGCGGGCGAGACGGCCTCGCCGCTCTGGCGCCGCAACCATGCGGCCAACGCCGCGGCGAGGTTGCCGTCCTCGGGACCGTTACCGTCGAGGAAGGCGGCGGCGACGTTCGGGGCCGGCACGAAGTGGCGGCGGAGCACCTTCGGCAGCGAGCGGATCAAGCCGACGACCAGCTCGGCGCGCAGGCCGGGCACCTGCCAGTCGAAATCGGTGGGGTTCACCCGGTCGAGGACAGCGAGGGGAACCGAGACGGTGACCCCGTCGTCGTCGGCGCCGGGTTGCCATTCGTAGGAGACGGCGAGGGAGAGGTCGCCCTGGTGCCACCGGTCGGGGAACATGGTCGGGTCGAGCGCGGCAGCGTCGGGACCGGCCAACATGTCGGGGGTCACGGTCAAAAGATCGGGGTCGCCCAACCGCACCTTTTTCCACCAGGTATCGAAGTCGCGGCCGGAGGTCACACCGATGGGAATGCGATCGTCGTAGAAGTCGAAGAGCGACAGCTCGTCGACGGCGTTCGAGCGGCGGCGGGCTCGGGCTTCGTCGAGCACCTTGCGATTGGCTGCCGGGAAAGGGTGGTGGGTTTCCCACTCGCCGTCGACCAGGCCCTGGTGCAGGAAGATGTCGTGGGCGGCGGCTCGATCGACCTGGCTGTAGGGCACCTGGCGGCCGGTCACGACCGGCACGCCGTAGAGCGTCACCCGCTCGAGCGCCATGGCCGCGCCCCGGCGGGCATCCCAGCGCGGCTCGCTGTAACTGCGCTTCACCACGTGGTCGCCGGCCCGCTCGACCCACTCCGGCGCGATGCGAGCCACGGTCCTGGCCCACAGCCGGTTGGTCTCCACCAGGGCGCCGGCCATCACCCAGCGGGGTTGGGCGCGGGACAGGTTGGAGCCCGGAGCGATGGCGAAACGGGCATTGCGGGCGCCCAGGTAGTCACGGGAATCGCCCTCACGCACACCGATCTGGGACAGCAGCCCGGCCAGCAGCGACCGGTGGACAGCGTCGGGCGTCGCCGCCCGGCGCGAGGCCCGGACGCCCTGTGCCCGCAGCACGTGGCGGATCTGCGCGGCGATGTCCTGCCACTCGCGCACCCGCAGGTAATTCAGGAACTCGGCCCGGCATCGCTTGCGGAACTGGTTCCCCGACAGCTCCTTCTGCAGTCCGGCCAGGTACGCCCACAGGTTCAGGTAGGACACGAAGTCGGAGTGTCGATCGGCGAATCGGGCATGCGACTCGGCGGCGGCGCGGGCCTTGTCGGTCGGTCGCTCGCGAGGGTCCTGGATGGAAAGGGCGGCGGCGATGATGGTCACCTCGCGCAACGCCCCCTGCGTCTCGGCCTCGAGAACCATGCGGCCGAGACGGGGATCGACAGGGAGCTGGGCCAGCTGCCGCCCGACCGGGGTCAGCTGGGCCCGGCCGTCGGCTTGGGCACCGCGCCCCGTCGGGTCCTGGCGGAGGGCACCCAACTCGTGGAGCAGGGCGAGGCCGTCGGCAATGGCCCGATGGTCCGGTGGGTCCACGAACGGGAAGCCGGCCACGTCGCCGAGGCCGATGGCGGCCATCTGCAGGATGACCGACGCCAGGTTGGTGCGCAGGATCTCCGGATCGGTGAACTCGGGGCGGCTGGCGAAGTCGTCCTCGTCGTAGAGGCGGATGCAGATCCCGGGAGCGACTCGCCCGCAACGCCCGGCCCGCTGGTTCGCCGACGCCTGCGAGATGGCCTCGATGGGGAGACGCTGCACCTTGGTGCGACGGTTGTAGCGGGAGATGCGCGCCGTGCCCGGATCGATCACGTAGCGGATCCCCGGGACGGTGAGCGACGTCTCGGCCACGTTCGTGGCCAGGACGACGCGACGACCGGGGTGGGGCTGGAAGACGCGTTGTTGCTCGGCTGCCGACAGTCGGGCGTAGAGAGGGAGGACCTCCACCTGGCTGCGTCGGTCGTCGGGTTGGGCCTTCTCCAAGGCGTCGGCCACGTCGCGGATCTCCCGCTCGCCCGAGAGGAACACCAGGATGTCGCCCGGGCCCTCCTCGCTCAGCTCGTCGACCGCGTCGAGGATCCCCTGGGTCTGGTCCCGGTCGTCGGTGCTCTCGGCGCCGAGCGGTCGGTAGCGGATGTCTACCGGATAGCTGCGGCCGGAGACCTCCACGATCGGCGCATCGTCGAAATGGGCGGAGAACCGGGCGGTGTCGATCGTGGCCGACGTGATGATCACCTTCAGGTCGGGGCGCTCGGGGAGCAGCGCCTTCAGGTAGCCGAGCAGGAAGTCGATGTTCAGCGACCGCTCATGGGCCTCGTCGATGATCAACGTGTCGTAGCGGCGCAGCCGTCGATCGCGTTGGACCTCGGCCAGCAGGATCCCGTCGGTCATCACCCGCACCAGGGTGGATTCGCTCACCCGGTCGGTGAAGCGGACCGTGTACCCCACGGCCTGGCCGAGCGGCGTGTCCAACTCCTCGGCAATGCGCTCGGCGACGTTGCGTGCTGCGATCCGGCGGGGCTGGGTGTGGCCGATGGTGCCGGCCACACCGCGCCCCAGCTCCAGGCAGACCTTGGGCAGCTGGGTCGTCTTCCCCGACCCGGTCTCGCCGGCGACGATCACCACCTGGTGGTCGCGGATCGCTCGGGCGATCTCGTCCCGGCGCTCGGTGACGGGCAGTCCCTCGGCGTAGCGGATGGCTGGCACGGCCGCCTGCCGCCTGGCCCGGGCCTCGGCCGTCGCCGCCGTCGGGGCGCCCGTGCGGGTGCGTCCCGGATCGGAGTGTGCACCCGTGGCCGCCACCCCATGACGATACCGGTCGACCGCGTCGTCCCAGCTCGCCCGGCCGCGCCTATGACCACCGATAGCATCGAGACGTGGGACGAGTCTACGACGAGATCAGCGACCGCCTGGCCGGCTTCATCGAGGCGCAGCCGGTCTTTTTCGTGGCCAGCGCCCCCCTGGCGGTCGACGGCCTGGTCAACTGCTCGCCGAAGGGGAACCGTGGCGAGCTGGCCGTCGTCGGCCCCACCCGGGTGGCCTATCTGGAGCAGACCGGCAGCGGCATCGAGACCGTTGCCCATCTCGCCGAGAACGGCCGCATCGTGCTGATGCTCTGCGCGTTCAGCGGCCCGCCGCGGATCGTGCGCCTGCACGGTCGCGGGGTCGCCCATCCCGCCGGGTCCACTGCGTTCGCCGCCCTGGCCGATCGCTTCCCGGGAGCCGGCGCGGTCGGCGTGCGGGCCATCGTCGACATCGCCGTCGAGCGGGTGGCCGATTCCTGCGGGTACGGCGTGCCGCTCATGGACTTCGCCGGGCATCGGACCACCATGGAGCGCTGGTCGGCGCGCAAGGGCATCGACGGCATCGCCGCCTACCAGGCGGAGACCAACGCCCGCAGCCTGGACGGGTTGCCCGGCCTGCCGCCGGCCGGCGGCCCGAACGCTCGACCGCCGACCCCCGACCGCCGGCACGGTCCCGCCTGAGGGTCGTCGGCACGGTCCCGCCTGAGGGTCGTCGGCACGGGGCCGCCTGAGGGCTCGGGCACGGGGGGCGGCCTGAGGCTCGGGCACGGGGCGGCCTCCCTGTCGCTCGGGCACGGGGCCGCCTGAGGGCTCGGGCACGGGGGGCGGCCTGAGGCTCGGGCACGGGGCGTGCCTGCCGGGCTCGGGCACGGGGCGGCCTGTGTCGATCGCACCGTGGTCCCATCCGCACCCGCGGCCCTCTACGCGCGTGCGGACCCATTCTGGGGTCACAAAACTCTCACTGGTGCCAGTTTCTTGTTACCAGAATGCGCTCGACCCGTGGACTTGTGGACGTGGACCCGTGGACCGGCACTCAGCTAGGCACACCAGGTGGGCGGCCACGATGAACGACCCGGCCCGGTTCTCCAGCGCGGCGCGGCACAGCGTCTCGGGCTGGGCGCGGCGCCGGTCGGCTCGCCCCGTTCGGCGTCCAGCTCGACGTGGCCCTGCAGGGCGATGGGTAACACGACGTTCATCCGCCGGTCGCCGATCCCGGTCCTAGGCTGGGTCGTCGATGAGGGCGATGGACGCGACCGAGCCGAGTGCCACCCACCTGGAGAGCTCGCACACGCAGGCTGCCGCACCCCAGCTCATCGTCCTATTCGGGGCCACCGGTGACCTGGCCCGCCGCAAGCTCCTACCCGCGCTGATCCATCTCTCCCAGGCCGGCATGCTGCCCGACTGCCGGGTGGTCGCCGTGTCGCTCGACGAGCTCGACGACAACGGGTTCCGGGCCTGCGCCCGACAGGCCTGCGGGGAGTTCGGGCGGACGCTGATCAGTGACGAACAGTGGGCGGCGTTCGCGCGCCGCCTCTTCTACGTCCCCCAGTCGACGGGCGCCAAGGGCCTGGCGGCCCGGGTCGAGGCGCTGGAGTCCACCCTCGGCCCAGGCGTGCGCCGGCTCCACTACCTGAGCGTCCCGCCCGGCGCCGCTCGGTCGGTTGTCCGCATGCTCGGGGACGCCCACCTGGTCGAGCGGGCTCGAATCATCATGGAGAAGCCGTTCGGCACCAACCTGGAGACGGCGCGGCGACTGAACGACGCAGTGCACGAGGTGTTCGCTGAGGAGCAGGTGTACCGCATCGATCATTTCCTCGGCAAGGAGGCGGCGCAGAACATCCTGGCGTTCCGTTTCGCCAACGGCCTCTTCGAGCCCATCTGGAATCGCGACCACATCGACCACGTCCAGATCGACGTGCCCGAGTCGCTCTCCGTGGGTGACCGGGCCGCCTTCTACGAGCAGACCGGCGCCTTCTCCGACATGGTCGTGACCCACCTGTTCCAGATACTGGGATTCGTGGCTATGGAGCCGCCCACCGCCCTGGAGCCGAACGCCATCAGCGAGGAGAAGAACAAGGTCTTCCGGTCCATGAAGCCGCTGGACGTGACCAAGGTGGTGCGTGGCCAGTACGAGGGCTATCGGGCGACCCCCGGTGTAGCCGTCGAGTCCCAGACCGAGACGTTCGTGGCGCTCACGTGCGAGATCGACAACTGGCGGTGGGCCGGCGTGCCGTTCCTCCTCCGCACCGGCAAGCGGATGGCCGAAGGCGCCCGTATCATCTCCATCGCCTTCCGCGAGCCGCCGAAGAGCATGTTCCCTGCCGGCTCGGGCGTAGGGGCCGCGGGGCCGGATCACCTGACCTTCGACCTGGCCGACTCGTCCAAGCTGTCGTTGTCGTTCTACGGCAAGCGGCCGGGCCCCGGCATGACGCTCGACAAGCTCAGCCTGCAGTTCGCCCTACACGAGACAACCTACGAGTCCGACGTGCTGGAGGCCTACGAACGCCTCATCCACGATGCCATGACGGGGGACCACACGCTGTTCACGGCGGCCGAGGGCATCGAGCGGCTGTGGGAGATCTCCGCCCCGCTGCTGGAGGACCCGCCGCCGGTGCATCTCTACCACCAGGGATCGTGGGGGCCACCGGCGATGAACGATCTCATCGCGCCGCGCCAGTGGCGATTGCCGTTCCGTCGGGGGTGGCGCACGGCCCGTTGAGCCCGCAGTCGTCCGGGCTGGGAACGCATGCCGACCCGCAAACGGGACCACCTCCCCGCTGGAAGCGGATCCTCCGATGTGGACCTTTTGGCACCACCCCCGACATCCCTCGGGTGGACGGTGACGCCGCCTAACGTCCTCGGAATGCAGCTCGATCTGGGTTTGGCCCGACGCACCTACAAGACGGTCGAGCCGATCCACCTGCTCGTCTACTTCTCGCCTGGTGGCCGGGACATCTACCGCGAGATCGGGCTCACGTCACGCAGCATGCAGTACTTCGCCTCGCGCTCCGCTGCCCTAGGTGCGGCGTCAGCCGAGCTGGTGGCAGCGACCTTCTACAACTTCAACCCAGAGCTGGTCGCCGGCGCCATCCCGGCCGCCTGGGACCTGGCGACGCCCGACGTCGTCATCGCCGCCCGGCTCCGAGTGGTGGACGACGGCCTGCGCCTCGCCCTGGGCGACCGGGTCGAGGCGCCCGAGGTCCTCGAGGCGGCGGAACTCGCCCGCCGGGCGGCCGACGCCGCGTGCGAACACCCGGAGGGGCGGCCGCTTTTCGCGGCCCATGCGTCCATCCCGTGGCCCGACGCCCCTCATCTGCAGCTCTGGCACGCCCAGACCCTCCTTCGCGAGTACCGGGGCGACGGGCACATCGCCGCGCTGCTGACGGCCGGCATCGGGCCGCTGGACGCCCTGATCCTGCACCGAGCCACCGGCGAGCCCGGCACCGACATGCTCAAGCCACTGCGAGCCTGGGGTGACGACGCCTGGGCGACCGGCATCCGACGGGCTCAGGCCCGCGGCTGGATCGCTCGCGGCGACGGCCTCGAGCTGACCGCCGCCGGGCACGACCTGCGTCAGCAGGTGGAGACGACCACTGACCGATTGTCGGTCGCCGCCTACGCCGCGCTCGGCGAGGATGGATGCGAACGCCTGCGAAAACTGGCTCGTCCCCTGTCGCGTGCCGTGGTCGATGCCCGGCTGCTGGTGGCGGCGGATTGGGACGAATAGCGGTGCCGGCTCCGTCCGAGGTCGGTCACCATACGGACGATCAGCTCTCGATGTCGCAGAGCAGGAGCTTCACGCCGGCAGAGCCAAGCTCCAGGGTGTCCTGCACCAGCGCCTGTCCCTCCGGCGTGTTGATGGCGGCCACGGCCGCGTCGTAGCTATCGAAGTACAGCTCGGCCACCCGATAGGCGGGGGTCGGTGACCCGTCCTCCTTCGGGAAGACCTTGGCCAGCTCCGCTCGGGTGACGTTCGGCAACTTCCCGGCCAGCGGGACGTGGACGCTGGTGTAGTGCTGCTCGAAGCCAGCGGGATCGGTGGGGTTGTCGTAGACGACGGTCAGCTTGACGGGCATGGATCACACGTACCCGCCTCTCCGCGTCCTACACCTTGGGCGCCGCCGCCCGCCGCCTGCCACCTGGCCGCCCGCCGCCTGGTCGCCTGCCGCCTACCGACCGGGACCTCCGGTCGCGGCTGTATGCATCGTTCGCGCGATACCCCAGGCCACGTCCCTGGGGTATCGCGCGAACGATGCATCGGGGAAGGGACTGTGATCGGCGGGCGGGCGGGTACGGTACGACGGTGGCAGACATCGAGCACGAACGTGAGGCGCAACGGGCCAGCGCGCTGACGCCGGAGGAGCAGGCCGCCGGGAGCGACGATGCCGATACCCAGGCATCGGCGGTGCTGGCCGAGTCGTCGGCGCGGGAGGAGCACGCCCGCGACGACGCGGCCGTCGAACGGCGCACATCGGACGGCGCCGACCGCTGACGGGAGTCTCTCGGTGCGCACTGCGGGCGGCAGCCCCCCGAGCCGCAGCACCCCTCGGGGGCAGCCGTCCGCGCCGCCGGACGTCCCCGACATCGTGGCCCCCGGCCTCCGGGTGCTGTTCTGTGGCATCAACCCCGGGACCCGATCCGGGGCGCTGGGCCAGCATTTCGCCCGGCCCGGCAACCGGTTCTGGCCCGTCCTCCACGCTGCGGGCTTCACCGACCGCCAGCTGGCACCCGACGAGCAGGAGCAGCTCCTGGGCTACGGGCTCGGCATCACCAACCTGGTGGCCCGCACCACGGCGCAGGCCGCGACCCTACGCGGCGACGAGTTGCGGGCCGGCGGTCGGCGCCTGGCGGCGACGGCGGCGGCACTCAGGCCGACGTCGGTGGCCGTGCTCGGGATGCAGGCCTACCGGACGGCGTTCGCCGAGCCCCGGGCCGCCATTGGCCAACAGCCCGAGCTCCTCGGTGGCGCCATCGTGTGGCTGCTCCCCAATCCGAGCGGTCTGCAGGCTCGCTACCAGCTTGTCGAGATGACCGAGATGTTCGTGGCGCTCCGCCGGGCGGTTGAGCGATCCGGGGCCTGAGCGGTATCATCTCCTGCTGCATCGAATCGAGCCGTAGACATCCGGTGCGTCCCCACGGGCGCCGAAGTGGGCCGCAGGGCCCAGCCTGACGAGGCGAGAGACCCCTCCTTGGTGTCTGTCGCGCCGCCAGCCGACACGAAAAGGAGGTGACCGATGGAGAACCCGAGAGCCGACAAGGTGGCAGTCGTCAACGAGGTGCGCGGCCGTCTCGACGACGCCGACGCCGCCATCCTGACCGAGTACCGGGGCCTTTCGGTCAAGGAGCTCGCCGAGCTCCGCCGCAGCCTGGCGCCCGCTGCGACGTACAAGGTGTACAAGAACACCCTGGTGCGCTTCGCGGTGCGCGACGCCGGCCTGGCCGAGCTGGAGCCCATGCTGGAAGGCCCGACGGCGATCGCGTTCGTCAAGGGCGACGCGGCTGCGGTGGCCAAGTCGTTGCGAGACTATGCTAGGACCCGGCCGCTGCTCGTCATCAAGGGTGGCGTGCTCGGCACCAAGATCATCGGTCCGGACGAGACCACGGCGCTGGCCGACCTGCCCTCGCGCGAGGTGCTGCTGGCCCGCTTCGCCGGCGGCCTGGCCGCCCCGCTGCAGCAGCTGGCCGGCCTCCTCCAGGCCCTGCCCAGGAACCTGGCCTACGGGCTGGCCGCCCTGCGCGACCAGAAGGCGGAGGCCGCTCCGGCCGAGCCCACGGTGGCCGACGCCGAGCCCACGGTGGCCGACGCCGAGCCCACGGTGGCCGACGCCGAGCCCGCTGCCGTGGAGCCCGACGCCGTCACCGACGCCGAGCCGGCCGCCGACGCACCCAGCGCAGAGTAACCCGGGGCCCGGCGCCCACCAGCACTCACGTACCCCTACCTGTCTCGTTACCAGTCACAAAGGAGCAACTGCATCATGGCTACCAAAGAAGAGATCCTCGACAGCATCGCCGCCCTCACCGTCCTAGAGCTGTCCGAGCTGCTGAAGGACTTCGAGGAGCGCTTCGGCGTCACCGCCGCCGCACCCGTGGCCGTCGCGGCCGCCGCCCCCGCCGGTGGCGGCGACGCAGCCCCGGCCGTCGAGGAGCAGGACGAGTTCGACGTCATCCTCACCGGCGCCGGCGACAAGAAGATCCAGGTCATCAAGGAGGTCCGGGCCCTCACGACCCTCGGGCTCAAGGAAGCCAAGGACCTGGTCGACTCTGCACCCAAGCCGGTCGTGGAGAAGGCATCCAAGGAGGATGCCGAGAAGGCCAAAGCCCAGCTCGAAGGAGCTGGCGCCACCGTCGAGATCAAGTAGCGATCGAGCGGCACCGCACCGAGGTCAGCGGTCGTGCAACCAGTGCTCGGCCTCGTCGCCGACGGTCACCCAGGTGCCCCCCGACCAGCGGCGGAGCTGCTCGCAGCGGTCGCCGTGGCGGGCGATCAACGTGGCTGCCACCCGGGTGACCACGGCTACCGCGATCGCTGCCACGAACGCCAGGAGGGCCACACCTCATCGTCGCGCACCGTCGCCATCTGCGCCGGTCCGTTGGCCGGAGCACCCAGCCGGGGGGCTTAGACTCCGCGGGTGAGCGATCCGACCAAGCGGGTGGCGGTCATCGGCAGCGGCTACGTGGGAACGGTGGTGGCCGCCTGCCTGGCCCACGTCGGGCACCGGGTGGTCGGTGTGGAGAACGACCCGACCAAGCTGGCCACCCTGCGCGCCGGGCGCGCCCCGTTCCACGAGCCGGGCCTCGACGACCTGCTCGCCGGAGCGGCCGGTCAAGGTCGACTGACCTTCACCGACGACATGGCACCCGCCATGGAGCAGTCGGACATCGTTTTCGTCTGCGTGGGCACGCCCTCCGGGGAGGACGGACTGCCGGACATGACCGCGATGATCGCCGTGGCCCGGTCCATGGCGGCCAACCTGCACCACCACCACATCCTGGTGACCAAGAGCACCGTGCCCATCGGATCCGGCCGGTGGTTGGCGTCGGTCATCGAGGACTGCTTCGACGCCGAGCGGCGCCAGCGCCACCTCTTCAGCGTCGTCTCCAACCCGGAGTTCCTGCGGGAGGGGAACGCGGTCTACGACTACCTGCACCCCGAGCGGGTGGTCCTCGGCAGCGACGACGCCGATGCGCTCGAAGCGCTGGAGGAGCTGTACGAGCCGATCGTCAGCCGCCGGGGATCGGCGGAGACCGACGGTCCGTCCGTGCCGATCATCACGACCGATCTGGTGACCGCGGAGATGACCAAGTACGCATCCAATGCCTTCCTGGCCACCAAGATCAGCTTCGCCAACGAGATGGCACGCCTGTGTGACCTGGTGGGAGCCGACATCAGCGAGGTGACACGAGGGATGGGCCTCGATCGCCGCATCGGCGCCGCCTTCCTCGACGCCGGCCTGGGCTGGGGCGGTTCGTGCTTCGGGAAGGACGTGGCCGCGCTGTGCGCCACTGCCCGGGAGTACGGCTACGACACCCGCATCCTCAACGCCGCCAACCAGGTGAACGACGGCCAGCGCCACCTGGTCGTCGAGCAGCTCTTTCGCTACCTCAAGACGCTGCGGGGCGCCCGGGTGGCGCTGCTCGGCCTGTCCTTCAAGCCGGGCACCGATGACCTCCGGGACTCGCCGGCAGTCGACGTGGCCCGGAGGCTGCTGGACCGCGGGGTGTTCGTCGCAGCCTATGACCCAGTCGTCCGCCAGGTCCCCGACCTCCCGGAGATCCGCATGGGCGGCGATGCCTACGCCGCGGCCCACGGCGCCGACGCCATCGTGCTGGCCACCGAGTGGCCGGAGTTCGCCGCCTTGGACCTGGCCCGCCTGCGTGACCTGGTGCGCGGCGACCTCTTCTTCGACGGGCGCAACCTTTTCGAGCCCGGCAAGGTCACTGCCGCCGGCTTCCACTACCTCGGCATCGGCCGCTCGTCGGTGGCCCGGGCCTGACCGCCGGCTCGCTCGGTAGCCGACCACAACGCGGCCCGCCATCGCCCGAGGTCATCTGGACACCACGAACCGGGCGGCCAGGGCGAAGGGGATGGCGGCTATCGCGAGCACGGCGACCCGGAGGGCGAGCGGCGCGCCCGGATGGTTCGTAAACGCGGTGTGGATGGCGGCGACCGGAGCGTCGGCCAGCGTGGAGTGGGTGTCGAGGATGCGGGGGAGCCACTCCCCGCATAGCAGCCCGGCCAGGGCGCAGAGCGGTGCCGCCACCAGCGGCCCGCTGAACGCCACGGCCACCCCGGCAACGGCTAGGGCCAGGGCCAACGATCCGGTGGCCACGCCGGGAGGGTGGTAGGCGAACGACGCCGCGCTGAGGGCCAGGGTCAGGAGACCGACGATCGCCCGCAGCCGCAACGTGCCGCGCCCGGCCAGCACCAGCAGCAGCGCAGTCACCCCGGGCAGCAGCACCCCGACCAGGGCGGTGGCGACGAGCACCGAGCGTCGGGATGCCCCATGGGTCGCGGTGGTCAGCAGATGATGGCCGCCGGCGCCGACCAGCTGCTCGGCGGTGTCGGCCAACGAGCGGGCGGCGCCGGCCAGGTACGGGAACTGGCCGATCGACAGGGCCACGCCGAGCACGGCACCGATCACCATCCACAGCCGACCCCGCACTCGTGCTCCCGGCCCGTTCTCGTCAGGGCCGGATGTCGAGCGGCGTGCCCGCGGGGATGTCGGCCAGCCGGGCCAGGTCGCCGTCGTGCAGGCGGAGGCAGCCCTCGGAGACCCGAGCGCCGGTAGCCCCGATCAGGCGGTCGGCGGTGGCATCGATCGGCCCGTGGATGGCCACGATGGCGTCGCCCGACTCCTCCCAGTCGGTGATGGTGTTGGAGTGGCCGGACGTGACGAGCACGAACGGACCGTAGCCACTGGACGGCGCCGGGACCTTCATGGTCACGAAGAAGTGGCCGGTGGCCGTGGGCGAGCTGGGGGCGCCCGCACCGGTCGGGAAGGTGGACACCGGATACCCGTCGTGGAACTCGGTCATCCGCAGGGTCGACAGGTCGGCGACCAGGTAGTACGTGGAGGATGACAGGGTGGCGTCGGCGGCCGGTATCCACGCCGTGGAGTCGTTCGGCCGTTGCGCCTCCCGTACGAGGAGCCATCCGGGTCGTCGGTCCAGCACGGGGAGGACGGACGGATACCCGTACCAGGACGCAGGCACCGTGGCGATGGGAAGGCCACCGGGCAGCAGGGACGCGGGAGCGGCGACGGTCAGGGTAGCCAGCTCGGTGACCGCGGGCTCAGGTGTGGACCGCACGGGGGTGGGCGTGGTCCCGTCGCTCACCGGCGGGGTGACCGCGGCAGCAGCCGCCAGCTCGCCAGCCGCCGGCGCCCCCACGGGGTCGGGCGCCCGCAGCGAGGAGCCGCACCCGCCGAGCGCGAGGGCAGCAACAAAAAGCGACGAAACGGCCAGGGCGTTGGCGAGCACGAGGAGACCTTTGGACAGGGTAGATCGAACGGGTCCTCCTCGGCCGGCGCCCGGTTTGACGGGCGCCCCCTCCCGGGTAGTGCTGTCCGGCACGTGGAGGCACCCGCACCTGACATGAGCCGCCGTCACCCGCGACAGCGACGATCGACCCGGCACGGTCACCGTGCCGGCTGAGGCGCGCCTGCCCCCGGACCTGGTCAGCGTGGGCCTGGCCCGCCACCTCGTCGAGGAGTCGATGATGGCCTGGGGTCTGGCCGACGGCCTGCGCGACGACGTGGTGCTGGTGACGTCCGAGCTGGTGACCAACGCGGTGCTCCACGCCCGCACGCCCGTCGCCGTCAGGATCGAGCAGTTCGGAGCCGGGGTGCGGTTGGAGGTCGACGATGAGAGCGACCAGCCGCTCGTGGACCCGCTGCCGGCTCCTCCCGCCGATGCCACCACCGAGTTCTTCGAGGATCCCGACGACCTGGACCTCGATCAGCTCCTCGACGTGCTGCCCGCCACCGGCCGGGGTCTTTCCATGGTCTCGTCGCTGTGCGACGGTTGGGGCTCGCAACCGGTAGAGGGGGGCGGCAAGCAGGTGTGGGCGGTGGTCGGAGCCGGTGTCGTCGGTCCGACCGCCGTCGACCCGACCGCCGTCGACCCGACCGCCCACCGCCTGCCCGACACCGAGGTCGTGCACCTCGTCGCCGTTCCCACCCGCCTGATCGCCGAGGCCCAGCAGGACTTCGATGCGGTGGCCCGTGAGCTCCAGGTCAGCGCCCTGTCCGGCGCCCCCGACCAGGCCATCCACCAGATGGCCTCGGCGATGGAGGACCTGCTCGGGGTGCTCGCGCCCCTGAAGGTGTCCGGCCACGACGCCGTCCGCCACGCCGTCGAGCGAGGTGACCGGGTGGTGGACCTCGACATCGACGTGACCGCGACGATGCGGGACTCGCTGCCCCAGCTCGGCCGGTTCCTGGGGCAGGTGGCGGCGGCGCGGCGCGAACAGCTGCTGCTGACGTTGCCCCCGCCGCCCGAGGTCGTCGAGTTCCGTCGCTGGTACGCGGTCGAGGTGCACCGCCAGCACGCCGCCCTGCCGGCCGAGCCGTGCCCCTTCCCGGTCATCCCGCCGAGCGCCGTCCACCCCCGTCTCCGGCGCGACGAGCTGAGCCAGCGCCGCCAGGCGCTGCTGGGGGCCCTGCGCCAGGAGCTGGCGGCGGTCGGCGACCGTCGGGAGCTGGTCGATCGCGTGCTCGACCGCACCCGCTCCGAGCTCGGCGCCCATTTCGCCGCCGTCTACGTCGTCGATGGGGGCGCGGTCGTGTGCCTGGGTCGCACCGGGAGCCGGGAGGACGCGACGACATGGGCCCGGTTCCCGTTCTCCCACCAGAACCCGTCGGCCGAGGCCATCCGCACCGGGCGCAGCGTGGTGCTGCGGACCCTGGCCGAGCGACTGGCCCGATATCCGGACCTGGGCCTGACCGAGGCGGCGCACGAGAACCCGGCCCTCGTCACCGTCCCCATGAACCTGGCGGGGCCGCCGCCGTCCGCCGAGGTGCAGGCCGCCGGCTCGCTCACCATGGGCTTCGCCCACGCCCGTGACTTCAGCCCGGCCGACCTGATCTTCCTCCACCGGCTGGCCGAGCTGGTAGCCGCCGCCCTGGAGCCGTCGGGCCCCTGAGGGATCGCGCCGTTGTCTCGCCGCGGCCCCTGACCGCCGGGACTGCGGCGACACGGGCAACGGGCGGCAGGATGTCAGGTCTTGGTGGTGGCCGCGCTCGGCACCTGTTGGCAGTCCTGGGCCAGGGTCGCGGCCGCCTGGTTGGCGGCCGGATCGTTGGCCTGCAAGTCGGTCAGCACGGTGTGCGCATCAGACGCCAGCTGGCCCCACTGGTCGGAGTTGGAGGCGGCATCGTCGGCCGCCGAGACGATGGCCCGGACCCGAGTGTCGACGGCGGCCTGACGAACGCTCCCGGCACGAAGCCCGGCCACCAGCTGGGTGAACTGGCTGCACGCGCTGGTGGCCGACTGCCGACCGGCGGCCCCGGCGGCGACGCCGGACTGAACCGGGACCGACGACCTGGTGCCGGACACGCCGAGGGCCAACGCCAACACGACCACACCGATGGCCACGGGGCCGAGGAGCACGGACAGCCGGCGCTTGGTCATCGCCGTATCTTTGCCCAAACCTGCGGGCGGCCCAACGCCGGCGAGTGCCCGGCTCCACTCGCAAGGCGCCGAGTAGGGTCCGGGGTCGACATGGACGAGACGCAGACGGGTGGCGCCGACCTGCCCCGGAGGATCGGGAATCGCTACGAGCTCACCGGGCTCCTCGGCCGGGGCGGGATGGGCCAGGTGTACGCCGGAACCGACGAGCGACTGGCCCGGGACGTGGCCGTCAAGGTCCTGCGTGGCGATCTGGCCGCCGTCCCCCAGATCCGGGCCCGCTTCGACAGCGAGGCCCGCCTGGCGGCCCGCCTGGTGCACCCCAACATCGTCGCCGTGTTCGACACCGGCGAGGACGACGGCACCCCCTACCTGGTCATGGAGCGCCTCACCGGATGGACGTTCGCCGACCGCCAGGCCAACGGTCCGCTCGAGGTCGACACCGTCATGGAGATGGCCACCCAGGTCCTGGCCGCCCTCAACGCCGCCCACGCCGCCGGAATGCTGCACCGGGACATCAAGCCCGGCAACATCCTGGCCACCGAGACCGGCGCGTGGAAGGTCGGCGACTTCGGGATCGCCAAGTCCACCGACATGGTCGACCCCAACCTGACCAGCACGGGCATGGTGGTGGGCACCCCTGCGTACCTCGCCCCCGAGCGACTCACCGGGTCAGACGCCACCCCGAGCGCAGACCTGTATGCCGTGGGCGCCATCTGCTACGAGTCGTTCTCGGGCAGGAAGCTGTCAAAGGACACCGGTTGGGCCGCCGACCGTCGCGGCGCCATCGCCGCGTTGCGCCAAGAGCGCCCCGATGTGCCCGAGCGCCTGGTCGCGGTGATCGAACAGGCCGCCAACCCCGACCCCGACCGGCGATTCACCTCGGCCCGGGCCATGTCCTCGGCGCTGACGGAGGCCGCCCGCAGCGCCCCGGGAGCGACGACCGCCGTGGCCGGCGCCACGAGCGTGTTGCCAGTGCAGGCGACCGTGCCCCGCGCCGAGCCGCCGTTGGAGCCGGTCCGCTACGAGCCGTACGACCGCTACGCGGCAGTGGCCGAGGACGGGGAACGCTCGCGCCGGGGGCTGTACTTCCTGCTCGCCATGGCGGCGGTGGTGCTGATCGCCCTGGTGATCGTGCTGCTGGCCACCAGGAACGGGTCGGGCTCCGGCTCGTCGTCCACGCTGGCGCCGGCTCCGAGCACCGCCGCCACCTCGGTTGCGCCGAGCACGACCACGTCGACCACCCAGGCGACGACGACCACCACCCAGGCGACCACCACGACGACGCAGCCCACCACGACCACCACCCGGGCGACCACCACGACGACCCAGCCCACCACGACGACCACTGGCGCCACCACCACGACCAGCACCCCGGCGGGCGCGCTCCCGGTCGGCCCGCCCGGCCGAGGATGACGCGGCTGTTGGGTGCCAGCTGCATCGGCTGCCCATCGGAAAGCGGTCGGAGCCCCCTCGGCCTGGTCCTGGGAGGCCTCCTCGTGCTGGCCGGCCTGGTGGTTGCCGGTTGTGTGTCAGCGGCCGGATCGGCTCGCGAGACCGGTTCGTGGGCTGGACCGTCGCCGTGGTGGTGGCCGTCGTCGGGCTGGTCGTCGTGGCCACGCACCGTTGAGCTCGATGACCGGCGCGAGCGGTCGGGCTGAGGTCGGTCTCGGTGGGGCTGGCGCCGAGGCGGTGGTGTCGGGCTCGACCGGTGGCGGGGCGGCGAGCGTCGGTGGGGGCGGGGCTGGCGGCGACGGCCCGGCTGGGGTCGGGGCGGCGGCGCTGGCGTGGGCCGAGTCCGGGTGCATGGCGCTCACCGGGCGAGCCGACGGACCGCCGCTCGTCCCGGCCGGCCCGGTCATGGGTCGCCTCCGGGCGGTGGTGGCCGAGATCGCCGCCCGCTCGTCGGCGCTGGGCCGACGGGTCGATGTCGACCTGCCGGTGACCCTGAGTGGGCGGGCCGCCCTCTCCGGCTTCGTCCGCGGAGGCGACCGGTCGGCCAACGGCACGTGCCGCCTGCTGCCGACGGTCGACGGGTGGGTGGCGTGCAACCTGGCCCGTCCCTCCGACATCGACGCCGTGCCGGCCATGGTTGGCCGAGACATCGGCAGCTGCGATCCGTGGGAGGTCCTGGCCGGGTGGGCGGCGCAGGTGCGGGCGGCCGACGTCGAGGAGCGTGCCATGTTGCTCGGCATGGCCGCCGCCACGCTGCCCCGATCCGGCGCCGGCCTCCCGCCCACCGCCCCATGGCGATCGACTCCTGTGGCGCCCCGCGGAGCCGGTTCGAGCGTCGCCGGCCGGCTGGTCGTCGACCTCTCGGCGCTGTGGGCCGGCCCGCTCTGCGCCCAGATACTCGGTCGAGCCGGCGCCGACGTGGTGAAGATCGAGAGCACTGGCCGGCCCGACGGAGCCCGCCGCGGGCCGCCTCGCTGGTGGGACTGGCTGCATGCCGGCCACCGGAAGATCTCGCTCGACTTCGGATCGGACGCGGGTCGCCGGGCGCTGCGCGAGTGGCTGGAGCGGGCCGACGTGGTCATCGAGTCCTCCCGCCCGCGGGCTCTGGAGCACCTCGGGCTAGGGCCCTCACAGGTCCGGCGACGCGCCGGGACCACGTGGCTGAGCCTGACCGGCCACGGCCGGGCCGGCCCCTCCGGGATGCGGGTGGGATTCGGCGACGACGCCGCAGTCGCCGGCGGGCTGGTGGCCTGGGACGCAGCCGGGCCAGTGTTCTGTGGTGACGCCATCGCCGACCCGATCACCGGCCTCTGGGCTGCCGTCGCCGTCCTTCGTGGCGTGGCTGCGGGCGGCGGCCTGCTCGTCGACCTGGCCCTCCGCGATGCCGTCGCCTCGGTGGCGACGGGCGGTGTCACGGGCGGTGTGACGGGCGGTGTGACGGGCGGTGTGACGGGCGCGGCGGGCTATCAGGTCGTGGCGGCCGGGCGGGACGGTGCTGGGCGGGACGGTGCTGGGCGGGACTGGGCTGTGCGGGACTGGGCCGTGCGGGCCGATGGGCGGGAGACGGCCGTCCGATCGCCGGTCTGGCCTTGAGTGATCGTGAGCGAGCTCCGTTCCCTGCTTGCAGGTAGTTCTCTCGCCATCGCTAGGGAGAACCGCCCCGAGGTTCGGCGCAGTTGTGGCCGGGCCGCCCTGAGGTTCGGCGCAGTTGTGGTCGTGGACGACCCAAAACTGCGCCAAACCTCGCCGACGCGTCGCCGAAGGCCGTCAAGACCGCGCCGAACCTGGCCAGAACCGCCCCGACGCGGCGCCGAGCCTCGCCTGGCGGGTGCCGTCGACCCTCGCGACTGCCACGGCCGACGGTGGTCGCCGGGGTCGACGGCCTGCTAGACCGGCCGCCCGTGAACGGATTGCCGCCCCGCCCGTTGCCCGCCGTGACCCCCCAGACGGCCCATTACTGGCAGGGTGGTCGAGACGGTGTCCTGCGCCTGCAGGGGTGCAGCGCGTGTGACCGCCTGTTGCACCCGTCGATGGTGGTGTGCCCGGATCACCCGCAGGCCGCGCCCGCGCCGGTCGACCTGTCCGGTCGGGGCCGCTTGATCGGGGTAACGGTCAACGAGCAGTCGTGGCACCCGGCGTTCCCGCCGCCCTACGTGCTCGGCATCGTGGCCCTCGAGGAGGATCCGCGCGTCCGGCTGACCACCACCATCGTCGGCGCCGACGCCGGAGAGGCGGCCGTCGGCGCACCGGTCGAGGTCCGCTTCGAGCACGTCGAGGATGTCTGGCTGCCGGTGTTCGCCCCCGTTCCCGACACGGAGCCGAGCGGGCCGGCGGACGGCGGCACGCGGCCGCCGCTGCCCGAGGTCCGCACGCGCCCGCCGGCGACCCCGGATCGCTTCGAGCATCGAGTGGCGTTCACCGGCGTGGGGATGTCGGAGATCGGGCGACGTCTCATGCGGCCGCCCATCTCGTTGACGGTGGATGCGTGCCTGGCCGCCGTCGCCGACGCCGGGCTGGAGCTGTCGGACATCGATGGGCTCTCCACCTATCCGGGTGGGGCGCTCGGCGGAGGGATCAGCGAGGGTGGCATCACCCCTCTGGAGGAGGCGTTGCGAATCCAGCCCGTCTGGCACAACGGCGGCTCGGAGCTCCCCGGGCAGTGCGGATCCGTCGTAGCCGCCATGCTGGCGGTGGCGGCCGGCCTCTGCCGGCACGTGCTGTGCTTCCGCACCGTCTGGGAGGCCACGGCCACGCAATTGCAACGCACCGGGCAGATGGCCCCACAGGGAGGCGGCCGGATTTCCGGAGACATGCAGTACCGGTTGCCCTACGGCGCCATGTCCGCCTCCAGCTGGATCGCCATGGCCGCATCGCAGTACATGCACCGTTTCGGTGTCGATCGGGAGGTGCTAGGCCGCATCGCCGTGAACGGTCGGACGAACGCCGGCCGCAATCCCGAGGCCATCTACCGCGATCCCATGACCCTCGACGACTACTTCGCCGCCCGGATGGTCTCGTCACCGTTTGGCCTCTACGACTGCGACGTCCCCTGCGACGGATCCGTGGCCATCGTGGTGTCCGCGCGTGACGTGGCCGCCGACCTGCGCCAGCCGCCAGTCTGGGTCGAAGCGGTCGGGACCCAGATCACCGAGCGGGTGAGCTGGGACCAGGGAACGGTCACCCACCTGTCGGCCGTGTTCGGCCCCGCCGCCCACCTCTGGACCAGGACGGACCTGACCCCGGCCGACGTCGACGTGGCCGAGATCTACGACGGCTTCTCGTTCAACTGCCTGTCGTGGATGGAAGGGCTCGGGTTCTGCGGGGTGGGCGAGGCCACCGACTTCATCGGCGACGGCCGGCGCATCGCGCTCGACGGCGAGCTGCCCCTGAACACGCACGGGGGTCAGCTCTCCGCCGGCCGCACCCATGGCTACGGGTTCCTCCGGGAGGGCATCCTCCAGATGCGCGGTCAGGCCCGCGCCGGCCAGGTGCCCGATGCCGAGGTGGCGGCTGTGGCGGTCGGCGGCGGTGTGCCCGCCGGGTGCATGCTCCTGACCGCCGCTCGCTGACGGCTGCCCGTCGGGCGCGAGTGGGGGCGGCCGGTCCGGTCAGTGGCCTGGGCGGCCCATGCGCTCGAGGGCCCGGTCGGCTAGCTCGATCAGGGATCCGGCGGGCGCGGCCGCTTCGAGAGCGATGGCGGTCACGATGTCGACGTCCTTGCGGAGGATGTCGCCGCCGCCTTCGCCCAGCTTCTCGAGGGAGCCGAGGCGGCCGAGGATGCCGAACGAGAAGCTGTTCCCGCTCCCCCGGGTGATGATCTCGGTCATCGCCGCCCGGTCCAGGCCCAGCGACGTGCCGAGCCGGAAGGCATCGTCGGCCAGCCCGGCGTGGGCTGCCATTAGGGCGTTGTTCACCAGCTTGACCAGCTGCCCCGATCCGAGCGGGCCGACATGGACCACCGGCTCGCCGAACGTGTCGAACACGGGGCGGCAATGCTCGACGACTTCGGCATCGCCGCCGATCATCACGGCCAGCCGCCCTGCGGCTGCTGCCGGGGCGCCGCCGCTGACCGGCGCGTCGATCAGGCGGACGCCGCGGTCGCCGAGGGTCACAGCCAGATCCCGGCACGTCTGCGGGTGCACCGTGCTCTGCACCGCGATGACCGCGCCCGCTACCAGGCTGTCGAGCATCTGGTCGACCACCTGGCGGACATCGGCGTCGTTCACGACGCACAGGCAGATCAGGTCGCACTGCGTCGCCAGCTGGCCCGGCGTGTCCGCCACATGGGCGCCCGATGCGGCGAACGGCTCCAACGTGGCCGCCCGACGAGCCCACAGGGTGGTGTCGAATCCGGCGTCGACGATCCGTCTGGCCATCGGCCCGCCCTGCGATCCCAGGCCTATGTATCCGACTCGCACGGGTCGAACCGTATCCGATCAGGTCGAGACCTCACGGTGGCCGCGGGCCGGCGTGGTCACTGCTCGGCGGGAAGCCGAAGGCCCACCGGGTCGCGCCGGGCCAGTACGGCGTCGATCCGCTCCTGGATCCGGCGGTCCGAGTCGTCGTGGGTGAACACGTAGAAGCGCTCCTCGACGATGGCATCGGCGACGGCGTCGGCCACCTCCTCCGCGGCGAGGACGCCGGGCGCCGGATCCCCGAGCGGGGTCTGCCGGTCGAGGCCCAGATGGGTGACGACCATGCCGGGGCAGACGACGCTGACGCCAACCGGCGCGCTCTGGGCCTGCAGATCGAGGAACAGCGATTCCGACAGCCCGACGATGGCATGTTTGCTGGCCACGTACGGGGCGATGCCGGGGAGGGAGGTCACGCCGGCCATCGACGCGGTGTTGACGACGTGGGCTGGCTCTCCCTGGCGGACGAGGATCGGGACAAAGGCGTGGATGCCGTGGATAACCCCCCAGAGGTTCACGTCCAGCACCCGATGCCAGTCGTCCAGGCTGAGCTCCCAGGCGGGACCCCCGACGACCACCCCGGCGTTGTTGCAGACCACGTGGACGGCGCCGAATCGGCGCTGGGCCTGGTCGGCCAGGGCAGCGACGTCCTCGGCTCGGCGCACGTCGGTCGGCACGCCCAGGACCTCGGCGCCCATCGCCTCCAGCCGGTCGACGGTCTCGTCCAGCCCGGCGGTGTACACGTCGGCGACCACGACCCGGGCGCCGTCGGCGGCGAAGCGCTCGGCCAGCGCCCGTCCGATGCCGCCGGCTGCACCGGTCACGACTGCGACCTTGCCCTCGACCGATCTCATCTTCCGACCCCCTCACGCCCGGCCCGCTCGCAGGCGGTGCCGTTCGCCGCCCCGGGCCGGAGCCCGTGGAACGATACCGGACCGCGCCGGGACGGCTCAACGCCATGGACCCCGCCCCCGCCGCGCCAGGGCGGGCGCTCGGGGCCCGGCTGTCCGGGAGCACGGCCGTCAGGGAGCACGCCCGTCAGGGAGCGCGGAGGAACTGCAGGCTGCCCGCCTGGGTGGATCCGGTGACGACCAGCTCGCCCGTTGCCTGGTCCACGGCCACGGTGTTGGGCTGGCGGACGGTGGCGTAGATGGCTCGGTGGGTGACCGTGGGGCCAGAGAAGGTCAGGCCGAGGAGCTGGTTTCGACCGGTGAGGGTCACCCAGAGGGTGTGGCGGCGGTCGTCGTAGGCGATGCCGTAGGGCCGGGAGCCGGCGCCGGTCGGGATGGTCGCCACCTGCTTGGGGCCGTGGGCGGTGAGGGTGTATCCGAGCACGGCGCTGCCGTTCGTGTCGTTCACCCAGAACAGGCCGTCGCTGCCGGTGATGACGTGGGTCGGTCCCGCGCCGGCGTTGGCGCTGCCGACGGTGTCGCCGTTGGCCCGGTACTCGGTGATCCGCCGGCCGCGGACGCCGACACCGACGAAGTCCTTGCCGTCCGGTGTGGCCGCCCCGCCGCCGGGCTGCAGCGGCGCGGCCACGACGCGCACCACCTGGTCGCCCCGGACGATGTGGTAGGTGTTGGCCAGCTCGTCGGCGACCATGTAGGTGGCCGATTCGCCAGGTGGTCCGAGGAGGAACGCCTCGTGGGGCTGGCGGCCCACGTGGACCGACCCCAGGACCTGGCCGCTGGGCAGGTCGACCTGGACGAACAGGTCGTCGGACTCCTCGGCCACCAGGGCCGGGCCGTTCGGTCCGCCGAGGGTCAGGTGGCGTGCCGACCCGGTGAGCGGCACGAAGCCCGGGACTGCCGGGGTTCCCGCTGAGGCAATGGGTCCCGGGGAGGCGATGGGTCCCGCGGAGGCGATGGGGAAGACCACCAGGCCGTCGGCCGAGGCCCCCGGCTGGTCATGGACGTTGACCGCGACGGTGCCACCGACGGTGACGGCAACCCCCTCGGGGGCGCCGGCCAGCGGCACCACCAGCCCGGGGAGAACGGCGGCGGCCGGCGGCGACACCGCCGGCTCCGGGGCGGTGCGCAGCGGCGTGGCGACGGGCGGCGGGGGTGACCCGCCGCAGGCGCTCAGCCCGACGACCAGCGTGGCCACGGCCAGCGTGGCCACGGCCATGGTTCCGACCGTCATGGTGCCGACCGTCATGGTGCCGACCGCCAGCCTGCCGGCGGCCAGGGCGCTCCCGGCTGCTGTCCTGGATGCGCCGACCATCCCGCCAGGGTGCCACGACCAGCCGCCCCGTGACCGCCACCCCAGCTCGCCGCCATCCGGCCGAGGTCGGCCACGATGGTCTGGCCCGGACCTGTCCCCGCCTGAGCCCGACGGTTTCCCCAGGCTTGTCCCCACCTCGTTCACAGGGAAGTGCTTGACCGCCACGCGCCGAGGGCTTACCCTCATGCGAGAACCTATCGTGCTGGAGAAGGCCCTCTTGCCTTTACCCACGAGCGGGTCCTATAGTGGTCAGTTGCCGTGGTCCCCTGCTTTGCGCCTTCCGTCGCTTCACCGCGGCTTCGGCGCGTCCTCACGGCTGCACACCCAACCTCCCCCCAGGAGTAGGCCTTTGCCGTCTCGTCCCGCCTCCCGGGAGCGCTTCTCCTTCGCCAACCTCGACGAGGTTCTGCCGCTTCCCGACCTGATCTCCATCCAGCGTGATTCGTTCAAATGGTTCCTCGAGCAAGGGCTGGCGGACACGTTCCGTGACATCAGCCCGATCGAGGACTTCTCCGGTTCCCTCAAGCTGATCCTCGACTTCGATCCGACCGACCCGGATCTGCGCCCGCCGCCGAAGTTCACGGTGGAGGAGTGCAAAGAGAAGGACATGACCTACGCGGCGCCCATCTTCGTGCGCGCCCAGTTCCAGAACGCCAACACCGGTGAGATCAAGGAGCAGACCGTCTTCATGGGGGACTTCCCCATGATGACGGACAAGGGCACGTTCATCATCAACGGGACCGAGCGGGTCGTCGTCTCCCAGCTCGTCCGCTCCCCGGGCGTGATCTTCCAGCCCGGTCGCGACGCCAAGACGGTCGTCACCGGCACCATCCACCCCTACCGCGGCGAGTGGATCGAGTTCGACGTCGAGGCCAAGCCGGGCAAGGACATCACGGCCGGGTCGCGGGTGGCCCGCAAGCGCCGCCTGAGCCTGTTCGTCCTGCTGCGGGCGCTGGGGTACACCGACGAGGCGTTCCTGGAGCGCTTCGTGCGCCACTTCGACTTCCTGGAAGGCCAGTGGGAGAAGGAGCGGGAGCTGGCTCCCACCCAGGAAGAGGCGCTCCTGGAGATCTACAAGCGGGCCCGCCCCGGTGAGCCGCCGTCGGCCGAGTCGGCCCGGGCGTACTTCGAGAACGCCTTCTTCAACCCCAAGCGCTACGACCTCACCCGGGTCGGCCGCTACAAGCTGGACCGCAAGCTGGGCCCGGAGGTGGCGCGCGCCGAAGAGCTGTTCGGCATCGAGCTGGACAAGCCCGAGGTCGGCCAGGGCGTGCTGTCGCGGGCCGAGATCCTGGCCGCCTGCAGCTACCTGCTGCACCTGGCGCAGGGCGAGTCGGGCTACCGCCTCGATGACCAGGACCACTTCGCCAACCGACGCATCCGGTCGGTCGGCGAGCTGATCCAGAACCAGGTCCGCGTCGGCCTGTCCCGCATGGAGCGGGTCGTGCGCGAGCGCATGACGACCCAGGACGTCGAGGCCATCACGCCCCAGACCCTGATCAACATCCGCCCCGTCGTGGCCGCCATCAAGGAGTTCTTCGGGACCTCTCAGCTGTCGCAGTTCATGGACCAGACGAACCCGCTGTCGGGCCTGACCCACAAGCGGCGCCTGTCGGCCATGGGCCCCGGCGGCCTGTCCCGGGAGCGGGCCGGCTTCGAGGTCCGAGACGTGCACACCTCCCACTACGGGCGGATGTGCCCCATCGAGACCCCCGAAGGCCCGAACATCGGCCTCATCGGCCACCTGGCCTCTTATGGCCGGATCAACGACTACGGCTTCATCGAGACCCCCTATCGCAAGGTGGTCGAGGGTCGCGTCACCGACACCATCACCTACCTGGCCGCGGACGAGGAGGAGGAGTTCGTCATCGCCCAGGCCAACGCCAAGCTGGCCGACGACGGCACCCTCGTCGAGGACCGCATCCTGGTCCGCCGGGCCCCGCAGGGTCCCGGCGTCCGGGTCGGTGCCGGCGGCACCAGCTACGGCACCACGTCGGAGGTCGACTTCGTGCCGCCCACCGACGTGGACCTGATGGACGTCTCGCCCAAGCAGATCGTCTCCATTTCCACCGCGCTCATCCCCTTCATCGAGCACGACGACGCCAACCGGGCGCTCATGGGCGCCAACATGCAGAAGCAGGCCGTCCCCCTGCTCAAGCCGGAAGCGCCGTTCATCGGCACCGGTGTGGAGGCCAGGGCGGCGCGCGATGCCGGCGACGTGATGCTGGCCGAGGGCACCGGCCTGGTGGTCGAGGTCTCCGGTGAGCACGTGACCGTGGACTACGAGCCGGGTCAGAGCGACTGGGCCGGGACCACCCTCGGGCGCAAGGTGTACCGGCTGGCCAAGTTCCGCCGGTCGAACCAGAACACCTGCCTGAACCAGCGCCTCCTCGTGGACGAGGGTGTGAAGGTAGTCAAGGGCGACCTGCTGGCCGACGGCCCTTCCACCGAGCAGGGTGAGCTGGGCCTGGGCAAGAACCTCCTGGTGGCCTTCATGCCCTGGGAGGGCTACAACTACGAGGACGCCATCATCCTCTCCCAGCGCCTGGTCCGCGACGACGTCCTGACCTCGATCCACATCGAGGAGTACGAGGTCGACGCCCGCGACACCAAGCTGGGCGCCGAGGAGATCACGCGAGACATCCCCAACCTGTCCGAGGAGATCCTCAAGGACCTCGACGAGCGAGGGATCATCCGCATCGGTGCCGAGGTGGAGGCCGGCGACGTGCTGGTCGGCAAGGTCACACCCAAGGGCGAGACCGAGCTGACCCCCGAGGAGCGCCTCTTGCGGGCCATCTTCGGCGAGAAGGCTCGCGAGGTCCGTGACACCTCGCTCAAGGTGCCCCACGGCGAGTCCGGCAAGGTCATCGACGTGCGGGTGTTCTCTCGGGAGGATGCCCACGAGCTGCCGCCCGGCGTGAACCAGCTGGTCCGCGTGTATGTGGCCCAGCGCCGCAAGATCTCCGAGGGCGACAAGCTGGCCGGTCGCCACGGGAACAAGGGCGTCATCTCCAAGATCCTCCCCATCGAGGACATGCCCTTCCTGGCCGACGGCACCCCCGTCGACATCATCCTCAACCCCCTGGGTGTGCCGTCGCGCATGAACGTGGGCCAGGTGCTCGAGTCGCACCTGGGCTGGGCGGCCCGCTGGGGCTGGGAGGGCAACGAGCTGGCCAAGGCGCCCAAGCGGGGTACCGAGAACAAGACTCGGACCCGCGGTGAGCCTTCGGTGCACATCGCCACCCCGGTCTTCGACGGCGCCCACTGGGACGAGGAGCTCGAGGCCGGCAAGCACCCGACCATGCAGCGGATCCTGGGGACGTTGAACCCGGAGGCCCCCGGCACCGAGTACGGCGAGGGTGGCCATCTGCTTGGTATCGACGGGAAGGCGACGCTGTACAACGGGCGTACCGGCCAGGCCTACGACAACCCCATCTCGGTCGGCTACGTCTACATCTTGAAGCTGGCCCACCTGGTGGATGACAAGATCCACGCCCGGTCCACCGGCCCCTACTCCATGATCACCCAGCAGCCCCTCGGCGGGAAGGCCCAGTTCGGCGGGCAGCGCTTCGGTGAGATGGAGGTCTGGGCCCTGGAGGCCTACGGCGCCGCCTACGCCCTCCAGGAGCTGCTGACCATCAAGTCCGACGACGTCCTCGGCCGGGTCAAGGTCTACGAGGCCATCGTGAAGGGCGAGAACATCCCCGAACCGGGGATCCCCGAGAGCTTCAAGGTGCTCATCAAAGAGATGCAGTCGCTCTGCCTCAACGTCGAGGTCCTCTCGCTCACCGGCGAGGAGATCGAGATGCGTGAGCTGGACGAGGACGTCTTCCGCACCGCAGAGGAACTGGGCATCGACATCAGCCGTCCCGAACGTGGGTCGGACGAGGAAGATGCCCGCCGCGCCGCAGAGAGAGGTCTGTAGCCCATGCTCGACGTCAATATGTCGTTTGATGTAACAGCCGATCAGATCCGCATCGGAGGTCTGCGCAGTGCTTGATGTGAACAACTTTGATCAGATCCGCATCGGTCTGGCCACCGCGGACGCCATCCGCACCTGGTCCAACGGTGAGGTCAAGAAGCCCGAGACCATCAACTACCGCACCCTCCGGCCGGAGAAGGACGGCCTGTTCTGCGAGAAGATCTTCGGTCCGACCAAGGACTGGGAGTGCTATTGCGGCAAGTACAAGCGGGTCCGGTTCCGGGGCATTATCTGCGAGCGGTGCGGCGTCGAGGTGACCCGCTCGAAGGTCCGGCGCGAGCGCATGGGCCACATCGAGCTGGCCGCTCCCGTCGTCCACATCTGGTACCTGCGCGGCACCCGGTCGTGGCTGGCCTACCTGCTCATGGGCACGGAGGCTCGGGAGGAGCTGAAGGCCAAGCAGCTGGAGAAGGTCATCTACTTCGCGGCCAACCTGGTCACCTTCGTCGACGAGGAGAAGCGCCACACCGACCTGCCCAGCCTGGAGGCCGAGCTGGCCGAGGAGCTCGGCGAGATCGAGCGCGGGCGCGACCTGGAGCTCGATCGCCGGTTCAAGGCGCTGGAGGACGAGCTGGCCAAGCTGGAGGCCGACGGGGCCAAGGACTCCGAGATCAAGGCCCGCCAGCGCCAGGTGGACAAGGAGCTGGCAGCCATCCGGGAGCGGGGCGAGCACGACCTGGACCTGGCCCGGCGCTCCTTCGACGAGTTCCGCAACCTCCACAGCCGCAAGATCATCGAGGACGAGTTGCTGTGGCGGGAGCTCAAGGACCGCTTCGGTGACTACTTCCGGGGCGGCATGGGCGCCGAGGCCATCGCCCAGCTCATCGGCGAGATCGACTTCGACTCCGAGGAGATCAAGCTGCGTGAGGCCATCGATCCTGTCGAAGGTCGCCGGCCGCTGTCGGTGCAGCGCAAGCAGAAGGCCATCAAGCGCCTGAAGATCGTCACCGCCTTCAACCGCCGTGACGACCACCAGCGACGGGTCAACGACCCGCGGGCGATGATCCTCGACGCGGTGCCGGTGATCCCGCCGGAGCTGCGGCCCATGGTGCAGCTCGACGGTGGCCGCTTCGCCACCTCCGACCTCAACGACCTGTACCGCCGGGTCATCAACCGGAACAACCGGCTCAAGCGGCTCCTCGACCTCGGTGCACCCGAGATCATCGTCAACAACGAGAAGCGCATGCTCCAAGAGGCCGTCGACGCCCTATTCGACAACGGTCGTCGCGGGCGTCCCGTCACCGGCCCGGGCAACCGGCCGCTCAAGAGCCTGTCGGACATGCTCAAGGGCAAGCAGGGCCGGTTCCGCCAGAACCTGCTCGGCAAGCGCGTCGACTATTCCGGCCGGTCGGTCATCGTCGTCGGCCCGTCGCTCAAGCTGCACCAGTGCGGGCTGCCCAAGCAGATGGCGCTGGAGCTGTTCAAGCCGTTCGTCATGAAGCGGCTGGTCGACCTGGAGCTGGCCCAGAACATCAAGTCGGCCAAGCGGATGGTCGAGCGCCGGCGCTCGCAGGTGTGGGATGTGCTGGAGGAGGCCATCAAGGAGCACCCCGTGTTCCTGAACCGGGCCCCCACGCTGCACCGCCTCGGCATCCAGGCCTTCGAGCCCGTCCTGGTCGAGGGCAAGGCCATCCAGATCCACCCGTTGGTGTGCACGGCGTTCAACGCCGACTTCGACGGCGACCAGATGGCCGTGCACCTTCCCCTGTCGGCGGAGGCGCAGGCCGAGGCCCGCATCCTCATGCTGTCGGCCAACAACATCCTGTCGCCGGCCACCGGTCGCCCCATCGTGACCCCGACCCAGGACATGGTGTTCGGGGCCTACTACCTGACCCTGGTCAAAGAGAGGGGTAAGGGCGAAGGCCGGGTCTTCCGCCATCTCCACGAGGTGGAACGGGCCTACGAGAACGGCGACCTCGACCTCCACGCCAAGATCCTCTGGCGTCGGCCCCAGGTCGTCGCCGGTGGCACCGAGGCCGGCGAGAACGAGGCCCTGGTGGAGGTGCCGGGTGACACGGTGGCGACCTCCGGTGATCCGGTGGCCGACGCCACCGAGGCGTCGGAGATCGAGACGACCGCGGGCCGGATCATCTTCAACACCGCCCTGCCCGACGACTTCCCCTTCGTCAACGACGTGGTGGGCAAGCGGAACCGTTCGATCGGCTCCATCGTCGAGGTGCTGGCCGACCGCTACCCCCGTGTCGCGGTGGGGGAGAGTCTGGACCGCATCAAGGACCTGACCTTCCGCTACGCCGCCCAGTCCGGGCTCACCATCTCCATCAACGACGTGCGCACCCCGCCAACCAAGTCGGACATCATCGCCCGCTACGAGGGGGAGGCCCAGAAGGCGGAGACGCAGTTCAAGCGGGGCATCATCACCGACGACGAGCGGCGCCAGAAGGAGATCGAGATCTGGACCTCCGCCAACTCCGAGGTCGGCAAGGCCATGGAGGACGCCCTCCACGCCATCCCCTTCAACCCCCTCGACATGATGGTCGACTCGGGGGCCCGAGGGAACCCGCAGCAGGTGCGGCAGATCGCCGGCATGAAGGGGTTGGTCTCCAACCCCCGAGGCGAGATGATCCCTCGCCCGATCCTGTCGTCGTTCCGGGAGGGCCTGTCGGTCCTGGAGTACTTCATCTCCACCCACGGCGCCCGCAAGGGGCTGGCCGACACCGCGCTGCGGACGGCCGACTCCGGCTACCTGACTCGCCGCTTGGTCGATGTGGCCCAGGAGCTCATCATCCGCGAGGACGACTGCGGGACCACCCGCGGCGTGTGGGTGCGCGACATCCACGCCGACGACGAGCGGGCCCGGACGTACCTGGAGACCCGGATCGACGGGCGGATGCTGGCTCGCGAGCTCACCCTCGGCGACGGCACCGTCCTGCCGGCCGGGACCCACATCAGCCCCGAGGTCATGGTGTCGCTGCGCGACGACCCCACCATCACCGAGGTGCTGTGCCGGTCGGTGTTGGCGTGCGAGGCGGAGCAGGGCATCTGTGCCGCCTGCTACGGCCGCTCGTTGGCCACCAACCTGCACATCGAGCTCGGTGAGGCCGTCGGCGTCATCGCCGCCCAGTCCATCGGCGAGCCCGGCACGCAGCTGACCATGCGGACGTTCCACACCGGCGGCATCGCCGGTGAGGACATCACCCACGGTCTGCCCCGCGTCGTGGAGCTGTTCGAGGCCCGCACCCCCAAGGGTGCGGCCATCCTCTCGCCGGTGTCTGGCGTGGTCCGCATCGCCGACGAGGACCTGGCCCGGCGCATCACCGTGGTCAGCGACGAGGGCGAGGAGTGGTCCGTCGGGGTGAACCTACGGGCCAAGATGGCCGACGGCATCGCCGACGGCGCCGAGATCGCCGCGGGCGACGCCATCGTCGACGGCCCCAAGGACCCCAAGGCGCTGCTCGACATCAAGGGCATCCGCGAGACGCAGCAGTACCTCGTCGGCGAGGTGCAGCAGGTCTATCGCGACCAGGGCGTGTCGATCCACGACAAGCACATCGAGCTCATCGTCCGCCAGATGCTGCGCCGGGTGCTGGTCGCCGAGCAGGGCGAATCGCCGTTCCTGCCCGGTGAGCGCGTCGACTCGCGCATGTACGCCGAGGTGAACCGCCAGCTGGTCACCGAGGGCAAGCGCCCCGCGGAGGGACGCCCCGAGCTCATGGGGATCACCAAGGCGTCGCTGGCCACCGAGAGCTGGCTGTCGGCGGCCTCGTTCCAGGAAACCACCCGGGTGCTCACCGAGGCGGCCATCGAGGGCAAGTCCGACCACCTGTTCGGGCTCAAGGAGAACATCATCATCGGCAAGCTCATCCCGGCCGGGACCGGGATGACCCGCTACCGGGACCTGATCATGGACGCTCCGGAAGCGGAGCACATGAGCTTCTACAGCTCCGAGGACGAGACCGACACCGACGACCTGGCCGCCTGGCTGGCGTCGATCGGCAGCGGCCAGTCCGCCGGCGAGGCCGGCGCCTTCGGTGGTTTCGAGGGTGCCGGGCTCACCGCCTTGGGCGGCGACGAGCCACCCGCCGGCTTCGGTGGGAGCGGCGAGGAGTCGGCGGGCTGATCCCGTCGCACGGCTGATCGGCATGGCCGGACCAGACGGTGGGTCGCCCGATCGGGCGGCCCACCGTCGCGTCCCCGACCGCACCCAGGTCGACGGCCTCCGAGCCGGCGAGGTGCACGTGTGGACCGCGGCCGTGGCGCTCTCCGCCGCCGACGCGGCGGCGGGGTGGTCGTGGTTGGACGCCGCCGAGGCCGAGCGGGCTCGATCGTCGAGCCACCAGGGGCCGCGATCGCCCCGTGACCGCTTCGTCGGCGCGCGCACCCGGCTGCGCCAGATCGTCGCCGGCTACCTCGATCGGCCGCCGGCCGCTATCCGCGTGGTCCCCGGCGACTGCCCCTGCGGCGAGGTCGGCCGCGGTCGCCCCGTGCTGGTCGACGGCGGCGGTCTGCAGGTGAGCATCTCCCACGCCGGGTCGTTCGTCGCCGTGGCCCTGGCCTGGAATGCTCCGCTCGGCGTGGACATCGAGCAGGACGCCGTGCACCGACCGGTTGACGGCCCGCGCCTGGCCGCCCGCTTCTTCGCGCCAGGCGAGCAGGAGATGGTGGCGGCCGAACCGGCCACCTTTGCCCAACTGTGGGCGCGCAAGGAGGCGGTCGGCAAGGCCCTCGGCACCGGCATCGCCCACGGCGGACTCGCCCGTGACGTGCGCACCGAACGGGTGGCGACCGGTCCGGGGATGGCGGTCGTGGGCGTCGCCGATGTGGCGGTCGCCGGCGGCTACCGGGGAGCGGTGGCGTCGCCGGCATTGCCCGGGACCGTGGTGTGCGACAGCTACTGACTCGGCTCAGGCGCCGATGGCGGCGCGCAGGAGGGGCCATGACCGGTGCAGGTCACGCTGCCAGTAGGGCCACGTGTGGGTGCCGGCCCCGTACAGGTCGGTGGTGACAGGTCGCCCAGCGTGGCCGAGCACGCTCAGGAACGACTGGGTGGTGGGGTAGAGGCCGGCCTCGTACACCGACTGGACCGAGCGCGTGGAGGTGCCCGGCGGGTCGAACGGCCCGGGCTGCCCGTCGCCGCTGGCCACGTAGAGGGCAACGCCGGCCAACCCGCCGACGAGGTGGCGTGGATTGTGCGCCGCCCACAGGTCGGCCTGGGCCACAGGATCACCCCAGCAGCCGAGCGGGTCGAGACCGAGCGACGCGGCCGTCTCCATGAGGAACCGGGGCTGGGTCGAGCCGAGTGGGGTGGGGCGGTCGTCGGTGAGGTCGAGCTGGCCGGAGAAGGCGGCCGCCGCCCGCCACGTCCCCGGGTGGCGGCCGGCATAGCTCATGGCGCCCATGCCGCCCATGGAGAACCCGGCCACGGCCCGGTCGTCCCCGGCACGCAGCGACCGGTCGAGGATCTGGGCCAGCTCGGTGAGGTGGAACGTCTCCCAGGCCGGCGGACCGTGGCGGCCTCGGTTCCACCAGTCCGTGTACCAGCCCCACCGCCCGGCGTCGGGCATGACCACCAGGGCCTGGCTGCCGGCGGTCAGCGTCTCCACGTCGCTGTAGGTGGTCCAGGCCGCGTAGTCGGCGTCGGCCCCGTGCAGGAGATAGAGGACGGGCCACGACCGCCTGCTCGCCGGGACGAACCCATCGGGGATCAGGAGTCGGGTCGGTGCGGCCGCGGCCAGGGCGTGGCTGTCCACCAAGACGTCGACGGCCCGGCCGCCGATGGGGACGGCCGCCGTCACCGTCGATCCGTCCGCCGCGGCCGTCCCGGCCAGGGCGGTCGCCGCCCGCCTGGCGGCCGCGGTCGGTTGGCCGCGAGTCCGGCGGACGGTGGTGTCGCGGGCCGCACCGGTCCCGCAGCCGGCGAGGGCACCGCCGGTGGCGGCGGCGGCCACGGCTCCCAGCCCGGCGAGGAACGGCCGCCGACCGAAGCGGTCCGGTCGATCGGGCTCGCCCATGTCTGGATTGTGCCCGCGCCCTGACGATGCCAAGCGCTTCTGGGTACGGTGGTCTCCTGTGTTGCTGCACCCTGATGATCCCGTCGCGGCGGCGGCGACCGACGCCATCCGCTGTGGCGAGGTCGACGCCCTGCGGTCCCTGCTCGGCCGCGAGCCGGGCCTGGCCACTGCCCGCATCGAGGGCGGCGGCGGCACGGAGCGGACCCTCCTGCACGTGGCCACGGACTGGCCCGGCCACCACCCCAACGGCGTGGAGACCGTCCAGGCGCTGGTCGAGGCGGGCGCCGACGTGGATGCCGCCCTGGTCGGCCCCCACCGGGAGACGGCGTTGCACTGGGCGGTGAGCAACGACGACGTCGAGGTGGTCGACGCCCTCCTCGACGCCGGCGCGGACATCGAGGCGCTCGGCTCGGTGGTCGGCGGCGGCACCCCACTGGCCGACGCCGTCGCCTTCGGCCAGTGGCAGGCCGCCCAGGTGCTCATCGGTCGCGGGGCCAAGGCCGAGCTGTGGCAGGCCGCCGCCCTCGGCCTCATGGACCGGGTGGAGGCGTGCTTCGCCGGGGTGACCCCCGCCCGGGTCGACGTCACCAACAGCTTCTGGTGCGCCTGCCACGGGGGCCAGCTGGCCCCCGCCGACTTCCTCCTGGCTCGCGGCGCCGACCTGGACTGGGTCGGCTACGACAACCTCACCCCACTCGACGCCGCCCGCCGGCGTGGCGCCGAGGACGTGGTCGACTGGCTGCGCCAGCACGGCGCCAAGTCGGCGACCAGGGGACGCTGAGGCCCTCCCGTCGGCGTGGCGCCGAGGACGTGGTCGACGGGCTGCGCCAGCACGGCGCCAAGTCGGCGACCAAGGGACGCTGAGGCCCTCCCGTCCGGGCTCCGCCCGCCCGCCGGCCGACCGAATTGTGTGCGATTTGTGTCACGAGGAGATACCAAATCGAACACAATTCGAGGAAGCGGCCAAGGGACGCTGAGGCCGGGCGACCGGCTGGCGGTCTCGGGAGCAGGCTGGCGGTGTCGGCGGCTGCGTTCAGCCGGCGGCGAGGAGGTCGGGGGGCACGGAGTCGAGCGTGGCCAGGATGGCCTCGGCCAGCTGCCGGGCCGAGGCCGCCGTCAGCTCCACGGCGACGCGGGCGTTCGGCCCCTGTGCCGGGTTCAGGAAGTCGATGTTGAGGCTGTGGACGGCGGGGGCGTGGACGGGATGGTCGTAGTAGACGGTGCCGTCGGTGAGGGCGAACCAGCCGTCGCGGCCCTTGCCGCTCCCCGACAGGGTGACGTTCTCGGTGCGGTAGGTGCACATGGGTGGTTGTCCTAACTGGCCAGGTAGCGGCCGTACCAGCTGCGGATGTGGCCCCAGGCCTCGACGGCGGCCTCGGGTCGGTAGGCCGGGCGGTCGACGGAGAAGAACGAGTGCCCGGCGCCGGCAAAGGAGTGGAACTCGTAGGTCTTGCCCGCCGCCTGCAGCGCCTCCTCCAGCTCGGCGACGTGGGCCGGCGACGGGTAGGAGTCGTCGGCGCCGAACAGCCCGAGGAGGGGGGCGGACAGCTGGGGGGTGCGGTCCACGATGGGTGCCACCTGGAGCGGGAAGCCCTCGGGCGGGGTGCCGGCCACGAAGGCCCCGTAGCAGTCGACGGCGGCGTCGAGGGGGAGGCTGATGGCGGCCAGGAAGGACTGCCGGCCCCCGGAGCAGTAGCCGATGACGCCGACCTTGCCGTTCGAGGAGGTCAGGCCCTTGAGGTAGGCCACCGCACCGGCGGCGTCGCCGACGAGGCGATCGTCGGGCACCCCGCCCTGGGCGCGTGCCGTGGCCGCAGCGTCGTCGGGGTCGGCGCCCGGCGCCTCCCGGCTGTAGAGGTTCGGGCAGATGGCGTTGTAGCCCTCGGCGGCGAACCGGCGTGTGATCTCCTTGGTCTCCCGGTCGTAGCCGGGCATGTGGTGGATGACGACCACACCGCCAAGCGGTCCCGGCGCGAGGGGCCGAGCGCTGTAGGCCTCGATGGCATCACCTCCGTCGCCGATGAGCTGCACCGTCTCTGCCAGGATGGCGTCGTACACCCGGGACCTCCCGTGTCGGATTCGAGGGCCACCGTACCCACCGATCGGCGCCCGACGGCACGCAGGAGGCGAGTCCTGCGCACAAATCGCGTGACGATCCAGATCTAACAACGGTTATAGTGGCGGTGTGAGAGGGACTGGTGGGACCGTGAGCGGCGACCAGTGAACGGGAGCGCGCTGTTCATCGCCGTCTTCCTGGCCTGCACGGTCGAGGCGGTGGAGGCCACGACCATCGTGCTGGCTGCGGGCACGGCGCGCGACTGGCGCTCGGCGCTGACCGGTGTCGGCGTCGGCCTGCTGATCCTGGCTGTCATCGTCGCGGTCCTAGGCCCAGCGGTGTCGGCCATCCCCCTCGGCGCGCTGCGCCTGGTGGTCGGTGGACTCCTGCTCGTCTTCGGCCTGCAGTGGCTGCGCAAGGCCATCCTGCGCGCCAGCGGCGCCAAGGCCCTCCACGACGAGGCCGAGATCTTCCAGCGAGAGCTGGCCGCCGCCGAGCGCGCGTCGGCCGTCCGGCGCGTCGCCGTGCCCGACTGGTACGCCTTCACCCTGTCGTGCAAAGGGGTGGTGCTCGAAGGGCTGGAGGTGGCGTTCATCACCTTGACCTTCGGGACGAACCAGCACGACATCCCCCTGGCCGCCATCGGGGCCGGGGCGGCGGTGGTGGTGGTGGCCATCGCCGGCTTCGCGGTGCGGGCCCCGCTCGCCCGGGTGCCGGAGAACACCATGAAGTTCGTGGTCGGCATCATGTTGACGTCGTTCGGCACCTTCTGGGGCGGCGAGGGGGCGGGTGTCCATTGGCCGGGGTCGGATGCCGCGCTGCTCGTGTTGGTGGCCCTCTACGCCCTCGTTGCCCTGGGCCTGGTCGCCGCGGTCCGCAACCGGCAGCCTGGCCCGCCCGCGGCGGCCGCCGAGCCCCGGGCTGCTGCCCCTCTCGGTGCCGGCTCGGTGCCCTCCGGGCCTGAGGCCTCGTGATGGGCCGGCTGCGGGCGTTCGGCGCCTTCTGGTACGACTTCGTCATCGGGGACGACTGGCGCGTCGCCATCGGTGTGGTCCTTGCGCTGGCCGCGACCGCCGGGCTCAGTGCCCTGACCGGTGTCTCGTGGTGGTTGCTGCCGGTGGTCGTGATCGTGATGCTGGGCTTGAGCGTCCGGCGGGCGACGCGCCCCGATCACTGACGCTGTGCTCGCACGTCAGTGCATCCGGCGGGGCTGCGCCCCGCACCCATCACCGGTCGACCGGCTGGCGCTCGGCCGACCGGACTGTCGTACTCGCTGTGCTCGCACGTCAGTGCGCGTCGGCCTCCTCGGCGTAGACCTGGTTGGCGTAGGTCTCCAACGCCTGCTCGCACTCCTTCAGGGCTTCGAAGGCGGCGGCGCGCCCGGGGGCGTGGTAGACGTCTCGGTCCCTGACCTTGGCGTACCAGTTCTGCAGCTTGGTCAGGTCGACCTCGTTCTCTTCCAGCTCGGCGTAGGTGAAGTGCTTGGCCACGTGCTCCTTGTCCACCTGGACGAGGAAGTCGCGGCACCGATCGACGATCTCCTCGTACTCGTCGTCCCGGGCCGCCTGGAAGGCGGCCAGCACGTCGGGCTCGCCGGCCAGCGCGACCGAGCGCAACAGCACCGCCGTCCCCTGCATCTCGATGATCTCGTGGCGCAGCTTGCGCAGCGCTCGTTGCCCCGACGGGCTGTCGGGCAGGGCGGCAGCCGAGTTCTGCAGGTAGATGGCGCCCAGGCCCTTGAGGCGGCGCCACACCGTCGCCCGCAACCGGGTGGGCTCCGACGGCACGCGGTAGACCAGCAGCAACCACACCCGGGATTCCCCGGCGGTGTCGTCGTGGTCGGCGGCGGCCGAGTCGGGCAGCGCGGACATGGGGCCAGTCTGCCTCGTCATCGCCGGCGGCCCGGCGCCCGGCTCGTTGGGCGACGGGCCGGTCGCTACATGCCCCAGGTCTCGAGCAGGCGGAGCCAGATCTCGCTGATCGTCGGATAGCTGGGCACCGCGTGCCAGAGGCGCGGGAGCGGCACCTCACCGACCACCGCGATGGTGGCGGCATGGAGCAGCTCGGCCACGTCCGGACCTACGAACGTGGCTCCGATGATGACGTCGCGGTCGGTGTCGACCACCAGCTTGGCCCACCCGTCGTAGCCGTCGGCGAAGAGGGAGGCGCCGGCCACGCTGCCGATCTCGTAGTCGACGGCTCGCACGGGCAGGCCGGCGTCGCGAGCCTGTTGCTCCGACAACCCGACGGCCGCGACCTCGGGGGTCGTGAACACCACGGCCGGCACCTTGGCGTCCTCGGCGGTGGCTGAGAGTCGTCCGTACGGTGCGGTGTCCCCGTCACCGACGGTTCCTGTGGCGCGAGCCAGGATGGCGTCGCCGCAGATCCGGGCCGAGTACTTCCCCATGTGGGTCAACTTGGCACCGCTGGTGCAGTCGCCCGCCGCGTACAGCCAGCCGCCGGCCACGGCGGTGACGGCACCGCTGGGATCCACCTCGAGCGGTGCGCCGTCGGTGAGCCCCACCGTCGGCAGGCCGATGTCGCTGGTGGCCGCCCGGCGGCCGACCGCCACCAACAGCTCCGTCGCGGTGATCTGGTCGCCACCCTCGAGGGTGACGGTGACCGGCCCGCCGGTCCCGTCACGGCGCACGGCGGTGACGGTGGTGCCGGTGCGCACGTCCACGCCGCGCCCGGCCAGCGCCGCGCCCAGGCGCTCGCCGGCCTCGGGCTCCAGGTTCACCAAGAGGCGGGGAGCGCCCTCGATGAGCGTGACGGTGGAGCCGAAGGCGTGCCAGGCGTCAGCCATCTCCGAGCCGACCGGGCCGCCGCCGATGACGATGAGGCTGTCGGGGACGGCTTCGGCGCTGGTGATGTTCCGGTTGTCCCAGGGGTCGACCTGGTCGAGGCCGTCGATGGGCGGGATGGCGGCGGTGCTGCCGACGGCAAGGGCCACCGCATGGCGGGCGGTGAGGGTGACCGAGGTCCCGTCGACCCCGGTGACCGACACCTGCTTCTCGCCGGCCAGGCGGGCCGAGCCGCGCAGCAGGGTGGCGCCGGTGGACTCGACCCATTGCACCTGCCCGGCGTCGTCGAAGGCGCTGTTGAACGAGTCCCGCCGGGCCAACGTGCGGGCCACGTCCTGGGCGCCGGTGACGGCCTGCTTGGCGCCGTCGACGGCGCGGGCGGCGCCGAGGGCCTGGGTGCCGCGCAGCAGCGCCTTGCTCGGCATGCACGCCCAGTAGGAGCATTCGCCGCCCACCAGCTCGGCCTCTATCACCGCCACGGTGAGCCCTCCGGCGGCGGCCCGGCTGACGATGTTCTCGCCGGTCGAACCGGCGCCGATGACGATCACGTCGAAGGTGTCGGTGCTGACCTCGGTCGGTCGGTGGTCGTCAGGTGCGGCGGGAGTGATCACGGCAGGCTCCTGCGAGGCGGGCAAAGGTGGGCGGTGGGGCGGGCTGGTCGAACGCGGGGCTCAACGGTCGGCGGACCCGTCGGGGTCGTCCATGCCGCCGTCGAGCATCGCCATCTGCTCGGGGTCGTCGAGCCCGGCGCCGATCTCCTCGTTCGCCGCCTCGTCGACGGGGAGCTCGGTGAAGCGGGTCAGGTCGGCGTCGGCGCCGGTCACGCCGGTGGCGGAAGGGTCGGCCCGGGTCTCGTCGGACTGGGCCGACCCGGCCACCTCGTCGTACTGCTCGTAGGTCTCCGTCGCCTCGGGGGCCTCGTCGGGGATCGACTGGTCGCTCATGGCTGCCACCCTACGGGTACCCGCACCGGTAGGCGCCGGGCAGGAGGGGCGGCGGCCGACCCGGGTCGGCGTCCGATCAGGGCATCGCTCGGCGCAGGAACTCGTCGAACAGGGGCACGGTGAAGGCGGTGTCCCCGTGGGCTGGGCTGTAGACCATGCCCTTGGCGATCAGCCCGCTTCGGCGCGGGGCAACCGACTCGACTCGAACGCCGATCTGGGCAGCAATGTCGCCCGACCGGTGCGGGCCGGGACCGAGCTCGGCCATGGCCCGCAGGTACCGCTTCTCGGCGGGGGTGAGTCGGTCGAACCTGACGAGGAAGAAATTGTTGTCGAGGTGCTCCACGACGCGAGGTGTCACAGCCTCGATCAGGTCGCGCTCCACCGGACTCCCTGAGGCTGCGTTCCAGGTGTGGTATCCCCACTCCTGCAGGAAGTACGGGTATCCGTGGGCCCGCTCGATGATCGCATCGGCCGCGTCCCGGCTGAACGTTATTCCCTGGTTGGCGGCGGGCCCGACGAGCGCGTCCCGAGCGTCTTGTTGATCGAGGGATCCGATCCGGGGGAACTCGAACAGGCGCTCGGCGTAGGACTTCGCGTCCCCGGCCAAACCGGGGAGCTGTGGCAGCCCGGCTCCGGTCAAGACGACGGGCAGCTCCTCTTGAGTCGTGCGACGGATGGCGGTGAACAGCGCGGCCAGATCCGGCACGCGCAGGTATTGGACCTCATCGACGGCGAGCAGGATCCCGCCCTGGCGCTCCTGTGCCGCGACGCCCGCAGCCACGAGGAGATCGCTGAGGTCGTCCGGGAGGTTTCCGCTGTCGGCTTCGCCGGCGAGTGCGTCCACGTCGATCGAGATTCTCGACCCGTCGGGGAGCTGGAGCGAGAAGGTCTTCAAGACGCGGAGTGCCCGGATGACCTTTGCTGTCCTGCGCTGGTTGTCGTACCCGATGAGAATCTTGCGGAGCCGGCCGACCAGGAGTGCCAGAAAGTCGCCGGTCTCGGGGGCTTGGATGAACCCGACCGACATCCCCTCCTGCTCGGCGATCTCCGAGAAGCGATTGAGGAGGACAGTCTTGCCCACGCCTCGCAGGCCGACCGGCATCACGCTCTGGCCGGGGTGGCCGGCCTGAGCCCGTCGGATCGTGGTGCTGAAGTGGGCGATCAGCTCATCGCGCCCGAGCAGCGCCGGCGGCCGCGTCCCGGCACCGGGACGGAATGGATTGGTCAGCTCATCCATCTCAACGGAGGTTACCGTATCTTATTGTTCTTACTAGAAGGACGATAAGATCCGTCGAACCGGGCCAGGAGGAGCGGCGGGCGGCCGGGCCCAGCGGCGCGCTAGCATGTTCGACGGCCCGCAAGGCCGGTGTCGGCGCGACACCACGTTCTCCAACAAGAGGTTGCATTGCCCACCATCGCACAGCTCGTCCGCAAAGGCCGAGAGCACAAGTCGGACAAGACCAAGACCCCGGCCCTGCGCGGCGCGCCCCAGCGCCGAGGCGTGTGCACCCGGGTGTACACGACGACCCCCAAGAAGCCGAACTCGGCGCTGCGGAAGGTCGCCCGTGTCCGCCTGACGAGCGGTACCGAGATCACCGCCTACATCCCCGGCGTCGGCCACAACCTCCAGGAGCACTCCATGGTCCTGGTGCGCGGTGGCCGAGTGAAGGATCTGCCTGGTGTCCGCTACAAGATCATCCGCGGCACCCTCGACACCTCGGGTGTGCGCGATCGCAAGCAGGCCCGTAGCCGCTACGGCGCCAAGAAGGGCTAGCAGCATGCCTCGCAAGGGACCCGCACCCCGTCGTGACCTCCAGCCGGACCCGATCTACAAGTCGGTCTTGGTGACCCAGATCGTCAACAAAGTGCTCGAGCGCGGCAAGCGCGGCTTGGCCGAGCGGATCGTCTACGACGCCCTCGACACCATCAAGGAAAAGACGGGCAGCGAGCCCATCGCCACCTTGAAGCGGGCGCTGGACAACACCAAGCCGCAGCTCGAGGTGCGCAGCCGCCGGGTCGGGGGCGCCACCTACCAGGTGCCGGTGGAGGTGCGACCCCGTCGGGCCACCACCCTGTCGATCCGTTGGCTGGTCGGCTACTCCCGTCAGCGGCGGGAGAAGACAATGGCCGCCAAGCTGGCCGCCGAGCTGCTGGATGCGTCGAACAACGTGGGTGCCGCGGTCAAGCGCCGTGAGGACCTGCACAAGATGGCCGAGTCGAACAAGGCGTTCGCCCACTACCGCTGGTAGCACCAATACCCGCTGGGCCGCGGTATTCGGGCACAATGGAGTGTCCGCACACCCCCCGACGCGGCGAGAGTGAGCTATGGCTGAAGCAACCCCCACCCGACTGATGCCACTGGCCAAGACCCGGAACATCGGGATCATGGCCCACATCGACGCGGGCAAGACCACGACGACCGAGCGCATCCTGTTCTACACCGGGATCAACTACAAGATCGGCGAGGTCCACGAGGGCGCGGCCACCATGGACTGGATGCCCCAGGAGCAGGAGCGGGGCATCACCATCACCTCGGCGGCCACCAGCTGCGAGTGGGACGGCCATCGGATCAACATCATCGACACCCCCGGACACGTCGACTTCACCGTCGAGGTGGAGCGGTCGCTGCGCGTCCTCGACGGCGCCGTCGCCGTGTTCGACGCGGTGGCCGGCGTGGAGCCCCAGACGGAAACGGTGTGGCGCCAGGCCGACAAGTACAACGTCCCGCGCATGTGCTTCGTCAACAAGATGGACCGCATCGGCGCCGACTTCTACCGCTGCGTCGACATGATAAAGGACCGGCTGGACGCCACCGTCGCCATCGTCCAGCTGCCCATCGGGTCGGAGAGCAACTTCCGGGGTGTCATCGACCTTATCAACATGAAGGCCCTGATCTGGCCGGAGGAGGCCAGCAAGGGCGACAAGTTCGACGTGGTCGAGATCCCCGACGCCCACGCCGGTGAGGCCACCACCTACCGGAGCGGGCTGGTCGACGTGCTGTCGAACTACGACGACGTGCTGACCGAGAAGTTCCTGGGCGACGAGGAGATCACTGCGGACGACCTGCGGCGGGCGCTGCGGGGCGCCACCATCTCCGGTGACGTGGTGCCGATCCTGTGCGGCTCGGCGTTCAAGAACAAGGGCGTGCAGCCCATGCTCGACGCCGTCATCGACTTCCTGCCGTCCCCGCTCGACATCCCGCCCACCAGGGGCATGGACGCCAAGGGCATCGAGGAGCTGGAGCGCAAGGCCGACGATTCGGAGCCCTTCAGCGCTCTGGCGTTCAAGATCATGACCGACCCGACCTCGGGCGGGAAGCTCACCTACGCCCGGGTGTACTCCGGGCGGTTGAGCAAGGGCGACGCCATCTTGAACTCGAGCAAGGACCGCAAGGAGCGGGCCGGGCGCATCCTGCAGATGCATGCGAACCACCGCGAGGACCGCGACACCGCCTTCGCGGGCGACATCGTGGCCCTGGTCGGCATGAAGCAGACCACGACGGGCGACACGCTCTGCGACCCGAACGCGCCGATCGTCCTCGAGTCGCTCGACTTCCCCGAGCCGGTCATCCATGTGGCCGTCGAGCCCAAGACCAAGAACGACCAGGACAAGCTGTCGAAGGCGCTGATCTCCCTCTCCGAGGAGGACCCGACCTTCCAGGTCCACTCCGATGAGGAGACGAACCAGACGATCATCGGCGGCATGGGCGAGCTGCACCTCGAGGTGCTCGTCGACCGCATGCTGCGCGAGTTCCGCGTCGACGCTAACGTGGGCAAGCCCCAGGTGGCCTACCGCGAGACCATCAAGGACACCGTCACCAAGGTCGAGACCCGCTACGTGCGCCAGACCGGCGGCAAGGGTCAGTACGGCCACGTGGTGCTGACACTCGAGCCGACCGGCCCCGGAGGCGGCTACGAGTTCGTCGACAAGATCAGCGGCGGCATCGTCCCCAAGGAGTACATCCCCTCGGTAGATGCCGGCATTCAGGACGCCATGCAGTCCGGCGTGCTGGCCGGCTACCCGACCGTCGACGTGCGGGCCACCCTGACCTACGGCTCCTACCACGATGTCGACTCGTCGGAGATGGCCTTCAAGATCGCCGGATCCATGTGTTACAAGGAGGGCGCTCGCCGGGCGCACCCCATCCTTCTGGAGCCGATCATGGCCGTCGAGGTGGTCACCCCCGAGGACTACATGGGCGACGTCATCGGCAACCTGTCCTCGCGGCGGGGCAAGGTCGAGGGCATGGACCAGCGGGGGAACAGCCAGGTCGTCCGGGCCCAGGTCCCGCTGGCCGAGATGTTCGGGTACGCTACCGACCTGCGGTCACGCACCCAGGGCCGGGCCACGTACACGATGCAGTTCAACTCGTACCAGGAAGTACCGCAGTCGGTCTCCGCGGAGATCGTGGCTCGGGTGCGGGGCGAGTAGCACCAGCAGGTCTCGGCGGGACATCGGACCGTCCCCACCAAGTACAGTTCACGACCGCGTCATCCCGGCCGGCCAGGCCGGCCCCTACAGGAGCGATTCTCTTTCATGGCCAAGCAGAAGTTCGAGCGCAACAAGCCCCACCTGAACATCGGCACGATGGGCCACATCGACCACGGCAAGACGACGCTGACGGCGGCTATCACCAAGGTGCTGTCCGAACGTGACCCGTCGGGTACCACGGCCATGGCGTTCGACCAGATCGACAAGGCGCCCGAAGAGCGCCAGCGCGGCATCACCATCAACATCTCCCACGTGGAGTACCAGACGCCGAACCGGCACTACGCCCACGTGGACATGCCGGGTCACGCCGACTACATCAAGAACATGATCACCGGCGCCGCCCAGATCGACGGCGCCATCCTGGTGGTCTCCGCCGCCGACGGCCCCATGGCCCAGACCCGTGAGCACGTGCTGCTGGCCCGCCAGGTCGGGGTGCCATCCATCGTGGTGGCGCTCAACAAGGCCGACATGGTCGACGACGAGGAGCTGCTCGACCTGGTCGAGCTGGAAGTCCGCGAGCTGCTCGACTTCTACGAGTTCCCGGGCGACGACACCCCGGTGATCCGCGTCTCCGCGCTCAAGGCGCTGGAGGGCGACAAGGAGTGGGAAGAGAAGATCGTCGAGCTGATGGCGGCGGTCGACGAGTTCGTGCCCGAGCCGACCCGTGAGCTCGAGAAGCCCTTCCTGATGCCGATCGAGGACGTGTTCACCATCCAGGGCCGCGGCACCGTGGTCACCGGGAAGGTGGAGCAGGGCCGGATCAAGGTGGGCGAGGAGGTCGAGATCGTCGGCCTGCGGCCCACGTCCAAGACCACCTGCACGGGTGTGGAGATGTTCCGCAAGCTGCTGGACCAGGGTGAGGCGGGCGACAACATCGGTGTCCTCCTGCGGGGCACCAAGAAGGAGGACGTCGAGCGCGGCCAGGTGCTCTGCAAGCCGGGCTCGATCACCCCCCATACCGACTTCGAGGGCACCATCTACGTGCTGTCGAAGGAAGAGGGCGGCCGCCACAAGCCGTTCTTCAACAACTACCGGCCGCAGTTCTACTTTCGCACCACCGACGTCACCGGCAGCATCCAGCTGGCCGAGGGCACCGAGATGGTGATGCCCGGCGACAACACCCCCATCAAGGTGGAGCTGCAGAAGCCGATCGCCATGGACGAGGGACTGCGCTTCGCCATCCGTGAGGGTGGGCGGACCGTGGCCTCCGGTCGCGTCACCAAGATCCTCAAGTAGCCACCCGGGGGCCTCCGGTCCTCGGACTCATCCCGCACGTTGACAACCCGCATCTTTTGGAGAACCTCCTGTGAGCAACCCGAGCCCCACCCGTGGCTGACGCCCAGCGGATCCGTATCCGTCTGAAGGCGTACGACCACGAGATCATCGACCAGTCGACCAAGAAGATCGTGGAGACGGTGCTGCGCACCCAGGCCAAGGTCCGAGGCCCGATCCCGTTGCCCACCGAGAAGAACCGCTACACGGTGATCCGCAGTCCCCACAAGTACAAGGACAGCCGGGAGCACTTCGAGATGCGGGTGCACAAGCGGCTCCTCGACATCGTGGAGCACACGCCAAAGACGGTGGACTCGCTGCAGCGCATCGAGCTCCCCGCCGGCGTCGACATCGAGATCAAGATACAGCAAAGTTAACGCTTAGCGTAGTAACTGGTGACGGTGAGTGGTCGTCAGCGGCGGGGCTGATCGACCGGTACGCCAGCCGTTACACCAATCCTGGTACGGCCCGGCAGTACCGGGCGGAGCTGACGGGGCTGTTCGAGTATGCGGGGGTGTCGCATCCGCGGGGGTTGAGCGATGCGGTGGTCAACCACTGGGTGGCGCTGGGGAGGGCCAACAACACGCGACGCGGGCGCCTGGCGCGGGCGTGCTCGTTCCTGCGGTGGTGTGCCCGCCAGGGTGAGGCTGACCCGGCGCTGGTGGATGAGCTGCAGAGCCGGGAGAACCCGCTGCGGGCAACGCCGCCGCTGTACGGGAAGCTGCAGGGTGTCTACCCGGCCCGGTGGCTCACCCACGACGAGGCGTACGGTGCGCTGCTCGGGGTGTGCGACGACTCCGACGTCGGCCGGCGCGACGAGCTGGTGCTCCGGCTCGGACTGGCAGGGATGCGGGTGGCGGAGGTGATCCACCTGATGGTCGGCGACCTGCACCCGGGCCCCGAGCCGACGATCACGTGGATCGGCAAGAAGAACCGTCCCCGCAAGGTCGCCGTCGGCCCGGCGCTCGAGGCACTCCTGGCCGACTGGGTGGGCCGGTACCGTCTCGGCCTCGGCCGACCGCTCGTGGCGACCGATCCGGTGGTGTGCCGTCAGAAGACCGGCGGGGGCGTGGGCCAGATCTCCTGGGGCCGGCCGTTCAAGCAGCCGGTGAGCATCGGCAAGCTGGTGGCCGGCCGAGCCGAGCAGGCGGGGCTGGGTCATGTGAGCCCGCACGATCTGAGGCGAAGCGCGGCCGGCATCCTGCACCGGTCGGTGTCGGAGGACGGCGCCCACCACTTCGACCTGCTCGACATCCAGAAGGTGCTCGGCCATGCCAACCCGGCGACGACGATGCGCAGCTACATCGATCCTCTCGACACCGGCGTGATCTGCCGGGCGGCTGCCGTGCTGGACTAGGACGAGCCCGTCCGGGGTGTTGGTGTCTCATCTGCGATCACCTCGCCGGTCATCAGGTCCACCGATCTCAGCAGCGCCAAGAGGTCGCCGGAGGCTGCGCCCCCGGCGCCCCGCTCCGAGCCACTGGCCAGCTTCCGGACCGCTGCCGCCTGAGACCAGGCCACGATCCGCTCCGCCTGGTCCGCGCCGAGACCGAAGGCGGTGACTCCGTCTCCGGGTCGGCGTAGCGCGACGGCGCTCGACGGTGGCGCACCGCGGCGCAGCACGTGGAGCCGCCAGTTGACCCACCGGGCGAGTCGGGCCTCCACCTCGGCAGCGACGACGGGCTCGAGTGCGGTGCTCGTGGTCTCGGGTTCGAAGCCGACCGACCTGCCCCACACCCCGTAGAAGCGGCCGACCTTGGTGAAGCCCGAGGGCGGCTGTTTCTGGCGCCACTTGCCGGCTTCGCGGGCCAGGTACTGGGCGACCTTGGTGCGGTCGGTGGTGGCTTCGGCCTCGTCGGACCAGAACATCACCGCCACGTCCACGCCGCGCAGCTGATGGCCGCCGCCGTCGCCGAGCGCCTGCTGTTTCCAGCCGTCTCCCTTGGTGCCGACGATCTCCGCCCACGCGTCGCGCAGCCAGGTCCCGAACTCGACGCCGAGGCCGATCCCGACAGGCGGGGTGCGCTTGCGGCCCTCGTAGCGGCCATGTTGGCTCTCCAGGCGGTGGCGGGCAGGGTGCGCTCGCGCAGTCCGGCGAAGTCGTCGTCGCTCATCGCGCTCGGGAGGCCGACGTAGAGGTGGAGGTGGGGTCGGCCGCTCTCTTGGAACTCCTTGACCCACACCCCGACAAGCGGCTCGCCCCAGCGGCGCACCCAGCGTCGCTCGAACGCCCGTCGATGCGCTTCCCAGGTGCGTCCGTCGGGCACCCACGGCTGCCAGTTGCCTGGGTAGGTGAGCGAGATCAGCGCAGGTCGGGGTCCGACGAGCTCCCAGGGGAGCGACACGAACATGCGGCGCATGTTCATCCGGCTCCTGGCCGATTGGCCGCCGTCGCCGCGGCGGGGGTGCATCGCCTCGTCGATCGCTTCTTGCACCTGCGGGTCGAGCGGGTCGGGGTTCACCTCCTCGCCGGCCGGTGCGCAGGTCTCGCCGTACGGGGGGCTGCGATCGGGCTCGACTTCCATCCACTCGCCGTCGCGGTGGGCGAAGTGGGTCGGCATCCGGGTGCGGGGCAAGCGCTTGCCCTGGCGGACCAGGCGCACATAGCCGCGGCTCACCACCAGGCTGTAACTGACCTCCCCCAGCCGCGACGACGAGAATCCCATCGATGTCATTCTGCCGGAGCGGTGTGACCGCGCACCCGCGGTGACAGTAGGTGCCACATCTCCAGGTCGGCGTCAAGGTCGGTCGTCCGGTAGGGCGCTCCACCTTGACCCCGCCCCGGGATGTGGAAAGGCGGCGATCAGGAAGCGATGCCGCGGCATCGCTTCGGGAGGAAGCGGACCCCTCCGGGTCCCGGGCGTCGATACCATCGGGGCGTGTCTTCGGTCGAGCACCACGACGAGGAGTCCCACCTCCATCTCTTCACCGTGGACGATCCGCGTCTGTGGGAGTTTCGATCCCGCCTGACAGCCGAGGAGTTCTCGATCCCTGACCTCAGCGACGAGGAGTGGGAGAGCTTCCACGCGATCATCGCCGAGGCGTGACCGCGCGCCGACAGGCGTCGCACGTCGTCAACGGTCCTAGACTGTCACAGGTTGTTACAGTGCCTCGTGTGGTGATCTTGACAGACGATGAAGCAAAGGACCTCGCCATGACCATCACCGAAGCCATCGCATCGTTCGAGGACGGCACGCCCATACGTCAGTCCTGGCCCGACGAGGCCATGGACTGGGCGTTGCTGCTCCTCGACCGAGCTGAAGAAGGATGATCCGAAGATGAGCCACCCTGCCCCGATCCGACATGCCGATCCAGAGACCGACAAGCGTGCTGCGCTGAAGCTTGCCGGATCCGCCTCCCACAAGGCTGACGTGGCCGACTCCACGCGGAACAACGCCATCAGGTTCGCGGCCGACCATGGTGCTTCGCTCCGAGAAATAGCGGCGAGCACAGGCCTTTCTCACATGACCGTGAAGCGTATTCTGGAGCGCTCGGCATCGAAGTCCTGATGAGAAGCGTGCAAGAAAGGAACAGATGACTCCCTATCAAGATACAACAAAGCTAACGCCGCTAACTTAGCTAAAGCACGCGCTCGAAGCGGCAATCATGGTGCTCGAGACCCCACGCTAACGGACGGGCTCGCTTGCACCGTAGGCACCCGGCGTCGACGGGACGGCACCCCCACCAGATTTCCCCGACCATCACTGGGGCGCCAGACCCGCTTCGCTAACGGGCTGCTGGTACGACGGTTGCGGTACGTTTGTAGGTGTGGATGACGGGGACGGATTCGATGGAGCGGACGGCAGGGACCTGGCCTAACCGCTCGGTGATGTACCAGTAGAGGTGGGCGGAGTCGCGGCATGCGGCAGCCACGAACAGGTTGGCGGCCCCGGTGTAGGCGGCCACGAAGGGCGCCTCGGGATGGCGGGCGATCTCGTTGCCGGTGGCGTCGAGGGCGCCGGGATCGACGACGAGCCAGAGTTGTGCGGCGACTTGGATGCCGATGGCCTCTTCGTCGAGGTCGAGCTCGAACTGGAGCGCGCCAGTTGCGGTCAGGTGGTGGATCCGGCGGCGAACGGTTGACTCGTGCCAGCCGGTGGCAGCGGCCAGGGCGGCGGCGCTGGTCCGTCCGTCGGACTGGAGCAAGCGGACCAGCCGCTCGTCTTCTGCGGTCGACTGCAGCTGAGCCGGGCCAGACTCGTCGGGGTCCTCGGCGCCGGGAGGGCCCAGGGCCGCGGTCTCGTCTGCGGTGAGGGCGGTGGACAGCCATGACCAGGCGAAGGGGCTGAAGAGGTGGAGCATGAGGTGGGCGCTGATGTCGACCACCCGCCGGCTGCCGGTCAGGCGGTTGAGGAGGAGGGTGGTGCGGTCGGCACAGCCGGGGGTCTGGATGCTGCAGGTGATCTCGGTGCCGCCCGACGCCAGACGCACCCAGCTGGTGTCGTGGCGTGCCGCCAGGGTCTCGGCTAGGGGCACTGCGGCGTCGGGGGTGGCGTGGATGCGCACCAACCAGCTACTGGACCCCATCCGGTCGTCTGCCAGGTGTCCGGTGATGCGGAGACCGATCTCGGCCTGCATGGCCCGGTAACGGCGGGCGACGGTCTGATCGGAGGTTCCGATCACAGCGGCCAGGTCGCGAAACGACGCCCGAGGGGCAACCAGAAGTCCATGCAAGATCCGGCGATCGAGAAGGCTCATGGCAGCTGATTCCACGGTCCTAGCGTAGAAGATGTCGAGATCCGACGTTCTGGGGGCGAATAGGGCGTCGAATCCGGCCTGGCGCCGATCATGGTCTCATGGAAAAGAAGTGGTGGACCCTGATCGCGGTGTGTGCCGGGACGTTCATGCTGCTGCTCGACGTGACCATCGTCAACGTGGCGTTGCCGAACATCCAGGCCAGCCTGCATGGCAGCTTCGGCGACCTGCAATGGGTGGTCGACGCCTACGCCTTGTCTTTGGCGTCACTGCTTCTCACCGCCGGCGCGCTGGCAGACCGTTTTGGACGACGCCTGCTTTTCCTCATTGGCCTCGGCGTCTTCACCGGCGGGTCGCTGCTCTGCGGGCTGGCCCAGAGCCCGGAGATGCTCATTCTGTCGCGGGCCGGCCAAGGGATCGGCGGGGCCATCATGTTCGCCACCTCCCTGGCCCTGCTGGCCCAGAGCTTCCACGGCGGGGAACGCGGCACCGCATTCGGTATCTGGGGCGCGGTTACGGGCGTCTCCACCGCCCTTGGACCGATCCTTGGAGGGGCCATCACCAGTGGCATCTCGTGGCGTGGGATCTTCCTGGTCAACGTCCCCGTCGGCGTCCTCGCTCTCGTGGTGACGGGACTCCGGGTCGAGGAGAGCAAGTCACCGTACCCGCACCGGCCGGACTTTGTCGGGTTCGGACTCCTCACCGGCGGGCTGGTCTCGCTCGTCTACGGCATAATCCGGGCCGGCGAGACCTCTTGGAGCAACACTGGGGTGTGGATCTGCCTGCCGATGGCCGCCATCCTGCTCGCCGCCTTCGTGGTCGCAGAACGAACCGTCGCCCATCCCCTCTTCGACCTGTCGATCTTCAAGATCCCGACGTTTGTGGGCGGCTCACTGGCGGCGTTGACAATGAACGCCTCGCTGTTCGCCATGTTCCTATACCTCTCGCTCTACCTCCAAGACCTGCTGGGCTTCTCGGCCATCGGTACCGGGGTGCGCCTGCTAGTCCTGTCCGGGTCGACCCTGGTCGTCGCCACCGTGTCCGGGATCTTGAGCGACCGCGCCCCGATCCGGTTCCTGATCGGCCCCGGCCTTCTCTTGGTCGGCGTCGGTCTGCTGTTGATGTCCGGCGTGCACGCCAACACATCCTGGACCCATCTGATTCCTGGGCTGCTCGTCGCCGGGGTGGGCAGCGGGATGGTCAACCCGCCTCTTGCCTCCACCGCGGTCGGCGTGGTCCACCCGATGCGTTCTGGGATGGCCTCGGGTGTCAACACCACCTTCCGCCAGGTCGGCATCGCGGCGAGCATCGCCGCTCTCGGGTCGGTGTTCGTCGCCCGACTCAGCCGCGACATCAGCCGAGGCCTGGCCGGCCAGTCGACCACCGCCACCCGGACGCTCACCGACGTCCGCAACGGCCAGGTCGGCCAGGCCATCGCCGCGGTACCCCCTTCTCAGCGGGCCCACCTCGAAACCCTGATACGAACCAGCTTCACTTCGGGGATGAACGAGCTGTTCATCATCACCGGCATCGTCGCCCTCATCGGAGGGGTCGGGTCTCTGCTGCTCATCCGCAGCCCGGACTTCGTAGCCACCAAGCCACCCGCCGACGGAAGCAACGTACCAGCGCAGCACACCCAGGCCGTGCCGGCCCGCTAAACCGGCTGACTGGAGCCGCCGGCCGCGGACAGAGCGAGTTGCGCCAGTTGCTCTGGCGAGCATGCCGGGCACTCGCAGCCGACTTCGCCCGGCTCCACACCGCCTGGAGGCCTCTAAGCTTAGCGTTGGTCATAGGGTCTCCCGCGTGGGAGGCCCTGGTCGCGGAGTTCGCCCGGCGGTACGCCAACGCCGCGACCCGCCGGCAGTACGAGACGGAGCTGGCGGGGCTGTTCCGGTTCGCTGGGGTCGAGGGTCCGGGGGCGTTGACGGAGTCGCTGGCGTTGGAGTGGTGCGGGCTCCCGACGGCCAACAACACGATCCGCAACCGGCTGTCCCGGTTGTGCATGTTCCTGCGCTGGCGTGTCCGCCAGGGGGAGGCGGACCGGGCGCTGGTGAGGTGTTGATGGGCCGGGACAACCCGCTGCGCCAGATTCCCCGCCTGTATGGCAAGGTGCAGGCGCCCCGCCCGGCGAGGTGGCTCTCCCATTCGGAGGCGTTCGTTGATTTGATCGGGGCGTGCCGGGACGGGAGCGACCTGGGGTTGCGGGACGAGGCGATCGTCCGTCTCGGGCTGGCCGGGATGCGTGCTGCGGAGATCATCCACCTTCGCATCGGGGACCTGCGGCTGGGAGAGGCGGCGCCGGTGATCGAGTGGATCGGCAAGAAGCGCCGAGCCCGTTGGATCAACGGTGGGCTTGAAGGCCGCTGGATGGCCGAAGGTGCCGAAGTAGCGGCCGACGGTGCCGAAGCCGTCCGGAGGGACTTTCTGGCCGGCCTTGGCCGCCTCGCCCGCCATGTAGGCGGCGATGGCGGCGCGTCGCATCCCGGTGGCGACGCGGTCGTCGCGTGCGTAGAACACGGCGCGGGGGTTGACACCTCGCCGACCATGCGCCTCCACGGTGCCGCCGGTGACGATGTGGGACCACCAGCCAGCAGACCCACCGCGGTGTCGCCGCCGAGGGCCGGCCCGATGGGCGGGGTCCACCATCGGCCCTTGTGCTTGCCGTAGCGGCGAATGTTCTGATCGCCCAGACGGGTGAGCGTCTGGAAGCCGAGGTAGTCGCTGTCGGGCATGGAGTCGGGGCCCTTCATCAGCAGGTGCAGGTGGGGGCGGCCCTCCTGGAGCTGGAACTCCTTGGACCAGAACCCGACCGGACGCTCCCCGAACCCCCGGTACCAGGCCTCCCCGAACGCCCGCCGGTGCCGCTCGAGGGTGGGGCCGTCGGGAACCCACGGCCGCTAGTCGCCGGGGTAGGTGAGGGTGATCCACGGCGGCCGGTCGCCAAGCATCTCGAACGGCAAGGACAGGACCCAACTCCACATCTCCCGCCGGGTGCGCTCCGACATCCCCCTGGCCCCCGGGCCCAGCCGTTCCGCTGCGGCCTTCTTGGCCGCCTCCAACTCCCAGGCGGCCAGGTACTGCTTGGGTTCCTGCGGTTCGATGGTGTCGAGGTAGGCGTCGAGGGCCTCGCGGCGCTCCTGCTTCTCGACGGCCAGCACGGCGGCAGCCTCGCTGGGATCGAGGGGATCGAACTCGACCGGATCGCCGGCCTCCTCCATGTCCTCGAGCGTGCGCACCACCTGATCCATCACCGGCCCGTATTGTGCACCCTTGGTGTGACGGCCACCGTCCAACTCCAGATCGGTGTCTCGCACGGAGGCCTACGTAGCGACGCCGTATTCGTCACTCTGAGCGGCTTCCCGACCAGCGTGGTCCAGAGCAGGGCAGCCCAGATGGATAGGTCTATCTGCGGCAAAGACTCGGTGAGGTATGCCGGCGAGCTCGGCGCTGCCCGGGATGGACATGACACACTTGCTTCGTGGGCGGGGAGGAAGAGTTGCTCGAGGGCGTGGCCAATGCTGGTGCCGTGACCCGGTCCGGGGCGCACGTGCTGCGGCCGTCCAACGTGCACTCGGGTTCCATCATGGGGTTCTTGTCACAGATCGAGCGCGCCGGGTTCACGGGTGCCCCTGCGCCCGTCGGCATCGATCCCGGCGGACGCGAACGCCTGCGCTTCGTTCCAGGCGATGTCGCCTTACCGCCCTATCCCGAGTGGGCCCAGTCCGACGAAGCCTTGCAGTCAGTGGCAGCTCTCATCCGTGAGCTGCACGACGTCTCCGAGGGGCTCGACACGACAGGACTGACGTGGAGTTCCGAGATGGCCGACCCCGAGGGCGGCCGAGTGATCTGCCACAACGACGTCTGCCTGGAGAACGTGGTCTTCCGGGGCGGCCATGCCGTTGCTCTTCTCGATTTCGATTACGCCGCACCCGGGCGGAGAACCTTCGACGTGGCGGCCTTGGCAAGGATGTGTGTACCCATAGATGATGACGTCAACTCGGCACGGCTGGGTTGGCAGCCGGCGGATCGTCCCCGTCGGCTACGCCTCGCGTGTGATGCGTACGGGCTGCACCCAGGGGACCGGAGCGAACTCCTGGACGTGGTGAGCGCATCGATCGCACGAGGCCGGGAGTTCGTCCGGCGCCATGCCGAGGCCGGTGAGCCGGAATTCGCCAAGATGTGGGCGGAGATGGGGGGCATGGAACGCTTCGATCGACGCCGGGAATGGTGGCAGCAGGACGTCCGCGCCCAGTTCGCAGCAGCGCTCGCATGACGGTGATCGCCGCTGTCCGGAAGGTGGTGCAGCTGTGCGCACCAAGGACAGGGAAATCCAACCTCTGCGCCGAGCCGAGTACGCATTGGCCCGGAGGCAAATTGCTCCCGGCGTTACGGGTAGGGAGTCGTGGGAGGCGGCGACGTGCAAGGCGGCCAATACAGGTGGACGTTATGGTCGGCCCATGCGCGAGCAGTTCGAGGTCATCTGCGAGATCGAGCCGGCCACAAGCCCTGATCTGCGCCGAATTCGTCACCAGATCGGTGTCCTCCACCCCATAGCGTCCGGGTTCTTGATCCCGGACAACCACATCGGCCGAGCGACGGTCTCGAGCATTGCGGTCGCGAACGAGGTGAAACAGATGGGTGGTCGAGCGATTGCATGCCTGAACGCACGGGACCGCAACACGCTTGGCTTTCACCGGGACCTCCTCACTGCAGCCGCCTACGGCGTAGACGAGTTCCTCTTCATCTACGGGGACCGCCCCGAGTCCGGACGGCGCTCCGACGACCTCACGGTCCGGGCGATGATCGGACACGCCGCGGACTTCGACGCAAAGCACAACCTCCCCGCCGGGCTCACCATCGGGGTGACCTCCGGGTTGACACCGGTGCCAGCGTGGAAGAACGACGCGGACCTGCTCTTCGCCCAGGTCGGATTCTCGTTGGAAGCACTCCTCGCGTGGCGACGGGAGATCAGCTTCCCCGGGCGTGTCTACGCCGGGGTGATGGTCGTGGCCAGCGCGGGCATGGCGAAGAAGCTTAACGCTGAGATCCCTCAGCTCGCCGTCCCCAACTGGCTCGTCGAGCGACTGGACCGAGATCCGTCCGCCGGCGTCACATTCGCCTGTGACATGGTGGAGCAGATCCGCGAGGCCGGCGCCTTCGACGGTGTGCACCTAATCCCGGTCGGACGATACCGGCAGGTCGCCCAACGACTGGAGACGCTCCTCTAACCCAGCTCGGAGGGACGCAGGTAGAGCCCGCCAGCGTTCCCGGACTCGTGGCTCAGCCGGTCGGATGCCACACTCTGAGGCGTGTTGGTACGACGCCGGACAGTCGACGACCTCGCCGGTCTGGACCGCATGGTTGAGCTCGTCCGCGCCACTGAGAGGTACCCTGCGTACCTTCGCGCCACGCCGTAGGCGTCGGTGACTCGGACCTGGCGGTCGTAGCGAGACTGCTCGTCGATCCTCGGGGGCGACGGTCAGGGGCTGGTAGCGCGCTCCTCGATGTTGCCGTGGCGGAAGCCGAGAAGCTCGGGCGGTATCCCATCCTGGATGTCGATGCCGAGCTGCTCGCAGCCGTCTCCCTCTACGAGCGCAAGGGATGGCTCAGGGTCGAGACCGTGCAGTTCCCCCTGCCAGACGGCAGGATCCTCCGAGAGCACGTCTACCTCTGACCAGCGGGCTCCAGCGCAGCGAGCGCATAACGGGGGCGTCCGCAGCGCTCGGCTTCAGGTTCGCCGGTGCGGCGTTGCTGTTGGTTCCCGCAGAACGTGGGGCCTTGCCGCCTTCGGCGGCGCTCCGCACGGCCGCTTGAAGCGGCCGCTTGGCTCATGGGCAGCGAAATGGCTGGGCGGCAAGGGCGAGGTTGCGCCTTGCCTGCAACACATAGCTGCCTCGGCGCTTACCAGGAGCCAGGCATGGGCTGCGGCGCTCCCGTGGTGGTGTGGTACGCCGGCCTCACGATCTCCACGATCCTGCGCTCGAGTTCATCGACGACAAGCTGACCGACAGCGAGCGATCGGCTGCTCTGGCTGGGTGGCTTCAGCGGTTCGACGCACGGCCGGCCACGGTGGTCACGGTACGGGCTGTGGACATGTTGGCTGACTTGCGATCCGAAGAGGCGACCTGACCGTCGTCGTGTTACTCGACGACTCGGCTGCGAGGCAAGGCGCTTCGGCTGCTCATCCCCCCGGGGTGCAGAGCTGGTGGTACCGGAGCACTCCTTCAGCGAGGTCGATGGGGTGCTGCGTCAGTGGGCCCGAACGAAGGCGAAGACGGACGCTCCGGCCGAACGCGCATCAGATGTTGACCAGTAGCCGCAGCGAAGGTCGGCCGTCGCCCACTTTGCACACGCAGCCCTCGGGCCTCTACCACCAGATGGTAGTATGAACCATATGGCAAAGGAGAAGGCTACGATCACAGTCGATCGAGCCAAACTGTCTGAAGCGCGAGCAGTGCTGGGGTTGTCCTCGGCTTCAGCAGCTATCGACGTTGCGCTCACCGAGTTGATTCGCCGTCGCCGTGTTCTGAGCGATGTCGAGGCGTACACGGGGAGGCCTCCAACTGGTGACGAGGTAGCGATCGGCCACGCCCTTCTCGATTGGAGCGACCTGGCCGACGACACCGACTGGGACGCTGAGTGGCCCGAGGAGAGCTAAGCGCCCCAACGGTGCGCAGAGGCGAGATCTGGTTGGCTGAGTTGGACAAGCGCCGCCCGGTCGTGGTGCTCACCCGAGATCCCCTGGGGAGGCTCCTGCATTCGGTGATCGTTGGCCCGATCACGTCGACCGTTCGTGGCCTGACCACGGAGGTTGACCTCACCGAGGCCGACGGAGTCCGCAAGCCCTCAGTCGTGAATCTCGACAACCTGCAGCTCGTCCCACGAGCACGCATGGTGAGGCGGGTGGGTAAGGCGACTCCAGCCACGCTTAGGGCGATTTGCGTAGCAACGGCCGAGGCGATCGGCTGCCCGGAGCGTTGATCGAGCCCCGACGGGGGCAGGCCCCGCACTAGCGTCAGTTGGACCGGGGTCGTCGTTGGTGCCGAGGTACGTGCGGTCGCCGCCAACCAGCCGGGCGCTGGGAGTCGTCAGGTTCGGGCTCCGTCGCTTCCTCCAGCATGCAGGTTGCCGTCGACGTCCCCGGGATGGGCGGCGTCGTCTGGCTGTGCTGCCGGATGGCGGCGGCGTGGGCTCGGGCGTAGAGCCGGCCGTACTCCTTGGGTCCGATGCCTCCGACGGTGAGGCCCTGCCAGGGGCGGCGCTTCTTGGCCTGGTCGCCGAGCCGGGCGCGCCCTGGCCCGCCGTCGGAGAGCGTCGAGCAGGGGTCAGGCGGCGGTTGAGCGCTCTTACACCTCCTCGTTGGCCTCGAGCAGTTCGACGGTGGGACGGAACCCTGAGCGGCGCCCGAAGGTCCGAAGTAGCGGCCGACGGTACCGAACCCGACGAGGGCACCCTCTGGCCGGCCTTGGCTGCTTCGCCGGCCATGTACGCGGCGATCGCCGACCGTCGCATCTCGCGGGCGACGGTTTCGTTGTTGGCGTCCTCGGCAGGATCGTACTGGTCCCGTAGCCGGTTCGGCATGCGGGACCAACTTGCACATATCCGGAGCACCGGGGTTGCACCCGCACCAGCAGGCGGTCTCGCTCGCCGACAGCGGCGTCAACCGATCCGCTCGGCCAGGGACACGATGATTCCCTCCGGTCCGCGCACGTAGGCCATGCGCCAGACGTGCTCGTATTGACCCACGCCGCCAACCAGGCTGTAGCCGTCCGCGTTCAGCCGGTCGAGGACCGCCTGAAGGTCGTCCACCTCGAATGCCACGTTGCGCAGTCCTAGTTCGATGGACATCGCGGCGGGAGACCCGGGCTCGTGGTCGGGCCGGACGAAGCTCGACAGCTCCAGACCAGCGCCTCCGCCGGGCGGCCGCAGCATGACAATTTCGCTCCGGGAGTCGGGGATGCCGATGACGGTATCCACGAACCTGCCCTCCATGAACATCCGGCCCTCGACCTCGAGACCCAGCCCGACGAAAAACTCCATTGCTCTGTCGAGGTCCGCCACGGTGATGCCGACGTGGTCGAAGCGTCGCACGTGTGACATGGGTGAAGTCTCCAATTCTCGTAGGCGACGCCTGCGTCGACGTCTGCGCAGGCGGGCAGCTGCGGAAGCGCCCATCCGAATGTCGATCCCCTTGCGGGCACATGCGGTCGCTCGGCGGCTCCGAGCTGGGTGGTCTGCCGGCTGCGGGCCACCGAGCTGTGGCAGCCCGCCGCACCCGAATCTAGATCAGCGTTCGGTGCTTTGAGCGTGAGGCGACTGGCGACCATGACAACGACTCACCTCGGCACCCGAGACTGGTTGGTGGTCTCCGCCGCCTGCGGCGGCGCTCCGCACGGCCGCTTGGAGGCGTGCCGCTTGACACATCAGCTCGGCGGCCGCTTGTCTCTGGGGTGCTGATCCTGGGGCTTGCCGGTTTCGTTCCCCATGGCCCCTGGCGGTGTCGCTCTCGGCGAATGAAAATACCGCTCTATGTAGGACTACGGCCACGGAGAGCTATTCACACCTCGGAACGTCAGTTCTTCGGAGGGTCCGTGCCTCTCTCGTGTGGTCGCTCCCCCGGGATCGTCCTGCAGCACGATCCCCCACGGTTCGGGACACCCCACCTTCGCGGAGAGCGCTACTGTAGGTACGTACCTACATGGAGGTTGACGATGTCGAGCATCACCTCACGCGACTTCAACCAGGACGTCAGTGCGGCCAAACGCTTGGCCGCCACCGAGCCCGTGATCATCACCGACCGCGGCAAGCCCTCGCACGTGCTGCTCTCTATCCAGGACTACCACCGGCTGGTGGCCGACCGGCGCAACATCGTCGACTGGCTATCGGCCGACGACGACCTCGACCTCGTCCTCGAACGAGTCGATCTCTCGCTCGCTCCACCTGGACTGTGAGCTACCTGCTCGACACCAACGTCATCAGCGAACTCCGGAAACCAGCGGGACGAGCCGCCCCGAACGTGCGTACCTGGGCGCAGCAACAAGCCACGAGCGATCTGTTGATCAGCGTCATTACCGTGATGGAGATCGAGATCGGCGTCGCCCGGCTGGAGCGGCGCGACCCTGAGCAAGGCGCGGTCCTCCGCGGCTGGCTCGAACGCGACCTGCTCGCCGCCTTCGCCGCCCGGACATTGCCCGTAGATCTGGGCGTCGTCCGACAGGCTGTCCGGATGCACGTCCCAGACCCGCGACCGGAGCGAGATGTTCTTATAGCGGCGACAGCGCTCAGGTCCAACCTCGTCGTCGTCACCCGCAACACCGCTGACTTCCAAGCGCTGGGCGTCGAACTGCTCAACCCGTGGGACAAGTAGGGAAGGCGGTGCAACGCGAGGCGAGTCGGCGTCGCACAAGCGGATCAACCGGCTCGGGGAGCTCTCCCGGAAGTCGATCCCCCAAACGAGAACGAGATGGCGGCTCGGGCGCCTCCTCGGGCCAGCCAGTGGGCTGGGACGGCGCGCCTGTTGCTTGCAGGAGCAAGCGTCGGCCACTCTCCCGCTGGGGCCGAACATGGGATATGTGCTGCTCCTCGCTCAGCTTGGAGCTCGCCAGGTTGAGCGCCAGTTCGGCGTTATGGATCGGACTTCTGGTGCCGGTAGCTTTTTGACCCTCACGGTGAGCTGTATCGGTGAACCTGCGAGGCTGGCCGCACCGAGCTGCCGGTCCACGACCTGATATCGATGACGGAGCGCCAAGCGAGCGGCGCGGCGTGCTTCGGGCCGCAGCGGCAGGGCGTCGGTGACCTCGCCGCCTACGGCGGCGCTCCTCACGGCCGCTGGGGGCGGCCGCTTGGCTCAATGAGAAGGTGTACGGCCTCGTGATAGGCGAGGCGCGGGGCCGGTGAGCTTCTCCGGGCGCTTGTCGCTGCAGGGCGCTACGGCTGCTGTCGTCCCGCTGGCTTGGTATGAGGGCAGCAAACTTGACAGCTCATGGAGCATCCGTGCACTCGTACGTACAGGAGGTTTGCCATGCCTACGAAGGACCAACGAAGAGAGCTGCGGTTGTCATCGACCGACGACGATCTGGTCACCGAAGCGGCGGGCTGCTTGGGATATCCGTGTCGGAGTTTCTCCTTGGTCGGGCGGTTGCTGACGTCGAGGCCATCGTGGACGCTCACCGCTCGATCCATCTGCAGCAGGACTCCTACAACCGTTTCCTGGCCGCGCTCGACACGGCTCCCAAGCCGGTGTCCAAGCTCGTTGATCAGATCCGGAAGAGTCGAGCTCTGAAGCACGCCGACTGATGCGCGTCGAGCACCTCGGTGCCGGCGATGACCTCAGTCGCTTTGGCTGCGGCAATAAATCGCTCGACGACTGGTTGCGGCTGCACGCGTCGGAGAACCAGTGTCGGAACCTCTCATGCACCTTCGTGCTCCTCGACGACGCCGAAGCCGTGGTCGGCTATTACGTGCTGACCTTGGGTGGCGTGGTGAAGGACGAACTTCCTGGGCGCTTGGGTCGTGGGCTCGCCGGCTACCAGGTCGGGATGGTCCTCCTGGCTCGCCTGGTCATCAACGCCGGGCACCAGGGAGAGGGCCTCGGACGAGACCTGCTGATCGACGCCATCGTTCACGCGGCAGCTGGGGGCCAACACGCCGCGGCCAGGTTCTTGGCGGTGGACCCCATCGACGAGTCGGCCCGCCGCTTCTACCATCGCTTCGGCTTCGTGAACATCGAGGGGGACGAGGAGGGCCGGATGTTCATGCGGATCGACGCCGCCCTGGCCTCATTCGATGCCGCCACCGACGAATGACTGACCAGACGGCCCATGGAGTTACCCAGTGCCGACCGCAGACGCCGAACCGATCCATGACTGCGATCATGGTCGGGCAAGATGGCTGGGATGGACCGATGCGACGAGTGCGGCTACGTGTACGAGGACCCCGGCCCCCTCCGTCTCGCCGAGAAGCTGGCGTCGCTGGGGCCTCACTACGGTGAGCGGCTGCGGGTACCAGCCGGCACCGACAACGCTGCCGTCCTGCGGGAGCGCCCGGAACCGCAGGTGTGGTCGGCGTTGGAGTACGCCTGTCACGTGCGCGATGTCCTCCTCGCGCAGCGGGAACGGCTGTTCTTGGCCCTGGTGGAGGAACGCCCATCGTTCGTGCCGATCTACCGGGAGCAACGGGTTGTCCTCGCGTGCTACGCGGGACAGGACCCCGCCCGGGTGGCGGACCAGCTCGACGTGGCGGCGGCGCTGGTGGCCGACGCCTTCAGCCACGTCGACGATGCGGGGTGGGCTCGTGAGTGCATCTACAACTTCCCCGCACCGGCGACACGTAGTGTCGCCTGGCTGGGTGCGCATACGCTGCACGAGGGCGAGCACCATCTCACCGATGTCGATCGGATCCTGGCTGGGTATTCCGGCAGAGGTTGAGGTGGGTGTGCCGACGGGGACGACTAGCCGGGCTCTGGGCTCGTGTTGGCGTTTCAGGGCTGGTAGAGGTCTCGATGGGCTTGCCGGGCGGCCTCCGCCTGCCGCGATCCCTGGGCCACCGTCCACCGACGGGTGGCTCGGTCGACGGCAATGGTCGTCCAGCCGTCGCCATCCTCGTCGGCGAGGTGGATGAGCAGGGTGCGATCATCGTGTTCGACGCGCAGCCGGTGACGAGGGTTCGCCTCTTCGTGGAGTCCTCGCACCGCTCGCCCCGCCGGGTCGCTGTCAGCGACGAACGAGGTCCAGCGGCTCATCGCTCCTCTGGCCGTGCCTGCCTTGATCGGTGCTCAGTTCCCTGGCCGAAGGTCAAGGTGAAGACCCGGCTCGGTTCCCGAGGCCGGAGGTGGTGCCAAACCCCAGCGGGGATGACGCACACCTCCCCGGCGTGGAAGTTGACAACGTCGTCGCCGTTCTCGTGCTCGAGCACCGCAGACATCACCCCGGCCTGGCAGAAATGCACCTCGTCACCCTTGGGGTGGACCTCGCTGTGGCCGGCTGACCCGTCGTCAGGCAACCAGGCGAAGCCGGCTGCCAGCCACCCGTCAAGGCGGCGCTCGCCCGCCATGACCGACGGCCAGAAGCACTCGTCGACGGGCATCATCTCGGCCTGACCGTCCTTGAGGTGCAGGTAGGTGGTGGCCGGGTCGATTGGTGATGTGATCATGTTCGCTCCTCCCTTACCTCCCGTTTGTCGTTCAGGAGCGCCCAACTCCGACGCACGCCGCAAGGAATGTGGCGTCCGGCAGCGGTGGACCACGTGGGGGATCGGGTTACCGACGGGTGTACGCTGGCGTCCTCGACAGTACGGTGATGGCCGTGTTCGATCCCACTCGCGGGTATCCGTCCGTCGTGCCCTACGTTCGCTACGCCGACCCAGAGGCGGGAGTGGCGTGGCTGACAGCCGTCTTCGGCGCTCAGGAAGCCGTGCGCATGACCCTGCCCGACGGACGCATCGGCCATGCCGAGCTGACCCTCGCCGGCCAGGTGATCACGGTGGGGCTCGATGTCGTGCACCAGGAGCAGTCGGCCCAGGTACCCACCCGCCAGAGCCTGCGAGCGATGACGCTGGTCTTCGTCGATGACGTCGACGCCACCACGACACGGGCCCTGGACCATGGCGGCGCAGTGATCGACGCTCCGACCGACATGCCCTGGGGTCTTCGCCAAGCGATAGTTGCCGATCCTGCGGGCCATCTCTGGGAGCCATCCGCACACCAGCGGGACGTGCCCCTTGAAGCCTGGGGCGCGGCTGCCGTCGAAACTCCACTGCCCTGAGCAGGCCGTTACCGGGACGACCAGGGCGGGCCCTGAGCGGGCCGGCCACCGCGTTGAGAGAGCGCTCCCACTGGGGATCCCATGCACGCACCACGAGCGATCTACCGGTCTGCCTGTTGTTCGTGGCGACTCGCTCTCTCATTGCCCCTCCGGCCTCAACACCACTGGCGCTACCATCGTCGGCACCCGTCGCGTTGCGACCGACCCCTCGAATCCGCCATCCCGCTGCGGGCACCGCGGTTACTCGATGTGGAGGGGTGATTTTGCCGATGGGCTTGTTCTGCTCGAAGTGGCGGTGGGCGTCGGCAACATCGGCGAGGGTAGCTGCGGGCGGCGCGCAACCGGAGCTGGCCGTGGTCGACGAAGGCTACGAGCTGGGCCAGGCGATGCCCGGATTCCTGGACGTAGCTCGTCGTCCTGTCCGCTTGGTGGGGGGCGGGTGTGGGCAAGGCGCCGGGGACGATGCTGACGTATCGGCTGCGTGGCCGGATGGCCATGTACGCCTGACGACCAGCAAGACTGTGCGGCGTAATCTGCTCTTCCGAGACTTCTTGCGGGCAGACGAGGCGGCTTGGGGCGCCTGCTTGGAGTTCAAGCGGAGGCCGGCGCAGACCACGCCCGATATGTACGTCTACGGGCAGATCAGGTCGCCGGCTACCACGGTTCTCATGATCTCGGCCGAGGACTGGGCGCGACACACCGCCTGGTCGCGGGAAGCCGGAACGTCACACCGAGCATCCGCTACCGGGATCCGTCGAGGGATGCGTTCAGCCTGCTGAGGGCTCGAAGCGCGCTGACATGTCGTCGTCGATGACCGGGCGGTCGCGGTCACGTGATGATCGTCACTTCGAGACCGGGGGCTCGAGATAGCCGATCGTCGGCCGTCACGAGCGCGATGTCGAGGATGGCGGGCCAGGGCTACGTAGAGCCCGTTCCCGATGGTGAGGTTGCGTCGCAGGCCCCAGGCGGCAGGCAGCAGCCCTCGCGTGCATACTCGGCGGACCCGCAGGGAGCGTACGCGGCGGAGGGCGAGGGTGGCCCGGTCGTTGGAGAGGTCTCCGTGGTTCTCCATGCGCCGGAGGGCGCCGCCGGCCTCGGCGAAGAAGTGATCCGGGGCCATCACCTCGCCCTCGGTGGGCAGGTGGGATGCGAGGCGCAGGCCGCGGGAGGTGTCCAGGGCGATCTCGACGGCAGCCGAGGCGTCGAGTACGACGCCGATCAAACCTCGCCGGCGGCCCGGGCTTCGGCGAGGTACTCGGCCACCGGGCGGGGAAGGTCGACGGGCTCGTCGTCGGCCACGAGCTCCAACCAGGCGGCCAAGGGAAGAGTGCTGCCGTCCTCCTCAGGGAGGAGGTTGATCTCAAGGGGTTCGGGGAAAGGCTCGCCGGGGTGGGCGGAGGACATGACGCCATGGTCGATGCCTGACGCTAAGCGGGAGCGCCCGGAGCACGATCGCTGAGTCAGACCGTCCGGTCCTGGTCGAGCCAGGTCATGCGGCATCGCTTCGTGTTGCGGTTACTACCACAGCGGCGTAACCCATCGTGAAGCTGCCTCCCACCTCGTCGATTGCAGCCCCGATGCCCGCCAGCAGCTCCTCGAGCTGTGCTGGCGGGAGCTGGTTGTGACCGCCTTGGGTAGGTACCTGGTCCAGCCACTCCTCTTTGGTATGGGACCGCTCCCAGTCGAAGCGCCACTGCTCCGGACCGCCGAAGGCGCAACTTCGCGCATGACGTCGGCCGCCTTGGTGAACTGCCCCGAGTACGCGTCCGAAGGGGACTTTGCCCAGAAGTTGCCCGACTCGCCGGCCAGCATCCGGTCGTAGACCGCGGCGAAGGCTTCGGCTACTTCGGGCGGAGGCTGGAAGACGTTCCAGAACACGGCCAACCGGCCGCCGGGACCGCGCGCCTCGCCCGCTCTTGCTGCTCCCGCCACCGGGTCCACCCAGTGCCAGGACTGCCCGGAGACGACCGCATCGAATGCTCGCCCGGCGGGATCCCAGTCCTCGAACTTCGCCACCTCGACCTCGAAGCCGCTTCGGCGCCCCAGGTCGGCCATCCTGGCGTCGACGTCGACGCCGAGCACCCGGCAGTCGGCCGCTTGGAACTGTCGGGCGGCGATTCCGGTACCGATACCGACACCAGGACGTCGGGCCCGGGGCTGGCGGCGACGATCCGTCCACCATGGCTTGGGGGTAGCCGGTCCGGGCCCGGTCGTAGCGTTCGGCCTCCAAACCGAACGACTCCGCTATCTGTCGGGCGTGATGATTGGCAACGGGCACTGGCCATGGAGATCGGTAGTCGGTGAGCTTTGGATCGCCGACGGGCAGCGGGGCCGGGCCCCTCAACGCCGGAGGCCGGGCAAGATGCTCAACTGTGGGGCCTTCCGTTTCGTCGTCGTGCCCGTGACCACTGCCCTCCGCCGTTGGAGTATGGGCACCTGTGCTTTCTGGCATGAAAAGGAAGGCTGGGGTGCCGTTGCGGTCCCAGGGCGCCCCGGCGTGGGTTTCACCCACTTCTCTCAGGTGGAGGGTGAGGGTTACCGATACCTGGTGGCCGGTGAGCGGGTCGAGGTCGTCTGGGGCAACGACTGCGGTCACGACGGCTGCGACTGGGCCGTAGCCTCCGTGCGCCCAGATCGCACCTCCGCATGACTCTCACTGGTGAGGATCAGTGGACGGACAAGTGACGTCGCGCAAGGTGATCGTTGGGCGGGGCGATCAGAGGATGCCGGTGTCAGGGTCCCGGCCGGTTGTGCAGTACACGAGGCCAGCCGGGTCGCGCAGGGTCGTCCACACCCGCCCCTCGTAGGCCACGGCTGCCCCAGCGCCTCATGTCGCCGGCACTCGGTGGCGACATCGGTGCAGGCCAGGTCGAGGTGAGACCGGGCTGACCCCGCCCGAGGGTCATCGAGGCGCTGCATGAGCAGGCGCAGCGGCATGCCGGCAGGACGAGGCAGGCAACGGAACCCCGGGCCACCGGCTCGATGCTCCCACCCTGTCAGCTCGGCCCAGAAGTCGCACTCCTCGCCGAAGGCGTCAGGTGGGATCTCGATTGCAGAGCTGATCGACCAGGCTGCGCTGCCTCCCGGGCCACGCCTCAGGCAGGGGTCGGCGCTGCTCGCCGCGCCAGGCGACGACGCAGAAGCGCAACCGCGCCGGCGAGCGCACTATGCAAGCGCGGGGCGCTTGGTGCTCTACGCAGCCGCCGAGGCCGACAGCGGTGTCGGCCAAGCCGGCGGGGTCGTCGGTGTGGACATCGAGGTGGCAGCCACCCGGCCCAGCGGTAACGAGTTGCATCCGCAGGTAGGCGTCGCCAGTGCTGGGAACCAGAATCGACTCCCCGTCCGACCCAGGAGAGCTCTTGGTCGCTGTGACCGCCTGCCAAAAACGGCGATCAGGCGCGAAGCGGTCGATGGGGACATCGAGCGAGGCTGTCAACCAGCGGATTGGCACCAGCCCGACCTTACCGATACACCAATGTCCCCAAGGATCCTCTCTTGGGCGACTGCACAACGTCACCGGGATCGGTACACGTCTCCACGGTGCTCGATGCGGACAACGACGACCTCGGCCGGCTCGTCGTGGATGCGGTACAGCACCCGGTAGGTCCCACGACGCGCCGACCACAGCCCGGTCAGCTCCTCGCGCAGAGGCGTGCCGACTCGCCGGGGTTGCTCGATGAGCGCGGTCGTGAGGAAGTCGATCACCGCGGCAGCGACCGCTTCGCGTAGCCGGTCGCTCAATGCTCGGCGGGCCGGCGGGGTCAGGACGAGCTCGTAGTCGCCCTCCTCGCTCAGCTGCGAAGTTGGCGGACGGCCTCCACCCCGCGTACGACGTGGCCCCGGACGTAGGCAGCATCAGCCTCCCGGATGTCGGCGAGGGCCTCCGGGTCGCTGAGCGCCAAGAGGGTCTCCTCCATCTCGGCGAGGTCCTCGGGGCTGATCAGGACGGCGGCCTCGTGGCCGTTGCGGGTGATGGTCACTCGCTCATGGTGGCGCTCCACCCGGTCGACAACCTCAGAAAGGTGGTCACGGACGGTCCTCAGCGGCTCAGTCGGCCAGCCACAATTGTGGCGCACCCGTGAGCTTCCGTCCAGTGCCGGGAGCCGAACCCGCTACGGCAAACGCCCAGGTCCGACGAGTGCCCGATCGCCGAGCGTGACCGCCGTCCCAGGAGTTCGATGTTCCTGACGTCGGCGACGAAGATACGAGAGCTGTCCAGAGACCGACCGATAAGCCGCGGTACCGGCGCGCATGCACATCTGCATGTTCAGATGCAGTCATGCATGTAGGATGGCAATGTGCCGAAGACCGTGCAGATCAGGGACCTGGACGACGAGGTGTACGCCGGCTTGGCGCGGCGAGCTGGTGAGGCCGGGGTCAGCGTGCCCGAGCTGCTGCGGACGGAGGCAGTGCGCCTGGCCGCCCGGCCGAGCATGCAGGAGTGGTTGGCGCGCACGGAGCGGCGATCGTCTGCGCTCGGGGCGGTGGAGATTCGCGCCGCGCTCGACGAAGAGCGTGGGGCATGGCCCGATGTTGGTCGTTGACGCTTCCTGTCTGTGCGAAGTCCTGATCGGGGGCCCCGGTGCTGACCGGCTTCGGGGACGGCTCCGTTCCGGCGACGATCAGGCCGCTCCCCACATCATCGACGTCGAGGTCTTCGGCGTCATCCGCCGCGAGCATCAGCGGGGCCGTCTGGACGGCACCGAGGCAGGCCAGGCCGTCGAAGACCTCCGGACCTGGCCGGCCGATCGGTTCGGTCACCGACCGCTGCTGGGTCGGGCCTGGGAGCTCCGAGACACGGTGCGCGGCTGGGACGCCATGTACGTTGCCCTGGCCGAGGCGCTCGATGCGGTCCTGCTGACCACCGATCGCCGGTTGGCGGCGGCGGTCGGACCCACCTGCCTGATCGAGCTCGGCGGCTGAGGCTCCGGCCGATGTGGCGAATCAGCCGCTGATGGTGCGAACGGTGACGTCGGACAGGTCTCCGAAGCGGGCGTGCTCGTCGGTGGTCAGCACCGTTCGCCCGGTCGCGCGGGCGCTGGCCGCGATGATGAGGTCGTGGACGCTGCGCCTGGTGCCGGTGCGCTGGACGTGGGCCAGCAGTGCGCCGTGGTGGCCGGCCACAGCGCGGTCGTAGGCGACCAACGGGACCACGTCGAGGATCTCGTCCAGGAACGCCCGTTGCGCGGCGGCGTGGCCGGGGTCGGTGTCGAGCAGCGTGCCCGCCAGGTACTCGGCGACCCAACGGCCGGGATCGTCACGTCATCGGCGTCGGCCAGCATGGTCACGTCCAGCCTGCCGCGGACGCCTGAGATGAGCACGCCGGTGTCGAGGATCAGTCGCGCCACGGATCGGCGTCCAGCTCGATCGAAGCAGCGGTGCGGGCCGACGCCACGCGGGCGGCGAACTCGTCGTCGAGTGCCGGGTTGTCCCGCCACCGGTTCAACAGTGCTCGCAAGGCCACGCCGTTGGCCCGGGGCGGCGGCGCGATCAGAGCGATCCGCCGCCCGGAGCGGGTGATCAGGGTCGTTTCCCCGTGCTCGGCTGAATCCAGCACGGCGGAGAAGTTCCTCGACGCCTCCGAGGCCGACATCTCGCGCCTGGAGTAAGGTAAGACCATCTGATCCAGATGTTGCGAGAGCGGATGGCGGGGTTCAGACCCGAATGACATCGAGGCCGGGAACACCGTCGTAGTCGGCGTCCTGGGTGACGACTGGGATGCCGAGAGCCAGGGCGGTGGCGGCGATCCACGAGTCGTTCAACGGCATGCGTCGTCCGGCGTCACGAAGGGCGACGCGCAGGCCAGCCCAGGCGGCGGCCACCGCCGTGTCGACGGGGATGGGATCGAGGGCGTCGGCACCCATCAGGGTGTCCAGCCGGCGAGCGCGCACTGACGCGTCGCGGGCGGCCAGGACGCCGAGACGAAGCTCGGCGATGGTGATCACCGACACGGCGATCCGTGCCGGGGTGTTGCCGCTGCGTGGTCGATCGCCCTCGATGGCGATGAAAAAGGATGTATCGGCCAGAGCCACCTCTACGGCGTCAGAGTCGGCGACCATCAGCCGAGCGGGATGTCGTCGGTGGAGTCAGGTACCAGTCCGGCGAGGTCACGGGTGAGCCCTGGGTCGGCACGTTTGGCGTCGAGATGCTCTGCGAAGTGCTGCCAGGAGATGGTCCGGGGGCGGGTAGGCAGTGGGCTCAGCTCGGCCACCGGCCGCCCGCTGACGGTCACCCGCAGTCGTTCGCCAGCCTGGACGCGACGGAGAATGCCACTGACGTCGTTGCGAAGATCACGAGCCGGGATGTCGATGACGGTCATCGTAGCATGACTGCTACGAGCCTTGGCCTCCCACTTGACAACCGTGCGATGTAAGTATGTAATGAAGTTATGAACGACATACAGGAGTGGTTCGCCGGACGGCTGCCCGAGGGCTGGTTCGTGGAGGCACCGGAGGTGACCGTCGACCGAGACGAGATCGTGGTGGTGGGCCGCATCGCCCGGCCAGAAGGCGCCGACGTGTCGGCTGCCGGTGAGTCCGGCCGCATCGGGCGGTTCCGGGAGGAGACCCGGACGGTCCGCATGCAGGTGGCCGACGAGGCCGAGGCCCGTTTCGGGCGGAAGGTGGCGTGGGGGGCGGTGTGCGGCGAGAGCCGGGAGCTCTTCACCAACCTGTCGGTGCCGGTGATGACCCGCCTCCGCCAGGTCGACCGCCGGGTCCTCGACACCCTGGTGGAGGCGGGCGTGGCCCGTTCCCGCTCGGACGCCCTGGCCTGGTCGGTGGGCCTCGTCCGCCAGCACGAAGCCGATTGGCTGGGCGAGCTGCGCCAGGCCCTGACCTCGGTCGAGACCGCCAGGAGCGCTGGCCCCCGCTCGTAGGCTCAAGCCGGCCCCTGGGCCTGACGATGGATGTCGGTATGGTCGGCGACGCTCCCGGACGGCATCGAAGCGGGCAAAGGAGCGGAATGACTGCAGCCGCGGTGGCCGTGATCGCCCTCGTCAGCGGGTTGGTGCCGTTGGCCGGCGCCCCCGCCGGGTCCGCCCAGGTGGTGTCCTCGTGGGGGCAGCCCCAACCGTTGAGCCTGGCGCAACCACACTCCCACCCGGACGCTCCAGGCGTGTCGGCGCAGCTGCACGCGGCCAGCACCACGGCGACCAGTAAGAACTGGGCCGGGCTGGTGGAGAGCGGCTCGCAGTACACCGCCATCAGCGCCGATTGGACGGTGCCGACTGTCCAGGCGTCGGCGGCCAGCGAGGCATCGGCCACGTGGATCGGCATCGACGGCTACACCAACAGCTCGCTCATCCAGACCGGCACGGCCCAGGACACGGCGAATGGGCGGACCAGCTACTACGCCTGGTACGAGATCCTGCCATCGGCGGCCATCGAGATCGGCGCCGTCTCTCCTGGCGACCGGATGGCGGCATCGATCGGCCAGGTCTCGGCTGGGACCTGGTCGATCACCATGGACGACCTCACGTCCGGCCAGCACGCGTCCGGCACCCTGGCCTACGGCGGCCCGGGATCATCTGCCGAATGGGTCGAGGAGGCGCCGACATCGGGGACGACGGGGAACATCGTCACCCTGGCCGACTTCGGCACCGCCCAGTTCAGCGCCATGGCGACGGGCACGACGCCCGTCTCCACCGCGGCGCTCACCGCCGTCTCCATGACCGACTCGAGCAACATCATCGCCTACCCGGGCACCTTCGACGCCGCCAGCGCCTCGTTCCCGGTCACCTACGGCGCACCGACGACCATCTCGCCGACGCCGAGCGGCTCGTCGACCCCGCCCATCCCGCCGACACCGACCGGATCGACCACGCCGACCGCGTCCACCCCACCGGCCCCGCCGACGACTCCTGCGTCGCCCAGCGCAGCAACGACGGGGGCTGGGCCCACCTGCAGCCAGACGTTGGCTTCCGGTTCGGTGGTGGGGATGGCCGCCACCCGCGATGGCGGCGGCTACTGGATCGCCGACCGGCGCGGCAGGGTGGCCGACTGCGGTGACGCCGCCGACCTGGGCCAGGTGACCTACCCGCTGAGCACGCCGGTCGTGGCCATCGCCGCCACCTCCGACGGCGGCGGCTTCTGGATGGTGACGGCTGCCGGCCAGGTGCTGCCCTTCGGCGACGCCGGAAATCACGGGAGCATCACGGTGGCGCTGAACAAGCCCATCGTGGCGCTGGCCGACGATCCGGCGACGGGCGGGTACTGGCTGCTCGGAGCCGACGGTGGCGTCTTCTCCTTCGATGCCCCGTTCTACGGCTCGACCGGGGGTCTCCGCCTGACGAAGCCCGCAGTGGGAATGGTGGCCACCGCCGACGGGTCCGGCTACTACTTCGTGGCGTCCGACGGAGGGGTGTTCGCCTACGATGCCGCCTTCCGCGGCTCGATGGGAGCCGTCGCCCTCGACGCGCCGGTGGTGGGCATGGCCCTCGACGCCGCGACCGGCGGCTACTGGTTGGACGCCGCTGACGGCGGCATCTTCAGCTTTGCGGCGCCGTTCGAAGGGTCGACCGGGGGCGTGCGGTTGGCCGCGCCATGCGTCTCCATGAGTGCCTACCCGGCCGGTTCCGGCTACCGCTTCGTGGCCGCCGACGGCGGTGTCTTCGACTTCAACGCACCCTTCGAGGGATCGGCGGCCTAGCACCCGCCGAGCCGATCGAGCTGCGGATTTTCGGGCTCGGGAGCGGGTCGGCGTCAGCGAGGCCGTCAACCGGCTGATCCGCGCCGGTCTGACCCGGCCGACCGCCCAGCCGGCGTACCGGCACCGGACCGCCGACCTGGGCCTGCGCATTGACGTGAGCAACGTCGGTGAGGTCCTGGACCTCCTCGACGGGCATTGATGGTCCTCGACGCCAACCTGCTGCTCTATGCCGTCGACGCCCGCAGCCCCCTCAGCGCCTCCGCCGCCGGATGGTTGGCGGAGGTCATGATCGGTGATCGTCGGGTCGGGCTCCCGTGGCAGACCATCGGCGCGTTCGTGCGCATCAGCACCCATCCCCGGGTGTCGGAGAACCCGCTGTCGGCCGACGACGCCTGGAGCTTCGTGGCCTCGTGGCTGGCGGCCGGACCGGTGTGGGTCCCGCCGCCACGGACCGCACTGCTGCAGTGCTGGGTCGGCTGGTGACCCGTCATCGGCTGACCGCCAACCTGATCCCCGACGCGCAGCTCGCCGCCCTGGCCATCGAGCACGGCCTGGTGCTGTGCTCCGCCGACACGGACTTCGGCCGGTTCACCGAGTTGCGATGGCACAACCCGCTGGCCGGCTGAGCGGCGGAGGATGCCGGCGGCGGTCAGCCGGCCAGCGCCAGGGTGACCGTTCCGAGCGAGGCGTTGGTGCCACTCGCAATGATCCCGGCGGTGAGGGTGGCGGCCTTGGTGGCGTTGCTGACCACGCCGGTGTAGGTGGTGCTGGCGCCCGGCGCCAACGTCGCGGTGGGATCGGTGAAGTTCACGCAGGTGCCCTGGAAGGCCAGGGCGGCCACCTCGGCCCCGCTGGCAGCCGGCGTTGGGTCGGTGACCATGATGCTTAGCCGGGCCTCGGGCGCCGGCGCCGTGCCCGCGTTGGTGATGGTGACCGTGAACGGCAGGTCAGAGCGCCCGGCCTGGACGGGCACCGCGCACGACGACAGGGAACCGCCGGGAGTGATCGTGACACGGAACATGCCGGTCGGGGTGGCGATGGCCCCCGCTGCGGGCGGTGCCGTGGTCTTGAGGATCTTGGGCTTCGGCAACGTGGTCGGACCGGGAACCCGGGTGGTGGGGGCCGAGGAATGGTGGCTGCTGCCGCAGCCGGCAGCCAGGACCGCCGCGCTGCACGCCAGGACACCGACTGTGGTTCGCCGCATGAGGGTGGAGCTTAGGAGGCCTCGCTCCGCCGGGCCCGGCGGGTTGCCCGGACGGGCGTCCGGTGGTCGGGCTGGTCGGGGGCGGGGGTGTCAGCGGCGACGAGAGGCGACGGGTCCGATGCCAGCGCCACCAGCCAGGTGGCCAGCAGCGCGCAGACCACGATGGCGAGCAGGTCGAGGGTCCAGGCTGGCCACGGCGGGGTCCAGCGCTGCGGGGCGGTGGCGAACGGTGACAGCGAGCCGCGAGCGCCGACCAGGTAGCGGCGCAGGGCCCATACGAACACGGCCGCCTGCCCGAGGCCGTATGCCACCGCGAGCAACCGCGCCAGCCACCGGGTGCCGGCGCCGGATCGTGCTCCCGCCGCCACCCCGGCCCAGACGCAGGTGCCCACGGCCAGGGGGAGGTAGTAGCGAGCCTGGTCGAAGTAGCCGCTGTGGCGGGCCTGCGAGTAGGAGAGGGCGACGGGGATCACCACCGCCCCGGCGCCGAGCCCGACGATGACGGGCCGCAGCCGTCGTCGGGCCACCAACAGGCCCAGACCGACGACCAGGATCCAGCCGGCGATCCAGATGACCTCGGCCAGCCGCGGCGGGTTCGTGTCGAGCCACCCGACCCTCCCGGTGGACTGGACGACCCAGCCCCGCAGCTGGCCCACTGCGTGGCGGAGCACTGCGAGGTCGGTGGCGCCGGCCGGGGCGGTGTCGTCGCGCTGGAAGGTCAGGCCGCGACCGGCGGCGATCCAGGTGCCGGCCAGCACGTACCCGACGGCCAGGGAGCCGGCGGCGCGACGCACGGCCCTCCGATGCCAGACCTGTGGCGCCGTCCGGCCCACCACCATCGGGAGCGCGGCCCCAGCCATGAGCACGGGCCAGAGCGGCGCGGCGCTGCGGCTGAGGACCAGTACGACGCTGGAGGTGGCCAGGACGGCGAGGAGACCGGGTGGGGGATCCGCGGGATGCTCGATCACCAACACCCCGAGCGCAGTCCAGGCACAGATGGCGGCGGTGATCTCCAGCCCCGACGGGTTCACCGTCCCGCCGAGAAAGACGACGAGGGGGGTGGCGGCGAAGCCGATGGCGGCGGGCAACAGGCGCGAGGCTGACCAGCGCCGGGCGGTGGCCAGGGCCAGGGCGACGAACCCGGCCGTGACGGCGGCGCTGGCCAACCGCATCCCGTAGATCCCGGACACGGAGCGGTCGAGGAGGCTGGGCCAGCCGACGGCCAGGTAGTAGAGCGGCGGGTAGTGGCCGACGTAGGTGTAGCCGACGACCGTCCCCGTGCCCTCCGGGGCGGTCCGGTGGACGCAGCCGGCCGGGGTGTCGGGGTGGCCCAGGTAGCAGGCGATGGGACCGTGGAGGGTCACGAACGCGACAGGCACTCGCACCGCCGTCTCGCTGGGGGGGAGATGTGGGTCGTGGGGCTGATCCCCGATCCATTGCCCCCGGACGACGGCAGCGGCGTGTACGAGGTGGGAGGGCTCGTCGGGCGAGGCCCCGATGGGTGTGGCCACGCCCCACAGCGCCTGGAGGGCGAACAGCAGGAGGAACGAGACGGCCCACGCCCGCCCGAAGCGGCCAGGTCTCGCCCGGTCGCGGATCAGTCGGCGACCTCGGGCGTGGCCCGCCACCACCTCGACAGGATGCCGCCCTGCCAGGCCAGGGCCAGCACGAAGATGACCGCGAGGGCCACCGCACCGCCCGGCGGGTTCCAGCGGTAGGCGGACGGGTTCCAGGAGCGGCCGGACCCATTGGCATAGCGGTGGAGCACCCAGGCGAAGACCAGGCCCTGGGCGGTCAGGGCGGCGGCCACCACCAGGCCGAGCGCCCGGCGCGCCGGCCTCAGCTGCAGGGCCCGATCGGGAGCGAGGGCGAGCAGCAGGATGGGGATGCCGACGGCGAAGGGGAGGCTGTCGCGGGCCTGCCACCACACGCCGATGTGGTTCGCCTCGGCGGTGTCGGCCACGACGGGGACGACGACGACGGCCGCCAACAGGGCCATCGCGGCGCGCGCCGGCCGTGGTCGGGCGGACACCAGGGCGCCGGTGACGGCGACGGCGAAGGCGGCCACCCAGGCGATCAGCCCCACGACGGGGAGGAGCGTCGCCCCGAACACCCCGACCGTTCCCTGCAACAGGTCCGGGACGTCGCCCAGGGAGAGGGCGACCGCGCCTCCTAGCGTGTAGTGAGGTCGGTGCAGGGTGACAGCCAGGAGGGCGGGGGCGCCAGCGGCGGCTCGGTAGGCGACCGCCACCAGGGCGCAGGCGGCGACGACACCGACCCCGGTGAGCATGGCCCGCTGGCGCAGGTAGGCGCGCAGGCGCGTGGCGCCGGCCACGACGGCGCCCACCGCCAGGAGCACGACTGCCCAGGCGGGTGAGGCCGGGCGGCTCAGGATCATGACGCCGAGCGACAGGGTGGTGAGGGCCACCACCGACGCCGGAGGGCGTTCCCGGGAGGCGATGACGGCGAGCCCGGACCAGGCAGCGACAGCTGCGCTGATCTCTAGGCCGGAGTCGTTCACCGACCCGGCCAGGTAGAGGACCTCGGGCGTGAGGGCGAGCACCCAGCCGAGAGGGGCCAGGAGGGACGGTCCGAAGGATCGCAGGAACCACAGGGCCAGGGCCAGGAACAGTGCGTTGATCACGGCGGCGGCCAGGGTGATGCCCCGGTAGGCATGGGAGCCGTGGGCGAGCAGCGTCGGCCAGCCGACGAGGGCGTAGAACAGCGGTGGGTAGCGACCGGTGGTGGCGGTGACGGTCGTGGTGGCGGACGTGGTGGGTGCGGCCTTCGGGCACTGGGAGGGAACGGCGTCGTCGCTCGCCGGCAGGCAGTCGGCCACGTGGTCGAGGGCGGCCAGCGCGCTGGGGATCCGCAACACCGAGACGCCGCCGGGCCCGGGCGCAGCCGGCGGGAACAGCTGGCCCCGGACCACCGCCGCCGCGGCGGTCACATGCGCGGGAGCGTCGAAGGCAGCCATGACCGGGGTGGCCAGCGACCACAGAACTGTCAACGGGAGGGTGAGGGTCAGGCAGAGCAGGTAGGACCGCACCGGCCGCGACGGCTGCCCGTGCCGCCGGGTTCTCGCCCTGCCACTGGCGACGGGGGAGCGGTCGGTGGGTGCGTCGATCGTCACCGCCGGCGCTCATCGGGACCGCCGACCGGCACCTGCACCGGCGCCGACGCGGTCGTCGGATCAGTACGGTCGGCACGGTCGGGCTCGGCCCGCACGTGCAGGAGGGCGATCTCCTGGGCCAGGCGGGTCGAGGTGGCGGAGAGGCGAGCCACTGCGATGGACAGCTGGAAGACCAGCACGACGAGGAACAGCACGGCAGCCAGGAGGATCAGGTCCGACCCGTAGGCGACGCCGACCACGTGGGCCGCATGGTCGAGCAGGTGAAATGGAAGGGTGAAGCTGAGCAGGAGCATGAGCCCGCTCACTCCCAGCCACAGGACCGCCATCTGATCCCTCAGCACCTTGCGCCGGACGGTGACGAGGGTCAGGGCGAAGAAGCCAACACTCACGCAGAGGCTGAGGGCGAAGCCTTTCACGATCCGGGGGTGACCGGCCCGGGCTGCCCGACGATGAGGACCAGGATCACCCTGACCATGTAGTAGCCGGATCGGAGCCCGGCGATGGAGGAGCGACCGTGGTGGCGGGGGTGCATCGTCACCGGCACCTCGGTGACGCGCAGCCCGCGCCGGCGGGCCAGGACGAGCGTCTCCACCTCCGGGAAGTCCGACGGGTACTCGTCGGCGAAGAGGGCAAGGGCGGCGGCGCCCACGGCCCGGAAGCCCGATGTGGTGTCGGTGAAGCGCTGGCCGGTCCGCCACCGGACCAGGATGGCCAGGACCCGCATACCGAAACGGCGGTTGGTCGGCGCTCGGTACGCCCCCCGGCCCAGCCAGCGCGAGCCGACGCTCATCTCTGCCTCCCCGGCCAGGACCGGTTCGATCAGGCGACCGACCTCGCCGGGGTCGTGCTGGCCGTCGCCGTCGATCTGCACCGCCAGGTGGCAGCCCTGCCGCCGGGCGTAGCGAAAGCCGGTCTGCACGGCGCCGCCGATACCCAGGTTCACCGGTAGCGATATGACAGTGGCACCGGCGGAGGCGGCCCGGGTCGCAGTGTCGTCGGTCGACCCGTCGTCGACCACCGCCACCTCGAAATCGGGTACCGCCCGGCGGACGGCACGGACGACCTCGGCGATCCCCTGGCCCTCGTTGAACGCGGGGATGACCACGCAGGCACGCCGCGGCGCACCCGGCGAGAACAGCCCCGTCGTGGCCGTCGGAGCCAGCCCCGGAGGGCGAGGGCGGACCGGGGTCGGGACGCGCATGGCGCGAGGGATGCTAGCCCAGGGGCCCCGTGGCTACGGGTCCTTCGACCGAAACGGCGGAAAGGCGAGAGATGTCCGCGTCGGCGGTCGGTAGGCGTGGTACTTTCCCCTGGACTCTGGCGAACGGGGATGAGTCCTTTTAACCCACCGTGTCACGAGCAAAGGGGCTGTGATGGCAGCCAGACGGCGGCGAACGGACAACGGAAGCACCGAGCAGGAGTTGGTCGACGCCTGGCGCGCCGGCAATTCGGAGGCCTTCGACACCATCTTCAGGCGCCACTACGGGCGGCTTCTGCGGCAGGCGGAACGGCGCCTCGGGTCGCGGTCGGAGGCCGAGGATGCTGTCCAGGAGGCCATGGAGCGAGCCCTGCGGTCGGCCGGCGGTTTCGGGGCGAACGGCGAGTACCAGATCGGCGCGTGGCTCTCGCGCATCGTGACCAACCGGTGCCATGACCACGGTCAGCGCCGGGCGGTGGAGGAGCGGGCCCTGCGGCAGGTGTCGCTCGACGCGGCCAGGTCGGAGTCGGCGCCGGACCCGGAGCTGCTCGACATGGTCGAGGACGCCATCGCCGACCTCCCCGACAGCCAGCGTGAAGCGTTCGTCCTGCGCGTGGTCGACGACCTCTCCTACGCCGAGCTGGCGTCCACCGCCGGCATCTCCAGGGACAACGCCCGGGCGCGAGTGCATCGGGCCCGTACTGCCATCCGGGACCACCTGGCCGGTGCCGGCGTCGGCGTGGCCGGGATCTTCGGGCTGGGTCGAGGGTTCGGGGGACGGCCAGGCGGCTTGTTCGCCCGGGCTCGCTCCGCCCGCCCCGGGGGGCGCCTCGGGCAGTCGGGGGTGGCTGACGTCTTGACGTCGCCGGTGGTCACCAATGCCTCGATGCAAGCCGCCCCCGCCGTGAACCTGTTCGGCCACGGCGCCCCGATCGTGGCCGGAATGGTGGCAACCATCGCCACCGTGGCCACCCTGGTGGCGCCATCCCAGCCGGCCCGGCCGGCCCTGTCCAGTGTTGCTGTGGGGGCGGCGGCGGCCGCCCCGTCGCCCACGTCGGATCCCCACACCATGGGCGCAGTGCAGCCGGCCACGCCGGGGGCACAGGCGGCACCGGCTCCGTCGACGACCTCGACGTCAACCGCGACCTCGACCACGATCTCGACGTCGATCACCGCGTCGCGCCCGGCGGCCCTGGCTAGCCCGGCCGCGGCGGTCTCGCCGATGGCGGACTGGCTCAGCAAGGCCCTGCGCCCCACGGTCGATGCCTCGACCTCGACCACCACGGCGAACCCGATGGTGGCCGCCCCGAGCGGGGGGGCGCCGGCGCCGGCCTGCCCATGGCTGGACAGGCCGTTGTCGTCACTCACGGCACCACCCGACCCACAGGCCACGGTCGTGTCCACCATCCAGACGGCGGCGTACCCGTTGCCCACCGTCGGATCGACCCCGTCGGTCGGGATGGTCCCGGCCCAGATCCAGTCGCAGCTGCCGTCGTCCACGCCGGCGAACCACGCCAGCCCGTCGAGCGCCAGCCCGTCGAGCACCACCCCAACCACGACGTCGAGCGACCCGGCGACCGCGACCGGTCGACCCACCCCCGGGCCCGGCTCGACCGTCACCACGACGGTCTCGCCGGCAGTGCCGGTGGAGCTCACCCTGCAAGGGTGCGTGGCGCCCGTGCAGTCCGCCTTGGTGGTGAGGATCTGGGGGCTCACCGCCGCACCGCTCCTGGTGGAGGGTGGCCTCGTCACCACCACGTCGGTAGGCGGGACGACGGGCTATGTGTTCCGGGGGAAGGCCTTCGAGGCCGACGGCTCGGCTCTTCCTGGACTGGTCGGCGGCGCCTTCGTCGGGCAGTTGACGATCACCGAGCCGGACAACACCGCGCAGCTCAGCCTGGCCTTTCTGCGATGAGCAGGAGAAATTCCTGCGCGCAGTGTCACGTTCCTGACCCCCCGGAAGTTGAACAGTCCGTGAGAGCAGCAGACGATCATCCTGATCCGACCGTGACCTCTCGCTTAACATGCCGGCGAGGCCGGGCGTAGGCATGTCGTTTCACCGGCCACGGCTACGGGCAATCTCGCCCGACTGCGACCCCGGTCGCCTGATCAGGAGGAACATGTTGCGCAACGTACGTTTCCGCAAGGCGAGTGCAGTGCTCGCCACTGCGGCGCTCGCGTCGGGAGGTGGATTGCTCGCCACCGTCGGCACAGCGACTGCTGCCGGCACCCCCGCTGTCTCCGGCGTGGCCCTGGCCCCCTCGGGCGCCGTGGCCAGCCCCGTCCCGCGTGGTGGCACGGGCACCGTGCCCCAGCTGACCTTCAGCTTCAGCTCGGCCACCGCCGCGCCGAACGACGTCTTCTCCATCGACATCTCCCCGAACGGCACGACGGCCAACGGCCTCACGCCGGCCAACGACGTGGTGTTCGGCGCCGATTCCCCGACCACCGCTCCGGCCACCAGCATCGCCGCCGCTAACGCCGCGCTCCCGACCGGTACGGTCAGCGCCGCCCCGTCCGGGCAGACCGCCCCGACGTTCGCGCTGAGCTTCAGCCAGAACCCGCTGGACGCGCAAAATGCCGCGGTCGGTCCTGATCAGCTGAACCTCCGAATTGTCTCTCCGGGCACCGGCGGGTCGACCTACACCGTCACCATCGGCGGCACCACCACCCCGACCGGGAGCACCGGCCTGGACGGGATGACCGTGGCAACGACGCAGACCCCGCTGAGCGTCTCGGCCGGCCCCAACGCCGCCCTGGGTGCCACGGTGTCGTCCGGCCTGTACGGCCAGGGCACGACGTTCACCCCGGTGACGGTGCCCAGCCTGGCCACGGTCACCTCCGGCCTCGTGACCGCCAACAACCCGGCGGTCGCCATCCCCACCACCGGAGCCACCAACTTGCCGCTCAGCAACATCGTGCTCCAGGAGCCGTCGGTCGGCTACCTGCACGCTGGGACCGTAACGGTGAACCTGACCACCGGCACCACGGCCGGCTCGGCCACGCAGGTGCCGGTCTCGCCGACCAGCACCCCGACAGTGACGGTCACGAGCGGCACCGGTGAGGGCAACACCACGCCGACGGTGGTGAACGGGAACATCCAGTTCACCATCACCGCTGCGTCCACCACTGCCCCGGCCACCTACACCATCAGTGGCATCGTGGTCAATGCGCCACCGATGAATGCGGGCGCCATCGTGAACGGGTTCCTCACCGACTCCCGTGGATTCGGAGCCATCACCAACACCACGCCGGCTACCATCGGCCCGTTCCAGGTGGCCTCCTACATCGTGCAGGCCGCGGCCATCGCCGGTGCCGACGCTGATGCTACGGCTGTGGCTGCCTTCGAGCACACCTTCCCGGTGACCACCCCTCCTGGTCCTAGCTGCCCAGCCAACGGCTCGGCCGTGTTGGCCACGGATGCGAACTACCCCGATGCTCTGGCCGCCAGCTTCCTGGCCGGCTACTACAAGACAGGCACCCTGCTGACGAACCCCTCGCAGCTGGAGCAGATCACCGTGACCACACTGCAGAACGAGGGCATCTCCACCGTCTACCTGGTCGGTGGGCCCCTGGCCGTCAGCAACAGCGTGGTGACCACGCTGGAGAACACCCCGGTGTACCAGTGCGGCGGCCAGCCCCTGGCTGCCACCAACGCCAAGAACATCAACGTGGTTCGGGTGTACGGGCAGACGGCTGACGGCACCGCCCAGGCCGTGGCCGAGTACCCGACGCCGCTCACCACGAACCTCACCAACCTGACCGGTGCCTTCCAGCACGCGTCGAACTACAACGACACCACCGGTGCCGAGTCGACTGCCGGTCCCGGTGTGGCGGCTAACACGGCCATCGTCACCAGTGACGCCGGCTTCCAGGATGCGGTGTCGGCCAGCTCTCTCGGCTACCACAACACCATCCCGATCCTGCTGACGAACCCGACGACCCTGTCGCCGGAGACGTCCAGCGCACTCACCAGCCTGGGCATCAAGCAGGTCATCCTGCTCGGTGGCCCCTTGGCGGTAACCGACTCGGTCGAGGCGGCGATCTCCGGCACCAGCGGCCTGGCCATCCCGGTCCTCCGGGTAGCCGGCCAGGATGCGACGGACACGTCGCAGCTGTTGGCCTCGCTCGAGACCGCCAACCTGGGCTTCAGCCAGGGTCCGGCCAACATCGCCCGCGGCGATGCCTACCCGGATGCCCTGGTCGCGGCCAACGTCACCGGTCCGGGCAACCAGACCCTCGAGCTGACCGATAACAGCTCCACCCTCGGCCAGTACCTGACCAAGTACCTGAACACCATCGGCGCAGCCGGTGTCACGACGGTGCAGCCTTTCGGTGGTCCGCTGGCTCTGGCGCCCTCCACCATCCAGGCGGCCGCCAACGCCCTCGCTCAGGGCTAGATGCACCGAGCACGCCGCATGCAGTAGACAGCTGAATCTGTGAAGCAGGGGAGAGGCCTCCGGGCCTCTCCTCTGCCGCGTCGACGCCCAATCCTCCCGGGCCCCACCGAGTGACCAGCACGGAGAAGAAACCTCGACATGCCCCGCCCCCCGATGATCCCCGCCGCCCTCCTGGCACTGCTCGCCCTGGCAGCCGCCGGCTGTGGGAGCCACCATGGCGCCGCCCACGGTGCTGTGGGCTCGACATCGTCCACCGCAGCAACCACGTCACCGCCGACGTCGGCGTCATCGACCGTGACGCCGGCCCCCCCGTCGACGTCGAGCACCACGATCAGAAACGGGGCACCGGTGCCGACCACCACGGCGGCCAGCCGCACCGTGGCGAACCTGTCGGGCACCGGCTCGCAGCACACCAGCCCGTTCACCGTCAACGCCGACTGGCAGCTCGACTACCACTACACCTGCCCCTCGTCCCAGAAGTTCGCCATCGCCATCGCCGGGGTGGGCGCCACCAAAGCGGATGGGACCCAGGCCGTGTTCGTCGTCGGCACCAGCGGCGGCAGCTCGCTCGGGCAGCACGGCGCCGGCACCTACACGCTGACGGTCACGACCAGCTGCACCTGGACCGTCCAGGTGCGGGACTGACCGCTCAGGGACGTGGGGCTATCCGTGACCCGATGGCGCTCCGGGCCTTCAGCGTGCTCGCTCCTCGCCCCGGTCGGCCGACGACGGGGCGACGGTAGCACCGAGCGATCGACGGCGGGGTTGCTAGCCTGGCTGGCAGGCGGTTCGACCCAGGAGGTCTGGTAGTGACATCGGCAATCGGCGCCCGGCGCGCCGCGTTCTGGGCCGACAATGGGTTCCTGGTGCTCCCTGCCTTCCTCGAGCCGGCCGAGGTGGACGCCATCCAGGGTGCCTACGACCGGACATGGGAGTCCATGGATCCCTGGGTCGTCGTCGATGACCTGGTGACGAACCGGCGGTGCCGGATCACCGACCTCGATGGCGAGGAGCGACGGCACAACTTCAAGGTCAACGACCTCTACGTCATCGAGCCCGAGCTGCGCCGGGCCGCCTTGTCGGCGCGGCTCGGCTGCGTCCTAGAAGAGCTGCTCGGCGACGAGCCGGTCATCTGCAACACCTTGAACTTTGACAAGGGCAGCCAGCAGACCGATCACCTCGACACTCTCTACATGACCCCCCTCAGCGAGCGGGGGCTGGTGGCCACCTGGATCGCCCTCGAAGACACCCAGGCCAACGCCGGGCCGCTGCGCTACTTCCCCGGCAGCAATCACATCCCCCCGTGGCGGTTCTCCACCGGGTCCCTGCACCAACAGGACGACGAGATGGCCCAGTGGGCGGACTACATGGCCGACCAGGTGGAGCGACGCGGCCTGGAGGAGCAGCGCTTCCTGGCCCAGAAGGGCGACCTGTTCATCTGGGACGCCTTGTTGCTGCACGGTGGGAGCAGGATCGAGGATCAGGGCCTGACCCGACAGAGCCTGGTCACCCACTACTGGCGCCAGCGTGACGTCGAGGACTGGGACCTGCGCCCCGCCCCGGGCGGATGGTGGATCCACAAGGACGCGCTGCGGCTCCCCGACGACGACGTCGTAAGGGCCGAGGCCGCGTCCCCGGTGGGGGTCGAGGACGCGCCCCCAGTAGGGGCCGACGACCAGGCGATCGACTTCCCGGCGCTCATACCCGCGGACGCAGAGGCCGTCGCCCCTGATCTGCGAGAGCGGTTCGAGGGTCTCGGCGGCGAGCACCACTGATCGCGCCCGCGGGGCGGATCAGCGGCGAGCGCGAGCGGCCAGGAGGCGTGCGTAGGCTTGTCGTGGGCGGTGGAGCAGCCGCATGGTGCGGGTGGCCAGGAGCAGATCCAGCGCCCGCTGGGACTCCTCGGCGGCGGCGGCGCGCGCGGCGACCTGCTGGTGGAGATCGGCCACGGTCGTGGCCGTGTCGGTCAGTGCGGCACGCAGCTCCTGGTTGTGGTCCCGGAGCCGGGCGATCTCTGTGGCGTGACGGCTCAAGTCGTCGACGACCATGGTGTACCGCTCGATGCGCCGCTCCAGCTGGGTTTGGGTGCGGGCCAGCTGACGCTCCGCCCTGGCCAGGCGAGCGTCGTCGGAGATGATGAGCGTCGGCGGCAGGCTGCTGATGTCACCCCGAGGCACGAGGTCTGAGGTTACCAGCGGGCGTCAGTGCGCCAGCCCGCACAGGACATTGGCCCCCCCGGCCGGCATGACCAGGGTGAGGTCGGCGTCGGTGATGGCATCACTGATGTAGCCATGCCCGGAGGCCGGGGTACCGATGCCGGTCGCCGCTCCGGTCGTCCCGTCGGAGGTGGCGAAGGAGACGCCGAGCCCCCCGGACCCCGGCCCCTGCCACCGCAGCACCGCCCCCGACGCAGTGGGCCGGACCTGGACCGCCATCCCACCTACGTTTGGCAACGCCAGGCATCCGTTGGCATCGATCGGGCCGACCGGCTGCGACGTGCCCAGCAAGGTGGGGGCCCCGTAACGGAGTGGGCGCTCGCCGATGGTGACGCTCGCCGCCCCCTCGACCGTCAGGCGCTCGATGGCCGACACGCTGACGGGATGGATCTGGCCGTGGCGGACCAGCCCGATCCATTGGCGCCCGGTCACGTCCGGCTCCAGCACGACGGGATGGGTGATCAGATCAGGGACCCCGGCCGCCAGCAGCGTCGCCGTGGCCCGGACCAGACGCTCCTCGGCCAGGTTGTTCGCCTGCTTGGTGACGGCGAAGCTGTGCAGCAATCCGAGGTTGACGAGCAGCACCAGGGCGCTGAGGCCCACCGCCGGAAGGCGAACGTCGACCGCCTGGCGCAGTCCGCCGGCCGGTGAGGCCAGCACGGCGAGAACGGGAACGAGCAAGGCGACGGCGACATAGATGTAGCGGGGGGCGCCGGCTTGGGCCAGTCCCAGGCCCGAGCGACCCAGCCCGGCCAACAGGTAGAAGGTCAGCAGACCGCCGACGACGCCAATGACGACGGGGTGCTCAGCCCGCAGCCGCGGGAATCGCCAGGCCACCCACACGAGCAGGCCGACCAACAGGGCCGGACCAGCTGAGGACAGGCCGACCGTGGTGCCGAGCGCCGCCGACAGACCCGTCCACAGGTACGTGGGAAGGGCAGTCAAGGTATGGCCGGTGATGTGATCCTGCCCGACGGCATTGTGGCCGACGAGCACGTACCAGACCCCATAGATCACGATCGGAGCAGCAACGGCGCGGACCATCGACGCCCACCCGACCCGCAGGATCAGGACGATGGCGGCCACCACGACCATGCTGTTCCCGATGGCCGAGAACATCACGGCGGCCAGGAGCAGGGCCGAGATGATCGCCTCGTCGCGCCGCGAGCCAGCCCGCCGGGCGACGTGGACGGCCAGCCACCCGAACAGCACCGAGCCGATGGCGGTCATCGGGAAGGCCCACGTGAGGTTCTCGCCCCCCGATCCGAGGAAGAGGAATACCGTCACCAGGGCAGTGGCCACCCACGGGTCCGATCCTTCGGCCCGACACACCCGCCAGAGCACATGGGCCAGGAGAAGATGGCCGATGACAGCAGTGAGCAGGTACGGCCAGTAGGTGTGGAGACCGAAGACGGTGTAGAGCGCCCGCCACACCAGGATCGGCAACGTCGACCAGTGCTCGTTGTGCGGCACCCAGATGCTCCGCACTGGATGATGCAGGCCACGGTCGGCGACGAAGTCCCAGTCGTCGCCGTCGAACCACAGGTTTCGGTCCAGGTAGCAGAGGTACACGAACGCCACCACGAGGGTGGCGGCATGGGCGACGGTCGCCATCCCAGGCAGACGGAACGCCGGGGCGCGGTGCGAGGCGCCCTGCGGCCGGGCATGGCGCGGCCCGGTTGGTGTGATCACCGAGCTCGCCTGCTCCTCGATCATGTCCGGGGAATCTAGGCGGTCCGGCGTGGTCGCCCGCGGAGGGCTGTCGCCGGACCGGCCGGACCGGACCCCCCTCGCCGTCACACCCCCTTCATAGGATTACGGGCATGGCGTTGGCGGACGATCTGGGCAAAGTAGCGGGGGAGCTGCAGCAGATGGTGGCCGAGCTCGACGCCGACGTGCTGACCGGCGACGACGCCGAACGGTTGGCTCAGGCGTTCGGGATGATCGAACGGGTGGCGGCGGCCGGTCAGGCGCTGACTGCAGCTCGCGCTGCGGCGTGCGGTGCGTGGAGGAAGGCCGGCCATCGCTCGCCCGCCGAATGGCTCGGGCATCTGGCCGGGCAGGGACGTGGGCAGGCGCAGCGCAGCTTGGAAACGGCGGAGCGCGTCGGCCGCCAGCCGGAGGTGGCGGGCGCCTGGCGCGCCGGGACGCTGTCGAACGTCCAGGCCGAGGAGATCAGCATCGCGGCTGCTGCTGCGCCGCAGGAGGCGGCCGCCCTCGTCGAGGTCGCCGCGCACGAGAGCATCCGGGGTTTGCGCGATGCCTGCCGGAAGGTGCGCAGCGCGGCTGCCTCTGCGGAAGAAGAGTGTGCCCGCTACCGCCGTATCCACGCCGGCCGGTACCTGCGCACCTGGACCGACTCGGATGGCGCCGGCCGGCTCGCCGCTCGGCTCACTCCTGACGCCTACGCGTCGGTGTGCGCGGCCTTGTCCCCGTTCGAGTCTCTTGCCATCGACGACGCCCGGAACGCCACCGCCCGTGAGCCCTACGAAGCGCTGGCGGCTGACGCCCTCGTGGCCATGGCCCAGGCGGCAGCCGGTCACAGCGGCGACGGAGCCTCCGCCGCTCCGGGCGACGGACAAGCTCGGCCGGCCACGGTGATCGTGCGGGTCGATCACGATGCGTTCGTCCGAGGCCACGTGAGGCCGGGCGAGACGTGCGAGGTCGACGGCGCAGGTCCTGTTCCCGTTGCCACCGCCCGGGCCATCGCCGACGATGCGTTCCTGGCCGTCGTGGTGGCCGACGACACCGATGTCAGGTCGGTCGTGCACCTCGGCCGTCATCCCACGGCCGCCCAGCGGACCGCCCTACTGGTTCGAGACCCGGTCTGCGTGGTGGACGGCTGCGGGGTGTCCCGAGGGCTCGAGATCGACCACACCGATCCGTGGGCCCTCACCCACGTCACGTGCATCGACCGGCTGGCCCGCCTCTGCCGCCACCACCATCATCTCAAGACCTACGAGGGCTGGACGCTGACTGGGCGGCCAGGGAGCTGGCGGTTCGATCCGCCCGACACCGGCATCACCCCCGATCAACGTGCCCGCCAGCCGCGCCCTCGAGACGCGCCCCGACCTGGCTCAGACGCACCCGCCCCGTCCCGGTCGGACTGGACATTCGATTCGGGCCCCGACCCGTTCCCTCTGCTCGAGTAGAGCGACCAGCTCATGCTGCCGGGTGCTCCATCGCCCTTCTACCCGGTCATGTCGCTCGCGAGCTCAGACTCCCACGAGAACTGGGGGCACTGTCGTCGAGCGAAAGAGGGGTCGTCAAGGGGCGCCGCAGGCGAGCCCGGCCACATGTGGCCGGGCGACCCTTTACGACCCCGGGCCCGAGGATGCCGCCAGCCATCATCGAACCGGCCAGCCGCCCTGCGGCTGGCCTATCCGCGCCTCTTGGTGGTGGCCCCCCTCCGTCCGAGGGATCGCGGAGGTGCGAGGAGGCGAGCGCAGTCAGTTCGCCTCGCTTCCCGTGGCCGCCAGGAACTCCACCCCCGCCGAGGTGTCAGCCAGGATCACGATGTCGATGGTGGTGCCTGCCATGCACAACGCTTTGGCGCGCCCCGGTTACTGCTGCCCCGGTCACGGGCTCGGCGCCACCCGGACGCCCCTATCCGCGCCTCTTGGTGGTGGCCCCCCTCCGTCCGAGGGATCGCGGAGGTGCGAGGAGGCGAGCGCAGTCAGTTCGCCTCGCTTCCCGTGGCCGCCAGGAACTCCACCCCCGCCGAGGTGTCAGCCAGGATCACGATGTCGATGGTGGTGCCTGCCATGCACAACGCTTTGGCGCGCCCCGGTTACTGCTGCCCCGGTCACGGGCTAGGCGCCACCCGGACGCCGAGGGTCTGTGCCGCCGCTCGTAGCTGCAGGTCCCACACCGCGAACAGCGTGTGCGCCGTACCGAGGGCGAGCACGCTGGCCAGGTGCACAGCGTCGGCGCCCCCGAGGACGCGGAGGCCGGCCACGCGACCGGCCTCTGCGCTCACCGGCGCAGTCAGCTCGACCGCCCTGGTCGCCGCCCAGTAGGCCTCCCAGGCCGTCTCGGCCCGGCTTTGGTCGACAGGGTCGAGACGGTGGGCCCGGCCGGCGGCAGCCAGGGCGGCGCGCACCTCGGGGTACGCCAGCCGGCTGGACACGGCGGCATCACAGCCGTCCCACAGGGAGGCGGCGAGGCCGCTGCCGTCCTCCTCGACCACCAGCTTCACGAAGGCGCTGCTGTCGAAGTAGACGATGGTCATCTCGGGCGGCGCTGCTCGCTCACCAGCTCGGCCGCGGGCCCGCGCGCCTGCACCCGGGTGGTGCCCCGCCCCGATGGCCGAGCGGCGCGAGGCGGCGCGCTCAGGACGCCGCGCTGCTCCAGCTGCGCGAGCAGTGGCGCGGCGTCGACCGCCACCAATCGGACGACAGGGCGCCCCCGGTCGGTGACCACCACCTCCTCGCCGGCCCGCACCCGCTCGATCCAGCTCGACAGCTCGGCCCGCAAGGTGCTGATCGCCACGTCCACCAGCCAAGCGTACATCTCGACAGTTCGGATCCGTACATTGCGACATCAACCTCGACCTCGACCTCCTGCTGAGCACCCAGGGACCGGTCGGATCAGTCCTCTCCACCCACGCCATCGGAGGAAGAGGAGGACGATGGAGACGAGGAGGCGTCGAGGCCGTGGACGTAGCGGTCCCACCACGGCGAGATGTCCACGCCCGACCAACGCGACAGGTGCTCGCCCAGCCCCTCGGTGCTGATCAGTCCGCCGCGGTGCGCCTGGTACCAGTCGGCCATGGCCGAGCGCAGCCGGTCGCTGCCGCCGAACAGCCAGGCCAGCCCGGCGAAGAGCCTGGCCCCTTCGGCGTAGGAGGGGCGGGGGGTGAACCGGCTCCAGGGGTGGGGTGGGGCGAGCAGGACGGGTGGGGCGTCGAGGGGCAGCTCCTCGGCGTGGAAGCGCGGCAGCTCCACCCGTCGCGACGACGTCGCCCAGCTGGTCCAGGCCTCGTCGATCCAGCCGTCCGATGCCCGGGCCGGCTTCAGCCCCCGCCCGAACCAGCTGTGGAACACCTCGTGCTCCAGCGCCCCGACCGACGCGGTGGTGGCCCCGTCGTACTCCATGCCCCGCCCCGGGCCCCACAGGAACACGGTCATGTCGTCGCCGTGCGCCCACGGCCCGTACCGGGCAGCCAGGTGGGCCAGCCAGCCGGCCACGTCGGCGGCGCAGGCCTCGAGGTCGGCGTCGAGCTCTCGGTGCCGGAAGCAGCGGACCCCGAGCGGGGCATCGCGGCCCGCCACGGCCACGGTGCGCGCCACGGACTCCACCTCGTCGCTGGGCGCCAGGACCAGCATGGGCGACAGCGCGGTGAACGACGGCGGGTAGCGGACGGTGAGGCCGGTGACCGCGCCGTTGGCCACGAGCGTGTGCGGGCGCCCCGTGCCGGTGACCTCCACGTCCACGGCGAGGGCGAAGCGGTCGTGGCACAGGGGGGCGGGCACCCACATCTCCAGGTAGCGGCCGGGCTCCAGGTCCGACATCCACAGATCGAAGCGGACGCCGTCGTCGCCCCATCCCACAGGTACCGCCCCGACGGCGGCGGGCGTGGCCAGCCGGTAGGCCACCTCCAGCTCGTGGCGGCTGCCCGGCTGCACGGCGACGTCGAGCACGCGCATGGCCGCCCCGTCCCCGCCGCCGAGGTCCCGATGGGCAAACGCGGCCGGTGGGAGCGGCCGGCCGTCGAGGCGGACCTCGTCGATCTCCTGGCGGAGGTCCAGGGCTGGTCGACCGCCCGGTCCGTCCACGCCGAAGCGGACGGTGGCGTGGCCCCGACCCTCCCGCCCGGCCACGTCGAAGGTCAACCGGGCGTCGACCGCCTCCACGTCGACGGCCACCGCCGGTGGGCCGCCGTCATCGAGGGGCGCGGGCGGGAGAGCCAGGGCGTCGGGCATCCGCCACTTTGCCCGAGCCCGGTGCGCAGCACTCGATCAGCCGGAAAGGGCGAGCCCGATGCCTGCGGTCGACCTTCAACACCTCGACCGGGAACCGGCGCAGCAGGTGAGCGCTGAGTGGCCGCCTGCTGGTCTCAGATAACGGTCGCTCACCGGACGGTTCTGTACTACGATACCTTGGTGGATGCCCTCCGGTCAGCCTTCCGCCACGGCATCGACGTGGAGGACAGCCATCACGCCGTCCGCCATGCCGTGGTCGTCGAGGAGGTCGCCACGGACCTACCCGCTACCTGGTTCTCGGCCCTGACCGAGCCGGGAACCTGCTCGAAGTGTGGTGATGGACCGTCCGCAGGGACCGGCGGTGATCCACTTCATGCCGATGCAAGCGAAATACCGAGACCTGCTGAAGGGAAGATGGTGACCATGCCCGATACGCACGGGAGTACCGCGGACGGTGCTGCGATCACCGATGAGATGGTCGAAGCTATGGCCGATGAAGCCGGGAGGGGCTACGACGCCGAGGAGCTGCTGCGTCGACGTCGTGGCGGTCGACCGCCGATGGGCTCTGCGGCCTCGTCAGTGGAATCAGTCCGGCTCGGCCCCGAGCTCAAACGTGACCTGCTGCTTCGGGCCGCCGAGGAGCGCATCAGCGTTTCCGAAGCCATCCGACGCGCCATCGGCCAGTACCTCCGGGCCAGTTGACGATCGAACCACCGGCCACGGCTGGGCGGGTCGGCCGGTGCGGCGATGATCATGTTCGAAGGGCCCATCGGAGGTGGCCGGCAGCCCGGCGCGGTGGCAGGGATCAGTGCCCTCATGTCCACCCGCTTCAGCGGAGGCGCTAGGCAAGGACGTGAGCCGAACGTCGTCTTCGTCTTCGTCTTCGTCTGACGGGGGATCGGGCTGCGGGAGGCTGGTGGGGCCGAGTGGCGCCGTTTTGTGGCCCCAGAGCGGTGACGGCCATGCCGGGAAAGTGGGCACTCGCCGGCCTTTCGCCTCACAGGCTGCGCCCGGCGACAGCGAGGAGCTATAGTGACCAGTTGTCGTAGAAGCACCTGCGGTCTGCGGGTGTCCGGTTGGGCAGCTAACGCCCGGGCGGAGACCCCGCGGCCACAACCCATCGAACGCAGCATCTCGGGCCTGCCCTCTTTGAGTGGCCTGTCCGCTACGCCGTGTCCGCGTGTGAGGCGGTCGGTCCCCGTGACCGGTGCCGGCCCCCTCCGCCACGAACCCCGAGAGAGAGCCTGCTGTGTCATCGAAAGCGATCGTCGGCGAGAAAGTCGGCATGACCCAGATCTGGGACGACCAGCACCGTGCCATCGCGGTCACCGTCGTGCGGGTCACGCCGGCCCGGGTCGTCCAGCTGAAGACACCGGACCGGGACGGGTACTCCGCCCTGCAGGTGACCTACGGCGTGCGCAAGGCGAGCACCGTGAACAAGCCGCTCGCCGGCCACTTCGCCAAGGCCGAGGTGGACCCCGGCCGCAAGCTGGTGGAGCTGCGGGTCGACGACACGGGCGACTACACCGTCGGCCAGGAGCTGGGCGTCGACCGTCTCAGCGCCGGCGACAAGATCGACGTCACCGCCGTGTCCAAGGGCAAGGGCTTCGCCGGCGGCATGAAGCGCCACAACTTCAAGGGCCAGGGCGCCAGCCACGGGAACCACAAGCATCACCGGGCCCCCGGCGGCATCGGCGCCTGCGCCACACCGGCCCGTGTCTTCAAGGGCACCAGGATGGCCGGTCAGATGGGTTCGGCCAAGGTCACCACCTTGAACCTCGAGGTGGTGTCCGCCGACGTGGAGCGTGATCTGCTGCTGATCAAGGGGGCGGTGCCCGGTCCGCGGGGCGCGACCGTGCTCATTCGCGGCGCGATCAAGGGAGGCAAGTGATGGCGGCCGAGATCGCCGTGCGCGACACCCAGGGCGCCGAGACCGGGCGCGTCACCCTCGACGAGTCGTTCTTCGGCATCGAGCCGAACGTCTCGGTCCTCCACCAGGTGGTGACCGCCCAGCTGGCCGCCGCCCGGTCCGGCACCCAGAGCACCAAGACCCGGGCCGAGGTGTCCGGCGGTGGCAAGAAGCCGTTCAAGCAGAAGGGCACCGGCCGAGCCCGTCAGGGTTCCGAGCGGGCCCCGCAGTTCACCGGCGGTGGTGTCGCTCTCGGCCCCAAGCCCAGGAGCTACCGCCAGCGCACCCCCAAGAAGATGGTGCAGCTGGCCCTGCGCTCGGCCCTGTCGGACCGGGCGTCGGAGGGCCGGGTCGCCGTCGTCGCCCCGTGGCCCTGGTCGCCGCCATCCACCCGTGACGCCCGCCTGGCGCTGGCGGCGCTCGGCTTCGAGGGCCGGGTGATGGTGGTGCTGGCCCGCGATGACGAAGAGGCCTACAAGTCCTTCAGGAACCTCCCCGATGTGCAGATCGTCCGGGCCGGTGAGCTGAACGCCTACGACGTCCTGGTCAACAAGTGGATCGTCTTCACCACCGAGACGCTGCCGGGCGACCACGGCGAGGCGACCCAGGTGGCGGCCACGCCGTCCACCGCCACGCCGTCCACCGCCACGCCGTCCACCGCCACGCCGTCCACCGCCACGCCGTCCCCGTCCCCGTCGCCGTCGCCGTCCACCGTCGAGGTAGCCAGCGCGCCGCCCGCCGAGCCCACCGAGGAGGCCACGCCATGAGCGGCGACCCCCGCGACGTCATCCTCCGGCCGGTCGTGTCCGAGAAGTCCTACGGCCTGCTCGACCAGGGCGCCTACACCTTCGTCGTCGCTCCCGGCGCCAACAAGATCGAGATCCGCCACGCCGTCGAGGCCATCTTCAACGTGCAGGTGGTCAAGGTGAACACCCTGAACCGTCCCGGCAAGCGCAAGCGGAACCGGGGCAAGCAGACCTTCGGCAAGCGGGCCGACACCAAGCGGGCCATCGTCACCCTGGCCGAGGGTCAGAGCATCCCGATCTTCGAAGGGAACAGCTGATGCCGCTCCGCAAGCGCAAGCCGACCAGCCCGGGCCGCCGCTTCCAGACCACGTCGGACTTCGCCGAGATCACGCGGACCCGCCCGGAGAAGAGCCTGCTGGCTCCCAAGCCCAGGACGGGCGGACGCAACGCCTACGGCCGCAAGACGGCCCGCCACCGCGGCGGTGGCCACAAGCAGCAGTACCGCATCATCGACTTCCGCCGCACCAAGGACGGCGTGCCGGCGACGGTGGCGACCATCGAGTACGACCCGAACCGCAACGCCCGCATCGCCCTCCTGCACTACCACGACGGCGAGAAGCGCTACATCCTGGCCCCCGCCCGGGTCCGCGTCGGCGACGTGCTGCGCAGCGGCCAAGGGTCGGACATCCGCCCCGGCAACGCCCTGCCGATGCGCTACATCCCGGTCGGCTCCGTCGTCCACAACGTGGAGCTCAAGCCGGGCGGCGGCGCCAAGATCGCCCGCAGCGCCGGCATGAGCGTCCAGCTGGTCGCCAAGGAAGGCGATCATGCCACCCTCCGCCTCCCCTCCACCGAGATGCGCCGGGTGCCGATCGACTGCCGGGCCACCCTCGGTGAGGTCGGGAACTCCGAGGCCGAGCTGATCAGCATCGGCAAGGCCGGCCGCAACCGTTGGAAGGGCGTCCGCCCCCAGACACGCGGTGTGGCCATGAACCCCGTCGACCACCCCCTCGGCGGTGGCGAGGGCAAGACGTCCGGTGGTCGCCACCCGACGTCACCGTGGGGCAAGCCCGAGGGTCGCACCCGCGATCGCACCAAGCCGTCCGAGAAGCTCATCGTCCGCCGTCGGCGCACCCGCGGCGCCCGGAGGTAACGCATGCCCCGCAGCCTGAAAAAGGGTCCGTTCGTCGACGACCATCTGTTGAAGAAGGTCGACGATCTGAACTCGCGCAACGAGAAGCGGGTCATCAAGACCTGGTCTCGCCGATCCACCGTCATCCCCGACATGGTCGGTCACACCGTCGCCGTCCACGACGGCCGCAAGCACGTGCCCGTCTACATCACCGAATCGATGGTCGGCCACAAGCTCGGTGAGTTCGCCCCGACCCGGACGTTCCGCTTCCACGCCGGCCAAGAGCGGGCAGGTCGACGATGACTCGTCGCACTCGCAAGCAGAGCTTGCTCGGCGAGCTGATCGTGCTCCGGCCGACCGGCAAAGCCGGATCGACCTTCGCGCTCAGGAGGACGTGCTAGATGCCAGGGTTGAAGACCAACGAGCGAGAAGGCACCCGCGCCGTCCTGCGCCACGCCCGCGTGGCCCCGAACAAGATCCGCGAGGTCCTCGACCTGGTGCGCAACCGCCCCGTGCACGAGGCCGAGGACATCCTGCGCTTCTCCGAGCGCGACGCCGCCTTCACCGTGGGCAAGGTGCTGCGCTCCGCGGTGGCCAACGCCGAGAACAACGACGAGCTCGACTCCGAAGAGCTCTACGTGTCGGCCTGCTTCGCCGACGAGGGCACGACCATCAAGCGGTGGCGTCCCCGGGCCCGGGGACGGGCCACCCGCATCCGCAAGCGGACCACCCACATCACCATCATCGTGAGCCGCCTGCCCGAGGCCGAGCTGGAGCGCCTGGTCGCCCGCCGCCGCGCCGAGCAGTTGGCCCAGCGGGCCCGCCGCGTGGCCGGGGCGCGCAAGTCGAGCGACGACACCCGCAGCCGGGCCCAGCGCCGCCGCAACGAGCCCATCGAGACGCCCGACGACGAGTCCACCGAACCCAGCGCCACCGAACCCAGCGCCACCGAACCCAGCGCCGCCGAGGTGGCGGCGGAGGCCGAGGAGCAGGGCATCGTGGACGCCGACGCGTTGGCCGTGGCCTCCGAGGATGCCGAGGGCACGATCGAGACGACGGCCGACACCGAGGCGGATGACGCGATGGCAGCGACGGACGCCGGAGCCGTGGCCGCCGCCGAGGACGAGGCGGGCATCGTCGACACCACCGCGGCCGCGGTGGCGGCCGAAGAAGCAGAAGAAGCAGGCGCGGCCGAAGAGGCAGATGCGGAGCAGACCACCACCCCGCCCGAAGGCGCGACGGACCAGGCAAAGGATGATACGTAGATGGGCCAGAAGGTCAACCCGTACGGATTCCGCCTCGGGGTCACCACCGACTGGAAGTCCCGGTGGTTCACCGATCGCGACTACCAGAACTACCTCATCGAGGACTGGGAGATCCGCCACTACCTGATGAGCCAGCTCGAGCGGGCGGCGGTCAGCCGCATCGAGATCGAGCGCACCCGTGATCGCCTGCGCATCGACGTGCACACCGCTCGGCCCGGCATCGTCATCGGTCGCCGCGGCGCCGAGGCCGACCGCCTCCGCACCCGCCTGGCCCAGATCACCAAGAACCCGAAGGTCCAGCTGAACATCCAGGAGATCAAGCAGCCAGAGCTCGACGCTGCTCTTATGGCCCAGGGCATCGCCGACCAGCTGGCCGGGCGGGTGAGCTTCCGCCGAGCCATGAAGCGAACGGTGCAGACGGTGCAGAAGGCCGGCGCCCTCGGGATCCGGGTGCAGTGCGCCGGTCGGCTCGGCGGATCGGAGATGTCCCGGCGCGAGTTCTACCGCGAGGGTCGGGTCCCCCTGCACACGCTGCGCGCCGACATCGACTATGGCTTCCGCGAAGCCAAGACCACCTACGGCCGCATCGGCGTCAAGGTGTGGATCTACAAGGGCGACATCCTGCCCTACAAGGTCTCCGCCGAGGACAAGATCAGCCGGGAGGCAGCCATGGCCGTGGGGGAGACCTCCGGCCAGGGGCGTCCCCGTCGGGTGGTCACCGCCGGCGGCGGCCGACGCCGGCCCGACGCCGGCGAGCCTGGCTCCGTCAGCGCGGAGCCTGCCTCCGTCAGCGCGACCAGCCCCGCTCCACCGGCGGCGGCCCCGCCGGTCGCCGGTGAGGCCCCGCCCGCCGAGGAAGAGACCGAGCGCCCCATCGTCAAGGTGGACCCCGAGCTGGAGCGCCTCCTCGCCGAGGAAGAGGAGATCGAGCGCCGCACCAGCGGCGAGCACCACGAGACACCGCACTTCCCGAAGGACGCATAGCTCATGCTCATGCCTCGAAAGGTCAAGCACCGCAAGCAGCAGCGGGGCCGGCTCACCGGCCAGGCCAAGGGCGGAACCCTCGTCACCTTCGGCGATTACGGCATCCAGGCCCTGGAGCCCGGCTGGGTCACCGCCCGCCAGATCGAAGCTGCCCGTATCGCCATGACCCGCCACATCAAGCGGGGCGGCAAGGTGTGGATCCGGGTGTTCCCCGACAAGCCCATCACCGCCAAGCCGGCCGAGACCCGCATGGGCTCGGGAAAGGGCAACCCGGAGTTCTGGGTCGCCGTGGTCAAGCCCGGGCGCATCCTCTTCGAGCTCGGCGGGGTGCCCGAGGCCCTCGGCCGCTCCGCCATGGAGCGGGCCATCCAGAAGCTGCCGATCAAGGCGCGCTTCGTGGTCAGGTCCCAGCAAGAGGACGTGGAGGTGGACATCTGATGGCGAACCTCCAAGAGCTGCGCGAGCTCAACGAGATCGAGCTGGAGCAGCGGATGGTCGAGGCCAAGGAGGAGCTGTTCAACCTCCGGTTCCAGATGGCCACCGGCAAGCAGGACAACTCGGCCCGCATGGGCCAGGTACGCAAAGAGGTTGCCCGCATCTCGACCCTGTTGCGCCAACGGGAGATCGAAGCGGCCGAGGCAGCCGACAAGGTGAGGAACTGATGGCAGACAGCGAACAGAGCTCCGCGGGGGCAAGCGAGCGCGGCAATGCCCGCAAGGTCCGTGAGGGCCTGGTCGTGTCCACCGCCATGGACAAGACGGCTGTGGTCGCGGTCATCGAGCGCGTTCGCCACCCCCGCTACGCCAAGACGGTGCAGCGCACCAAGCGCTTCTACGCCCACGACGAGGGCAACGACGCCCGCGTCGGTGACCGCGTCCGCCTGTCGGAGACCCGACCGCTGTCAAAGCTGAAGCGGTGGCGGGTCGTCGAGGTCTTGGAGCGGGCCAAATGAGAGCGAAGCACCGCCTCCCGACCGGAGGTCTGGAATGATCCAGCAGGAGAGCCGCCTTCGGGTGGCCGACAACTCGGGGGCCAAGGAGGTCCTCTGCATCAAGGTGCTGGGCGGCTCCAAGCGCCGCTACGCCTCGATCGGGGACATCTTCGTGGCCACCGTGAAGGACGCCATCCCCGGCGCCAACGTCAAGAAGGGCGAGGTCGTCAAGTGCGTCGTCGTCCGGGTCAAGAAGGAGAAGCGGCGGCCCGACGGCAGCTACATCCGCTTCGACGAGAACGCCGCCGTCCTGATCAACGACCAGCAGCAGCCTCGTGGCACCCGGATCTTCGGTCCGGTCGGTCGCGAGCTGCGCGACAAGCGCTTCATGCGCATCGTCTCCCTCGCTCCGGAGGTGCTCTAGATGCCCGCCACCCGCCGCCGCCGCACCACCATGGCCAAGCACCAGCCGCCGGCCAAGCCCAAGCTGCGCAAGGGCGACCGAGTCCAGGTGCTCTCGGGCAAGGACCGGGGCCAGACCGGCGTCATCATGCGCGTCCTGCCGAAGGCCGACAAGGTCATCGTCGAGGGCGTGAACGTGGCCAAGAAGCACCTGCGCCAGACCCAGTCGAAGGTCAAGGGCGGCATCATCGACAAGGACATGCCGATTTCGGCCTCCGCGGTGGCCATCGTCTGCTCCAAGGACGGGCCGACCCGCATCGGGTACCGGATCGACGACGACGGCACCAAGAAGCGTGTGTGCCGCAAGTGCGGGAAGGAGCTGTGATGGCCGCCGTCATCGAGCGCCCCCGCCTGCGCCGGCGCTTCGACGCCGAGGTCCGGCCCCAGCTGCAGAAGGACCTGGGCCTGCCCAACATCATGCTGGTGCCACGCTTCGAGAAGATCGTCGTCAACATGGGCGTCGGCCGGGCCACCCAGCAGGCCTCCCTCCTCGAGGGGGCCATCAAGGACCTGACCATCATCACCGGTCAGAAGCCGCTCGTCACCACGGCCAAGAAGTCCATCGCCGGCTTCAAGCTGCGTGAGGGCAACCCCATCGGCGCCAAGGTGACCCTGCGCGGCGACCGCATGTGGGAGTTCTTCGACCGGCTGGTCAGCCTGGCCATCCCCCGTATCCGCGACTTCCGAGGGCTGCCCCCGAAGGGCTTCGACGGCCGGGGGAACTACACGTTCGGTGTCACCGAGCAACTGATCTTCCCCGAGATCGACTACGACCAGATCGACACACCGCGAGGGATGGACATCACCATCGTGACCACCGCGACGACCAACGCAGAGGGACGGGCCCTGCTGGACGCATTCGGCTTCCCGTTCCGCAAGGAAGGCAACTAAGCCATGGCCAAGAAAGCGCTCGTCATCAAGGCCCAGCGCAAGCCCAAGTTCAAGGTGCGGGCGTACACCCGCTGCCGTCGTTGCGGCCGCCCGCACTCGGTGTTCCGCAAGTTCGGCCTGTGCCGCATCTGCTTGCGCGAGCTGGTCCACGCCGGCGAGGTTCCCGGCGTGACCAAGGCGAGTTGGTAGGAGCGCCCCGATGACGATGACCGATCCCATCGCCGACATGCTGACGCGCGTCCGCAACGCCAACGTGGCGATGCACGACACGGTGCGCATGCCGTCCTCCAAGGTGAAGGAGGCCCTGGCGGCCGTCCTGGTCAAGGAGGGCTACATCGTGAGCTACGACGTCAGCCAGGCCAACGAACGGCCCGGCCGCGTGCTCGAGATCACCATGAAGTACTCGCCCGAGCGAGCCCGGACCATCTCCGGGATCCGTCGGGTGTCCAAGCCGGGACTCCGGGTGTACACCGCGGCGGACAAGCTGCCGCGGGTGCTCGGAGGACTCGGCGTCGCCGTGCTGTCGACCAGCCAGGGGCTCATGACCGACCGCGAGGCGCGCCAGCGCCGCGTGGGCGGCGAGATCCTGTGCTTCGTCTGGTAGCGGCAGCGAGCGAAGAGGAGACGAGCAGCCATGTCACGCATCGGACGCAGCCCCATCACCGTGCCCTCCGGGGTCACGGTGACGGTGGACGACCGCAACGTCACCGTCAAGGGCCCCAGGGGAACCCTGGAGCATCGGCTCCCCGGTGAGATCTCGGTCCGCCAGGAGTCGGAGACGCTCCTCGTGGAGCGGCCCAACGACGAGCGCCAGAACCGGGCCCTGCACGGCCTGACCCGCAGCCTGGTGAACAACATGGTCCAGGGCGTCACCAGCGGCTTCAACAAGGAGCTGGAGATCGTCGGCGTCGGCTACCGGGCCACTGCCCGCAGCACCAACCAGATCGAGCTCGCCCTCGGCTTCAGCCACCCCGTCTTCGTCGACGCCCCCGACGGCATCACCTTCGAGGTGCCGCAGCCGACCCGGATCAACGTGGCCGGCATCGACAAGGAGCTGGTCGGCCAGGTGGCCGCCAACATCCGCAAGATCCGCAAGCCCGAGCCGTACAAGGGCAAGGGCGTTCGCTATCTGGGCGAGCGGGTCGTGCGCAAAGCCGGAAAGGCCGCCAAGTGACACTGCTCCACACACTGCGCCGCAGGGGCAACGGAATGGACGACGGATGAGTTACTCGACCAAGGACAAGCAGACGGCGTTGGCCCGACGCCACCACCGGGTCCGCAAGAAGGTTGCCGGCAGCGCGGCGCGGCCGCGCCTGGCCGTCTTCCGGTCCAACCGGCACATCGTGGCCCAGGTCATCGACGACCGATCGGGTTCGACCCTGGCGGCCGCCTCCACCACGGAGAAGGATCTTCGCGGCGGCGGGGCCACGGGGAACAAGGCGGCGGCGACCACGATCGGTCGCCTGGTCGCCGAGCGGGCCAAGGCGGCCGGCGTCAGCCGGGTCGTGTTCGACCGCGGTGGTTTCCTGTATCACGGCCGAGTGGCCGCAGTGGCTGAGGCGGCCCGCGAGGCCGGACTGGAGTTCTAGGACCAATGGCAGATCAGCAGTACGAAGATCGCACGATCAAGGTCAACCGCGTCTCCAAGGTGGTCAAAGGTGGCCGGAGGTTCTCGTTCGCCGCGCTCATGGTGATCGGCGATGGTCAGGGGAACGTGGGCCTGGGCTACGGCAAGGCCAAGGAAGCGGGCCTCGCCGTCCAGAAGGGCATCGAAGAGGCGAAGAAGAACCTCTTCTCGGTGCCCCTGGCCGGCACGACCATCACCCATCCCATCCTCGGCGAGGCCGGGGCGGGGCGGGTCCTGCTCAAGCCGGCGGCGCCCGGTACCGGAGTCATCGCCGGCGGTGCCGCCCGGGCCATCCTGGAGATGGCCGGCATCCACGACATCCTGGCCAAGTCGCTCGGGTCGTCGAACAGCATCAACGTGGCCCAGGCGACCGTCGCTGGTCTGCGCGGCCTCAAGCGACCCGATGACATCGCTCGCCTCAGGGGCAAGTCCCCCGAGGAGGTCGCCCCTGCCGGCATGCTGAAGGCCTACCAGGAGAGCCAGCGCGGTCCCCACGTCCCCCACGAGGTGGCTTGATGCCCGCGGCTTCCACCGCCCCGGAGCTGGTCGTTACCCAGGTCCGGTCGACGATCGGCACCAAGCCCAAGCACCGCGGCACCCTGCGGGCCCTCGGGCTGCACGGCATCGGCACCACCAACACGCTGCCTGACCGTCCCGAGATCCGCGGCATGATCGCCCGGGTCCCTCATCTGATCACCGTCGAGACCAGCACCGCCGGCCCGCCCGGCACGAGCAGCAGAGAGGCCTCCGCATGAAGGTCCACGACCTCAAGCCCCCCCCGGGATCGACCCGCCCCCGCCGGCGGGTCGGGCGCGGTATCGCCGGCAAGGGCGGCAAGACCGCCGGCCGCGGCACCAAGGGCCAGGGCGCCCGCTCGAACATCAAGCCCGGCTTCGAAGGCGGGCAGCTGCCGCTCAAGCAGCGCATACCCAAGCTGAAGGGGTTCAAGAACCCCTTCCGGGTGGAGTACGTGGTGGTGAACCTGGACGCCCTGGCCGACGTGGCCGGCGACCAGGTGACCCCCGAGACCCTCCGCGCCGTCGGCCTGGTGCATAAGCGGGGCCTGGTCAAGGTCCTCGGGCGGGGAGAGGTCAGCCGGGCGCTGACGGTGTCCGCCCACGCCTTCTCCCGCTCGGCGGTGGCCGCCATCGAGGCGGCCGGCGGCCGCACCGAGATCATCGAACCGCCCTGGGGCGCCGGCCGGCGCCCGCCGGCGAAGGGGAACGCCCTCACCAACCGCTGATCCGCTCGCCTCGCCCGGCCACGCCCCGCTACCCTGCCTTCGGCGGGTCCAGCGTGGCTGGCTGGACACGGGTCAGCCAGCTAGGTTGCCCGAGGGACGTCTCCGGGAGATTGTTAGATGCTGGGCACGCTTTCGAACCTAGGAAACATGTTCCGGGTCGCCGACCTGCGCAAGAAGGTGCTGTTCACCCTCGGCGTCATCGTCATCTACCGGTTCGGGGCGAGCATCCCCTGCCCGGGGATCGACTTCAACGCCGTCCAGTCCCTCGTCTCGTCGTCCTCGCACGCCGGCGTCATCAGCTTCCTGAACCTCTTCAGCGGTGGTGCCCTCACCAAGTTCGCGGTGTTCGGGCTGGGGATCATGCCCTACATCACCAGCTCGATCATCATCCAGCTGCTGATGGTGGTCATCCCCAAGTTCGAGCAGTGGCGCGAAGAGGGAGCGACCGGGCAGAAGAAGCTGACCCAGGTCACCCGCTACCTGACCATCGCCCTGGCCATCATGCAGTCGACCGGCCTGGCCTACGTGTTCCACAACGGTGGCGGAGGCCTGCTGGGCAACGGCAGCGGGGTGAACGTCGACCTGATCCCCAAGTTCACCATCCCCCGCGTCCTGCTGATCGTCCTCACCATGACGGCCGGCACGGTCGTGGTCATGTGGCTCGGCGAGCTGATCACCCAGCGAGGCATCGGCCAGGGCATGTCGGTCCTGATCTTCACCAACGTGGTGGCCACCATGCCCGCCGGCGGTGCCGCGGTGAAAGCCGAGGCCGGCTGGCTCAAGCTCGGCATCATCATCGTGGTGTCGCTCGCCATCCTGGTCGGCATCGTCTTCGTCGAGCAGGGTCAACGCCGCATACCAGTCACCTTCGCCAAACGGGTCGTCGGTCGGCGCATGTACGGCGGCCAGAGCACCTACATCCCCATGAAGGTCAACACCGGCGGCGTCGTCCCCATCATCTTCGCCAGCTCGGTGCTGTACTTCCCGATCCTGCTGTCGAACGTGTTGCCCAGCCACGGTTGGGGCAAGACGCTCCAGGCGTGGATCAGCGCCCACCTGGCCCAACCCAACGACCTGTTCTACATCGGCCTGTACGGGGTGCTGATCCTGGCGTTCGCCTACTTCTACGCGGCCATCACCTTCGACCCCCACCAGCAGGCCGACGTGATCCGCAAGCAGGGCGGCTACATCCCCGGCATCCGCCCGGGACCGTCGACCGAACGGCACCTCCAGACCATCCTGAACCGCATCACCATGCCCGGCGCGCTGTGGTTGGCGTTCATCGCCCTGCTGCCGTCGCTCTTCCTGGCCTGGTTCCACATCCAGAACTATCCCTTCGCGGGGACGACCATCCTGATTGCGGTCGGCGTGGCGCTCGAGACCATGAAGCAGGTCGACAGCCAGCTGATGCTCCGCAATTACGAAGGTTTCCTCAAATAGTGTCCGCCCGAGGGCACTGACGTGAACCCCGGCGCCAGGTTGGTCATCCTCGGCAAGCAGGGGGCCGGGAAGGGGACACAGGCCGTGCGACTCTCCCGGCACTACGTCGTGCCCCACATCTCCACGGGCGACACGTTCCGCTCGGCCGTCCGGTCCGGCTCGGAGTTCGGCCAGAAGGCCAAGCTCTACCTCGACGACGGCGACCTGGTCCCCGACGACATCGTCGTCGGGGTGGTGCGCGAGCGCCTCACCCATGACGACACCACCCACCGTGGGTTCATCCTCGACGGGTTCCCCCGCACCGTGAACCAGGCCGACGCCCTGGCCGAGATCCTCGCGCCCAGGGGCCTGGACCTGGTCATCAACCTCGACATCCACACCGAGGCGGCGCTCCCCCGGCTGGCCAGCCGCCGGGTGTGCTCCGACTGCGGGGCGAACTACAGCACCACCGACAAGCCGCCCCGGGTGCGCGACATCTGCGACGTCTGCGGCGGCGAGGTCGTCCAACGCGACGACGACACCGAGGCGGCCATCCGCCGCCGCCTGGAGCTCTACGAGCGGGAGACGGCGCCGTTGATCGACTGGTACCAGCAGCATGACCTGATCGCCACCTTGGCCGCTACCGGGACCCCTGACGAGGTCACCGAGCGGCTGGTGAACGAGGTCGACCGTCGCCAGCAGCAGCAGATCGGCGGGTAGCCGGTCTCGCCCGAACGCCCCACCGCCCACCTTTGCCCAGAACATGGGCCATCATGGTGGGGTGCGCAGGAACGCTGACGAGCTGGCCAAGATGCGCCGGGCCGGGAAGGTGGTGGCCGAGATGCATGCGGCCACTCGCGCCGCCGCCCACCCCGGGGCCACCACCGCCGACCTCGACCGGGTGGCCCGCGATGTCCTCGAGCGGCGCGGTGCCCGGTCGAACTTCTTGAACTACCACGGTTTCCCCGCGGTCATCTGTGCGTCGCCGAACGACATGATCGTCCACGGCATCCCCGGCGACTACCGCCTGGAGGAAGGCGACATCATCTCCATCGACTGCGGGGCGATCGTCGAGGGCTACCACGGCGACGCCGCCTTCACCATGGGCATCGGCGCCATCAGCGCGGATGCCGAGAAGCTCCTGCGGGTCACCGAGGAGAGCCTGTGGGCCGGGATCGAGCAGATGACCGACGGTCGACGACTCCACGACATCGGCACCGCGGTCCAGACCGTCGCCGAGGGCGCCGGCTTCAGCGTGGTGCGCGAGTACGTCGGCCATGCCATCGGCACCCAGATGCACGAAGAGCCCCAGGTCCCGAACTACTGGCCCGGGCGCCCCGGCCCGAAGATGAGGGCCGGCATGGTGTTCGCGGTGGAGCCCATGGTGAACGTCGGCGGCCCCGAGACCGTCACCCTCGACGACGGGTGGGGCGTGGTGACCGCCGACGGGTCGCTGTCCGCCCACTTCGAGCACACCATCGCCGTCACCGACGACGGTCCCGAAGTTTTCACCCTGGCCTGACCGCCGGCACGCTGCCGTCTTGATGGAAGCGGCGGCGGACGATAGCATGGCCAGTCGGCCCAGGAGCAGCTTTCCGTGTGCGCGGGTTCTCCTGCCGCCACGGGGCGCTTCGAACCTGTTCGAGAGCGAGAGTGTGAGTCGTGAAAGTCCGGCCGAGCGTGAAGCCGATCTGTGAGCACTGCAAGGTGATCCGCCGCCACGGGCGCGTCATGGTCATCTGCACCAACCCCCGGCACAAGCAACGCCAGGGCTGAGAGCAAGAGATTCGAGGTAGAGAGCAAACATGGCACGCATCGCCGGTGTGGACATTCCCCGAGAGAAGCGACTCGAGGTGTCCCTGACCTACATCTTCGGCGTCGGGCACACCGCCGCCCTGTCGGTCTGCGAGGGCACGGGGATCGATTCGGGGACCCGGGTCCGCGACCTCACCGACGAGGAGGTGGTCCGGCTCCGCTCCTGGATCGACGCCAACCTGAAGGTCGAAGGCGACCTCCGTCGCGACGTGTCCCAGGACATCAAGCGCAAGATGGAGATCGGTTCGTACCAGGGGATCCGCCACCGTCGAGGCCTTCCGGTCCACGGCCAGCGGACCCATACCAATGCTCGGACCCGCAAGGGACCGAAGAAGACCGTTGCCGGCAAGAAAAAGGTGAGGAAGTAAAGGTTCCATGGCCAAACCGAAGCCGGGCGGGCGTCGTCCCCGTCGTCGCGAGCGCAAGAACGTCACCTACGGGGTGGCGCACATCAAGAGCTCGTTCAACAACACCATCGTCTCCATCACCGACCCGGACGGCAACGTGCTGTCGTGGGCGTCGGCCGGGAACGTCGGATTCAAGGGCTCCCGCAAGTCCACCCCCTTCGCCGCCCAGCTGGCTGCCGAGGCCTGCGCCCGGCGGGCCATGGAGCACGGGGTTCGCAAGGTCGAGGTGCTGGTCAAGGGGCCGGGCTCCGGCCGGGAGACCGCCATCCGCTCGCTCATGAACACCGGGATCGAGGTGGCGGGCATCAAGGACGTCACGCCGATCCCCCACAACGGCTGCCGCCCCAAGAAGCGGCGCCGGGTCTGATGAAAGCAGAGACGTTGATGAAAGCAGAGACGTTAACGAAAGCAGAGACGTTGACGAAAGCAGAGACGTTGACGAAAGCAGAGATCTGACCGATGGCTCGTTACACAGGTCCCGTCTGCCGGCTGTGCCGCCGGGAGAAGATGAAGCTGTTCCTGAAGGGTCCCAAGTGCGACTCGATGAAGTGCCCCATCGAACGCCGGCCGTACCCGCCCGGCGAGCACGGCCGCGACCGCATGCGCCCCGGCTCGGAGTACCTCACCCAGCTGCGCGAGAAGCAGAAGGCCCGCCGCATCTACGGGGTGCTGGAGAAGCAGTTCCACAACATGTATGTGGAGGCCAACCGCCAGCAGGGCATCACCGGCGAGAACCTCCTCCGCATGCTGGAGCTGCGCCTCGACAACGCCGCCTTCCGGGCCGGGTGGGGGGCCAGCCGGGCCCAGGCCCGCCAGTTCGTGCGCCACGGCCACGTGACCGTGAACGGCAAGCGGGTCACCATCCCCAGCTACCGCCTCCGCAAGGGTGACGTGGTCGGGCTGAAGGCCAAGTCCCGCAACATGATCATCGTCCGCCACAACCTCGACACGTTGGACCGCCAGGTGCCGCAATGGCTGGAGGTGGGCGCAGACGGGGCCGAGGTCACCGTCCTCGACGTTCCCCAGCGCGACCACATCGACGTTCCCGTCCGCGAGTCGCTCATCGTCGAGCTGTACTCCAAGTAGCCCCTCACCCCACGTAGCCCCTCACCCCACGTAGCCCCTCACCCCACGTAGCCCCTCACCCCACGTAACGAGCAGGAAGAGTCCTCTCCCCATGTTGATCATCCAACGTCCGACCGTCGAGGCCCTCGGCGAGGAGGAAGGAAACCGGCAGCGCTTCGCCATCGGGCCGCTCGAGCCCGGCTTCGGCCACACCATCGGTGTGGCCCTGCGGCGCACCCTGCTCTCCTCCATCCCCGGAGCGGCCATCACCCAGGTGCGCTTCGACGAGGCCCTGCACGAGTTCACCACCCTCCCCGGCGTGAAGGAGGACGTCACCGACATCGTCTTGAACCTGAAGGACGTGGTGTTGCGTGTCCTCGCCGACCAGCCGGTCACCCTGCGCATCGACAGCCGGGGCCCGGCGACGGTCACCGCCGGCGACATCGCCCTGACCAGCGACGTCGAGCTGCTGAACCCCGACCTGGTGATCGCCACGTTGAACACCAAGGGACGACTGGCCGCCGACCTGACCGTGGAGCGGGGCCGGGGCTACCAGTCCGCCGACCGGAACAAGAAGTCCAACACCATCGGGGTCATCCCGGTCGACTCCATCTACTCGCCGATCCGCCTGGTGGCATTCACCGTCGAGCCCACCCGGGTGGAGATGTCGACGAACTACGACCGCCTGGTCATCGACATCACCAGCGACGGCTCCATCAGCCCGCGCGAGGCCCTGGCCAGCGCCGGTGACACGTTGCGCTCGCTGGTCGGCCTGGTCGCCGACATGAGCGACGCGCCCCAGGGCCTCGAGCTCGGCGAGGTGGGCGCCTCTACCACGGGCTCGCCCGACCTGGACCTGCCGATCGAGGACCTCGACCTCTCCGAGCGCCCCCGCAACTGCCTGAAGCGGGCGCAGGTGAACACCGTCGGCGAGCTGGTCCTCAAGTCCGAGGACGATCTCTTGGCCATCACCAACTTCGGGCAGAAGTCGCTCGACGAGGTGCTGGTCAAGCTGGACGAGCGGGGCCTGTCCCTGCGGAACAAGGAAGGCTGAGCTCGTGGGCGTTCCTGGCAGGCCCAGAAGGGGCCGGCGCTTCGGGGGCAGTGCTGCCCACCAGAAGGCCATGTTCGGCAACCTGGTGGCGTCGCTCATCGCCGCCGAAGGCATCGTCACTACCGAGGCCAAGGCCAAGGCCCTGCGCCCCGTGGTCGAGAAGTGCATCACCAAGGCCAAGAAGGGCGGTGTGCACCAGCAGCGCCAGGTGGTTGCCTTCATCCGGGACAAGGACATGGCCAACAAGCTGTTCGTCGACATCGGCCCCCGCTACGTCGACCGGCCCGGTGGCTACACCCGCATCCTCAAGCTGGGCCCGCGCCACGGGGACAACGCCCCCATGGCGCGCATCGAGCTCGTCTGATTCCCTCCCACCCAGCTCGGTCGGTCCGCTGACCCTCTTCAGCCTCGACGCCGGACCGGCCGCCCCCCTGGCCGTCACCGCGGCGCCGACCGTCCGGCTGCGGATGCTGGTCGCCTACCTGGGTGGTGGGTTCCGGGGCTTCGCCGCGCAACCCGGCCAGCCGACCGTTGCCGGGGCGCTCGTCGGCGCGCTCGAGCGCCACCTGCGCCACACCGTGGAGCTGACCTGCGCCGGGCGCACCGACGCCGGCGTGCACGCCTGGGGCCAGGTCGTCACGTTCGACGCCCGAGCTGACCTCGACCTGGTCGCCCTGGTCCGGGCCGTGAACAAGACGCTGGCTCCGGCCATCGTGATCCGCGACGCCGCGGTGGCGGCCCCCGGCTTCGACGCTCGTCACCACGCCACGGGCCGGCGCTACCGCTACCGGATCCGCAACGACCCCATCGCCGACCCCTTCAGCGCCCACGCCGCCTGGCACGTGCGCCACCCCCTCGACCTCCGGGCCATGCGGCTGGCCTGCGACCCCCTCTACGGCGAGCACGACTTCTCCTCGTTCTGCCGCCGGCCGCCGCCCGGCGGCTCCCTCGTCCGGGTCGTCCGCGACGCCCGCTGGGTGGAGCCGGGCGACGGCCTGCTGCGCTTCGAGATCGAGGCGTCGTCGTTCTGCCAGCAGATGGTCCGCGCCGTGGTGGGGATGATGGTCGACATCGGTACCGGCAAGCGCCGGGCGGGGGAGATGGCCTCGGTGCTGCGCGCCCGGGATCGTGGCGCCGCCGGCCGGTTGGCCCCGCCGCACGGCCTGACCCTCTGGGAGGTCACCTACCCCGACCTGGGCTGAGTTGCTGGCCGGCGGCCGGGCCGGCTGGCCGGCGGCCGGCTGGGTGGCGGGCCGGTATCGTGGCGGGGTCGGCATCGTTCGCGCGTTCGCCCAGGGACGTTCCTGGGGAAACACGCGAACGATGACGCCAGCCCCCACCGGTGCCGCCCGCTGACGTGGGGGCGGCCGAGATCACCCGTCCGGGCGCCTGGTTGGTGGCGAGCGCCGCTCGGTGGTCAGGCCCCGCGGCGAAACGCGGTCCCTCAGGCCACCCGTTCGGCCCGGTAGCCGGCGGCGCGCAGGGCGCCCAGCACCTCCTCGTGGTGCTGGGCGTCACGGGTCTCCACGGTGACGGCGACCTCCACCTCGGCCAGGTGCAGGGCGCGCCCCGAGCGATGGTGCGCGACGTCGAGGACGTTCAGCCGCAGGTCGGCCAACGCCGATGTCAGCGCGGCCAGCGCGCCCGGCCGGTCGTCCATGACGATCCGCAGCACCAGGTAGCGCCCGGCCGCCGACAGGCCGTGGGCGATCAGCTTGGTGAGCAGCAGCGGATCCACGTTCCCACCCGACAGCACCGGGACCGCTGGTCCGCGACCGGGGACCTTGCCGGCCAGCACCGCAGCCAGGGCCGCCGCCCCCGCCGGCTCGACCACCGCCTTGGCCCGCTCCACCAGCAGCAGCATGGCCCGGCTGATCTCCTCCTCGTCGACGGTGACGACCTCGTCGACATACGCCTGGGCGTGGGCGAACGTCAGCTCCGAGACCGAGCCGACCGCGATCCCGTCGGCCATGGTGGCCATCCGCTGCAGGAGCACGGGATGCCCGGCCTGGCGGGCGGCGCTCAGGGTCGGCGCACCCGCGGCCTCCACTCCGATCACCCGCACCGACGGGCGGACGTGGGCCAGGGCGACGGCCACGCCGGCGAGCAGTCCGCCGCCGCCTACCGGTACGACCACCACCTCGGCGTCGGGGGTCTCCTCGGCCAGCTCGAGGCCCAGTGTGCCCTGCCCGGCAATGATGGCCGGATCGTCGAAGGGCGGTACGAACACGGCATGGTGGTTGGCGGCGTGCTGCCTGGCCGCCCCGATGCAGTCGTCCACCGTCTCACCGTCGAGATGCACCACCGCCCCGTAGGCGCGGGTGGCATCCACCTTCGGGAGAGCGGCGCCGCGAGGCATGAAGATGGTGGACCGGTGCCCGGTCAGGGAGGCGGCCAGCGCCACGCCCTGGGCATGGTTTCCCGCCGATGCCGCCACCACCCCGACATCGGCGGGCAGCTGGGCGATGCGGTTGTAGGCGCCCCGGATCTTGAACGACCCCGTCCGCTGCTCCTGCTCGTTCTTCAGCCACACCGGTCGCCCGGCCAGCCGTGAGAGCGACTCCGACGGCCGCACCGGTGTGGGTCGCAGCACCGCCCGGATGCGTGCCCTGGCCTCGGTGACGTCGTCGAGGGTGATCAATCGGGGCGTCGGCCCACCGGGCTCGGCCGGGTGGGCGTCCGCGGGGCGGCCCGCTCCTCCGTCTGGCGCGCCGTCGCCTGGGCCCGCCAGGTGGCGAGCTGGGCCGCGGCGACCTCGTCGACCGTGCCTCGCGGGGGAGCGTGACGCTCCTCCTCCCGGAGGTACAGGGCCAGGGCGTACAGCACGACCAGCATGGAGCCCAACCCGCCGACGGTCCAGATCACCCCGCCTGCGGTGTGCAGAGCGGACAGCGACGTCCCGGGCACAGGCGTCGAGCCCTGGCTCTCGACGGCCAGGCCGAAGACGGTGAAGTAGAGGAACAGCAGCAGGATGTCGGCCATGACGGCGAACGGGCCCAACCACACCGACGGGGTATCGGGGCTCAGGAGCGGCCAGGTGAGGAAGACGCCGGCGGCGACCAGACCGAGCGACACCAGCTGGGCGACGGTGCTGCTGTGCACGCTCGTGGCCAGCAGGGAGGTGAAGTAGAGGACGAACAGGGCGGCGGCGAAGGGGATCCACGACACCACCGGGTGGGTGAGGGCGCGCCGCGCCCGGCCGGCCAGCACCGCGTCGATCCGGGACCGGACGGGGTCGGAGCTGGCTCGGCGAGCCAGCTCGACGGGGGCGCCGAGAACGAGGAAGACCGGGGCCACGAAGACGGTGAGGATGTCGGCCACGCCGTGAACGACGAGGTTCGTGCGACCCACGGCCGACAGCCCGGAGCTGGTGGCGACCAGCAGGACGAGGACACCGAAGCCGAAAGAGGCCGTGCGAGTGGCGGGCCACGGATGCCCGCGCCCTCCGGCACGGCGCACACCGAGCGCGTACGCAGCCGACATGACCACCAGCACCACCAGCGCGCCGGGCTCGAAGCGGACCTCGGTCACCGGCGGGACGGCGACCGGCACGGTGACCACAGCATCGGTCCCACGGTACCTCCAGGCGCCCGCCCGCTCCCAGTCGAGCGGCCGTCGTCACCGAGTCGCGCTCAGCTTGGGCTCAGGGTCGGTGATTGTGTAGAAAGAGAGCCCAGTGACTGCGATCTCCCCCCCCGAGGCGCCGGCGGCATCCAGCCCGACCGTGATCCGACCGGTGAACCCGGCGGACTACCGGCCCGCACTGCTCAACGTCGGCGTCATCGTGTGGCTGTCGTCGGAGCTGATGTTCTTCTCCGGCCTCTTCGCTGCCTTCTTCTCGCTGCGAGCGTCGACCAAGGTCTGGCCGCCGCCGGGCGACACGCTCGACGTCGTCCCCGTCCTCATCGCCACCATCCTGCTGGTCCTGTCGTCGGGGACGATGCAGATGGCGGTGCACCGCACGACCAAGGGCGACAAGAGTGGCTTCCTCGGGTGGCTGATGCTGACGTTCGCCCTGGGCGCCCTCTTCGTGGGCATGCAGGCGTCAGACTGGGCCAACCGCCCGTTTGACATCAGCCAGAACGCCTACACCAGCTGCTTCTACGTCCTGACCGGGTTCCACGCCATCCACGTCATCGGCGGCCTGTTCGGCATGACGCTCATGGGCTTCCGGGCCAAGAAGTCGGTGCGCTTCGGCCATCGCACCGCACCGGCGGTCGAGTTCCTCTCGTACTACTGGCACTTCGTCGACGTGGTGTGGATCGCCCTGTTCGGCGCTATCTTCGTGCTGAAGTGACCGGCTCGCTCGTCCGCCCCGTGCGTTCCCTCCTCCAGAGGCACCGTCGCCTGCTGGCCGGTCCGCTCATCGCTATCGCCGTCACGGCCGTGGCTTTCTCGGTGCTGGGCCTCACCGGGGACTTCGCCCAAGGCGCTCCGGTCCGGGTCAGCTCGGATCCGACGGTCATCAATGCCGGCGAACAGCTGTACATCGCCCACTGCCAGAGCTGCCACGGCGTGAACGGCACCGGCGGGAACGTAGGGGCGCCGGAGCTGGTCGACTCCGGGGCGGCGGCCGCTGACTTCTACCTCACGACTGGCCGGATGCCCGTCAATGCGGCCGACCAGCAGGCCGTCCGACACCACCCGTACTTCACCGACGAGGAGATCCGGCAGCTGGACTCCTACATCGCCGCGCTGCCGGCTATCACCGGGACGAAGAGCCAGGGTCCCGACATCCCGACGGTGGCGCCGCTGTGTAGCGAATCGAACACGAACGGGTGCGTCAACCTGTCCCAGGGTCAGCAGAACTTCTCCCTCAATTGCGCCCAGTGCCACCAGGCCACCGGTGCTGGCGGCATGTTGAGCAAAGGCAACGTCGTGCCTGCCCTGTCGAACGCCAACCTGACCCAGGTGGCCGAGGCGGTCCGGGTCGGTCCCAAGCCGATGCCCGTCTTCGGCACCGGCCAGCTGTCGAACCAGCAGGTCTCGTCCATCGCCCAGTACGTGCAGTACCTCCACCGTCCGAACAATCGCGGCGGTCTCGGCATCTCCCACTTCGGGCCGGTGGCCGAGGGCTTTGTCGGCATCGTCGTGGGGTTCGGGGCGCTGCTCGTCATCTCCCGCCTGATCGGTAACCGAGGATGACCACGACCGAGCACTCACCCGCCGAACACCCCGCTGACGGGCACCATCCGGCCACGAGCCCTGTGGACCAGCACGGGCGGTTGGATCCGACCCATTACGGCCTGGGACCCGACGACGCCTGGCCCGAGGACGTCCCCACCGACCAAGACGACACCTGGTGGCGCTTCCGTGACGATCCCCGCGGTGCCCGCAGAGCCGAGCTGAAGGTGGCAGCGTGCTGGATGCTCCCGGTCCTGGCCGGCATCGGCCTGGCCCTCACCTACGTGCTGGGCGGCCAGCCCCAGGCCGAGGGGATCCTGCTGTTCTTCGGGTTCGGAGGTCTGGCCGCCGGTCTCGTCATCTGGGCCAGGGACCTGCTCCCCGGCCAGGAGGTGACCGCCAGCCGCGGCCACCATGCCAGCTCCAGCCCGCACATGCGTAAGGCGGTCACCGAGTCGCTGACCCGGGCGACGGAGCCTATGGCCAGGCGGCCCTTCCTCCTGCGCATGCTCGGACTGGTCGGCGGGGTTTTCGGCCTCGGGGCGCTGTTCCCGATCGCATCCCTCGGCCCGCGGCCGCACGGCACGCTCCTGCACACCGGATGGTCCCCGGGTGTGCGAGTGGTCACCATCGACAACCGCCCGCTGCGGCCCACCGACGTGAACCCTGACGGCATCCTCACCGTCTTCCCCGAGAACCAGCAGGACCAGGCCCAGTCGGCCACCGTGCTGATCAACGTGGGAAACGCGAAGTTCCGGGTCCAGCCCGGTCGGGAGAGCTGGATCATCAACGGGGTCGTCGCCTTCTCCAAGATCTGCACCCACGCCGGGTGTCCGGTCGGCCTCTACGACGTGCAGACCCACCAGCTGGTGTGCCCGTGCCACCAGTCGACCTTCGACCTGCTCCTGGACTGCAAGCCGGTGTTCGGACCGGCGCCCCGGTCGCTGCCGCAGCTGGCCCTGGCGGTGGACCAGGATGGCTATCTCATCGCCCAGGGGGACTACGATCAGCCCGTGGGCCCTGGTTTCTGGAACCGCGGATGAGCACGACCGAGGAACGACTGGCCGCCGAGAAGCGGTTCACGCTCCAGCAGAAGGCGCTGGACGAGGTGGACGACCGCTTCGGCTCTGCTGGCTTCGTGAAGAGCGCCCTCGACAAGATCTTCCCCGACCACTGGTCCTTCATGGTCGGCGAGATCGCCATGTACTGCTTCGTGATCCTGCTGATCACCGGTACCTACCTGGCCCTCTTCTACGTCCCGTCCGACAAGAGCGTCGTGTACAACGGCAGCTACGGTCCGCTGCGCGGCCAGCACGTGTCGCTGGCCTACCAGTCGGTCCTCGACCTGTCGTTCGACGTGCGTGCCGGCCTGGTCATGCGCCAGATCCATCACTGGGCGGCGGTGGTGTTCATGGCCGCCATCGCCTTCCACCTGTGCCGCATCTTCTTCACCGGGGCCTTCCGCCGGCCGCGCGAGGTGAACTGGACCATCGGCCTGCTGCTCCTGATGTCCGTCATGCTCGAGGGTTTCAGCGGCTACTCGCTGCCCGACGACCTGCTCTCGGGCACCGGCCTGCGGGTCGTCTACTCGATCATGGAGTCCATACCCCTGATCGGGACGTGGTTGGTGCTCAACCTGTGGGGCGGGCAGTTCCCGGGGACCACGCTCCTGACGCGCCTGTTCGTCCTCCACGAGTTCATCTTCCCGCTGCTGATCCTCGGTTTGCTGACCGTCCACCTGATGATCATCTGGCGCCAGAAGCACACCGACTTCCCCGGGCCGGGCAAGACGGAGACGAACATCAAGGGAAGCCGGCTGTGGCCGCAGTACGCCATCAAGTCCGGGGCCCTGTTCATGCTGGTGTTCGCCGTCCTGGGCGCCCTCGGCGGCCTCGTCCAGATCAACCCCATCTGGCTGTACGGCCCGTACAATCCCTACACCGTGTCGGCCGGATCCCAGCCGGACTGGTACGTCGGCTGGCTGGACGGCGCAGTGCGGCTGTGGCCGCACTGGGAGTTCCGATCGTGGGGTCACGAGATCGCCGACCCGTTCTTCCCCGGCCTGCTCATCCCTGGCATCGTGTTCGGCCTGATGTTCGCCTGGCCGATCATCGACCGACTGATCTACAACGACCACGAGGCCCACAACCTTCTCGACCGCCCCCGTGACAAGCCGTTCCGCACCGCCGTCGGCGTGGCTGGCCTGGCCTTCTTCATCGACCTCACCCTGGCGTCGGCCACCGACCTGCTCGGCGCCGACCTCCACATTGCCTTCGAGCACCTCATCGAGATCCTCCAGTACGGCGCCTTCATCGGCCCGGTGGTGTCGGGTGTCATCGCCTACAAGGCGTGCCATGCCCTCCAGCGCACTGGCAACCACATCATCATGAAACCCGTCGGTGGCTACATCTACCGAACGGTCGACGGCGCCTACCACACGGTCGGCGAGCACCACGACCACGCGGGCAACGGTCGCGACGGGAACGGCCACGACGAGAACGGCCACGACGAGAACGGCCACGCGGTCGACGAGCCCGTCCGAGCCGCCGCCAATGGCCATGGCGGCAACCAGAACGGTCACGACGGGAACGGTCGCGACGGTGACGGTGGCGACGCCGACTCGCCGGCCGAGCGGACCGTCTCCGCATCCGGTGACGGTGGCAGCTCGGCGGGTGGGTCGCCCTCCGCGCCCGGCGACCCGCTCTAGCAGCACCCCTGATAGCACCCCTCTGACAGCACAGTCCTGCAGCGGAACGGAGATGGCGCGTGGGCGCAGTACAGGCGGGACGGGACCGGCGCGGCCTGGGCCGCTCCTTCGGCCTGCTGCTGTCTGCGTCCGCCGTGTCGACCATCGGGAACGGGCTGGCCATCGCCGCCTTCCCGCTCCTCGCCACCCGACTGACCACCCGACCGCTGCTGGTCTCCGTCGTCACCGCCGCGGGCACCGCCCCGTGGCTGCTGTTCGGGCTGCTGGGCGGCGCCGTCATCGATCGCAGTGACCGGCGCCGCGTCATGTGGGTCACCGACGGCGTTCGCACCCTGGTGGTGGGCGGGCTGGCCCTGGCCGTCATCCAGGGTGCCGTCCAGATATGGAGCCTGGCCCTGTTCGCGGCGGCCATCGGGGTGGGCACCACCCTCTTCGACGGCGCCTCACAGGCCATGGTGCCGGCCCTGGTCGGGACCGGGGACGTCCGACTGGGCCGGGCCAACGCCCGGCTGTACGGGGCCGAGGTGGTCGGCGAGCAGTTCGCCGGACCGGCGCTCGGCGGCGTCTGCTTCGCGCTGGCCACCTCGCTCCCGTTCGCCCTGGACGCGGTCAGCTTCGCCGCCAGTGCCGCCCTGGTGGCCTCGCTGCCCGGCCGCTACCGGGCGGCGGCCCCCGTCGATGATGGAGATCCGGCCGCCGAGCCCGGCCGCCCGGGCGGTGCCGAGCAGATCCCGCTGCGGCGGGCCGTGGCCGAGGGCATCGCCTGGCTGGCCCACCATCCCTTCCTGCGCAGCCTGGCCCTGGCCATCGGCGCCACCAACCTGGCCCTCGGCATGGCCGAAGCCGTCCTGGTCCTGCTGGCCGAGCGCCGCTTCGGTGTGCACGCCCGCGGCTACGGGTTGCTGCTCGCCACCATGGCCGTCGGCGGTGTCGCCGCGTCCCTCACGGCCACGCCCCTGGCCCGCCGCCTGGGCCGCTCCGGCGTTCTGCGCTCGTCGCTGGTCGTCCTGGCCGGGGGGATCCTCCTGGCCGGCCTGGCGCCCGACGCCGCAATCTGCGCCGTCGGCCTGGCCCTGCTGTCGTTCGCCGCCGTGCTCTTCAGCGTGGTCGCCGTCTCCCTGCGTCAGGCGCTCATCCCTGACGCCATGATGGGTCGAGTGGTCAGCGCCTTCCGGGTCGTGGGGATGGGGGCCAGCCCGGTCGGGGCGCTGGTGGGCGGCGCCGTCGCCGCCGTCGGCGGCCTCCGATCGGCGTTCGTGGTGGGCGCGGTTGTCACCGCGGTCGTCGCCGTCGTCACCTGGCGGCTCTTCGGCGGCCGGTCGCTCGCCAGCCAGCTGCCGACCACGTGATCGAGAGGCTGTCGCCCGACCGGGGCTGACGCCAGGCCGGGGTGCCTTCACCAAGACGTGAGCAGCAAGCCGAGGGCGCCGGCGCCGAGGGCGCCGGCCAGGGTGATCAGGCTGTTCTGGGCGGCCGTGGCGTAGGCCCGCTCCTGCACCAGGCGGACCGTCTCGAAGCTGGCGGCGGAGAAGGTGGTGTAGCCGCCGCAAAACCCGGTACCTGCCACCGTCACCAGCACGGAAGGGGCGGCATGGAACATGACCAGACCGGTGAGCACCCCCAGCACGAGGGACCCGGTGACGTTGATGGTGATCGTCCCGACCGGCAGCCGGCTCTGGCTGCGAGCCCGGACGGCGCCGTCGAGCATGAAGCGGGCCACGGCACCGGCGCTGCCCCCCAGGCCGACCCAGACCACGTCCGATGCGCTCACTGTGACCTCCCGGCCCCGGGGTCGCGGTCGACGCTCGCGTCGATGTCGGGATCGAGAGGGAGGCGGGCGGCCCGCCGGCGATGGCCCCCGGCGGCGACGGCGATACCGGCGACGACCGTGACCAGGCCGGCCGCCACGGTGACGGCGACGTACAGGGCGGCGCGCAGGGGATGGCCGGCGTGGACCAGGAGATCCGCTTCGATGGCGAACGTGCTGTATGTGGTGAACGCGCCGAGGAAGCCGGTTCCGGCGACCAGCCGGATGCGCCGCCGCCTCCCGCGGTCGTCGCCGGCGCGGGCCAGGCCCTCGAGGAGCGCACCGAGGAGCAGGGCCCCGACCAGGTTGATGAGGACGGTGGTGAGGGGGAACGCGGCGGGTGCGGTGGGCAGCCCTTGCTCGACGGCCTGGCGGGCCGCGGCACCGAAGAGCCCTCCGACGGCCACCGCCACCAAGGCGTCGAGGTGCAGCTGCGGCGGAGGGGAAGGGGTCGGCCGGTGGTTGGTCACGCCGCGACCGCTCCCGGCTCAGCGCTCCCGGTGCGTCGGGGTGCGGGCCTCGTCCGCCTCAGTTTCGGTCAGGTGCTCCTGGACCTCGAAGCCGGCCTCGGCCTCGACGGCGTAGCCGATGATGGAGCCGAGGAGGAGGGGCAGGGCGATGATGAAGTACCAGTTCCCGAAGATCAGGGCCACGGCGATCATGGTGGCGCCGAGGCCGATGCCGGCCGGCCACAGGCTGGCCGACGGGAAGTAGGCGATGGACTCGCCGGCCACCTCCTCGTAGGTGCCTTCGCTGTTGTCCTCGGGCCGAGGGATCTTGTGGCGGCGCAGCCACTGCAGGATCAGGAACGACCCGAGCATCAGGTAGGCGGCCCCACCGAAGAGGAGCATCATGACCCCGGCCTGCTCCGAGGGGTCCTTGATGAGGAACGCATACACGATGCAGCCCACAGCCAGCAGGAACGCGGCACCGATGGCGGTGCGCCACTCGACCTTCATGACTCGACCTTCATGACTCGACCTTCATGTCAGTGGCCGACCTTGGTGAGCGAGTCCGGGTGGTTGGCGTCCCACAGCGGCCGCTCCGAGCGGATGGGGGGCAGCGACTCGAAGTTGTGGTCGGGCGGCGGCGACGAGCACGCCCACTCCAACGTCTGGCCGTCCCACGGGTTGTCGCCGGCGATCTCACCCTTGCGGTAGCTGTGGAACATGTTCCAGATGGTGGGGATGACCCCGACGCCCAGGATGTAGGCGCCGATCGACGACAGCATGTTCTGGAAGTTCCAGCCCATGTTGTCCGGGTAGGTCGCCACCCGCCGACCCATGCCCCGCAGGCCCAGATCGTGCTGCGGGAAGAAGGTCAGGTTGAAGCCGATGAGCATGAGGACGAAGCTGAGCTTCCCCCAGCGCTCGTCCAGCTTCCGGCCAGTGAACTTCGGGTACCAGTAGTAGATCCCGGCGAAGGCGGCGAAGGTCGACCCGCCGAACATCACGTAGTGGAAGTGGGCGACGATGAAATAGGTGTTGTGCAGCTGGAAGTCCAGTGGCGGCTGGGCCAGGACCACCCCCGTGAAGCCGCCGAAGAGGAACATGAGCAGGAAGCCGATGGAGAACAGCATGGGGGTGTTCAACGTGATGCTGCCCCGCCAGATGGTGCCTATCCAGTTGAAGAACTTGATGCCGGTGGGCACGGCGATCAACAAGGAGGTTGCCGCGAAGAACGGCAACAGCACCGCGCCGGTGGTGTACATGTGGTGGGCCCAGACGCCCATGGACAGGGCGCCGATGGAGAGCGTGGCCGCGATCATGCCCTTGTAGCCGAACACCGGCTTGCGGGACATGGTGGCGAAGATCTCCGTGACGATGCCGAAGTAGGGGAGGGCCAGGATGTACACCTCCGGATGGCCGAAGAACCAGAACAGGTTCTGCCACAGGATCGGTTGCCCGCCGTGGAGCGGGTCGAAGAAGTGGGTGTTCAGGTGCCTGTCGGCGTAGAGCAGCGCCATCGCCGCGGTGAGCACCGGGAACGCCAGGAGGAGGAGGAACATGGTGACCAGCTCGTTCCACACCATGATCGGCATGCGGAACATGACCATGCCCGGGGCGCGCAGGCAGAAGACGGTGGTGATGATGTTGATGGCGGTGAAGATCCCGGAGAAACCGGTGAGCGCCACACCCAGTATCCACATGTCCGCCCCTGGCCCCGGCGAATGGATGGCCGACGTGAGTGGCGCATAGCCGAACCAGCCGAAGTCGGCCGCGCCGTTGTTGGTCAAGAAGCTCATGGCCAGGAGGACGAACCCGGACAGGTACAGCCAGAACGACAGGTTGTTGAACCGGGGGAACGCCATATCCGGAGCGCCGATCATGAGCGGGATCAGGTAGTTCCCCAGCCCGGCGAAGCCGAACGGCCCCAGGAAGACGAACAGCATGATCGTCCCGTGCATGGTGACGAACTGGTTGTAGGTGTTCAGGCTCAGCACGTTGTTGTTCGGCACCGAGAGCTGGGTGCGCATGCCCTCGGCCAACAGGCCCGCGACCAGGAGCCCGATGAACGCCGTCACCATGTAGTTGATGCCGATCTGCTTGTGATCGGTCGAGGTGATGAAGCGCACCCAACCGCGCGGCCGCGGGCCGTAGACGACCTCGGTCAGTGGTTCGGTATGGGGGGCGCCGCCGCCTGCGGGGGGGTCCTGGATCAGGGTCACTATGCGCTCCGTGCTTGCGTGATGGATCCGGCCGGCTGATGTGCGTACCAGGTGTTGTAGTCCGCCTTGCTCATGACGTCGACCTCGAAACGCATATATGAGTGGTAGGTGCCGCACAGCTGGTTGCACTCACCGTAGAGCTGATGGGGCTTCTTCACGTTGATGTCGATGACGTTGTTGATCCCCGGGATCATGTCGCGCTGCATGAGGAACTCGGGGATGTAGAAGCCGTGGTTCACGTCGTCGGCCACCAGCTGGAACTGCACCGTCTCTCCCGCTGGCATGTACAGAATAGGGAGGCCCAGCTGGGAGTTGATGTTCGGCTGGGACGAGATGCTCCCGACCTCCTGGTGGCCGTTCGGGTAGGTGAACTTCCAGCCCCACTGGAAGCCGTCGACCCTGATCTTCACCGCCGGCGTCTTCGAGACGTGGTCGATCGTGTTCTCCCGGCCGTAGATGAAGCCGAAGATCACGGCGACCAGGATGATCGGGATGATCGTGTAGGCCGCCTCGATCGGGATGTGGTACTGGAACTGCGCCGGCACGTCGTCGCCGGGCTTGCGCCGGTAGCGCAGCAGCGACCAGGCGATCCCGCCGACCACGATGGCGGCGAGGGGGATGCCGATGTAGTAGGTGAGGTGCCAGAGCGTGTGCACGTTGTTGTCCGTGCTGGTGACACCGTTCGGCGAGCCGAACTCGGTGGCCAGCAGGTGCGTGGGGAGGCTGCTCACTGGCGCCACATTAAGTGGACCGTCCAACCGGCACCAACCCGGCGCGCTGGGGGCCGACGGTGTAGGCGGGGTCGGCCGCCGAGACCCGGCCGGCGGCCACGATGGCGAAGCGCTCCAGGGCAGCCCCGGCCAGGAGGCCGACGGCGCCGACGGCCCGGCCGGACCGCCGCCGGGGTGCGGCCGCGAGCAGGCCGGCGCCGATCCCGGTGCACGCCCGAGCCGCCCGGCTCAGACGCCCGCCGCGCCCGGTTCGCAGGGGCATCGCCACATCGGGCGCATCGGGGTCGCCCGTCGCCACCGCCTCCAGCCGGCGGTGCATGGCGACGTCGCCGGCCAGCTCCACGGCCGCACCGGCCAGGGCCAGGCGGCGGGCGGCTCCGGCCCCGACCGCCGGTCCCGGGATCAGGTCGAGCAGCACGCCGGCCGCTCCGCCCGACGCCGCCGCGCTGCCGGCGAAGATCCACGGCAGCTCACGGCGGGCGTGGTGCCACGAGGGCACCGCGGTGTCCGCCACCAGGACCGCCGTATAGGTGGCCAGCGCCGGTGCCACCATCCCGGCGGCCAGCTGGGCTCCGGTGCGCGCCGGTCCGGCCAAACGGGGCGGGATCAGGCCATACCGTTCGCCGATCGCTGCCCCCGCCGCGGCAGCCACCAGGCCGGAGAAGCCGGAGAATATCCAGGTGCCAACGCTCATCGGCGACGTGGGCTTGGCCACCCGCAGCATGTGGTGGAACCGGGACGGCCGGCCGAGATCGTGGATCAGGAAGCCGGTGCTCGTCACCACCGCGCCCAGGGTCGCGGCCGTGGCCCGATCGGCCAGCCGGCGGTCGCCCTGCAGGCGGGCGCCGGCGCCCACCAGCGCGGTCCCGGCGGCCAGGCCACCGCTGAAGAGGTACGCCGGGATCGGCCACCGCCAGGTGGGCGCCTTGAGGACCGGTCGCCCGTAGTACGAGCTGGGAGCCAGGGGCGGCACCATCGCCCGCTCGCCCTTGGCCATCAGCGCTTCCCGCGCAGGCTCAACGCGACCAGGCCCAGCAGCCCTGCGGCTGCCGTGGCCGCCGTCCGCCACATCTGGGGCAAGTGGCGCGTCGTCGACACCGGTGCCGGCGGCAGCCCGTACACCTCGGGCTCGTCGAGCAGCAGGAAGAACGCCCCCTGGCCGCCCACCCCGTCGTTCGGGTCCTCGCCGTAGAGGCGGGCCTCGGCCACGCCCTGCCCGTGCAGCGCCGTGAGGCGGCCGGCGGCGCGCTGGCGCAGCTCCTCGAGCGGACCGAACTGGATCGACTCCGTAGGGCACGCCTGGGCGCACGCCGGCGTCAGGTCGCCCTTCAGGCGGTCGTAGCAGAGCGTGCACTTCCACACCCGACCGTCGCCCTTCCGTTGGTCGATCACGCCATAGGGGCAGGCCGAGATGCAGTAGCCGCAACCGTTGCAGATGTCGGGCTGCACCACGACGGTCTCGAACTCCGTGCGGAACAGCGCACCCGTCGGGCACACCTCCAGGCAGGCCGCCGACGTGCAGTGCTTGCACACATCCGAGCTCATCAGCCACCGGATCCCGCTGTCCGCCTGCGGCCGCTCCACGAATGCCACATGGCGCCACGTGTCGGCCGACAGCGCACCGGTGTTGTCGTAGGAGCTGGCCAGGAAGTTCAGCCCGTCGGCAGGGATGTCGTTCCACTCCTTGCACGCCACCTCGCAGGCCTTGCAACCGATGCACACCGACGTGTCAGTGAAGAAGCCCATCCGGGTGGAACCCTCGGTGCTCACGATGTCTCCTCGCTCGTGGTCTCCTCGCTCGTGGCCCGGCGGTAGTGCTCCTCGACGAAGGTCCGCAGCGCGCTGCCGGTCGGTCGCCGCCCCGCGACGATGTCGCAGCTGGCCACCTTCGACTCCGGGATGTGGACATTGGCGTCGAGCACGCCGCCGAGCAGGTCGTTGGCGGCGTCGCCGGTGCTCAGCCCCCGCCAGCCCCAGTGGTACGGCAACCCCACCTGGTGGACGGTGCGATCCCCGAGACGGAGGGGTCGCATCCGATCGGTGACCAGCACGCGCGCCTCGATCGCCGTGCGGGCGGTCACGATCGTGGCCCACCCCCCGTTCACCAGGTCCCGCTCCTTTGCCAACTGTGGGCTCACCTCGCAGAAGAACTCTGGTTGGAGCTCCGACAGGTACGGCAGCGACCGGCTCATGCCGCCGGCGGTGTGGTGCTCGGTCAGGCGGTAGGTGGCGAACACGTACGGATAGGCCGGGTTCACCGGCGGGTTCGACCGGTTCAGGTGGTGCTCGAGGATCTGGCGCGTCGGGTTCGACTGCTGGCCGTACAGCGGGTTCGGCACCGGCGACTCGTGGGGCTCGTAGTGGGCAGGCAGCGGGCCGTCGAGCAAACCGTTCGGGGCGAACAACCAGCCCAGTCCGTCGCTCTGCATGACGAACGGCGCGTCGCCGCGCAGGGCGTCCTCGGCGGTATCGGCCGGGCCGGGGCGGTGGTCGGGTCTCATGGTCACCTTGAAGTCGGGCACGTCGTGGCCGGTCCAGCGCCCGTCCTCGGCATCCCACCAGACATAGCGCTTGCGCTCCGACCACGGCGACCCGTCGGGTCGGGCCGACGCCCGGTTGTAGAGGATCCGCCGGTTCAACGGCCACGCCCATCCCCAGTCCGGCGCCACCCAGCTCTGCTGCGAGCCGGGCGTGCGCCGGGCCACCTGGTTCACGCCGTCGGCGTAGGCGCCCGCATAGATCCAGCAGCCGCTCGCGGTGGAACCGTCCGCCGCCAACGTCATGTACGTGGAGATGGGCCCCTCCGAGCCGGCGCCGTTGATCTCCGCCAGCACCGCATCGGCGCTCGGATCGGCGTTCGGGCCGTGCGTCGGGTAGTCCCAGGTGAGGCGCAGCACCGGCTCGTCACGGGAGTCGGGCGCGTCGACGGCGGCCAGCTTCTCCCGGATGATGCGGCCCAGGTGGTAGTAGAACCACAGCTCGCTGCGGGTGTCGCCGGCCGGCTCCACGGCCTGGTGGTGCCACTGCAGCATGCGCTGGGTGTTGGTGACGCTCCCATCCTTCTCGGTGTGGGCGGCCGCCGGCATCAGGAACACCTCGGTGCCGATCTCGTCGGTCCGCATCTCCCCGGTGGCGATCTCCGGGCCGTCGTGCCAGAACGCGGCTGTCTCGATCTCCGAGAAGTCCCGCACCACCAGCCAGTCCAGGTTGGCCAGCGCGGCGCGCTGCATGCGCCCGTTCGCGGTGCCCGTCGCCGGGTTCTCCCCGACCACGAAGAAGCCCTTCACCGACCCGTCGAGCATCCCCAGGGTGCTCTGGTAGGTCGAATGGTCACCGGTGAGGCGAGGCAGCCACTGGTAGCCGAACTCGTTGGCGGCGCTGGCTGCATCCCCCCACCAAGCCTTCAGCAACGACACCATGTAGGCGTCCATGTGGGCCCAGTAGCCGGCATCGGCCCCGTTGTTCGCCAGATAGGTGTCCAGGTCGGTGTCCACACCCGCATGAGGCATGGGCAGGTAGCCGGGCAGCAGGTCGTAGAGCGTGGGGATGTCGGTCGAGCCCTGGATGCTGGCATGGCCGCGCAGGGCCAGGATGCCGCCGCCGGGCCGGCCGATGTTCCCCAGCAACAGCTGCAGGATCGACGCGGTGCGGATGTACTGCACGCCGACGGTATGGTGCGTCCAGCCGACCGAGTACACGAAGGCCGTCGTGCGCTCCGGGTTGGAGTTCGCACAGATGGCCTCGGCCACCCGCTCGAACTCGCCGGGGGGCACCCCGCACGTCTGGGCCACCATCTCGGGGGTGTAGCGGGCGAAGTGGCGCCGGAGGATCTGCCATACGCAGCGCGGGTCCCGCAGCGTCGGATCGGTCGGGACATCGCTGCCGTCGGGCGCCTCGCCCGGGCTGGCACCCCCCGAGCCGTGCCGCTCGCCGCCGCCCGCCCCGTGGGCGCGCCGGCCGGCGGCGGCCGGCGCCTGGCGCCCGTCGTACTGCCAGCTGGCCGGATCGTAGCTGCGCGTCTCGGGGTCGAAGCCGGAGAAGAGGCCGTCGAGGTCCTCGGTGTCCCGGTACCGCTCGTCGATGATCACCGACGCGTTGGTGTACGCCACCACGTACTCGTGGAAGTGGCGTTCGTTCTCCATGACGTAGCGGACCAGGCCGCCCAGGAACGCGATGTCGGACCCGGCGCGGATGGACACGTGCTGGTCGGCCACCGCGCTCGTGCGGGTGAACCGCGGGTCGACATGGATCACCGTGGCGCCCCTGGCCTTGGCCTCCATCACCCACTGGAACCCGACCGGGTGGCACTCGGCCATGTTCGAGCCCTGGATGACGATGCAGTCGGCGTTGGCCAGGTCCTGCTGAAACCCGGTGGCCGCTCCTCTACCGAACGATGTCCCCAAACTGGGGACGCTGGCCGAGTGTCATATGCGGGCCTGGTTCTCGATCTGGATGGCCCCGAGGGCGGTGTACAGCTTCTTCATGAGGTAGTTCTCCTCGTTGTCGAGGGTCGCTCCTCCCAGGCTGGCGATGCCCATGGTGCGCCGTAGCCGCCCGTGGTCGGGATGGTCCTCCTCCCAGGTCCTGGCCCGGGTCTCGATGACCCGGTCGGCGATCATGTCCATCGCCGTGTCCAGATCCAGGTCCTCCCACACCGTGGCGAACGGGCGCCGGTACCGCACCCGATCGAGGCGGCCCTCGGTGACCAGGCTCTTGGTCGCCGACCCCTTCGGGCACAGCCGACCACGCGACACCGGGCTGTCCGGATCGCCCTCGATCTGGGTGATCCGCCCGTCGCTGACGTACACCCGTTGGCCGCACCCCACCGCGCAGTAGGGGCACACCGATGCCACCACCCGGTCGGCTTCCTCCGTCCGCGGGCGCAGGCTCCGGCTGCGCCCGGACGCGGCCGCCTCCTGCATCCCCAGGCGATCGGGCCCGGCCAGCTGGCGCCGCGCCGGCCAGGCGGCGATGACCTTGCGCATTCCCATCGACATCGTTCTACACCCCGGGGTCGGGTGGTGCGGCGAGCGGCCTGGGCCGGCGGGTGCCGGATGGTGCCGGGCGGGTGCCGGGTGCCCCGTGGGGCCGGCGGGTACCTGGTGCTGGGTGCCGCCGGGCGGGTGCCGGGTGCCGGCGAGGGGTCGGGCCGGCGGGCCGGCGGGCCGGCGGGCCGGCGGGCCGGCGGGCCGGCGGGGCGGGGTCTGGGCGGCGGGTCGGGTGCTGCAAAAGGCGGCGGGTGTCGGGCCGGCGGGCCGCGCGGCCATCGTTGGCGCGTTTGCCGAGGGACGTCCCTGGGTTACCGCGCGAACGATGATGCCTGCTGGCTCAGCGCTCCCAGCCGAAATGGTCCAACGGGCCCCGGCCGGCGCCGAGCGTCCAGCGCGCGCCGCCGGCGATGGCCCGGTGCACGAACCGCTTGGCGTCGTCGACCGCCATGAGGGGATCGCGCCCGAGGGCGAGCCCGGCGGCGACGGCCGAGGCGAACGAGCAGCCGGAGCCATGGTTGTGCCTGGTGTCGACGCGCTGCGCCCGGCGTTCGAGCGTCCGACCGCCGATCACTACCACGTCGATGGCCTCCCCCGGCGTGTCGGCGGTGGCGTGACCGCCCTTGACGACCATCACGTCGATGCCCAGCCCGGCCAGGTCCTCGGCGGCGGCGCGCTGGTCGGCCAGCGTGTGCAGCTGGCGGCCGAGGAGGACGCCGGCCTCGTGCAGGTTCGGCGTGGCCACCCGGGCCAACGGCAGCAGCCGGTCGACGTACAGGCGCTCCGCCTCGACATCGAGGAGCCGGTCACCCGACGACGACACCATGACCGGGTCGACGACGAGGTTCGGGAGGCGGCCCGCCGCCGCCAGGTCGGAGACCGCCTCGACCGTGGCCGCCGAGGCCAGCATCCCGGTCTTCACAGCTCGCACGTCGAAGTCGTCCAATACCGCCTCGACCTGGGTGAGCACGAACGACGTCGGTGCGGCGTGCAGACCCCGGACGCCGAGGGTGTTCTGCGCGGTCAGGGCGGTGACGGCCGTGGTGGCGAACACGCCCAGCGCCGCGCACGCTTTCATGTCCGCCTGCACGCCGGCACCGGCGCCGGAGTCCGACCCTGCGACGGCGAGCACGACGGGCGGGGTGGTCACCGGCCGCACCCTTGCGCCCTGTCCGCCAGCGCGAAGGCGCGGGCGGCGCCGGTCGGATCCGGTTGCCCGCAGATGGCAGACACGACGGCCACGCCGGCCGCGCCGGCCGCCCGGCAGGTGTGTGCGTTGGCCGCGGTGATCCCCCCGATCGCCACGACGGGTAGCGAGACCGACCGGCAGATGGCAGCCAGCCGCTCGGCGCCGATGGCAGCTCCGGCGTCGGGCTTGGTGGCGGTGGGGAAGACCGGGCCCACCCCGAGATAGTCGACCGTCCCCGGGGGAAGGGCGGCCAGCGCCGCCAGGTTCTCGGCGGCGGCCACCGACCAGCCGATCACCAGGTCGGTCCGTCCCGCCGCCGTGGCCAGCCGGCGGGCGTCGTCGGGAGGCAGATCGGACTGCCCGAGGTGGACACCGGCGACACCGGTGGCCAGGGCGACGTCGATGCGGTCGTTGACGATCACGGGGATGCCCGTCCCCTCGACGACGCCGGCAACGGCCCGGGTCAGGGCCACGACCGCCCGGGTGGACGCGAACGGGTCGCGCACCTGGACGACGGTGACGCCGCCGGTGACGGCGCGGGCCACGGTTGCGGTCACCCCGGCGTCGATGCAGAGGCGGCTGTCGGTCACCAGGTGCAAGCGATGATCCACAAGAGCGGGCATCCTGACTAGCGGCATGCTTCGGTGCTCATGGCATCGATCTCGTCGATCAACGCCACCGCGAACGACCCTGGACCCCGGCTGGCCGCCTTCGCCCTGGTGCCGGCCTCGGCCAGGAACGCCGAGGCGCTGGTCGCCGCGTCCAGGAACCGGGTGGCGGCCACGGCCGCGTGGGCGGCCATCAGCGCGCCGAGGGCGCAACCAACTCCTGTCACCGTGGTCATGATGGGGTCGCCGCCGGGCACCGAACGGATCTCGTCGGCGCCGACGACATAGTCGACGGCCCCGCTCACGGCCACGACGCACCCGTAGCGGTCGGCCAGCCGGCGGGCGGCCTCGATGGCCTGGTCCGACCCGGCCAGGGAGTCGACTCCCCGACCGCCGGCACCGGCTTCTCCGGCCAGAGCCTGGATCTCCGAGGCATTGCCCCGCACGATCGCCGGTCCATGGTCGAGCAGTCGACCGGCGAGGCTGGTGCGGTGGGCGAGGGCACCCACGGCCACCGGGTCGAGCACCCACGGCACGCCGGCCGCTCGAGCCTCGGCCGAGGCGATCACCATGGCCTTCTCTCGCTCCGGTGTCAGGGTGCCGAGGTTCACCAGCACGGCTCCGGCGATGGTGGCAAAGGGGCCTGCTTCAGTGGCGTTCTCGACCATGGCCGGCGACGCGCCAGCGGCAAGGAGCACGTTGGCGGTGAAGCCGGCCACCACGATGTTGGTCATGCAGTGGACGAGCGGCGGGTGAGTGCGGACCGCGGCGGCCCCGGCGCGGACCTCCGGGTCGGCCCAGGTCGCGCTGCGGTCGGAGGTGGGGCGGTCGGAGGTGGGGCGGTCGGAGGTGCTGCCGACGGAACTGGGGTCGGGGGTGGCGGCCACGGGTGACGTCCCTTCGCTCGGAGGAGCCAGAGCCGGTTCGATAGGCGCTCGGCCTAATGCGCCGGGCGCCCGGCGTGACGACCTGAGGCTACCTCGACGGCACCAGACTGACCGACCCGGTCCGCCCGCCTCGACCGGCGTCGCTGCGGTCGGAGGATCGGACGGGGCGTGAGCCGATTGCCAGAGGGCCGATTGCCAGAGGGCCGATTGCCAGAGGGTGGTGCCAGGCCCTATCCTCGTCCTTTGGTCCTCTGACCCGTCGCGGGTCGGCCACTGTTCTACTCAAGGAAGCTCTTCGTGCGTACCTTCACGCCCAAGCCGGCAGACATCGAGCGAGTCTGGTTCGAAGTGGATGCCGACGGTGCCGTCCTCGGTCGCCTGGCGACCGAGGTGGCCCGAGTGCTGCGGGGCAAGCACAAGGCCATCTTCGCTCCGCATGTCGACACCGGTGACCACGTCATCGTGCTGAACGCGGCCAAGGTCGTCATGACCTCGGACAAAGCCGACAAGAAGCTCGCCTACCGGCACTCCGGCTACCCGGGCGGGCTGCGGTCCAAGACCTACCGGGAGCTGCTCGACAAGCAACCGGAAGAGACCGTTCGCCGGGCGGTGAAGGGCATGCTGCCCAAGGGTCCGCTCGGCCGGTCCATGCTCCGCAAGCTCAAGGTCTATGCCGGGCCCACCCACCCCCATTCGGCGCAGAACCCGTCGAAGCTGTCCGTCGACCCCCGGACCTATCGGGCGTCGTGATCCCTGAACCCCGCCGTACAACTCTGAGGAGCACTGCCGTCCCGTGCCCAAGCCGCTGATCCAATCCACCGGGCGCCGCAAGGCTGCTGTGGCCCGCGTCCGCTTCCGCCCCGGCACGGGCGCGGAGACGAGTGTCGTCACCGTCAACAAGCGGCCCATCGCCGACTACTTCCCCTCGGCCACGCACCAGATGATCATCACCGAGCCCTTCCGGGTGGTCGAGAAGGACGGCGCCTACGACGTCGACGCCACCATGGACGGTGGGGGCATCTCCGGACAGGCCGGCGCTCTTCGCCTGGGCATCGCCCGGGCCCTGGTCGAGCTCGAGCCCGACCTGCGCATCGCGCTCAAGCGGGCCGGCTTCCTCACCCGCGACGCCCGGGAGAAGGAATCCAAGAAGTACGGCCTGAAGAAGGCGCGCAAGGCACCGCAGTACTCCAAGCGCTGATCGGTCGGCACCGCCGGTGACGCTCCGCTTCGGCACCGACGGTCTCCGGGGCGTCGCCGGCAGCGAGCTCACCGCCGAGCTGGCCGTCTCCCTCGGTCGGGCTGCCGCCCGGCGGCTGGGTCAGTCGGGCGGCAACTGGATCATCGGGCGCGACACCCGCCGGTCGGGACCCATGCTGCAGGCTGCCCTGGCTGCCGGTCTGGCCGCAGAAGGCGTGAACGTGGTGGATCTCGGCGTGATCCCCACGCCGGGCGTGGCCGCCCTGGCGGCCGCCTACGGCGCTCCGGGGGCCATGGTCTCCGCCTCCCACAACCCCTTCGCCGACAACGGCATCAAGCTGTTCGCCACGGGCGGGCGGAAGCTGACCGACGCCGTCGAGGCAGAGCTCGAGGCCGACCTGCTCAGGGGACCGACCCGAGGGCCTTCTGGGCTGGCCGTCGGCGAGATCAGCACCGATCCCGACGGTCTGGGTTGGTACCAGCGTCAGGTCACTGCCGGCATCGAGGGGAGGAGCCTGCACGGCATCCGGGTGGTCGTCGACTGCGGCCACGGCGCCGCGGCCGTCACCGCCGGCCCGGTGCTGGAGGCCGCCGGCGCCGACGTCGTCGACCGCATCGGCGTCACCCCGGACGGGACGAACATCAACGCCGGCTGTGGCTCCACCGATCCGTCAGCCCTGGCCGCGTCCGTGGTCGCCCACCAGGCCGCGGCCGGACTGGCCTTCGACGGGGACGCCGACCGGGTGATCGCGGTGGACGGCGACGGGCAGGTGGTGGACGGCGACCGCCTGCTCGCCATCTTCGCCACCGACCTGCAGCGGCGGGGCCGGCTGGCCGGCGACACGGTGGCGGTCACGGTCATGACGAACTTGGGCTTCCACCAGGCCATGGCGGCCAGTGGCATCCTGGTGCACCAGACCGATGTCGGGGACCGGTACGTGCTCGAGGCCCTCGACGCCCACGGCTGGTCCCTCGGTGGCGAGCAGTCAGGTCATCTCGTCTTCCGGGACCTGGCCACCACCGGCGACGGGGTCCTCTCCGGCCTCATGCTCCTAGACGTGCTCGCACGCTCCGGTCGGCCGCTCGCCGACCTGGCTGGCGCCGTGATGCAGCGCCTCCCCCAAGTGTTGCGGAACGTGCAGGTGGCCGACCGGGACGGCATCGGCCAGTCCCGCGACGTGTGGACCGCCGTCCGGGCCGCCGAAGCGGCCCTGGGCGACGGCGGGCGGGTGCTGCTGCGCCCCAGCGGTACCGAGCGGCTGGTGCGAGTGATGGTCGAGGCCGCCACCGAGGACGAGGCTGCCGGCCACGCCGACCGACTGGCCGCGGTGGTCCGCGCGTCGCTGGGCACCCCCGCCTGAGTCGGCCGGCCGGGCGGCGCCCCGCCGGCCGCCGGCCGCCGGTGGAATTGTGTTCGATTTGTGTCACCACGAGATATCAAATCGAACACAATTCGCCGGCTCGGTGGCCCAGCACATGGGCGGCGCCCGAGGGCGCCGGGCGACACGGCCCGAGCTACCCGCCGGCGAGGGTCTCGTCAGCCAGGGCGTCGACCACGTCGGCCCAGCGCTGCCGGCGGGCGAAGGCCCGCCGCTGCCGAGTGGCGCTGTTGCCGTCCCGACGGATCCGGTCGATGCCGGCGGCGACCAGGTCGGCGTCGCCGAGGGAGTCCAACCCGGCCGCGCAGTGGTCGACCAGGGCGTCGACCACCGCGCCGGCGGGGGCCAGCGATCCGTCCACCGGGTGGACCAGGTCGCCGCCCAGGCCGAAGCGGGCCGCCCGCCGGACGGCGGCTTCCAGCACCTCCGTCCGAGGCCGAGCTGCCCCCGAGACAGGACCCGGACCAGCCTGTCGTCCCGCCCCCGACCGGCCCCCGGACCGGGACCGCGGACCAGCCTGTCGTCCCGCCCCCGACCTGCCCCCGGACCGGGACCGCGGACCAGCAGTCGGGCCCGGGCCCGACAGCACCGTCCACACCAGCGCCCGGACCAGGCCGGCGATGGCGAGCGCCTCGTCGACGGCGGGGCACACGTCGGCGATGCGAACCTCGACGGTGTCGAAGCGCCACGACGGGCGCAGGTCCCAGTAGAGGTTGGTGCCGTCGGTGATGGCGCCCGCCGCCGCCAGCGCCGCCACCAGCGCTTCCAGCTCGGCCCAGTCGGCGAAAGGCTGGGGCATCCCCGTCTGCGGCCAGCGCCGGAAGATCGGGGTGCGGAAGCTGTCCAGCCCGGTGTCCCGTCCCTCCCAGTAGGGCGAGCTGGCACTGAGGGCCAACAGGACCGGCAGCCACGGCCGCAGCTCGTCGAGCACCCGCACCCGGTCCTCCCGATCGGCGACCCCCACGTGCACGTGCATGCCGCAGATCAGCGTCTCGTTGGCGACCTGGCCCATGCCGTCGGCCAGGCTGCGGTAGCGGTCCTTCTCCGTCACTCGCTGCGACTCCCAACGGGCCGTCGGATGGGCCGCCGCCGCGGTCAGTCGGCAGCCTTCGGCCCGGGCCGCGTCGGCAGCCGCGGACCGGAGTCGGACGATCTCGGCGCGCGCCTCGTGCAGGGACGCGCACACGGGTGTGGCCACCTCCACCTGGCTCTGCAGGAGCTCGGGCTGGATCTGCTCGCCGAGGTCGTCGCTGGCCCCGTCCACCACCGGGCTGCTGGCCTGGCGCAGGTCGCCGGTGCGACCGTCGACGAGTAGGTACTCCTCTTCGATGCCGATCGTGAAGCGGGGTGGTTGCATCGGCCCGGCAGTCAGGCGGCAGGTTCGGGGAGGGAGCCAGGTGCCGGGACCGCCTGGTTCGCCGAGGCGCCGACGGTGGTGGTGAGCGGCTCGTCGTCACCGCCACGCAGGCGGATCTCACGGAGGAAGAACGACAGCCCGAACGCCACCAGGGCGAAGGGGACGGACCACAGGTACGCCCGGTCCATGCCGTGGGTGAAGGCGTACAGCGGCGCCTTGGCCGCGCCGTGCACGGCGGCGAAGTGGGCGTGCGACACTTTCTCCTGCTCGATGAGGATGGCGCCGAGGACCGACGAGCCGATGGCCCCGCCGAGCGTCCGGAAGAAGGTCACCGCCGAGGTGCCGACGCCCATGTCCGAGTAGTCGATGGCGTTCTGCACGGACAGCACGAGGGTCTGCATGAACATGCCGAGGCCGAAGCCGACCACGAAGAGCATCCCCGAGAAGATCCAGAAGTTCGTGGTGACCGAGATCTGGGTGAGGAGGGCGATGCCGACCGTCGTGATGGCGGTGCCGGTCACCACGAACACCTTGTAGCGACCCCAACGGGAGATGAGCTGCCCGGAGGTGATCGACGTGAGCAGGACGCCGGCCAGGAGGGGGAGGAGCCGCAGGCCCGACATGGTGGGGCTGATGCCGCGCACGGTCTGCATGTACTGGGGCAGGAAGATGATGGCGCCGAACATGACTGCGCCGGTGATGAGGGCCAGCGAGTTGGCGACGGCGAACACCCGGTTGCGGAAGAGCCGCAGCGGCAGGATCGGGTCCACCGCTCGTCGCTCCCAGAGGGCGAAGGCGGCCACGAGGACCAGGCCGATCAGGCAGTAGGCGAGCACCGGGCCGGTGACCGACGCGTGCTGGCCGGCGTCCTGGACGCCGACGAGGAACAGGCCGATGCCCACCACGAGGAGGCTCGCGCCGGTCCAGTCGATGTGGGTCTGGCGCGGTGTGTGGTCGAGGTGCAGGACGCGCTGGACGACGACCAGGGCGACGATGCCGATGGGGATGTTCACGTAGAACACCCACCGCCACGATGCCTGGTCGACCAGGAACCCACCGATGAGCGGCCCGAGGACGCTGGAGGCGCCGAACAGCGCACCGAAGTAGCCCTGGTAGCGGCCGCGGTCGCGAGGCGGGATGACGTCGCCGACGATGGAGAAGGCCAGCGACATGAGCCCGCCGGCCCCGATGCCTTGGATGCCGCGGAAGGCGATGAGCTCGTACATGTTCTGGCTGAGACCCGAGAGGATCGAGCCGATCAGGAACACCACGATGGCGAACTGGAAGATCCGCTTGCGGCCGAAGAGGTCACTGATCTTGCCGTAGAGGGGCGTCGTCACCGTGGAGGTCAGCAGGTAGGAGGTGACCACCCAGCTGTAGAGGTCGGTGCGGTGGAAGTCGCGACTGATGGTGGTCAGTGCGGTGGACACGATCGTCTGGTCGAGCGCGGCGAGGAGCATGCCGAGCATGAGGCCCGACATGATGACCATGATCTGGCGGTGGGTGTAGGTGTACGGCGATGCCGGGGTGGCCGGTTGCGCCTCGGGGGCGTCGGTCTGCGTGGTGCTCATGGAGCGTCCTTGTCGGTGTGCGGGTGGTCGAGGGGGATCGAGCGGTGGCGCCACATCAGACGGCGGCGACCACCTGAGTGCTCTCGGGTGGGGCGGGGAGGCCGGTGGCCAGGAGGGAGAAGGTCTCGTCGATGAGCTCGGTCAGGGTGCGGTCGGAGCCTTCGGCCGACCAGATGAACAACGCGGTGCGCCTGGCGCCGACCGCGGAGGTGACGAGCAACCCCGGGTAGACGTCGTGGTCGGCATCCAAGCCGAGATGGGCGGCCACGGTGGTGCGCAGGGCCTGCTCCATGGCCTCCCATTGGGCCATGGCGGTGGCGATGAGGCCGGGCTCGGAGGTGATCAGCCGGTGCCGCTCGCGCAGCTCCCGGCCGCGCAGGCCCCCGGTGATGGCGGTCTCCCGCATGCTGACGTGGAGGGCGTCGAAGGGTGACGTCATGGTCTGGAGATGGGTGCGCAGCGTTTCGCACAGGCGGCCCACCTCCTCGGGGTCCCGGCCGATGGCGGCCTCCTCCTTGGAGGAGAAGTAGTTGAAGAAGGTGCGAGGGGCGACGTCGGCCCGCTCGGTGATGGCCTCGATGGTGACGCCGGCCAGGCCCCGCTCGGTGATCAGGGCGGTGGCCGCCCGGTGGAGGGCCTGGCGGGTGGCCTGCTTCTTGCGCTCCCGCCGGTTCGGGCTCTCCGTCATGGGCAATACTCTACGGCAAATATGCAGGAACTGCAAAGATGCTTGGACGGCAGTTCTGCTGAGAGCGAATGTTTGCTGGACGTGTCTCGAAATGCGGAGCCTGGCAAACGCCAGCGACCGGGGCGGAGCGGCCGCCGGCTGCGTCGGGCCGGGATGGCCGGCCGGTACCCTGGCCGGTCATGTGTGGCATCGTCGCTGTTCTGCGCCAGCCGTCACGGCCCGACGTCGCGGACCCCGACGAGCTGCATGCGCGGTTGGCTACGGTGCTCGCCGACCTCCAGGCCACCCGCCAGCGCCTGCCCCGAAGCCGGGCCGACGAGGTGGTCACCGAGCTGGCCGGCGCCACCGAACGGATTGCCGGTGTGGACGCCCGCCTCCGCGGGCCGGCCGGCGTGGCCTGCCTGTTGGCCGGCCCGGGCTTGGCTGTGGTCGAGCGGCTGGCCGCCGTCCTCGACCGGGTCGGCGACCTGGTGGCGGCCATGGAGGCCGACCTCGACGAGGGCCGGGTGGCCGTCGGCCCCGAAGCGGTGGAGGCGCTCAGCTCGGCGTTGCTCGGCCTGAAGGACGCCTGGTGGGCCGTGCGCTGCGACCGCCTGGGAATGGCCACCAGCGTGGCCGGTCTCGTCCCCGAGGGCCTGGCCGTGGGGGCGCACACCCCGGCCGCTCTCGACGGCCTGTGGTCCATCCAGGTCGCTCTCTCGTCGTTGGACCGCCTGGAGGTCCGCGGGCGCGACTCCGCCGGCCTGCACGTCCTGGTGGCGGGCCACGGCCTGGACCTGCACGGCGAGACGGTCCAGCGCCTCCTCGGGGCCCGGACGGGCGACCGGCTCTTCACCTCCCTGGCCGTGCGCACCCCCGACGGGCTGTTGAGCATGGTGTACAAGGCGGCCGCCGAGATCGGCGAGCTGGGGGACAACGTCCGGGCCCTCCGACTGGCCATCCGCAGCGATCCGCTCCTGGCCCTGGCGCTGGGCCAGCCCGAGGCGCGCACCGTGGTCCTCGGCCACACGCGGTGGGCCAGCGTCGGGATCATCTCGCAGGCCAACGCCCACCCGTTGAACTCCGACGAGGGCACCGGTGCCGGCCCGTACGTGACCGCTGCGCTCAACGGCGACATCGACAACTACGGGGATCTGCGCCTTTCCGAGGCCCTGCTTCTTCCCGCCGAGATGACGACCGACGCCAAGGTGATCCCGACCCTCGTCTCCCGCCGCCTGTCCGACGGCGTGGACATGGACGAGGCGTTCATGTCTGCGGTGGCTCGCTTCGACGGGTCGGTGGCCATCGCCGCGTCGGCGGCGGCCAATCCCGACGAGATCCACCTGGCCCTGCGCGGATCGGGGCAGTCGCTGTACATCGGCCTGGCCGACGGAGCCTTCGTGGTGGCCAGCGAGCCGTACGGGCTGGTGGAGGAGACGACGCGCTACGTGCGCATGGACGGCGAGGCCACCCAGGGCCAGACGGTCGTGCTCCGCCGGGACGGCGCCGGCACAGTGGGCGCCATGCGCCGGTCCCGCTACTCGGGCACCCCGCTCCCGCTGACCGCCGCCGACGTGGTCAGCGCCGCCATCACCACGAGGGACATCGACCGGGCCGGTTTTGCCCACTTCCTCCTGAAGGAGATCTCCGAGGCGCCGCTCTCGTTCCACAAGACGCTGCGGGGCCGGGTGGCGACCGCCGAGGACGGTTTGCTCGAGGCTCGCCTGGGCGATGACACCATCCCGCCCGGCCTGCGTCGGGCGCTGGCCGCCGGCACCGTCCGGCGCATCCTCGTCATCGGGCAGGGGACCGCGGCGGTCGCCGGGCAGGCCGTGGCCACAGCCGTCCACCGCGTCGTTCCCCACATCCCCGTCAGCGCCCTGCCTGCGACGGAGCTCTCCGGTTTCGGCCTGTCCGACGACATGGGCGACACCCTGGTGATCGCCATCAGCCAGTCGGGCACCACCACCGACACGAACCGCACCGTCGACCTGGTGCGCCATCGGGGGGCCTGGGTGGTCGGCGTCGTCAACCGCCGGAACAGCGATCTGGCCGCCAAGGCCCACGGTGTCCTCTACACCTCCGACGGTCGTGATGTGGAGATGAGCGTCGCTTCCACCAAAGCGTTCTATGCCCAGGTGGCTGCCGGCTGGTTGTTGGCCGTGGTCGTGGCCGACATCACCGGGACCACCGACCGGGCCGTCGCCAACCACCTCTTGCGCTCGCTGCGGGAGCTGCCCGATGCCATGAGCCACGTGCTCGGGAACCGGGCCGAGATCGCCCGCATAGCCCAGGAGCAGGCGCCATCGCGCCGGTACTGGGCCCTGGTGGGCAACGGCCCGGACCGGGTGGCCGCATCGGAGCTGCGCATCAAGCTGTCGGAGCTCTGCTACAAGTCCATCGCCTGCGACGCCACCGAGGACAAGAAGCACATCGACCTGTCGTCGGAGCCGCTGATCATCGTCTGCGCCGGCGGGCTCAGCGGGCCGATCGCTGACGACGTGGCCAAGGAGGTGGCCATCTACCGGGCCCACAAGGCCGCACCCATCGTCATCGCCAACGCGGCCGAGTCGAGCCGCTTCGCCGCCGCTCTGGAGGTCATCGAGGTGCCGGCGGTAGATCCCGACATGGCCTTCGTCCTGTCCGCCATGGTCGGCCACCTCTTCGGCTACGAGGCGGCCCTGGCCATCGACGCCCAGGCCCGGCCACTGCGCCAGGCGCGCGCCGCGATCGAGGCCGTGGCCAGCGGCGCCGACCACGCCGACGGCGACGGCCTGCTCGACCGGTTGGGGCCGCCCGTCGCCCTGGCCGTCGCGCCGTTTCTGCGCGGCCTGCGGGACGGTTCCTACAACGGCCACCTGGAAGCCGGCACCGCCGTCCGCTTGGTCTCGCTGCTGCGCTACGCGTCCGGTGGCCTCCCCATCGAGGGCTATGAGCTGGAGTTCGGGCAGGTCGGGACCCCCGGCGCGGTGCTCAACGACCTGGTGGACGCCCTGACGGCAGGCATCGACGAGCTGACCCGGCCGGTGGATGCCATCAAGCATCAGGCCAAGACCGTCACCGTCGGGATCTCGCGCCGCGAGGACGAGCTGCTGACCGTCGCCCTGGTGACCGAGACGCTGTCTGCCGGCGCTGCCCCCGACCAGTTGGGCTACCGGGCGCTGCGTGCGCTGGCCGCCCTGGACCCCGCCGTCGTCGAGGTCCGCGGCTTCACCCGCTACCGGATCTACGGCACCGAGGTGGAGCCGCTCATCGAGGTCGTCGACCGGGGTGGGCTGGGGCGCACGCTGCGCTCCAGAACGGCCGGCAACCCGCGCCTACGCGGCTCGAAGCATCGGGCGTTCGACGAGCGAGAGGTCACCGTGGCCCGAGGGCGCAGCGACGGGCGCACCGTGGTCTTCGTGCCCGAGGTGACCGCCAACGCCGTCACCGGCCTGACCCTCCTGCACGTCTCGTTCGCCGACCGGCTCCCGGCGGCGGCGGCCAAGGCCGTCCTGTCCGGCTACCGGGGCCGCTACTCGGCCCTGGCCGACGCCGTCACCGAGACCGAGGCGACCTTCGACGACAGCCGCCTGGGCGACGTCCCCATCGCCGAACTGCTCACCGAGCCGGTGCTGAAGCTGGCCGAGCACTGGCGCCACGGGCCCGCCATCTGACCGCGTACGGCCTGATCTCGGCGGGGCGGCCCCGGTCATCGACACGGCCGCCCCGGTCATCGACACCGCCGCCCCGGTCATCGACAGGGTCGCCGGCATCGTCGGCGTCCCACCGTCCTCGACTTCGGGGTGGTTGCCGGCTATTGATGCGAAGGTGATCCCCGTGGTGACGCCCGACGAGATGGCCGCGGTGGATGCCGCTGCGCCCGAGGATGTGGCCGTGCTCGTCGCCCGGGCCGGTGCCGGGGTGGCCCGGGCGGCAGCCCGCCTCCTCGTCGAACATGCCGGCGGCGTCTACGGTCGCCGCGTGCTGGTCTTGGCCGGCAAGGGGAACAACGGTGCCGACGGCCGAGCCGCCGCCGATCGGCTGCGATGGCGGGGCGCCCACGTCGTGGTGGTGGACGCCGCCAGCCTCGGGCCGGGCTGCCGCCTCCCGTCGGCCGACCTGGTCGTCGACGCCGCCTACGGCACCGGCCTGGCCCGCTCGTACCAGGCGCCCGATGCCGGCCGGTCACCGGTCCTCGCCGTCGACATCCCGTCGGGATTGTCCGGACTGACCGGCGCCGCCGTCGACGGATCATCGGTGCCCCGGGCCACGGCCACCGCCACGTTCGCGGCCCTGAAGCCGGGCCTGCTGCTCGGCGACGGCCCCGTCCTCGCCGGCGCCGTGGAGGTGGTCGACATCGGAGTCGGGTCGCTCGTGGCGGCGCGGGCCGGCGCCTGGCTCGTCGTGGACGCCGACGTGGCTGCCCGCATCCCGCCCCGGGCCCACGATGCCCACAAGTGGCAGGCCGCGGTCGGGGTGGTGGCCGGCTCGCCGGGGATGAGCGGCGCCCCGTGGATGGTCAGCCGGGCGGCGTTGCGGGCCGGGGCCGGCTACGTGCGCCTCGGCATCCCCGGGATGGCCCCGGCCGCCGCCGGGCTCCCCCCCGGCGAGCTGGTCGCCACCGCGCTGCCGGAGCGGGACTGGGACGACGCCGCGGCCGACGGGCTGGAGCGCTTCGCCGCTCTCGTCGTCGGCCCCGGACTCGGCATCGCCGGCCGCGGTGGCGACGGGGGGAGCGGACCCGACACGCCCGTTGGTCGGCTGCTCGGGCGCGGCTCCCAGCCTGCGGTCGTCGACGCCGACGGGCTGAACGCCCTGGGGTCGTTCGAGGCGGTGGCCGAGGTGGCCGCCCGCCGTCGGCATCCCATCGTGCTGACCCCGCACGCCGGCGAGTTCGCCCGCCTGGCCGGCGGGCCGCCAGGAGCCGACCGGATCGCCGCCGTCCGTGACGCGGCGCGCCGCAGCGGTGCCGTCGTGGCGCTCAAGGGGTCGACGACGGTGGTCGCCGACCCCGACGGGCAGGTGCGCCTGGCGGCCGCCGGATCGTCGCGCCTGGCCACCGCAGGCACCGGCGACGTGCTCGCCGGCGTGATCGGAGCCCTGCTCGCCCGGGGCGTCCCTGCCCTCGACGCCGCCGCCGTGGGCGCCCATGTGCACGGCCGGGCGGCGGGGACCGGCCTGGCCGTGGGTCTGGTGGCCAGCGATCTGCCCGAGCTGATCGCCGCCTGGCTGTCAGCCCACGAGGCCGGGTGAGCGCCGCGGCCCCCGTCGGGGAGCCCTCGGCCCGGGAGTCGGGGCACCTGCGGCCGGCCTGGGCCGAGATCGACCTCGGCGCCATCCGGCACAACGCCGAGCTGCTCGCCGCCGTCGCCGCTCCCGCCCAGCTCTGCGCCGTGGTCAAGGCCTGGGGGTACGGCCACGGTCCGGTCCGGGTGGCGCGAGCCGCGCTGGCCGGCGGCGCCTCGTGGCTGGCCGTGGCCCTGGTGGAGGAAGGTCGCCAGCTGCGCGACGGGGGGCTCACGGCCCCGGTCCTGGTCCTCTCCGAGCCGGCGCCGGAAGCCATGGCTGACGTGGTGGCGGCCGGGCTGACGCCGACCGTCTACACCCGGGCGGGCCTCGACGCGCTCACCGAGGCGGTCCGTGCCGCCGGGGGCGCCGCCCGGCCCGTGCACATCAAGGTCGACACGGGCATGCACCGCGTCGGTGCCGCCCCCGATGAGAGCGTGACCCTGGCCGTGGAGGCCGCCGGCCGCCCCGAGCTGGTGGTCGAGGGCTTTTGGACCCACTTCGCGGTGGCCGACGAGGTCGACGACCCCTTCACCGCCGAGCAGTCGGCGCAGTTCCGTGCGGTGGTGGCGCGCCTGGCGGAGGCCGGCGTCCACCCACCACTGCTCCATGCCGCCAACTCGGCCGGGACGCTCTGGCACCCCGACGCGCACCTCGACATGGTGCGTTGCGGCATCGCTCTCTACGGCCTGGCGCCCGCCGGTCCGACGGTGGACCGGGCGCCGGCGGACCGGCTGCGACCGGCTATGTCACTCCTGGCCCGGGTCTCGCACGTCAAGGTGGTGCGGGCCGGCGAGCGTCTCTCCTACGGCCTGCGGTACCGCCTCGATCGCGACTCGGTCGTCGCCACCGTCCCTCTCGGCTACGCCGATGGCGTCACTCGCCGGCTGTCCGCCACCGGCGGACAGGTCCTCGTCGGTGGTCGCCGCTGCCCCGTCGCCGGCACCGTCACCATGGACCAGATCCTGGTGGACTGCGGTCCCGGCGCAGCGGTGGCGGTCGGCGACGAGGTGGTGCTCATCGGCCGGCAGGGCGACGACGCCATCAGCGCCTGGGAGTGGGCGAGGCGCGTCGACACCATCGCCTACGAGGTGGTCTGCGGCGTCGGTGGGCGCGTGCCCCGCACCTACCGAGGCGAGCCCGCCGAGCACCAGGGCGGCTGAGGTGGCGAGCCGCAAGAGCCTCATCGGATTGGGGGCGGCGGGCGCCGGTCTCGCCGGGGGTTGGCTCACCCAGCGAGCGGTGGTGCGCCGAGCGCAGGGCCGTCCCGACCCCTTTGCCGACCTCGAGCACGGACTGCCCGAGGACGTGCGGTCCCGCACCCTGACCATGAGCGACGGCGCCGGGCTGCACGTCTACCAGGCGGGCGCCGGCCGTGCGGTCCTCCTGCTCCACGGCATCACCTTGTCTGCCGCGGTGTGGCACCTGCAGTTCCGGCCCCTCGTCGCCGCCGGTTTCGAGGTCGTCGCCGTCGACCTGCGGGGCCACGGCCGCTCCGACGCCACCGGGCTGACGCTGGATCGCCTGGCCGAAGACGTCGCCGAGGTGTTGGAGCAGCTCGACCTGACCGATGTCGTCCTGGTCGGGCACTCCATGGGCGGGATGGTCGCCATCCGGATGCTCGCCGGCGACCCGGTCGCCGCCAAGGGCGGGGGGCGCGTCGGCGCCCTCGGGCTCATGGCCACCACCGCGGACCCGATGGGCGGCGCCGGCGTGCCCGGCCACAGGCTGCTGGGAGCGACCCTGGCGCCGCTGTTGCGAGGCGGCGGGCGGCTGGCTGGCCACCTGCCCGGTCCCACGTTGCCCCGGTGGGACGGCGCCTACCTCCTGGCCCGCATCAACTTCGGCCGGGACCCCTCCGCCAGTCAGGTGGCCCTCACCCGCGACCTGGTCTCCGACACCCGCGTACGCGTGTCGGCGGAGCTCATCCTGCAGATCCTCCGCGTCGACGACGTGGCGTCGCTCGCCTCCGTGGACCTGCCGGCGACCGTCGTGGTCGGCACCCGGGACGTGGTCACGCCCGTGCGGCACGCCCGGGCCCTGGCCGACGCCGTCGGCGGGGCCGAGCTGCTCGTGCTCGACGGCTGCGGGCACATGGTCATGCTCGAGCGGCCGGCGGAGGTGGCCGGCGCCATCGTGGCGTTGGCGGCGCGCTCCTGAGGCGCGGTCGCGGTCAGCTTCCGGTCGCCCACCCAGCCGCGAGCGGGATCGTGACCACCGGTAGCATTGCCGGGTCATGACCGTTCCGGCCGCGTCCGCGCTCGCCCAGCTGCAGGCCGAGGCGAGCGGGTGCACCCGCTGCCCGCTGGCCGCCGGCCGCACCACGGTCGTGTTCGGCGAGGGCGATCCGGCGGCGGCGGTGATGGTGGTGGGGGAAGGGCCAGGTCGCGACGAGGACCTCCAGGGGCGACCTTTCGTGGGCCGCTCCGGCCAGCTCCTCGACCGTCTCCTGGCCGAGGAGACCGGCCTGGCGCGCGCCGAGGTCTACATCGCCAACGTGGTCAAGTGCCGGCCGCCGAACAACCGTGATCCGCAGCCCGTCGAGATCGACTCGTGCCGCCCGTTCCTGGACCAGCAGGTGGAGCTGATCGGGCCGAGCGTGGTGGTCACCCTCGGTAACTTCGCCACTCGGACCCTGCTCGGGACCACCGACGGGATCAACAAGCTCCGTGGTCGCAGCTTCCCGTGGGGCAGCTCCGGTGCGGTGCTGGTCCCGACCTTCCACCCGGCGGCGGCCCTGCGTGGTGGTGGTCAGGTGCTCGCCCAGATGCGCGCCGACTTCGTGCGGGTGAAAGAGGTGCTCGCCGGCACCGCGCACCCGTGATCGACGCGCCGGCCCTCGTCGTCCACTCGTCGTCGGTTGCCGACACCCGGGCCATCGCGGCTGCGGTGGTCCCGTACCTGCGGGTCGGTGACGTCGTGCTCCTCGACGGTGACCTGGGCGCCGGGAAGACGGCATGGACCCAGGGCCTGGCTCTGGCTGCCGGCGTCACCGAGCCGGTGACCAGTCCCACCTTTACGCTGGTCCGCCGCTACCGGACGGATGTGGGCCCTGACCTCCTTCACGCCGACGTGTACCGGCTCGAGCGACTGGCCGAGGTGGTCGATCTTGGCGTGCCCGAGCAGGTGGAGGACGGGGCGTTCGCCGTGATCGAATGGGGGGAGCGGGCGGCCGCCGCGCTCGGGCCCGATACCCTCCGCGTCGTCATCGACCTGGGCGCCGGTGCCGAGGACCGGAGGGTGACGTTGCGGCCCGTGGGTGGCGCGTGGGGGGAGCGTTGGCCGGCGCTGGCCTCGGCGGTGACGGCGGCCACATCGGGAAGCGAGGCGCGCCGGTGATCGTCCTCGCCATCGACACCGCCACCCCCCAGGTCGGTGTGGCCCTGCGCAGCGCGGGCGGCCCCATCGGCTCGTTCCATGCCGCCCAGGGCCGCCGCCACGGCGAGGTGCTGGCCCCCGCCATCGGGGAGCTGTGCGGGCACGTGGGCGTCGCCCTGTCCGACGTGGGGTTGGTCGCCGTCGACCTGGGCCCGGGGCTGTTCACCGGCCTGCGCGTCGGCCTGGCCACCGCCAAGGCCCTGGCCGCAGCGTTGGCCGTGCCCGCCCTGGGCGTGACCAGCCTGGAGGTCCTGGCCCAGGCGCAGGACCGCCGGGCCGGGCTGATCGCCCCGGTGGTCGACGTCCGCCGTGGCGAGGTGGCATGGGCGCTGTACGCCAGGGAGGGAGAGGACGACGATGCGCTCGTCGAGCTCCGGCCGCCGGCCGTTGCCGCCCCCGAGGACGTGGCGGCGGCCCTGGTCGCGCTGGATCGGCCCGTCCTGGCGGCCGGCGACGGTGCCGAGCGCTATCGCCCCGAGCTGGCCGGCCAGGCTGGTGTCGCCTTCGCCGGCCAGGCCGGTGTCGCCTTCGCCGGCCCCGACGGGGCATTCCCGTCGGCGGCGACCCTCGCTCGCCTGGCCGTCGAGCGGGCGGGGCAGGCGGGCGACCCCCGCCTGCTCGTTCCGTGCTACCTGCGCCAGGCCGATGTCCGCATCGGGTGGGAGCAGGCCCCGGCCGCCCCGCTCCCTTCCGGGGGCGGCCCGGTGCCGGAACCCGTCGACCCCTCGCTCGTCGGCCGGGGTCGCGGTGGCTGAGCCCACGCCCGCCCCGCCGGACCCCTCCGCGGTCGAGGTGCACCTGGTCCCGCTGCGGCGGCGGCACCTGCGTGCCGTCATGCGGATCGAGACACAGGTCTATCCCCATCCGTGGTCGCTGCCGCTGTTCATGAGCGAGCTGAACCTCCGCCACTCACGGCTGTACGTCGGCGCTCGCGTCGACGGCCTGATCGTCGGCTATGCCGGGATCATGGTGGCCGCCGACGAGGCCCACGTGACCACCATCGCCGTCGATCCCGCCTGGCAACGCCACAAGGTGGCCAGCCGCATGCTGGCGTTCCTGCTGCGTACGAGCGTCGAGCGGGGGATCCGGCACATGACCCTCGAGGTGCGGGTCTCCAACGACTCGGCCCAGCGCATGTACCGGCGCTTCGGCTTCCAGCCCGATGGCATCCGGCGCAACTACTACGCCGAGACGAACGAGGACGCCCTCATCATGTGGGTTCACGACATCGACACCGATGCCTACGGGGACCGCCTGGCGGAGATCGCCGACGGCATCGGGGGGACCACGACGGTGGAGGAGGGACGCTGGTGAGGGTGCTCGCCATCGAGACCTCCTGCGACGAGACCGCCGCGGCCGTCGTCGACGACGGCCGCCACGTGCGCTCGTCGGTGGTATCGAGCCAGATCGCGTTGCACGCCCGCTTCGGGGGCGTGGTGCCGGAGGTGGCGGGCCGGGCCCACCTCGAGAGCATCGTGCCGGTGGTGGACGAGGCCATGGCCCAGGCGGCCACCACACCCGCGGACATCGACGCGGTGGCGGCCACCATCGGTCCCGGCCTGATCGGCTCGCTCCTCGTCGGGGTGAGCGCGGCGAAGGCCTACGCCATGGCCTGGGGCGTCCCTTTCGTCGGCGTCAACCACCTGGAGGGCCACCTGCACGCCGCCTTCGTGGAGGACCCCGACATGGCGTTGCCGGCCGCAGTGCTGCTCGTCTCCGGCGGCCACACCATGATCGTGGCCATGGAGTCCGACGAGGGGGGCGCAGCCAGCCGGTACCGGCTGCTCGGTCAGACCATCGACGACGCCGCCGGGGAGGCCTACGACAAGGTGGCCCGCTACCTGGGCCTCGGCTACCCCGGCGGCCCGGCCATCGACCGCATCGCCGCCGACGGGAACCCGCAGGCCGTGTCCTTCCCCCGGGCCCTGCGCGACCGAGGCTTCGACTTCTCGTTCAGCGGCCTCAAGACCAGCGTGGTCACCTACGTCCGCGCCCACCCGGAGACGCCGGTCGCCGACGTCGCCGCCTCGTTCCAGGAGGCCGTGGTGGACATCCTGGTGGACAAAGTGCGCCGAGCGGCGGCGGCCATCGACGCCCGGGCCATCTGCATCGGTGGTGGCGTGGCGGCCAACTCGCAGCTGCGGTCTCGTATCGCCGCCGCCGCCCGTGACGACGGCCGGACGGCGTTCATCCCCAGTCGGGCCATGTGCACCGACAACGCGGCCATGGTCGGAGCTACGGCCTGGCACCGGCTCCGCCTGGACGGGCCGACGCCCCTGGACGCGGCCGCCGACCCCAACTTGCGGCTCCTTCTGGTTTGAGCCATACGGCCGCTTCGCGCCGTCTGTGTGCGGCCGTCGGCTTGAGATGACCCCGATCCGGGAACAAGGCCGCGAACGCCCGACATCCGGGCTGGGGGTCGAGGAGGCCAATCATGGGTGCTGGTACGAGCATCTTCCTCATTGCCGTCGGGGCCATTCTGCGCTTCGCCGTCAAGGTGCAGAACAAGAACTTCAACATCCACACCATCGGGGTGATCCTGCTGATCGTCGGCATCGTCGGCCTGGTGCTGTCCCTCGTGTTCTGGCGGTCCTGGGGCGGCTTCGGGCGCTATCGGCGCACCCAGCGGGTCGGCCGTGACGGTCGCGGGACCTACGTGGAAGAACGCGAGCGCTACTGAGTCGGCGATCGTCGGGCCGACCAGGTTGAAGTTGTGGTGGTCTCCCGTTATCATTAGCACTCGTCCGGTGAGAGTGCTAAGGACGGCACACCGGAGATCCGGGTGTCCCCGAGTGCCAATGGAGGCGCACACATGAGTCTGCAACCGCTCGACGATCGCATCGTCGTACGCCCGAGCGAGGCCGAGGAGAAGACCGCCTCTGGTCTGGTCATCCCCGACACCGCCAAGGAGAAGCCCCAGCAGGGCGAGGTCCTGGCCGTCGGCCCCGGCCGTCGCGCCGAGAGCACGGGTCAGCTGGTCCCCCTCGACATCGCCGTGGGCGACAAGGTCGTCTACTCGAAGTACGGGGGCACCGAGATCACCTCGGACGGGGAGGACCTCCTCATCCTGACGAGTCGTGACGTGCTGGCGAAGGTAGGTAAGTAGTGGCAAAGCAACTCAAGTTCGACGAGCAGGCTCGCCGCGGCCTCGAGGCCGGCGTGAACAAGCTCGCTGATGCCGTGAAGGTGACCCTCGGGCCCAAGGGCCGGAACGTGGTCATCGACAAGAAGTTCGGCGCCCCCACCATCACCAACGACGGCGTCACCATCGCCCGCGAGGTGGAGCTGGAGGACCCGTTCGAGAACATGGGCGCCCAGCTGGTGAAGGAGGTCGCCACCAAGACCAACGACGTCGCCGGTGACGGCACCACCACCGCCACCGTGCTCGCCCAGGCGCTCGTCCGCGAGGGCCTGCGGAACGTGGCCGCCGGCGCCAGCCCGACCTCGCTGAAGCGAGGCATCGACAAGGCCGTGGCCGCTGCCGTGGCATCCATCGCCGAGCTGGCCAAGGACGTCGACGACAAGAGCGAGATCGCCCAGGTGGCCTCCATCTCGGCCGCCGACCAGTCCATCGGCGACGTCATCGCCGACGCCATCGACAAGGTGGGCAAGGACGGCGTCGTCACCGTCGAGGAGTCGAACACCTTCGGCCTGGAGCTCGAGTTCACCGAGGGCATGCAGTTCGACAAAGGCTACCTTTCGCCGTACTTCGTGACCGATCCTGATCGCCAGGAGGCAGTCCTCGAGGACCCCTACATCCTCATCGCCAACCAGAAGATCAGCGCCGTGCACGACCTGGTCCCCATCCTGGAGCGGGTCATGCAGGGCAGCAAGCCCCTGCTGATCATCTCCGAGGACGTCGAGGGCGAGGCGCTGGCCACCCTGGTGGTCAACAAGATCCGGGGCACGTTCACCTCCGTGGCCGTCAAGGCTCCCGGCTTCGGTGAGCGGCGCAAGGCCATGCTCGGCGACATCGCCACCCTCACGGGCGGCCAGGTCATCTCCGAGGAGGTCGGCCTCAAGCTGGAGAACACGAGCATCGACCTGCTCGGCCGGGCCCGCAAGGTGGTCGTCGACAAGGACAACACCACCATCATCGAAGGGGCCGGCGCCGAGGGTGACGTCAAGGGCCGCATCGCCCAGATCAAGCGCGAGATCGACGACACCGACTCCGACTGGGACCGCGAGAAGCTGCAGGAGCGGCTGGCCAAGCTGTCCGGCGGCGTCGCCGTCGTCAAGGTCGGCGCCGCCACCGAGGTGGAGCTCAAGGAGAAGAAGCACCGCATCGAAGATGCGCTCTCCGCCACCCGAGCCGCCATCGAAGAGGGCGTCGTCCCCGGCGGCGGCACCGCGCTGCTGCGCAGCCGGGCGGCCATCGACAAGGTGATCGAGGGTCTCGGCGGCGACGAGGCCACGGGCGCCACGATCGTCCGCAAGGCCGTGGTCGAACCGCTGAAGTGGATCGCCCAGAACGCCGGTCTCGAGGGCTACGTCATCATCGAGCACGCCGAGCGCGAGACGGGCAGCACCGGTCTCAACGCCGCCACCGGCGAGTTCGTCGACCTGGTCAAGACCGGCATCATCGACCCGGCCAAGGTGACCCGCTCGGCGTTGCAGAACGCCGCGTCCATCGCCGGCCTGCTCCTCACCACCGAGGCACTGGTGGCGGACAAGCCGGAGAAGAAGGATCCCGGCGCCGCAGCTGCGGCCGCTGCCGCGGCCGGCGGTGGCATGGGCGGGATGGGTGGCATGGGCGGTATGGGCTTCTAGGCCTTTCCCTGCCGGCCGTTTGGTCGGCTGCTGCACCGGTTGGTTGCTGCTGCGGCCCGGACCCTCGGGGGGTTCGGGCCGCTGTTGCGCGTGCCTGCCGGGTGCCGCGCGTGGCTGCCGCGCGTGGCTGCCGGGTGGGTGGGCTGCCGGTTGGGTGGGCTGCCGGTTGGGTGGGCTGCCGGTTGGGTGGGCTGCCGGGTGGGTGGGCTGCCGGTTGGGGCTGCCGGTGGGTCCCGTCCGGCGGGTCGTGGACGGTCGGTGCGCCCGCCGGAGGTCGGGTGCGGTTTTGGCAGGGGTCCGGTGAGGTCGGGCGCAGTTTTGGGTTCCCAGGCACCGCGACTGCGCCCAAGCTCGGGTGCGGCCGCTCCGAGCTGGTCACGATCGCGCCCAACCTCGAGGCCGGTAGCCGGGATGCCGGTAGTCTGAAGCCCATGGAGCATCCCCCCGCCGCCCCCGCCAAGCTGCTCGAGGCCTGGATGGAGTGGGAGCGGGGTGAGGCCCTCCCCGGTCGGGTCATGAGCAACCTCAAGACGGCCGGTTTGCGGGACGTCCTCGAGGAGCTGGTCGCCCTGGCGGACGCTCCGGTCGCGGACGAGGCCGTTCCTGATGCCGCTGCGGCCGACGAGTGGACCCCTGTCGTCTGACCGGTCGCATCCGCACCAGACGGCGCCGGACGAGACGGAGCGGTGCCTGTGAGCCGGCTGTGCCTGTGAGCCGGCTGTGCCTGTGAGCATGGCCGCCGAGCCGCTGGGTGGCCTGGGACGGGGTGGCGCCCAGCGCATCCCGCGCCCGGACGGCGCTCGGCGCGGGCCAGGGCCGTCGTGGGGTCGGCCCGGCGCGGTGCTGCCCGATGTGGTGACGGTGGCGGATGTGCGGGCCGCGATGGCGGGTTCGCTCACCGAGGGCCAAGGGGCGCTGGCCGGCGTGCCGACGGCGCCGGTGGAGCTGCCCTCGGCGGACCCCCGCCCGGCCGCCGTGCTCTGTGCGATCTTCGCCGAGGACGGCCAGGCGCACGTCGTGCTCACCCGGCGCTCGCCGCGCCTGCGGGCCAACAGCGGGGAGGTGGCGTTCCCCGGTGGCCGGCTCGACCCGGGCGAGTCCCCCGCCGACGCCGCCCGGCGCGAGGCGCACGAGGAGGTGGCCATCGACCCGCACAGTGTGGAGTTGATCGGCCGGCTGTCGCAGTTGGCGACCTTCGCCAACCCGACTGCCATCACCCCCTTCGTCGGGGTACTTCCCGAGCGTCCCGCCCTGCGCGCCAACCCGGCGGAGGTGGCCCGCGTGTTCACCGTGCCGCTCGTGGAGCTGTGGTTGCCCGGCGTGCACCACGAGGAGCTGTGGGCGTGGCCGGACGGCATGGAGCGTCGCATCGAGTTCTTCGCGCTGGAGGGCGACACCGTGTGGGGAGCGACCGGTCGTATGCTCCGCGAGTTGATGGATCGCTTGTGGCTGGTGCACGCGTCCTCGTAAGCCGTCCGCCGGTGGGTCGCGGAACGCCCCGGGCCCCAGCTCGGTAGCCTGACTACATCATGATCTGTCCCCGGTGCGGCACGCCGCAGTCGACTGACCAGGCGCGCTGCGCCCGGTGCGGCGGAAGCCTGGCCCCGTCCATCGCGGTGCCGGCCGACCCGGTGCCGGTAGTCGGAGCGCCGACCCGGCGCGGCCAGCTGGCCCAGGCGGCCGCCGGTGTGGTCACCGAGCCGACCGTCCATCAGCCCACCGTCCATCAGCCCACCGTCCATCAGCCCACCGTCCATCAGCCCACCGTCCATCAGCCGACCGTCCATCAGTCGCCGTCTCCGTCGTCTCCGTCGTCGTCGTCTCCGTCGCCGTCGTCTCCGCTGCCGGCCTGGGCGCCGCCGGCCCTGCAGGCCCCGCTGGCGGCCCCGGCCCCGTCGACCCCCGCCAGTGCGCCGGTCCCCGCCGCCCGACGGGTGACCGCGTCACCTGCGAGCACAGCACCTGCGAGCACGGCACCTGCGAGCACAGCACCCTCGGCGACGGTCCCGTCGGCGGTCGGCCCCGTGCCGCCGTGGGCCATCGCCCCGCCGCCCCCGCCGCCAGAGGTCGTGCGGCGGCGGTCGAACCCTCCACGTTCGCGAGTCGCGTCGACGGGCGCGGTGCCTCCGCCCACGATGGACCCGACGGCGCCTGCTGCGCCCTCAGCCGCTGCGCCCTCACCGGCTGCGCCCTCACCCACGGTCCCGCCGGCCGCCCCGCCACCCTCTATGCCGGCGAGCGGCCCGGCGCCGGGTCCTCGACCCGATGCGTCCACGACGCCGGCGGGCAGCGCCTCGCCCCGCCCGGGTGACCCGGGGTGGCCCCCTCCGCCCCGGCCCTGGTCGCCCACCCCACAGTTGCCCGAGCAGCGCCCGGCTGCCGACGCACGGCGCCGAGCCGTCGACGACGTCGGGACGCCACCACGAAGATGGTGGTCCGGCGGGGCGCCGCGGTCGGACGTCACTCGACCTGGGGGTCACGACCGGCCCTGGTCCGATGGCGCTGAGCGCGTGCGAGCTGATCCGACCGACCAGATGCCCACCGGTCTCATCGTCCCGCCGAGCTACTTCTGGCCGTCGGTGGCCTGCTTGTTCCTGTGCCTGCCGACGGCAGTCGTCGCCCTGTACTTCTCCGCCCGGGCCACCCGGTCGAGCGGTGTCGGGGACTGGCGCGTCGCCGTGCGCAGCAGCCGGCTGGCCCGTAGCTGGTGCCTGCTGTCGGTCCTGGCCTTCGCCATCGGCGTGGCCCTGATCCTCGCCGGCCACTGATCCTCGCCGGGCCACTGATGTTCACCGGCTACTGACATCCCATGGCGGGGGCCGCCGCGACGGTGGAAGATGGGGGTGGTCTGGCTGAGCTCGGTGAGCTCTGGTGCGAGCGAGCCCGTTACTGGCTCGCCTCCACCCTGCACCGCCCGGGCGTCATGCCCGAAGGTCGGCGCCACCTTCTAGGCTGGGGCGGACCAAGCTCGACGCGCAGGGTAGAGGAGCGAATGTGGCCGAAGTAGAGATCGGGCGAGGGAAGTCGGGTCGACGAGCATACGGGTTCGACGACATCGCCGTCGTCCCCAGTCGCCGGACCCGGGATCCCGAGGACGTGGACATCTCCTGGGAGATCGACGCCTACCGCTTCGAGCTCCCGCTCATGGGATCGGCCATGGACGGGGTCATCAGCCCGGCCACCGCCATCGAGATCGGGCGCCTGGGCGGGGTCGGGGTGCTGAACCTCGAAGGGGTGTGGACCCGCTACGAGGACCCCGAGCCGTTGCTCGAGGAGATCGCCCACCTCGACACCGATAAGGCGACGGCTCGGATGCAGCAGATCTACACCGAGCCGATCAAGCCGGAGCTGGTCGCCCAGCGCATCAGAGAGATCAAGGACGCGGGCGTGGTGTCGTGCGCCTCGCTCACCCCCCAGCGCACCGACCGGCTGGCGTCGGCCCTCCTCGACGCCGAGCTTGACCTCTTCGTGATCCAGGGCACCGTCGTCTCCGCTGAGCACGTGTCCAAGACGGCCGAGCCCCTGAACCTCAAGCGGTTCATCCGCGAGTTCGACATCCCGGTGATCGTCGGCGGCTGCGCCTCCTACCAGGCCGCCCTACATCTGATGCGCACCGGCGCCGTCGGCGTGCTCGTCGGGGTGGGACCGGGCCATGCCTGCACCACTCGCGGTGTGCTCGGTCTGGGGGTCCCGCAGGCCACGGCCATCGCCGATGCTCGCGCCGCACGCGCCCAGCATCTGGACGAGACCGGCGTGTACGTCCAGGTCATCGCCGACGGAGGGATGGGGACGGGCGGTGACATCGCCAAAGCGATCGTGTGCGGTGCCGACGCTGTCATGATCGGCTCGCCCCTGGCCGCCGCCCACGAGGCGCCGGGCAAGGGTTACCACTGGGGCATGGCCACCTTCCACCCCACCCTCCCGCGCGGCGCCAGGGTGAAGACCACCACCCGTGGCTCGCTGCAGGAGATCCTGGTCGGGCCCGCCCACGAGAACGACGGGCGGCTGAACCTCTTCGGCGCGCTGCGTACGTCCATGGCCACGTGTGGCTACGAGACGGTGAAGGAGTTCCAGAAGGCCGAGGTTATGGTGGCACCGGCCCTGCAGACGGAGGGCAAGGTGCTCCAGAAGTCGCAGGGTGTGGGGATGGGCCACTGAACTCCGGTCCGGCCACACCGCTACCGCAGGTGCTCGCGGGTCGGCCCTGAGTCGCTGACACCACGAACGCTGGCCGGGAGCCCCTACGCTTTGCAGTGATGTCCCCCGCCGAGCTCACCCCCACCCCCCCGGCCCCCTTCGACACAGCCGACTTCGACACCGTCCTGGTCGTCGACTTCGGAGCCCAGTACGCTCAGCTGATCGCCCGGCGCGTCCGGGAGGCGCACGTGTACTCCGAGATCGTGCCCCACACGATCACCGCCGCCGACATCGCGGCGCGGCACCCTGCGGGCGTCATCTTTTCCGGCGGGCCCAAGTCCGTGCGGGTGGAGGGTGCGCCACGGATCGACCCCGAGGTCTACGACCTGGACGTACCCATCCTCGGCATCTGCTACGGCCAGCAACTCATAGCCGAGCAGCTGGGTGGCCGCGTCGACCTGAGTGGCGGCGAGTATGGGCGCGCTGCGCTCACCCTGACGTCGGATGGGCCCGCCCCGTCGGTCCTCTTCGCAGCCGTGCCACCGCAGTTCGACGTGTGGATGAGCCACTTCAACGCGGTGGAGGCGTTGCCCGACGGTTTCCGGGCCACGGCGTCCACGACGGCGTCGCCGGTGGCGGCCATGGAGGACCCGGCTCGCCAGATCTACGGTGTGCAGTTCCACCCCGAGGTGGTCCACACCCACGGCGGCCAGGAGATACTCAAGCGCTTCCTCTACGAGGTCTGCGGTTGCCGACCGGCATGGACGATGACGTCGGTGATCGAGGCATCGGTGGATGCCATTCGTGAGCAGGTGGGTGCCGAACGAGTCATCTGCGGACTGTCCGGCGGCGTGGACTCCGCGGTGGCCGCCGCCCTGGTGCACAAGGCAGTTGGGGACCAGCTCACCTGTGTCTTCGTAGACACCGGGCTGTTGCGCGCCGGCGAGGCGGAGCAGGTCGAAGACACCTTCCGTCAGCAGTTCGCGGTGGACCTGGTTCATGTCAAGGCGGCGGACCGTTTTCTCGGGAACCTCGACGACATCCTCGACCCCGAGCGCAAGCGTAAGATCATCGGAGAGACCTTCATACGGGTGTTCGAGGAGGCGGCCGCCGACCTCGGCGACGCTCGGTTCCTCGTGCAGGGCACGCTCTACCCCGACATCATCGAGTCCGGGACCAAGGACGCGGCCCGGATCAAATCCCACCACAATGTCGGAGGCCTGCCCGACGACATGCAGTTCGAGCTGGTCGAGCCCCTCCGGGCCCTGTTCAAGGACGAGGTGCGTGCCGTCGGTGAGGAGCTGGGCCTGCCCGAGGAGATCGTCTGGCGCCAGCCGTTCCCTGGCCCGGGCCTGGCCGTGCGCATCGTGGGCACCGTCACGGCCGAGCGGGTGGCCACGCTGCAGGCAGCCGACACTATCGTTACCGAGGAGATCAAGCGCGCCGGCTTGTACCGGGAGCTGTGGCAGAGCTTCGCAGTGCTGCCCGTGGTGCGCACGGTCGGCGTGATGGGCGACGAGCGCACGTACGCCTATCCCGTTGTCATCAGGGCCGTCACCAGTGACGACGCCATGACTGCTGATTGGGCCCGACTGCCGTACGACGTTCTCGAGCGCCTCTCCAGCCGCATCATCAACGAGGTGCCCGGCGTCAACCGGGTGGCCTTCGACATCACCTCCAAGCCACCGGGCACCATCGAGTGGGAATGACCGAAGTGCGCCCCTGACCTGGAGGGCCGCCTGTCTAGCCCGCAGCCCGTCGCCGGGCCCGGTAGGCGGCGACGTTCGTCCGGGTGGCGCAGCGCTCGCCACAGAACCGACGGGACGTGTTCGGCGAGAGGTCCACGAACACGTCGCGACAATCGGCGGCGCCGCACACGCCCAGGCGGTCCGCACCCACCTCGGTCACCACCAGGGCCAAGCCGAAGAGGATCTCGGCGGCCAGCACCTGCGCCGCCGATGCTCCCTTGTCGTGCACGTGCAGGTGCCACGACTCGGTGTCGTGCCCGGAGATGCGCGGCCGCACGGGATGCCGTTCCAGCAGCTCGTTCAGGTTGGCCACGACCGTGGCGTCGTCGCCCGCCGCCCCGGCCTCGAAGGTCTGGCGGAGCACGGTCTGAAAAGCGCGTAGCTGGGCCACGTCCCGGCCTGTGACTGTGCCCGCTAGCCAGGGTCGGGAGGCCAGGTGTGCCTCCAGCGCGGCGACGGAGGTGAGCTCCGTATTGGTCAACTCCACGGCTGACATTGCGTAATGGGCATAATCCACTTGTGAAGGTTACCCAGCCCGGCTAAGGTAATGGTCATACAGCAGATATGAGTGTTACCGATTCGGGGAGGTGGGCCATGCAGCAGAACCCGTGGATGACGCACCAGTTGGTGGACGACCACCGCCAGCGCCTGGAGCATGCCGCGGCCGGCTGGCGAGATGGGCGCCGGGCCACCGAGCCGAGCAGGCTATCGGCATGGGCATCGAGCGCACCCCGCCGGGCACAGCAGCGGGCCGGTTGGTGGCTCGTGCACACCGGGCTGCGCCTGGCGACCTTCCTGCCTCGACCGCCCTGCCCTCTGGGGCCGGGCCGCGGCCTCGCCACGCCCCCTGGTAGCCGACACTCTCGGGGGTGCCAGCGCGACGCCAGCTTAAGCGTCGACGGTCACGGCCGCCACGCCCTCCGCCTCACGAGCTGGACGACGTGCACACTGGCGCTGTGCCGTAGGGCGTCGAGTAGCTGCCGCCCTTGAGCACGGCCAGGTACCAGCAGTCGACGGGGTTGGGCTGTCCCGCCTTGAAGGTCAGCGGCGGCGCCAGCCCTCCGAGAGTCTCGCCGTGCAGGGCGTGCAGACCGGCGGTCATGGCCGCTGCCGTCGGCGCGGCGCCGTTGGCTCCGACGTTTCCGGCGAGAGCAGCCGCTTGGAACAGCTTGCCGGACACCCATGCGTCGGCCGTCGTCTCGTTGTACTCGGAGTTGGTGCGCAGGCCGGGTGCGTACTTGTCGTAGGCGGCATTCATGGCGGTGTTCGCCGGGCTGTCCACGAAGTACGGGAGGTTCGGGACGAACAGGATGCTGTTGTCCTTGATCCCCGGGAGCCTCGTGAGCGACGGCGCCAGGTTCTCGCCGTCGATGATGACCGGCGGCTGCCAACCCTGCGCATTGCAGTTGGCCACCACCTTGGCGATCACGTCGACGGTGTCGCCCACGTACAGGCCGGTGGCTCCGGCCTGCCGGGCGGCGATGCACTGGGCCGTGTAGTTCGGGGCGGTCGCCGAGATGGAAGCGTCGAAGACCAGGTTGACGCCGACGGCGGCGGCAGCCTTCTTGAAGAACGGCTCACCCTCCTGGCAGACGACGGCCTCGGCGCAGTAGAACGATGTGAACTTGGTGACTCCGACCTTCTTCACCGCCTCGGCCGCGGCGGTGAAGAGGGAGTCGGTAGTCTGGCCTTCTGAGTAGAAGTCCGGGTTGGTGTAGAAGGGATTGCTGGCGCTGGTACCACCGATCACGGGTACCCCCGCCGCTTCCACCGTTTTGGACCAGGCCGTGTCGGCGATGGAGAAGTCCAAGATGGCAACTGCGTGGTCTGACGAGATCATCGTCTGCACCTCTGACGCCGAGGTGCCCGGGTTCGACGCGTCATCGGACTGGACCAGCTTGACCGGGTGCCCGTTGATACCGCCGGCCGCGTTGGTGGCCTTCGCCCAGGCCGAGACGGCTCTGGGGATGGTGACGGTGTCGCTGGCCAGGGGACCGGTGCACGTGCACACCACGCCGTACACGATCGGCGAGCCGGTCGGGGCGGATGCGCTCGACCCGGTCGTCCCGCCCGACCCACCAGGGGCGGTCGTCGGGCTTGATGTCGTGTGCTTCGACGAGCTGCCGCAGGCGGCCAGCGTCGCGCCTAGGGTCAGCGCCACCCCCCCGGCCAGGATGCGTCGGCTGAGTCTGGCCGACGATATGGGCGATCGCGATGCGGCGGTGATCCTCGACATGTCATTACCCCCGGTAGGCGTGGTGGTCACCCCAGGCGGCAGATGGTAGCGGGGCGCTCGGCGCCCCGCATGATCGTCGAGTTCGGCACGGTTGGTGCCAGGTCGCCCTCAGCGGGCCCGAGGGAACCGAGATCCACCGACGAGGTGGCGGGGTCGCCATCGGGCCCTGACCACCTTGCCCCTGGCATGTGCGCCAATGCCATCGCCTGCGGCAACGCCTTCCTGCTCAAGCCCACCCCGAGCGGCTGGCGGATCGACGCAACGTCGACGCCCGTCGAGACCACCTCGCTGAAGCTGCCCTCGAGGAGGTGGGGGAGGCCGATGGCGAACTCCACGTTCTCCAGGCCGCGAGCGATCGCGCCAGTCGCGTCGGCCAGCACGTTGCCCTGCTCGGCCATGATCTCCGCCAGCTCCCCGCTGCGGGCGTGGAGCAGCTCGCGAAAGGCGAAGAGCACCACGGACCGCTGCGACAACGAGGCGGGACGCCAACCGGCCGCCGCCACTGCGGCCGCCGCCACTTTGGCCGCCGCCCCTGCGGCCGCCGCCCCTGCGGCCGCCGCCCCTGCGGCCTCGACCTCGGCTCGGGTGATCCACCATCTGCCGGATCGAAGACCGACGCGCGCCAGCGCGTCGTCATGGGCCCCACGGTAGAAGAGCTCAGGTCTGACCGCCTCGTGCCGCGCCTCGACGCGCTTGGGGTCGATGGACCGAAACAGCTGGGTTCGGGCGCCGGCGTCGCTTACCGGGTGCGATGCACCGCCCGGCGGGGAGTGCGGACAGCCCGTGCAGCTCCGCTGACTCGGGCTGACCTGGATGGCGATGCGGTCGATCTAAGTCTAGGCGGCGAGCTACCAGGATCCCAGCGGTGGCGCGGATTCACCGCCGCCGCCAGGCCGGCGAGCAGGGCCACGTCGCCTAACTCGTGCTCGAGCGCCGGCATGGTGCCCGTCGACAGCCATTCGGGCGACCCTACACGGGGACCCGGGCGGTGGCATCGGCCATGATGAGAGCGTGCCGTACGAGGACGGGCCGAGCGAGGACCGGCTGTACGAGGACCGGGGGCGTGCGAGCTCGTTCGGTGCCGAGGCTGCCCGCTACGACCGGATCCGGCCGACCTACCCGGGGCCGCTCGTCGACGCGCTGCTGGCCGGCCTGGCTCCCGCACGGGTGGTGGCGGCGGCTGGTGACGTGGCGGCAGACAGGGCCGGCTTTATCGACGCGGTCGACGTCGGTTGCGGGACGGGCATCGTGGCCCGGCTGCTGCTCGAGCGCCGCTGCCGGGTGCTCGGCGTCGAGCCCGACGAGCGGATGGCGGACATCGCCCGCCGATCCAGTGTGTCCGTCGAGCACGCCACGTTCGAGGCCTGGGGCGACGGGGGCCGACGGTTCGACCTGTTGACCGCCGGCCAGTCCTGGCACTGGGTCAATCCGATGGCCGGAGCGGCCAAGGCCGCACGGGTGCTCCGTCCGTCCGGTCGCATCGGCTTGTTCTGGAATTGCGGGATGCCGTCGGAGGACCTTCGCCGTCACCTGCAACCCGCCTATCAACGATACGCACCCGGTCTCGACGAGTACTCCGTGCTGCTCGGCAACGGCATCGAAGACCGCCTCGACCTGGCCGCCGGAGCGCTGCGGGCCAACGACCGCTTCGTCGACGTCGTCGTGTCCCGCTTCGGCCATGACCGCACGTACACCAGCGACGAGTGGGTGGATTCGCTGCGCACCCACAGCGACCACGCCACCCTCGAGCCGGTGCAGCGCGAGCGGCTGCTCACCGAGGTCAAGCGGGTGGTCGACGAGATGGGCGGTGCGTTCGTGATGCACTACGAGCCGGTGCTCGTGTCCGCCATGCGAGCCTGATCCGCCGGCTCTCGGTGGACCGGCGGATGCGGTTGCCGCTCCCGCGGGAGCGCTCGAGGTCGTGGTGTCGTTGGTGGTAGGCGGCGGCGTGGCGCGAGGTTGGGGTGGTGGGCGGCGGTGCGTGCGGTCGTGGTGATGTGCTCGTGGACGGCTGGCCGAGCGTGGTCGAGAGCAGTCGAGAGCAGCCGTCTCGCCGGTGGTCGCCTCGCGCCGAACCGGTGCGAGGCGCGCCCGCGACCACCGCGGCCACTGCGCACCCGCGATGGCCCGCTCCCGTTGCGGCTGCGCTCCCCGTGGGAGCGGACGAGCTCGGTGCCAACGGCTCGGGCCGGCGCTCATCGCTGCTCGGCCCAGGTAATACCGTCGGGCTGGCGCGGCGACGGGAGGATCCACCCTCCTGCGGGAGCGCGACCTGGTCGGGGAACGCTTGTATCGATACGAAGTGCGCTCGGAAACAATGGAAAAGTGTTGATCTACGAACATACGTTCGCTAGAATAGGACCCATGACAGTTGTAGACCTGCACGCAGACAACCTGGCGGCCATTCCCACCGAGCAGCTGGAGGAGGGAATCCGTGGCTTCGCCGCCCGGCTGGCCGCCGCCACCTGCCTGTTCGTCCTGGCCCTGGCCGAGTACGACCGGCGGGAAGCGTGGCGGGAATGGGAGTGTCGATCGATGGTGCATTGGATGACGTGGCGGTGCGCCATGAGCGCACCCGCCGCCAGGGAGCACCTTCGGGTGGGGATCGCCCTGGCTGCCCTACCGATGGTGACTGATGAGTTCGCCACCGGCGCGCTGTCATATTCGCAAGTCAGGGCCATCACTCGGGTGGCCACCCCGGCTATCGAGGAGCAGCTCGTCGAGCTGGCTCGGGCCATGACCGCCTCGCAGCTCGATCGGGTGGCACGCGTGTACCGGGACACGAGGGCGACGTTGGCCGAGGCGGCTGTGGCCCAGCGTCGGCGCCGCTATCTGTCGTGGCGATGGGACGAGGACGGCTCGTTGGTCGGCTCCTTCCGGATGCCTGCAGAAGACGGGGCGCTGCTGGTGCACACGCTCGACGAGGTCTCCGGCGAGATCCGGGCGGCCACGGCGGACACGATCGGATCACGGGAAGCCACAGGGCCACGGAGCACCGACCGGGGAGGCGACGTCCGGCCCCGCGACCATGACGACGAGCCGTTGGATGCCGCCGGCTCGAGCAGCCTCGACGCCCTGGTGGCTATAGCGGGCGAGGCCATCGACCGGCGCCGGCAGCCGTCGGATGGCGGGACCGACGACCAACCGGATCGGTACCTGGTGACGGTCGTGGCGGAACGCCGGGTGTTGGAGGGAGGCGGCGAGGAGGTCGACGCGGACGGCGGCGTGTGCCAGGTCGAGGACGGCCCCGGGCTGGCTCCCGACACCGTGCGCCGGTTGGCCTGCGATCAGCCCACCGTGACCGTCGTCGAGGACCAGCTCGGGCGGATCCTCGACGTCGGACGGCGCAGCCGGCGAGTCAACCGGAGGCTGCGGCGGGCGCTGACGCGGCGTGATGGCGGGTGCCGGTTCCCCGGTTGCGGGATACGACGGACCGAGGCCCATCACATCCGCCACTGGCTCGACGGTGGGACGACGAGCATGGCGAACCTGGTGCTGTTGTGCAGCCGGCACCACCACCGTCATCACGAGGGCGGGTTCCGCATTGACGTGTCCGGATCCGGCCAGCTGTCCTTCGTCCGACCCGACGGGCAGATCATCCCGGCCGTGGTCGAGCGACACGCCGGATCCCCGAGTCGGTTGCCGGAACTGGGGGCGCCCGTCAGTGGCAACTTCTCGCCGGAGTGGGACGGCGCCGGTCTGTCCTGCCTTCCCTGGATCGTCGACGGCCTGCTGTGGACCGAGGGTCTGATGGAAGACGTCTGACGGAGGAGAACCTGATGGAGGAGTCCCAGCTCGGGCGCCGTCGCACCACGGTGAAGGGTGAACGGGGTCGCCTCCGGTAGGTTGGGCGGACCATGCCGCATGCAGAACCGTTGCCCGCCGCGGTGGCCGGGAGTGCGACTGACAGGCCCTTCGCGGAGTCGCCAGCCCGTGCCGAGGACGGCCCGGATGAGGGGGGAGCTCTTGGAGACCGCTCTGGTCGAGACGGCGTTGGTCGAGACGAGTCGGGCGGGTCGGGCGAGAGGGGAGATGGTCGTGCCGGGGACCCGCCGCCCTTCGACCTGCGGGGCAGAGGTGACGCCCTGCTGGTCGGCCTGAACCCTGTCCAAGCGGAGGCGGTCAGCCACCCGGGGGGACCGCTGATGATCGTAGCCGGCGCCGGGTCGGGCAAGACCCGGGTTCTCACCCATCGCATCGCGTGGCTCATCGCCGAGCAGGGCATCTCGCCGTTCGAGATCCTGGCCATCACCTTCACCAACAAGGCAGCGGACGAGATGCGCCACCGTGTCGGTGGCCTGGTGGGGCCGGTGGCGAGGCGGATGTGGGTGTCCACCTTCCACTCCGCCTGCGTGCGGATCCTCCGCCGCGACGGCGCCCGACTCGGGTACCGATCGAACTTCACCATCTACGACCAGGCCGACGCCGTCCGTCTGACCGGCTACGTCATCCGGGATCTGGGCCTGGACGCCAAGAAGTTCCCAGCGCGCAGCATCCACGGGTTGATCAGCTCGGCCAAGAACGACCTGGTGGACTTCGACAGCTATGCCACCCGGGCTCGCACCGTCCAGGAGCGACGGGTGGCGGAGGTGTACAAGGAGTACCAGCAGCGGCTGCTGGCGGCTAACGCCATGGACTTCGACGACCTCCTGCTGGTGGCCGTCAGCCTCCTCCAGGCCTGCCCCGACGTGCTCGCCTACTACTGCAACCGCTTTCGCCACGTCCTGGTCGACGAGTACCAGGACACTAACGCCGCCCAGAACCAGCTGGTCCTGCTCCTCGCCGGCTCCCACCACAACGTCACCGTCGTCGGCGACGGGGACCAGTCCGTCTATGGCTGGCGGGGGGCGACGGTGGCGAACTTCCTGGAGTTCGAGGACAGCTTCCCGGAGACGACGGTTGTGGTCCTGGAGCAGAACTACCGCTCTACCCAGACGATCCTCGACGCCGCCAATGCCGTGATCGCCAACAACGCCATGCGCAAACCCAAGGCGTTGTGGACCGAGCAGGCCGACGGCGAGCTGCTGGTGCGCTACCACGCCGAGGACGAGCACGACGAGGGCGCATGGCTGGCGAACGAGGTCGACCGGCTGCACCGAACACCAGCTGGCGTCGGCGGCACGGCCGTCGGCGGCACGGTCGGCGCCGGCATGGTCGTCGGCGACACGGTCGGCGGCGCCGTCCCCGACAACTACGAGTGGGGCGACATCGCCGTCTTCTACCGGACCAACGCCCAGAGCCGGGCGGTGGAGGAAGAGCTGGTCCGGCGGAACATCCCCTACAAGGTGGTGGGCGGTACCCGGTTCTACGACCGCAAGGAGATCAAGGACCTGCTCGCCTACCTTCGGGCCGTCGCCAACCCCGCCGACGAGGTGTCGCTCAAGCGCATCGTCAACGTTCCCAAGCGGGGGGTGGGCGATACGAGCATCGGGCGCATCGATCGCTGGGCCCGTGAACGTGGCGTCAGCTTCAGCGATGCGCTGGAGTCGGCTGCCGAGGCCGGTGTCACCGGCAAGGCGCTCGGCGGCATCCACCAGCTGCTCGACCTGTTGACCGGCCTCCGTCAGGATCGAGCCGAGCCCGACCCGATGTCGTCGGCGCGGCTGCTCGAAGCGGTGGTAGAGCGCACCGGCTACCTGGCCGAGCTGGTGGAGGAGCGCACCATCGAAGCGGCGGGCCGCATCGAGAACATCGAGGAGCTGATCGGCGCGGCAGCTGAGGCGGAGGATCTCGACGCGTTCCTCGAGCAGGTCAGCCTGGTCGCGGACACCGACGAGATCGAAGGGGCCGACACCTCACGAGTCGTGCTCATGACGCTGCACACGGCCAAGGGCCTGGAGTACCCGGCCGTGTTCCTCATCGGCATGGAGGACGGGGTCTTTCCCCACCTGCGCTCCCTCGGTGAGCCCGACGAGCTGGAAGAGGAGCGAAGGCTGGCCTACGTGGGCATGACCCGTGCCCGGGAGCGGCTCTACGTCTCGCACGCCTGGTGCCGCAGTCTCTGGGGCCAGACCCAGTACAACCCGGTCAGCCGGTTCATCAAGGAGATCCCCGACCACCTGGTTCGGGAGGCAGCCGGCAGCCGGCGGCCGCTCCGTCGCACTGGCCAGGGCGGGGGGTCGGGGTGGATGGCGCATGCCAACCGGGAGGAGATGGTCGACGCCGCCATCCGGCGCGGCCAGCACGCCCCCGTCCAGGGCACCGGCGCCGACACGCTGGGGCTGCGCACGGGCGAGATCATCGTCCACGCCAAGTACGGCGAGGGGGTCGTGACCGACCTGGGCGGGGAGGGCCAGGACGCCGCCGTGACCGTCCGGTTCCCGGGCCTGGAGGACAAGCGGTTCCTGTTGGCGCTGGCGCCGATCAAGCGGGCCTGATCGCCGTAGCCGCCGATCCACGACAGACCCGGCTGCTGGCAGCCTGGCACTGGCAGCCGGCTACTGGCAGGCGGCGGCTACTGGCAGGCGGCGGCTACTGGCAGGCGGCGGCTGCGGCGGCATCCGCCGCGGTGTAGCCGGGCAGCTGGTAGGTGGCCACCGGTGCGGCGGCCGGCGCTGCCGGCGCGGTGGTCCCCGACGTCCCCGCACCCGACGTCCCTGACCCCGACGTCCCTGACCCCGACGTCCCTGACCCCGACGTCCCAGAACCGGATGCGCCGGCGCTGGTGACGCCCTGGTAGGACGTGCCGGTCACCAGCTCGAGCTGGTACGGCGACGACGACAACGCCGTGCTCTCGACCAGGGTGGCCCCGCCGACCAGCTGGCCCTTGAGCTGCTGAGCGGCCGCCAGCGCGTCAGGCGCGTACTTGATCTCGCTGGACGTGAAGCCGCTGCCCTGGAGGGTGGCGTTGGTGGTGGCCTGATAGCCGAGCTTCTGCATGGCAGCGGTGGCCTGGCCGGCCTGGCCGGTGACGCCCGAGCCGTTGGCCACCTCCACGCTGATCGACGACGCCGGGACGGTGACCGCGGTGCTCGACGGGCTGGTGGATCCGGTGGCCGACGACGGCGCCCCTGTCGTCGCGGACGGGACGGCCGACGCGGTGCCGAGGGCGTTGAACGCGGCGATGGCCTGGCTGGCCTGCGGCTGCTGGAGCCCGAGGACCTGGGCCGAGCCGACCATCTCGTTGACGTTCGGGATCGTCTCGTTGCTGATGGTGCCGGGGTTGATGGAGCGGAACTCCTTGGCCAACGACAGCATGAGGCTGGTGTTGAACCCGCTGTCCACCGTCAGGTTGCTGGTGACACCGGAGATGATGCCGTTGAGTGCCAGCGGGTTGGTGATCGACCCTTGCGCCTTCTTGATCATCTTCTTGATGAACGCCTGCTGGCGTTGGATGCGGGCCAGGTCGCTCTCGGCTTCGAAGTGCCAGTAGCCGTTCTGGTAGTACTCGTAGTGCCGGGAGCGGACGAAGGCCAGTGCCTGATCGCCGCTGAGGCTCACGCACCCGGCGTTGGAGACCTGCAGGTTGCTGAAGTGGTCCTTGGCCGGGGTGGGGAAGTAGAAGTTCACGCCACCGACCGCGTCGCTGATCTGGCGGAAGGAGTACAGGTTGACCTCGACGTAGTGGTTGATGGGGATACCGAGCTGGGACTGGATGGTCTGCACCAGGAGGGCGGCGCCGCTGTTGAACGCGGCGTTGATGCGGCTGTGGCCGACGCCGGGGATGTCCACCCAGAGGTCTCGGGGGATGGAGAGGATCGTCATCTGCCTGGTCTCCGGTACCACCCGGACCAGGATGATGGTGTCCGATCGCTGGCCGGGGGTGGCCGACGCTCCGCCGAACTGGCTGCCGTCGGGCACGGCGCGGCTGTCGGAGCCGACTACCAGCAGGGTGAAGGGCTTCGTTGCGCCCGCCGAGGCCGAGAGGCCACCGATGTGCAGCGTCTTGATGCCACCGAGCTTCCAGTTCACATAGCCGAACGCCCCGCCGACGCCGATGATCGTGATGGCCACGACCACGTTCACCGTGATCAGGATGCGCCGCGGCCAGCGCCGCGCCCGTCCGGGGTGGAACTGCACCGGCCGCTGGCTCGCGGGCGATCCCTGTGCCGGGGTCGCCGGCTGCCACGGCGGGCGGCCGGGAGGGCGACGATCGGGTGGCAGCTGATCAGGCACGTGCTCCTCGAAGGGACGGGGTCAGGGCAGCTCGGATCTCCGCACCCCGCCCAGGGTTCCGAGCGCCCACACCCTACCGACCGGCCAGCGCCGACTGGGGGCACCCGACACCGCCGGCTGGGCAGACGCCGCCGGCTGGGCAGACGCCGCCGGCTGGGCAGACGCCGCCGGCTGGGCAGACGCCGCCGGCTGGGCGGCGGTCGGTGGGCAGCGGTCGGTGGGCAGCGGTCGGTGGGCAGCGGTCGGTGGGCGGCGGTCGGGGGGGCAGTGGTCGGTGGGCAGTGGTCGGTGGGCAGCGGTCGGTGGGCAGTGGGCAGTGGGCAGTGGACGGTGGGATGCGGTGGGTTGGGGCTGCGGTGACGGTCCTGCCTAGTATCCAGGCAATGCAACGCAGGTACCGGGTGGTGGTGGCCAAGCCAGGGCTGGACGGTCACGACCGGGGAGCCAAGGTTATCGCCCGGGCACTCCGCGAAGCCGGCTTCGAGGTCATCTACACCGGGCTCCACCAGACGCCCGACCAGATCGCCGTGGCCGTCATCCAGGAGGATGCCGACGCCGTCGGCCTGTCGCTGCTGTCCGGCGCCCACATGACACTGTTCCCCCGGGTCCTCGACCTGCTGAAGGCGGGCGGCGCCGACGACGTGCTGGTGTTCGGCGGCGGGATCATCCCCGAGGGCGACATCACCAGCCTGAAGCAGCTCGGCGTGGCCGAGATCTTCACCCCCGGAGCCCCGCTCCCGACCATCACCTCCTGGTTGGAGGAGGCGCTGGACCAGCGGGAGACGGCCGGAGCCAGCTGACTCGAGCAGGCACAGACGCAATCCCGAGAGCGCAAGACCAACAGAACAGGAGCCTGTCAGCGTGGACCTCTTTGAATACCAGGGCAAGCAGTACTTCGCCCGGTTTGGCATCCCGGTCTCGGCCGGGGGTGTGGCCGACACCGTCGACCAGGCGGTGGCCGAGGCTGACAAGGCGGGCTACCCGGTGGTCATCAAGGCCCAGGTGCAGGTCGGCGGTCGCGGCAAGGCGGGCGGCGTGAAGCTGGCCACCAACGCGGAGGAGGTGCGAACCCACGCAGGGAACATCATCGGCCTCGACATCAAGGGCCACGTGGTGCGCCGGCTGTGGGTCGAGCACGCATCGGACATCGCCAAGGAGTACTACGCCAGCTTTACCCTCGACCGCGGCGCGAAGCAGTACCTCGGGATGGTGTCGGCCCAGGGCGGGGTGGAGATCGAGACCGTCGCCGAGGAGAACCCCGACGCCCTGGCCCGCATCTACATCGATCCGGCCATCGGCTTCACGGAGGCCCAGGCTCGCCAGCTGGTCGTCGACGCCGGTCTCGACGCCGAGGCGCTCGACGGTGCCGTCGGGATCCTGCTGAACCTCTACCGGGCCTATGTGGAGGGCGACGCCGACCTGGTGGAGATCAACCCGCTCATCCTCACGCCAGACGGCCGGGTGCACGCCCTCGATGCCAAGGTCACCCTCGACGACAACGCCGCCTACCGCCATCCCGAGTGGGAGGACTTCCGCGACATCGACGAGTTCGACGAGCGCGAGCGGCTGGCTCGCTCGAAGGGCCTGCAGTACGTCGGTCTCGACGGCTACGTCGGCATCATCGCCAACGGTGCCGGGCTGGCCATGAGCACCTGTGATGTCGTCAACCAGGTCGGCGGCTCGCCGGCCAACTTCCTCGACATCGGTGGGGGAGCCAACGCCGAGGTCATGGCCAACGCCCTCGATGTCATCAACTCCGACCCGAAGGTGCGGGCCATCTTCATCAACATCTTCGGCGGCATCACCCGGGGCGAGGAGGTGGCCAACGGCATCGTCGCCGCCCTCGGCCGCGTCGACATCAAGGCTCCGATGGTCATCCGCCTCGATGGCACCAACGCCGAGGAGGGCCGCCAGATCCTCTCCGCCGTCCTCTCGGACCAGGTGCGGTCGTCGCCCACCATGCTCGACGCGGCCCGCACCGTCGTCGAGCTCGCAGCCGGATCAGGCACAGGAGCAGGGAAATGAGCATCTTCGTCGACGAGCACACCAAGGTCGTTGTCCAGGGCCTGACCGGAGGCCAGGGCCGGTTCCACGGCCTGCGCAACCAGGCGTACGGGACCCAGGTGGTCGCCGGTGTCACCCCCGGCAAGGCCGGTCAGGACGTCGAGGGCATCCCCGTGTTCGACACGGTGGTCGCCGCGGTGGAGGCGACCGGGGCCAATGCCAGCTTCGTGTCGGTGCCGCCCAAGGCCGCGGCTGCCGCCATCTTGGAAGCGGCGGACGCAGGCATCCCCTTCATCGTCTGCATCACCGAGGGGATCCCGGCCCACGACGAGGCCCGGGTGTTCAACACGTTGGCCGGGCAGTACCCGGGGACCCGCCTGCTGGGCCCGAACTGCCCGGGCATCATCAGCCCGGGCAAGACCAACATCGGCATCACCGCCGGTGAGATCGCCCTGCCCGGCGGTCCGGTCGGCATCGTCAGTCGCAGCGGCACCCTGACCTACCAGGCCCTCTACGAGCTCAAGCAGATGGGGGTCGGGGTCACCACGTGCGTCGGGATCGGCGGCGACCCGGTGCCGGGCACCAACTTCATCGACTGCCTCTCGGCGTTCGAGGCCGACCCCGAGACCAAGGCGATCATCATGATCGGCGAGATCGGCGGCACCGAGGAGGAGAAGGCGGCCGACTTCATCGCCGCGTCGGTGACCAAGCCGGTGGTGGCCTACGTCGCCGGGGTCACCGCCCCGCCGGGCAAGAAGATGGGCCACGCCGGTGCCATCATCTCCGGATCGAAGGGTACCGCTCAGGCCAAGATGCAGGCCCTGAGCGCGGCCGGTGTGCACGTGGTGAACAACCCCACCGAGGCGGGCGAGAAGATGGCCGAGATCGTCAAGGGCCTGTAGCCGGACGATGACGGGCGGCCGATGACACGGACCACCGAAGAGGTCGAGGCCATCTTCGATCGGCGCCGCCGGGCGTGGCTCGGTGGCGACGTCGACGCCTACCTGTCGTTCTTCGACCCCGACATCGAGATGATCATGCCGACCAGGACGATCGTCGGCATCGACGCCTACCTCGCACTGGTGCGCGCCTCGTACGAGATCATGGCGCCGGAGCGCTTCGAGATCCCCCGTCTGATCCACGACGGAGACACGGTCATGACCGAGTTCTGGAACGAGGCGCGCCACCGGGCCACGGGACGGACCCTCCACTGGGAGGGGATGGCGGTCTGCGAGCTGCGCGGCGATCGCATCGCCTGGTGGCGGGAGTACTGGGACCCCCGCCAGCTCCAGCCGAGCGAAGAACCTTCGCTCGGCTAAGGAATAGTTCAGGCGCCGCTCAGGTTCGAAATGGGTGAAGAGCCCGAAATCGAGCCCTTCGACAACGAAGAGTCGTTGCCTCACTCGAGTCGAAGGAGTTGCATCATGCACGCACGGTTTGTTCAGTCATCCGTCCTTGCTCTCGCTGGTGGATTCGTGGTCGTGGCCTCGCAGGCCTTCACCAGTGGCACCACCGCCTGGTTGGCGTTCGCCATCGGCGTTGCCGCCCTGGTGCTGGCCACCGCCCCTGCGCTGGCCCGGACCCGTGATCGCACGCTGGCGCTCGACGCCGTCACCGGGATCTTGGCGGTGTGGACCATCGTCGCCAGCCTGGTCTTCAGCGGCACGCTCGTGACCTGGCTGTCGTTCGCCGAAGGAGCCGGTTTCGTGCTCCTGGCCCTGGCCGGCCTCACGCTCGACCACGTGGCGCTGAGCCATGGTGCCCGGCGCCCAGCGGAGCGCAGTGTGGCGGCGAACAATGCCCCTGCCTCCAACGGGGTCTCCGCCCCGAAGACCCCGATCGCCGCCTGACGATCCTGCACCACCGCTGCGTCCCGGGGTCCCGCCCCGGGACGCAGTCGCGTCCGGCTACCGTCTCGGTGTGGATCCCGCCGCCACGCGATCGTCCGAACGATGCCAGCCCGGCCTCAGGCTCGGCGTGCTGGCATCGGGCACCGGCACCGTCCTGGAGGCCATCCTGGCTGCCGGGCTGGCGGTGCACGTGGTGGTGGTCGACCGGTCGTGCCGGGCTACCGAGCTGGCCGAGGCGGCCGGCGTGGTCACCGAGGTGGTGGCCCGCGAGAGCTACGGCGCCGACTTCGACCGGGAGGCATACAGCCACCGGGTGGTCGACGCCCTGAAGCGCCAGCAGATCGACGTGGTGGCCATGGCCGGGTTCGGCACCGTGCTGGGGGCCCCGGTGTTCGACGCCTACCGTGGCCGGGTGCTGAACACCCATCCGGCCCTCTTGCCGGCATTCCGCGGCTGGCACGCGGTGCGCGACGCCATCGAGGCCGGCGTGAAGATCACCGGCTGCACCGTGCACGTGGCCACCCTGGCGGTCGACGAGGGCCCCATCCTGGCCCAGGAGGCGGTGGCGGTGGCCGACGACGACACCGAGGCCACGCTGCACGAGCGCATCAAGGCGGCCGAGCGCCGGTTGTACCCCCAGACCATCCGAACCTTCCTGAGCGAGCAGAGCGTGACGTCATGAGAGTCCTCGTATCCGTGTACGACAAGACGGGCCTGGTCGACTTCACCCGGGAGCTGGTCGCCCTCGGCCACGACGTGGTGGCCAGCGGCGGGACGGCAGCCGCGCTGGCCGACGCAGGCGTCGCCCACCAGACTGTCGAGGACGTGACCCATGCGCCCGAGATGCTCGGCGGCCGGGTCAAGACCCTCCACCCCAGCATCCACGGCGGAATCCTGGCCGACCGGTCGAAGCCCGACCACCTGGCCGACCTGGAGCGTCAGGGCATCGCCGAGATCGGCATGGTGGTCTGCAACCTCTACCCCTTCCGGGCCAACCCCTCCATCGAGCTGATCGACGTCGGCGGACCGACGATGGTGCGGGCTGCCGCCAAGAACTGGGCGCACGTGGCGAGCGTCGTGGACCCGGCCGACTACGACACGGTCCTGGCCGAGCTCCGCGCCGGGGGCCTCACCGATGCCCTCCGCCGGCGGCTGGCCACGGCCGCCTTTGCCCACACCGCCGCCTACGACGCCTCCATCGCCAACTGGTTCGAAGCCGGCGACGGGCAAAGGGACGGTTTGCCGGCGACGGTGCACCTCGCCCTGGAACAGGCCGCGCCACTGCGGTACGGGGAGAACCCGCATCAGCGGGGCGCCCGGTACCGGACCGTGGGCGAGCACAGCTGGTGGGACGACGTCGTCCAGCACGGCGGCCTGGCCCTGTCGTACCTCAACCTCTACGACGCCGACGCCGCCTGGCGCCAGGTGCACGAGCTGGCCGACCTGGGTCCGGCTGCGGCCGTGGTGGTCAAGCACGCCAACCCCTGTGGCGCAGCGGTGGCCGACGACCTGGCCGCGGCCTACGAGCGGGCGTTCGAGTGCGACCCGATGTCGGCGTTCGGTGGCATCGTTGCCCTGTCCGGACCGGTGACGGGTGCGGTGGCGGCCGATCTGGTCGGCAACGCCAAGGCGGACGTGCTCATCGCCCCCGCCTTCGACGACGAGGCGCTGACCCTGTTCGCCGAGAAGCGCAAGAGCATGCGGGTTCTCGCCGCCCCCGCCCCCACGCCCGATCGGTGGCACTTGCGACAGATCTCAGGGGGTTGGCTGGTCCAGGATCCCTATGTGTTCGCCACCAGCCGCGACGGTTGGCGGGTGGTCACCGAGGCCCAACCGACGGACGACAACTGGCGAGACATGGAGCTGGCCTGGCGGGTGTGCGCGTGGACGAAGTCGAACGCCATCGTGCTGGCCGCTCACGGCATGGCTGTCGGCATCGGCGGTGGACAGCAGAACCGGGTCACGCCCGGCGAGATCGCCAATGCCCGGGCTGACGGGCGGGCCAAGGGTGGGGCGGCGGCCAGCGACGCCTTCTTCCCCTTCCGCGACGGCCTGGACGCGGTGGCCGCCGCCGGCGTGGCGGCCGTCATACAGCCGGGTGGGTCGGTGAGCGACGAGAAGGTCGTCGCCGCCGCCAACGAGCATGGCCTGGTCATGGTCTTCACCGGCGAACGGCAGTTCCAGCATTGAGCGGGCGGGCGCGGCGCGAGACGAGCGCCCGGTGACGGCCGTGTTGATGCCCGGCGCCCCGGTGGCCGATGCCGTGCTGGCCGATGTGACGGCGCGCACCGCCGCGCTGAAGGTCGCGGGTCGCACCGTCGGCCTGGGCACTGTCCTCGTCGGCGACGACCCGGCCAGCGCCGGCTATGTGCGCAAGAAGCACGAGACCTGCGAGGCCATCGGCATCGCCAGCTTCGACATCCGCATTCCGGCCTCGGCCACCCAGTCCGACCTGCTCGCCGCGGTCGCCGCCCTGAACGCCGACCCGGCCGTGGACGGCTTCATCGTCCAGAACCCGGTGCCCGCCGGCTTCGACTTCAACCAAGCCATGACCGCGGTCGACCCGGCCAAGGACGTCGACGGCTTGCACCCCACGAACCTGGGTCTGCTGGCGCTCGGGGTGCGGGGCGCGCCCCGCCCGTGCACCCCGCTCGGGATCGTGGCCATGCTCGCCCACTACGAGGTCCCCGTCACCGGTCGTCGGGTGGTGATCGTGGGTCGCGGTCCGACGCTCGGTCGTCCGCTGTCGATGATGCTGGCGCTCAAGGAGCAGGGGGCGAACGCCGCGGTCACGGTGGTCCACACCGGGGTCCCGGACTGGTCGGTGCTGACCCGCGAGGCCGACATCGTCGTCGGGGCGGCCGGGGTGCCGGGCATGATCACCCCTGACGTGATCCGGCCCGGGTCGGTGGTGATCGGTGGAGGCCTGACGTGGGAGGGCCGCAAGGCCCGTTCCGACGTGGACGAAGCCTGCGGCGAGGTGGCGGGCTGGATCACGCCCCGCCTGGGCGGCGTCGGGGTGACCACCGTGGCCATGCTGCTGCGCAACACCGTCACCGCCGCCGAGCAACAGGATTCCCGGCCCCGATGATGGCGCGCATCCCTGACCTGCTGGCCGCCGGGCGGACGGTGTCGTTCGAGTTCTTCCCGCCCACCGACGACGCCGAGCATCACCGGCTGGTGGAGACGCTGATGGCCCTGCAGCCGCTGCGGCCGTCGTTCGTGTCCGTGACCTATCGAGGCGGCCGGGCGTCGCGGCAACGCACCCACGACCTGGTGGTCGGGATGCTGCGCACCACCAACCTCACACCCATGGCCCACCTGACCTGCACGGGCCACACCCGCCTGGAGCTGGCTGACATCCTGGTGCAGTTCCGTCAAGGTGGCGTGGAGAACTTGATGGCGCTCGGCGGTGATCTCCCCGCCGGTCCCGATGACGCCCCGGGCCAGCTGGTCCACGCCGACGAGCTGGTGGCCCTGGCCCGGGCCATCGGCGGCTACTCCATCGGGGTGGCCGCCCATCCCGTCGGCCATCCCCGGTCGCCCAGCCTGGCCGCCGACCGGGATTTCCTGGCCGCCAAGTTGCGCCAGGCCGACTTCGCGGTGACCCAGTTCTTCTTCGATGCCGACGACTATCTGCGGCTGGTCGACGACCTCCAGGCCCGGCAGGTGGACAAGCCGGTGTTGCCGGGCATCATGCCGGTGACCAGCGTGCGTTCCATCGACCGTATGGCCACCATGGGCGCAGCGGTGCCGGCGGCCATGGCGGACCGGCTGCGCCGTGCCGGCTCACCGGACGCGGTCCGGGCGGCGGGGATCGAGGCGGCGACCGAGCTGTGCCGGCGGTTGCTCGATGCCGGGGCGCCGGGGCTGCACTTCTACACCCTGAACCGATCGCTGGCCACCCGCGAGATCGCCACCAACCTGGGCATCGAGGTCCCGTGAAGGCCACGGCCTATGAGGAGCACGGCCTCATGAGGAGCACGGCCTCATGAGGAGCACGGCCTCATGAACAACGCGGCCTGCGATCTGCTGGGCATCGACTTCCCGCTCGTGGCTTTCAGCCACTGCCGCGACGTGGTGGCGGCGGTGACGAACGCCGGCGGCTTCGGCGTGCTGGGCGCGGGGGCCTCCAGACCCGAGCACCTCGATCAGGAGCTGCGCTGGATCGACGAGCACGTGGGCGGCCGCCCCTACGGGGCGGACGTGCTGGTGCCGGTCGCCGTGGAGGGTCGCGGTGAGCGCCTGGCTGCAACCGATCTGGCCGAACGGATACCGGTGGCGCAGCGGGAGTTCGTGGCGTCGGTGCTACGCCGCCACGACGTCGCTGCGGCCGAGGGTACGCCGATGATCGCCGCCGGCGCGGCCGGCTTGGGCGACCTCGACCTGGCCGCCGAGCTCCTGGAGGTGGCGTTCTCCCATCCCATCCGCCTTATTGCTAACGCCCTCGGGCCGCCGCCGGCGGCCATGGTCGAGCGAGCCCATCGCGATGGCGTCGCCGTTGCCGCGCTGGTCGGCGCCCGCGAGCACGCCGTGCGCCAGGTGGCCGCCGGCGTCGACCTGATCGTGGCCCAGGGATCGGAGGCCGGGGGGCACACGGGGGAGGTCTCCACCATGGTCCTGGTCCCGGAGGTCGTCGGTGCCGTCGCCGCCATCCGGCCCGTCCCGGTGCTGGCCGCCGGCGGCATCGTCACCGGCCGGCAGATGGCGGCCGCCATGGCGCTCGGTGCCGACGGGGTGTGGACCGGCTCGGTGTGGCTCACCACCGAGGAGGCGGAGACCGCGCCGGCGACCAAGGCCAAGATGGTGGCGGCCACGTCGCGTGACACCATCCGGTCACGCAGCCGCACCGGGAAGCCGTCGCGCCAGCTGCGCTCGGCCTGGACCGACGCCTGGTCCGATCCGGCGGCGCCGCCCACGCTGCCCATGCCGCTGCAGTCGATGCTCAGCGAGCCGGCCCTGCGGCGGATCGACCAGCTGGCCAGCTCCGGCCACCCCGGAGCCAGGGAGCTGGCCACCTACTGGGTCGGCCAGGGCGTCGGGCTGATGGACGGCGTGGCGCCGGCGGCCCGGGTCGTCCAGGGCTTCATGGAGGATTTCGCCGACGCCGCCGAGCGACTTGGCGGCCTGCTCGACCCCTAGCCCGGACCGGTGATCTGGGCTGCCCCGGTGATCTGGGCCGGCCCGGTGATCTGGGTCGTTTGGGCCGCCTTGGTCATCCGGGCCACCACCGCCCGGGCTCGACGCAGGTCCCGCACCGACGAGCGGGCGGCGATGGGCACGCCGATCACGGGGGCCATGCGGGGCAACGCCCGGCGGAACACCGCTCTCGCCATCCGGCGTGACCAGCTGTGGCGAGCGGCGTCGGTCGGCGCCCCCCCGTCGTCGTCACCCAGGTAGGCGTCGACGAGCGCCTGGCGGAACAGTGCGGGCTCGTCGAGCCCGGCGGCGCGCAGTCCGTCGCGGACGACGCAGGCGACCACGTAGAACTCGACCAGCTCGGCGGCCACGGCGACCACCCCGGAGGCGCCGGCGGCGGTCAGGGCGACGGGGGGCGCCTCCACTCCGAGCAGGGCGAACAGCTGCAGCGCCGAGCCCACGCCGGCACCAGCCAGGCCGGTGGCGGCCACCAGGCCCGTGGCCACCTTCGGCGGCAGGGGCACGGTGCCGCGAGCGACGACGGTGGCGATCCGGTCGAGCGCCGGCTCCAGGGGCTCCGACATGCGGTGCAGGGTGCCGGGGTCCTTCAGGATGCGGCGCACGTCTCGAGGGCGCCGGACGGCCTTCAGCTCCTGGCCGACGAGCTGGGCTTCGTCGCGGACGACGGTGCGGACGCCGTCGGGCAGCTTGGCCAGCGGGTCCGGCAGGTGTCGCACGGTCCGACCCTACGCGGCCGCCGGTAGGATCGGGGCATGGCCGAGAAGATCACGATGTCCGCCGACGGCAGCCTCCTGGTACCCGATGAGCCCATCATCCCGTTCATCGAGGGAGACGGCACCGGCGTGGACATCTGGCCGGCGGCCAGGTTGGTGCTCGACGCCGCCGCGAAGAAGCACGGGCGGACCATCTCGTGGAAAGAGGTCCTCGCCGGCGAGAAGGCGTTCAACGAGACGGGGAACTGGCTGCCCGACGAGACCATCTCGGTGTTCCGGGAGTACCTGATCGGCATCAAGGGCCCCCTCACCACCCCGGTGGGTGGTGGTTTTCGCAGCTTGAACGTGGCCCTGCGCCAGATCCTGGACCTCTACACGTGCCTGCGCCCGGTGCGCTGGTTCGCCGGCGTGCCGTCTCCGGTCAAGCGCCCCGACCTGGTCGACATGGTGATCTTCCGGGAGAACACCGAGGACATCTACGCCGGCCTGGAGGTCCAGGAGGGCACCCCCGAGGCCAAACGGATGATCGAGCTGCTGCACGACGAGTTCGGGTGGGACATCCGGACCGACTCGGGCGTCGGCATCAAGCCCATCTCCATCACCGGTTCGAAGCGGCTGATCCGGGCGGCCATCCAGTACGCGATCGAGCGGAACCGGAAGTCGGTGACCCTCGTGCACAAGGGCAACATCCAGAAGTTCACCGAGGGTGCCTTCCGGAACTGGGGCTACGACCTGGTGCGCGAGGAGTTCGCCGACGTGGCCGTGGGCTGGGACGACTGCGACGGCCAGCCCGGCGACAAGATCCTGGTGAAGGACAACATCGCCGACATCACCCTCCAGCAGGTGCTGACCCGGCCCACCGACTTCGACGTCATCGCCACCACCAACCTGAACGGCGACTACCTCTCCGACGCCCTGGCCGCCCAGGTCGGCGGCATCGGCATCGCACCAGGGGCAAACATCAACTACGTGACCGGGCACGGCATCTTCGAGGCCACCCACGGCACCGCGCCCAAGTACGCCGGCCAGGACAAGGTGAACCCCGGCTCGGTCCTGCTGTCGGGTGTGCTGATGTTCGAGCACCTGGGTTGGCAGGATGCGGCCGACGACATCGTGACCGCTCTGGAGGCAACCATCGCCGACAAGGTCGTCACCTACGATTTCGCCCGCCAGATGGACGGCGCCACCGAGGTGAAGACCTCCGAGTTCGCCCGCGCCATCGTCGAGCGCCTCTAGCGCCACCATCCCGCCGCCCACCTGTTGGCTGCGAGGGGCGTGCGGGACCTAACCTCCACTCCGCCCATCTCGCTTCTTGTGGAGGCCCCCCGCATGCCCGCATCACCCGTTCGAGTTGCCGTCACCGGCGCCGCTGGTCAGATTGGCTACAGCCTGCTGTTCCGCATCGCCAGCGGGCAGCTGCTCGGCTCCGACCAGCCCGTCATCCTGCAGCTCCTGGAGATCCCCCCGGCGCTCGGTGCCCTCCGCGGTGTGGTCATGGAGCTCGACGACTGCGCGTTCCCGCTCGTCGCCGGGGTCACCACCAGCGACGACCCGAACGAAGCATTCGGCGACGCCAACATCGCCCTCCTCGTCGGGTCCCGGCCCCGCACCAAGGGGATGGAGCGCAAGGACCTCCTCGAGGCCAACGGGGCCATCTTCACCGTGCAAGGTAAGGCGCTGTCCGACAACGCGGCGTCGGACATCAGGGTTCTGGTGGTCGGCAACCCGGCGAACACCAACGCGCTCATCGCCCAGAGCTCGGCTGCGAACATCCCGGCGGAGCGCTTCACGGCCATGACTCGCCTCGACCACAACCGTGCTCTCGGGCAGTTGGCGGCCCGGTCCGCCCAGCCGGTTGCCGACATCACCCACATGACGATCTGGGGGAACCACTCGGCCACCCAGTACCCCGACGTGTTCCACGCCGAGATCGCCGGGAAGCCGGCGGTGGAGCTCATCGGCGACCAGGCGTGGATCGAAGGCGACTTCATCCCGACGGTGCAGAAGCGGGGCGCCGCTATCATCGAGGCGCGCGGGGCTTCGTCGGCGGCCTCGGCAGCCAACGCGGCCGTCGACCACGTCCGGGACTGGGTGGCCGGCACCGCCGCCGGCGACTGGGTCTCCATGGCCGTGCCGTCGGATGGGTCCTACGGGGTGGCCGAGGGCCTCATATCGTCGTTCCCGGTGACCACCGCCGGTGGGGTCTACTCGATCGTCGGTGGGCTTGACCTCGACGACTTCTCCCGCCAGCGGGTGGACGCGTCGGTCGCGGAGCTGGGGGAAGAGCGCGACGCGGTGCGGGAGCTGGGCCTCATCTCCTGACCCGTCACCGTCTCCCGACCGTTATCGCTCCCGACCGCTATCTGATGGCGGTACCTCAGCAGCCGATGATGCTGGGCGGCTGCACCACGCCGATGCGGTGCAGATAGCAGAGCTTGCGTTCGACGGCGGCTCGCCACTCGGTCAGATCGTTGTCGAAGTGCGCCCGATCGCCGTCCTCGAACGCATGCTCGAGCTCGTCGAACGCGGCGTCCTCGGCATCGAGCAGGGCGCGGTAGCGGGCCAAGAACTGGTCGTCGATCACATCCGACAGCATCACCTGATGTACCTCCCCGTGGTGGTCGGGTTGGACCCTATCGCTCCTTCCGCACGGACGTAGCGTGGGATGGTGTCCCCTCCCGCCAGTCCCGCGGCCGGCGATCTCCACCCGGGCCGGATCCTCGGCGCGCTGGCGTCCGAGACCCGCCTGCGGGTGTTCGCCGCGGCCGTGCTGACCGACGGCTCGGTGGCGGAGGTGGCCAGCGCGGCGGGCGTCAGCGTCCGCGCCGCCGAGCGCGCACTGGACCGGCTGGCGGCCGCCGGGCTCCTGTCGGCCGCCGGGCCCCCGGCCGGTGCCGGGCCCGACGCTGGCCAGCAGGCCGGGCCGGTCGTGGCCGGCGCCGAGGTGTTCGCCGTCGCCGCTCGCCGGGCGGCCCGCATGCATGTGCCGGCGGACCCCGTCGACATGGGAGCGACGGAGCAGCAGGCTGCCGTCCTGCGCGGGTTCTGGGACGACGGCAGGCTGCGATCGATCCCGACCCAGCAGGCCAAGCGACGGGTGGTGCTCGATTTCGTCGCTCAGCAGTTCGAGCCGGGCACGGTCTATCCCGAGCCGCATGTAAACCGGATCATCGGCACTCTGCATCCGGACTACGCCGCCCTCCGCCGGCACTTGGTCGACGATGGCTTCCTGGAACGTCGGCACGGTTTCTACTGGCGTGCGGGTGGCAGCTTCGACGTCGACTGACGCGCCGATGCATCAGCCGGCGCGATCAGGGGATGGGCGTGAGCGCCGGCGATGCCTGGGGCTGCAGGGTGCACGAATCGAGGCCGTTGGCCGCGGCGAAGCGGTCCGCCCGACTGGCCTCGGCCGCGGCAGACCTGTCCAGCTGGCGCACAGTGGAGGGGAGGTCGGCCGGGCGGCTGGCGCTGGCGGCGGTGACTGGCCGTGGATGGGCCCGGAGATAGGCGGCGAGCTGCAGGCGGTCGGTCGAGTAGGCACGCCATCCGCTCAGCCAGGTGAGGATGGGGGGACTGGCCGCCGGGGTGGTCGGGACGGCCGCGAGCTGGTCGGCCACGGCCGTGACCAGGTTCGCCTCCGCCTCGATCGTCGCCGGGGTCGCCGACGCGGCCGTGACCGTTGGTATGGCACCGCGAGCGGCCTGGAGGCCGGCGCTGCAGGTGGCATTGGCCTGGCTGAGGAAGGTGGCGTCGGCGGTGACGGGCACGAAGGGCGCCGGTCGACGAGACACACCGACCGTGAAGGCCAGGAAGAGGACGGCCACGCCGACGATCGCCGCCAACGCCAGGAGCGGTCGGCGAGGGGTGGGCGCCATGGGCGGCCCTCGCCGGGCGGCCGTGGGTCCGGTGGCGGCCACGAGTGATCGGGCCGGCCCGGTCGGTCGGGCCGCGTCCGTCCGGGTGCGGGTCGAGGCGACCTGCGGGCTGTCGCGGCGTCGGGTGGTGCGGCTGGCCGCGCTGAGCGGCGTCGGTCGGACCGGCCCCTCCAGCATGGGTCCGGCCCCGACTCCCGGGCGCTCGGCCACGAAGTCCTCTGCGGCGATGGCCCATCCCGGCCATGACCGCGACCGACCGGTCCAGTCCTGGCCACCCCAGTGCCGCAGGCGAGCGGGGTCGTCGGGGTCCTGGTACCACCCGGCGGTGCCATCACGTCTGCCGCCGGGCTCAGGCATCGGAGCCGTAGGTGGTCTGGGCCCGTACCGCTTCGGGGACCGCGTCTGCGGTGTCCAGTCGGTCAGGGTGGTCGGCCAATCGGCTCGGATCGCCGCCGACGCGAATCCGACCGTCCATCATCGCGTGTTGCACCGACTCACGTCCCTGTGCGATCGCTGCTGCTGTCGCGTAGTCGCTCGTGAACGTCATGTCCGCCTCGGCGCTGTCACCCGCCCGCAGCGTAGCGCCCGTGTCGGTGATCAGCACCTGGTAGCGGACGTGGCCGTCGGGGCCGTCGGTCACGACCTGCTGGAGCACCAAAGACGGGTCCTGCTCGGCGCGTGGACCGATCGTCTCGACCAGATCGAACCAGGCGGCGGACAGATACCGGACCATGCCTGCCCCGGTCTAGCAGCGGGACGCCGAGCTCGGCATCTCACGCCTGGACCGGCAGGCGGCCTTGCCGCACACCCGACTCGTGGTCGAGCAGCCAACGCTTGCGGGGGAGCCCACCGCCGTACCCGACCAGCCTGCCGTCGGCTCCGACCACCCGATGGCACGGGACGATGATGCCGATCGGGTTGCGACCGTTGGCCAGCCCGACGGCACGCGAGGCGTGCGGCTGGCCGACGTCGGCGGCGATCGTTCCGTAGGTGACCGTGTGGCCGTAGGGGATGGTGCGCAGCGCCGACCACACCTGTTGCTGGAAAGCGGTGCCGGCCGGGGCCAGGGGGAGGTCGAACTCGGTCAGCTGGCCCGTGAAGTAGGCCGTGAGCTGCTCCTGGGCGGCCGGGAACGCGTCATCTCGACGCAGTCCGGGCGGGGCGTCGCTCTGCTGGTGTCGCTGTTCAGTCATCCACAGTCCGGTGAGGGCCGTGTCGTCGCCGATAAGCGTGAGGATCCCTACCGGGCTGTCCACCAGGGCGTGTTGCAGGGCGGTCATGCGATGTCCTCCAAGGGGGATTCGGATAGCTGGTCGGGGGGTGGCAACCGGTTGATGGAGTGGTCCAGGGTGGACCACAGGTACTGCACGGCGTAGGAGCGCCATGGTCGCCAACGCTCGGCTCGGGTCTCCAGCAGGCCTCGGCCGGGAGCCAGCCCGAGGCGCTGGGCCGCGGCGCGCAGCCCGAGATCGCCGCCGGGCAGGGCATCGGGGTCGCCGAGGCCGCGCATGGCGATGGTCTCGACGCTCCATGGGCCGATTCCGGGCACGGCGAGCAGCGCGACGCGAGCCTGTTGCCAGTCGGCCCCGGGGTCCACGACGATCGAGCCGTCTGCCAGGCCCTGGGCCAGGACGGTGAGCGCCCGGCGGCGGCTCTGGGGGAACGCGAAGGTGGTCGGATCCACGGCGGCCACATCCGCAGGCGAAGGCCACAGGTGGGTCAGGCCGCCGCCGGGGTCGTCGACCGGCGTGCCGCAGCGCAGCACCAGCCTGGTGGCATGGGTCGCAGCTGCGCGCGTCGACACCTGCTGACCGAGGACGGCCCGGAGGGCGAGCTCGGCGCCGTCGACGGTGCGCGGCACGCGTCGGCCCGGACCAGCGGCCACGACGGGGGCCAGGAGGGGATCGTCCGACAGGGCGTCGCCGACGGCGACGGGATCGGCGTCGAGATCGAGCAGACGGCGGCAGCGGGCCACGGCGACACCCAGGTCGCGGTGGTCGCTGAGCGAGAGGGTGCAGGCCATGTGCCCGTCGGCCGGGCGGAGCCCGACGATCCCGTGCCCGGCCGGTAGGCGCAGGGTACGGCGGTAGGTGCCCGCTCGCCACTCCTCGACCCCGGGCACCGCGGTGGCGGCCAGATGGCCGAAGAGGCTGTCGGCGCGCAGCGGGGCCCGGTAGGGGAGGCGCAGGTTGACCGTGCCGCGAGCAGGGGGCTGCCTGGTTCCCCGCCGGTTGCGCAGATCGCTGGGGGTGGAGGCGAAGACGCCGCGGACGGTGTCGTTGAACTGGCGGACGCTCGAGAAGCCGGCGGCGAAGGCCACGTCGGCCATCGGGAGCGCCGTGGTCTCGATCAGGAGACGGGCGGTCTGTGCCCGTTGGGCCCGAGCCAGGGCCAGGGGCCCGGCGCCGACCTCGGCGGTCAGCGCCCGCTCGACCTGGCGGACCCCGTACCCCAGCCGATCGGCCAGACCGCCCACCCCGTCCCGGTCGATCACACCGTCGGCGATGAGCCGCATGGCTCGTGCCACCAGATCGGCGCGCTGGTCCCACTGCGGTGACCCTGGCGTGGCATCGGGCCGGCACCGCTTGCAGGCGCGGAAGCCGGCCGCCTGGGCGGCCGCCGCCGAGGGGTAGAAGCGCATGTGGACCACCTTCGGCGGCACTACCGGGCAGCTGGGCCGGCAGTAGATCCCGGTGCTGGTCACTGCCGTGTAGAACCACCCGTCGAAGCGAGCGTCCTTGGAGTGCACGGCCCGCACGCACGCCTCGAAGTCCATGCTCCGATTCTCGTCGCTCGCGACCCGCTGTGCTGGCGGGTTTCCGACATGGCCCTCTGGCGAGATCCTGGCCGGCCCGGCCGGCGGTGCTCGTAGCCGGGCTCAGCAGGCCGGTTTCCGCAGGCCGGTTTCAGCAGGCCGGTTTCAGCAGGCCGGTTTCCGCAGGCCGGTTCAGCAGGCCGGTTTCAGCAGGCGGTGGCGTCCCCGGTGGTCCGCCGGCCGGCGAACGAATCGTCACCGGTGCGGATCGGGTCATCCCCAGAGAGGTCATCGTCGCCCCCGAGGCGCCGGCGGACGCCCATGGTCACGGCATGGTCCTTGTCGGCCAGACGATCCAACCAGTGGTGCCAGCGCCCGGCGAGGGGCGCCTCCCTGGCCAGCTGGGCGTCGAGCTCCGCCAGGCGCGCGTCGGTGGCCTGGCCGGCGGCCCACAGCTCCCAGGCGTCGTCGTTGCACACCCCCAGCGGGTGGGGGGACCGGTGAGCAGAGGGTTGGGTCACGGGCCCGGCGATCGAGGCCTGGCGACCGGTGGCCCGGGTGCTCGGACGCGGCCTGGTCGTCGGCGTGGAGTCCTCAGCGGAGGGACGGACTTGGGTCCTGCGGGTGGGGAGGGGGCGCTCGGTGCTGGTGGTGCGGATGAGGCGCGCTCCCGCGGGAGCGTCGGTGGTGACGGTGGCCCGGCGGGCGACGGCCGTGCTGTCCGCGGTGCTGTCTGCGGTGCTGTCCGCCGCGGTGTTGTCGTAGCCACTCGGTGTGGTGCGCGCTCCCGCGGGAGCGTCGACGGTGGCCGCTTGGCGGGCGACGGCGGCGGCTGCGGCCCGTCGGTCGGCGGGGGTGGTGCGGCCGGCGGGGGTGGTGCGGCCGGCGGGGGTGGTGCGGCCGGCGGGGGTGGTGCGGCCGGCGGGGGTGGTGCGGCCAGTGGTGGTGCGAGCCCGGGCGGCGGAGAGCGGGGGCGTGCTGGCGGCCCGTCGGGGGCTAGTTCCGACATGGAGGGCGGTTGTGGTGACGGCGGCGGCCCGGGGAGGCGCTCCGGCGGGAGCGCCTCCGGCGCCGATTCGGTCCCGGCTCGCGCCGGTGGTGCGGGAGCGGGTGGGTGTGGGGCGATCGTCGGCCGGCGAGTGGGCGCCGTCCTCCCCATCGAGCCAGGCATCGCGGCCATACTCCCCATCGAGCCAGCCGTACTCGTCGGGCTGGTCGGTGCCGGCGACGGGATGGGCCGTGAGCAGCGGGGTGGGCGGCGCCGGCTCGGACCGGCCGGCCGAGCCGAGCCTCACGTCTAGTGCCACGACGGCTGCGGCCAGTGCTCGGATGGGCGCGGCGCCCGTGGTGGATGCCGCCTCCAGTCGTTCGCGCCGACCGCGGTGGAACGTGGGTGTCGAGTCCGTCAGATCGAGGATGCGGAGGTCCAACGCCGTGTCACTCATGCTGCCGGTATGGTTCTCCGCTCCTCCCGGCGTTCCTGCCCGGAGGCACCAGAACTGTCCGTGACGGTCACTCGATGCGCGACTCGTACCGATTCGTGACGGCTTGCTGGTCGGGGCCGTCCGCTTCCGACCAGGTCAGGCGCAGCTCCAGCTGCCACGGTCCGGCCTCGGTGCCGCCGGGGACGGCGACATCGACGCGCCCCACCTGGACGCAGCTGTCGGCCGGGACGGGCCCAGCGAAGGTCCATGCCCGACGGCCGCCGGGCCACGACATGGTGGCGGCGACCCGAGCCTCGCCGAGGGTCACCCGCCGGTCGCTGACGACGTGGACCGCCAGGCGGATCCGCTCGCCCGGCGCATAGTGCTCGGCGGGACGCTCGGCCACCACGATCACCGGCGCGCAGGCGGCGGCCAGGGCGCGGTAGCCGAGCTTCGGGGCCCGTTCGTGGTCGAGCACGGACCAGGTGACGGCTGGTTGGGCGTCGGCGAACAGGAACTGGCAGAAACCGCCGGTCGGCCGGTACTTCAGCCGGCGGAGTGTCTCCACATGGAAGCGCAGGAGGTCGGCCTGGTAGGTCTGCGTCGCTCGCCGCCAGCCGTCGAAGGTGGCGTAGCGATCGGGCGGGACGCGCCGGTCGAAGATCTGCTTCTGGAGGGCATAGTGGCGCTCGAGGCGCTCCCAGTCCAGGTCCGGCCAGGCGTCTGGATGCATGAAACCGGCGTGCTCGGGCACGGCCTGGGCGCCGAACTCACCGACGAAGCGGGCCATGATCGGCAGCCGGCCGAGGAGGGCCGGCAGGCCCCGCTCGTCGCCGTGGTACCAGCCGAAGTACAGGTGGCTGTCGGTCCCACCTGCCGGGTGGGGGAGCACCCCGGAATGCGCCACCACGGGCCGGGAGTGGTCGGCCTTCTCCAACGCCCGCTTGATGGACCGGTCCAGCGCAGTCTTGTTCCAGCTGGGGAGCATCTGGCCAGCCATAAACCGGCCGGCGTCGCGCCGGCTGACGGTCGAGCCGGGGGCCACGTCGAGCGCCAGCGGCTCGTTGTGGGCGCACCACACGGCCAACGACGGGTGATGGCCGAGGGTGGCAACGGCCTGGCGGCCCTGGCGCACCGCCTGGCGGCGGACCCGGGCGTAGCCCCACTGCAGGGGCAGGTCCTGCCAGAGCAACATCCCGGCCCGGTCGGCCACCTCGTAGAGGCGGGGATGGCCGATGTGGGCGTGGACCCGGAGCAGGTCGAGGCCGGCGCTGCGAGCCAGGTCGACATCGGCGCTCACCTGCGCGTCGGTCACCTCGGCCAGCTCGCGACGAGTTGGGCCATAGTTGGCCCCCTTGAGGAACAGACGCTCGCCGTTCACCGTGGCCACGAAGTCCCGCATGCGAACCTGGCGCAAGCCGGTCACGAGCGTCCGGTGGTCGCTGCGCACCAGCGGCGGGGCATCACCGTCCCGCTCGCCCCCGTCACCCGCAGGGACCGACACGTCGACCTCGACCCGATAGAGCGGCTGCTCGCCCAGGGCATGGGGCCACCACAGGTCGGGGCGCTCGAGGGTCACTCGCCACCGGGCCCGGTTCGGGCCCGCCGCCAACCGCTCCACGGTCGTGTGGCGGAGCACCTCGGCGCCGTCGGGGTCCCGGCGCAGGACGGTCGTGATGGTGGCGGCGGCCGCCTCGAGCGCGTCCATCTCCAGGTCCAGGTCGAGCGACGCCTGCTCGGAGCGGGCGTCCCGGCAGAGCACCCGCAAGGTCGAGATGCGAACCGGCCCCGTCTCCACCAACCGCACCGGCGCCCAGATCCCGCCCGGGTTCCAATCCGGGTCGATGCAGTCCCAGTGCTGGAAGATGCCGGTGAGGTTGCGCTTCGCCGTCCGTTCCAGCGGCGGGGTGCAGGCCACCTCCACGGCGAGGACATGCTCTCGCTGCGCGGCCAGCGCCTCGGTCACCTCGAAGGCATGGGGGAAGAAGTAGCCCTCGGTGTCACCCAGGTACGAGCCGTCCAGCCACACGTCGCCCTGGTAGAAGACGCCGTCGAACTGCAGCCAGGACCGACGCCCCGGCGACGCCGAGGCGTCGAAGCGCCGCCGGTAGAACAAGGGGCCGTCGCTGGCGGCGAACGCACCACTGGAGCGCCAGTGCCCGGGCACGGTGACGGGGTCCCAGCCGGCGTCGTCCAGGCCGACGTCGGGTAACGACCGGCGCAGCAGGTCGTCCGCCTCCGTCGCCTGCCAGACGCCCCCCAGATCCATCACGCTGACGTTAACGGTCTCCCCAGGGCGCCTGCCTCGGCGGCCCCGACCGGTCAGAGCTTGCCCGACCGTCAGAGCTTGCCGAGTATGCCCCCGAGCAGTCCGGCGGCGGGCGGGGTCACGCTCGGGGCGGGAGCGGCGGCCGTCGAGGGGCTGGTCGCCGGCGGGGCGGTGGTCGCCGGGGTGGTCGCCGTGGTGGTCGCCGTGGTGGTCTGGCAGCCCACGGGGGTGCCGAGCAGGTTCACGCCCGTGCAGCTGCCCAGGTTCACCTGGACGGCGCCCCCGCCTGAGGGCGTGGGCAGCACGTGGATGGTGGCCGTGCCGCCGCCACCGGCCACCGTGGCCACACCCGGGACGGTGACCACCGGGCTGACTGGCGTCGGGGGCGTGGTCACCGGCACAGTGATGGGCGCGGTGATCGGGTTGGTGACCGGGTTGGTGACCGGCGCAGGTGCCGGCGCCGGTCCCGACGACGACCCGGCAGGCGCCACCGCCGGCGGGGACCCGCCGCCACTCGAGGGCGACGAGGCCGGCATGTTCGGCATCAGCAGCGCGGCGCCGGAGCTGCCCAGCGGCGAGGCCGAGCCGATGCCTCCGGGCATGGAGAAGTTGGCCAAGGTCGCGGTGTTCAGGCCGGCGATGCCGTAGGGATCGGCGCCGAGGAGCAGCAGGCTCGACCCACCCCCCCCGGCCACCGCCCCGGGGCTGGTGACGCCCAGGCGGCTGTGCTGGCCGGGAGCCTGGCTGAGCGCCACCGGCCCGCCAGACACCACACCCGTGTGCTGGCTGAGCACGCCGAGGCCGATCACACCCACGGCCAGGAGGCCGCCGCAGGCGATGCCCAGCGGCCGGGGGGCGCGCTCGGCCAGCCAGCCCGTGGCCGGCACGAACCGGCCGGTCGGATCGGCGGCCACCGCTATGCGCCACCGAGCCACGGCCACGTCGGCCAGGCCGGTCGGGACGGCGCCGGCGACCGGGCGCAGGGACGGGCCCAGATGCACGGGGACGTCGAGGCCGGCCTGGCCGAAACGGCCGCTCATGCCCCGATGGGCCCGGCCGATGAGGGCGGTCGCCACCGACGCCGAGACGCCCAGGATGGCGGCCATGCGCTCGGGGGCCATGCCCTCGACCTCGTGCAACCACAGCGCGGCCCGCCAGCGTTCGGGAAGGCTCCGGAAGGCGGCGGCGGCCAGGACGTCTTCGGCCACCCCGGGCTCATCGGCTGCCGACGCGCCATGGCGGCGGGCGGCGACCGCAGCGGCATCCCGCTCGGCCTGCCCGGGCTTGCGGGCCAGGTCCATCCCGGCCCGGTACACGCCAGCCAGCAGGGACGGGCGCAGCTCGGCGCGAAGGTCGGCCTGGCGCCGACGGACCTGGCGCAACACCCGCACGAAACCGTCGCTCACCCCGGCGGCCGCCGCCTCGCGGTCGGGGGTGAGGGCCTGGGCCAGGCGCCACATAGTCTGATGGTGGCGACCGAACAGCTCTTCGAACGCGCCCTGGTCCGCTCGAGATGCCCGCCGCGCCAGGTCAGCCTCGGCGCCGAGGCTCATGCTGCTCGAATTGGTGCTCGTACGGGTCGGGAGCGCAAATGAGCTCATGCCATCTCCGGGGTCTGCGGAAGGGTGAGACGAAGGTGAGACGAGGTTCGGACAGCCGTCACCACGAGTTGGCGCGTCCTCCCGGTGTCTTCTTTTCCCCATTGTGACCGTGTTCCTCCCCTCCATGCCGATGGGACCCCACTTTTTCGTCCTCGCCCCCCACCAAAAGCCCGAAAACGGACAAGACCGCAGGAATCTGCGCCATCCGGTAGGCCGACGTCAGGCTCTAGGTTGGAGTCGATGAGCTCTCGCCCTGCCACGTTGAGCCAGCTGCGCGACGCCGGCTGGGAATCGGTCCCGGTGAAGGAGGAGGTCCGGCGCAACGCCGCCGATCGCATCCGCGCCGGCAAGCCGCTCGTGGATGGTGTCCTCGGCTACGAGGAGACCGTGCTCCCACAGCTGGAGAACGCCCTGCTGGCCGGCCACGACATCATCTTCCTGGGGGAGCGGGGCCAGGCCAAGACCCGCATGATCCGCAGCCTGACCGGGCTGCTCGACGAGTGGTTGCCGATCGTGGCCGGCTCGGAGATCCTCGACGACCCCTACCAACCGGTCTCCCGCCACGCCAGGGACCTGGTGGCCGAGAAGGGCGACGACACCCCGATCGAGTGGGTGCACCGTGACGACCGCTTCGGCGAGAAGCTGGCCACGCCCGACACATCCATCGCCGACCTCATCGGCGAGGTCGACCCCATCAAGGTGGCCGAGGGCCGCTACCTCTCCGACGAGCTGACCATGCACTACGGCCTGGTGCCCCGCACCAATCGGGGCATCTTCGCCATCAACGAGCTGCCTGACCTGGCCGAGCGCATCCAGGTCGGCCTCCTGAACGTCCTGGAGGAGCGCGACATCCAGGTGCGCGGCTACAAGCTGCGCCTGCCCCTCGACGTCATGCTCGTGGCCTCGGCCAACCCGGAGGACTACACCAATCGCGGTCGCATCATCACGCCGCTCAAGGACCGGTTCGGTGCTCAGATCCGCACCCACTACCCCCTCGAGGTCGCCACGGAGATCTCGGTGGTGGAGCAGGAGGCCCGACCGCTCGACGCCCTCGGCCTGCACGTCGAGATGCCGACCTACATGGCCGAGATCGTGGCCACCCTGTCGCACCTCGCCCGCCAGAGCCCGCAGATCAACCAGCGCTCCGGTGTGTCCGTCCGCCTGAGCGTGGCCAACTACGAGACGCTCATGGCCTCCGCCGCCCGCCGGGCGCTGCGCCTGGGCGAGCCCGAGGCGTCGGTGCGGATCAGCGACCTGGATTCCCTGGCCGCGTCCACGGCCGGCAAGGTGGAGATCGAGACCATCGACGAGGGACGCGACGGGCAGGTCATCGAGCGGTTGGTCAAGGGCGCGGTGCTGACCGTCTTCAAGGAGCGCGTCGGGATGGAGACGCTGCGGGACGCGGTTGGCGGTTTCGACGAGGGCGTCGTCGTCCACACCGGCGACGACGTGGCGGCCAGCACCCTGGCCGAGACCCTGAGCCAAGTCCCCGGCCTCCAGCACGCCGTCAGCAGCCTGGCGGGCAGCGAGTCGCCGGCGTCCATCGCCAGCGCCACCGAGTTCGTGTTGGAGGGTCTGCACCTCAGCAAGCGCCTCAACAAGGACGGCACCGGCGGCCGCGCCACCTACCGAGCGCGCTGACTCTCGAGCGCGCTGACTCTCGAGCGCGCTGACCCCGCTCAGACTCAGGGCAAAGATGGCCGGTTCGGCGGCTCAGCTCGCGCCACCCTCGGGCCAGGGTGGCTGGCACGTCTCGCACGCATAGGCCCAGCGGCCGGACAGGTCCCAGCGGCGGATGGTCGAGCCGCAACGGGCACAATGCTCCTGTCTGTACACGTAGCGGGTGCGCCCGTCGGTCACGTCCGGGTCGTCGCGAGCGACGGTGACGATCCGCCGGGCCCGCACACCCTGGCGCAGCATGGCCACGAGAGTCGCCCACAGCGCGTCCCAGTCGCCGGGCTCGAGGCTCCGGCACGGCCGGGCCGGGTGCAGGCCGTGGACGAAGAGGGACTCGGCGCGGTAGACGTTGCCGACCCCGGCCACCACCGACTGGTCCATGACCGCCACCCCGATCGGGCCGCGCCGGCGTTGCAGGCGCGGCCACACCCGGCCGCCGTCGCCGTCGCAGCGGATCGGGTCGGGGCCGAGACGGGCCACGATGGCCGCGGCCGCATCGGGATCGAGCACCTCGCAGGCCGTGGGGCCGGTCAGGTCGAAACCGTGGGCGACGCCGGCCAGGCGGACGCGGACCTGGTGGTCGGTGGCCGGGGCCGGCGGGGTGAACGGCCACCACTTCCCGTACAGCCCCAGGTGGACGTGCATCAGGCGCGCGCCGGCGAAACGGTAGAAGAGGTGCTTGCCCCACGCGTCCACTCGCTGCAGCTCCAGCCCGTCCAGCCGCGCCGCGCCATCGGCGAAGCGCCCCTGGGGCGACGCCACGTGGACCGGTCGGCCGCGCAGGACGCGGGCGTGATCCTTGGCGATGCGATGCACGGTGTGGCCCTCTGGCACACCGGGGATCTTGGCCCAGCCGCCGACCTCGCCGGTACTCCGGCCGTCTTTGCCCATGTTTCGGATCGTGGTTCCGAGGTAAAACACGGCTCATGCGACGGATCCGGATGCTGGCAGTCGGCGCGGTGGTGGCAGCCGGGGGCGCCGGGCTGACGGCCTGCGGAGGTGGGAGCGGCGACCTCGGCGCCGTCTTCACCAAAGCCTACGCCGGCACCATCGACGCCAAGAGCGCCAGCGTCACCTTCACCGAGATGGAGAAGAGCGCCAGCCAGGCCGCGCTCGGGGCGTCCGTCACCGGGACCGGGGCGTTCGACTGGGGCACCCACCAAGGTCGCCTGTCGATCTCCGAGACCCTGGCGAACCAGACCCAGTCCATCGACGAGATCCTCGACGGCACCGATGTCTATGTGAAGGTCCCGGCCGGCAACAAGGAGGCGAACGGCAAGCCCTACGTCAAGGTCTCGGTGGCCGGCCTGATCGGATCGTCGGGAGGATCGGGTGACCCGACCCAGGCGCTCAGCCTGCTGGAAGCGCGCGCCTCGAAGGTGACCCGGGTCGGCACCCAGACCATCAGCGGCACCCCGACCACCCAGTACCACGCCACCGTCGACCCCACCCAGCTGGCGGCCGCAGCACCGCCGGCCGCCCGCCAGGCCCTCCAGGCCGTGGGCGTCGGCGCCGTTCCTATCGACGTCTTCGTCGACAGCAGCGGGCGAGCCAAACGCATCGCCGAAGCCGTCACCCTCACCAAGGCACCGGCGGCGGCCTCCAGCGCAGCATTGCCAGCCACCGCTTTCCCCCTCACCGTGAACGTCACCATGACCTTCGGCGACTACGGGACGCCAGTCGCCGTGTCCGTCCCGCCTCCCGACCAGGTCACCGCCGTCAACGTCCCGGCGCTCAGCGGCTGACCCCGGCCCGATTGGCGGAGGCGGCGGCGTAGCGTAGGAGGATGGCTCGGTTCTCCTACTCCCGCTGGGACGGCACCCAGGTCGGCTTCGAGTTCGAGGCCGACGACATCTTCAACGAGCTGACCGACGAGCTGCTCCAGCACGGTGACGTGAACCAGGCGCTGCGGCGCCTGCTCCAGCGCGGCTTCGAGGACCGCAACGGCGAGCGGGTCGCCGGCATGCGCGAGATGCTCGAACGCCTGCGAGAGCGGAGGCGGGAGATGCTCGAGCAGCACGACCTGGGCGGTGCCTACGAGGACATCGCCCAACGGCTCCGTGAGGTGGTGGACATGGAGCGCGCCGGCATCGACCGCATGGAGGCCGACGCCGACGCATCGGGGGACCAGCGGCGGAGGGAGAACGCATCGGAGACGGCGGCCATGCGGCGCATGGAGCTGGATCTCCTTCCCCCCGACCTGGCCGGCCAGGTCCAGTCGTTGCAGGACCGCGACTGGACCAGCCCCGAGGCCGAGGCTCGCTTCGAGGAGCTGATGGACGAGCTGCGCCAAGAGCTGCTGAAGAGCCAGTTCAACCAGATGTCCGAGGCTATGTCCGACATGTCACCCGAGGCCATGCAGCGCACCAAGGACATGTTCAACGACCTGAACCGGATGCTCGAGACCCGCGAGGCAGGTGGCGATACCGAGCGCATGTTCGCCGAGTTCATGGACAACTACGGCGACATGTTCCCCGGCCACCCCCAGACCCTCGACGAGCTCCTCGAGCAGATGGCCGCCCAGATGGCGGCCATGTCGCAGCTGCTGGCCTCCATGTCACCCGAGCAGCGCGCCCAGCTGCAGGCCCTGTCCGACTCCCTCCTCGAGGACATGGACCTGCGTTGGCAGGTGGAGCGCCTCGGCGGCAACCTGCGGAGCGCCTTCCCCCAGATGGGCTGGGACCAGGGCCGGGACTTCTCCGGCCAGGACCCCCTCGGCTTCGCCCAGGCCGCCGACGTCATGAACCAGCTGGGCGAGATGGACCAGCTGGAGAACCTCATGTCCCAGGCCTCGAACCCTGGCGCCTTGGCGGACGTCGACATCGACCGGGCCGCCGAGCTGCTCGGCCCCGACGCCGCCCGATCGCTCGAGCAGCTGGCCCGCATGGCCCGGGAGCTGTCGGCGGCCGGCCTCATCGACCAGCGCGAGGGCCGCCTCGAGCTCACCCCCAAAGGGCTCCGTCAGATCGGGCGGAACGCGCTGGCCGACCTGTTCTCCCGCATGGTCAAGGAGCGCATGGGTCGCCACGTGGCCGAACGCGTCGGCATCGGCCACGAGCGCACCTACGAGACCAAGGCCTACGAGTGGGGCGACCCGTTCAACCTGTCCATCGAGCGCACCGTCCGCAACGCCATCGGCCGGACCGGCACCGGCACGCCCGTCTCGCTGCTGCCCGAGGACTTCGAGGTGGAGCGCACCGAGACGCTGACGCGCACCTCCACCGTGCTGGCGGTCGACCTGTCGTTGTCCATGCCCATGCGTGACAACTTCCTGGCCGCCAAGAAGGTGGCCATGGCCCTGCACTCGCTGATCACCATCCAGTACCCCAGGGACTACCTGGGCCTGGTCGGCTTCGGCGAGCTGGCCCGCGAGCTGCGTCCCGAGCAGCTGCCGGAGGTGTCGTGGGACTACACCTACGGAACGAACATGCAACACGCACTGGTGCTCGCCCGCCGCATGCTCGCCCACCAGGGGGGGACCAAGCAGATCATCATGATCACCGACGGCGAGCCCACCGCCCACCTCCTTCCCGGCGGGCAACCGTTCTTCTCCTATCCGCCGACACCCGAGACCGTGCAGATCACCCTCGAGGAGGTGTTGCGCTGCACCAAGGAGGACATCCGCATCAACACCTTCATGCTCGACGCCACCGGGTACCTGCGGTCGTTCATCGAGAAGCTGACCCAGCTGAACCGGGGTCGGGCGTTCTTCACCACGCCCGAGACGCTCGGCGACTACGTGCTCGTCGACTTCCTCGACTCCAAGCGCGCTCAGCGCACCGCCGGGCGCCGCCGCGCCTGAACCCACCCGGCTGCGGGATCTGCTGGCATGGCCGGCTCGCATTGGCTGGCTCGCTGCTGCTGGCGATCTGTGCGATTGTCAGGTGATGCACGTCATCGTGGTCGGTTGCGGCCGGGTCGGCTCCGAGCTGGCGGTCCGCCTCCGCCGCGACGGCCACTCGGTGGTGATCATCGACAAGAACGCCTCGGCGTTCCGCCGGCTGCCGGAGGGCTGGAACGGCGAGTCCATCGCCGGCACCGGCATCGACCGCGACATCCTCCACGCCGCCCGCGTCGAGACGGCCGGGGCCCTGGCTGCGGTCACGAGCGGCGACAACACCAACATCCTGGTGGCCCGCATCGCCCGGGAGACCTTCGAGATCCCCCAGGTCGTGGCTCGCATCTACGACCCCCGGCGGGCCGTCATCTACCAGCGGCTGGGCATCCAGACGGTGGCCACCGTCAGCTGGACCGTCGACCAGGTCGCCCGCCGGCTGCTCCCCGACCACGCGCTCACCGCCTGGACCGACCCCACCGGCGAGATGAGCATGGTCGAGCACGTCCTGCCAGACGCCTTCGCCGGGCACCGGCTGGAAGAGCTGGCGTCGGGCGACGACTTCCGCCCGGTGCTGCTGACCCGCTCCGGGCAGGCCCGCCTGGCCCGGGGCGACGCCATGGGCCAGGAGGGCGACGTCCTGCTCTTCGCCGTGCGCACCGGGGCGGTGACCCAGCTGCACCAGCGGCTCGGCATCACCGCCTCCGTCGGCGGCTCGGCGTCCGGTTCGGCCGCCGCCGGGTCACCGGGTGTCGCCGGGTCACCGGGTGTCGCCGGGTCACCGGCCGCCGACCCGGCGGTGGATGCCGCTGACGGGTCACCGGCCGCCGACGAGTCACCGGCCGCCGCCGGGTCACCGGGCGCCGACCCGGCGGTGGAGGCCGCCGGCCCCCCGCGCCTCGGGTGGGGCGGGCCCCGCGGTCAGGGGGCCAGACGATGAAGGTCGCCATCGCCGGCGCCGGCAACGTCGGCACATCCATCGCCGAGGACCTGTCGGCCGGCCACCACGAGGTCCTCATCATCGAGTCCGACGTGAACCTGGTCGAGCGCCGGGCACCCGAGCACCCCGGCTTCCGTTGGGTCGCCGGCGACGCCTGCGAGGTCAGCGTGCTCCACGCCGCCGGGCTGGAGGAAGCGGACGTGGTCGTGGCCGCCACCGGCGACGACGAGGACAACCTGGTCGTCTCCCTCCTCGCCAAGCAGGAGTTCGCGGTGCCTCGCGTCATCGCCCGGGTAAACCACCCGAAGAACCGTTGGTTGTTCAACGAGACGTGGGGTGTCGACGTCGCCGTCTCCACCCCGCACCTGATGACCGCGCTGGTGGAGGAGGCCGTCTCCGTCGGCACGCTGGTGCGCCTGCTGCAGTTCGCCGAGGGGCAGGCCCGCCTGGTCGAGGTCACCCTGGCCGACGACACCCCGGCCCGCAACGTCGACATCGCCGAGCTGGGCATGCCTCGCGACGCCAGCATCGTGGCGGTCGTGCGCGAGGGGCGGGTCGTGGTGCCCAGGGGCGACACCCAGCTGCAGGTCGGCGACGAGGTCATCGTCCTGGTCACCGAGGACTCGGAGGAGGCCGTCCGGGCCATCCTGCTGCACCCCGGCGAGTAGCCCAGGCGGGGTCGCAGCGGCGGGGGCGCCCGCCGGTCGGTTGAGGCCGCCGGTCGGGTGAGGCCGCCGGTCGGGTGTCGGGTGACACCGCCGGTCGCCAGTCGGTTGAGGCCGCCGGTCGGGTGTCGCCGGTCGGTGTCGCCGGTCGGGTGAGGCCGCCGGTCGGGTGAGGCCGCCGGTCGGGTGAATTGTGTTCAATTTGGTATCTCCTGGTGACACAAATTGAACACAATTCAATCTCCCTCGGTCAATGTCAGTGCTTCTTGACACCATGGGCCCGTGGCGCAGAGTGCAGGACAGCAGCTCGACCAGTTGGGCCGGCGTCAGCATGGCCTGGTGACACGACGGCAACTGATCGAGCTTGGGTTGAGCCCGACGGCCCAGCGCACGCTGTTCCGCCAGGGACGCCTGGTGCCCCTGCGCCATGGTGTCGCCCGCCTGGCGGGCGTCCACCCGTCGTGGGAGCAGGCGGTGATGGCGGCGGTGTTGGCGGCCGGGCGAGGCGCAGTGGTATCGCATGTCACCGCGGCCCGGCTGTGGGGGTTCGTGGACGACAGCCGCCAGGGGCGCCGGACGGCAGAGCAGGCAGGCGCCGGGCGGATCCACCTGACCTGCGCCACGCAGACCAGGGTCGACGGCGTCGCCGGACATCGCCGCGGCTTGGGCCCGGCCGCTCGCACGGTGCGAGCGGGCATCCCGGCCACCACCGCGGAGCAGACGCTCGTCGATGTGGCCGCCGCGGTCGGTGCCACCGGGCTGGGAGCATGGGTGGACGATGGCCTCCGCCGGGGGGTGGTCGACCTCGGTCGACTGCGACGGGCGGCCGAGCGTGACACCGGCCCCGGCCGGGGCCGCCTAGAGCCACTGCGCGTCGTGCTGGCCGAACGGCTTCCCGGGTACACCTCCGGCGACAGCGCCTGGGAGCGCCGGATGGACGACGTCTGGGACGAGCTGGGCCTGCCGGCCGCCGTGCGCCAGCACCAGGTCCAGGTGGCGGGCCGCGCCTACCGGATCGACCGGGCCATCCCGGAGCTGCGGATCGGGGTGGAGTGGGATGGCTACGCGTTCCACGGGCGCTACCGGGCCGACTTCGACCGGGCCAGCTTGCGACGCGCTGCCCTGCAGGCCGCCGGGTGGGAGATCCTCAACGTCACGTCGAGGTGGACGCCCGAGCAGGTCCGGGGCGCTGTGATGGCCGTGGTCGGGCGCCGGACGGTCGAAAGACAGCGGACCGCGGCGCCGCCGCGGCGGGGCGGAGCTCAGGGGGCGGCCAGCAGCCGTTCGTAGCGAGCCAGGGTGGCGTCGTCGAAGGCCACCAGCACCACCAGGTCGAGCAGGGAGTCGGCGGCGCGCACCGCTCCCACCGCGATGGTGGCCGCCTGGTCCCGTGGGTAGCCGTACACGCCGGTCGACAACGCCGGGAAGGCGATGCTGCGAGCGCCGAGCTGGCCCGCCAGCTCCAGGCTGCGGCGATAGCACGAGGCGAGCAGCTCGGCCTCGCTGTGGCTACCACCACGCCAGACGGGCCCGACGGTGTGGATGATCCAGCGGGCAGGCAGGGCGAATGCGGGGGTGGCCTTGGCCTCGCCCGTCTGGCACCCGCCGAGCGTCGCGCAGGCCCGATGGAGGTCGTCGGCGCCGGCGGCGTGATGAATGGCCCCGTCGACGCCGCCGCCACCGGCCAGGGCCGGGTTGGCGGCGTTGACGATGGCGTCGACTGCCAGCGTGGTGATGTCGACCCGTCGTGCCTCGACCTGCATGACGGTCCACCCATAGCACGCAGGACCACGAAATTCATGGATTTCCCCTTGCGCGCGCCGGTCGGCGGGGGGAAGATCACATCGGTGTAGTTACATCGTTGCCACCACGGCTCGTTGCCACCACGTCCGTTGCCACCACGGCACGGCGTTATGCGAGGGGAGTTCCCCGTGAGTCATCTCTTGGACTTGCTGCTCGAACCAACACAGCAGATTTGGCAGCGCCAGGCGAACTGCATGGGGGTCGATCCCGACTTGTTCTTCCCGGAGCGGGGGGCGTCGACTCGGGAGGCCAAAGAGGTGTGCCGCGGGTGTGTGGTGCGCGGGGACTGCTTGGAGTACGCCCTGGCGAACGGCGAGAAGTTCGGGATCTGGGGTGGGCTGAGCGAACGGGAGCGGCGGCGGATCCGCCGTCGGCGAGCCGTCGAACGACGTGGCCCCAGCGAGGCGGTCGGCTAGCCCTGCGGTCGGGCGGCAGGCGGGGGTGCCGGCAGCCAGTGTGACGCAGACCGGACGGGTGCCTCGTCGCCGGCCGGCGCCCCCAGTCAGCTCGCAGCGCCCGAATCGGGTGCTGCACCAGCGCTTCCCCCATCGAGGCCCGCCCGTTCGAGGCGGGCCTCGATCGTTCGATCAGCGCCCAGGTCGAGCTCGGCCCAACGGTGGCGGGGGGCCGCGGCCAGCACGCTGGCGGGGACCAGGCCGACCAGCTCCGCCCGGGCCACGTCGGTCTGACCGGCGACGCCATCGAAGGCCGCCTCGGGCCCGATCCGCCAGGGATCGATGAGGTTGCACGAGACCTGGACCTCGGAGCCGACGGCCAGCCCGAGCGTGCGGATGCCCTGCCGGCGCAGATGCTGGGCGATCCGTTGGGCCAGGGCCAGGTCCGGCTTGGCCAGCCACAGGTTGTAGGCCACCAGGAGCGGTCGGGCTCCGACTGCGGTGGCGCCTGCTGTCGGATGGGGGCTGACCGGCCCGCGATCGGGCGGGACGCCGGACCAGGCCTTGCGGCGCAGCTCGGGCAGGCTGCGCTCCGTCCCGTAGCGGTAGCAGGGCAGATCGAGCGTCTGGGCCGCCCAGTCGGCGAAGCGGTCTCGGGCGGCGATGGCGACGGGGGCGGGGCCGTCGTGCAGCGGCCATCCCACCAGGCTGATCCAGGGGACGACATCGAGCACCCCGATCCGGGGATGCACCCCCCGGTGGTCGTGCAGGTCGAGGGCGCGGACCGCCGTCTCGGCGACTCGACGGGCGGCGTCCTCGACGGCGACGTCCGGGCCGCCGAGGGTGAGGACCGACCGGTTGTGCCACGGATCGGCGTGGACGTCGAGGATCACCGGCCCTCCAGCGCCGGCCAGGCGGTCGATGACCGCCGGGTCGGAGCCCTCGCTGACGTTGATGACGCACTCGAGCATGGGTCCCGCATTCCACCACGTGGGGGGCGGTGACGCGGCGACAGGCAAGCCGTCGCCGCCGCTCACGGAGCCGTCGCGGCGCGATTCAGGCCCGGGTGTTCCAGCGCCCCGCGGAGGAGTAGCCTGACACTCATGATTGTGGCCAACATCTTCAGCCCCGAGTTCCTGATCGTCATCGTGGTTGCGCTCGTCTTGATCCTCGGCGGCGGTTCGCAGCTGCCCAAGATGGCCAGGAACCTGGGGAGTGCGGGCAAGGAGTTCAAGAAGGCGCAGCACGAGGCGGAGGAGGAGGCTGCGGCCAAGGAGCAGGCGAAGGCAGCCGCGCCGCCGCCTCCGACGGCCGTCACCGCCGGGAGCACCGACGACCGGGTGACGCTGAGCAAGGCCGAGCTGGATGCCCTTCTCCGCGAGCGTGAAGAGCGGGCCCGGCGCCAGGCCAGCGGCGGTCCCCTCACCTGAACCTCGGCTAGCCAGGCCAGGCCGCCTGGCCAGTTGCCGGTCGGGCCCTCGGGTGCGGGCTCGCGGGCCCGAACGAGCGGGCCCTCGGGTGCGAGCCCGAACGAGCGGGCCGGAACGAGCGGGCCCTCGGGTGCGGGCCCGAACGAGCGAGCCCGAACGAGCACCCCGAGCCACGCCTGGAACCCACCGGGCCGACACACCTGCGGCGGAGGCCGGGGCCGGTCGGTCAGTCGACGCTGATGCGTGCACCCCGCCGGCGGCGGGCGATGCGCCGGCGTTCGCGCTCGGACGCGCCGCCCCAGACGCCGTGCTCGATCCGGTTACAGAGGGCGTACTCCAGGCAGGGTTCCTTCACCGGGCAATCCGCGCACACGCGTCGGGCCAGCTCCACGCCAACGCCGTCACTGGGGAAGAAGGTTTCGGGGGGGAGTTCCCGGCACTTGCCGGTAGACATCCAATCGGCATCCATCAGGCGACCTCCGTCGACATCGATAGTTGTACGCCGCCGAGTGGTCCTTGGGATGTCATCTCAGCAACTTCTCAGGACCTGAGCTCCTCAGCTCGGGTCGGCATGACCGCATCCACGAACCACGGAACGGGTGAGCGCCCAACCATTCCAGGAACATCCGGCGCCGCCCTGCACCAGCTCCTGGGTACGAAGTCCCAGTATACCCACGGGCCAGGCGCGGTGCCACCCGACGGCTGCGTCGAAGTCGCTCTCGCCCCATCGCGTAGGCTCCGTTCGTTCGCCGATGCACCCCAAGGCGGTTCCATGAGTGGTGGTTCCATGAGCGACAGCACCCAACGCATCGAGTGCACGTGGTGCCGGGGTCAGAGCCCGGCCGGTTCCACGGTGTGCGACATCTGCGGCGCGCCGCTCGACGGCCGGAACCTGGTCAGTCAGTCGGGGTGGCGCGAGGCGCCGCGGTTGCGCGACATGACCGAGTTCCGGTTCTCGAACAGCACCTGCCAGGTGGAGGGCGAGCTGGTGCCGGTGGCGGAGATCAACCTGGCCCAGGGCGACGCCGTGTTCTTCGAGCACCACGTGCTGCTGTGGAAGGACGAGGGGGCGCCGCTGGCGGCCATGCCGACGGGAGGCGGTATGAAGCGCATGCTCGGGGGCATGCCGTTCGTGGTGTCCGTCGCCCAGGGCCCCGGCCGGGTGGCGTTCTCTCGCGACGCGGCCGGCGAGGTCGTCGTCCTGCCGCTGCACCCGAGCATGGAGCTCGACGTGCGCGAGCACTCGTTCCTGGTGGCGTCGCACTCCATCAGCTACTCGTTCGTGCGGCTCAAGGGCATGACGAACGTGATGCACGGCGGGGGCATGTACCTGGACCGGTTCGTGACCACCGGCGAGCCCGGGATCCTGCTGCTGCACGGCTACGGGAACGTCTTCCAGCGGGTGCTCGGCCCGGGCGAGAAGATCCTGGTCGAACCCGGTGGCTTCCTCTACAAGGACTCGAGCGTCCAGATGGACACCGTCCAGCAGAACGTCAAGACGGGCCTCCTCCGCCACGGCATGTACCTGGCCGAGATGACCGGCCCCGGCCGGGTCGGCATCCAGTCCATGTACGTGCACCATGCCTCGGCCTGACCGCCCATGACCGCGCCCGCCGGTTCCTACGTCTGCCCTTACTGCCGGCTGCAGTCTGACGTGTCGGCGTCGTCGTGCCCGAACTGCGGGGCTCCGGTCGATGTTCGCGAGGTCACGACCGATTCCGGGTGGGTGGAGATGCCGCCCATCGGCGACATGGCCCGCATCCAGCTGGGCCGCTCCTCGGTGCAGATCGAGGGCACCTACGTGCCCGTCGCCGACTTCGACCTGCACCCCGACGACTGGATCTACTTCTCGCACCACGTCCTGTTGTGGACCGAGCCGTCGGTGGTGCTCGACACCCTGCCGCTGGCGGGGGCCGCCACGCGCATGCGCGCCGGCCTGCCGTTGGTCATGATGCGCGGCGCCGGCCCGGGGCACCTGGCATTGAGCGACGACGCCCCGGGGGACGTGATCGCCCTACCGCTGCCGGTAGGCGGCGAGATGTGGGTGCACGAGCATCGGTTCCTGGCCGCCACCGGCAGCGTGGAGTACGGGTTCGTAGACCCGCAGGTCTGGTACACCACGAGCAACGGCAACGACACCGAGACGCATCGCCCCCTCGGCTGGTACATCGATCGCTTCGTGGCCACGAGCGGTCCCGGCCTCGTCCTGGTGCACTCGCCGGGCAACACCTTCATCCGCGATCTGGCACCGCACGAGACCATCCTGGTGCGTCCCAGCGCCCTGCTCTACAAGGACCCCGGCGTCGACATGATCCTCCACGTCGAGTACCCGGAGTCGTCCTCGCTCACGTGGGGCCGGCAGTACTCGATGCGCAACATCTGGTTGAAGTTGCGCGGGCCGGGACGGGTGGCCATGCAGTCGGTGTTCGCCCGGCCGGAGGCGGTGGGCCAGCACATCACCAATCACTCGGCGGCGACGCAGGTGCGCTGGTGATAGCCTTCCGTGTGATGTCCCCCGCCACCGGACTCCTTCTCCTCACCTAGGCGAGCACCGCATCTCGGTGCCTCGCCGAACCTCCTGCGCCTCCGGGCCAGGGGGTTTTTTCGTTCCCCGCTCCTTTGCCCGAACCACCTGCCACGAGCCTCGGAAAGGTCACCATGGCCGCCTACGCCTATCCCACCCCCTGCGACATGCCGTACCAGCGCTACCGGCCGTACGTGCCGCTCGAGCTGCGGGAGCGGACGTGGCCGGACCGCAGGCTCACCGCCGCACCCACCTGGTGCAGCGTGGACCTGCGCGACGGGAACCAGGCGCTCATCGACCCCATGGACCCGGCGCGCAAGCTGCGGATGTTCGAGACGCTGATCGGCATGGGGTTCCACCAGATCGAGGTGGGGTTCCCGGCCGCGTCGCAGACCGACTTCGACTTCGTCCGCCAGATCATCGAGGAGGATCGCATCCCCGACGACGTGGCCATCCAGGTGCTGGTGCAATGCCGGCCGGAGCTGATCGAGCGCACCTTCGAGTCCATCCGCGGGGCGGCCAATGCCATCGTCCACTTCTACAACTCCACGTCGACCCTCCAGCGCCGGGTGGTGTTCGGCCTGGACCAGGGTGGCATCACCGAGATCGCCACCAGCGCGGCCCGCCTGGTCAAGAAGATGGAGGATCGCGTCCCGGGGACGAACCTGACCTACGAGTACTCGCCGGAGAGCTTCACCGGGACCGAGCCGGACTACGCGGTGGCGATCTGCGAAGCGGTGATGGACGTCATCGAGCCGTCGCCCGACCGCAAGATGATCGTCAACCTGCCCAACACGGTGGAGATGTACGGCCCCAACCTGTACGCGGACGTCATCGAGTGGTTCGGCAGCCACATCCGCAACCGCGACTCGATCGTCCTCAGCCTGCACCCCCACAACGACCGCGGCACCGCGGTGGCCGCCGCCGAGCTGGCCCAGATGGCCGGCGCCGACCGGGTGGAGGGCACGCTGTTCGGCAACGGTGAGCGCACTGGCAACGTCGACGTCGTCACCCTGGCCATGAACCTGTTCACCCAGGGCGTCGATCCCGGGCTGGACCTGCACGACATCGACGCCCTGCGCCGGGTGGCGGAGCACTGCAACCGGCTGCCGGTCCACCCGCGCCACCCCTACGCCGGTGACCTCGTCTACACCGCGTTCTCGGGTTCGCATCAGGATGCCATCAAGAAGGGGATGGCGGCGCTCGCCGCCGACTACGACCAGTGGGAGGTCCCGTACCTGCCCATCGACCCCAAGCACGTCGGCCGCACCTACGAGGCCATCATCCGGGTGAACAGCCAGAGCGGGAAGGGGGGCGTCGCCTACCTCATGGACGCCGAGCACGGCCTCGATCTGCCCCGGCGCCTGCAGGTCGAGTTCTCCAAGGAGATCCAGGCGGTCACCGAGTCGAGCGGCACCGAGATCAAGGCCGGGGAGCTGTGGGATGTCTTCAGTCGCACCTACCTGCCCGACGATGCCGGCATCCGCCTGCTGTCCTCGGAGGTGTCGTCGTCGTCGGAGAATGGGTTGGGAAATGTGACCCGGGTGACCGCCCAGCTCTTGGTGGATGGTTCGCACCGGACGGTGGCCGGGCAGGGCAATGGCCCGGTGGAAGCGCTGGTCAACGCCCTGCACGTCGAGGTCGGCCTGACCATGGAGGTGCGCGACTACAACGAGCACGCCATGACCGCGGGCAGCGGCGCCTCGGCGGCGGCCTACGTGGAGGTGACCGGGGCCGACGGGTCGGCGACGGTCTGGGGGGTGGGCATGGACTCGAGCATCCTCGACGCCACCCTGCACGCCGTGGTGTCGGCGGCCAACCGGCTGCGCGGCCATTCCAACCAGACGTAAGCTAGCCGGCTATGTCGCAGCAGCAGACCGCAGACCAGGCACCACCGCGGGGACACATCCGCATCCTGTACCTGGGCCCGACCGCGCCGCACTGGCAGGTGGACTCGGACTTCGGTGACCGCAACCTGATCGAGGAGTTCCGCCAGCGGGTCCAGGCCCGGCTGCTGCTGTTGCCGCCCCACGACCCACAGTTCCGGCGGAACCGCGAGCGGGTGGTCCGCGACGCCGAGCGGGAGAACCTCCTCCTCGAGTGGGACCTGGGTCAGCCCGAGGAAGACGACGCCGGCACCCGCCGGTGACCATCAGGTCGGGGGTCGCTGCGCCGCGCTGGTTGCGATGGTGGCGAGCCGTGACCGGCCGGGCGGGCAGTACGAGCACGCCGGCGGTGGCCGAGCTGCTCCCCGGGGCGCCGGTCATGGTGGCCAACGATACCGTGGAGCCCGTGACGTCCCCCTCCTCGGCTGACCAGCGCGCCAGCGATCCATGGGCACCCGACGACGCCGCCGCGTCGGCGGCCCGCCTGGGCGTCGGGGTCGGTGTCGACCTCCCGCCGCCGGAGCTGATCGTCGACGAGGAGCGCCGCTACATCAACCGCGAGCTGTCGACCCTCGACTTCAACTCCAGGGTGCTGGCGCTGGCCGAGGACCCGGATCTGCCCCTCCTGGAGCGGGCCAAGTTCGCGGCCATCTACTCGTCGAACATGGACGAGTTCTTCCAGGTGCGGGTGGCCGGCCTGAAGGACCAGATCGCCGCGGGGGTCAGCGGGACCGCTCCCGACGGGCTGTCGGCGTCGGACCAGTTGAAGGCCATCCGCGGCGAGGCGGTCACGCTCTTCGAGCGCCGCCGGCATGTCCTGATCGAGGACCTCCTCCCGGCGCTGGCCGAGCACGGCATCGTCCTGGTGGCATGGGACGCTCTGAAGGCCGACGACCGGGCGTGGGCGGCCAAGGTGTTCGCCGAGCGGATCTTCCCGGTGCTGACACCCCTGGCCGTCGACCCGGGCCACCCGTTCCCCTACATCTCCAACCTGTCGCTGAACCTGGCGGTCATCGTCCGCGACCCCCAGGGGGCGGAGCGGCGCTTCGCCCGTTTGAAGGTCCCGCCCCTGCTGCCCGGTTTCCTCGCCCTGCCCGACGGCCGCCGGTTCGTGCCCGTCGAGCAGGTGATCGCCGCCCATCTCGACGCCCTGTTCCCGGGCATGCAGATCGAGAGCCATCACGTGTTCCGGGTCACCCGCAACGCCGACCTCACGCTGGAGGAGGACGATGCCGACGACCTCTTGGAGGCGGTGGAGATGGAGCTGCGGCGCCGCCGCTTCGGGCGCGCCGTCCGCCTGGAGGTGGACGTGGCCATCGCCGACGAGGTCCGCACCCTGCTCACCCGCGAGCTGGACCTGACCGTCGAGGACGTCTACGACATCGCCGGCCCGCTCGACGTGTCGGGCCTGTGGTTGCTGCACGAACTCGATCGCCCGGAGCTGAAGGACGAGCCGTTCGCACCGGTCACCCCGCCTCGCCTCTCCAGCCCTGACGACGAGCCGGTCGACATCTTCGCGGCCATCCGCCAGGGCGACCTGCTCGTCCAGCACCCCTACGACAGCTTCGCCTCGTCGGTGGAGGCCTTCATCAAGCAAGCATCGCGCGACCCGAAGGTGCTGGCCATCAAGCAGACGCTGTATAGGACCTCGGGGGACAGCGCGGTGGTGCAGGCGCTCATCCGGGCGGCGGAGCGGGGCAAGCAGGTAGCGGCCCTGGTCGAGCTGAAGGCCCGCGGTGACGAGGCGGCCAACATCGGTTGGGCCAAGGCGCTGGAGGAGGCGGGGGTCCACGTCGTGTACGGGTTGGTGGGTCTGAAGACCCACTCGAAGACGTCGTTGGTGGTCCGCCAGGAGGGCGACGGCATCCGCCGCTACTGCCACATCGGGACAGGGAACTACAACCCAACCACCGCCCGGCTGTACGAGGACATCGGGGTGCTGACCGCGAACCCTGAGCTGGGCGCCGACCTGACCGATCTGTTCAACTTCCTGACCGGCTACAGCCGCCGGGTCGACTACCGCCGGCTGCTGGTGGCTCCCAGCACGTTGCGGCCCCGGATGCTCGAGCTGATCGAGCGCGAGACGGAGCTGGGCGAGCGCGGCCGCATCGTCTGGAAGCTGAACAACCTGGTCGACACGGCCATCATCGAGGCGCTGTACCGCGCCTCGGCCGCCGGGGTCCGGGTCGACCTGATCACCCGGGCCATCTGCGGGCTGCGCCCCCAGGTCCCTGGCCTCTCGGAGAACATCCGGGCGCGCAGCCTGGTCGGGCGCTGGCTGGAGCACTCCCGCATCTACTACTTCGGCGCCGGCGCCGGCGCCGGCGCCAGCGTCGGGGCCGAGCCGCCCGCACCGGCGGGGTCGGCTGCCGTCGACGACGACGGCGTGTGGCAGGTGCCACACGTCCTGCCCGACGGCGGGGAGTTCTACCTGGGCTCGGCCGACATGATGGAGCGGAACCTGGACCGGCGCGTCGAGGCCGTCGTCCAGGTCGAGCCGCCCGAGCTGCAGGCCAGGCTGCGCCAGATCATGGAGGTCGAGCTGGCCGACGACAAGCTGGCGTGGGAGCTGGATCCCGGGGGCACCTGGCACAAGGTGACCGGTGGTCCCGGCTTCGACGCCCAGGCCCACTTCCAGCGCTTGGCTGTCGAGCGCAGCCGGCGCCAGCGCGAGCCTGACGCCCTCGGCGTGCGCGGGTTCTCGTGACCGACCTGCTCCGCGCCGCCGGCGGCCTGGTGTGGCGGCGGGGGGCCCACGAGGTGGAGGTGGTGCTCGTCCACCGGCGCCGCTACGACGACTGGAGCTTCCCGAAGGGCAAGGTCGACCCGGGGGAGTCCGACGAGGAGGCGGCTGTCCGGGAGGTGCAGGAGGAGGCCAGCCTGATCTGCCGGCTGGGCTCGGAGCTGCCGAGCACCTCCTACACCGATCGTACGGGCCGGGCGAAGGTGGTGCGCTACTGGGCCATGACCGTGCAGGCGGGGATGGCCGCCGGTGACAACGAGATCGATCGGGCCGAGTGGGTGCCGCTGTCGCAGCTGCGGAGCCGGATGAGCTATCGGCGCGACCACGGGGTGGTCGACGGCTTCGAGGCCACGATCGGGGCGGCCGGCGGGCTCACGGTGCGGAGCCTCGACCACCTGGTCCTGAACGTGGCCGACGTCGAACGCTCCCTGGCCTGGTATCGCGGACTGCTCGGCCTCCCGGGGGTGCGGGTGGATGCCTGGCGGGCCGGGGAGGCGCCCTTCCCGTCGGTACGGATCTCCGACGGCACGATCATCGATCTGCTGGCCGCCGGGCGCAGCGGTGCCAACGTCGACCACTTCTGCGTGGTCGTCGAGCCCGCCGACCTGTCCGCGGTAGTCGCCTCCGGAGCGTTCGAGGTGGTCGACGGGCCTGCACCCCGGTTCGGCGCCCGGGGGGAGGGGACGTCGCTGTACGTTCGGGACCCCGACGGCAACACCGTCGAGCTGCGCCACTACTGAGCGCCGCGCTCAGATGCTCTGCGGCAGCAGGCGCACCACGTTCTCGAAGCAGAACCACAGCGGGACAGCCGTGATGGCGATGCCGAGCAGGTAGGCCAGGAACCGCCGCCCCCGCCGGGTGCGGTTGATGGTGAGACGGGTGAGGATCCACAGCAACACCACGCCCACGCCGAAGCCGATGGCCGGCGGCCACGCCGTCTGGTTGCCGCCGCCGAGGGTCGCGGCGATGGGACGGGTGGCCGTCGGGCTGGTGCTGTTGGCGGTCCCGCCGTTGCTGGCGGGGGTCCTGGTCGTGGTGGCGGCCGGCAGGCCGACCAGCTTGGCCTTGACGATCAGGCGGGTGGTGGCGGAGAAGCGGGGGTTGCAGGTGGTGAGGGTCAGCTGGGCGTCGGGCGTGTTGTCGAGCACGGACCCGTCGCTGGGGGAGACCACCATCGACTGGTAGACCTGGTAGCGGTAGGTGTGGCCGCCGGTGTCGGTCACGTAGACGTCGTTGCCGGAGGACAGCTCGTCGAGGCGGAAGAACGGGGCGCCGTAGGTGGTGCGGTGGCCGGCGATGGCCGCGTTGCCGACCTGCCCAGGCAGGGGGGTGCCCGCGTAGTGGCCCGGCCCTTGGGTCAGGTCGGCCTCGTTGGTGCCCTCCACCACGAACTTGTCGACACCGATCTTGGGGATCACCAGGTGGTCGACGGCTCCGCCACCCGGGGTGGAGATGGCCGGCGCGCCCCCGACGGTGGGCGAGTCGCCGCCGCTCCCGCCTGCGCTCCCGCCGACCGCACCCGTCCCGGTCCCGGTCCCGGTCGGCGCGGCCGAGGGGTGCCCGGTCTGGACGGCCTGGTTGAACTGGCGGCGCAGCGCCGCCTGATGGTTCTGCTCGGTGAGGTTGGTGCCGAACAGCTGGTAGCTCACGAACAGCAGCACGATCATGCCGAGGGTGATGAGGGTCAGGCCCACCTCCCGCACGCCCCGGCGGAAGGGCCCGAGCGGCTCCACGGGCGGGCCGGCCATCCGGGCCGGAAGAGCGATCGCCATCCCCGCAGGGTACGTCGGCCGCCGGGACCGAAGGCCGCGCCCGCTCCGTGGGGGACCCGTTCCGGAAGATCCGGAACCGCCGGCCGGGACGATCCGGGGTGCCAGCCTGGCTCCTGGTGGCGACTCGAAGGTGACGACGGGCCGACCGTTTGACAGACTGGAGCGATGCCGGTTCTGCTGATCCGCCACGCCAGTGCCGGGGCGCGCAAGGCGTGGGATGGGGCGGACCGGGACCGGCCCCTGACGGCGAAGGGAGCCCGGCAGGCCGAGGCCCTGGTGGCGGCCCTCGACGGCATGGCCCCGCAGCGCATCCTCTGCAGCCCCTACATCCGGTGCCGCCAGACCGTGGCACCGCTGGCGGCCCATCTCGGTGTCGGGGTCGAGGTGATGGAGGCGCTGGCCGAGGGGCGAGGTCCCGAGGCTTTGGCCCTGGTCCGGTCGCTGGCCGACGAGAAGGTGGCGCTGTGCACCCACGGCGACGTCATCCCCGACGTGCTGGTGACCCTGGCCGACGAGGACCGGGTCGATCTCGGGCCCCGACCCCGCCAGGCCAAGGGATCCGTCTGGGTGCTGGAAGCGACCCAGGGCCACTTCAGCCGGGCGACCTATGTGCCGCCGCCGGCTTGACGTGGCGGTCCGGCGGGTGGGCGGCTGGGTCGGCGCCGCCACTGTTCCGGCTGACGTCGCCGGCCGGACATGGATGGTTCACGTTTCGTTCACTCGCGCTCTCTAGGTTCCCGGTGTCCTAGACGACACACCCTTTGGAGGGTCGCTGTGAAACGCTCGATCGCTGTGCTCGCTGCCGCTACTGCCGCTGTCTCCCTGGCGGCGTGCGGCAGCTCGTCGAAGAGCAAGAACACCTCTCCGACGACCGCCCAGCAGCCCGGGGCGACGCCGACGACGCCGTCGTCGTCCGGCTCGGCCAACCTGAACATCGGAAACCCGACCAAGGCGATCACCCTGAACGAGTCGGGCTCCAGCCTGCTCTACCCGTACCTGCAGGAGCTGGTCAGCCCGCTCACCGCGGCCTACTCGAACATCACCCTGGCCCCGGCCGCCGGCGGGTCCGGCAAGGGCATCGCCGACGCGGCCAGCGGGACCACCCAGATCGGCGGGTCCGATGCTTACCTGAGCCCGGGCCAGATGCAGCAGTACAGCGGCCTGTTGAACGTGCCCATCGTGGTGTCCGGCCAGGCCGTCAACTACAACCTGCCCGGCATCACCAACCTCAAGCTGAGCGGGGACATACTGGCCCAGATGTACGAGGGCAAGATCACCAAGTGGAACGACGCGGCCATCGCCGCCCTCAACCCCGGGGTAAACCTGCCGTCGACCACCGTCGTGCCGGTGCGGCGGGTGGACTCCTCCGGTGACACATTCATCTTCACCAGCTTCCTCGCCAAGACGAACTCGGCATGGAACAGCGGCCCGGCTTTCGGTACCACGGTCACCTGGCCGGCGGTCTCGGGCGAGTTGACCGCCAGCGGGAACCCTGGCATGGTCCAGTCGTGCAAGGCCACCCCCGGCTGCGTGGCCTATGTCGGAGTGAGCTCGGAGGCCGCGGCGATGCAGGCTGGGCTGGGCGAGGTAATGCTGCAGAATGCGGCTGGCAACTACCTGCTGCCCACCGCGGCCACGGAGACGGCGGCGGCGGCCGCCGCCGCCCCGAGTGTGCCGGCGAACCTGGCCGCACCGATCATCTACCAGCCCGGTGCCCAGTCGTACCCGATCGTCAACTTCGAGTACATCATCGTCAAGTCCACCCAGGCCGACGCCGACACGGCCAAGGCGGTCAGGACGTTCCTGGCCTACGCCATCGACCCCAACCAGGGCAGCTCCTCGCAGTACCTCACCAAGGAGGACTTCGTGGCCCTGCCGAGTTCGGTCATCACCAAGGTGAAGGCAGCCATCGCCGGCATCAGTTGAGCCGTCCCGGCCCGATGTGGGGGCCGACGCCCCCACATCGGGCACCCCGCAGACCGGCGCCGAAGAGGAGGAACCTGGCGTGGCCGTGACATCCGCCCCGCCCGACCCGGCTGAGGCCGAAGCCAGGCCCAAGATGCCGAGCGAGCGGGCCCGCCGACTGTCGGAGTACACGCGGGGTGACCGGGTGGCCAAGGCCATCCTGGGGTTCGCCGCCCTATTGCCGGCGGCCGGCCTGGCCTTCCTGGCCTACCAGATGGTGAAGCAGGCCTACCCGTCGATCGTCTTCAACGGTTGGCGCTTCTTCAGCGGGAAGACCTTCACGCTGGGGAACCTCTACGGCGGCTCCCTCGAGGTCCGCCACGGCTACAAGGCGTCCCACGGCGCCCAGTTCGGCATCCTCCCGCTCATCTTCGGGACGCTGGTGTCCTCGCTGATCGCCCTGCTCTTCGCCGTGCCCATCTCCGTCGGCGGGGCCATCCTCCTCGTCGAGCGACTACCGCGCCGCCTGCAAGGCCCGCTGGGGATCTTCCTGGAGCTGCTGGCCGGCATCCCCAGCGTGGTGTTCGGCCTGTGGGGCGTCTACACGTTCGGGCCCTTCGTGGCCCGCGACGTCTACCGCTACATCGCCGATCTCCACATACCCTGGCTCACCGGCCACGTCGGCACCGGGCAGGGCCTGCTCACCTCGTCGCTGGTGCTGGCCGTCATGATCGTCCCCATCGTGGCCGCCACCACCCGGGAGCTCATCCGCTCGGTGCCCACCCTCACCAAGGAGGGCGCCATCGCCCTCGGCCTCACCCCGTCGGAGTCGGTGCGGCTGGTGACCATGCCTTATGTGCGGACCGGCGTGATCGCCGCCGCCCTGCTGGGCTGGGGCCGGGCGCTTGGCGAGACCATCGCCGTGCTGCTGATCAGCGGCAACTTCCTCAACGCCTACCCGAAGAGCATCTTCGCCGGCTTCTCCACCATGGCGTCCACCATCGCCGCCCTGCTCGACGGTGCCCTCACCGACTCCACCGGCATGGCGCTCCACGCCCTGGCCGAGGTCGGCCTGGTCCTGCTCGTCATCACGCTCATCACCAACTTCGCCGGCCGGCTCATCACCCGGCGGCTGGCCGGCCCCGGCCTCCCCGTCGGGCGGGGGGTCTGACATGCGCCGCACCCTACGGAACCGCCTATTTTGGGGGCTGTGCATCCTGGCGTTCCTGCTGATCATCGCCCCGGCCCTGTCAGTGCTCATCAGCGTCTTCCATCAGGCGGCGCCGTCGCTCGGCCTGTCGCTGCTCACCAAGGGAACGAACGGCGGCGGCCTGCAGAACGCCATCCTCGGCTCGCTGCTCCTCCTGGTCGGCGTCCTCATCGTGGCCGGCACCATCGGGGTGGCGGCCGGGATCTACCTGGCCGAGTTCTCGTCGTCGCGCCTCGGTGGCCTGCTGCGGTTCCTCTCCGAGGTGCTGGCCGGCATGCCCTCCATCGTCATCGGCTACGTCGGCTACGTCACGCTGGTCGTGGCGTTCCACTGGGGCTACTCGCTGCTCGCCGCCGTCCTGGCCCTGTCGGTGCTGGTGCTGCCCTACGTGGTCAAGACCACCGAGGTGGCGCTGCGCCAGGTGCCCTCCGCGCTGCGGGAGGCGTCGGCCGGCCTGGGCCTTCCGCGCGGGAAGACGGTGTGGCGCATCCTCATGCCCCCCGCCATCCCGGGGATCGTGAGCGGACTCATCGTGGCCCTGGCCATCTCCACCGGTGAGACAGCGCCGCTGCTGTTCACGGCCGGCTTCGCCAACACCAACCCGACGCTGCACCTGTTCCACCACCAGGTGGCGTACCTGACCTACGTCACCTTCACCGACATCTCGTTGCCCGGGGCCAAGGCCCACCAGCTGGCCGCCGCGGCTGCTGCCGCCACCCTGATCATCCTCATCGTGCTCATCGCCCTGGGCCGGCTGGTGGCATCCCGGGCCCGCAAGCAGACTGCCAAGATGAGCCTCTAGCGTTCCCAGCCGGTCCGGCCGCAAGGGGGTGCAGCTGGACCGACGGCTCAGCCGAAGCGGCCGGTGATGTAGTCCTCGGTCCGCTTCTCGCCCGGGTTGGTGAAGATGGTCTCGGTGCGATCCATCTCCACCAGGACACCACCCTCTTTGTCCTCCGCCTTGTCTTCCGCCGAGAAGAACGCGGTGCGGTCCGAGACGCGAGCAGCCTGCTGCATGTTGTGGGTGACGATGATGATCGTGTACTCGCGCTTCAGCTCGGACATGAGGTCCTCGATGCGCACGGTGGCGATGGGGTCGAGCGCCGAGCAGGGCTCGTCCATGAGGATCACGTCCGGCTTGACGGCGATGGCCCGGGCGATGCACAGGCGCTGCTGCTGGCCGCCCGACAGGTCGAAGGCGCTGGCCTTCAGCTTGTCCTTCACCTCGTCCCACAGCACCGCGGCGCGCAGCGACGACTCGACGACGTCGCCCAGCTCGCTGCGCTTGACGCCGTTCGCCCGAGGGGCGAACGCCACGTTCTCGAAGATCGACTTCGGGAACGGGTTCGGCTTCTGGAACACCATGCCCACCCGGCGGCGCAACTCGATGGGCTTCACGGACGAGTGGTAGAGATCCTGGCCGTGGAGGCGGATGCGCCCCTCGACCCGCGACCCGCCGACCAGGTCGTTCATGCGGTTCAGGCAACGCAGGAACGTGGTCTTGCCGCAGCCCGACGGGCCGATGAGCGCGGTGATCTGGTTGGCGTAGATCGCCATGCTCACGTCGCGCAGCGCCCGGACACTCCCGTAGTAGAAGGACAAGTCGTCGATCTGGTAGACGGTCTCGCCGCTGGGCGACGACCGGCCGGGGGGGCGGGACACGAGCCGATTCGTCATATCGACGGTCGGGGGCCGTACGGTCTCGGTCGTCGACGCCGGGGGCTCGCCCAGCACGGTCTTGTCAGCCACGGTCTCGATGATGGTCGGTCGACCCCCCTCCGGCAACTGCTCCCCGGCGCTCACCTGCGGCTTTGCCCTCCAAACTCCAAGTCTTCAGACTACGTTTACCGTTGATTCATGGAACGGTCGGAGGGAGGCCGCCGAACGCCCGTACGGTCTGTGGCGATGACCTCTGCGCCTCTGCGTGCTTGGAGCTGTACATGATGACCTCTCCCATCGAGCCGGCCCCGCCGGTCGGGCTCGGCGCAGCCTGATGCGGCGGGCGCTGGCCCACCGCCGGCTGGAGGCCGCACTGGCGCTGCTCGGCCCCGTCGACGGGACGGGAGAGCGGCCCGAGGGGATCGACTCGTTGGTGGGGGACATCGAGGCGGCGGCCTACCGGGTAGGCGATCGGCTGGCCGTGGCCGAGGCCACGACCGCGCACCTCCGGGCCGCCCTCGAGCGAGTGGCCGAGGGCGTGGTGATCTGCGACGAGGACGGCCTGGACGTGTACCGGAACGGTCCGGCGGCGGTGTACGTGAGCGGCCGCCCCGACCACGCCCTCGCCGCCCAGCGCATCGACGAGCACCTGGCCCAGGCGCGCAAGGGGCAGGTGACCGAGCAGGCCATGGAGCTGTTCGCCCCGGTCCGTCGCGACCTGACCATCCGGGCCTACCCGCTCGGCGACCCCGACGACCCCGACGGCCGGCTCGGCGCCGTCGTCATCATCGAGGACGTGTCCGAGCGCACCCGGGTCGACGCCATCCGGCGCGACTTCGTGGCCAACGTCAGCCACGAGCTGAAGACCCCCGTCGGCGCCCTGAGCCTGTTGGCCGAGACCCTCGACGGCGAGGAGGACCCCGACGTCGTCGCCCGGCTGTCGGGGCGGGTGGCCATGGAGGCGGCCCGGCTGGGGCGCATCATCGACGACCTCCTCGACCTGTCGCGCATCGAGGCCAACGAGAACGCCGTCCACCAGATGACCCCGTGGACAACTCTCCAGGAGCAGGTCCTCGAGCAGCTCCGACCGGTGGCTGCCGCGGCCGGGATCGCGCTGGACACCGTCCCCGGGCCCCATGGGCTCGAGGTGCCCGGCGATCGCCGGGACCTGGTCTCCGCCGTGTCGAACCTGGTCGACAACGCCATCAAGTACTCCGAAGACGGTGGCTGCGTCCAGGTACGGGCCCAGGCCGAGGACCGCACCATCGAGGTCACCGTCGCGGACCGGGGCATCGGCATCCCCCGGCGGGACCTGGAGCGGATCTTCGAGCGCTTCTACCGCGTCGATCGGGCCCGCTCGCGCACGACCGGCGGGACCGGGCTCGGCCTGTCGATCGTCCGCCACGTGGCCGCCAACCACGGCGGGTCGGTGCGGGTGGAATCGACCGAGGGCGTCGGTTCGACGTTCACCCTGGTGCTCGCCGCCCACGACGACGCCCTCCGCAGCACCTGCCCCGAGGAGGGTTCCCGTGGCTGATCCGCCGACGGTGTTGGTCGTGGAGGACGAGGAGTCCTTCATCGAGGCGTTGGTCGTCGGCCTGAAGCGGGAGGGGTTCCTCGTCCGCGTGGCTCGTGACGGCGCGGAGGGCCTGGCGCTGTTCGACCAGATCCGCCCCGACCTCGTCCTGCTCGACGTCTGGCTGCCGCGCATGTCGGGCATCGACGTGTGCCGGGAGATCCGCACCCGCTCCCGGGTGCCGATCATCATGGTCACCGCCAAGAGCAGCGAGATCGACACCGTCGTCGGCCTGGAGGTGGGGGCCGACGACTACGTCACCAAGCCGTACCGCCTGCGCGAGCTGGTGGCCCGGATGCGGGCCGTGTTGCGCCGATCACCGCTCGCCGACGACGAGGTGCCGGCGGGCGACGTGATCGAGGTCGGCGACCTCCGCCTCGACCCGGAGCGCCACGAGGTCCACCTGCGCAGCGCCCCCGTCGGGCTGCCGCTCAAGGAGTTCGAGCTGCTGGAGCTGCTGATGGGCAATGCCGGCCGGGTCCTGACCCGCGAGACGCTCATCGACCGGATCTGGGGGCCGCACTACGTCGGCGACACCAAGACCCTCGACGTGCACGTCAAGCGGTTGCGGGCCAAGATCGAGGACGACCCGTCACGCCCGGCGCGCATCACGACCATCCGGGGCCTGGGCTACAAGTTCGAGGGCGCCCGGGTGCCGGGCTAGCGGAGGCGGAAGCGGCGGGTGCGGGCGGAGCGCACCGGCAGGATGTCGTCGTCGCTCGGTTGCCATGGACGTACGGACGCCAGGGGGGTTTCGGCCGGCGTGGCCGGCGCGTCGGGTGCGGGCGGGAGGGCCGATGCGGGCGGCGCGTCGGGTGCGGGCGGGAGAGCCGATGCGGGCGGGAGAGCCGATGCGGGCGACGGGAGGGTGGATGCGGGCGGCCGGGTGGATGCGGGCGGCCTCGACCCCGGCAAGGCCTCGGTCGCTCCATCGTTCGCGCGTTCGCCCAGCAACGTTCCTGGGTAAACGCGCGAACGATGCATGCGGTCGACGTCCGGCGCCGCGGCTTGGGCGGTCGGGACCGACCGGAGGGAGGTGGCCGGCGACGGCGACGACCCGGCGGCGGCGTCGGGTGACAGCGGCCGCAGCGAGTGGAGCAGCTGCTGGGCGCCGGGGGCGGGTAGTCGTGGGGTGGGCGGCCCGGTCGTCTCACTGGGGAGCGTCGCCGGGCCGGGGGCCGGCCTGGTCGCCAGCTCACCCGTCGTGAGGTCGCCGGTCGGCAGGGTGACCGCCGGCGTCGGGGTGCCGGTAACCGGCAGACTGGTCGCCGCGGCCGGCAGGCCGGTGAGGGCGCCGGCGGGCGCCGCAGGGGGTGAGGCGGGCGGTGCACCGGTGGCCCGCGTCGCGTCGGCCAGGGTGGCCTCCAGCAGGCTGCGGTCGAAGCGGCCGTAGGTGGGCCCGGTCGGTTCCTGCGGTGGGGCCTCCTCCTGGTGCGGGGCGGACGGCGCGGCCGATGAGTCTCCCATGTGTCGTGGTATCGGCATCGGGCCAGAGAACTTGAGCGCCGGTGGGCCGACGCGTCTCGGCGCTGCCTGCGGGCGAAGGCTCACGAGGAATTACCCTTAGGTGGTCATGGTCCATACCTGCCGTCGCGAGGTGCAGCGACGGTCCGGCGACGAGATGCGCACGTCGAGAGACCCGACATGAGCCGACCGGAGACGAGGCGGCACCACCGGCTGGGTCGCAGCCCGTTCCGGGCTGGTTGGCTCGGCCGGCTCGTCACCTACCCGGTGCGGTTGGGGTCGGTCGCGCGCCCCGGGCCCCCGCCGTTCGTCCGTCTCGCCGTGGTCCATGCCTGCTCGTCGGCCGGCGATGCCCTCGTTACCGTGGCTCTGGCTGGGTCGCTGTTCGTCAGCCTTTCGCTGAACGCCGCCCGGGGTCGGACCGCGCTGGGGCTCGTCTGCACCATCCTGCCGTTCCTCGTCGTCGGGCCTTACCTGGGTCCGCTCGTCGATCGCGTCCGCGGCGGTCGCCGCATGATGGTGAGCGCAGCGTCGGTCGGCCGGGCGGTGGCGTGCGTGGGGATGGCGTTCACCGTGCACAGCCTGTGGCTGTTCCCGTGGGCGTTTCTGAGCCTGGTCGGTTCGAAGACGTATCTGGTGGCCAAGGCGTCGCTGGTGCCAGGTGCGGTGCGTGGTGATGAGGACCTGGTCGAGGCCAATGCCAAGCTTGCCGTCGGATCGTCGATCGTCACCTCCGTGGCGGCGCTGGTGGGCGCTGGCGTCTACCAGCTGCTCGGGTCGCGAGCTGTGCTCCGCCTCGATGTTCTGGTGTTCGTGGCCGCCGCCGTGGGGGCGGCCCGGCTGTGCAGCGCCGATCGCGCCGTGCCGGGGGCGCCGACCTCGCCCGCCCCCGCCACCGGCCGGCCGTTGCCGCACGGTGGCGTGGCCCTGGCGGCGGTGACCATGCTGTCGATGCGGGCCATGGCCGGCCTGATGACCGCGTTGGTGATCTTCGGGTTCCGCCGCCAGGGGGTCAGCCTCGTCTGGTACGGCCTCGTCGGTGTGGGCAGCGTCACGGGAAACCTCGGGGGCGCCGCCCTGGCACCGGTGCTGCGCCGCGTCTGCAGGGAGGAGTGGCTGGTTCCCGGCTCGGCCGTGGTCATCGCCGCCGCCGCCTACCTCCTGGCCGGCTTCAGCGTCGTGCACTACCGACCGGCGGCCCTGATCCTCGGCATCGTGGTGGGACTGGGCGCCAGCGTCGCCAAGCTGGCCTTCGACGCGCTGGTCCAACGGGACGCGCCGGCGCGGGCCAGGAGCCGACGGTTCGCCCAGTTCGAGACCCTCTTCCAGCTGGGCTGGGTCGCGGCTGCGCTGGTCCCGGTGCTGATCCCGTTGTCGTTGCTGATCGGCTTCGTCATCGTCGGTTGCGCAACGCTGGCGGGCGGCGTGGTGTTCGTGCTCGGGCTGGATCGGGCCCGGCGGGGGACGCTGCCGGGCTGGTGGCCCGACGCCCGCCCCGAGCCAGTACCGGCACCGCCGGGAGCTGGTTGGGGAGGTGCAGGGGCGCGGCCGGACGTGGCCATGACCTCGCCGGTAGGGACCGTGGGGTGGCCAGAGCCCATCCTCTCCGAGCACGCAGGCCGCCCGTCCGATCCCGCCGGCGGCCGCATCGAACCGCACCGTCAGCCAGGGACATGAGCCGCACCGCCGGCCGGGACATGAGACGGCAGGGACATGAGATGGCAGCGGGCATGACCGCGGCCGATGGCACCTGTCGGGTGGTGGTCCTCGCCGACACCCACCTGCGCGCCACGCCCGGTGGGCGCGATCTGCCGGCACCGGTGCTCGCCGAGCTGGCCTCCGCCGACGCCGTCCTGCACGCCGGCGACATCCTGGAGCAGTCGGTCCTCGACCGTCTCGCCGCCTTCGCTCCAACCTGTGCGGTGCTCGGGAACAACGACGTGCCGCTCGTCGGCACCCTGCCCGAGGTGCGCACCCTGGAGCTGGCCGGCGTGCGCATCGGGATGATCCACGACGGCGGGGCCCGCCAGGGTCGGGCGGCGCGGCTGCACCGCCGCTTTCCCGACTGCCAGTTGGTCGTCTTCGGCCACAGCCACGCGCCCTGTGACGAGGTCGGTGTCGACGGTCAGCTGTTGTTCAACCCCGGGTCCCCGACCCAGCGACGAGCCCAGCCTCACCCCAGCTTCGGCCGCCTGGAGCTGTCCGGCGGCCGGATCCTCTGCCGCCGGATCGTGGTGCTCGACGGCGCCCCCACCTGAGGGGCGCAAGCGGCGCCTCGGCCACCCCCAGCTGCGGTCCCATCCTGCCGGCTCGCCCGGCAGGCGTCAGTCGGCGTCCGGGCCAGCCTCGGGCAGGTCGATCCGGGCCAGCCACAGGCCGGGAGCATCCAGCTCGGCCGGGGTGGGCAGCTCCTCGGCTGACTGCCAGAGCCGGGCGAGCCCGTCCTCGCCGACCCGCTCCACCACGCCGGTGACGAAGGCCTGACCCCGGGTGTAGCTGGCCTCGTCGAGCTCCACGCCGATGAGCATGCCGAGCAGATGGGTGCCGCTGTGCTCTTCCAGGCGGCGCCGGTGCACGGCCTCGGTCAGCGGCCCGTAGCCACCGACCAGGCGGCGGCCGACCCGGTCGAGGATGTGGTCCACGTATCCGGTCACAGCGCTGAGCAGGGCGCGCAATGGGACCTGGAGCCGCCGCTGCGCGTCGGTCTGCATGTCGCCGAGCAGGGCGGCGGGATCGGCAAACACCTGCTGGAGGGACTCCATGTCGCTGGGATCGAGCTGGCCTAGGCGGGACTCGAGGGCGGCCGGGTCCGCCTCGAAGGCGTCGACGTAGGCGCCGATCAGCTCGTCGAGGCGGGCCCGGACGTGCGGCCGGCCCAGGGCGGCGTGGTTGGTCACCTCCCGGAGGCACACCCACAGCCGCACGTCGTCGGGGGCCAGGCTCCACTCGCCGGCGAACTCGTCGATGGCGGCCGGAACCAGCAGCAGCTCGTCGGCCGGTGGTCTGGGCGTCGGCAGGTCGTACTGGCCCATAGCGCGCGTCGCCAGCTGACCGACCATGGAGCCGGCCTGCATGCCGAACATGAGCGGCCCCAGGACCTGGGGCAGGTTCCCGAACAGGTGGGCCATCGGATCGGTGGCTGCGCCCGAGGACGGTTGGTTCATGGTCGGGTCGGTGGCGTCCGGCTCCGCCGCGCTCATGCTGGTGGCCAGCCGCTCAAGCAGGGGTCGCCAGGCGTCGAGGCTTCGCAGGGCCCACTCGCTGCGAGTCACGGCCCGGACCGACAGCATGCCGTGGGTGGAGACCTCCAGGCCGGTGGCCTCGCTGACGTGCATCTCGGCGATCCGCAGCAGCTCCTCCAGGCGCACGCGCGACACCGGGTCCACGTTCGCCTCCGGCTGGCCGCCGCTGGCTGTCCACTGGGCCAGCTGCTTGGCGATGTCCCAGTTCAGGGGCCCCTGGGACGTGAGCATCTGAGCCAGGTTCCGCATCAGGTCCCCGAAGGGTCCTCCTGCTCCGAAGGGTCCGATTTCACTCATGCCACACGCTCCGCTGCTCGTCCCGATGGGATGCGGACCGCCGGGACGACGGCGCACTCGCCCCGGGCTCCTGTTGTAGGGCATCGTAGGGTGGTGCGGACCGTTGTTGTCACAGGGGCTGCTGGCTCGCTCGGCCGGCGGGTCACGACCCTGCTGGCCGGGCGAGCCGATGTCGGCCGGGTCATCGCCATCGACCGGACTGCTCTGCGGCTGGGCCCGGGCGATCCCGGGCCTAGCGTCGAGGGTCACCAGCTGGACATGCTCGAGGCGCCGACCGGGGCGGTCGAGGAGCTGATCGGCGGCGCCGACGGGGTGATCCACCTGGCCTGGCAGGCAGCCGACGCCCCGGTCGATGGTGCCGGCCCCCACGCCGCGTCGTCAGAAGCGAACCGTCAGGTCCTGCTCCGCGTCCTCGCCGGGGCCGGGCGCGGCGCGTCGACGCTGGTTCACCTGTCGAGCGCGACCGTCTACGGCGCGTGGCCCGACAACCGCATCCCGCTCACCGAGGACTCCCCGCTGCGCCCGAACCCGGAGTTCGGCTACGCCGTCGCCAAGGCGGAGGCCGAGCGCCGCCTGGCCGAGTGGGCCGACGACCACCCGAACGTGGCCGTGTCCGTCCTGCGCCCTGCGGTCACTCTCGGATCCCCCGAGCGGCCCCTGTACCAGGCACTCGCCGGGACCCGGTCCCCGGGGACCACGGACGAGGCCCGACCGGTCCAGTACCTCCACGCCGACGATCTGGCCACCGCCGTCGTCCTGGCCTGGGAGCAGCGCCTGGCCGGCGTGTACAACGTGGCGCCCGACAACGGCATCGGCGAGGACACCGCCCGGGCGCTGGCGGGCGGCCTGGCCCGCCTCCGCCTCCCCGGTCCTTTGGCCAGGGCCGTGACCGCGTGGAGCTGGGACCTGGGTCGCCGGGGCGTGCCCCGCCAGGCTCGAGCGTACGCCGAGTTCCCCTGGGTGGTGGCGGCCGACAAGTTGCGCGCTGCGGGCTGGTCGCCGACGTACTCGAGCGAGGAGGCGCTGGTGGCGACCGACGCCCGTCCCCATTGGGACGACCTCCCGCCCGGTCGCCGCCAGAACGTCACCTTGCTGGTCATCGTGGCCTCGGCCATTGCCGGGGTCGGCGCCATCGCCGGGCTGGTGCTGGCCGTGCGCGCCCGCCGCCGCCGGTAGCCGGCTCGGTCAGGGGTTGTCGGACGCGTTCGTGTCGTTCGGTTGCTCGGCGACGCGGATGCTGGTGGTGATGACCCGCCCCCGGCGCACGTAGGTGATGGGGTCGACGGTGCCGACGTGGCAGCGGTTCAGCACGGCGGTGAGGGCGCCGGTGGAGCGCACCGGTTGGCCGTCGAAGCTGGTGATCACGTCGTTGAGCTGGAGGTTCGCCTCGGTGGCCGGGCTGGGATCGTCGACGTCCACCACTCGGGCGCCCCCACCGCTCACCCCCATGGACTGGGCCGTGGTGGTGCCCAGGTCCCCGCTGTCGGCGATGCCGAGCCAGGGATGGGTCGGCATGTCGCCGGCCAGCAGCTCGTCGGCGATGTGGCTGGCCACGTCGATCGGCACGGCGAACGTGGTGCCCTGCTGGCTGGGGTCGTTGGACTGGAGGGAGGTGGCGATGCCGATGACGGCGCCCACGCCGTCGACCAGCGCGCCGCCGGCGTCTGCCGTCGGCAGCGCCGTGGCGCTGACGGCGATCAGGGCGCTGACATCGCTGCTCCCGTTGGTGCTCACGACAGTCTGGTCCAGGCCGCTGATGGCCCCCGTCACGACGGTGCCCCCGTCGCCGGCGGGCCGGGCCCCGACGGCGATCACCGGCTCGGCCACCTGGACGGGGGCCACGGAGCCGAGGGTGGCGAGGGTCCCGCCGGCCTTCGACACGCTGAGCAGGGCCAGTCCGCTCTTCGGATCGCTGTGCATCAGGTAGCCGGATTCGGCCTGGCCGCCGTTGAAGGTGATGATGATCCGTCCTCCGTTGGCGAGCAACCCGGCGTCGGTCAACACGTAGGCCCGAGTGCCGCTGAGTGAGTACAGCACCCCCGACGCGCTCGACGTCCCGGCCGCCGACCGAACGGTGATGCCGACCACCGACGACGCGATGGCGGACACGATCACGGGCCAGTTCGGCCCGGCGGTGGGTGTGGAGGTGAACGTCCCCGACGCGGGGGACACCATCTTGGTGACGGGCTGCACGACGGTGGTGTGGTTCCCGTACGATCCGGTGGCCACGCTGACTCCGGAGGCCAGCAGCGCGCCCACCACACCGGCGAGGAGGGCGACGGTCCACATCCGGCTCGGGACGGCTCGCGTGGTCAGGGCGGAGCCGAGTGGTGGAGTCGGCATCTCGGACGGGTGTCGCCACAGGCGGTCGTCGGGCGAGATGTACGGGTGGAAGGGCCCTTCCTCCTCGCTGCTGTCGTTGGGTTCCACGGACTCGGAGACTACCGGGGGAACCCTTTTGGTGGACCGCGGCCCCCCAAACGGCGGGTGCGTGGCCTGGCGGCTCGCGTCGGGCCGCCGCGGGACTTAGCATGAGTGTGTGCATCCACCGCGCGGCGACGATTGGGTCGGCCTCTTCACTGACCACCTCTCGATGGACGAGGCGTCCCGGTGGGCGACGCTGGATCGCTGCGGTGCCGTGGTGGTGTTCGCGGGAACGGTGCGCGACCATGCCGAGGGGCGCCCGGGCGTTCAGGAGCTGGCGTACGAGGCCTACCAGGAGGTGGTGGAACCACGCCTGGGCGAGCTGGCCACCGAGGCCCGCCGGCGGTGGGCCGACCTGGGCCGGGTCGTGCTGTGGCACCGGGTCGGCGTCATGGCGCTGGGCGAGACCGTGGTGATCGTGGCCGTGTCGGCGCCGCATCGGGCCGAGGCGTTCGAGGCGGCGCGTTGGTGCATCGATACGCTCAAGGCCACGTTGCCGATCTGGAAACGGGAGAAGTGGGCGGACGGCGAGGACTGGGGTACCGGATCGCAGCAGATCGTGGAGGTGGGACGATGGTCGGTGCCGTGACCGGGAGCGTGGTCATCGGGAACCTGGCGTACCTCATCGGGGCGGTCGTCTTGATGATCGTGATCTCCTCGATCGTCGTGCTGCGCCATCACCGGCCGCGCTCGGTCGAGGCGAACATGGAGTCGTTCCATCGCGGGCTGCGCGCCCTGGCCCCCGAGGAGGACGAGAAGGTCGACGCCGGGGGTCGTCGGGGGAGGGCCAAGCCCGCACCGGTGGCGCAGGGCGTGCCGCCGCGACACGGGGTGCCCGCCCGGCGGTCCCCGGTCCGCCCGTTGCCGAATCGCCCGGCGACCGGGGGGGCGACACCCGATCCGGCGGCGGGTGGAGGCGGTCCGGCGGTGACGGCTGGACCCGGCGACGACGTCCCGCGGACCGAAGCGCATGGCTAGGGACCTGGCCATCGACCTCGGGACGGCGAACACGTTGGTCTACGCGCGCGGCCGGGGCATCGTGCTGAACGAGCCGACGGTGATCGCCCTGAACTCCCGGACCCAGGACGTGCTGGCCATGGGTCAGGAGGCCTGGCAGATGATCGGGCGCACGCCCGGGTACATCGTCGCAGTCCGCCCCCTGCGCAAGGGCGCCATCACCGACTTTGACATCACCCAGCGCATGATCCGCCTGTTGCTGCAGCGGGCGGGAGTGTCGCGGTTCAACCGGCCGCGGGTGCTCATCTGCGTCCCCTCGGCCATCACCGAGGTGGAGCGGCGCGCCGTGGAGGAGGCCGCTCGGGGCGCGGGGGCGAATGGCGCCTACCTGATCGAGCAGCCGATGGCCGCGGCTATCGGCGCCGGGCTGCCCATCCACGAACCGCTCGGGAACATGGTCGTCGACGTCGGTGGCGGTACCACCGAGACGGCCGTCATCTCCCTCGGTGGGGTGGTGGCGCTCGAGGCGATCCGGGTGGGCAGCTTCGACATCGACAACTCCATCCAGACCTACGTGCGCCGTGAGTACGGCATCGCCATCGGCGAGCGGACCGCCGAGGAGATCAAGGTCGCCATCGGTTCGGCGTGGCCGACCGACGACGAGGTGAAGGCGGAGGTGCGCGGGCGCGACCTGATGACCGGGCTGCCGAAGACGGTGATCCTCGCCCCCGAAGAGGTGCGTGAAGCCATCGAGGAGCAGACCGGTGCCATCGTCGATTCGGTGGTCAAGTGCTTGGGGGCGGCGCCGCCAGAGCTGTCCCAGGATCTGATCAGCCAGGGGATCAACCTGGTCGGCGGTGGCGGTTTGCTCTCCGGGCTCGACCGGCGCCTGGCGGAGGAGACGGCATTGCCGGTGCACCTGGTCGACGCTCCTCTCGAGTGTGTCGTGCTCGGCGCCGGGAAGTGCCTGGAAGAGCTGGACACGGTCAAGGACTTGTTCATGTAGCAGGGCCCTGCGTGGTGGCGGTCGCTCAGGCCCCGGTGAGGTCCTCGGCGGCCTGGCGGACCTGCCAGTCCCGGTCGGTGCGGGCCCGCTCCAGAGCTGCGTCCACGTCAGGCCCGTCGAATGGTGCCAAGGCCAGGACGGCCCTCCGGCGGACTGCGGGCTTGTCGGTGGTAGCGGCCAGGATGGCCGGTAGGCCGTCGGGGTCGCCGATGGCCCCGAGGGCGGCCACGGCGGCTTCCCTGACCAACGGGTCGCCGTGCGCGCCGGCGACCGACGCCAGTATCCCGACCGCCGGTGGGCCGCCGGCCACGGTGCCCAGCTCGCCGAGGGCGAAGCACGCGGACTCGGCGACCGAGTCGCTGGCGTCGCCCGTCCGGGTGCAGAGGTGCTCGATCAGCTCGTGCTCGATCAGCTCGTGCTCGATCAGCTCGTGCTCGATCAGCTCGTGGTCGATCAGCTCGGATGAGCGGCCCGCGCCGGGTCCGCTCGCCTCGTCGGCGCCGGTGAGGAGGGCGGCCAGCTCGCACGCCCGGGACCGGACCGGGTCGGCCTCGTCGTCGAGCGCGCGGTGCAGATCGGGGTGGGTGAGGGCTTCGAGGCGGACCATGGCGGACAGGGCGCTGGCCCGCACGGCCGGAGACGGGTCGGCCAGTCCCCGGCGGGCCGTGTCGACGTCGCCGGTGTGGCCGGCCATGCCTACGGCTCGCCGTCTGGTGAGCGCGGTGTCGGGTGGTCGGTCGGTACCGGTGCGAGCAGGTTCAGGAGGAGGTGGCGCCGCGGATGGCAAGGGAGAAGCCCCAGACGATCAGGCCCAGCGCGGTGGCGCCCATGGCGCCCAGCACCACGGCGATGACGATCAGGGTGAACGCCGAGCGGATCCGGCGGACCGGTCCGGCCCGATCGATCAGGCGCGGGCCGACCTTGACGGAGCCCCGACGTGGCGGTTCAGGGGAGGCGGAGGATCCCCGTCGTGGGGTCGCGCCGGCCGGGACCGTGAGGACCGGGCCCGGTCGACCGGTGCGCGCCCACGGCTGGCCGGTCGGACGCGGCTCGGGCGCCATCTCGGCGCCGCGTGGCGCGCTCCGCTCCGGCCGGGCTGATTGGTCGTCGGGGAGCGCACCAGCCCACGGCGCAGGCCGACGGTCGGGAGGAGGGCTGGCAAACGCGGCCGGGGTGGCGTCGAGCGGCGCGGTCGCCGCCGGCTGGTCGCCGTTGCGGTCGTCGCTCATCGACGCGGACCCGGGGCCACGGGCACCGGCAGCTGGGTGGCGAGCCCGCACCACCCCGGGGGCGTGGCAGGCTGTCCGTCCGTGCGGGTGCGACGCAACGTCGGCTCCCACCGAACCTCATATCTCGACAACGCGAACGATGTGACCACGACCGGCCCGATATTACAAGACCACGCTCACTCGGCCGATGGCAGGCGTCGGGCGCTCATCGGGGCCTGCGCCGGTTGGTACGGCGATCGCCCCGTAGACCGACGCGGAGACCGACCCGGTGGTTGAGGCCGCCGGCCCGGTGCCTGGACGTCGATGCCTCGTCCTGGTCGACGCGGTGGCGGGCCCCGGCCAGGATCCGGGTGCCATGGAGCGGTTGCGCGTCGCCCGCCGGGTGGCACGGGCCGCCGGCATGCTGGTGGTCCACGTCAAGGTCCCCGAGGCAGCCACCGCCGATGCGTCGACTTCTGCCGACGTCGCCCCGGAGGCCGACGAGGCCACGGTTTTGATCGAGCCAGTATCGACGGCTCCGGGCGGGGGGTCGAGGGGCGCCCTCGCTCGTGCGCTCGGCGACGCCGGCGTGACCGAGATCGTGGTCGCCGGTGTGGCCGGGCGTCCGGCCTGGGCGGCCACGCTGGCCGAGGCGGCCGGCACGGACTTGACCGTGACCGTGCTCTCCGATGGCGACGCCGACCACGATGCCGAGGCCAGGCGGCTGGTCAGTGGGCGGCCTGGGCGCCCGCCTACCGCGGTGGTCAGCATGGACGACTGGGTGCAGTCGACCCGCCGGGCGAGCGGCCGGTCACGGCGACGATGGATGATCCCCGTGGTGGCGGCGGTGGTCGTCGTGATCGTGGTGGCCGTGGCCACCGTGCAGCTGCAGCGGGGAGCCCGGAAGTACTACGAGTACGCCCCAGGGTCGGCGCCCACCATCACGGCCAGTCCCGAGTGCCGGATCCGATCGGGCGGCGCCGGCGCGCTCACCCTGATGGATGGCACGCCCTGCGCTCGCCTCGTCGTCCCGTCCGGCAAGGCCCACGTGATCGACGGCAAGCTCTTCATGGTCGACGTCCTGGTCGGGCCGGCTTCACCCTGGGACTACTTCCTCGACAAGGTCCACCTGCTCAAGACCTTTCGGGACGGCAGTCAGCTGGTACCGGCATCCGACGTGCTCGGTAGCACGCCGGCGAGCCAGCTCGGGTGCCAGGACACGCAACAGATGAACGGCTCCACCGAGGCGGCGTCTGTCGCCGCCTTATCGCGCCTGGGCTACGCCGTGAAGGCGTCCAACCTCGGCGCCCAGATCACCCTGGTCCAGCCCGGCTCGGCGGCGGCCAGTGCCGGGCTGCAGTGCAATGACATGGTGACGGCCATCGACCGCACCCCGATCACCACGGCCGACCAGCTCCAGGCTGCCATCCGGGCGGCCAAACCAGGTGCGGCGGTGACCGTGACAGTGGTGCGGGCGGGAGCCGGCGGTCGGCAGACGACCAAGACCCTGACGGCGACCCTGACGGGGACGCCGGGGGTGCCTGCCGTCGGCGGCAGCCCGGCGACGCCCGCCAAGCCCACCCAGCCGTTCCTCGGGGTCGGGAGCCAGACGCAGACGACCTACATGCTTCCCTTCGACGTCTCCATCCAGGTCGGCGACATCGGCGGTCCCTCCGCCGGGCTGGCGCTCACCCTCGGCCTGCTGGATCTCCTGTCGAACGGCAACCTCACCGGCGGTCACCGCGTCGCCGCCACCGGGACCATCGCCCCGGACGGGACCGTAGGTGCCGTCGGCGGGGTGGCGCAGAAGGCCGTGGCCGTCCGGCGGGCGGGCGCGCAGATCTTCCTGGTCCCACCCGACGACCTGGCCGCGGCGCGCCGCGAGTCAGGCTCGCACCTCCAGGTGTTCGGCGTGACGACCCTCCAGCAGGCGTTGTCGGACCTGGCGCAGGCCGGAGGCCACCTGGGGTCGCTGGCCCGGCAACCGGCCTCCGTCACCGCCACCGCGGCGCGCAGCTGAGAGACGGCGGTCAGGGATTGGGGTCCCGCCCGGGTCCCTGGGCGCGTTCGGTGCACAATAGGGCGGCGCCGAGCCCGCTCGGCACCGCCACCGCCCATGTACTCAGCCACCGCCCTCTTCGGTTTCGCCGCCGAGTTCGTCACCTTGATGGTGGCCGCCGCGGGGTTGGCACTGGTCGCCCTGCGGTCCGACCTCGTTGCCCGCCGCCCTGGGGGCCGTCTGGCCATGGCTGCCGGCTTCCTGCTCACTGCGGTGGCGGCGTTCGTGACCGGTTCGCTGCTGGTGACCGACGATCCGGACCGGCTCGTCAGCCTGGGCCGGATCGCCGGCGGGACCCTCCTGTTGATCGGGTCGGCGGACTGGGCCACCGACCGCCCGTCGCGCCGGCGGGTCTGGGCCGGTGGGACCATCTGGGTGGGGGCCGGGATCATGGAGATCGCCGGTGCGTCGACCGTCGCCACCGGCGTGGTGCTGGTGGTGGCGAGCGGTGTGGTGTTCCTGGCGCTGGTCGGCGCCAGCCGGTCCTCCATCGCCGCGCAGGTGACGGTCGGGTCGGCGGGGACCCTCCTGCTCATCGTGCTGGTCCTGGCCGTGGCCCTGTCCGGGGTGATCTCCTCGTCGCTGCAGCGCAGCGAGCTGAACCGGTTGACCACCCGTGTCCACTCGGAGGCGGGCCAGCTGGCCGGCTCATCTGCCCAGGCGATCAAGGACGCCCGGTTCGTCGCAGCTGATCTGGAGGGCTACTTCAGGACCACCGCACCGAACCCGCTCGTGCAGCTTGGTGCGTCGGGCAGCCCGCCGGTCGCAGCCGCGGCGGTGTCGGACCGCCTGAACCAGGTCGCCGGGCTCTACCCCGTCGGCGGTTTCGTCTACGTGGACGAGACGTCGAACGTCCTGGCCGCGACGAGCGGAGTGGATCGTGGGCTGATCGCCGGCGTAGCCAGGGAGCCGGTGATCGCCGCCCAGTCCTGCCGTAGCGCAGGCGTCGGCCTCCTGTCGATCGCAGGCGGTCGGGCCTGGGCGATCGGCGCCTACCCGACGTGCCCGACGAGCGGCTCGAAGGTCCTGGGACAGGTGATCACCGTCACCCCGCTCGACGACAGCTACCTGGGCCAGCGGCGGGCGCTGGCGCCGACCGTCGCCCTGGCCCTGGTCGCCGACCGTACGGTCGTGGCGTCGGCCGGGATGTCCTCCCTGGGGGCGCCCGTCCTGGCTGCCGCCGAGGCTGCCCAGCGTGACGCACGCGGCTCGACGTTCGCCAGCAGCGGGCAGCTGGTGGCCGTCCAGGCGCTCCCGGGTCTGCCGGGTCAGAGCGTCGGCACCGTGGTGCTCTCCTCGCAGGAGAGCGCCCTGACCGGCACCCGGAACTCGTTGCTGCGGACCTTGTTCCTCATCTCTCTCGGCGGCACGCTCCTGGCCCTGGCACTGGCCGCCGCACTCGGCGACCGCCTCACCGCCCGGATCCGGCGCCTCACGGTGGTCGCCGGCCAGATCCAGGAGGGGGCCCGAGCCAGTCGAGCCGGCATCGGCGGTCGTGACGAGGTGGGCACGCTCGGTGCTGCCTTCGACGCCATGGTCGACTCCATGGAAGAGCAGACCATGGCACTGCGGACGGCTGCGGCCGACGAGACGCGCCTCCGCGGCCGCCTGGAAGCCGTGGTGGCGGGCATGGGTGACGGTTTGGCGGCGACCGACGCCGCCGGCCGGATCACGGACTTCAACGTGGCCGCCGAAGAGCTCACCGGCGTGTCGAGCGTGGATGCGGTCGGCCAACCCGTCGATCGCATCCTCCGCATGACCGGCGAGGACGCTCCCGCCATCGAGCAGCGAATGCGGTGCCCCGGCCCCGGGCGGTGGGCGGCGCTCGGCTCGGTCCGTCCCCAACACGGGGCGGACGTGCCGGTGGCCCTGTCCGTGGGTGCCCTCCGCGGCCCGGACGGGGAGGTGACGGGCGGGGTGCTCGTCCTGCGCGACCTGCGCCGCGAGCGGGAGATCGAGCGGATGAAGACCGAGTTCCTCTCGCGCGTCGGCCACGAGCTGCGCACCCCGCTGACGGGGATACTGGGCTACGCCGACATCCTCCTGCGCCGGGAGGTCTCGCCCGAGCGGGCGCGTGTCTGGCACGAGGAGATCCTGGCCGGGTCGAAGCGGTTGCTGCGCATCGTGGAGATGCTCGAGTTCTTCGCCTCGTCGGGCGCCGGGAGGATCCTCCTGCGCCCCGAGCCGGTAGACGTGGCCACGCTGGTGACCGGCGTGGTGGCCGCCTGGGAGTCCCGGCTGCCGCCGACCCACACCCTCGTGTCGCGATCTGTCGCCGAGACGCCGTCGGTCAATGCCGATCGTCGCTGGCTGGCCCTCGCCCTCGACGAGCTGATCGACAACGCGGTGAAGTTCTCGCCGCTCGGCGGCCGGGTCGTCATCTCTGCCGGACCGGCTCGGGCCCGTTCGGCGAATGGGGCGACGCGAGGTTGGGTGGACCTGGCCGTCACCGACCGCGGCAAGGGCATGACCCCCGACGAGCAGGCCGCCGCCTTCGGCGAGTTCGTCCAGGGCGACAGCTCCGACACCCGCAGCTACGGTGGCCTGGGGCTCGGGTTGACCCTCGTCCAACGGGTCAGCCAGGGGATGGGTGGTCGGGTGACGTGCCGCTCGAGCCCGGGGCGCGGGTCGACGGTCATCGTCCGCCTACCGGCAGGTGGGGCGGGCCCGGCGCCCGGGCCTGGCGATCGCACAGTTGGGCAGCGCACCGCAATACGCTGAACCCATGGCCGAAGACCATGTCCGGGCGGTGTCGCGGCGCGACGGCCTCTCCGCCGATCACCTTGCTCAGCGGGACTTTTCCGTGGTCCGCCGGGGGTACGACCCCGACGAGGTGCGCCGTTTCCTCGGCCAGGTCGCCGGTGAGGTCCGGACGCTGCAGAACCGGGTCGACGAGCTGGAGGCGGCGGCGCCCCCGGCTGAGGCGGCGGCCAACGCTCGTCCGGTGATCGACGAAGAGACTCTCATGCAGATGGTCGGTGACGAGACCGCCGCCATCCTGCGCACGGCGCGCAGCGCCGCCGCTGATATGCGGGTCAAGGCCGAGGACGACTCCCGGCGGCTGGTGGAGGAAGCCCGCCAGCAGGCGGGGGAGGTGCGCGCCGACGCCGACTCCCGCCTCTCGGTGGCCACGGCCGAGGCGCAGGCCACGGCAGACAGCATCCGGTCGGCGGCGAACGCCGAGGCGGAGGCGGTGATCGACCGGGCTCGCGCCGAGGCCGAGGCCATGCGCGAGCAGGCCCAGCAGGATCGTCGCCTCACCGTGGAGGGTGCCCAGGCCGTCCGTGAGAAGATCCTCACCGATCTCTCCCGGCGGCGACGGGTGGCCACCGTCCAGATCGAGCAGCTCCGGGCCGGTCGTGAGCGTCTGCTCGACTCCTACGGACTGGTGCGCCGCACCCTCGACGAGGTCACCCTCGAGCTGCAGCGGGCGGACCTGGAGGCCCGAGTGGCAGCCGACGAGGCGGGCAAGCGGATGGAACGCGAGCTCCCCCACGATGCCGTCGCCGAGGTCGACGCCGACGCCACCAGCTCGGAGTTGACCATCCCGCCGGTGCCCACGGACTCGCCGCCCGCCACGCTGGACGCGGGCGACCAGGTTGACGACGACGAACCCGGCCCCGAGCGGTCCTCCGCCGCTGCCGGACCCGAGGGAGCCGCCGACGCCGAGCCGAGCGGCGACGTCGATCGGCCGGGATCGGTGCGCATCCTGGCCAGTGACGCTGTCCCCACCGCCCGCCTGTCGCCATCGGGAACCACTGCGACACCGGGAACCACTGCGACACCGGGAACCACTGCGGCATCGGAGACCACGTCGTCGGCGAGCAGCGACTCCTCGTCCACGGTGCGGCCGGTGCGGGTGCGCTCGGATCGCACCGTGGCCCGGCGCACGAAGGAATCGGCTCGACCGGCGACCAAGCCAGGGCGCGGGCGGCGCGGCGCCACCCAGGGTGACACCTCGGCGGAGCCGACCGAGCCGACGGGAGCTGCGGGGGTGGCGACGTTGGAGGCCACCGACAGCTTGCGGGCCGACATCGCCACTGGCGGAGAGGTCACCACCGCGGCGGTCGTCGAGCGCGTCACCGTCATACGCGACACCGACGACGAGCCGGCCGCGGCGGCGGAGGAGTCGGCCCGTTCGGACATCGACGAAGCCCTGTTGCAGCGTCGTGACGACGGCACGCTCGACGTGGAGGTCGCCCTCACCCGGAAGCTCAAGCGGGTGCTGCAGGACGAGCAGAACGACCTGCTCGACCGGTTGCGCGGCCTGCGTCGCTCACCGAAGGCCGCCACCTTCCTTCCCGAGCCCGACGCCCACGCCGCCCGCTTCGTCGACGCCGCCAGCCCCCACCTGGTCGACGCGGTCAACGCCGGCGTCGCCTATGCCGTGGCTGTGGCCACCGACGCCGGGATGAAGGTCTCGGCGCCGGCCGACCCGGGCCAGATCGACGATCTGGCCGAGGAGCTGGCCACCGCGGTGACCGTGCCTCTGCGCCGTCGCCTGTCACAAGCGGTGCGCGACGCGGCCGGTGACGACCAGAGCGTCCTGGTCGACGCCCTCAGCTCCGCATACCGGGAGTGGAAGACGCAACGCATCGAGCGGGCCGCGTCCGACGTGGTGGCCGCCGCGTTCAATCGTGGCTTGTTCCAGGCCACCCCGGCTGGCAGCCACGTCCGCTGGCTGGTCGATGACGCCGATGGCCCCTGCCCGGACTGCGACGACAACGCGCTGGCCGGCAGCATCGCCCGCGGCGACACCTTTCCCACCGGCCAGCTGCATCCCCCCGCCCACGGTGGCTGCCGCTGCGTGCTCGTACCGGAGGGGCGCTGAGGCTGAGGGACCACGCCGCCGATAGCACGCGTCCGCCCCGTCGTGTGACGGGGCCGGCCGCGCCGCCACGGCCGGACCGGCCCCGGTAGGCTCCCGCCCGACATGCGAACCCCAGCCGACTTCCCCCGACGGATGCCACGCGCCTCCCGGAGGCTGCGCGTCGGTGTCCTCGTCGGTGTCGTCGTCGTCATCCTGCTGCTGATCTCGCTCCGTAGCCTGGCCCGGTTTTGGACCGACTACCTCTGGTTCTCCGAGGTCCACTTCACGTCGGTCTTCCGCGGCGTGCTCGTCACCAAGGTCCTGCTCGGCCTGTCGTTCATCCTCATCTTCTTCGTCCTGGTCCTCGTCAGCCTGACCGTCGCCGATCGGGTCGCGCCCGCGGTGCTGGCCCCGGGGCAGGACGACGAGCTGGTCGAGCGCTACCGGGAGGTGGTGCGCCCCCACGCCCGCGCCGTCCGCCTGGTGACCTCTGCCATCTTCGCCATCTTCGCTGGTGCCGGCGCCAACGCCCAGTGGAACAACTGGGACCTGCTCCGCTACGGCGTCAGCTTCCACCGCAGCGACCCCCAGAACCACCTCGACGTGGGCTTCTACGTCTTCCAGCTGCCGTTCATCAAGTTCCTGTTGGGCTGGTTCTTCGAGGCGATCATCATCATCCTCGTCATCACCCTGGTGGCCCACTACCTGAACGGCGCCATCCGGTTCCAGGGCCAGGGCCAGCGCGTGACCGCGGCAGTGAAGACCCAGGTGTCGGTGATCCTCGGCATCCTGGCCCTGATCAAGGGCGTGGACTACTACTTCGAGCGCCTCGAGCTGGTGCTGTCGAACCGGCACCTGGTCCAGGGGGCCACCGCCACGAGCGTGCACGCCAACGCGCCCGCCGACATCATCCTCATCGCCATCGCGGTCATCGCCGCCGGCCTGTTCCTCTACAACATCCGCCGCAAGGGGTGGACGCTGCCCATTGTGGCGGTGGGCCTGTGGGCCCTGGTGTGGATCCTCCTCGGCGGCGTGTACCCGGCTCTCTACCAGGCGCTGCGCGTCAGCCCGTCCGAGCTGTCGCGCGAGACGCCCTACATCCAGCGAAACATCGATGCCACCCAGCGGGCGTACGGCATAACCCCTAGCCAGGTGACGGTGACCCAGGGCTATCCGGGGAACAAGGCCATCAACGCCTCACAGGTCACCGGCACCACCCCGGCGGCCGTGGCGAACGAGCAGACGCTCGCCAACGTCCGCCTCCTCGACCCCAAGCAGGTCAGCAACACCTTCGACAAGTACCAGGCCCTGCGGAACTACTACCAGTTCAACGATCTGGCGGTCGACCGCTACAACCTGGCCGGGGCGTCGGGCGACACCGTCACCCAGGTCATCACGTCCATGCGCGAGCTGAACGAGAACGGGGTGCCGAGCGGCTTCGTGAACCAGAAGCTGCAGTACACCCATGGGTACGGCTCGGTGGTGGTACCGGCCAGCCAGCAGGGAGTGAACGGTGACGGCACACCGAACTTCTCGCTGTCGGGCATCCCGCCCAGTGGGGTACCAGCCCTGGCGGGGCGGGGGGCACAGGTGTACTACGGGCAGGGCTCGTCGTCGGCCGGCTTCGCGGTGGCGAACTCCAAGCAAGCGGAGCTGGACTACGAGACCTCCAACGGCGCACAGTCGTCGACCCACTATGGCGGGACGGGCGGGGTGCCCGCCGGGAGCATCATCCGGCGCGCCGCGTTCGCCCTGCGCTTCGGGGACTTCAACATGGTCCTCTCCGGCCAGGTCACGTCCAGCTCGCGGGTCATGTACATCCGCAACATCGGTGATCGGGTGCGCAAGGCGGCGCCGTTCCTGCGCTACGACGCCGATCCCTACGCCGTGGTGCTGAACAACCAGCTGTACTGGATCCAGGACGCGTACACGACCAGCGCCAACTACCCGTACTCGCAGACGGCGAAGACCGACCGGGTCCCGGCGGGCAGCGGCCTGTCCAGCCAGTTCAACTACGTCCGCAACTCGGTGAAGGTCGTCATCAACGCCTACACCGGCTCCATGTACTTCTTCGTGGTCGACAACAAGGACCCGGTCATCCAGGTGTACGAGCGGGCCTTCTCCGACCTGTTCACCCCGGTGTCGAAGGCCAACACCCTGATCCCCGGCATCACCGCGCACTTCCGTTACCCCGAGGACCTCTTCCGGGTGCAGACCAACATGTACGGCCGCTACCACCTGAACGACGCCCCGGACTTCTACTCGCAGGCCCAGGCGTGGACCATAAGCCAAGATCCCGGCAGCGGTTCGCTGAGCAACAGCAACCTGGGTGCGGCCCTCCCGGCCGCGGCCGCCGGCCCCGGCGGGATAGCTGCTGCCGTGCCGCAGACGCCTCGCCTCGACCCCGAGTACCTCATCGGGCACCTGCCCGGCCAGACCCAGCTCACGTTCCTGTCGCTGCAGCCGTTCGTCCCTGTCTCGCAGTCGGACAAGAGCCAGAACCTGACCGCGTTCATGACCGCGTCCGGCGACCCGAACGACTATGGGCAGCTCCACCTCTACGAGACGCCTCCGCAGAACAACGTCGACGGGCCGGCCCTGATCGTGAACGCCATCCGCTCGAACACCGCCATCTCCAGCGAGCTGACCCTGCTGAACCAGGGCGGGTCCCAGGTCATCCTGGGGCAGGTTGAGGCCATCCCGGTCGACCAGACGCTCCTGTACGTGCAGCCCGTGTATGTCGAGTCGAACGCCAACCTGGTGCCGACGTTGAAGGACGTGGTGGTCGTCTACAACGGCACCGCCTACCACAGCGACAACGCGTCTCTCGACGGCGCCCTCTGTCCCATCACCAACGGCGACGGGTCCCAGCCCTTCGCCTCGTACTGCAACACCTCGTATGCCAACGAGCAGCGCACGACGGTGAACACCCCAGGCGGCGGCAGCATCGGGGGGAGCACCGGCTCCTCGTCCACCACGACGTCGACCACCACGCCGCCCTCGCCGGCGAGCACTGTCCCGCCGCCCGCCTCGGGTCAGACGGTGGCGTCGCTGATCGCCCAGGCCCAGCAGGACTTCGCCACCGCCAATGCCGCCCTGAAGGCCGGCAACCTGGCCGCCTATCAGTCTTCGGTGAACGCCGCCGAGCAGGCCATCGCCCAGGCCCAGGCCCTGGGCGGGCAGAGCACCCCGGGTACCACCACGACCCTCCCGGTCCCGGCCACCTCGTCGACGACCGCCGGGTCGACCCCGCCCAGCTCGGGGTAGGAGCGCCCCCGGTTCTGCCACAGCCGCTCACGGCGCCGGGGGCCGACGTACCCACCGAACGGACGCGCTCACCCGGGGCCCTGCGGCCGCCACCTTCGGGACCGCGTGCTCCCAGGCCGCCTGGCAGCGCCCGCCCATCACCACCACGTCGCCCGACGCCGGACGCAGGTCGACGGACCGTCCGCCGCCCTGGGGGCGGAGCAGGAACGGGCGGGCCCCGCCCAAGGTGAGAATGGCGACCAGGGTGTCGTCGAGGTGGCGCAGCTCCCGGTCGGCGTGGAAGGCGACGCTGTCGGGACCCCCGCGGTAGTGGTTCAGCCCGACGGCCCCGAACTGCACTCCGTACCGGCGGCCCATGGCCAGCCTGAACCAGGCCAGGGCCTCGTCGGGCAGCGGGTCGCCCGCCCGGTACCAGTGCGTCAGGCGGGGCTCGTCGACGATCCGGTCGTACATCCGTCGCCGCCGTTGGCGCCACTCCACCGTCTGCACCAGGCGGCCCAGGACCTCGTCGGCACCGCCCAGCCAGGCCCGCGCCACGTCGACCCAAGCGCCGTCCCCCAGGTCGATGCGCTCGAAGGGGGTATCGCGGCGAACCTCGACCGGCCCGACGCTGAAGAGGTTGGCCTGCATCGCCATGCACCCAGCATAGGCGAACACATGTTCGAGGCGCCCAGTTCGAGGCGCTCAGCCGCCGGGGTTGGTGACCATGCCGAGGGCACCCAGGAAGGCGCCAGCCCAGTGGTGGACATCGGCTTCACGGACCCGGCGGCGAAGCGCTCGCATGCGGCGCGCCGCCTCCGCCGGACTGACCCGCACGGCGTCGAGGATGGCCGCCTTCATCCCGTCGATGTCGTAGGGGTTCACGCCGAACGCCTGACGCAGCTCGTCGGCGGCGCCGGTGAACTCCGAGAGAACCAGCGCGCCGCGAAGGTCGTAGTGGCAGGCCACGTATTCCTTGGCCACCAGGTTCATGCCGTCGCGCAGGGGGGTGACGAGCATGACGTCGGCCACCTGGTAGAGCGCCGCCATCTCCTCGCGAGGGAAGGATTGGTGGAGATAGTGGACGGCCGGGTTCCCCACCGTGGAGTAGTCGCCGTTCAGGCGACCCACGATGCTCTCCACCTGCCCGCGCAGCTCCTGGTACTCGGCGACGCGCTCGCGGCTGGGGCTGGCCACCTGGACCAGGACGGTGCCCGGCGGGGTGAGCAGCCCTTCGGCCAGCAGCTCGCCGTAGGCGTCCAGGCGGTGCAGGATGCCCTTGGTGTAATCGAGCCGGTCGACGCCGAGCAGCACCACGTCGGGATGGCCGAGCTCCTCGCGCAGCTCCTCGATGCGTGCCTGGACGGCGGGAGAGCGGGCCAGGTCCTCCAGGCCGGCGACGTCGATGGAGATGGGGAAGGATGCGGCTCGGAGGCTGCGGGCCGGCTGCCCGCCGGCGGCCGGCAGCTCGATGACCGATCCGCGCGTCGTCGCGCCGGTCAACCGGCGGGCGGCGCGCAAGAAGTTCGAGGCGTCGTCGCGACGTTGGAATCCGATGAGGTCGGCTCCGAGCTGGCCCTCGACGACCTGCCGGCGCCACGGCAGCCGGGAGTAGATCTCGTAGCCGGGGAACGGGATGTGGTTGAAGAACCCGATCCGCAGGTCGGGGCGAGCCCGGCGCAGCATCGCCGGCACGAGCTGGAGCTGGTAGTCCTGGACCCAGACCGCCGCTCCTTTGCCCGACTCCAGCGCCGCCGTGTCGGCGAACCGCCGGTTCACCTCGACGTAGGAATCCCACCACCGCCGGGTGAAGCGGGGTGGGGCGGTGACGTCGTGGTAGAGAGGCCACAGGGTGGCGTTGGCGAACCCCTCGTAGTAGTCGGCGACCTCGGTCTCCGACAGCGATACCGGCACGAGGTGCATGCCCTCGGCGTCGAACGGATCCAGCTTCTCGTCGGCGGCGCCGGTCCAGCCCACCCACGTGCCCCGCTGGTTGCGCATCACGGGCTCGAGCGCGGTGACCAGGCCGCCCGGGCTGGGTTGCCACGAGACCGTCCCGTCGTCGTCGGTGGCGCGGTCTACCGGCAGTCGGTTCGCTACCACCACGAACAGCGCTTCCGGACCGGCCATGGTCGCAGCGTACGTCGTTCGCTCCGCCCGCCGGTCCTGTGCTCCTGACGGCAAACTGACCGGGTGGACTACAAGACGATCAGCTACCAGGTCGACGCCGATCCCGGCGTGGCCACGGTGACCCTCGACCGACCGGATCGGCTCAACGCCTTCACCGTGCGCATGTGCGACGAGTTGCTGGATGCGTTCGATCGCATCGACGCTGATCCTGGGGTCAGGGTCGTGATCGTCACCGGCCGGGGTCGGGGGTTCTGTGCCGGCGCCGACCTGTCCGGAGGCTCGGCCACGTTCAGGGCGCCCGCCGAGCGGCTGGCGCGCGCTGCGCCACGCGACTCAGGAGGGCAGGTCAGTCTGCGGGTTTTCCGGTGCCTGAAGCCGGTCATCGCCGCGATCAACGGGCCGGCGGTCGGCGTGGGCATCACCATGACCCTTCCGATGGACGTGCGGATGATCGCCGAGGGGGCCAAAGTCGGGTTCGTGTTCGGGGCGCGCGGGATCGTGCCGGAGGCGGCCAGCAGCTGGTTCCTGCCCCGCCTGGTGGGCATCTCACAGGCCCTGGAATGGTGCCTGACGGCGCGTATGCTCTCTGCGTCGGAGGCGCTTGGTGGTGGCCTGGTCCGCAGCGTGCACCCGGCGGAGGACCTGTTGCCGGCGGCCCGGGCGCTGGCGGCGGAGATGGCTGCGAACGTGGCGCCGGTGTCGGCGGCCGTCATGCGCCAGATGCTGTGGCGGATGCTCGGCGCCTCTCACCCCATGGACGCCCACCGGATGGACTCCCAGGCCATGGCCCTGCTCGGTCCGCTCGCCGACGCCGCCGAGGGCATCGAGGCGTTCGTGCAGAAGCGCCCGGCGACGTGGCGCCTGCAGGTCCCGGGCGACGTGCCGGACTGGCATCCGTGGTGGGAGGAGCCCACCTACGATCCCGAGGATGGTGGTCGCTGACCCGCCTGGCCCCGGCGCCCTACAGGCCGGCGCCGGTACGGTGCAGGCATGGCTGATCGCTCCGAAAACGCTGTCCCCACCCGCCGCCTGGGCACCACTGGTCTGGAGGTGTCGGCCGAGGGTCTGGGCTGCATGGGCATGTCCCAGAGCTACGGGCCGGTCGACGACACCGAGTCCATCGCCACCATCCATCGAGCCATCGATCGGGGGGTGTTCTTCCTCGATACCGCCAACGTCTACGGCCGTGGGGCGAACGAGCAGCTGGTCGGCCGGGCCATCGCCGACCACCGCCACCGCGTGGTGCTCGCCACCAAGTTTGCCCTGGAGGTCCGCGACGGTCGCCGGAGCGTGAGCGGCCGGCCGGACTACGTCCGTCGCTGCTGTGACGAGTCCCTGGCCCGCCTGGGCACCGACCACATCGACCTGTACTACCAGCACCGGGTGGACCCCGAGGTCCCCATCGAGGAGACGGTGGGGGCCATGGCCGGCCTGGTCGCCGACGGCAAGGTCAGGTACCTGGGCTTGTCGGAGGCCAGCGCGGCGACCCTGGAGCGGGCCGTCACCGTGCACCCCATCACCGCCCTGCAGAGCGAGTGGTCACTGTGGACCCGCGACCTGGAGGAGGCGGTCCTGGCCACCGCCCGCCGCCTGGGGATCGGCATCGTGCCGTTCAGCCCCCTCGGCCGCGGCTTCCTCACGGGCCAGATCACCAGTCCCGAGGACTTCGGCCCCGACGACTTCCGGCGTCACAACCCTCGCTTCCAGGGGGCCAACTTCGATCGGAACCTGGAGCTGGTCGGCGCGGTGGGCGAGCTGGCCAAGGCCAAGGGGTGCACGGCCGGCCAGCTGGCCCTGGCGTGGGTGCTCTGGCGCGGTGATGACGTGGTACCGATCCCCGGCACCAAGCGACGCACCTACCTCGACGAGAACATCGGGGCGTTGGCTGTGAGCCTGTCGGCGGACGAGCAGGACCGCCTCGACCAGCTTTCGCCGGCCGGCGCGTGGGCCGGCGATCGCTATCCGGCAGGCCCCCGGGCCGCCGGGTACGGCGACAGCCCGCCGCAGACGGCTGCATGACTGCTGCCGCCGGGGTGATCACCTGGGCGGACGACGGGCACGCCGGGGTGCGCTTCGACCGCCACATCGCCGCCGTCCGGATGGAGGCGCTGTGGGCCGCGGTGACCCAGGACGCGCATCTGGCCGCCTGGCTGGACAGATCCACGTGCACTCCCGGTGTCGGCGGGCGGGTCTCGCTGCGCGCCCCGCTGGTCGCGTCCGGTTTCGTCACCGTGTGGGACCCGGCGTGGACCCTCGAGCTCGCAGCGACGGCGGCCGACGATCGGCCGGTGGGCGTGGTGCGCTGGGACTTCGAGCGGGACGCCACCGGCAGCGGGATCATCCTCCAGCACCGGCGCATCCCCGCCGCCGTCGTCGCGGAGTGGGCGTCGGGTTGGGCCGCAGCCCTCGACCGGTTGGAGGTTCACGTCGTCGGTGGCCGGGCCGCGTGAGGTTCACCGCCGAGCAGTTGGACGCTGCGGTGGAGGTCGTCGGCAGGCGGGTGCCCCCTACACCCCAGTACGTGTGGCCCCTGCTCTGCGAGTCGGTGGGGGCGGAGGTGTGGGTCAAGCACGAGAACCACACGCCCACCGGCGCCTTCAAGGTGCGCGGCGGTCTGGTCTACGCCGACCGCCTGGCCCACGAGCGCCCGGGGGTGACCGGGATCGTGTCCGCCACCCGCGGGAACCACGGGCAGAGCCTGGCGTTCGCCGGCCGCGCGGCCGGCGTGGATGTCACCATCGTGGTCCCGGAGCGGAACAGCCCCGACAAGAACCGGGCCATGCGCGGCTTCGGCGCCCGGGTGGTCGAAGCGGGCCACGACTTCCAGGCCGCCCGCGAGCACGCCGTCGACCTGGCCGGGTCGCTGGGTGCCGAGGTGGTGCCGTCGTTCCATCCCGACCTGGTGCTGGGGGTAGCCACCTACGCCCACGAGCTGTTCCGCGCCGCCGGTGCGTTGGACGTGGTCTACGTGCCGGTGGGCATGGGCTCGGGCATCTGCGGGTTGATCGGTGTGCGCGACCTGCTCGGTCTGTCCACCGAGATCGTCGGGGTGGTGGCGGCTGCGGCCCCGGCGACAGCACGGTCGTTCGCGGCGGGATCGGTGGTGTCAACACCGGCCGCTGACACCTTCGTGGACGGCGTGGCGTGCCGGGTCCCCGACGCCAGGGCCGTGGCGGCGATCTGCGCCGGCGCGGCGCGCATCGTGGCGGTGGAGGAGGATGCCGCGGCCGAGGCGGTGCGCGTCATGCTGGCGACCACTCACAACGTGGCTGAGCCGGCCGGGGCGCTGGCCCTGGCCGGGATGCTGGCGGAGCGCTCCGGCGTGGCCGGCCGCCGGGTGGGCATCATCCACACGGGCGGCAACATCGACGCGCCGGTGCTGTCCATCATCCTGGCCGGACGGACGCCGGGCCCCTGATTCCCGCCGGCCAGGGGTGGGGGATGCGGCGGGTGGGCCGGCCCGGCGCCTGGCGCGACGCCACATCATGCCCAGCTCCGGTGCGGCCGGACCAGCTCAAGTCCACGACGCCATCAGGTGACCGCCGACTGCGCCCGAGTCACGGCGGGCGGCCCGTCGGGGGTGGAGCTCTGCTCCAGGGTGAGTCCTCTGGTCTCGTGCCCGCAGACGACGAGGACGCCCATGGCCACCAAGGCGACGGTGCCGACGAGGGTGTAGACGGCGCCGACGCCGAAGTTGTCGAGCACGATGGGGATGCAGGCCGGTCCGATCACGCCGGCGATCAGCCGGCCGAACCCCTCGGTGGTCGACGTCCCCCACGCGCGCATCGACGTCGGGTAGCTCTCGGAGGTGTAGGCCTTCACGGCGGGATCGGCACCAATACCCAGGAACGACATGACGCAACCCAGGATCAGCACCAGCGTGGCGCCGCGCACGAAGCCGAAGCAGATGGCGGCGATTGCGGCCACCGCGGTGAAGGCCACGATGACCGGCTTGCGGCCCCAGCGTTCGACCACGCACGCCTCGAGCAGCTTCCCCGGGATGGAGACGCCCACGATGATGGCGGTGAAGGCGAACGACGAGGTGAGCGTGAAGCCCATGGCGTTGACGACTGTCGGCATGAACGTCTGGATGGAGTAGAAGATGAAGAAGGTGCCGCCGAAGGTCATCCAGAGCGTGACCGACCGTCGCCGGTACGGGGGGGCGAAGACGGCGCGCTTGGGTGGCGAAGCGGTAGGGCGGGGTAGTCGGTCCGGCGCCGGCAGCGGCGTGCCGGTGGCCTGCTCGGCGCGCCGTTCCATGCCGGCCAGCACCACCTCGGATTGGTGCCAACGCCCCTTCGCCTCCGACCAGCGCGGCGACTCCGGCAGGTAGCGCCAGGCCAGAAGCGCGAAGACGACCGGGATGCCGCCGAGGAGGAACATCACCCGCCAGCCCGTCGTGTCGTTCACCGTCGGGATGAGGACCAGGGCCAGCAGCGGGGACAGGAAGTAGCCGACCGACAAGAACGAGTCGGCCAGGCCGGTGAACCGTCCCCGCTGGTTCGGCGGACACAGCTCCGAGCCGTACACGTAGGGGATAGGGAAGACGGCGCCCATGGCCACGCCGGCGGCGACCCGCAGGCCCACCACCCAACCGATGCCGGGGGCCAGGCCGGTGGCAAAGGTGAGCACCGCGTAGGTGACCGTCCCGACGATCAGGACCACCCGCCGGCCGTAGCGGTCGGTCAGTCGCCCGGCGGGGACGATGCCGATAACGATGCCGATGTTTGCCGAGATGGACACGAACGACTTCATGGCCGTCGACAGGTGATATTGGTGGGTGAGCGACGGCAGGACCGAGCCGCCCAGGCCGATGTCGTAGGACTCCACGAACCAGCTGAGGAACAGCAGCAGCATGATCCCGCCCAGCCATCGGGTCGGCGGCAGGCGGTCCAGCCGCTCGGCGGCGTGCGGTGCCTCTCGCTGGTCGGCGGGTGCCATGTCCGTCACTTCTGACGTTGTACGTCCCGGACCTGAGACCCGCCTGAAGGCCGGCGCATCCCCCGTTGATAGGAATGGGTCTGGGCTGGTCCCGCCCGCAGTTGGGTTCGGAGGTGGTATCTTGTCGGGACCGCCGCGGGGTGGAGCAGTCTGGTAGCTCGTCGGGCTCATAACCCGAAGGTCGTTGGTTCAAATCCAACCCCCGCCACTACGAAGCCCCTGGTTAGCGAGTTGCGCGGCCAGGGGCTTTCTCGTTGCTGAGGCCCGTGTCAAACCTGTGTCAAACGAACCGGCCCGGACAAGCCAGCCTCGACACCAAGCGAGCGAGCTTGCGAGCGAGGGCGGTAGCGAGACGCCGCAGGCGACTCGTGCCTTCGCCCCGGAAAGGCACGACGGGCCCCTTGCGGGACCCGTCGCTACCGCACCGGCCCTGCTGGCCGGCTTGGTGCCGAGGGAAGCGGTCATGCCTTGTGGCCGCTCGCTGCGATCAACGCCGCGACGAGTGCGGCTGCCTCTGCCTGCATGCCGGGGATGACGTGTGCGTACTGCTTCATGGTGAAGGCCGGATCCTCGTGTCCCAATCGCTCGCTGATTACCTTCACCGGGACGCCGGCCCGGAGGGCAATCGTGGCGTGGGTGTGGCGGAGGTCATGCAGCCTGATCCTCGGAAGACCGGAGTCTCGCACCAACTTCTCGAACGCCTGGCTGAAGAGATCCGGGTGGATGGGGGAGCCGTCCTCGCGTCGGAACACGAGGTCGCTTGATTGGTAGCCGGGGCCCCAGGCTGACGGCTCGGACTCCTGTCGCTGTTTGTGGGACCGCAACTGTTCGACCGTCTGCACATCGAGGTCGATGGTCCGGGCCTGGTGGGTCTTCGGCGTCGAGTCCTTGATGGCGTAGTTCACCGACACCAGTGTGTGGCGCACGGCGAGGCGTCCTGCCTCGAGATCGACGTCCTGCCACCGGAGTCCGAGCACCTCGCCCCGCCGCATGCCGGTCATCACCGCCAGGTGCCACGCGGCCTGCAGGCGTTGCCCTCGAGATGGACGAGGAACTTCGCCAGCTGATCCGGGTCCCAGAACTTCATCTCGGTGCGGTTCATGGCCACCCGAGGCTTCGGGGGCTTCGCCCGCTCAGCAACGTTGGTGGCCAGGAGACCGGCGTCGATGGCGTCGGCCAGAGCCTTGTGCAGCGTGGTGTGAACGTGGCGGACGGTCTTGGCGTTCAGGCCGCTCGCCGTGTTGCCTCGCCGGTTGCCGTTATCCATGAGCTCGACATACAGGTTGTTGAGCATCGGGGGAGTGAGCTGGTGCAGCGGCCGGCCGCCGATCGTCGGGATCACGTGGAGCCGCATGAGGCGGTCGTAGCTGTCCCAGGCGCTGGCCTTGATCTGCGTGCGCATGGTCGGCAGCCAGCTCTTCGTGAGCCACTCGCCGAGCGTCATCTTCGAGGGAGCGGCGTAGACGCCGGTGTTGACCTCGTTGACCAGCTTGGCTCGAACGGCCTCGGCCTCCTTTCGAGTGCTGAAGCCGCCGTGCCACTTCTGGCGCCGGTGCCCGTCGGCGGACCGGCCGAGCTCCACGACGACGTACCAGGTGGTCGTCGCCTTGCCTGCTGCCGACGTGCGGACGCGCTTGTGGATGTGTCCCTGCATCGTGCTGTCCGCCTGCTCAGGCTGCGACAGGGACGCCGAGCCACTGCAGCAGCAGGGGCACCGGAACGACGATGCGTCGGCCAAGCCGGCGGGTCGGGATGTCACCCCTCCGAGCGGCCTCGTAGGCGGCGCTGCGTCCGAGTCCGAGGACGCCGGCAGCCTCCTCGACGGTTACGGTTAGCCGTCCCTCAAACGCATCGAGGGCAGGGTGGGTGAGCGTATGCTCGGCCATGTCGGGACCTCCTACGGGTCTTGGCCAGGCCCCGGGGTGTTAGCGCACCGCCGGGGCCACTTATATGATTACTCCCGTAATCTACCAGTCCTGGACAATCCTGTCAACACGAGTAATCTGGTTTCCGTGGGCCGGCGAGTGAATGTGGATGACCTCGTGGACGCGTACGAGATCGCCACCATGCTCGGGCTAGCACACAGGAACACCGTGAGCGTCTATCAACGTCGCTATCCGGAGATGCCGCGTCCAGTGATCGACATGGGACCGGGACGTCCGTTGCTCTGGCTTCGGTCTGAGATCGAGTCTTGGAGAGCAAATTATAAGAGGCCGTCCGGGCGACCGTCCAAGGCGAGCAGATGACGAGCGTGACGGGTGACGCGTACCTCGCCGCAGAGGCGCGCGCCCGCGTCGAGATCGACCGCCAGCTCGTCGCCTGCGGCTGGGAGGTGCAGAGCCGGGACGAGATGAATCTGTACGCCGGCCAGGGTGTTGCCGTCCGGGAGTTCATCATGGCGCTGGGGCATGGCCGCGCCGACTACCTGATGTTCGTCGACGGCAAGGCCGTGGGGGCCGTCGAAGCGAAGCCATCCGGCACGCCGTTGGCGGGTGTGGAGCCGCAGTCCGCCAAGTACGCAGCCGGGGTTCCGAAGGACCTCACCGCGCTCGTAGCACCCCTGCCGTTTCTCTATGAGTCGACCGGCGACGAGACGATGTTCACCGACGGGTTCGACCCCGACCCCCGGTCGCGGCCGGTGGTCACCTTCCATCGGCCCGAGACGCTGGCCCGGTGGCTGCGTCGTTGGATCGACGACGCCGACGGGGGGTCGCTGCGGGCGCGGGTCCAGCGCCTCGGGCCGGTCGGCCCCGAGGGGCTGCGGCGCATTCAGGTGGAAGCGATCAACGGCGTCGAGGGCTCGATGATCCACAACCATCCCCGGGCGTTGGCGCAGATGGCGACCGGTTCGGGCAAGACGTTCATGGCCGCCAACCTGGCCTATCGGCTGGTGCTGACCGCCGGAGCGGAGCGGGTGCTATTCCTGGTCGACCGGGCCAACCTGGGCCGCCAGACGCTGCGGGAGTTCCAGCAGTTCGCTACGCCGGGCGACGGCCGCAAGTTCACCGACCTCTACAACGTCCAGCTGCTCACCTCGAACCGCATCGACCCCGCGGCGCGGGTGGTCATCACCACGGTGCAGCGCCTCTACTCGATGCTGCGCGGCGAGGAGGAGCTGCCCGAGGACGTCGACGAGAAGTCCGGGTCCGAGATCGAGCCGGACCGGCCCGTCGACGTGACCTACAACCCAACCATCCCGACCGAGACGTTCGACGTGGTGATCGTCGACGAGTGTCACCGATCGATCTACGGGGTGTGGCGGCAGGTCATCGAATACTTCGACGCGTTCCTCGTTGGACTCACCGCTACGCCGGCCAAACAGACGTTCGGCTTCTTCAACCAGAACCTCGTCGTCGAGTACGGCCACGCCGAGGCCGTCGCGGACGGCGTGAACGTCGACTTCGACGTCTACCGGATCCGCACCAAGATCAGCGAGCAAGGCTCGACCGTCGAAGCCGGGCTTGTCACCAAGTTCCGTGAACGCCAGACCCGTAAGGTCCGGCTCGAGAAGCTGGACGAGGACGTCGTCTACGACGCCAAGCAGCTCGACCGCGACGCGGTCGCCGTCGACCAGATCCGCACCGTGATCCGCACCTTCCGCGACAACCTGTTCAAGCCGCTCGACGATGGCGGGATCTTCCCCGGCCGCAGCGAGGTCCCCAAGACCCTGATTTTCGCTAAGGACGACAGCCACGCCGATGACATCGTGCGCATCTGTCGGGAGGAGTTCGGCCGCGGCAATGACTTCGCCGTGAAGATCACCTACCGCACCACCGGCGTGAAGCCCGAGGACCTGCTCAACCAGTTCCGAAACAGCTTCAACCCGCGCATCGCCGTAACCGTCGACATGATCGCGACCGGCACCGACGTGCGCCCGCTCGAGTGCGTGATGTTCATGCGCCAGGTGCGGTCGCGGAACTTCTTCGAGCAGATGAAGGGCCGCGGCGTGCGGGTCATCGATCCCAACGACCTTCAGGCCGTCTCCGCCGACGCCACCGCCAAGACGCACTTCGTGATCGTCGACGCCGTCGGGGTCACCGAAGCTGAGTTCAACGACACGAACCCGCTCGAGCGTCGCAAGACCGAGTCGCTCAAGAAGCTGCTCGATCAAGTCGCGGCCGGCGTGCGCGACCTCGACGTCGTGTCGACCATCGCTGGGCGCCTCGCCCGCCTCGATCGCGTCATCTCCAGCGATGACCGGGCCGAGCTGGCCGACGCCTCCGATGGCGTCGATCTAACCGACCTCGTCCGGGTTCTCACTGACGCCGTCGACATCGACACCGCATGGGACCGCGCCTCCGCGGCGAATGGTGGCGCCGATCCCAGCGATGAGCAGGTCCAGGGCGCTCGGGGCGAGCTCGTGGAGCAGGCCTGTCGGATCCTGGCCGAGCGGCCGACGCTGCGCACCAAGTTGCTCGATGTTCGCCGCAGCTACACCCAGGTGCTCGACGAGACCTCCAAGGACGAGATCCTCGACGCCGGCTTCTCCCTCGACGCAACCGACCGGGCCCGTCAGACCATCGACTCGTGGCAGGCCTTCGTCGTCGAGCACCGAGACGACATCGACGCCCTCCAGATCCTCTACTCCCGCCCGTACGGCAAGCGGCTCACCCTCAAGACGATAAAGGAGCTCGCCGTCACGATCGGACGGCCGCCGTACAGCTGGACTCCCGAACGGCTCTGGGCGGCCTACGAATCCCTCGAAGCGTCACGAGTCCGCGGATCGGCGGGCAAGCAGTTCACGAACCTCATCTCCCTCGTCCGAAAGGCTCTCGACCCCGAGCGCGATCTCGTCGCCTACCCGCTGACGGTCGACGAACGTTTCCAGAGCTGGCTCGCCCAGCAGGAGCAGGCGGGAACCACGTTCTCCGACGAGCAGCTCGTGTGGCTCACGAGGATCAAGGACCACCTCGCCACCAGCCTGACCATCGCACCTGACGACTTTGAGCTCGAACCTTTCGTCGGCCACGGTGGCTACGGCCGCGCCAATACCGCTTTCGCCGGTCGCCTTGCACCCCTCCTCGACAAACTCACCCAGGAAGTGGTCGCATGACCAAGCTGCCGGAGGGATGGGCACGAGCGAGCGTGGAGGAGCTCGCTGCGATCGGCGGTGTCACGGACGGTCCGTTTGGGTCGAATCTGAAGACCGAGCACTATACCGACGCCGGTCCGCGCGTTGTCCGCCTGCAGAACATCGGTGACGGGGTGTTTCGTGATGAGCGGGCACACATCTCGGACGAGCGTTTCGATCGCCTGCAGAAGCATTCGGTACAGGAGAACGACGTGCTGGTCGCGTCACTTGGGGAGCTGTTACCTCGTGCTTGTCTGGCGCCCTCCTCGCTGGGCCCGGCGATCGTCAAGGCCGACTGCATCAGGGTGCGGCCCGCCGAGAGTGTTATACCTGCGTATCTGGCGGGGGCCTTGAACGCTCCTCAGACCCGAAGCCAGGTCAGCGGGTCGATCAAGGGAGTCGGTCGGCCGCGGATCAATCTGAGTGATCTTCGTGCGCTTCAGCTGCCTGTGGCGCCAATGGCTGAGCAAGAGCGGATCGTCGTGGCGATCGATGAAGCTTTCTCCAAGCTCGACGCCGGCGAAGCCGGAGTCGGCAACGTTCGCCAGCTCCTCAAGCGCATGCGAGACGCCGTCCTGTCTGCTGCCGTCACCGGCCGCCTAGTATCCCCAGACCCCACAGATACTCCCGCCGCCAAGCTCCTCGCCGACCTCGGTGCCGAAGCTCGTCCCGGCCCGTCACTTCCGAAGGGCTGGGCTTGGTCCGAGGTTGGAGACCTGCTCGCCCGAATTGAGGCGGGCAAGTCGTTCGCCACGCTCGGTGACCCTGCTCAAGCCAATGAGATCGGCGTCGTCAAGGTGAGCGCCATGACCTGGGGCGAGTTCCGCGCCGACGAGAACAAGGCGATCCCTGCGGGCTCCCGGATCGATCCCAGCTGGACGATTCAAGCGGGGGATCTCCTCTTCTCACGGGCGAACACCAGTGAGTACGTAGGCGCGTGCGTGCTCGTCGGGATGGACCAGCCGAATCTCATCCTGAGTGACAAGAGCCTTCGGCTCGTGCCAGAGGCCGGCGTGTCCCGCGCGTGGCTGCTCCAATACCTAAGGTCAGCGCCGGCGCGCGACCAGATCGAGGCGTTGGCGACGGGAACGAAGGAGTCGATGCGCAACATCTCTCAGGCGAAGCTCCGAGGGATCCGGGTTGCCCTCCCGCCTGTCGAGGAACAGCTCAGGATCGTTGAAGAGGTCGAACGGCAGTTCTCCTTCCTCGATGCTTGCGACCGAGCGATCGACGCAGGGTTGGCTCAGTCGCGGGCGTTACGGGGTTCGGTCCTGAAAGCGGCCTTCGACGGGAAGTTGGTTCCGCAGGATCCGAGTGACGAGCCGGCATCCCGGCTGCTGGAGCGGGTTGCGGCGGAGCGGGCGGCGACGCCGAAGTTGTCACGTCGGGCGAGGAAACCGGCGTGATCGTTCGTCACACCCCCTCGGTACGGTCGTACGGAGGTTCGTCCACAAGGTGTCGAGGAGGTGTTTGGTCGTGAGCGTGCGGGTCGAGGTACGGCCGAGCTTGCTAGAGTGGGCCCGCGCGCGCTCGGGTATCGACGACGAAACCTTGGCCAGGCGCTTCCCTCGCTTCGACGACTGGCTCGGCGGACACGAGACACCAACGCTGAAGCAACTGGAAACGTTCGCGCACGGTACCCATACGCCGGTCGGCTTCCTGTTCCTCGAGGAACCTCCGGTTGAGAAGGTCCCGATCCCCGACTTCCGCACGATCAGCGACCTGCCAGTTGGCGGCGTTGGCCAGAGCGTATCGGCAGATCTGCTCGACATCGTCTACACCTGCCAGGCCCGTCAGGAGTGGTACCGGGACCACCAGCTGCTCAACGGTGAGCCACCGCTGGCGTTCGTTGGAACCGCCGCGCTGAACGGCTCGGTCGACAGCGCAGCCGATCAGATGCGCATCCTGCTGGATTGGACGGTGGAGACCCGCGGCCGCTGCAGCAGCTGGGACGCAGCGCTGACGTGGCTGCGCGAGCACGCCGAGGCGGCCGGCGTGCTCGTGATGATCAGCGGAATCGTCGGATCCGACACGCACCGCAAGCTCGACCCACGGCAATTCCGCGGCTTTGCGCTCGCCGATCGATACGCCGCAGTCGTGTTCGTCAACGGCGCGGACAGCAAGGCCGCGCAGGTCTTCACCCTCGCACACGAGCTCGCTCACCTCTTGCTCGGCGAGACGGCCTTGTCCGATCTCGATCCACAGTCCACCCGCACGAACGCGGTCGAGCGTTGGTGCAACGAGGTTGCAGCCGAGCTCCTGGTCCCGATGGGTGAGTTCCGTACCTGGCTCGATCCGACCGGCGACCTGGACGCGCAGCTCCAGCCACTCGCCGAGCACTTCCGGGTGAGCACCCAGGTCATCCTCGGTCGGATGCGTGAAGCCGGCGCCCTCACCTGGGACAAGTACCTCGACGACCTGGAGAGCGAACGCGCTCGCGTTGCAGCGCTCATGGCCGAACGGGAAAGCGGCGGCTACTACTACAACACCAAGCCGGTGCAGATCGGCAAGCGGTTCGCCCGCGCACTCGTCGCCAGCGCATTGGAGGGCCAGACGTCGTACACCGAGGCCTTCAGCTTGCTCGGATTGAAGAAGGCCGCCACATTCGACCGTCTAGCGGAACGGCTCGGAGTTGTGTGATGGCGTACCTGCTCGACGCCAACGTGTTCATCTCCGCGAAGAATAACCACTACGGGTTCGACTTTTGCCCCGCGTTCTGGGAATGGCTCGATAAGGCGACCGCGTCGGGCACCGTGCACAGCGTCGAGCGAGTCTACGACGAGCTGATCGAGCGGGGTGACGATCTCAGCGAGTGGGCGCATGCTCGGCGCGGCTTCTTCCTGGCGCTCACCACCGTTGAAGTACGCGCCGTCGCTGCGGTCAACCGCTGGGCGAACGACTCCCCTGACTTCGACGCAGCCGCCAAAGCCGAGTTCGCGAACGCCGCCGACTCGTTCCTCGTAGCTCAGGCGCACGCGGGTGGCCATACCATTGTGACGCACGAGCGGCTCAGCGACGGCCGCAAGCGGATCAAAATCCCTAATGCTGCTGCCGCCAACGGGGTGGCCTGGTGCACGCCCTTCCACATGTTGCGCGTCGAACGGGCCCGGTTCGTCCTTCCCGGTGCAGCCTGATGTCGGTGGTGAACTCGAACCAACTCGTCCAGAAGCTGTGGAACTTTTGCAACGTGCTTCGCGACGACGGCGTGTCGACCATCGAGTACGTCGAGCAGCTGACGTATCTTCTCTTCCTCAAGATGGCAGACGAGCGCCAGAAGGCTGGCCTCGGTGAGGTGGTCCCATACGGACTCGACTGGCAGTCGCTGCTCGACCGCGACGGCGACGAGCTCGAGACTCACTACCGCCACATACTCGAAGAGCTGGGCCGACAGCCCGGCACCTTGGGAACGATCTTCCGCAAGGCCCAGAACCGCATCCAGGATCCGGCCAAGCTGCGCCGTCTGGTGGTCAACCTCATCAACGAGGAAACCTGGACCGCGGTCGACGCTGACCTCAAGGGCGACGCCTACGAGGGGCTGCTCCGGAAGGGCGCCGAGGACACGAAGTCAGGTGCCGGGCAGTACTTCACGCCGCGGGCGCTGACCCGGGCGATGATCGCCTGCCTGCAACCGAAGCCCGGCGAGACAATCGCTGACCCTGCGTGCGGCACCGGCGGGTTCCTGCTCGCCGCGCACGAGTGGCTCGTCGATCACCACGTCGCCGAGATGGATGCCGACGACAAGCGCTTCCTACGTGACGAAGCGGTCCATGGCTGGGAGATCGTCGACGGCACGGCCCGCCTGTGCGCGATGAACCTGCTGCTGCACGGCATCGGCACCCCGAACGGCCCGAGCCTCGTGACCGTCGCCGATGCGCTGCGCTCCGACAGCGGCGTCCGCGTCGACGTCGTCGCCGCCAACCCGCCGTTTGGACGCAAGTCGTCGATGACGATGGTCAACGAGGCGGGTGAGGCCGAGCGCGAAGACCTCGTGGTCGTGCGCGACGACTTCTGGGCGTCGACATCGAACAAGCAGCTCAACTTCCTGCAGCACATCAAGGGCATGCTGAAGATCGGCGGGCGCGCCGCGGTGGTGTTGCCCGACAACGTCCTCTTCGAAGCTGGCGCGGGCGAGACGATCCGCCGACGCCTGCTCGCCGAGTGTGACCTGCACACGATCCTCCGCCTCCCGACCGGCATCTTCTACGCCCAAGGCGTGAAGGCCAATGTCGTGTTCTTCGACCGCAAGCCGGCTGCCGCCGATGCGTGGACCAAGGAGACGTGGGTCTACGACCTGCGCACCAACATGCACTTCACCCTGAAGACCAAGCCGCTCCGAGCCGAACACCTCGTCGACTTCGTCCAAGCCTACTGGCCCGACGACCGCAGCAAGCGGGTCGAGAGCGAACGGCTCCGGTGCTTCACCTACGACGAAGTGGTCACTCGGGACAAGGCCAACCTCGACATCACCTGGCTCCGCAACGAATCTCTCGACGACGCTGCGTCGCTGCCGGCGCCCGGTGTACTTGCAGCGGAGATCGTCGAAGAACTCGAAGCCGCCCTCGCCCAGTTCAGTGAGCTTGCCGCTTCGCTACCAATCGACGCGACGGAGGAGTAGGGGCGCTATGGCACGCCGCCTTCGGTACCTCGGCAACCTAGTGGACATCGTCCAGTGGGCTGGCCGGATGGAGCCATCACCAGCGAACGAGCAGCCGGGCCGGCGGCGAGGTCGTCCGCCCTATCCCGGCGTAGGTGGGCGATCGGGCGGTGCGGAATGGTCCTTGATCATGCAACTCGATGTGGTTCATTGTGAGGCTGGCGGCGGTGCTGACCGTGCCGCATCCAACTGTTCGTTGGGATCGGACCCGGGCGTAGCGGGCGAGTGCGGGCGGCGACTGGGTTCCCGTGGATTCGGCATTGGTCCGGTACCCGCCTCCGTCCCTGGTCTCCGTACCAACAGAAAAGCCCAGGTCAGAGGCCTTGTCCGATTGGGCAGCGGCGACTCGATCCTCTACCGCCCGCATGCTGCGTGCCAAACGACGACCCAGGCGGCATCTAACACTCCGGGTCATCCGCGCTTGACCGGACTCACATCGGTGTGATTCGATAGCACGAGTGCAGTACGAGAAGCAGCTGGAAGGAGCCGTACTGATGGAAGCTACCGGTAAAGACCTTGTCGGGTTCTTTGACTATGCGGCCCAAAAGGGTCTGATGAAGCGAGACTGGGCGAACACCCTCAAGGGTGCCTGTAAGGGCGTCCTCTCAGCCGTCGAGCCAGAGGAGTGGGAGTCCCTGGCGCTTGACGGGGTCGACGTTGGGGCCTTGGTGCAACGGTTTGAGCGCTTGAAGATGGGAGACCTCAAGCCCGAGAGCCTCAACGTGTACGGGCGGCGCTTCCGAACAGGACTCTCGACATACCTGCAGTTCTTGCAGAGTCCTTCGACTTGGCAGTACGCGAGTCCTCACTCTGAGGACGGTTCCCGGACTGCGAAGCGAGTCGCTCGGTCCTCGAAGACCAAGGCGGTCGCGCCGGCATCGGTTGAAGTGACCCGCCTGCCGGTCGACGACCTCATCAACTACCCCTATCCGCTGCGGCCCGGTCTCGTGCTCTCGGTAGCCCTTCCGAACGATCTCACGCAGAAGGAGGCCGCCCGTCTAAGCACCTTCCTACACTCCCTTGCCGTAGACGAACAGAGGGCCCTTTCTCCCGCCCGATCACAGGAGGCCAGCTGACGACATGTCCGGACGGCTATGTAAGTGTGGTTGCGGTCAGACGATCAAGTCGAGCAAGAGATATGTCGACAAGGAGCATCAACTGCTTCATATGAGAGCCGGCGAGGCGAGCCGGCTGAACTCCATGCAATCACTCGATGCTAAGAAGCGTGGTGGCGCGATCGCAGGCAGAGCGGCCGTCGCCTCGGGACGCCTTATGGAGGCTGGAAGGAAGGGCGCCGCAAGGGCTGCGGCAGTGGCGGAGGCGCTGCGGGAGAGCGCATGAAGCCCCGGGGGTGAGGCTCTGCCCGGTCGCAGCCGCAGGCTCAGCGACACCCGCCCCTTGCTTGTTAGCGCTGAGCCATTGCGCTTAAGGGACCTCTCAGGCTGCTGGCCCAAGCCCCTGCTGGCGAGGAAGATATCCCGAGTTTCGTGGAATTTCAGTGACGACCCGTGGTCGAGGACCGGGTGTTCTACGACGCCATGGACGAGAAGTTGACGCAGCGGTCGGACATTCAGAGGGTGATCTACCAGAAGCCGGGCGGCCCAAAGGAGACCCGGACCGAGTTCTTCGAGCGCGTCGCCAACGGGACCAGGACGCACGCCGCCGTCGAGCGCGAGGAGTATGTTCTCAGCCGATGGGGATCCTTGGGCTCATCATGGCCTGACGAAAGAGCGCCCGAGGGGGGCTCATAGATGCCGGCCGAGCGCTCCGAGCGAAGGGAAAGCGGTAGAGCGCCTCTCCTCGGCGACGATCGGAGCGTGTCCATTCGGGACTGGGTTCCCCGAATCGTTGAAGAGATCGTCGATGGATTTAGCCCTCGACGAGTCATTCTGTTCGGCTCGGTCGCTCGCGGCGAGGAGAATGATGAGAGCGACTTAGACCTCATGGTGGTGTTTGACCACCTGGAGCGGGCCCATCGTAGGGAGCTGCACGCGAAGCTGATGGCGTCGATCACTGCACCGGTACCCTTCGACATCTTCGTCATGGACGTCGCCGAATTCGAAGCGAAGAAGGACGTGAACGGGACGATTGCCTACTGGCCTTCTCGTGAGGGGGTGGTCGTACATGAGCGATCCGTCGCCTGATGATCTGGCGGAAGCGGACCGCTGGATGCGAGAGGCGGAGGAGGAGCTGGCTGTCGCAGCTCGAATCGCGTCCGATCCGGACTTGGCGGCACGAGTCGCGTGCTTCCACTCCCATATGGCAGTCGAGAAGGCGATCAAGTCGCTACAGACCCAGCGTGCGGTCCCGGTCGGGAAGATCCACAACCTCGTCCAGCTCGTCCGGGACCTTCCCGAGGAGGATCGGCAGACGTTTGCTACGGAAGATCTCAACATCCTGAACCCTTGGACGATCGACGGCCGGTACCCCACCGATCACGAGGCCGTCAGCGAGGACGAAGCTCGACGAGTGCTCCAAGCCGCCGGCGCGCGCTCGCCGCGGTCCGAGCGTCACGGCCTGGCGCTGGCGAGTAGCACGAGATGATCGGGCTCCGTCAAACCTGCGTCAAACGCGCCGCCACGGACACCCAACGTTGGAGCCGGATGAGCCCTAGGCTGCAGCGCTCTGACCAGCGGGGATGCGACCAGTCAACACGAGCCCGAATCGGATCAACGTCCTCATAACCCGAAGGTCGTTGGTTCAAATCCAACCCCCGCCACCAAGTACGGGCGTTTCTCGCGCCAGTTTGCGTATGCACAGGCCGCTGACCAGCATGTTTGGTCGGCGGCCTGTCGTTTATGGGGCGAGTTTGTGGGGTCCTACTCAACTGCTGCATAGGGCAAAAAGGCGCCGCGCCACGGCACGGGCGGGCCGGCACGCTGCGGTTTCGCGCATCGAGGTCGGCGGCGTTCGAGCGCTGCACAGGGCATGCCCTATGCAGCGCCATGCAGCTGCCCTACCCAACGACGCTCGGAGCCATCGGCCCCGAGTGGTCGGCGGCCAGCAGGAACTGCCCGTAGACGGCCAGGAAGCCGCCGGTCCCCGCGACCACATTCAGTGGTGGTCGGGAAGGCTCCGGAGACGCCGAACGCTAATCGGCTCGCCTATCGTCTCGGCCCTGGTGGCGCCGAGCGATGCCGGTTCGGAGCCGACGGTGCGGTGGGGCTAGCCGACGGGACCGTCGAGATCGTCAACGCCGGCCACCCCGCCCCCTACCTCGTCCGCCACGGCCACGCCGAGACCGTCGAGTTGTCCGTCCAGCCGCCGCTCGGCGTCGGAGCCAACGCCTCCCAGGCCGACACGTTCCGCCTCCAAGCCGGTGAACCCCTCGTGATGGTCACCGACGGCTACCTCGAACGACGCGCCGCGCTGGTCGACATCGAAGCGATCCTGGCCGCCGACGTCGGCCGGCACCCCCGCCAAGTCGTCCAGGAACTCGCCCGCAGCGTCCTGACCGCCACCGGCGGACGCCTTCGCGATGACGCCACCGTACTTTGCGTCGACTACCACGGCCCGGATGCGCACCGCCACGCCACCGGCGGCGCCAGCCGCACCCGCACCAGCAGCCCCCCAGCCCACGCCGCACCGACAGCGCTCGTCACCGCCAGTGACGGACAGGCCCGCACGACTCCCCAGGACTAGCCCGGGATACTGTTCAGCGCTCCCCCCGGGTTGCGGTCCGGCGTGCGCCCAGCTGGGACATGCACCTCCAAAATTGACGGTGGGGTGCCGCTCAACCGATTCGGGACATCAGCTCCGAACCGGCGCTTTCCCGCCAACTCGGGGACGGCCGCGGGGGCCCCATAGGTGCCGATATGCGCTCCGCCGAGCCGCCGGTGGATCGGACGTTCTGCGCTGCGCAGGCGCGTCGGCAGCAGAGGGAGCGCCTCAGCTCTTCGGCGCTACCCTCACTGACGTTGGCCACATTCGGATGATGCATCGACGAGCACCGCACTCGAGGCGCGCCACCCGCCCCTGCAGCGACGACTGACGGGTGACCCCGTAGGCCCGGTAGGCGATGACCCCGGCCGTCGCTGTCACGACCGCCTGCACGCTGGCGGCGATGGCGCTCACCGCCTGCGCCCACCTCACGTCGGCTGCCACCTGCATGTCTCCGACGGTAGCGACGGCCTGTGACACCGTCCGTCCCGGGCGTCTACGGACGAGTGCAGGCCGCGAGTGCCGCACGGCGTGGCTTCGGGACGGCGGGGCCCGGCGATCGACCGGCGGCCTTCGCACCCTCGTGCGTACCGCCATCAACGTGGAGCGGACGAAGAGCGAGATCCGGCTCCGCGCGTGGGCCGCAGAGCAGCCCTGGGCCAACGCACAACGGTGTACCCGGCTATGCGCCGGCTGCCACTGCAGCTCTGAGGCGGTGCACGGCGTGTTGCATCACCAAGCCGGGCACGACCATTGCGCCGAGGCCGAGCGCGGTGGTCATTAGCGCGCCGACCCGGTTGTTGAGGTCGAAGAGCCGGCCGCCGGGGGCGAGCACTTCGGCCAGGTCGACGGGGTAGGGGGCGGCTTCTGACTCGGCCGTCTCGCCCCAGGTGGTGGCGTTGACCACCACGTCTGCGGCCGCATCGCCGGCCCAGATCCCCGCACCGGTGGCCTCGGCGAGGGCGGCGACGGCGCCGTGGCGTCTGCCTGTGAGCACGACCAGTGCGTCGGGCAGCCAGCGCCCGGCTGCGGTGAGCACCGAGCGCGCCGAAGCACCGGTGCCCACCACCAGCACCGTCGGCTTCGAGCGCCCGCACGCTGCCTCGGCGAGCGCGTGGCCCGCGGCGAAGGTGTTGGTGTTGATGCCGACGGTGCGGTCGCCGGAACGCAGCAGCGTGTCGACCACGCCCGTCTCTTTCGCGGTCGGTGTCAGCCCGGCCACGGCGGCCGCTGCGGTCTTGTGGGGGCTGAGCACCAGCGCCAACCGCCACACCGGGTCGGCGAGCAGCGCGCCCAGATCGGGGTGCGCGGTACCGGCGGCGCTGTCGACGCCGGCCGCGGCCATGGACCGGTGGAGGGCCGGGCTCGCCACCGCCTTCGGGGCGATGGTGCCGGTGCCGGCCACCACGACCTCCCCCGGCGGGGGGCCTCCGTCGAGGCCGGCCAGTTCTGCGGCGAAGTCGTCGAGAGGCCCGCTCACACGCCCGCTCCCATCACGGCCGGCCGGACCACGACGGCCGGGCGGCGCACCGGCACGGTCAGGTTGCCGGGGCGTTCGGGCGTGAGGTGCCCTTCCTCGAACACTGCGGTGCCGCGGACGTAGGTCGAGACCACCGCACCCATCGTCGACCATCCCTCGTACGGTGTCACCGGGTGGCGGGAGTGCAGCCCGGCGCCATTGACCTGGCCGGCGGCGGTGGGGTCGACGAGCACCAGGTCGGCGTCGTGGCCGACTGCGAGCGCGCCCTTGCGGTCGCCGACCCCGAGCAGGTGGGCGGGACGCCGGCAGCACCGTTCGACCAGTTCGGCGAGACCCAGCCGGCCACGGTCGACCTCGGTGAGCAGCAACGGCAGCATCGTCTCGACACCGATGAAGCCGGCGGTGGCGCGCCACACGTCGGGCTCGGCCTGCCCGGCCGGCTCGTGGGGCGCGTGGTCGGTGGCGATGGCGTCGATCGCCCCCCTGCGCATGCCGGCCCACAGCGCCGCCACGTCGGTCGCCGGGCGGATCGGCGGGTTGAGCTTCACCAGGTTGCCGAGGGTCGCGTAGGCCGACTCGTCGAGCAGCAAGTGGCCCACCAGCGCTTCGCAGCTAACCTCGGTGCCGAGCCGCCGGGCCCGTTCGACCTCGTCGAGGCCCTCGGCCGACGACAGGTGGTGGATGTGGATGCGGGCGCCGGCGAGGCGGGCCAACCGGCAGATGCGCGCCACGGCCTCGGCCTCGATCGTCGCCGGGCGTGACGCCAGGTGGGCGGCGGGGTCAGTGCGGCCCTCGGCCACCAGTCGGGCGGCAAGCACCCGCCGGGCCCGCTCGTTCTCGGCGTGCACCCCGACGAGCAGGCCGTGGGCCGCGGCGGCGGTGAGGCCCTCGAGCACCACGTCGTCTTCTGGGCACACGTTGTCGCCGGTGGTCTGGCCCATGAACAGCTTCAACCCCGCGACCCCTGCGGCGGCGAGCCCGGCGACGCGTTCGACGATCTGCTCGGAGAACAGCCCGTACAGGCCGAAGTCGACCCGGGCCTTGCCTTCGACGAGCGCCCGCTTTGCGTCGAGCAGCTCGCCAGTGGCGGTCGCCGGCACGGTGTTGGGCATGTCGAACACGGTGGTGACACCGCCGGCTGCGGCGGCGTCGGTGCCGGTGGCGAAATCTTCCTTCTCGGTCATCCCCGGCTCGCGGAAGTGCACGTGGATGTCGACCAGCCCCGGCAGCACCAGCAGGCCGGTGGCGTCGACGTCGCGCGCGCCGGGGGCGAGGGTGGCGGCCATAGCGGTGATGCGACCGCCGTCGACGGCGATGTCGGCGCGCGCCGGCCCGGCCGGGGTGAGCACCGTAGCGCCCCTGACGGTCAGTTCGGTCACGTGCCCGCCCCGGCACTGCGGCGCGAGCGCTGCAGCATCTCGTGCGCAGCGGGGGTGTTGAGCCGGGCGTGGGCCCGGGCGACCTCCTCTGCGCGGGCCCGCTCGCCGCTGCGGAGCGCCGCGAGCAGCTCGCGGTGGCGGTCGGCCGAACCCGCAGGGTCAGGTGCGGGCACTGGGCCGAGCATCTGGGTCAGCTCGAGGTGCTGCAGCACGTGGTTGTCCAGCACTGCCAGCATCCGGGGCCTGAACGCCACGGCGAACAGCGCCCGGTGGAAGGCCTGGTGGGCGTCGTGGTGGCGGTCGGCGTCGCCGGGGGTCACCGCAGCGAGGTCGTCGGCGAGGGCGGCGAGGCGGGCCCAGTCGTCGTCGGTGGCCCGTTCCATCGCCTGGCGGGCGGCCAGGGTGTCGATCTCGGCGCGCACGGCGGCGAGCTCGTCGATGTCGTCGTCGTCGACGACCGCCACCACCACGCTGCCGTTGTCGAGGCGGCGCACCAGCCCGTCACCCTCGAGGCGGCGCAACGCCTCTCGCACGGGGGTGCGGCTTACCTGCAGGGTGGCGGCCAGGTCGTTCTCGACCATGCGGTCACCGGCGTGCAGGTCGCCGCGCAGCAACGCCCGGCGCAGCTCTGCGTAGACCCGGTGTCCTGACACGGCGGCTTGGGGCATGATCCTCCGGGTGGGGGCGGGCCGGCGGGCTGCCGGGCGCTGCGATCGGCTGGGCCGACCGACCGGCCGGCACCTCACGGTAGCGGTGGCAGCAACGTCGAATCCATGGGCAGCTGCAGCGACTTGAGCTCGTGCAACTCGGCGAAGCCGACCGGCCCGTTCTCCCTGCCGAACCCCGACCCCCGCACCCCGCCGAACGGCGCGAACAGGTTGAAGAGGCCTTGGTTGATCTGCACCTGTCCGGTGCGCAGGCGGCGCGCGACGGCCACCGCCTCGTCGTCGGTCGCCGCCCACACCGCCCCCGACAGCCCGTAGTCGGGGTGGTTGGCGATGGTGACGGCGTCGTCGGTGTCGCGGGCAGCGAGGATCGACAGCACCGGCCCGAAGATCTCCTCGGTGGCGATGGTCATCGACCGCTCGACGTCGGTGAAGACGGTGGGTTGCACGAACCATCCGCGTTCGAGGCCCGCCGGCAGGTCGGGGCCGCCGCAGGCCAGGGTGGCGCCCTGGTCGATGGCCGAGCGGATGTGGGCGCGCACCCGTGCGTGCTGGCCGGCGTTGGCCACCGGGCCGACACGGGTGGCGGGGTCGGCAGGGGGGCCGGCCGGCCACCGGGCCATCTCGTCGACGGCGATCTCGGTGGCCTCGGCCAGCCGGGCGGCGGGCACGACCAGGCGGGTCTGTGCGCCGCAGACCTGGCCGTTGTTGAACAGGCAGCTGGCGACGGTGCCACGCACCGCCTGCTCGAACGGTGCGCCGGGCAGCACGAGCGCGGCCGACTTGCCGCCGAGCTCGAGCAGCGGGCGGGCCATCGTGTCGGCCACGGCGCGCAGCACCACGGCCCCGGCCCGGCGCGACCCGGTGAAGGCGACGACGTCGACCCCACGGTGGCCGGCGAGCGCCGCGCCGGTGGTCGCGCCCGTGCCCATCACGACATTGAAGACCCCCGGTGGCAGGCCGACCGCCGCGAGCAGCTCGGTCATGCGGTAGGCGCACAGCCCGGTGACCTCGGACGGCTTGGCCACCACGCACGACCCCGACAGCACCGCCGGCAGAGCCTTGGTCAAGAACGCATACGGGAAGTTCCAGGGGGTGATGCTGGCCACCACACCGGCTGGCTCGGCGACCACGAGCGAGGTGCCGATGCGCCGAGGGTCCGGCACGTCGCCGGCGAGGTCGAGCACGTTGGCGACGTTGGCCGCCAACCGCCCGACGTGGGCGCCGGTGGCGGTGCCGATCGGGATGCCGAGTTCGCCGACGACCGCGGTGATCAGCTCGTCGATGTGGCCCTCGACCAAGCCGACGAGACCTCCGAGCAACGCGGCGCGCTCGGCGATCGGCGTCGCCGCCCAGCCCGGCCACGCCTGCACGGCGGCGTCGACCGCGGCGTCGACGTCGCCGGCGCTGCCGGCGGGCACCGAACCGACGACCGCTTCAGTGGTGGGATCGATGACGTCGACGCGCCCGGTGCCGGTGGTCGGCACCCACCGCCCGCCGATGAACTGCTCGGCCCGGTCGGAGCGCTCGGCGGTGCCGGCAGGGGTCGCCGGTGCGGTGGCGCTCACGCGTCGAGCCCGGCGCGGCGGCCGGCGTGCTCGGCGAGGCCGACGGCGCCGTAGACGACGACGCCGAGCACCGTGGTGACCAGGGCGGCCGCCCACAGCAGGCCGATGGTGCGGTTGGCGGCGGCCGACACCATCAGCGCGCCGAGCCCGTCAATGCCGGTAAGCCACTCCGAGAGCAGCGCGCCGAGCACCGCGAACGGTGCGGCGGTGCGAAGCCCGAGCAGCACGGCGCCGGCGGCCGCGGGCATCAGGCCGTGGCGCAGCACCGAGCCGAACGGGGCGTCGTACACCCCGAACAGCTCGCGCAGCTCGACGGGGAGGGCCCGCAGCCCGGCGAGCACCGCCAACATCAGCGGAAAGGTGCACACCACCCCGACGCACACCACCGACGTGGTGAGGGTGCGCCCGAACACCAGGGTGATGGTCGGGGCGATACCCACCAGCGGGATGGTGCGCACCACCACTGCGTAGGCGAGCAGCGTGCGCTCGGCGTGCGGCCACCGTGCGACCAGCAGGCCAAGCACGGCCGCCACCACGCAGGCGACGGCCAGGCCGATGGCCGCGCCCTGCAGGGTCACCCACAGGTGCCCGGCGAGCACCCCGCGCTGGTCGACGACGGTGCGCAGCGTCGACGACGGGCCGGGCACCTCGTAGGCCGGGGTGCCGGTGAGGCGAAGGGCGACGCTCCATGCCACGAGTACCCCGAGGGTGACGGCGGCCACGACGCCGACCCGTCGGGCGAGGCGGCTCACAGCGCCCACCGCCGCAGCACCGGTGCGCTGAGCGCGCTGACCGCACCCATGGCGGCCAACGCCACCACCGCAGAGATGGTGATCGTCGCCCAGGCGAGGGGCGCCTCGAACGAGAAGACGGCGTTGACCATGACCTCGCCGAGGCCCCGGTCGCCGCTGGCGCCGGCCCATTCGGCGACGATCGTGCCGAGCAGGCAGGCGGGCACCGCCCCCTTGATTGCGACGTCGATGATCGGCAGGGCGCGCGGCAGCCCGACGAGACGCCACCACCGCCATCGCGACGTGGCGTAGACCTCGCCGAACTCGCGCCAGGCTCCGCCGTGCAGCCGGCTGATCGCACCGAGGGCGGCGAAGACGGGGATGGCCCCCGAGATCACCGTGATCAGCGAGGTGAGCTGGCTACCGCGGGTGAAGAGCACCGACAGGGCCGGGGTGACGGCGACGAGCGGCAGCACGCCGAGCACCACCCCGAGGGCGGCGACCGGGCCGGCGCTGCGGGGCACCGCCACGATGGCGACGAACGCGGCCGCCCCCAGCAGCAGGGTGACGGCCAGACCGGTGGCCGCCGCCGTGAGCGTCGGGGCGAGGTTGAACCACACCAGCGACCACTGGTCGTGGATCACCTGCGCCGTGGCGATGGGGCCGATCACCTCGCGTCCGGCCAGGTGGGTGTCGGCGGCGAGCGCCCAGACGGCGAGCATCGAGGCGCCCACCAGTGCCGAGGCGCCGACCGCCCTGAGACGGGGCCGGCCCGGTGCGGTGGCGGGTGCGGTCGTGCGGGCGCGCCGGCGGCCCGCTGCGGGGCGCTCGTGGCCGGGGTCGGCACCGGCGCCGGCGGCGACGACGGCGAGGTCGGTGCCCATCTGGGCGTAGGTCACCGCTGCCCTCGTCGCCCCGTGATGCCGAGGGCGGCGCGCACCGCATAGCAAGCGTCGCGGTAATCGTCGGTGTCGTAGACCGCAGCGGTGCGGGGCCGGGGGCAGTCGACCTCGATCTTCTTGACGATGCGGCTCGGGGCGCCCCCGAGCACCCAGACGTCGTCGGCGAGCAACGCTGCCTCTTCGAGCGAGTGGGTCACGAGCAGTGTGGTGGTGCCGGTGCCGGCGAGCAGGCGCATCAGCTCGAAGTTGAGCTCGGTGCGGGTCAGCTCGTCGAGGGCCCCGAAGGGCTCGTCGAGCAGCAGCAGCGCTGGGCGGGTGACGAGGGCCCGGGCGAGCGCCACCCGTTGGCGCATGCCGCCCGACAGCTCGCGTGGCCGCCGGTCGGCTGCGGGTGTGAGACCGGTCAGGTCGAGGAGGGTGTCGATGTAGCCGTCGTCGACGGGCAGCCCTGACAGCTGGAAGGGCAGCTCGAGGTTGCGCCGCACGCTGCGCCAGCCGAGCAGCGTGGGGTCTTGGAAGGCGAAGCCGATCCGGCGGGCCGCCCGGGCGGCGGCCGGGTCGCCGCCGTCGACGGTGACGGTGCCGCCGTCGGCGGCCAGCAGCCCGGCCACGATGCGCAGCAGGGTCGACTTGCCCGAGCCCGACGGGCCGACGAGGGCGGCGAAGCCACCGGCCGGCACGTCGAGGTCGATGCCGGTGAGTACCTCGACGTGGTCGTGGCGACCGAGCGGGAAGCTGAGAGAGACGTCCCGCAGCGACACCGGGCCGGGGCGAGCGACGGCCTCGACGGGCGCCCCCACTGCGTGGCTGGCGGGTGGGCGGTCGGCGGCGATGGTGCGCATGCGGTGCGTCCTCGGTTCGGGTTCGGGGTCAGTCGCCATTGACGGGCGGGGCGGGATGGATGCGACGGCCGGCGGCCCACACCTCGGTGCAGGTGCCGGCGCCGCAGGCGGCGACGGCGATCTCTTCGACGGGCCAGCCGGGGCGGTCGGCCAGGTGGGCGAGGTGCGAGAGGTCGTGCACCGCGAGGTCGACGGCGTCGCCCACGGCGAGGCGCCGGCCGGCGCCGGCCGCGCTGGCGAGGGGTGCGCCGGTCGTCGCTGCGGTGAGCACCTCGGCGGCGGGCACAGTGGCGAGACGCTGCGCCTGCAGCAGGCCGCGCAGCAACCGCAGCTCGCCCCAGCCGTCGAGGTCGTCGTCGAGGGTCATGCCGTCGAGGCCGATGCCAATGGTGGCGCCGGCAGCGGTCAGCCCGGCGATCGGTGCGATGCCCGACGCCAGGCGCATGTTCGAGCTGACGTTCAGGGCCACCCTGGCGCCACGCTCGGCGACGAGTGCGATCTCGTCTTGCCGCAGGTGCGTGCCGTGGGCCAGCCAGGTGCGGGGGCCGAGCAGCCCGTAGGCATCGAGGGTGTGCAGCAGCCCATCGGGATACACGTCGTCGGCCCAGGCTCGCTGGGCGGCGGTCTCGAGCAGGTGCATGTGCACCCCCCTGCCGGTCGCCGCCGAGCGACGGCCGACGGCGACGAGCAGCTCTTCGTCGACCCACTGCGGCCCGACGGGGTGGTAGAGCACGTCGATGCCGTCACCGGCGACCTCGTCGGCAAGGGCGTCGACGGAGTCGAGGGCGGCTTCGGCGGCGCCGGCGCGGGCGGGGTCGCCGCCACGGTCGCGGCGGTAACCGCCCTTGCGCGAGAGGGGGTGGGCCACTGCGGCGCGGATCCCCGTCACCGCTGCGGCCGCAGCCGCGCGGCGTACCTCGGCGGCGGTGTCGGGGGTGGTCGGGTTGACGCACAGCACGACACCGCCGGTGCCCGTGGCGGCCATGCGGGCGGTGGCAGTCGCCACCTTTTCGTGCTGGCTGTCGGGGGTGGCGACGGCCCGGAACGCAGCGATCCAGTCGTCGAGGGGCGCGTCGCGCACCCCGTCGTGCACGGTGCCGAGACCCCGACCGTGGTCGTGGGCGTTGACGAGCGGTGGGAGGCCCACCACAAGCCGACCGGGGCGACGCCGAAGCGGTGTCATCTCGGTCACGACGCCGTCGACGATGCGCAGGCGCCGCCCACCCGGCGCGTCGGCGCCGGGCCAGAGGGCATCGACCTCGACGGTGCCCGCGGTGACCCGTGCGGTCGACGCCGCGACGGCGGTGGTGGTCGCCATGCGGTCAGGCCTTGTCGCCGGCTGCCGTCAGCACGGCCTGGGTGAACACGCTCGAGTAGTCGGGCGAGCCGGTGAGCAGCCCGGCCTGCTCGTACAGCTGGCCGACAGTCTGGAAGTGCTGCTCGTCGACCCACATGAGCCCGTGGGTGCCGGCGACGCCCGAGGTGATGAGCGGGGCCTGAAGGGTGGCGGATTTCTGCTCGTTGACGAGCACCGCCTCGGTCTCGTTGTGATAGGCGGTCCAGACCATCTTCGCAGTGTCTTCGGGGTGGTCGACGCAGTACTGCCAGCCCTTGATGTCGGCGCGCAGCCACTTGGCCAGCACGTCGTGCTTGGCGGCGATCGTCGTGTCGGTGGCGAAGATGGCGTTGCCGTAGTCGGGATCGCCGAGCTGACCGAAGTAGACGATCTCGACCGGCACGCCGGCGAGCTCGAGGTCGACCCCCTGCTCGGTGCCGTAGCCGATGTAGGCGTCGACCTGCCCGCTGGTGAGGATGCCCGGGTCGGTGCCGACCTGGGCAAACTTGATCTTCGAGGGGTCGCCGCCGGCGTTCTTCACCAGCGCGGAGATCAGCTGGTTCTCGCCGGCGGGCACGGCGACGGTCTTGCCGGGCAGGTCGGTGAGGCTCGTGACCGGCTTCGACTTGAGCGACATCAGGGCGTTCGGCGTCTCCTGGTAGATGGTGGCGAACGCCTTCACGGGGGCGCCGGTCAGGCGCTCTTTGATGATGTCCGAGCCGTTGGCGTCGCCCATCATCGCCTGGCCCGAGTTGACGACGTTGAACACGTCGATGTTCGGACCGCCCGAGAGGAACGACACGTCGAGGCCCTCATCCTTGAAGTAGCCGAGCTCGAGGGCGGCGAAGTGGCCGCCGAACTGCACCAGCTTCTTCCAGCCCAGCTGGTAGGTGACCTTGGTCAACGGCGCGGCGGCGGTGGCCGTCGCCGCAGCCTTCGTCGAGCTGCCGCAGGCGGCGAGAAGGCCGCCACCGGCCACGGCTCCGGCGGTGACCGCAGCGGTGCGGAGAAACTGGCGGCGGGTGAGGTCGGACATGGGGGCTGCTCCTTCGTGACGGCTGACAGGGCGGTGCTGGTGAAAGACGATGAGGTGGCGGAAGGTTCGGTGCGCAGTCAGGCGGTCAGGCCGGTCGGGCAGTGGGCACGGGGATCGGCGGGCGCTTCTCGTCGAGCCAGGGCCCGGCGACGACGCCCTTGGTGGGGTCGGCGAGCGAGGCGACAAAGGTGGTGGGCGCCGGCCGGTAGAAGAAGGGCACGGTCACCCTGGCGGTGCCGCCGGCATCCGAGGCCGGGGTGACCTCGTGGGGCACGGCCCGCCACCGGTCATCGGTGAGGATCTCGCCGAGTTGGCCGAAGTTCACGATCAGCACGTCACGCCCGGCCGACACCGGCGTCGCAGTGCCGTCGCGCCAGTGCACCACCAGCCCCTGCTCGTCGCCGTCCTGCCACAGGGCGGTGAAGAGGGTGACGTCGGTGTGCACGGCGTTGCGCACTGCGGGCGGGGCGCCGGGCGGGGGCGGCGGGTAGAAATTCGCGGCCAGGTCGGAGTGGTTGTCGGCCCCGATGGCCCGCAGCCGCTCGGGTGCGACGCCGAGGGCGGCGGCGAAGAGGTCGAGCATGTCGGCGGCGAGCGCCTGCATCGCCGCGTACCAGTGGTGCCAGGTCTCGACCATCGCCGGCGCCTCCGCCGGCCACAGCGCAGAGCTGGCGAGGGCCTCGTCGACGTCGGGGGCGACGGACAGTGCGTGGCCCGGCCGGCCGAAGCCGCGCAGCGTGGGGGCGACGGTGGGGCCGATGTGGAACATCTCCTTGGCGTCGGCGCCACCGAGGCTGTTGTGGTTGTCGCCGCCCCGGTAGCCGACGAACTGGTTGGCCGGGTCACGCCGGGCGGCCTTGGCAGCGGGCGGCAGGGCGAAGAAGGCCCGGGTCGTGGCCGACATGGCCTGTTGCAGTGCGGGGTCGATGCCGTGGTCGGTCACGACCAGTACCCCCGGGTCGACGCCGGCGGCGTCGACCTTGGCGGCCATCCGCCCCCGCTCAGCGGCGTCGGCGGCCCGCCAGGCGGCGAGCGAGACCCGCAGCAACTCTCTTCCGGTCGTTGTATACATCAGGACCCGAACGTAGGCAGCGGATGCGACGGCTGGGCGACGGTTCGGTTTCGGTCGTGTGAACCGCCCGCGTTGCTAGCGGCCGATCGTCGTCACGCGGGTACCGGCGGTCGAGACGGTGGTGGCCGGGGCGGCGGTGCGCGGACCGATCAACTTCGCCAGCAGGTGCTCCCCCGCCACCACCGGCGGGTAGCGCGCCGGTCGGCCCGGCCCGGTGCAGCCGGGCAGGGCGGCGACCACCGCATCGGCGTTGGCCTCCTTGAAGAACGGCACCGACCGGCGCACCACCGTGGTGCCGGGCGCAGCGGCCGGCGGTTGCACCCGGTGCAGCGACGAGACCCAGGTGTCGTTGGTCCATTGCGCCAACAGGTCGCCGACGTTGACCACCACCGCGCCCGGCGCCGCGGTCACCGGGTGCCAGCCGCCCGTGGCGTCGGCGACCTCGAGGCCGGCGATGGGGTCGGCCAGCAGCACCGTCAGCACGCCGTAGTCGGTGTGGGGCCCCATGCCGAGGCTGCCGGGGGCCGGGGGCGGTGCGTCGCCGTTGCGCTCGTAGCTGTTGACCCGCAGGGTGTCGGGCGCACGGTCGACGTGCGGGGCGAACCAGCCCTCGGGCAGCCCGAGTGCGATCGTGGCGAGGTCGAGCAGGCGCTGCGCCAGCGCCGAGACCTCGTCGAACCACGCCCGCAGCACCTCCCCCCATCCGGGTGCCTCGGGGGTGGCGACGTCAGGGGCGTAGAGCCCCACCAGGTGCGCTGCGACACCGTCGGGTGCGCTCCGGCCGCCGCCGGCGTTGAAGGCCTCGAAGAGATCGGGCGGTGCGCTGACCTCGCCGAGGCTCCACGCCGCCGACTCGCTGCCCTTGGCGAACCACCCGCGATTGGCGGTGACCGACGGCGCCCGGTGGCGGGCCTTCACCTCGGCCGGCAACGAGAAGTAGCGGGCCGCGGCCGCCGACAGCTCGTCGGCGAAGCCGAGGTCGAGGCCGTGTCCCGTGCACTGGAAGAACCCGACCGTGCGACACGCCCGGTCGATCTGCTCGACCGCGTCGAGGAGGCGCAAGTCGACGGTGGGCACCCAGGAGGTCATGCCGCGACGCTACGAACGGGCGGCGCAACCCGTGTTACGGCACCATGAAATGTTGTATACAACACCCCCCGCCCGACCCCGGTCGGGGCATGGTGGGCAGGTGCCGCCAGCCGACTCCGCCACCGCCTCCCCCGGATCCGACGCCCTGTGATCGGGGTGGTCGACCTCAGGTCCGACACGGTGACGACGCCGACGGCGGCGATGCGCGCCGCCATGGCCGCCGCCGAGGTGGGCGACGACGCCTACGGCGAAGACCCGACCGTGCGCCGACTCGAGGAAGCGGTCGCCGCCGAGCTCGGCACGGCGGCGGCGCTGTGGGTGCCCTCGGGCACGATGGGCAACCTCGTCGCCCTGGCCGTGCAGGCGCGCCCTGGTGACCTGGTGGTGGCGGCGGCCCGGTCGCACGTGGCGCTCCACGAGCACGGCGCCGCAGCGGCACTGCTCGGGGTGCAGTTTGTCACGGTGCCCGATGCCAGTGGCGAGGTCGACCCCGCCGACGTGGCGGCCACCGCTGCCCTGCACACCCATGCGGGCAGCCGCGTCGGCGTGGTGGCGGTCGAGAACACCCACATGGCGAGCGGCGGCACGCCCGTCGCCCCCGCCGGCGTGGCCGCACTGGTCGCGGCGGCGATTGCGGGGGGCGCCGGCGTGCACGTCGACGGCGCCCGCCTCTGGAACGCCGCGGTGGCCGGCGGGTGCGCCCCCGAGGCACTGCTGGTCGGGGCGCGCACGGTGAGCTGCTGCCTGTCGAAGGGGCTCGGCGCACCGGTCGGGTCGGTGGTCGCCGGCAGCGGCGACGACATGGCCGCCGCCAGGGCGCTGCGCCAGCGCCTCGGTGGTCAGCTGCGCCAGGTCGGGGTGCTCGCAGCGGCGGGTCTGGTCGCCCTCGACGGGTGGCGGGCCCGCCTCGCCGCCGATCACCGGCGGGCGTTGCGCCTGGCCGAGGCGGCCGCCGAGCGCTGGCAGGCCTGCGCCGACCTGCCCAAGGCGGTGCGCACCAACATCGTCTGCCTTCCCCACCAGGACCCGCCGGCCCTGCTCGCCCACCTGCAGGGCTGGGGGGTGCGGGCCGGCGTCTCCGAGCCCGGCGTGGTGCGCCTGGTGACCCACCACCAGATCGACGACGACGCCGTCGACCTGGCCTGCCGGGCCATCGCCGCCACACCCTGATGGTCGCCGACGCGCCGAGCCGGCCCTTGGCGCGCGGCGCGCACGGCGCCGTATCGACCCCGCACCTCGCCGCCTCGCTCGTCGCGCTCGACGTGCTCCGCAGTGGGGGCACCGCCGCCGACGCTGCGGTCGCCGCGGCGGCCATGTGCACCGTCGTGCAGCCGGCGACGAGCACGCTGCTCGGCGTCGGGTGGGCCACCTTGCGGCGCGCCGACGGCAGCGGCGCCGTCATCGACTTTCACGGCCGGGTGCCCCTCGCCACCGATCCCGGCGCCTACGCCACCCGCGCCGACGGCATGATCGACATCGCCGCCGAGGCGGCCGCGGGCCGCATGGCCCGGGGCATGCTCACCCCGCAGGTGCCGCACGGGTGGGAGGCGCTGCTGGCCCTCGGCGGCCGTCGCGACCTCGCCGCTGCGTCGGCGCCGGCGGTCGACGCCGCCCGGGCGGGCACCCCGGTCAGCTCGCTCTTCGCCCGACTGGCCCGAGAGCACACCGGCCGCCTCCGCGGATGGGGGCCGACGGCCGCGAGCCTGCTGCCCGGAGGCGCGCCACCCGCCCCGGGCGTGCGCCTCGCCCACCCCGACCTGGCCGCCAGCCTCGAGCGCGTCGCCGCCCACGGTGCCGAGGCCGAGCTGTCGCCCGGCGGGCTGACCGGGCGGGCGCTGCTCACACTGTCGGCGACGACCGGCGGGTGGCTCGCCGCCGACGACCTCGCCGGCCCGCTCCCTCGCACCGGGCCGCCGTCGTCGCTGCTCTACCGAGGGTGGCGCATCAACGGCGCTCCCGGCCCGTACGGCGACGTGTCGCTCGCGCAGGGCCTGTCGCTGATGGAGCTGCTCGGCCCGTTCGCCGCCGACGACGCACCCGACTACGTGCACGCCAGCGTCGAGGTGGCCAAGCTCGTCGCCGCCGACCGTCGACTGGTGCTCGGCCCCGGCGGGCACGGCGACGAGCTGTTGGCACCCGCTGCGCTCAGCGCCCGGGCGTCGCTGGTCGGGCCCGTCGCCGTCAGGCGGCCACTCGCCGGCAGCCTCGCAGAAGACACGATCACCCTCACGGTGATCGACGCCGAGCGCACCGTCGTGCACCTGATGCAGACCGTCGGCGGGGTGTTCGGCACCGGACTGGTCGCCCCCGGCACCGGGGCACTGGCGAACGACTCGCTGCACTTCTGCTTCGCCGCCGGCGAGGGGGCTAACCGGATCGTGCCCGGCGAGCCCGTCGAGCAGAACCCGGGAGTGGTGGTGGCCGAGGGTCCCGACGGATCGCTCGTCGCCGTCGGCAGCCCGGGCGGCAAGACCCGCGTGCAGACGGTGCGGCAGATGCTGGCCAACGTCGTCGACTTCGGCGCCGACCTGCAGGCGGCGGTCGACCGGCCCCGCCACCTGGCCGCCGACGACGGCACAGTGTGGGTCGAGGACGGCCCCGGCGCCGCCGACCTGATCGCCGCGCTTGGAGCACGGGGGCACCGGGCGGTGCGGGCACCGGCGCCGCTCGGGTCGGGCCAGGCCGTCGGGTGGGACGCCGCGACCGAGACCTTCGTCGCCGCCGCCGACCACCGCGCCGAGGCCGTCGCGCTGGCCTGGTAGGCCGAGTGCGCGGGCCCCTCGGTCAACGGCAGCGAAGAAGCGCTTTCGGTTGAGCCTCTCGGTCGACGCCCACGCGGCGTCGATGGGCGGGCCCGGTGAGCGGGCAGTTACGGGCGTGACCGTAGGCGTCACGGGTCCACGCAACGCTGTGGCCTGGCAGGCCACCACTTCGCAGTCCCCTCTACGCATGTTGGCGGAGATTGCCGTACGACGAGCCTCGGCCCGTTGTCGCCGCAGATTGGGGGCCGGGTCTCACCGCGTCGGGGTGGTGACAGCGGGGCGGTGCGCCACCCTCGGGCGGTCGGAGGGGACGATGCGCCTGGTGGACACGGCACCGGCGGGCGGCGGGCTCCTCGATGGGGTGCTGGCCGCCGCCGACTGGCTGGTGGTGCCCATCTGACCCGACCACGCGTCGCTGCTCGGCCCGGCCCGGGTGGCGACCAGGGCCTCCGAGCTGGCCGCCTCGGGTCGGCCGGCCGTCGAGCTGCTCGGCCGTGGTACTCTTCGGGATGTTGACCCAGGCCACCGGTCTGCGCCGGGAGACCAGGCGGCGCTCGAGGGGAAGCTGCCTGGCACCGACGGTCGCAGCACCGTCACCGTCTCAGCGGTCACCTCGCCGGTGAACTCCCGTGCCACGTAACGGCGGAAGCTCGCCAGCGACGTTCACCGGTCCCGATAGCTGATCTGCATCGGGGTAGCGGCTGACGGGCGCTCAGGGCGGCTCCGCGTGGCGGCCTTGGAGAATGAACGGTGCTTACGTCCACGGCTATTACTCCCGGGAGTACGAGCGCTGCATGACCAGGCGGGCACCCTTGTCGAGCTGCTGCACTCCGACACCAGCTATCCGCCAGGCAGCGTGGTGTTGGAGGCTGGTTGGGTGTCGGCGCCCAGACGCTCGCCTGGTCGCCCGCAGCCCTGACGCGCGGCTCGTGTCGATCGACCTCTCCGCCGACATCGCTCGCCGAAGCGAAGCACGGCATCGACGCAGCCGGGCTGGCCAACGTCGAGTTTCACCAGGCCGATGTGTTCGCCTTGCCCCTTTGCGCGTGCGTCGTTCGATCACGTGTTGTTCCAGATCCTCACCGAACGCGAGGAGAAAGCGTCGGTCGCTGTCGCGTCGAACCTGCCGTTCAGCGAGTGGGGACAGGTGATCATCGACCCGCGTCTGGTGGCCGCGATCGTCGACCGGGTCACGTTCAACGCCCACATCCTCCAGACCGGCACCAACAGCTACCGGCTCCGGGCCACCGCCAACCGGCGGCGCAACGCCTGACCCTCAGCGAACCGCGACCCGTTGCAGGTCGATGTTCGTGCCGACCAGATCGAAGCGGTCCGGGTCGAAGTCCCCGCCAGACCACGCCAGGAGGTGTTCGTGCTCGTCGTCGCTCGGATCGGCCAGGACCCGCAACAGATCCGCGTACCCGGGCGGCCCGCCAACATCCTCGGGCGGGCAGGACCGCTCCCCGGCCAGGCACACGGCGTGTTTCAAGCCCCGACCGCCCGACCAGCGATCCTCGACCACGATCTCGTGCTCCCAGCCGTCACCGAAGTCGTAGTCATAGAAAAACCGTCGCGCCCCGCCGATCGCGCCGGCGACAGTCACCGTCGCCTCGTCCAGCTCGTCGTCACACCAGTCGTCGAAGTGCATCCCCCACAGCACCCCGTCGATGCGGAACTGGTGCAGATGCGAGTCGGTCCAGCCCATCGCCGCCTGCAGCATCCGATGGAAGCGCGACAGACGCACCCCGCCGGGCACCAACACCCGACGCCAGATCACCGGCCGGATGTCGTCCAGCGTGACCCGCACCTGCACCACGACCTGCCCCGGAGGCACCGGCATCCACCAACCCTACGTGCCGCTGGCGGGGCCAGATCAGACGAGCACCCTGGGGCCAGATCAGCTTGACATTCCCAGCTGTGCCCGTCAGATGGAGCTCACCGGTGAGCGAGGCACGGTCGGCCCTCGAAGCGTCCTATGTGACCGACTTCTCCTACCTATCTACGGAGCGGATACTCGAGGTCGTTGCCGACGCGCTGGGATGGCCCTCCGCCATGCCACAAGTACTCGATCTGGGACTTCTCGGACTCGATCCTTCGGAGCTCCTATCCAGGGACGACGCCGACGCCGACGATCGTCGGCGTCGGCAACACGAACGAACGCATCTTCAGATCGACGGGCACGAGGTCTCCGTGGACATCGAGAGTCTGGGGAAGGCTGGCGGACGCCGTGGCCTCCGGAGTTACCGAAGACCTGTTGGCACAATCCGGAAAGATCGCATTGGCACAGATCCCGGGGCGTAGCGAGGCCCGGAGCGGTGCCCAGGGAGGCCGCGGCCTCACGATGGCTCGAAACCCTGGAATGAGCGAAGAGCAGCGGAGTGGAGTGGGCCTCGTCGGCGAGGTGGTCGCCCGCGCGTGGTTGGAGCGCCACTACCGCGAGGTCGAGTGGGTCTCCGGGTATCGGAACATCGTGCTCGGTGACGACCAAGGATCCGACAGTCTCGGATACGACTTCCGTGCTCGGGGGCGGTCAAGAGGCAGCCTCTACTTCGAAGTCAAAGCGCTTGTTGGCGAGGTCCGGGATCTTGCCGAGTTCGAACTGGGCGAGACCGAGGTGATCGCTGCGCAGCGACACCGAGACTCGTATCGGATCCTGCTCGTCTGTTCAGCACTTGAGTCCGAATCTCGGCAGATCCTGGAGCTTCCCAATCCGCTCGCCTCACGCGGCGCCGGGCGGTACACGCTCCTTGGTCGCGGTCTTCGATACCGGTGTGCCTTCGCCAGATGAGCTACCGGTACCTTCGGGCACTGAACCCGAAGGTAGAGAGCAGGTCGAGTTTCTGGGGACCCAAGTCGAGGTAAGCGCACATTGAGCAGGTGGTTGCCCCGGCGGTTGCGTATGCACACCCGCCTGACCAGCATGTTTGCAGCCGCCGAGGTCCAAAGTCGGACGAACGGGGGTATCCTCCGCCACTACGAAGCCCCTGGTCAGCGAGTTGCGCGGCCAGGGGCTTTCTTGTTGCCGTGGGCCGTGTCAAACCTGTGTCAAACGAACCGGCCCGGACAGGCCAGCTTCGACACCAACCGAGCGAGCTTGCGAGCGAGGGCGGTAGCGAGACGCCGCAGGCGGCTCGTGGCTTCTCCGGACGGCACGACGGACCCCTTGCGGGGCCCGTCGCTACCGCACCGGCCCTGCGGGCCGGCTTGGTGTCAGGTGAGGTTGCTTGCGCGGGGTGTCGGTCACGTCGGCGGAGCGGGGTCTTCGTCCCGTGCCGCCGGTAGCTCACTGGCCCTGGACCAACCGGGCGATGACGGCAGCGGCTTCGGCTTGCATGCCGGGGATGACATGGACGTACTGCTTGAGCGTGAAGGCGGGATCCTGGTGCCCGAGCCTCTCGCTTACGACCTTGACCGCGGCTCCTGCGCTCAGGGCAATCGAGGCATGCGAGTGTCTCAGGTCGTGGAGGCGGATCCGGGGCAGGCCAGAGGAGGTGGAAAGTCGCTCGAAAGTCTGGCTGAACGAGTCGGGGTGCACAGGGGAGCCGTCCTCCCGCCGGAAGACGAGATCGTTGCAGTCCTGGTAGCCGAGGCCCCAAGCAGCGCGCTCTTCTTGCTGCCGTGCGAGGTGGCCCCGCAGCTGTTCGAGGGTGCCGGGATCGAGGTCGACGACCCGAGCCTGATGGGTCTTCGGCGTCGAGTCCTTGATCTCGTATGCGACCCGAACTGCGGAACCGGGTTCTGGAGTTCTTCCGCGACGTCAATAATCGGGCGCGGGCCAACCCGCACGCTGCCCTTGGTCATACATACTTCACGGGCATTAACCACGAGGTCGGCCTGACCCGGCTTTGGGAACACCAATTGCGCTTCCACTTCGATAAGGCCTACCGGCTGGACCCTGACGGTCGGGCGGCGATTGACCGGTTGTGGGATGGTGTCGTGTTGACCACGCCGTCAAACGCAAGCGGTGCGGATGATGTGGGAGGGGCGGAGGAGCCATGAACCTCACCGCTGGCCAGGCTGCACCAGCCCTGGCCCGGGTGATCCGACTGGCTGAGTTTGAGAGCGTCCAGGTTGAACCGGAGGATCTCTTACGAGATGGTCGCCTGGAGGTCTATCCGAACCTGCACCGCAAGGGCTACATCGAGGTCCGCCTGCGACCCGGATCGATCGAGCTGGCCAGCAAAGGCTGGATCGGAATTATTCCAGTAAACGACCGCCTGACTCTTGAAGTCGTGCCGCGGGTGCCGCTAAGGAACCTATCGCACTTGTTATCAGTCTCCAAGGTAGCTCCCGCCGCGTTGGTGAATGCTACGCGTCTCTATGAAGCCGAGGGCCAGCTCTATCCGTCGCTCGCGGTGATCTATGCCTCCGCGCTTCGACGGGTCATTGAGGTGATTGTCGATCGCGGCTTGTACAAGGAGTATCAGCGTTCAGAAGAGACAACCTCGTTTCCCTGCGGCCGAATTGCAATGGGCCGAACCTTACAGAACACCTACGCAAGAGGGAACCGCCGCAAGGTCGTCGTCTCATACTTTCGACGGTCGGTAAATAACCCGATCAACCAATGCCTGCTCTACGCTGTTCGGCGGCTGTCTGAGTACATCGATCAGATCAGCGATGAGCTATTGCGCCGCAACCGCCGGCGGGCCCGGCTCGACTTGAATTACGCGTGGAATGCCCTCCAGGGCGTCGAACTGGACACGATGGAGTCGTTTTTGGACGATGGCTTCGTCACCGGTAAACTGGCATTGCCGACGCTGCGGTCCTACTACCGGCCTGCGCTCGATCTAGCGCTGACGATCATCGGCCGCCAGGCCGTGTTGGTGGAGCAGGGTGGTTCGCACATCGAGTTGCCGTCGCTTGTCGCTGATATGCGGGTCGTCTTCGAAGCCTACGTAGGGCAGGTGTTGCTGAACATCGGGAGCGAGCGAGGCTGGACAGAAGATGTCCTCGATGGCAATAGGCTGCCACCCGACGGTGCCCGAGGCCAAATCTTCCAGCCGGGCGAGGTCTCGGTAATCGCATCTCCCGACGTCGTACTCCGGCGGCGGCGAGCCGGGCGAGTTAGCAACCCGGCGATTGTCGAGGTGAAGTATAAACCGGCCAGTCAGGCGCCCGACCGGGATGACCTTAATCAGGCGATCACCTACGGTGCGGCTTATAGATCGCCGATCGTGATTGTGGTCCAACCGCGAGTGCGTGACTCGTCACGTACTTCGGGAGCGCACCTGCTGGGAACGGTTGCCGAGATGCGGGCTTACCAATATGTGATCGACCTTGACGGCGATATGCAACTGGAAGAGGCGCGATTGGCTTCAGAACTGGAACGACTCCTGGCAAACACGAGTTGACCTGTGGCCGGCGCCGTGGGTGCGTTGAGTTGCTGACGTCCGCCGCCCGGCGTTGCCGATCGAGTGTGAGTCGGCCGAATGGATGCGGTCGGAGTGAGGTGTCTTTCCAAGAGCGGCGGGCGCGGCTCTCGGTGTCAAGCTGGAGAGCATGGCCTACGACGACGAACTTCCAGTGGGTGGGGATCGGGCGCGGATCGAGGCCTGGTCGCTGTCGACACAATTCAGATCGTGAGGCTGTGATAGTGAAGAACCGCTACATTCGGGAGGGCGATCGCCTTGAAGACGCGCAGACCGTGGTTGTCCGAGGTGGCGAGCTCGACGCCGAGCTCCTCCGAGCGGACGCCCTGCGACATCACTCCGTCTACGCGAGTTACGGAATCTCGGTCTTCGCCGCTCGTGGCATGACGGTAGACGAGCTGGCTCAGCAGGCACCGCTTGTCCGCTTCGAAGTCCTAACTCTGGTCGCCGTTGGGGCAATCAGGGAGGCTGGGCTCCGGTTGGAACCGACCGGGAGGAACCCTCGCCACTTCACGGTCTCCTTCGACGACCTGGACGACGGGGTAGAACGTCTTCGATGCTGCCAGCACAGCCTCTGGCGGAACCCGTACCATGAGTAGTGACCTCCACGAGGGAGAGAGCCGTGGACTGCGATATTGATCTGGTAGCTGATCTGAATGCCCAGGACGACGACGGACTGGGGTGGTCGACCATGGCTGACGCCGCGGACCCCGAGCGTCTCGTACCGGGTGCCCTGCTGCTGGCCGGTAACGAGCAGGCGCAGGCGGTTGTGAGGGTGGATGCCGTCGATGACGACGGTCAGGTCCACTTCTCGATTCTCCCGGGCTCAGTGGCCAAGAATCGCCACCTGCTTGGCCGCACCGTGGCCTGACGCATCCCTGGTCCGTGTCAAACCTGTGTCAAACACGCCGGCTCGGACACGGAATCAGCAGGGTGGATTTGCAGCTCCTGGCAACGTCCTGACCAGCCTCTTCGCGACCAGCCGACACCGCTGCGGTCCAGGAGTTCATCCTCATAACCCGAAGGTCGTTGGTTCAAATCCAACCCCCGCCACCACATAGCTCCAACTGGGCGTGGACTAGTTCCCGCCCGGTTGGAGCTTCTTTTTCGTATCTGATGCTGAGGCCGAGCGCTCGGTAGAGGGCTGCTCGGTCGATGCGATCCGCCGCGGCCAGGAGCTTGACGAGTCCTCTGGCTTGGGTGAGCACAGCCCGCAGGTCGGGTTCGGTCAGTTGGGTCGGTCGCTCGTGCGATCGAACCCAACGTTCGATGACGGATCTGGAGGCCATGATGTCGTTCTGGATCTGGCGGGTCTGCCCGGCGGCGAGGGTGGGGTCCATGCCGGCACGGACGGCCGCAAGCATTCGGTCTAGTTCTACTGCGAGACGGTGCTCTCGGTTGCGTGCTTGGGTCACGTCCGCGGGTTCGGTGTCGGCCTTCTCGTCTGCAGTCAGGATGGCGGCCACGGTGGTGTCGAGGTGGTAGGGGTCGGTGAGGAAGCTGAGCCACTTGTCGACGGCGGCAAGGATGCGTTCTTCGCGGACCATGTACGTGGGTGGGTGCCCGGGGACCGAAGGCGTGGCGTAGTCGGGCCGGGTCGCCGAGCAGCGGTAGTAGGGCTTGTTCTTGGCGGTGTTGCCGGACATGGACTTTCCACAGTGCGCACATCGGATTGCCCCGGAGAGCAGGTACTGGCCCGGCTCGGAGCGTTGTCGTCGGCGGCCGTTGCCGTGGGTGTTGGTGATGCGCTTGTTGACCCGCTCGAAAAGCTCGTTGGGCACCAGTGCCGGCCACGAGGGCTGTTCCGACCACGCCCAGACGTCGGGGTCCTGCCACCGTTGGCGGGAGGTCGTGCCGAGGGCGGGGTCGCGGGTGTCGAGGAGTTCGTCGTGACGGCGTTGGCGTCCGGCGACCTGGTGGCCGAGATAGCGAGGGTTGATGAGGATGGCGCGCACCGCAGATCCACCCCAGACCCCGGCGGAGCGCGGGTGTCGGACGGGTCCTACCTCGCCGGGGCTCAGGATGCCTTCAGTTTCGAGCCGTTGTGCGATGGACCGGTAGCCGACGCCAGCGTCGTACAGGTCGAAGATGCGTCGGACGACGGGCGCGGTGTCTGGATCGGGTTCAAGGGTGCGGAGCTGTGCGCCCGCCGATGCCTTGGCGCGGTTGGGGTGGGGGAGGCCGGTATCGACGACTCGGTAGCCGTAGTTGGGCCGACCGCCGAGCCATCGCCCGTCGGCGGCGAGGGCTAGGGCGGCGGCTCTGGTGCGGTGCTGGATGCGCCGCCGCTCGGCCTTGGACAACCCACCGAAGAGACTCATGACGAGGTCGTGGGCCTCGCTGTCGGGGTCGACCGCGCCCCCGATCTCGGGCACCCACAGCTCGACACCGAAATGGGACAGGACGGGGAACACCAATTGGAACTGCGGGCCGGAGAAGGCTCGCTGGGGTTCGCCAATCACAAGTCGCTTCCATCCGCGGCCCGGGTCGGCCACGTCGGTGAGGAGGCGGCTGGCTTCGGGGCGACGACTCCAGGGCAGCGACCGGCTCACGTTGATGTCGTGATACACGGCGGTGATACTCCCGGCGTGCGGGACTATCAGCTGATTGGCAAGGGCGAGCTGCCAGCGCTTTGAGTCCTCCGGCGATTGGTTGTCTTCGGTGCTGGTGCGTACGTAGGCGGCGAATGGCTCGGTCATGAGCGAGAGCTTCCCTCCACAGGGGGACCGATTGCGAGGACACCTTGTTTCGCTGATCCGTCGGCACGAGACGCCCGTGCGAGGTGAGCGCGAACGACGCGTGCCAGGATCGCCGCCGCTTCCGGAGGGAGCGTCAACGCCCCCGCATTTTCGGCGATCAGGCGAATCTCGTCGAGGCTGCCGGCAACTGGCCCGCGCTGGGGCGCTGCACGCTTGGCGCTCGTCACCGTCGGGTCCGAAGCCGCCAAACCAACAAGTCTTCATGAGCCGTGACCGAACGGGCCATGCCGCCGGCGCGAGCCTTACGGACCTGTTCGAGGGCGAAGAACGACGACCGGGGAACGAGGTGGTCGTCTCGAAGCGCGGCGAGGAGGGCGACGTTGCGCTCGTAGAGGACGAGGCCCGCTTCCTCACCGACGGTCACGAGGGCACCGGGCAAGTCGATGAGCTGACCGGCGCGCCACCAGGGGCGCACGGTCATGGCGACGACCCCGTCAGGGCGCAGCAGTTGGGCCGCTCCTCGCAGCACGGTGCGCATGGCGTCGAGGAGGCCGGCAAGCCCGACATGGGCGAGGTTCGCTGGGTCGGTCGAGTAACGGTCGTGTTCTTTGCGGACGCCTTGGCCGGGGGTGGCGGTGACCCGGCCGTGGAGCGAAGGGCCGTAGGGCGGGGGGGTGAGGACTAGGGCGACGAGCCCCCGGACGGCCGGGTCGACCAGGCTGGCCAGGGATCGGCCGTCGCCGCAGATCACTTCGCCGTGTCCGCTGGCGCCTTCGGTGCGGGCGACGGCGAGGTTGGCTTCGGCGAGTTCGGTCCAGCGGGGTTCGTACTCGATGCCGATGGCGTCGCGTCCTTGGTGGACGGCCTCGACGAGCGTCGTTCCCACGCCGGCCATGGGGTCGACGCAGAGATCACCGGGTCGGGTGTAAGTAGCGATGGCCCGTGCCGCGATGGCGGGGAGCATCTTGGCCGGGTGGACGCCCGACACCTCGAGATACCGGCCAGCTCGTTGGGCGCGGGCGGTCCGCTGCGCGGTGGGCCACACCGACAGGGGGAGCTCAATGGGCATTGGGTACCTCCGGTCGACGAAAGGCCAAGCAGTCCTCATGCACCGCGAGATGGGCGGGTTCGCCTCGGGCGCGTGACTTTCGGACCTGGGTGGTCTGCCAGAACGACGGCCGGGCCACGAGGTCGCCGTCGCGGATCGCCGCGTGGAGGGCGATGACGTGGGCGAGGTAGGTGAACCCGGCTCGGCGGGCGAGGACGCTGGTGAGGCCGGCCAGGTCGAGGGTCCGTCCGTGGCGGCGGGTGTGCTTGGTCACCGTGACGAGCACCCCGCCTGGGCGCAGCAGGGCGAAGCAGCCGGCGTAGATGTCGGCCATCGCCTGCTCGTAGGCGGCGCCGCAAGCGTGGCCGAGGTTGGATTTGTCGGTCGAGTAGTTCCGCTCGCCGGTCGGGCACAGGTCGCCGCCGGCTCCCCAGTTGGCCTTGTCCATGTTCCCGACGTCGCACGCGTACGGCGGGGAGGTGCAGACAAGGTCGACCGTGCCGGCCAGATCGCCGAGGACGTCGCCGAGCTTGCGGGCGTCCCCGACGCGGATCTCCGCCAAAGGCCGGTGAGCGGGGTCGAGGATGTGGTCGAGGTTGGCGGTGGCGACCTCGGCCCAGCGGGGTTCGACTTCCACGCCGACGGCGCGCCGACCGAGGGCGGCGGCCTCGACGACGGTGGTCCCGATGCCGGCCATCACGTCCACGACGAGGGAACGGGGGGTGGAGTACTCGGTGACGATGCGCCGGGCGAGCTCGGGAAGCATCTTGGCCGGGTGCTGGGCGCACCCGGGCAGGTAGCGGCCGGCTCGCTGGTATTGGGCTGAGGTCTGGGCGCCGGGCCAAACGGCCAGCGGCACGACGGGACGTGACGGAGCGGGACGGGCGGCACTGCGGGGGGCGGTAGGTGTGGTCATGGGCGGCCCACGACCGAACAAGCGTCACCTAAAGAACAAGGGGTCCAGCGCTCCTTTTCTACAAACCACCGCGATCACCCCCCGGCTCATTCATCTGCGAGGGCACATCGGAAAGGATCGGCACATGGCCTTGAGATCGAGCCGGAGACGGAGGTAGCTCCTCCGAGACGGAAGCAACTCGACCCGAAAGGGAGCCACCATGGCAACCACGCAAAAGGTCTCACCCGAGCAGATCCTCGAAGTCCTCACCGCCCATCCGGGGGCGACCTCGGCGGAACTGGCTGAGGTTCTCGGGATCGGCCAGTCGACCGCGGCCAAGCACCTCGCCAGCCTCGAATCAGCGGGCACGGCCCGCCGAGAGCCCGGCCGGCGCGAGTGTGGTCGGCGGCTGGCAGACCGGTGGAGCACCACGACGGCCGCCCCCGACGACGCCATGTCGGAGAACGGTGACGCCACGGCCGACGACAGCACTGGTGATGAGGCGGCCCGTTCGGTCGACCGGCTCGGCCGGGGGGCGCTGGGCGCACTCGTGCGCGAGTACCTGGCGGCCCGGCCCGGTGAGGGCCTCGGTCCGACCCAGATCGGCAAGGCGCTTGGCCGCTCTCAGGGGGCGGTGTCCAATGCCCTGGCCCGCTTGGAGGCTGGTGGCGAGGCACAGCTCGTGTCCGCTTCGCCTCGTCGCTACCGGATCGTCGAATCCTGATAGCCCGGGCTCAGAAGTCTGTACCCCGAGGCTTCGAACCCCGCGGCTTCGAACCCCGCGGGATACGGACTACTGGTCCGTCGCAGAAACGGCAGAGGTGGCTGATAGGCCATGCGGGTCGGATTGGGCGAGACCGACCTGGAGGTCACGGATGATCGTGCCGAGTTGGCCGGATGTGAGGAGCCCAGGTCCGAGAGGGCCTGACGAGTTCTCCCCGACTGGCGGCAGGGCTTGCAGGGCTGCCCGGACCTCCGCCGTCATGTGAGTGAGCTGCCAACGGATCTCATCGTCGACGACTTGTGGCCGGTCGGGGGCCCCCAGGCTGGCGGCTTTGACGGCATACGCGGCGGCGCCAAGCGCGTGTGCGCCCATGTGGCAGATGGCAACGGCTTGACCGGCGGCTCGGGCAGCGGCGGCGGCTGCGGGAGTTCTCACCTCCCCGGCAGGGACGCCACCGACGAAGCGGCGACGAATCTCCTCAGCAGTGTTCAACTCTCCTCGGGCAAACGCCCAAGTGCGTGCGATCGCAGCGCGAGGGCGATCGTCAGCTGGAGCTTCGGCCTCGAACAACCCCAGGACCCGCTCTGCGTAGTCGGCAGCCCATGCGGCGACAAGACGCCGGTCGGCTTCGCTGAGCGTCTGCGGCGATCTCACCATCCCACTCTACGTGGCCGATCAGCTACCCCTGCCATATCAGCGACAGACGGCTACCCCACTTTGGGGTAGCCACTACCCAAAGTGGGGTAGTGGCCCCCGACGGTGACCTACCCCCGGCGCAAGGGGCCGTCCGAGAAGTTTCTTCCTGCGACTTGGCGGTGGCAACCTCGGGGAGTACCCCACTTCGGGGCAGTTGGTACCCCACCCCACTAAGCTGCCCGAACGCGTCGGGCCGGTCAGGACACCCCGCGAGCACCCCACATTCGGGGGAGTCGCGGGGTTGGGCGGTGTGGGGTCGATTCGGGGTAAAAGCGGGGTACCCCGCGTGGCGCGATGGCAGCTCCTTAGTGGAAGGAGCTGCCCATGGCCGCCCGCCGCATCCTCACCGACTCGCCGTTCGACACCCTGGAGAAGACCTTCGATCTCCTCGTCGCCGGCCCCAACCCCCTCGCCCTCGACGGTGCCACGGTCGCCGGCCTGCCGGACCGGGCGATCCCGCTCGGGGAGCTGAAGGCGAGGCTCCTGCACCCCTCAACGCCGTTCGACGTGCGCGACGCGGTGGTCAACGAGCTCGTCGCCCGCTCCAGCGCCCAGGGTGGGGCGTGGATGGTCGGGCTGGCCGGGGTGCTCCTGCCCGGCCTGCGGCGCGCCGCCTGGCCGCTCGTCCAGGCCTGCCCCGGCAAGGCGGCCGACATCGAGGCCGAGACCCTGACCGCATTCCTGGCCGCGGTCGCCAACTGCAAGCCGGGCCGGGCTCGGCTTGCGTCGCGGCTGTGCTGGCTGGCCCGCATCGGCGCCAACCGGTTACTTCGCGCCGAGCTGGCCGAACGTGCCCGGCCCGGCAACGAACCAGTATCTGCGGCCCCGCCCCGGCCGTGGGGGCACCCCGACCTCGTCCTCGCCAAAGCGGTCCGGGCCGGGGTGCTCAGCGCCGCGGACGCCGAGCTGATTGGCGCCACCCGCATCGGTGACGTCGACCTGGCCGACGCGGCCAACGCACTCGGGCTCGGCTACAAGACCTGCCACCAACGGCGCCGCCGCGCTGAATCAGCACTCGCCGAATGGCTCACCTCTGAGGACTATCCACCGGATGAGTTTGTCGAAAAAAGGGCCGAAACCCCTTGTTCTTCTAGTGGGGGTCGTCCCCGGCACGGCCGGTCAATGGACCGGCGACCGGACAAGCGTCGCTCGACACCACCACCGAGGAGGTGAGAGTGCCCGACCCGGCCCGACCGGACCGACCGGGCCGACCCCCGCACCACGTCCCGGGCGCCGCACCGGGACTGAACCGAGGAGGTCGACACGACACATATCACCCCCACCAACCCCACCCGACCCGATTATGCGGGAGCCGCCCGCCGCCCGCCGCCCGCCGCCTGTGGCGCCGGCTGGAGCGGCGACCGCGGGTCGCCGGGCGCCGGCTGGCCCTCACCGCCCTGATCACCCTCGGCCTGCTGGTGGCAGTCGCACCCCCGGCTTTCGCGGCCGGTGGCGCCCCGACGCTGAGCGGGGTGATCAGCAACCTGACCAACTGGATCGTCGGCATCCTGGCCGGCGTCGCCAACTTGTTCCTGACCATTGGCGGGTTGCGCTATCTGACCGCGGGCGGCGACCCCGGCCAGGTCGAAAAGGTCAAGATCGCCCTCAAGTCCGCGGCAATTGGTTACGCGCTGGCCGTCTTGGCCCCGCTTCTGGTCTCCATCCTAGCCTCGCTGGTCGGCGGATGACGACCCGGCCCCGTACCTGGCGAGGCCGACACCCGAGGCTGCTCCTCGCGATCGGCGGCCTGGTCGCCGTGCTCGTTCTCGGCGGCAGCGGCCATAGCGCCAAGGCGTCCGTGCCCGCGCCCAGGTGCTCCACCGCTCCGGTGCGGACGTCACGACGGTCGTGTTGACCGCCGCCCCCGTCTCAGCCTCGACCACCGCTGCGTCGACCACTCCGACCACCGCCGGGTCGGGCTCGGGGTCGTCGGGTGAGGGGCCGCCGGGCATCCAGGTCGGTCCTGGCAACACCAACGCACCGACAACGCCGGCACCGGGCAGCGCCGGCAGTGTCAGCGGGGGCACGCAGTCTTCGCCGGGTCTGTTCGACATCACCGGCCACATCACCGCGGCCATCGACGACTGGTTCCGCAGTCTCGTCACCGACGCCCTGAACCCCATCCTCACCCTGCTCGGCCACACCCTGCTCGCCACCCCCAACGTCACCGCGCAAAGCCGGGTCGGCCAGCTGTGGCAGATGACCGAAGGCATCGCCGACGCCTTCCTGGTCCTGTTCGTGCTCGTCGGCGGGGCGATCGTCATGGGCCATGAGACCATCCAGACCCGCACCGGAGCGGCGCCGGCCGCGACCGTCCCGACACCGGGTACGACACCGAGTTTGGACGCCAGCGTCCCGGCGTCCTCCATGAGCGGCTGAAACTTGGTCCATTCCTCGGCGGCGGCATCCGACCACGACTTCTGGTCCGCGACGGGGCTGAGGTACTTGACCGTGGCCACCAGGTCGATCATGGCGCTCCCCTTGGGACTCGCCCGGAGGCGTCTCCACACCCCCAATACTGGCGGGTCGCTGGCCGCCTGGGACTGTCCCTCGCTCCTATGTCAAGCCGCCGCTGCTGTGGCGAGTTCTGAGACTTCTGAGGCGGTTGTGGCGTCGGCTAAGAGGGCTCGGTAGATGACGTCTGAGAGCCGGCGTTTGAGAGCCCGGAGGGCCTCCTTGCGGGTATCGCCAGCGGCCTGGCGCCGCGCAAGGTAGGCCCGGGCCTGCGGTTGCCAGTGCGCCTGAGTGATCGCGACACGGTGGATGGCGCAGTTCAGTTGGCGATTCCCGACCCGACTGAGGCGGTGGCGGGGATGGTTCGATGACCACACGGGAATTGGGGCCGTCCCGCTATAGCGGGCGAAGGCATCTTTGGACCGAAACCGGCGCACGTCGGCGGTCTCGCCAATGATCTTGGCCGCGGTCAACGTCCCGCAGCCGTGGACCGCCAATAGTGCTGGGGCTGTGCCCTCGACGAGGTCGGCGATCTCGACGTCGAGCTGGCGGATCTCCGCCGTGAGTGCACTGCAGCGCTCGAGGAGTCGGCGAGCGAGGCGAGCGACGGTTCCCTCCAGCCTGGTCAGCTTGGCGGTGGTCTCGGCAACGGTCTTGGGATGGTCGAGCGAGCGCAGGCGGGGCTCCCAGGTCGGGTCGAGCTCGTGGAGGTGCCAGCGGAGCCGGTTAATGACACGGGTTCGTTCGGCCACGAGGTCCTCGCGGTGGTCGACGAGAAGGCGGATCTCCCGGGTGGCCCGTCGAGATGGGCAGCAGGAAGGTCGGGTTCTTGGAGGGCTGCTCGAGCCACGGCCAGAGCATCGATGGGATCGGACTTGCCGTACTCCCTCGACTGTTTGCGGTTTCCGGCCATCATCTTGGTCGGGACCCGCACGACCCGTTCGCCGGCAGTGAGCAGGTCCCGTTCCAGGCGGCGGGAAAGGTGTCGGCAGTCCTCGACCGCCCAGACCCGTTCGCCGTCGAGCTCGTGGGCCCAGACGATCAGGGCCAGGTGATCAGCGGTGGTGGCGTGGATGGTTCGTTGGGCGAGTTTCCGGGCCCGATCGTCAACGGCGACGATTGTGTGGTTGCGCTTGTGCGCGTCGATGCCAAAGACCAGCATGGAAAGGTCTCCTCTGTGATGTCAGCGGGGATGACCTCGGGCTGGCCGGTGGGCATAGCTTCGGCGGGGCGATAGTCGCGCTCCTATCAAGCCACCCCGGCCGGTCCGAGTGTCCCGGGAAGCCGCAAGACGGACAACGGCCACGAAGGCGACAAGCGGTGGAGCGAGCCTCCCGGGACATCGCACACCCTAAACACGAACCCGATCGGTGTTTCTGGCCTGAAACGCTGAGCTGAAGGGCTCGGCGAGGAGGTGCAGAACCGTGACTGCAACACTGGACGAGATGGCCAAGCGCAAGCCGCCGGCGGAGGTGACTGCGGAGCAGCAGACCGCGGTCGCGCTGGTCCGCATGGCCAAGGAGAAGGGCCTGTCGCTGACCGGCCCTGACGGGCTGTTGAAGTTGTTGACGAAGTCGGTGATCGAGACCGCCCTGTCGGAGGAGATGACCGACCATCTCGGCTACGAAAAGCACGACGCCCCGCCCGGGCCGGGGAACATCCGCAACGGCACCCGCACCAAGACGGGGATCTCGGCGAACTCGGGGCCGGTGGAGATCGACGTCCCCCGGGACCGGGCCGGGACCTTCGAGCCGCAGATCGTCAAGAAGCGTCAACGCCGGCTGGGGGAGGTCGACGAGATCGGCCTCTCGCTGTATGCGAAGGGCCTGACGACCGGTGAGATCTCGGCGCACTTCCAAGAGATCTACGGGGCGCCAGTGTCCAAGGAGACGGTCTCGAGTAGGTGCGGCGCCGATTAATGGGCCGGTCATTTCAATCCGATCGGGATATAAACACGGTATCGGGAATGACAGGCTTTCGCTTCTGCAGCGGGGAGCGGTCATAGCGTGACCACGATCTTGCCGTGGACGTGACGTCCGGCCAGCAGTGTCACGGCATCGCGGATCTGCTCGATCGGAAAGGTTGCGGCGATGGGCACGGTGACGTCACCGGCCAGGATGGCGTCGGCAATCCGCTCCAAGGCGTCCGGTTGGGCGTCGATCCCGCCGGTCGCGCGTACCCCTCCGGGAGGGTTAGGCCCCGCGGCGACGGTGGAGATGCGCTCGGGCGGTACGCCAAGCGCCAGGGCGGCCTCGACCGCCTCGGTGCCGAACAGGTCTGTCGCTGCCGTCACACCCTCGGGAGCCAGTGTCCGTACCCGGTCTGCCAGCCCGGCGCCGTACGCCACGGGCTCGGTGCCCAGTTTCCGCAGGAACTCGAAGGTGTTCTCTGAGGCGGTCCCGATCACGGTGGCGCCGGCGAGCTTGGCAAGCTGTACAACGAACACGCCTACGCCGCCCCCGGCGCCGCCGACCAGGACGGTGTCACCGGACCGCAGGTCAACCGCGGCCAGAGCAGCGGCGGCGGTGCGCCCGGCTACGGGAAGCGTGCTCGCCACCTCGTCGCCTATGCCCTCCGGTGTATGCAACAGGGCTTCGGCGGGTGTGGCCACCACCACAAAGTCGGCGACGGCTCTCCCAAGCGCGCCTCCGTAGACCCGGTCGCCCACGGCAAAACCCTCAACGTCGTCGCCGACCTCGTCGACGACGCCGGCGAAGTCGTATCCGAAGCCGGACGGCACCGTGATGCCGAACTGTGCTGCCAACTCGGGCATCGAGGAGAGTAGCCAGTCCATCGCGTTCAGACCGGCGGCTGCGACGCGGACGCGGACGTCGCCCGGACCGGCGTGTGGTTCGGGAACCTCCCGCAACTCCAGTACCTCGGGACCTCCGAACGTTTCATGGATGACGGCTCGGCTCACGTGCGCACCTCCAGCAGAAGTGATAGGACTTAGTCCTATCACCCTACCAGGTGATGGGACCAAGTGCCGTAAGCTGTCCCAATGGCCCGTTGGAAGCCGGACGCGGCGGAGCGGCTCGTTGTGGCTGCCCTCGATCTGTTCGCGGAGCGGGGTTATGAGAACACGACGGTGATCGAGATCGCCGAGCACGCCGGGCTGACGAAGAGCACCTTCTTCCGGTACTTCCCGGACAAGCGGGAAGTGCTCTTTGGGGGGGACACAATGAGCGGACTACTCGTCGAAGGGATCGTCGCGGCGCCGGACGCGGCGACCCCGTTCGAAGCGGTGGCGAATGCCCTGGACGCCGTCGGTAGGGAAGCCTTCACACCCGTCCGCCGTCAATTCAGCGCCCGCAGGCGGGCAGTGATCGCCGCCAACCCCGATCTGCGAGAGCGCGAAGCGCTGAAGGGACTCGGCCTCACCGAGTCGATGACCGACGCTCTCAAACGACGGGGTGTCCCCGACCTGACGTCGTGCGTCGCTGCGCAGCTAGGCGCGCTTGCCTTGAAGATCGCCTATGAACGCTGGAGCGACACGACCAACGGCGACGGGTTCAGCGAAGTCGCACGGCGAACGCTCGGAGAATTGCAAACCGCCAGTGCCTCGTGCTGACCTAACGGCCGCGGCCCGCAAATCGCCGACTTCGCTGCGACAATCCGGACTCCTTCGGTCGGCTGCGCGACGCGATGGTCCCTCCCTGCCGGCGAGCGGTCTGGCCCGGATGCTGCTTGCCTCCAGAAACGTCGGGACGCCCTCCCTGCCGGCGAGCGGTCTGGCCCGGATGCTGCTTGCCGCCAGACCCGTCGGGACGCTATTAGGTTCATATTGTGTGAGGTCAGGACCGCTCCGCGGGACTCGAACCCGGCAGCCCTTAATGACTCCTCAATAGAGGACGAAACGGCGTCGATGGTGACCGGCGCGGTTGGAGCTAGTGCGTGAATCGGGCCATGGACATCTCCAAGTTAAAACAGGTCGTTGAGTTGGGGTAACGCGAGAGATTATGAGCCGATGTTCGTTCTGAATTCGGTGCTGTGGGCGTTTTGAGCCCCGCGACGGTCTCAGGTGTTTTGCGGTGCCCCATTCGGGTCCGGCCCTGAGGGGTCGACAGGGAGGCCGTTGATTGCCCGCACGGCGAAGTCCTCGGCCGACCGCGTGGTTCAACCAGCGCCCGCGTCGGAAGTCGTGTCCGTGAGTTTGTGTAGTGGACCGGACAGTGTGAGGGCTTGACTTCAAGCGCTTGAAGTGTGTTCTGCTGGTCGCATGGCCGCTCTCACTATCCAGGATGTGTCCCGGCGCAGCGGGCTGAGTGAGCCGACGTTGCGCTATTACGAGGAGGTTGGGCTGATCGGCCCGATCGCCCGCGATGCCAGCAGCGGGCACCGCCGCTACCGCGACGAGGACTTGGACAACCTGCAGGCGCTGGCTTGCCTACGGGCTATGGGTGTCGGGATCGGGGAGATGCGTACCTACCAGGCCAACCGTGAGCGTGGGCATGTGGCGGCGGGTGAGCAGCGCGATCTGCTGCTGCGGCACGCCGAGCGGGTCGACGCCGAGATCGAGACGCTGCGCTTCCACCTCGAGTACCTGCGGGCGAAGGCGGCGCTCTGGGATGCCCGCGACCGCGCGGACACGGGCGCGGAAGCCGAGGCGAACTCGCAGATACAGAAAATGCTCCCTCGACTGGAGGAGGTAGTACTCGGATGAGCTCCAAGGTGTTGGTGACAGGCGGGTCCGGATACCTGGGCACGCGGTTGATCGCGGTGCTGCTGCGTGATGGGCGTGAGGTGCGCGCGACGGTGCGCTCACTGGATGCTGAGGCAGGTGTGCGCGAGGCCGTGCGCCGCGGTGGTGGGGACGACACCGGCCTTGAGCTGGTGGCAGCAGATCTGACCTCCGACGACGGGTGGCCGGCCGCGCTCGACGGTGTGGAGGAAGTCCATCATGTCGCGTCGCCGATCCCGTCCGCCCAGCCCAAGGACCCCGACGAGCTGATCGTCCCCGCCCGCCAGGGCACAGTGCGGGTGCTGGAGGCAGCCCGGGACGCCGGCGCGCGCCGGGTGGTGCTGACCTCCTCGTTCGCGGCGGTGGGTTACTCGCCCAAGGCAGTCCGCGATTACACCGAGGCGGACTGGACCGACCCGGATACGCCAAGGCTGCCGCCCTACCCGCGCTCCAAGGCGATCGCCGAGCGTGCCGCCTGGGACTTCATCGGGACCGAAGGAGGCGACACCCAGCTGGTGGTGGTCAATCCAACATTCATCGCCGGCCCGTCACTGGTGACGGCACTGCGCTCGACGCTGACCCACTTCAAGGCGATCATCGAGGGCACGATGCCGGCCCTGCCACGCCAGCGCTTCGGCGTCGTCGACGTGCGCGACGTCGCCGACGCCCACATCGCAGCGATGGCCACTCCTGCCGCCGCCGGGAAGCGCTACCTGCTGTTGGCGGACGGCCCGACGATCACCTGGCTGGGGCTGGCACAGATCCTCCGCGACTATCTCGGGCCTGCAGGCGAGCACGTCACAACCGACGAGGCGCCCGGCGAGGACCCGTCGCCACTGACGATCCACAACGACCGCGCCAAACAGGAACTCGGCTGGCAACCGCGTCCGGCCGAAACCACGATCGTCGCTACCGCCGAGAGCCTGCGCGAGCTCGGCCTGCTGGAGCCCTGAGATCAAGCCCTGCATCGTCGCCCGAATTCTCGTACCCTCTCCACTGACGCTACTCGGAGGTCCACCTGTCGAGATGGGGTTACGCGTCGAGCGGCCCGGATTTTCGCAGTTGGCGGCGAGCGACGCGGCCGATTTTGGGCAACGAGCGGCGACAGCTTGGTAACGTACGCCACCGAAGGTTGCCGCTATAGGGCAACGACGCCACGTACCTAGTGCCGTGTCAGCTAACGTTTGCCTCGGGGGGATGCTGTAGACCCGGTGCTAAAGGGGCATGTCCATCATTCGAGGCCTCCAAGTCGGAGCATCTCCCCGAGCTTGGAGAGCTTTTCTTCGGAAAGCACCCCCGTTTGTTTATTCAGGTCGGTCTCATTCAGGCTGACGAGCCACGAGCAGTTGATCCAGTCCGGTCGAGCTAGCGCAACTCGCACGACGCCGGAGTCGAGCCCTTCCTCGCGCCCGACCGCCAATTCGATAGCGACACCCGTAATGTCGGTCTGGGCGGCTGGTACCACGTAGATCCCACGAAGGTCCGGCTCGTTGTCAGTCGACAAGATGACGACAGCGGTTGATTCCGCGCCGAACACCCGCTCAAGCGGGGTGGGGGAGTGGAGTTGCCAGATGTCGCCGCGGGAGCGCACGGCCCAGTATCGCCCAGTGGGAGGTACAGGGCTAACGTTGCCTGACGCGGCACTAGCCATGTCACTGGTACAGGTCATCGGTGCCGCAGCCGGATTCAGGCCCCTGCTGCGTGCGCCAGGCCGGCGATTAGCAGCCCGGCCATGCGACGGGCGTCGTAGCGGGAGTCGCTGTTCGCGCCGATGCAGAGGTTGCCGATGCCGTGCAGCAGCTCGTGGGCGTCGATGTCATTCGCGATTTCGCCGGCACCAGCGGCGGCCGCTAGGAGTTGGGCACACGCCGGCAGGAGGCGGTCGAGGAAGTAGGCGTGGAGGGTATGGAACCCGGCATCGTCGGACTTCATCGCTGCGGCGAGCCCGTGCTTGGTGACCAGGAAGTCGACGAAGAGGTTCACCCATGCCGCCAACGCTGCATGCGGTGTTGCGCTGCTCGCCAAAAGCGCCGGACCGGCCTCGGCGCATGCATCTACCTGATGGCGGTAGACGGCGATAATGAGGTCAGCCCGGGTGGGGAAGTGGCGGTAGATGGTGCCGATCCCAACGCCGGCAGCCGCCGCGATGTCCCGCACCGGGGCCTCGACGCCAGAGGTCACGAACACGGCGGCCGCGGCGTCGAGCAGGGCCTGCTCGTTGCGACGGGCGTCGGCCCGCTTCTGCGGCGCTTGCCCTGCTGGCAGGCCGGTGTCGGTCACGGCGTCCTATCTCCTCGACGGATTGCAAAGTGGAACTGCGATCCGTATAGTGAACGGAGCAACGTTCCGTTTCTATGGTGCCACATCAGCGCACCCCCATGGAGGTAAGTACGTGCAGTATCGAACGCTGGGCCGCACCGGCGTAGAGGTGAGCTCCCTCGTCCTCGGCGCCATGAACTTCGGCGCCCTCGGGCGCACGACGCAGGACGACGCCACCGCCATGATCACCACCGCCCTCGACGCCGGTATCAATCTGATCGACACCGCCGACTTCTACAGCGCGGGTCAATCGGAGGAGATGGTGGGCAGGGCGATCGCCGGCCGGCGTGATGACATCGTGCTGGCCACCAAGGCGACCCTGCCGATGGGCGACGAACGCAACCACAAGGGCGGTTCCCGCCGCTGGCTACTCAGTGAGTTGGAAAACAGCCTTCGCCGCCTCGGCGTCGACCATGTCGACCTTTACCAGATGCACCGGTGGGACCCGACGCCCAGCGACGAGGAGACACTGTCGGCGCTGACCGACCTGCAGCGGGCGGGAAAGATCCGCTACTTCGGGTCCTCCCAGTTCCCCGCCTACCGGATCGTCGAAGCGCAGTGGGCGGCGAAGGAACACCATCTCAGCCGGTACGTCACGGAGCAGCCGGGCTACTCCGTGCTGCAGAGAGAGGTGGAAAAGCATCTTCTGCCTGTCACCGAGGCATACGGCATGGGCGTGCTGGTGTGGAGTCCGCTGGCGTCTGGGTGGCTGTCGGGAGCGGTCCGTGAAGGTCGGGAGGTGACGACCAGTCGCTCGACGCTGATGCCGAAGATGTTCGACACGGCCATCCCAACCAATCGGGCTAAGCTCGATGCCGTCGAGGAGCTGGCCAAGGTCGCCGATGAGGCCGGTCTCACCATGATCCAGTTGGCGCTCGGCTTTGTCACGGCACACCCGGCGGTGACCAGCGCCATCATCGGCCCGCGCACGCTGGACCATCTGCACTCGCAACTCGCCGCCGCCGACACCGTGTTAAGCGCCGACATCCTCGACGCCATCGACTTGATCGTCCCGCCCGGCGTCGACCTCGCGCCGGAAGAGAAGAACGACACGCAGCCGGCCATCCTCGACCCCGGCCTGCGACGTCGGTGATGGCGAACACCGCCGGAGTGAGCTTCGGGATCGCCACCGCACCGCAGCAGGTCACCTACGAGGACGTGCTGAAGGTGTGGCGGCAGGCGGACGCCATCCCCGAGATCGAGCACGCGTGGCTGTTCGACCACCTCCTGCCGATCTTCGGTGACCGCAACGGGCCGACGCTGGAAGGCTGGACGCTGCTCACCGCCCTCGCCGCCCAGACCGAGCGGCTGCGCCTCGGGTTGCTGGTCACCAGCAACCGCTTCCGGCCGCCCGCAATGCTGGCCAAGATCGCGGCGACCGTCGACATCGTCTCGGGCGGACGGTTCGAACTCGGTATCGGCGCCGGTTCACGGCCGAGCGTCCCGTGGGCCCGGCACGAATACGACGCCCACGGTCTTGCCTACGTCAGCGCGGCGGCTGCCGTGGCAAGCCTGGCCGAGGCATGCACGATCATCCATCGCCTGTGGACCGAGCAGGAGCCGTTCGACTTCGACGGCACCTTCCATCACCTGTCCGGCGCGTGGTGCAACCCCAAGCCCGTCCAACGACCGCACCCCCCGTTCGTGATCGGCGGCCGCGCCAGCGCCACGCTGCGCGTGGTCGCCGAGCACGCCGACGCGTGGAACATGCCCGGCGGCGACGTCGCCGACGGCGCCAGCCGGAGCGCCCTGCTGAACCGCTACTGCGCCGAGATCGGCCGTGACCCTGCGTCTATCGTCCGGTCCAACGTTCTCCACGTCTCCTACGACCAGCCGGCGACGACAAAGGACCAAATCGCCGCAGCGGTCGACGCCGGCTTCCGCCACATCGTCCTTTCCCTGGATGCGCCGTACCCCGAGAGGGTTGCCCGCTGGGTAGCTGACGAGGTCATCGCTCCGGCCTGATGGGGGGGACGCCCCGTCGACGGGTATGTATCGCGCGTCGTCGCGGCCTCATCGGCGCGACGCGGCGATCGGACGGCAATATGAGGTGAGTTATGCTGATCGCAGCGATTTGAACCTACGATGAGCCAATTCACGGCTGATCGTCGGCGTGGCGCTGATCGATTGCGACGGCTCGGAAGTGAGCTTACGGCGGACGGGACCGCATCGATTCGGGTCGGGTGGCATCTTGGTCGTGCTGATGGGCAGAGCCGGCACCGTCACCGAGTCCCGAGGTAGATGCCACGTCGGCCGCCGCAGGGGTAACCGGAGGGGTCTTTGTGGGCTCGGAGCGTCGCGGTGCGTTTGCTGTGGCGGAACTCCTTGCCGCATCGCGTGCATTGGTAGATGTGGGCAGGCCCGGTTGCTGTCCGCGCCGACGTTCGTCGAGGTCCGGCTCCCCAACCGGCAGCAGTCCGGCTCTGGGCGGGGGCGTGGAGCGGTCCATGGGCGGAGAACTCGATGGGGTAGCGGGGCCTGAATGGGACAGTGGTGACTCGGAGTCCTTCGACCTTGTCGACGCCGTAGGTTCGATGCCCGCTTCCATCGGAGCGTTCGGCGTGGAGAAGAAGCCGACCGGCGCTGCTGCGTCGAAGCGAATACGGCTCGATGCGTCGCCAATCGCCATTGTAGAACAGCTCCACGCAGAGGTGGTTGGTGGCGGCGAACCGAACGGTCTCCAGCGGGATGCCCGCACGCCACGTGGCGACCGTGGGAGGAGGTGACCAGGCCTCCTCGTCGGCTCCGCCCGGCAGGGGAGGAAGCTCCTCGAACTCGGCGGTACCTTCGAGCCAGCCGAAGAGGAGTGGGAGCTCATCGAGGAATCCCCTAAGCGGCGGCAGGGCGGGCAACTGATGGCTGAGCATCTGAGACCAGTCGGTCTCGAGCGCGGCGATGAGCGGTGAGTCGATAAAGTCGGCGGCGGTCGGGACGCTGATGGCTTTGGCGGCGCATTTCTCATGGAGGGTTTTGCGGATGACCTCGGGGTAGAGCCGGAGGTCGTTGCGGCGAAACAGGTTGACGATGTCGTAGAGGTCGCGGGGTCGAGCCCGCTGTGCCATGGCCCGGATCTTCTCGGCGAAGACCTCCTCGAAGGAGTAGCACCGGACTCGCCCCGGTAGAGGTCCGTCCGGATAAGGATGGGCGATGTCGCGCAGCACCGGCGGCCGGACGACGGTCTCGTTGGCCGAAATATCGAGTTTCACTCTGGCCGGCTGCGGCGTCTGGCGTGGACCGACGTAGTACACGCGGCCCTCGTTGGACAGCTCGTCGGGGCGCAGCCGGAGTAGTGGGGGCCGCGAGGAGAAGTCGATACCCGACGCCTCGTGGACGCGTGCGAGAACCCGGCCGAGGAGCGGCTCGATCTGTTCGGGACGGTAGGGGCCACCGGGCAGGACGGTGAAGTCAAGGTCCTCGGAGAACCGGTAGGTTTCGATGTAGCACTTCTTCAGGCAAGTGCCACCCTTGAAGATCCACTGATCTCCGAGGATCGGGTCGGCTCCTATTCCCCATAGGAGCCAACCGAGCAGGTAGTCCTTTTCGATCACCTCCTCGGTGAGCTGCCATTCGCCGACCCGTTCGACGATGTCCGGCCGTCCGATCACCAGTCGTCTCCGGGTGAGCCGAGAGCGACGTTGACCCGGAGACCCCAGCGGCGGAGGATTCTCCCGGTCTCCTTGGCGGATGGGTCGAGCTTGGCGAGCCCGCTGCTGCGTCGAGCGAGGCACGCCTCGACGAGGCCCCGAGCTTCGCTGCCGGAGTGTTCGAGGAGGTATCCGAGCCGCTTGAAGACGGCGCGATTGCCGAGGCGGTCGCCGTATTCGACGAGTCGGTCGTCATCTCGATGCTCGCCCCGAAGATACTCGTGCAGCACGTCGGCGACAGTCCGGATGCCGCCGCCGAGGCGTGGGTCGTCGAGCACATCGATCACGGTACGGGAGGGGTCAGATACCGCCACTCGGTTCTGGCCCCGCCACACCGGCACCGTGCCGAACAAGGCACTTTGGTCCCGCACGGTCAAATGAAATGGGAGGCCTTGAACGTCGAGGTCGCGGTGGCGAACCCGGCGAGCAGTGACCACGAGCAGGGTCCGGAAGACCTGTTCGGTGAGGTCCCAGTGCTCACAGGCGCTCCATCCGCCGACGTAACACGGGCTGAACAGCCGCTCGGCCACTACCCAGGGATCCTCGATCCACTCGCCCGAGCGGCGGGCGTCCAAGGGGACAGCGACGTACAATCCCCGCCGCACCCGCGAAAGCCATCCCCGTCGGGCCAGGTAGACGAGGAGTTGGCCAGCCTCGTCGTGATCGATGCCGAGGATCCGCGCGGCGTCGGCGACATCGAAGGCGCCATGGGCGCGACGGTGCAGCTCCTCCAGCAGCATCCGGTTCCCCTGGGTGATCCCGGCGCCAGAGTCTTGGAGCAAAGCACCTTCCACATCATGGAGACTACTACGCTCAGGGGGTACCGATATGTCTGGATCGTCCTACGTCGAATGTGATGCCAGGTTACGCGCTCTGGATATACCAGCCGGCCGTCTGCGTACTCCTGCCCTCAACGGACCGGGTCCGTGCCAAGGCTCGGTCGTAGTGTTTGACCCCGATCTAAACCTACGACTGCCCAAATAGCGGGCCGCCGGGCCTGGAGACTGTTCTGCTCGCATGGGGTCGGACGTCAGCACGAGCGCCGGCCGGACGACGTCGGCGCAGGTCAGGCAGCACTTTCGTCGTCGAGCCAGAGCACCCTATGGACTAGGACAGTGGCTGGATCGGTTGGAGCTAACGCGACAATCGGGCCCCCGCCACCAAGAGAGTGCAGGTCAAGAGGGGTCTCCGTCGAGGAGGCCCCTCTTGTGTCTCAGGATTTCTACCGGGTTTCTACCGGACCGACCGGCAGGGGCTGCCACAAGTCGGCGGTTGCGTACGGGACGGCACGCATCGGCCGGCCGAGCCGTCGCCGTTGGGCCGGTGCCCAGGTCGAGCGTGGGTCAGGCGGACGTCGTGGCGCGAAGGACAGCTGCGGCGTAGTTGCTGACCGAGCCGGGGAGGATGCGCAGGTGCACGACTCTGCCGGCCGGCTTGGTGACGATGTCGACGACCTCGGCGACCGCAGGCGCGTCAGGCGTCCCCGCCACCACGATGGCTCCCCGGACGACGACCGAGGGGTCCCGCGCCTCATCGAGGAACGTCCAGACGTAGCCAGTGTCGTCCTCGTCGTTGAGATCAGCGGTGATGTTGACCCTGGTCACCAGGGCCGAGAATAAGCCACGAATCGGCACCCGGCCCGGCGAGCCGTAGCGGGCGTCAGCCCAGGACCTGGCAGTCGATGCCTGTCTCGTCGGTGGCCGAGCGCAGCAGGGGAGCGTCGGTCGTGAGGAGCAGGCGAGCTGGGAGCAGTAAGGCTACCGCCAGGGCCTCGGCGGTGAGGACGTTCAACTGCCGTCGCACCCGGAGCGTGAACATGACGGGGACCACGACCCGAGGATGCAGCAGGCCGACGTTCGAAGGCAGCTCCCCCAGCTGGGCCCGCACCCGTTGGCCAACGTCACGGTCGAGCGATGCGAACCTGCCGGAGAGCGCTCCGGAGCCCGAGCCGCCGAACACGGCGCGTCCGAGGCGGTAGTACCAGGCGCTGGTGGTGAAGACCCCGCCGCCCAGCTCGGCTGTGATCTCGTCGGGCGCCTGGCCGGCCAAAACGTCGAGCAGTAGGCGGTCGTCGATGACGACGGCCATCGATCAGGGCTACAGGTTGGCGAGGTCGGGGTCTTCGAGGGCGATGCGAGCGATGGCTTCGTCGTAGCCGCCGTCTCGGAGCCACCCGGCGATCAGCTCTCTGGCCTCGGGAGGAAGCGTCGATTCGAACGGCGGGAACGGCCCACGCGGTAGCTCGCCCATCTCCTCGGCTCGACGCCGAGCAAGACGGACCGCTTCGGCCAGCTCCGGGTCGAGGTGAAGCTCCGTGGCCATGCTTCGATCGTATCGGGCGGCTACCTCGGCTGCGACCCCGTCGCTCACTCGGGTCCGAACAGGAGGTCGGCGAAAGTGGTGGCGGCTTCTCGCACTCGCACTCGCACTCGCACTCGCACCGCACGGCAAGGCCGTCATCGTCGCCGGCGCCCAGGCCATCTACCTCCAGACCGGCGCCAACGACATCGGCGTCGCTCCGTACACCACGGATGGCGATCTCGCCCTCGACCCCACCATCCTCGGCGACGATCCCGAACTCGAAGCCACCATGCGCGCCGCGGGGTTCGAGATCCTGCCCCAGCCACAGGGACAGCCGGGCATCTGGACGGTCACCCTCGACATCGACGGCGTCGAGACCATCGTTCCCGTCGACCTCATCGTCCCCGACGCCGTCGCCCCGCCTGGCGGCCGACGCAGCGCTCGGATCGCCCCCCACGGACCGCAGTCCGCCCGCAAAGCCGTCGGGCTTGAAGCCGCCCTCGTCGACCACGCCCGCATGACCATCACCTCCCTCGACCCCGACGACGCGCGCAGCATCACCGTCGAAGTCGCCGGACTCGCCGCCATGCTCGTGGCCAAGGTCCACAAGATCAGCGATCGCCTCCAACAGAACAAGACGGACCGGCTCAGCGATAAGGATGCCGCCGACGTCTACCGCATCATGCAGACGGCTTCCCTGCGCGACCTCGGATCGACCCTGCGGCACCTCGGCGATGACCCCGTCGCCGGAGCCGTCACCGCGAACGCCCTTGGACTCCTGCGAGACCAGTTCGGTGTCCGCAACGGATCCGCCATCACTATGGCTCAGCGGTCTCTTGCGCTCGCCATCGACCCCGACCAGATCACCGCCGTCTCCGTCGCCTTTACCACTGCACTTCTCGACGCCGCCTCCTGAACGGGAGTTCCCAGGAACTCCTGGCGAAGATGCAAGGTCCAGGGTGGATTGGGCCCCGGCCGTCAAGGGTCTACTCCCTCGGCTCCGCCGCCCTGGCACGAGTGACGGAGTACATCCGTCAATTGCTGGCGAGCCGGGTCTTGTGTCCAGGGCCGCTGCCGACGCGATGAGTCCGTCTACCTCCGCCGAAACGAACAGAGCGTCCATGGGCAGCACCGGCTTGGATGGCCGCCGACCGGGAGCCGTCGCGTTTGGAGCGTCGTCCTTCTGACGGGTCAAACCTTCGTCAAACGCACCCGGCTGGAAGTCGCCGCTCTGGCCGGCAGCATCCCGGAACTGGGGAGATCCGGACAGCTCCCTCAGACACCAACCGAGCGAGCGGGGACTGTCTCATAAACGGTGTAACTGGTTCTTCTCTTACGAGTGAATCTCGGTTACTTCGTTCCGACTATCATACGGTCTGGGAAGGCGATTGTAAAGGCATTCAACGCTCCTTTCCATCGATTCGACCAGCGTTGACGGCCTCTTCCGGTCGGGTCGAGACTCATCACGGCCAAGTACACACACTTGAGAGCAGCCTGCTCGTTCGGGAAATGACCCCGAGCCTTGACCGCCTTCCTGATCCTGGCGTTCACGCTCTCTATCGCGTTCGTGGTGTAAATCACCTGCCGCACTTCGGGGTCGAACGACAAGAACGGGACGAACTCGGCCCAGGCCGACTCCCACAGCTTGACGATGGCCGGATACTTCGCCTCCCATCGCCCGGCGAAGTCAGCCAGGCGCTCCAGGGCAGCCGCCTCGGTCACGGCGGTGTAGATGGGCTTGAGGTCCTTGGCCAGCTCGGGCCAGTCCCGGCGGCTGGCGTAGCGGAAGCTGTTGCGGATCAGATGCACGACGCAGGCCTGCACGATGGTCTTCGGCCACACCGAGGCCACCGCGTCGGGCAGCCCGGTCAGGCCGTCACAGACCAGGATGCACACGTCCTTGGTGCCCCGGTTCTTGATCTCGGTCAGCACGTGAGCCCAGTACTTGGCCCCCTCCCCGCCCTCGCCGGCCCACAAACCCAAGATGTCGCGCTCGCCGTCGACGGTGACCCCGATGGCCACATAGATCGGCCGGTTCGCCACCTGACCCTCACGAATCTTGACGTGGATGGCATCGACGAACATGACCGGGTAGACGGCGTCGAGGGGCCGGTTCTGCCACTCGACCATGGTCTCGAGCACCCCGTCGGTGATGCGCGTCACAGTTTCCTTGGACACCCTGGCCCCATAGATCTCCTCCAGATGGGCGGAGATCTCACCATGGGTCAGACCCTTGGCCGACAACGACAGCACCAGCTGGTCCACCCCGCCCAAGCGACGCTTACGCTTGGGCACCATCACCGGCTGGAACGACCCGTCCCCGTCGCGGGGCACGTCGATACTGACCGGGCCGATATCAGTGATCACCCTCTTGGTGCGGGTGCCGTTGCGGCTGTTACCCGAGTGATGCCCAGCTGGGTCGTAGGGCTCGTAGCCGACGTGCTCGGTCATCTCGCCCTCAAGCGCCGCCTCGAGTACACGCTTGGTCAAGTCCGCCAGCAGCCCACCCGGACCGACCAACCTCATGGCGTCGCCGTCAGCCCGGGCCAACAGCTCGGCCGCCAACTCCTCCGTGCCGATCTTCGCGGCCAGCGCCGAACCGGGCGAGGGCTCCATCACCACGGTCGAGTCGACCACGTCAATAACGTCTGTCACTGTCTCTCCTTCCGCCAGGCTGGGCCCGGCTACTGTAGGTAGACAGTTACACCGTTGTAGATACAGACCCAGCGAGCGGAGCGAGTCGAGGGCGGTAGCGAGGCGGCCTGAGGTCGACTCGTTGTCGCCCGCCAGCGTGAAGGGACCACCGCTCCGCCAGTGGCAAGGGACCGGGTCCGGGGTGCCTCCAGCGTCGACGTTGGGATCATGGCGGCCGGGGACGGTGGCGGTCAAGCCCGCCGGGGCCGCCGGGTGGGTGGCGGCTGCGGCGGGTCCCCGGGGGTGGGCTTCTGGCGGCGCCGGTAGCTGTCGCCATCGAGGACCAGCTCGTAGGCGGATGATTGGAGCCGGTCGATGGCGGATTGGGCGAGGAGGCCGTCGGCCATGAGAGCCAGCCACTCGACGGGCTCCCGGTTGGAGGTCACCACGGTGGCCGCCTGGCGGTGTCGCTCGACGACGAGCTCGTAGAGGTCGGCGGTGTCGGCGGCGTCGAGGGCTTGGAGGCACAGGTCGTCGAGGACGAGTAGGTCGACTCGGATGAGCTTGCGGATTTCCGCGTCGTGGCTGTTGTCGAGCCGGGAGGCCTTGAGCCGCTTGAACAGTTGATCGGAGCGCTCGAAGTGCACGCTGTGGCGCCGGCGGATAGCGGCGTGGCCGAGGGCGGTGGCCAGGAAGGTCTTGCCGACCCCGACCGGACCCAGGATCAGCGCGTTGTGGGCGGTTTCGACGAAGCGGAGGCTGACCAGCTCGTTGAGGGTGGCACGGTCGTAGCTGACCGCGGCGGTGTCGTCCCAGTGTTCGAGGCGCATGGCGGGGTCTAGCCCGGCGGTCCGGGCCCGCAGGTCGGCGGAGTGGGTGTCCCCGCGGACAACCTCGTCGGAGAGCACGAGCCCCAGGAACTCGGCGTGGCCGAGACTGCGGGACCGGGCCAGAGCGAGGCGCTCGGGGAGGGTGTCGAGGGTCTTGCCGAGCTTGACCCGGCGCAACAGGGAGCGCAGCTCGGGACTGACGGCCGGGGTCGGGGCCGTCATGCCGCACCCCGTCGGCGACCCGGACGTCAACCTCGGTGGACGAAGATCCGTTGGGGCGCGGGTTTTGCGGTTGCGAAGTGCCCCGAGTCGCGGGCGAAGCGGGCCGGGCCGGGCCCGGCCGGCGTCGGGGGCTGCGCCGTGTGGTCGGCTTCGGTGGCCCGCTCGATCATCCGGGCGATGAGGCCCACGTTGAACGCCTCGGCGTCGGCCGCCCGGGCGCAGGCCGCCTCGAGGCGCTGCGGCCCCCACCGCTTGACCAGGCCCAACAGGGCGTAGACCTGGCGCATCTGGGCCTCCCCCGCCAGACCGGACACCGGTCTATGCTGCTTGCTTGGTGCTCCAAGACTCATCGAACTCCCGTGGCGGAACATAACCGAGGGAACTGTGGAGTCGCTCGGTATTATACCAGGCGATCCATTCGAATATCGCCTGACGGGCCTCTTTTTTGGTGCTAAAGTTGGCGTCGTCGACGAGTTCTCGTTTCAATGATGCCCACAGGCTTTCTGCCATGGCATTGTCGTAACTATCGCCCACGGTTCCCATTGATTGGGTGATATTCGTTCGCTGACAGAACCGGCGGAACTCGTCACTGGTGTATTGACAGCCGTGATCCGAGTGGAAAACCGTTCCTGCGGCGATGCGCTTGCCTCTCGTCGCCAGAGCCGCCTCCATGGCGTCGGTGCACAGCTCGGTACGCAGGTGCTCGGCGATCGACCAGCCCACCAGGCGGCGAGAGAACACGTCGAGGACCGAGGCGACGAAGAGCCATCCCTCGCCGGTGGGGATGTAGGTGACGTCGCCGACCCATCGCTCATCGGGCGACGCAGCGGTGAAGTCCCGCTCCACCAGATCCGGCGACACGGCCGCGGCCCGGTCCCGCCAGGTCGTGCGCAGCTTGCGCCGCCCGCACCGGCCGACGATGCCAAGCTCGCTCATCAACCGGGCCACCCGCTTCTCGCTCACCCGGACCCCTTTACGCCACAACGCAGCGGTCACCCGGGGCGATCCGTAGCGGCCCCGGCTGGCCGTCCACGCCTCGAAGATGCGGTCCGCCAGAACCGCCTCATCCCAGGTGGCGTCATCGGGCCCCGGCCCCTTGGCCCGCCACTTGTAGAACGCCGAGCGGCTCACCCCGACCACCTCGCACAGCGTGGCCACCGCCAAGCTGGCCGACTCGGCCTCAACGAAACGGTAGAGGCGCTCGCGCTTAGGGCCGCCCTCGGGCAGTGCGCCCAGCCGGCGCAGGATCGTGCCCTCCGCCTCCAAGCGCTCCACCCGGCATCGCAGAGCGATCACCTCGCTGCTCGCGCTCACTTGTCCTCGCTCCGCACCCAATACGCCGTGAACCGCTTCAAGATCTCGATCTCCTCTTCCAACTGACGGACTCTCTTACGCAGCCGGGCCGCTTCCCGAGCATCGGCGGCCGCGTCATCGGTCGCCTTCTTTTGCTCGGGGGTGTCGTTCTTAGCCGCCTCCCGGGCCCAGCTGCCAAGCGACGTGTCGGTGATCCCCAACTCGCGTGCCACCTCCACGATCGGCCGGCCCGACGAACGCAGCAATGCCACCGCGTCCCGCTTGAACTCCTCGCTGTAACGCCTGTTGGTCGGACGCTTCGCCATGACCCCATCCTCTCCCAGCCACGCTGGTCCCGGGGTGTCCGGTCAAGGGGGGAGGTTCACATCTTGGTCCACGGCAGCGGGTGGTCCAACACGGCCGTGGCGTAGGCCCGATGGCCGGGCCGTGCCCGGCGGCCAGGCGGCGGAGATGGTCCAGATCCCGCATAGACAGGCGGTCCTCTCGGCCGGCAGGTAGCCGGGGTCGGTGACCCGAACTCGGGGAGCTTGGCGGGGATGGACCTCCGCCCCCCGGTAGCTGACCCGGACCGCGCGCACCTCGACGCGGGCCCCGATCAGGTTCCCGGGGATCGAGTAGATCGCCTTGGCCACCTCGATGCGGTGGTCGCGATGCACCTTGGCCGTCGCACAGACCGGCACGTCGTAGGGCGACGCCGGGGCGGGGAGCAGACGGGGCGCCTCCTCGACCGCAAAGTGTTCTGCGGGACGTAGCTGGGTGGTGCCATGCGTCCGCATCCCGGCCCGGACCCGACACCACCCCTCGGCCCGGCGCTGCGCGTCGGCGAGATCGACGAAGGTCTCACCGGCGAAGAAACTGTTGCGGACAAAGGGAACTTGGCGTTCCACCCGGGGCTTGTCGGTCGGGGTCCGCACCCGGGCCGGGTCGATCAGAAACCCTCGAGCCTGGGCGTACTCGACAAAGGCCTGGTTGAAGCGCGGCTCGGTCGGGCTGGCCTTGTCGATCACCGACGACATGTTGTCGGGAACGAGCACGGCGAACACCCCGCCATAGAACGCCCACGCCGCCTCCCACCCTGCGATCACCGCCTCGGTGGTCTGGGTGAAGCTCAACCACACGAAGGTGTGCCGGGAGAACACCGCAGTGAAGATCAACGCCTGGAGGACCCGGCGCCGGCCGGAGTCGGGATCGTCGATCAGGCCCATCTTGCCGAAGTCGACCTGCACCTCGACGCCGGGATCACCGTCGGCCACGCGCACCGTGGCCCCCCGGGCGGAGCGCCCCACCCCGATCATCTCGAGGGCGTAGCGGTGCAGGGTGCGGTCGGGCACCACCGTCCCCCGCCGTGCCAGCAGCTCCCCGGCCTTGACCGCGGTCAGGCCGTCATCGACCAACCAGCCCCGCAACAGCTCGTGATTGGCCGCCAGCAGCTCCCAAGCCGCCCCACGCCCGGCGGGACGGTGCGGACGGACCTTCTCGCACACCGACGCCAAAAGCTCGTCGCTCAGCTGGCCCTCGCCGCCGTCGCGAACCAGTCCCGCCTCGACCGCGCCGGCCACGTAGCGGCGGACGGACTTGCGGTCCAACCCCACCAGCCGCTCGATCGCCCGCAGGCCCTCACCGCGAACCCACAACCGGAGCACTCCTCGGATCTCGTACACACGAACCTCCCGGAACATCGGCCACCTTCCTGACAGCCGCTGACCGGCCGAAGGTGGCGAGTCCACCGGCAACGGCACCCCCGCTGGTTGGATGCTCCGGGGTGGTCCCATCACTGGCGGAGCGGTGGTCCCATCCCTCTGGCGGAACTCACCTCAAGGTGGGTCCCATGCTGCTGGCGGGCGACACTCGTGCCTCGGACCCATAATCCGAAGATGCGCCCCCGCCCTTGAATTTCTCGGGACCGAGCACGCGGATAGACAATATTGAGTGGGGCAGCCGCCCAGGCGGTTGCATAGGGGCAGCGCTGTGACCAGCGGGTTCGTCGGGTCTGAGGCCTGAAGTCGCCTGATGGTCGTGAACCCCCGCCACTACGAAGTCCCTGGTCAGCGAGTTGCGCGGCCAGGGCTTTCCCGTTGGCGAGGGCCGTGTCAAACCTGGCTCTGCGCCCGACGTCGCCCTGCCCGTCCAGATCCCCGACATCGTGCGGAGGTTGAGGCAGATTCAGCACCCCGCTCGCTTGGAAGGTTGGCACCCGTGGCCTACTGGTCGACTGTCACTCATCGACTCTCGCCGGGTGTCACCATGGTGGGGCTCTTACTAGGGACTGGAAGCACATGGCAGCCGACAACAGCGAGGTCATCCGTAACCGTGCAGCGTTCGTCTGGTCGCCCGTCCACCTGCTGCGCCGCGACCTGTGCACCTGCCCCGCTCCTGCGACCGTGGTGTACCAGAAGCCCGTAGGCTCCAAGGAGACTCGCACCGAATCCTTCGCGCTGACCGCAAACGGCTCCAAGGTCCTCGACGCTGTCGGACGCGAAAACTACGTCCTGGGCCGATGGGGATACTCGTTCTTCTCGCGACCTGACGACGGTGTGGCCGAGGAGGGCTCGTAGATGCCGCCGAGCAATCCCGAGCGGATCAAGAGCGGTGCGGCGCCTCACGTGGCCAGCCATCCTCGCTTGTCGCTTCGGGACTGCGTGCCCAGCATCGTCGAGGAGATCGTTGATGGCTTCAACCCCCAACGAGTGATCCTGTTCGGATCGGTAGCTCGCGGCGACGACACCGCTGACAGCGACCTGGATCTCATAGTGGTCTTCGACTACCTGGACCGGGCGCACCGCCGGGAGATGCAGGCGAAGCTGATGGCGGCGATCACCGCACCGGTACCCTTCGACATTTTCGTCATGGACGTCGCCGAATTCGACGCGAAGAAGGACGTGAACGGCACGATCGCCTACTGGCCTTCTCGGGAGGGGGTCGTTGTATATGAGCGATCCGTCGCCTGAGGATCTGGCGGAAGCCGAGCGCTGGATGCAGGACGCGGAGGAGGAACTCGCTGTCGCTACTCGAATCGCATCCGAGCCAGACCTGCCTGGAAGAGTTGCGTGCTTCCACTCCCATTTGGCGGCCGAGAAGGCGATCAAGTCGCTACAGATCCGACGTGCGGTCCCGGTCCGGAGGATCCACAACCTCGTCCAGATCGTCCGGGAGCTTCCGGCCGGCGACAGCCGGACGTTCGCCGCAGCGGATCTCAACCTCCTCAACCCTTGGACGATCGACGGGCGCTATCCCTCCGACCACGAGGCTATCAGTGGGGACGAGACTCGCCGTGCGGTAGAGGCCGCCGAGCGCGTCCTTGCTGCGGTCCGCTCGTCACCGCTCGGCGGCCCGCTGTAGCAGCAGGCGGTCGGGTTGCGTCAAACCTGTGTCAAACGCACCCCCCGAACATGTCACGCTGAACCCGGATGAGCCGAAGACAGGGGCGCCCTGACCAGCAGTAATGAGACTCGACGGCACGGACTCGGATCGAACCGGCGTTCTCATAACCCGAAGGTCGTTGGTTCAAATCCAACCCCCGCCACCATTGAATCGCTGGTCGGCGCATCTCGTGCATAGGGCACAGGCGCCGGACCAGCGGTTTCGCGGTCGGGGCGCGCTCGGAGATCGGGGTTTCTCGGGGCTTTTTCTCCGGACCTACTCAGGGTTGCCCTATGCAGCACCATGCAGGCGGGCGCGGCGCATGCGGCCCGTACGCTGGGGTTTCGCGATCGAGGTTCGAGGCGTGACGGCCCTGCGTGGGGCTGCACTGGGAATGCCCTGTGCAGTTGCCCTACTCAACGATCTCGTCGGTCCGGCGGATCTCCGCAACTTTGCCATGCTCGCCGTGCCGCGCGTTGGGGTTGATGTCGGTGCTGGCCGGAACTCGTTGGTCTCACGGGGCGGGGATCGGCCGCCGGCGTCGACGTGAGCGACCAGTCTTGCGCCGAGCCACGCTGCGGCAGCCCTCCTCGCAGATCGCGTCGATGTCATGCCAGCCGACCGTCGCGTCGAGACTGCATCGATCCCGCCGCGACCTCCCACAGCCGGCGGAGGGAAGAGCCGATCCGGGGTCGTCGCCCTGGAGCTTCGAGCGCCGGACCGCTCGCAGACCCCCAGGCACACCCCATTAGCGAGAGGTCCTACGCGTTCCGGACATTCTCACGCTGTCGCCACCGAAACGACACCGTCCGGGAAACCGGGGGAGGCTCACCGACATCCTGATCCTCACTGTCGCCAAACAGGCCCCGCGTCCAACCAACATGTCGCTCAACAGTCAGGCCCCTTTTGACGTCAGCCCAATGTCTTTGGGTCTTCTGCTGTTCCGTGGGTGCCCTGACCAGCCCAGCAGGTGGGGCGCTTGGTGGTTGGGTTCTTTCCTCTCCTGGACCGCCGCGGACAGAGGGGTGGTCACGGGGCGCCGGACGCAGGGCGGACACGTGTGGCCGGCCGACCTCTTGAGGACCCGTGGTCAACCTTCTCGCCAGCCATCATTATGTCCTGGTCGGCTGCCCTGCGGCTAGCCTACATCCCGCCTCTGTCTTGGGCGTGTCCCGAATCGGAGCCGGTCCGAACCCACCCGCGGAAACGTCACAAGAGCTTGTTTTGTCGACCCAGAACGACTGTGCAGTAAGCGAGTACCGTTCAGAATGGTGGCGGGCTGGCGAGTCGGGCTGCGCGGAGCACCTTGGCCCACCAGGCCAGCTCATCGAGCATGACGCTCGCTGCCAGATCGGGACCGCGTGGATCGCGGAGTTGTCCTGCGTCGAACAGCTCCCAAAACTGATGGAAGCTGACTGTGTTGCGCACTGTTACGACATGGAGCTCAGCGAAGACCTGGCGTAGCTGCTCGACGGCCCGCAGTCCGCCCCCCACGCCGCCGTAGGAGACGAGACCGAGCGGTTTTGCTTTCCACTCGCCACGCGGCACATCAATTGCCTGCTTTAGTGACGCGGGGTATCCGTGGTTGTACTCGGGGGTCACGACGATGTAAGCGTCGGCTCTGTCAATACGCTCAATGTACCTGCGCACGTCCGGGCCGTGTTCGCCCGGCAGTTGAGCAGGAAGGTCAAGCTCGACGAGATCGATCAGGTCGAGTTCCATTTCGGCGTGACCTCGAACGCGTTCAGCGGACCACTGTCCAGGGGTATCTCCGAAGCGCCCTTGTCGCGTGCTGCCGACGATGACTGCTACGCGTAGTGGCGCTTCATTTGTAGCGTCCCGCTTGGTTGTTTGTTGTGAGAGTGGCATTGTTCCTCAGGGCGCAGGGATTGTCCTGCAGCGACTGGTTCCTCCTTTTGCGCTCCAGTGGACGGCTAGGTATGGCTCCGTATATTTGATCGCTATCGCTTGGAATCGGAGATCGAGGATGAGACCGTATGCCGGGTGCTTTAGGAGCCCGATGGTACGCAGGCTACGAAGGCCATCTCGGCAGGAACGACGGTGTGAACGACGTGGTTCGTCACGAGTGTTGGCGACGTTGCTGAGATCGAAAGGGGAGTCGAGGTTGTATTTGCGATGGGCCTTGTGTGTCGTTCTGTGGGCCGTCGGTGGCCTGGTTGAGCTGGTCGCGTATGGTCGTGAGCGCTGCGGCCAGCGTGGTGCGCTGAGGCTCGCTTAGGGCTCCGACGGTGATTTCCTCTAGCTGCTGCCAGGCCTCCCGGGCGGCTGGGGCGGCCCGCCTTCCTTTGGCGGTGAGCGCGACGATCATTGCTCGCTTGTCGTCGGTTGACGGCCTGCGTGCCACGAGGCTGGCTCTCTCCATTGCTTGGAGGGTGTTGGTGACCGTGGAGCGATCGCGGCCCATGTAGTGCACGAGGGCGGTCTGCGGCAGCGGGCCGTGCTCGTCGAGGTACAGCAGGACGATCTCGTGGGGTGGTGTGATCCCGACTCGGCTCAGGATCTTGGTGCCGAGGTTGGCGTGCGCTCGCAGGACCTGTAGCAGCAGGGAACCGACCGGTGCTCCGTCGATTGTCGTGCCCGGATGTCTTGGTTGACGGGCGGCGGTTCCGTTTGCGGGGTCGTCGTGTCTCGGCTGCGCCATAGAATCGAACCTAGCAGCCAGATAGTTGGCATGCCAGCATGATCATGGTATAGATGGTGGCATGCCAACGAAGTGGTCGGGGGGGCACCAGCCGAGCCTGTTGATGCCGATCTGGTCCGGCTTGGGGGGGTGTTGCTTGTAGGGGCGATGGCGGCCCTGCTCGATACCACGATCGTCAGTGTCGCCTTGGGGGACTTCGGCCGTGAGCTCGACGCGTCGGTGTCGTCGGTGCAGTGGGTGAGTACCGGCTACCTGATGGCGATGGCGGCGGCGATCCCGACGATGGGGTGGTTGGTCGACCGTTTCGGGACCAAACGGGTCTTGCTCGGGGCGCTGAGCATGTTTGTAGGCGGATCGGCGCTGTGTGCGACGGCCTGGTCGATCGAGAGCCTGATCTTGTTCCGGGTCGTGCAAGGTCTCGGCGGAGGGTTGGTGCTTCCCCTCGTCCAGGCGATCCTGGCCCAAGAAGCCGGACCCCGCCGGTTCGGTCGCGTGATGGGCCTGGTCGGCATTCCCGGCCAGCTCGCGCCGATCGCCGGACCTGTTCTTGGGGGCATGATCCTCGCAGCGTTCGGTTGGCGTTGGATCTTCCTGGTGAACATCCCGGTCTGCGCCGTCGCTCTCGTGCTGGCCGAGCGGTATCTCCCCTCCGGTGGCGGGCACGTCCGTAGCCGCCTCGATCGCAGCGGGCTGGCCTTGGCCACGACAGGATTGGTGGCGGTGCTCGTCGGACTCTCGGAGGCGGGCACCCATGCGGGCCTCACAGATCCGGCCGTGCTGGTCTGCCTGGCCCTTGGCATCGTGTCGCTCACCGTTTTCGCAGTCCACGCCCGCTGCGCCGGCGGCGATGCGCTCATCGACGTGCGCCTGTTGGGGTCGCGCTCGTTCGCAGCGCCTGCTGCGTTGATGTTCCTGTTCGGCAGCTCGTTGTATGGGCCGTTGCTGCTGCTGCCGCTGTACTACCAGCAGGTGCAGGGAAACTCGGTCTCCGAGGTGGGTTGGCTCCTCGCGCCGCAAGGTCTGGGCACCATGGGCGCCCTGTGGCTGGCTGGTCGCTGGACCGACCGGGTCGGTCCCCGTCGAGTCGCGATCGCCGGCACGGTCCTGTCTATCGTCGGCACGCTCGTGTTCACCCGCGCCGGCACTAACACCAGCGTGGCAGCCCTGTCGATCGCGCTGGTGGTCCGGGGCGTTGGTCTCGGTGCTGCCGGGGTCGCCGTCTCCGCCGCCAGCTACATAGGGCTTGAGCGCAGCGCCATCCCACGTGCGACCAGCCTGCTGAACGTCACCCAACGAATCGGGGCCTCCTTCGGCACGGCTGTCGTCGCTGCGGTCCTCGGCCAAGGGGTGAGCGGACACCACTCGGCCGGCGGCTCCCCTGCCCGGCTCGCCGTCGCGTTCGAGCACGCGTTCTGGTGGACGATGGCCTTCTCGGCGATCGGACTCATCCCGACCCTGGCACTACCTCACCGTGGCGACCCGGACGGCAACCAAGCGTCCGCCAACCGCACGACAACAAGGAGTCCCACATGCGCGCCGTGATCGTCAATCATCCCGGGCCGCCCGAGGTGCTCCAGGCGATCGACCTTCCCGACCCCCAGCCCGGTCCGGCCGAAGTAGCCGTCACCGTCGAGGTGGCAGCCATCACCTTCATCGACACCCAACTGCGGGCCGGCACCTCACCCCGCCCCGCCGACGCCTTCCCGCTCGTGATCGGCAACGGCGTTGGGGGCACCGTCGCCACCCTCGGCGAGGGGGTCGACCCCGATTGGCTCGGAGCCACCGTGATCACCTCCACCGGCGGCCGCGGCGGGTACGCGAGCCGAGCGCTCGCCGCCGCCAACGACCTCCACCGCCTCCCGGCCGGGCTCGACCTCCAGCCGGCCGTGGCGTTGCTCGCTGACGGCCGCACCGCGCTAGGCCTCGCTCGCGCCGGGGGGATCGAGCCCGGTGCGACGATGGTCGTGACCGCAGCGGCAGGAGGGGTGGGCGGCCTGCTGGTACAGATCGGAGCCGATGTCGGGGCCCGTGTCATTGCCCTGGCTGGAAGCCGGTCGAAGCTCGACCACGCTCGCAGTCTCGGCGCGGAGGTCGCCATCAACTACCGGGACCCTGACTGGCCGGAGGAACTCGCCGCCGCTACCGCGGCCGGCGCCCACGTTGTCTTCGACGGAGTCGGCGGCGACACCAGCCAGCGCCTCTTCGACTGCCTGACAACCGGCGGTCGCTACCTACCGCACGGCGCCGCGAGCGGTACCTGGGGCCAGATCGACGACCAACTCGCCGAAGACCGGCACATCACGATCGTCCCCCTCACCAAGATCGGCAGCGCCCCAGGCGAGAACTTCACGCTGATCGAGGAAGTCCTAGCGCTCGCCGCACGCGGAAAAATCCGTCCGACCATCGGCCAGACCTTCCCCCTCGAGCGAGCCGCCGACGCCCACGCCGCCATCGAAGGCCGCACCACGCTCGGCAAGACACTCCTCCTCGCCCGAAAGTGGCCTTCTGGTGACTCAGGACTGGGTTCGAAGCGAGCGGTTCGTGCACCTCATCGACGGCCGATGGACGCTCCCGGTGCTCGACGAACTCGTGAAGGGTGGCCGGCGATTCCAGGATCTGCTCGGCACTTTGGACGGAATCTCGCGCCAGGTGCTGGTCGAGACTCTCAGGAGGGCCCAGCGCGACGGGGTGATCCGCCATAGCGGGCTCGGGCCTCCCGCTCCAGGGGGCAGTACCCCTCCGGTCGACCGCAAGCCCCGAGATCGCACAAGCGGCACGTCCAGCGGGTCGCCCCCGGTTCCCGCATGAGCCCGACGAGCATCCGTCCGGCCAGCCCGGCCAGCACATCCTGCTCGCTGGGCGTCAGCGCCGCCACGACGTCACGCAGCAGTTCGAGGCGAGCGTTGGTCAGCCGCCGCGCCGTCCGCCGCCCTGGCGCGGTCAGCGACACGGCCGCCGTCCGGCCGTCAGTGCCGGGGCGCCGCTCGACGAGCCCGTCGCGCTGGAGACGGTCGACCAGGCGGACCCCGCCGGACTGGCTGAGCCCGACCACCTGCGAGAGGTGCTCCACTGACGGGCCGCGGAGGAACTGGTCGAGCGCGGACATGGCCGACGCCGCCGTCTCGGAGTGCTCGGCTGTCCCGGCCACCACCGCGGTCATCCGGTCGGACACGGCCAAGCTCAGAGCGCCGAGCAAGTTGGCGGTCCGCTCCGGGGGGACCGGTGCCGTCAAAGCTCGTAGTCGAAGGTGAATGTCCCGGTCGAGCCGGCCGGGGCCTCCGAGGCACCAGTACCGGCCAGGCCGGCGAGACTGCCGGTGGCCGACCCCGACACCACTGTCAGCTGAGACCGGGCGGCGGTCCCGTCGTAGCCCCCGATGCTCTGGAGCACGAAGGCACCGGCCCGCTCGCCGATGCGACCTCGCACCCGCTGGTAGCCCACGAACTCGGCCGTCCCATCGTCGCGGTAGGTCATAACCATGTCAGCGACCGTCTCTGCCTCGATCCCCCCACGGAACCGCTGGCCGATGCTCGCCACGGTGACCTTGGCCGCACCGACCAGCTCCGCCGCCGGGTCTTCGGACCACGACGTCACCTCGAAAGAACCATCCACCGTCTGACGTGCCACGCGTCCTCCAATCAATGACTGACGCATGCATCATCGACCGAACGCTGTTCCCCGTCAAGGGGCGGTTCGTAAGACGACAATCGCCCAGCACCGCTGCTCGCGCAGGACCTGGTTGGCGGGTGGCGCCTCGTCCGCTCTCGTTTGGGGACCTACGGACATATCTCGTGGGTGGTGGCAAGGTGACGCCGCAGCGGGGACGCCCCGGGGCGATAACGCCTTGATCCGTCAATCCTACTCATGGTAGGATTAACGCATGACATCTCCGGCAAGGAAGAAGACTCCCACGAGCGAGCCTCGGACCCCCAGCCGTGACGAGGGAGCCGGTGGGTCTTCGGCGACCAGGCTCCGCATAGGTGGGCTGAACGTGCTCGCCCCTGCTCCCGCACAGGAGAAAGAGAAGGTCTCGCTCACACTGGACAGGCCCTTGGTCGATGAGATCCGGGCTCAGTTCGGTGGCCGGGCGCTCTCGACGTCGATCAATGAGCTGCTGTATGCGGCGCTGGCTCAGGAGCGCTTGAGCCAACTCGTGAATGAGATGGAGCAGGAAGCGGGATCGCCGTCGCCCGAGACGTATGACCGGGTTCTGGCCCAGTGGTTCGTCGCGGAGTGAGGGGTGTACCCCCTGCGCCGTGGCCATCTGTGGTGCTACACAGCGAAGGGCTCTGGGCCGTGTCCAGGAACGACAGCCAGGATGCCAGGGCGGTCTTGGCCGCATCGAGTGAAGCGGGTGTTCCCGTCTTGGTGCCCGCCGCTGTGCTGGCTGAGACGCTGGTCGGTGAGCGACGAGACGCACGGGCGAATCAAGTGCTGAAGAAGCTGCAGATCGTGGCCACCACGGAACCTGTCGCGCGGGTAGCTGCCGACTTGAAGCGCTTGGCCGGTATCGGAGGAGTGTCGGCCACGATCGACGCAATCGTTGTAGCGACCTCGGCGGGGGCTGGCGGAGGTGTCATCGTTACCGCCGACGTTGAGGACATTCGTAAGCTGGCAGCTTCGGTTGGCGTCCGGATTCGACCGGTGCGCGTCTGAAGTGACCGGTCAGCGGTCCCTCGCGAGCGCGCTGTGGCCAAGCCGGCGTGGTTTGCCCAGCGCCTACCGCTCGGCCGCCAGTGCCCGTAGATCGTCGAGTGCTTGCGCCAGTTGATCTTCCAGGTTGTCGTCGGGGTTGTCGAGCCAGCTCAGCATGCCTTGGGCGAAGGCAGCCATGCCGATCTGGGCAGAAAGCTGTGCCCGGCGGGGGGCGACGCCGTATCGCTGCAGGGCTGCTGCGAGGGCCTGGGTCAGGGAGGCTTCCTTGGCTAGTTCACGTTCGCGCAGGGCCGGGGTCGCAGTGATGACCTGGTGACGGGGTTGGGAGAACTATCGGTTGCCTTGAAGCAGCGGCACTGCGACGTGGAACGCATGGAAGAGGATTGTCAGCGGGCCAAGGCCGTCCGGCGCCTCAGCGACACCGCGTTCCAGGTCGAGGCCCAGCGTGGCCTCGCCGTCGAACAGGACCTCGCGCTTGTCCGGAAAGTGTCGGAAGAACGTCCGCTCGGTGACACCAGCGCGATCCGCGATCTGGGCGGTCGTCGTGCTGTCGTAGCCGCGTTCGCGATACAGCTCCAGCGCTGCCTGCTGGAGGCGCAATCGCACTTGCTCGCCGCTTCGTGGCACATGCCCAACCTAGCCAATTGTCAGTGACTGTCGTTTAGAGTAGAGTCAGTCACTGACGTTATTCGCTCGTCTGGAGGTAGTCATGCATGTCTTCGTCACCGGCGGCTCCGGGCTCACTGGCCCTGCGGTCGTCTCCGAGCTGATCGCAGCCGGCCACACGGTCATCGGCCTGGCCCGCTCCGACGCGTCCGCCGCTCGCCTCAAGGCCCTCGGCGCCACCGTACGGCGTGGCGACCTCGGCGACCTGGACACCCTGAACGCCGGGTCCCAGCAGGCCGACGGCGTACTGCACATGGCCTTCAGTGGTGACTTCGCCGATCCCGAGGGCCTGGCCCGGCTCGACAGCACTGCCATCACCGCTCTGGGTGAAGGCCTGGTTGGATCCGGCAAACCGCTCGTGATCACGTCAGGCACCTTCGCCATGACAGCCGGACGTGTCAGCACCGAGCAGGACCTACCGGACCTCGGGTCCAGCGCCCACTTCCGGATCCCGGGAGAGCAGGCCTGCCTGCAGTTCGTCGAGCGCGGGGTGCGATCCAGCGTGGTCCGGCTCGCACCCACCGTGCACGGACCCGGCGACTACGGCTTCATCCCCATGCTGATCGCCGCCGCCCGCAAGGCCGGCGTGTCGCCCTACATCGGTGACGGTGCGAACCGCTGGCCGGCAGTCCACCGCCTCGACGCGGCCAGCCTCTTCCGGCTTGCGCTGGAAAAGGCGCCGGCGGGCAGCACCTTGCACGGCGCCGACGAGAGTGGCATCACGCTGCGCACCATCGCAGACACGATCGGTCGGCAGCTCGATCTTCCCGTCGCGTCGATGACACTCGAGGAAGCCAGTCCCCTGTTTGACGTCGCATTCATAGCCGGCGCCTACGCCATCGACGCACCCGCCTCCAGCAAGCACACCCGCTCCCTGCTGGGCTGGACGCCGACGCACCCGACCTTGCTCGCCGACCTCGAACACGGGGACTACTTCACCGCTCCCACGACCTGACCGCAGCCTCTAGGCTAACGGTCTGCGCGCCATCCAACGGTTCGTCAAAGAGCTAGTAGCGGTAGGGCTGCCGGAAGGCGTTCGCTGGACGGTTTACTGAGCGATGAGCGGGTTCAAGCAGCGGACCTTCTCGCGGTGACTTCCCGAGAGGTACGTCGTGATGCGATGTGAGAGCTGCGACCGTTCCGTGGACATGATCTGGCTATGGTGCCCGGACTGCGGCGGGGCCCTCCACGCCGAGAGTCCCGTCGTTGACCTCCGGCCCGTGGACCCCGACGCCTACCCGGTCGACTGGGGGCTCGATCCTGCCCTCGCAGAGGCGGCCAGTACGACCACCTGACGACCCTCCACCAACATGAGGACTCGCTGGTCTCACCGAGTCGTCGAGGTTCTCGGTCTCCGTGGGTGGGCCAGGTGGTGGCGTGACCGCGCTCAGCGCCCGGTAGGTGACCACCTCTCTACCGCGTCGCCTCCGAGTAAGTCGTTCTCGTTGTCGCTTCTGGCTCAGCACTGACAAAACGCTCGATGAGGGGGGCCATCTCCACAGCGCTGTCGAGGAGGAAGAGGTGGCCGGCACCGGGAACGACGTGCAGCTGGGCTCCTGGGATGCGGCGGGCCAAGAGTCGGGCGTTGGCCACCGGCACAAGGGGGTCGTCGTCACCGGCCAGTATCAGGGTGGGCGATCGGAGGCGGCGCAGCCAAGGCAGGCTGGTCCAGGTGCCGATGGCGATGAGTTGGCTCAGGTAACCGAGGGGGTCGGGTGGGTTGTCGTTGAATCCGGGCGTCATTGCCCCGGCGCGTTGGCGGCCGCCGTAGAGCGTGGGCGCCAGCGCTTGGAGTGCATCGGAGGACCAGTAGCGGGCTGGTGTGGTCATCCACAGCGCCGGCCAGCCGAGGACTGATCCGATCCCGCATGTCGTGGCGGCCAGGACCAGCCGGTCGACTCGCCCGGCGGATTGGTGGGCGAGCTGCTGGGCCACGGCTCCTCCGAAGGAGTAGCCGAGCACCGAAGTCCGCTCGACGCCGAGGCCGTCTAGCACTGCGGTCGCGACGCTAGCCAGTGCTCCCATGGAAGGGAAACCGGCCGCGGGTGACTTGCCGGTGCCCGGCGAGTCGTAGGCGATGGTCCGGAAGCCGGGGAGCCGGCGCCGCAACGGTGCCCACATGCGGGTGTGACCACCTATGCCCATCATCAGCAGCAGTGGCGGCCCGTCACCGCGTGTGGTGACCCATACCCGGGAACCTGCGGCGTCTACGTAACCCTCGAAGTTGTCCATGTCGGATCGACCGTATCCCGATTAGGCTGCGTGGTATATCTAGCAGACGCTGTACTATAGTTGGCGATGGCGCCGGAGTTCGGTCGCTATGCACCCATTACAGGAGGCCCCATGCCCACGAACAGTACCCGTGCAAAGACCGGCGACGACTTGGCCGGCAGTGTGCGAGAGCACACCGATGCCTCGGTCAAGGACGCCCAGGTTTTGGCGGCTACCACCGCGGATCATACCCGCGAGGTGGTAACCGCCATCAGCCGCTCTGCGGTTGACTCTGCGCAGCGCGGCAGCGAGCTCGCCGTCGAGGCGTGGAAGGCGTTGACGGCCACCGCGTTGCGGTCTTCGGACAGCCCGACATTCGGTTTTCCCGACTTCCGCGAGGTTGTGAACGCCAGTTTCGACATGGCTGGCGGCGTCCTTGACGCTCAGCGGCAGCTGGCGCAGCGCCTGGTCGGCGCGGCAGCTCCTGCGGCCCGCTAACGGGTGGATTCCCGCCGGGGCGCGTTGGGAGCGTTCATCCGCTCCCAACGCGAGTTGGCTGATCTGTCGCTGCGCCAGATGGCTGCACTGACCGATGTTTCCAATCCGTACCTAAGTCAGATCGAGCGCGGCCTGCACGAGCCGTCCATGCGGGTGCTGCGCTCGATCGCCCAGGCGCTCAACCTGTCAGCCGAGACGTTGCTCGACCAGGCGGGAATGCTGGATAGCCACCCGCCGGTCGGGGACGGGACGGAGGTGGCGATACGCGCCGATGTCCGGCTCACCGACCAGCAGAAGCAAGCGTTGCTTGCTGTCTATCGCAGTTACTGCGCCATCAACCAGCCCGGCGACATCCCCGAGAACCTCGCTGGCCAGGGCGCGGCGGCGTCCGATCTAACCTGAGGCCGCCTGCCTCCGTGGTTGCGCACGTTGACCCGCTTCGTGGCTACCCGGCTGAACCGCCCGGGACGGCCCCGTTGCGGCATATAGTTAGCAGCCTGACGACAAAACGTTGTTGTCAAACGTGTCCCTCCGTTGTAGAACACAGTGACGAGCGACCGAGAAGCCGCCCACGGTGTCACATCGATGAGGGGGACGACGACAATGGTCACTTCCGGCCCGGCGGCGGAAAAGGCAGGAGAGGCCGCCGAGTTGCAACGACTCGGGGTGGCCGAAGGTCTGGCCGGATCACTTGACCCGGTTGCCCTCACCGGAGCGTTGGGCCATGCATTGGCCCGGCGAGCACGTCATCCCGTCGCCCTCGGCGGCCTCCTGGCCACCCACGCCGCCCGTCTGACCAGGGCGGGGACGGCGACGGCGGGTCGGGCGTTCGGGCTTGACGTGGCGGGCCCCGCCGTACCCGACTTGAAGGACCGTCGCTTCGTCGAGGCGGCGTGGCGGGAGAACCCGGCCTTCTACGGGTTGTTGCAGGCGTACCTGCTCAACCGCCAGTTGCTCACCGACCTGGTGGAAGGCGCCGGGCTTGACCGCGTCGCTGCCGCCAAAGCCCGATTCGCCGCCAATCTGATCGCCGACGCTCTGGCCCCCACCAACTATCTGCCCACCAACCCTGCCGCTCTCCGCCGGGCGGCGGAGACCGGCGGGTGGAGCGTCCTGCGGGGTGTGCGCAACATGGTCAACGATCTGGTCACCAACGACGGGTGGCCCAAGCAGGTCGACACAACCCCCTTCATCCTCGGCACCAACATGGCCGCCACCCCCGGTCAGGTGGTCTTCCGTAACGACCTCGTCGAGGTGATCCAGTACCAACCGGTCACCGGCCAGGTCCACGAGATCCCCCTGCTGATGGGTCCCCCGTGGATCAACAAGTACTACATCTTGGATCTGGCTCCCGGGAAGAGCCTTATCGAGTGGGCGGTGGCACACGGGATCACCACCTTCGCCATCAGCTACCGGAACCCCGACGCCTCCATGCGTGACTTCGGCTTCGACGACTACCTGCTCAAGGGGCCACGCGCTGCGCTCGACGTCGTCCGGGAGGTCACCGGCTCGGAGACGGTCAACAACCTGTCGGTTTGCTTGGGCGGCACGCTCAACACCGCCCTGCTGGCCTACCTCGACGCCACCGGAGACCGGGGCCTGGTCAACAGCTCCACCATGCTCAACTGTCTGGTAGATCACGCCGACGCTGGCACCTTCTCGGAGGTCTTCACCGACGAGAAGACCGTCGCCGGCCTGGAACGCAAGATGGCCAAGGCGGGGTTCCTCGAAGCCAGCGACATGGCCCGCACCTTCGACCTGCTACGAGCGAACGAGCTGATCTTCTCCTACGTGGCGTCAGGGTGGCTGTGCGGCGAGCAGCCCCCCGCTTTCGACCTGCTGGCCTGGAACCACGACTCCACCCGCATGCCCGCCAAGATGCACGCCTTCTACCTACGCCAATGCTGGATCGACAACGCCCTGTCCGAAGACCGCATGGAACTATGCGGCGAACGCCTGGCCGTGTCGGGCATCGACGTCGACAGTTACATCGTGGCCGCCGCCGAGGACCACATTGTTCCCTGGCGCAACTCCTACCGCACCACCCAGCTCATCAAAGGTACGTGCCGGTTCGTCCTGTCGTCATCCGGGCACATCGCCGGGATCGTCAACCCGCCCAACCCGAAATCCCGCCTCTGGACCAACGACGAACTCCCCGCCGACCCAGAAACCTGGCAGGCCGACGCCACCGAACACCGCGACACGTGGTGGAACGACTGGATCGAATGGATCGTCCCGCGCTCGGGTGGCATGCAAAAGCCGCCGGCGATGGGCAGTGCCGCCTACCCTGTCCTCGGTCCCGCACCGGGCACCTACGTACGGGGCTGAATCCAGCCGGTGAGCGCCCTCCTACGTCTCGCTGGCGACCAGAGGCTCGAGGATCTTCTCGTCATGTAGCTCCGGCGCCGGGGCGGCCATCGGCGCCGGAGCCCGTCGCGGCAACAGGAAGGCCAGGGCGGAGGCGACCACCAGTGCGGCGGCGGCGATCCCGAACGCCCGGTCGTAACCGGCGGTCAGAGCGCGTGCGACTGCGGCGGGACCCGGCAGGTGGTGGCTGGCTGCGTTGGCGGCCACGGTGGCCATGAGCGCCAGGCCGACCGCGCCGCCGACCTGGCGGGCGGTGTTGATCAACCCGGAGGCCAGTCCCGCCTCATGGGCGGGCACGCCCGCGGTGGCGGCGATGGTCATCGGCACGAACGAGAGACCCAGGCCTACGCCGACCATCACCAGCGGACCGAAGATATGGGTCCAGTAGGCCGCGCCCGGCTGCAGGGTCGTAGCCAGCCAGATCAGGCCGCCGGCCGCGAGCAGGGGACCGACGACGAGTTGGCGGCGCACGCCGAGGCGGCCGACCACCCGGGTGCCGAGCACCGATCCGGCCAGCGTGGCCAGGCCGGCCGGGAGGTACGCGATGCCGGCGCGTAGGGGGCTGTAGCCGTTGACCTGCTGGATGAACAGCGACAGGAAGAAGTACATCCCGAAGAGGGCGGAGCCGATCATGATGGCGATCCCGTTGGCCGCAGACAGGCTGCGCCGGCGGAAAACGCCGAGAGGCACCAATGGGTGGGCGGCCAAGCGGCTTTCGATGGCGACGAACGCCAGGAGCAGGGCCACACCGATCGCCAGGGTGCCGATGGTTTGTGACGACGCCCACGGGTGGGTGTCGGTGCTGACGATGCCGTAGACCAGGACGGCCAGCCCGGCGGTGACGGTGAACGCTCCTGGCAGGTCGAGAGACCGGTGGGCGCCGTCGGCTCGGGATTCGCTGATGGCGACGCCGGCGGCGAGCAGCAGCGCGATGCCGATGGGGACGTTGACGAACAGGACCCATCGCCAGTCGAGCAGGTCGGTGAGCACGCCGCCGAGCAACACGCCGACGGCTGCGCCGCTCGCCGCGGTCGCTGCCCAGGCGCCGAGAGCCCGGCGCCTGGCTTCGGGCTCGACGAAACGGGTGGTGAGCAGGCTGAGGGTCGTGGGAGCCAGGATGGCCCCGCCAATCCCCTGGGCCGCGCGGGCGGCGATCAGCGTGCCGCCCGATTGGGCCAGGCCGCCGACCAGGCTGCAGACGGTGAAGACGGCGAGGCCGAGGATGAACATCCGCTTCCGACCGAACAGGTCGGCGGCTCGGCCGCCGAGGAGCAGGAAGCCGGCGAAGGTCAGGGTGTAGGCGTTGACCACCCACTGCTGACCGGACACGGACAGGTGCAGCGCGTGGCGCATCTGCGGCAGTGCCACGTTGACGATGGAGACGTCGAGCACGACCATGAACTGCGCGGTGCAGCAGATGGCCAGCACCGCCCAGGTGGGCACGGAGCGGAAGCTCCGCGTCTGCGTCGTTGCCGAGGTGGTCATATGTCACATCCTCTCAATGCTAAAACTCTTAACGTAAAGATACACACTGTTCTCGGGGAAGACAACCCCTCGGCACCCTGGTTGCGTACGCTGGGCGCTGTGAAGACGAAGCCGGAGCGCGACCAGGTGGACCTGATCGTCGACTTCTGGTGCCGGGCCAACCCGGATATCGACCCCACGATCAAGCAGCTCGGCATCCGACTCCGTCGGGCCGCCCACCACCTGGAGCAGACTCTCCGACGCGAGCTGGCCGCCAATGACATGGAGGCCTGGGAGTTCGAGGTGCTGTTGTCCCTGCATCGGGCGGAGGGTCACCGCCGGTCGGCTGGGGACCTGCTGCGGGAGTCTCAGGTCACCTCCGGAGCGATCACCAACCGGGTGGCGCGCCTCGAGGAGCGCGGCTGGGTGCGCCGCGACATGGATCCCACGGACCGCCGCCAAGTGCTGGTCTCGCTGACCCCCGCAGGCCTGGAGCGGGCGCTCCAGCTGCTGTCCACGAAGACGCAGGCCGACGCCGGCGTCTTCGGCCGGCTCGATGAGCGGACCCGCAACCGTCTCAACGACGACCTGCGGACCTTGCTGGTCGCCCTGGAAGGGCCGGTGAAGGACGGCGACGAGGTGGTCCGACCGGACCGGCGCGCCGATCTGGCGCCGTAGGAGGCAGGTCATGGCCCGTACACCCACCGCAGATGCTGATGTCTTCGACAACGCCGACGAGCACCGCTACGAGATCGAGTCGGGCTCACGGCTCGCCGGCTTCGCCGCCTACGAACCCGGTCCCGAGGGTATGGTCTTCACCCACACCGAGATCGGCGATGCCTTCGAAGGCCAGGGTCTCGGAGGCCGCCTGGCTCGTGCGGCGCTCGACGACGCCCGCCGGCAGGGTCGGACGGTGATACCCCGATGCTCGTTCATCGCGGAGTACATCCGCCGACATCCCGAGTACGTCGACGTCGTCGACGAGCGGCACCGTGACGACGTCCGACCGCGAGCCTGATCGGCTCGATGAGCGACGGCAGGCTTCGGGCGGAGGTCGAGCGGGAGGTGGCTCGTGTGAAGTCGCACCTGGCCCGCTACTACCGGAAGCTCGACCACACCCCGCCCGGGGAGAACTGATCCGGACCGTCACCCGCCCGGCCACGCGTCCGCCCCGGCTCCCCGGGCGCCGGCGGTGGGATCCCCCCGTCGAGGTAGTCGTGTTCGTGGTCGGCGCCGCCAGCCTGGGCACCGAGATCGCCGTGGCCCGGCTTATCGCCCCGTTCTTCGGCGCCTCGACGCTGGTGTGGGCCAACACCATCGCCGTGGTGCTCGTGGCCCTGTCGATCGGATACTGGGTCGGAGGCCGCCTGGCCGACCGGTGGAAGACCATGGGCGCGCTGGCCGGGCTGATCACGGTCGCGGCGGCCATCCTCGGGGCGGTCCCATTCGCGGCCGAGCCGTTCCTGCGCCTGTCCGGACGGGCCTTCTCCTCGCTGTCGATCGGCGTGTTCGCCGGGTCCCTCGTCTCCCTGCTGGTCCTCGTCGCCGTGCCCCTGGTCCTCGTCGGCGCGGTGGCTCCCTGGGCGGTGCGGCTGCGGCTGCACTCGCTCAGCGACGCCGGCCAGACCACCGGGCGGCTCTACGCCATCTCCACCGCCGGGTCGCTCGTAGGGACGTTCGCGGCGGCGCTGGTGCTCATCCCGTACGTGGGGACGCGCCGAACGTTCCTCATCTTCGCCCTGAGCCTGGCGTTGGTGGTGGCACCGGCGCTGACGAGGCTGGCGCTGCTCGTCGCCGTGGCCCTGGCCGTAGCCATGGCGATCCCGCCGGGAGTGATCAAGCCGGCCGCCGCCGGTGAGCGCGTCCTGTACGAGACCGAGACCTCGTACCAGTATGCCCAGGTCGTCGAGCAGTCCGACGGCACCAGGCTGCTCGAGCTCAACGAGGGCCAGGCCGAGCACTCCGTCTACCGGCCGGGAACCGTGCTGACGGGGGGTTACTGGGACTCGTTGCTCACCCTGCCGTGGGCGGCGCTCGGTCACGCGCCGCGCTCGATGGCCGTGCTCGGCAACGCGGCGGGCACCGTCGACCGAGCCTACGCACACTACTTCCCGGCCACGACCATCGACGCAGTCGAGATCGACCCGGCGCTGACCCGGATCGGGTTCCGGTGGTTCGGCCTGCAGCGCCGACCGCAGTTGCACCTGATCAGCGCCGACGCCCGCCCGTTCCTGCGGACGACGACCCACCGCTACGACGTCATCGTGGTCGACGCCTACCGCCAGCCGTACATCCCCTTCTACCTCACCACCACCGAGTTCTTCGCCCTGGTCCGCCAGCACCTCAATCCGGGTGGGGTGGTCCTGGTCAACGTGGGTCAGCCCGCCGGCCAGGACGCGCTGGAGCGAGTGCTCGCCGCCACCATGCGGACCCAGTTCGGGGTGGTCCGGCGCGACCCGGTCGACGACACCAACACCATCCTGCTCGGAGGTGGCGGCCCCATCAGCGGGGACCGCCTCCTCGGTGCCCCCCTCCCGGGCGACCTCCGCTCCCAGGCCGCCGCAGAGGCCGCCGCCCTGACCCGCCCGCTGCCGGGTGGCGCGATCTACACCGACGATGACGCGCCCATCGAGCAACTGGTGGACCGCTCGTTGCTGCATTACGCCACCGGCAGCCATACCCGCCCCTGACTCCGATCAGGGCGCGTCGGCCGGTCCCCATCCCTTTGGCCGCCTCCTGCCCGTCTGACAGGCCGGGTCGCTGTGCTGACTACTGTGCCACCGCGAGCCGGCGCGCCCGGTCGCGGACCGGGAGGGTGCGGTGACGTTCACCACAGCAGAGTTGAGAGAAGCGTTGCGGGGGCTCGACAGCCTCCGCTACGGCGCCACCGACCTGCCCGCCGCTCTGCGCAAGATCGTGGCCACGACCCACGACCTGTTCGCCGTCGACGGAGCGTCGCTCATGCTCATCGACAGCGAGCTGGTGCTGCGCAACGCCGCTTCGTCCGACGACCGGCTGGACCATCTCGAGCGACTCCAGGTCAACCACGGCGACGGCCCGTGCATCACCGCCTACGAGCGCAAGGAGCTGGTGTCGTCCGACGATCTGGCCGACGAGCGACGGTGGGGGGCGTTCACCGGGGAGGCGGTCGAGGTGGGTCTGCGGGCGCTGCTCGTCAGTCCCATCCCGTACGCCTCGGACGCAGTGGGGGTCGTCGCCGTGTTCTCCGCCACGCCGCACGCCTGGACACCGGAGGGCGAGCTGGCGCTGATGGCCTTCACGGACCTGGCCGCCCTCGCCATCACCTCGACCATTCAGAGCGAGCAGCGCGGCGAGGTGACGTCCCAACTGCAGCGGGCCCTGGACGCACGGGTCGTGATCGAGCAGGCCAAGGGAATCGTGATGGCGCGCGATGGGCTGTCCGCTCGCCAGGCCTTCGAGCGACTCCGCGCCGACGCCCGGGGCTCGCGCCGGCGTCTGGTCGACGTGGCCGGCGACATCGTGGCCGAGGGCGCATAGGTTTGGCCGTGCTCCGGGCCGGTTAGAATGTGTGTGCCTCTTCGCCGTGAACCCGCGAGTCGACATGCGTCATCCTGCCCCCCGTGGCACCGCCCCTGCGGTGCCACCCACTGGTCAGCGGTAGGCGCCGAACCCATTCACCGTCATCCCGGCGTTTGCCGGGATCGAACCTTCGGAGGGCTCAACGCATGCTGTTTGACATCTTGGTCGCCATCCTCATCGTGGTCATCGCCGCAGTCCTGGGAATCGTGGTGCACCCCATTCTCTGGGTGCTCGTCATCGTCGCCGTATTGTGGCTGTTCGGTCGGCGCCGCGTCCGGGCCTGATCGGCTCACCGGTGGGGCCTGACCGGGGCGCAGCGTGGCGTCGCGGTCGGGCCCGCAGTCAGCGGCCGAGGCCGCGGTACGCGTCTTGTCGCGGCCGCGGCCTGGGTCGCGCCCTGGGCCACGGCCCAGCTCAGCCCGGCGCTGTCTTGGTCGCTCCGATGGAGCGGCGCTGCGGCTCCCGTTCATCGCAACCAGCTCCGAATGGCGGGACCGTCGGCGTCGAGCAGTGGTGGTGCGTCATGTTCGAGTCGCGTGCTTCCGCCAAGTCGCCGGTGGCTGACATCTCGAAGGTGCGTATGGCTGTGCCGGGCAGCACGATCGTGCCGAGCGTCGGGTGCTCGACGTTCAAGGTGAGTCGCTGCGAGCGGCCCTGCTCCCACTCGTAGACTTCGTCGATAGTGCGGATGCGGCCGGCGAGTACGCCGGCGTCGGCGAGCTGGGCGAGCAGGGCGTCGCGGTCGAGGTTGGCGACGCGCTGCTCGAGTTGCCTGGTCAGCGCGTCGACGTGTTCGAGGCGATCGGTATTCGTGGCGTAGTCGGGTTCATCGGGGTCGAGGCCGAATTGGGCGCACAGGCGGCGCCACATCGTCACATCAGACCCGCCTCCCCTTGCGCAATCTGGTCGTAGCCGGGGCGCCCGGACTGAGGGCCGTCGTGGCCGAAGCCGCTGATGGACAGCGTCACGAGTTGGGGCGGCATGGTCATGGGTTGGGCCCGATGACGAGCATGCTCGCCTCCCAGCCGAGGCCCTGCTCGCCGGTCGGGACCGGCGCAGGCGTGCCTGAGCCAGTGAGCGATCTGGTCCAGCGGCCGAAGACGGACGGATGGGTCGGTCGCTCGGACGTGCCTTCGGCCGCATGCTGGGGATGGTTCAGCCCGACGCACAGCACGCGCTCGTCCGGTGGTACGGGTGGCACCAGGTTCAGCTCGGTGATGTCAAGGATGCTCTCCGGTGGCCGCGTGATCGCTCGTGCGGGGTCGCTCCAGAACTGCTCCATGCTGCCCAGCGCCACCAGTTTTGAACCTCCCCCCTTGACCGGACACCCCGGGACCAGCGTGGCTGGGAGAGGATGGGGTCATGGCGAAGCGTCCGACCAACAGGCGTTACAGCGAGGAGTTCAAGCGGGACGCGGTGGCATTGCTGCGTTCGTCGGGCCGGCCGATCGTGGAGGTGGCACGCGAGTTGGGGATCACCGACACGTCGCTTGGCAGCTGGGCCCGGGAGGCGGCTAAGAACGACACCCCCGAGCAAAAGAAGGCGACCGATGACGCGGCCGCCGATGCTCGGGAAGCGGCCCGGCTGCGTAAGAGAGTCCGTCAGTTGGAAGAGGAGATCGAGATCTTGAAGCGGTTCACGGCGTATTGGGTGCGGAGCGAGGACAAGTGAGCGCGAGCAGCGAGGTGATCGCTCTGCGATGCCGGGTGGAGCGCTTGGAGGCGGAGGGCACGATCCTGCGCCGGCTGGGCGCACTGCCCGAGGGCGGCCCTAAGCGCGAGCGCCTCTACCGTTTCGTTGAGGCCGAGTCGGCCAGCTTGGCGGTGGCCACGCTGTGCGAGGTGGTCGGGGTGAGCCGCTCGGCGTTCTACAAGTGGCGGGCCAAGGGGCCGGGGCCCGATGACGCCACCTGGGATGAGGCGGTTCTGGCGGACCGCATCTTCGAGGCGTGGACGGCCAGCCGGGGCCGCTACGGATCGCCCCGGGTGACCGCTGCGTTGTGGCGTAAAGGGGTCCGGGTGAGCGAGAAGCGGGTGGCCCGGTTGATGAGCGAGCTTGGCATCGTCGGCCGGTGCGGGCGGCGCAAGCTGCGCACGACCTGGCGGGACCGGGCCGCGGCCGTGTCGCCGGATCTGGTGGAGCGGGACTTCACCGCTGCGTCGCCCGATGAGCGATGGGTCGGCGACGTCACCTACATCCCCACCGGCGAGGGATGGCTCTTCGTCGCCTCGGTCCTCGACGTGTTCTCTCGCCGCCTGGTGGGCTGGTCGATCGCCGAGCACCTGCGTACCGAGCTGTGCACCGACGCCATGGAGGCGGCTCTGGCGACGAGAGGCAAGCGCATCGCCGCAGGAACGGTTTTCCACTCGGATCACGGCTGTCAATACACCAGTGACGAGTTCCGCCGGTTCTGTCAGCGAACGAATATCACCCAATCAATGGGAACCGTGGGCGATAGTTACGACAATGCCATGGCAGAAAGCCTGTGGGCATCATTGAAACGAGAACTCGTCGACGACGCCAACTTTAGCACCAAAAAAGAGGCCCGTCAGGCGATATTCGAATGGATCGCCTGGTATAATACCGAGCGACTCCACAGTTCCCTCGGTTATGTTCCGCCACGGGAGTTCGATGAGTCTTGGAGCACCAAGCAAGCAGCATAGACCGGTGTCCGGTCTGGCGGGGGAGGCCCAGTTTGGATTCGCCCTCCAGCCAACCGATCCCGTCGGCCTCCGCTGTCCGGTATCCAACTCGTTTCATCGTACGCCTTCCGGTTTCGCTCTGCTCGCTAACCCAACGGTCGCCTCCGCGTGTCTGCGGGGCATCTGGACGAGACGCTGTCGACCGATACGTTCCTGTGCCCAGCTTCGACCGGGTTGAGAAGCTGAGGGTCTGGGGAGGATCGTAGATGTCGAGATCGACCTGTTTCACGATCGGGCTGGTGTTCTACGCTGGGCACAGCCTCGACGTGTCTAGCGCGCATCGTGTGTCGAGGGTCGGCTCGCGAGGGTCTTGCCTGTCGGTGGGCACTGGTGGGCAGTGCCGATCGCAGCGGTAGCCTCTCGGGATGGACACGTATCCTTTGGGACCCTTCACCGTGCACCGCGTCGGCTTCGGCGCTATGCAGCTGCCCGGGCCCGGGGTCATGGGGCCGCCGCGCAACCACGATGAGGCGGTAGCCGTGCTGCGGCGCGCCGTCGAGCTCGGCGTCGACCATATCGACACGGCCCAGTTCTACGGGCCCGACGTCTCGAACGAACTGATCCGCGAGGCGCTGCACCCGTACTCGGACCACCTCGTGCTGGTCTCCAAGGTCGGCGCGTTCCGCGACGATCAGGGGGGTTGGCTGCCTGGCCAGCGGCCAGAGCAGCTGCGCTCGGCGGTCGAGGACAACCTGAGAAGCCTCCGCACCGACCGGCTCGGGGCCGTGAACCTGCGGCTGACCGACGACCGTACGCTCGTCGCCGACCAGCAGGTGCCGCTCGACGAGCAGCTGGCCGAGATGGTCGCGCTACGCGATGAGGGCAAGATCGCTGGCATCGGCATCTCCACCGCCACCCGGGGTCAGGTGGAGCAGGCCATTGCGCAGGCCGGCATCGTGTGCGTGCAGAACGCGTTCAGCCTGGTCGACCAAACAGACGCCGACGTGCTGGAGCTCTGCCACCAATCTGGCGTCGCCTACGTGCCCTACTTCCCGCTCGGGTCTGCGTTCCCCGGCATGGCGAAGGTCACGGAGAACGCCGCCGTGCGCGCTGTCGCCGAGCGCATCGGTGCGTCACCCGCCCAGGTCGGCCTGGCCTGGCTCCTCGCCCATCGCGGCAACGTGCTGCTCATCCCCGGCACCTCGAGCCTCGCCACCTGGAAGAGAATATGAAGGTCGCCGACGTCACGCTCTCCGACGAGGACCTCGCCGAGCTCGATAAGGGCGTCTAGCGTTCTGCACGGGGGCACCTGGTAGACGTTCAATACTGTCGCCCCAATTTGGACGCGATCAGTACGACCGCGTGGCGGGAATCCTGCCACGTCTGTTCGTCATCGCGGCCCGGTCCCGTCAACCTGTGTGCCTGCGCAACACGTCGGGCTTGTGTACCGCCGTGCCTCCGCTCTTGTCGCTGCGGACCAGGTACTGCGGCGCTTGCGAGGTGGCGTCAACCCTCCTTCCCGCGACTTCGGTCCGCTCAGTGATCTTCGCCTGCACGGTGCCGACAGCCGTGCTGCCGTGGCTGTTCCACTCGACCTTGTCTCCCTTGTGGAAGGTCTGCGTCATCATGTCTCCGGTCAGCGCGGTCGTAAGCGGTTCGCCAGCCCGGGCATGACGTGTTCTCTTCTCCTGACGGCTCGAGCGACGTCAGCTGACGTCGCCGCGCCACGCTCCGGTCTCGGTGCCGCGGCTCTCGATGAACTTCTTGAACCGCTGCGCGTCGGCCCTGACCTTCCGGTCGTCGACGCCCGCCACGGCACCCGCCCTCTCGACCACGCCGCCGGGCTCCCAGTCGATCTGGATCATGAGTCGGGTGCTGGCGTCGTTCAGTCGGTGAAAGGTCACGACCCCGGCGTGGCGGGTGTCGCCGCCGACGCTTCGCCACGCGATCCGCTCGTCTGGATGCTGCTCGACGACCTCGGTGTCGAACTCCCGCTTGACGCCGCCGATCTTGGTCACCCAATGGCTGTGGGTGTCGTCGATCTGGGTGATGGACTCCACGCCGTCCATGAACTGCGGGAACGACTCGAACTGGGTCCACTGGTCGTAGGCAGTCCGTACCGCCACGTCCACGTCGACCGACTCCTGTACCTGGCTCATCGCTTCCTCCTTCGATTGGGGGGTGTGGTGTCGCACCCGACTGGTGTTGATGGTCAAGCGTCGCTCTCGACGTCCGACTCGATGAAGCGATCCCGGGCCAGCTCTGAGAAGGACTCTGACATGACGTGCCCTCTCCATTGGACGAGCTGCCTAGGATTACTTCGTCATTCATGCCCACCCTCAGCGGGTACTACACGTCACAGGCCATGAAATCGGCCCTGGCGTAGCAGTAGCTCGTCCCCGGCGCCGTCCACCAGGTGGACATGGTCGCCGAGGCACCAGTGCCGCGCAGTCCTCACCCGACGACAAGCGCGACAACCACGAATACCGGGTAGCAAGCGATCAACGCCCCACCTGACCGGCGGGTCAACCTGCCGGACTTCCAGGCAAGTCCGAGTGCGAGGGCGAGCGAGGCGACCAGAAAGACGAGTGGGATGCGGAGTCGGCCGGCATTGCTCACGAAGAGTGGCCGCACCAGTGCCGCGGCGCCGAGGGTCATCGTGGCGTTGTAGGCAAACGATCCGATTACGGCGGCGATGACGGCCTCGGGCGTACCACGGCGAGCTGCGGACCAAGCCAGGACAACCAACTCGAAGGCAGTTGCGAAGCCGACGATGGTCAGGCTGACTTGCGTCTGCGTGTCCTGCACCGAGGCCAAGTGGCGGATGCCCTCGACGAGAAGGACACCACCGCCGGCCATGGCCACCACCCCAGCCACGAGAATACCTACATCCCTTCCCACCCGCCGCCGGGTCAGGGTGCCCGTTCCGGCTTCTTCCCTAGCTTCATTCAGCTCGCCAACCTCCCCAATCGTTGGCGGTTCACCTTCGAGCTTCCAGACAGCTGTTATGTACGCAACGTACAGGGCTACAAGTATGGCGCCCTCGATCCGACTGACGTGACCGCCCCACATAACGACCGCAGAGATGATCCCGAGCGGCAAGCCAGCCAGGCCGTAACGCCGGACACGGCGACCGAATGGCAGAGGCGATATGAGCGCTCCAACGCCGAGGGCCACCAGACACATGGCAACGTTGGCACCAATAACGTCACCGACGGCGATCGCCGGTACATGTCGGGCGCTGGCGATGACGCCAGTCACCAGTTCCTCCGGCTCGGCGCCGGCCAGCAAGAGGGCCAAAGCGAAGGTGCTGACGCCCAGAGACACTGCGGCCTGGCCAAGGTGTTTGGCAAAGGCCTCGGCTCCCCAGACGATCAGGCTCAGTCCGGCCAGGACCGCGACTATCCAGCCGATGTTGGCCATTCAACGCTCTAGGGTAGGCGTTGGGCGTGTAATACGACGTCGTGGGTGTGCCCGGCGCCGGCCCCGGTGCTGACCTGGCGTGGTCGGCGCTCGTCGAATGCGACCTGCCAGCTCTCGTCGAGGAGGGGGGCGACATCGCTGGGACTGACGTAGTCGGCTGGGTCGAATCCGTGAGCCTCGGCTTCTTCGATGCCAACGTCGGCGTGGTGCCCGCCGAACGCGTGGTGCACCACGAGCAGGTGCCCTTCGGGGGCGACGGCGGTCAGGAGGGCGCGTTCGGCATCGCAGGTCGGGGTGCGGAGCAGTGCGGGGTACTGCGCGGACACCAGGTCGAATCCGGCGGGAGGTAGCGGCGCGTCGAGCAAGCCGGCGTGCATCCACTCCACGTCCACTGCGCTCTGCTCAGCGGCTGATGCAGCGCGCTGCAATGCCACCGTCGAGACGTCGATCGCAGTGACCTGCCAGCCCTGGCCGGCCAGCCAGATGGCGTCAGCTCCTTCGCCGCAGCCGACGTCGAGCGCCCGGCCCACTTCGAGGTGGCCGACCTCGGTGACCAGCGCGGCGTTGGGATGACCGCTCCAGACCTGTCCGCTGCTCGCGTACCGTTCGTCCCATTCGGCGTCGGCGTTGTCTCCTCGCCCGAGGCCCCCGCTCTGGTCGCGCGCCGGGACGTCCTGGTTGGGTTCGGGGTCTGGCGAATCGGATGTGGCGGTGGGCCGGCGGGGACTGTCCATATCCTCACCCTAAGCCTTCCGTGCCCATCCGACATAGACTCTTGCCAATGCAGCAAGAAATGGATTCGGGCTTTGACGGGCTGGTACGGCAGCGGATCCGGGGGCTGCGGGTCGCTCGTGGCTGGTCGCTCGACGAGCTGGCCCGCCGTTGCCACCTGAGCCCGTCCAATCTGAGTCGTATCGAGACCGGCCATCGGCGGATCGCGCTCGATCAGCTGGCTCCGATCGCCCGGGCCCTGGGTACCACGCTCGACCAGCTCGTCGAGTCCGACGACGACGCTGATGTGGTGATCCGACCGCAGCGAGACGAGGCATGCGGGGTGACCACCTGGGTGCTGACGCCCCGCCAGCGGGGACCGCACGGGGTGTCAGTGGCGAAGATGCGCATGGAGAGTCCCGGGCCGCTCGGCGGGAGCGCCGAGTTGCGAGTCCATCCCGGCCGAGACTGGTTCACGGTTCTGTCGGGCACGGTGCGCCTGCAGCTCGGCGAGCGCACCATCTTGATCGAGGCGGGCCAGGCCGCGGAGTTCTCGACCATGATCCCCCACGCCTTCGGCGCCCACGACGGCCAAGCGGAGATCCTCTGCATCTTCGACCACGACGGCGAGCAAGCCCACCGCCAGCCGCCATCGTGAAAGCAGCTGACGCACGACATACTGTTGACACCGATATTGGCTCTGAGTCATCCTTCTGCCGAGCCGGTGAGCGGCTCTGAGCAGACCGGCGTGGCACCGAGTCGTCTGCCAAAGGACACGGACGGGAAGGCTCGCCGGATGCTAAGAGTCAAAGCCGCATTCTTCAGCCTCACGCCGCCAGCTGGCGCCGGGGACGAGGGGACCTACCTACGGTGGCACCTGCTTGACCACATGCCCGAGCAATACCAGCTGCCCGGAATCCAGCACGCGTTGCGCTACATCGCGGATGGCGACTACGCAAACAGCCGTATCGAGGGCGCAGGGCGGCTCCAGGATGTCGGAAACGTCGTCAACTACCTTGTCGGTGATCCGGTACAGCAGACCCACGACGACTTCATGCAGCTCGGGCGGCGGCTGGCCGAGGTCGGGCGGTTCCCCGAATCCCGCCCGTCGCTGCAAGTACGCATGCCCGCGCTCCTGCGGTGGTACGCCTCGCCCCAGGCGCTGATCTCGGCCGAGGTCGTTCCGTTCCGGCCTCATCGCGGCGTGTTCGTCATCATCGAGGAGCCGGTCGCCGACGACGTCGGCGCTTGGTTCCAGTGGCTTCACACGGACCACTATCCGGCGCTGCTTTCCACGCCGGGCACCGCCGGCGCGTGGATGTATGGATCGACAAGCACATGGAATCTGCACCCAGCGACCCAGGGCGACCCGCAGTACACGACCGTCATCTACTTGGATGACGATCCGCTGGCCACGACCAAAGCACTTGGGCCATTGGTGGAGGAGCGATGGCAGTCCGGTGCCGTGCGACCACTGTTCGCTGGTCCGCTGAGGACGATGATCCAGTGGGACGCGTGGCGCTGACATGGACATCGATGCCGAAGAGGAGATCCGTGAGCGACTGTGCCGTCTGGAAGACGAGTCTGCCGTACGACAGGTGATCCTGTCCTATGGCCCCGCAGCAGATGCCGGTCTGGCCGCCTTCGCTGGGCACCTCTGGAAAGAAGACGGCGTCTACGACTGGGACGCGGCGGGGGAACCACATCGGGGCGCGGCGGCGATCGACGCCATGTTGCAGGGCGGTGGTCATCGAGGCCTCGTGGCGACCGGCGTGGCCCACTTTGGCGGGCCCCCTCTTATCGATCTCGATGGTGACCGCGCGACAGGGATCAACTATTCGTTGGTCATGCGGTCGGAGGGCGATCGCTTCTTCCTGTGGCGGGTCAGTGCCGTCAGGTGGGATCTGGAGCGAGTGAGCGGGCGGTGGCGAGTGCGCCGCCGGACGAACCGGCTGCTCGACGCATCCGGGGCGGGTAGCGGGCTGTTCGGCGCAGCACTGCGGGACCTGTTCGACGAGGTCCAGTCGTGAGCTCCGGGCGGCTGGAAGGCAAGGTTGCCATCATCACCGGTGCGAGCTCCGGGCTCGGTCCGGTGATGGGCGCGATGTTTGTACAGCAAGGGGCGAAGGTGCTGCTGGCCGCCCGCCGGGAGGAGCTTGTCCGGGAGGCCGCCGACGTCGCCGGCGGCGGCGCTATTGCCATGCGGGCCGACGTCACCAGGGAGGATGACGTCTCGGCCATGGTCTCACGGGCCGTCGAAGCGTTCGGGCAGGTGGATGTCCTTTGCAACAATGCGGCGGCACCCGGGACTGATCTGTGGATCTGGGAGCAGACCCTCGACAACTGGAATGCCACCATCGCCATCGATGTGACAGCGGCGATGCTCTGCACGAGAGAGGTGCTCAAGCAGTCGATGCTGGAGCGGCGCTCCGGGGTGATCCTGAACTTCTCCTCCACTGCCGGGTACAACGGCGTGGTGCGCAAGACGCACTATGTGACGAGCAAAGCCTCGCTGCGGGCATTCACCAAGGCCGTTGCGCTCGAGGTCGGCGAGTTCGGCATCCGGTGCAACTGTGTCGTGCCCGGAAGCATCGACACCGGCCTCTGGCGGGCGTGGGTCAAGCGGACTGCCGACGAGCGAGGGGTTGACTACGAAACCCACCGAACCCGCCTCCTCGGGAGCGTCCCGTTGCAGGACATCTCCTCGACGCAAGACGTTGCCAACCTGGCGCTGTTCTTGGCCAGTGACGAGAGCCGGACAATCACCGGGCAGTCGATCCCTGTCGATGCCGGGGGCTACATGCAGGGCTAGGAAGGAGGACCGAGTGATGCTGAAACTCTCGATCGGCCGCACGCGTCCCCGTCCATGCGGAGACGTCATCCTCGCTAGCATCCTCGAGGTTCGGGGGAGGCCACGAGGCGGCCTGCGAGAGCTACGTGCTCCGACCTCGGGATGTTCGTCTGTCTGAGGAGGGAATGTGGCTGGTCGATATGAGGGCAGGATCGCGACAGGGACGCCCAGTGAGTGAGGGTCAACCGGGGCGGATCGTCGTGGTCGGCGCCTCCAGCGGTCTCGGCCGATGCATCGCCCTTGGCCTGGCGCAGCGAGGCTCGCAGGTGGCGATGCTTGCCCGCCGACGCGAGCTGCTCGACGAGGCGGCTGGTGTGGCGGGCCCCACGGCCCACGCCATTACCTGCGATGTGACCGACGAGGCCTCCTGTCGCCACGCGCTCGGCGCGGCCGCCGAGGCCATGGGTGGCATCGATGGCATTGTCTACTGCCCGGCGGTCGGGATCCTGCGCCGGATCGAGGAGCTCGATCTGGCGGCGTGGAGGTTGGCCTTCGACACCAATGTCGCCGGCGCATCAATCTTCACCAGCGTCGCCTTGCCCTATCTGGCAGCGAGCAACGGCGCGGTGGTGTACCTGTCGTCTGTCAGCGCCTCCTTCACTGCGCCGTGGCCCGGACTGGCGGCCTACACGGTCACCAAGGCGGCAATGGACAAGCTGGTCGAGGCGTGGCGGGTGGAGCACCCTGAGATCGGGTTCACCCGGTTGGTGGTGGGCGATTGCGCCGGCGACGACGGCGTCGGAGCGTCGCAGTTCATGGCCGGCTTCGACATCGAGTTGCTCGGCGAGCTGTTCCCGATCTGGACGAGCCGGGGGTTGCTTGCCGGGAGGGTCTTCGACTTCGGCGAGCTCGTGCACGTCGTCGACTCGGTGATGCGCGTCGGAGCCAGCGCAGCAATTCCCTCGATCACCATCATCCCCCGCCAGGCCGCCTCTGCGACCTCACTCGCGGCGGGGGAGGAGGCCCAAGCGCTGGAGAACGACGCGGGGCCACCGTGATCGCCGGCAACCTGTAGGCGTCTCCACTGGTGGCCTGCTGTGGCTACGAGGCCATGGCGGGGGCTGCCCGGTGCCGGTGTCGGTTCCACGGTCCCCACGGCCTGGCCGACCGGTCGCCGAGGTAAGCGTGGCAGGACCGGGCTCGTCGCCGGACTCGTGCTGCTGAATCAAGCAATCGCGTCGCCTGGCCGGGGCCTCAGCCGCTGGCCGCCATCGCCCGCAGCTCGGCGACGGAGTCGCGTGTGATGGCTGGGAGGTCGCGGTCGTCGTCTCCGCTGGCCCACTGCTGGAGGGCGACGCGCAGCACGGTCATGCCGGCCTGGGCGGCCAAGGTCGCCTGCGGTTCGGTTGCGCCTCGCTGGCATAGGGCGGCGGCGACCGCAATGGCGTAGTCGGCGAGCTTGGCGAGCTCGCGCTCGCGTAGTTCCGGGTTGGCGGCGATGACGGCTTGGCGCTGAGAGGATAGGTCCCGGCGGAGCTCGCCGAGCATGGCGGCGGCGGCGTCGAGGCCTCGGGACATGGCGTCGAGGGGGCCGTCGGCTGCGGGCGCAGCGGTCACGCCGGCCACGATCCGCTCTTGGAGGACGGCGGCCCCACCGAAGAGCACTTCTCGCTTGTCGGCGAAGTGGCGGAAAAAGGTGCGCTCGGTCAGCCCGGCCCGCTCGGCGATCTGAGCGGCTGTGGTCCGGTCGAATCCCCGCTCTGCGTACAGGGAGAGCGCGGCTTCCTGCAGCCGCCCCTGACTGTCCGGCTGCCAGCGGCCCATAGCTTGCATCCTACCGTTGACAGTGACCGACATCAGATCTACAGTGATGACTGTTACTGACATCAGCGTACCCATAGGAGGTAGCTTCATGCGAATCTTTGTCACCGGCGCGTCGGGCTGGATCGGCTCGGCCACCGTCCCCGACCTCCTCGGGGCCGGCCACGAGGTGGTCGGCCTGGCCCGCTCCGACGCATCGGCCCAGCGGCTGGAAGCGGCCGGTGCCATCGTGCAGCGGGGCGACGTCGACGATCCTGACGGCTTGGCCAAGGCGGCCGCCGACTCCGACGGGGTGATCCACCTGGCCTTCCAGCATGACGTGGCTTTCGGCGGCAACTTCGCCGCCGCCGCGACCGCCGACCGACAGGCCGTGGAGGCGATGGGGGAGGTCCTGGCCGACTCTGACCGGCCCCTGGTGCTCGCCTCGGGCATGCTCGGGATGACACACGGGCGGGTGGCCACCGAGGACGATGGGCTGGTACCCAGTGCCGAGGCGCGGGCCAATCCCGCCGGGCGCCGGTCGGCCACCGCGCTTCTCGCGCTGTCCCTGGCCGGTGTAGGCGTTCGCTCGTCGGTGCTGCGCTTCCCCCCGACGGTGCATGGCGAAGGCGACAACGGGTTCGTGGCCGCCCTCGTCGGCATCGCCCGCCAGCGGGGCGTGGCCGGATACGTCGGAGATGGCACCAACCGCTGGCCGGCCGTGCACCGCTTCGACGCCGCCTGCTTGGGCCGCCTGGCCGTCGAGGCCGCCCCCGCCGGTTCGGTCTTGCATGCGGTCGGCGACGAGGGCGTCGCCTTTCGCGAGATCGCCGAGGCGATCGGCGGTCACCTCGGCATCCCCACGGCCTCGGTGGCCCCCGGCGACGCCGACGAACACTTTGGCTTCCTGGGCCACTTCGTGGCCCAGGACAGCCCGGCCACTGCCGCCGTAACCCGGGAGCTGCTCGCATGGGAACCGACCGGACCGGGCCTGCTCGAGGACCTCGAGCAGGACCACTACTACCGCCAGGCGCCCGCCGGGGCGGGCGGCGACGTCCGATGAGGGAGGACATACGCCAGGCTCTGGCCATCGACGCCTCCACGACGATCGAGGATCGCACGGTCGACATCACCACCACGGGACGGGGCTCCGGCCAGCCGCGGCGGATCGAGATCGCCTTCTATCGGTTGGGCGACGACATCTACCTGAGCGGGATCCCAGGACCCAAGACCCGCGACTGGCTGGCCAACCTGGCCGCCCAACCGGAGTTCACCTTCCACCTCAAACACGGCGTCGTCGCCGACCTGCCGGCCACAGCCACGGTCATCGTCGACTCGGGGGAACGTCGGCGCGTCCTCGCCGTCTTCGTCGAGGAGTTCAACCGTCGCCAAAGCGCGGACAGTCCATGGCCCGAAGCGGTCCTCGACGAGTGGGTGGAACGCAGCCCCCTGGCCAAGGTCGCCATCGTGGACACCGACTGACCGGAGCGCGGTCAACGATCCTGCTCGGATGATCCGGCCGGTCTACCTTCCAGCCCCTACGACCTGCCGCCGAACCCTCCGATTCCCAGCGACCCGTCACCTGCGGCCGGCCCGCTCGGGAGGGTCCCTTCCGGGCCAACCGCCCTGTCGCCCCCGGGGTTTGTCGCGCCGCTTGCCTCGCTCGGCAACGGGGGAGCGTCGTCGAGGAAGTCCGCGGTGGGCACGAAGAAGAGGGTGCCAGTCACCGCGGTGGAGAAGTCGAGGATCCGGTCGTAGTTGCCGGGCGGGTCCCCGACGGCCATGTCGTGCAGGTACTTCTGGACGATGACGTAGCTCCCTCCGGCGAACGCCGGATCCTCGGCTCCGATGGTCACCGCCGCCTCGGCTGCCGGCCCCGTCGGGTTCTCGGTCCCATCGACGAAGCCGTGGGTCCCGCTCGTCGAAGTACTTGAATCCGTGGATCTCGTCGACCACCGTCGCGGATCCGGCCAGTCGGCCGACAACGAGGGACGCCAGCTCCCAGCACAGATCCATCGTTGCGGCCCGGATGTGGAAGAGGAGGTCGCCCGGGGTGCTGGCGGCCTGGTGCCGACCGCCGTCGAGGGGCTGGAACGGGTGCAGCTCAGCCGGCCGAAAGCCGGCAAAAAGACGATCCCATGCCGCCGATCCCACCCCGGCCACGACGGCCAGCCCACCGTGAAGGGAACGGAAGGCGACTGTCCGGGCCAGTCCGGACAGGTCCGCCATCAGGTTGTGGACCACCGCCTCACCGCCGTGGCGAGCGTAGTGGTGGCACACGCTCGGCAGGTCACGCGTGTTGGCAGCATGAAGGAGCGCGTCGTCGAAAGATGCGACGCGACCTCCCGTGGGCTCGGCGGCGAGCAGGGCGCAGCAATCCGGCATCTTCAACCCGGTGCCGGCGCGCAGATGGGCCAGCCTGACCGCAGTGTCGGCCGGGAAGGGCGACTCTTGGACCTCCAGGTCCCATCCAGGGCCCAGGTGAACGGTGGCGGGGCGGCGTTGACCGCACCTTTGCCCGGCCCAGAATCAAGCTCGAGGTTAAGAAGCCCGGCCGTCCTGCCGATCCATGGTGGGCGACGAAACGAGCGCTAGGAGCCCGGTGACCAAGCAGTCAGCACGAGTTCAGTCCGGGGGCCAGCGGTTCGCGGCTCGTTCGACTTGGAAGCGCCTGGGTGTTGCCGCCCTCACCACGGTGACCGTGGCCGGCGCCGGCCTCACCGCCGTGGTGGGTACCGCCGCGATCACCGCCACCTCGGCGGCCGCTGCCCAGCCGGTCACCTACACGAACTCCGGCGACTGCGTCGATGACCTCTACACCGTGCCGGCCGGCATCACCCAGCTCGTGGTCACCGAGGTCGGCGCGGCCGGCCGGGCCGGTGCCGGTGACAGCCTGGCCAACAGCACCGTCGCCGGTGGCGCCGGCGGCCTGGGCTCGAAGATCCAGGCGACCGTCCCTGTGTACGGGGGCGAGGTGCTCTACGTGAACGTGGCGGCCCAGTACGTCGACAACGCACCCCAGAACGCCGGCTACGGCGGATCCTACGGCCTCGACACCAACCTCACCGGCGTGGTCGACGAGGGCGGCGGCGGCGGGTCAGCCTCATGGATCTCCGACCAGAACCCGGTGGTCAATGGAGCCTGCAGCCCGTCCGGGGGCGCCATCCTGGCGGTGGCCGCCGGCGGTGGCGGCGGCGGCGGTGCCGGTTCGGATGTCGGTGGATCCGGTGGCGCCGAAGGCGTCAGCAGCGGAAACGGTGCTTCGGCCGGCGGCAACTACCAGAGCGACGGGGGTGGTGGCGGCGGGGCCACCCGCACCCAGAGCGGCGGCGGTGGGTCGGCCGGGCACGGGAGCGCCTTCTGCGTGAGCGGCACGTCCGGCTCCGTCGGTTCCCTCCTCCAGGGGGGAAGCGCCGGCGCGGCGGGAAGCGACGCCTCGGCCCACCAGGGGTGCCAGGGGGAGTCCACCACCAGCGGCAGTGGCGGCGGAGGCGGGGCCGGCTGGGAAGGTGGCGGCGGAGGCGGGGGTGGCGAGGATGACGCGAAGGGCGGCGGGGGCGGCGGGGCCGGATCGAGCTACGTCGCCAGCGGCGGCAGCTTCACCTCGGGACCCGCTCTCACCTATGACCTCCCCTCGGTCTCCATCCAGCCCGGCTACACGCTCCCGGGGTTCGAGGACCCGCCGCAGAGCATCACCACCTCGGTGGGGGCCGAGCTGAACGACGTCATTCACGGCACCGGCTATCCGCTCCCCCAGTTGCTGGATTCGGGGAGCTCCCCCAATGGCGTCTACTTCACCGACAACCAGGACGGGACCCTCACCCTTGGCGGCAGCCCCACCGTCCAGTCCGGCGGGGTGTACCACGTGACCCTCACCGCGGAGAACACCGACGGCAACGGCACGCTGCACACCGCGACCCAGCCTTTGACCATCACGGTCGACGAGGCACCCCAGTGGGATGCAGACCAGAACGGTGACCAGTTCCAGATCGGCTCGCTCTCCTCGTACACCTACCGGTCGTCCGGCGGGTACCCGACACCCACCGTCACCGAGTCCGGGACGTTACCTGCCGGTGTCACCTTCAGCGACGACGGGAGGGGCGATGCCGTGGTATCCGGTACGCCGGCCAGCGGGGCCGGAGGTGTCTACCCGGTCACCTTCACCGCCTCCAGCGGCGCCGGGCTCACGGCCACCGAGAAGGTGAGCCTCTCCGTCTACCCGCTGCCCACCGCGCTGACCGTCCACTCGACGGCGAACCCATCCACACCGGGCCAGGAGATCAGCATCTCGGCCGTGAGCAACCCGGCGGTGACCCAGGGGAATGTCGTGCAGTTCACCATCGACGGCCACCTCGTCACCCAGTTGGTCCAGACGGACTTCCGAGGCGTGGCGACCCTTCCGCCGATGTCCTCGCTCAGCGTCGGTCCCCACACCATCACGGCCACGCTCCTCGATGTCGGCTACGGCTATGCGCAGAGCGTCTCCCCGAACTTCACCCAGACGGTCAGTGACACGTCGGGTGCGGCGTCGGGCACCTCGGTGAGCGCGTCGGCCGTCCCCGCTCCCAACCTGGTCTCGTACAACGACCTCAACGGACAGGTCGTCGAGAAGTCCGCCTCCGGCACGTCGTTGATCGGCGTCAACCCGACCGATCGCGGTCTGGCGGTCGATGCGGCCGGCGACATCTACACCGTGGGCACCGACCCAGCAACCGTGGAGTCCCGGATCCAGGAGACGACCCCGTCGGGGAGCACCACGTTCATCGGGCAGCCCTTCGGCGACAGCGTCGAGGGCCTGGCCGTCGACCCGGCCGGTGACGTCTTCATCGCCAACAATCAGGAGCTGGTGGAGCTCACCGCTGGGGGATCGTCCCGGGTCCTGCTCAGCTCCGGGGCGTTCGCCACCACCTACGACTTCCAGGGGCTCGCCGTCGACGCGGCCGGCGACGTCTTCTGGACCGACGACTATCGTGGCAACCCCACCGGCACCACCGGCGTGTTCGAGCTTCCCGCCCCCTACACCCACACGCCGGCACTGCTCTACTCGAGCACTGACAACTTCCAGGGCGTGGCGGCCGACGCGGCCGGCGACGTCTTCGTCGCCGACCCGACAGGCCACAAGGTGGTCGAGATCACGTCGGGGGGCGCGGCGACCACGGTGGAATCGGGCAACGTGCCCACGTCCGTCGCAGTCGATGCCGCCGGCAACCTCTATGTGGGCCTGACCGACGCCAACAAGGTCGTGGAGCTGACCAGCCCCTTCTCGGGGGGAAGCGGCGTCACGGTCATGGCCGGCCAGTCGCCCACATACCTGGCCGCCTTCGAGCCGCCCACCGCCGTGACCGCCCAGCAGCCCGTCCCCCTGACGGCCACGGTGATCTCCGGCCCGGCGGGGGGTACACCGACCGGCACGGTCACCTTCAAGGACGGCACCACCACCCTCGGCACCGGGACACTCGGCTCGGGGACGCCGGACACCGCCTCGCTGACGCTGCCCGCAGGCACCCTGGCCCTCGGTGCCCACACCATCACTGCCGTCTACGGCGGCAGCGGGAGTTGGCCGTCGTCGACCTCTACCGTCCTGACCGTGAACGTGGGCACCCCCAGCATCACCGTGCCGGTGACCGGCATGCAGACCTACGGGGGGACGCCCACCTTCGCCGACGCCCTCCCGACCGCCCCCGACGGTGTCACGCTGGGAGGCACGCTCAGCGGATGCCGGACCTCCCTGGGCGCCACCGCCGCCGCCGGGTCCCACCCCGGCACCATCAGCGGGTGCGGCGGGCTGACCCTGTCGGGGCCGAACGCGGCCGACTACTCGATCACCTACGCCGACAACGGCTTCTCCGTGGTGGCGGCCCCCCTTTCAGTCGCGGTCACCGGGTCCGAGCCGTTCAGCGGGCGCCCGACGTTCTCCTTCTCCGGACCCGGCGCCCTCCCGCCGGGCGTCACGGGTGTCACCGGAAGGCTGTCCGGCTGCGCCACCACCGTCATCTCCGGCCACCCCGTGGGGAGCTACCCCGGGACCATCACCGGCTGCACCGGCCTGAGCGCCTCGGGTCCGAGCGGCGCCGACTACCTCGTGACCTACACCGACGGCGGCTTCAACGTCGTCCCGGCCGCCGTCACCGTCACCGTCACCGCCACCCAGCCCTACCTCGGCACCCCGGCCTTCTCGGGCACGACCACCGGGACACTGCCGTCCGGCATCACCGGGGTCACCGGGACGTTGGCGGGGTGCGCCACCACCGAGGGCGCATCGGCCGCAGCCGGCACCTACCACGGCACCATCTCCGGGTGCGGCGGGGAGGCACCGTCCGGGCCGAGCGCCGGGGAGTACGTCGTGGCCTACGTCGACGGCGGCCTCACCGTCGTCCCGCTCCCGCTGGCCGTCACCGTCACCGGCACCCGCCCGCTCGGTGGCCCCCCGACCTTCCAGTACGCCCAGCCGGCCACCGATCCGGCCGGCGTGACCTCGGTGACCGGCGCCCTCTCCGGATGTTCGACGTCCACCACCGCCACCACCGCGGCCGCCTCCTACCCGAACACCATCACCGGCTGTGGGGGCCTGTCCGCCGCCGGCCCGAATGGCGCCGACTTCGCCGTGTCCTACACCGACGGCGGGTTCACCGTCTTCACCAATCCCACCGGGACATCGCTCGCCATCTCGCCCGCGACCGCGCCTGACGCCTACTTCAGCGAGTCCGGCCGCTACACCGGGACCTCCGCCATCGCCAAGATGGTTTCCCCCTACGGCAGCTCCAACGTGTCGAACTACTTCCCGAGCGGGGCCTACAACCCGGGGCAGCTGGCCGTCGACGCCGCCGGCGATGTCTACGTCACCGACCTCGACTACCACCAGAACGCCGGGGTCAGCAAGGACAAGGTCTTCAAGGTCACCCCGTCGGGCACGGTCACCACCGTGGCCACCGGCCTGAACGGCCCGTCGGCGGTGGCGGTCGACGGGCAGGGCGATGTCTTCGTCGCCGACCTCAACAACAAGCGGATCGTCGAGGTCAACGCCAGCGGCGCCCAGACCACGGTGATGAGCGGCATCGGCTACCCGGAAGGGGTGGCGGTGGACACGGCCGGCGATCTCTTCGTGGCCGAGCAGGGCCCCGACCAGATCCTCGAGCAGGCGCTCCCCTACTCGAGCGCGCCGGTCGTGGTGCAGACGGTCCCCTACCCGCAGGCGGTGGCGGTCGACCCGGCCGGCGACCTCTTCGTGGCCAACGGGCCCAACGGCCCCGGCGGCGGGCAGAACGTGGAGGAGTTCTCGCCTCCCTACACCTCGTTCAACGTCGTCGCGTCCAGCGCGCAGGTGAGCGACCCGGACGGGCTGGCGGTCGACAGCGCCGGAAACCTGTGGATCTCCGACCTCCTCGGAACCATCGACGAGCTCACCGAGCCCGGCCAGGTCGGCTCGGCCTTCCATCAGGAGTACAACGGCGGCGTTTCGGCCGGTACCACCGGGGTCGGGGTCGACACCCTGCCCACCACGGTGCTCCAGGGCCAGACGGTGTCGTTCACCTCCACGGTGATCTCCTCGCCGCCTGGCGTCTCCCCTCCGGGGACCGTCACCTTCGCCGACGGTCCGACCCAACTGGGCACGGCCGCCCTGAACGGCGCCACGCCCGACGTGGCCACCTTCTCGACCTCCACGCTCGGGGTCGGCACCCACTCCATCACCGCCATCTACGGGGGCGGGGGCGGCTACCCAGCCTCCACGTCCGATCTGGGGACCGTCACCGTGTACTCGCCCACCCTCGACGTGGCCGTCTCGGCCACCCAGACCTACGGTGGCACCCCCGTCTTCACGGCCACCGATCCCGGTTCGCTGCCGCCGGGAGTCACCATCACCGGCACCCTGAGCGGGTGCACCACGACCGAGGGCAACACGGCGGCCCCCGGCATCTACCCGGGGACGATCAGCGGGTGCTCCGGGCTCAGCCTGAGCGGCGCCAACGCCGGGACCTACACCCTCGCCTACGTCGACAGTGGGGTCACGGTCCAGTCGCTCGTCCTCACGGTCCCCGTGACCGGCGCCCAGTCCTACGGCGGCGCCCCTACCTTCTCTGCCGGCGCCCCGGCATCTCTGCCTCCGGGCATCACCGGGCTGACGGGCACGCTGGCCGGCTGCAGCACCTCTGTCGGCACCTCCGCAGCACCCGGCAGCTATCCCGGGACCATCGTCGGTTGCGGTGGCCTGTCGCCGACCGGGACCGGCGCGGCCAACTACGCCGTCATCTACACCGACGGCGGCTTCACAGTGGCGCCCGCCCCGATCATCGTGACGGTGACGGGCACCCAGGCCTTCGGAGGCACCACCACCTTCTCCGACCAGCCACCGGCCCTGCTCCCGAACGGCATGGCGGTCACGGGCTCGCTGTCGGGCTGTACGAGCACCGTCACCGCCACCACCCCGGTCGGGACGTATCCGGGTTCGATCAGCGGTTGCGGAGGCCTGTCACTGTCCGGTGCGAGCTCCGCCGACTACGCCATCGCCTACGTCGACGACCCCACCACTGTCACCGCCCTGTCCCTGCCGGTCACCGTGACCGGCTCCCAGACCTACGGCGGCACCCCGTCCTTCGCCTTCAGCGCCGCCAACCCCCTCCCCGCCGGCATCTCCGGCATCACCGACACCCTCTCGGGGTGCGTCACCTCCGAGCCGGCAACCGCCCACGTGGGCTCGTCGGCCGGGACCATCTCGGGCTGTGAGGGCCTGAGCCCGATCGGCTCCTATGCCGCTGACTACACCGTCACCTACGTCGGCGGCGCGCTGACGGTGACCCCCGCCACCCTGGCCGTGGTTCCCGCCGACCAGTCCAGGAATTACGGTGCCGCCGCGCCAACCTTCACCTACACGGTGAGCGGCCTCGAGAACGGCGACAGTGTGGCCACCGCCCTCACGGTCGACCCGACCTGCGCACCCACTTCGACCGCTCCCGGTATCGACGCCATCACCTGCAGGGGCGGCATGACCTCGTCGGACTACGTCCTCGACGAGTCCGCCACCGCCCGCTACCAGGTAGGCCGGCCGGGCCTCACCGTTACCGCCGACGGGCAGTCGTCCACGTATGGTCAAGGTCCGCCGGCCCTGACGGCGACGTACGCCGGCTTCGTCAATGGGGATGATGCGTCGTCGTTGACGAGCGCGCCGATTTGCACGACGACGGCCACGGCCTCGTCGCCGGTCGGCAGCTATCCCATCACCTGCTCGGGGGCGGTGGACGCCACCTACGCCATCAGCTACGTCCCCGGGACGCTCAGCATCGGCCAACCGGCCCTCACGGTCACAGCGGCCGACCAGTCGTCCACGTTTGGTCAAGGTCCGCCGACCCTGACGGCGACGTACGCTGGCTTCGTCAACGGGGATGATGCGTCGTCGTTGACGAGCGCGCCGGTTTGCACGACGACGGCCACGGCCTCCTCGCCGGTCGGCAGCTATCCCATCACCTGCTCGGGGGCGGTGGACGCCAACTACGCCATCAGCTACGTCGCCGGCACCCTCACGGTGATCGCGCCAGTGCCCTCCGCGCCGGCCGCCGGCACCGGGCTGTCCACGCCGGTGACCGTTACCGGAACGCTCACCTCGGCCGGCGTCGCCACCTTCGCCTACACCCAGCCGTCCTCCCTGCCGCCGGGGATCACCGGGGTATCGGGCACACTCACCGGTTGCATCACGTCGGCGTCGCCGTCGACGCCGGGAACCTTCGACGGCACGATCAGCGGATGTGGTGGGCTGGTCCCGACCGGCCCGGCCGCGGCGGCGTACTCCCTGGCCTACGTCGACGGTGGGGTGCACGTGAGCCCCGCGCCAGCAGTCGTCCCGCCAGTCGTCGTCCCACCGCTCACCCCGCCAACGATGCCCGCCCAGCGCTCGTACTGGACGGTGGCGGCCGACGGTGGGGTCTTCTCCTTCGGTGACGCCCATTTCTATGGCTCCCTGGGAGCCATCCATCTGAACCAGCCGATCGTGGGTATGGCGGCCACACCGGACGGTGGTGGCTATTGGATGGTGGCCCGTGACGGTGGGGTCTTCTCCTTCGGTGACGCCCACTTCTACGGGTCCACGGGAGCCATCCATCTGAATCAGCCGATCGTGGGTATGGCGGCGACACCGGACGGTGGTGGGTACTGGCTGGTTGCCGCCGACGGTGGGGTCTTCTCCTTCGGCGATGCCAGGTTCTTCGGGTCGACCGGCGGTATCCACCTGAGCCAGCCCATCCTGGCGATCACCCCCACTCCTGACGGTGGTGGGTACTGGATGGTGGCCCGTGACGGTGGGATCTTCTCCTTTGGTGATGCCAGGTTCTTCGGGTCGACCGGAGCCATCCATCTGAGCCAGCCGATCGTGGGTATGGCGGCGACACCGGACGGTGATGGGTACTGGCTGGTTGCCGCCGACGGTGGGATCTTCTCCTTTGGTGATGCCAGGTTCTTCGGGTCGACCGGAGCCATCCATCTGAGCCAGCCGATCGTGGGTATGGCGGCGACACCGGACGGTGGTGGGTACTGGATGGTGGCCCGTGACGGCGGGATCTTCACCTTCGGTGACGCCGGCTTCTCCGGCTCGACCGGCAATGTGGGACTGAACCAGCCGATCGTCGGTATCGGGGCAACGTGACCGGACCCCGGTCGCGCTGGTCGGCCGAGGTGGCCTGCCCGACCATGTGCACAGCAAACCTCGGCGGCGGCCGATTCGTGTGCAGATAGTCGTTCAGGAGCCGTACCAACCGGGCGTCGCGAGCGGCCGGTTGCCGTCAGAGGGCCGACCTGACCCTGGGCAGTTCCGGAGGTCCTCGGCACCAGGATTGCTTCTCAAGTCTGTTCGTCCGACGCCGAAGCTCTAGGTGTGGAACACCCCGCCGAGACCGGGCGTCACTTTGCGGGCTTCAATGCTCGCATCGTCCTGGATCACACCCGGGACCAGCTCGGAGAAGCCGCGGTGCAGGCGTTGCTCGCCGAGGCGGACGAGGACCGCCCGCTCTCGGTGATGCTCGACGACACATCGTGGAGCTCCTACGGCCAGTTCCGCAATCTCCTCGAGGTGGCGGCTCGGCATCTGGCGGCTGTGGGCGGCCTGGAGGGCATTGCCGACTACGAAAGCGTCCATCGTACGACCGCCCCCGACTCGGCCAGCATCCGCCAGTCGTTCGACTCGCCGGCGGAGATGGTCATGGCCACTGGGAACGCCGGCGCCGGCCTCTACTCCATCGTGGCGATCGACCCAGAGATGGTGGGTAGGAGCCATCTGCGGTGGCGGCGCCAAATGCTGGGTGGATACCAACCGTTCCCGGAGCTCTGCTCCTTCTTCGCTGGCATCAGCCCCCAGATGGTCCGTCTCTTCGGCTGGCGCGACGTCGAGGTCGAGGAGATCTCGTGCCAGTGTCGTGGGGATGAGCAGTGCATCATGGATCTGCGCTGGGACGAGACCGACGATCGGGAAGCGCAGCTGAACATGGTGCGGACCCGTCTGGAGCTTGCCGATAGCCGTCTGCAAGCGTTCCACGACACCGTCAGCGACATCGTCTCAGCCGAGGACCTCGACATCGTGCTGCGACGAATCGTGCGGAACGCGGCGCGCTCCCTCTATGCCACCGGTTTTGTCCTCTCGGTCGACGCCTCGGTCGCTGGCTCCGGGCTCTACACCGACGGCGTCAGCATTGATGAGGCTCGGAGGCTCTTGATCGACGATGCCACGTGTGTCTCGGCCGAGATTGCCTCGAAACACCGACGATACGGCCGGATCCTGGCTGTCGGGGCGAGCGATTTCGGCGACCTCGAATCAGGCTCGCTGGACGCGTATGCGCGCTTGGCCGCCACGGCGCTGGACTCGGCGTTTGCGTTGGCAGAAGCTCGCCGCCAAGCCGGGACGGCACGCGCCCTTCTCGACCTGTCGACGTCGCTCGCCGAGCTCTCCTCAGCGGTCGAACTGACGGCAAAGGTGGCGAAGGCAATCCCAGCGGTGGTCGATTGCGACTGCTCACTCGTGCTGCTCGTCACCGATGGAGTCGCCCGAGTCTCGGCCGTTCACGGGTTCTCTCCTGAAGAAGCTGAGCAACTCGACGGCGTCGCCATCCCCATCGAGGACGGGTCGATGGCGTTCGTCGACCGGAGACGGCGGACCGGCGATGATTTCACGAACGACTTCGCGACGATCATGGGCCTGTCCGGAATCCAGGCCGTAGCCACGGCGCCACTCGTCGTCGACGGGAGGCTCGTCGGCGGTTTGGTCGCCGCCGAACGGGCGGGGAGCAGCCGGGTGCTGGTCGAGGCCATGCTCCTGGAGCGATTCTCCGGCCTGGCGGCCCAGGCGACCGTGGCACTGCGAAACGGGCTCCTGCTCGACCAGATCCGCCACAGCTCGCTCCATGATTCGTTGACCGACCTGCCGAACCGGTTGCTCCTCATGGATCGGGCCGAGCAGATGCTGGCCCAAGCCCGAGCTGACGGTACGTCACCAACGGTCCTCTTCTTGGATCTCGACGGATTCAAGGAGGTCAACGACACGCTCGGGCATGGTGCGGGTGACGAGCTGCTGCAGACGGTCGCCTCCAGGCTGCAGGCCGCCGTGCGGGGGGGCGATACCGTCGGGCGGCTCGGCGGGGACGAGTTCGTGGTGCTCAGCAAAGGGGATCAGTTCCATCGAGGGGCAGATCTCCTCGCCCGGCGACTGTTGCACGCGCTGCACGAACCCATCAAGCTCCGAGGTCACGAGTGCCCCGTCGTCGTAGGGGCCAGCATCGGTGTGGCAGTGGGCGAACGGCCGACAGCAGATCAACTCCTCCAAGACGCAGACGTGGCCCTGTACCGGGCCAAAGCTGGCGGCAAGGGCCGATACTGCATATTTGCGCCGGAGATACAAGGCGAAGTCCGCTCTCGTGCCGAGCTCGCGTTGTCGGTCAATCGGAGCTCGACGGCCCCCTGAGCTCCCACCGATTCCCAGCGGGGTCACGACATATCAGGAGGGGCGGGGATCCAGGTGGCTCGGCCCGGTCGAAGCTGATGCCGGCCTCGCCGAGGCGTCTCTCGGCAGCCGGCAGGTCGCGCCCGTAGACGGCAGCGACATGGGCCCGCGCCGCTGGCCGATGGTCAGGGTCGGCGCTCAGATGGATCTGGACCCCAGCGTCGTCCTGGTACCACCATGCTCCGGTGGGCACGGAGCCCTCCCCGCTCCCCACCTGGCGGAAGTCGAGAACCTCCACGAGGAACGCCGCTTCAGCTTCCATGCCGTCCGGCGACACCCCGAGGTTGACGTGATGGAGAAGAGGCATTGCCAACCGTACAGCCGGCGACGGGGTCGATGCTCACCGACCGTAGTCAGTGGTCTCGGCCAGGTCGGCTGCCTCCTGTATCAGCTTGAGCACGAGAGGGCCGAACATCTGCAGCTTCTCGTCGCTGCCGGCCCGCTGGTAGCCCTGCTCGAGCACCACCCCCAGCTTCCACTTGGCCAGGATGATGTAGTAGTCGAGGTCGTCGACCTGGCGACCGGAGACCTGTGCGTAGTGCTCGACGAGCTCGTCGCGCGACGGCATGGCATAGAGGTCGGTGTAGCCGGCGCCGGAGAGCTCGCGGTCGTTCGTGTCCGCCGGCCATGACTGCACCAACCAGGCCAGGTCCAACTTGGGGTCACCCACGGTGCCCATCTCCCAGTCGATCAGCGCGGCCAGGCGGGCCGGCGCTCCGTGCTCGAACATCACGTTGGCGAACTGGTAGTCGCCGTGCATCAGGCCGGGGATGAAGTCGATCGGCCGGTGCTGGCGGATCCACTCGGCCGCCACATCGAAGCCGGGGAGCTCGCGTCCCTTGATCCGCTCGAGAAACGCCGTCCACCGCTCGGCTTGGCGATCGTGGAACCCTTCGGGTCGGCCGAGGTCCCCCAGGCCCTTGGCCCGCCAGTCCACGTTCCCGAGCAGGGCGATGCCCTCGACGAGCTGGTAGGCGAGCTCCTTCCTGGCGTCGAGATCCTCGTCGAACGGAGCTGGCCACCGGCCGTACAGGTCCATCGGCGACCATCCGTCGACGAACCCCATCATGTAGAAGGCCCGACCGAGCACCGCCTTATCGGCGCACATTCCGAGCGCGGCGGTGTGGGGCACCTCGGTACCGTCCAACGCCTCGATGATGCGCCACTCGCGGAGGATGCCGGCGTCGCGGCTCTCCGGGGCGGTGTGCGGCGGGATCCGGACCGCTCCGTGGAGCCCCCCGCGAGAGATCTCATAGATCTCGTTCTGGGATCCGCCGGACAGATACCGTTGCTCGATCGGCTCACCCTGGCCGGGCAGGCCGACCTCGTCCATCCATCGTTCAAGCTGCTCGATGTCGATCACAGGTTCCCTACTTCCAACTCGAGGTACTCGGCAAACTTCGCTTTGGCATCATCCAGCTTCTTCGGGATCCACTGCGTCGGCCACATGTCCTCGCTCGGTCGGTAGTCGCGCAGCAGCTGCCGGGCGACGGTGGTCTTGTGCACCTCGGTCGGCCCGTCGGCCAGGCCCATCACCGCGGCCCCGTGGATCATCTGGAAGAACGGCATCTCGTTCGTCGTACCGAGGGCACCATGCACCTGCATCGCTCGCCAGGCGATGTCGTGGAGCACGGTGGGCATGACCACCTTCGCGGTGGCGATGTCCTTGCGGACCCGCTTGTAGTCGTTGTACTTGTCGATCTCCCATGCGGTGTACAGCACGAACAGCCGGAACTGCACCAGCTGCGCGTACGAGTCGGCGATGTAGCCCTGCACGAACTGCTTCTCGGCCAGGAGGCTGCCCGCGGTGTGCCGGCTGAGCGCTCGCTCACACATCATGTCGATGGCCTTCTGGGCCAGCCCGATCGTGCGCATGGCGTGGTGGATGCGGCCACCCCCGAGACGGGTCTGGGCGATCACGAAGGCCTGGCCCTCGCCTCCGAGCAGCGCCTCCTCCGACACCCGCACGTCCTCGTAGTGGATGAGGGCGTGAAACCCCTCGTTGAGCGGTTCGCCATAGAGGCCGACGTTCCGGACGATGTTCACACCCGGCGTGTCGCGCCGGACGAGGAACATCGACATACCCTTGTACGGGCTCACGTCCGGGTTGGTAACCGCCATCACGATCAGGAACGAGGCGGTCTTGGCGTTGGACGAGAAGTACTTCCACCCGTTGATCACCCACTCGTCACCGTCCTTGACAGCCCGGGTCTTGAAGAGCGTGGGGTCAGCGCCGGCGTGGGGCTCGGTCATCGAGTAGCTGGAGAAGAGCTCACTGTTCAGCAGCGGCAGCAAGTAGCGCGCCTTCTGCTCGGGCGTCCCGTAGTGGGCGATGATCTCGGCGTTGCCCGTGTCGGGCGCCTGGCTCCCGAAGATGGTCGAGGCCCACGACGATCGGCCCAGGATCTCGTTGAGCAGGGCCAGCTTCAGCTGGCCGAAACCCTGGCCACCCAGATCCGGACCGAGGTGGGTGGCCCACAGGCCTTGGCGGCGCACCTCGTCTTTCAGGGGGTCGATGATCTGGCGCCGCGTCTCGTCCATCGGCACGAACTGCTGGTGCGGGAACAGGTGGTCGAGCGGTTCCACCTCTCGCTGCACGAAGTCGTCGGCCCAGTCCAGCTTGGCCTGATACTCGGCATCCGTCTCGAAGTCCCACGCCATTTGCGTCCTCCCTCACGTCCCTGTCAGAATAACATTCTGATGTCGCAAAATGCAATTCCGGCGGCGAGGGACGTGGCCGTCCGGATCGCCGAGCAGACGTTGGCCAAGCGAGGCGTCGACTACGCCGGTGAGGTCCGGCGCCTGCTGGATGCCGCCCTGGATGTCATTCGGCAGCACGGGACGGGCTCGCGGCCCCGGGTGGCCGACATCGTCGCCGCGGCTGGCCTGTCGAACGACGCGTTCTACCGTCACTTCCCCTCGAAGGACTCGCTGGTCGCCGCCCTCTTGGAGGACGGGACCGAGCGGCTGGCGAGCTACCTCGGCAAGCAGATGGGCAAGGAGTCCTCGCCCGAAGGCCAGGTTCGCCGCTGGGTGGAGGGCGTCCTCTCACAGACCCGGCAGGAGATCGCCGCCACCACCTTGGCTGTGCTCTGGAACGGGGGAGGCATCGGCGACGGCGGCCGCCACAATGCCGGCCCGTCGCTGGCCACCCTCCTCCACGGGCCCTTCGCCTTGCTGGGCAGCCCTGATCCGGAGATGGACGCGTCGCTCGTCGCTCACGCCACCCTGGGGAAGGTGTCCGAATATCTCTGGGCCGGCCGGACGCCGGGTCGGGCCGAGATCGACCGAGTCGTCCAGTTCAGCCTGCGGTCTTGTGCGAGCCGGAGGTCGTGATCGTCGGGCTGGTGGATCACGCAGCCGATCAGGCGGCGGCCCGGTTCGCCTGCCTTGGAGCCGCGCTCAAGGGGCGGTGGCCTGCACAGCCGCCGCCTGTTCGAGCAGCGCGTCGATCGACCGGTCGTCGAAGCCCACCTCTCGGAGCACCTCGACCGTGTGCTGGCCGAGGGCCGGGGGAGCCATGTCGAGCCGGACCTCGAGATCCCCGAGGTTCCAGAGCGCGCCGACCTGCTCGAGCGTGCCCCATTCGAAGTGTGGGTAGGAGGCCACCAGCCCGAGGTCACGGTTGCGCGGGTCGTCCAGGAACGCGTCGCCCTGGTCCAGGGAGACCGGTTCGCACGGGACCTCCGCTTCTCTGAGCCGCGACAGCGTGTCCGTCACCGTTGCGCTGGCCAGGCAGTCGGCGAGCGCGGTCGGGCTCGGTGCGCCGAGGGTCTCGCAGGCTCGGTCGAGCTGGCCGTCCGAGGTGGCGGCCAGGGCCATCCATCCGTCGGCCAGCTCGTACAGCCGGTAACCGGGCGAGATGCCCATCTGCTCGTGATCGAGCGGTGGGACCGATGCCGCCAGCCCGGCGCTCCGGAGAAAGGTCTCGCTGTTGGTGAGCACGGCACCACCGAGAAGCGAGCCGGCCACCTGCTGGGCCGCGCCCGTCCGGTCCTGATGCCACACGGCGAGCAGCGTGGCCACGATCGACCCCATGGCGCAGAGGTGGTCCATGAAGCCGAACCGGAACCACATCGGGTCGTTGCCCTCGCCGCCACCGAGCACCTCCCATCCGGCGGCCGCCTGGAACAGTTGGTCGTAGCCGGGCCAGTCCGCCCGCTCGCCGACCGGTCCGTACGAGCTGGTGTGGCAGTAGATGATGTCGGGGTTCACGGCACGGAGCGACTCGTAGTCGAGGCCGAGCTTGCGGGCGGCGGGCATCCGTAGGTTGTGGTGGACCACATCGGCCCATCTGACGAGCGCTTCGAGCGCCGGCCGGGCCGCCGGCGACTTGAGGTCGAGCGCCACCCCTCGCTTCCCTCGCTGGCACGCGGCGAAGACCCGTTCGACCGGCCGCATCCGGTCGCCAGTGGTGGCCTCCAGCTTGATGACGTCGGCCCCGAGGTCAGCCATCAGCATCGGCCCCAACGGTCCGGCGAGGAAGTTGCCGAGGTCGAGGACACGGAGCCCCTCGAGCGGCGAGCGTACGGTGTTCGTTGCTGCGCCGCCGGCGCTTGGGTCTCGATGCGCCGCCTCTTGGCGTATCTCGTCGGTGTGCTGGCCGAGTGCCGGGGCCGGACGGCTCACCCGCGACGGGGGAGTGGTGGAGAACGGGGTGCCCGCCTGGGTGATGCGCCCGTGCTCGGGGTCGTCGACCTCGGTGACATAGCCGCACTTGCGGGCCTGGGCGTCAGCCAGGATGGCGCCGTACTGGGCCGCCGGTTGGGCCGCGATGTCATGGGTCCAGAAGTCTTCGAGCCACACGGCGCTCGGGTGGGCGAGAAATGCCACCCGGTTCGCCCCGAAGTTCGGGTAGCCGGGCGTCGACATCCCCGGGAAGCTGGCGTTGGCCTTCACGATGCCTTCGTCACCCAGGGCGGCCAGTTGATCGACCATCAACGGCGAGTCGATGTCGGCGTTGCGCATCAAGTGGATCCAGACGCCGTCGGCGCACTCGAACATCGACGGACTCAGCTCCTTGGGGAGTCCGAACTCGAACATCGGACCCGGAGCTTCCGCCCTGGCCCAGTGCATCATCGTCGGCACGAGTGCCCCCTGGGCGATGCTGGTGTGAGCTGGGCCGCCGCCGGCGCCCCCTCGTTCGCGCTGGATCAATCGGGCCAAGACGCCGATGGCGCAGAGGTATACCGCACACCAGCTGCCGAAGGGGAATCGGAGGTAGATGGGTCCAGGTCGGAAGCCCTGTTGCTCGTCGCAAAGACCCAGGCGAGCGCTGACGAGCAGGTCGTCGCCTGGCCGGTCGGCACTGGGATGGCCGGCCGGCCATCCCAGCACCGCACTGGTGACGAGGTGCGGATGGCGGGCGTGCAGGGCAGCGTCATCGAGCTCGAGCTCGGCGGCGGCGGCCGGACCGAACCCGTGGATGAGGGCGTCGGCGCCCGCCAGCAGCGAGTCGAGCTCGGAGCGTCCCTGCTCGGTGTGCAGATCGAGGACCACGCTGCGCTTCGATCGGTTCCAGGTGAGGAAGCCGAGCGAGCCTCGTGACGGGTCGCCGCCGGGCCGCTCCACCTTGATCACGTCGGCGCCGGCCTCGGCCAGCAGCAGGGCTGCCACCGGACCCGCGATCCCTTCGGAGCAGTCGACGATCCGGACGCCCCGGAGGATTCCTGGGGTGTCGGTGCTGCCATCCGAATCGAGCAGTGCGTGGCTGTTCACGTCTCTCCCTCGTCGTGTGCAGGTGAGTCTGACATCGGGCGGCGATCCTGTCACGGCCCGCGCCCACCGGGGCGCACCCCGCTCAGCGGCAGATCGGGCTCAGAGCTGCTCAGCCAAGAAGGCGAGGGCCCGCTCCATGGCATGGGCAGCCGCTTGCGGGCGATGCCAGTCTTCGAACTGGCCGGCGAAGGTGTGGCCGGCGCCGTGGTAGACCTCCTTGTCGAACGGTATCGACCAGGTGTTGAAGCGCCGGGTGACCTCGGCGACCAGATCCTCGGGCCACACCTGGTCCTCGTCGCCGACGATCAGGAGCGTCGGGCAGCGAATCTGCCAGATCATGTCGATCGGGTGCTGCGGCTGGGTGGGCGACAGCTCGTGGAAGGTCGGTTGACTCGGGTAGAAGAGCACGGCGGCGTCGACGTCGCGCCCGAGCTCAGCAGCCAGCCATGCCAGGGTGCCCCCCGTGCAGTACCCCCAGACCGCGACCGACGAGATGTGCTCCGCCCGGCGGACGTGCTCGACGCCGGCCAGCACGTCCTCGGCCCCGCGCCGGAAATCCAACGAGTCGATGGCCTCCTGCAGTGGGCCCATGTGGGCCAGGTCGACGAGGACCTCCGGATCGGCCGGTCCGGCGCCGTGGTAGTAGTCGGGGACCACCGCCAGGTAGCCGTGCTCCGCCAGCTCGACGCCGACGCCCCGTATGAAGTTGTTCACGCCTTGGGCCTCGGTGGCCACCACCACGGCGCGTCGGGTCTCGGCCGCCGGTCGGCACACGAACGTCTCGACTCGGTCTCCGTCGACATCGAGCTCGATCACCTCGGTGTGGACGGACGAGCTCGCCGCCCTCCGTTCCCATTCTGCCATCGTGCGCTCCATCCCGTATTCCCCGAGATCCCGCAGGATCGCTGGCGATGGTAGACCAAAGTCGTGGCACCGTTGCCCCACACCTACGTCGGGGCCGCAGATCGCCTTCTACGTGGCCATCGGCATCTTCCGACGCTTCGCCGCCAGCCGTGCCCGTCTGGTCCCCGGGGTGTGGAGACTGGCTCGGGACCGGTTGCGTCCGGGTGACGGATCGGACAGACTGACAACGATGTTTTCAGCAGCCGGGATCCCGGGTCCTGTGCCCGAGGGATGTGACCGGCGCGCCTGGGTGGGCGAGGTAACGATGTGGCGAACGTCGTTGCCATGGCCGATCGAGCTCCGATGCCGACAGAGAACAGCGATTCTTCGACATCTCGTCGGATCACACCCAGCATCGACAAGTGACAAGGAGACGGCATGACGATCGACCTCAATGGCGGGATGGAGTCCTCCAAGGATTACTTCTTGGCCGAGCGTCCCGAGGATCCAGAGTTCCGAGAGAGTGCCTCCTTCTGGGTCTCTGACGATGAGGGCGCCATCGGGCTCCCACGCATCGGTATCGAAGCGGTCGCTGAGTCCTGGGAGAAGCGTGACCTGTCGCTGAACCTCGGTTTTCCGGACGGCCGAACGGTCATCGTGCGCGACGCCGGACCGGGACGTTCACCGGTCGACGACGACGGCATCTGCCGTACGTTCGCCGCCGGCGCCCTCGAGTTTCGCTGCGACGACCCATTCCGGACGCTCACGATGACCTACGACGGCACGGCCCTGGACACCTCGGCTGCGAGCTTGGCCAAGGGTGACCTGGGTGGGCCGGACGTCCACCTCCGTGTTGACGTGGAGCTGACCTGTGCGATACCCCCATGGGTGTCGGGAACACTCAGCAAGGATGCCAAGGAGCTGTTCGACGAGGGCTTTGCCGGGGCGTTCATCTCACCCCGCTACGAGCAGCTCTGCCGGGCGCGAGGCTCGGTCCGCCTCGGCGATGACGAGTGGACGTTCACGGGGACGGGGCTGCGCATCCACCGGCAGGGACGCCGCGACGTCGGCGGCTTCTGGGGGCACTGCTGGCCGAGCGCGCTGTTCCCGAGCGGACGGGGCTTCGGAGCGCTCGCCTTCCCGGAGCGACCTAACGGCGAGCCGACCTACAACGAGGCGTTCGTGTTCGACGGCGAGCGAATGATCCCGGCCACGCTGGTCGACGCGCCGTGGTTGCGACGCCTCCAGCCCAACGGTGAGGACGTCTCGCTGACACTCCGTACCGACGACGGCGACGTTCGCATCGAGGGCGAGACGATTCTCTCCTCGTGCATGGCCGGGGGCACCCATGCGCAGTTCACTCCCGCGCTCCAGCAGGCTGGGGTCCGCTATCGATGGGACGGCGAGGAGTCGTTCGGCATGATGGAGCGGTCGATCCCTGCCGACCAGCTGGAGGCCTGATACACGAAATAGGCGATCGGGGAATGACGCCCCATGATTCGGGCCGTGTCGTCCGGGGTAGGGAGCTTTGTGCAAGCCAACGGGAGGAGAGAAATGCATCTCACGACGAAGGCACGGACACTAGTGGCAGGCGCAGCACTGGTGGGTTCTCTGGGCGGGATGGCGGCCATGGCCGCACCCGCCGGGGCATCGAACTGGAACATCCCGAACAACATCCACTATCCGTTTTTCCCCGAGTGCAACACGCACATGAGCGTGACTGGCAACGGATTCGGGACCCAGAGCTGCAAGGGTGAATATACGGTGAACAAGAGCAACTATATGTTTACTCAGGACAACACGAATGTGTGCCCGGCCTACGGAACGTTGGAGCACATCACCTTGGATTATGTGCTGAACCCCGCCTCGGGCGGTGTGACGACCACCAAGACCCTGGCCGGCTTCAGCATGCACTGGTAGGCGAGAGACGCTGGCTCATCAGCGACGGAAGAGCCCACTGACCCTGGGGCCGGGCACCGATGCTACGTTTGATCGGCGCCCGGCTCGAGGGGGTCGGCGAGAGAGGACCGAGCATGAGCTTTCGTGTCAGTGCGCTCTGCGACCGTCTCGCCTTCGGCGCTGTCGTCACCGATCTGGATGTGGGGTCGCTGGGCGACGGGGCAGTGCGAGCGGCGCTGGTCGATCTGTGGGTGGATCGTGGCGTCATCGTCTTCCGGGGGATGGATGTGGGGGAGGACGGCCATGTGGCCTTGAGCTCGGTTTTCGGCACGCCCGAGGTACACCCATTGCGCGACCCGAGCAAGCCGGGCCGCCCGGAGTTGTCTGACATCAGGTTCGACGACACGTTCGGCGACGTCTACCGTTTCGCCGACGGTACCGAGCGAGGCGGATGGCTCCCTTGGCACTTCGACCTGGTCTACGTCGACCGGATCAACCATGGCGGGATCCTTCGGCCCCTGGTCCTACCCGAAGAGGGAGGTGACACCGGGTTCATCGACCAGATCGAAGCCTACGAGCGCCTGCCTCGAGAGCTGAAGGAGCGCATCGCGGATCTGGAGGTGGTCTACTCGTTCGAGTACGACGCGTCCGGTCAGCGATTCGGCGCCACCGCCGGGATCGAGATGGTGCGGATGGACCCGAGAGCGAGGAAGCTCATGGCTCGACCGGGCGGCCACCCCGAGGTGGTGCACCCTATGGTGTTCCGGCAGCCGACGACGGGCCGCAAGGTGTTGAACGTCTCGCCGTGGTTCGCGCTGCGGATCGACGGCCTGGGCCGGGACGAAAATGATGCGCTCCTCGAGGAGGTCGTGACCCACGTCGTCGACGAGCGACGGGCCTATTTCCACCACTACGCACCCGACGATCTGGTCCTGTGGGATAACTGGCGGACGATGCACTGCGCTCCGGGTATTCCCTCCGGGGATCGCCGCCACATGCAGCGCACCACCATCGCCGGCGACTACGGGCAGGGCCGCCTGCGAGACCGCAGTGCCACGATCGACGAGGCCATCCGCGTCAACGTGTAGGACTCGGGCCTGACCCCATGGTGTCGTGCTAGCAAGACCCGTGTGATCACTCGAACAGAGCTGCGGATGCCGGTGGGCGACGGGCTGGAGACGGCAATAACGGTCGTCTCGTCCGGCGAGGCCGTCGGTACCGTCCTGTTTTGCTTTCCGGGCGGCGGCTACAACCGCAGGTACTACGACCTTCCTCTCGCCGGCGGCTACAGCCAGGCGGCCTGGCACGCCGAACGGGGCTGGACGGTGGTGTGCTGCGATCATCTTGGAGTCGGCGACAGCAGCCTCGCTGACCCCGAGACGCTCACCTTCGACAGGCTGGCGGCGGCGAACGACGCCACTGTCGCCGCCGTCGTGGATCGCCTCGAGCCCACCGGGCCTCTCCTCGGCGCCGGCCAGTCGATGGGCGGCTTCCTCCTGGTCGTCCAGCAAGCGCGGCATCGTTCGTTCGCCGGGATCGCGGTGCTCGGCTGCAGCGCCGTGCACATCCAGCTGCCCCGCCCCGATGGTGTGCTCGACCTGCCTGCCGGGCTCGACGAGGAGGAGGTCGCCGAGCGCCTCATGGGTGCTATCACCGCCTACGGCTTCCATCTCCCCGATGTCCCCGCCGAGATCGTGGCCGAGGATCTGACCGGCTACCCCCTCCGAACCGGCGGTGTTGTCCCGGCGTGGTCGAGCACGACGGCGCCACCGTGTGCGATGAACATGCTGACGCCGGGCATCCTGGCCGAGGACGCAGCAGCCGTGGACGTGCCGGTCCTGGTTGTGGCCGGTGAGGTGGACGTGAACATGAACCTTGATGCCGAGCGGTCGGCCTACCGCGCCGCACCGTCGGTGGACACCTCGCGACTCGAGGGTTCAGCCCACATGCACAACTTCGCCTCGTCCCGCCAGCGGCTGTGGGACCGGATCCACCGGTGGGGTGGCGAGAACGTAAGGTGAGGGCGGGTGAGGGTGAGAGAACGGGTCAGGCCGGGAGGGCTCAGCGATGTTGGATCTCGAGGTGGTTGGGGGTTTGGTGGTCGACGGGACTGGTTCGCCCCCTCGGCATGCCGACGTCGGGATCCGCGCCGGGCGCGTCGTCGTGGTGGGCGCGGTAGACGAGCCGGCCCGGCGCACCGTCGTGGCCGACGACCTGGTGCTCAGTCCGGGTTTCGTCGATCCGCACACCCACTACGACGCCCAGCTCTTCTGGGACCCGCACGCGCTGCCGTCGAGCACGCACGGGATCACCACCGTGATCAGCGGAAACTGCGGGTTCACGCTGGCGCCACTGCGACCGATGGATGCCGGCTACACGCGGCGCATGATGGCGAAGGTCGAGGGCATGTCATTGGCGTCGCTCGAGACCGGGGTGCCGTGGGGATGGCAGTCCTTCGGGGAGTACCTGGGCGCCCTCGACGGGTCGGTTGCCGTCAACGCCGGGTTCATGGTCGGCCATTCCGCCCTTCGGCGTTTCGTGATGGGGGACTCGGCAAATGAGCGGCCGAGCACGGACGCCGAGCTGGCCGAGATGATGGACCTGCTTCATACGTCGCTCCGGGCCGGTGGGCTGGGGCTGTCGACGAGCACGTCGCCCACCCATGACGACGGCGACGGCGGACCTGTCCCCAGCCGGGCCACCGACCGCCGTGAGCTGCTTGCTCTCTGCCGGGTCGTGGGGGAGCATCCTGGCACCTCGCTCGAAGCGATCACCGAAGGTTGCCTGCGTCGATTCACCGACGACGAGATGGAGCTGCTCGTCGCCATGAGCGCGGCGGCGGCCAGGCCCCTGAACTGGAACGTCCTCGGGATCGAGGCCGTCGATCCCGAGCGCCCGGCCCACCAGCTCCGTGCCGCGACCCGCGCCCGTGCCGCGGGAGCCCGGATCGTGGCGCTGACGATGCCGGTGCTGGTGCCCATGACCATGAGCTTCAACACCTTCTGCGCCCTTTGGCTGATCCCGGGATGGGGCGAGGTTCTCGATGTGCCAGTCGACGAGCGGATCCGCCGACTGTCCGATCCCGAGGTGCGCGCCCAGATGGCCACGCAGGCCGCAGAGTCACCGCTGTCGTTCACCAGATTGGCGACGTTCGAGAACTACGTGGTGGGCGAGACCTTCCATCCGGACAACGCGCTTCTCACCGGACGTCGGGTCGACGAGATAGCCCAAGAGCGCGGCCAGGACGCGTTCGCGTGCATCGTGGCCATCGCCGCCAAGGACCGGCTCCGAACGGTCCTGTGGCCACAGCCGACCAGCGATACCGTGGCGGACTGGGCGCTGCGACGCCAGGTGTGGGACCACCCCGATGTGCTGCTCGGCGGGTCCGACGCAGGAGCCCATGTCGATCGCATGTGCGGCAGCTCCTATCCCACCAGCTTTCTGGCCGACGTCCTACGCGGACGCCAGCTCGTATCCCTCGAACGGGCGGTGGAGCTGATGACCGACGTCCCTGCTCGTCTCTTTGGCCTTCGCGACCGGGGCCGGATCGAGCTCGGTGCCTGGGCTGACCTCGTGGTGTTCGATCCGGCCACCATCGGTGCGACATCACCTCGGGTGGCCGACGACCTTCCAGGCGGCGGGGCCCGGCTGGTGTCGAGCGGCGAGGGCATCGCCCACGTCTTCGTGAACGGTGTCGAGATCCTGGCCGGAGGCCAGCCGACCGACGACCGCCCGGGTACCGTGCTGCGCTCGGGAACAGCCACCCGGACGGTGGACACCCGCCGCCCGGTCGCCGGTCCGCGGCCGGTCGCGCCATGAGCCTGCTCCCCAGGATCATCTCGGTCGACGACCATGTGGTCGAGCCTCCTGATCTGTGGTCGAGTCGACTTCCCGAGCGGCATCGCGCTCGGGGGCCTCGTGTGCAGCGTGAGCGCGGCGTGCTCATGGGAGGTGAGGGTGCCCCCTGGGTGCCGTCTCCCGACGGGGACTGGGCCGACATCTGGTACTACGACGATCTGGTCAAGCCCGTGGCTCGGATGTCGGCCGCAGCCGGGCTCGGCGAGCTCCGCTGGGGAACGGTCACGTTCGACGAGATGCGACCGGGAGCGTGGAGGCAGAAGGACCGTCTGGCCGACATGGACGCCAATCACGTCGAGGCGTCGGTCTGCTTCCCCAACACGCTGCCGCGCTTCTGCGGGCAGACCTTCGCCGAACGGATCGACAAGGACTTGGCCCTCCTTTGTGTGCAGGCGTACAACGATTGGATCATCGACGATTGGTGCGGTGGTGACGGTCGTGGCCGCCTGATTCCTCTTACGCTCGTACCACTTTGGGACGTCGAGCTGTCGGTCCGCGAGCTGCTGCGGTGTGCCGACAAGGGTAGCCACGCCGTCACGTTTCCTGAGAATCCCCATGCGCTGGGGCTGCCATCTCTGTATTCGGGGCAGTGGGACCGGTTCTTCGCCGCCTGCGCGGCGAGCGAGACCGTCCTGTGCGCGCACATCGGATCGTCCTCGCGGATGCCCCAGACGACACCCGATGCCCCCTTCATCGTCAGCTCGACCCTGAGCTTCGAGAACATCATGCACTCTTTGCTCGATTTCGTCTTCTCCGGCACGCTGCAGCGCCACCCCGGGCTCGACCTCGCGTACGCGGAGGGCCAGGTCGGTTGGCTTCCGTACCTCATGGAGCGAGCGGATGCCCTGTGGACGGAGCGAACGGACAACTCATTCGGCACGGGGGGTATCGTCCTGGCCGAATCGCCGTCGACCTACGTGCGTCGGCAGGTCTACGGCTGCATCTTCGACGACGCCGCCGGCCTGGCCCAGCGTGAACATATCGGCATGTCGCACATCTGCTTCGAGGTCGACTACCCGCATGCCGACGGAACGTTCCCGAACTCCGCATCGGTGGCTACCGCGCTGTGCACGAATGCCGGCCTGGATGCGGCCGACACCTATGCCCTCTTGCGCGGCAACGCCATCCAGCTCTTCGGACTCGACCGATTCGGCATCTCTGAGTGAGGAGGAGAGCACCGTGGCACGAGTGAGCACGTACCTGAACTTCCAGGGCAACACCGAGGAGGCATTCGAGTTCTATCGAGAGGTGTTCGGGACGGACTATTTGGGTCCGATCCAGCGGATGGAGGACGTCCCCGCCGACCCCAACGGGCCGACGCTGTCCACGGGCGAGAAGCGGATGGTGATGCACGTCGAGCTGCCCATCCTGGGCGGCCACGTGCTCATGGCCACCGACATGTTGGAGTCGATGAACCACGAGCTGAGGATCGGCAACAACACCACGATCAACCTCGAACCGGACAGTCGCGAAGAGACGCAGCGCCTCTACGACGCACTGTCCGCAGGTTCCAGCGATTGCTCGCCACTGGCCGATATGTTCTGGGGCGCCACGTGGGGAACGTGTCTCGACCGCTTTGGCGTGCGTTGGATGTTCAACTACGCCCCGGCTGCCGACTGAGCGGCGCGCAGCCCTTGGCCTCCTGGGTGAAATCCCGGATGATCTGGGTGAGCCGGGCCAAAGTGACGCGTCCATGGGTTGCCCCGCAGCCGATCCGGGAGCTGCGAGAGCTGACCGCTAGCGCTGTGCTGATGAGATCCACGAGGTTGCAGTCGGAGCGTGACCCTTGTCGACCGCTGGCTCACCGGGAAGGGAGCGCGTGGCGAGCGTCGAGGATCATCTACCCAGCTCGTCGTCGCCGATCTGGTCTCTGAGGAGGCCGGCGTCCCGGGCTCGGCCACGACCGGGGTGATCGCCTCACTCAGCCCTGCGCCGAGGCGACGTGACCCAGCTTGGGCGGCGTACCGAAAGTCGTCATCGTCCGCCTGATATCCTGATCCCCCCGGACGCCGGGCCCATGCGGGACGGGCGCCCCGCCTGCTTGCGACAGCCCGTCGCGGTTTGGAATCATTTCTCGACACCCTGCGGGAGACATCGTGTTTACCCACCAGCCCGGGACCGCCGACTCGTGGTCGGCCGACCTCACCCCCGAGCAGGACCACCTGCTCACCGGCCCGTATCCGGACGACTCCGAGGTCGGCGAGACCATGGCGGTCTGGCTCAATGATCCCGATCAGGATATCGGTGTCGAGCTGCGCCTCCATGCCAAGGACGGCGTCGCCGAGGGGCGCGCGACGGTCTACTGGACGGACGGCCGGATCCTGCAGTCCATGCCGAACTCGAAGCAGATCACCCGCGGCGACGCGCCCGAGGCGGAGAACCTCAAGTACCGGTGCGTCGAGCCCTACCGACGGTGGGAGTACCGCATCGACGACTGGGATCTCCTCGTCAACACCGATGACGGGCACAACGCCGGCGAAGTCGCGCCGACAACGACCGCGAAGGTCTCACTCGAATTCGACGCCACCACGGTGACTCCGGTGTGGATCCAGGGAACCTTGCTTCCCGAGGCGCAGGAGGCGATGCTGGACTTCCCGGGCTTTTGGATCGCGGGCCGCGTCAACGCTGGCCTCGTCCCGTCGGCGGCCCGTTACGACCAGGCGTTGTCGGCGACCGGCACCATCACCGTCGACGGTCAAACCCGCTCGTTCGCCGGCCACGGCCTGCGCGGCCATGTCCGTGGCGTACGCAAGATGGACCACTTTCGCTCGCACGCGTGGATGGAAGCGGTGTTCCCGGACAGCGGGATGGCCTTCGGCATCCAGGCCCACTGCTCGGACGTCTACGGCGGGCAGGGATACGCGTTCAGCGAGGCGTTCATCTGGAAGGACGGCAAGGTCTACCCGAACCGCATCATCTACGCGCCGCGCATCGCAGGCGCAGACCCGTATGCGGAGTTTTTGATCGAGCTCGCCTGCGACGACCTCGGGCTCACCCGTATCACCGGTCACGACACCCGGGTCTCGTGGTACACGATGGGGACGCACGGCCTGGGCGGGGTGAGTGGCCAGCCGCTGGCCAAGGAGCAGACGATGGGGCCGGGCCGTTTGCCCAACGCAGCCACGCTGATGAGCCAGTCACTCGCCGTGTTCGACCTCGATGGCGTGCGCGGAGCGGGGTTCACCGAACGCTCCGGCTGAGTCTTCACGCCGGTACGAGGCATGAGGCGTACACCGCGATTACGCTCGTCCCCCAAGCGAACGTGATCATCGTTGCCTAGAAGATCGATGGCCCCAGGACGCCGGGGCTCCCTCGCCTCCCGCTCCTCGTAACAGGGACTGCGCGTCAGCTCCTACCTGACCGCCGAGCAGGAACTCGGGTCGGATTGACTCCAACGCCGACATTGATACGGCGAGCGCGATTTCACCGTCGAGAACCTCAGCGGATTCCCGCCGACGTTCATCGCCGTCGCCGAGATCGACGTGTTCGGGGACGACGACGTCGCCTTCGCCACACAACTCCTCACCGACAACGTAGCGATCGAGCTGCACTTCTACCCCGGCGGCGTACCACGCATGTCGACTGCTGCGCAGTAGCCGAGGCCGTGCTGCCGACGGGTTCTCCGGAGTCGAGCCTGGCCTCGTCGCAGGCGCCCTACGAAGGCTCGGTACCGGGAAATGTGACCCCGAGCTTTGCGTGAAGCACGTGTTGAAGAGCGGCGAAATCCGGCGCGTGCGGATCACGCAGATGACCCGAGCTCTACCAGCTCGTTGTAGATGACCCGGCCGCCGTCGAGGACCACGATCCGATCTGAAAGGGTGATCGCCTCGCTTACGTCGTGGGTTACCAGGAGGACCGCCGGGCTGCGTCGCGGACCTGCCAGGCCTTGAGGCGGTCCGCCAGGTGGCACGTGGTCGGCCAACCAGGGCCGAGGCGGCACCGACCCGCTGGCCCATGCCGAGGGAGAACGCGCCCACCCGTTTGTCAGCCACGCCGCTCAAGCCCACCATGTCGATCACCGCTTCCACTCGTTGCTGCGGGCGTCGACGGCGAAGCAGATCTCTGCGATCGCACCAGTCACTCGTGCGCAACAACGCCGCAGCCCGCTCCGGCCGCCGGGTCAGCAAGTACTGGTGGGGCCACTCGCCGGAGGCGCGGGTGAACTGGCGACCGAAACAAGCGGGGGACAGCCCAGCGGCCGCCGCCAGGTCAGCCACCGTGACGGGCTCAGCGTCGCGGGTATCGGCGAGATCCTTGGCCCGAAGCAGGTGGCGGCCCAACGGTACCTTTGCCATCGCCCCTCGGTATGTCGGGCCGTCATGAAGATCCAGGCCTGGAACCGACCAGCGCTCGTATCCGATTGTTGCGGGGGTCGTGGGTGACCTCGGCGAGTGCGAGCATCTCGAGGAGGGGAGGGAGGTACATCCCGAAGCGGCCTCGGTAACCGTTACGCAGGCCGTACCAGCCGCCGACGGGGTTGTCGGCCGAACGTCCCCACGCCTCGACGGTGCCCTCCACCGCCGGCTTCTTCTCGTCGGCAGCGCCGAGGAGCACCCAGTCTCCCTGCTCGACGAGCCAGGCGTGCAGGTCGTCGACGGCCTGGAGGCGGTAGCGCAGGGTGGTCGAGCCGACCTGGCAGACCAACGCGGGCGGGTCGGTCTCCTCATCCCTATACATCATGTACTCGGAGGTGCCAGGTGCGGTCCGGAGCACCCACGGATCCTCTTTCGTGCCTGCAGTCATCGGCGGTCCCCTGGTGAGGTGTCAGGCCTTTGCCTGACACTGTGTGGAGGGGCGGAATGTCCGTGGTTCGAAACCCGACACGGAGATTACGACCCTGTGGCCGGGCCCGGAACTGGTCGCCTTCAGGACAGGATGCGGCGAGCGCCGACCGAGCCGATCAGGGCGATGAGGACGATCGGCCCGGCGTCGTACAAACGGTGCTGAGCTCCAACGGTGCACTGCTTGAGCGGACCCTTGGTGGCCACATGGGTGGCGCCGACCGCCGCCGCGGGGACGGAACGCTGCCGGTCGAACACCTGCACCACCGCGGGGGAGCAGCTGGCCCCGGCCTTCTTGAAGGGCAACAACGCGTAGGCGAGCGCGAAGAGGATGACGACGAGGGCGGCCAGGCCGATCAGCCGCCGGAGCGCTCCCAGCCCGTTGATGCTGCCTATCCGACGCAGCGCGACACGAAGGCCCGACGGCTTCGGTGGGGTCGATGCCACGGGATCGGCCCAGGCCTCAGGTCGTGGATCCCGGGGTTCCGGTTCCGGGTTCGTGCTCTGGGACGCGACCCAAGTCTCGGTCTCGGCCTCGGCGACGGGCAAACCGCACCGCCGGCAGGAGGTGGCATTGATCGGCCGCCTGGTGCCGCAGTTCCGGCAGATTCGGGTCGCCCGGTCCGTCATGGCGCTGGATGCCGACAAACCACGAACTCGTCCTTCGCCATAGGTCCCCCAGAGACACCGTTGCCCGAACCGGTCGATCGTCGCGCCGGCGGGCTGCACTGTAGGACCTGCGGTCGCGGATGTCACACGCAGGGCGCCGGAGCCGGGGCGCGCTCCATCGTTTCATGTCTCCGTAGCCGGCGGACAGCCCGCCGCATCGTTCGCGCGATTGCCCAGGAACGTTCCTGGGCGAACGCGCGAACGATACCGCTCGTCCGCCTCCCCGCCGTCCCGGTTGATCCCTCGGTATGGCTCTCCAATCCAGGATTCGACGGGTTCTCGCCAGCGCCGTCCCGAAGCCCCGTCGATGATGAGTTCGGTTCCGGACATCCGTCATAGTCGTGAAATCCCGAGAAGGGGAGTGAGATGCTCGACCTGGAACCGGCAGCTCGCGTTTTGGCCGCCCTCGTCGAGGGCGTACAGGACGATCAGCTGGGGGCACCGACCCCGTGCACCGAGTCATGCCTAGGCGACGTCATCGATCACATCGACGGCCTGTCGATGGCCTTCACCGCAGCGGCCACCAAGACGCCGCTGGAGGGTGGCAACCAGGGCCCATCCGCGGACGCGTCGCGACTGGGGACGGACTGGCGCGCCAGGATCCCCGAGCGGCTCGAGGCGCTGGCCGCGGCGTGGCGTCGCGAGGCGGCGTGGGAGGGGATGACACGGGCCGGTGGCGTGGACCTGCCAGCCGCCGCCGGGGTGGCTGCCTTCGGGTTCGTGCAGTCGGCTGTCGCCGAGCACCTGATGGGCAGTCCCGGTCTGTTCGGCCCCCCGGTGCCCGTAGCCGAGGATGCCCCGTTGATCGATCGGCTCATCGGCTTGACTGGGCGCGACCCCGAGTGGACGGTGGCATCGGCGGGCTGACCCATCTCCGTCCCAGGTACAGTCGGACAAGACCGGATGGAACAATCGGACTGTCGTCCAGGGGGAGTGAGACATGCCAAGGATCGAGCCCATCCCGCTTGCGGAGTTGGCGGAGGAGCCACGCCGCATCATCGAGGACGGGGTGGCCAACGGCACCTACGCCACCGCCATCCCGCTGCAGATCTTCGCCTACCGCACCGCGCAGATCCTCATGACCGACGCCGCCCGCAGCGCGTGGGGGCAAGAGACCCTCCTAGGCGGACGGATCCTCGAGCTCATCCGGATCCGGAGCGCCCAGCTGGGTGAGTGCCAGCCGTGCATGCAGTCACGCAAGCACGACTCCATCACCGACGAGGACGTGGCCTGCCTGGTCGCGCCCCACCACTCCGAGCTGACCGAGCAGGAGCGGCTGGCCGTGGAGTTCCTCGACCTGCTCTCGGCCGACCACCACGCCATCGACGATGAGGTCTACCGCAACCTGAGCCGGGTGTTCACCGCGGCGCAGATCGTCGAGTTGGGCTTCACCTGCGCCAGCGCCATGGGTCTCCACCGGTTCATCCACACCCTCGACGTGTTCGGGAGCGATCCACCGGTGATCGCCTACGACCCGGATCAGGTCGACACCGTGTTCGCCGACACCGTGCTCACCGACACCGTGCTCACCGACACCGTGCTCACCGACACCGTGCTCACCGACACCGTGCTCACCGACACCGTGCTCACCGACACCGCCGAGCAGGCACCGGCATGAGCGAGACGGTGCTGGTCACCGGCGGCACCGGACTGGCGGGGGCCAATGTCTGCAGGCTCCTGGTCGAGCGGGGTGACCGTGTGCGCGCCCTGGCCCGCGACGGAGCCGACACCAGCCCCCTCGCCCGCCTGGGCGTCGAGGTGGTCGCCGGCGACATCACCGACGCGACCGCCGTCCGTCAGGCGGCGACCGGCAGTGACGCAGCCATCCACTGTGCCGCCCTGCTCGGCGGCGCCAGCCAGGACCTCGACGAGTTCCAGGCGGTGAACGTCGACGGCACGAGGAACGTCCTCGACGCCGCCGAGGCGGTCGGCATGCGACGCGTCGTGGCGGTGAGCACCGGGACCTTCTTCGACAAGTCCGGGGGACTCGATCGCGAGGACGCCCCCGTCTCCAAGGAGCCGAGCTCCGATCCATACACGGTCACCAAGATGGCGGCCTTCGAGGATGCCATGGCCCGTGCCGCGGCCGGCCAGGACGTGGTCACCACCCACCCCGGCGCCATCTTCGGCCCGTCGCCGGTGGTCAGCAACGCGCTGGGCAAGACCAGCTTCAACCGGGTGCTGGTCTCGGCCCTCCGCCAGCGGCTCACCCGATACCTGCGGTTCCCGGTGAGCTGGGTCTTCGCCGACGACGTGGCCCGTGGCTGCATCCTCGCCCTGGATCGAGGCGTCTCCGGTGAGCGGTACATGCTCGACGGTCAGCCCGAGGACGTCGTCAGCATCGCCGAGGCGTGCAGTCGGATCTGCGAGCTGGCCGGGCTGGACCATCGAGTCGAGGACATCGCCCCGTCGGACGATCCCGAGCTGGTGAAGGTGTTCGGGCCGACGCTCGTGGCCATCGCGGCCAAGGCCGCGTCCGACCGACCGTCGCGCCGTGATCTGGCCGACACGAAGACGTACAAGCGGTTGGGCTATGACCCCATCAGTCTCGATGAAGGCCTTCGGCGCACCACTGCATGGCTGCGCGACACCCACACGGTCGACCGTCCCGATCGATCCTGACCCCGCATTCCCCGGCCATCATAGGGTGGAACGCCTCGGTTCACGAGTGGGCGGGTGGCAGGCGGTTGGCGGGCACGAATGCCCTGATCCCCGCGATGCGACCGTCGGCGGCGATCTCGAAGATCTCGATGACCGGCTCGGGCTCGCGGTCGGCCGCCCTCGGCGTCGCCCTCAGGTAGACGGCGACCTCGTTCCCGCAGACCACCACACCGTCGTAGGGAGGGATCCCCGGGCGGGGGCCCCCGGTGTGGAAGGCGTCGAACACGGCGCCGTAGTGCTCCCGCCCGTGACGGAGGCCGGTCCCGACCGGTTCCTCGAGATACGGATGGTCGACCAGGTTGGACAGCCAGCCGTCACGATCGACGGCGTTGAAGCGCTCTCGATGCCGGGCCAACGCCGCCAACACCACCGCTCGGCTCACCCCGGTTGTCACCGCCTTGACGGTACCGCTACGGTCCTGACATGACCACTGCTTCCTCTGTGGGTGTGGACGCGGCGCAGATGGGTGAGCAGGGCTGGGTCATCGTGCCCGACGTGTTCGACGGTCGTGCGCTGGCCGCGCTGCGTGATGGCCTCGAGGTGGCAACCGACGCGGCGCGTGCCGAGGGACAGTTGATGTTTCGAGAAGGTGTCGATCCCAACGACCGAAGCGTCAGGGTGCTGCAGCTGCTCGGCCGTCACCCGTCGTTCGAGGCGATGGTCGACCATCCCGTGGTTCGGGCACTGGTCGTCCCCGTGCTCGGCGATCGGTACCTGCTCTCCAGCCTCTCGGCCAACATCTCGCGGCCAGGGAGCAGGTCGATGGGACTGCACAATGACCTCATGGCTGTCCTCCCCGAGCCGTGGCCCGCCCCCTACGGCGTCAACCTCTTCATCTGCCTCGACGACATGGACGAGGAGAACGGAGCGACCCGGTATGTTCCGGGCAGCCACCGGTTGGCCACCAGCGAGACAGCGTCATCCATGGGTCTCGACGACACGCTGCCCCTGCCGGCGTCTGCCGGTTCGATCGTGGCCATGGACGGTCGCCTGTGGCACACCTCGGGCGCCAATCGCAGCGCCGACCGGCCGCGACGGGTGCTGATCAGCTTCTACGTCTCCTCCTTCATCCGCACCCAGTACAACTGGAGCACGCTGCTCCCCACTGCGGTCAAAGACGGCTTGACGGCGTCGACACGAGAACTGTTGGGACTCGACGACGGGAACATGGGTGTGCGAATGGCATACGCCGCCTTCCAGAACACCAAGCAGAGCGTCGATCCGCACGCCCGCCATCAGTGATTGATCGAAGCGGGCCACCTACTGGTCGAGGCCAGCCGGCGGTCTGCCCCCAAGGCTAGGGCGTCGCCTGCGCCGGCGGCGGGAGGAGCATTCGGATGAGCGGAGCGACGTCGGTCTTCAGGATGCTCTCGGAGGATCACGGTGCTGTCCGCCTGCTCACCCTCGACCGGCCCGAGAAGCTCAACGCCTTCACGCCCGAGGGCTACCGGACCCTGATGGAACAACTCGACCAGGCTGCGGCCGACGAGACCGTGGCCGTCTGTGCGCTGACCGGGAGCGGACGGGCCTTCTCGGCCGGGGTCGACCTCTCGGCCATGAGCCGACCCGGGGGCCCGAGCGAGCTCGGTCGCACCTTCGACCCCATGCTCGTAGCCCTCGCCAAGTTCCCCAAGCCCCTGGTCGCCGCCGTGAACGGCCTGGCCGTCGGCTTCGGTGCCACCCTCCTGCTCCACTGCGACCTGGTCATCGTCGACGAGCACGCCGAGATCCGTCTCCCCTTCGTGGCCCTGGGCACCTGCGCCGAGGCGGCCAGCAGCTGGCTTCTGCCGCTACGGGTCGGTATGCAGCAGGCCACGTGGATGGTGCTCTCCGGTCGAGCCTTCGACGCCGACGAAGCGGTCACCACCGGATTCGCACTGGCCAAGGCGCCCGCAGGAGGCGCCGTGGCCGAGGCCATGGATCGGGCTCACCAACTGGCGGTTCACGGCGTTCCGGCGCTGGTGGCGAACAAGCGCCTGCTTCGTCGCGGGTGGGCCGAGCGCATCGCCGAGGCGTGGCAGCACGAGAAGCTGGCGACGTTGGCCATCGCCGACGAGGTGGGACCCATCGGCTGGTCGGATGATCGGCGGCCCACACGACCCGCCCCGGGCTCACGGACCGGGCCGGAGGCCTCCAGCTAGAGGATCAACTGCCCGGTTGACAGGGTCGGGAGGCGTGGGCATACTCATCTCAGCGTCGTCCGGGGGGACGGGGCCGGGAAGGGGAATTCGCGGGTCGTGGGTGACGCCTCGGAGGGACCGTGGGACCATGTGACCGACCTGCTCGTCGTAGGGAGCGGCGGCGGCCTGTGCGCCGCCCTGGTCGCCCACGCCAACGGCGGCCAATGCCTCGTCGTCGAGAAGGAATCCGTGGTGGGCGGCTCGACGGCCATGTCGGGCGGCGTCATCTGGTTGCCGAACAACCCGCTGATGCAGGCGGATGGTGTCCCGGACTCGGTCGAGGACGGGATGCGGTACTTCGAGTCGGTGGTGGGCGACGCCGGGCCGGCATCGTCGGTGGCCCGACGCCAGGCCTACATCAGGGAAGGGAGCGCCAGCGTCCGGTTCCTGCAGCAGATGGGACTGGACTTCGTCCGCTGTGAGGGCTATAGCGATTACTACGCCGGCGTGGCCGGCATCGCTGGCGGCAGCTCCAGGGGTCGATCGATCGAGCCGGACGTGTTCGACGGGAATCGACTGGGACCCTGGCGTACCAAGCTGCGAACGTCGTTCACGGGGAACGTGGCCGTGCTCACCGGCGAGGCCGCTCCCCTCGGACTGGTCCGTCGGAGCCCACACGCGGCCGGGCTGGCCGCCCGCATCGCGTCTCGAAACGTGCTCGGGCGGATCCGGGGTCAGATGCTGCTGACGAATGGAGCGGCGCTGATCGGTCGGATGCTCGAGGCCGTCCTGCGAGAGTCGGTTCCGGTGTGGACGGACACCGCGCTCGTCGACCTCGTGGTCAGCGACGATCGAGTGGTCGGCGCGATCGTCGAGCGGGAGGGCAGGCAACTCCGAGTTCGGGCACGCAAAGGAACGTTGCTGGCCGCCGGCGGCTTCGCCCGGAATGCCACGATGCGCGAGGAGGTCTCCGGCGAACAGCCGAACAGCGGGCAATGGACCTCGGCCGCTCCTGGCGACACCGGCGAGGTCATGAGGCTGGCCATGGAGAAGGGCGCGGCGACCGATCTCCTGGACGAAGCGTGGTGGATCCCGTCCTCCATGTTGCCGGACGGCAGCCCGGCGATGTGCATCAGCGAGCGCACCAAGCCCGGCTCGATCATCGTCGACGCCGCCGGGCGACGGTACTTCAACGAAGCGGTGTCCTACATGGAGGCCGGCAAGGCGATGTATGCGCACGAGCGAGCGGTCGGCGGCGCAGTGCCGAGCTGGCTCGTCCTGGATCGTCGAGCGCGGTCGCGCTACCCGTTTGCATTCCGGCCGCCCGGCATCACGCCGAAGGAGTGGATCTCGAGCGGCTACATGAAGAAGGCCGACAGCCTGGACGGGATCGCGAGCGCCTGCGGGATCGACCCTGGAGGCCTGGCCAGCACGGTCGAGCGGTTCAATGGCTTCGCGGCAACAGGCGTCGACAACGACTTCCATCGCGGCGAGGGCGCGCACGAGCAGTACCAGGGAGACGTGACGCACAAGCCCAATGCATCCCTCGGAGCACTCGACCACCCGCCCTACTACGCGGTAGCGCTCTACCCGGGAGACGTCGGGACGAGCGGCGGGCTGCTCTGCGACGAGCACTCACGAGTCCTCGATCGGTCGGGAGCGCCGATCGCCGGCCTCTACGCCACGGGGAACTGCACTGCTTCGGTGATGGGGCGAACGTATCCGGGCGCGGGAGCGAGCATCGGGGCATCGATCGTGTTCGCCTATGTGGCGGCCCAGCACGCCACCGGGACCGCAGACGAGAGCGAAGGAGATTCGCATGACGGCAATGGATGACCTCGAACGCCCGGCACTGGCCGATCTGGGCATGGTCGACTCGCTGCACGTCCCCCGAGAGCGCTACTACGATCGAGCCTTCTTCGAGATGGAGAAGGAGCGGCTGTGGCCCTACGTGTGGCAGATGGCCTGCCGCCTGGAGGAGATCCCGCGGTCGGGTGATTTCGTGGAGTACGAGATCTGCGACCAGTCGGTCCTCGTCGTGCGCCAACCCGATCGCAGCATCAAGGCGTTCCACAACGCGTGTCGCCACCGAGCCACCCAGCTGGCGAAGGGCGCCGGCCGCCTTGGCGGTGGGCAGATTGTCTGCCCGTTCCACGGCTGGCGCTGGGACCTCGACGGCACGAACTCCTTCGTCTACGCACCCGAGGCATTCGCTCCCGAATGCCTGCGCCCCGACGATCTGGCCCTCCGCCCCTGCTTGACGGATGTCTGGGGCGGGTGCGTGTGGATCAACATGGACCTCGACGCCCGCCCGCTGCGCGACGCCCTCTCCCCGGTCCCGGAGCTCCTCGAGCCTCTCGGTGTCGAGAACATGCGGGTCTGGTGGTGGAAGGAGACCATCCTGGACGCCAACTGGAAGATGGCCCAGGAGGCGTTTCTCGAGGGCTACCACACCATGCGGACCCACCCGCAGCTGACTATGGGACTGGGCGAGGACTGGAATGCGGCATCCCTGGCCTACACGGCCTTTGCCCACGGCCATGCTCGTTTCGAGCTGGGCCCGGCAGACGGGGCGGACGGTTCGATCGACGCCGACACGTTCCTCGAGATGAACCGGATCCTCTGCGAAGGCCAGGACGCCATGACGCTCGAGCGCGATCTCCGGGTGTTCGAGCGAGCCCGCCAGACCGTCCCGGCCGGAGCGGACTTCGCCCCCGCAGCGATCGGGGCGCTGTACGAGGACGCGGCCCGCTGCCGGATACCCCTTCCGGCGCCGACCGAAGCCATGAGCCTCTGGGGCGGTGAGGTGTTCTCGTTCCCGAACTACTTCATGCTGCCGCAGTACGGCAACTCACTCGCCTATCGCATCCGCCCCTACGGGGACGACCCAGAGCGATGCCGCTTCGAGGTGTGGTCACTTACCATGTATCCCGAAGGCGAGGAGCCGGGGCGGGCCGAGCTGCGTGGTCGCTACGCGCCCGACGACAGCGAGAACTGGGGCCTCATCCCGCTTCAGGACTTCAGCAACATCGAGCGCCAGCAGCGGGGTCTGCACTCTCGCAGCTTCACGCAGCTGCGCCTGGCCACCCAGTGGGAGCGCGGGATCAGCAACATGCACGAGGAGCTCGACCGGTACCTGCAACGATCCCGGTGACGCCGGCAACATCCGAAAGTGCCCGCGCCCGCATCCTGGCCGCGGCCACCAAGGAGTTCAGCGACAAAGGTCTCAGGGGAGGGCGCGTCGACACCATCGCGGCCAGCGCCCGAGCCAACAAGCAACTCATCTACTACTACTTCGGCTCGAAGTCCGAACTGTTCAAGGAGGTGCTCCGTCAGAGCATCGTCGATGGCCAACAGCCAGGCTGGCCGGCACCCACCTCCACTCGGCGACTGCTGGTCCAAGAGCATCTCTATGCCAGCGAGCCCGACTTCATCCGGCTCATCATGTGGGAGGCGCTGGAGGCAGTCGGGGACGTGCAGGGGATCCGGCCCGAGCGCCTGGACGAGTACGTCGAGCGGATCGAGGAAGACCAACGAGACGGCTACGTCCCCGACATCGACCCACGTCTGCTCCTCCTCGCGGAGTTCGGCCTCACCGCCACTCCGTTCGTCTTCCCGCAGATGGTGCAAGCCGTCCTGGGGAAGCCCATCACCGACCCCGGGATACGCGAACAGTGGCAGTCGTTCCTGGCCTCCATCGGTGGTCTGCTCGACAGTTCGGCGACGCCGGCCCCGCCTACTAGCGAGGGTGGCGAATCGGGGCGGCGACGCCGGCCTTCCGTACCGTCGCCCCGGCGGCGTTCACCGTGAGCCGGCACGCCAGACGGACATCCGGTCCTCGGGCCGACGACGGCAGGCGCGTTCGCAGCGCGGCGACCTCCTCGGCGCCGGCGGGGTCGACGGCATCTTCGCCGGCGACCACTCGGACCCGGCACAGCATGCACTCGGCCTGGGCCCAGCACGTGGTCGGCCAGCGGTACCCGAGGCGCCAGGCGGCCTCGATGAGCACCTCGTCGGGGAGGAGATCGATGTCGACGTCGAGCGGCTCGAGGTGGATCGCGGGCACGGCGAAGCGACTCCCTCCACATGGTCGCTCGAGGTTCAGAGCGATCGCCACAGTACCGAAGTCCGACAAATGATTGCGAGAGAACCAAGGAGGAAATGTGACGAGTAGCGATCCGGTCGGTCCGGCGAGCCCGACCCGACGAGCGATGTTCGAGACGATGGCTCGCATCAAGGCGTGCGACGACCGGCTTCGAAAGGGCATCGCCACCGGCGAGCTCCTCACCGTCTTCTGGCCGTCCCGGGGCCAAGAGGCGATCGCGGCAGCCCTCGGGGCGGTCCTGCGGTCCGACGACCGTCTGGTCACGACCTACCGGGGCCTGCACGACCTGCTGGCCAAGGGGGTCCCGCTCGTGGAGGTCCTCGGCGAGATGCTCGGCCGGCAGATCGGAGCCTGCCGGGGCAAGGGGGGGACCATGCACGTCAGCGCGCCGGAGGTCGGGGTCATGCTCTCGACGGGCATCGTGGGAGCGGGCATCCCGGTAGCCGTCGGGCTGGCACTGGCGGCCCGCCGGCAAGGATCCGACCGGGTCGTCGCCGTGTGCTTCGGAGACGGAGCCACCAACACGGGCTCGTTCCACGAGGCCGCCAATCTGGCGGCCACCTGGCAGCTCCCACTCACGTTGGTGTGCCAGAACAACCAGTACGCCGAGATGACGCCGGTGGCCGAGACGATGCACGTGGCGCAGATCGCCGACCGGGCCGCCGCCTACGGGATGCCAGGCACTCGGGTCGACGGGAACGATCCCGATGCGCTCCATCAGAGCCTGTCCGACGCGGTCGGCCGGGCCCGGGCCGGCGGAGGACCCACGCTCGTCGAGGCGACGACGTTCAGGTTCAACGGGCACTACTTCGGTGACCCCATGGCGTACATCCCACCCGAGGAGCTGGCCTCCGCTGTCGCCGACGACCCCGTGCCCCGCTACGGGGCTCGCCTGATCGCGGCCGACGTCCTCGGGGCCGACGAGGTGACCGAGATCGAGCACCGGGCAATCGCCGAGGTCGACGACGCCGTCCGTACCGTGCTGGCCAGTCCTCCGACCGACCTGGACGAGCTCGACCGCGACGTGTATGCCGACATGGGGGGGATCCCCCGATGAGCGGGGACCGCCAGATCAGCGTTCGGGATGCCCTGAACGAGGCGCTCAGCGAGGCGCTCGCCGCCGATCCCCGAGTGATGCTGGTCGGCGAAGACCTGGCTGACCCGGCGGGCGGCGTAAGCGGTGTCACCGCCGGCCTGTCGACGCAGTTCGGCAAGGATCGAGTGCTGGACACCCCGATCTCCGAAGCCGCCATCGTCGGCGCGGCGATCGGGGCCGCCATCGAAGGGATGCTCCCCGTCGCCGAGATCATGATCATGGATTTCATCGGCATCGCCATCGACCAGATCGCCAATCACGCCGCCAAGCTCCGCTTCATGTCGGGGAGTCGCACCACGTGCCCCGTCACCGTCCGCACGGCCGTGTTCGGAGGACTTGGATCGGGCGCGACCCATTCCCAGTCGCTCGAGGCGTGGTTCATGCACGTGCCCGGCCTCAAGGTGGTGATCCCCAGCACGCCGGCGGATGCCAAGGGACTGCTGCTGTCTTCGATCTTCGATCCCGACCCTTGTGTGTTCATCGAGACGGTGGCCACCTACGGGATGCGAGGTCCCGTCGACGCCGCCGCGGGACCGGTGCCTCTGGGAACCGCCGACGTGAAGAGGGAGGGGAGCGACGTCACAGTGGTCACCTACGGGAGAGGCGTGTTCGACGCGCTCAGCGCAGCCGAGGAGGTGGCCAACGAAGGCATCGACGTCGAGGTCGTCGACCTGCGTACCCTAGTGCCGCTCGACCTCCCCCGCGTCGTGGACTCGGTGCGAAAGACCCGGCGTGCCGTGGTCGCTCATCACGCCACCACCTTCGCCGGACCCGGCGCCGAGCTGGCCGCGAGCATCGGTCACGCGCTCTTCGACGAGCTGCAGGCGCCGGTGGAACGTGTGGGCGCCCGGTACGCACCGATACCGGCCGCGGCTGCCCTCGAAGCAGCTGTCCTGCCGACCCCGGCACGGATCGCCGACGCGGTGCGGGCGACGGTCGGTCGTTCCCGTGCCTGACCCGGTGACCTTGCGGGTGCCGAAGCTCTCCCTCGGCATCACCCACGTCACCTTCATTCGCTGGCTGGTCGACGATGGCGCCACCGTCGACGACGGGGAGGCCCTCTACGAGGTGGAGACCGACAAGGTCGAGACGGAGGTCCCCGCCCCGGCGGCCGGTCGGCTGCACCAGCGAGCGGAGCCCGGCGCGGAGTATGCGGTCGGGGCCGAGATCGGCACCATCACGAGCTGACCAACCCAAGCGCGGGTCTGCGTCACGCGCCGGTGAAGCTGACCACCGTCGCCCCTGCCGGTACGAACAGCCTCCCCGACGCGGCGGACACGGAGGGGAAGGGGGAGCCCACCGCGCCCACCGACGCGCGCTGGCGGAGCGCCCCCGTTGCCGGGTCCAGGCCGGCGATCGTGCCATCGCTGTCCACGATCCAGAGCAGACCTCCGGCCAGCACCGGCGCGCCAGGTCGAGCCCCGGTGTCCTTCCAGCGCACGGTGAGCGCGGCGCCCGGGCCGGCCTGGACGGCGCGGAGGCCATCTCGGCAAGGCTCGTAGACCATCGATCCCGCGGTGGCAGTACCGCCGTAGGCGCCGGCACCCACGCACACGGCGGCCTTCGCCGACTGCCCGCCCACCCCGCCCAGGCGCGATCCGGTCAGGAGGTACCCGGTGCCCTCCTTGCCTACGCTGACCACGTCGCCGTCGGCCAGGAGCACGGGCGAGGTGGAGCTCTCGTCCTGGTCGGCGGCGGACAGCGCCTTCCAGTCCGAAGGGGCGAACAGGTCGACGGGCCGGAGCGACGCGGACAGGCGCACCACCGCATTGGCATCGTCGTAGATCGACTGTGACGCCGCGTTCCCCGTGCTGACGAGCAGGGAGCCGTCTGTGTCCATCACCGCACCGGGCGGCGCCCAGATCCCGCCTTCGCGTGCCGTAGGCACGGTCCACGAGGCCAGCTGACCCGATCCACTCGTCGGCAAGCTGACCACGCCTCCGTGATACGGGCCGCAATCGCCGAAGAGGCCGCCGTAGGGGACGACGACCCGACCGGCATCGAGGGTGAGCGCTCCCCGTTCTGATTCGACGCGAGGATCCGATCCCGGCAGGTCGGCCAGGCGGTCGCTGGTCACCGTGCCCGTGTCGAGCTGCATGCCGATCAGATGATGGGAGAGCCGGCCCCCTTGGTCGACGAAGGCCAGGGCCCACACGGTCATGGTGGCCAGGTCGATGACCGGCGTGGCGGTGATGCCCGACGGGTCGATGTCGCCGCACGGCAGCACGGAGCCGGGGACCGGTGCACCGAGGTGCGTGGTCCACAGGGGTCGCCCGGTGCTGGCGTCGAGGGCTTCGACCGTGTCCTGCTCGGTGGCGACGATCACCCGGCCGCCGGCGACGAGGGGCTCGGCCAGGACGGCCCCGTCCAGGTGGGTGGTCCAGGATCGGACCAGCGGACCCGCAGGTGGCGCCGCCGGGTCGAACCCGGAGCGCTGGGCGTCGTGGGCGTAGGTCACCCACGCATCCGCATCGTTGGCGGCCACGGCTGCCGGGGCGGACGGCGCACGAGCCGTCGAGGATGGCGAACGAGCACCACCTGTCGGGGTGGACGCAGTCGTTGGGGTTGACGCAGTCGTCGGGGTGGACGCACTCGTCGGGGTGGACGACGGCCGGCCGGCGCCGCCGCCGCACCCGGCGGCGAGCATCAGGGCCGCCACGCATACGGCCACGGGCCGGAGGGATCGCATCGTCCCATCCTCCCGCAGGCCACGCCTCCGGTCGTGTCGCGGTGGGCCCGACGATGGCAGTCGTCAGGCGGCGCCGGACGACATACGTTCGGCCAGGAGAAACCGATCCGGCGTGAGCGGAGGTCACGCACGCGGACGCCGGTGGCGTGATGGGCGGCGTTGGCGATAGCTGCGGCGGCGCCGACGATGGCCGAACCCCATGAGGAGGTCCCGCCGGATCCCCCGGCGGTCGTACCCATGGGCAGGTCGGTGCGGCCGATGCCGACCGTGACGGCTGCGAGGGGGACGCCGAGGGCATCGGCGGCGATCTGGGTGAGCACGGTGCGTGCTCCAGTGCCGAGGTCGGTGGCCGCGATCCGCGCCGAATACCTGTCGTCGCCGACGTAGACGATCTCGGCCGACGAGGGTTGCTGGTAGTAGGGATAGGTGGCGGCGGCCACCCCGGTTCCGGCCATCCAGTCGCCGACCCGTCGAGACGCGGGCGTTGGATCCCGACCGGGGTGGTCACATCGTTGAAGTACACGCAACGGGTGCGTTGGGCCAGGTTCCCGCCCGTGGTGGCCAGGTTGCGGAGCTGTCCGGATGCGCCGGCCAGGAGGGCCTGCGACAGTGCGGGGTAGCGCGCCCGGATGACCGGGTCGGCGGCCAGGTCGCTGTTGCGGACGTTCGCCCCGACCCGCACCCGGTCCGCGAACAGATCGATCCGGTCGAGGGGGAGCCTGCTGATGTCGACGACCAGTTCGGGGCGGGCGACATCGAGCTTGAGGTGATCGACCAGGTTGGTCCCTCCACCCAAGAACACGGCGTCGGGGTTGGCCGCGACGGTCGCCACCGCGCTGGCTGCATCGACAGCCGACTCGTAGACGAAGGGCCTCACGCTGGATCTTTGGAGGGGGGAGGAGCGGCGGCACTGCGGATGGCCGCCACGATGTTCGGGTACGCCCCGCAGCGGCAGAGGTTGCCGCTCATCCGCTCGGCGATCTCCTCGTCGGTCAGCTCCAGTGGACCGTCGGTGTCGTCGGTGACGGCGCTGGCTCGGCCCTCTTTGACCTCGTCGTCCGCCAGAGCGGCCGCGGTCACGATCTCGGCGCGCCGTCTACGTGCAGCCGCACGGGATGCTCGACGGCTCCTCGCACCACGCTCGACATCTCTGAGCAATGCCCGCCATGTCCCCGGCTCAAACCGGGGCTGGTCCAGGGGGTCCCCGGTGGCGTTCGGCCAGCACGGCGCCGCCGTTCGTTTGCCCAAAGTTCGTGGAACGGCTACCGGAATCGCCCCCGAGCCAAATGAGTGTGCCTTACGGTTTCTAACGGCTGTTATTGCAGTCGTGAGACGGAGGAGAGCTCGCATGTCCCGTTCGAAACGAGGGGTCGTCCCCCTCCTGGCTGTGGCTGGAGCTGCGACGCTGTTGGCGAGCGCGTGCGGATCGTCGTCATCGACCAAGGCGTCGGCGTCACCGACGGCGGGGGCGAAGGTCCCCCTGGTGCTCTACGCCGCAGAGGGATACGACACGGCGGTGGCCAAGGCGTTCCAAGCGTCCACAGGCATCCCGGTGAAGGTCGACGACGACAGCACCGGCCCGCTCACGACCAAGATCGAGGCGGAGAAGAACAACCCGCAGTGGGACTTGTTCTGGGTCGACGGCGACCAGACCTTCGCCTCGCTCGACACCCAGGGGCTCCTGCTCAAGGGGTGGAAGCCCAACGTGTCCTACAACAGCCTCGGCCAGTCGCTGATCCCGAAGGACCAGAGCTACGTCCCCACCGGCGTGACGATGGCTGCCGCGCTCGTCTACAGCGCCAAGGCCGTCCCGACGCCGCCGGCGTCGTGGAGCGATCTGCTCTCGCCGACCTACAAGGGAGCGCTGGGGATGAACGACCCGTCGGTGTCGGGCCCGACATACCCCTACGTGGCCGGACGAGACCAGCAGCTGGGGGGTGTCAGCCAGGGTGAGGCGTACTTCAAGGCGCTCAAGGCCAACGGACTGAAGGTGTACCAGACCAACACCAACACGCTGCAGGCGCTCGAGACCGGCCAGATCAAGGTGGCCACCATCCAGAGCTCGGCCGGCATCGGCGCCGGTATCAAGAATCCCGACATCAAGGTGGCCTACCTGCCCAAGGAGACGGTCCTCCCGTCGGTCGTGGGCATCGCCGCCCACGTCTCCCCGACGGCCCAGGCCGAGGCCAAGCAGTTCATCGAGTACGCCCTGTCCCCGGCCGGCCAGCAGGTCATGCAGTCGGGTGACCCCAGCGGCGATTCGCTGTTCTGGCCACTGATCAACGGTGTGGCTCCCCTGGCGGCGCTCCCGGCCCTGCCCACCGTCCCGACCCAGGCGCTGGACCCCTACACATGGGGCCCGCGCGAAGCCAGCAGCAACACCTGGTTCACGGCCAACATCGTCCAGTGATCGGCGCCCGGCGGTCGGGGCGCCCATGACCGCTCCGACCGAGTTGGCCCCACCCCGGGTCGCCGCGCCGTCCCCCGCACCCGAGCCGCCGGACCCCGGGTTCGCCCGGGGCGCCCGGTTGGTGCTGCGGCTACCCCGCCTGACCCTGAGCCTGGTCGTGTGGGCGGTCCTGGCCCTGCTGTTGATCGTGCCGATCCTGCTGTTCCTCATCACGGCCGTCTCGCCGCGTCTGTTCAGCCAGGGATCGACGTGGTTCACCGTGTCCAACTTCGGGACCGCTTTCACCGGGTTCTTCGCCCACGGCATCTTGGACTCGCTGTGGCTCTCGGCGCTGTGTGCCGTGCTGGCGCTGGGCATTGCCGTGGGCCTGGCCTGGGGGGTGCAGCGGACCGACCTGGTGGGCCGACGCGGCTACCCCCTGGCCGTCTGGAGCCTGCTGCTCATGCCCTCGTTCCTGGTCGCCGAAGGGTGGGAGTACCTGCTCCAGCCCCATGGGGTGCTCAACCAGTTCGGCATCCCGACCGGCGTCGTCGACCACCTGTTCTTCGGTCCGGCCGGTGTCGTCTTCGTGGACACCATGACCATCGTGCCGTTCGCCTACATGGCGGTGGCGGTGGCCATCGCCAACCTCGGCTCGGAGTTCGAGGACGCCGCCCGGGTGCACGGGGCCGGGCGCTGGCGGACGGCGCAGGTGGTCCTGCCGATCCTGGCTCCGGCCATGCTCTCGGCGCTGGCCATCGGTTTCGCCGAGACCATCTCGGACTTCGGGGTGGCGTCCACCCTAGCTGCCACCAGCCATTTCCCGGTGGCGACCTACGACCTGTTCCAGGCGGTCGACTCCAACCCGGCCAACTTCGGCGTGGCCGCGGCGATCAGCTGGGTGCTGGTGGCCACCGCTGCCATCCCCATCGCCATCCAGGCCCGAGCGCTGCGCGGGCGTTCGTTCGCGGTCCTCTCGGGCCGGACCCGCCAGCCCGCCCGGCGCCACCTCACGCGGCGGGGCCAGCTGATGGGAACGGTCCTCGCTGGCGCCCTCTTCCTCCTGGCGCTGGGCGCCCCCATCGTGGGGGCGATCGTGGCGTCGCTGTTGAAGGGCTTCGGTACCAGCTTCTCGGCTCATTCGTTCACCTTGGCGAACTACCGCCTGGTCTTCGACGGTACCGCCGGTCTGGCTGGCCCGCTGCTGTACTCCACCCGCCTGGCCGTCATCACGGCGACGCTCACCGCCATCCTGGGTCTGATCGTGGCCCGCATGATGTCGGCCAAGGGCGCCGGGGCTTTTGGGCGCCTGATGGACCTGTTGCTCATCGGCTCGGTCGCCTTGCCGGGGATCGTGCTCGGCGCCGGCTACATCTTCGCCTACAACCTGCCGCTGGCATCGCACCTCGGCGTGGCCCTCTACGGGACGACGCCCTTGCTGGCCATGGGCTACCTGGCCACGGCGCTCCCCAGCCAGTCCCGGCTAATGGTCGGATCCGTCGCCCAGCTGCAGGATTCACTCCTCGACGCCGCCCGGGTGCACGGTGCGAGCGGCATGGCGGCCTGGCGTCGTGCGGCGCTGCCGATCCTGTCCCGGCTGCTGCTTTGGGCATGGCTGCTGACCTTCGCCAAGACGCTGTTGGAGCTGCCGGTGTCGCAGCTGTTGTTCCCACCGGGCAGCTCGCCCGCCGCAGTGGCGATCAACGCGTTCGTCGGCACCTCGGCCCACTACGGCGAGGCCACCGCCATGTCCGTCGTGGCCATGGGGGAGATGTTCGGGGTCATCCTGGTCGGCCTCGGCCTGTTCCGATGGTTGGCCCCGCGAGGTTGGCAACGCATCGGAGGTTTCGTGGATGTCTGAGATCAGGCGGGCTGACGGCGAGCTGTCCGGGCGCCGGCCCGCCGCACTCGAGGTGCGCGGCGCCACCAAGCGCTTCGGGACCACCACGGCGCTCGACGCCGTCGACCTGTCGGTGGGGCCGGGGTCGTTCTGCGTGCTGCTCGGCCCGTCGGGGTCGGGAAAGACCACGCTGCTGCGCTGCGTGGCCGGCATCGAACGGCTGACGGCAGGAAAGGTCTCGATCGGCGGTGCACTCGTCGCCGACGGCGCCGCCCACCACCCGCCGGAGCGCCGGGAGCTGGCCATGGTATTTCAGGACTACGCCCTATGGCCTCACCTCAGTGTGGCCGCCAACGTGGAGTTCGCGCTGCGCCGCCGTCGGTGCGGGCGACGCGAAGCCGATCGCCTGGGCCGTCAGGTGCTCGATCGCGTCGGGCTCGCCCAGCTCCGGGATCGCTACCCCAACGAGCTCTCCGGCGGGGAGCAGCAGCGGGTGGCCCTGGCCAGGGCGTTGGTCGCATCCACCGGCCTGGTCCTCTTCGACGAGCCTCTCTCCAACCTGGACGCCGACCTCCGGGACCGGATGCGCCTCCAGATCGCCACGCTGACCCGCGACAGCGGGGCCACGTCGCTCTACATCACCCACGACCAGGCGGAGGCGTTCGCGCTGGCGGACACCATCGGCGTGCTCGACGATGGACGGCTGGTCCAGGTCGGTACTCCCGAGGACGTCTACCACCATCCCGTCTCACCGTTCGTGGCCCGCTTCACCGGCCTGGCCGGCGAGATGCGCGCCTCGATCCAGGGGGTCGATCGCCCCGACGCACTCGTGCCGGCGGTCAACCGCGTCGCGGTGCGCCCGGCGGCGGGCGTCGACGGATGCTGCCCCGTCATGGTCGAATCCTCGCTGCCGACGGGATCCGGGACCCTGCTCGTGCGGCCGTCCGCCGTCGGGCTGCTGGCCCCGGGGCATCCCGATCGTCACTTCGACGCGCTCGTGGTCGACGCCGCCTACCGCGGACGCGGGTACGATCACGCCCTCCTCCTGGGCGATGGCACCGAGCTCGTCGGTGTCCACGACCAACGGCGTTGGGACCGGGGAACGAACGTGGCCGCTCGGCTCGCCGACACCGGCTGCCTCCTCTTCGCCGATCAGGCCGCGCCGGCTCGTCCGGCTCCTCCGAAGCTGGCATCGTCACTCGCCGCAGGCGACAGCGTGCGACCGTAGGTCGCAGGCCGTCCCGCCGCCGGCCCGTACGACCAGGGTTGTACGCGGTAAGCGCGGAAGATCATCCTCCGGTGGGTCGACGGTCGAGGCTGCCCTCTGTAGGTTCATCTCATGAGGTATCCCCCTGAGTCCCGCCACCGCGCCGCCGTCGGCCGCCAGGCCGTCCCCCGATGATCGTCGCCGAGCACCTCACCAAGCGATACGGCGAGAAGACGGCCGTCGATGACCTGAGCTTCGTCGTCCACCCCGGAGTGGTCACCGGCTTCCTCGGCCCGAACGGTGCCGGGAAGTCGACCACCATGCGCATGATCCTCGGCCTCGACAACCCGAGCGAGGGCCAGGTCACCGTCAACGGCAAGCACTACGCCGAGCACCCGGCCCCGCTCCACCAGGTCGGCGCGCTGCTCGAGGCCCGGGCGATCCACACGGGTCGTACCGCCCGCAACCACCTCCTGTCGCTCGCGGCCACCCACGGGATCCCCACCCGCCGCGTCGACGACGTCATCGACCTGGTCGGGCTGGGCGACGTCGCCAGCAAGCGCGTCGGCGGGTTCTCGCTGGGTATGGGCCAGCGGCTCGGCATCGCCGTGGCCCTGCTGGCCGATCCGGCGACGGTCATCCTGGACGAGCCCGTGAACGGCCTCGACCCCGAGGGTATCCGTTGGATCCGTAACCTGTTGAAGGCGTTGGCCGCCGAGGGGCGGACGGTCTTCGTGTCCAGCCACCTGATGAACGAGATGGCCGTGACGGCCGAGCACGTCATCGTGGTCGGCCGTGGTCGGCTCATCGCCGACGTGAGCGTCGACGAGTTCGTGCGCAGCGCGTCCTCCAACTCGGTGCGTGTCCGCTCGCCGGAAGCGACCCGCCTGGCGGAGGTGCTGGCCGGTCCCGACGTGACCGTCGCGGTCGTCAGCGAGGGACTCCTTCGCGTCACCGGCGTCAGCCCGGCCTCTGTCGGCGACGCGGCCCGGGACCACGGGCTGGCCATCCACGAGCTGGCGAGCGACAACGCTTCCCTCGAGGAGGCCTTCATGGAGATGACCGCCGACGCCGTGGAGTACCACGGCAGCACCGACCAGAGCGGGGCCGACCGGCCTACCACCGACCGGCCTACCACCGAACGGAGTGCAGCATGACCACCACCGACCTCGCGGCGCCGCCCCCGGCATCGGCCGCCATCCCGACCGCACCGGTCGAGGTGCACCCGGTCACCCAGCGCCGGGTGCTCCACTCCGAGTGGATCAAGATGCGGACGCTCCGCTCCACGCTCATCGTCCTGGCCGTCACCGTCGTCGGCATGGTGGGCATCGGCCTGCTGATCGCAGCGATAACCAACAGCAACTTCGCCACCATGAGCGCCGATCAGCGGGCCAACTTCAACGCCATCGACCGGGTGCTGGGCGGCGTCAACATCGCCCAGCTGACCGTCGGGATTCTCGGGGTGCTGCTCATCACCGGTGAGTACTCGACCGGCATGATCCGCGCCACCCTCGGGGCCGTGCCGACCCGGCTGCCCGTCCTGTGGGCCAAGCTGGCGGTGTTCGCCTCGGTCGTCTTCGTCGTCAGCATCATCTCGTCGTTCGCCGCCTTCCTCGGCGGTGAGGCCCTGCTCGGCTCCCATGGCGTGTCACTCAGTGCGCCCGGCGCGCTGCGGGCGGTCATCGGGGTGGCCCTGTACCTCACCGTCGCCGGCCTCCTCGGTGTGGCGTTCGGCTTCATCGTCCGCAACACGGCAGGCGGCATCGCCGCACTCTTCGGCCTGCTGCTCGTGCTCCCCGGCCTGTCGAACCTGCTCCCGAACAGCTGGCAGAACTCGGTGGTGCCCTACTACCCGTCGAACGCAGGCCAGGCGCTCTACACCCAGCGGGCCGACCATACGATGATGCACCCATGGCCCGGGTTCGCGTTGTTCGTCGGCTATCTGGCCATCGCGGTGGTCGCCGCCGCCATCAGCTTGCGCCGCCGGGACGCATGATCGACCGCGTCGGGCGGGTTCCCGCCGACGCCGCCGTCACCCGGTCGTTCGCCCCTGGTCGGGGCGGGCGCCCGGGGCCGTCCCCCTCGTCGCCGCCCGGGCAGCGGTCGGGCCCGCCCTGCCCATCGCTGCTCGGGCGGCTGGGCTCGTTCCTCGACTCGTCGCTGCTCGGGCGGTTGGGTTCGTTCCTCGAGGATCCCACCGACGCGTTGCCCGCCCGGAGCCCCACCTCCGACGGTGGGTCCGGGAGCCCCGAAGGGCAGCTTTCCGGCCGGGCCACGCTGCGAGCTCGCTTGCGGTCGTTCTCGCTCGCCCACCCGCAGTGGGTCGACACCGGTCTCGCCGTGGTGCTGGCGTTGCTGTCCACCCCGTGGCTGCTTCACGATGGGGCCCATGACCTCGGGTTGTGGATCTTCCAGGTCGCGCTGATCGTTCCCATCGCCTGGCGACGACGCCACCCGGTCGGTGTGTTCGCCACGCTCAGCCTGGTCGCTCTTGTCCAGTGGCTGTTCTCCGACCGGCTCCCGGCCGACCTGAGCCTCCTGGTCGCGCTGTACGCCGTCGCCGTCCAGCGACCCCGCCGTACCGCGTTGGCCGCCGCCGCCATCCTCGAGCTCGGGGTGGGGATGGCCACCGCCCGTTGGACTCCCACAGGCAGTTGGATCCGGTCGTTGGTGTTCTTGTCGGGGATGGTGGCGGCCGCCGTGCTCCTCGGCGCCAACGTGCGGGCCCGGCGGGCGCACCTGGCCATGCTCACCGAACGGGCTCAGCGACTGGAGGACGAGCGCGACCAGCAGGCCCGCATCGCCGCGGCGGCCGAACGAACCCGCATCGCCAGGGAGATGCACGACGTCCTCGCCCACAGCCTGGCGGTCATGGTCAGCCTGGCAGACGGCGCCTCGGCCAAGATGGCGTCCGAGCCCGATCGGGCGGCCGTGGCGATCGCCCATGTCTCTGCCCTCGGCCGCCAGTCCCTCAGTGATACCCGCCGCCTGCTGGGCGTGCTGCGGGCCGACGATGCGTCCGAGCCCACCACGCCCCAGCCCGACATCCGACAGCTCGACGACCTGGTGGCGCGGGTCTGCGCCACCGGCCTCGACGCATCGCTCGACGTCGCCGGTGTGCCCTTCGACGTGGCGCCGGGCGCCGGCCTCACCGTGTACCGGATCGTCCAAGAGGCGTTGACCAACAGCCTCAAGCATGCCACCGGTGCTCGCTCCGTCCGGGTCCGTCTGCGCTACCAGGCGCCGGCGCTCGATGTCGAGGTCACCGACGACGGCATATCGAGATGGCCACCGCCAGCCGTGAACGGCCAGGGTCCGCAGATCGCCGGTCCGCAGATCGCCGGTCCGCAGATCGCCGGTCCGCAGATCGCCGGTCCGCAGATCGCCGGGCACGGCCTGGCCGGGATGCGCGAACGGGCTGCGGTCTATCGGGGGGTCATCGCGGCCGGCCCCGGTCCGGATGGCGGCTGGAGGGTCCTCGCCACCCTCCCCATCGGCCCCGGTGCTCCGTGAGCGGCTGCGTCTCGCGGCCGGGCCGGTGACCATCACCGTGCTCCTCGTCGACGACCAGGAGCTGCTCCGCAGCGGCTTTCGCATGGTCCTCGAGGAGCAGCCCGACCTGCGCGTGGTGGGCGAGGCCGCCGACGGCGCCGAGGGGGCCCGCCTGGCCGCCGCACTGCGCCCGGACGTGATCCTCATGGACGTGCGCATGCCCGGCACCGACGGCATCGAAGCGACCCGGCGGGTCGTCGCCGACACCCCGAGCTCCCGGGTCCTCATCCTGACCACGTTCGACCTCGACGAGTATGCCTTCAGCGCGTTGCACTTCGGCGCCAGCGGCTTCCTGCTCAAGGACGTCCCGCCCGCCGAGCTGGCCGCGGCCATTCGCACCGTGGCCTCTGGCGACGCCGTCGTGGCGCCCAGCGTCACGCGCCGCCTCCTCGACGCCTACGCCGAACGGCTTCCCGACCTCAGGGCGGGCAGGGCACCCGCCCCCTCGTCGCTCGAGACCCTGACCGAACGGGAGCGGGAGATCCTCGTCGAGGTGGCCCGCGGCCTGTCGAACGGCGAGATCGCGGCCAGGCTCTACGTGGCCGAGGCCACGGTCAAGACCCATCTGGGCCGGATCCTGACCAAGCTGGACCTTCGCGACCGGGTCCAGGCCGTGGTCTATGCCTACCAGCACGGCCTCATCAGCCAGCACGGCCTGGTCGAGCCCGACGGGGGATCGGGATGCCGGACGATCGCCGAGTCGGATTGACGACCGCGGACGGCGGGTATCAGCCCGACGTCGGAGTTCGGTCGACGAACCCGGGTGAGGAGTGGAGCGTGAGCAACGGTGCGATCGAGGTGCTGCAAGGCGAGCACGGCGAACTGCAGCATCTGTTCGACCGTGTCAGTAGTCCTGACGAGGACCGACCGAAGGTGCTCGAGGCGCTGATGCAGCGGATGGCCGCCCATGTGGACATGGAGAAGGAGCTGCTCTTTCCGGTGCTGCGCGAGCGCGTCGAAGGAGGAGGTTCCGTGGTCGACAGGCTCCGCGAGGGGCACGGCTCGGTCGAGCACACGCTCACGCTCCTCGAGCGCCGGAAGGCGAACTCGCCCGACGTGGCCGATCTGGTGACGGACCTGTTGGGCGCGTTCTCGGACCATGTGACCTACGCCGACGAGACCGTGCTGCCTGGGCTGGCCGTCCTGAGCGAGCCCGAGTTGGCGGAGCTCGGACAGGCGATGGCATCGGAGGAGCGCCGAAAGCTGACCCACGCCCACCCGGCCGTCCCCGACAGCGGCCCGCTGGCCAGCGTCGCCAGGAAGGCCGCCGAGCTGGTCGACCGGGCGCGTGATCGCTCCACCAACGTGGGCCGGACCAGCAGCTGAGCCCACCTGGGTGATGCGAACAGCTCCTATCAGGCCCTGACGATCACCGCGTAGGAACCGACGGCAACGAGGGTGATCCCGTCGATCGTGCCGTCCTTCACCACCAGCGCGGTGATGGTCCCGGTAGCTGGGTCGAAGTCGATGTCCTTCAGCTCGCCGTGCTCCACGCCGCCCGAATCGAGGACCCGCTTCCCGTGGGCAGCGAAGCGCTTGTCGCCCAGCTCGGCCACCCGGCCCGACGCGGTGACGATCGCGTCGTCGTCGGCCACGATGACGGCGTCGTCACCGACCGACAGGATATTGTCCCAGGGGAGGGTGTCCCCTTCGCCGCTGGTCTTCTTCAGCACCAGCGCAGCCACCGTGCGGGCGGTGGGGTCGATCACGTAGTCCGTGATCTTGCCGACCGTCTCGGCCGAGGACTTGCTCACGACCTTGCGACCCCGTGCATCGGACAGCAGCATCAGTTCCTCCCCCGGAGCCCGTTCCGGAAATCCTCGATGGCGGCGCCAAAGCCGGCCAGGTCGTTCCTGACGAAGTCACGCGCCGACGCGGGGACAATCAAGTGCTCACCCGACGCGGCGAAGGTGTCGGGCAGCGGGATCAGGACCTTCTTGACGTCTCGACCCAGGGCTTCGGACGGTTCGATCTCGTAGCCGACGACGTCGGCGGCGGCTCGCCCGGCCTCCACCTCGATGATGACGTCGACGACCTTGCCGAGGTCGGTGCCCTCATCGGTGAGCACTTGCGACCCCAACACGTTGCCGCCGCTCCTACCGCCGCCGGCGTCGGCGTCGGCGTCGGCGAGCACCTGATCCCGGTCGGCCAGCACCGCATCGCTCGTGATCATCACGGCATCGGGGCCGAGCGCCAGCACGGCGGTCCAGCTCAGGGACTCCTTGCGGGGTCCCGAGAGCAGTCCGCGGCCGTTCAGGGTAAACCCACCGACCCGACCGCCGCTACCGGCATAGATGATGTCCTTCACCTGCGCCACATCCTCGCCCGCGAGGGTGACGACGGGTCGCTTGGCGATCTCACTGGCTCGCATCAGGACCGTCACGGGCCTGTCCTCCGCCCCCGCGACCGGCCCCCGACGATTACACCACTGCGACGGCGCCGCATCTGCGCGTACACCGTGGCGCCCAAGATGAGGACGACGACGACGACGGCGAGGATCACCCACATCAACGTGCTCACACTGGACCTCTTGTCTCGACCATGGGTGGTTGCCGACTCTCTGCCCGCTGGGAAACCGTGGCAAACCAGCGAGAGGTGGATGTCGACGGGTCCTCCGGAGGCCTCAGCCTATTCGGTTGCGCCGGAGCCGCTGGAGCACCGGCCGGCCGAGCAGGAGAGTCCCGGTGGTCGAGATCAGGCCCACGGCGAGGTCCACCGACGTCCGACCCTGCTCGGTCCAGTAGACGTCCTGGAGGTCGAGGAGGAGGGCGAACTCGTCGACGATCAGCGCCATGCCTGCGCCGTAGGCGCTGGCCACGAACGGGTGCCTGCGAAGGCGGTCCTCGCCTCGCAGGGCCACGCCGCCCACGGCGCTGACGGTGAGGATGCCCCACATGTAGTGATGCAGGTGGGTGCCACCGACGCTGAGGTTGCGGACCGGGCCCTTCCCGCTCTTGATGCTGTAGGTGATGGCCCGGACCACGGCGAAGGTCCCGGTGAAGGCGATCCAGCTGATGAGCGCCGACTGCTGACCGGGGTGGAGCTCCTCGTGAAAGGCCTGCTTGACCTCGCCCGAACCAGGGAGTGCAGACGTCACGAGCCGATCCTGGCACACCGGTTCGGGGGACCGGACGGACCCAGCAGCAGCCGGCCACCGGGCTGCGGCCGTTGGCGTACATCGACGGAGCGCAGTAGCGTTACCGAAGGCCATGGCCTTTGTCGAAGTGAATGTCCTGTCGGATGGCGAGCGTCGGGCCGCATGTCGAAGCTGTGCATGGGCCTCCCCGTGGAGCGAGGATCTCCCGAGCGTCGTCGATGCCGCCAACGATCACAACGAGGTGCCACACCCGACCAGCCGTCGGTGGGTGGTGATCTCGGGAGGGGACCGACCCGACCGCAGCGCCTTTCTGACCGCGGGCCAGCTCCACGGCACACTCTGCGTCATCTGCGGCGGGGCCAACGGTCACATGGACGAAGCCGGCCACGGCCGGGACGGGCCCGTGTTCGCGCATCGTCGCTGTCGTGCCCTGAACCAACTGACCTGAACCAACTGACCTGAACCGACGGCGCCGCGGGCCCGCTAGCCCGGCGCGACCCGGTAGACTAAGAGTGATCCCAACCTTGGGAGGGACGCCTGGTTCGGTGTCGGTCATGATCCTGCCGGCGTTTGTTTCTCAGGCTCGACGCCTCTTCTGAGCTCGAGTGCAGAGGAACTTCCATGACCCCGCCCGTCCCGCCCGCGCCCCGGTGCTGCGGTCGTTGCCGCCGCCCACTGGATGACGACCCAATGCTGACCTTCCAGACCGACTGGGTGCTCTGCCCGGCGTGCGCCGCTGTCCTCATGCCGGCGACCGCCGAACGGCGTAAGGGTGACTGACGAACTGTCTCTCGGGCTGTCTTTCGGATTCCTCGGCACCTATCCCCCCACCCAGTGCGGACTGGCCACATTCACCGCGTCGCTCGCCACCCACATCGGCCACGGCGCCGAGATCGGGATCGTCGAGGTCGCCGATCGTCGTTCTGTCGACGTCCGACCGGAGGTCGTCCACCAGCTGACCGACGACTCCTCCTCCGCCCTGATCGCGGCGGCGGCGGCGCTCGACCGCTACGACGTGGCTGTGGTACAGCACGAGTTCGGGATCTACTCCGGTGATGACGGCGAGACGGTGGTCGATGTCCTCCGCGCCCTTCACGTCCCGGCCATCGTGGTCCTCCACACGGTCCTGGAACGACCGACGCCGCACCAGCGGGCCGTCCTCGACGCGGTGATCGACGTGGCTCGGGTCGTGGTGGTCATGACCGCCACGGCACACCGCCGGCTGCTCGAGCACTATCGCGTCGACCCGACGCGCGTCCGGGTCATCCCCCACGGCGCGCCGACGGATTGGGCCCAAGCCGACGACGGACCTGCCGACGGGTCGCACAGCCTCCTCACGTGGGGCCTCCTGGGGCCCGGCAAGGGCATCGAGTGGGTGATCGACGCGCTGGCCCTGCTCGGTGACCTCGTCCCTCGGCCGCGCTACGTGATCGCCGGCGAGACCCATCCCCGGGTTCTGGCCCAGGCCGGCGAGCGCTACCGCCACGAGCTGGCCGACCGGGCCCGTCGCCTCGGCGTCGGCCACCTGGTGACGTTCGACGACCGGTACCTCGACCAGGGGTCGCTGCGGGCGCTGGTGTCGGGCGCCGACGTGGTCGTGCTGCCGTACGACTCGAGGGACCAGGTGACCTCCGGAGTCCTGATCGAGGCGGTCGCCTGCCGCCGGCCGGTGGTGTCCACCGCCTTCCCTCACGCCGTCGAGCTCCTCTCCACGGGCGCCGGCATCGTCGTGGACCACCGGGATCCGGCCGCGCTGGCCGCTGCCGTGCGAAGGGTCCTGACCGAACCCGGGCTGGCCATGGGCATGAGACAGGTGGCAGCCAGGCTGGCTCCTGACCTGACCTGGGCTGCGGTGGCGGGCCAGTACCGAGCCCTCGGTGCCAGCCTGGCCCGGCGCCCCGTCCCCCTCGGGGCGTGAGCGCTCCCACCGGCTCCTATGTCGCGACCGATGCGCTCGACCAGGGGGGATGCCTACCCGACGCCGGACCCGCCGATGGGGGCGCCAGGCCGCGGGCGCCGCTTGTGTTCGATCACCTGCGCCGCCTGAGTGACGACACCGGCCTTCTCGAACACGCGCGAGGGGCGATACCACGGCGGGAGCACGGTTACTGCCTCGACGACGTGGCCCGAGGTCTGCTGGTGGTCGGCCGGCAACCCGCGCTGGCCGAGGACTCGACGCTGGTCGACCTGGCCGCCCGCTACCTGGCCTTCGTGGCCCACGCCCAGGACGCCACCGGCCGGTGCCACAACCGTCTCGGCTATGACCGGCTGTGGCACGACGAGGCGGGAGTCGACGACTGCTGGGGCCGTGCCTTGTGGGCGCTGGGCTCCTGCGCCGCCGGGGACGGGCCCGCATGGCTGCGAGCCGAGGCACTCGACCGCTTCGAGCTCAGCGCGTCGCTTCGCTCGCCCTGGGTCAGAGCCTCGGCGTTCGCCGCCCTCGGCGCAGCCGCAGTGCTCGGTACCTGGCCTGCCCATGTCGGCGCCCGCGAGCTGGCGTCGGACATGCTGGGCGTCATCGGCAGGCCCGGGACCGACCCGTCGTGGCCGTGGCCGGAGCCGCGCCTGACCTACGCCAATGCCACGATCACCGAAGCCCTCATCGCGGCGGGACGAGCGACCGGCGACCCGTCGGCCACCAGGGACGGGCTCCGTCTCCTCCGCTGGCTGTTCGAGGTCCAGACCGCCGGCCGTCGTCTGTCGCTGACGCCTGCGAACGGCTGGGCCCGAGGCGAGGCCCGTCCTGCCTTCGACCAACAGCCCATCGAGGCGGCGGCACTGGCGGAAGCTGCCGGCCGGGCGTTCGAGGTCACCGCCGACCCGATCTGGCTGGCCGACGTGGACCTGTGCGTCGGGTGGTTCTCGGGTGCCAACGACAGCAGCATCCCCCTCTGGGACCCGGTCACGGGCGCCGGGTTCGACGGGCTCGAGCCGGCCGGACGGAACGCCAACCAGGGTGCGGAGTCCACCTTGGCCGCGCTGGCGACCTTCCAGGTCGCCGACCGTCTCGCGGCGCGGTGCTGAGCCCGTCGGCCCGTGTGGCCGAGGTGGTGACCCGCACCGAGATCGATCTCCAGCCCGACCCACAGCGGGTCATCACCCAGCTGTTCGTTCCGGGGGAAGAGCTCCCTTCGGATGCGTCGCGAGCGAGCCCGCTCATGCAACGCGTGCTTGACACCGTCGGCGACGAGACGGACGAGCTGCTGGCCGACGTCATGGCTCGCTTCGTCGGTCGTCATCCCGCGTTGGCGACAACCCTGGCCGACCACTTCGCCGAAGTGGCCGGGCGGCTCGGGAGCCGCCCGCGGATCACCCCGGCCCAACAAGCGCTCCTCGGCGCCTACTTCACGTCCGAGTACGCCGTGGAGGCCGCGGCCCTGTGCAACCCATCGATGGTGGCCCACCCAGACCAGGCGGGGTTGGCGCCCGGCCAGACCCGCTTCGTCCTCAGCCTGCGTGGCGTGGGTGAAGGTCACATCTCGTCGATCCAGTTCCGGACCGGCACCGTCGATGCCGCCGGCGGCGTGGTCGTGGACCCACCGAGCGGTTTGCTGGCCCGTGGCCACATCCACTGCTCGGCCCACCAGAAGGACCGGTTCGCCACACTCGTCCTGGCCGCCGGAGCAGGTGGCGAGATCGCCACTATGATCCTCGACGCCCTCCCACCCACCTTCAGCACCGCGGAGCTCGAGGTCGTGTTGGGATCGCTCCACGGCCAAGTCCTCAGCCGACGGGTCGCTCGTCACGCCGTCGAGGTGTTCCGGTCGACCGCCGCCGACCACTACCGCGTCGACTTCGGTACCAGGACACAATTGGACGAGCGGATTCTGTTCCCCCACGGGCCGAGGGAGAGCCATGGGATGGAGGACGCCCGCTTCGTCCGGTTCAGCGACGGGTCCGCGCCCGCCACCTACTTCGCGACCTACACGGCGTTCGACGGCGCCCAGGTGGCTCCGCAGCTGCTCCGTACCGACGACTTCACCTCCTTCCGCGTCTCCCCGCTGACCGGACCAGCGGCGCAGAACAAGGGCCTGGCGATCTTCCCCCGCTTGGTCGACGGTCGCTACGTCGCGCTCTCGCGCTGGGATCGGGAGCGTACGGCGCTGACCACCTCGCAGGACGCCCACCACTGGGAAGAGGCGGTCGCCGTCCAGGTCCCGACCCAGCCCTGGGAGCTGGTCCAGATCGGCAACTGCGGTGCGCCCATCGAGACCGCCGAAGGCTGGCTGGTCCTGACCCATGGGGTGGGTCCCCTTCGGACCTATTCGATCGGTGCCGCCCTGCTCGACCTGGACCGGCCTGATCGCCTGCGCGCCCATCTGGCGACACCACTGATGGTGGCGGAGGGAGCGGAGCGCGACGGATACGTCCCGAACGTCGTCTACTCCTGTGGTGGCATGCGCCACGGCGACCGCGTCGTATTCCCGTTCGCACGGAGTGACCGCACGACCGGTGTGGCGTTGATCGACCTGGAGGGCCTGCTCGATTGCCTGCTCAGACCGTGACGGGCCTGCGGGTGGGGCTCCTCGCCCCAATCGCCTGGCGCGTCCCGCCGCGACACTACGGGCCGTGGGAGCAGTTCGTATCGCTGTTGGCTGAAGGCTTGGTGCGGCGGGGTATCGACGTGACGCTGTTCGCCACTGGGGATTCCATCACCGGGGGTGAGCTCGTGTCGGTCACGCCTCGCGGCTACGCCGAGGCCACGGAGATCGACGCCAAGGTGGTCGAGTGCCTCCACATCTCCGAGGTGTTCGAGCAGGCCGCCCGCTTCGACCTCATCCACAACAGCTTCGACTTCCTCCCGCTCAGCTACAGCGGCCTGGTCGACACGCCGATGGTCACCACCATCCATGGGTTCTCGTCCGCCCAGGTGCTGCCCGTCTACCGCAAGTACAACGATCGGTGCGCGTATGTCGCCATCAGCGACGCCGATCGCCACCCGTCGCTCCGCTACGTGGCCACGATCCACCACGGCATCGACGCCGACGCGTTCCCGCTGCACCCGGACCCGGGTGGCTACGTGCTGTTCTTCGGCCGGATCCACCCCGACAAGGGCACGGCGACGGCCATCGCGGTCGCCCGGGCGGTCGGGCGACCGCTACGCATCGGCGGCATCATCCAGGACCGCGCCTACTTCGAGCGGGCGGTGGCCCCCCATCTCGACGATGCGCAGGTTCGCTACCTCGGTCCGGTGGGCGCCGCCGACCGCCCCGAGCTCCTCGGAGGCGCCGACGCCCTCCTCCACCTGGTCGACTTCGACGAACCGTTCGGGTTCTCGGTGGTGGAGGCCATGGCGTGCGGTACCCCGGTGATCGCTTTCCGGCGCGGGTCGATGCCGGAGATCGTCGACCACGGCCGGACGGGCTTCGTGGTGGACACCCCCGAGGAGGCCGGCGATGCCATCCTCGCCGCCGGTGGGCTCGACCGAGCGAGCATCCGGGGGGTCGCCGCCACTCGATTCGGCGTCGATCGCATGGTCGACCGGTACCTGGACGTCTATCGGCAGGTCCTCGGTGGGGCCTGGCCGGCTGCCGGTGCCTGAGTGATCAGGTCAGGGCGGGCATCACCTGGCGAGCGAAGCGCTCGAGCGGCTCGGGGTCGGCCGTGCCGAAGCGAAGGGTGATGTGGTCGACGCCCGCGGCGACCAGCAACCGCAAGTCCTCGACGACCTGATCGGGCGTGCCGACCAGGCGCGGGCGCCCACCCGGCTCGACCCACGCCGCCGGCGCGTAGGCGAACTCCGAACCGGACGGGGACCGAGGGGGCGGAGCAGGCCAGTCCGCGGGGGCCTCGTCCAGGAGGCGGGTGGTCCCGGCGCTGAAGGAGAACGTGAACGGCCCACGCAGCCCGGCCTCGGCCCGGATATCGAGGATCTGTTGGCGGGCGACCACATAGTCCTCGGCCGCCAGCCACAGGGGGTGCCAGCCGTCGCCGAGCAACGCCGCTCGACGGAGGGCGCGAGGGTTGTTCCCTCCCACCCAGAGGGGAACAGGGTGCGGCGCATCGACGACGGAGTAGCCGTCCGGTGGTCGTCGTAGCGTTCGCAGCCACTCCTCGGTGCTCGCCGCCCGGTCGGCGTAGGTGGCACCCAGCACCTCGAACTCACCTTTGAGGTAGCCGATGCCGACCCCCAGGACGAGCCGGTCCCCGGCCAGCCGTCCCAGGGTGCCGATCATGGCCGCGACCACGAGAGGGTGGCGGTAGGGGGCGACCAGCACGTCGGTGCCGAACCGCAGCCGCCGGGTGGCACCGAGTCCCCAGGCGCACGTGGCGAGTGGCTCGAGGAACGGTACGGACAGGTTCACCGCAGCTGCGTAGTCGGGGACGGCCACGTGGTCGGGAAGCCACGCCGACTCGTAGCCCAGCTCCTCGCCGGCCGCGATCAGCTCGGCGACGGCTCCGCCGTCGGCATTGGCCCCGTAGGCAGGGATGGCGAATCCGAACCTCATCCGAAGTGCCTCGACTGGTCACCGGTCAGGTCGATGAGGAACAGCCGGTCGGCGAAGTGCCAGCCGTCGGGCCCCCGCCGGTAGTGATCGTGGTAGCGGCCGGCCAGGATGGTCTCGATCGGCTGGCCCGGGACGATCCCTTGGAGGACGGTGTAGCAGCACCGGCCCGACGCCTCGTCGGCCCCGTCGTCGAGCTCGATGGTCAGGTTCGAGATCAGGTGTCGCGTGCGTGGCGTGCCGTCGTAGAGGAGGATCCGGTCGTAGACCTCGGCGATCTCCTCGGGTGTGGACCGCACCGCGCCGGTGGCCGCGGACCGCCACGTGGCCCGGGTGAACAGCGCCACCACGCCAGCCATGTCGCCACTGTCGATCAGCTCGGCATAGCGGTGAACCAGCGCGGTGATGTCCTCGACGTCCCCCACAGCGCCCGATGGTACCGGCCGGAGGGAGGGGGGTCGGAAGGCGGTCGAGGCGGCACTGATGCACACCCCCTCTTGCCAGATCTGACCGCAGGTTCTCGGTTCACGCTACTGTTCGTGCCCGATCGCGCCCGGCCGGATCCTCGGAGATCTGTCCCGCCCGAGAACCATCCCGCCCGAGAACCATCCCGCCCGAGAACCATCCCGCCCGAGAACCATCAGCCAGAGAATGGAAGCACTGTGACCGCATCATCGAGCTCGGCTTCGTCGACACACGCCCTCATGACGCGCAGGCGTCGGTCGAAACGAGGCGTCGGAGTCCTCCTCGTCGCCTGCCTGGCGCTCGCCGCGTGCGGCAGCAGCACCAAGTCGGCCAGCTCGGGCAGCAGCAGCAGCAGCGGCGGCAGCGGCGGCAGCTCGGCGCCAGGGGTGACGGCGACATCGATCAAGGTGGGTGGCATTACCTACAAGGCGCAGCTGGGCGACGCGCAGATCGGCGCGGCGGCGCGCTTCGCCGCCGAGAACGCCGCGGGTGGCGTGAACGGACGGAAGATTGATCTCTCCTCGGTCATCGACGACGGCGGCAGCTCCTCGGCCGACGTCGCCGCCGCTCATCAGCTGGTGCAACAGGACAACGTGTTCGCCATCGTCCCGGTCGGCACCACCCCGTTCACCGCCGCCACCTATCTGGCCCAGGCCAAGGTGCCGTTCTTCGGGTGGTCGATCGATCCGCTGTGGTGCGCCAACCAGTACGGATTCGGGATCGACGGCAACGACTGCAACCAACAGACGGAGCCCACCGTGCCCCAGTACACCGACACGTTCCAGAGGCTCTTCACCGACGGCAGCGCCAAGGGCAAGACCGTCGCCGTGCTGAGCGAGGACAATGTCTCGTCGGTGGCGGCAACCAAGGTGTTCGTCAAGCAGTGGACCGGGGCCGGCGCCAAGGTGGTGCTGAGCTCTAACTCCATTCCCACGCCCCCGGCCGTGGTGACCGACTACACCCCCTTCGCCCAACAGGCCATCACAGCCAACGGTGGCAAGGCGCCTGATCTGATCGAGCAGGTCGGCGCCATCAGCGATGCCATCGGACTCCACACCAAGCTGGCGGGCCTCGGGTACAAGGGCATCTACCTCAACTTCGGCCTCTACGACCCCCGACTGGTCAAGGCGGCGGCCGCAACGTCCACGGTGCTGACCTTCGCCGCCTTCGAGGCCAACCTGCCGGGCGTGAAGACCATGACCAGCCAGATCAAGGCCTACGATCCGTCCGCCCTCCTCGACCTGCCGGCCGAGGCCGGATGGCTGAGCGCCGACGAGTTCATCGACGCCCTCAAGCTGGCCGGACCGAAGCTGACTCGTGCGTCGTTCGAGGCTGCCCTCAACGGAGGCAAGTTCGCCCCCACCTTCCAAGGGGTCAGCGGCAAGACGCCCTTCCCCGCCGCCCACTCCCTGATCACGCCGTGCTCGACGGTGGTGAACTCGGACGGGACCTCCTACTCCGTCGCCGTCCCGTACGGCTGCGTGCGCTACGTGCCCAACCCGCTCCTGCACAGCTGAGCAGTCTGGTCTGGCGGGGCCTCAGCGGCCCCGCCAGACGGGGGCCCGGCGCTCGAAGAACGCAGCCCGCCCTTCCCGCGTGTCCTCGGTGGCCAGCACACCGGCGATGGCCCGGTCGGTGGCCAGCCACCCGAGCTCGTCGTCGGCCGATACGACCGTCTGCAGGGCCTGCAGGCTCTCGAACACCGAGATGGGCGCATTGGCGCAGATGATCCGGGCCAACGCTACGGCCGCGGCCAGTGCCGCACCCGGATCGGTGACCTCGTTCACCAGGCCGAAGCCGCAGGCTCGCGGTGCGCTCAGCGGCCGCCCGGTGAGGACCAGCTCCTTGGCCACGTTCAACGGGAGCGCCCGAGGTCCGCGGAACAGGCCGCCACAGGTAGCCAGCACGCCGCGAGTCACCTCGGGGAGCCCGAAGACCGCGTCCGAGCCGGCCACGACCAGATCGCAGGCCAGCACCACCTCCAAGCCGCCACCCAGCGCCGCGCCCTCGACCGCGGCGATGAGCGGCTTGCGCCGCCGCCGGCGGATGATCCCGTAGAGACCGCCGCGAGGCGTGGGCTCGCCGGGACCGTCTCGCATGTCGGTGCCGGCGGAGAACACCGTCGGGGTGCCGGCGAGCACCCCGACCCACAGATCGTCGTCGTCGTCCAACTGGTTCAGGGCGGCGTCGATGCCGGCGGTCATCTCGGCGTCGATGGCGTTGCGCTTGGACTCCCGCTCCATGGTCACCACCAGCACATGGTCGTTCCGATGTCGTGCCACGCTCATCCGTTGCCACCCCTCAGTCCGAGACCGGTCCGACGCTACCGTTCCACCGCCACGGTCACATCGTGACGGCCGGCGCGATCCGGCCCGTCCCACCTGCCGCCTACGCTGCGTCCTCATGGGCGCCCCGGACACCGTCACGTCGCCCGGTCGCGGTCCCGTGGCCGAGGCGGTCGCCGCCTTCGTGGCTGCGTCGCCGGTCCGGGCCGTCGACGTGGCCGAGGTCGCGCTCCGCCAGCTCGGCCCGCTCGGCGTGGTCGACATCGCCCTGCTGTTGGCCGACGTGCAGCAGCGACTGCTGCGGCCGCTGGCGCCGAACGGCCGCCAACCGGCGAACGTCGAGGGCACCATGGCCGGGCGGGCGTTCCGACTGGGCGAAGCGGTGAGCGCCGATGGCGACCAACCGGGCCAGTCGACGTGGTGGCTGCCCGTCAGCCACGGGGCCCGGCGGGTGGGCGTGCTCGTCGCCACCGTCACCGACCTGTCGCCGGACCTCGGCGCGGCGCTGCAGGTCGTGGCCGGCCTGGCCGCCCAGTCGCTCATCCTGGACGCAGCCAGCTCCGATCTGGTCGTCAACCGGTCCCGCAGCGCGGCATTGGCCCTGCCGGCCGAGCTGCAGTGGGCGCTGTTGCCGCCCCTCACGGCCGCCGATCCCGATGTCACCGTGAGCGGCGTGCTGGAACCCGCGTATCACATCGCCGGCGACAGCTACGACTATGCGTTCGACGACGGTCGTGTCCGGCTCGCCGTGTTCGATGCCATGGGCCACGGGCTGGATGCCGCCATGATGGCGACGGTGGCGGTCGGTGCCTACCGCCAGGCTCGCCGGGCCGGCGCATCGGTTGCCGAGACCGCCACGGTCATCGACGATGCGGTGGGGCGCCAGTTCGGCCCCGACGGATTCGTGACCGGTATGGTCGCCGAGCTGGACGAGCGCAGCGGTCGGCTGACCTATCTCACCGCCGGCCACCACCCGGGGCTCATTCTGCGCGATGGCCGCATCGTCGGCCACCTCGACGCCGCCGGCTGGCTGCCGTTGGGCCTGAACGCCGTGCTCGACGTCGCCGACCTCCCATCGCCAGCCGTCGCCGACCTGGAGCCGGGCGACCGGGTCCTGCTCTACACCGACGGCGTCGTCGAGGCCCGTAGCAGTGACGGCGTGTTCTTCGGGCTCGACCGGTTGGAGGACCAGCTGGTCATCGAAGCGGCCAGCGGCAGCTCGACGGCGGAGACCATGCGACGGTTGGCCCAGGCCGTCCTCGAGCACCAGGCGGACGAGCTGCAAGACGATGCCACCATGCTCCTCGCCCATTGGCATCCGGTGATGGGCGCGGGGAGGGGGTCGAGGTGTGCGGGATAAGCGGTGAGCTGCGCTTCGACGGGGTGCCGGCAGACACGGCGGCGGTCGCCCGTATGGCCGACGCCCAACACGCCCGGGGCCCCGACGGCACCGGCCTGTGGGCGGTAGGACCCGTCGCTCTCGGCCACCGGCGCCTGAAGATCATCGACCTCAGCTGGCGGGGCGACCAGCCGATGGTCGACCGGGAGCTGGGCCTGGCGGTGGTGTTCAACGGTTGCATCTACAACTACCGGGAGCTGCGTCGGGACCTGGAGACCGACGGCTACCGGTTCTTCTCGACCAGCGACACCGAGGTGATCCTGAAGGCGGTCCACCGCTGGGGCGACGCGTGCGTAGAGCGGTTCCTCGGCATGTTCGCCTTCGCCGTCGTGGAGATGGCGTCCGGCCGCACCCTCCTCGCTCGCGACCGCCTCGGGGTGAAGCCCCTGTACCTGGCTCGCCGGCCCCACCGGCTGCGCTTTGCCAGCACCTTGCCTGCGCTCCTCGCGGGCGGAGACGTCGACACTGACATCGATCCTGTCGCCCTCCATCACTACCTCACGTTCCACGCAGTGGTGCCCGAGGAGCGCACGGTGCTCGCCGGGGTGACGCGCCTGGCGCCGGGCACGGTGGCGTGGATCGAGGCCGACGGGCGCGAGACGCACCGCCCGTACTGGTCGCTGCGGGTCGAGGAGGAGGGCGCCGGCGTCGCCGATCCCCGGGAATGGGTCGAGCGGGTCGACGCCGCCCTGCGGACTGCCGTGCGCCGGAGGTTGGTCGCCGACGTGCCGGTCGGCGTCTTGTTGTCGGGCGGCCTCGACTCCAGCCTCATCACCGCGCTCATCGCCGAGGAGGGCCACGGCCGGCTGGCCACCTTCAGCATCGGCTTCGAGTCCAGCCCCGACGAGGACGGCGACGAGTTCGTGTGGTCGGACATGGTGGCCGAGCGCTACGGCACCGATCACCACCGCTGGACGGTGCCGACCGAGGAGGTCATCGACACCCTGCCCGCAGTCATCGCCGCCATGAGCGAACCGATGGTCAGCCACGATGTGGTCGCCTTCTTCCAGCTCTCCGAGCAGGTGGCCCGCGCGGTCCACGTCGTCCAGTCCGGCCAGGGTGCCGACGAGGTCTTCGCCGGCTACCACTGGTATCCGAAGATGGCTGCGGCCCACGATGCCGCCGACGGAGGCGTGGCCCGCTACGGCGAGCTGTTCTGCGACCGCACCCACACCGAGGTCCTGGCCACGGTCGGTGCGGACCGACGCCTGGACGCCGATCCCAGCGCGGCGTTCCTGCGCCAGCACTTCGCCCGGCCGGGCGCCACCACCACGGTCGACCGGGCCCTGCGCATCGACACGGAGGTGATGCTGGCCGAGGATCCCGTCAAGCGGGTCGACAACATGACCATGGCCTGGGGTCTCGAAGCGCGGGTGCCGTTCCTCGACCACGAGCTGGTGGAGCTGGCCGGTGCGTGCCCCGCAGGGTTGAAGCTGGGTCAGGGGGGCAAAGGAGTGGTGAAGGACATGGCCCGTCGAGTCCTGCCGGCTGCGCTGGTCGACCGGCCCAAGGGCTACTTTCCTGTCCCGCCGCTGGTCCATCTCGACGAGCGGTTGGTGACCATGCTGCGCGACGCGCTGACCGATCCGGCGGCCGTGAACCGGGGCCTGTTCGACCCGGGCCACGTCGCCTACCTGTGCGACCATCCTCGGGAGCTGACGACGCTGAAGTACAACAAGCTCTGGGAGCTCGGCATCCTCGAGCTGTGGCTCCAGTGCCACGGGATCTGAGCGGCGTCATCGAGTCGTTCGGACGGAGAAACCCTCCCGAAACACAGGGGGCGTAAAAGAGGAGGCGTGCAGGCTCGAATCGGGGTGGTGTCGTCGACGAGCGCGATCGCCTCGCTGCCCGTCGCGGCCGTGAACCGGGTCTATGTCCGTGCCGTCCGGGCCGCGGATGGGCTGCCGTTGGTGGTACCGATCCTCGACGACGCCGACGCCGACGCGGTCGTCGAGGAGCTCGACGGCATCCTCCTCAGCGGTGGTGGCGACCTCGACCCGGTGACCTACGGCCGCTCGCCGGCCGATCCTGCGACCGACCTGTCCGAGGTGGACATCGAACGGGACCGCTGGGAGCTGGCCCTGGTAGCCGCGGCCGACCGGCGCCGGGTCCCGGTGCTCGGCATCTGCCGCGGCCTCCAAGCTATGAACGTGGCCATGGGCGGAACCCTCGTCGGCCACCTGCCCGACGTCACCGACCAGCGGCACCGGGTCCCTGGCCACGAGCGGGGCACCGTCCATCTCGTCGACGTGGATCAGGCGACGTTGCTCCATGAGCTGGTGGGTGCCCGCATCGGCGTGAACTCCTTGCACCACCAGGCCGTGGACCGCCTCGGCGCCGGCCTGCGGGTGGCGGCCCGGTCACCCGACGGCACGGTGGAAGCCATCGAAGGGCTGGTCGGCCGGCGCACGCTCGGCGTCCAGTGGCACCCCGAGCTGCTCACCCACCGGCCGGCCCAGCGAGCCCTCTTCTCATGGCTGGTTGACGCGGCGCGAGCCCGGCGCGCCGGGCCCGCGTCGGGGCTGGCCGCCATGCCCGTCCCGGTGGCGGGGGTCCGGGCGGCGGAGGCCGCGGAGAGGGTGGCGTGATCCCCCGTGTGGCCGCAGGCCCGTCGCCGGCCGGGTACGACCGCATCAACATCTACACCCGCATCATCGTGGACGAGGCGCTGGCTCGCGGCATCCGGGTGGAGATCGTCGATCCGGTCATGGGGGAGCTGCGCCTGCGTTGCCGCGACCGGACGCTCACCACCATCCAGTCGCTGTCCGAGCTGACCAGCGCGGTCGCCTTCCGGCGCTGCGACGACAAGCCGCTGACCCGGGCGGCACTGGCCGGGGCGGGCCTGCCGATCCCCATCGGCCGTCTGGCCACCTTCGACCGGGCCGACACCGACTTCCTCGACGCCCACGGTCGCATCGTGGTCAAGCCCACCCGGGGCGAGGGGGGCGCCGGCGTGACCATCGGGGTATCGCAGCCGGCCGCCCTCGAGGCGGCGCGCCGCCTGGCCCGCCACCACGGGCCTGCCGTCCTGCTCGAGCAGGAGGTGCCCGGCGTGGACCTGCGGGTGCTGGTGATCGCCGGCGCGGTGGTGGCGGCGGCCGTGCGACGCTGCGCCACCGTCGCCGGCGACGGGAAGTCGACCATCGCCGAGCTGGCCGGCGTGACCCGGCCGCCAGGACGCTGGGGCCGACACCACGGGGGCGGAGGGGTTTGCGGGATGGCGCCGGCAGCAACGGTGCCCGGGGTCGCCGCCGGCGACGTGCTGGCCGCATCGCTGGCCGCCGGCTACGACCTGGACACGGTGCTCGGTGTCGGGGAGGAGCTGGTGGTGGGCCGCACCGCCAACGTCCACGCCGGTGGCACCATCTGCGATGCCACGGCCGACATCCACCCGCAGCTGGCCGAGCTGGCGGTGGCCGCCGCCGCAGCCATCGACCTGCCGGTGGCCGGCGTCGACCTCATGGTCGACGCGGTCGATCAGCCCGGGGCGGTGATCATCGAGGTCAACGAGCAGCCGGGACTGGCGAACCACGAGCCGCACCCCACCGCGGCCCGGTTCCTCGACCTCCTCTTCCCCGAGACGGCCGGGCTGTCGGTGCGTGCCGCGGCGCCGGCGTTCGAGCTGACGCTGCTCGATCCCTGACGGACTGGCTGGCGGGGCGGGCGAACGATGGGGTCGGCGCACTCACCGCATCGTTTGCGCGATACCCCAGGCACGTTGCTGGGCTATGGCGCGAACGATGCGTGGGTGGCCGGTCGGTCTGCTTGACGAGGAGCCACCCGAGCGTTAAACATGACTAATCCTATCGGATTATACTTGATTAGCGCCGGGCCGACGTGCGCCCACGAAACACAACGAAAGCGAGACGCCAATGTCGACCATCCGCGACGAGGTCCTGCGGGCCAACGAGGAGTACGCGGCATCGTTCGGCACCAAGGGCGACCTGGCGTTGCCGCCGGCGCGAGGCTTCGCCATCCTCACGTGCATGGACGCCCGGCTGGACCCGGCCAAGTACGCAGGCCTCAGCGAGGGCGACGCCCACGTCATCCGCAATGCCGGCGGCCGGGCCAGCGACGACGCCATCCGGTCCCTGGTCATCTCCTACAAGCTGCTCGCGACCAGTGAGTGGTTCGTCATCCATCATTCGAACTGCGGTATGGAGTCCTTCACCGACGACGTCATGCGGGGCCTGTTGGCCAGCAGCCTGGAGACGGCGCAGCTCGGCGCCGACGGGTTCAGCGATGTCGGGGCCGGTCCTGGCTCGGCCGAGGCGACATATGTCGACTGGCTGACCATCAGCGACAACGCCCAGAGCGTGGTCGACGACGTGGCTCGTATCCGAGCCCACCCGCTCGTGCCTGGCCGCATCCCCGTCTACGGCTACATCTACGACGTGGCCACCGGCCGCCTGGTCGAGGTGCCTGGGGCCACCGCCGCCGGACGACCCGCCTGAGCGGACGTGGGGGCGCCGACCGAGCGGATGTCCCGGCTCAGGCCGCGCTCAGGGGGCCGTACGTGCTGCACAGGCCGAACAGGTCGATGGTGACGAACGCCACGACAACGGCGACGATCGCCCAGCGGTGCCAGCGCTTCGGTGTCCGCAGCATCACCGGGGGCATGTACCACTGCGGGAGGAAGCTGATGTGCCGGTCGGCGTTCGGGGCAAAGGGGATGGCATCGTCAGCGAGGGGGACGGCGGGATCGGCGGCCAGCGCCAGCTCGGTCAGCTCTTCGTCGGTGAACGGTTGGTCCACGCCCTCCTCCCCGGCATCGGTCGGGGAAAGGGGCACCTCGATGGTGGGCACAGCCTCACGGTACCCCCGGTGAGGGCATCGGCTGCGTCGGCCTCGGCCAGCGCCTACCGTCCTTCGCCGTGGACGTCATCCCTTCGCCGGCCCGGCCCCCCCGCTCCCGCCGGTTCCTCACCCCCGACGGCCTTGCCCTCGCCTATCGTGTGTGGGGGCCGGCCGGCGACCGCCCTGTAGTTGTCTTGCACCACGGGTTCGCGGCCAGCGCCGAGACGAACTGGGTGGCCCCCGGCATCGTCGACGCCCTGCTCGCCGCCGGCCGTCAGGTGGTGGCCCACGATGCGCGCGGCCACGGCGACTCCGACAAGCCGCACGACCCGGCTCGCTACGGCGAGGCTGTCATGGCCCGCGACATGCGCCGCCTCTTCGATGTCATCGGCGCCGACGAGGTGGATCTGGTTGGCTACTCCATGGGCGCCGTCGTCTCGCTGCTGGCCGCCACCTTCGAGTCGCGCATCCGGCGCCTGGTGGTCGGAGGGGTGGGCAGCGGTGTAGTCGAGCGGGGCGGGGTCGACACCCGTAGCCTCGACCCCCGGGCGCTCGCTGACGCCCTGCTGGCCGAGGATCCGGCCGGCACCGCCGATCCGGTTGCCGCTGAGTTTCGCGCCTTCGCCGATGCATCCGGAGCCGATCGCCTGGCGCTGGCCGCCCAGGCTCTGTCGGCGCACGCGGCGCGGATCCCGCTGGAGCTGATCACCGCCCCGACCCTGGTGCTGGCCGGCGACCGCGACCCCCTCGCAGGCCACCCCGAGGTGCTGGCCGACGCCATCGGAGGGTCCCGGCTGCAGCTGGTGCCCGGCGATCACCTGGCTGCCGTGGTGAGCCCGCCGTTCGTCGCTGCGGTGATCGAGTTCCTGACCGGTTGAACCTACGGCCGCCCGCCGAGGGACCAGGATAGGAGGGATGCCGGCGCGCCAGGTGGAATGGTCGACGTTGCTCGCCCATCGAGCCGTGGTGGAGCGGGTGGCGTTGCGGTCCCCGTTCGGGGTGATGGCCTTCCACGGGGGTCTCGAAGCGGGGACGCTGGAGATCGCCGTGGCCGCCGCCGACCGGGCGGATGCCTCCCTCTACACGGTGGAGCAACCCGCCGCGTTGCGCTGGCACGTCCCTTCGGCCCAGGTTGACCCCGGCTCGTCCCCGGCGTTGCGGGCGTTCCTCGATCACGTCGGCGCCGTCGTCGCCGTCCACGGCTACGGGCGGATCGGTCGACCCCTCGACGTCCTGGTGGGCGGCGCCGACCGGACCCTGGCGCGACGGTTGGGTGGGGCGCTGCGGGCGCTCCTACCCGCAGCGTCGGTGATCGACGACATCGCCGCCATCCCGCCGGAGCTGCGCGGCCTGCACTCGGGGAACCCGGTGAACGCCTCGGGTGGCGGGGCGCAGCTGGAGCTGCCGGTGGGCGTGCGCCGGGACCACGGGGACCTGGTGGCCCGAGCGCTGGCGGACGTCGCCCGTGCCGTCGGGTCTCAGCCCATGGTGGGGGCGCCCAGGTGCGGCGAGGGGGCGTTGCCCTCCGCCGGCCGGGCAGCTCGCGGTGCCCCCTGGCTGACCAGCCAGGGCCCCACCTGATCGGCGACGAGCGGCCGACAGATGTGGAAGCCCTGCAAGCGATGGCAGCCCAGCGCCCGCAGCAGGCGCAACTGCTCGTCGGTCTCGATGCCTTCGGCCACCACCTCCAGACCCAACGCCCGGGCCAGGCGGATGATCGCCTCCACGATGGCAGCCGACCGTGGCTCGGTGGACCCGCTGACGAAGCTGCGGTCGATCTTCAGCACGTCGATCGGGTAGCGGTGCAGGTACGACAGCGACGAGTAGCCGGTCCCGAAGTCGTCGAGGAGCAGGCGGACGCCGAGGGCCTTCACCGCCTCCAGCCGCCGGGTCAGCTCGTCGTCGGCGGCGAGCAGCACGCTCTCGGTGATCTCCAGGCCCAGGTGCCGGGCGTCGAGGCCGCTGGCTCGCAGCGCCGAGCGGACCACCTGGTCGAAGTCGGCTTGCATGAGCTGCACGCCCGAGACATTGACGGCCACCCGGAAGGGGCGGTCGCCGGTGTCGACCAGGCCCAGCCATCGCCGGAGCTGCCGGCACGCCTCGTGGATGACCCAGCTGCCGATCTCGCGGATGGCGCCGGTCTCCTCGGCGACGGCGACGAACTCGCCCGGACCGAGCAGCCCCCTCGTGGGGTGGTGCCAGCGCAACAGCGCCTCGATCCCGCTCGGTTGCAGGGTGTCGCTGCTCACGACGGGCTGGAAGAGCAGCTCGAACTGGGATCGGGGCACGGCCAGCCGCAGGTCGTGCTCGAGATCGAGGCGGCGACGACTGGCGTCGCGAAGGGTCTGGTCGAACAGGGCGACGCACCCCCGGCCTCGAGCCTTGGCCTGGTACATCGCCGTATCGGCATCGGCCAGCAGCTGATCGACGGTCGTGCGCCTCCCGCTCAGTGCGATGCCAATGCTGGCCGAGACCTGGTGCGGGCCGTTCGGCAGGATCACCGGATGGGTCAGGGCCTCGGCCATCGCCGCCGCTCGACGCAGGGCGTCGTCCTCGTCGGCCACGTCACGCATGAGCACCACGAACTCGTCGCCGCCGAAGCGCGCCAGGGCGTCGCCGCTCCTGAGGGCCGACTCGAGCAGCGGCGCGAGGGTCACCAGCAGCTGATCGCCGGCCGGATGGCCCAGCGAGTCGTTCACCAGCTTGAACTGGTCGAGGTCGGCCAGGAGCACGCCGACCGATGAGCTGGTGATCCGCCCCCGCCGGATGGCGCGGTCGAGGTGATCGAGGAACACGCCCCGGTTCAACAGGCCGGTCAACGCATCGTGGCCCGCCAGGTGGACCAGCCGTTCCTGCTCCACTCGACTCTGGGTCGTGTCCCGCATCTGGACGTACAGGACCCGCTCGGCGCCGGCCGTCACCGTCGACACCGTGACCTCCAGGTACACGGCGCTATCGGGCGCCCCGAGCGCCGTCGCGAACCGGGAGATCGGCGCCGCCGATCCCGGACGATCGACCAGCCAGGCGCTCCGGCTGCCGATCAGCTCCCGGCGGGTGGCGCCCAGCAGATCACGGGCCGCATCGTTCAGCCGGAGCCACTCGCCGTCGAGCGTGGCGAAGCCGGCCGGGTCGGGGGACTGCTCGAAGGCCAGCCGGAACAGGGACGCGCCGGCTGCCCTACTCATGCCCACGTCTTCGACCGACACGGTGCCGACCTTGAGGGCGAGAGGCCTCAGGAGCGAGAGCCCCTCAGGAGAAGGTGACGGGCGCGTCCCAGGCCGCCCGGCGCGAAGCCCGTCGGAGGGCGGCCAGGACCGGCTTGCCCAGCACCAGGATCAACACCACGTTCAGCACGGCTCGGGGCAGGTCGAACCCCAGTGACGTGGTGACGTCGAAGGCGGCGAAGTGGCGCAGGTTGGTGAGCGGGCTGGCTCCGGGCACGTACGAAACGCTCGTCCCGGTGGATTGCAGCGGCCAGAACCAGAGGTTCAGCAGCGCCCCGTAGAGCAGCGCGGTCACGGCCATGTAGACGGCGAGCAGGAGCCGTTCCCCCCGCTCGGAGCACCGGGGCAGGCACCCGGCACCGAAGCCCATCCAGGCGGCACCGAACATCTGGAACGGCAGCCAGGGGCCGACGCCGCCGGTGACCAGGGCGGACGCCAGGAGGGTCACGGCGCCCAGCACGAACCCGAACCCTCGGCCCAGGACCCGACCGGCGGGGATCAGCAGGAAGAAGACGGGCTCGAACCCGGCCAGCCCGGGTTGGAGGACCCGCAGGGCGGTGCCGCACCCGGCCAGCACCCCGAGCATGGCGATGGCCTTGGCGTCGATCTCGCCCTCGGCCAGCTCGGTCACCACGATGGCCAGCAGCATGGGGAGCAGGGCGATGAACTCCCAGGGGGCATCGGCGGCGTGGGCGGCGTCGCTCGACGCCGACGCGCTGATCAGCACTGGCCAGATGAACGACACCACGCCGAGGAGCGAGGCGACGACCAGCACCAGCGAGCTGCGACGGCGGATCGGCACCACGGCCCGGCTCCCGGCCCCAGTGGCGGGTGCGGGCGGGTATGGCCCTGTGGTCGCGGTCATTGGCCCACGCCTGCGGGATCGCCGGACAAGGCGTGGCGGACCTCGGCCACGGTGAGCCAGGGCGCAGGGGCCAGCACCTTGGCCGTCTGCGGCGCGAATACCGGCGAGTGGCAGACCACGTCGCGCGCTGGGCCGTCGGCCACCGCCTCGCCGTCGGCGAGCACGACCACCCGATCGGCGAACGACGCGACCAGCTCGACGTCGTGGGTGGCCACCATCACGGCGTGGCCGGTGGCCGCCAGCTCCTGGAGCTGCGCGCCCAGGTGCTGCTTGCCTGGATAGTCGAGGCCGCGAGTCGGCTCGTCGAGCAGGACCAGCGGCGGCGCGGGGGCCACGATGACAGCCAGGGCCAGACCCAGTCGTTGCCCCTCGGACAGGTCACGGGGGTGGCGGGCCGGGGGAAGGGGGCCGACGGTGGCGACCAGCGCCTGCGCCGTCGTGCCGGGCTTCAGATGGCCGTCGTGGTCGGCGGTGCGGCACTCCTCGGCCACGCTCGATGCCCACAGCAGCAGCCCGGCGTCCTGGGGCAGCAGGCCGACGTGGCGGATGAGCTCTTGGGCCGAGAGGGCGTGCGGGTCGTGGCCTTCCACCCGCACCCGCCCGGTCACGGGCCGCCGGGCGCCGGCCAGATGAGCGAGCAGGGTGGACTTGCCCGATCCGTTGCGGCCCATCAGCGCGGTGATCTGCCCGCCCCGCAGCACCAGGTCGACGTCGCGCAGGGCCACCTGCGGGCCGTAGGCGGCGCCCAGGCGCTCGACGGTCGCCACGATCGCACCAGGCGGTCGATGCCCGACGACGGGTGAGTGGGCGACGAGCCGGTCGCGCAGGGGTCCGGCGACGCGCCGGGCGTCTCGCACCGACAGCGGCAGCGGCGACCAGCCGGCGGTGCGGCCCAGCTCCACGATCGGGGGGGCCACCGGCGAGTCGATCATCACCTCGGCCGGTGCGCCCACCACCGGCGACCTCGTCGGGTCGGTGATGGCCACCACCCCGTCGGCGAAGGGGATCACCCGCTCCAGGCGGTGCTCGGCGATCACGACCGTGAGCCCGACGTCGTGCACCAGGCGGGCCAGCGAGGCCAGGACATCCTCGGCGGCGGCCGGGTCGAGCGCCGACGTGGGCTCGTCGAGGACGAGCACCCGAGGGGAGGCGCTCAGCACGGCGCCGATGGCGACCCGCTGCTGCTGGCCGCCCGAGAGGGAGCGTACCGGGCGGTGGCGGATCTCGTGCAGGCCCAGCAGGTCGAGGGTGTCCTCCACCCGGCGGCGCATGGCCGCCGGGTCCATGCCCAGGTTCTCCATGGTGTAGGCCAGCTCGTCCTCCACCACGTCGGTGACGAAGCTGGCCGCCGGGCTCTGGGGCACGAAGCCCACCAGGTCGGCCAGGTCGCGCGGGCGGTGAGTGCGCGTCGAGCGCCCGTCGACGCGCACGTCGCCGCGGAGGTGGCCGCCGCTGAAGTGCGGGACCAGCCCGTTGATGGCCCGCAGGAGCGTCGACTTGCCCGAGCCGGTCCGCCCGATCACCACGATCAGCTCGCCCTCGCCGATGTCGAGGTCCACGCCGGAGAGGGTTGGCGTCGTCTCCCCGTCGTAGGTGAACGTCACGCCGGTCATGCGGATCACGCCGGCACCGCCGAGCCGCCATCGGCGCGGTCGCCGGCGTCGAGCGCGCGTCGAGGGGGGACGACACCGGATGCGGCCGAGCGGGTCACCATCAGGGCCGGGACCAGGGTGAGGGCAAGGGCGACCGCCGGCGCCACCGGGAGGCTCGGCCAGCGCGGCGGGGTGGTGCTCGACGCCAGCGCGGCCGGCCAGGCCACGAACCCGGCCACCACTGCGACGGCGCCCCCGCTGATCACCCATTCCGGGCCTTGCCACCGATCTGGCCGGTACCGGGTCCTGGTCGTCCGCCGGCTGCGAGCGATCAGGCTGCACCCCAACGTGGCGATGCCCATCGCCAGCAGCGCCGGCCCGATGGTCCCGATGGTCCCCGCCTGGTCGAGCGTCCCGAAGGCGCCGACGGCGGCCAGCAGCACGCCGAGGCAGGCGGCGCCGTCCGCCAGGCGCGCCGACGTGGTGCCCCGGTCCCGTGTCCTGCCGTAGGCCCGGGCGTCCATGGATGCGGCCAGCTCCAACGCCTGGTCCAGGGCGCCCTCGAGCACTGGGACGGCCATCCCGCGCAGGCCGGCCAGGCCGCGTGTGGCCCGGCCTCGCAGGCGTCGCGCCGCCCGCACCTGGCGGATGGTGAGCACCGCTCCCGGGGTGAACGTCAACGCTACCGTGAGGGCGACCCCCGCCTCGTAGAGGACCGCCGGCAGGCAGCGCAGGAGGCGGTAGGGGCTGGTGAGGGAGTTCGCGGCTGCGAAGCACACCAGGATCACGGCCAGCTGCAGCCCATGGTAGAGCGAGTACAGCAGCGCCTCGCTGGTGACCGGGCCCCCGATGCTGACGCCGGCCGCCCATGACGGCAGCGGCACCCGGGGCAAGGAGAACAGCGTGTGGCCGCCGTATCGATTGCCGAAGACGATCTGCAGCACGATTCGCAGGCCCACCACGAGCAGGGCCAACCGCACGGCGACGTGGAGGGTGTCGGCCCACGCGGCGTTGGTGCGGCGCAGGCTCACCACCAGCGCCACGATGGCGAACACGAGCAGCAGGAGCAAGGGGTTGGTCGTCCGCGACGCGGCGACACCCAGCCCGGCCGCCCAGACCCACCATGTCAGGGGGTGCAGGCGGTGGGCCCCGATCACGGCGATCCCGAGGCGCGCCGGCGGGCGCGACGGGCGACGACGCCGCCGCCGCCGAGCACGGCGACGATCGCCACGGTGAGGATCACCGGCAGGGCCGATCCACTGCGATGGGTGGTGGGATGCGATGTCGCCGTGCGCTGCAGACGAGCCGCCTGGGAGCCGGTACCCGCCGCTGGCATCGACGTGGTGGCTCCGGCCGGCCTCGTGGTGGGCGACGGCGTGGTGGATGACGGCGCGGTCAGCGACGGGCGGGTCGTCGGTGACCCCGCCGCCGGATGCGTCGTGGTCGGTGGACCAGCGCCGGCCGGTGGACCAGCGCCGGCCGCACCCGGCGCGGCGGTGGCCGGCAACCCGGTCGAGCCGGTGGCCGCAGCGGCCGGCGGCGAACCGGCCCTTTGCCCACTGGTTGGGGTCGAGGGGCGAGCCGCGGTCGGCTGCGGCGACGCGGTGGGGGCGGCGGCCACGCAGATGGCGGCCGGCTCGGACGCACCGCGCGGCGCCGGGTCGGTGCCGTTGCCGTGCCCCACCGCCTGGAACCGCCAGCCCTGGGCCTGCCCGGTCAGCGCCGTGCCCGACAGCGATGCCGGACCCCGGTCGGCGAACGTCCAGCTCGACCCGCCGAACCAGTAGGACCAGTAGGCGTAGCTGGTCCCGGTGCGCGTCCCGCACCCTCCGGCGGGGAAGGCGTCGATCGAGCACAGCAGGCCGCTGTCGGCGTAGGTCGGCGCCGGCCAGCCCTCCTGGGCGGACAGGGCGGCCAGGGCCTCGCTCCCGTTGTCGCTGGACGGCACCGACACGCACGCCTGCGTCATGGCCCCGGGCGCGCCGGGCGCACCGCCGAAGTCGACGACGAACGCCACGTGCGACGGCGTGTCCGCCGCCGCGCAGGCCACCGAGGGCCTCGCGCCCGCGCCCGCTCCCGAGCGATCCGGCCAGGCCATGGACCCCACCACCGCGACCGCGGTCAGGCCGGCGACGGCCGCCAGCCGACCGACCGCGCCGCCGATCATCCGCCGGCCTCCATCATGCGCCGGGGGCGCTGGCCGTGATGGCGACGATCGGCGCCGAGAGGGCCGTGCCCGTCAGGCCACCGGCCTGCGTCGCCGTCCCGAACGGGTACACGCTGCCGTCGGATGCCACCAGGTCGTAGCCCCCACCGCCCGGCGTGGCCGACATGCCGACGATCGGATGGGTCAGCTTCAGGTTCCCCGTCGAGCCCAGGTAGGGGGCGTCGAAGCTGAACACGCCGCCGTCGCCCGCCACCAGCCAGTAACCCCCGGTGGTCGGGTCGATGGCCCCACCGACGATGGGCGCAGCCAGCCTGACGTTCCCCAGGGAGCCGGCGAAGGTGGCGTCACCGTAGGCGAACACCCCGCCGTCGGAGGCGATCAAGATGTAGCCGCCACCCGTCGGCGTGGCACTGAAGCCGACGACCGGCCGGGTCAGTCGCACCCCACCGGTCCCGCCCAGATAGGGCGCATCGAAGCTGAACACGCCGCCGTCCGCGCCCACCAGCCAGTAGCCGCCGCTGGCGGCGTCGACACCCATGCCGACGACCGGGGCGCGAAGGGCCACGTTCCCCAGCGAGCCGTGGAACGGGGCGTTGTAGGCGAAGACGCCGCCGTCGGAGGCGCCCAGGTAGTAGCCCGTGCCGTTGGCCACCGTCGCCGCGGCCACGATGGGCTGGCGCAGGTGGGCGCCCCCTGCCGAACCCTGGAAGCTGCTGTCGAAGGCGAACACGCCGCCGTCCGCCCCCGCCAGCCGGTAGGCGCTGGTGGTGGCGGTCTGCGGGCCGAACGGAAAGGCCAGCCCGGCCAGGGCCGGCGCGGCCTGCTCGCTGGCCAGGGCGCTGGCCGACAACGATCCGTCAGTGTTGGGCTGGAAGGCCACGGCGCCGTCGGATGCGCCACCGTGTATCTGGAACGACAGCAGGGCGTCGAGGGGATCCGCCCCGCTCTTCACGGAGGCGGCCGGGTTCTGGCCGAGCGCGATCAGCGCCTGGATGACCAGGGCGGTGGAGTCGGCGTCGCTCGGCGCCCCGTACGCCCCCCACCCCCCGTCGCCGTCCTGCAGGCCGGCCAGGAACGTCGCCGGCCCGGCGCCGAGCGCCGTCCCCTGGGCGACCAGGCCCTCCACGGCGAGCGCAGTCGAGTTGGTGTCGGGGCCGCTGAACATCGTCGGGTCCGTAGCGGTGCAGGCCACGGTGGTGTCGGCCCGGTAGGACTCCCATCCGCCGTCGGCGCACTGTTGGTGCTGCAGCCAGCTGGTCGCGGCTGCGACGGTGGCGTTGGTGCCGGTGATGCCGGCGCCGCTTAGCGCGGCGAGGGAGAGGCCCTGGCGGTAGGCGCCGTCGTAGGTCGGATCTGCCGCCCCGAACAGGCCGGCGTCACTCCCGGTCGTGCGGGCGGTGGCCAGCAGGCGAGCGACCAGGTCGGTGCCGCCGAAGGACCGGGGGTTGGAGCCGGTGGCCCGGGCCAGCAGAATCAGGAGAGCCAGGCGACCGGGGTTGTCGGCATGAGGAGCGACCGTGGTGTCCACCACGACGGTGTTGACGTTCGCGGCCAGGTATCCGAGCGCGGCGGCCAACTGCTGCGGTGCGCTCCCGGTGGCCGCCAGGGCCAGCGCCACCGATGCGGTGCCCGACCCGTCGGCCTGCCCGCCGCCGTTGGCGCTCGGCAGGTACCCGCCGGCGGTCAGTTGCGACGCCAGCCAGCGGCTGGCCGATCCGGCCGCCTGCGTCTGGGGCAGTGCGGCGGACGCCGACTGCGCCCGGGGCGGCGTGGTGGACGCCGCCTGGGTCTGGGGCAGCGCGGCGGCGGACGCCGCGGACGTGGTGGCGGCGAGCAGCGGTGCCGCCAGGCTGGTGGCAGCCACCAGGGCCGCTGCGGTCCGGCTGCGGGTGCGATGGTTCATGTTGGAGATTCCCCTCTGGGCTTGGGAGAGCCAGAGAGCTCGTGCGACGTGGGGAATCGCTTGAGCCGACCTTGCTCCGAGGACTGGCATCGATTGCCACCCGAGCAGTCGACCGGACTCGTGTCCCGAGGGACCTTCACCGTTGCGGCACAGCGCCGGATTCACACCGGACTTCGCATGCCAGGGGCAGCGCCCGGCCGAGCGGCTCGGGCGGCCAGAGGTTACGGCCGGCCCGGATCGGGTGTCAAGGAGCGCACCGTGGCCTCCCGAATGGTGCGTCAGACATCTCCCCGAACTTCTCAGTGGTGGTTCAGGTCCGTCTCAGGTCCGCCCCGCAACCTGGCAGATGAACGGCCGACCGGCCGCAAGTCAGCTGACCCGGCGTAGCGTGGCTCGCGTGGGTGCGGAGGATGGCGACATGAGCGAGTACGGCGAAGACCCCAGGACGAACCAGGCAGGCGGGCCAGCACCCGCTGCGCCGCCGGAGACCCCGGCCGGCTGGTACCACGATCCGTGGAACATGAGCCAGCGGCGCTACTGGAACGGCGCGGCGTGGACGAGTGACGTGGTCGCCGACCGACCGGCCCCCGTGGACCCCACCGCGGCGGCCGGACCGTGGGCGGCCACGCCGCCTCCGCCCGGGCCCAATGACTGGCGTTGGGCCGACCAGCCGACCGGCCCGTCGGGCGGCGGATCGTCTGCCGGCGGCCCGTCGGGCGGCGGCTCGTCTGCGGGCGGCCCGTCGGGTGGCTCGTCTGCGGGCGGCCCGTCCGGCGGCCCGTCGGGTGGCTCGTCTGCGGGCGGCGGTCCCGGTGGCGTGGGTGGTCCAGGTGCCGGCGAGGCCGGCTACCTGGCGGGCGGGGTGCCGTCCGCCGGGCACGGCCCGGGACTCGGCGACCGCAGGTACGGGCCGCCCGCCGGCGGCCCTGGAGGGCTACCTCCCTACGCCGGCGGGCAGCTCCCGCCCGGCGGGTGGGACAGCTCCGGTCGCTGGGCGAGCGGGCCGCCCCAGCACGATCCGCACCGACGCCGCCGCACGCTCGGCGCGGTGATCGCCGTCACCGCTGTGGTTGCTGCCCTCGTCGGCGCCGGCATCGGCAGCCAGTTCCGGGCGAACAGCAGCACGGCGACGCCTCGCGGCAGCGGCTCGACCATCCCGTCCCCGGGCCGGGGCTCGGCCGGGTCGAACAGCACCCCGACGCCGGGGAGCGCGCTCAGCAACGCCCAGGCATCCGCCATCGCTACCCAGATCGACAAGAGCCTCGTCGACGTGAACACCCAGCTGAGCTACCAGAGCAGCGCCGGGGCGGGCACGGGCATGATCCTCAGCAGCAACGGCGACATCCTGACCAACAACCACGTGGTGGACGGCGCCACCAGCGTCTCGGTCACCCTGGTGTCGACCGGCAAGACCTATTCGGCCGCAGTGGTCGGCACCGACCCGACCGAGGACGTGGCCGTCATCCACGTCAAGGGCGTCAGCGGGGTCACCCCCATCCGGACATCGACCGCCACCGTGAGCAAGGGTGACCAGGTGGTGGCCATCGGCAACGCCGGCGGCAGCGGGGGCGCCCCCTCGGTGGTGACCGGCGCCGTCCAGGCCGTCGATCAGCAGATCACCGCCAGTGACTCGAACGGCGCCAACGCCGAGCAGCTCAGCGGGCTGCTCGAGACCAACGCGCCCATCCAGCCTGGCGACTCCGGCGGCCCGCTCATCAACTCCAAGGGGGCGGTTATCGGCATCAACACGGCGGCGTCGACCAGCAATCAGTTCGCCTCCTCGGCCAGCACCGGCTTCGCCATCCCGATCGGCAAGGCGTTGAACGTCGCCCGGCAGATCCTGGCCGGCACGTCGAACAGCACCATCCACCAGGGCCTACCGGGCTTCCTCGGCGTCCAGGTGGTGCCCTTGGGCACCGGTAGTGGCAACAACGGTGCCGCCACCAACCCGTTCGGCAGCGGCTCCGGCAGCTCGTCGACGCCCGGCGCCGACGTCTCCGCGGTCATCAACGGGTCGCCCGCCGACGTCGCCGGGATCACCGCCGGCGACGTCATCACCAGCGTGAACGGCACGCCGGTCACGTCGCCCAAGTCGTTGACTGGCCTGTTGGTCGACCACAAGCCCGGCGACCAGGTCACGGTCGGCTGGACCGACCAGTCCGGGGCCACCCACACCGCCACCGTCACCCTGGGCACGGGCCCGGCGAACTGACCGACCCCGGAGACCGGACGGGCGGCCGTCGCCTCTGCGATTTTTCGCCGACCACCTCCAGGAGGCGGCCTCCCCCGCCTGACAACAGCCGCCGTCCTCCTTCTCGCCAGCCCGTCCCGCTCCGCGTCCGTCCCGCCCGCCATCCTCGCGATCCTGCCATCCCGCCCGCCGCCATCCCCGCCAGGAGCCCGCCAATGCCCGTCACCGCCGCTCGCCTCATCGCCCACGGCCAGCCACTCGAGGTTGGTCCGGCGCCGCTCGACGAGCCGGGAGACGACGAGGTGGTCGTCGACATGGTCTACGGGGGCGTCAACCCGGTCGACCGCTACGGGGCTCTCGGCCGGGTGGCGCCGGACGGCCCGTTGCCTCGCACGCTCGGCGGTGAGGGCGTCGGCGAGTTGGACGGCCGCTGCTACATCGTCCACGGCGCCGGCCTGGGTTCCCGGCGCGACGGGCTGTGGGCCACCCAGGCCGTGGTTCCCAGAGACGCGCTGCTGGCCATCCCCGACGGCGTCGACGCACCACAAGCCGCGGCCATGGCCGTTGCCGGCGTGACCGCGTGGCGCACGACGGTCGAGATCGGCCAGGTCACGGCCGAGGATCGCGTCCTGGTCCTTGGGGCCAGCGGGGGGGTCGGCAGCATCATCGTCTCCATCGCCCACGGTCGGGGTGCCACCGTGTGGGCCCAGACCGGGAGCAGCGAAAAGGAGACCTGGGTGGGTGCCCTCGGCGCGGACCGGGTGGTGGTGACCGAGGCCGACGGCCTCGTCGATGCCGTCACCGACCTGGAGCCGACCATCGTGCTCGATCCGCTCGGGGGCGCCTTCTTCGGGGCCGCAGTCACCGCGCTCGCTGCTCGCGGCCGGCTGGTCAGCTACGGCACGTCGGCCGGCACCGACGGCCAGGTGCCCATCCAGGCCTTGTACCGCAAGGGTGTGCGGGTCACCGGCTACGCCGGCCTCATCGAATCCGCCGCCGACCTGCGCCGTGGCATGGAGGCGGCGCTTGCCGCGGTCGCCGCCGGCGTCATGGTCGTGCCCATCGACGAGGTGCTGCCGCTCGCCGAGGTGAACGAGGCGTTCCGCCGCATCGTCGACCGCCAGGTGCGCGGCAAGCTCCTCCTCGACTGTCGGGCCCCGTAGCCGGGAGGGAGGCCGCCCGGCCCCATCGTTCGCGCGTTAGCCCACGGACGTTCCTGGGCTACTGCGCGAACGATGGACCAGTGACCGTCGGCGGCGCGGCCTCAGTGGGCGTGCGGGCTGAACTTGACCGTCGGCACCGCCGCGCCGTACCACTCGGCCTGGCGGATCTCGCGGCGCGCCTCCTTGCGGGCGTCGGGGTCCAACCGGTCGATGAACAAGACGCCGTCGAGGTGGTCCGTCTCGTGTTGGAAGCAGCGGGCGAGCTTGTCCTCACCCACGATCTGCACGGGCCGTCCGTGCTCGTCGTAACCCTTGGCCACCGTGTGGAGGCGCCGCCTGGTGTCGAAGTACAGGCCGGGGATGGACAGGCAGCCCTCCGGGCCTTCCTGCTCCTCCTCGTCGGGGAACTCCAGGACCGGGTTGACGATGTGGCCCTCCAGGTTCGGCTCGTGCCACACGAACACCCGTTGCATCACGCCCAGCTGGGTGGCGGCCAAGCCGTAGCCGTCCTCGTCGGTCAGGGTCTCGTGCAGGTCACGCACCAGGTTCCGCAGGGACCGGTCGAAGTCGACCACCTCGGGCGCTCGTTGGCGCAGCACCGGGTCGCCGAAGAGGCGAACGGGTCGGACGGTCATGGGCGCACACGCTACCGGGGGCGGCGCCAGGAGTGGCTGGGCAGGCGGCCAGGGGGGCGGTAGCCAGGGAAGCGGCAGCCAGGAGTGGCCGGGCAGACGGCCAGGGGGCGGCGGCCAGGGGGCGGCGGCCAGGGGAGCGGCAGCCACGAGTGCCGGGAGGGACCCCGCCGACGCGGCGCGCCGGTCGACGGGGGATCAGCCGCGTCAGTGGGACTGATCGGCCTCGTGGTCGTAGGCGATGACTGTCGACGAGCGGGGCGAGTCGTCGTCGGTCATGGCGCCGCCGTCCTCGTCGATGGCCCCGGCGTCGGAGTCGACGTCGACGCCGCCAGACATGCTGTGCTCACCGACACCGTCGTCCGTGGCACCGTCGTCGGTGACACTGTCGTCCGTGGCACCCGGGTCGGCGACGCCGGCGGCCTCGGTGTCGTCGTCGGCCTCGACCGTCGAACCCGCACCGGCCCGGGGCAACATCTCGATGATCGAGGCGCCCTCGGTCGGACGCTCGTAGCCCATGGCGTCGTCAGCGGTGTCAGCGGTGTCAGCGTCGTACGGGACGTCAGCGTCAGTGGCCTGCGGCTCCTCGCCGGGGCGGTAGCCGGTCACCTGGTGCGCATCGCTGATGGTGTGGACCAAGGCGCGGCTGACCGCATCCAACCCGGCGATGATGGCGTCCCGGCGGCCGATGAGCTCTCGGATCTCCTCGTCGCGGATGCCCTTCACCCGGGCGAACTCCTCGCGGGCGTGGACCTGGTCCGAGGTGATCTGGGCGCGGACCTGGGCGGCCCACTGCTCGATCTCGGTGATGCGGGCCTCGGCCTGGGCCTCGGCCTGCCGGACGACCTCGTCGGCCCGTTGCTGCGCCTCGTGCTCGAGGCGCCAGGCGGTCTGCTCGGCGGTCTTGGTGGTGTTGGCTGCCCGGGCTTGGGCATCGCTCATGACGCGGGCCGCCTCGACCCGGGCCTCCTCGGCTGCCTGCCGGGCGGCAGCCATGATCCCGCTGGCCTCGTTCTCGGCCACGGCGACCGTCTCGGTGGCACCGGCCTCGGCCTGGTCGAGGATGAGCACCAGGCGCTCGCCCAGGGCGTCGATGGAGCGGGGGGTCTCGCTGCGGAGCGCCCGCTCCAGGTCGCCCACCCGGCCGGTCATGCGGCGCACCTCGGATTCGAGGAACTGGGAGCGGCTGTCGGCGTCGGCCAGCGCCTCGGCGTCCCCGTCGTGGGAATCGCGAAGCGAGTCGATGTACTCGTCGACCTCGTCCTTGTCGTAGCCACGGAGGGTCACGGTGAACGACGGGGTGCTGCGGAGCATGTGGAGTGCCATGTGGTCCTTCGGTCCGGCGCTCACGCGCGTTGGGCAGGATCCACCCGACCCCCGCACCAGGCGGTGGCTCTCCGGCCATCACAATGCCCTATCCGGAGCGGTCGCGCAATGACCACCGTTCCCGGCGCCCGCTCAGGTGGTGCCGGCGGCGCTGGGTCGCTGGGAGTCCCGGCGGTAGAGGATCGCGGCCGCGCCGGCCAGGCCCACGGCCCAGGCGGCCAGGACGATCAGGCCGTGGACGCCGACCCAGTGGTGCTGCACGACGGACCGTGCGGCCTGGCCCGCCCAGTAGGTGGGCAGGACCTGGACGACGTCGAGCAACCAGCGAGGGAAGCTGGCGGCCGGTACCCACAGGCCCCCGGTGAGAGCCAGCAGGGCGGATCCGACGCCGAAGAGCGGCTGCAGGGACTGAGGCCGGGCGCTGTAGCCCAGGGCCACCCCGAGCGCGCTGATGGGGACGAGGGCGACGACGATGGACACCGCGGCCAGGATCCACTGACTGGCGTCGAGGTGGACTCCCTTGACCAAGGCGGCCACGACGAACACGGCGACCAGCCCGGGGAGGGCCATGAGGTAGGCAACGATGACCTTGGTGACCACGTAGTCGCGCGGTGCGAGGCCGGCGACGCGGAGCTGGCGGGGCCAGCCCACCGATCGTTCGGCGGCGATGACGCCGCCCCCGGTGAACAGCGCGTTCATGGTGCCGTACACCCCCATGCTGATCATCACGTAGGTGGCTTCGTCGAGCCCGCCGAGGTGGTTGCCGACGCTGCTGAAGGCCAGGAAGAACACGACGGGCAGGACGGCAGCGAAGAGGAAGGTGCGGCGGTTGCGCACGGCGCGGCGCAGCTCGAGCTGGAGCAGGGCGGGGTTCATCGGTGGGCCTCCGGGCTGTTCGGGACAGGGCTGATCGGGAGAGGGCTGTTCGGGACACGGCTGTTGGCGAGCGGGGTGCCGGTGTGGTCGTCGGTGAGGGCCAGGAACGCGTCCTCCAGGCCGGCGCTCACGATCTCGATGTCGTGGACGTCGGGGAAGGTGGCGAGCAGGGTCCGCAGGGTGGTGTCGGAGTCGCTGGAGCGCAGGGCGGCGAGCTCGCCGCGGTGCTCGACGGCGGTGACCGACGGCAATGCCTCTAGGGACTGGGTGGTGGCGCCCGGTACCGCGGCGCGGATGGTGCGGCCGCCGACGGCGGCTTTGATCTCGGACGACGAACCGTCGGCCACGATCCGCCCCTTTGCCATCAGCACCACCCGGTCGGCATAGGCGTCCGCCTCCTCGAGGTAGTGGGTGGCGAAGACCACGGTGCGGCCCCGGTCGGTCCAGTCCCGCATGGCCTGCCAGAAGGCTCGCCGGGTGGCGACGTCCATGGCCACGGTCGGCTCGTCGAGGATCAGCAGCTCGGGGTTGCCGGCGATGGCCATGGCGAAGCGCACCCGCTGCACCTGGCCTCCCGACAGGCGGTCGGCCCGGGATCCGGCGATGTCGTCGACCCGGGCCGTGGCGAGCACGTCGTCGATGGGCAGCGGTCGGGGGGACAGCCGGCACATCACGGTGACCAGCTCGCGCACGGTGGCGGCGCCGAGGAGGCCGCCGGTCTGCATGAGGGCGCCGACCAGGCCGTCCTGGCAGGCGCGGGCAGGTGGTTGGCCCCAGATGCGGACGGTGCCGTCGTCGGGGGGAGCGAGGCCGAGCAGCATGTCGATGGTCGTGGACTTGCCTGCGCCGTTGGGGCCGAGGAGGGCCACGACCTCGCCGGCGGCCACGTGGAGGTCGATCCCGTCGACGGCGACCAGCGAAGCGAAGCGCTTGCGCAGCCCCCGCAACGACACGGCGGTGGTGGTTTGGCTCATGTCCCCATGTTCACCCCGATGGGCGGGCGCGCCCAGACCTGGCCGTCACCACTTGTGGGTGACAATTGTCAGGGCAACGAGGGCCGGTTGGGCGATCGGGCGCGCGGTAGGGTCGGGCCCTGGTAGCCCGAGGGGGGCGCCGGGGGAGGTTCAGTATGGGACGGGTCGACGGCAAGGTGGCACTGATCACCGGGGCGGCGCGCGGTCAGGGCCGGGCCCATGCCGTGCGGTTGGCGGAGGAGGGGGCGGACATCGTTGCGCTCGACATCGCCGGCCAGATCGAGGGGGTGCCCACCGCCCTCGGGACCATGGAGGAGCTGGAGGAGACGGGCGCCCTGGTCGAGAAGGTGGGCCAGGAGGCGCTGGTCCGCCGGGCCGACGTGCGCGACCAGGCCGCGCTCGACGCGGTGGTGGCCGACGCCATCGACCGCTTCGGCCACATCGACATCGTGGCCGCCAACGCCGGCATCTGGCTCACCGGCTCCGCCCTGGAGCTGACCGAGGACCACTGGCGCCAGATTCTCGACGTCGACCTGGTCGGCGTGTGGCGGACGGTGAAGGCGGCGGCGCCGTCGATGATCGCCGCCGGGCGGGGCGGGTCGGTGGTGGTCACCAGCTCGGCCGCCGGGTTGAAGGGCTACGGCTGGATGGCGGCCTACGTGTCGGCCAAGCACGGGTTGGTCGGTCTGACCCGCACCCTCGCCAACGAGCTCGGTCCCCACGGCATCCGGGTGAACTCGGTGCATCCGGGGTCGGTCGCCACGCCCATGATCCTCGGCGTCGGCGTGGCCGGCATCACCGATGACGATGGCTCGTCGGGCACCAACGAGAACAACAACAGCCCGCTCGGTGTCCGGATGCTCGATCCCGTCGACGTATCGAACGCCGTCCTGTGGCTGGCGTCGGACGAGGCTCGCTACATCACCGGGGTGGCGCTCCCGGTGGACGCCGGGATCCTGCTCTGACCTGAGCAGCTCCTCAGGGCATCTCGAGCAGCGAGAAGTGGGTGCCCTGGTCGTCGCGGCACGTGGCCAACAGCCCGTACGGCTGGAGCTCGGGGTCGGTGGACGTACCGCCCGCCGCCCGGACGGTGGCCACCGCGGCCCGCAGGTCACGAACCCGGTACACGCCAACGACCGTGGCCCGATCGTGCCCGCCGGACATGCCCGTCATGGGAGCCACGTCGACGAGCTGCCAGCCATCGTCGACCCGGCCGGGCTGGAACTGCCATCCCAGCACGGCGCCGTAGAAGGCCCGGGCCCGCGCTGAGTCGACGACCTCCATGGTGACGTAGGTCAGGTCGCCGGCGCGAACGCCGCTGGCCGGCGGCGGGGCGGCGCCCGGCGCCGGGGTGCCGACCTCGAAGACGGAGAAGGCCGTCCCCTGGTCGTCCTCGCACATCGACGCCCGGCCGTAGGGCTGCTCGGTGGGGGCTTGGGCGCGTCCGCCGGCGGCGCGGACCCGATCGACGGCGGCGTCGACGTCCGCCACGGCGAACGCCAGCATCAAGGTGGGGTGAGCCACCCCGCCCTGCAGGCCGTGGTGAGGCGTGGCGCCGACCACCTGGCGACCGGCTCCGTGCGGTGCACCGTAGGCCCAGCCCAAGACGGCGTCGAAGAAGGCGGCGGCGCGCTCGACGTCGGGCACCCACAGGGACGCGTAGCCGATGTCGCCGGGTCGGCGGGCGGCGTTGTCGTCGGGCTCGGCACCGGCCGTGGGGGTCTTCGTGACTGCGGCCGGCTCCGACGCCAGCATCCACCGGTGCCCGAAGGGGTCGATGATCACTGCGTTGCGGCCGTGGGGGTAGTCGGCCGGGGCGCGGTCCAGGATGGCGCCGCGAGCGACGGCGCGCTCGGTGGCCAGGTCGACGTCGACGACGCTGGCATGGAGGCTGACCGCGGCGCCGGCCCCGGGCACCGGTGCGGTGACACCGATCTCGGGGTGGGCGTCGGCCAGGAACAGGCGGGCCCCGGCGAGGGTGAGCTCGGCGTGGCCGACGCGTCCGTCGGGCATGACGATGGGCTCGTCGACCAGCCGGGCGCCGAGCGCCGTGCGGTACCACTCGATGGCCTCGGGGGCGCCGGCCACCGCCAGGTACGGGACGATGGCCGCCGGTTCGGGGCTGGTGGCTCCCGGGATGGTCGTGCCGCTGATCGTGGTCATGGTTGGGCTCCCGGTCTGGGTGATGGGGGTGGTCGGAAGGAGAGGGTTGGGCAGGTCGGACACCGTCACGCCCGGCGGCAGGCGTAGGGCCCGCTCCAGGCGGGCACGCAGGCGGGCGGCGAACGCCGCGTCGGGCTCGACATCGGTGGCGGGGAGCGCCCGCAGCGCGTCGAAGGGATCAGTCACGGGTTTCCTCCTCCCTGGGTGCGTCGGGCCCTCTGGGTGCTCCGGGCGCTCCGGGTCCTCTAGGTCCTCTGGGTCCTCTGGGTCCTCTGGGTGATACGCCCTCGCTGCCTGCTGCGGCCCGGCCCGGCGCCCCGTCGGGCTCGACGTACGCTTGGCGGAACGCACGCTTGGACCGGACGAGGAGCGCCTCGGTGGCGTGCACCGTGCGACCGAGCAGCTCGGCGACGTCGGGTACCGGGAGGTCGTCGAGGTAGCGGAGCGTCAGGGCGGCCCGGTGCTGGGGTGCGAGAACGGCCAGCACGGCGTGGGCGGCCACCGCGTCGACGTGGCCGTCCCAGGGATCGGACTCGGACTCGGTGACGTCGGCGACAGCCTGGAGGTTCCGGTCCTCGCGAGCCTGGCGGCGCCAGTGGTCCGCCAGCTTGTGGCGGGCCACGCCGATCACCCAGGGCATGGCGATGGCCGGCGGCTGTGGGCGGCGGGCGGCGTCGACGGCCGCCAGCCACGTCTCTGCGGTCAGGTCCTCGGCCACCGACCGGGTGCCGCACCGGACGTAGAGGTACCGGTAGACCTCGGCCAGGCCCCGATCGTAGAGATCGAGCAGGGCGGCCGCCGGCTCGGGTGCCGCCGCCACGTCCGTCATCCCGGTTGGCACGACTCTGATCGGCACTGGGCGCCCACACCCGTTCCTTCGTCCACGGCCCTGCCTTTCCGACACCCTGCCGTTCTGACACCCTGCCGTTCTGCCACCCTGCCGTTCTGACACCCTGCCTCTCGATGTCCCGAGCGCGCGGCTCCAGCTCACCACATCGGGCGACGGTGGATCGCGGGGTGCACTTCGGGGTACAACGGGACCCATGAGTGTCACTCGACGTCTGGCCCGCCCTCTCCTCGCATCGGTGTTCGTCTACGGCGGCGTCGACACGCTCAGGAACCCCGAGCCGCGGGCCAAGCTGGCCGAGGAGACGGCGCTCGCCATCGGGTCGAACGTGCCTGGCCTGCCGGTTGACGCGCTGACGCTGGTGAAGATCAACGCCGCTGTGCAGGTGGGCGGTGGGGTGCTGCTGGCCACGGGCAAGTTCCGCCGGCTGGGCGCCCTGGCTCTGCTCGGCTCCATCCTGCCCACTACGTACGGGGGCCACCAGTTCTGGAAGAAGGAAGGGGCCGAGAAGCAGCAGCAGCTCACCCATTTCCTGAAGAACGCCGGTCTGGCCGGCGGCCTCATCCTGGCCGCGTTCGACACCGAGGGGAAACCCTCGCTGGGCTGGCGAGCCCGGCGTGGGGCCAAGCGGGCCGGAGCTGCTATGTCGGCAGGCCGTCACCTGGCGGGCGCGCAGGCCGAGCGCGGCGGCGATCTCATCGGTCGGGCCGTGGACGTGCTGCCCGTCGGCTGACGGACGGGGCGGGCGTAGGCCCGCCGTAGGCTGCGATCCTGTGCCCGATCCCCTCACGCTCATGGCGGTCCACGCCCACCCCGATGACGAAGCCACCAGCACCGGCGGCATCCTGGCCCGTTACCGCGCCGAGGGCATCAGGACCGTGCTCGTCACATGCACGGACGGCGGGTGCGGCGACGGTCCCGACGGTGTGAAGCCCGGCGACCCGGGCCACGATCCGGCGACGGTGGCGTCCATGCGCAAGGGTGAGCTGGAGGCGGCCTGCCGGGTGCTCGGCATCGAGCAGCTGGAGCTGTTGGGCTACCGGGACTCGGGCATGATGGGTTGGAGCACGAACGACGCTCCGGGCAGCTTCTGGGGTATGGACGTGGCCGACGCCGCCCAGCCGCTGGTTGCCCTGATGGAGCGGTACCGCCCGCAGGTGGTGGTCACCTACGACGCCAACGGCTTCTACGGCCACCCCGACCACATCATGGCCCACCGCATCACCATGGCCGCGGCCGAGTCCACGGGGATCCCGGCCAAGGTGTACTTCCCGGGCATCCCCCGCTCGAGCATGCCCGCCTTCCGCCAGGCCCTCGTGGCCGCCGGGATCGATCCGCCCGGCCCCAGCGACCGCGAGGAGGGCCAGTTCGCCGACGGCGCCACCGGCGAGGAGGGGACCGGCGAGGAGGGGACCGCCGTCGGCGAGCCCGACATCGGCACCGACGACGCGCTCATCGCCGCCCGGATCGACGTGCGGGCCTTCGCGGCCCGCAAGTACGAGGCCCTGGGCGCCCACGCCAGTCAGGGTGACAACATCTTCTTCCTCCGCCTCGGCCTCGACCTGTTCACCGACCTGTTCGGCGTGGAATCCTTCGTGCGAGCCGTGGACCGGACCGGTGCGAAATTGCCGGAGTCGGACCTGTTCGCCGGTCTGCGACCCGACCCGCCCGCCTGAAACCTCAGCGCTTCCTCGACGAGATAGGACTTCCAATCAGGGCCGAGTACAGGCTGATACCGTCGCCGAGGCGGCTACCGTCAGCTCGTCGCTCGAGTACGGGACGCGCGGTCCTGTCGTCGAAAGGGGATACACCTGATGAGGGGGTGGGTTGACCGGGGTGAACGCCTGGCTGAGCAATTGGATGCCGCTCATCATGAGCTCTCCCGCCTACCGGGAAGGATCGCTGCTGGTCGTGATCACTTCTGACGAAGGAACTATCACCGACACCACGGCGGGCGATGTCGAGCAGCCCGGACCAAACAACGCCAACCCCGGTTAGCGATTGCGAGAGAACTACCTCGGCAGGGAAAGGAGGCGGCGGATGCTCCCCGTATCGATCGATGCTGCGTGCTCGACGTCATCGCGTTTTGAAGCATCCGCCGCCTCCTTTCCCTCGCGCACGTAGTTCTCTCACGATCACTTACAGCCCGTTGCTGAATACGCCCATCGCCGCGTTTGGAGGCAAGACCTAATACCAGATCCTTGGCATCGAGGGCCTCACGCCGAATCTGGAGCCGGCCGCGGGGACGATGCCGGGCGGAGGTCAGGTCGGCGCGCTGCTTCTCAATTCGCTGGGTACGCAAGGGCTTCGTCGACACCACAGGGTCGTACAACCATTACTCCGCTCTGCGGACCTATGAGGATCTTCTGGGAGTAAGGTTTGGCGGCCCAGACGGACGTGGTCATCTGGGTTTCGCCGCCACTGCTCAAGACTTTGGCGGCGTGTTCCTGCCGTGGCCTCTGGCGCGCTGAAGCCGGACGCGGCGATGACCCCCGCAGAACGGAGGTCATCACCGGGGCTCAAGAGGAGGGTGGCGGAATCCCGCCCCGAGCCACGTCCGTATCTTACGCCACGGCACGGGGTCCACAACCCGGGGTAAGAAGCCTTTCGATCCCCCGGCTTCGATGTTCCGAACGGTACCGAGCGCATCGCCCCAGCGGCGTCCGAGCGGGCACCGGCGCGACCCCGGGGCGATCGGAGGGCGCTGCTAACGTCTCGGCCACGGAGCGGAGCCCCGGCCGGCACGCGCCGACGGGGACGGGAGGAGACTCATCGTGAACCAGACCACGGTCGTCGGGTGTCGGGCTAACGCGCCCATCGGAGGTCGGGTCCCGTGTTGACGAGCCCGTCGCGCGGCGACGACGTGGCGCCCACACCGTCGGCGCCCACCGACCCGGGCCTGGCCCGGGCTCAGGTACGAGCGTCGGTGCAGACCGCAGTTCGCCGCCGCCGGGTGGTCCTGACCCTCGGGTCCGTGGCTGCTGTCGCCGCGGTGGCCGGACTGGACGCGCCGATCCTGTGGTGGGTGACGGCCGGGGCCGTGGCCCTGCTGGCCGGCTACCTGGCTCTGGTGGCGCGCATCCGCCACCTGGCCGTCGAGCGGGAGATGGGCCTGGCCTTCGGGGCGCCTGGTGGCGACTTCGACTGGCAGGGCCTCCACGCCCAGGCCGTCGCTCCCGACCGGAGCGGGGTGGCCGCCGAGGCCGATCCGGCCCGGCCGCTCGCGCTGGCCCGTTTCGTGGCCGCCTACCTGGTGGGCTGGGCCCTCACGCCGGTCGTGGCCCTGGTCCGCGTGGCCGGTGGTGACCTCTCCGACCTGCGTCGCCACGGCATCCTCGACCGGCTGGTCTCGCTCCAGCGTTACGGCCGTCAGCAGTCGCTCCGGGTGCTCGCCGTGTCGGTGGCGACCGCGGCCGGCGTGACGGCAGTCGGCGGGGTGGCGGGCACAGCCATGGCCAACGCCGCGCCGGCGGCGGCCAGCAGCCCCCAGCCTGGGTCCGGCTACACGGTCCAGCCCGGCGACACGCTGGGCTCCATCGCCGCCCGCCATGCCACGACGGTGGCGGCGCTGGCGGCGGCCAACCACCTGGCCAACCCGAACCTGGTCTTCGTCGGCCAGGTCCTGACCGTGCCTTCTGGCACCACCACGGCAGCGCCCGCAACCACCGGACCGACCTACACCGTCCGATCCGGCGACACGGTGAGCGCCATCGCCGCCCGCTACGGGACCACGGTTGCCGCCGTCGCCTCGGCCAACCACCTGGCTAACCCCGACCAGATCAGCGTCGGCCAGGTCCTGACCGTGACCGGCGGACGGGCGCCGGCTGCCACCACGCCGGCTGCCACCATGCCGGCTGCCACCCCTGCGGCCACCGGGTCCGGGTCCACCTACACGGTCCAGGCCGGCGACACGCTGGCTGCCATCGCCGCTCGCTACGGGACCACGGCGGTCGCCCTGGCTGCGGCCAACCACCTGCCCGACCCCAACCTGATCCTCGCCGGCCAGGTCCTGGCCGTCGGCGGCCAGGACGCCCCGGCGCCAGCCGCGACCCCTGCGGCCGCTCCGGCGCCTGCTGCTCCGGCGGCTGCTGCTCCGGCGGCGGCTGCTCCGGCCCCGGCGGCGACGCTGACCACGGCGCCGGCCACCAGCTCCTCGGCGGCGGCCACCGCCGTCCGGGTGGCCCTGGCCCAGGTGGGCAAGCCGTACCGATGGGCGGGCGCCGGCCCCAGCTCGTTCGACTGCTCCGGGCTGGTCATGTACGCCTGGGCGGCCGCCGGCGTCTCCCTGCCGCACTACACGGTGACCCAGTACGATGACACCAGCCACATCGCCGAGAGCCAGCTCCAGCCGGGTGACCTGGTGTTCTACGGCGGTTCCGCCCCCGGCCACGTGGCCATGTACGTCGGGAACGGGCAGGTGGTGTCGGCCAACACGACGGGGACGTTCGTCCAGACCCAGTCGATCACCTACGACGGGACGCCGACGGGGTTCACCCGGGTGCGCTGAGCGCCCGTCCACCACTATCGGGCGGTCGTCGGTGCGTGCTAGCAACGAGCCATGGCTCTGACCCTCGGCTCCATCGCCCCCTTCGGCCGCCCGACCGGAGGCCAGACGAACTTCCCGATCCCCGCTAGCCCGGCCCACCTCCTCTACCTGCACGACCTGCCGTTGCGCCTCCGCGGCGAGGTCGGAGGCCAGGCGGTCGTGGACACCACGGCCGCTCGCCTGCTGCACGAGACCCGCTTGCTGCCCCGTTGGTACCTACCCCGCCAGGACGTGCGCACCGAGCTGCTCGAGCCCAGCGAGACGGTCACCCACTGCCCGTTCAAGGGGGATGCCCGCTACTGGCACCTGCGCGTCGGTGACCGCCTGATCGAGGACGCCTTCTGGGACTACCCCGAACCGGTGGCCGGCGCGCCCGACCTGACCGATTTGCTGTCGCCGTACGCCGAGAAGTTCGACCGCTGGTTGGAGGAAGACGACGAGCTGATCGGGCATCCCCGCGACCCGTTCCACCGGGTGGACGTCCGGCGCAGCAGCCGCCGGGTGCGGATCCATGCCGGCGGCCATCCCATCGCCGAGAGCGTGCGGGCGCTGGCGGTCAACGAGACCGGCCTGCCGACCCGCTGGTACCTGCCCGCCGCGGACGTGACCGCCGGCATGCAGGCCACGGCCACCGCCACCGTCTGCCCGTACAAGGGCACGGCGCGCTACTGGACGGTCACCGCCGGCGACCAGCGCTTCGAGGACGGCGCCTGGGCCTACGACGAGCCGTTCGACGAGGTCCTGGCCGTGGCCGGCCTGGTGTCGTTCCTGGCGGACGGGATCACCTGCGAGGTCGGCTAGTCGGGTGGGGCTGGGGGCCCCACCTCGACGACCGGCGGGTTGGGGGTCGAGGTGATCGACGAGCTGCTCGAGCAGCTGCAGTTGCTGTTGCTGTTGCTGTTGCTGTTGCTGCACAGCAAGGCCCGCTATCGCGCCGACCAGCTGGCCGCCGACACCGGTTCGGACGGGAGCAGGCCAAGCGGCTGTGGCGAGCTATGGGCCTCGCCGCCGTTCCCGACGGCGAGGTCGCCTTCACCGACGCCGACCTGGAGGCCCTGCGCCGCACCGCGGATCTCATCCAGCGCGACGGCCAGGACTTCGCCGACGTCCTCCACCTGACCCGGGTCCTCGGCCGCCCGCTACCACCTCGAGCGGCTCCGACCCCGCCGGCTGAAGGGCCTGGGCTCGGTCCCCCTCGGGGTGGTCCAGCGTCGCCGCTGAGCGCCCGTTCTGCCGCCAGGGGGCCCGGTGCCGCCCCATCACGATCCCAGGATCCACCCCGTGGGCCCGGCCAGCTGGGCGGCGGCCGCCGGGCCCCACGACCCCTTGGCGTAGCGCTGGGGGCGGGGTTTGTGGCCGAGCAGGCAACCGGCCACCTCCCAGACGTGGGCCAGGCCGTCGGGGCGGGTGAACAGCGAGCGGTCGCCGAGGAGGACGTCGTGGATGAGCCGGGAGTAGGCGGGCAACGACGGGGTGTGGAACGCCTGGCCCAGGGGGAGGTCGACGGTCGCCCGGCCCAGTCTCAGCGTCGGTCCCGGCTTCTTGGCCACCAGGGTCATCTCGATGTTGCCGTCCCCCGACAGCTCGAAGGCCAGGGTGTTGCCGGTCCCCGGCAGGTCGGCAGGGGCGGGATCGGGGTCTCGGAACGTCAGGCTGACGCGCTGGTGGCTCTCGGCCAGGCACTTGCCTGTCCGGAGCAGGAAGGGGACGCCCTGCCACCGGTCGTTGTCCACCCACAGGCGGGCGGCCACGAACGTCTCGGTGCGGGAGCCTTCCTCGACGTCGTCGAGCTCCTGGTACCCCTCGTACTGGCCGAGCACCACGTCGTCGGCGGTCAGCTCCCGGAAGCAGCCGATGACCTCCTCGCGGGCCCGGGCGATCTGCTCGGCGTCCATAGACTCCGGCACCTCCATGGCCACCTCGCCGGCCAGCTGGAACAGGTGAGTGACGAGCATGTCGAGCACCGCGCCGGTCGAGTCGTAGAACGATGCCCGCATGGCCACGTCCAGGGTCTCGGGGACGTCGATCTGGACGCTCTCGATGTGGTGGCGGTCCCACGAGCGGGCGAACAGGCCGTTGGCGAAGCGCAGCACGTGGATGTTCTGGGTGGCCTCCTTCCCGAGGAAGTGGTCGATCCGGTAGATCTGCGACTCGTCGAAGACCTTGTGAGCCATCTGGTCCAGTTCGGTGAAGCTGGCCATGGACGTGCCGAACGGCTTCTCGTAGACGACGCGTGAGCCTTCGGCCAGGTCGTGCTCGCCGATCCCCTCGGTGAGCTTGGCGAACGATCCCGGGGGGACCGCCAGGTAGTGGATCAGCTGCGGCTTGCCGCCCAGGTCTCGCTCGGCCTCGCCCAGCACGTCGAGGAGGCTGCCGGGATCACTGGCCTCGAAGCCGCCGCCGGCGAAGCGGATGCGGTCGCGGAACTCCTCCCACGGCCCGTCGGCCGGCTTGGGCCCGAACTCCTCCAGGCTCTTGCGCACCCGTTCGGCGAAGTCCTCGTGGGCCACGTCGCCCCGGCCGTTGCCGACCAGGCGGTAGTTCTCGGGCAGGAGCCCCTCCTTGGCCAGGCGGAACAGGGCGGGAAGGACCAGGCGGTGGGCCAGGTCGCCGGTGCCGCCGAACAAGACGAACACGGTCGGTTTCGGGATGAGGCGTTGGTCGACCACGTGAAGCTGGTTCCTCCTTCGGGGGGTGGGCAGGGCACTCCTACCCACTTTGGCTTCCCCGATTGCGTCGCGCCTCCCCGGGGGGTCCCGGGAACGCCGGCTGCTCAGGTCCCCGCCGCCACGGTCGACCATGACCTCATGACCGCCGTGCTCGCCGTCGCCCTCCCGGAGACGGCCGTACCATCGCCGGGGCCGGCCGGCTCGACCCGGTCGAGCGCGGCGCCTAGGCACACAGGACTTCGCCCGAGCCCAGCCCTCGGGAGGGGGATGGCGGCCCGGGCGCTGAGGGTCGTGCTGGGTGTGCTCAAGGCCGCCATCCCGGCCATCACCGTCGGCACGCTGATCCCCATGGCCGTGTTCCTGGTCGGCATGTACGTGGCATCGGTGCCCGTGGCGGTGGCGGCGTCCATCGCCTATGCCTACGGGGTGGGCGCCGTCCAACACGTCCGCCGGGCTCGGGTCTCGGGTGTGGTCCTCATGGCCATGTTCATGGTCACGGTCCGGGCGGCGGCCATGATCGTTTCGGGGCACGCCTTCGCCTACTTCGTGGTGCCGGTGGTCGAGACGGCAGGCTTCGGCCTGCTCTTCGTCGTGACGCTCCTCAGTCGGGAGCCGCTGGTGGTGCGCCTGGCCCGCGACTTCGTGCCCCAGCTGGTCGACGACCTGCGAGCGAGCCCTGCCCTGGTGCGCTACGTCTCCGGTGTCTGGGCTGCGGTCTACCTGGGCTCGGCCTCGACCACCCTCCTGCTGCTCTGCACCCAGTCCATCCCCGTCTACCTGGCCGCCCACGAGATCGTCGGGTGGGCGTGGGTGGGGATGGGCATCGCCGGCACCGTTGCCGTCCTGCGCCGGCGGGCGCCTGGGCTCTTCGCGGCGATCTTCGCCGGCTGAGCCCATGGCGCCCACGATCCCTGGCTGAGCCCATGGCGCTCACGACCCGCCCGTCACTGTTCAGTAGTGCCGACCCAGCGTGCAGTACTGAACAATGCTTCCGACCGATGGAATCGGCCGACCGACCCGCCGGCGGCCGACGACGGCCGGCGCACGTCGACCGCCGGCAGAGGCTCAGTCGACCAGCGCCTGGTAGACGAGCTGGCGAAGCTCCGGGCGCAGCGGGTGGGTGCTGGAGGGGAGCAGCTGGGTGAGGAACAGCACGCTGAGGTCCTCCATCGGGTCGATCCAGAACGTGGTGCTGGCCGCGCCGCCCCAGCCGTACTCGCCGGCGGTGCCCAGCACCTTGCCGGCGATGGGATCGATGGTCACCGACACGCCTAGGCCGAAGCCGACGCCGTCGTAGCTGGTCTCGGAGAACAACGGTCGCCCGAACCGTTCCAGGTCGGCGCCACCAGGCAGGTGGTTGCTGGTCATGGAGGCGACCGTCCGGCTGCCGAGCAGGCGGGTTCCGTCCAGCTCCCCGCCGCCGCGAAGCATGGCCATGAAGCGGTAGTAGTCGGCTGCCGTGCCCACCAGGCCACCGCCACCCGAGAGGCATGTCGGTCGGTGCAGGGTGAGGTCGCTGAGCGGGCTGGGAACGGCCCGCCTATCGGCGTCGGCCACGTAGAGGGTCGCCAGCCGGTCGGCGTCGTCGGGCCGCACCCAGAAGGCGGTGTCGGTCATGCCGAGTGGCCCGGTGATCCGCTGCCGGAAGAGCTCGTCGAGCGACAGGCCCGACTCCACCTCCACCACCCGGCCGAGGACGTCGGTGGCCACCGAGTAGTTCCACTCGGCGCCCGGCTCGAACAGCAGCGGCATGGCCGCGTAGGCGTCGCAGGTGGCGGCCAGGTCCCAGCCCTTCGGCGTGCCCCACTCGAAGCCGGCATCCCGGTAGATGGCGTCGACCGGGTGGGCGTAGTGGAAGCCGTAGGTGAGCCCTGACGTATGGGTCATCAGGTGCCAGATCCGGAGTGGCTCGGTGGCGGGTTGGGTGACCGGCGCGCGGGCGGTGCCGGCCCGCCACACCCGCAGGTCCTCGAACGCCGGGATCCAACGGCTCACGGGGTCGGTCAGGGCCAGCCGGCCCTCCTCGGCGAGCATGAGGGCGGCGACCGTGGTGATCGGCTTGGTCATGGAGAACATCCGCCAGATGGTGTCGTGGGTGACCGGCGCACCCGATGCCATGTCCCGTGCCCCGTAGGCGCTCAGGTGGGCGATGCGGCCGCGGCGGGCGACCAGCACCACCCATCCCGGCAGCCGGCCGTCGTCCACATACGTGGCGAGGTGGCGGTCGATGCGCGCCAGGCGCCCGGCGTCGAAGCCGACCTCGGCCGAATCGACCTCGATGTGCAGTGCGGCGATGGGCATCCGTCCTCCTGGTGGTGGAGCCGGCCAGTCAGGGTACCGACGAGCCGCCATGGTCATGCTCCTCCCCGCCGACCGTGCCGCTCGTTCAGCGCGGTCAGTGCTGCGGCGGGTTGCAGATGGGGCTCTCGCTCGGCACCACCGACTCGGTCAGCACCACCCGGCCGGGGGTGCCGACGGCCACGTCGGTCCAGGCCGAGGGGCCGGGCCCGGGCGAGAGGCACGCGTCGCCGGTCTGCACGTGCCAGTACGGGGTGAAGCGGACCCGCAGGACCAGGTGGCCCCGGCTCGCGGTCATGGTCACCTGGTTCGAGGCCAGCCGCTGCAGCTGGCCGGGCCCGCTCAACAGGCCCGGGCTGTCGGTCACCTGCCACAGCCGCCACGTCCGGCTCGCCCACACCAGCCTCAGGTCGGCGACGGGCCGGCCCAGCAGCCGGGCCTCACCCTGGCCGGCGTAGTCGAGCGGCGCGTCGGGCAGCGCCACGTACTGCACGCCGTTGGCCACCAGCCATCGCTGGTAGGACGCGGCGGTGAGGGCACCGGGTTGGTAGAAGATGGGGTTGTCGGCGGTGTCCAGCTGGCGCTCCCACCCCCGGGCCAACGACACGTGGGTAGCTACGTACGCCGCCTCCCAGTGCTGGGCGACGGGTACCACCTCCAGGCGGACAGGGCCGGGGTCAGCGGCGGCCAGCTGGTCGAGCAACGGGCGGTAGAAGCTGGCCTGCGAGGACGGGTTGCTGCTCGACGTGGTGACATGCAGCCCGGGCGCCCACTGCCACATAATGAAGGGCAGGACCACCACGCCGGCGTAGCGGACGGTGCGGGCCGGGAGGCGGGGAAGGCGGGCCGGGAAGCTCAGCCGCCGGCCGCCGTCCCGGGCGGTCACAAAGCAGGCGAGCAGGGGGATGCCCACCGACTCGGCCAGGCGGACGGCGTTGCCGCCCAGCGGGTTCGGCACCACGAACGAGAACACCGACGACACCGCGTACAAAAGGGCGGCGATGCGCACGGCCGGTGTCGTCCTGACCAGCGGGCTGGCGATGACAGCACAGAAGAGCAGGGTCATGACCAGCCCCGTCCACGGGAACGGGAAGTAGCCGGCGCCCGGGAAGAACGCACCGAGAGCGAGGACCACCACCATGCTGATGACGGCCGTGGTCACCGGCCAGCGCCGCGACGACCGCATGCTCCACGCCCAGGCCAGGCAGGCCATGGCCAGGAAGGCGGCCGCCAACGGCGAGCACAGCGCGGACAGGATCCCGCACACCACGGCGAGCGCCCGGTGCCGGCGGGTCAGGGCCAGCACGGCGAGCAGCCCGAATGCCTGCCCGGCCATGTAGGGCAGCTGCCCGATGGCCACCTGGACCAACGTCGACGCCGCGAAGTACCAGCTGCCGAGCGGGCGCCGCCCGAGGTAGTCGGTGACCAGCCGGTCGAAGGCCCACGCCCCCACCACGGCCAGGATCACCGCCGCGGCTTGCAGGCCGATGACCGCGCCGAGCACCGGGAACACCACGCTGTACCCCAGCGGGTAGTTCCCCCCGTACCAGTTGCTGTCGAAGAGGGCCAGGCCGTGCTGGCGGACCTGGAACACCCGGTACACCTGGGCGGCCTGGTCGACGCCGTGCCAGCCGGCGAGGACCGAGAGCAGCGCCAGGGCCGCGGCCAGCACCGCCGGACCGCCGAGGGCGTCCAGCGTCTGGCGGAGGGGGCGGCGGGGGCGCCCGAGGGGCGAGGCGGTGAGGGCGGTCACAAGGAGGGTCCGGCTCACGCTACCGTTCGGCCCGGGAACCGCGTCGCACCAGGTGATCGGGCCCCGTTCTGCACTGTGACGTTCTCACCCTCCAGCGATCTCCGATCCCCCGCGGCGCCGCCGATGGCGCGCGCTGGCCGCCGCCGCCCCAGGCGCTGGATCGCCCTGCTCGTGGTTGCCGCCCTGCTCGTTCCCACCCTCGACAGCTACGTCGGTGCCCTCACGGCGCGCGGCACCGACTCCTTCGGCATCCGCAGCACGGAGTGGATGCGCGCCCACCACTTTCGTTGGTTGGTCAACGACGTCGAGAACTTCTACTACTCCCACCACCAGCCCAAGCGGGGCGGCGCACCGACTGGCGAGTTGGCCAAGCAGCTGCGGGGGGGCGCCGGCCATGTGGGTGCGGGCCGCTCGGCGCCTGGTAACTCGGGGTCTGCGGGTTCGGTCCCTGGGGTTTCGGCGCCCGTGCCGGCGACCCTGACGCCACCGTCGCCTATCCAGCCGTTCGTCACCAACCCCCAGCCGGGTGAGGGAACCTGGTCCACCCTCGCTCAGGTCAACGGCCAGCCGGCGATCATGGCTGCCTACCTCCGCCCCGACGCCGTCCACACCAGCCTGGTCACCGGAGTGGCCTGGCTGAACCCGAAGCTGTTGAGCGCCGTCGGGTACGCCGGCATCGACGAGCCCGGCGGGACGTGGACCCACCAGGCTCCGATCGCCGACGCCCTGCGACCGAACCTGGTAGCCGCGTTCAACTCTGGGTTCAAGATGACCGACTCCCTCGGCGGCTACTACGCCGACGGGCGCCTGGCCCGGCCCATGCGTGTGGGGGCCGCCACCGCCTGGATCGACACCGGCGGCAACCTCCACGTCGGGCAGTGGGGCCGCGACGTGAACCAGACACCGAACGTCACCTTCGCCCGCCAGAACCTCTCGTTGCTGGTCGATGCCGGCCAGCCCGTCCCCGACGCCCTCACCGGCAGCAGCGGCAAGTGGGGCCAGACCGTCGGCAACAAGCTGCTGGTGTGGCGCTCCGGTCTGGGCGAGCGGGCCGACGGCTCCATCGTCTACGCCGCGGGGAGCGGCCTGTCGGTCGGCACCCTGGCCCAGACCCTCACCCGGGCCGGCGCCGTGCGCGCCATGGAGCTCGACATCAACTCGGCGTGGACCACGTTCTTCACCTATGGCGCGGCCCCGGCGGGGGATCCGCCGGCGGCGCTCACCGTCACCCGCCTGGTTGCGAACATGCAGCCCTCCACGCAGAACTACCTCACGGCATCCAGCCGCGACTTCTTCGCCCTGTTCCGGCGCTGAGGCGCGGTCGCAGCTGCTGAGGGCCCAGCCGCGAGCTGGTCTGGCAGGCTGGCGATCATGTCGAGCACCGGTTCGCCCAGCTCGGGACTGCCGAGCACCATGCAGGATGTCCCGCTCACCATAACCATGCTCCTGCGCCACGGCCAGCGGGTCCACCGGCGCAGCCGGGTCCTGACCTGGGACGGCTCCTCGTTCCAGGAGGCCACCTTCGCCGATGTCGGGGCCCGGGCCGAGCGGTTGGCTGCGGCCCTGGCTCGCCTCGGCGTGGCCGCCGGCGACCGGGTGGCCACCTTCATGTGGAACACCCAGGAGCACCTGGAGGCCTATTTCGCCGTCCCGGCGTCGGGTGCCGTGCTGCACACGCTGAACATCCGGTTGTTCCCCGATCAGCTCGTCCACATCGTGAACCAGGCCGAGGACAAGGTCATCGTGGTCCATGCCACGGTGGCGCCGCTCCTGGCCAGGGTGGCGTCGGAGCTGAAGACGGTCGAGCACGTGGTCGTGGTCGACGACGGCGCGCCGCTCACCGACGAGGTGCGCGGCGCCCTCGGGTCGGTCCTCGACTACGAGGAGCTCCTCGGCGCCGAGGAACCAGGCTTCGCCTGGCCGGACCTCGACGAACGGTCGGCCGCGGGCATGTGCTACACGAGCGGGACCACGGGCGACCCCAAGGGTGTCGTCTACAGCCATCGCTCCACCGTCCTGCACTCGTTCGGAATCAACAACTTCGGTGGGCCCACCATGGGCGAGCGCGACCGGGTGCTGATCATCGTGCCCCAGTTCCACGTGAACGCCTGGGGCTACCCCTACGCCTGCTGGATGCACGGCGCCGACATCGTCATGCCGTCGCGGTTCCTGCAGGGTGAGCCGCTGGCGGCCATGATCGCCGCCGCCGGGATCACCCTCTCGGCCGGCGTCCCCAGCATCTGGAGCTCCCTCGAGCAGTACGCCGCGGAGCACTCGCCGGACCTGTCGTCGTTGCGGGTCGTGCTCTCCGGCGGGTCCGCCCTGCCCCGTGCCCTGCTCGACCGCTTCGAGGCGCTCGGCGTGCCCATGCTCCAAGGCTGGGGCATGACCGAGACCAGCCCGGTGTGCGCGGTCAGCCAACCGCCGGCCGACGCAGACCCCCACGACCTGAGCTGGCGGCTCAAGACCGGTCGCATCGTGCCCGGCGTCGAGGTTCGCATCATCACCGAGGACGGGATCGAGGCCCCGTGGGACGGGTCGACCACCGGCGAGATCGAGGTGCGGGGCCCGTGGATCACCGGCTCCTACTTCGCCGTCGAGGACCCGGAGCGGTTCCACGACGGGTGGTTGCGGACCGGCGACATTGCCAGCATCGACGACCACGGCTTCCTGCAGATCAGCGACCGGTTGAAGGACGTGATCAAGTCGGGCGGGGAGTGGATCTCGTCGGTGGAGCTGGAGAACGAGATCATGGGCCACCCCGACGTCACCGAGGCGCTGGTCATCGGCGTCCCCGACGACCGCTGGGGCGAACGGCCCCTCGGTGTGGTCGTCCGCAAGCAGGGGACGTCGGTCGACGCCGACATGCTTCGCGACTACCTGGCCGAGCGGGTGGCCAAGTTCTGGCTGCCCGAGCGGTGGGCGTTCGTCGACGAGCTACCGAAGACGACGGTCGGCAAGTTCGACAAGAAGATGATCCGCGTTCGCTACGCCGACGGCGACCTGGAGGTCGTGTCGACCGCCTGACTTGAGGGAGTCAGGCCGGCGGGCGACAGGTGCTCAGATGCGGCGGACGATCTGCTCGAGGATGTCGGCCAGCGCGGCCGGGCAGGCCAGAAACGGCGAGTGGTCGCTGTCCAGCTCGTGGCTGGTGGTAGCCCGGGCGGCCATGCGTCGCTGATCGTCGGCACCGATCATCTGGTCGTCGGTGCAGACGATGTAGGTGCTCGGCACCACCCGCCACGCCGCGGCCGACGACGGGGCGGTGAGGGTGGCCGCAGGCATGCCGCGCAGGCGGCTGGTGGCCCAGATGGCGTCCTGCGGTGGGCAGCGGTGGTAGAAGGCGGCGACGGCGCCGTCGGGATCGACGGAGGCCACGTCGCCGTCGTAGCGCAACGCGCCCATCCCGGGTGACGGCTCGATGCTGAGGGTCTCCTCCGGGCTTGTCAGCACAGCCGTCAGGTAGATCAGGTGGGCCACCCCTGGGCGGGCCGCCGCGCCGATGCCGCCGGCGCCGCTGATGACCGCACCGCCGAACGAGTGGCCGAGGAGGACCACCTGCTCTCCTCGGGCGTGCTGCGCCTCGACGGCGGCGACCACGGTCGCCTCGTCGTCGGCCAGGGTGGTGAACGGCAGGTCGACGGCGCAGGCGTCGACCTGCCGGGCGGCGAGCTCCGCCAGGAGCGGGTCCCAGCACCAGGAGCCGTGGAACGCACCGTGGACGAGCATCAGCGTGGTCACGGGCCCGGAGTCTACGGAGCCGCCCACCGGTCGGAGCGGTTCACCCGGCTAGGTCGGGGTGGGTAGTGCTGCAGGCCCTGGACCTGGCTGCCCGCGAGCTGGCGGAATCGTCGTGGGGTCGGTGCTGGTGGCGTAGAAGTCGAGCTCGACGTACAGCCGGCCGAACGTGAAGGCCAGGCCCGGGCTCCTCCGAGGGTGTCGACGGCGGGTCGCTCACCCTGGCGCCGGGCCGGTCGACAGTCGCTCCACCCGCTTGAGTTCTCCCTCGCCCACGCCATGTCCTCCCGCCCGGTCACTGGTGCGCTGGGCGTCCGGTGCGGTGGGTCGGGCCTGGGAGGTTCGGCGCGGTTTTTGTCAAGGGTCGTCGAGGTCGGGCGCAGTTTTGGGTCGCCTGCGACCATTATTGCGCCCGACCTTCGGTCCGGGGCGCCACATGGCGTCACGACTGCGCCGAACCTTCGATCCGGAGCGGCACAAGCCGGTCTCTCAGAGCGCAGGTCGTCGCCCCGGACTGCGCAGCCCATGTCCGAGGGCTACGTCTGGAGCCGACCCTGGCGGCCGGATGCGACTGTAGACGGGCCCGGTGGGGACTGATTGACGGGCCCGGTGTGACTGATGGACGCCGGATGGGCACCGTTGCCGACGTGACGTTCGAGAAGGAAGCGGTGTTCCGCAGCACTGTGCAGGTCACCGGCAACCACTGGTTCGACGAGCAGGAACGCCCTGCGCCGATCCGGGCGCGCCGCACCCGAGCGTCGCTACGGTGCTGCCATGTGCGGGCGCTACACCTCGACGACGAGCATCGATACGTTGGCCCATGCCTATGCCGTGGACGAGGTGCGGGCTGACCCGCTGCCGGTCCGCTACAACGTGGCCCCCACCCAACCTGTCTACGCCATCGCCGTCCGACGACCCCGGGAGCCCGATGGTCGACCCCGCCGCCAGCTCGGCACCTTTGCCTGGGGTCTGGTACCGAGCTGGGCCAAGGATCGATCGGTCGGCGCCAGGATGATCAACGCCCGGGCCGAGACCATCGCCGAGAAGCCGGCCTACCGGACGGCGCTGGTTCGCCGCCGCTGTCTCATCCCCGCCGATGCGTTCTACGAATGGCAGGAGCGGCCGCCGGCCCCTGATGGCCACAAGCGCAGCCGGTTGCCCTATGCCGTGCGCCGGACCGACGGGCGAACCATGGCCTTCGCCGGCCTCTGGGAGGTGTGGCGCGACCCCAACGACCCGGATGGCGAACGGCTGCGAACCGCGGTCATCATCACCACCGCGGCCAACGACATGCTCGTGACCATCCACGAGCGCATGCCCGCCATCCTGCCCCCCGAGGCATGGGACACCTGGCTCGACCCCGGGTACGCCGACGTCGACGCACTGCGCGCCCTGCTCGTGCCGGCGCCCGCCGACGGGATCGAGGCCTTCCCGGTCAGCACCAAGGTGAACAAGGTGGCTCTCGACGGACGGGAGCTGCTCGACCCCATCCCGGCGCCACCGGACTGACGCCTACGGACGCCGGCCCGGTCGCGCTACATCAGCGGCCGGACGTCTCGTAGGCGTCGCGGATCTCGTTCGGGATGCGCCCCCGGTCGGAGATCTCGTAGCCGTGCTCTCTGGCCCAGCTGCGAATGGCTGTCAGGTCGCCGCGTCCGGCGGCCGCGGCACGCCGCCCGCCCCCCCGGCCAGCACGCCGGGCTGCGGTGCGTCGGCCTGCGTCCATGTACTTGGCCAGCGACTTTTCGAACGCATTGGCGTTCTTGGCGGAAAGATCGATCTCGTACTCGGTGCCCCGGAATCCGAAGTACACGGTCTCGTCGGCCTCGTTTCCGTCGAGATCATCGGTGAGGCGTACAATTGTTTGCTTGGCCATGGGTGGTTCCCTTCTCATTCTTTCGACCTGCCGCGACCTTATCGAAATAGCGGCACCGGATCGCGGACTTCGACGGGAAACGCCAGGTTCTCGTCGAAATCTTTCTCTTGCACCGAGCTCAGCTGATGGTCTGGTCGTAGCCGGCGTCGCCCGAACGGCTCTCGATCCTCGAGTCTCTCTCGCCCACGACTGCTGGCTCGCCCGCCGCCGGCCGGCCGGGATCGCCGATCGGCTCGTGGCGGTCGGCCGGATCGTCGCGCCCATCCTCCTCCGGGGCCGGGATGGCGTGACTGTCCCGACGGACCTCACGGTCCGAGCGGCGCACGGCGAGCTTGTCCCTGGTCGAGGCCTTCATGGCCATACCACCGAACACGGCGAGAAGGACGCCCACACCCAGGTTGTAGCCGACCTCCTTCACGAACGTGTCGAACGAAGTGCTGCCCGGCGTGAAGACCGCGCCGGTTCCGAACGTCGGCCAGAGGGAGGGCCCCACGACGAACCAGGCCCCGCACGCGGCCACCACCAACCCGGCAAAGCCGGTGGCGGCACGGGTGACGGCTCGTGCTCGGCCCAGGATCACCAGTCCGAACAGCACGGCCACCGCACCCGGAGCCACATAGAGCAATCCGTGCAGCTCCGACCAGTGCCACGACCCCTGGCCGTGGCTGCGATAACCGAAGAGCGGGCCGATGAACGGCACCAATGCTCCCCATGCGCCGAGGAGCACAGTCAAAATGCCGATCAGGCCGAGCCCGGTGGGGCGAATCTCCGACATCTCCGAACCGGCAACGTCGGAGCGCCCGGCACGGACAGCGTGTGTCATTGGAAATCCCCCTTGGTCGACGGGATGTCGTTGTGCCAAACATCCCCACGGGGATGCTGCCCCAACCATCGGGCTGACAAACGAGGACATCCCTCGCATTGGCAGAGCGTGGGGGCCGGGGGTGGCCCTTGGCTACGATGCCGCGATGACGCGACCGGTACAGGGGACCCGAGCCGGCCAGGGTCGCCTGTGAGCGAGGCCCCGTTCGGTGGTGTTCGGGTGCTGGAGCTGGCTGACGGCCTGGCCGGGCGAGCCTGTGGCGCGCTGCTGGCTGGCCTGGGCGCGGAGGTGGTGCGGCTGGGCTCGTCGGCCCAGGCTTCTGCCGCCCCCGAGCCGTCGACGGTGTGGTCGGATCGCCAGAAGGTGTCGGCGGCGGTCGACATCGACGGGCCGGCCGGGTTGGCGGAGCTGCGCCGCCTGGCCGATGGCGCTGACGTGGTGGTGGTGGACGATCGCCCCGGCGCGCTCGAGCACCGGGGCCTCGACGCCGTCACGGTCCGGTCGCGGAACCCGGCCGGCATCCACGTCTGGCTCCCCGCCTTCGGGCGGCACGGGCGTTGGAGCCATCTGGCGCCCGACGCGCTGCTGCTGAGCGCGGTCAGCGGGTTCGCCGGCCACCACCCGGCGTACTCCGACCGGCCCATCGCCCCGGTGGTGCCGACCGTCTCCTATCTGCACGGCGCCCTGGCGGCCGCGGCCGTGGCCAGCGGGCTCGTCGGCCGGCAACAAGACGGCGCCGGGCGGTCCGTCGCGGTCAGCGGCCTCCACGCCATGGGGGCAGCCCTGGGTACCCTGATGGCGCAGGGACTCGACGTCGACCGGGTGATCTCGCCGGGGCGCAGCCCCAGGGGCAGTCCCTTCTTTCGGCTCTACCAGGGCAGCGATGGCCAGTGGTTCTATCTGGCCGCGCTGTCGCCGGGCCTGTTCTTCCGTGCCCTGGAAGCCATCGGTCGCATGGATGTGCTGGTCCGCGACGATGTGGGTGGAGAGTTCTCCGCACTCCTTGTCCCCGCGGTGCGCGAGGCGGTGAACGAGGACCTCGAGCGGACGTTCGCCAGCCGCTCCGCCGGCGAGTGGCTGGAGGTGCTGCGGGCCGCAGACGTTCCTGTTGCTCCCGTGTGGCGACGCGACGAGTGGATGGCGAGTGAGGTGGTGGCCGCCAACGGCGGCCGGGTCGACATCATCGACGAGCACCTTGGCCAACTGACCCTCCCTGGCTTCCCCGTCACTTTGTCCCCGATCGGTGCAGTAGGGGAGGGGACCGGCCAGCCGCGTGCGGCATCCCCGAGCGGGCTGGCGCCGGGGTCGCCAGGGTTGCCGCTCAAGGGGGTGCGGGTCATCGACCTCTGCTCGTTCCTGGCCGGTCCGTTCGCCAGCGCCGTGCTCGCCGACCACGGCGCCGACGTCGTCAAGGTCGAACCCCCCGACGGGGACCCCTACCGCGTCTACTCCGTCTCCAACACGGTGGCCAACCAGCACAAGCGGACCGCTGCCCTCGACCTGCGGACCGACGCCGGCCGCCAGGCCCTGCTACGCCTGGTCGCCGACGCCGACGTGGTGGTGGACAATCTGCAGCCGGCCAGCCTGGCCCGCCTCGGGCTCAGCGAAGACGTGTTCGCAGCCACCAACCCCCGCCTGGTACGCGGCTCGCTCTCCGCGTTCGGGGCCAGCGGGCCGTGGGCGGAGCTGCCCGGCTTCGACCCTGTCCTCCAGTCGCTCAGCGGACTAGCCGCCGCCCAGGGTGGGTCGGCCGACCCGGCACCGTCCAGCGCGCCGGTCATCGACGCCACGACCGGCTCCCTGGCCGCGCTGGGCATCCTGGCCGCGTTGCACGCCCGGGGTGCCCCCGGGCGTGCAGACACCACGTCGGGGTGGCGGGTTCGCACCTCCCTGGCCGCGGCCGCCGTGTTCCTGCAGTCGGCCGAGGTCACCAGCTACGCCGGTCGTCCGGCGCCGGCCGTCGGCGGCACCGACTTCGTCGGCCCGAGCGCCGGCCGGCGCTACTACGCCGCTCGGGACGGGTGGCTGGCCGTGGGCGCTACCAGTCCGGACCAGGTGGTGGCGCTGGCTGCCGCCGTGGGCCACCCGGAGTGGGCCGGGCTGGCCGACGACGAGCTGTGCGCCCGCCTCGAGGCGCGCTTCGGCGAGGAGGCGGTCGTCCACTGGGTGGACGTGCTGGCCCGCAGGGACGTGCCCGCCGCCCAGGTGCTGGAGCGGGATGGGGCGATGGACGATCCCTACCTGGCCGCCAACGGCTTCTCCCACGTGGTCGCCGACCCTCTCCTCGGGCGGTTCCGCATCGTCCGGTCCTACGCCGAGTGGGAGGGGGCCGCCTCCCCCGTCGCTCGCGGTTCCGTCATCGGCCAGGACACCCGTGCCGTCCTGGTCGAAGCCGGGCTCAGCCCTGACGAGATCACCACCATCTACGAAGGCAAGGGGGCCTTCGGCCCCGGTTGAGCCGACGACCGTGGGCGGCCAGGCCCGGTGGCAGCTCTGGTGCCCGGAATGGTGGGTATCGCCACTATTGCGGGCACCAGAGCGGCCCGTCGTCGGTCGGTTGAGCGGCGCGGCGCGCCACGGTAGGACCGTCGGTCCGGCGACGAAGGCCGGGCCGGTTTCAACCGCCGCTTGGATCGGGCCGGGCCCCGGTCACCCGATCGTGGGTGCGCTCCACGCCGGTGATGTACTTGGACGGCCGGTCCGTGGTTGCCGGTCTCATGGCGTTACTCAGACGGGCTGCCGGCGTCGCCTTCGTCCACGTAGCGCGCCCCCCGCCACCACGACGCCACCGCCGCGACCACGCAGGCCAGCGCGGCGAACCCGAACGCCTCGCGCAGCCCGGACTTGAACGGCCCGGAGATGAGCGACGGGAAGAAGCCGTGGCCCAGCAGCACGTGCTGGTTCGCTGCTGACAACCCGCCCACCACGTGGCCGCCGAGCAGCTGCTGGATCGGGTTGTAACCGAGGAACGCGGCGAAGAGGACCGACACCGGCGGCAGGTGGGCGACGTGGGCCGCGGTCGCCGGGTCGACACCGTGGCTGGACAGCCCGGCGAGGAGCGCCGCCGGCAACGAGGCCGACAGCCCGACGATCATCAGAGTGAAGAAGATCCCGATCGACAGCACCTGGGCGGAGTTCTGGAACGTCGAGTTCATGCCGCCTCCCGCCCCTCGGTCCGGCGACGGCAGGCTGTTCATCACCGCCGCCCGGTTGGGGGCGGCGAACATCCCCATGGAGAGCCCGTTGAGCAGGAGGATGGCGGCGAACGCCGGATAGCTGAAGTCGACGGGGAGGACCAGCATGAGCAGGAAGGAGCAGGCGGCGCCGACCATGCCGCCGGTGGCGAAGGGCCGGGCGCCGAAGCGGTCGGAGAAGTAGCCGGCGGCCGGCCCGGCCAGGAGGAAGCCGCACGTGAGCGGCAGCATGTAGATGCCAGCCCACAGCGGAGTGGAGGTGAAGCTGTAGCCGTGCTCGGGGAGCCAGATGCCCTGCAGCCAGATGATCAACATGAACATGAGGCCGCCCCGCCCGATGGCCGACAGGAACGACGACAGGGTGCCGAACGTGAACGCCCGGATGCGGAACAGGGGTAGCCGGAACATGGGGTCGGCCACGCGGGTCTCGATGACGGCGAAGGCGACCAAGAAGGCGACGCCGACGCCCAGCTCGGCCATGACGGGCGCACTGGTCCACCCCATGGTGTGGCCGCCGGCCGGCTCGATGCCGTAGGTGATGCCGACCATGACCAGGATGAGCCCGAGCGCGAACGTGATGTTGCCCGGCCAGTCGATCGGCGCCCGGCGGCGGACGCCCCGATCCTCCAGCTTGAGGTATGCCCACACCGTCCCGAACAGACCGAAGGGCACCGACACGAGGAAGACCAGGCGCCAGTTGATCGGCGCCAGGAGACCGCCGAGGATCAAGCCGATGAACGAGCCGCTGATGCCGGCGATGTTGTTGATGCCGAGGGCCAGGCCGCGCTGGGTGGCGGGGAAGGCGTCGGTCAGGATGGCCGAGGAGTTGGCGATGAGGAACGCCGCGCCCACACCTTGCAGGATGCGCCCGACGATGAGGAACAGCGCCCCCGGCCGCCCGGTCAGCCAGTCGATGGTCAGCAGCAGCGAGGCCGCGGTGTAGACGACGAAGCCCAGGTTGTACATACGAACCCGGCCGAAGAGGTCGCCGAGCCGGCCGAGGCTGACGACCAGCACGCTGCTCACGACGAGGAAGCCGAGGATCATCCACAGCAGGTAGAAGCTGTTGCCGGGCTGCAACGGGTTCAGCTTGATGCCGCGGAAGATGTCGGGCATGGCGATGAGCGTGATGGATGCGTCGATGGTCGCGAGCAGGACTCCCACGGTGGTGTTCGACAGGGCGATCCACTTGTAGCCGCCACCGCGCGGGTCGGCGTCGGTGCCTGTGATGGATTCGGGGATCGGTGCTCTTGCCGCTTCCGGCTCCTGCTCAGCCGTCGTCACGCGCCGACGCTGCGGCAAACCTCGCCGGCGCCCTGGGGGTCGGGACTCGGCGTCACGAGAGCGTGAACCCTTCGTAGTCGGCGGCGGCCACGGCGTCACAGCGCGCCGCGTAGTCGGGGAAGCCGAGCAGCGGCATGAACACCCGGGGCTTGCCGGGCACGTTGGCCCCCAGGTACCACGAGTTGCACGTGGGATAGAGGGTGCGGTGGGCGACCTGGTTGACGTGGCCGACCCACTCCATAGCTGCCTCTCGCGTCGCTTCAATGGTGTGACGCCCGGTGGCGAGCAGGTGGGTGATGCAGTCGGCGATCCAGTCGATGTGCTGCTCGGCGGCCACGACCATGTTGCAGAGTACCGACGGGCTTCCTGGCCCGGAGACGGAGAACAGGTTTGGGAAGTCGGGGACGCCGAGCCCGAGATAGGTCACCGGTCCGGCTGCCCATGTGTCGCGCAACCGGGCGTGGCCTCGACCGGTGATGTCGATGGCGTTGAGGGCCCCGGTCATGGCGTCGTAGCCGGTAGCCAGCACCAGGGCGTCGAGCGGGTGGTGGACGCCGTTGGCGGTCACGCCGTCGGGGGTGATCCGGTCGACGCCGTGGTCGGCGATGTCGACCAGATGCACGTTTGGCCGGTTGAAGGTCTCGTAGTAGCCGGAGTCGAGGCAGAGCCGCTTGCAGCTGATGAGATGGCTGGGCTCCAGCCGGGCGGCCACCTCCGGGTCGTGGACGACGTCGCGGATCTTGGCCCGCACGAAGTCGGCGACATAGCCGTTCGCCTTTGGGTCGACGATGGTGTCGACAAAGGTGGCCTGGAATGCCCAACCGCCTTCCTGCCAGCCCTCCTCGGCCAGGCGGTGACGTTCCTCGTCGTCGACGGAGAACGCCGGGATACGGGGCGTGGAGATGGTGGCGCCCAACGCACCGGCCATCGTGCGCTGCCGGCGCCGGAAGTCGGCGTACACGGCTTTGACCTCGGCCACGGCGTCGGGGTCCAGCGGCTCGTTCCGGGCTGGTATCGAGTAGGTCGCCGTGCGCTGGAAGACCGTTAGCGCCGCGGCCACCTCGGCCACGACTGGGATCAGCTGCACCGCCGATGAGCCGGTGCCGATCACTCCTACCCGCTGGCCGCTCAGATCGATCGGCTCGTGGGGCCAGCGACCGGTGTGGAGGAGCGGGCCGGCGAAGTCGTCACGCCCGGGGATATCGGGCAGGTTCGCCGACGACAGGGAGCCGGTGGCCATGACCAGGAACGGAGCGGTCACATCGGGCCCCCGATCGGTCGTGACCCGCCAGCACCCCTCGGCCTCGTCGTCGTCGAAGCTCGCTGCCGTCACCCGGGTGTCGAAGCGGATGTCGCGGCGGAGGTCGAAGCGGTCGGCCACATGGCCGAGGTAGCGCTGGATCTCGGCGTGACCGGCATAGCGCTCGGTCCACTCCCACTCCTGCTGCAGCTCCTCGGAGAAGCTGTAGGAGTACTCCATGCTCTCCACGTCGCAACGCGCCCCCGGGTACCGGTTCCAGTACCACGTGCCCCCGACGTCGCTGCCGGCCTCGATCACCATCGGGCGGAGCCCGGCCTGGCGGAACCGGTAGGCGGCGTACACGCCCGCGAAGCCGGCGCCGACCACGACGACGTCGACCTGGCTGCCTGGCATGGCGTCCCCTCGAGTCACGGCGTCATGTGTAGGTCCGTCGTGGCACTCGTGTCAACGAGGGGCGCCCGGTCAGGGCCGGAGCTGTGGCCAGGAGACGATGGCGTCAGACGAGCCGAACACGTCGAGCCGGGCGCCGCCGACGGGCAGCCGGTTCCACAGCCAGAGCAACAGGTCCGACACCGGACCGCGGATCGCCGTGTCCGCCTTGACGTGCTCGCGCCGGGACGTGACCGGCCGGGCGTCGAGGTCGATGGCCCACTCGCCGTCGACGCCCTCGTCGGTGGCGTGGAGGTGCAGGCTGCCGGACAGGTCGACGCCGGCCGCTTCCGCCGCCGGCGGGAGGAAGTCGATCAGGTACTCGTCCACCCCGGCGACCGCCAGCTGATCGGCGATGGCGCCGGGAGGCGCCCCCCGATCGGCCAGGTGGACGCCGTTCTCGGCATCCCAGCGGTGCACGGCAGTCTCCGCGGCCTGCCGGCGGCACCACCACCACACCCGCTGCTCGCCGGACGGCGCGAACGTCCACACCTCGGCGTCCGGGTCGTGACGGGCGAGCTCGGCGGTCAACTCGTCGACCCCGGTCCGGAACCACATGATCCGCGCCTCGGCACCGTCGGGTGGTGCGGGCAGCGTCCGCCGGCTGACCCGGTCGCCGGTGCGGACGATCTCCGCCGCCCAGCGATGGACGCTGCCGGTGTGGCCGAGCAGGGCCGCCATGTCCCAGCCTGGGCACGAGGGAATGTCGGCATCCGATGCCACCTCGGCCGCCTGTGCGAGCGCGGTCCCTTCCTGGTGGATCGCAGCGATCAGCGACGGGGCATCCATGGATCGAGTCTGGCACGCAGATCGTTCCCGTCGGCTCGGCCGGTGCGGCGGTCAGGGTGCTCGGGTCGGCCGGTCCGGCCGTCAGGGTGCTCGGGTCGGCCGTCCGGCCTCAGGGTGCTCGGGTCGGCCGTCCGGCCTCAGGGTGCTCGGGTCGGCCGTCCGGCCTCAGTGGGCTCGGAGCCGGCGCCCTATCCCGAGGGCCCGGCGGCCCAGGGGGAACGCCATGCGGTCGGCGACCAGGCTGGTGGCCATGACGGCGACCAACGTGCCGCCACGGCCGCCGGGTGGTGGCGCAGCGAGTCCAGCCCCCCGGCCAGGATGTGGGGGCGGATGACGTCCCAGGAGTTGAGCCGTTCGATGCGCCCGAGCACGATCCCCAGGGCGCACAGGACATGGACGGCGCCGGCCGCCGCCAGGCGGCCCGACCTCGTCCAGCCGCGGCGGCGCAGCTCGGCGCGCAGGAGGCGCAGGCAGACCACGTAGCTGAGCACGCCGGCTCCCAACAGGGCGACGAACAGGGGGACGATGACGACCACGATCGACGTCAGCGACGGCGCCGTGCGCAACGTCTCGGGGACGTGGACGAGGTCGGTGAGCGCGTATGGCGCGTTCGGGAGGAACACGAGGGCGGCGGCGGCCACCGTCCACCACGACCACGTGCGCCGTCCCCGCCAGGAGAAGAGGAAGGCGGCGCCGACGGCCGGCATGACCGCCAGCAGGATGTTCCAGCTCACCCATGGCCACATGGCCCGGAGCTCTACCGCGATCCCGGGCCACACGGTGAGGATCAGCCCTGGCATCTCACCATTGTGCCGCGGCCATCCTGCTCGTGGAGCGCCCCGGCGGTTCGAGCCGCGTGTGGGGTGACGCAGCCACGAGGACTGGAGGAGCCGTTCGTCTTCCTGCCTCGGGAGGGGAGCCCACGTACGAGCTCGGGGTCGGCAGCTCGCTGACGTTTGCCCACACTCGTACCAGCCGGGGGGTCAGGGGCGCCGAGCCCAGGTTCTCTGGGAACACGGCGAGAACCTCGTCGACGTCGGTGGCGGAAGGGGAGCGGATCGCCTGGAATCGGAGATCGTAAGCCGCCTCACCAATTTTTCGGGTGAATCCTTGGTCGGGACGTATGAGGTCGCCGATCTCGAGACGCAGCTCGTGGCGAACCTCGGGATCTCCCAGATCGAGAACGGCGTCGAGGCTCAGGGAGACCGTCCACAGTTCCCGTGGTAGGAGGGCTGCGACGCGAAGACCTTGCCGAGTGGCTTGGTGTGTGAGCTCGGCGACGACACACGGTGTGGTGGCGCACAGGTAGAGGACCGGGAAGCTGTGGGGCGGATTGAACCGTCCGCCGAGTCGCCGGGCGCCCTCTCCACTGACCGGATCGAAACCGGGAGCGTGGTTGCGGTAGGCGGGACCGTTGAAACCCGTCGCCGTGATCGCAGCCAGCCGCGAAGCGTCGAACACCGGCATGTTAGGCAGTTACGCCCTCGGCCATGGCAAGCAGCAGGTCGATGACGCGTTCGTAGTGGCCTGCGGCGATGAGGTCCAACGGCTTCTCATAGGCCAGCTCGGGGTTCGGGGCTCGCAACCACAGGCGCGCTGCGTCCTCTCGCACGACACGGCGGAGCAGGTCGACGACGGCCTTCAGCTCAAGGAGGCGCTCCTCGGAGTCCCGGCGGGCAGCGCCCTCGGGGGACTGCCACCGAGCCACGCTGCGGGGATGTGACCCGCTGACGCGTGCCACGTCAGCGGCGTCAACGATGTTGCCTTCGTAGAGTTGGTCAAGCAGTGCAGCGAGGGATGCCACCGGTCTCCTCTTGTGTCGCGCTCGTGTCGACCTCATGGCGTACTCTACGTCCGTCAACCGTCGGAAGATCGTGAGATGGACCTGGATTTCGGCGCTGCCACGTCCCCGCTAGAACTGACGCCAAGCAATCCCGACTCGATCACCGCAAGCGGATCCTTGAGCGGTGCGCAACAACTGCGACGGTGTACACTCGCCTTACCAAGGGTAAGGAGCGCCCCATGACGTCCGCCGCTGTCACCAGCAAGGGTCAGGTCACCATCCCCGTCGACGTGCGCACCAAGCTTGGTCTGCGACCAGGGTCTCGGCTCGCCTTCATCCCCACCGACACCGGTGGTTACGAGATCCATCTGCAGGCAGCATCGGTCCAGGATCTCAAAGGTGCCGTGCCGCGGCCATCGGAGCTCGTCACTCTCGAGGACATGGACGAGGCCATCGCCTCCGGCGCTACGACAACTTCCGCGTGATCGGACTCGATACCAACGTCCTCGTGCGCTATCTGGTTCAAGACGAACCGGACCAGTCGGCAGCGGCGTCCACGGTGATCGACGCGCTGAGCGAGAAGGCCCCGGGCTTTCTCAGCCTGGTCACCGTCGTCGAGCTGCACTGGGTACTGCGACGCGCCTACAAGCTCAGCACCGCTCGCTGTGTCGAACTGGTCGAGGGCCTCCTGGATGCCCGCGAGCTCAGGGTCGACCAGGACTCGATTGTCCGTGCCGCGCTGACCCTGAGTCGCAGCGGCCTCGACTTCGCCGATGCCGTCATCGCCGAGGTTGGCCGAGTCGCCGGCTGCGAGCACACGGTGACCTTCGACCGACGGGCGGCACAGTCGGATGAGATGCAACTCCTCGAGCCACGAACCTCCACCCGATGAACCGTGGCCCCCAGCCGGGAGCTCCCGTTGGCCGCCGACACCGGAGTCGCCGATCGAGCGCGGCACCGCTCCGCCGGTCACCGCCGGGCGGCCAGGGCGAGCTTCTTCCAGGTGGGGACCCGGACCCGGGTCGTGAACACGTCGTAGCCGGCGGCCTCGATCTGGTCGAGGATGCCGCCGTAGAGGCGGTGGGCTCCGGCGATGCAGCGGGCCGAGACCGGGGGGAGCATGGCGATGCCGCCAGCCGCCGAGCGGTAGTAGCCCCGGGTGCGGTCGATCTCGAACCGCATCAGCTCGACCCACCCCGGGCTGGCCCGCCGACAGGCCGGATCGGCGTCGAAGCGCTTCAGGTCCTCCTCCGGCAGGTACACCCGGCTCCGGTCGAGGTCCTCGGCGACGTCGCGGAGGAAGTTGGTCAGCTGGAAGGCGATACCGAGGTCGCGGGCCGGCCCGATGGCCTCGTCCATCGACCGGGGCTCGAGGATGGGCAGCATCATCTCGCCGATCACCGCCGCCGAGCCGTCCATGTAGCCGAGGAGGTCGTCGAAGGTCGGGTAGCTGCTCACCGAGAGGTCCATGGTCATCGACCGCAGGAACCGGCGGAAGCAATCGGCGTCGAGGTCGAATGCCTTCACGGTGTGGACGACCGCCTTGAGCACAGCGTCGCCGGATCGGCCGGCCTCCAGGTCGGTGAAGAACCGGTCCCCGAAGTCGGCGAGTGCGGCCGCCCGCTCGGCGACCGGCGCCGGGCCGAGGTCGTCGACGATGTCGTCGGCGTAGCGGCAGAACCCGTAGAGCGCATGCACGTGGTGACGCTTGACCGCGGGCAGCAGCCAGGTGGACCAGTAGTAGGTGGTCCCGTAACGCTTGTTCAGGGTGCGGCAGCGGGCGTAGCTCTCCTCCAGCGTGACCGGGGTCATGACCCGGCGGCGATCTGGTCGACGCGTTCGGCGGCCAGCCGACCCGACACCAGCACCATCGGCACGCTGACCCCCGGGACCGTGCCGGAGCCGACGAGCACCAGGCCGGGCACGCGCCGGTCCCGATTGGCCGGGCGGAACGGACCGGTCTGGAGGAACCGGTGGGACAGCGCAAACGGCGTGCCCCGTTCCATCCCCTGCGCCTCCCAGTCCAGTGGGTCGATGAACCGCGAGGTCACGATGTCGCCGACCGGATAGCCGAGATCGGCGAGGCGAGCCACCAACGAGGCTTCGATGCGGGGCCGTTCGGTGGTCCAGTCGATGCGGCCATCCAGGTTCGGGGTGGGCTCGAGGGCGTAGATGACGTGCCCGCCGGGCGGGGCCAGGTCCGGGTCGGAGATGGTGGGGGTGCACACCAGGATCGACGGGTCGGGTTGACGGGTGCCGGTCTGCAGCAGCGCCCGGAAGCTGCCGGCCCAGTCCCGGGCGAAGTGGATGTTGTGGTGGGCGGCCTCTGCGGGCAGCTGCCCTCGCACCCCGGCCAGCCACAGTGCGCACGACGGGGAGTACTCGCCCCGTCTGGCGACGCGCGGCATCGGTGTGTCGGGGAGCAGCTCGCGGTAGACGGCGGGCACGTCGGGGTTCGCCACCACTGCGTCGGCGGCGATGTGCTCGCCGGTGTCCAGGCGCACCCCGGTGACCGGCCCGCTCGTTCCCAGTCGGCGCACGATACGGGAGACAGGGGCGCCGTAGCGGATCTCCACGCCGGCCTCGGCCGCCGCCGCCGCCAGCCCGCGGCCTACGGCATGGATGCCGCCGTCGGGGAACCACACCCCCTCGACGGTGTCCATGTAGGTGATGATGCAGTAGATGGCCAGCGCCTCGAACGGTGACAGTCCAGCGTAGAGGGCCTGGAAGCTGAACAGCTTCTGGAGGCGGTGGTCGTCGAAGTAGCGGGCCACCGTCGATGCCACCCGCCGGAAGCCGCCCAGGCGGACCAAGGACAGGGCTGGGCCGAGGGGGCGGGCCAGGTCGGCCACCGAGTCGAAGTTCCGGTCGATGAAGTTCGGTTGCTCGACGGCGTAGAGCTGTTCCAGCCACGTGCAGAAGCGGCCGAACGCCTCGGCCTCCCCCGGTCCGCACGTGCTCCGGATCTCCTCGGTCATGGCGTCCCGGCCGGGACGGACCATGATGGGCTCGTCGTCGGCGAAACAGGCCCGGTACATGGGGTCCAACCGGTGCAGGCTCAGGTGGTCGGCCATGTCGGCGCCGGCGGCGGCGAAGGTGTCGGCGAGCAGCCCGGTCATGGTCAGCACGCTCGGTCCGGTGTCGATCGAGTAGCCCTCCGACTCCCACAGGCCGGCCCGACCCCCGGGCACGTCGCCGCGCTCCACCACGGTCACCTGGTGACCGCGCCCGGCCAAGTGGCACGCCGCCGACAGGCCGCCCAGACCCGCACCGATCACCACGACCCGCAGCGGTGATGTCATCGCCGCAGGTTACGGCAGGGAGCCGGCAGCCCGACGAGTGACGGTGATTGACGCCCGACCGGGCAATATTAGTGATGCGGTGACGGCTGGTCGTAGCGCTGTCTGGCAGCCTCCCCAGAGGTTCCGACCATGGCCCCGATCGCAGCCCAGGAGTGGCCCTCGGCTCTGGCCACCGAGACTGCATCAGCCAATCGACTCTCGGCCTCGGCGCGCTCACCGAAGGCATCTCGAACGGCCCGGAGGGTGGTGGCATCAGCCACGTTGGCGGGGTCGGCATCGTGGCCCTCGAAACGAGCGGCCAACTCATCGGCGTGGTGGAGGATCTCTTCGAGACTGCGGGGCATGGGTTTCACCTGAAGTACTTGGGCCGAGCGGGCGTCAGCGTGGCGATCGGAACGCTGATGGCGCTGCTCGTCGGCTCCCTCTCCTGAGAGATCGACAGCCCCGAGCGTGCGTTTACTCGGCTTCGAGCCGAGCGAGCTGGGCCCCGGGGTCCCAACGCTCCGGCGCCGGATGGACGTCGCGCCACGGCATGCCGGCATTGATCCAATCGTTGCGCCAGCGGGCGTAGCTGATCTCGAGCAGGTCGTCGCTGTGGCCGAACTGGAATCCGCACGACGGGCAGATCTCGAACGAGGCTCCGCCGCTCTGGGGGTTGCGCGGATGCTCGGTCAGCTTTGGGTAGCCACAGACGGGGCACGTGAACGCCATGCGTTAAATCATTTCCCGCTGGCAGCAACCCCGCAACGGCGGATGGCGAACATGCCGCCCGATCGGCATCTACCTAGCCAGTGCCGGTCTGGTCGCCCTCTACGAGGAGGATCAGTGATGCCTGAGCGAGCCATGAGCGACGAGGAGGCCGCCGACTTCTACGCCGAGGCCGCCAACCAAGGCTTCGACGCGGCCCAGATCGTCCGTACCCGACCGCTAGCCAGCTCGATCCCCGTCCGGTTCCCACCCGAGGCGATCGCTCAGGTCCAAGCCGCAGCAGGCAGCGAGGGAATCACCGTCTCGGCGTGGGTGCGGAACGCTGTGACCGACGCTCTGGCCAGGTCGGCTAACGATACGACCAGCATCGCGCAACAACTTGAGGGTCTCGCCCGCCAGCTTCGTCGGAGCGCCTGACCCTCCCCAAGGGAAACCGCTCCCACTGGACGATCGCCCACCGGCCGCTTGTTCCTCTGGGGGTGGACCCCTGGTCAGGGCAGAGCTTCGGGTAGGACGCTGAGTCGATGCGATTGTGCCGCGGCATGGAGACGCCGGTCCCACGTGGCGAGGACGAGGTGTTCGGGCGGAAGCAGTAGGGCGGCGGCTAGGTGCAGGGCATCGAGGCTGCGGAGGTCGTCTTCGAGGGCAAGGCGGGCGGCCTGCTCGGCGAGCTCCCGGTCTACCTCCACGACACCAAAGGCCGGCCACTCTTCGAGTATCACCCGCGTGGCGCTCTTCCCGGCGGCGAGGCCCACGGCCCGGAAGGTTTCCACGAACCCGATGCGACAGATGTACCAGGCGTCAGCGGCGTACATCGCGGTGCGAACAATGTCGCTTTCCGGTTCCGCTACGTACCGCTTGACCAGCGCGCTGGCATCCAGGTAGAGGTTCAGCGCTCGACGTTCCGCTCGGCGAGCACCAGCTCGGACGCCAGACGTACGGAGGTTGCTAGGCGGGGTGCTTGATCGGGCCGGCTCCGGACCGGAGGGTCTATGCGTCCGGCGACAACCAGCTGGTGCAGGCGGTTATCACCGCCGGCGGCGCCGATGGGCACGATGTCGGCCAGCGGCCGGCCTCGGATGGTGACTCTGATCAGCTCGCCCTGTCCCGCCGTGCGGAGTGTCTCGGACAGTGTCCGCTTGAGCTCTCGAACCCCGATCTCCCGCATGTGACCACAATAGCAACTGATGAGACCACCTGGCTTCAGTGTGCAGCATCAGATGAGCGGCCTGGCCGGTGACCAGGTCAGCGAGAGGGCCATGCATCCAGCCCTACGAAGGAGGTGTGACGCCGACTGTCGACTCGGCCCATGCCTGGTGGATCTCCGGGCGGAGGCGGCCGCGATCAGCCACCTCGTAGCCATGGGCCCTCGCCCAGGCTCGCAGCTCGGCGGTCGACGGTCGCCCCTCGTCGGGGAGCGCAAAGGAGCGGTTGGCGATGGCGTCCTCGTCAGCCGCCCAGGTCGTGGCCGCAGCCAGGTAGCGATAGGTCCACTCCTCGGCCAGCTTTCGGTTCTCGCAGAACACGATGGCGATGGACGGCCACCTGACCTGCAGCTCGGCCAGGCCATCGGCGACCATCGCCGGCCGGGCATGCGGGAAGGAAAACACCTGGGAATAGCGGTCCTCGACGACGACTGCCGCCCGGGGCAGGGCGGCCAGCTCACCCAGGGCGTAGCGGAGCCGGCCGTTCATCAGGCTGGAGACCAGATCGGCCAACGACTTGCGCTCCACGCTGGCCACGATCGCTCCGCCTGCCTGGACGGCGTAGTCCCCGCAGGGGAGGCTGCGGCGGATGGCGGTGACGTGTTGGCGGGCGAACCGGTACGGGTAGCGCTCCCGGGAGTCGACGAGGATCGCCAAGTCGGGGACCTGCGCGGCCCGAGCGGTGGGGACGCGCACGTCGGGTCGAGCCTGCTTGCGGGTGCGGGGCGACTGCCAGAAGACCATCTCGCGTCCCCGGGCCCGGGTGAAGACGATCTGCGAACGTTGCTCACGCTGGCGAGCGGCGACCACGTCGATGGCCGCGCCCCGCCGGGCGCAGGCCTGGAGCGGCACGCGCTCCACTACGTCGGGCACGGCGGGCCACTCCGTGGCCGCCACCGGGTAGCAGAACAGCGCGTTCGTGCGCGGCCAGGTGTCCTTGGTCCGGAAGACCAAGCCGCCCGCCAGTGGCACCCACAGCAGGTATGGGAGTGTGCTGTCGGGGTCCGGGTTCCGGGCGACGACCAACTCCAGTTGCCTGGGCGGGTCGACGATCGCAGGCACCCGCCGATCGTCGCGCATCTGGGTATGGCGCCTCGGGTGCGAGCTCATCGCCACAGTTACCGGACAACCAACCGAGCGTCTCGTCCTGCACTGATCACGAACGACGAGGAGGTCATCGCCCGCACGGCGCCGGATCGGCCACCACGTGGCGGCGGACCGGCGTGCGAGGCAGGCACCGGCCGGCTCTCGCCGGTCCGCCACTATCGACTGAAAACCGACCAGCCTGAGGCCTGAGCAGCACACTGGGCCCCGTCGCGTGCGGAGCCTTGAGCTCGACAGCCGCTCGACGACCGGCTACCGGGAGGGGTACGGAGACCTCGGTTCTCTCCAGCCGTGGGTGTCGAAGACGTCCGTGCCGAAGGGGGCGAGGGCCTCGGCCCCGGCCATGCCCAGGTGCCCGAGCCCGTCTGAGCCCCCAGTCGTGATCCCGAGGAGGTCTTCGTAGCTGCGCAGGGCGGAGTAGTGGTTGTAGGGAGTGGTATCGACCGTCCCTGGCTTGATCCACCGGCTGTTGAGCAGCAAGGCACCGACTTGGCCGCCACCAGGCAGCGTCCCGGGTGCCGGCGGCGTGTTCGGGCTGATATCGGTGACTCCCAAGAGCTGGTAGTAGGTCTTGCCGCCGTAGGCGGCGACGGGCGTGTTGAGCAGCGGGCTGTACCCGGGGTTGGCGCTACCCGGCCCCGGCTGCTCGTGATCGGCGGCGGTGCCGTCGCTGATGGAGCCTTCGTCGGAAGTGATCACCACGAGCATGGAACCGTTCCGGTAGGCCGGCGAGCCCAGGAGCAGGGGCATCCAATTGGTCAGCCATGTGTTCAGGCCGGCGAGCCGCCGGCGGTGGTGCCGGCGGCGTCGGTTCCCGCACAGGTGGCGTCGTGGCCGTCGTTGCACACGTTCGGCGTGATGAAGGAGAACGCCGGCGTGGTCCATTCGTGGGCGAGGTCCGAAGCGAGATGGCCGGCATAGGTGTCAGGCTGGCCTCCGCTACCGACGGTCACCGTACCCAGCGGGACCACATGCTGCGCGCAGTAGCGGGCATTTCGGGTCACGGCGTGGAAGTAGATGAACGGGTTGTGGCGGTCGACGTATTGGTCGGAGATCGTGGACTTGATCTGGGTCCCGGTGGCATTGGGACCTTCGGCGGAGTTGGTCACGTCGCCGGCCTGGCCGGCGACCTGGGTCGGGTGGGCGCAATCGGTGCCGCCCAGCGGGTCGGGGGTGCCGCCGTCTCGAGCGGGATCGTTGCCCATGTCCTCGGCGTACTGACGCCACGCCGGAATGGGTGACTCCCGGTGGGCGGGCTCCAGCTGGTTGCCGATGGTCTTCACCGACGACGGGTAGACGCACCCCTGCCCGTCAACCTGGCCTGGGTAGGTCTCCTGGTTCGGGTCGGGCGTCCCCGGCGTGATGTCGTTGTACGACCCGGCTCCAGCGCTCAGATTGGTGATGCAGTCGCTGCTGGTGACCAGGTTCGGGGCCTGGCCCGACACCTGGGCGACGTAGTTGTCGTCGCTCACGTGACCGGTGGCGTAATAGTTGGGCAACAGCTTGCCCTGGGGGAGCAGGGTGTGGGTGAGATAGGTGGCCGGCGAGCTGGGTCCGAACGTCGCCGCCTCCGACTCGTTCTCCACGTCGATCACCACGACATGACGGATGAGACCGGGAGGCAGCGCGGCGCGGACCACCGGCATGCGGTGACCGGGCCGCTCGACCGCCCCGGCCGTGGTCGTCGACGAAGCGGCGACGACCATTGCGGCGGCGGCCACCCCAACCACACGCCGACCATGCCGTCGGACCGCACGACAGCTGTGGGGCACGAGACCTGTGTCCATGGCGTGGAAAGTAGCGCACCGATAGTGACGATGCCCGAACCGCAGGTGTCGCCAACTTGACGTATCGGTGAACTCTCCATGACGCCTCCGCAGGGCCGTGGCGGGCGTCGCGACCTGTCCAGTCGTCCGGCTAGCGGATGGCCGCTCGCCCTGCTTCGTGTGGGTAGGCGAAGCAGCCTGGCGGATTGACCGCCAGGCGAACCGCTTCACCCCGCCGACGGCGCTGCTCGGCGAACAGCCCTGAAAGCCGGGTGCCCCCGATGAGGTCGACGGCGTGGTCGTAGCCATTGCCCCGGTAAGCGACGTTGCGTACCTCACCGGCCAGGCCGTCTTCGTCCCCACCGCTAGCCAAGATCGTCACCGCCGCGGCTCGGATCAGTACCACCGCCGGTGATCCAGGTGAGCCAGTGCCGTGGTCGACGGCCAGGAGCGGGCCGCAGGGCGTGTCGATCAGAACCCTCCCGAGGGCGTCGCGACCAGCGGCGACGTGGCCGTAGAGCTCACCTGCAACGCCGGTGAATCGGGCGACGAAGGGGGTAGTCGGGGCGTGGTAGAGATCCTCGGGTGGCTCACATTGGACCAGGTGTCCGCCGTGGAGCACGCCGATCCGGTCGGCCATGGCGAAGGCTTCCGCCTGGTCGTGGGTGATGTACACGACCGTCGTGCCGCGCTCGCGGGCCAGCTCGGCGATCTCGACGCGCAGCCGGTCCCGCAGATCGGCGTCGAGGTTGGACAGCGGTTCGTCGCAGAGCAAGATCGAGGGTCTGGCCACCAGCGCTCGGGCCAGGGCCACCCGCTGCTGCTCGCCGCCGGACAGCTCGGGCGGCCGCCGTTGCGCCAAGCGGAGAAGGTCGACGCGCTCCAACATCGCCAACGCTCGTTTCCTCACCTCCTGGCGAGGCAGGTGGATGCGTTGGAGGGCATAGGCCACGTTGGCCACCACGGTGGCCTGCGGCCACAGTGCGTAATCTTGGAACACCATCGCCAGGTTTCGCCGCTCCGGAGGCACGTGGTGGTGGCGGTCGGCCAGGACCACTGCGCCCAGGCGGATGCAGCCGGTGCTCAGCTTGTCGATACCGGCGATCAGGCGGAGCAGCGTGGTTTTTCCGGACCCGGACGGCCCGAGGAGGACCATGAACTCGCCGTCGGCGACGGTGAGGTCGATGCCGTCGAGAGCGGTAACAGATCCGTATCGTCTGCCTACCCCGCTGAGTTGCAGTGCGCCCGTCAGTGGCCCCACCGGGCCCATCTGCGGCGCTTCCGAGGAACTCTGCAAGCCCACCAACGTGGTGGTCGTTTGCATGTCCTAGCCGTCCTCGTCCTCGTCGACGGCCTGGAGGAGGTGCCAGTTCATCGTGGTCGGCGTACTGGCTGCCCGACTCGTTCCCCAACGGAGCAAGGGTACTTCCCGCTCATAGAGGGAGCCATGGGATCGATACCCGGGAGCCAACGACTCCACTTCGGTCGGGAGATCGCCGAACACCGTGCGTCGATCCCCGAGCACTGCCAAGTCGCCCATCCGGGTGGGGTCGAGCATGAACACGGCGGCGGCCTCCGCCCGGGGGATCACCTGCTCGACACCCTCGAGCTCCCGCAGGAGATCGGCCACCCGGTCGCGCTCGTCCTCGCCGGCCCAGACCCAGGCGCCACCACCGAGGTCGCGGTGGTGGTCGACGTAGCCGTCCTTCTCGATCGACAGTGCCGAGGCGCCTTCGATTCCTCGCGCTGCAAGGATACGTCCGAGGTCGAGGGCCCGGCTCTTCGCGTTCATTCCGTGGTCGGCGGTGAGGTACACCTCGGCGTCGGGGAGGGTTTCCATCGTGGAGCGCAGGGCCTCGTCGAGCAGGCGGAGGTGTTCCTTGGACCCGTCCTCGTTGGGCGCCCACATATGCATCGGGTAGTCCGTCGTGTGAAGATAGAAGGTGTCGATGTCGCGACGGTGCTCGATCAGCCACGAGAGGCACTGGAACAACCAGAGGTTGACCGCGCTCGAGTAGATGGGCGGGGGTGGCCCGACCTCGCGCACTAGCTCTGCCGACGGTTGCTCGCTGTTGACAATGTCGTCGACCCCTACGCCGAGCAACCGCTCCGTCTTGCCCTTGGCAGTGAGCAGGCATGGGTGCCGCCCGGCCTTCGACCAGGTCTCCAGCTTGGAGGGCATCCGGAGCATGGCCGAGGAGTCCATGAACATCGTCTGCCCCGACTCAACGTCGAGGAATGAGTTGCCGGTGATCCCGGTGGCCGACGGCGGGGCGGCGCAGGCGATCGCCGCATTGTTGACGTTGGTGACAGTCGGCCATATCCCCTGGACCACCTCTCCGGCTTCGTCGAGGAGGTGGGATAGATACGGGCTGGCGCCGCTTTCGAGGTAATCCGGTCCGAGTCCGTCGATCATGAAGATCAGCCGTACAGGGCCTGCTCCGTCTTCAATCATCGGGTTCCTTCCGTAGCGAGCGGGCGCCGTACCTCGGCGCCGAGCTGGGCGATCCATGCGGACAGCTCCGCTTCTCGCCGGGCATTGCGCCGACGAGAGAGGGACCGAGCCAGGACCTGCAGTGCGGTGACCGCGCCGAGGAGGGCGAGCGTCACGGCGATGGCGACAACGGTCAGGGCCGTCCCGGTGGCCACCTGCGATTTGAACTTCACCGCTACCGCTACTGCGACGGGCTCACCGCTCGGCGCATGGAGAACCTCCGAGAGGGGGAGCTCGAACATGATGATGGCCACGAGGAACAGCCATATAGAGACCAGCGGTCTGGCGATATGGGGCAGCACCGCTCGGGTCCACGCCCGCAGCGGCGCGCCGCCATGGACCCGCCCGGCGTAGTAGCGCTCGCGGCCGGCCTGGGCTAGGGGGCCAGACAACATCCGGATGGCGATGGGTGCGAAGCCGACGACGTAGCCGACGAGTAGCAACCATTGGGTGTCGTACACAGGGACGATCCGGTAGACGACCGGCAGGTTGTAAAAGAACACAAACCCCGCGCCCAGCACCACCGAGGGCAAACCTATGACGGCTACCAGGCCCAAGTCGACGAGGGCCGCCCCCCGGGTCTTGCCCCGGTGCTGGCCCCACAGGTTCACGGCCAGCCCGACGGCGGTGGCAAGGGTCGCCCCGACCACGCTTAGGCGAACCGATAGCCAGATCGGCGAGAGCTGGGACGGGTTGTCGAACAGGGCGCGATAGGCGGCCAGGCTGAGGCCAGCAGCGCTGGCGACCGCGCCCCCCGACGAAGCCGTCCCACCGAGCAGCGACGAGACGACGATGCCGATAGCCGGTCCGGCCAGGGCCACGACGAAGAAGGCGCCGATGGCGAACGGCGCCACCCGCTGGGTGAGCGTCGGAAGCGGTCGCGAGCCCGCCGGAGGGTGGTCTCCGGTCGCCGCGTAGTCTCGGCCGCCGAGGATGAACCGCTGCAGGAGAAGCACGCCGATGAAGACGGCGATCAGGCTCCACGAGATGGCCGCTGCCGCGGCGAAGTCGATCGGGATGGCGTCGGTGAAGGTGAAGATGGTGTACGTGATAACGGGGAAGTGGGCGTCGGCGGCGAGGGTGGAGGCCACGCCGAAGTCGCTGATCGTCTCGGCAAAAGCCAGCACGAAACCAGCCATCAGCGCCGGGGTGAGGCTCCCGACTTGCACCAGCGCAGTCCGCCAGCGGGGCAATCCGTGCACTCGCGCTGCGTCTCCTGGACTGTTGCCCATGGAGCGCACGACGCCGGCCACGGCGAAGTAGGAGAACGCGACGGCGCGCAGGGTGAGCACCAGTACCACACCAGCGGGGCCGAGCAGGAGGTGGTCCAGCGACGCCGGGTACCAGCCGGTGGCCTGGGCGATCACCCCCTGCGGTGCGAGCAAGTACTCGAAGCCCAGGGCGCTCAGGTAGGTGGGGACGAGCAGGAGGAGCCATACCGCCGTGCGCCAGGCACCTGCACCACGCACCTGGTGGCGTTCGCACAGCCACGCCAGGCCGACTGCGGCAACGAGCGCTAGCGCGCTCGCCGCCAGCCCGACCCATACCGAGTTGAACAGGGCTGTGGTCACGTACCCCTGGTAGGCGTGGCGGAATGCCGCCACGCCTGAGATGCTCTGACCCAGCCCGAAGGTGGCGGGGAAGAACGGCAGCAGCAGAAAACAGGCCGTCGGGATCAGGAGCAGAGCGGTCAACACCCCATAGGGCGTCGAGCCCGCGGCTCGGACAGCCAGGCGGAGCGGGCGTGACGCTCCGATCCACCACGACGGCCGGCTCACCTGGCGATGTTGGCCGTGAACCACTGGTTGATGACGTTCTCCTGGCCGCCCCACTTGGCTGCGTCGAGCACCTTGCTCGGGATCGTCGTCGGCGACGGGAGTGCGGGGAGGGGGGAGGTGCCGGCCACGACTGGCCAGTAGAGCGAGTCGCCGTGAGGGTCACCTGCCTGCATCGCCGCCTGGCCCGGAGGGCTGAGAACGAATTGGGCGAACTCCTTGGCTTCCGCCTGCACGGCGGGACTGGCCTTGGCGTCGATCCCAATGACGCTCGGGACCGGGGTCACCGACTGGGGATAGGCCACCTTCAGGTTGGCCTGCTTCTCATTGACACCGATGCCGTAGCTGCTCTGGGCGAAGGCGACGTCGATGGTGCCCTGCTTGATGGCGTTGAGCTCGTCGTCGGGCGCCGTGTAGACCTTCGCCCCGTTCTTGACCAGGTTGGTGACGTACGACTCCATCTGGGGGACACCGCCGAACTGGACCGCCCAGCCAGCCAAGAGCGGGTATGCGGGGCCGTCGATGGCGGGGTTCAAGATGCCCAGTCGGCCCCGGTAGGAGGCCTGAAGGAGGTCGGACCAGGAGGTCGGAGGCTGCGGGAAGGCCTGGGAGTTGTAGAGGATGGTGGCGGCGATGGTGTACCCGGTCGGGATGTAGCTCTTGTCCTTCGGCGTAAACTGCGCCCCGACGGAGCTCAGCGCGCTCGTCGGTTCGTAGCCGCGCACCAACAGGCCCTGCTGGTCCAACGACGCCATGGCCATGTCACCGTCGAACCAGGTGAGGCTCCAGTGCGGGTTGTTCTTCTCGGCCTCGATCTTCGAGACGACGATGCCGGTGTGAGCATCGTAGACCGACGTCGGAATGCCAGTGGAATCCTGGAACGCCTTGGCCACGGCGGTGTCGTAGCCCTCGGCCGCATACACGACCAGCGGAACCTTGCTGGTGGGGACCTTGCTGGCTGACGCTGAACTGGTCGTGGCCTTCGACGACGATCCGCAGGCGGCGGCCACGATCGCCAGGGCCGCGATGGCAGTAGTTCGGGCGTGGCGGTGAGTGGTCACGGAAGGTCCTTTCGGGTCACCGAAGGTCTCGGCGAGAGCGGCTACTCTGTGTTGTTGAGATGTCTACACCTCTGCTTCTATCGCCCCGGCGGCCTTCGGGTGAACACTTGGAGGATCGACATGAACCTTCGGTTGCCAGGAGAGCCGTGGCAGATTCCGCGGACCCAAGTCGTGCCAAAGGCCCTTCAGTGACACTGCCCCGGTGACACAGGCGCAGTCGTGACCACGTCCTCCGTCGACCGGGCTGAGACCGGCTTCCTCTCGGCCGTGCTCCCGCTGTATCGGTCCCCGGGTACGGCTGTGTGGCAGCAGCTGCGGGCCGACGTCCTGGGGCGGATCGAGGAGGGGAGCCTCTCGCCGGGGGAAGCGCTCCCGTCGGAGGCGGCCCTGGCCGGCGCCTACAAGGTCAATCGCCTGACCGTGCGGCGAGCGCTCGGCGAGCTGGCCCGCTCGGGGGCCATACGCACGGAGCACGGCGTCGGCAGTTTCGTCACCAGCCGCTCGCTGCGGCACCGGATCGACGACGGCCAGGTCAGCCTGGTCGAGTCGATGGCCGCTCGTGGCCACCAGGTGCGACAAGTCCTTCTCGGGACCCGACGGGTGGAGGGGCCGGCGGCCGGAGACGACTCCGATGTTGGAGACGACATGGGGGGGCCGAGTGAGTGGCAGTACCCGGCCGTCGAGTACCGCTATATCCGATGGGTGGACGACGTACCGTGGTCGGTTTCCTTCGCCGCCGTGCCCGAGGCGCTGGCGCCCGAGGGTTGGGACGGCTCCGACAGCTTGTTCTCAGCCATCTCTTACGCCTACGGGGTCCGGATACGGCGCGACGAGCGTCGGTTCTCGGCGGTGGCAGCGAACCCCGACGACGCTACATGGCTCAAGGTGCCCGTCGGCGCACCCCTGCTGCTGTTGAAGGGAATTAACACCGACGAGCGAGGTCATCCCGTGGCCCGCATCGTCCACCGGATACGCGGTGACCGGGCCGAGTATGCCCTCCGGGTGCCCCACTGATAGCGGCTGGCTCTGTGCCGCCGGGCGCGGCGCCAGCGTCGCTGGCGGGACTGCGTGCTCGGTCTGGGGGCGGCCGGTAGTGGGCGCGGCCGGTCTGGTCGGGTGTGGTGGCTGTGGCTTGGCGGGCCGGGGCCAGCGCTTGCGGGGAATGGGCGCCAGGCGGATCGTCGAAGCCCGCGACGGGGGCGCTTCTCGTCACCGTCCCCATGCACGGTGCTTATGCCGAGGGCAGGCCGCGGCCGTGACCTCTTCGTCCGTTACCGGATGCAGTGCCGGAACCGAGATCTGACCGGCCGCTTGCCCCAGCTTCCGTCTCAGGGCAGCGCGGGCGGCGGTGCAGGCACCCCGGTCTGGTCGGCGGCCATCACGTGGCGGCGGACGCGCCCGAAGTAGGCGACGGACGCCACGAAGCCGACCCCGAACGGCGCGCCGATGGCCATGAGCGCCACCCAGGCCGTTCGGCTGCGGCGGGCGGCTTCCCACTGGGCCGACCGGCGGAGGGTGGCGTCGGTCGCGCCCCACAACGGCACGCCCACCAGCACCCCGATGGCGATGGCCCAGACGAAGCCGGTGGTGCTCCTGGTGAACAGCAGGGCCAGCGCCGAGCTGGCCAGCACGAAGACGAGCACAGGTCGGACGATCCCGTCGGGAGCCCGGGAGGAGACACGAGCGCCGAGGTAGACGCCCGGCGCGCTGCCGGCGATCAGCGCGCCGGCGATCCCGAAGTCGATGTGGCCGAAGACGAACTGGCCGAGCGCGGCGGCGGCGACGAGCGGGACGGCCTGCATCAGGTCGGTGCCGACCAGGGCCTTCGACGACAGGCGTGGGTACATGAGCATCAGCAGCACGATCATCAGCGATCCCGACCCCACCGAGGTCATGCCGACGATGAAGCCGCCGGCCACACCGACCAGGACGGTGGGAACGGACTTGATGACATAGGGCTCGGTGTTCGCCATCTCTCCGGCGGTGGCGCGCCGGACATCCGCCCGCCGGCTGAGGACCGACTTCCCCACCAGGCTGGCGCAGGCCACGATGAGCGCCCAGCCGAGCACGGTCTTGATGTCTGCCTGGACCCGCTTGCTGTCACCGAACTGGTTCAGCGTGAACGCACCGAGGAACGCGGCGGGCACCGATCCGACCAGCAGCCGTATGACCAGCGCCCAGTGGATGGTTCCTCGCCGCAGGTGGACGATGCCGCCGATGGGCTTCATGACCAGGGAGCTGACCAGGTCGCTGGCGATGGCGATCTTCGGGTCGATCTTGAACACCAGGACCAGCAGCGGAGTCATCAGCGCGCCGCCGCCCATGCCGGTCACGCCGACCGCGAAACCCCCGATGATCCCGGCCCCGCCGAGCAGCCAGCTGCTCGGGTGATGGCCGTGATGGGTGGTGGTGGCGGCGGCAGCGAGGGCGAGGGCGACGGGCAACGTCGACAGCATCGTTGCAGCGTAGGACAGTGGCGGCCCTCCCAGACCAGGTGGCGGTCAGTCGGCGGTGCCTCGGGGCACGACTCCCACAGGAGGTTGCCGGTCACCCCGGTGACGAGCCGCGAAGTCCACACTCGGAGAAGACGTCAAAGGCCGAACCCGGCGCGCATCCCCGGGGCCGTGGCCGCTGCGCCGATCAGGGGCTGAAGACCGAGGAGGTCCTCGGTCGTGCGCAACAGCGAGTAGTGGTTGTAGGGAACCGCGGAACGGCTCCCAGGGACGACTGACGGTCCGACGACGTAGGTCGGGACCCGCTGGCCGCCGGAATCGTTCTCGTCCCAGGTGATGAACACCGCGGTGGTGCCAGCGCGGTATTGGGAGCTGTCGAGCATCTGGGGCACGGCCCCGGCCAGCCAGCTATCACCTGCCGATGTGGAGCAGTCGTGCATGTCGTGGCACAGGTTCGGCGTGATGAAGGTGAACCGGGCCGAGATGTCGGCGGTCGATCCGAGCGGCACGTCCTGGTTCGCGCACGCGGCCGCCAGGTTCGTGTAGTACGCGGCCGGGTTGTGCTTGACCGCGTAGTCCGACGAGCCCGACGTCGCGCAGTTGGACGGCATCCCCTCTTCGAGGGCGCGCCAGCCCGAGCCGAGCAACGTGAACAGATTCGGCGCCGAGACCCGGTTCGACGGTGGCCCCGAGTCGTTGGTGATGCCCTGGGTCGAGCCGGACGTGAGCGCGATGTAGTTGGGGAGGCTCGGGTGGGCGACACCGCTGTAGTCGGTGGCCAGCCCACACGCGTCGCTCAGGGAGTTGAGATACGGCGCCGACTTCGAGCCCACGATCTGGTCGTAGCTCCGGTTCTCCATCACGATCCACACCACGTGCTGGTACACCGACGGCGCTCGGGTGACCCCGCAGGGGCGGGCGGCCGATGGCCCGGCCGTCACCGGCGCCGAGCTGGCGGGCGTCGCCGGCACCGAGGTGGGAGGCGTGGCCGGAGAACTGGCCTTCGGGGCCGGGCCAGAACCACACGCCGCACCGACCAGGGGCAGCGCGGCCGCCAAGGCGAACGCTTTCAGGCGACCTCCTGCGGGTACCGGCGAACCATGCCCGAGGATCAGTGCGGGAGTGCCTTGGCCGTGGCCGCGGCGATGCCGGCGGCGTCGAGGCCGAGCTCGGCCAGGATCCTGTCCTGCTTGCCGTGGGCGATGTAGGCGGTCGGTATGCCGAGGGTGAGGATGGGGGGACAGGTGCGGGTCTCGGTGAGATCGGCGATGGCGTCGGTGATCCACGCGCCGGCCCCGCCGGCCCGGATGCCGTCCTCCACGGTGACGACCAGCCCGTGCTGGCCGGCGTCGGCGATCATGGCCGGGTCGAGGGGCCGGACGACCCGGACGTCCCACACTGTGGCCTCGATGCCGTCGGCGGCCAGCATGGCTGCCGCGTCCTCGGCGGCCTCGACCATCTTGCCGACGGCGAGCAGGCACACCGAGCCGTCGCCGCGGCGAACCTCACGGGCCGACAGGCCGGAGCCCACCGAGTCGGCGTCGACGACCCGGGCGGCGGTGTTCGGGTAGCGGACCGCGGACGGTCCCGACAGCTCGAGGGCTGACTCCAGCATGACCGGCAGCTCGGCGCCCGAGGAGGGGGCGAAGATGGTGACCCCCGGGATGCGCAGGCAGAGGGCCATGTCCCAGATGCCGTGATGGCTGGGCCCGTTGTCACCTGTGATGCCTGAGCTCGGCAGGGCGAACACCACGGGCTGGCCGTGCAGGCCGACGTCCAGGTTCGCCTGGTCGAACGCCCGGGAGAAGAACGTCGAGTAGATGGCGACGATCGGGCGCAGCCCGCCCATGGCCATGCCCGCGGCCGACGTGACCGCGTGCTGCTCGGCGATGCCGACGTCGAAGAACCGGTCGGGCCAGCGGGCGGCGAAGGGCAGCAGCCCGGTCGAGCCCGGCATGGCCGCGGTGAGCGCCACCATCTGGGGATGGCGCTCGCCGATGTCGACCATGGCGTCGCTGAACGCCTGCGTGTAGCCCTTCGGAGCCTGGGCGGCCTTGCTGGGGCCGATGGCCGGGTCGAAGGTGCTGGGGGCGTCGTGGAGGCACTTCTCGGCATCGGTCTCCGCCGGCCCGTAGCCGCGGCCCTTCTGGGTGAGGACATGGACGACGATGGGGCCGTCGAACTCGTTGGCCTGGCTCAGGGCCTGCTCCATGCCGGCGATGTCGTGGCCGTCGATGGGGCCGACGTAGCGCACGCCGAGAGCCTCGAAGAAGGCGGGCGGCTCGACGATCTCGCGCACCGCCGAGTACATGGCGTGGAGGCTGGTGTAGGCCAGGCCGCCGACGGCGGGCAGGTCGCGCAGGGCTTCCTCCATCCGGCCGCGCACCGAGCGCAGTCCGGGGTGGAGGCGCAGCTTGCTCAGGCTCTCGGTCAGGCGCGACACGGTCGGCGCGTAGGAGCGACCGTTGTCGTTCAGGACGATCACGACTCGGCTGGCGCTGTGGCCCAGGTTGTTCAGGCCCTCGAACGCCATGCCACCGGTCAGGGACCCGTCGCCGACGACGGCGACGACCCGGCGGCTGGGGGAGTTGCTGCGGGCCACCGCCGCGGCCATCCCGTGCGCGTAGGACAGGATCGTCGACGCGTGGCTGTTCTCCACCCAGTCGTGCACCGACTCCGCCCGGGACGGGTAGCCGGACAGGCCGTCTTTCTGGCGGAGGCTGGAGAACAGGTCCCGGCGGCCGGTCACGATCTTGTGCACGTACGCCTGATGGCCGGTGTCCCACAGCAGGATGTCCCGGGGCGACGAGAACACCCGGTGCAGGGCCAGGGTCAGCTCGACGGCGCCCAGGTTCGATCCCAGGTGCCCGCCCGTGACAGAGACCGCCTGCACGATGAACTGGCGGATCTCGCCGGCCAGTTGCTCGAGCTCGCCTTCGGTGAGCCGCCGCAGGTCGGCGGGGGAGTTGATGGACTCCAGCAGCATGCGCCTCACCGTACTCGCCACCGGGTCCGATGCTGGGACGCCCACCTATCCTGCCAACCGTGGACCGTTACCAGTACCTGCTGCTGATGGGGGCATGCCTGGTGCTCACCCTGCCGCTCGAGGTGGTCCTCGGGGCCCGGGTGTGGCGGCGCCCGCTGCGCATGGTGCGGGCCCTGGTGGTGCCGGCGGTCATCTTCTCGCTGTGGGACGTCGGCGCCATCGCCCACGGCCACTGGCGCTACAACCCCCGCTACATCACCGGGTGGGACCTGCCGGGCCACCTGCCCGTCGAGGAGGTGGTGTTCTTCCTGGCGGTGCCCATCTGCGCGCTGCTCACCTTCGAGGTGGTGAACCGCATCCTGGCCCGCGCCAACCGCCGCGGCTGAGGTGTACACGCTGTGGGCGTTCGTGGCCGCCGCCGTGGTGGTCCTGGTGGAGCTCCTCTGGCTCCGCACCGGGCTGTTCCGCCGCCCGTCGTACTGGATCACCATCGTCGTCACCTGGGCGTTCCAGATCCCCGTCGACGGCTGGCTGACCAAGCTGTCGGCCCCGGTGGTCGTCTACAACCGCCACGAGTACGCCGGGATCCGCTTCCCGTGGGACATCCCCGTCGAGGATTTCGTGTACGGGTTCGCCCTGGTCACGCTGGTGTTGCTGCTGTGGGTGGGCAAAGGAGCGGGGAGCGACGAGATCGTCAGGTGATCGACTCCCATCTACGGATCTCCGGCAAAGCACGGGGGATCGGAGAGGACGGAGAGCGTTCCCTCGAGCGACTCGAGATCGCCAGGACTGAGGATCACCGCAGCCGCGCTCCCGTTGCGAGTGAGCATGATCCGGTCGTGGTGGCGTTCCACCCCGTCGACAATCTCGGACAACCGCGCGTCGCCCGCTTCGAGGTCCTCGGTCAGGCCGTCGGCGGGTGGGCGTCGGTGACGATGGGCGCCGGGCTCGGAGGTTCGGTGCGGTTTTGGCGGTACCGGTGAGAGGTTCGGCGCGATCGTGGTCGTGGGGGACCCAAAACTGCGCCCGACCTCACCGTCCCCCGACCAAAACTGCGCCCGAGCCCGGGCGCCTTCGTGCCGCCATGGCCGACTCAGGTCATGGTCACCGGGCGAGGTGCATCGTCGGGCTGCCCATCGGGCCGGAGGCTCTGCGTCTGTGCGTGGCGCTCGTGCCGGCCGACCCCAGCGGGTAGGCCCCTTTCGGCGGTTCGGACCGGGTCGTCGGACTACCATCTGGGGGAGACCAGGGGCGGCGTGAAGACGGGAGATGTCGGTGGATCCAGTCGTGGAGATCAGCGCTGGTGGTCTGCGCGGACGGAGCGGGCGCGGTGTGGATGCCTACCTCGGCGTGCCGTACGCTCAGCCGCCGCTCGGCCCGCTTCGATACCGGGCTCCCGAGCCACCGCTTCCCTGGGAGGACATCCGCGACGCGGACCGACATGCACCAGCTGCGATGCAGGTCCCCAGTGTCCTCGAGACCGGGAGAGGGTTCCCCGGGGCGTGCTCGGAAGACTGCCTCTACGTCAACGTGTGGACTCCCTCGGTGGCGGTCCGCCCGTCCGGTCCTCTTCCCGTGATGGTGTGGGTGCATGGCGGCTCTTTCGTGAACGGCTCCGGTTCGTTGTCGTGGTATGCCGGGGAGGCGCTGGCGGCGAGGGGTGACGTGGTGGTGGTCACGGTCAACTACCGTCTCGGCGCCTTCGGCTTTCTGGATCTCTCCGAGCTGGGAGGACCCGACTTCGCCTCGAGCGGTAACCTCGGCCTCCTCGACCAGGTGGCGGCGCTCGGCTGGGTGCGTGACAACATCGCCGCCTTCGGTGGAGACCCGCAGAACGTCTGCCTTTTCGGGGAGTCCGCCGGAGCCATGAGCGTGGGGACGATCCTGGCCGCGCCGCCAGCGCGAGGGCTGTTCCATCGGGCCATCATGCAGAGCGGCACCCCGACGGCGCTCGGACGGGCCAGTTCGGGGCGACTGGCCGAGGATGCGTTCAGGAGGCTCGACCTGCCGTGGTCGAATGCCGGGCTGGCCCAGCTCGGCCGCCTCCCCGCCGAGCAAGTCCTGGCGACGAGCGAGGCCATATCGCTCCGCCAGCAGACGGCCGCAGTCTCCGGCGGCGAGGGGGCGTTCGCTTGGCAGCCGGTCGTGGACGGCGTCACCATTCCCGAGCACCCGAACCAGGCGGTCGCCAAGGGGGCCGCTAGCGATGTCCCGGTGCTGATCGGGACCACTGCGGACGAGATGCGAATCGTCAGGGTGCTGGCGCCGGGCCAACCTCCCGTGGAGGCCGAGGAGCTGTTGGCCAGGGTCGGGGCGTCGTACGGCGAGGAGAGCGCCACGGTCGTCGCCGCCTACCAGAGCCGCGACCCCACGGGCTCAGCGGACGACCTGTGGTGGGCGTTGCTGTCGGACCAGATCTTCGGGCTGCCGACCGCAGACTTCCTCGATGCCCGCGGTCGTCGTGGGGCTGCGACATGGAGCTATTCCTTCGAGTGGAAGTCGCCGACGAACGGCGGCGCGTACGGTGCCGCCCACACCATGGAGATCCCCTTCGTCTTCGACACCTTCGCTGCTCCCGGCATCGCCGAGTTCGTCGGACCGTATACACCGGAAATCCGCGAGCTCTGCGCCGTCGTACAGGACGCATGGGTACGGTTCGCGACCCATGGCGACCCCGCCACCGTCGAGCTCGCCGAGTGGAGGCCAAATCTGTCGGACCCGTCGTCGACGATGCTGCTCGGCACCCCAACCCCGACGGGAGCATCCTGCTCGTTCGGCCCCGACCCCAGGCGGCCCGCACGCGACATCCTCCGACCACGATGAGCCCCGCTTTTTCCGACTCAGGTTGGCGACGGCTGCCGGTTAAAGGGTGGCGTCCTGCTAAAATCGCCGACCATGAGTGCGATTCCGAGTTGGCAGGAGCGGGTGGTCGATCGCTCCGTCAAGCGCTCAGCGGAAGCAGCCCGCACCCGGGCCATCGGCCCGACGCAGCAGATCGTGGACGCGGCGCTGGAGTTCGGCATGAAGGAGGGCTCCACGTTCACCCTCACCGCGGTGCTCAAGCGGGCCGGTGTATCGGTCCAGACCTTCTATCGCCACTTCAGTGGCAAGGACGAGCTGCTGCTCGCCGTGATCGAGGAGCTGGTTCGAGAAGGGGCAGCCCGCTTCGCCGCGCAGGCTGAATCGGTCACCGAGCCGGTACGCCGGTTGAAGATCATTATCACCGCGCCTGTCCTGACCATCGCCGATGGTCTCCCCTCGCATGCTTTGGTGGTTGCTCGTGAGCATCTTCGTCTCATGGAGCACTATCCGCGAGAGATCGAGAACGCAGATGCTCCGTACCGGAACCTGGTGGCCGAAGCCATCATCGGGGCAAAGGCGGCCGGCAACTACCCCGGGGTGGATCCGGATATGGCGGCTGACATGGTCTTGGCTCTCGTCCTGGCTCGATACCACACGGCCGTTCTGGCTGTCGGCTCGCTTGATCCGGCGGACGAGGCCGAGAACATCTGGGACTTCTGCCACGCCGCCATGCAAGGCATCACCACGCGACCGAAGAGCCGGAAGGCGACGAGCCGACGATGAACACGGTCGGATCTACCCGAGTCGGGGGCTCGGCCTAGGTGCTCGATTGCCCGAGATAGCGACCGAGAACCTCCTCCCTGGCTTCTGAGGCCGGACCAGACCAGCCGACCTGGCCTCGCACGAGGATGACGCACCAGTTGGCCATGGCCAGGGCGCGGTGGACGAACTGTTCGATGAGGATGATGGTGATACCCGTCCGGCGGGCCTGATCGAGCCCCTCGAACACCGTCTCGGCCACCAGCGGCGCCAACCCGAGCGACATCTCGTCGGCCACGATCATCTTGGGGGTGACGGCCAAGGCCCGGGCCAGGGCCAGCATCTGCTGTTCTCCGCCGGAGAGACTCCCGGCCCGCTGGTGGCCCCGTGTCCCCAGAATGGGGAAGAGAGTCACGGCTCGCTCGATGGCCTCCGGCCGATCCGACCGTTTCTGCTGGCCCACGGCCATCCGGAGGTTCTCCAGTACGGAGAGGCCCGGGAAGATCCCTCGGCCCTCGGGGATGTAGGTCAGCCCGCTTTTCCGGATGCGGCAGGCCGACGCCTTGGTGATGTCGACACCATCGAAGGTGACGGTCCCGGCGGTCGAAGGAACCAGCCCGGAGATCGAGGAGGCCAACGTGCTCTTGCCGGCGCCGTTGGCCCCCAGCACGGCAACGACCGACTGAGCCGGGACGGAGACCGACACCGAGAACAGGGCCTGTGAGGGCCCGTAGCAGACGTCGAGATTCTCGATGGTCAGCATATCGCTCACGATGTCGTCCCGACCTCGTCGCCGGCCGGCGTGCTGGAAGCGGCCGACTTGTCGTCCCCGAGATAGGCAGCGCGAACTGCGGGGTCATTGCGGATGTATTCGGGTGTCCCCGAGGAGATGACCTGGCCGAAGTCCAGCACGAAGATTCGGGACGAGAGCTCCAAGACGGTGGCCACGTCGTGCTCGACCAAGAGGAGAGCGACCGACTGGTCGATCGACACTTGCCGCAATACATCAGCCAGGTTCTTGGACTCGTGGACATCGAGGCCGGACAGGGGCTCATCGAGCAGCAGGACACTGGGATCCGTGGCCAGCGCCCTCCCTACCTCGACCAGGCGGCTGAGGCCGAGCGGAAGGGCTGAGACCGGGGTGTCCGCGATCCTGGTGATGTCGAGCAGTTCGAGCAGCCCGTCGACCCGTTCCTTCTCGAACGCGCCCGGAGGCCGTAGCGAGCGGAAATCGATCAGGTCTCGCCACAGCCGTCGCCGGGCGAAGTGGACCCGGTGCCCGAGGACGAGATGCTCGCGGACTGTGCGGCTCAAGAAGAGCTCCGGCTGCTGGAAGGTACGGGCCAGGCCCAGGCGGGCCCGCTGCTGAGGGTTGGCCGAGGTCACGTCGGCACCGCCCATGAGCACCTGTCCGGCGTTGGGCCGGAGGAGGCCGGACAGCACGCTGAACAGGGTGCTCTTTCCGGCGCCGTTCGGACCGACCAGACCGACGATCTCGCCGGGACGCACGTCGAGACTGACGCCGGACAGAGCCACCAGGCCACCGAACTTGACCGTCACGCCTGTTGCCCGCATGGCGTCGTTGGTCACCTCTACGGCAACATCGGGCGGGGTGGTCACTTGGGCATCATGGGAGTGACCCCCGCGGCTGCCTTCGGCGTGCTGGCCACGCCGTCGGCCCCGGTCTCCACCGCCAGAGGTGGAGGGGGCGGCGGCAGCGATGAGTCGGTCGACGCCTGCCCCCTCAGCCGGTACACGGCCCGGCGGATCTGCTCGCCCTGCATGGCCAAGGTTCCCTCTGGGTACTTGGCCACGGTGATGGCGCCAAGCCCGAACAGGACTGGTGGGATCTGATTGGTCCACGTCGGCAGGTACGACTGCGAGAGGGCGGGCAGCACGGTATAGGTCACACCGGCGACCAGGGCGGCGACGTTCGAGCGGATGCCCAAGGTGACCAGGACGGCGAGCCAGATCACACCCAGGAACGTTGCGAAGTTGCCCGGCAGGGCGGAGATCTGTTGGCTGGCCAGCACACCGCCGCCCACGCCGGCCACGAACGCGGCCAGGCCAGCGGTGATCACCTTGACCTGCACGACGTTGACGCCCAAGGTTCGCGAGGCAGGTTCGCTCCACCGCACCGCGTCGAGCGCCAGACCGGTGGTCGAACGACGGAGGTTGACGATAACGAGGGACACCAGGCAGAAGACAACCAGGGCGAAGTAGGCGAAGGCCCGGGGGCTGGAGGCGAAACCGGGCTGTGGAACGTTCACCCCCAGGCCGCTGTTGGCGAACAGGGCGATGGGGAAGACCAGGTTCTCGACGAGCAAGGCGAACGTCAGCGTGACCAGAGCCACGTACAGATTGCCCAATCGGATGGTGAGGATGCCGATCAGCACCCCCACCGGCACCACGATGAGCCCGCCGGCCACGATGGCGGCCAGGATCGGCCAGCCATGGTTGGTGGCCAGCTGAGCGGTGGTCAGCGCGCCCATCCCTGCGAAGGTGATCATGCAGAGCCAGATCATCCCGCCCTGTCCGGTGACGATGGTGAAGGACAGATAGATGAGCCCGTAGGCGATGCCCTGGGCGATCACTCCCACCCAGAATCCTTGGAGGATGGCCGGAAGCAGGGCCACGATGGCCAAGATGACGAGCGGCCCGGCATTCCGGCCGACGAACGTCGTCGGCTTGGAGCCCGGTCCGCGGGCGGTGGCGGCCAGCTGGCTCTCCCCTTGGGGGGTGGTAGCCCGATCCAGGGCTCCGCCGACACCTTCGGACTCGTTGATCCGCCCACTTCGGATCAGGCGGTACACGAGGAAGACGGCGATGAAGGCGAACGGGATGCTTGGGATGATGTCCGCCGTCAGTGTGCTCGACGGAGGCAGGTAGCGCTGGACGATCGCCGTCACGATACCCATGAGCAGGCCGACGCCGACAGCGATAGGGAGGCTGCGCAGTTTGGCCGCGATCACGGCGGCGAAGGCGGCGGCGATCAGCAGGGTGAAGTTGGCCTGCTCGAGTCCGATGATGGGCGCGGCCAGAACCCCAGCCAGTCCGGCGAAGAACGTGCTGACTGCCCAGACGCCGACCGAGACCCTCTCCGGATTGGTCCCCGACAGTGCCGTCATGGCCGGCGAGTCGACCATGGCCCGGGTCTTCAATCCGATATCGGTCCGACGTAGGACGATGGCACCGACCACGACAGTGGCGGCCACGCTGATGTACACGATGATCTGGTCCAGGGTGACCGGTGTACCGAGAAACTTGAACACCTTGACCGGTTCGGGGGCCAGCCCTGGCGCTTTCAAGATGGATTGGTTACCGAAGATGAGCGTGGCCACGGCAGGCAGGGCCACAGACAACCCGAGGGTGGCGACGATCTTGATCAGGACCGGGGACAGCCGGAGGAAGCGAAACAGCCCGAAGTAGAGGACCACCCCGAGCAGGGGCGCGGCGACACCGATGGAGAGGATTGCCGCCCCCACGATCGACCAGCTGTGTTGTATGTGCAGGTAGTAATAGAAGCGGGCGACGAAGAACGCCATGGCACCAAAGGCAAAGTTCAGCACCCCCGACGAGACGTAGGTGATGACAATTCCCGCCGAGCAGATTGCGTAGATGCCCCCAAGAGCAAGGCCGGCGATCACATACTGAAGCATGTCTGGCTTTCCCCCATTTGCGCCGGAACGATCCGGCCCTTCTGTCCTCCGACGACATGTACCGGATAGCGCCCTGCGCCGGCGTCAGTCAGGCAAGGGCGACTCGAACCGGAACAGGCGCTCGGCATTGCCACGGAGGACCTTAACCTGCACATCGACGGGCAGGTGGGCGATCCGCTCCTTGGCCAACTTGATGGAGTCGGGCCACGTCGAGTCGGAGTGCGGGTAGTCGGTCTCGATCATGACGTTGTTCTCGCCGATGACGTCGAGATTGTTCAGCCCGTGCACGTCGTCGATGAAGCAGCCGAAGACGTGGTCGAGGTAGAGCTGACGGATGTCCAGATCGTCGAGGCTGATCTCACTGCCGGCGTGATCCTGGAAGGTGACGCCTCGAGCCGCCCAGTAGCGCTGCTTGTCGTAGACCTGCTCGGCTCGCTCCAGGAAATAGGGGATCCACCCGATCTCGCCTTCGCTGAGGGCGATCTTCAGACCGGGCATGCGTTGGAAGTAGCCGCTGAACAGCCACGAGAGCATGGTCCCGGAGGTCCGGTTGGCGCCCCACGCCAGGTTGGCCATGAACGGCGCATCCGTGCAGATCTGAGGAAGCGTCGATGACGAGCCCACATGCATGCACACGACCAACTCAGTCTGCTGGGCGGTGTCCATGACCGGGTCCCAGTACCGCCCGCCGTCGTGAATGGTGGGGAGACCGAGAGGCTCAGGGTTCTCCGAGAAGCAGAAGGCCCGCGCCCCCTTGGCTGCGCATCGCTCCATCTCCTGCGCAGCGGCTACCGGGTCCCACAGGGGGATGATGATCAGGGGGATGTACCGGCCCGGGCTCGACCCACACCATTCGTCGATCATCCAGTCGTTGTAAGCCTTCAGGCACAGCATGGCCAGCGTCCGGTCCTTGGCCTCGTAGAAGGCCTGCCCGCAGAAGCGGGGGAACGACGGGAAGCACAGCGAGGAGATGACTCCGGCGCGGTCCATGTCATGAAGTCGTTCAGCCGCGTCGTAGCAGCCGGCCCTCATGTCCGAGTAGGTGACGGGCTCCGGGCTGAACTCCTCCTTGGACTTCCCGGCGCAGGCCCCCAATCCGGCCATCTGGGTACGCCGCTCTTCGTAGACCCAGGCCTGTGAGCTCCCGTCCCCCACCATGTGGGGTGCGATGTCGCGGTACTTGGCCGGGACCCGATCGACCCACACGCCCGGCGGCTCGAGGACGTGGTCGTCGACCGATACCAGCCAGTCGGTGTTGGGTGCGCTCTCGATGGCCATGGGCCCTCCCCTGGTGACGCAAACGAATGTCTCGAAGAATACAGAACGCCGTACTTGAAAACAAGAGAAACCCAATGTACAGTGCCCAATTGTCGGTTCGGAGGCCACACGGGGAGCCCTTCCGACACACGGGTCCACGCCCAACAGGAAGCCAGCAACCCGCGCTTCGGCGTAGAAGGAGAACGATGGGGGAGTCGATCGTCGACGCACGCCAGCCCTATATCGATGGCCGGTTCGTAGCCGGGGGCGGGGCACCGCTCGATGTAGAGAACCCGGCGACCGAAGAGGTGGTCTGCACGGTCGAGACAGCCGCCCTCGAACAGTTCGAGTTGGCCGTGACCGCGGCCCGGGGGGCCTTCGACCACGGAAGGTGGGGACGCCCGGGGCCGGCGGCCCGGGAGGAGCGGATCGACGCCGTGCTGGGACTGGCCCGGTACTTCGAGGAGCACTATGACCAGATCTCTCGGACCTTGACGGCCGAGTCGGGCGCGGTGACCTCGATGATCGCCGCGGCCCATTTACGCACGCCCCTCGATCACATCGGCGACATCATCCAGATGTACCGAAACCTCCCTGACGAGGAGCACAACCCACGACCCCTGGCCGAAGTGGTGAAGACCGGACGGGTGGCGGCCAGCATCGTCCGCCACGAACCGGTGGGCGTGGTCTCGGCCATCACCGCGTACAACGTGCCCTTCTGGATCAACATCTGGAAGGTCATCCCGGCCCTCATCACCGGCAACACCGTCGTCCTCCGCCCCAGCCCCATGACTCCGCTGTCGGCTCTGGTCTTCGGCCAAGCCGCCGAGGCGGCGGGCCTTCCGCCCGGCGTCTTGAACGTGGTGCTGGAGGCCGGCACGTCGGGGGCCGAGCTGATGACGACGCATCCCGCAGTCGACCAGGTCACCTTCACCGGGTCCACAGTGGTAGGTCGCCAGATCATGAAGCAGTCGGCCGACACGGTGAAGCGCCTGATGCTCGAGCTCGGCGGGAAGTCCGTGCAGATCTATCTGCCCGATTCCGTGGGCCGGGCCGCGTTCGGCGGGATGCTGGTCTGTGCCGGCACGGCTGGGCAGGCCTGTGTCGCGCCGACTCGGATGCTGGTACCCGAAGCGCAAAAGGCTGAAGTGCTCGAGGCATCGGCCAAGCAGCTCGCCGGTCTGCGCATCGGAGACCCGAGCGACCCGGCCACCATGGTGGGCCCGTTGATCTCGGCCGCCCAGCGGGACCGGTGCCAGCGATACGTCGATGAGGCGGTGCGTCGCGGGGCCGGGCTGGTCATCGGCGGTGGACGTCCGAAGGAGATCGATCGGGGCTACTACTTCGAGCCGACCATCCTCGACGTGCCCGACAACTCCCATCCCGTGGCGCAGGAGGAGATCTTCGGCCCCGTTCTGTGCGTCCTCGGCTACCGAGACCTCGATGATGCCGTGGACATCGCCAACCGATCGTCCTATGGACTGGCCGGCCAGGTCTTCGGCGCCGACCTGCCCGTGGCGGTGGACGTCGCGGAGCGGCTGCGGACCGGTGCGGTCAGCGTCAACGGGGGGGCGACCAGCGCCTATGCCTCGTCCGGCGGGTACAAGCAAAGCGGCCTCGGCCGTGAACGAGGGCGCGAGGGCATCCGGGCCTATCAGCAGATCAAGCACCTGAGCGTGGCCGCCCAATGACGCAGCCGTCGGAAGCGGCGGCTGAGCCGCTCGGCGTCCGTTCCGACTCCGGTGCGTCAGTCGACCTGTTTCCCGGGGTCCGGGTGGTGGAGCTGGCCCAATGGGTTTTCGTACCGGTCGCCGGGGCATTGCTGGCCGACTGGGGTGCCGATGTCATCAAGATCGAGCCGGCCGAGGGTGGTGACCCGTATCGAGGTCTGGTGTCCCAGGGCATCTTGTCGAGCACCGACGGGATCAACCACTCCATGGAGTTGGCCAACCGGGGGAAGCGGAGCGTCGCCCTGGACATCAAGCGTCCCGAAGGCCGGACCCTGCTCCTGAAGCTGATCGAGACGGCGGACGTCTTCTTGACCAACTTCCTGCCTTCGACGATGGAGCGCCTCGAGTTGGGCGTCGAGGATCTGCGGAAGGTCAATCCTCGGATCATCTACGGCCGGGGCCATGGCTTCGGGGTACGGGGTCCCGATGCCGACAAGGGCGCCTACGACAGCACCGCCTTCTGGGCCCGCGGCGGGCTCGGCGAGACGCTGACCCCCTCTGATCTCGATCATCCGATCGGCCAGCGAGGCGCCTTCGGCGATCGGAACGGCGCCGTCCAACTGGCCTTCGGGGTGGCCGCCGCACTGTTCCGCCGGGAACGGACCGGGGAACCCTCCACCGTGGACGTGTCGCTCCTGGCCACAGCCATGTGGACGTTGTCCTCCGACGTGATCTCGGCTCTGCAGGGAAACTTTCACGCCGCCCCGCCGAGCGGCGGTCAGAAGGCCGCCCTGTCTCCCAATCCTCTGGTCAACTCGTTCCGGACCAAGGACGGCCGGTTCATCGGCCTGGTATTCCTGCAACCGGACCGGTACTGGCCGGACCTCTGTACCGCACTGGGTGTGCCAGCGCTGGCCGACGACGCCCGGTTCATCGACATGGAGTGCAGAGCCAACCACCGTGGGGAATGTGTCGAGGAGCTGACTGCCATCTTCGCCTCACGGGACTTCGCCGAGTGGCGCGAGACGCTCGCGGACGAGCGGTTTCCCTGGGCTCCCTACCAGCGGGTCCCCGAGCTGATCGAGGACCGCCAGACCATCGCCAACGGCTATATCGGTGAGGTGGACCTCGGTGGCGGAGCGTCCTTCCGCCTGCCCACTGGGGCGGTGCAGTTCGACGAGTCCCCTGCCGCCCTCCGTCGGGGACCCGAGCACGGCCAGCACACAGAAGAGGTCCTCCTGTCGCTGGGCCTCGACTGGGAAGGTCTGACCTCTCTGAAGGAAGAGGGTGTGATCCCGTGAGTTGGGGGCAGTCGTGGACCGTCGAGGTCGATCATGAGCTGTGCATCGGCTCCGGGATGTGCTGCGTGTACGCCCCTTCCACGTTCGCGCTCGAGGACGGCCTCCATTCCAGTGTGGTCGGCGCTGACGTCGACCCGCTGGAGTCTGTGCGCGAGGCCGCTTCGGCCTGCCCGACGGGGGCGATCAGCCTCCATCCCGTCGAGGGCGGGGCTGGATCCGCCCGCGAAGAACCGATGACACCGATGACCGACGCAAAGGAGTAATCATGCTGCTCGAAGGAAAGTCTGTGGTCATAACGGGTGCCGGCTCCGGCGTCGGCCGGGCCTCGGCGCTGATGTTCGCCGACGAGGGAGCGCGGGTGGTGTGCGCCGACGTCCGACCGGACTGGGCCAAGGAGACCGTGCAGCTGGTGGAAGCAGCGGGCGGCACGGCCACGGCCTACGAATGCAACGTGGCCGAGGAGAGCCACGTCGTCGGGGCCATCGACGTGGCCGTGGAGCATTACGGTCCGCTCGACATCATGTACAACAATGCCGGGGTCTCCACCCCACGCCCGGGCATGGCCCTCGAAGACCACACCGACGAAGACTGGGATCGGCTCATCACCATCAACTTTCGGGGCGTGTTCTACGGATGCAAGAACGCCGTCAAGCGCTTCAAGGCACAAGGATCGGGAGGGGTCATCCTCAACACGGGCTCGGTGGCCGGGATGGTGGGATGGGGAGGAACGGTGTACGGCTCGATCAAAGGCGGGGTGAACCAGCTCACCAAGGCGGTGGCCATCGAGTGCGCGTCGGAGAACATCCGGGTCAACGCGGTCTGCCCGGCGGCGATGCCCGGAACCAACTTCAGCGTCCCGGATGCCGTGGTCGGATCGGAGGGCGTCGCCCCCGAGAGGGCTTCCACCATGGGATCCCTCCATCCCCTCGGGCGACCAATCACGGCGGAGGACGTGGCCGCCGCCGCCCTGTTCCTGGTGTCAGACCAGTCCAGCAACATCACCGGCGTGCTCCTCCCGGTCGACGGTGGGTTCGTGGCCCGGTGAGCACCGAACGGGAGAACGCAGAGACCGAGGCGCCCGGCTACGTGGCCCCGGAGCTCGCCTTGGTCGGCGACGAGCACGTGAAGCGGTACGAAGAGACCGACGGTGTCACCGGCTACTCGTGGAACGGGGTCCACTGCCTCGTCCTCACCACGACCGGGCGCGTCACCCACCAGGCCCACAAGTGCGCGCTGATCTTCGGGGAGGACGGCGAGAACTGCGTGGTGATCGCCTCCAAAGGAGGTGCCCCCGAACACCCGGAGTGGTTCCGCAACATCTCCGCTGACCCGAACGTCCACGTCCAGGTCAAGGAGCGCCGGTTTGCCGCGGTGGCCGAGCCGGCGTCCGGCGGGGAACGTGAGCGGCTGTGGCAGCTCATGGCCGACATCTGGCCCAACTACAACGTGTACGTGACGCGGACCGATCGTGAGATCCCCGTGGTGGTGCTGAAGCCCGTGGCCGGGTGACGACGGCCCGGCTGGCGATAGATCGTCGCCGACTGTCTGAGCTCTTCGATCTCCGGAGCTCGACGAACGCGGCCAGCGGCGGTGGGTACACCGAGGATCCGTACCCGGCCTTCCACCGCCTGCGCGACAGCGGGCCGGTTCATCCGGGTACCGTCCATGCCCTCCTCGGCTACCAAGGAGAGGCCTACTTCCATGGTCTGCCGTATCCGGATCGCCCGCACTTCTCGGCATTCAGCTTCGCCACGTGCGACGAAGTCTTCCGGGACCCGGAGACCTTCGCGTCGTCCCCAGATCCCGTCGTGGTGGACGCCGTCAGCGTCCAGAGCAGCATGCTCGCCATGAACGGCAAGCAGCATCGTCGGTACCGGGCACTCGTCCAGCCCTCGTTCGTTCCCAACAAGGCGAAATGGTGGATGGACAAGTGGATCACCGACACCGTCGACGGCCTCATCGATGGCTTCGTCGACGACGGGCAGGCCGAGTTGAACATCGACTTCTGTGCCGCCATCCCGCTCCTGACCATCACCGGTAGCTTCGGCGTGTCGATCGAGGATGCGCTCGACCTGCGCAATTCGCTGCGGATGAACCAGCCGGATGCCATCGGCGACTTCCTGCGAATCCTGGAGCCCATCGTGGCGGCCAGACGGGTCCAGCCCGAGGACGACCTCATCAGCGTGCTGACCACGGCCGAGCTCACCGACGAGGAGGGTGTTCAGCACCGCCTGTCGGATCCGGAGATCTACTCGTTCGCCTACCTGCTGCTGGCTGCCGGATCAGGCACGACTTGGAAACAGATGGGCATCACCATCGCCGCCCTCCTCCTGCACCCGGAGGTACTCGAGTCCCTGAAAGACGACCGGTCCCTGCTTCGTCCCGTCATCGAGGAGTCGGTCCGGTGGGCGCCGACCGATCCGATGTTCAGCCGGTTCGTGACCAGGGACACCGAGCTAGCCGGAACGCAGCTGCCGGCGGGCTCGGTGATCCATCTCTGCCTGGGCGCCGCGAACCGGGACCCGGACCGATGGGAGGCACCCGATACCTACGATCCGTTCCGCCCCTTGCGCTCGACCCTCGCCTTCGGCAACGGACCCCACGTCTGCCTCGGCATGCACGTAGCCCGAGCCGAGATGACGACGGCGATCGGGGCGTTGGTGGACCGCCTGCCGAACCTTCGCCGGGATCCCGCAGCCCCGGCACCGACGCTCACCGGTCTGTACGAGCGGGGACCCTCCGAGCTGCGGGTGCTGTTCGGATGACAGCGAAGTCGGGGGAAGGGCTGGCGACCACGGCGCCACCCGACATGGTGTCGAGCCCACCGAGGGAGTTCTCCAAAGGGCGAGACCTGGAGACCGTGGCCCCGGTCATGGCCCGCTGGTTGGAACAGCACATCGACGATGCCCGGTCGGTAGCGGTGTCCGACGTCCGCCATCCGATCGGTGCCGGATTCTCGAACGAGACTATCCTCCTCGACGCCCGGTGGCAGTCAGGCGCCGAGGCTCGACGCCAGGAGTTCGTCCTGCGCATCGAGCCGGATGAGCGCCACCGCTTCTTCCTGTGGTCCAACTTCCGAATGCAGTTCGACCTCCTCGCCGAGCTCCACGCCCACCAGTACGTTCGGGTACCGGAGCCGTACTGGTTCGAGGAAGACCCGACCCTGTTCGGTCGGCCGTTCTTCGTCATGGAGCGCATGAAGGGGAACGTCCCGGTCAGTGTGCCGGTCTACAACGTGTCGGGCTGGTTGGTCGACGGCGCTCGGCCGGAGGACCGCCGGGTGGTTTGGGAGACCGCCCTCGATGAGCTGTGCCGGATCCACCAGGTTCCGCTACCGGCCCGGCTGCTGGTCGATCGTCCCGACCTCGGAGCCACTGGGTTCGATCAGGAGTGGGAGTACTGGGAGCAGATGTACCGGTGGTCGAGGGCAGGGACGGCACAGCCGGCGATGGATGCCCTCCTCGAATGGCTGGCCACCAACCAACCGTCGGAGAGGATGGAGGGCCTCTCCTGGGGGGATGCTCGCATGGGCAACATGATGTTCGGGTCCGATTTCCGGCTGGTGGGGGTCATGGACTGGGAGCAGGCGTCGTTGAGCGGGCCATTGTTCGATCTCGGGTGGTGGCTCTTCTTCGACGAGGCCCACAGCACCGGGCTCGGCGTGCCCCGGCTCGACGGGCTGGGCACCAGGCGCGAGACCATCGAACGGTGGGAGCAGCGACTGGGTGTGAAAGCCACAGATCTGCTCTGGTACGAAGCTGTGGCCGGGTTCAAGGTGAGTGTCCTGTCGATGCGCAGTCGCGTGTTGGCCACCGGGACACCGCCGGTGATGGGGGAGGACCAGTACTTCTTCAAACAGATCCGCACTATCCTCGAGGGGGACAACAGATGAGAAGATCCAAGGTCGCGGCCGTGACGTTGGCCGCGTGCGCGACGATGGCCGGTTGCGGCGACAGCAGCGGTACGACCGGCAAGGTCACGTCTGGCGGTGCGGCTCCGATCAAGGTGGCCTTGCTCACATCCATTACCGGGGTCGCCGCGTCCGAGTACCACGACACCCCATCGGGGTTCCTGGCTCGAATCGCCCAGCAGAACGCCGAGGGGGGAGTGAACGGCCACATGCTGGTTCCCATCGTCATCAACGATCAGGGATCTATCACCGCGGCCCAGACCGGTGTGCAAGAGGCGGTGTCCAAGGGCGCCTTCGGGGTGGTCGCGGTGTCGCCGTTCACGTTCGCGGCCTACAAGCCCTTGGTCCAACAGCACATCCCGGTGACGGGTACGAGCTCGGACGGCCCCGAGTGGGGCGAGCAGCCGGACACCAACATGTTCGCCTCGGACACGGGCAGCGTCGATCCGTCCTATCCGGCGAACACCACGCCTGGGCTCTTCTACAAGGCCCACGGGGGGACGTCGATCGCCACCTACGGCTATTCCGTCACGCCGGCCTCGCGCCATTCGGCTGAAGCCACCGCCACGTCGGCGGTCAGGGCCGGACTGAAGAAGACCATCGTCGACACCAGCCTGCCGTTCGGTGGGGTGGATTTCACCACCGCAGCTCTCCAGGCCAAGCAGGCCGGGGTGGACACCGTCTATGCCGCTCTGGACAACATCTCGAACTTCGCCCTGCTGACCGCCTTCCAGCAGGCCGGCGTGCACCTGAAGGTGGTCAACTTCCCCACCGGCATCCAGCCTGACATCGTCCAGTCGCCGGCTTGGGCGTCAGTCCAGGGCACCTACTTCACCGACTCCTTCCACCCCACCCAGCTACCCTCGGCCGCCACCCAGGCGTTCCAGGCGGCGCTGCTCAAGTACGAGCACGTGCCCACGTCCAACTTCCCGACGTACAACGTCTACGAGGGATGGCTCGGCGCCGACCTGTTCATCAAGGGCCTGCAGGTGGCGGGCAAGAACCCGCAGCGCACGTCGTTCATCACCAACCTGCGGAAGGTGACCTCCTACGACGGAGGCGGACTGCTCCCCCAGCCCATCAACTACGCGACGATCTTCGGTCATGACGCGCCGAAGACCTGCGACTATTTCCTGGAGGCGCAGCCCAGCGGATTCGTTCCGGTGGGGACGGGTCCCATATGCGGCCCTGACATTCCCGGATCAGCCACCGCCTCGTCCTGATCCATGGCCCGGCAGAGAGGGATGAAGCGTGGATGATCAGCTGACCCAGGATGTGGAGGAGGCACTGTCGCCAGCATGGTTGACGTCGGTGTTGGGCACGGTGGCACCCGGGGCCACCGTTGGATCGGTCCGGGTGGTGGAGATCCTCCGCACCGTGGCCACGAAGGTCAGGTTCGAGGTGGACTACTCGAGTGGCAACGACGGTGGGCTGCCTCGGGCGTTCTGCCTGAAGGGCTACCTCGGAACGCCAGATCCCCGTTTCTCGGCCACGGCGTCGACGGAGTCGAGGTTCTACAGAGAGATCGGCCCCGGGATCGATGTCCGCATCCCTCCATGTCGGTATACCGGACCGGATGTCCGCACCGGGCTGGACGTCGTGTTGATGGACGACCTGGTGGCGGCGGGGAGCCGATTCCACAGTGCCTTGGTGCCATTCACGCCCGAGACGGTGGCGTCCACCCTCGATCAGTTGGCGCGGCTCAATGCCGGCCATTGGGGCGACCAACAGCTGGCCGCCTGCCCGTGGGTCGAGTCGCGGCTGCGCTCCCTGGCCGCCAGCATCATGACCACCGAGCAGCTCGACACCCAGCTCCACGACTCCCGTTGCGACGGACTGGCGCCGGTCACCCGGGACGCCGGGCGCCTGCAGCAGGGGATGGCCGCCCTGGACGCCCTCAACGCCACGAAGCCGGCCTGCCTGGTGCACGGTGACGCGCATGCCGGTAACACCTACTCCACGGCCGATGGCGAGATCGGGCTGATCGACTGGCAGCTGCTTCAACGCGGGTGCTGGGCCCTGGACGTGGCCTACCACATCGGGGCCGTCCTCGACCCGGGCGATCGCGAACGATCCGAACGTGACTTGCTCGAGCACTACCTGAGCCGGCTGTCCTTCTATGGCGGCGTGCCCCCGTCGTGGGACGAGGCGTGGCGGGACTACCGGTCCTACCTGGTGTACGGCTTCTATCTGTGGGCCATCACCAGACTGGTAGATCGGCCCATCATCGACACGTTCATGCACCGGCTGGGGAGCGCCGTGGCCTTCCATGACAGCTTCGGGCTGCTCGGCGTCTGAGCCGATGATCCGCGCCATGGGGACGACCACCGGTCGGTGCACATTCGGTGGCTGACAACCATCGGCCGGTTCCGATACCCGATGAGCAGTCGGCGGGCTATTGGGCCGCCGCAGCTCGTCACGAGCTGCGGTTGGCCACGTGCTCTCACTGCGGATGGCTGTCGATGCCACCTGATGCGGTGTGCCCGAACTGCCTCAGCACCGATCCCCGTTTCACCTTCGAACCGGTCAGCGGGCGGGGAAAGGTGCGGTCGTGGGTGGTGGCCCATGACTCGTTCCTGCCGGGGTTCGAGGACGATCTGCCCTTGGTCCTGGTTGACGTGGAGCTCGAAGACCAGGCCGGACTCCGCATGATCGGTCGCCTGGTGGACGGACCGCTGGCCGATGTCCGCGTTGGCGATCGGACCTCCGTGGTCTTCGAGGACGTGGCGCCCGGTGTCGCCGTGCCGGCCTTCACGTTGGCCTCGGACGGGGACGGGGCGTGACCCCTCGCTTCACGGCAGCCCACCAGGTGGCCTTGGTCGGCTACGCCCACAGCCCCATCGTTCGCCACGCCGACAGGCCGCTCGGGGCCGTGGCCCTGGAGACCGCCCTGTCGGCCATCGACGACGCCGGTCTGGTCAAGGACCAGATCGACGGGTTCACCACCGGATCACTGTTCCCGAGCTCGGGAAGTCACGCCAGCGAGGACGGCGTCAGCGTCGTCACCTCGTCCTGGTTGGCCGCTCATATGGGGATCAACCCGCGGTTCGCCTCTGGCTTCCAGGGCTTCGGCCAGCTCAGCGGGGCGGCCATGCTCGCCACCAATGCCATCGCTACTGGCGCAGCCGACTACGTGCTGATGCACCGGGCGCTCCACAACCCACGGGGCCGGTACCACGCCAACCCGATGACCGAGGCCAGGGGAGCGGCCCAGTGGACTGCCCCCCAGGGATACTTCGGGCCGCTGGCGATGATCGGTATGCCCTACAACGAATACCGGCAACGCTACGGCGCGTCGGACGAGTCGATGGCCGAGGTCGTCGTCGAGGCCCGCAGGAACGGATCGAGGATTCCCTGGTCGTACTGGGCCGACCGCCCGTTGTCGTCTGACGAGTACCTGGCGGCCTCGCCCATCTGCGAGCCGATCCGCCGGTACGACTGCGACATCCCCATCGATGGTGTCGCCGCCTTCATCTTCACCAGTGCAGAGCGGGCCGCCGACTCGCCCCACCGCCCGGTGTTCGTGCGTGGCTATGCCCAGGGCAGCCCGAACGTCTCGCGCCTGCCTGGGCACTGGCCGCTCGACGACATCATGGACGGGGGGTTCGAGACGGCCCGGCGTCTGTGGGACCACTCAGGGATGCGCGTGACCGACATCGACCTGCCGCAGCTGTACGACGGGTTCTCCCCGTTCGTCTACTTCTGGCTGGAATCCCTCGGTTACTGCGGGGTGGGCGAGGCGCACAGTCTGGTCGCCGCGGGGGGAATCAACGCCGACCACGGCGGGCTACCAGTGCTCTCCGGCGGGGGGGCCCTCGGCAACGGCCGCATGCACGGAGTGCCCCAGATGCTCGAGTGCTATCTGCAACTGTCGGGCCGAGCCGGCCCACGGCAGCGCCCGGCCACGGTTGGACTGGCCTGCCACTCCTCCCCCCACCTGGGTGGGGCTGTCCTGTACGCCTCTGACCAGGCCTGAGTCCGACCGGCGTCGCTCGTTGCCTCCGGCCTTACAATTGCTGGGGTGACCGGGGACCGAGAAGCCGACGTTGCGTGGGATCTTCCAGCAATTCGGCGGTCGACCGAGCTGCCATCCGTGGACCTGCTGGCCCGGCGGGGGGCCATGCAAACCAGCACCGCTCTCTCGACCGAGGAGATCGAGATGACAGCGGAGAGGCTGAACGGTGTCTCGTGCATCGTTTGTCAACCGGAGGATCCACGGGCCACGGTGCTCTACTTTCACGGTGGCGGGTACCGATTGGGATCCGCAGGATGGTCCGCCGGCTTCGGATTCCGTATAGCCGAGGTGGCCGGCGTTCGTGTCGTCCTCGTGGACTATGCCCTGGCACCAGAGAGCCCTTTTCCGTCTGCCCTCCACGACGCCACCATGGTGTTGGACGAGTCGAGGTCGAGATGGCCTGAGCCGATCGCCGTCGCCGGCGATTCGGCCGGCGCCGGCCTGGCCGCCGCACTCGTCGTGGCCGCCTTGCGAGCCGGGAGACAGGTTCCTGCCGGCCTGATCCTTCTCTCCCCCTGGTTGGATCTGACCGTCTTGTCCAGCAGCTACGAGAGTCGGTCGGCAACCGATCGGCTCTTCTCGAAAGCGCAGGCGGTGGAGGCATCCCAACTCTATCTGCAGGGTTGGGATGCTCGGGATCCATTGGTGTCACCGTTGTTCGCGGAAACGCAAGGCTTTCCTCCGGTGTTGCTCTCGGCCAGCACGGACGAGGTGCTGCTCGAGGACTCCCTCGGCCTGACCGCCAGCCTGGCCAGATCTGCTGTCCCGGTGACCGCCCACTTCGTGCCCGAGATGGAGCATGCATGGCCGACAATCTCGCCGCAGCGTCCCGAGTCAAGCGCGGTGCTCCAGGCGATGGCCACCTTTCTTGCGTCCCTGGCCTGATCCTCTGCTGCCCGGGAGTCTGCTGCCCTGTCTGTGAGATCCGGCCGCCGTCAGGAAAACGTCGTGGCTGGGCGTTCGCCGCGCACGGCCCGGGTAACAACCATCCCGACATCGCGCAGGCGCTTCCCCCATGCGGCGATGTCCATAGCAGACAGCTCCACCTGAAAGTCCAAGAGCGTGATCGCCAGAACCACTCTCATGTCCGCATCGAAGACCGGTGCCGCGATCATTCGGACCCGGTACGGACCTGGATCGGACAGGTCTTGCAGGTGATATGCGCCGTGCCCGAGCCCGGTGACGGCCGCGTGCAGCGCCTTTCGTCCCGAAGGCCCTCGATCCCCGATTGCTCGGGCCACACCTTCACGGATGACATCGCGGGAGGTCGACGACTGGATCGTGACCGAGAAGCCTCGGCTGCGAGTCGACTCGAGGATCGTCCGATACCAGTCGACTTCGGCTTCCTGACCGTTGGCAGCTCGCCGCACCCAGTCATCGACCTCCTCGTCGCTGGCCCAGGCGACGAAGACAGCGCCCAGCGGTGGGACGAGCGGTATCCGCCGACCCACCTCCAAACCGGTCGGATCGGGTCGCCCCGAGCGGGCCACTGCGACGATGTCCCCGCCGGCGGGAACGGTGAGCAGGAGCTCGACGCCAAACTCTGCGCTGATCCTACGGATCTCGTCACGAGCGACATCGATGACCGGATACCGTTCGAGCGTGGCATGACCGGCGGCCACCAGCAGCGGCCCCAGCGAGAACATCTTGCTGGACGGGTGGCGGACCACATAGCCCGCATCCGCGAGCACGGCCAGGACCGTGCTGGCTGAGGCCAGGTTCATCTCGTTCGCCCGGGCGATCTGTGAGAGCGAAAAGGGCTCAGTCGGGTGGGCGACCAGGAAGTCCAGGATGGCGACGGCGCGCGATGCAGCGGGCGCGGGACGGCTCATGGCCCAAGCATACGAAGCGTTGACTTTCCTTCCGCCCGCCTCTAGCGTCTCTGTCATAGCTGACACCAATTTGCTATAGCAGAATACAACCCTTGAGGACACGTGATGAAACTTGACTTGCTGTACGAGCTTCAGCCGAAGGTCAGGCCATGGGACCTCCCTCATCCCTACGGACAGCGCCGGGCGGAGCAGGCGGCCTACGACGAAGCGATCGAAGAGATCCAGCTGGCCGACCGACTCGGTTTCAACACGGTCTGGGTCGTCGAGCACCACTTTCGCGATGGCCGGTCTGCCTGCCCGGCGCCGGAGGTCGTCTTGGGCGGCCTGGCCCTGTCCACCCAGCAGATCAGGCTGGGCTTCGGTGTGACATTGATGCCTTTCGGCTTTACCCATCCGGCCCGTATAGCCGAGAAGGTGGCGACGGTCGACATCCTCAGCCATGGTCGCGTCGAGTGGGGCACCGGCAGATCGACGCCGATGGAACAGGCTGCGTTCGGTGTCCCGATGGATGATCGCTCACGGGATCAGTGGAGAGAGGCCATCGAGATCGTGGTGGCGATGTGGGAACAGGAGCGTTTTTCCTACAGCAGCACCGAGCTCGACTTTCCTGAGCGTGTTCAGACGCCGAAGCCATATCAGGATCCGCACCCACCGGTATGGCAGGCGGCGACCAGCGACTCGAGCGCGGTGAGCGCCGGTAGGTATGGCCTCGGACTTCTCTCGCTCTCGTTGAGCAGGACCGTGGATCAGATGGCGGATGTCATCAAGCTCTACCACAGTGCACAAGGCGAAGGGACGCCGCTCACCAATGTGAGAAATGATCGGGTCGGTGCGTACACGCTCGTGCACTGCTGCGACGACCTGGACGAGGCCGCGACGTACGGCTTGTGGGAATCAGTCGAGTGGTGGTACCGGAATCTGGCCGAGTTCACCATACAGTGGGAGCTGCCCCATCTCTCGAAGGAAGCGAAAGAGCGAGCGTTCCCGCTCTTGAACCTCTCGGCTACGAGCGCGAGCGATGTGCGGCGCTACCAGGAGCAGGACATGATCATCCTCGGGACGCCAGAGATGTGCCTCGAGAAGATGATCAGGTACGACGAAGCCGGGGTTGATCAGCTGCTGTGCTATTCGCAGTTCGGGATGTTGCCCCACGACAAAGTCATGCGTTCGATGGAGCTGCTCGGCACGAAAGTCCTCCCCGAGCTCGAGAAGCGAGGACACCGGGTGTCGCGGAACACGCCCGGGACGGCCTCAGAGCAGAGCACTACCATCTGACGGCAGGGGAGTCTTGGAGAAGTCGAAGCTGACGATGTCGTCGCCCAAGGGTAGGTGCACCTCCACCGACTCGGCCGAGGTCGGGGACTCGATGATCGTGGCTTTCCCGTGCACGATCACGGCCCGGATCTCCCGATAGCTGGGATACCGCTCGACGGTCACGCATACCCGATCGTCGGTCCGGAGGGAGGCCATCATGGCGTCGTCGGGCCTCATGGACAAGACCACGGTCTGCCCTCGCAGTTCGAACGGGGCCACGGCCGCCGTCGTGCCTCCGTCGAGGCTGTTGGCGACGAGGATCGCCCCATCCGCTGATGTCAGGAATGCATGGATCTCGTCGGGCGACATGGAGATGTCCGGACGACGGGTCACGGACGCTCCTCGTTCGTGGCCGGCGGTGCCGGCCGTGCGGGTCGAGGTGCAGGAACCGGCACGAACTGTGCCTGTTCGGGTACCAGGCGAATGATGCAACGCTTCCCGGTCCGCATCGCCTCCTGGGCACGGTCGACGACGGCAGGGGAGGCGCTCCGTGGTTCCTGCGGTCGTCGGTCTCTCGGCTCCGCCGATAGGGAGGTGGCCGGCGGATCAGCGATCGATGCCGTACCCCGGACCAGGAGGGCGGGTCGAGGGGATGCCTCCCCGTCGGTGGTGATCAGGGCGCTCACGTCAGGGGAGCGCAGGATCCGGGTCACCTTGGCGCTCTTGCGGTAGGTCGAGCATTCGATGGCTCCATCTCGGAACAGGCCGACCATCGGGTAGCAGGTCGGCGAACCGTCGCCTCGGCTCATCAGCAGAAACGTCCGGGTATGGCTGCGTAGGAAGGCTTCCTCTGCTCCCCCTGGCGGGAGCCCGGACGTCGCCGCGCATGCATCGGGATTGGTGCTCATTCGCTACCTTTGATCCCCTAAGCCGACCGGCCGCGTTGCTGGCGGCCTCCAGTGCCTGGATCGGTTGATGCTCCGAGCCGGGCGGTCAGGCGTCCGCTAGCGGACAACAGAGATGCGGCCAGGTCGGGAACCGGGGCCTGCTCTTCCGCACCGAACACCACGCCGATGATCGCGACCACGGCCCCTGAGGATCCAAAAACGGGCGCAGAGAGCAGCGATGCCCGGATCCGGGCGAGCTCCGGCTCCTCCAACGCCAGCAGGTCGTGGTGCTGGAGGGCTCGGGCGACCAGCTGACGTCTGCTTTCTGAGAGCTCATGGACGGACGACTTGGCCTCCCGGCGAGCTACCGGATCGAGGATCACGCTGTAGCCGAGCTCGTGCACCATGGCGGCCGCCTTTCTCAGGCGCGCCTCACCCTTGGCGCCCAGATTGGGAGCGCGAGCGATCCATCTCTCCAGCTCTGACTCGTCCCAGGCGGCATAGGCCAGGCCGTATGGTGGGGCGAGAGGGAAGGCCTGACCCTCCACCATGGTGACCGACAGAGGAGAGCTCGGTCCCACTCGGCTGACGTTGATGAGCCGGTCGCCGGCGGGGAGGTAGCCGAGCACCTCACAGCCCGTCTCCTCGTGCAGCGCGGCCGTGGCAGATCGGAGCGCCCCTACGATGGCCGCCCCGTGTTGGGCCGCCGCGCCAATGGATATCAGCGCGGCGCCGAGTGTGTAGCCGCCGTGGCTCCGGCGTACCCAGTCGGAGGGCTCAAGTGCGAGAAGGACCGCCTGGCAGGTCGCTCGGCTCTGGCTCAACCGGCGCGCCAAGTCGGCGACGGCGAACACTTCCCCGGGGTGGTCGCTGAGATAGTGCACTATCTCGACGGTCCGGATGGCGGAAGGTGCGGCTCGCAATCCCAATGCGGACACTCCGATTCGATGACAGGGTGCGGAGATACTAGCTAGGCTGATGAGATATGGGCAACAATTTGATGGTGGCATCGCCATCCAAGGTCGGCGGGGGCCTCGACCGCCTCGGCGTGGTGGTCAACCGCGTCGCGGGAGTGGAGGCCGTCATCCAGGGTGCCCTGGAGGCGGAACGCCTGGGCTTCGGAACGGCATGGCTGACCAACGGCGGCCCTGAGGACTGCATGCCGCTGCTCGCAGCCCTCGCTATCCGAACGACGGCCATGCGCCTCGGTACCTCGGTGGTGCAGACGTACCCTCGGCATCCGTTCGTCCTCGCCACGGAAGCCAACGTGATCGATCAGCTGGCGCCGGGCCGGTTCCGGCTGGGGGTGGGCCCGAGCCACGCCGTGGTCATGCAGGCGCTCGGCATCGATAGGGCGGCACCGTTCTCGCATCTTGTCGAGTACGTGTCCGTTCTGCGCTCGCTGGTGAACACCGGAGCTGTCGACCACGAAGGCGTTCATTACCGGGTCCATGCCAGGATCGGTCGGACGTTCACCATGCCGGTGATGGTCGGGGCCCTGCAGCCGAGGACCTTCGAGATGGCGGGGGAACGGGCCGACGGTGCGATCACCTGGCTGTGCCCGCCCTCGTACCTGGCCAAGCACGGCGCCCCTGGGCTTCGGCGGGGCGCCGAGAGAGCCGGTCGGCAGAAACCGCCAATGGTCGCCCATGTGGCTGCTTGCGTGCACGAAGACGCCACCGAGGTGAGGGAGGCGGTGCGAGGAGGCATTCCGAACATTGCGTTCCCGAGTTACCAACGGATGCTCGTCGCAGCCGGCTATGAGGAGGCCATCCAGGGTCGCTGGACCGATGGTCTCATCGACCGCATAGTGGCCTGGGGCTCGGCGGAGGGCGTGGCCGACCGGATATCGGAGATGTTCGCGGCCGGCGCCGACGAGGTACTGATCCGCCCGGTGGGAGCGGGCCCTGACCCCGAGGCGGTCGCGGCCCGGACCGTCACTGAGATCGCCAGCCGGCTCCGCTGAAGGCTCACCCTCCTCTCGGCCATCAGCCGGCGATGGACGAGTGGGGACCGGCGACGCCGACTCCGGCGGGCAGTCCGAACTCGTACTTCCACAGCACCCGGGTTCTCGATTCGTCATGTGGTTCGCGGGCATGGATGAGTGAGAAGTTGTCCCACAGCACCAGGTCGCCGCGGCGCCACTCGTGGCGGTACAGGAAGGCCGGATCGTGCAGGTGTTCGAGGAGACGGGCCAGCAGCGACCCGTTGCCCTGCTCGTGCTCCCGTCCGACGATGGCCGTGGTGAACCATGGGCTCACGTACAGGATCGGCGTACCGGTTACTGGATGGCGAAGGATGGCCGGATGGATCGTTTGCCAGCCGCCCTTCGGTGTGCCGGTGCCTCCGTAGGCGTCGCCGAGGCGGACCTGGGGGTCGTACCAGTGGATGGTGTCGGCGTCGTGGAGCTCGTCTCGCAGATGCTCTGGCAGCTCACGGTAGGCCAGGGAGCAGTTGACAAAAAGGGTGGCTCCCCCGGTCGCCTGGACCTCTCGGGCGTAGAGCGCCAGGCCGCGCAGTGGCTGTTCCCGTTGGAAGGAGCGCTCGGAATGAAACTGGAGCTCGCCCCGGCCGGTGGCGGCTTCGTTGGTCACGACCGTGATGCCCTCGACGGCAGGGCCGAAGCGGCAGATGAGCTCGTACCCCTGCTCGTAGTCGAAGTCCTGGTTGCGAAACAGCAGGAGTGCGTTGGCGTCGAAGAGTCGCTCCAGCTCGACGAATGACGGGTCGTCGAGCCTTCTGCTCAGGTCCACGCCCCGGATCTCGGTTCCGAAGGTGGAGCTCAGTCCGGCTGTTTCCATGGGTCGCTCCCTATTCTCCTGGTGGGACGAGACCGAACCGCTCCATGTACTCCTTGAAGGCGGTGCGGATCCGGTCGTCTGTGAGTCCGTACTGCTCGGGGCGGTAGCTGTGCTCACCCCGGGCGCCTGGCGCGTTGGCGACGGCCCAGTCGGCGATGGCGGCGCGGGTCGAGTCGTCCAGCGGCATACCCATCCACTCGTAGACCCTCCTCGCAGTGGCCACCGCGTCTGCCTCCATCTCGTGCTGGGCTATGTCGAGGAACCGATGCTCGCCGATCGCTTCCCGTGCGGCCAGCGCCCTGTCCAGCCCACACCTCAGGTGCTCGAGGAGGAAAGATCCCAGGGCTTCGGGATCGAGCGTGTGTTGTGGCAGGGCATTGCGCTGGGCAGTGGCGACCGTGCTGCAGGTGGAAGCCACCGCGAGGGCGGGATCACGATGGGTCATCAGGAACCGGGCGTCGGGGTACTGGGCAGCCAGGTCGTCCAGGTGGAAGTTGTGGTAAGGCGCCTTCACCAGCCAGCGCCGCGGGGGACGGCCGGTGTGGAGAAGTCTGAGGACCCGCTCGTGGTAGGCGTAGGTCGTCTTCAGGCTGCTCGACCGCCACCATTCGGTGTACGTCGGCAGCGGGTAGCCGAGCTCTTGGTTATGGAAGTCGAGGCCGAGGATGGTGAGGTCGTCGACCGGCCCGTCGACGCCAGAGATGTGCTGCACCGAGCCGCCGGCTGATCCGGCGGCCCGCTCGAGGGCGGCGAGGCGGCGGGGGTCGTCAGCGTCGGATGTCATACCAGGAGGCGGCACCGGATCGCTCATCTCCCACCTTCGCTGGTAACGGAATGCGGGCCCGACAGCGAGCAGGTACTGGAGGGCGGTGGTGCCGGAGCGGGGCAGACCGTGGATGACCAACGGGCCGACCACGGGCGCCGGTTCCTCGGACTGGCGGCGGTACCACTCCTCGATGCGCAACCGGCTGACGAGCCGCCCGACGATCATCGCCTCCACTCTGGCCGCCACCGCCTCGCTCGCGGGTAGCTCCGTGCGGGCCGCGTCGACCAGGCGGGTCAGGCCCTCCCGCCAGCCGTCGGGCCCGAGCTCGGACAGGCCGGTGGCGGTTCGGGCCCGCTCCACGAGCTCTTCGGCGTGCACGATCATTCGGGAACTTCCCTCCTTTGCCGCAGCGGAAGGTCAGTGGCAGGTGCGCTCAGGTGAGGTTCGGCGGGTCGATGGCGACAGTGGAGTACGACCAGCGGGTGGTGAGCGGGACGGCGAGGCGCCGGGCGATGGCGTCGCGGCGCCGGGCGACGACCGCCGCCCGCTCCTCGGCGCTCACCTTCCTCGTGGCGGAGGGGAGCACCGAATCGATGTCCGCCAGCGACACGATCGTGGTGCGCGGCTGCGGGCGGTTGCTGACCATGACCCACCGGATTATCACCACCCCTCGCTCGTGGCCCACGGTGTCGAGCCAGTTGGCTATGGCGGGATCGCGCTGGGCGATGACGAGCCTGCACACGCCGTCTTCGTCGAGCTCGACCTGGTGGCCGTTGAGGCTGGTCTGGTGGTGGGAGAAGTCGAACGTCCGATACCACATGTCGCCTACCGAGATGCTCCAGAAGAGACCTTCCGGCGGGGTGAACTCCACGACCAGGGCCTCGTCGGGGCGAAGCACGAAGAAGCCCTTGACCGACGAGCGCGACTGGTTCATGCCGGTCGAGGGCAACGGGCGCGGGGCGGGTATCAGGTTGTCGCCCTCATCGCGGAAAGAGTGCACCATGTCGACCCAGTAGTCGGCGTTGTCGGCCACCAGCGTCCCCAGTGCGTCCAGCTGCTCGCCGACCTCGGCCGCGGTCGGGGTGCGAAGACAGCGGGGCAACGTGGCCGGATCGGCGTCCACCCGCTCGATGGCCAGATGGGGCACATCCTCGGCGTGCCAGTCATATGTCACCCGTCTCACCAGGACGGAGCTAACACCCGGAGGAAGCTCCATCCAGTTGCCGGGATGGCGCTCCCGCGCCAGGGTGACGACGAACCGGCCCTCGGGGCCTACCTCGAACTCGTCGAGGTAGTGCATCACCGGACGGCCGTGGCCGGAGAGCACGAACTCCAGCATCCGGATCGGGCCGACCGTGCCGTATATCCGGAAGGTGCCGTCGTCGCTGAGCGGCGCGCTTATCAGCGCCCCGTCGGGGTTGTCCATGCCGACCTTGACGACGTCGGACTGGGCCCGGAGGAACGCCGGTTTGCTGGCGTCGGTCCGGTAGAGCTCCCGCTCCACCAGGCTGTGCACCAGCCCGAGCAGGTATTGGAAGCCCTCGGCCAGATCGGTCTCCGATGTGGCGTCCTCCGAGCGCAAGATGGCCGCGCCCGCGGATCGCAAACCGCGGCAAAAGTCATCCCATGCTGCCCCGCTCGTCAGGGCCTCAGCGAAGCGGTCGGGTCCGTCCCTCAGCCGCCGGTCGCGGTCCAGTCCGGACCCTGGCATGGGCGGGGTGGTGTCCTTGGTGAAGGCGTAGACAGCCACCTGGCGTCCTCAGACCGCCGCCGGGACCACGGCGACCCCAGGGATGTCGACACGGGTGCGGTACACCGCGCCGGATCGCTCGGCGTCGTAGGGCTCCCCACCGAAGGTGACGATGTACAGATCGCGCCCGTCGCGACCACCGAAGCAGAGGGACGCCACCCATGCCGACGGGGTCTCGAGCGCCATATCCTCTTTCCCGTCCGGACTGATACGCACGACCCTCCCCGCAGTGATGGCCGCGATCCACACACACCCGGATTCGTCCATCGCCATGCCGTCGGGACCTCCCTCCTGCAACTGGAAGAACGGCCGCCGGTCGACCGGCAGCCCGTCCGCGGAGATGTCGCTCACCCACACCGTCTTGGGAGTGGTGTCGTTGTGGTACAGACGGGAGCCGTCGGGCGACAGACCGACGCCGTTGGTCATCTGGATCCCGTCGTAGCACATGGTCGCCTCGCCGCCTCTCGACAGCTTCCAGAGTGACGCGGTCACCGCCGGTGGCCGGCCGGTGGGCTGCTCTCCGTGCATGCCGACGAACAGATTCCCATCGGCGTCAGTCACCGAATCGTTGAACCCGTACCCCCCCACCGGTTCACGCACGACACGCTCGCTGCCATCCGACTCCAGGACGAAGACACTCCGAGCGCTGACAGCCAGACCGCCGCCAGCATGGGGGATCAGGCCGCCGACGCCCTCACACTCCGCCAGGCGCGTCACCGACCCGTCTGTCTCGAGGCGAAATATCGCCCCCGGCGGCTGACGGTCGGCGAAGCACAGCCGTCCCTGCAGATCGAAGCACGGCGCCTCCAGACGGCCAAAGCCGTCAGCGACACGCTCCCAGGAGACTCCTCCCATAGCGATATCCTAACAGGCCTGCTGGCATATCGCCAGCACTGCTCCGCTGTTCCGCCCATAGCGAGCAATCGGGCTGGCTTCGCTTCGAGCAACCGCGGCTGCGGGCCCCCGGCAGTGGCCGCTGGGATGCACAGATAATGCCTGAGGTCGGTAGCTCGATTCCGTCTAGCTCCACCAACCAGCAGATGAGGTGCATCTCGTCTTAGCTCATGGGCTGGCGCCCACCGAAGCGAGGCCCACCGAAGCGAGACCCGCCGCGACGATTCCGGCGCAGGTCCCGAGCGCCAGGCGGCGAGGGCTTCGAGGCCTGCGGCGCGGCCCTCAAGCAGACCAAGCAAAGAGCGGCACCCCGCATCGCCGACCGATATGCCCTTGCTCCAAAGGCTCGGAGTCGGCGTCGCCAGCGCGCCGGGACGCAGGTTGCAATCTACCGACTCGAGACATAGGGTACACATATGAAACTCCTTGTCCATATATATGACTCCTACTCCCCGTGCGAGGTCCGACTACCTGAAGTGGACAGACACGGACCCACACGCGCAATCCGCCATCCCCCGAACGAGATACAGAGAGCGATCGAGCCACGTGTGTAGACCCTGTTTCCATCTGAACAGTGCCGCCCGGGCGGACGCTGGACTTCCTCTACTTTGATCGACTTAGGTGGCACGCTTCGGTGGGCGTGCAACGAGGCCAGTGCTGCCATCGCCGAGCTTTCCTTGGATTCAATTAACTTACCGATGATTAGTTAGGAAATCTATGGACCCGACAGTTGACGAAGGCTTCATCCGACGTGCTGCGGAATTGGCTGACCTAAATGCCCTTCGGGTGGCCTTGTTTCAGAATACCCACGATCCCGGGCTGGCCGCGCTTCCGGCAGCTGCGCAACTCAACGAGACAGAACGCAACCTGTTGGTCAGCAAGGCGGTGAGCTGGCTGCGCGAGAACGCTGATCCCGGGTTGGCATCTGAACCACCGGAGGCTGAGCTTCGCGATCTCATCGCGATGGTAAAAGGTCGCGCGCTGACCGACCTCGAGTTCGATGCTTGGCGAGCGATACCGGCCTTCGAGGAGTTCCCCCTCGCGGCTCGATGGCACAGTGAGCGCCCTGATCTACCAGATGGTTTCAGAGTCGCAGTAATAGGGGGTGGTTTCGGCGGTATCGCGATGGGCGTCCAGCTGGGACTCCTGGGTATCCCGTACGTGGTGATCGAGCGTCAGGCCGGTCCGGGGGGGACATGGGCGAAGCATCGCTATCCGGATATTCGCGTTGATACAGCATCGATCAGTTACGAGTTCGGCTTCGAGAAGAACTATCACTGGACGGAGTACTTTGGGCGTGGTCCGGAAGTGAGGAGGTATGTCGACCACATCGCTTCGAAGTACGGCGTCTACGAGAATTGCCGCTTCGAGTGCGAGTTGATCCGGGCTGTCTTTCATGAAAGCCGTGATGTCTGGATGTTGGATCTGGTCACGTCGCGTGGAGCCGAAATCCTGGAGGCCAACGTGATTGTGAGCGCGGCCGGGGTGTTCGCCAACCCAAAGATCCCAGACTTAGCAGGCCGGGACGTCTACGAAGGGCTAATCGTACATCCATCGCGTTGGCCAGCCGACTGGGAGGCCACCGGGCGGAGGGTGGCAGTCATAGGCAACGGTTCAACCGGAGTCCAGCTGCTCGCCCCCATCGCCCGGGAGGCCGAGCAGACTTTCGTATTCCAACGGACGCCCCAGTGGATTTCTCCCCGTCCGAAGTACGGCCAGCCCGTGGAGCCAGAAATTAGATGGCTGCTAGATAACTTCCCGGGGTATTGGAACTGGTTGCGCTTCACTGCGATGGCATTCAATGACCTGCACGATTTCCTTGTCCCCGACGAGGACTGGGTCAAGCGTGGGGGCACAGTCAACCCGGCCAATGACAAAGTCCGGGACGATCTCATCGCCTACATCAAGAGCCAAACGGGCGGGCGTGAGGACCTTATCGACCGGCTAATTCCTGACTATCCGCCGTTCGCTCGACGCTTTGTGGTCGACAACGGTTGGTATCAAGCCCTAACCCATGACAACGTTGAGCTAGTCACCGACTCAATCGTTCGGTTGACGGCAAAAGGTATCGAGACCATCGACGGAACCATGCGCGAGGCCGACACCATCGTTACGGCGACCGGATTCGAAGTGGCCGAGTACCTTAGGCCAGCGAGTTACATCGGGAAGGGTGGCCTGAACCTCCACGACGACCTGTGGTCGATCGACGGGCCTCGAGCCTATGTCAGCCTCATGGTCCCCGAGTTCCCGAACATGTTCATGCTCTACGGACCCAACTCACAACCCACGTCAGGGGGAGCCGGTCTCCACCACTGGTGGGTGCTCTGGTCGGCCTTCGCAGGCCGCTGCATCATGCGCATGATCGCTGAGCGGAAGACTCGTGTCGAGGTCAAGCAGGAGGCATATCGACGCTACAACCACTCCCTAGACGAAGAGGCCGCAAAATTGCTCTTCATGCGGCCGGAAGGCGTGCCCGAGAAGATTTACTACGTGAACAATCAATACGGACGATTGCAAGTAAACTCCCCTTGGAGGGGAGCCGAGTTCCACCGCTGGTGTGCGCAAATCGAATGGGGAGATCTAGAACTTAGCTAGCAGAAGGCGCTTCCCCAGGTGGTTCGGTAGGGATCAGCCAAATCGGCTCCCTCCCGCCGGGTGAAGGAAAGTCCTCGCGCCGAGCAACGCTTCCGACCAGGATTTCATCGGATAGCGGTGCCACCACCTGGGTGGGCTGATAGGGCACGGTCTTAGTGGGTGGAGCCGAGTGATCGGAGCCGTCTATTCCGGGTTCGAGAGGCGATACGGAGCAGATCTGAGGAAGGTCGTGGCTCGCATGGAGGCGGTGGCGGTCGGGCTGGAGAATGCGCTCGCCGAGCGAGACGAGATGGTGGCCCAGCGCAACCAGCGCATCGTCGAGTTGGAGAGGTGCTGCAAGAGTCCCTCCGTTCGGGTAAGCGCCGGGCGGCAAGGTTCCGCCGCTGGACGAGCCTGTGGACGGAGCGTCGCCGGCCGGGGCGTACGGGCGGTGTCGAGCACGGCCGTCACGGTCACCGGATGGCCCCGGACCGCGAGCGCACGTTCGAGGCACCACTGCCCGGCTGCTGCCCTCATTGCGGCGGGGAGGTCGAACATGTCCGTGATGCGGATCAGTACCAGAGCGGACCTGCCGGCCTCCCCTCCGCCGCAGACGACCAAGTTCAACGTAGCGATTGGCCGCTCTACCACCGTTGCGCCAAACGAGTGCAGGCACGCCACGCCGAGCAGACCCCCGACGCGCTGGGAGCGGCCGGCGCCCAGACCGGCCCGAACGCCAAGGCGGCGACGGCGTGGTTGCACTATGGCCTCGGGGTGCCGTTTCCAAGCTCTCCCGGTCCTCGCCGAACGCCTAGGGCTGAAAGTCATGGTCGGAGCGCTCTGCCAGCCGGCGGAGTCGACATGGACGGACCTGGTCCCCGTGAATAGCGAGATCCGCCGCCGGGTCAACGCCTCGGCTGTCGTGGCCGTCGATGCGACCGGCTGGCGTTTATTCGGAGTGCCAGGATGGGTACCGGTGCCGCCACTCCCGCCTACACCGACTATGACGTCGCTCACGGCCGAGGCTTCGACCAACCAACCGACGTGATCCTCCGACTCTACGGGCACCATCGTCAGAAACGGCTGGGGCCCCCTACCGTCAACATGTCAAGCCCCACCGATCGCGCGTTCCTGGCGCACGTGACGAGACGGGCTGACGAGCTGATAGAAACCGTGCCCGACGGGGGTCGCGGCACCCCCGCCAGGGGGGACATCCTCGGCCAGGCCCGCATCGAACCCCGGAACCTGCCCAACAGCGCCCGGGCCCAGCTCGTAACCGAGATCCCGCCCGCCATTCTCGACATCCTCATCGGCATCAGCCCCAGCACCGCCAGCCGCTGGGCCACCCCACCGCACCAACTGGACCGCCTACGCGGCCAGCCAAGCACCGAGCGACTACCGAGCCCACAGCGGCCAGTCGAACCCGGGTTGACCTCGGGGGCTCCCGGCCGTCCATCCAAGGCGAACCGCATTGAGACGGAGATATGGGATTTCTTGGGCCAGGTCGCCAACGGAACGGGGGCGCCACTCTACGTCTACCTCGGCGACGGTACCTCGGAGGGTCGGTCGAGCCCGTCTCGCTCGACGAATCGAGGTCCGCCGACGATGTCCCCGGCGTCCGGGTCTGGCGCTCGGTCCGCTCTCGTCGGAAAGGAACAGGGGTCAGCCCCTCAGCTGGATCGCTCGGCTCACCCACCGCCGACATCCCTCCTCGCTCGGCGGAGCCGTCACCGTCAACCTCGACCGCCATCCTAATGCCCCTCAACGAGCCGTTTGCCACCCTCATCGGGCGACTGCCGTTGCGGCGCAGCAACGGCGTCACCGATCAGATCACCAGCAACTGGTTGTTTCCCGGCGGCCACGCAGGCAAGCACGTCAACCCCCTCGTCCTCGGGCACCGGCTCCGAGCCATCGCCTTAACGCCAGAGGCCTCGACCCTGAGAGCCGGCGGAAGGTGATCGAGGGCCTGACCGAGCAGGTTGACTGCTCGGCGAGGCGGCCCCTCCTCACGACGAGGACCGCAAACTCTCGAAAGCATCTCCTCGTCGAGAAGGACGACCTGTTCACCTTCCTGGCCGACCCCGCCGTCTCTACCATCTCCTGGAGGGCCGAGCACGCCGTGTGGTTCCGAAACGTCGCGGCGTATGCATGCACCTGCCTCTTGCATCCTTTGATGTTGAGGTGTACCGTTTCCATATAGACAGGTTCGCTCGGATATATGAACCGCCGGGAGGCTCGACGGCTCGATTCCGCTGATGAAGGCCGCGAAGGGTGAGGGGAAGGGGTGAGATGAATGAAGCTCGATCTGCTTTACGAGCTGAGCGCGGCCCAACCGGGGGACAAGCCCATTCCATCCGGTCAGCGGGAGGCCGAGCAGAGGACCTACTTCGAGGCAATCGAGCAGGTGAAGTTCGCCGATCGGCTCGGCTACGGTACGGCGTGGGTCGTCGAGCACCACTTCGCGCCGGGCCGGTCTCACTGCCCGGCGCCCGAGGTGGTCCTTGGGGCGCTGTCCGAGGTCACCAAGGACATCAGGCTGGGCTTTCGGTGGCACTGACGCCTCACCCGTTCCGTCATCCGGCGCATAACGCTGAGCGCATCGCGACGGTAGATCTACTCTCACGGGGCCGGGTGGGGTGGGGCGCCGCCCGTTCCACCGCGCTGGAGCGGTTCGCATTCGGTGTGAAGGACTATAAGAGCCGGGCGCAGTGGGAAGAGGCGGTTGAGACCATTGTCAAGGCGTGGGAACAGGAAACACTTGCGGTGGACATTCCGTTCCTCAAGGTCTCCGCTCTTCCCCGTGGAGACTCGGAGCGAGCTACCATCCCCAAGCCCTACCAGGACGAAGAAGACATGATCATCATCGGCGATGTCGACGAATGCCAGGAGAAGGTCGAGCGCTACCAGCGCGTCGGGTGTGATGCCATCCTCTGCTATGTGCAATTCGGGCACCTAACCGCATGAAACCATCATGAACTCTATTGAGCTCCTGGGAACGAAGGTCATTCCGAAGCTGGCGAAGGAATCTCGGAGCTTCGCCGCCGACGGTCCGACACGCCCGGCGGCGGGGGAGGCAGTGCCGAGCTCTTAGAGCTCAGCGCAGCTGTCATGCCCGGACCGATATCGCATTCGAACAGCGCCGCCAGAGCAGTGGCGATCGTAGAGTTCCTCGCTACCCATCCGGAGAAGACCCTAACGGCCACCGAGATTGGGCGTGGCGTTCACATGAACAAGTCGACGGCCTACACCATCATTCAGACGCTGTGTGAATCAGGATGGCTGTTTCGCACGCCCCAGACCGCCCGCTATGGCTTGGGGCCCACCTTGATAGCTCTCGGCCAGGCTGCGACAGAGTTCACGCCGCACGTCAGTATTGCCCGGCCGGTGATGCGGCAACTGGCTTCGGAGCTTGGACGCGAGTGCGTATTTTCGATAATGGTCAACGACGAGGTACTGATCCTTGACACCACCGGTTCTGGTGGCCTCGACGGCAGCTCGACACGACCGGGTCAAAGAACGCCGTGCTTCCCGCCGTTCGGCCGGGTCTTTGTAGCCTTCCAGGACGAAGCCGCGCAGACCGCATGGCTAAAGCGGGGCGCTACCTCAGATTTGGACCGCTCCCTGGAGCTCTCCACAGATTTGGAGGAGATAAGGGAACGAGGCTTTGCGGCGACTTTGCGGTCCGAGTTGCAGGAACGGTGGGTAGCCGTCCTCCAAGAGATTCCCTATTCGGTCACTGAAGAGAACCTGTGGCAGTTCCTGCGCGGACAACTCGATCGTATGGAGCGCTCCGAGTCTCCACGCCGAGGCGGCGCCAGCTCCGAGGAGTTGACGATTAATTCGGTTCACGCTCCGATCTTCGAGGACGGCGACGCCCGCTACGCACTTACCATCGTGAATATCAACGAACGGCTGGACGTCCCCGGTCTGACCGAGCTCGGACAACGGGTGCGGGCCGCGTCTGACGAGATCACTGGGGCGATAAAGACACTGAGTAATGACAGAAGAAGGACTCTCATTGGTTGAGGGCATTGTCAACCCTTTATAGCAATCAAAGGTTCCAGGCGCTATACCTGAGGCAAGTCACTTGGACAAGGGGGACACATGGCTCGTTCGCGAAGGCGCCTCTTTCTGGTGCTTATGTCGGTATCTGCTGTGGTGCTGGCGGCCTGCGGGGGCGGCGGCACATCACAAAAATCGTCGGCCCACGGAGCAGGAGGGGGGCTGAATCCCGCTGGCATCCTGCGGGTCGGGGCCGAGCTTAGCGCGGGGCCGGGCGGCAACATTACGTTCGATCCCACGCAGGCGGTTGCCCAAGGAATCAACATTGAATGGCAGCTGGCGGTCTACGACACCTTTCTGCACCGTGACGCGAAGACCGGAGCCTTCACGCCGGGGCTGGCCACCGCGGCGAACGTCGTCAACCCGACGGCGCTCAGCCTCACCATTAGGCCGAACGTGACCTTCTCAGATGGGACACCATTCGACGCCGCCGCCGTGAAAGCGGGCCTCCTGCGCAACAAGAACGCTGCCCAACACGGACAGTTCAATTCAACCCTGCAGCAGATCACCACCATCGACGTCACGAGCCCAGTGAGCGTGACCATTAATTTCAACAGTCCAGTGGCGGGGGTCTTCTTCGAACAGCTCTCCCTTCCGTCCAGCTACATCGTCTCACCGACGGCGGCGCAGAGGCCCGGTGCCAACCTCGGAGCGGATCCCGTAGGAGCGGGACCATACAAGCTCCAGTCGTACGTCCCGAACGAGAGCATTACGCTCGTCAAGAACCCCAGCTACTGGGATGCGCAAGCGATCAAGCTCGGGAGCCTTGAGTTCGTCAACGTCTCGACGGGTCCTCCAGAGGTCAGTGCCCTGGAAGCGGGAACCGTAGACGTCGAGGCGCTCAGCGGCTACGACTCAATATCCGCACTTCAGTCACAATTCACCATCGACGAGGCGGGCAACACGCCCTACGAGTCAGTTATCTGCAAATCGGATCCACCGCTTAATAGCATGGTGGTAAGGCAGGCGCTGAACTACGCAATCAATAGGCCCCAAATTGTAAGCAGCGTGATGGATGGCGCCGCCAAGCCGATGATCGGTGTATGGCCACCTGGGAGCCCATACTACGACAGCAGCCTCGAGGGGTTCTATTCATACGACCCAACCAAGGCTAAGCAGTTGCTGAAGGCAGCCGGGTACCCGAACGGCTTCCGCACGTCCCTGGTGGTGTTCCCCGGAGCGGCGCTAACACAGATGTATCAGATTATCCAGCAGGAGTGGGCGGCCATCGGCGTTCAGGTCTCGCTGGTGCAGCCCGAGAACGCGATAGACGACTTCTTTGTGCGACATGTCGCGCCGCTCAACCTCGCGCAGGGCGGGACCATCGGCGACTACGGACCGATCGCCCAAGTTACCCCCGGCAACCTGGGTGACGTTTGCAACTACAACAGCCCAGCGATAGGAGCCCTCTATCAGAATATCGCCGCCCTTGACCCGAGAAGCCCGCAGGCCATCGCCGACGTTCGTCAGCTTCAGGCGCTCGTCTACAAGCAGGCGCTAATGGTATTCATCGTCAATGCCAAAGTGCCGGTCGCGTACGACTCTAAGGTCCGCGGTTTCGTGGCTAACCCCTACTACGAGTCGGGCTCCTCGCTCGACTACTGGTCGGGGCTCGGAGTTGCCAAGTAGACCTTTTATTCAACGCCCAAACCACCAGGAGGTCGCAGGTGCACCAATTCCATTCGCCATACGGTCAATACGGCAATACCTCTACTGAGCGGTTCGAGTTTGATCCGGACGCCAAACGGCTGCGCAAGTACTTATATGACTACTTCTTGAGGCACTCCACTGCGCCTGACTTGAGGACGATCAGAGATGAGCTGGGGTTCAGCCAAGACCAGGTCTGGGAGGGTTTACATCAAATGGAGCGCGCCAACTTCGTCGTGTTTGTGCCCGGCACTGAAGACATTTTGAAGATGCCGCCATTCAGCGCCGCACCAACGCGTCACAAGGTCACCGCTGAGGACGGCCGGGTCTGGTACGCCGGGTGCGCGGGCGAAGCGTGCTCGTTGAACGCGTTGTTGCCCGGAGCCAGAGTCACGGTGATGTCTGCATGCCCAGATTGCTGGGAACCCATCACCTTCGAGGCTCAAGACCGGGAGTTCCTTTCCGTCGATCCCGAATCGGCCGTAATACATATAGGAAGCCACCCGAGAGACTTCCGCACCGATTGGATAGTCACGTGCGACAGCATCAACTTCTTCCGCTCTGCCGAGCACGTAGCCACGTGGGAGGCCGCCGTGCCTGAACGAAAGGGCGTTCATTTCCCCATACAACTGGGGATGAAGTGGACGGAGTTCAGTGCCCGAACCCGGTATTGGGACTACGACCGCCCGTCTAACCAATACGCCCCGGGGGCCATGGAGAAGTCACTTGAAGCCCTGGGCGGCGATATCAGCATTTGGCAACGATCATGACGGTCGATCTCACCGGAGGGATGGACGGTCAGCTCGATGAGGTTACGGCGGACGTGCCTGACGCGCTCGACTACCGCGAGGGTATGTCGGTGTGGATATGGAACGATGCTGGGCGGGTGGCGCTTCCGAGGATAGCTGTGGAAGCGGCCGGCGCGACGTGGAGGACGGCTCGGACGACGACGGTGAACCTAGCGTTGCCTGACGGGCGGGTTCTCCTAGCGTGGGACTACGATCCTCCTGTACCCGCTAGGGACAGCGCCGGGCGGGCGCGGGTATGTGGGGCTGGACCGCTGCGTTTCGAGTGTATTGGGCCCTTCGCACGCTGGCGTCTCGTATTCGAGGGCGACGCCGTAGAACCGACGGCGGAAGACCAGATCTCCGGTCGCGCGCCGCAACCAGACCATCCCAGTCAGGTCGTGCGCGAGAATGATGGACGAGTTGCCCAGGCGGCGAGCGAAGCGGCGGCCACTCAAGCTCAACGCGCTCGAACGGATCTGGGCTGTTACCAATAACCATCGAGGTCGAGACCCATATGGTGGCCCCGCCGTGGGTGCAAGGCTCGCTCGGTGGCGAGGGTTTCGTCCCGGGGGAGCATCGCTTCGAGCAGTTGTTCTCTGCGCAGGGGATTGTTAGCATCGACACCGACGAGATCCCGTTCTCCGGGGGCGGGCTGCGAATCCACCGCAAGGGCGGGAATCGTACAGATGCTTCCGATTTCTTCGGTCATTGTTGGCATTCGGCTTTCTTCCCCAGTGGACGAGCCTTCGGGTTCATCCACTACTACCCAAGGCCGGACGGCTCGAAGAAATTCTGCGAAGGTTGGGTCACCCAAGACGGTGAGCGTACCCCTGTGCAAGTGCTCGAAACGCCGTGGATGCGGGGAATGCAGTCGCGTGGCGAGAAACTGTCTTTCGCTCTTCGCACCTCTCTTGGCGACGCCCGCATCGAGGCAGAGATAGACCTATCGGTGTTTGTCCCGCTTCGGCACGTCCGATGGTATCGTTCGCCGTTTTCATGCTGCTGGCGCTAGTGCCAGGCGATCCGGCGGTGACCCTCGCAGGGGAACGAATACGTCGCCGCAGGCAATCGCCCGGGTAAGAGCGCAGCTTCATCTGAATGACCCGCTGCTGGTGCAGTACTGGCACTGGTTGACCGGCGCTGCCCATCTCGATTTCGGACGCTCGCTGGTGACCGGGGTGCCGGTGGCTCATGAGATCGCGTGCCGGCTGCGGGTGACGCTGAGCCTGGTGATGGCGGCTGCGGTAGTAGCGGTCGTCATCGGCGCCGCGTTGGGTTTGGTGTCGGGACTTCGGCCGGGGGGACCGACTGAGGGGGCGGCGCAGGTGACCTCGAGCGCGGCGATCGCCATACCGAACTTCTGGCTGGCTGTGCTCCTCGTGTCCTTGCTGTCGGTTCACTGGAAGATCTTCCCACCCACCGGTCTCACACGGATCTCGGACTCGTTGGGCGGTTGGTTCAAGACGGTGACCTTGCCTGCATTGGCGCTCGGTGTAGGCATGTCGGCCCAGATCGCCCGACGGTGCTCGCCGGCCGCTTATCCCGAGGAACCCGCGCAGGCTGGTGAGATAGCCGAGGCGGGGTGCTGGGCGCCGGGCCATGCGCGACCAGGTGGGCCAGGTAGCCCTCGAGGGTGGCTCGGGTGAGCGCCGAGGCGTCGGCGGCCCGTGGGCGGGCAGCGGTAAGCAGGTGGCAACCAGGTCATGGCGGTCACGTCCCGGCGGATGGCGCCGAAGGACTTCCCGCCGACGAGGCGCGCCCGGGCCCATATTGCCGCGCCGGCGACGATGACGACTTTGCCGTGGACCTCCCTCAGCGGCCCGGAAGCTGCCTGCGTGCTTCGGCCAGCGCGGTCATGCCCTCTCGCCAGCCCACCCGGGACGGACCGGTTACAGCCAGCCGTCTCGTGTTGTCACCCACCACACCGGGCTGGGTTCCCGGCACGCCGACCACGGCCACGTCCGGGGCCACCCCCAGGAGCTCGCCGAAGAGCTGGCACCAGTCCTGGGTTGGTACCGCCTCGTCGCCGCCCCAGTTGACTATCGGGCATGCCGGCGAGGCGGCATCGAGGAGGGCTTCGGTCTGCCCGAAGATGTCACGGTCGTCGATAGGGCTGTACGGGTTGGGATCGGAGCGGAGGATGACGTTCTCGCCGGCACGGATCTTGTCGAAGTAGATGCCCGGCAGCCCCCCTCCCCCGGTCACCCCGTAGGCGCTGTTCATCCGGCAGATGATCGTCGGGATGTCCATCTGCCGGGCGCAGGCTCGCGCGATCGCCTCCTCGGCGATCTTGGAGATGGAGTAGGTCGGCACACCGGGAACGTGGGCGTCTCCGAGGGGGTCCGTCTCGAGGTAGGGGTGCCACGGGTCCGGGTTGGGCTGGTAGACGCCGTTGGTGGACATGACCAGGATCGCCTTGGCCCTGCGGTATCGGGTCATCAGCAACGCGGTGCCCTCGGCGTTGACCTGCAGGGCTCGGTCGTAGTCGTCCCCGATGATGTAGGCGCCGAGATGGAGCACGTAGTCGAAATGGTCCGGGAGGTCACCGAACTCACAACGAGCCAAGTCGACCGGGCGAGTGATCACCCCGCCCTCATCGACCCTGGCTCGCTCGGCTGGGTCGGCGAAACGCGAGATACCCCAAACCTCGTTGTCTTGCGCAAGCTCACGGGCCAGCGGGAAACCTATGTTGCCCGCCGGACCGGTCAGCAGGATCTTCTGGTCCTCAAGCATGTTCGGTGGATAACCCTTTCTGATGGCGGCATGATCAGGCCGTCCGGTCCTCCATCGAGGCCGTCCGTACCGCCAGCGCATTGCTGATCCGAGATGCCGCTGACCGCACCGCGGCCGCCGTGCTGGTGAACTCCTGTGCGCTGTCCGTCTGCAGCAGGAGCCCGACCAGCGCCACGACCTGGTCGCCGGCGGCAAGGACGGGGGCCGAGATGTATGACACCTGGGCCGACGACGGTGATTCCGACCGGAAGTGCTCGTCTTGGGCGAGTACCTGCATCAACTCTTCGCGCTCGTGTTCGTGCGGCCGGGCGGCTTCGCCGGCGAGGGCGTGACGGGTGGAGGCGTCCAGGATCACGCTGTAACCCATTTGTCGGACGAGGCCAGCGGCGTGGCGAAGACGGGTGCGAGCTCGGCGTCCGAGTTCGGGACCGCGGTCCAGCCAGCGTTCGAGGTTGCCTTCGCCCCAGGCGGCGAAGGCCAAACCGTAGGGGGGTACCAGCGGGAACATCTGGCCGATCGCCATGGCGACGGCCAGTGGTCGCTCCGGGCCCGACCGGGCCACGACCACCAGGTCGCGGCCAGAGGGGATCGACGCCGTCACCTGCTGGCCCGTCTCCGAATGCAGGTCGTGCACTCCCGCCGACAGCAGGTCGACGACTGCGGTGCCTTGCTGAGCTGCCATCCCGACCGAGATGAGGCCGGTGCCGATGCAATAGCCGCCGGCCACATCTCGGTTGACCCAGTCGCTCGCCTCCAGCGCAAGCAGCACCGCCTGGCACGTCGCCCGGCTCTGGCCGACGCTGCGGGCGATCATGGCCACGGCGAAGCTCTTCGTCGGCCGCTCGGCCAGGAAATGCACGATGTCAATCGCGCGCTGGGCGGACGGGGCAGCTTGCAGCGGCATCAGGACATCGCGGCCGGCACGGTGTAGCTGCCGAATTGTTCCGAGTAATCGGCGAATGTTTTCCGGATGCCCCCGTCTGTGAGGCCGAACTCCTCGGCGGAGTAATGGTGCAAACCTCGGGAACCGCGCTGGTTCGCGGCCGCCCAATCCCGCATGGCTGCCTTGACCGCAACGCTGATCTCCAGACCGAAGTACCTGTAGATGCGCTCGGCGGTGCCGACCGGATCCCGCTCCACTTCCGCCTGGCCGACATCGAAAAAGAGGTCATGGCTCATGCCTGAACGGGCCGCCATGGCCAGGCGCATACCCTCGGAGAAGTGGGCTACCATCTCCTCTCCCAAGGCCAGCTTGTCCTGGTCGAGCCCGGGCACGCTGTTCCGGGCGGCGAGGACGACGCTACATGCCGAGGGGAGGGCGGACGCCGGGTCGCGATGGGTCATCACGAACCGCGCCGCAGGGTAGTGCTCGCTCATCTCGGGCAGATGGAACAGGTACGCCGGTGCCTTCAACAGCCACCGGTGCGGCGGCCGGCGGGAGTGCAGAAGTCGCAGCACCCGCTCCTGGTAGGCGAACGTGCCGCGAAGATCGGCATCGCGCCACCACGCCGAATAGGTGGGCACCGGCAGGGCCATCTCTTGATGCCCGAAGTGCAGCGCGTGGATGTAGCCGTCTTCGGTCGGACCGTCAACGGAGGAGATATGGCGCACGTCATTGCCCCGGCCGGTCATTCCCAACCGGCGAGGATCGGCGGCCTCCGTGGTCACGTCCGGGGGTGGCACGGGTACGGCCATCTCCCACGGGCGGGGGAACCGGAATTGAGGGTCCACGCTGAGGAGATGGTGCAAAGCCGTGGTCGCCGTTCTCGGCAGGCCGACGATCACCACCGGCCCTTCGAGATCCGGTGGCCCCTCGTCGCCTTGGGCGGCGTACCAGGCTTCGACCTCGAGGCGGCTCTTCAGGCGGCGGAGGATGGTTTCCTCCACCCATGTGACCGCCGAGGGACGGTGGCCCAAGTCACGTCCGACGGCATCGAGGAGGTGCTCCAACCCGATCTGCCACCCATCGACACCGAAGTCGTCGAGCCCGGTCGACGCCATCGCCTGATCGATGAGCGCCTGCGGGGAGGCCACGGTCACGCCTGGGGGCCCTTCTCGATCTGGGAGGAGCGCTCGATCATCCCGTAGGCCTCTTCCCCGTTCCACCGGAAACGAGCGATTCCCTGCTGGGTGGAGGGGAACGCGGCTCGTCCCGCCGGAGGCTCGGCAATGGGATTGACAATGGTGACATCGGTCTCGGCATCTATTTGGACGTCGCCCCGTTCGGTGCGGAGGATGAAGGACACATTCTCGCCGCTCGCCACCCAGTCGGTCTTCCACGGTGTGTCGACGAACTTTGCCGGCAGGATCTCGCCGTTATCGAGAACCCAGCCCTCGTGGTATCGGATCGAGCCGTCCGGATGGGGGTGAAAATTGTCTATGCCGAAGGCGCAACCGCTGGCGAACTGGGCCGACATCCACACGTGCCCCATCCAGTCGGAGTAGTCGCTGCGCTGCATGGTTCCTTTCCGCCGGATCCGCAGACCTCCACCCTTCAGCGGGATCGTCGTCCCGGATATCTCGACCTCCCCTTCGGCCGAGCACAGCTGCTCGAACCGGCGCTCCGTCGCGAGAACGACCCCGTCCGGCTCGTAGGCACCGTTGAGCCAGGGAGTCACCGTCATCTCGTAGACGATGTCAAAACGCAGCGGCACCGTCGGGTTCGGAACGGCCTGCGAGCCACCGAAGCGGTTGGCTATCTGGTCGGCCGTAGTGGTCTCCCCCGCGAGACCGTCGAAGGTCACCCGCCAGCGGCGGAACGGTTCGAGGCATACAAAACGCAACGGGCCAGCTCCGCGAACACGCGGACGACCCTGCTCGTCCATCGCCGGTTGTGGCGGACCCGACCCGCGCACGACGAGCACCCGGCCACCCGGCAGGGCGGCGTTGACGCTAATCAAATGGGCCTCGTTCCAGCGGGCCCCCACGGCATCTACGGCGACGCGTGGCAACGCCACGCGTCCCTCCCCGTCCCACAGCCAAACGTTGGCCCCCTCCATGAACTCAGGTGTCTGCGGATCTACCGCCACCTCGTCAACGCTTGCGTCCATGCCTCCGGTGAGATCCATCCCCCCGCCTCCTCCTTGGTCCAGGTGCCAAACTGTGCCGCTACCATATCAGCACGTGATCTGGCTATTTCAGCGGTGGCCGCGCCAGACGCCGCCATCAGCGATTCCGGTAGACGTCCGTTCGATGATCTATGCGCACGACCCGGACGACATGTTCGGCGTCGAGGACGCGGTAGACGATCCGGTACGCACCTCTGCCTGCCGACCGGTATCCCGCCAGCTCCCGTTGCAGGGGCTTGCCGACCCTTTCGGGTGCTTCGAGGAGGGGACCGGTCACAAACGCGACGACTGCGACGGCGACTCGGTCAGGTAGTCGATTGAGGGTCCGTTCGGCCGCAGGCGCCATCAGAAGCGACCAGTCGGTCATCCAGGGCGGTACTTGGCCCGCAGGGCATCGGCGTCGACGTAGCGCCCGCGATCGATGTCCGCCTCTGCATCACGGATCTCCTGCAGAGCTCGGGGGTCGGAGAGGACGGCGAGCGTCTCCTCGAGCGACTCGAGATCCCCAGGACTGAGGATCACCGCAGCCGCCCTCCCGTTGCGAGTGAGCATGATCCGGTCGTGGTGGCGTTCCACTCCGTCGACAATCTCGGACAACCGCTTCTTTATTTCGGCAAGGGGCAATATCCGTTCGGCCATGACCACAATTCTAGCCATGATCCCCGCACACTTGGGCCATCTCTTGCCCGCGCGCAAGGGTTGCGACATCGACGCCGTGCTCAGGCTGGTTGACAGGCTCGCTGAGGGGTGACGGCGAGATCGCGGTTCACCAGGTCGCAAAGATCGCAGCTGACCAGCTGTGCTCCGGCGCCGGCGGCACCGGCCACGTAGGCGGCGTCGTAGACCGACAGTCCCTCGGTGTCCGCAAACCTGACGGCGTGGGCGATGAGCGTCTCATCGGCCCGCGTCAGCCCACCGTCGGCTGCGATCGCGGCTACCAAACCTTGCAGACGGGACGCGGCCTGAACGTCGCGCCACGCTCGGACAGCGACGTTGGCCACCTCGTAGTAGGCCAGATCAAGTGTCGCCAATGTCGCGTCGCCGGCGAGCAGCTCGCGTGCGGCTTCGTGCTGATCGTCGTCGGCGTCCTCTCGGGCCAGCAGCACGCTCGCGTCGACGAACCAGAACGTCACGCCCTTGGCCGGTGTCGCTTGAGATCGCTGACGCCGTCACCTCCATGATGGCCAACTTCGCTCATGAGCTGCTGCACGCGGCGCGCCCGGTCCTGTCCTCGATGGCGCAGGCCCTCGTGCACGTAGTCACGCAGGAGCCCGCTGCGGGTTGTGTTCCTGCGAGCGGCCTCTGCGTCGAGCGAGCCGAGCAGATCGTCAGGAAGCGACACCATCACCTTGGCCATGAACCGAGTATACCCGGTACTGCTCACCCAGTGGTCTCCTCCGGCGCGTGGTGGCGCGGAGGGTGGGTCGGCGGCCGCTACGGTCGGGGAAGGCCGACCCGAGGAGATGGGAAGCAGGTGATCACCAAGGCCGACGAGGCCGTCCTGCGGCGTCTGGTGCGCCCGGCGACGCTCGCCCGGGCCCGTCTGTACAGCTATACCGATGCCATCGTCAGCTGTCGGTGGAGCGGCGACAACGATGTCAGCGGTGTGGTGCAGGGCAGCGCATCGCAGCCGTACGAGGCGGAGGCGACACTGGTTCGCTCGCCGTCCGGGCGTCTCCAGGGGATCCACATGGCGTGCTCGTGCCCGGTGGGGATCGACTGCAAGCATGCCGTGGCCCTGCTCCTCGCGCCGCGCTCAGGCCCGCGGACCCCTCCGGTCGGCTCACGGTCAAGAGAGAGGCGCGCTGCGTGGGAGGTCGCGCTCGAAGGGCTCCTCGACTCGGGAGGCGCCACGGCGAGCCCGGATGGGCCAGACCTCGGCCTGCAGTTCGAGCTGGTGCGGGAGGCGCCGGCGAATGGGCGGACGCGGCGGCAACGAGGCCCAGCGATCCGAGTTCGACCGGTGGTGCAGAGCCCCACGGGGAGGTGGGTGCGCACCGGGGTGTCGTGGTCGGCGGTCGATCGCGGCTGGTACGGCCAGGGCTACCAGGAGCGGACGAGCGAGCGAGTGGCCGTGGCCAGGGAGCTGCTGGTGCTGAGCCGGCTGAGCAGCCCGACCTCGGCGTACCGTTACAGCTCGGGGGATGAGGCCGTGTGGCTGGACAGCTTCGCCAGCCGGCGGGTGTGGGACCTGTTGCGACAGGCGACGGATGTTGGAGTGCCGTTGCTGCGGGCCGGGCGGTCGGGCCTGCCGGTCGTGATGGAGGGGGCGCCGGCCCAGGTTGTGGTGGACATGGCCGATCCCGACCCGGGGGCTGGTGACGGGACGGGGATGGAGATCCGGGCTCGGATCGAGGCCGGCGGCCGGGTCGTGAGCCTCGAGGCGGCCGTGCTGGTGGGCAGCCCGGCGCATGGCGTGGCCTGGTGGCCGAACGGCCCGGCCTCGGGCTCGGAGACGCCGGAGCTGCACCTGGCCGCCCTCGACACGCCGGTGGCGTCGGGAGTCCAGGCGCTCCTGGCCGGACCAGCGGTGCAGGTCCCCGACGCGGACCGGGAGCGGTTCTGGCGCTCCGCCTATCCGGCCCTGCGCCGGGTGGTGGCGGTGCGGTCGGGTGACGGGTCGGTGGATCTGCCGGAGGTGGCCGAGCCGGTGCTGGTGGGAGGGGTGCGTTTCGAGGAGGGAAACCGCACCGAGCTGTCCTGGTGGCGGGGGGAGGTCGGCGGGTCGTGGCGGGAGCCGCTCTCTGGCGACGGGCGAGACGACGGCCCGGGGATGGCCGAGACCGTGGCGGTGGCCGCCCGGGTGGTCGAGGGGATCGCGGGAACGGTGGCCTGGACGCCGTTCGGGGTGCGGCTGGCGCCGACGGCACTGCTCGAAGGGATGGCGTCGGTGCGCTTTGCCACTGAGATCCTGCCGCTGCTCCAGGAGCTGGATGGGATCGAGGTGGAGGTCATCGGCGAGGCGCCGGACTTCCACGAGGTGATGGCCGATCCGGTCGTGAGCTTGCGCAGCGCCGATGCCGGTAGCGGCGCGAGTGATTGGTTCGACCTCAGCGTGGTGGTGACGGTCGGTGGGGAAGAGGTGGAGTTCCAGGAGCTGTTCGTCGCCCTGGCCGAGGAGCGGACCCACCTGGTCCTGCCGTCCGGGGCCTGGTTCTCCCTCGAGCGCGAGGAGCTGCGGCAGCTGGCGGCCCTGATCGGCGAAGCCCGCCAGCTCGGCGAGGGGAGCGGCGACAGGGTGCGCGTCAGCCGGTTCCAGGCCGGGCTCTGGGACGACCTGCGCCAGGCCGGGGTGGATACGGCTCAGGCTGCGGCCTGGGAGTCGTCGGTGCGGGGTCTGGTCGAGGCCACCAACGGGGACCACCCCATCCCGGCCGGCCTGCGGGCCGAGCTCCGGCCGTACCAGGTATCGGGGTTCCAGTGGCTGGTGTTCCTTCACGAGCATGGCCTGGGCGGGATACTGGCCGACGACATGGGGCTGGGGAAGACGCTCCAGGCGTTGGCGTTGGTGTGCCATGTCCGGGAGCAGGGAGGCGATGCGCCGTTCCTGGTGGTGGCGCCCACGAGCGTGGTGGGGAACTGGCTGGCGGAGTGCGAGCGGTTCGCCCCCGGGCTGGTTGCCGTGGCGGTGACCGAGACCGAGGCCCGGCGGGGGACGACGCTGGCGGAGGTGGCGAAGGGCGCGACGCTGGTCGTGACGTCGTATGCCCTGTTCCGGTTGGAGCACGACGACTACCTGGGGATCGAGTGGGCCGGGCTGCTCCTCGACGAGGCGCAGTTCGCCAAGAATGCGGCGTCGCAGGCCTACCAGCGGGCGCGGCTGCTCCCGGTGGCCTGCAAGGTGGCGATCACGGGCACGCCGATGGAGAACAACCTGATGGAGCTGTGGGCGCTGTTGTCGATCACCGCTCCCGGACTGTTCCCCCGGTCCGAGCGGTTCGCGACCGAGTACCGGGCCCCGATCGAGCGCCACGCCGATCGGGCGTGCTTGGATCGCTTGCGGCGGCGGATACGGCCGCTCATGTTGCGGCGGACGAAGGAGCAGGTGGCGGCCGATCTGCCCGACAAGCAGGAGCAGGTCCTCGAACTGGAGCTGGACGCCCGCCACGCCCGCGTCTACCAGCGGTACCTGAACCGCGAGCGCCAGAAGGTCCTCGGCTTGCTCGGCGACGTCGACGCCCACCGCTTCGAGATCTTCCGGTCGCTGACGCTGCTGCGCCAGGCCAGTCTCGATGTGTCGCTGGTGGATCCGACGCAGGCGTCGGTGCCGTCGACGAAGCTCGATGTGCTGGTGCCGATGCTGGCCGAGGTGGTGGCCGACGGCCACCGGGTGTTGGTGTTCAGCCAGTTCACCCGCTACTTGAGCATCGCCCGGGCCCGGCTGGACGCGGCGGGGATCGGCTACTCGTACCTCGACGGGAAGACCCGCCGGCGGGCCGCGGTGATCGACGAGTTCCGCTCCGGGGCGACGCCGGTGTTCCTGATCAGCCTGAAGGCGGGGGGCTTCGGCCTGAACCTGGCGGAAGCTGACTACTGCATCCTGCTCGACCCGTGGTGGAACCCGGCGACCGAGGCCCAAGCGGTCGACCGGGCCCACCGGATCGGCCAGACGCGCAAGGTGATGGTGTATCGCATGGTGGCGGCGGCGACGATCGAGGAGAAGGTGATGGCGCTCAAGGCGAAGAAGGCGGCCCTCTTCTCCGATGTGGTGGGCGATGGCGCGTTCGAGTCCGTGGCGTTGAGCGCCGACGACATCCGCACCCTCTTGGCCTGATGGAGGCGGCTGGCTCGGCAAAGGGGCGGAAAGCGGTAAAATCGTCAGGGTGATCGACAGCGTGGTGGCCGCAGCAGTTGCCTTTGTGGTCATGGAGCCGGTCACCTACGCCGCCCACCGTTGGGTGATGCACGGCGCCGGCTGGGTGCTGCACCGGTCCCACCATCGTCGGGGCCGGCCCCCGGCCACATGGGTCGAGCAGGTCGAGGCCAACGACTGGTTCCCCGTCATGTTCGCGGCGCTGACCATCGTGGCCATGGCCATCGGCACCGTCTCGCACCCCGTGCGCCTGTTCGTGCCCGTCGGCGTGGGGGTGACCGCCTACGGCGCCGCCTACGCCTTCGTGCACGACCTGTACATCCATGGTCGGTTCGTACGCCTGCCGGCGCTGCGTCCCCTCGACCACCTCCGCCAGGCCCACGCCCTCCACCACCGCTTCGGCGGCGAGCCCTACGGGATGCTCTGCCCCATCGTGCCCGGCGCCCTGCGGGCGCGCGCCGCGCTCGTGGCGCCCGCCCCCAGCCGCTAGGCCCTTCTGGGGCGGGGGTTGCCTTGGGTCGGCCCGTTCGTCAGCTCCCGCTGTAGTGACCGCAACGTGGCGATTCGCCTGTCGTCTGCTCCGAGATGCTCGGTCAGCACGTCGATGACGGCATCGATGTCGAGGCTGCCGGCGGTGATCATGTCGTCCAGGTCGGCCCAGTCGCGCCGGCGGTCGAAGAAGGCCTTGAAGACGGCCAGGTCACCGCAGGAGAGGAAGGGGATCATGCGTCCGGCGAAGGGTTCGATGTGCACTCGGCGCATGGCTGTTTCGTGGAAGGGTGTCGTCGAGAGGAAGATGTCGACGGGGGTGTTCGCCCACGACAGGCGAGCCTGGCCGTGGCGATCGAGTTGATCGACCTGGCGATCGGTCCAGGTCACGGCAGCGGGAAGGGCGGCGAGCACGGTGCGCAGCTGGGCAGGGGGGACGAAGAGGTTCACGTCGATGTCGCTGGTGCCCCGGGGCGCCTGGGTGCACCAGGCCAGCGCCAAGGCGCCACCGAACGCGTGAGGGATGCCGGCGTCGGCGAAGGCAGCATCGAGGGCCGCGACCTTGGCCGCCAGGGAGAGGCCGTCGGACGACCCGGGCCGAGGCGATCGCGCAGTCATGCGGGGGCGAAGCGAGCGGCGATGTGCGGTCGGTGTCGGGCGGGGAACTGATCGGCCAGGTCGAGCACCTCAACGAGGGCGCGCCCTCGGGCCGACCGGTCCTCGAACTGGTCGAGGCCGCGCAAGCGCCGCTCGACGCGAAAGCCGCACGCGGCGAGCAGCCGGTCCTCGGTGGCAGACGAGGGCTGGCGCCTCCCCGACTCGTAGGCGGCGATGGCCGAATGCGAGGTCGAGGCCCGTGCCGCCAGCTGTCGGATGGTCAGCCCTGACCGCCGGCGGGCCTGGCGCAGCAGCGTGGCCGTCGGTTCCCGGGTCGGTGGGGTCGGTGCGGTCCGCATCACGAACACGGTATCCGATCAGATACCAGAGGGTGGCGCCTGGGTTTGTGGTGGTCAGGTGATCAGGTCGAACGCACACTGCGGGCCGCTGGCTCCCGCCCATCGTGCTGTCGCAGGTGATCAGCCGAGCTTCGAGACGTTCGGCCAGCGCGATGTAGGCGGCGTCGTAGGGGGTGACGGTGTGGCGAAGCTCCCAGATGCGCGCCAGCAGCGGCGCCAGGGGCATACGCCGGATGGGAAACGCGACCAGATGGCGCAACGCGACCGGGATTGCATGAGTCGGCATGGGGTGACGCGAGGAGAGGGCGCGGAGACGACCTCAGCGTCGATGTGCGCGGGGGCGAGCCAGGCGTCACCGGTGGACAGGCGATCCGTGATCTCGTTGCGTCGGGGGTCGTCGGTGGCATAGAAGGCGGCCAGGACGGAGGCGTCGATTACGGCCATGCTCACGACGCGTCGCCTGCCTCGCGCATCGCGGCCGCCGCCTCCTCGAGCGTCACCCCACTACCCCGGAGCGGCGGGTAGCCGGCAACGTAGTCGGCCACCTTGGTGACCTGAGCCGCCTCGGTCAGCCGGTCGACGACGAGCGCAGACAGCGACTGCCGCTTGGCCTCGGCGGCCCCAGCGAGCGCGGCGTACACCTCATCGAGGACATCCCGGAGGTTCATTCGTCTCGTGGTGCCATTATGGCACCACGAGGTGGCCAGGCCAGAAAGAGATGTTCGGACGTCAAAGTGCTCGGGCAATGACCCGTGTGGGGATCGTCGCTAGCCAGGGCGTAGCGACGCATGCAAGCGGTACAGCAATCCTCAGCGCCAGCGAATTATTGCGCCCGTAACTGCGAGGACACCCTGTCGAAGCCCGGGGCGGGCAGACTAGTGTTGTTGCTGAGCGTAGCCGTCGTACAACGAAGGGTCACGCTCGGTTGCTGGAATCCGTAGGATCGGTAGCTTTTGTCCCTATCTTTCGCTAGTCTCACCACCCGAGGTCAGCGGGGCCTTGCGAACTTTTGAGTCTCCATCGTTCGAACGGATTCAGATGGCCAGTCTCAGATGGCCAGTCGATGAATCCTCTACCACAGATGGGCTACTCGTTGTGAACTCACAAACGTTCAATTTGATGGATTTTCTAGTGTCTCTGGGTGACTCGGGCGTGTATGGCGAGCGAGCCCCATGACGTCGACGCTCGATGCACGCGAGCAGGCGCACGGGGCCGGCGTTCGGAGCGAACTGGTCGGCCGCAGCGGCTTCGACGCCAGTCCCTCCCGGCGGCCATGGCGCTTCCTGCTGATCTCGTTCGACACCGGGGTGTTGGCGCTCTCGTTCCTGGTCGGCTCCGCACTCCGCGGCCACTGGTTCGGTCGGGGCGAGGGGCCCACGCTGGTGACCATGAGCGTGGCCCACGAGTTGCCGTACCTGGTGGCGTACATGGTGGCCATGTCGGGCTATGGCGTCTACCGGCGGAGTGCTCGCCGAGTCCAGGCCACCAGCTTCTTCGACCTCGGGCGGTTCCTTCACGGCCTCCTCGTGGGCGCCATCATCACATTGTTCGTGTCGGGCCTCCTGAACCGATGGTTCGGCGCACCGCGCCTTGGTTGGGTCGAGGTGTCGTTCATGAGCGTGCCCGCTGTGCTGCTCCTCCCGCTGGGACGGGCCGTGAGCGGCCTCGTGGTCCGTCACACCGGCGCGGTCCGGTCTCGGATCCTCGTCGTGGGCTCCGGCCCGGTGGCGGACGGCCTGGTTCGGCGGCTCAGCCGCTTCTCCGACGTCCAGGTGGTGGGCATGGTCGACGACGGCGCCGAGGACGTGCACGGCGAAGGGTGCTTGGCGGACGTCCCGGCCTTGTGTCGGAACCTCGACGCTGACCGGGTGCTCGTCACCTTCTCATCGAACGCCTCCGGCCAGCTCAGCGACCTCATCCGGGAGCTTCCCGACACCGTCAAGGTGTGCATCGTGCCCCGCTTGTTCGACCTGGTGACCTGGCAGACCCAGGTCGAGGAGATCCACGGCGTAACTGTCATGGACGTCCCGCCTGCGACTTTGGGTCTCGTGCAGCGCAGCGTGAAGCGGAGCATGGACCTCCTGGGTGGGGGGATCCTGCTCCTCCTCGTCTCACCCCTCTTGGCGGCCATCGCCATCGCGGTGCGGTTGGGCTCGCCGGGACCGGTGTTCTTCCGCCAGGACCGGGTCGGGCGTCGCAACCAGGTGTTTCGCATCTTCAAATTCCGGACCATGTCGGTCGACGCCGATGGCATGAAGATCGATCTCCGGGAGCGCAACGAGGTGGACGGCCCGCTGTTCAAGATCCGCGACGACCCTCGTGTGACCAAGATCGGCGGCTTCCTGCGGCGCACGAGCCTCGACGAGATCCCGCAGCTGATCAACGTGGTGCTCGGTGACATGTCCCTGGTGGGGCCCCGCCCCTTCGTGCCCCACGAATCGGCCGGCATCGACGGCTGGGCGGCCCGGCGTTTCGAGGTCCGGCCAGGGATGACCGGGCTGTGGCAGGTTTCCGGTCGCAACGACCTGCCCTTCGAGGAGCTTCGCCAGCTGGACTACGCCTACGTGGCATCCTGGTCCATCTGGTGGGACCTCAAGATCCTCTGGCACACGCCAGGAAGTGTCTTCGGCGCCCACGGCGCCTACTGATTGGCCCGCAGCAATATCGTTTCCGCGTTGGAAGTGACGGTCCCATCAGCTAGCGTTTTCGGTTCTTGCGCCATGGCAAGGCCCAGACCTGCCTGGTGCTGTGCTTGCGCTCAATCGTCCCTATCGCAGGCAGCGGGAGGAGCAAACACCTGAATGGTTGCATCTGAGGGAGCAGCGGTCCCGTCGCTGCCGATCCGCCACGATGGGGAACACACGGCTCGTCGGAACGCTGCCTACATATCGCCTGGCCGTTCGACAGCGAATCATGTCATCGTGGTTCTGACCTTGACGCTCGTCGGGCTCGTTCTCGGCGCGGCCGCAGCGGTCGTCAAGAGCCCGGTCTATAAGGCGCAGAGTCGCCTCGTGGTCGGCAAGACGGTCGACTTGACGAACCAGGCCGCGGTCGCCGGACTTCCGTCCGCAGAGAGCCAGATCGCCGCGAACTACAGCCGGCTGGTGGGCACCTCAACTGTGAATCAGGACATCGTCAAGCGTCTCGGCCATCCGGCGGCAGGGTCGGTGACCGCATCCCCGGTATCGGGATCGGCGGTCATCCTCATCGAGGCAACTGGGGCCACGCAAGCGGAAGCCAGCGCCTTGTCCGTGGCCGGCTCCCAAGCCCTGGTAGACGCAGTCAACAGCGTCAACCAGCAGACGGCCGCGGCCAACAATGCGCTTTTGGCGCAGTACCAGTCAGAAGCCCAGATTCAGGAACAGGACCAGCTGACAGTTGCCACGCTGCAGCAGCAGCAGACCACCCTGCAGAACCAGATAACGGCACTGACGGGTCAGACCACGGCCGGTCCTGCCAAGTCTGTCGCTGCCGCGCAGGCACAGCTGCCGGTGGTACAGCAGCAGCTCCAAGGCTTGATGCCGCAGCTTGCTGCTGCATTGGCCCGTGTCGATACCGACAAGGTCAAGACATCCGCGCTTCAGGCCCAATACGCGGCAGCGTACAACCCGAACCAAGACATCAACGATGTCGTAAGCCCGCTCGGCACCACTGCGCTGATCGGTAGTAACCGGCGATCGAACCTGGAGATCGGCGTGATCGCCGGGATCGTGGGCGGGTTCGTGGTCGGTGTCGCCGCCGCTTCTCTCGTCGACATCCGACGCGGTCGCCGGCGGCCCCGCTCTCAGCGCTAAGCGACGAATGCACCGCCTGCGCGGCTTCACCAACCTCTTCCAGCACCCCACCGGGTCGCATCTGGTCCTGATCGCAGCGATCGTTCTCGTCGGAATCGCTGGTGTGCTCGTTGCCGGGCGGCTATCGCCGACCAGTTTCATCGCGGTCGGCACCGGCGCGGAGATCTTCTCAGGCAACTGGAAGACCATGGGTGTCTCATTGCCACTGGATCGGGCCCTGCTCCTGGTCGGTCTACTGTCCATGGTCTTCGGGGGCCGGCGGCTCCTCGCCGATCGCTCGCTGGTCCTGCGCCCGGTGCACCTGCTCATACTGGGCACAGCGGCATGGGCTACGTGCTCATCGATCTGGGCGACCACCATCGGTTCGCACAACGGTTTCTACGCTCTCCTCGACCGCTTGGGTCTCATCCCCTTCCTGGCCTTCGTCTTGGCGCCGCTCCTGTTCGGCACGCCTGCCAAACGGCGCATCGTGCTCGGCGTGCTAGTGGCGGTCGGCGCCTACCTTGGGTTCACTGCGGTTATGGAGGGGATAGGGCTGACCCATCTGGTCTTCCCACGGTACATTGCAAATCCGGCAGTGGGAATCTCTTATGGCCGGGCGCGAGGCCCGCTGCTCGATGGCGCCGGCAACGGCATCGCGCTGATCATGGGTGGTGCCGCTGCAGCCGTCGGGATCGCTACCTGGCACCGCTTTGCGGCACGAGTGGCGTGCGCTGCCGTCGTCGTGATGTGTGGGCTGGGAGTGTTGTTCACGCTCACCCGAGCAGTCTGGATCGGCGCTGCCCTCGGTGCGATCGTAGGGTTGCTGGCTGCTGAGCGCACGCGGAAGTATGTGCCGCACCTCGTGGTCGCTGCCGTCTTGTCGGTACTGCTGGCACTTGCCGTCGTCCCTGGACTGCACAGCAAGGTCACAACTCGAGCCGAGACATCATCGTCGGTATGGGATCGGCTCAACACCGATAGGGCTGCGCTTGAGGCCGCGGTTCGATATCCGGCATTCGGCCTCGGATGGCAGACCTTCGAGACGAAAGGACCGACTTACCTCCGTCAGGCCGGGACATATCCACAGACCGGCGCGGGGCTCGAAGTGCACAACGTCTTCCTGTCACACGCCGTCGAGCTGGGTCTTCCTGGATCGATCCTCTGGACCCTGGCATTGTTCGGCGCCGTCGGCGGGGCGATCTGGCGGCGCGGGCCGCCTGATCTCGAACCATGGCGACCCGCCCTTCTGGCGATCTTCGTCGCCTTTCTGGTCGTCGCCAACTTCGGTCCACTCAGCTACGCGTTCCCGAACCTGGTTCTCTGGATGATGGCGGGTGTCATGAGCGTTGACTACCTGAGTATCCCCAGGCTGGACATGAGCGACGCCATTGACGACCTGGACCGGCTGTCACTGATGGCGCAGGACGTGACCGTTTGACTGTGCCCATCGACGGCCCCGCTAGGAAGTCGGTGGTGACACGACCTGCAGGTCTTGCCACGGGATGCCCGAGAGGGTGGCATAACGGGGCTTACCCACCCACGAGGAGAGAATGGGACTGACTCCCATGTGTCCTTCGGCCGACCAGTCGTTCGGACTCTCGCCCTGGACAGCGACTGCGCCGGCCTGATCGGTGACCACCGCTCCGTAGGTTTTCAGCGCACGGAACACCATCTGAGCGAAGGGCGTCAGTCCAGACGGCATCCGGGTGCTCGGCGCCATACGGAACCACGCGCCCTCCGGCGGTTGCCCAGGGTCCGATCCACAGTCGCCGCGGTTTGACGGCTGGATGTGGTGATCGCAGCGCGGCAGCTCGAAGGCAAGCGCGTGATCGATCGATCCAGCGGCCACGTCCCGGTCGCTGATCGTCGTCGCCAGGTAGCTGATCCCAGTGGCCGAGAGACCATAGGGAAAGGGGAACACGCCGTTCGAGGTGGCCGCGTCGAGCTTGCCCCCCCAACAGGCGGTCCATGTGCCGTTCGTCTCGATGGCCTTCCACAGCTCCCACTCGGTGTGGGTGCTCGGCTGCCAGATAACGATGGGATCGTCGCTCGAGCCGTTGCTGTACGCGGTCGGTGGGATCGGCACGGCGCCCGTCCCTCGACGGAAGTCGTTGCAGCCGGCCGTGACCGCCAAGTTGACACGCGCTTGGTTGGGACCGGCCGTTACCGTGGGGAGGCCGTTGACCGTCACCGAGCCGTAGTGGGTCTTGATCTGCTCTACCAGGCTGGACACGAGCTGCGCGCTGTCCTGGGCGACGGGTTGGTTGATCACCGACCGCCGGAACAGACTTGCTGGAAGGGCTGGGACAGGGACAGGGACTCGGGCGGCAGCGCGCGGTGCATGCCTGGGAGGGGCGGTCCGCAAGGCGTCGACGGCGACGGCCGCCACTATCACCGCCGCTACCGCAACCACAGCCAGTTTCAGCCACGGGGTCCGAGGCATCGACAACACGAGCTCCTAGCGATCTCGGGACTCGAAGGTCTGGTACGCCTTCGGCGACGTTATCGGGCTCCAGCACTGATCGGACCTCGGCCGAGCAGCGGATAGGCTCCTGCGGTGCTGTCAGCGTTCACCGGCGCCGCGTACTGGAAGCGTCGGCTGGGCAAGTGGGCGACTCCTGCCGAGGTCGCCGAGTCCGGGTACACACTTCTCCTCCCGGTTCCAGGCGACATCCCCGTCTTTCTGGAGATGGCCCTGCGCGTCTGTGCCGCCCAAGACTCGAAGAACCGGGCACGAACCATCGTCCTGCCGGACAGGCCGACTGGGGCCGTGCGTCGGATCGTGGCGGACGCCTTCGCCAGCTGGCCGGGCCCCTTGGGCATCGAACTGCTGCCGCCGCCAGAGCGGTGGGTGCTGCCTCACCTGCGGAACGGATCGCGCAACCACGGTCTCCAGCTCATCGCAGGGGTGCGAGCGAGCCAAACTCCGCACATCGTCCTGCACGACGCCGATTTGTTCCTCCTTCACGACCACTTCTTGGAGAGCCAGTACGTCGAATGTCGCGGACGGAATCTCGATTGTCTGGGTGTCAGTCCCGTCTGGGACCCGTGGTTTGCCGAACACGGGCTCCGGCTTGCTGCCACCTGGGAGATGACTGCGTCGGCGGCGTGGTTGCGCAAGTTCGCCCCGTGGCAGCACATGGGGCACGACGCCGAGCTCTTCGGTGAGACCCACACCTTCGACACCACCCTGTGGGCCCAAACGCAGACCCTAGGGGAACGGGTCGATGTCCACGAGCGATCCGACTTCGTGCACTTCAACTATGTGATCACGACGTACCGGCATTTCCAGCGACACGGTCCTGGTTACGAAGATCAGAGTTTCCGGCTCCTGCTCATTGCGCTGCTGGTGGAGCTCTTCGGCAGCAGCGAATCTGCGACCCTGGTGCCTCCACTGGCGTCCCTGGCTCGCGGGCTCGGTAACCCCGACAGTCTCGTCCTATATCCGGAGCCGACGGCAGAGTCTTCCGGGCGATACGCCGATTTTCGTTGTCGGCTGACTCGTGCTCTTGGCGCCCCATACCTACATCTGGATGCTGCCGGTGCTGACAAGGGATTAGACCGATTCGACGAATACTACGGCTACACAGCGGGCAATGACCGGGGATAGTCGCAGAGTCACGCCATGTGGCCTCGGCCATGGTCGCACCCATTCGGTCCTGTTCCAGCGGTTACGGCAGTGCCGTTGGGGTCAGCTGGGCGGCGAATTCCTGGTCAGACGATGCCTCCGGTCTTTGCGGCCCCGCGTCAGTCGGCGCCCCTGGTTTCGGAGCGACAGCAGCTCGAGCACGCACCGGGCGCCAGCCGGATGGGTGGCCAGCCAAGTGGCGTGACGGAGGGCGTCGGCGTACCGCTTTTCGCGTTCGGCCGCCCGCATCTGGTCCCAAGCGATCCGCCCCAATGTTCCTTCCACAACCCGGCTCGTCATCCAGGGACGCCCGGAATAGTCAGCCAAGATCTGGTTGACACATCGACGCATGAGGTCCTCGTCGACGCTGGCCTGCTCGCCGTGCTCGTGGTACAGCGCAGTGGCGATGGGAAGTGTTGTGCCCGTTCCATGCTCGAGAAGGCGGGCCCACATGTCGAGGTCCTGTGCCCGCGGCAGCGTCCGGAAGAGTCCGGCAGCGATCAACGCCTCCCGGCTGGCAAGGACAGTGCTGGTCACCACGAGTGTGTCGGGGACGAAGCAGCGGGCACTGGTCAGCGGAACCGGCCGGCCGGTTGGGGTGCCGCGCCACCGGTCGCCCGTGTCGGTGGCGCAAGCAGACATCATCACCTGATCGGTGATGGCCCCGGTCACGGTCTCCAGGTGCGACGGCAGCCACTCGTCATCGGAGTCCAGGAAGGCAATCCACGGCGTCGACGCAGCCTCGATCCCGGTGTTGCGTGCCGACCCGCTCCCTTCTGATGTCGCCTTTACGATGACGGTCGCCCCGAGAGAGCGAGCAACCTCTGCCGTATCGTCGGTCGAGCCGTCGTCGACGACGATCAGCTCATACGGAGGTCTGGTCTGTGACGCGACGGACCCGAGAGCGCGGCGGATCAGTCGTGACCGGTTCTTGGCCGGCATGACGACTGTCACGTCCTGCTCGGGTGCGATCGGCTGGCTAGCGGGCATCGGAGCAATGTTCGCATAGACCTGAACCGCGGACCGGCAGGTCCTACGGGATGAAGCCCTCACCGTCGCCAATCGCGTCGCGGATGTGCGGCCACTGGGTGGGGTCGTCCCGCTGTCTGCGGGTGAACTGCGGCGCGGCGTCGAGTCGGCTCCGCTGGCGCTCCAGGTAGGCCGCGGCCGTCCCGACAACCTTGGCCGGGCTGCCGACGGCCACCATGCCTGCAGGGACATCACGCGTGACGACGCTCGCGGCGCCGATGATGGCGCCGTCACCGATCGTTACGCCGGGAAGCACCAGGCTCCCGGCTCCGATGTACACTCCGTTACCAATAGAGACCGGCGCGATCCGAGTCATGTCCAAGCCGATCTTCATGCTGGCGTCGTGGCAGAGGACATGCACGCGCGGCGCGAAGATGCAGTCCTCGCCGATGTCGACGAGATAGGCGACGATCGGGTCGATGACGACCCCCGGCGCAAGGTACACGTTCGTGCCGAGACGCATGCCGGAGGCCCGTAGCGCGTTGACGTCCACGTCGCCTCGGAGGTTCTTCCTCAGGCGACGGATCTGGCGCGCGACGTTCGATGCTTGAGCCGTGCGCTCGCTGATCGAACCTCGCCAATTCCGCCACATCAGCATCGTCCGACTATACGGGCGATCGTGGTCACATCCAGGCCGGGTCGTCGACTCCGGCGTGAGCGCCTAGTGTGAACCGGTGGGCGCACGCATACTGACGACGGTCAACGGGCCCTGGCCGGGCGCGGTTACTGTCGTCCGACGCACCCGCTTGCGATGGCGCTTCTTCTGGGACGTCGTGCGCGACGCGTCTTCTCACGACGTGCTGGTCATCCTCGGAACCATAGGCTTTCGCGAGCGGTACGTCGACCTGCTGGCTGCCGGCGCACTCAAGCTCCGATGGCGCCGCCCTGCCGTGCTGATATCCGACGCCACGTGGGACGTGGGGAGCGCCGCCCTGAGCGGGGGGGGCGCCTGGCGGGAAAGGGTCGTCCGGGGCGTCGCCCGGCTGGCCGTGCGGATGATCGACGGGCCTCACGTGACATACGCTGTTCTCTCGGTCGAGGAGCTTCATGCCTTCCCGGGACGTTGGGGCGTCCCCGCCGATCGTGTTGTGTTCACACCGTTTTGCTGGACGCTGCGCGAGTACGAGGATGCCGAGGTGGGTCGGCAGCCGTACATTTTCGCCGGCGGCGACTCCTACCGCGATTACGAACTGCTGGCGGCGGCGGTCGCTGGCCTCGATTGTACTGTCCGGGTGGCCACCCGGTGGCATGCCCCGGACCTGCCGGCGAACATGGAGGTCGGGTGGCTGAGCCAGGACAACTACATGCAGGCGCTGCTCGACTGCGCGGCCTCGGTCGTCCCCCTGCGTGTCGCATCACGTAGCGCCGGGCAACAGACATACCTCAACGCTATGGCGGCCGGGAAGCCGGTCGTTGTGACCGACGCTCCCGGTGTGCGGGACTACGTCGAGAACCGTGTAACCGGGATCGTGGTTGCGCCCGAAGCCGAGCCGCTTCGCGCCGCTCTGCGCTGGGTGATGGATCCTGATAGCGCCGAGGCCGTCGGGACCATGGCCGCCCGGGGTCGCCAGGTGGCACGTGATCAGTTCAGTGAGGTGAGGTACTTCGCTCGGTTGCGGGACGAGGCAGAGGCGGTCGCGGCGCGCTGGGCGGCCAGTTCGGACACGGGCGTGCGCCGGTGACACCGGCCCGGCCACGGGCGGCTGCGACGGTCCTGCACGTCACCAACGAGTGGCTTCCGCTGTCGGAGACCTTCACCTACGACGCCATTGTGGCTCTGGCGAGGCGGGGCTGGCAGCCCCAGGTGCTCACCCTCGCCACCGCCAACCTCAAGGCCTATCCGGCGGTGGCAGCCCAGCAGGTGATGACGGCCACGGCGCCGTCGCCGCTCGAGCGCGCCCTAACCCTGGCTAAGGGACGCCCGTGCCCACCGCCCGGTGTGCGGGGACTGCGGTGGCCCGATGTCACGCGGCTGGACGCCTCCCTGGTCCACGCTCACTTCGGCTGGTCCGCCGTGTACGCGTGGCCGGTGGCACGCGCGCTCGGCCTGCCGCTGGTCGTCACCTTCCACGCCACCGATGTCACCACCTTCCCGTACGCCTACCGCGGCCGGCTCCGGCATCTTCCTCCCGGCGCCGTCTACCGAGATGTGTTCGCGCAGATGGACGCAGCGATAGCGGTGGCCGATTTCACGGCCGAGGCCGTACGGCGCCTGGGCTGGACCGGCCCCATCCATCACATTCCCGTCGGGACCAACCTCACTCGATTTCCCTACGCCGGGGCTGTGTCGAGCATCGGCGACCGCTTTCGCGTTCTCTTCGTCGGGCGGCTGACCCATCGAAAGGGCCTGGACGTCCTGCTCGACGGCCTAGCTGGCACTACGGCACGGCCGCACGTGGATCTCACCGTGCTCGGCGACGGCCCCGAGCGTCTTCACCTCGAGGCGCGCGCCGCGGGGGTAGGCGACGCCACGGTTACCTTTCGGGGGGCGGTTCGCCACGAGGTGGTGGCGAGCGAGCTGGCCGGCCACCATGTGCTGGTTCTGCCGAGCCGCACCCTGCCGAACGGGGAGGCGGAGAGCTGCCCGATGGTGCTCAAGGAGGCCATGGCCACCGGCACGGCCGTGGTCGCGACCGACACCGGAGGGACAGCGGAGGCGCTCCCGTCGGAGTGGCGGGACGAGCTGGTGCCGGAGGGCGACCCGCCGGCCCTTTTGGGCCGGCTGCTGACGCTCTGGGAGGACCGCGCTTCGTGGCCCGACCGCGCCAAGCTCGGCCGGACCTGGGTGGAGGAGCAGTTCGACGCGACTGCGCTCGCCGCCCGCTGCGAGCAGGTGTACCTCGGAGTACTCGGCGCTCGATGAGGCGGATGCACGTCGTGGAAGTCGGTCTCAGCCTGGCCTGGCCGTGCTCCTTGGCCACCCGTGTGCGACACGAGGCCGCGGCGCTCGTCCAGGCCGGCCACCAGGTGACCGTGGTCACCGACACGGCGTCGGTCACCCCCGACATCGAGGAGGAGCTGCAGGCCACCGGCGCCAGGCTGGCGACGGTCGACGCCCCCTTGACGGGCAAGAAGGGACTGTGGTTCGCCAGTCGTGAGTCGTCGTTCGCGGTCGCGGCCCAGATCCGGCTGCGGCGCCTGGCCCGCGACCGCCACGTCGATCTGTTCGTCGCCCACTCCAGCGGTGTCTGCGCAGGGCTCCCGCTGTTGGCACGCTGGACCGGGTCGGCGGCGACGCACGTGGTCCACGGTTTGGTCCGGGAGCGGCTGCGCCACCAGGCGTCGCCGTACAACCTCCAGACGGTGGCGTTCTACCGGGTCGCCGACGCGCTGGCGGCCCGAACGATGCCGTCGCACATCGCCGTCTCCGAGTACATGGTCGACGAGCTCGTCCAGATCGGGGCCAGACGAGATCGGTGCGCCGTCGTGTACAACCCAGTCGATCTCACCCGCTTCTGCCCAGCGGAGGGGATCGGCAAGGACATCGACGTCCTCTACGTCGGCCGTCTCACGGTCGAGAAGGGCGTCGAGGACCTGCTCAGCGCCCTGGAACGCATGGACGACCTGCGGGTCGTGATCGCGGGTGACGGCCCCTTGCGTCGCGACCTGGAGACCCAAGCCTCGCGGCTGGCGTCCCGGGTCGAGTTCGTCGGACGCATCGACAACGCCGTGCTCCCGGAGCTGATCCGGCGGGCCAAGGTGCAAGCCGTGCCGTCGCCGTCCGAGCCGTTCGGTATGGTCGTCCTGGAGGCGCTGGCGTGCGGGACCCCCGTCGTGGCCAGCCGGACCGGCGGAATCCCAGAGATCATGGGCGGAACCGGCGCCGGTTGGCTCGTTTCGCCGAGAGACCCGCCGGGGCTGGCCGCCGCCCTGCGCCGCGTCTTGGACGACCCTGCCGCCCTGGCCCGGGCCTCGGCCGCCGCCCCAGCCGTGGCCGACCGGTTCGGGGATAGCGCCTTCGGGCCTGCGCTCATCGCGGCCTACGAGCAGCTGGCCTTCGGACGCGGAGCGCCGCCGTCCAGCGGAGCGCCGCCGGCCAGCGGTGCTCCTGGGCTCTCATAGTGGCCGCTGCCATTCATCACCCGCTTTGCGTCTGCCGAGCTCGAGCACCACACAGCGGGGTGGCCTCCGACCGGGCCGGCGTCGTCGCTTAGGAGACGCGGGGACGCGGGGACGCGGGGACGCGGGGACGCGGGGACGCTAGGGCTTAACTCGGCGTGTAGGTGATGACTACCCGCCGGTTGAGCTGCCGGCCAGGGGGGTTATCCTGCCCGTTAGCCAGGGTGTTGAGGGCGACTGGATCAGCCTCGCCCAAGCCTTGCGCCTGGTAGGTGAGGGCGGCGTTGGTGATGTGGGCGGTGAGATAGCTCTGCACCGAGGCGGCCCGCTGCTGGGAAAGCGTCAGGTTGTAAGAGACAGTCCCTAGAGAATCTGTGAAGCCCTGGATCAAGGCCGTGCCGGCCGGCGCGGGGTTCAGCTGATTGACCACGGTGGCGAGGACCGCCTCGGTGTTCGGTGACAGAGCCGAGCTGCCGAACGCAAAGAGCACGTCTGCACCGACCGTGAAGCTGGTGGAGGTGCCCTGGTTGCTCTTTTTCGGTGTGAGGTCGACCACTCGCGGCTGAAACGTCACGGTGCGGGGCGCGAAGCTGAGTGACCGCCCCGCCGCCCCGAGTGCAACGGGGTCTGGAACCGGCGAAGGCTGGGCCACGGCCGGTGGCCCGATCCCTGAGATCACGACGACGAGTCCGGCGGCCAAGGCCGGAGCCCCGCGCCGCAATCGATGGTTGACAGGTTTCACGAGCTGAGCGGCAGGTCGGGAATGGTACCGATCGGAGTCTGGAAGGTGACCCTGGTCACGTCTGGAGGCGGCGCGGTGATCAGCGCAGAGAAATACCAGACGCTGCCGGGATCAAGGGCGACACTCAGAACAGTGCACAAACACGTGGTGTCGTCGTCGGGTCGTACCATGTAGGGCAGGTACTGCTTCAAGGCCGCCGTGTCGACGAGGGAGACTCCGCTCACCGTGCCGTTGCTACCTCCGCCGTTGGCGCTGAGGTTCTCATTTACCAGGATATTCGCATCAGCAGATTTGCTCGGGTCGAGACTCGAATCGGCCTGAACGGAGAACACCGCAAGCACCACCTGGGGGGCGACACGCTTCAGCTCGAAGACATCGAGACTGATGCCCGGAAAGACCGTCGTGGTTCCGATGGGTCGGCTCGGAACCTTGGTCACGACCGGGGTGCTGCCCGTCGCCGCCAAGTGAAACGTCATCGTCCGGGATGAGCTTCCACGTCGCGGCTGCTGGCCCGACGCCGGCGTTTGCTCGCTCGACGACGGATGGGACACGGGACCAGATGAGCGGTGCGTGCCACCGCCACACGCCCCCAGTGTCGCGCAGATCACGAGCATCGATGCGCCGAGCCGGAGAGTTCGCAGGTTGACCAACGTGTGACCTCCCAGGGCCTCGGTGTAATGGTCTGAAGGGGGTAAAAATGGGGAGGGCCATGCTCACATAAGTGGGCGTCGCCATGCAACGAATCCTCGCGGATGGGCTGTAAGCGGGCCGGGCTTGGCACGGTTCTTTATGTTGACGCCCCCGTTCCTTGATGAGCGCGAACGCCGGTTGTTGGCGGCGTCGATGGTGGAGGCGTTGAGTCGTGGCGGCCAGGCGAGAGTAGCTGAATCGACGGGGATGAGCCGCAACACGCTCATCGAGGGGGCCAGAGACCTGGCGGAGGGGCCGGTGCTCCAAGACCGTGTGCGCCGTTCGGGGGCAGGTCTTCTTGCCCCTCGCTTGCCCGCTGTCTCCGAAGCGTGGCTTCGGTGGAGCACCTCGAACCGTCCAGGCGCTCGACAACTACAGCCCGTGCTGTTGAGACGTCAATGGTGCTGGCATCGCTTCGTCGCGCTGGAACCGGCTCTTGAGGCGAAGCGCTGGCTTCTCGAGCACCTCGAAGGAGATGGCAGCCACGACGAAAGACAGAGTGAGCTCGGTGACCTCACGTGCGCTGCGACTCATCGAGAACGTGGCGAAGATCCCGTAAATGGGGTAGTGCCAGAGGTACAGACCGTACGAGCGCTTACCGACCCACACCATCGGACCCCAGGAAAGGAGCGCCCGCAACGCGGGGAGCGGTGTCGTCACCTGATCCAAGAGCACAGCGGCGGTGGCCACCGGAACAAGGGTGTAGCCGAGGGCGATGCGGAAAGCCGACGAGTCATTTCCAAGCAGGACGGCGGCTACCACGAGCACAGTGCCGGCGATGGCGGCCGCGTGGGTGACGGTCTTGCTGATCGCCGCCCGACCGGCACCGGACGCCAGCCAGAAGGCTAATGCGCATCCGATGAGCAGCCCGTCGCAGTGTGTGTCGGTGCCTCCGCCGACCCGGGGGATCGACACGCCTGCTCCGAGCAGGGCTGCCCGGTACATCCAGACAATGGCCGCCGCGCTGGCGACGCCGACGGCAACCCACTGGCGGGACTTCGCCTTGGAGACGATGAGCAGAAAGACAGCAGGCCAGATTAGGTAGAACTGCTCCTCGACTGCCAGGGACCACGTGTGGCCCAGCAGACCTAGCCCATTGCTGTCATGTGGCGGGATCCGGGCCCAGTTGCCTACGTAGAGAATGACCCACGGGAGACCCCAGAGCGTCTGGTGCCGTTCCGGGGCGAGCCGCCCGGCGAGCGTGACGGCTAGCACGGCCATCACGATGACAGCTGCCAGGGCTGGGAAAAGCCGCAGCGCTCGGCGTGCGTAAAAGTTGCGGAAGCTGATGTGGGCGCCTCGCTTGTCCCACTCGCCGATCAACAAGGACGTGATCAGGAACCCGGAGAGGACAAAGAACACGTCCACCCCGAACAGCCCACCGGTCAGCACGTGTGGTCGTGACCAGTGGTAGATCATCACGACCACGACTGCGAAGGCACGCATCCCGTCGAGAGCCGCCCAGTGCTGTACGCGCGACAAGGCCGTGTCGCTGTCCGCCATCCCAGCACGCTAGCTCTCAGCAAGCAGGTTGTCTATGGCCCGCCGCCGCCTCCAACGTGGCCCGATGCCTCACGACGCTGGTCGGTACACGACGTTCTCCAGCATGACCTCGCCCGTCCGCTGATAACCCACAGCAGCGAGAGCGTCATCGATCATCGCCGCGGTCGTGTTGGCCTGCGCCAACCGGACCTCGCCGACCTCCACGATGACGGCCCGAGGCTGCAGCCTCCGCAGGGAAACGGACATGCCAAGGATCGCATCAAGCTCGCAGCCCTCGACGTCCAGCTTGACTACGTCCATCCGGGCCAAGCCGTCGGTACTGGCCCAGTCATCGAGCCTCACGAGCGGCGCCTCGGCTACGACGGTCCCCGTGTTGTACCGAGACCTCACCGCGCTGTCGCCAGGCAACCAGTCAGGGTCCGACCGAAGGAGAATCGTCCCGGTCTCGTTCCCAAGGCCCTTCTGGACGACCTCGATGAAGTCGAAGTAGTTAGCCTTGGCACCTCTTCGGATGGTGGCTGCGCTGTCGGGCGATGGTTCGAAGCACACGATCCGGCCGTGACCGATCGCCTTGGCCACGACGAACGCGTCCAGGCCGATGTGGCCGCCGATATCGATGTAGGTGTCGCCGGGGCGTAGTTCGCTGCGGAGGAAGTTAAGGTACTCATTCTCGTAGGTCCCGGAGAAGAACAAGCACCGGTCCAGATTGCCGCTGAGGTTCAGGTCGACCAGTACCCCCTGGCGGCGGGCCGTTACCGTGATCCCAGCCGCCAGCTTCACGAGATGTTTGTCGTATGTCGCCCGCCGGACACGCTCCGCCAGGTCAGGACTCCTGCGGGCCGCAGCCTGCATCACTGCCGCAACGGCGGCCAGTCCGGGCTCCGAGCGCCCGAGTGCGTACAGGGCCGGAGACACCATCCTCACCGCCAACGACCACACGTCCCCTTTCACCGCCATTTCCGTACGCTACCGATCCCCCTCGCACCGGTCCAACCGCCGAGTGGGCCAACGGGAATCCACCATTAACCTGCGTACCGATGGCTGCCGACCCCTGCCGACGCCCTACGAGCGTGAGCGTCGTCGTTATCGCCTACAACCAGGGTGACCTGGTGGGGGACGTGCTCGAAGCACTGACCAGGCAGACGCGACAGGAGTCGTTCGAGGTTGTCGTTGTCGACAACAACTCGACGGACGACACCGCGGAGGTGGCGCGCCAGTGGACCAGCCGCCTCCCGCCTCTCAGTAGGGTCGTGACGTGCCGCGACGGGCAGGGTCCGTCCTACGCCCGGAACCGTGGGATCGAGGAGAGCTCCGGCGATCTGATCGCGTTTCTGGACGGTGACGACGTGCCCGCCCCGGAGTGGCTCGAGCGGATGGTGGAGGCGAGCGAGCGCTACGACGTCGTCGGTGGCCAGCTCGAGAAGACCTTGCTCAACAAGGCCGACTTGAGGGGCACGGAGTCAGCCTTCCACGAGGTGGGTCGGATTTCCCTTTCCCCGCTCCCCTTCGTGCTGGGAGCCAATATCGCCGTGTGGCGGAAGGTCTTTGACTCCGTGGGCGGGTGGCCCACAGACTTTCGCTCGTCGGAGGATCTGTACCTGTGCTGGCGGGCCCAGCTCGCCGGCTTCTCCGTCGGGGTGGCCAAGGATGCGTGGGTCCATTACCGAGTACCACCCTCGCTGTGGGTCGCGGCCCGGAAGGGGTACCTCTACGGCCAGGATCATGCCCGCCTGCGCTGGGTGTTCGGTGACCGCGCCACTAGGGCCGGTACGTGGCGTGACGTGGTCACGTGGTTCTACGCCATGGCGTGGGTGGTGCCGAGGACGCCGTTCGACCGCGCTGCTCGGGCGACCGTCGTTCGGGAGAGCGCGGCGAAGCTCGGGAGGCTGCGGGGTTCGCTCCGTTACCGCGTCTTCGTCTTCTGACCGCGCAGCCGGCTCAGAGGGGAAGAGAGCGGTTGCGTAGAGCGAAGGCGAGGCGTCGGGGACCAAGGGTCATCAGCGCGAAGAGCGCGATGCCGACCAGGGCGGGGGCGCCGCAGGCGAGGAGTCCGAGCGGCCCGGTGGGCAGGTACGGGCGGAGCAGGTACTCAAGCCCAGCCGTCACTGCGGCGGTCCCGACGGCCCGGAGCAGCGGGATGTCTGCCAGAAAGTTGGGGAGATCGGGTGACAATCGCTTGCGAACGACCCGGAGCAAATAGACGCTGCCGACGACTTGCCCGGCGGTAGTGGCGGCGACGACGCCCAGGGCGCCCGTCAGCGCGAGCGGCACGGTCAGGATGAGGTTGACGGCCATGCTGAAAACACCGTAACGAGTCTCCACCCCCGGTCGCCCGATCGCTGAGGCGTAGACGGTCATCATGCCGGTATAGAGGTTTACTGCGTGGCCGGCGAGCAGGATCATGCAGATCAGGGCGGCGAGCTTGAACTGGGGGCCCAGCCAGGCCGTGATTCCGAAGTAGGCGGCTCCGATCCCGGCGGCGCACCAACCGGTCGTCCCCACCACCCACAGGCGCTGCAGACGTTGCAGTTCCGCCTTGGTCGCTTCGAGGCCTTCTCGACCGAATGTCTGCGACAGATGGGACGCGGCTGGACCGAGAGGGTTGGTCGCTACGGTTCGAAGCTGCATGGCGAAGTTGGCACCGGTGTTGTAGAGGCCGACGGTCCGAACGGGGAGGAGGGCACCGATGACGAGCGCGTCCACCTCCAGGTTCACCAGGCTGGCCAGCCCGGTGACTTGGACGCGTAATGAGTATGAGAAGAACTCCCGGATCTCCCGCCAGGACAAGACGCCGATGCCCCGGCGAGTCAGATAGGCGAAAGAGCTCGGCACGACCAGAAGTGTTGCCAACGCCTGTTGGCAGATGAAGACGACGCCGATGCCACGCAGACCCCAGTGGTAGTGCACCACGGCGATGATCCCCACCGTCCAACCGGCATAACAGACAAGTCCGGCCCGACTGGTCAGTCCATAGCGCTGATGTGCTTGCACCACTGCGTTGAACAGGCCATGCAGAAACCCAAAGGTAACCAACAAGCCCAGGGTGCGGAGGAGAAAGACGGCCTCTCCCCGCAAACTGTGAGGCATATGGAAGACTGACGCGACTACCGGGGCAATGAACCAGTCAAAGACGCTGAAGCAGACGCCGACAGTGCTGATGATGACGCAGAGGGTCACGAGCAGGCGGGTGGTGGCAACCCTGTCATCAGTGCCGGCGTAGATGGAGAAGAACCGCTGGGCGGTGGTGCCGATGCCGCCGTCGAACGAGTACAGGAAGCCGCTGATCGTGCCGACGAGGATGAAGAGACCGTAACGGTCGAGCCCCAGGCCATGAATGACATAAGGCGTCAGAACCAGGTTGAGGGCGACTGGTGCTAACTGGCTGAGGGTGCTCCAGCTGGCGCCGCGAGCAATCACCCGGTTGGCCGTCTGGGGCTTCTCCTTGAAGTGCCTCCCCCGCCGGGACAGCCCGGCACGCACCTGATCGGGCGCGGCTTTTACCACGGGAGGTTCCACGGGGCCGAGCGCGGAGGCGGCCGAACCAGGCTCGAGCGCAGCTACCTCTGGCTCAGCCCGACGTGCGTCGGAGAACACCGAGTCATGCTACATGGTCAGAGATTCTGGGCCTGCGGCGAAGAGGCTCGCCAGATCACCGGCGCACCTTTGGCTGTCGAAGGCGAGCGCAACGGTGCGACGACCCTCCTGACCCATGCGTGCGCGTAGCTCCCCGTCGGTCAGCTGGGCAACGGCGTCGGCCAGGAGATCGGCCCGCCCAGGAGCGACGAGCAGGCCGTTGACTTGGTCTGTTACCAGCTCGGGGATGCCAGCAATGACCGTCGTTACCACCGGGAGACCGGTCGCCATCGCCTCCATCAGGACTACCGGAACGCCTTCGGCGAAGCTCGGTAGGCAGAACACCTGCGCGTCCCGGAGCACCTCCGGCATGATGTCTTGGTTGACCGCGCCCAGGAAGCGTACAGATTCGCAGACGCCGAGCCGGTCGGCACGTGCTTCTAGCGTGGCTCGATCGGGCCCGGCGCCGGCGATGGTCAGGCAGACGGCCACTCCCCGGTCTCGGAGTAGCGCTATTGCGTCCAGCAGGAGGGATTGTCCTTTTTCCGGCACCAGGCGGCCCACGCACAGCAGATCCAGCGGCCGTTCGCGCCGGTCTCCAGGGGGGATGGCGGCAGGAGAGGGTCGGAATCTCTGCAGGTCTGCCCCGCAGTGGACCACCCGGAACTTGTCCCAGTGGTCGGCGTCGGTGAACGCCATCAGCTGCGACCGGCAGAAGTCGCTGATGCAGACGACCAGGTCCGCCTCCCTCACCTTGAACGGGAGGTGGAAGCCCTCGACGTCGAAGAACTCGGTCGGGCCATGCATGGTGAAGCTCCACCACCACCCTTCGTCTGGCCGGCGGGTCCGGCCGAACCGTGCCGCCAGGAGCGCCACGTCGGCGGCGACGTTGGCCAGATGGGCATGGAGATGTCGCAGCTTCCGGCGATCACAGCGGTGCCAGAGTACGATTGCCTCGGCGAAGTAGAACAGTTGCCAGACGCGGGCCTGGCCGCGGGTGCCGCCGATCGCGGCCCGCAGTGTGACCACGTATGCTCGCGGGCCACGGAGGGCGGCGAAGAGGTGGATGGCGATAAGCCGCAAGGCTCCGATGGGCACAAGCGCAGAGGTGCGAGCCTGCTCGTCACGATCAGCGTTCGAGAGCACGTCGGCTGCGTCCGTCCGTCGGATGGAAAACGTCTCGATCCGAACGCCGAGCCGGCGCAACGCGTGGACCTCGCGTTGGATGAACGCGTGGGAGGTGAGTGGGTATCGGCTCACCACGTAGGCTGCGGCCACCGGTACATCCGAGACGGCGGCAGACGGCTGCCTACCGGGGACGGGATCGCCCTGAGCTGTGACCATGATTCCCGGGAGTGTAGGGCGTTGTAGAGGCACATCCGAGCGCCAAGATCTATGCTCCGGCGGTGACAGGAGTGTCGGTCATCGTTCCTGCCCACAATGAGGAATCCGTCATCGCCCGGTGCCTTCTTGCGCTGCGGACGGGCTCCGAGGCGGGTGAGGTCGAGGTCATAGTGGTGTGCAACGGATGCGCAGACGACACGGCCCAGCGCGCCGCAGCAGCCGACCCTGCGGCCGTTGTCATCTGCCTCGACCGGGCGTCCAAAGCGGATGCGCTCAACGCGGGAGATGACGCGGCGACGAGGTTCCCGCGCTTCTATGTCGATGCTGACGTAGAGCTCGGCATCGACGCCGTACGGGCCACCGCCTCGATCCTCGAGTCCGGCGCATCCCTCTGCGCCGCGCCCCGGGTCACGTTCGAGCTGGGCGGACGCCCCGCCGCCATCCGACGCTTCTATCGCGTGTGGCAGGAGATCCCGTACCTGCGCGACGACATGGTCGGCAGCGGGGTCTACGCCCTCTCCGAAGCGGGGAGGGCCCGGTTCGAGCGGTTTCCGTCGATCACGGCCGACGACCAGTTCGTCATGCAGCAGTTTGCTGGGTCCGAGCGCCGATCGGTGTTCGATCACACATTCGTCGTCCACGCGCCGCGCACCGTCGGTGGTCTCCTCAACATGCGGACCCGTGTCTACCGCGGCAACGCCGAGCTGGAAGCCTCCGGCCATGCCGGACGCGGATCGCCCAAATCTGCCGCTCCCACGCTCGTAGGCCTGGCCCAACGGCCGGGATGGTGGCCCGCTCTGGCTACATACGTCTCCATCAATCTGGTCGCCCACATCCGGGCCCGGCGGGCCTCGGCCGGTTGGGAACGCGATCTCAGCGCCCGTCGACCGGCCCGCGGCCGATGATCGTCTGTCTCTATGAGGACCGCCCAAGTCACCTGACCGGCGTGCGAGTTGCGCTGGCGACCCTCCAGCAGCACTGTCCCGGCATCCGGCTGTGGGTCAATGTACCGGACGCGACGGTCGACTTTCGGCGGTGGTTCGATGCTCATTGTCACGGCGAGCTGGTGACGACCAAGGGCGTCGCCGCCGGAGGGTGGAACACAAAGCCGCACCTGCTGCTCGCGATGCTCGACCGCGGTGAGAACGAGGCGGTGTGGTTCGACGCCGACATCCTCGTCACCGCAGACTGGCGTCCGGACGTTGCCGCTGACCACACGACGCTCGTGGCGACGGAAGAGACGTATTGGGGACAGCACCAGGGCGGTACCCACCGGGCGGTCGCCTGGGGTCTGCAGCCGGGCCGTCCCCTTCCCTCCACCGTCAACACCGCCCTGGTCCGAGTGACGCCGCATCACGAGCACCTGCTCCGACGGTGGGGCCAGCTGCTCGCCGCGCCCGAGTACCTCGCCGCTCAGCGGGCGCCTTGGACCGAACGACCGATCCACATGCTCGGCGACCAGGAGGTGCTCACAGGTCTGTTGGGATCCGACGAGGCCTGCGACATCCCGGTCGTCCTGCTGCGGAAAGGTCGCGACATCGCACATTGTTTCGGGCCAGCTGGCTACACCCCAGGAGAACGGATACGAAACGCGATGGCGGGACGTCCGGGTCCACCCCTGATCCACGCTATGGGCGCGAGGAAGCCGTGGATCCTGCCGCCTGCCGAGCCTGAGAAGACGTGGTCATTTCGCGGTCTCCGGGCAAGTTACGATCGGCTTCATTGTGAACTCTCGCCGTACACGCTTTTCGCCAGACAGCTTCCAATCGACACTCTGGGCGACACCGACTGGGTGGCCGCTAAAACGCGTCTGGGTACCATGAGTCGCTGGGTCACGCGTGACCATCCGAGCCTCGGCGAATTGCCGCTTGCGACGGTAGATGCTGGCATCCGCCGTGTTCGGCGACGCCTGGGAGTCGACAGATACGAAATATCCACCCATCCTGATTGAGATCGGCCGATCAGTTGACGTCGCGGTGCCGATGTCAGGAATGTGTCCAGGGCGGCGTTCGTTGCCAGAACCACCAGGTGTCGGAGGTGGTCGCTGTGTCGTCCGTGCCAGCTTCCCGGCGGAGATCCTCTCCTCTCGCGCCAGCCTGAACGATGTCGTACGAGCCGCCTGCTGGGCGAATGTGGAGCATGGTTGTTGCATCAACGACGCCGAGGGACAACCCGGCGGATCGCCAGGTCGCTTCAACGCCCCAGCCCATGCCGATGTCTTCCCGGAAGGGCAATACGCGGCTGCGGGCGGCAGCGCTGATGACCAGGAGCGGGCCTTGGTCGACGAATGTAGTCCGCCGGGCAATGGCCCCAACCCGGTGACGACAAACATCCCAGTTCACGAACGACCAACGCGCGTTGGACGGGGCGGCGATGTCGAAGCCGGCAGCATCCGCAACCAGAACCGTCTCAGGAAGACTCCCACGGAGAAACCGGACATCGTCATCGGCCACCACGACCCAGGAATCGTCGGGCAGAGATAGCCATGCTGTAAGCCGGTTGAGGAGGACGAATCGGTTTCCGCCGCCAACACCCACGGTCAGGTGCTGCAACTGGGGGTGCGATTCATCGAGTGCCCACAGCGCCACCCGCTTGTCGGGCACCTCCTCGACGAGCTGAGCAATAACAGCGAAGTTGCGACGTCGGTATACGCTCACGAGAGCGAACGGCGGCACTTTCGCATCGCAGATGGCCCGTACCTGACGCCACTCCGGCTCCCACGGCTCGGCCAGGCGGCTGGCTGCGGCTGCGGCGGCGTCGCGTCGCGATGATGGACCGTCGGAGAGCGAAACCGGGCCGAAGAGAGGGCTGCTTCGATCGAGCAGCTCCCATTTGGTGCGACGCAAGCCCACAGCGCAAGGGTAATGGAGATCCACGGGGCCAGTCAGCGCCGACCAGGGCACGTCCACCCCGGCGGCACGCATGAGACGTTTGCAGGCATGATCGTTCACGAAGCGGTGAGACGCCAGCCGGTGCAAGGTCACTGTCCTGCTAGAAGCGGCGGGCGATGACATTCAAGAGTTCCGCTGCGGATGTCTCCCAGGACATCGCACGAGCTGTCTCATATCCTGCGTCGGCCAGGCGGAGCCGGGAGGTCCGGTCCTGGAGCAGGCTGAGCACGGCGTCCGCCAGGGCGGATGGTTCGCCGGGGGGGACAACGCGTGCGTTCACGTCGTCGACGGCGAAGTCCTCGACGCCGCCGTTCGCTGTCGTCACGAGCGCGGCGCCGCACGCCATCGCTTCGGCGGCGGGGAGCCCCCATCCTTCGAGGTAGCTTGGAAGCACAAAGACGGCGCACCGGTTGTAGAAGTCGCGCAACTCGGCGTCGGACACCTGACCGTGGGACACGACGCCCTCGGGCAGCGGTCGGTTCCAGGCTCGCCCAAAGGCGATGAAGGTGGTAGCCGGACGCCGCTGCCGGATCTCGTCGACCGCCGCCAGGGCGACGTCGGTTCCCTTGTGCGCCTCGCCTCGGAGCGGGAACCCCACGACGTCGGCTCGCTCCGAGGAGGGCGTCGTTCGGGAGAAGAGCGTCGTGTCGAGCCCGGCAGTGACCGTGCCCACCGGCTCGACGTCCATGGCGGCCAGCATGGACCGTACGGCCGACGACGTGGCGATGTGGTGGACGTCAGCCCATCGCAGGGCACACTCGATCCGCCGGCGGGTTGGATCGTCGGCCCCTTCCCAGAACTCGTAGTCGTACACGACCTGGAACAGCGGCCCGGTGAGCAACGTGCGGGTGTGGATCCGCTCGCTGGTCTGCCAGGCGGTGAGCACCGTGGTGTCCGCGGGCGGGAGGAGGTAGGGGTGCAGGGTCGGGATATACACGAGGCGCACGCGCGAGTCGAAGTCGTACCACGGTACGAGCCGGATCCGTCCGGTGCCCAGCCGGGCTAGGGCGACCAGGTACCACCGCCATGCCGGCAGCCCCAGCGGCGTCATGGTGTAGGGATGCACGACTGTGACCCGATGACCGGACTGGGCCATGTGGTTGGCGTACTCGTACTGCACCTTGTACCCCCCGATGGGCGTGGGGGAGGGCACCGGAAGGACGATGTTGATCTTCATCTGGTCAACGCACGAGGCAGCGATTGGTCACGGACCGGCCTGCCACTGTGCGTTCGGGGTGGCCACGACTGGGTACGCTCTCGCAGTGGACACCATAACTGCCCCCTCGGAATGACCGCAGACCGTCCGTCATGGCCAGGTCCCAGGCTTCGGGTCGGGTTTGTCATGGAGTACGAGCTGGGGCACAAGACGTTCGCCGACCTGCTTCGTCGGCACGTGGACGACGAGGCGGACATCGACGCTCGCTGGATCCTGCTGGAAGAGGGTGCCCAGGGTTGGCTCGAGCATCGCCCCCCCTTCGGCGGCAACGACACCCTGCGCAAGAGCCTCCGGGCCCGCCGCCTGCTCGGCCGCGAGTGGCGCCGCCTCGATGCGCTCTTCATGCACACCCAGACGCCGGCCCTCTTCTCGACCCGGATCCTCAACCGGACTCCGAGCGTGCTGTCCACCGATGGCACTCCCCGCAACATCGACGAGTTGGGAGACGCCTACCTCCACCAATCCGGGCCACCATGGCGCGAGGACCTCAAGTGCCGCATCTCGGGGGCGGCCATGCGCTCAGCGGGCGAGGTCGTGGCCTGGAGCAGTTGGTGCGCGAACAGCGTCGTCGACGACTACGGCGTGCCCGCGGCCCGGGTGTCGGTCAACTTTCCCGGTGTCGAGCTGGAGTACTGGACCCGGCCGTCGACCCGACGGCCAGGTCCGGCTCGGATTCTCTTCGTGGGTGGAGACTTCGCCCGCAAGGGAGGCCCGGCCCTGCTGGAGGCGTTGCGCGACATCCACCAAGAGTTCGAGGTGGACATTGTCACCCGCAGCGCCGTCGACGCCCCGCCCGGCGGCCGGGTCCACAACGACTTGAGCTACGGGGACTCGCGCCTGCTGCGGCTGTTCGCTGAGGCCGACATCTTCGCCTTCCCGACCAAGGGCGACACCTTCGGACTCGTCATCGCCGAGGCGATGGCCGCCTCGTTGCCGGTGGTGGCCACCGCGACGGGAGCCATACCCGAGCTAATCGAGGACGGCACCACGGGTTTCCTCCTGGCACCCGGCGACGTCGGCGCGCTGCGCGCCTCGCTCGACCGGCTCATCCGCGACCCGAACCTCCGCCATCGGATGGGCAGCGCCGGGAGGCGCCGGGCGGAGGCGTCATTCGACGTACGACGCTCCGTCGAGCGGATTGTCGATGCCATCCGCTCCCAGGCGGGGAGACGGCTTCGGTGAGCGACGGAAGACGCCAAGGGCCCAGGGTCGACATCGGGGGCTTTGGTTTCGACGCTATCGGCACCGCTGACGCGGCCGAGCGGATCGTGCGTGACGTGCTCGATGGGCGCGGCGGCCGCTTGGTCACGCCCAATGTCGACATCCTGCGCCAGGCCGCCCACGACATCGCCTCCGGCCGTCTCCTCAGCGAAGCCGAGTTGGTGGTGGCCGACGGCATGCCGCTCGTGTGGGCTAGCCGTCTGGCCCGCCGACCTCTGCCGGAGCGGGTGGCCGGGTCGACGCTGGCGGGGCGGCTGATCGATTTGGCCTCGAGAGCGGGTGTGGCCATCCTGCTCGTCGGCGGGGAGCAAGGGGTTGCCGCCCGGGCTGCCGCTGCCATCGCTTTCCGCCATCCCGGTGCCCGGGTCGACTGGTACTACCCGCCGTTCGGCTTCGAGGACGATCCCAACGAGATGACGGCCTTGTCGAAGGCGGTGGAGGCACTGGCGCCGTGCATCTCGCTCTGTGGGCTGGGCTTTCCCCGTCAGGACCGTGTCGGCTCCTGGCTTTACGAGCGTCACCGCGGCTCCTGGTTCGTGGGCTGTGGTGGGTCTATCGCGTTCCTGGCCGGCGAGCGGTCGAGGGCACCGGCGCTCCTCCAGACCATGGGACTGGAATGGTTGTATCGCTTGGCCCTCGAACCGCGCCGACTGGCCCGTCGGTACTTGGTCGACGACATCCCCTTCGCCGCCCGGTTGCTGGTTGCTGCCGCGCGAGACGGCGGACGAGCCCCTACCGGGTACTGACCTCGGTCATTGGCTGGGCGGCTGGATGACATCCAGGCTTCCCCAGGGAATATTGCCTAGGGTCGCGTACTGCGGCTTCCCGCCCCATGAAGCAACCATTGGGTCAGCGCCAGAGTGGCCCGTGGTGGTCCAGTCCTGAGCGGACTCGGCTTGCAGCATCACTGCGCCTGCTTGGTCGACGACCACCATGCCGTAGGTCTGCAGCGCGTGGAACACCATTTGGGCGAACGGGGTCAAACCGGCCGGCATTGCGACGCCGGCGGGCATCCGGAGCCAGGTGCCCTCTGCCGGCTCCCCCGGGTCGCTGTTGCAGTCACCCCGAGTCGACGGAGCAGTGTGATGGTCGCAGCGGACGACCTGCATTGCGATCGCGTGGTTGATCGAACCTGACTGGACGTCAGCTTCTGTGATCATCGTGGCCATGTAGCTGATGCCGCTGGCCGCCAGGCCCCATGGGAAGGGGAAGACTCCGCTCGACGTGGTTGGATCCAATTTCCCGCCCCAGCAGGCGGACCAGGTCCCGTTGCCGTTGTTGACCGCCTTCCACAGCTCCCAGACGGAGTGGGTGGAGGGTTGTTGGATGATGATGTCGGAGTCGTGCTGATAGTTGGGATCGGTGGTGTAGGCGTTGGGCGGGATCGGTATGGCGGTACCCGTGCTTGCCGTGAAGTTGTTGCAGCCGGGTCGAACGCTGACCGGCACGAGCGGCTCGGTGGCGGGCACGTTGAAGACCGGCATCTGGTTGACGCCGACGCTTCCGTAGTACGTCTGGTACTGGCTCACCAAGTTGGCCACGATGGCGGCACTGTTGGCGGCGACGGGTCGGGTGGTGACGGGTTGATCGAAGAAGCTCGAGGCAAAAGTGCCCTGGGCAAGGGTCAATCCGGACGTGGACTCGCCCGCGGCGGGGGTGGAAGACTGGCCGGCCGCCGGATTGGAAGCTGGGGTGGAAGCCTGGTTGGACGGAGCCGCGAACGCGTGGACCCCGCCCGCCGAGTCGACCTCGTCGTAGCCGGTGCCATTGGCCAGTGGCACCATGCCGGCCAGTTGGGCGCCGGACGCGGTGCCGTAGAAGGGAGCGCCGAAGCTGAACAGGCCGCCGTCCTTGGCCACCAGCCAGTAGCCGCCGCTGGGTGACGTTGCCATCGCGGTGATGGGAGCGTTGAGGTGCGTCGCTCCCATGGAGCCCTGGAAGTGCGCGTCCCCGAAGGTGAAGATGCCGCCGTCGGCCGCAACCATGTAGTAGCCGGCCCCGTCCGGAGCGGCGGCCATGCCGACGACCGGTTGCGTGAGCCGGACGTTGCCCGTGGACCCGTAGTAGCTGGCGTCGCCGAAGGTGAAGATGCCGCCGTCGGAGGCGGCCAGCCAGTATCCCCGCCCGTCGGGCGTGGCCGCCATGGTGACCACCGGCTGGTGGAGCGCGATGTTGCCTGTCGACCCGTAGAACCCGGCGTCGCCGAACGCGAAGATCCCGCCGTCGGACGCCACCAGCCAGTAGCCCCGGCCCGACGGGGTGGCGCTCATGCCCACGATCGGTCGGTTGAGGCGGACGCCGGCCAGGGATCCATAGCCGCTGGCGCCTCCGAATGCGGAAACCGCGCCGGTGGCCGTCACGGTCCACCCCCCGCCAGCGGCGGACGACGCCACCGCCACCACGCCAGCCGGCGCGGCCGCGTGAGCGACTGCGGTGCTGGCAACAGTTGGCGTCAGGAGGCCCAGCGCCAGTGCCCCAGCGAGACCGAGGGGGACCCGGTGGCGAGCACCGGATAGGGCATGGCGCCACCGGGGCAGACCGGGGGATCGGAGAGATCGCATGGGCACCCATCGACCAGGCTGGGAGGACGCTTGAGTTCACGTTTGGTGAACGTTGTCACTCGATCCAGTACGGTCGGGGCGGGTGAACGGCTCGTGTCGTGGCAGCGTGATGGCAGGCGCTACGCCGGACTGGATCCGGCCCACCCCCTTCGAGATCGCCACCGGGACCGTGGTCGGACCTGGCGGTGACGAACTGTCACCGAGCGCCGAACCGACCAGCTCGCCCCGCCACGCTCTCGAGGCTGCCATCCGGCCTGCGTTGGAGCGATCCCCGTGTCTGGTGACGTTCTCCGGCGGCCGGGACTCCTCCGCGGTCCTGGCGGTGGCCGTCGGCCTGGCCCGACGCCTCGGGCTCGCCGAGCCGATCCCGGTCACTCGGCGCTGGCCCGCCTACCCCGCCACGGACGAGAGCCAGTGGCAGGAGCTCGTCATCACCCATCTCGGCATCGAGCACTGGGAGCGGGTCGCCTTCGAGGAGATGGACGTGGTCGGGCCGGCCTGCGCCGCCAGCCTGGCCGAGCACGGGCCACTCTGGCCGCCGCTCATCCACACGTGGCCGGCCATCTTCGAGCTCGGTCGGGGCGGAGCGATTCTCACGGGGGAGGGAGGTGACGAGCTGTTCGAGGTCCGGCGCGCCACCCCGCTGCGCCGCGTCGTCGCCTACCCCAGGGCCGTGAGCCGGCCGCTTGTCGCAGACCTGGTCGGGTGGGCCGCACCCCGGCCGGTGCGACACCGCCGCCTGCGGGCCGAGCTGCGAGACAGCCAACCCCCGTGGCTGCGCCCGCAGGCGGCGAGGCGGTGGTCGGACGAGCTGCTGGCCTGGACCCTGGACGAGCCGTACCGATGGGGTCCAGCCGTCCGGCGCCGCGTCAGCGACCGTGGCCACCGGGTCGGCAGCCACAATCTGGCCGTGCTGGCCGGCCGGCACGGCGCCGCCCTTCACCACCCGCTGCTCAGCCTCGGATTCGTGGCCGCCCTGGTGGGGTCGGCCGGCCCCCTGGGCTTTCCCGGCCGCACCTCCGCCATGCGCGCGCTCTTCGGCGACCTCCTGCCCGACGCGGTCCTGGCCAGGACCGACAAGGCCTACACCGACAGCGTGATCTTCGCCGCCTCCACCCGGGCCTTCGCCCGAGAGTGGAATGGCGCCGGTCTCGACCCCGCCGACGTCGATGACGAGGCGTTCCGGGCATCGCTGCTGGGGTCACCCGTCCACCCGGGAGTCGCCCTGGCCCTCCAAGCGGCCTGGCGCGCCGATCGGGCGCCGGCGGCCGGGCCGGCCCGGGACGACCGATGAGATGCGTTCGGCGCACAACGCTGCTATCGTTAATCCCATGGCTCATGACCGCCGCAGCTACTCGACTCCCGCCGTTGTCGTCGTCGGCACGGTGGCCGAGGTCACCCAGGGTATGCACCACGTGCCGACCTCCCTCGACGCCACCTTCCCGGCGGGCACCCCTCATGGGCAGCTGACGTACTCTTAGATCCTCTTTGGCGTCCGGCGAGGGGCGTAAAGATGTCCTTGCCGAACGTCGGGTCGGCGATCAGGTTCTCTACCGGGTCGAGCGAGAGGGCCAGCGCGCCCACCTAGTCGTCTCGGGCGTCGTAACGTTCGCCTGGACCTTCGGTGACTCGGGACCTGCCGACGTCATGTTGGCGTCGGCCGACGCTGATGGCTTGGCCGAGGTGTTGCGCAAGGGTCTCTTGGTCGCGGTGCGGGCCACGCTGGACGGGTTCGCCGTGCTGCATGCCGGCGCGGTCGAGGTCAACGATCGCGCCGTGGCTGTCTTGGGCCCCGCTGGCACCGGGAAGAGCACCGTCACGGCCATGCTGTGCGCCGCCGGCGCTCGTTTGTTGACCGACGATGTGCTCGTGCTCGACGAGTCCGGGGGCGCCGTCGCGTGCCGGCGGGCCAGCACCCAGGTTCGTTTGCGCCCCAACGCTGCGTCGTTGGTCGCGCTGTTCGACGTCGCCCCGGTCCAACGACAGACCGCAGATGGCCGGCTCGCCCTCACGCTGCCATCGAGCCCGCACGAGCGATGCCCCATCGGCCTCGTCATCCTGCCTCGGCCCTCCCGTGATGCGGTCAGCGCGGTGCTGACACCCGTCCCGCCAGCCCGAGCGGTCTTTGCCCTGCTTGCCGAGCCCCGTGTGGGTGGCCTGCGGACCCCCGAACACCAGCAGCGCCTGTTCCAGGGGGCAGCCGCCCTGGCCGCCCAGGTCCCGATGGTCGAGGCCCACATCCCCTGGGGGCCGCCTTGGAGCCGCCAGGCCGCCGACCGGTTGCTCGACATGGTGCGGCCCCTGCCGTAGCCCTCGTCCTACTGGGGCGAGGCTTTGTCGAGCAGGGTGGCCGCCTGGAGCCGGTAGAGCTCGGCGTAGGTGCCTCCGGCTGCCATCAGCTCGACGTGGGTACCTCCCTCGATGACGCGGCCTTCGGACAGCACATAGATCCGGTTGGCGTTGCGCACGCTGGAGAAGCGGTGGGAGATGAGCAGCACCGCTCGACCGGCGAACAGCGCCCGGACCCGATCGAACAGGGCCGCCTCGGACCTGGGGTCGAGCGCGGCGGTCGGCTCGTCGAGGATGACGAACGGGGCGTCGCGAAAGAACGCCCGGGCCAACGCCACTCGCTGCCATTGGCCGCCCGACAGGTCCACGCCGCCGAGGAACTCCGGCCCGAGGGGGGTGTCGACCCCGTCAGGCAGCTGCTCGGCCATCCGAGCGATCCCGGCCTGGTCGATCGCCCGGCGCAGGGCGTCTCGGTCGCCGGCCGCGCCCGGTCGGCCCAGCTCGATGTTGTCGGCCAGGCTCAGCGCATAGCGAACGAAGTCCTGGAACACGACGGTGATGTGGTGTCGCATGGCCACCGGGTCGAACGACTCGATGTCGGCGCCGTCCCAGGCGATATGACCCGACTGCGGGCGCAGCAGTCCCGCCAACAGCTTGGCCAGCGTGGTCTTGCCGGAGCCGTTCTCTCCGACCAGGGCGATGATCTCGCCGGCGTGGATGTCGATCGACACGCCGTCGAGGCTGGGGGTGGCCCGACTCGGGTAGGTGAACATCAGGTCGGCGGCGTGCAGGTGGGCAAAGGGCCCGGGTGGCGCGGCGCCCCGCGTCGCCGCCTCCGCCAGTCGCGGTGCCCAGGCGACGAAGGAGGTGAAGTCCTCGATGAACAACGAGCTCTCGTACAGCTGGCCGGCGCTGCTGGCCAGGCCCTGCAGCTGGGCGCCCAGCAGCACGACAGCTGCTGCTGCCGCGCCCGCCCCGGCCAGCGACAGCCGATGTGAGGACACCAGCCAGATGAGGAACGCGAGCGCCCCGCCGGTGAGCGCGGACGTCCCCAGGCTGCCCGCGATCCCGAGCTTCAGACGCCGGCGCACGACACCGATCAGTTCGCTCAGGCGCTGGTCGTAGAGGTGGTCGTAGCGCTCCCGCAGGAACGGCGCAGCTTCGAAGGCGCGCAGCTCCTTGGCCTCGTCCTTGCGGGTGAGGATGGCCTCCAGGTAGGCCCGGCGGCGCTCCCGCTCGGTGAAGGCGGCGTCCCAGCGGTACACAGCCCGACTGGCCCGGACGGTGGCCAGCCACACCGGGATGTAGGCGACGACGATCAGCGCCACGAAGAGGGGCTGGATGAACAGGAGCGCCCCGCCGATCCCGGCGATGCTGATGAGCGACGAGGCCAGGCCGACCAGCCCCGTGGTCATCTGCAGTGGGCGCGACTGGGCGTTGACGAGCGCTCGTCGCAGCCGGTCGTGGAAGGACGGTGTCTCCCACGCCACCAGCTCGACCGAGGTCGACACGTCGATGACCTGACCGGCTGCCCGCCTCGCCACCCGCTCGGCCAGCGGTCGTTGCAACTCGTTGCGAGCCAGGTTGGCGAAGGACACGATCGCTGTCGCTACGGCCAGGAGCACCACGCTCGGGATGACCGTGCCGAAACGCGGCCCCGTGCGGGTGTGGGCGAGCAGCTCGGTGAGGATCCGCCGACCGATCAGCAGTTGGGCAGCCAGGCCTGCGCTGGACACCACCTGCAGCACCACCGATATGGCGAGCAGCTGTCGTGCCGCCGACCACACCAACCGCACGGCCCCGGCCAGCAGGCCCGGCAGTCGCCGCACGCGACGGTCCCGTATCGGCGACAGCAGCTCGTCCAGGTTGAACCCGGGTTCCTCCCCGTCGGTCCCGTCGGTCTCGTTCACGGCCGATGACCGAGTCCGTCGGCGTCGCGGACGAGGGCGAAGTACGCGGCGCGCTGCTCGCTGCCCCCCGCCGCGTATCGCATGTGTCGGGCGTCGGTCGGGTCCTGCCAGTAGGGGTGGGGGTGGATCAGGCGGGCGACCATCTCCACTGCCTCACCGGCCAGACCGGTCATGGTCGCCGGAACGGTGTCGACCAGGGACCGGTTGGCCGCCCGGTCGAGCGACCCACCCCCAGGCAGCCTCCCCTCCGGTCGCCAGGTTCGGAGGCTGCGTACGAGCAGCCGGTGGGCGTGGATGCCGGCGAGTGCGTCGATCACGCCATCGGGGACCGGCGCGCCAAGCGTGTGCCGGCTGCGTTCGAGCATGGCGGCCACCGCCAGCCCGACCCGCCACCGGCGGCACCGGTCCAGCAGGTCGGCCCAGTCGGGCGGGTCGTTGACCAGGGTGCGCTCCACGTCCTTGATCCATCCCAGGCGGTGACCGCCCGAGAGGGCGGCGTGCACCGCGTAATGGATGGTGCGGTCAGTGGGGTCGAGAATGGTGCCGCCGACCCGTGGATCCCGCGAGCGCCGCTCGAGCAGCTCGGCCATGGGGATGGCCCACCGTTCCCGGTGCCGGCTAGAGTTGACCAGATGCCAGTGCAGGTCCAGGCTGATCGTCCCGTCGACCGAGGTGAGATGGAGCTGACCGCGACGCTGCCGACACGCCAGCGTCCAGTTTCGGTCGATGATGTCGAAGCCGCCGGTCGCCAGCTCGGCTACGGCATCGCCGAACGCCGAGGCTGCCACCACCACGTCGAGGTCCAGATAGGGCCGGCCCATCGAGATGTAGCTGAGCTCCGCCAACACGGGACCTTTCACGACCACCCACGGGACCCCCGCGCGGTCGAGCAGCTGACCGACGTCGGCCAGGGCCGCGCGCGTGGCCAGGTGGTGCATGACGTCGATGCGGACCCGCTCGCCGAGGCGATCGTGGAGGTACGGCGAGCCGGCGAGCACGGCACCACTGACCCGATGGTCCCGGGCCAGGTCGACTAGAGCGTCCCAGTCTGCGTGGCCGGACTCTGGAGGGACCTTCACCGGCGGGCCCTCGGTCGTCAGCGCCACCAGGGTGTCGGCGAGCGCCGCCGATTCACGTGCCACGAGCAGCGACGCGGGTCATCTCCACGAACTCGGCTGTCGATCGTCCCGCCTCGAACGGAAGCCACGCGTGCGCTCGCACCTCGGGGTCCCTGGTCACCCCGACGATCACGTCGTACGGTTCGCCGTGGGAGACCAGCCACGCCTGGAGCACGAGGCAGCGCTCCAAACAGGTGCTCGGTCGACGGCGGAGCACTGCGAGCACTCCCCTGGTCGCTCCGGCCGGCAGCTGGGGCGGTCGTCCGGCTGCTGCTGTCAGCCCCCGTGCGCGTAGGCCGCCCCGGGTGGAGCGCAGGCTACGAGCCGCCCACCAGGCGGCGCGCAGGGTCGCCGGATGCCACCGCGGCAGGGCCGGATCCCCATAGGCGGCGGGCAGCGGTTCAGCGGCCGGCATCGGGACCATCCCCCTCGGAACCCTCGAGCAATCCCAGATCGCGCAAGGATCCAATGAATGCATCGACGTCAGTGTCGGCCTGCGCTTCGGTGACGTCGAACTCGCCGAGCAGCGCCGCGATGAGCGCGGCGCGTGTGGCCCCGTCTGCGAGCAGCGGCCACAGGGTGGCGCCCGTCTCATTGACCGAGAGGTACCGGGACTCGCTGCCGTCGAGGATCACCACCTCGCCGCCCACGATCCGCCAGTCCAGCGCCGTCGAGCGCAGTCGCACCCTACCGTCGTGGCTCGCGTTCGTCGGCATCGTCCCAGGGTACGCCGTTGTCCGAAGGCTCACCCGGCCGAGCACGCCACCGAGGGGCTCGCCGAGGAACGGCGAGCTATAAGGAAAATGAATGGTGAGTGTCAGGCTGCGGTCCGGAGGGTGACGGAGTAGCCGAGGGCTTGGAGTTGGTTGATCAGGCTGTTCTTGCGCGTTCAGGGTCGGTGCCTCGGGTGAACCAGTCGCCGCCGAGGTCGGTGTAGTCGCCGCAGAGATCAGGGAGCTGTCCGCGACGTCTGCGCCTCGTCGACGTCCGCCATCGGCCGGATCTCCCGCTGTAGTGACCGCAACGTGGCGATTCGCCTGTCGTCTGCTCCGAGATGCTCGGTCAGCACGTCGATGACGGCATCGATGTCGAGGCTGCCGGCGGTGATCATGTCGTCCAGGTCGGCCCAGTCGCGCCGGCGGTCGAAGAAGGCCTTGAAGACGGCCAGGTCACCGCAGGAGAGGAAGGGGATCATGCGTCCGGCGAAGGGTTCGATGTGCACTCGGCGCATGGCTGTTTCGTGGAAGGGTGTCGTCGAGAGGAAGATGTCGACGGGGGTGTTCGCCCACGACAGGCGAGCCTGGCCGTGGCGATCGAGTTGATCGACCTGGCGATCGGTCCAGGTCACGGCAGCGGGAAGGGCGGCGAGCACGGTGCGCAGCTGGGCAGGGGGGACGAAGAGGTTCACGTCGATGTCGCTGGTGCCCCGGGGCGCCTGGGTGCACCAGGCCAGCGCCAAAGCGCCACCGGTAGCCGGCCATATAGTCGGCCACCTTGGTGACCTGAGCCGCCTCGGTCAGCCGGTCGACGACGAACGCAGACAGCGACTGCCGCTTGGCCTCGGCGGCCCCAGCGAGAGCGACGTACACCTCATCGGGGACGTTCCGCAGGTCCGGACTCTCACATCCTTCCCCATGCGAATCCCGGGTCGTTAACCTTTGTGCGCCTGTCCACCGCGTCTCGTGCTGCTGTGTCGTTGCGCCCAGCTGTATGCGTCGGGCAATGCCTTGTTTGTCCAGGGTGGGAATGTCAAGCTGATCTGGCCCCAGGGTGCTCGTCTGATCTGGCCCCGCCAGCGGCACGTAGGGTTGGTGGATGCCGGTGCCTCCGGGGCAGGTCGTGGTGCAGGTGCGGGTCACGCTGGACGACATCCGGCCGGTGATCTGGCGTCGGGTGTTGGTGCCCGGCGGGGTGCGTCTGTCGCGTTTCCATCGGATGCTGCAGGCGGCGATGGGCTGGACCGACTCGCATCTGCACCAGTTCCGCATCGACGGGGTGCTGTGGGGGATGCACTTCGACGACTGGTGTGACGACGAGCTGGACGAGGCGACGGTGACTGTCGCCGGCGCGATCGGCGGGGCGCGACGGTTTTTCTATGACTACGACTTCGGTGACGGCTGGGAGCACGAGATCGTGGTCGAGGATCGCTGGTCGGGCGGTCGGGGCTTGAAACACGCCGTGTGCCTGGCCGGGGAGCGGTCCTGCCCGCCCGAGGATGTTGGCGGGCCGCCCGGGTACGCGGATCTGTTGCGGGTCCTGGCCGATCCGAGCGACGACGAGCACGAACACCTCCTGGCGTGGTCTGGCGGGGACTTCGACCCGGACCGCTTCGATCTGGTCGGCACGAACATCGACCTGCAACGGGTCGCGGTTCGCTGAGGGTCAGGCGTTGCGCCGCCGGTTGGCGGTGGCCCGGAGCCGGTAGCTGTTGGTGCCGGTCTGGAGGATGTGGGCGTTGAACGTGACCCGGTCGACGATCGCGGCCACCAGACGCGGGTCGATGATCACCTGTCCCCACTCGCTGAACGGCAGGTTCGACGCGACAGCGACCGACGCTTTCTCCTCGCGTTCGGTGAGGATCTGGAACAGCAGCTCGGCGCCTCGAGCGTCTAAGGCGACGTAGCCGAGCTCGTCGAGGCAGAGCAGGTCGAGGCGTCCGTAGCGGGAAACGACGCGCGACAGTCGCCGCTCGTCGGCGGCTTCGGCGAGCTCGTTGACGAGTTGGGCGGCCGTCGCGTAGCGGACCCGGCGGCCCTGTTCGCACGCGGCGATCCCCAGACCGATGAGGAGATGCGACTTGCCCGTCCCCGAGTCGCCGAGGAGCACGACGGGGTCGCCGGCGTCGAGGTAGGCGCCGCCGGCGAGGGTGGCGACCGTCGCCGGGGTGATGTCGGGCGTCGCAGTGGTGTCGAAGTCCGCCAGCCTCTTGGTGCGGGGGAAGCGGGCTTCGCCGATCCGTCGTGAACCTCCCCCCTTGACCGGACACCCCGGGACCAGCGTGGCTGGGAGAGGATGGGGTCATGGCGAAGCGTCCGACCAACAGGCGTTACAGCGAGGAGTTCAAGCGGGACGCGGTGGCATTGCTGCGTTCGTCGGGCCGGCCGATCGTGGAGGTGGCACGCGAGTTGGGGATCACCGACACGTCGCTTGGCAGCTGGGCCCGGGAGGCGGCTAAGAACGACACCCCCGAGCAAAAGAAGGCGACCGATGACGCGGCCGCCGATGCTCGGGAAGCGGCCCGGCTGCGTAAGAGAGTCCGTCAGTTGGAAGAGGAGATCGAGATCTTGAAGCGGTTCACGGCGTATTGGGTGCGGAGCGAGGACAAGTGAGCGCGAGCAGCGAGGTGATCGCTCTGCGATGCCGGGTGGAGCGCTTGGAGGCGGAGGGCACGATCCTGCGCCGGCTGGGCGCACTGCCCGAGGGCGGCCCTAAGCGCGAGCGCCTCTACCGTTTCGTTGAGGCCGAGTCGGCCAGCTTGGCGGTGGCCACGCTGTGCGAGGTGGTCGGGGTGAGCCGCTCGGCGTTCTACAAGTGGCGGGCCAAGGGGCCGGGGCCCGATGACGCCACCTGGGATGAGGCGGTTCTGGCGGACCGCATCTTCGAGGCGTGGACGGCCAGCCGGGGCCGCTACGGATCGCCCCGGGTGACCGCTGCGTTGTGGCGTAAAGGGGTCCGGGTGAGCGAGAAGCGGGTGGCCCGGTTGATGAGCGAGCTTGGCATCGTCGGCCGGTGCGGGCGGCGCAAGCTGCGCACGACCTGGCGGGACCGGGCCGCGGCCGTGTCGCCGGATCTGGTGGAGCGGGACTTCACCGCCGCGTCGCCCGATGAGCGATGGGTCGGCGACGTCACCTACATCCCCACCGGCGAGGGATGGCTCTTCGTCGCCTCGGTCCTCGACGTGTTCTCTCGCCGCCTGGTGGGCTGGTCGATCGCCGAGCACCTGCGTACCGAGCTGTGCACCGACGCCATGGAGGCGGCTCTGGCGACGAGAGGCAAGCGCATCGCCGCAGGAACGGTTTTCCACTCGGATCACGGCTGTCAATACACCAGTGACGAGTTCCGCCGGTTCTGTCAGCGAACGAATATCACCCAATCAATGGGAACCGTGGGCGATAGTTACGACAATGCCATGGCAGAAAGCCTATGGGCATCATTGAAACGAGAACTCGTCGACGACGCCAACTTTAGCACCAAAAAAGAGGCCCGTCAGGCGATATTCGAATGGATCACCTGGTATAATACCGAGCGACTCCACAGTTCCCTCGGTTATGTTCCGCCACGGGAGTTCGATGAGTCTTGGAGCACCAAGCAAGCAGCATAGACCGGTGTCCGGTCTGGCGGGGGAGGCCCAGTCGTGCCCGGCGGCGTTCGGATCGGGCGTCGACCTCGGCGGAGAGGACCTCGGCGAGGTAGCCGAGATAAGAGGTGCCGGACCGCTGCGCCGACTCGGCGAGGCGGGCGGCGTCGGAGCGCACCACCGGCAGCCGTAACTCGCGTGCGGCGGCGCCGATCGCCGCCTTGGCGGCGTCGTCGGACAGCTTGGCGGTCATCGCGCTGCGAGGAGCTGGTCGTAGGCGGCGGTGCTCGGCGCTGGCCGGTCGAAGCGGGAGAGGCCCTCGCCGAGCGGCACGACCGGGGCGCCGGTCTCCGCCGCCCGGCGGGCTTCGATGGCCACGACGGCCGCGTCGATCGACCCGGCGGCCAGGGCCCGGTCGATCCCGGCGGTCACCTGGCCCGCCGGCAGGACCCGGTGCAACAACAGCACCTCGATCAGTGCCCGGGTGCCGTCCCGGTCGCCGCGACGGCGCCGGGCCTCGACCCAGAACCGCTCATGGGCGCGCTCGAAGCTCCCCGCTGCCCTCGCCCGGGCCAGAGGAGTCGACCCGGCAAGCGCGCCGGGCTTGACCGCCAGCACCTCGAGGTAATGGTCCAAGACCAAGACCTCGTCGCCCTTCAGCCCGCGGGCATGGCGGGCGACGATCGTGGCGCCGTCGTAGACCGTGATGGTCTCGGCGCCGACCCGGGCATCCAGGCGCCGGCCGACGTAGCGGGCCGGGACCGAATACAGACACGACCGGACCGACACCCTCGCTTTGCGGTCCACACGGGGTGCCTCCACGCCGGTGACGTCGAACGCCTCTGCGGGCAGGGCCCGCAGCTCGGCCGCTTCGAGGGCGAAGTGCTCGCCGACACACAGCCGGCGGGCGCCGACATGGCGAGCGTCGTCTTTGGCGACCCCGACGGCGAGCAGCTCATTCAGCTCGGCCATCGATCCGATCTTCGGCACGGGAACGAGATGGCGGCGGCGGAACCGGCCGACCTCGCCCTCCACACCGCCCTTCTCGTGCGCGCCCTTCACGCCCGGGACGCAAAAGAAGCTGTCGAAGCGGTATTCTCTGAACTTGAAATCGGGGCTCGAGCGATGGGGCCGACCGCGGAAATCGGTGGCGGATGTCTATTGGTGTGCTGTCGGGGTGCTCGTTGCCACTGGCGCCAGTGAGCGCAGCCGGACAGGGATGCTCACGCGGACGGTGTTTGAGCGGTTGTCGATTTGGGTGAGCTTTTCGTGCGCGCCGGCCAGGCTGATCTTGAGTCCTTCGACCTCGCCGTGCCAGCCTTCTCGTTCGGCTTCGGCGATGCGGGCGTTGAGGTTGTCGCGGATCTCGGCGAGGCGTGGCTGCTGGGCGGGGTCGGGCCACAGCATTGGGCAGCGGACGCAGGCGTGCTCGTGGATGCAGGGCGTGGAGAACGCTCGGGCGCAGGTCCCGATGGAGACCTTGCGTTTCTCGAAATGACCGAGGAACTCTTGCCACTCCTCGTCGGTCGGGGTCCGGTATTCGTCGCTGGGCCGCAGAGATCGTCGTCGGGCCAGGAACGCCAGGTGGGCTTGGACGGCTTCTTCGGGGTAGACGGCCTTGTAGCCCATGGTGACGTTGATGTCGCGGTGCCCGGCGATGATCTGCGCGATGTGAGGAGGCAGCCCGTTGAGCACCGCGTCGGTGATGAACATTCGGCGGAAGTCATGCGGCGTGTAGCGCAGCGGCTCGCCGTCGGCGGGGTCAACGAGGCCGGTGTGAGCCAGAGCGCCGCAGAGCAGGGTGCGGACCATGCTGTCGGCGATCACCCGGGTCTCGGTGTTCAGGCGGCGCTGGAACAGCAACGGTGCCGGAGCCGACCACACTCGTTCGTGGGTGTCGTAGGAGGGGACGAGCGGGACGGTTCCGGTCCCGTCGCTGACACGCAGGATGATGGCGCCGAGGACGTCGGCCAGCTCGGGGCTGACGACCAGGAGGCGTTCGGTGTCGGTCTTGGAGGGAAGGATCTGCAGCAACGGGACGATCTCGCCGGTGGTGGGCAGGTGGTATTGCACCAAGCTGTGGTGACTGAGCTCGCGTAGTTCCTCGACACGGACACCGGTGGAGCGCAGCACCTCGACGATGGCCCAGGCCCAGAACGCGTGGTCCTCTTCTCGCACCAGGTCGCGGCGTCGGCCATCGGCAGGGTTGTGGGCCCAGACCTTGCCAGCACCCGAACGAGCCTCGACGACGGAGCGCACCAGCGTGAGTCCCGCAGCCATGAACGGCTCCCCTGGCCCGGCTTGACGGGCTGCGTCGAGAAGCGCGGCCGCGGCAGTTCGTCGTTCGGCGACACAGCGCACGACAACGGGTAGCACCGGCAGGCGTTCACGGGTGCGGGAGTCCATTCGGGACTTAAGTTTGCGTTTGGCCTTGCGCCGGTTGATTTCCTCGGCGCCGACCGGACAGCGAGCCACCCAGGTCGCCCACCGGGCCGGGTCCTCCACCGCCCAGTGAGCGAGGTCGAGGTAGAACGCCCGCACCGGGGTCAGGCACTCCCGGTAGTTGATCCGCTCCACGGCCACCTCTGCCTTTTCCCCTGCGGGCGTCGTGACCGTCTTTGTCACGGTTCGCAGACGTCGCTTCCACCCGTCGGCCACCCCGACGCTCAGGTGCAAGCTGTCGATGCCGGGATGGTGGCGTTCCAGGTCCGACCAGAACAGCTTGCCCAAGAAGTTGGCCAGCGACTCCAAGCTGTTGTAGTCCAGCGCCGGCTGACGCTCGCGGAGATAGTCGACCAACAGATCGCGGACGGGACGACACTTCAGCCGGTAGCGGTCGATCAGCTCGTCGGGGCTGCGCTGGCCGGCGGTGCGTAATGCTCGAAGGGTCGGCGGCGCGGCCGGCCCGAAAGTCCCCATGTCGTGCAGGAGCCGATAGAACAGCGTCCGCCCGGCAGACGGGTTGTCGTAGGCGTCGGCTTGGGCGTCGAAGAGTTCCAGAAGGTCGCCGACGATGATGTCGCCGAGCACGCCACCCTTGGCGGCGACGATCATCGCGGCCCGATACAACGTTTGGCCTCTCGCCACCACCGAGACGCCCGGAGCGGCGTCGCAGGCTGCCCCCAGACGGGCAAACCCTCCCGGATCCCGGGACGCGACCAGCGTTCGCAGGAGCAGGCCGCCTCTGGCCGGCCCGCCGCCCACCAGCCAGCGCAGCGACGGCCGAATCACATCCGCGGAGACCAGCACCGGCAACGCCTCCACCAACGCCTCGTGTCGATACGCCGTTCGATGACCACCCGCGTGCAGCCACCCGACCGGAACCTGCCGCCAGGCGCCCACCGCGTCGTCGGCTCCGCTCGACAGCCAACGCTGCTGCCAGGTCTCGCCAGCCTGGTCCGCCAGCCAGGCCACCATCAGCTTCAAGCCCCCGACACGTCTGGACTGCTTCGCCGACGACTCCAACACGAACGGTGGTGACATCAGCCGGGCCAACAACTCCTGCACGGACAGGCAAGTTGCTGGCCAACGCGTCGGCATCGAACGAGGCCGGAACCCGGCAGCAGCCACCGCAGGCAACAGCGCATCCGGGCACGATGACACGGTGGGCTGATCGACAGCGACGCTCACGAAATGGCCCGGCCGAAGAGAACCTCGAGGGTCTCGGGCCGATATCCCGGCGCGGCCACTGGAACGGCCCGCTCCGCCGCCAGGCGGGTCTGCTCGGCGTGATGGGCCAGCACCCGGCGGATCACGTCTTCCTTGCGGGGGGTGAGGTAAATCTGGGTGGTGGTGAGCTGGGCGTGGCCCAACACCGCCTGCACATCGGTGAGCGGCAGCGCCGGGTCCAGAGCCATCCGGTAGGCGGCCGTGTGACGCAACGAGTGCAGCGTCGCCGCCGTCCCCGCCGACACGTTCACCCGCTCGAACATGCGGTGCGCGCCGTGATAGGTCAACGGACGCGCCGGGCGGCGCAACGTCCACCACAACGGCTGTCGACGTCCCGTCGGGATCAGCTCGCCCATCTCCACCTGATACAGCCGCAACCACACGAACGCGTCGACAGACGCCGGAAGCTCCTGGGCCGCCCCGCTGCCCTTGCGTATCACCCTGATCAGCTGACGGCCCGGATCAACCCCGCCCAACGTGACCGACAACAGCTCAGACGCCCGAGCCCCCGTCGACACGTAGAACGCCACCAAAGCACGGTCGCGGTGCGACGGCAACCTGGCGAAGATCTCGTTGAACTCGTCGTCGGGGACCGCCCGCGGGATCCGAGTCGCGACCCTCGGCCGGTAACGGCCCGTCCGATCGTTGCGGTGCGGCTCCATCGGGTTGTGATGGGCGTGGGCGCGCCCGCCCCGGCGGGAACGGTCCAACGGGAACGGATTCAGCACCGGACCGCTGCCGGCATCACGGTGAAAATCGTAGAAACCCCGAAGCACCGTCTCGCTATGCACCCTCACCGACGCCGCGTACGCCACCGCCGTCGCCGCCACCGGCACGTCTGGATGCCGCCAGTGCGGACGCGCCGGCTTGCCCGCCACCAGCAACCAACGACAGAAATCGCGGGCATCGCCGGCCGTCGCCCGATCCCACGACACGTCAATCGCCCACAAAAACCGGAACCAGCGCAGCAGGTCCATCCCATACGACCGGACCGTCGCCACCGACCGACCCCCAGCCTGCAGATCAGCAAACCAAGCCGACACCGCCTCCACCGCCACCCCGTCGGGGCCGACGACCCGGTATGGCTCCAACCGATCCCCGGTATCCGCAAGGCGACCGACCTGAGGCACCACCACCGCAGCCATATCGGTTGAAGCGTCTCGCTCGCGGGCCATGGGGCGGTTGTCTATCAGGACCCCACCCCCAAACCGCGGATGCCCAACATGGCCCCTCACCTGGATCTATATAGGCAGTAGTTCAGTAAATAGGTAATGCGATCGCAGCGCCACGAAGCGGTCCGACTCGATGCGGTCCCGGCCCCGCAGAATCTTGGTGACCGCCGCTTTCAAGTTGTCGTAGCGGATCCTCGCTGGGACACCGCCGAGATGGTCGAACGCCCGGACATGGCCATCGAGGAACACTTCCTGGCCCTCCGACAGATACGCCCGAGCGAAGGACTTCCCCGACGCCGACAGGCGCATCACGAACAGCGACACGTCGATCCGCACGCCGGCGACCTCGACCGTCACGGTCCCGAAATCCACCTCGCCCTCATCACCGAGGACATGGCGCTGCGGGACCATCACCTCCGCCGGCGGGACCTCTTGGGCCCGGCGGACCTCCGCCACGTAGCGGCGGACCGTGGACTCGCCCACCTCGGCGCCGCATTCCTCGACCAGGCGTTGCCACACCCGCCGGCCCGTGTGCCGCTGCTTGCACGGCGCGCTGCGGTCCTCCACCAACCACCCGTCGATCACCGGCTTCCACGCATCGAGCTTCGGCGCCACCCGCTCCGGCCGCTTCCGGGCCGGCGGGACCGGCGAAGCCAACGCCCGACGCACATCACGACGATGCACACCGAACCGGCGCGCCAACTCCCGAATCGACAGCTCCTCCCGGTCGTGCGCCCTACGGATCTGCTCGTACAACCCCACCCTCGATCCCCTCGACATGACCCCAACGGTCCACCCTGCGCAGCCGCCGCTGGTGGACCCCAGGCGGGGCCAAATCAGACGAGCAACACCGCAGGAAGTGGGGCCAGATCAGGAGAGCACACCCACCAGGGCAGTCGATGGAGCAGCATGGCCGCTTCCTGACTGAACCAGCCGAGCTCGCTGATCTCGTTTCGCTGGAGGCGTGTGTTCCCGCTGATCAAACGGCAGGCGAAGAGCGTTGCGACGAACGCGATGCGATCCCCGTTCGCGTAGGTCATCCGGCATTCCGGACCTCCGTACGCCCCGATCAGTCCGATCACCTCGACGTTGAGGCCCGTCTCCTCCGCCACCTCTCGACGCGCTGCGTCGGCGGGCTCCTCGTCGAGGTCGACGATCCCGCCGACCGGTGCCCACGCGTCACCGTGGACATGGCGGGCAAGCAGGAGGTTTCCAACATCGTCGAACACCGCTGCAGATACTGTCGGCACCAGCAGAAGGTCCTGGCCGATCTTCGAACGGATGGACTTCAGGTAGGGGCTCACCGGCATCGGCTCAGACGCAGCCGGATCCTGGAACTTGGGGGGCGGCGTCGATATGCACGGTCATGACGCTAGCGTCGGCTCCCGCGTAGAAGTCGGTGAACGTCGGCTGTCCCCTCGCCCAAGGGATCACGCCTCGAACTCGCCCCAGCTGGCCGTCCTAAAATACCTTGGCGTCGCCAAACGCCCTGATGCCGCCGTCGGCGAGCGCGAGGTAGTAGCCGCCCGAGCCGGGCGACGCCGCGGCGGCGACGATCGGAGAGCTGAGCGTCGATGCCCCGAGCGAACCGTAGAACGGGGCGTCGAAGGTGAAGATGCCGCCATCTTGACCCACGAGCTGATAGCCCGTCCCCTGCGGGCTGGCAATCATCCCAACCACCGGCGCATTCAGGTGCATGCCACCGGTCGATCCCGCGAATCTAGCTTGGCCGAAGGTGAATATCCCGCCGTCGGCGGCAACGAGCCAGTAGCCGGTGCCGCTGGGAGTTGGCGCCATCCCGACGATGGGCCGGTTCAGGCGGAGGGAGCCGGTGGAACCGAAGAAGTGTGCGTCACCAAACGTGAAAATGCCGCCGTCTGCGGCGACGAGCCAGTACCCATGGCCGCTCGGAGTGCTCGCCATAGCCACGATCGGCGCGTTCAGCCGTGTGCTGCCCATGGAGCCGAGGAAGGGCGCGTCGCCAAACGTGAAGACGCCGCCGTCCGCTCCCACGAGCCAGTACCCCCCGGTATCGGGTGTGGCCGACATCGTTACTACTGGCGAACTGAGGGTGATACCCATGAGGTCGCCTTCCAATTTGGCGCCTCCGAACGCCCCGACCTGACCTGTTCGCGTAGCTGTCAGGTAGCCCGGACACGAGGGTGAGCCGGCGGCCGCCACTGCGATCAGGGTTCCACTCACCGTCCGACGTGGAGCTAGGGAGCAGGCGGTAGCAGCTGGCGTTGGCGACGTTTGGGTTGGGGATGGAGATGTCGCCGGTTGTGTCATCGTCGGCGGAGCAGGCACGGGTGCAGCTGTCGTCGACGCAGGAGGTGCCGGCGCAGTTGTCATCGGCGGTGCAGCAACAGGCGCTGGTTGGATTCCGACCAGTAGATCGCCGGCGATGTCTCCGGCGACACACATCGCGGCCGACGGGCACGAGACGTCCCAGATCACCTGGCCGCCATGGATGTCTGCGCTGGTCCAGTGTGAGGCAGCGAAGGACGGAGCTGTATCGTCGAGAGCTTGGCCGCCGCTGTCGACAGCGACGCAACGGTTGAGGGACGCACAACCAATCGAGGCGATCCAGTGACCGGGGTCGCTCGCGGCGGTGGTCCATTGGACGCTGCCCCCGGTTGGGTCGTCCGATCGCAGGATATCGCCGCTGCCGTCACCGGCGAAGCAGAGGTCTGGGCTCGGACAGGCCAAGGCACCGATGCCAGCGACGTGCAGTGCCGTCGTCCTCCAACTCTGAGGGGAGCCAGGTGACGTAGACGTGAGCACGTTTCCGGCTTGGTCCGTCGCCACACAGAGCGTGGACGACGGGCAGCTCAAAGCCCAGATGATCGTCGACCCGTCCACATCCGTCCGCGTCCAGGACCCGCTTGTCGGGTCCGACGAGTAGAGGATCCTTCCACTCCCGTCTGCCGCGACGCACTCGGCCTCCGACGTGCAGGACAACCCCCAGATTGTGGTCGATCCATCCACGTCGGTCCTCGACCAGGAGCTCGCGCCGCCGAGCGGGTTGGTGGAGACCAGGATCCCACCAGATCCGTCGGTAGCGACGCACAGGCTGGTCGAGGGACATGTGACTCGGGTAATCCATGTACCGGGGTCGACGTACGCGCTCGTCCACATGGGGTTCGCAGCCGCAGGATTTGTGCTGACTGAGATGTGCCCGCCGGCGTCTCCAGCGAGGCAGAGCCCTGCCGAGGGGCATGTCACGCTGTCGATGGCATTGGCATGGTTGACGGCAACCACGTTCCAGGAGGTGCCCGTGACGTGTGAAAGAACCTGACCGGACTGATTGACGACCAAGCATAGGCCAGCAGCGCAGGAGGATCCGGTAGCGTAATTGGTTGATCCCGTGACGGCGGAGGTGTCGGCCACCCAGGACGTAGAGACCATCGGGGTGGTGGAGACGAGCACCCTCCCCCACGAGTCGGCGGCGACGCATCGAAGCGTGTCACATGAGACCGTCGAGACCCAGTTGCCGGCGTCGATGTTCGACCGTAGCCACGTCGCGCCGTCATCGGTCGAGCCCCATATGTCGCCGCTCTTGTCGCCGACAATGCATTGCGTGGCGGAGCTGCACGAGACGGTCAAGAGGTCGGTCGCTCCGACTGTCGTGACTGTCCACGAGGCTTGAGGACCGAATGCAGTGCTGGATATGGCGGCCCTCCCTCCTCCGGTCACCGCTACGCATTGACTGGGTGACGGGCACGAGATACTGGTGAAGCTCTCGTCGATGCCGGTCCTCTCGCGTATCCATCTCGCCGACGGGGACGAGGGCTGGGTGCTCGTGAATACGCTGCCGCTCGCATCGACAACCGCGCAAGCCGCGGCTGAGCCGCATGACACCGCAGTCAGCTTGCTTCCCGGCTCGATTGGTGTGCTCGACCAGGTGCCGGCTCCGCCCGTCGGATCGGTGCTGGTCAGCACCATTCCTGATGCGTCAGTGGCGACGCAGAGCGTCGTCGACGGGCAGGCCACCCCTGTGATCCAACCGCCTACGTCAATGAGGGATCGATCCCACGCGTTCGGTCCTCCGGTTGGGTCGATCGACGTGAGGATGTCGCCCCCGCCGTCACCCGCCACACAGAGGTTCGTCGATGGACAGGCAACGGCCTCGATCTGACCGCTTGGACCGATCGGCGTCGTGTCGCCGACCGGTGTCGCTGAAGCCCAAGACAGCTCGGAGATGGCTGACGGCGCATCATTGGATCCTGAGGCCGCAGTGGCGAGGGTGTTGCCGCCGATCGTGACGAACGTCACGGCCAGTGCTCCCAGCGCCATCGCGATGTGTCGCCAGCCTGGTCGTGGCATCCGGAGCATTGACGGACCTATCGGTTGTGGCGCGCGACCGCTTGAGAAGTCTTCTTCTATCTCTGGCGACCAACCGGTCGCCCCATCAGCCGGTCAGGGCCCCATCAGCTGCTGCGGCAGCCGAAACTGCACACGAGGCGACTCCGTGTCCCTCAACCCCGATTGATGTGCCCGGACAGCAGATGCCCGCTGATGTCGCCTGCGATGCAATCGGTGGCCGAGCGACACGCAAGACCCCAGATCACCGCGCCAGGACCGGCACGCGCCCGCACCCAGGCCGGATCGGCGTGTCCCGGGTCGGTTGATTGGAGAACATTGCCGTAGTCGTCGCTCGCTACGCAGAGCGCGATTTTGACACACGTCACCCCGGCGATCCATCTTCCTTGATCGTTGAACACCGTGGTCCAAGCAGTTCGGCCCCCAGTGGGTTGCGACGAGGTCAGGAGTCGGCCGGCGCCGTCGCCGGCGACGCACAGGTCCACCGTCGGGCAGTCGAGGGCGCCGAGCCCTGCCACTCCGAGGTCATCGACGTGCCAGTGGCCCACCACAGGACTCGTCGACCATGCGATTTCGCCCGCTTGGTCCGCCGCAACGCAGAGGGCAGCCGTCGGGCAGGAGATCTCCCAGATGGTAGAGCCAACGACACCCATCCGTGTCCACGCAGCAGTCGCATCGCCGGGACGGGTCGTCGTAAGGATCCCGCCTTGCCCGTCGACAGCGGCACAGAACGACAAGCTGGGACATGAGACGCCCCACAGGGTGCGCCCGCCGTCAAGCTCGTCGCGGGTCCAGGTCGGTTGTGGCGAGCCGGGGTCCGTCGAGATGAGCGCCCCACCCGAGCCGTCGGTCGCCACGCAAAGCGACGATGAAGCGCAGCTGATGTGGGTAATCCACGTATTCGGGTCGGTGAACGACTTGTCCCAGGTGGGCGTGGGACTTTCGGCGTCCACCGTCCGATAGATATTGCCCGCGGCGTCACCCACCAGGCATAGGGTCGTCGACGCGCAGATCTCGGTATCGAGAGCGTTCATGTTGTCCATGCGCTCCTTGCGCCAAGGCTGGAGCTCGGTTCCCCTCGGCGATACGAACAGGCCAGCAGAGTGATCGACCAAGGCACACAACGAGGGGCTGCAATAGCCCTTTGCCATAGGGGTGGCCTCGGTGGCGAGGAGTACGTTGACTCTCGCCCAGGTGGTGGGCGGGGCCGCAGTGGCTCGTGCCTGGAACACTGCGCCAGCCGTGTCGACCGCCACGCAACGCTCGCCCCCGCACGCGATGGACGAGATCGAGCTGTTGGTAGCGAGGCGATCCTCACTCCAGAGCGGCCGATTCCCCGAGATGGTGACTGCTTGTCCTGTGGTTGCGCCGGCGACGCAGAAGCCCCCGGGGGTGCAGGTGGCGGTAAGGAGCCGACCAATCGAAGCGGGAGGCGTAAGGACCGACCAGCGAGCGCCGGCAGCGAACGGATTATGCGACCGGAGCAATCTCCCAGCGCTGTCCACCGCTACGCACAATGCAGTTGACGAGCAAGCAACCGTCGCGACCACGTTCGTTCCCGCAGGCTCCACCAACCGCCAAGACTTCGTGCTAGTCGGCACGTGACTGAAAACTATATCGGTCCCGCTCGTGGCGACACACGCCGCGCTCGACGGACACGACACTGCAGTGATTGGACGTCCGGTCGACGCCGCGATCGTGGACCACGCCGCCGGACCGCCAGTCGGATCGGAGGAGACGAGCAGGTTTCCACCGCCGTCGCCCAGCACGCAGAGCTGAGCCGATGGACAGGCAAGTGCCGTGACCTGGTAGCCGACGTCTACCGCCGCCCGATGCCACTTGGGCTCGGGTGCCGTGGGGTCGGTGCTTGTGAGTACCGACCCACTCCGGTCGCCTACGACACAAAGCGAGACGGTGGGACAGGCTACGGCATCGACCTCGTTGAGGAAGCTTGGCGATGCTTGCGCCCCTAAGCGGACGTCGAGGGCCCAACGAGACGGCGATGGCGCGCGCTCGGTCCGGTTAGTGACGGCGATTGAAAGGATGGCTCCAAACAAGCAAACGACGAGGACGACGACGGCTGCCGAGCGTTTGTGCGCACCGATCGGCTTACTCACCGGCTCGCACCCTAAATCCCGTTCAGCGTCCTGAGCGCATGTGGCCGGTCTTATCGTTATCGGTATCGGCATCCATAGTGCTGCGTAGGTCGAGGACTGGAGCCGCCTCTCGGACATCGATGAGACTCGGGTCCTTCAGCGGCCGCTCGGCGTACACGGCGTCACCGGCTCGGATCAGGCTGTGGTTGGCGTCTGTCTTCTCAGTCCGCTGCCACACGAGCCCACGATCCCGGATGAACATCGAGATGCCGATCGCCAGTGGGACCAGCCACAGGACCCAGTATCCGATCAGGAAGAGCGGATTGACCCGCAGCATGAACGCGAGGCGCTCGCGTCGGGTGGCGAGGACCATGGCGCTTCGCGACCATGCAGCGAGAAAGATGCGCAGAAGGATTGCTGTTGCGGCTGCGATGTTAAGGATGGACAGCACCGTCAGCGGTAGGTCCACTGGGTCTCGTCCGAGCACTGCTTCGACGATGGCCCAGACAGCGACTGGCAGGCCTAGCGTGTTGAGGGCAAGGGCCAGGCACGGGATGAGGTTCAGTCTCGCCTTCATGCGCTGGGAGAATGACATGCCCATGAGAGATAGCGGCAGGTGGAGGGACTGGAAGAACCCAGCCACCCACCGCTTACGTTGGGTGATGCCGCCATGGAACGTTCGGGGCACCTCTTCGATCAGCGGCGAGTCGCTCACGCCGAGGGTGCGACCGTTGACCCAAAGCCGCATCCCGACCTCGGGGTCCTCGATGGTGAGCCACGGGTTGAATCCGCCGACCTCTACGAGGTCTTTGACCTTGTAGAACAGTCCTTTGCCCAGAACATAGAAGGGGTGCCGGCCGCGAGCGGTCATGTGCGGGTAGAGCCCGCCATCCCAGGCCATGTGGTCCATGGCATGGAAGGACGCTGCCCAGGAGTCCATGAGGTTGCCGGCGACATTCGTCAGCTGAATTACGTCAAATCGTTTCGCGCCGGCGGCAGCGATCCGGAAGTAGTCTGCCGGCACTGCGCTGTCGGCATCGAGATAGCTGAGCAGCCAGTGTTCGCCGGGCAGATGCGCTGCGAACGCGTACAGGGCGTAGACAAGCTGACGGGTCTTCTTCGGAGGCAGGTCCATCTCGGCATGTCGCTTGCCGACGTGCCACCAGTAGGCCTTCGAGTTGGTGTCCCAATCTGACCATACGGGTGCCCAATTGGAATCGCTGGTCGGCGGGACGCAGAGGATCTCGAGAAACGGGAACTCGGTGGAGAGCCGCTCGAGCGACGCGATCGTCTCGGCGTCGTCGTGGTTGGGGATGGCGATCACTCGGGCCTCGCCTGGGTAGGTCTCGTGTGCCACGGCGATGCTGAGCATGGTCGTACGCATGGTCTCCTCGGCCTCGTGGAGGACCGGGTAGAGCAACAGGATTGGCGGATCCAGGTGTTGGACATCGTCGATGTCCTCCGGGGTGATCCAGTCCACCCTCCGGCTGTAGAAGTAGCCGTTGACGATGAGAGCGCCAAAGTACGCGACCTGCGTGATCGCATACAAGGTAACCAAGAGGATGTAGACGTTGCCGTGGCTCATACGGTCAGACCCCGCCGGCCGAGTTCCGCATAGGCGCCGTCGACCTTGTCGTTGGCCTGTTGTTTGGATACCCATTCGACGAGCTCGGTAACGCCTTCTTCCAGCGCCACCTCGGCGGTGAAGCCCAAGAGCTTCTCGGCGCGGTTCGGGTCGGCCCAGCAGTGCCGGATATCGCCAGCGCGGAACTTGCCAGAGATCTCGGGGTCGAGGTCGAGCCCGAGGTGGTCAGCCAGGAGATGAGCGACCTGCGCGATGGTGAGCGGGTTACCCACACCAATGTTGACGGCTTCCCCGGCGGCCTCGTCGGTCCCGAGGGCCAGCACGGTCGCACGAGCGACATCCCTCACATGGATGAAGTCACGAAGCTGTTGACCGTCCTCGAAGGCGATCGGCGCCCGACCGTTGAGGAGTCGCCCTGAGAAGATGGCTGCGACGCCCGTATAGGGGTTGGACAGGGCCTGACGGGGACCGTAGGCGTTGAAGTACCTCAATGCAGTGACGGGGATGTCGTAAGCGGCTCCGACGGCCAGGCACAACAGCTCCTGATCCATCTTCGAGATGGCGTAGACGGAAGTCGGGCGCAGCTGCTTCTCCTCCATCGTCGGGAGAGGGGCAAGTGGCGCCCCGCACATGGTGCACTCCGGCTCCCACTGGCGGGTCTTGAGCTGCGCCTCTGAGCGCGGAAGCGGTGCCACGGCCCCGTGGGCCGAGCACGCGTAGGCCCCTTCACCGTAGATCGACATCGACGATGCCACCACGATGCGCTCGACGCCAACCTTGTCGTTGGCGACGATGTCAAGGAGGACACCGGTACCGCCCGTGTTCGCGTCGACGTATCGCGATATCTCGTACATCGACTGTCCAACGCCGACCTCGGCCGCTAGGTGCACGACCTGGTCGACGCCGTGCAACGCCTTGGCCAGAGCGGCGCGGTCACGGACGTCGCCCTGGATGAACTCGGCTTCGGGCGGGACGTATTGGGGGCCCGCTCCGAGGTGCACCTGTTCGACGAGCGAGTCGTAGACGCGGACAGAGTGGCCCTGCTGCAAGAGCAGCTCTACGACGTGGGAACCGATGAAGCCGGCTCCGCCGGTGACGAGGACACCTGAACTAGCCATTCACTGCTCCTTCGAGGTCTGTGCTGATGAGGCGCGGCTGATCTGCTGTGAGGTTCCGCTGCCACTTGATGGTGCGACGCAGTCCTTCTTGAAGAGGGATTGTCGGCGCCCAATCGAGGAGCGTCGCCGCTTTGGCAATATCGGGTCGTCGGCTTTTTGGGTCGTCCTCGACAGCCGGTCGGTATTGGATCTTGGCTGGTGTGCCGGTCAAATCCTGCACCATCGCCGCCAGCTCGAGGACGGTGATCTCATTGGGGTTCCCTAGATTGATTGGCCCCGGCTGTTCGGACCCGAGCATCGCAAGGAGTCCTCTGACGAGGTCATCGACATAACAGAAGCTTCGTGTCTGCGATCCCGTGCCGTACACGGTCAGGTCTTGGCCGCTCAGCGCCTGGGCGATGAAGTTGGAAACCACCCGCCCGTCGTATGGCCGCAGACCGGGGCCATAGGTATTGAAGATCCGCACGATGCCGGTGTTGGTCCCGAGCATCTTTCGATGGGCGCTGAACATCGCCTCGGCATAGCGCTTTGACTCGTCGTAGACGCTCCGAGGGCCAATCGGATTCACATTCCCCCAATAGTCCTCGCGTTGCGGCGTCTCCAAGGGATCCCCGTAGATTTCGCTTGTCGAGGCCAGAAGGACGCGGCAGCCGTTCTTGTGAGCGAGGGACAGCACGAACTCACTACCGTGGCTGCCGATAGCAAGGGTCTCCAGAGCGAGACGGAGGTATTCATCGGGTGACGCTGGGCAGGCCAGGTGAGCGATGGCGTCAAATCGGCCGCCGACAGTCGGATACTCGCAGATGTCGGCTTCGACGAGTGAGAATGCGGTGTCCCCGACCAAGTCGACGACACTGGTGCGGTCACTCGTGCAGAAGTTGTCGACGGCCACCACAGAGTCGCCCCGAGCCAGGAGGGCTCGACAGAGGTGGTTGCCAACGAAACCGGCTCCCCCCGTTACCAGCACTCTCATGCTACTGCCTCCGCAAGATCGCCACGACTGCTGGTCGGCAGTCCGACGCCGTCGTAGAAGAAACCATGAGCGGCAGCCTCGTTCGGATCGAGCACGTTGCGAGCGTCGACGATGGTCCGAGCTCCCACAACCGCCGAGAGGGCGGTGAGATCCACTCTGGCAAACTCCGGCCATTCGGTACCTATAAGCAACAGGTCGGCGTCCTGGCAAGCGGCGAAGGATGATTGATGGACCTGAATACCGTCGAGCGTCCCTTCAGCAACCGTTGGGTCGTAGGCATGGACCGACGCACCGAGGTCAACGAGGGACTTTGCTATCTGCAATGCGGGTGACTGGCGCAGGTCATCGGTTCCGGCCTTAAACGTCAGCCCCCAGACAGCTATCCTCTTGTCTGTCACACTGCCGCCCAACGCTCGGACAACTTTTGCGGTGACCCGCTGGATATGGTCGGCGTTCTTCTCGATCGCCGTCTTGACAAGAGAGAGATCGCAATCGAAATGGTCAGCCGTGCGGACGAGAGCCATTGTGTCCTTCGGAAAGCATGAACCTCCCCAACCCGGTCCCGGGCTGAGGAATGATGGTCCGATACGAGTGTCGCTGCCCATGCCGGCCACGACGGACCGGATGTCTGCGCCGACGGCCTCACACAGTTCAGCTATGGAGTTTACGAATGTTAGTCGGGTCGCCAGATAGGCATTTGAGGCGTACTTTACAAGTTCAGCGCTGGCGAGGTCTGTGATGATGGAATGACTGATTGCTGTGGGTCCGTAAAGGTTTGCTACTTCCTCTGCGATGCCCCGAGATCGTGCGCCGATCACGATCCGGTCAGGATTAAGACAATCCTTGACAGCCGATCCCTCGGCTAGAAATTCAGGATTAGAAACCACATGGACGTCGGCTCGATCTAGTGCGGCTTCGACGAGTCTTGAGGTCCCTACGGGCACGGTTGACTTTGTGATCACGGTCGCGCCGGGTGGGAGGTACGGTCCGATCTGCAGGGCTACAGCCCGCACGAACGAGAGGTCAGCCTGACCATCCGCTCCTTCGGGCGTTGGCAGGCAGAGAAAAACAAACTCTGCCGATTTCACAGCCTCTATATTGTCGATCCCGAAATCCAGCCGGTGTGCAGCCAGCATCTGTTGAACGATCTCGGTTAGACCCTCCTCGACGATGGGCACCTCGCCCTTGCGAAGATTGGCGACCCGCGAGGTCGAGTTGTCGGTGCAAAACACAGTGTGTCCCAGGATAGAGAGACAGGCACTCAATGTAAGGCCGACATAGCCGGAACCAATAACTGTAATCCGTCGTGCTCTCACGATGTTATTGAGATCGATTATGTCATGTTCGGACGTTAACAATGAAGCTCTTCCTCTCGAGGGGGGCCCAGGTGGCACCCTGCGTTCGCCGGCGGTCGCTTGTTCGCACCGCTAAGTACCTCGACGGACGTTACCAGTCGCGGGAACTCATGTTTGGTGCGCCCTTCTCCTAGTTCATCATCTGGTTACCGATGACCCATCGATTGAGGGATTCCAGCCACTCTGGGTGGGCGCGCCGACGATATCAGCATTGTCTCTAGGCAAGTAGTGGGGGAGCGGGTGGTGTTATGGGATTGCCGAAGAAATGCAGAGAATGAGTGAAGTGCCACTGTCCGTAGGACCGGAGAGTTGGCGACGCAATGCGTGGGCTGGCGTCGGAGGGTGACGTCGTGGCGCTGGCCCCGGCTACCATCGAGAACCGGGAGGTGACCGATGACGGCCACCTGCCCGGTGAGGTTGTGCTGCTGCCCGGCCTGGGTCACTGGCGCGACAGCGAGCTGCAGCGAGGGTTGATCGACAAGCTCGGCGATGAGCTGCTCCGGGGCGCCCTTCGTTTCGACAGCGCCCGCGACGAGCTGCTGGGCCGGGCCGACGTGGTCGACATCCAGTGGCCGCGAGCACTCCCGCAACGTCGTTATGACGGGCTTCGTCGACGACCTGGCCGGCTGCTACGAGCAAGCCCACTGCGTCGTGGCGCCGGTCCTGGGCGGGGCGGGATTGCGGTTCAAGGTCCCCCAGGCCAGCTGGCGCCCGAGTGGGTCGAGCAGGAGTTCTCCTTCGAGGGCAGCATCGATCTGGTTCTCGACGTGCACGCTCGGCGACTAGCGAGGCGAAGGTGCACCGAACTCCGGGACTCCGCCAGGGCCACTCCAACGCCGGCCATCACCGTCCAGTTCGGTCTTTCCTAGAACCCGCAGCGGGCCGTCACGGAGACGTGAGTTTGCGGGCTTCGCCTCCCTTGTCGTGGCCCATACCGCCAATTTGCTCAGGTCCGAAGAGCAACCTTCGGCACGGTGCCGCTTCGGGCAGGGACCTAGGAGCTGTCTGCTGGCGCTCAGTAGTCCCGCCGCGTGACGAAGTGGGCAAGATCGGTGAGCGCGGCTGAGGCGCCGATGTGCAACGGGAGCCGCTCGGCGGCTTCCAGGGCTTGGTCCACCAGGCCGTCGATGACGCTCTCCACCCGGTCCCGGGCGCCGGTGGACTGGAAGATCTCCTGGATGGCACACACTTCGGACACTCGGAGGTCGGGCCGGCCGAAGCGCTCCTCGAGGAGTGCGGCCTGGGCGCCGGTGGCCTGGCGGCGGGCGAGCGCGTAGAGGAGGGTGGGCTTGCCTTCGCGGAAATCCTCGCCGACTGGCTTGCCCGTCACCTGGGGGTCGCCGAAGGCTCCGAGCTGGTCGTCGCGCAGCTGGAAGGCCTCGCCGAGGGGGAGGCCGTAGTCCGACAGCTGGTCGATGACGTCGGGGAGACGGTCGGGTGCGGCCATGGCTGCGCCCAGGTGGAGGGGGCGCTCGATGGTGTACTTGCCCGACTTGTAGACGCAGATGCGCCGAGCCAGCTCGGCGCTGGCGTTCGCTCGGGCGGTGCCGTCGAGGTCCAGGTACTGGCCGAGGTTGACCTCCAGGCGCAGGTCGTTCCAGACCTCGATGGCCGCCCGGGGGGCGCCGGTGAGGAGCATGTCGCTGTAGACGAAGGCCAGATCGCCGGCCAGGATGGCGACGCCGTCGCCGAAGCGGTCGGCATCACCCCGCCATTTTGCCCGGCGGTGTCGGCCGGCGAACTCCTGGTGGACGGTCTCCACGCCGTGGCGGCGGGTCGAGCCGTCCATGACGTCGTCGTGGATGAGGGCGAACGTGTGGAGCAGCTCCAGGGCGGCGCCGGCGTCGACGACGGCCGGATCGTCAGGATCCCCGCCCATGCCCACGAACGCCCAGTGGCAGAACGCCGGCCGCAGGCGCTTGCCGCCGGCCAGCACCAGCGCTCGCAACGAGTCCAGCGGATCGGCCAGGCCGGCATCCAGCGCCACCCACCGTTTGGCGTCGTCATCGAGCAGTCGGGCGATGCGTTCGTCGACGCGACCCGCGAGGGTGCCGAGCCATGGCGGGACTGACAGAGAGGGGGGCGAGCTCATGGCTGCACCTCAGCGTAAGGTAGCCGGCCCCGCTACGAGTAACCCGGCGTCTCCGATCGCAGGTCGGCGGTGCTTCCCGCCCGGGTGCGACGCCAGCGAGCGGCGCCCAGCTCCAGCAGTCGGGCACTGGCGTAGGAGGCGGCCAGGACGACGATGCCGGCGATGGCGTCGGCGAAGTAGTGGTTGGCGGTCACCACGATGCAGAAGACGGTCGCCAGGGGGTAGACGAGCAGGAGCGTTCGCGACCACCAGTGGCGCACCACCGGGAACATGGCCAGTGCCGCCCACGTCGACCACCCGGTGTGGAGGCTGGGCATGGCCGCGTACTGGTTCGAGACCTCGTCGATGGCGCCACTCTTGAAGTCCCACAGGCCGCCGATGGTCTGCAACGAGTCGACGAAGTGGTACGAGCCGGGCAGCAGGCGCGGGGGCATCAGCGGGAAGTAGGCGAAGCCGATCAGGGCCACCGCGGTCATGATGGCCAGCGTGTTGCGCCACCGGCGGTAGCCGGCCGGGAACTTGAAGTACAGCAGCAGCAGGACGGCGATCACGGCCAGGAAGTGGACGGTGCCGTAGTAGCCGTCCCAGAAGCGCATGAAGGGCCGGTTCCCGATGAACGCGTGCTGGATCGCCTCCTCGTGGAACAACCCGAAGATGCGCTCCAGGCTGATGATGCGGTGGGCGTTCGTCACGGCCTGGACCACCCCGGCCGGCTTCTCCCCCTTGAGGTCCCGCACGAGCGTGTACAGCCCGTAGAACGCCACGATGATTAACGCTTCCCTCCACCATCGCAGCGGGGGCAGCCGCTCGGCAGCTGGCTCGCCTGTCGATCCCTCCGCATCGGAGGAGCTACCGGCACCGGGGGCGGTGTCGTGGGTGGAGGGTGCGGCGGACAGGCGAATAGCCAGAAATCCTACTGGTGTGCTCGCCACACCAGCGCGTGTCTGGTTAGCGGGCCTTCTCCATGAACTGGTCCCTGTCCACGATCACGCGAGTGACCTTGCCGGCCGCCACCAGGCCGCAGGCGTCGTTGACAGTGACGTTGAAGATGAACCGGCGGCCTTCGGTGCGCTCGAACGTGGCCGTGGCCCGGATGTGGGACCCGACGTTCACGGGGGCCACGTGGGCCAGCTCGACCCGGGTGCTGACCGATACCTGACCGGGTGCGAGCTGGTCGGCCAGGGCCCGCACCGACGCCGTCTCGCACAGGGCAACGACCCGGGGGGTGGCCAGCACCAGGACCTCAGCCGTGCCCAGGGCGACGGCCGTGTCGTCGGCTGTGACCACCATCTCCACGACGGCTTGGGCACCGGTGAGCAGCTTCACGATTCTGCACGGTACGCCGGTACGCTCGTCGAGTTCCAGACCGCGGAGAAAAGGGTGCCTGATGATCGACGAATCGGTGATCGAGCGTGTCATCGGGGCCGCGCTGCGCGGTGGCGGCGAGTTCGCCGAGGTGTTCGCCGAGGACCGTCGCTCGACGGCTGCCCGCCTCGACGACGGCCGGGTGGAGGACATGGCGTCCGGGCGGGAGCGCGGCGCCGGGATCCGGGTCGTATCGGGCGAGACCACGGGCTTCGCCCACACCAGCGACCTGACCGAGCGGGGCCTGCTCGATGCCGCCGCCGCGGCGGGTGCGGCAGCTCGCAGCGCGGCTGGTGGCGTGCAGCAGGCCACCCTTCGCCGGGGCGAGTCCCCTGCGCCGAACGACGTGGTCGTCGCCCCCGAGGACGTCGCCAAGTCCACCAAGGTTGCCCTCCTGCAGCGAGCAGACGAGGCCGCCAGGACCGTTGGGGGCGCCATCCGCCAGGTCAGCGCCGTGTACGGCGACAGCCGCCGCCGGATCATGGTGGCCAACAGCGAGGGCACCTTCGCCCGCGACGATCAGGTGAAGACCCGCTTCGCCGTGTCGTGCGTGGCCACCGGCGACAGCGGCATGCAGACGGGACGGGAGTCGGTCGGCCACACCGTCGGTTTCGAGCTGTTCGACCGCTACCGGATCGAGGACCTGGCCCGGGCGGCGGCGGAGCGGGCCCTGGCCAAGCTGGCCGCCCGGCCGGCGCCGTCGGGCAGCCTGCCGGTGGTCATCAAGCGGGGGAGTGGCGGCATCCTCTTCCACGAGGCCTGCGGCCACGGCCTGGAGGCCGATCACATCGCCAAGGACGTCTCGGTCTTCACCGGGCGGGTCGGTGAGCTGGTGGCCAGCCCGCTGGTGACGCTCGTCGACGACGGCACCATGGGTCCCGAGTGGGGGGCGTTCGCCGTCGACGACGAGGGCCACCCCGCCGCCCGGAACGTGCTGATCGCCGACGGCGTGCTCACCGAGTACATGTGGGACTGGCTCCGGGCCCGCAAGGAGGGCCGCCAGGGCACGGGGAACGGGCGGCGCGAGACCTACCAGCACCTGCCGATGGTGCGCATGACCAACACGTTCCTGGCCAACGGCACCGAGGATCCCGACGAGATCGTGCGCCAGACGCCGCACGGCGTGTACGTGGCTCAGCTCGGGGGCGGATCGGTGAACACCGCCACCGGCGACTTCGTGTTCGGCATGACCGAGGCCTACCTGATCGAGGACGGGCAGATCACCGAGCCGCTCCGCGATGCCAACCTGATCGGGAACGGTCCGGATGTCCTGACAAAGATCGACGTGGTGGGCAACGACTTTGCCATGGGGAACCCGGGCACCTGCGGCAAGAACGGGCAGGGGGTGCCGGTCGGCACTGGGCAACCGACCTTGCGGGTGAGCGCGGTGACCGTCGGGGGCACCGCCCGCTGAGCGAGCCGATCTCGGGTGGCCATCGGATCGATATCGGATACAGTCAGAGGTCCGTTCGTGTCCCGATTGGAGTCCGCTCGTGCCTGCGCCCGTTACCAGCACCGACGCGGACCCCGAGGTGGCCTTCCTGGCCGTCCGCCTGGTAACGCTGGCCGAGACACTCTGGCTCGTCCCGACGTCGCTTGAGCCCGGCGTTGCTCCTTCGCAGGTTGACGTTGCCCTCGATGCCTTCGCTCGGGCTGGGGTCGGGCGTGACCGGCGCGTCGCCTGGGAGGCGGTGACATCGGAGACCCGGTCGAGGCGGGTGCGCGCCGTGTGGACAGCCGTCGAGGAGTCGCCGCTTCCGGAATTCGAGTGGCTGCCCCTGATCGATGTCCTCGGCGAGGATTCCCTGGCCGGTCTGGTAGACGTCTCCCTCTCGTCCGTGCGCCGCTACAGCACTGGCGAGCGCCCCACACCGGATCCGGTTGCCGTGCGGCTCCACGCTTTGGCGTTGGTGACGACCGATCTGGCCGGTAGCTACAACGCGTTCGGGATCAGACGCTGGTTCGGGCGGGCGCGATCGGCTCTCGATGGCCGGTCGCCGGCTTCGCTGCTCGCTGGTGCCTGGTCGCCAGAGGACGCGGGCCCCCAGCAGGTGCGGGCGCTCGCTGCGGCCCTCCTGGCGCCGTCGGCGACATGATCGCCTACCGGCAGGCCGACCGTCGGCTTCCGTTCCTGTGGGAGCTCCCCGCACAACCCGCCGGGCGTTGGCACGCAGAGGGGGAGGGGCCTGTTCAGTACCTCTCGGACACACCGGCCGGTGCCTGGGCCGAGTTCCTCCGCCACGAGGAGATCACGGACCAGGCCGATCTCGAGGGGGTGGCTCGGGCGTTCTGGGCGGTCGACGTTGGTGAGCCGGACGGCCGCGTCCCCGAGCTCCCCGATGATGTGTGCCGGGGCGGGAAGGCGTCGTACCCCGCCTGCCGAGCGGAGGCCGCCAGGCTCCGGTCCGAGGGTGCTACTGGGCTCGACGCGCCGTCCGCTGCGCTTGCTGACGGCGCCGCGGCCGGGTGGCAGGTGGAGGTCGGCGTGCGGAAGGGCCCCCCAGCGAATGGCAGAGTCGTGGTGCTGTTCGGCCGGCGGGCGACCCTGGTCGGCTGGCAGGTCGTCGACCGCGGCCGACCGCCGGCCGGCATCGGCGGGGCGGTCAGACATCTCTCGTGATCCCCGGCGGCGGGGTGCGTCGCCATGCCCGGTACGCTCGGACCGGTTCGAGACGAGGGAGGGCTCCTGATGACCGCACCCGCGGCGAGCACCGAGCTGGAGGAGCTGGCTACCCGGGTCGCCGGGTGGGCCAGAGACGGCGAGCAGGTGGAGGCCTACCTGGCTCGTGGTCGGGAGACCGAGATCGAGGTCTACGAGGGTCAGATCGAGTCGTTGTCGTCGGCCGAGTCGGCTGGCATCGGGGTGCGGGTGGTGGCGGGCGGCCGCCAGGGCTTCGCCTACGCCGGGTCCCTCGACCCCGACCTGCTGGAGGAGACCTTGGCCGAGGCTCGCGACAATGCCGGCTTCGCCAGCCCCGACGAGTGGGTGGGCCTGGCCGAGCCCGATGGCCATGCCCCGGCGTCGCTCGACCTCTGGCGTGACGAGCTGGCCGGTTACGCCACCGACGAGAAGGTGGCGCGCGCCCTCGAGCTGGAGCGGGCCGTCCGGGCCGGCGACAGCCGTATCCGTCAGGTCGAGTCCTCCTCCTGGGGGGACGTGGCGTACGAGTCGGCGGTGGCCACCAGCACGGGCATCCGGGCGGCGACCCGGCGCACCGCCTGCTACCTGTCGGCCTACGCCGTCGCCGGTCAGGGTGACGACACCCAGACGGGGGGTGGCTACTCGGTCGGCCGGGGCCCCGGCGACCTGGACGTGGAGGTGGCGGCATCCGACGCCGTCACCCGCGCCACCCGCCTGCTCGGTGCCACCAAGCCTCGCTCTGCGCACCTCACCGTCGTCTTCGAGCCCCGCATCACGGCCAGCCTGCTGGCCATCCTGGCCGGCACCCTTGACGGCGAGGCGGTGTTGAAGGGCCGGTCGCTCTTCGCCGACCGGCTCGGGCAGGCGGTGTCAGTGCCGGGCTTCACCCTGGTGGACGATCCCACCGATCCCGACGCCTACGGAGCCACCCTCTTCGACGCCGAGGGATTGGCCACCCGGCGGAACGTCCTCGTCGACGACGGCACCCTGCGCATGTACCTGTACAACACCTACGCGGCGCGCCGGGCCGGGACCACCTCGACGGCGAGCGCGGTGCGCGCCGGCTTCAAGAGCGCCCCGGGCACTGGTCCGCGGGCCCTGTCGCTCGTCCCTGGCCACGAGACCCCCGCGGAGATCATGACCCGGGTGGGCGACGGGCTGCTCGTCCAGTCGGTCACCGGCATCCACTCCGGGGTGAACCCGGTCAGCGGCGACTTCTCCGTCGGTGCCGAGGGCGTGCTGATCCGCGACGGGCAGCTGGCGGCCCCGGTGCGCGAGATCACCATTGCCTCCACGCTCCAGCGCATGCTGGGTGACGTCGTCGCCGTGGGTTCGGATCTCGAACGGCTGCCGTCGTCGGCCGCCGGGGTGACGCTCGCCATCGGCGATCTGTCCATGAGCGGCTCGTAGCCGCCGATGTGGACGCTCAGACGGCGGGCGGCGCGGGTCGTGCTCCTCGATGGCGAGGATCGCGTGCTGCTGATCCGGGCCTCCGATCCGATCGACCCGACCAAGGGGTCGTGGTGGGAGATCCCCGGCGGCGGGGTCGAGTCGGGCGAGTCCAGCGACCAGGCGGCAGCCCGGGAGCTGCACGAGGAGACGGGCATCACCGCCACTGATATGAGCGGCGCGGTATGGCTGCAGCACGTCACCTTCGACTTCGCCGGCTACCACTTCGACCAGCACGAGCGGGTGCACATCGCCCGCTGTGCCGGCGGCGAGTACTGCCCGGCTGGGCTCGAGGCGTTGGAGGACGACGCCTTCGAGGGCGCCGAGTGGTGGCCGCTGTCCGATCTGGCCGGCCTAGCCGCCGGCGGCGACCGCATCATTCCGCCGTGGCTGCCCGAGCAGCTTCCCGCCGTGCTGGCCGCCGGCCTTCCTGCCGACCCCATCGATCTCGGGGAGTGCTGAGCGGGACACGTCCGCGCTCCGGATCCCGTAGAATGATACGGCCATCCGTATTATAGTTGGGGCTCTCGACTCTGTCCCGAGGCGCCCATGCTGTTTCATCGACCGTTGGCCACCGTTACTCCCAGCCTTGACGGCGACGTGCTTGCCTTGCTTGCTCGCGCCGACACCGGTTTTACCACCGGCCAATTGCACCGCATGCTTGCGGGGCGATCCGAGGAGGGGATCCGCCGGGTCCTGCACCGCCTGGTGGACCAAGGGGTTGTTACAGCTGAGGCCGCCGGGAACGCCTGGTTGTACCGCCTGAACAGGGAACACCTCGCGGCCGATGCCATCATTGCGCTCGCCAACCTCGCCGTCACCCTGCTCGACCGGCTCGGTGGGCGCCTTGCGGGCTGGTCGATTCCGCCCCGGTACGCATCGGTCTTCGGCTCGGCCGCCCGGGGCACGATGACTGCCGATAGCGACATCGACCTACTGCTCATTCAGCCGGACGACGCCATGACCGGCTGGGGCATAGAAGTTGACCGGCTCGCTGCCGACGTCACCCACTGGACCGGCAACGATTGCCGCCCACTCGTCTTCACCGCCCAGGAGATGGGAGCGGCTGCTGCCGAGCCGGTCCTCGCCGAGATCGCCGTGCATGGCCTGACCGTCGCTGGCGACCGCAAATGGTTCGTCCGCCAACTGAAGCGATGAGACGATGACGTGGTGAGGCCGTCGGGCCGGACTCGGAAGTCGACTCCGGCGGTGATCGCTGGTCGTATCGTGGCCGCCGAGGAATTCTTGGCTGACGCTGACCGGGCCGAGACTTCGCGGTCGAAGGTCACCTTGTTTGTGCACGCCGGCATAGCCGCGTCCGACACCATCTGTGGCCGGCGTCTTGGGCAGTACTCGGTTGGCGACAACCATGAGCAGGCCGCTGCCCTGCTTGGGCAGGTGGACAGGGTGGCCGCACTCGATGCGTTCGGGAGCGGTCGGATGCATGCCCTGGCCAGACTGCCCTCACCGGCGCGCGCCCAATCGGCGCCCGTTCGGCATGGCGGCCTGGCCTTCGTGTACGGCCCACCGGCCGACAACCCTGAAGGGGTGGGCAGCTCCCTGGGTGGCCAGCGGGCAGGGCCCTGGTCCGCTACGCCTTTGCCTGCCCGACGGCGTTGACGCCGGTCCAGAAGTCCTCGACCAGTGGAGTCGGTGCGGGGGACATGGCCTGGCGTTGCGTGAGCAGGATCCGGGTGACGCCGGTGCGAAGGTTGGAGCGCCAGGTGGTGCCGCTGCCACCGTCCCACCCGATCCCGCACGGCAGGGGTGCGCCCGGCCGCCCGGCGGCGGGGACGGCCATCCCCAGGCCCCAGCCGCAGTGCTCGCCGAGAAAGAGCGTGGATGCGCCCCGTTGGCTGGGGTGAGTCGGTCGGTGGTCATCAGGGCGACCGTCGCCGGCGACAGGATGCGTTCACCTCGCCGAGTGCCTCGCGCCAGGAGCATGGAGACGAACGACCAGTAGTCGTCGATGGTGGAGACGAGCCATCCGCTGGCGTCGGGAAACGAGGTAGCCGTGCTCCACCAGCTGTCGGTGGGATCGTCGAGGACGGTCAGCCCGCCGGTCTCGGAGTCGGGCAGATAGAACGTGGACAGGCGGCTCAGGTGTTCGGCGGGGACGGTGAAACCGGTGTCGATCATCCCGAGCGGCTCGAGGACCCGAGCCCGCAGCACCGATTCGAGGTCCTGGCTGCAGGCCCGCGCCAGGAGGACCCCGAGCACCTGGATCGACGTGTTGTAGAGCCACTGCTCGCCGGGTTGGGCCACGAGCGGCAGTGAGCCGAGAGCGCCGATCCACCCGTCGACGTCGTGGGCCACCGGAGGCCATGGCGGACCGCCGATGCTCTGGAGGCCGAGCTCGGTCCCGGCTCGCTGGATCGGGTAGCTACCGGGTGGCGCCATCAACGTGCCGATGCCGAACCGCGAGCTGAGGAGATCCTCGAGGGTGATGGGTCGGCTGCGACCGTGTCGTCGAGCTCGGCGTCGATGGCCCGCAGGACACGGCGGTCGGCCAGTTCCGGCACGAGATCGTCGATCGGCTCCTCCAGGCGGAGGACGCCCTCTTCGACCAGCACCATGGCGGCCACGGCGGTAATGGGCTTGGAGAGGGAGGCGATCCGGAAGATGGCATCTCGCGCCAGGGGCGTGTCGTCGGCGAAGGACGGCGTGCCGATGGTGTCGACGTGTACGTCGTCGCCACTGGCCGCCAGGGTGACAAGGCCGGGCAGCCGGCCGGGCCCCACATGGGCGACCATCGACTCGTGCAGCCGAGCGAGCTCGTCGGTGGTCATAGATCGACTCCGTTTCGTGCCATGTTCGGTAGACGCGGTGCCCAGCGCGCTGGGCGCAGATGGTCCGGCCCTCGGCTTCGGTCGCCTCGGTGCCATCGACGTCCCGCAGGATGGGGCCTGTCGTCTGCGCGCGGCGCGATGCGCTCGCGAGGCTCGGTTGGGAGACCGGTTCGTGTACTTTGCGCTGACGACGCGGTGACCACCGTCAGCTATGGGCACATGGTCCCAGTCTCGGCAGTAGCTCGGGCTGGCCGTGACTATCCAACAGGTTTCGGACTTCCTTTCGCTGGGTGTCGCGGTCATCCTGATACTGAGTCGAATACGACCTCGACAGAAGCGCGCCTGATGGCATCGCGTTGGGGGATTCCTACGACTTCTCAGCCACTGAGGGCCTTCGCCAGCGCCGGCACACTCAGCGTGGCCATCACCCAGACCTGGCTAGCGGCCTCCAAGATGTCGACGACACGCTCGTCGTCGTTGCGGGCTCATCGCTTACAGGCGGATGGCGTCGTCGAGGATCCGCTGGTCCCGCTCCTTGAGACCCCGGCCGACACCACATCGACGGGATCGGCCCAGCATGTCCTCCAGCTGCGGGTGAGGTGGAGCAGGTCGAACAGTGAGCTGCCCGGCTCGAAGTCGACCAGGAAGTCGATGTCGCTGTCGGGGCCATCGTCGCCTCGAGCGACCGATCCGAACACCCGCTCGCGGCGGCCTCGACATTGTCGCACGGCGGTACCGATGGCCTCACGGTGTTCCGCGAGGACGGCGGGGAGGGCGATTGACTGGGTCATTGGCCACTAGCCGAGAGTAACCCGACGCGGGGTGGGCGGGGGATGTCTCACCTCGGTCGTAGCCTGGTCTCTGTGCGGGTGTCGGAGCGATTGGACCAGCAGTTGGAGGCGTCGGCGGGCGCCCTGCGCCTGATCGTCGGGGCGCTGGATGTCGATGTTTTGTCCGGAGATGAGGCCGAGCGTTTGGCTCGGTCGTTCGCGGTGATCGAGCGTTTGGCGGCGGCGGGGAAGGCGTTGGCTGCCGGCCGGGCGGCTGGGTGTGGGGTGTGGAAGCGGTCGGGGGAGCGTTCGGCGGCGGATTGGTTGGCTCGCCTGTCGGGGACGACGAAGGGTCAGGCGCAGCGCACGTTGGACACGGCGGGCCGGGTGGCCGACCAGCCCGAGGTGGCGGTGGCGCTGCGGGCTGGGAGGCTGTCGTGGCAACAGGCCGAGGAGATCGCCGCCGCTGCCGCTGACGTACCGGAGCGGTCGGCGGAGCTGGTCGATGCCGCCGGGCGCGAGACGATGCGCGGGCTGCGGGATGTGTGCCGGCGGGCCCGGGCCGGGTGTGCGGGCGACGCCGAGGAAGAACGAGCCCGGTATCGGCGGATCCATGACGGTCGGTATCTGCGGTCGTGGGTTGACAGTGACGGGGCGGGGCGTTTCGAGGCTCGGCTGACACCTGATGCGTATGCGACCGTGTGCTCGGCGCTGGCGCCGTTCGAGGATCGGGTGTTCGACCAGGCCCGGCGCAGCGGGCGGCGAGCGTCGTTCGAGGCGTATGGTGCTGACGCGCTGGTGGCCATGGCCCGCCACGCCAGCTCCACGGCGGGCGATGCCCGCCTGCGCGCCGCGGCACCGGTGGCCAGTGACCCACCCGATGGTGACCCACCCGATGGTGACCCACCCGGCGGTGACCCACCCGGCGTCCCGCCCGATGTCGGCGGTCCGCCGCCCGCCGGTGGCGACCCACCCGATGGCGACCCACCCGGCGGCGACCGGCCCGGCGGCGATCCGACCGGTGGTGGGGGAGTGGGGCCGCCGGTGACGGTCATCGTGCGGGTAGACCACAGCGCGCTGGTGCGCGGGTATGTGATGCCCGGCGAGGTCTGCGAGATCGACGGGGTGGGGCCGATCCCGGCGGTGACCGCTCGGGCTATGGCCGCTGATGCGTTCCTGGCTGCGGTGGTCACCGACGGGGTTGATATCCGATCAGTGGCGCATCTGGGCCGGTCGCCGACCAGCGCGCAGCGCACCGCGCTGTGTGTGCGTGACCCGGTCTGTGTGGTGTCGGGTTGTGCGGTGTCGGCCGGGTTGGAGATCGACCATGTCGATCCGTGGGCGCTGACCCATGTCACCCGCCTCGACGGTCTGGCCCGATTGTGCCGCCATCACCATCAGCTCAAGACCTACCACGGATGGTTCCTCACCGGCGGCCCCGGCTGTTGGCAGCTCGAGGCGCCCCGATCCGACACGAGCACTCCTGACCAGCAGGCCCGCCGGCGTCGCCCCCCGCCGCCGGCATCATCGCCGCCCGTGGTTCGCGCCGATGGGCCCTTCGATCCGGGACCCGAACCCTTCCCACCGTGACCGCCCTACCGGCACGCAGAGGAGACGAATGAGCCGACGAGACGCCCATCATGCCAATCCGTGTGCCGCAGACGCCCACCCGTCCAGGCCGGCCCGACGTGCCAGGGCCGGCCGCTACCACACCGGACACCGCAGCCGCACCCTCCGTGTCTCCCCGCTGCGTCTTTCCGCAGTTGCCACCACAGGAGCGCCTCACGCCCCGCGCCACCCTGGCGCCACGGGGTGGAGCAGCAGCCGCGAGGTCTCGCCCAGCTCGACGGGCGCCCAGCCGTTCGTGAAGAGGTAGTCGACGATGGGCTGGTCCTAGCCTCCGTCTTTCACGCTTTTGGTTGAGGCCGGGTTGTTGCCGGGGACGGTCGGGTTCGCTTGGGGGTGGGCGGTTGTGGGGTTGACGGGCTGTTGTTGTGGCACGTGAGGCCAGCGCTGGTGGCTCTTCGTCCATGTCGGCGCCGCATCCTGCTTCTCCGAGTGGGCGATAACGATCGTGGCATCGAATCCAGATGCAGCTCGCCGGAGAGGTCCGGCGCCCCCCCTGCGGCCCACGCTGCCGCCCTCGCCGCCGCACGCCCGCCGCGCAGACGGCCGAGATGCTCATCGCCCACCCCGTCAAGACCCGCCACGCGGTCGCTGTCGACGCCACCAGCCCGAACAGGTCCGGCCGCGCACGCAACGACGCCAGATCAGAGATCGATTTCGCCCCATCAGCAACCGCGACCGCAAGATCGGCCAGAACCTGGCCGGAGAGATGCACCGTCGGGAACGCCTTGTACGTGTCGAGCAGCGCGTCGTCCCATCACTCCACCAGGCCAGTGACCGTGGCCATCTCCCGGAGCAGTTGAGCCCCGGCATGCGAGACGACACCGTCCCCGTCCCCGTCCCCGTCCGCGGACACCTTCACCGGCCGGTTGCGACGCTTCACTCACCGAGTGGCCTTCTCGTGCGGGACATCAGGACTTCGAACATCCCGATCTTCCCCTACGAGACAGGCGCTTTGGTGCATCCAAAACCTGGCCGACCCTTAAACCCGGGCAATGCCCAGGCTAGTCGGCAATGAAGGGCTTTATCGCCAGCATTTGCTCAGGCGAGTGTCGCCGCCGCGGTCAATGAACCTGGCTCGAGTCCTCGCGTGCGAGCATGTCGCGGAGCGCTATCGGCGGGTGTCCGATCAGGCGCTGGAGCGTCGGGTCGTCGGTGGCGAAGTCGCCTCGCCGGCTGGCGCGGAACATCCCGATGAACATCTCTGCGAACTGCTCGGGGGTCCCGTGGGCGACGAGGCTGTCGCGGTACTCGTCCTCGGCGACGGTGATACGGGAGATCTCGCGGCCGTGCACCTGGGACGCGATCGCCGCCAGATCGGCGAGATCGACCGCTTCAGGGGCGGCCAGGGGTGGAGTCGGTCCGTCGAGCGCTCCCTCCTGGGTGAGGACGACCGCGGCGGCCTCGGCGAGATCGGCCGGCGCTGTCCAACTGACGGGGCCATCCTGGGGCGCGGTCAGCGTGCCGGTCGGGAGCGCTTGGCCGACGAGCATCCTGGCCGTGTCGACGTAGAACCCGTTACGCAGCGAGGTGAACGGGACGCCGCTGTCGCGCAGCAGGGCCTCGGTGGCGGCGTGATCGACCGCCGGGGCGAACGGCGAGTCCGGACGCGCGGCCATATGGCTGGTGTACAGGATCCGCCGCGCCCCGGCGGCGCGGGCGGCTTCGATCGCCGCGGCATGGCGAGCGACGGCCACCTCACCGAGCTCGTCGACGGAGACGACCAGCACCTGGGTGGCACCCTCGAACGCCTCGGCCAGGGTCGCCGGCTCGGCGAAATCGCCGCGCCGCACCCGCACCCCGCGCTGCGCCATCATGCTCGCCTTCGCCGGATCGCGGACGCTGAGCCCGATCTGATCGGCGGGGACACGGGCGAGCAGCTGCTCCACCACGCCGCGACCCAGCTGGCCGTTGGCGCCCGTGATGATGATCATGCATACCTCCGGGTCAGGAGACGCAGAGCGTCGTGATCGCCTGTCAGGCACCGACGTTATCATAGTTACTATCGTTGATAGCACATCGCTTGTTATCGTCGGCCGATGAGCGATTCCGCCATCGAGACGCAGGCGACGGTCGGGAAGCGGTGCGTGCCCGAGTTGTGAAGGCGGCCGCCGCGCTCGTCGCGGGGGGCGGCCGCGACGCGCTGACGACCCGATCCGTGGCGGCCGCCGCAGGAGTGCAGGCGCCGACGCTCTATCGGCTGTTTGGCGACAAGGACGGTCTCATCGACGCCCTCGTCCTACACGGCTATGAGACCTACCTGGAGGAGAAGGCGGTCCGTGAGGCGAGTCCCGACCCAGTCGATGATCTCCGGAGAGGATGGGACCTACACGTCCAGTTTGGCTTGGCCAACCCGGGGCTCTACGTCCTCATGTACGGCGACCCGCGCCCCGGACGCGTCCTGCCCGCTATCGCCGCCGCCCGGGAGACTCTCGCCGAGCACGTCGCTCGGATTGCCGCCGGTGGCCGGCTGCGGGTGCCTGAGCAGCAAGCCGCAGAGCTCATCCACGCCGCAGGCTCAGGCACGGTGCTGTGCCTGCTGGCGACCGAGGATGACCGAAGGGATCTTGACCTCTCCGCGCTCGCCCGAGAGGCAGTGATCGCCGCCGTGACAACCGACACGGTTGGGGTCGCCGGGCCAGAACCAGCGGCCGCAGCGATCGCGCGGCGCGCCCGCCTCTCCCTGACCACGGCCCTCAGCCAGCCCGAACGCGACCTGCTCGACGAGTGGCTGAGGCGAATCGCCATCGCAGAGGCAAGGTCGGCGGAGCGGTAGAAGCTGGCTCCGCGAGCACGTGGGCCCCAGGATCAGGAGAGGTCGAATGCGGCGCGGACAGCCTCGGCGAGCTCGGCCTCTTGGGAAGGGAGGAGGTAGCCGATGTGCCGCCCGAGGGTGGAGTCGGGCACCGTGACGATGTTGTCGCAGTTGACGACGCCTGGCTGGTCGAGCCCGTTGGCGGGCCCGACGGCCACCTCGGTCGAGAGGCCTCGGACGGTCGTGGTGATGGGGGCGACGGTGACCCGGGCCATATGCGCTCGCACGATCTGCCGGGTGAGGATAAGAACGGGCCGTGTCTTGTCCAGTTGCGCCAACTGGATCGGGCGCATCAGTCCAGGTCGTCGAGGGGAGTCCTGGCCGCCAATGCGGCCAGGTCGTCGAGACCCTCCTCATCGGGGCCTCCCGCCAGGATGGCGGCGTCCCGTTCGGCGATCTGGCGCCGGCGCTCTCGCTCCACGGCGCCGGCCACTACGGCAGCTCGACTGTTGGCCTTGCCGACCCGGACATGGTCGTCGATGAACTCGACCAGCTCCGTGGGCAACCGCACCGTTACCTGCGTGGTAGTCATACCGGAATGGTACTCCCGTGGGAGTCGGGTCGGGTTTGCTCACTCACGAGGTGACCGTCGTTAGCACCAGCATCTGTGGGCGGATCAAGTCCGGGCTATGGTTAGTCGAGCTAGACTAGGTCATTCAAGGAGGTGCGGATGCTCGTCAACATCCACGATGCCAAGACGCGACTGTCGAAGCTGATCGAGCAGGTCGAGTCGGGCGACGAGGTGATCATCGGTCGCAATGGCCGGCCGGTGGCCCGTTTGGTGGCGTACGGGTCGTCTCGTGAGGCCCGGGTGCCCGGTCGGTGGGCAGGCCGGGTCCGGGTGGCCGACGACTTCGACGACACGCCCGAGTGGCTGGTCGACGCATTCGAGGGGAGGTCGTGAGCCTCCTGCTCGACACGCATGCCGTGCTGTGGTGGCTGGGCGGCGACCGGCTCGCCCAGGCCGCCGTCGACCGAATCGCCGACCCGGCCACCCTCGTCGCAGTCAGCGCGGCATCGGTCTGGGAGGCGGCGATCAAGGCCGCACTCGGCAAGCTCGAGTTGCCCGCTCCCCTCAGCCAGGCACTCGCAGACGAGGGGTTCGAGCCATTGGCCATCACCGTCGCGCACGCCGAGATGGCGGGCGACCTCCCTCCCCTTCATCGGGACCCCTTCGATCGGATGCTCGTGGCCCAAGCCAGCATCGAAGGCCTGACTCTCGTGACGCGCGATCCGCAGTTCGAGCGCTACGGCGTACCCGTGTTGCTGTGCTGAGCGCGACGGGTCGGCTCGGTGCAGGCGCCGTCATCGTAGAGGGCGCCCCCGGATTCAGGGCTGGCCGCCGTGATCTTCGACCAGGTCGCCGAGGAGCTGTCTCGGCGACCTGGCCCCACCCGAACCATCGGGCCAGTCGCTCGCCGTCGTCGCGGTGGCGTTGGCGCCCGTCCACCATCGTGAGGAGGGCTTTCCAGAGGGGTCCAGCCCCGGCCACGGGCCCACGTTGCGTCGTCGAGGTCGAGGTGAGACCGGAAGACTGATCGCGCGTCGCTGATGAGAGAGGTCCAGGCGATGGCGAGGTCGCAGGCCGGATCTCCGACCGCAGCGCACCCGAAGTCGATGTCGGCGCTCATGAGCGCAAGGGCGTGTCTGGTCTGGTGATCGAGGAGGGTCAGTGGGCCGCCTCGTCCGAAGTTGTGGGGCCCAGGCGGGGGTCCCTGGGCGGCGTCTTGGCGGGGGAGGGCAACGAGAGAGTCGGCGAGCTCGGACGCGAATCGGTCGAGCGAGCGGGGTGGTGGGCGCGATGCCGGCTCGCCGGGCAGCCACCTGTACACGGACCACGGTCGCAGGAACGCTGGGGTCGGTATGCCGTCACAGGGAGATCGGCCCACTGCGGGAACTGGGATCGAACAAGTCGTGAAACCAGCGGCGCGCTGATCGGTTCCTCCGCCATGGGCCCATCGTTGGTCGCCGTGGCTCCGGATGCGAACGAGTGTCCGGCTCGACCGCCGCCGGTGGGACCGTCCGCCGGCGCACCGCAAGTGCACAGTGAACTCGGCCCACGAGCGATTTGCGTGCACTTGATGGGCACGATGCCGCATCACGTGCACAGCAAACCGCACTGCGCCAAGGCTGCTGTGCACTTCCTTGCCATCGCTTCCGGCGCCCCTCGTCGCTGCGCGCCGAGATCGGAGCTGAGCAAACCGGGAGTGATCGCCGCCGCTCCGGCCGCGACGCCACGAGCGAGCGGGCGTCAGGACGAGCAACGGCAGGCGATGCTGACCGCTCGGTCGCTCGTGTGGTCGAGCCCTGTCGGCCACCGAGCCGGCGCCGACCTTTGGTCGTGGACCGTGTCGCGCTCCGCCGCCCCGGGATCGTGGGCCCGGAGGTTTGGCGCAGTCTTGGCAGGGTCGATGGGAGGTTCGGTGCGGTTTTGGTGGCAGGGGACGCAAAACTGCGCCCGACCTCGCCGGCACCCGGTCAAAACCGCACCGAACGTCGCCGGCGGGAGCGTCGCCGGCGGGCGCGGCGGGAGCGTCGGGTGGTACCGGTGCGGCGATGGCCGCCTCCGGCCGTGGGCGCCGGCGGGGAGCACGGAGATGACTCCTCAGCCGATGCCTGCGAGCCACCGCCCTGTTTGCCAGGCCAATATGACAAGGTCGACCTTGGTAGGCTATCCTTAGGGTATATGGGACAGGATCCGGATGTGGGCGAGGTGGCCGGCGCGCTGCATGTGAGCATCGGCCTGTTCCTCCGCCAGTTGCGGCAGCTGAAGGCCGAAGGGGAGCTGACCCTGCCGGAGAGCTCGGCCCTGGCCCGTCTGGATCGGTCCGGACCGACCACGTCGGCGGCGCTGGCCAGAGTGGAGCAGATCAGCGCCCAGTCCATGGGGGCGACGCTCGGCGGCCTCGAGCGGCGGGGCCTGGTCGAGCGTCGTCCCGATCCGGGAGACGGCAGGCAGGCCATCATGTCGTTGACCGAGGCGGGCCGCCAGACGCTGCGGAGCCGCCGCAGCGCGCGGACCGAGCAGCTGGCGGCGGCCCTGTCGGCGGGGTTCACCAGCGCGGAGCTGAGGCAGCTCATGGCCGCCGCGCCGCTGATCGAGCGCCTGGCGCAGAGCATCTGATGCGGGCGGAGCCTCGGAGCCACACGACGGCGAGCGGGATGACCACGACGGCGGACGGCAGCTACAAGTGGGTGGCGCTGGCGAACACCACGGCGGCGGTGTTCATGTCGCAGCTCGACGGGTCGATCGTGATCATCGCCCTGCCAGCCATCTTTCGCGGCATCCATCTCGACCCGCTGTCGGCGGGCAACATCGTCTACCTGCTGTGGATGATCATGGGCTATCGGCTGGTGCAGGCCGTCCTGGTGGGCACCGTCGGCCGCCTGGGTGACATGTTCGGTCGGGTCAGGATCTACAACGCCGGCTTCGCGGTGTTCACCGTCGCGTCGCTCCTGTTGTCATTCGATCCCTTCCAGGGGGGCCACGGGGCGCTTTGGCTGATCGGTTGGCGGCTGCTGCAGGCCGTCGGCGGCTCCATGCTGACCGCCAACTCGGCGGCCATACTGACCGACGCCTTCCCCGAGGATCAGCGCGGCTTCGCGTTGGGCATCAACCAGGTCGCCGGTCTGACCGGCATGTTCATCGGCCTGGTCGCCGGCGGCCTCCTGGCCGCCCTGGACTGGCGAGCGGTGTTCTGGGTCAACGTGCCCGTCGGGATCTTCGGGACGCTGTGGGCCTACCGCACGCTCCGCGACAACGGCGAGCGGCACGGTCGTCGCGTCGACTGGTGGGGCAACGTGACCTTTGCCATCGGCCTGGCGGCCGTGTTGGTCGCCGTCACCTACGGCATCCAGCCCTACGGTGGCCACACCATGGGCTGGACGAGCCCGCTGGTGGTCGCCGGGCTGGTCGGCGGCGTCGTGCTGCTCGCCACGTTCGCGGCCATCGAGGCCAGGATCGCCGAGCCCATGATCCAGCTGAGCCTGTTCCGCATCCGGGCCTTCACAGCCGGGAACATGGCCGGGTTCGTGGTGTCGGTGGCCCGGGGTGGGTTGCAGTTCGTGCTCATCATCTGGCTGCAGGGGATCTGGCTGCCGTTGCACGGCTACAACTACAGCGATACGCCGGTGTGGGCGGGCATCTTCCTGCTGCCCCTGACGGCCGGGTTCCTCGTCTCCGGTCCGGTGGCCGGCACCCTGTCGGACCGCTTCGGCTCCCGGGGCATGGCCACGGGCGGCATGGTCGTCTTCGGTGGCAGCTTCGTCGGCCTGATGCTGCTGCCGGTGAACTTCGGCTACTGGGCGTTCGCCCTGCTCATCGCGGCCAACGGGATCGGCAGTGGCATGTTCGCTGCTCCCAACACATCGTCGATCATGAGCAGCGTCCCCGCCAGCCAGCGAGGCGTAGCGTCGGGGATGCGCTCGACGTTCCAGAACTCCGGTACGGCCCTGTCGATCGGGGCCTTCTTCTCGCTCATGATCGCCGGGCTGGCGGCCAGCCTGCCGACGACGCTGACCAACGGCCTGCAGCGCCAGGGGGTTGCGCACAGCATCGCCCATCAGGTCGGGAGCCTGCCGCCCGTGTCGTCGCTGTTCGCGGCCCTGCTCGGCGTGAACCCGATCCAGCATCTCCTGGCGCCGAGTGGGGCCCTGGCCACCCTCCCTGCCGCCAATCAGCGGACCCTCACCGGCCGGCAGTTCTTTCCCGATCTGATCTCCGGCCCGTTCCACCACGGACTGGTCGTCGTGTTCGGGGTGGCCGCCGCCCTGTCCGTCCTGGCCGCGCTGGCGTCGCTGTTGCGCGGCCGGCGCCCCATCGAGCCATCGGCCCTCATCGAGGCGCCGGAGGCCACGATCGGCGCCGGGTCCTGAGCTGGGCTCGGCGCTCGCCCCGCCCGGCGCCCGCTCCGCTCGCCCCGTCGCCGTCGGCACTCGGCGCCGCTGCCGCTCGCCCCGCCGCCGTCGGCACAGGCACTCGAACATCCCGACGAAAGAGGAGAACCGTGGCACTGACAACGATGGACCCCCGGGCTGCGCTCGTGGTGATCGACCTCCAGAAGGGGGTCGTCGGCCTGCCGGTCGCGCATCCCATGGATGGCATCGTGGAGCGGACGGCCAGCCTGGCGGCGGCGTTCCGCAAGCACGGCCTACCTGTCGTCCTGGTGAACGTGGCCGGCGGCGCGCCCGGGCGTACCGACGTGAGTCGGCCGGCGTCCACGCCACCATCGGACTGGACCGACATCGTCGACGCCCTCGACCCTCGACCCGAGGATCACCGGATCACCAAGCTGCGGTGGGGCGCGTTCCACGGAACAGCGCTCGACCTCCACCTGCGAGACCACGGCGTCACCCAGATCGTGCTGGCCGGCGTGGCGACCAGCGGGGGGGTCGAATCCACCGCCCGCGCCGCCTACGAGCACGGCTACCACGTCGTCCTCGCCACCGACGCCATGACCGACCGCAGCGCCGATGCCCACGCCAACAGCATCGAACGGATCTTCCCCAAGCTGGGCGAGACCGCCACGACCGCGGAGGTCCTGGAGGAGCTGGAGCGAACGCGATGACCCCGCTCGCCATCATGCTCCAGAACCGCAGGCCGGGCGGCGTCCACGCCGCGTGGCACCGCCGACTCGACTCGTCTCCCCGCCATGTCGCCTGCGCAGCCGAGATCGGCTGATCGGCGTCTTACAACGGTAGATGCCCTCTTCTTCGGTAATCGCCCGGTTCGATCAGGGGACAACGCCGGGAAGTGCCGGCCGAACACGCTCAACCCACTGTCGGGCGATGGGGATGTGGGCGACGGGAGACATCCCCACCTTTGGCCGGGCCTCGGTCGTTCCATCGCTCGCGCGTTCGCCCAGCACCGTTCCTGGGTGAACGCGCGAACGATGCGTGCACGGCGCTGACGATGCCGAGGGCAGCGGTCTCTGCGACCGTCTACGGGATCCGGCCGGCGGGGTGACGGCTCGCTTCCTCCCGCTGCTGGTCGCTCAACGTGGTCGGATCGACTCGGCGGATGAGCTCCCAGCGACGGTGGACCGGGCACCGCTGCAGGCGGCGGGGACCCAACCTGATCGCTTTCAACGAGGCAAGTGGCAGCCACGTGGTTTCGAACAGGGCGCCCTGGCTGCACCGCACGATCGTCGTCATGGCGCCATGCTCGTCTCCTGGCCTGGAGCCGTCAAACGCTCGGCTCGGCTGCCTTCGGCGGGCGCGCTCGTCGGCGGGGACGAGCCCCGCCGACGACGCGTGTCGTGGTGATGGTGCGCTGCGAGGAAGGCTGGCGGCAAGTCCATCGGCGCCAGCCTGCCGGGTCAACGCGTCGTAGCCAACCGGGATCCCTTCAGGACCAGGAGGCCGGCGAGCAGCAGGAGCCCGGCGAGCGCGAGCAGCCCGTTGGCGTCGATGCCGGTGCTGGCCAGGGTGGTCGCCGCGTCCAGCGTGGCGCCCCGCAGGTGGTTTCCTGCTGACTGCCCGGTGGCCGACTGCCCGGTGGCCGACTGCCCGGTGGCCGACTGCACCGTGGGCGAAGGCCCGACGGCTGGCAGGGTGGCCGAAACCAGGGTGGTCGCACCAGTCGGGGCATTGCCGGCCCCAGCTGCCGTGGTCGGCCCGGTGGCCGGCGGTGTCGCACCCGGGCCGGTCGGTCCGGAGGGGGTGGTCGGGGTGGTGGGTGTGGTCGGGGTTGTCGGGGTGGTGGGTGTGGTCGGGGTTGTCGGGGTGGTGGGTGTGGTCGGGGTGGTCGGGGTGGTGGGTGTGGTCGTTGCCGCCATGACGCCGCAGCTGCCGCTGGCGGTGCCAAGGGCACTAACCGTGTTCCCGCAGACGTCGACGGGGGCGTCGACGGTCACCAGACCGCCGGTGCCGGACCCGTTGGCCGTCTGGCCCGAGGTGCCGCAGCTACCCGACGCAGCACCGGCGACGCCGACGCTGTTGCCGCAGACGTCGACCGGGGTGGAGGTGTCCACCAGGCTCGGGGACGATCCGGAGCCGGTCGGGCCGGTGCTGGTCGACGAGCCGGAAGCCGGCGTCGCACAGCCGCCCGAGGCCGAGCCCAGGACGCTGACGGGGTTGCCGCAGACCAGGACCGGTGCGGTTGCGTCGACCAGACCGCCACTCGTCGTGGGGCCGGCCGGGGTGCCGGTGCTACCAGCGCTTCGACCCGGGCTGGTGGTGCCGGTGCTGGTGGTGCCGGTGCTGGTAGTGCCGGTGCTGGTGGTGTCGCTCGCCGGTGTCGAGCTGCCGGCCGTGGAGCGCCCGGCCACGGCGACGGGGTTGTTGGCAACAGTCACTGGGGCGACGAGGGTGGCATGGCGGCCGGCCGTGGGTGCCGTCGAGGTGCTCCCGCTGCCACTCCCGTTGCTGGTGGTGGGCGAGCTGCTGTGCCCGGCCACGGCGATGGGGTTGTTCGACACGGTGACGGGCGCCAGGACGGCGATGGCATGGCCGGCCATCGGCGCCGTTGAGGTGGTCTCACTGGTGCTGCGGACGCCGCCGGTCGTGGCGTGGCCGCCGATGGCGATGGGATTGTTGGTGATGGTCACCGGGGCGATGACGGTGGCGTTGCGGCCGGCCGTGGGTGCCCCCAAGCTGGTCCCGTTGCTGGTGCTGGGGGAGTTGCTGTGCCCGAGGACGGCGATGGGATTGTTCGACACGGTGACGGGGCCGGTGATGGCGAGGGCGGGCCCGGCTGGAGCCGCGAGCGCCATGATGGGCTGGGGGATGGAGGCAGGTGTCTGGGCGTGGGCGATGCCCGCGCTGAGCGCGATGGCCGCGACGCCACCTGCCCCGCCTGCGAGCAGGCCGAGCACGATCTTCTTGGTCTTCATGGATGAGCTCCTGAGCGAGGTAGTGAACCGAGATGTGATGCCCGTCGCAGGGTCTGCGAGCGGGGTGATCGTCGGGTTCGCGGTTCGGGCTCAGTCGGGAGCGAAGCCGGGCTGACGCACGGTGCCGGAGGAACCGGCATGGCGCGAGCACGGGGGGCCGCCGTCGACATCGGGTCGGGGAGCGCTGCAGGTGGGCAGGTCCGCGGACTGCGACGGTGGGTGGGGCTGCCCGCCCGACGAGCTGCTGCTCGCCGGAGCCGAGGGCGCGATTGGCAGGGGAGCCTGGGGCTCGCATGGCAGTGCGGAGACGCTCGGCCGGATGCCGGTCGCCGCGCTGGGGAGGATCGACCCGGATTGGCGGATGCGCTCGTCGCCGGAGCTGACCACAGCGTGGTTGGTGCTGGCCTCGGTCGGCGAGACCACCGAGTCGCGACCAGCGGCGACCATGGCCATCGCCGGGTCGGCCGGGTCGGCGGCCGGGCCGCCGTCGGCCAGTAGTGCGGGGGTGGCAGCCGGCGTTCTCCCGGAGACGACCGCCGGCCGGTCAGCGGAAGGGACCAGCGAGACGCAGGTCACCGGTGCGTCGCTCGGCGAGCAGACGGCACCGACGACGCTTGTGATGGTGTTGGTGGTGGGTGCGACGGCGGCGGCCACGGTGTTGTCGATGGCCGATGCGAGGGCGGGAACGGTGCGGGCGGCAATGTCGCCCAGCGTCGGTGTGACTGATGCCAGGGCGGGAACGGTGCGGGCGGCAATGTCGCCCAGCGTCGGTGTGACCGATGCCAGGGTGGGAACGGTGCGGGCGGCAATGTCGCCCAGCGCCGGTGTGACCGATGCGAGGTTGGGGGTGCGGGTGGGGGCCGGCGCAGCTGCCGAGCGGGTGGCGGCTGTGGCAGTCCCAGGCCCGGCATGGGGGGCGGCCGTCGGAGGGCGGCTGGCCAGGCCGGCGCCGGTCGACGGGACGGTGACGGACGTGGCCTGGTCGACCGCGCCGCCGACCTGACCGGCCAGGGACGAGACGGCCAGGGTGACCGGGGGAACGAAAGGTGGCGGTGCGGTGGCATCGCCGGACGGGGCCGGCGATGCGGTTGCCGTCCTGGTCAGCAGCCACAGGCAGAAGCCGGCGGCGAGAAGGGTCAGCACTGCGCAACGCCACCCGAACCGGAGGATCGCCCGCCGCTCCCGCCCAGACGCCGGGCGCGCCGGAGCGCCGAGGGTTGGCGCATGGAGCGCGACCGCGGCCTCCGACCCAGAGATCATGGAGAGTGGTTCGCCATCCACTCTTGGTAACCATTCTCGGTTCGTGCTTTTCTGGTTTGGCCCTCTCCTGCGCGGCCGGTTCGTTCCCCGCTGCGACCGGATCCGGGCCAACACCTCGATCCAGGCCTTCCTCACCGGAGCGGGACTCGCGGTCATCGGTGCGATCGCCGGGTCGGCCATCCCGCTCGGTGCGGCCCTGGACCATCTCTGGCAGCTGGGCGTGCTGGCGGCTGCCGCCGTCTGGCTGCTCGCCCTCACAGGGGGTGTCGTCGTGGCCATCGTGGGAGCGGCCGCCGTCGGCGTGATGGGCGCCCTGGTGGGGCGCCGGTCGGCCAGACGTGACCCGGGGAACCGGGCGCCAGGGCGAACCGGCGCGCCCGGGGCTGGCGGTACGGCGGATCTTCCGGCATGTGCACCTGCTGTCGTCTACCGCTCGGGTCCGCTCGGGTCCTGTCTCAACCGGCCCCGGTCTCCCTCCCTGATGCGCCGATCGGCTCATCGTTCGCGCGATAGCCCAGATACGTTCCTGGGCTATCGCGCAAACGATGAGAGGAACGGTGCGTGGCTGGGAGGCAGGCGTGCCCGGGTGCGTGCCGAACGTTCGGCTGCGGGTGTCGGCGACCGCAATTCGGCCAGGCGTCGGCCAGGCCAGGTCCGGTCAGGTCAGGTCAATCTTGGTCAGGTCAGGTCAGGGGATGGGCCGCCCACATCGATGCCGAGGGTCGGCCCGACCGTCATCGGGAGTGGGGGTGTCAGGAACCGCTCCCCGGCGATGGACAGCTCGGCCTGGGCGTCCCAGTGGCCGGCGGGAACGGTGAAGCCGAGCCGGGGGTCGACGCTGGCCGTCCCGACCAACAGGGGAACCTTGACCGTCGTTCCGGGCGCGGCCTCGAAGGAGATTTCGGGCAGCGTCTGGGCTTCGGTGGCGATGCCGACCAGGCGGCCGCTCTCGGGGTCGAGGACGGGCGCGGTGATCCTGCCGTTCGTCTGGAGCACCAGTGGGTGTGGGGCCAGGTTGGTGACCGCCAGTCGATGGTGGGCGGTCCGACCGGCGGCCACGGTGAGCGGCCCGTCGAGGGCGACGGCCGCCGTGGCCGGGTCGATGATCGGCACGCCCCCGCATCTGGCCGTCGAAGTCGACGGGGTACTGCCGGGTGCCGTCCGGGTAGCGGAGGTAGCCGAGGGCGATGACCAGCTCGGGAAACTGCGCGTGGAGGCTTGCCGCGTCCTGCTCCGCCCATGCCGCCAGACGGACGGTCGACGGCCGCTGGCCGTCGCCCAAGCCGTATCCCTGGCCCGGGTTCGGTCGCCGCGTCGTGAGGCCGGCAATGGCCTCCCTGATGTTGTCTTGTCTGGCCCGGGCAGCTCCCTACGCCCTCCGGCGCCACATCCGGTCACGCGCCCGATCCGCCGCGGGGTGGTCGGTGCGAGAGCACCGAGGTGACGGATGGCTGGTTCCTGCTCGGCTGGGCGCCCCGCCCGCCGGCGACGGCCTGGCGGAGATGCACGGCGTTGGCGCTGTCGGCACCGACCAGATCGTCGATCCAGGCAGCTGCTTCGGCCATGTCCGCGGTCCCTGCATCGGCGACCGTCGTGATGTCGACCCGGTCCTTTGGCCGGTCGAACATGGCCTTGAACACGACCAGGTCAGTGGGGTGCAGGAAAGGCAGGTCCTCGCCGTCGAAGGGGTGGCGCACGACACGCGACGCCGCATGGTCGTGGAAGGCGTGGGTGGAGAGGAACAGGTCGACGGGGGTCTGTTCCCACCACACCCGGGTCTGGCCGTCGCGGCTGAGCATGGCTCGGTCGGCGTCGGTCGCCGTGGCGCCGTCGGGCAGCGCGGCCAGGACCCGATCGGCCTGGCCGGCGGGCACGAAGACGTTGATGTCGATGTCGACGGTCGCTCTCGGGTGGGCGACGGCGTAGGCCAGGGCAAAGGCGCCGCCGAAGGCATGGGGGAGACCGGCCTGGTCCAGCGCCGCGTGCAGGACGAGGAGGCGCTGGGCGAGCCTCACCGGGGGAACACCGGGTAGCGCAGTGGGGCCGGCTCGGGGGCGAACGGCAGCCCATCGACGAGGGACAGGACGTCGAGCAGCTCGCGCTCGGCTTGCTTGTCGTCGACGACCGACATGCGCCGGCGGGTGCTCAGCTCCAGGCCGGCTGCGGCCAGCACCGTGTTCATGGATGCCACCGACGGGGCCCGCCGGCCATGCTCGTAGGCCGACAGCACGGACTGTGGCATCCCGGCCCGGCGGGCCAGCTCGGCGCGCGAGCAACCGGCGGCCCGTACCCCTTCCCTGATCAGCGCCGGCACATCCACGACCTTCAGCTTAGCGTATCCGCTCAGCCCCGGTCGAACGAGCGACCACCCGTTCGCCCCGGCCCGGCCGGTACCCTGCCGGGCAGTGAGCACCTTGGTCGACGTCGGCGGCGTGTCGTCCAGCCGGCCCGGGCGACCCCTCTTCGCCGACCTGTCGGTCACCGTCTCCGTCGGTGACCGCCTGGCCGTGGTCGGCATCAACGGAACGGGGAAGTCGACGTTGCTGCGCCTCCTCGCCGGTGTCGACGAACCGGAGCAGGGTGTGGTGCGGCGGGGGCAGGGCGCCAGGGTCGGGTTCCTCGAGCAGCGCCCGGAGCTGCCGCCCGGGACGGTGCGGGCCGCGGTCGGCCACGAGTGGGAGGGCGAAGCCGCCCTGGAGCGCCTCGGCATGGGCCTCCTTCTCGACACCGATGTGTCCACGCTGTCGGGCGGCCAGGCCAAACGAGTAGCCCTGGCCCGCGTCCTGGTTCGCCCCTCCGAGCTGTTGGTGCTCGACGAGCCGACCAACCACCTGGACCTACCGGCCGTCGCCTGGCTGGAGCGGCAGCTGGAGGCCTATCCCGGTGGTCTCGTCCTCGTCACCCACGACCGGTTCCTGCTGGATCGGGTGACGACGCGCATGCTGGAGCTGGACCGGGGCCGCGCCCACGTGCACGAGGGTGGCTATGCGTCCTACCTCGAGGCCCGGATCGAACGCGACGACCAGGCCGCAGCCGGTGAGGCGGTGCGCCGGAACCTGGCCCGGAGGGAGGCCGCCTGGCTCCGGCGAGGCGCGCCCGCCCGCACCCGCAAGCCTCAGGCGCGCATCGCCGCGGCCGAGGCGCTGATCGCCGGGCGTCCCCCGGCCGCGGCCCGCACCGCCGACCTGGACCTGCACTTCGGGACCCCGCGCCTCGGCGACAAGGTCATCGAGGTGGACGGGGTCACCGCCGGCTACCACGCCGACCGGCCGGTGCTGCGCAACGTCTCGCTGCTCCTCGACCGGCGCGAGCGGCTCGGTGTGGTCGGGCCGAACGGCGCCGGCAAGTCGACCCTGTTGGAGGTGCTGGCCGGGCGCCTGGTGGCCGCCACCGGTGTCGTCGAGCGCGGTCCGAGTGTCGTGCTGGGCATCTACGACCAGAACGGGGCCGAGCTCGACCCCGACGCGCGCGTGCGCGACGTGGTGGCCGGGCCGAGCCGGGTGCCGGGCACGCCGCAGGATGCGTTGCTGCTGGAGCGGTTCTGGTTCACCGGCGACTTGCCCTGGGCTCGGGTTGGGACCCTCTCGGGCGGCGAACGCCGCCGGTTGCAGCTGTTGGTCGTCCTGGCTGCCCGCCCGAACGTGTTGTTCCTCGACGAGCCGACCAACGATCTCGATCTCGACACCCTGCGGGTGCTCGAGGACTTCCTCGACGAGTGGCCGGGCGCCCTGGTGGTGGTCAGCCACGACCGCAGCTTCCTCGATCGCACGACCGAGCGGATCGTCGCCGTCGACGCCGCCGGCGGCGTGCAACCGGTGGCCGGCGGCCTGGCGGCCTGGATGGCGGCCGTTGACCAACTGGTGGTCGACTCGAGGTCGAATATCGAGGTCCGCTCGACCACCAGTTGCCGCCCCGGCCGGTCGGTCGTACCGGCGCCGGCGGCGAGGCGGGAGCCCGCGGCCACGGCCCGGTCGCCCCGACCGGCGAGGGGTCGTTCGGCGACCACGATCGGCGCCAAGATCCGGGAGGCGGACCGACTGATCGCTCGCCTGGAGCGCGATCGTGACCGGTTGGCGGTGGCCCTGGGCGACGCCGCCGGCCATGAGGAGATGGCGGCCGTGGGCGCCGAGCTGGCTGTGGTGCAGGCGTCGCTGACCGATGCCGAGGAGCAGTGGCTGGTGCTGGCCGAGGAGGCGGAGGCGCGCTGACAGCCCTCCCCTTCGACGCCGCCCTCCCCGTCGACGCCGCCCTCCCCGTCCACGCCGTCCTCCCGGAGCTGCTGCGTGCGCTCGACGAGCAGGGGACGGCCGTGCTGCAGGCGCCGCCGGGGTCGGGCAAGACGACCCGGGTGCCCATCGCCATGATGGACGCGCCGTGGCTGGCCGGCCAGCGGGTCCTCGTCCTCGAGCCTCGCCGCGTCGCCGCCCGGGCCGCGGCCCGGCGGATGGCGGCGTCGCTGGGGGAGCAGGTCGGCGGGCGCGTCGGCTACCGGATACGCCAGGAGCGGGCGGTGAGCCGGGCCACTCGCGTGGAGGTGGTGACCGAGGGCATCCTGACCCGGATGCTGCAGTCCGACCCGGCCCTCGAGGGAGTGGGGGCGGTCGTCTTCGACGAGTTCCACGAGCGGACGATCGTGGCCGACCTGGGCCTGGCCCTGACCGTCGATGCCCGCCGCGGGCTCCGGCCCGGCCTGCGCGTCCTGGTCATGTCGGCGACGCTGGATGCGGCCCCGGTGGCGGCGTTGCTCGGTGGGGCGCCGGTCGTCACCGCCCTGGCCGAGCCGCACCCGGTCCTCACGGTCTGGGTCGGGCGCCCGGTCGGGTCGGTGGAGGCGGCCGTGGCCCGGACCTGTCACCGGGCGCTGCGCGAGCGGGACGGAGACATCCTGGCCTTCCTCCCCGGGATCGCCGAGATCCGTCGGGTCCAACGCCTGCTCGGCGACGGGGGTGTGGGCGCCGGTGGGGCGGCCGGGACTGGGATCGGGGCCGGGGCTGGAGCTGGTGAGGACCGGGCGGTCGCTGGTCCGGGCCCGGCACTCGATGTGGAATCGGTGGAGGTGGCGGTCGATGTGGTGGCCCTCCACGGCGGGCTGTCCGGTGCGGCCCAGGACGCCGCCCTGCGCCCGGCTGCCCTCGGCCACCGCAAGGTCATCCTGACCACGTCCATCGCCGAGACGAGCGTCACCGTGGAGGGCGTCCGGGTGGTCGTCGACAGCGGGCTGATGCGGGTACCCCGTTTCGACCCGGCGGCCGGGATGACCCGTCTGGTCACCTTGCCCGTCTCGCGGGCTGCGTCCGACCAACGCCAGGGCCGCGCCGCCCGCCAGGCTCCGGGCACCTGCTACCGGCTGTGGTCGGCGTCGGAGCACGCCGGCCTGCCGCGATCGACCCCGCCCGAGATCCTGGTCGCCGACCTGGCGACGTTGGCGCTCGACCTCGCCGAGTGGGGTGTGACCGATCCGGGTGAGCTGCACTGGATCGATCCGCCGCCACCCGGCCCGCTCCAGGCGGCGCGAGCCGTGCTCGTCGGCCTGGGGGCGATCGACGACCGCCACCGGATCACGAGCCACGGGCGGGCGGTGGCCGGGCTGGGCGTGGCGCCACGCCTCGGGCATCTCCTCCTGCGGGCCAGGGAACTTCGATTCGGAGACGACACGGTGGCGTTGGCGTGCGCGGTGGCCGCCGTCCTCGGCGACAGCGGCCGGTCGAGCAGCGACTCGGGGGCCGATCTGACCCAGCGCGTCGAGGGGGTGCGCGCTGGGAACCCACCGTGGCTGGCCGACGCCGCCCGCCGTTGGCAGCGCCTGCTCGGACCGGGGTCCGAAGCGTTGAGGTCGGGAGCGCCGGGGTCCGAAGCGCCGAGGTCGGGGGCGCCGAGGTCGGCGCAGGAGGGCCAGCGTCCTGGTCGGCCGCGTGCATCGGGTCGCTGGCGCGGCGGGCGTTCGGTCGCCCCCGAGGACGTCGGACGGCTCCTGGCCCTGGCCTACCCCGATCGGGTCGGACGGCAACGACCTGGTCAGGTCGGCCACTGGCTCCTGCGCAACGGCCGGGGGGCCTGGGTCCCCGAGACCGATCCGCTCGCCGCCTCCGTGTGGATCGCCGCCGCCGACCTGGACGGCGACCGGCGCAACGCCCGGGTGTGGCAGGGCGCGCCCCTGCACCCCGACGACGTCGATGCGCTCTTCGGGGCGGAGATGACCGTCGTCGAGCGCAGCGGTTGGGACCCCCGACGCCAGGACGTGGTGGCGATGCGGGAGGGCCGGTTGGGCGCCATCGTGGTCGAGGCCACGCCGCTGGCCGCGCCTGCGGACGGCAGCGGGGCCACCGGGCTGATCGAGGGCATCCGCCTCACGGGGCTGCAGCTCCTGCCCTGGACGCCCGAGCTCGAGCGCCTACGTGCCCGGGTGGCCTTCGCCCGGCGGCTCGACGGCGACGGATGGGCCGACCTCACCGACGCCGCCCTGCTCGCCGACCTCGAGTCGTGGCTGGGACCGTGGCTCCAGGGCCGCCGCCGTCGCGCCGACCTGGCCGGCGTGGCCCTCGGTGAGGCGCTGTGGAACCGCATCGGCTTCTCCCGTCGCGCAGCGCTCGATGCCGTCGCCCCGACCCATCTGGTCGTGCCGTCCGGCGAACGGCGCCGCATCGAGTACCCGGCTGACGATCCTCCATCACTGACCGTGCGGTTGCAGGAGCTGTTCGGCTCGACCACCACGCCGTCCGTGGCCGGTGGCCGGGTTCCGGTGCAGCTGCACCTGACCTCGCCGGCCGGGCGGCCGGTCCAGGTCACGACCGACCTGGACAGCTTCTGGGCCACGACCTACCCGCAGGTGCGCGGCGAGCTGCGAGCCCGCTACCCCCGCCATGCCTGGCCGGAGGATCCCCGCGCCGCCCCGGCGACCAGCCGGGCCCGGCCCCGTCGACGTCGTCCATGAGCAGAACCGCGCGCGCTTCCCGGAGCAGTGTTCAGTTCGTTCGACCCAGCCGAACGAACTGACCACTGGTGGCCGGACCGATGCGAGCTGCGAGACTGGCAACCTGACCGACGGGGGCGCCGACAACCCGGCCGCGTCGCTGCCGTGAGCATCGGCTTTCGATGCCCGGGACGGGTGGGGCCATGGTCGGTTACCTTTGCCCGGAGCCCGGCATGGTGTTGCGGTGCTCGGTAGCCGCCGGCGAGACCTACGCTCGGTGTCGTGGCCTTCTTCACGCGACACAAGAGCCAGATGGTGACCGCGGAATCGGCGCTGGCCGGACGGGATCGCCCCATGGTCGTCCCCGACGCCCACTTCGTGAACGGGCACCCGCTCGTCCCGCCGTTCCCGGACGGCTTCGGCGAGGTCGTCATCGGCATGGGCTGCTTCTGGGGTGCCGAGAAGGAGTTCTGGGAGGCGCCCGGCGTCTATACCACCGCCGTCGGCTACGCCGGCGGGTTCACGCCGAACCCCACCTACGAGGAGGTGTGCAGCGGGCGCACCGGGCACAGCGAGGTGGTGCGGGTGGTGTGGGATCCGGCGGTCACCACGTTGGCGGCGTTGCTGCAGGTCTTCTGGGAGAACCACGACCCCACCCAGGGCATGCGCCAGGGCAACGACGTCGGTAGCCAGTACCGCTCCGTCCTCTTCGCCACCGACGCGCCCCAGCTGGAGGTAGTCGAGAAATCGAAGGCCATGTTCCAGGAGCGGCTGACCGACCAGGGGTACGGCGAGATCACCACCGAGATCGGTGCCGCCGGCCCGTTCTTCTACGCCGAGGGCTACCACCAGCAGTATCTGGCCAAGAACCCGGGCGGGTACTGCCCGGTGCATGCCACCGGTGTCTCCTGCCCGGTCGGCCTGATCGGCTGACCGCTCCGGCTCCGGCCGGTGTCAGCCCACCAGGGCGGGAGCCAGCCGTCGCCAGTCGTCGAGCGGGAAGCCAACCATGGCGTCGTCGCTGAGGACCTGGATGCAGACGTGGTCGGCGCCGGCCTGACGGTGCTCGTCGATCCGGGCCTTGATAGCTCCCTCGTCGCCCCACGCCACCAGCCCGTCGACCAGCCGGTCGCTGCCCCCGTCGGCGAAGTCGCCGTTGTCGAAGCCCAATCGCCGGAGGTTGTTGACGTAGTTCGGCAGTGAGAGATAGGTGGCCAGGTGGGCGCGGCCCAGTTGGCGGGCTCGAGACTTGTCGGTGCCGAGCACGACGGCCTGCTCCGGGAGCACGAGCGCGTCGGGGCCGAGAGCGGCACGGGCGACGGCGGTGTGGTCGGGGGTGACGTTGTAGGGATGAGTCCCCGCGGCGCGAGCCCGCGCCAGGTCGAGCATCTTGGGGCCGAGGGCAGCCAGCACCCGGCGGTCCTGAGGCACCGGGGTGGGTGTGGCATCCAGGCTGTCGAGGAATGCCGCGGTCTGGGCCATGGGCCGGCGGTAACGGCCGGGCTCGGCGGCATCGATCAACGATGCGTGGCTGACCCCGATCCCGATGAGCAGGCGGTCGCCGTGGTCCTCGGTAAGGCGGGCGTAGCTCGTCGCCGTGTCCTCGGCCCTGTGCATCCACAGGTTCAGGATCCCGGTGGCCACGGTGATCGTCGTGGTGGCAGCCAGCAGGCGCTCGAGCGCCTCGAACAGCTCCCCGCCGGTGTCGGGGATCCACAGGGCCGAGTAGCCGAGCGACTCCAGCTCGGCGGCCGCCTCCGATGCCATGGTGGCGTCGCCGTAGCGCAGCCCCCCACTCCAGATGCCCGTCCCGCTCGTGGTGACCATGCCCCGAGTCTGCCTCGGCGCCGATGGGCGGCGCGAAAGGATGGCCCGACTTATCCATAGCCGAACCTATATAGCTGACGCTATAATGTCCGCATGGCACTCGACGGGCCGGATAATGGCGGAGCCGACGCCAGCAGCTCCGACGCCAGCAGCGCTGACACCAGCAGTGGGGACGCCAGCAGTGGAGACGCCAGCAGTGGGGACGGCGGTCTCAGCGATGCCCTCTACAGCTTGGCTACCAGCATCGTCCGGGCCACGCCGCGAGAGCTGAGCCTGACCGCGGCGTCGACCCTGTCCACCCTGGAGCGCCGCGGCCCGCAGCGCCTCACCGTGCTGGCCGAGTCCCAGGGTGTGGCCCAGCCGTCGATGACGTCGCTCGTCACCCGGCTGGCGCGGGCCGGCCTGGTGCGACGCCAGCCCGACCCCGACGATGCCCGGGGCGTGCTGGTGGCGTTGGCCGAGGGCGGCGCGGACCATCTGGCCGCCCGGCGGCGCCACGGCCGGCGCGCCGTCGACGAGATCCTCGAGCATGTCCCGGCGACCGAGCTGGCCCGCCTGATGGCCGCCCTCCCGGCCATCAGACGGATCGGCGCCTTCGAGGCGTCGCCATCGACGGCCCCGACTGCCGCCGAGGTGCCCGCATGAGCGCCCACGTCGAGGAGCGGATCAGCCCGTTCCGACAGCCCAAGGCCGTGTGGGCCGTGGCCTTCGCCTGCGTCGTGTCGTTCATGGGCATCGGCCTGGTGGACCCCATCCTGCCGGCGCTGGCCAGCCAGTTGAAGGCCACGCCCAGCTCCGTCGAGCTGCTCTTCACCAGCTACCTCGTCGTCACCGCCGTGGCCATGCTCGTGACCGGCTGGGTCTCCAGCCGCATCGGGGCCAAGCGCACCCTCATCGCCGGGCTCGTCCTGATCGTGGCGTTCAGCGCCGCCGCCGGCGCGTCGGGCTCGATCGACGAGATCATCGGGTTCCGGGCCGGTTGGGGCCTCGGGAACGCCCTGTTCATCGCCACGTCCCTGGCCGTCATCATCGGGGCTGCCTCCGGCGGGTTCGCCGGGGCCATCATCCTCTACGAGACGGCACTCGGCGTCGGCATCGCCCTCGGCCCGCTCGTCGGAGGCGAGCTCGGTGGGATCAGCTGGCGAGGCCCGTTCTTCGGGGTGACGGTCCTCATGTCCATCTCGCTCATCGCCACCATCACCTTGGTCACACCCACGCCGAAGCCCGACCACCACACGTCGATCCTCGAACCACTCCGGGCGCTGCGACACCGGAGCCTGGCGACCATGAGCGTGACCGCCCTGTTCTACAACTGGGGCTTCTTCACCCTGCTGGCCTATACGCCGTTCCCGATGCACCTGGGCGTCCACCAGCTCGGGTACGTCTTCACCGGGTGGGGCGTGATGGTGGCCATCTTCGCCGTCTTCGTGGCCCAGCGCCTCCAGTTCCGGTTCGGCACCCCCAGATGCCTGTACGTGAACTTCTTCCTCCTGGCCGTGGACCTGGCCGTCATCGCCGCGTTCACGTCGTCGAAGACGACCCTGATCGTGGCCGTGATCGTCTCCGGCGCGTTCATCGGGTTGAACAACACGCTCACGACCCAAGCCGTCATGCTCGTCGCCCCCGTCGAACGGCCGGTGGCCTCGGCGTCGTACGGGTTCGTGCGCTTCATCGGAGGAGGCCTGGCCCCCTACTTCGCCTCCCGCATGGCTGCCGCCTGGAACGTGCACATCCCCTTCTGGGTCGGCGCTGGCACCGAGATCGTCGCCATCGCCGTCCTGGCCTCCGGGCACTCGCTTCTCACCCGCGCCGAGCAAACAGAGCTGGCCCATCCCGAGCCCGTCGAGGAGGAAGCGCTGGTCGAGGCCGGCGACGTCGGCGGCTTCGTGCCCACCACCCCGCCCTGAACCACCCGGGGCTGGCCCACCCCTCGCTGAACCACCCGCGCCTGAGCGGCTGCGGTCGGTGTGGCGCGCCGATCAGCTCGACGAGCTGAAGGTGTCGCAGGCCGACGGCTGGCCCGAGTCGAAGCCGGCGGTCAACCAGCGCTGGCGCTGGGCGGAGGTGCCGTGGGTCCACTCGTCGGGTGTGACCTGGCCGGTCGCCGCCTTCTGTTGGAAGTCGTCACCGACGGCGGCGGCGGCCACCAGCGCCTCCTGCAGGTCGCCCGGCTCCAGCAGATTGCGGGTGTAGGTCGAGTGGGCCCACACGCCCGCCAGGCAGTCAGCCTGCAGCTCCACCCGGATGGAAACCGCGTTGCGTTGCGAGGGGTTGGCCTGGTCGGCGGCCGCCACCCGCCCGGTGACGCCGAGGACGTTCTGCACGTGGTGGCCCATCTCGTGGGCCACCACGAAGGCTTCGGAGAAGTCGCCCTTCACCCCGTAGCGCTGCGCCATGAGGTCGAAGAAGCGGGTGTCGAGGTAGACGGTGCGGTCCGCCGGGCAGTAGAACGGCCCGATCTCCGAGGTGGCTCCGCCGCAGCCGGTCGTGACGTTGGAGGTGAAGAACACCAGCCGGGCCGGGCTATAGCTGGTCCCGGCGGAGGCGAACAACGTCGCCCACATCTGCTGGGTGTCGGTGAACACCTGCCCCAGGAACTGCCGGCGCCCGGTGGCGGTGGCCGGGCTGGGGAGCGCCGGTGCTGTCGTTGGCGCCGGCGCGGACGGCAGCTGGCCGGCCTCCGATCCGTCGAGCCCGGGGGGAACGGTACCACTGGGGGCGGCCGACGTCGCTGTGGTGCCGGAGGCGTTGGCCGTCGACCCCGTGGATCCCGCCGACGCCCGTGATGATCCCGCCGACCCCCGTGATGATCCGCAGCCGGCCAGCGCCGCCGCCAGCACCAGGCCGACGATGGCCCGTCGCCCTCGTCGGCTGCGGTCAGTCATGCGGCGACGTTAGCCCTGTCCCTGCTCGCCGCGGGGGTGATCGGCGACCCGGCTCGCCACCGCCCGGCGCCCGTCTCTGCGGCGCGCTCGTCTGGGCGGTTTGGTGGCTTTCCGCCGGGCTGGTGGCGTCGTTGGTGCAGCGCGTCTCGGCCGGCGGTTGCCGCTCAGGCGGCGGTTGCCGCTCAGGCGGCGGTCGCCGCTCGGCCGGCGAAGGCCACGCCGGTGAACGCCACGACGGTGGCCATCAACACCAGATCGGCCAGGCCATCTCGTCCGGATCGGCCAGGGTGGTGTCCATGAAGCTCGCCATCCACTTCCCCAACTTCACTCTCCCGGGCGGGCCGCCGGCGCTGGCGTCGGTTCTGGCGGCCACCGCCCGGGCGGCCGACGAGGGGGGATGTTCCACATTTACCCTTATGGACCACTGGTTCCAGATGGAGGATCTGGCCACCTCGCAGGACCCCATGCTGGAGGGCTACACCTCCCTCGGCTTCCTGGCGGGGCAGACCCGGCACATCGATCTCGGCCTCCTGGTCACCGGCGTCACCTACCGCCAGCCCGGGTTGCTAGCCAAGACGGTGACGACCCTCGACGTCCTCTCCGGAGGGCGCGCTCTGCTCGGGATCGGGGCGGCGTGGTACGAGCGCGAGCATCTCGGCCTCGGGGTGCCGTTCCCGCCGCTCGGCGAACGGTTCGAGCGGCTGGAGGAGGCACTGCAGATCTGCCGGCAGATGTGGAGCGACGACGACGGGCCCTATGACGGGAGCCACTACCACCTGGCCGAGACGATCTGCTCGCCGCGCCCGATCCGCCGGCCCGCCCCGAGGATCCTCATCGGGGGCAGCGGCGAGCGCCAGGCGCTCCGCCTGGTGGCTCGCTATGCCGACGCGTGCAACCTGTTCGCGCCCGACCCTGCGGTGGTCGGCCACAAGCTCGACGTGCTGGCCCGCCACTGCGTCGACGCCGACCGCGATCCTCGCGACATCGAGAAGACCATCATATGGGGGGCGGCCGACCCGCTCGCCGATGTCGACGCCTTCCTGGCCGATATGGACGAGTATGCCGCGCTCGGCATCGAGCAGGTGTGGGTGTCGCCGATGGGTGATGACCCGGCCGGGTGGGTGGCGAAGCTGGCCGAGCAGGCGCTGCCGCGGCTCCGGGAGCTCGCCGGATCGTGACGGAGCATCCTGTCGGCGGGCCGGACGACGCGCAGAGGCGCGATTGGCCTCATCGGAGGTCGGCGACCCGGCGCTCGAGGTGCCCCGCCTGCTGGATGCTCGAGCCTGACGCCAGGGCGTCGCGGTAGGCGCCTCGCGCCTCGTCGGCGCGCCCGCAGCTCGGCGCATGTGGCATGCCACCAGGGTAGGTGCGGAGGTCTGCGACGGCGTCGACCAGCTCCAGCGCGGTGGCCGGCCCGTCGCGCATCAGTCGTCACCGGCCCCGCTGGCATACCCCTCGTTGACGATCAAGTACACGGTCGTGGCCACTCCCGCCAACCGTTGCGGCAGCTGATCGTCGTCGGGCACGCGACAGGGGATCGGGGCCGGCGCGACCTTCGGCTTGGCCCGGGTAAGCCGTTTGGCCATGGTGGCCTCGGGCACGAGCAGGGCGCGGGCCGCCTCGGGGGTGGAGAGGCCGCCGAGCGTGCGCAGGGCCAGCGCCACCTGCGCTTCTAGCCCCAGGCAGGGATGGCAACACGTGAAGATCAGCCGCCGCGGGTCGGCGCAGCTGGTGTCGTCGGACCCGAGGCTCGTGGCGGCGATCAGGGCGGCCGACTCCTTGGTCTCGGCATAGGGGCCGTCGCTGGTGACGACGTCGCCGCCCTTGCCCCCACGCACGCGGACGGTGGTTGCCGTGGCGGTCGGGTACAGGGCTTGGCCGCCGCGGAGCACCGCAGCGGCCGCCTGGCCGAACTCGCCGTACGCATTCATCACGTCGGCTGCTCCGGGCCGGACCAATCGACGTCGCCGCTGGTCGCCGGGCCATGCGAGAGACGAACGGCGCCCCCCGAATGGACAATCCAGGGGCCGGACGAGAGGATCGCGACCGTGGACATCGCCGAACTGCTGGTGGATGCCTTCGATCGTGTGCGGTCGACGGTGGAGCGCGTCGTCGAGGGCCGGACGGTCGACCAGCTGGCGTTCCGGCCGGGCGACACGGGGAACTCGGCGGCCTGGTTGGTGTGGCATCTGTCGCGCGTGCAAGACGATCACGTGGCCGGCGTGGCGGGCGCCGAGCAGGTGTGGACGAGCGCAGGGTGGGTCGAGCGCTTCGGGTTGCCGTTCGCGCCGACGGCCACCGGCTACGGGCAGGATGCAGCCGAGGTGGCGGCGGTGCGAGCATCTGCCGCCGATCTGCTCGGCTACCACCGGGCCGTGCACGAGGCCAGCGTGGCCTACCTGGCCAGGCTGGGGCCGGTCGATCTCGACCGGGTTGTTGACGAGCACTGGGACCCGCCGGTGACCCTCGGCGTGCGCCTGGTGAGCGTGATCGGCGACGATCTCCAGCACGCCGGTCAGGCCGCCTACGTCCTCGGACTCCAGTAGTTCTCCCGCAATAGATGGTTCAGGTGGGCGGGACCGTTCGAGCCGCCGGCGGTCGAGGCGCACCGGTCACGTTCGACAGGTGGGGCGAGGGCCGCACCGAGCTGAGCGGGCTGGCCACGTCCTCCAGGCCCAGCGCGATCACCAGCTTGGTGTGGAAGCTCGACCATCGCAGCCGATCGATCCGGGCAGGGATGAGGCTGCGTACCGCGTCCGGCGTGGCGGGTGCGTGCTGTGTCGTGGCCATCGAGTGGCCTCCCGCCTGGGTCTGTGGGATGGAGCGGCGGACATCTACCCGGCTGCCGGGCAGCTCATTCCTGCCCCGACGTCGGTAGTGTGTCGACGGGTCCGATCAGCCAGATCCGAGATTGCAGGGGGGAACGATGCAGACACGCGGTGCAGTCATCACCAAGGCGCCCGGCTCCTTCGAGGTGATCGACCTCGAGCTGGACGATCCCCGACAGGGAGAGATCCGGGTGAGGATGGTGGCATCGGGGCTGTGCCACTCCGACGACCACCTGGCGACCGGAGACATCCCCGCCGGGGTCTACCCCTTCGCCGGGGGCCACGAGGGCGCAGGGGTCGTGGACCAGGTGGGGCCGCACACGGCCGGCTTCGAGGAGGGCGACCATGTCGTCTTCTCGTTCCTGCCCGGATGCGGGCGGTGCCGGTGGTGCGCCGCCGGCATGCAGAACCTCTGCGACCTGGGCGCCGGGCTGCTGAGCGGTGCCCGGTTCGAGGATCCCACCAGCTTCCGCCTGCACACCACGGGGGGTGAACCGGTAGGCCAGATGTGCGGCATCTCCACCTTCTGTGCGCACACCGTCGTGTCGCTGAACTCGGCGGTGAAGATCGACAAGGACCTGCCCCTCGACAAGGTCTGCCTCCTCGGTTGTGGGGTGGGGACCGGTTGGGGCTCGGCGGTGAACTCGGCCGCCGTCGGTCCCGGCGACACCGTCATCGTCATGGGCGTCGGCGGCATCGGGATCAACGCCGTGCAGGGCGCCGCCCACGCTGGGGCCTCGAACGTGATCGCCGTGGACCCGGTGGCCATGAAGCGGGAGAAGGCCATGCAGCTGGGTGCCACCCACGCCTTCGACGGCATCGCCGAGGCCGACGAGCTGGCCAAGAGCCTCACCGACGGGCAGGGCGCCGACTCCGTCATCGTTACCATCGGCGTCGTCCACGGCGAGCACGTGGCCCAGGCGTTCGCGGCCACCCGCAAGGCTGGCACCGTCGTGGTGACGGGGCTGGGGGACATCACCGAGGTGGGCATTCCCGTGTCGCTGGGGGAGCTGACCCTGTTCCAGAAGCGCATCCAGGGGTCGCTGTTCGGCGAGTCCAGCCCCAGCTCCGACATCCTGCGCCAGGCGCAGATGTACCGGGACGGCAAGCTCAAGCTCGACGAGCTGGTCACTGCCACCTACACCCTCGACCAGGTGGCCCAGGGCTACGAGGACATGCACGCCGGCAAGAACATCCGCGGCGTGGTCCTGTTCGATTGACGCTCCGGCCGGCGGCTGACTCAAGCCGGCTGCCGGCTGACCCGGGCCGGTTGCCGGGGCCTGACTCGGGGCGGTTGCCGGCGGCTGACGGGGGCGTGTCCGGACTTGGGCCGGTTGCGGGCGCCCTGCCCGTGATCGAGATGGTGGCCGCGGCCCGTTCCGCGCTGGTCGGCCGGTCCCGCGACACCGAGGTGGTGGCCGCGGCGCTGGCGGCCGGGCGCAGCGTGCTGCTCGAGGGTCCTCCGGGCACCGGCAAGACGACCCTCCTGCGCAGCTTGGCCGCCGGTGCCGGTGTCCCGCTGATGCTGGTGGAGGGCAACGCCGAGCTGAGCCCGGCCCGCCTGGTCGGCCACCACGACCCCTCACGGGTGCTCGGCGAGGGCTATCGGCCCGAGAACTTCGTCCCGGGCCCGTTGGTCGACGCCATGACCGCCGGAGGCCTGCTCTACGTGGAAGAGCTGAACCGCGCTCCCGAGGAGACCATCAACGTCCTCCTCGGTGTGCTCTCGGAGCGGCGCATGCAGGTGCCGCGATTCGGTGAGGTGGTGGCGGCAGCCACCTTCCGCCTGGTGGCGGCCATGAACCCTTTCGATGCCATCGGGACCGGCCGGGTCACCCCGGCGCTGTATGACCGGTCGTGTCGCGTGGGGGTGTCGTACCAGGACGAGGCCGACGAGGTGGCCATCGTCGGCCGCCTCACGGCCGGACCCGACGCCCTCGTTGCTCGCGCCGTGCGGGCCGTGCGTCTCAGCCGCGCCCACCCCGACCTGCGGATCGGCGCATCTGTGCGCGGCGCCCTCGACCTGGTGGCGGTGGCCGAGCAGCTCGCCGTGCTGCGCTCGCCCGGTGGCGGGTCGCTCGACGAGCAGGTCGGCTTGGACGCCGCCCTCACCGCACTGTCGGGCCGCGTCACGCCCCGGGAGGGCTGCGCCCGCTCGGTCGAGGACGTGGTCGCCGATCTTTGGGCGCAGGCCCGCCCGGCCGTCGGGAGCGACGACAGCGGGGGAAAAGCGAGGGGTCCGGGGCGAGTGCAGGCCCGGACCGACCACCAAGCGGGAGACGCGGCGACGCCCTGACCGATCCGCAGGCCGTCGACCGGCTGCGCCAGGACCAGGCCCGGCGCTCCCTCAGCCGCCAGCAGCTGCAGCGACGCCACCCGGCGACGGATGCCGTCTCGCCCGAGGTGGGGAGGCTGGACACCTCGGCGCTGACGGCGGCGATGGTGGACGATCCCGACGCCACCCTGGCCATGCTCATGGACCTCACCCACGCCACCGACCGGGACCTGCGCGTCCAGGCCCGGTCGGCAGCTGCGCGCCTGCTGCTGCCGCTCGCTCGCCCGGCCTCCACGCCCCGGTCCGGCGGATCGGGGCGGCTGGCGACCGTCGCCGCGCCCGACGGCCTGGACCTCGACATTGACGCCACCCTCGAGCGGCTGGCCGAACGGCCGCACCTCGACAGCAACGACCTGCGGTGGCGGGCCTGGCGGCGCTCGTCCGTCGCGTACGTGCTCCTGGTCGACGCCTCCGGCTCGGTGAGCGGCGATCCCCTGGCAGCAGCCGTCGTCGCGGCTGCGTCCCTGGCGTTGCGATTGCGTCCTCACGACGAGCTGGCCGTGGTGGCCTTCTGGTCCCGAGCGGTGGTCCTGCGCGACGTCCGCAGCGCGGCACCGGCGACGACGGTGCTCGACGCCCTCTTCGACCTGCGCGGCGGCGACACCACCGACCTGGCCCTGGGGCTGCGGACCGCGCTGGCCCAGGCGGGGATGGCGCGCGCCGGGCGCCGGGAGGTGGTGACGCTCACCGACGGGATGGCCAACGAAGGTGGCGACCCGGTCGTCGTGGCCGCCGCCACCGGGGCAGCCGGTGCCCGCCTGCACGTCCTGGCCCTGCCGGGCGACGACGACGGACCTGCAGCCTGCGCCCGGCTGGCCGATGCCGGTGGCGGGCGGACGGCCCCACTCCTGCGACCGTCCCAGGCGGCTGTAGCGCTGACCGAGGTGCTGGCGGCCCTTTAGTTTGATTGATGGGAGCCGACGGCGAGGTCGGACCGCCGTTGCCGCTCGGCCCATGCGTCGGCGTCGGCGGGCGCGAGGGGACGGCTCCAGAGGTAGCCCTGGCCGAGCTGACACCCCAATGCCATCAGCGCCGCTCGTTGCTCTGCTGTCTCGACGCCCTCGGCCACGCATCGCAGGCCCAGGGCGCCGCCGAGGCTGAGGACCGCCTTGACGATCGAGGCGTCGTCGCTGCTGGTGGCCACGCCGCGGATGAAGGACCGGTCGATCTTGAGCGTGTCGACCGGGAGCTGCTTGAGGTAGGCGAGTGAGCTGTAGCCCGTCCCGAAGTCGTCGACGGCCAGGTGGACGCCGAGGCGGCGGAGGCGCTCGAGGGTCTGGACGGCGTGGGAGATGTCCTGCATCACCACGGTCTCGGTGATCTCCAGATGAAGGAGATCCGGCGGCAGCCCGCACTCGGCGAGGATAGCGGCGACGACCTCGTCGAGTCGGGTGTCGATGAGTTGACGGGCCGACAGGTTGACGCTCACCCACAGCGGATCGGTCCGGCCGGGCGCCGCGTTCCACCGGGCCACCCGCTCGGCTCCCTGGGCCATGATGAGCTCGCCGAGATCGACGACCAGCCCGCTCGTCTCCGCGAGGGGGATGAAGTGCGACGGCAGGATGACACGACCGTCGGGCTGGTGCCAGCGAGCGAGCGCTTCGACGCCGACGGTATGGCCGGTGGCCATGTCGATGATCGGTTGGAAGTAGGGCACGAGCTCTCGGTTGGCGATGGCGAGCCCGAGGGCGCGCGATCCCTCGAGAAGCGCGGCGGCGCGGGTCCGCATGGAGTCGTCGAAGACCGCCGACCGGCTCCGGCCCAGCTCCTTGGCCCGGTACATGGCGGCGTCCGCCTCGGAGAGGAGCGACTGGCTGGTGCTGGCCTGCCGGCTGATGGTGATGCCGACGCTGGCGTGCAGGGCGATCTCCCGGCCCTCGATGACGAACGGCTGTGTCATGGCGTCGATGATCCGGGCGACCATGGTCGTCATGGCGTCGACCGTCACCTGCTCGCACACCACCACGAACTCGTCGCCGCCGAAGCGGGCGACGGTGTCGGCGGGTCGAACGGTGGCCCGCAGGCGGTGCCCGACCTCGACGAGCAGGACGTCGCCGGCCGTATGGCCGAGGGCGTCGTTGACGAGCTTGAACCCGTCGACATCCAGCATGGCGACGCCGGTCCTGCTCCCGGTGCGCGCCGATGCAACGAGGGCGTGGTCCAGCCGATCGTTGAGCAACGCCCGGTTCGGCAGACCGGTGAGGTCGTCGTGCAGTGCCCGGTGCTCGAGCTCCCGTTCCAACGCCTTTCGCTCGGTGATGTCGTGGGTCACGGTCGAAGCCCCGATCAGCCGGCCCCGATCGTCGAGCAGAGGCGAGACGCTGAGCAGGACGGTGACTTCCTCACCGCCTTTCTTCCGGCGGACGGCTTCGAGCTGCTCGATCTCGACGCCCGCGGCCACGTTCGCCAACAGGGCCTGCAGATCGGCGCGTCCCGCGTTGGGGACGACCAGCGAGATGTGCCGGCCGACGGCCTCGTCGGCGCGGTAGCCGTAGAGGCGCTCGGCGCCCCGGTTCCAGGTGGTGATGATCCCGGCCATGGTCTCCGAGACGATGGCATCCGTCGAGCTGTCGACGATCGCCGACAGGCGTCGCAGGCCGGCATCGGCCTGCCTGCGCTCCGTGAGGTCGGCGGTCGCGCTGATGATCGCCACCAGATTCCCGGCGTCATCGAACATCGGTGTCGCCGTCGTCCATACGGGGAGTCGGATCCCGCCGCGTCGGCTGAGCCACTCCTCGCCCGACCAGCTCTTGCCTTCGGCGATCCGCCTGCGGATGGCGGCGGTCTCGTCCGACCGGGCGGGCTCCAGGATCTCGTGGACCAGCCGTCCGGCGACCTCCGCCGGCGACCAGCCGTAGAGGTCGGAGGCCGCCTGGTTCCAGTAGGCGATCCGACCCGATGCATCGGTGGCGATGATGGCCTGGCCGACGGCGCCGAGCACCGCGGCATTGAAGGCGAGCGCCTGCTCTGCCACCCGTCGCCGGGTGATGTCCCAGTAGTTGACCAGGATGCCGCCAATGCTGTCCTCGTGGGCCAGGTTGGTGAGGCTCACCTCCATCCACCGCCGGTTGCCGCCCCGCCCGACCACCTCGGTCTCCAGCTCCGCCCTCTCTCCGTGCTGTCGAGCGACGCGATCGAAGATCGACCTGACCCGGGCGCGCTCGGCGTGGACGACGAGATCGAATGCGTCCGAGGTGGGCAGACCGGTTCCCCGAGCATCGGGCGCAGGTCCGTCTCCTGCCGCGAGGATCCGGCCGCCGAGATCGACCACGAGGTACCCCTCGCTGGCGTTGCCGTGGAGCAGCTCGAGCTGTCGAGCGGTCCGCGCACTGTCGATCTGTGCCCTGGCACGAGCCATGGATGCCTGGATGACAGCTTCGAGGGCGCCGGCGCGGAGTCCGGCGGCATCGATGATCTCGTGGACCCCGGCTCGGAACAGCGCGGCGTCGTCGGGCGACGCCGAATCAGCCACGACGACCAGCGCCAGGTCGGGCCGCGCCGCCCGCAGGGCCCGCAACGGGGCGACGGGATCCGGTGTCAGGAGGCGAAGGGCGACGACGGCGACGGCGAGCGGCGTCTCCGCGAGGAGCGCACAGGCGTCGGCGATCGATGCGGCTCGTGGGCCGCCACCGTCGCCGATCGATGCGGCTCGTGGGCCGCCACGGTCGCCCATCGATGCGGCTCGTGGGCCGCCACCGTCGCCTATCTGGTCCAGCCAGTCGTCGAGCCCGACGAAGACGGCGCGGGCCGGGGCGCGACGGCTCCGGGATCGGGACGTCATCGCCGCCGGCAGTTCTGCCGGGATGATCGCCTCGGGATCACCGCCGCCATGCACCCCGCCTTATCGGCCTCCGGCGGCGAGAGTTGAGGAGATGGCGCCGAATGCCGCTCTGCCTGGCGGCTGCCCCAGGCCGGCCGAGGATCCTACGTGGTCTCCTACGGTGCGTCGGGAGGGCTGACGAGAGGAGCACCACCATGGCTGCTGAGGGTCCCGTGCGGAGCCTGCCGTTGACCGCTGGCTCGTTCTGGGACGCAACCCGCGCGACGACCTGGCCTGGGGCCGCCGGCACGACCCGGTGTACTGGGACGCGGCGGGCCAGGTGTGGGGGTGACCCGCTACGACGACGTGAAGGCGGTGTCGAAGCAGCCGGAGCTCTGTTCTGCAGCGCCCAGGGCATCCGTCCGTCGCCGATCCCTCGCCGATGATGATCGACGTGGACGACCCGTCCCATTGGCAGCGTCGCAAGCTGGTGAACCGGGCGTTCACCCCGGCACGTGTCCGCGAGCGGGCGGCGAACATCGAAGCCGTCGCCGACCGCCTGATCGCCGGGTGTGCGAACGGGGGGAGTGCGACTTCGTGTGGGACATCGCCGTATAGCTGCCGTTGGTCGTGCCCACACCGCCACGGCCGACACCACGCTGGCGGGCGTACCCATCCGGGCCGGGGACACTCTCCTGCTGCTCTACCCCTCCGCCAACCGGGACGACCTGCACTTCGCCGGCCCCGATGCCTTCGACATTCATCGCCAACCCAACGACCACCTGGCGTTCGGCTTCGGCCCCCACTTCTGCCTGGACAACAGCCTGGGCCGCCTGGAGATCACCACCAAGCTCGACCGGCTCCTCACCCGCCTTCCCGACCTCCGCCCGACCACCGGGAAGCCGGCCCATCGGCCCGCCAACTTCGTCAGCGGCTACGAGACCATGCCCGTCGCCTTCACACCGACCGCACGACTCGCGGCCAGCTGAGAGCGCGTCGGGCCGGTCGTGCCGGCAACTGGTGGTCGACTTGACCGCAAATATCGAGGTCCACTCGACCACCAGTTGGGGGGGGGCGTGCTCCTGCCTGACCCGCGCCATGGGCTGGCCGGCGGACGGTTCCCGTGGGCACGGGTCACGCCCGATGGTTCGCCGTCTTCCCGGCCGGTTCCCCGGGGCGCCAGACCAACGCTCCCCGCTCCACTCCGCCGGCGCTAAGTTGCCGCCGGTGCGCCAGCAACGGCGCATGGAGCCGAAAAGGGGAGGCGCATGCGCACACGGGGTGCGGTCATCACCACGACACCGGGTCGTTACGAGACCATGGAGCTGGAGCTGGAGGCTCCCTGGCCGGGCGAGATGCTCGTGCGGATGGTGGCCTCCGGTCTGTGCCACTCCGACGATCACCTGGCCACCGGCGATCTCCGGACCGGTGTGCTCCCCATGGCCGGCGGCCACGAGGGGTCAGGGGTGGTCGAGGTGGTCGGACCCAACACCCCCGGCTTCGAGGTCGGTGACCACGTGGTGTTCAGCTTCCTTCCCGCGTGCGGTCGCTGTCGGTGGTGCGCCAGCGGGCACCAGAACCTGTGCCGGTTGGGGGCGACCATCTTGAGCGGCTCCCGGGTCGGGCACCCCGACGAGTTCCGCCTCCACACCCTCGACGGCCTCCGGGTCGGGCAGATGTCGGGCCTGGCCACTTTCTGCGAGCGCACGGTGGTCTCGGTGATGTCGGCGGTCAAGGTCGACAAGGACCTGCCGCTCGAGACGCTCTGCCTGCTCGGCTGCGGTGTCGGCACCGGCTGGGGGGCTGCGGTGAACTCCGCCGAGGTCCGCCCCGGTGACACCGTCATCGTCATGGGCATCGGCGGCATCGGCATCAATGCCGTGCAGGGCGCGGCGCAGGCCGGCGCATCGAACGTGATCGCCGTGGATCCGGTGGCGATGAAGCGGGAGAAGGCCATGCAGCTGGGCGCCACCCACGCCTTCGGCGACATCGCCGAAGGGGCAGACCTGGCCAGGAGCCTCACCGGCGGCCAGGGAGCAGACGCGGTGATCGTGACCGTCGGCGTGGTGCGCGGCGAGCACGTGGCCCAGGCGTTCGCCGCCACCCGCAAGGCCGGCACCGTCGTCGTCACCGGCATCGGGGACCAGACGGAGGTCGGGATCCCCGTGTCGCTCGGTGAGCTGACCCTGTTCCAGAAGCGCATCCAGGGGTCCCTGTTCGGGGCGTGCAATCCCACCCTGGACATCCCCCGGCAGGTGCAGATGTACCGGGACGGCAGGCTCAAGCTGGACGAGCTGATCACCACGACCTACAGCCTCGACCAGGTGGCCCAGGGCTACGAGGACATGCACGCCGGCAAGAACATTCGGGGCGTCGTGGTCTTCGAGTGAGCTGAGTTTTTTGGCCGGTGGGCGTCCCAAGCCACCGGCGGCCGAGGGGGGCCCAGCCCCGCCCGGCTGGGCTCCTTCGCTGGTGGCGCGCGGCCGTCAGCCGACGCGCGCGAAGCCGGTGAGGTTCAGCTCGGTCTGGCTCTTGTGGGCCCCTTCGATGGGCGCCCCGCAGTCGGGAACGGGCAGCTCTCGCCCGGCCACGACCGTTCCCTCCCAGACCGACGGCGATGACACCGACGGCGATGACACCGACGGCGATGACACCGACGGCGAGGCCAGAGCGGGGGTCACGGTCAGGCGTACGCGGCCGTCGTCGAGGACCTCGCCGTGGCGGCCCGACGATAGGAGCGGCCAGCCCACCTCGCCGAGCACAGCTCGCTCCAGGACCTGCACTGAGCGCTTCCGGAGGCCGGCGCCGCCGCGGTAGTGGGGGAGGAGGTCAGCCAGGGGACCCTCCTGGGCGACGATCCGAGCAAGGGTCGGGCGGTCGAGGAACGCCCACGCCGTTCCCTGGGGGAGGACGATGGCGGTCGCCGCGTACCGATGCCCGCCCGTGTGGCTGGTCCGCCACACCCGGGCGGCGGGGCCGAGGGCTCCCGGCTCGGAGACGTCCTTCCACAGCTCGGTGCCCCGTGCGCCACAGCAGCGGTCGCGCCGGCCGTGGGTGCAGATGAGCACGTCCGCCGGCGCGGCTTGCTCCGGGCCCGGTTCGCCTGAGCGGGAGGAGGCGATTAGCTCGGCCAGCGCCGCGCCGAGGGCGCGCCCGACGACCGTCGGGTCCTTCACGCCGTCGTCGCCGAGGACGCCCTGGAGCATGACCTCGCGCTCGCTGTGGTGGTAGGCGACGAAGGGGCCGTCGTCGGGTCGGCGGTACAGCACCACCCGCCGGCGGTCGACGGCCGTGGGCACGAGGCCCTGTAGTCGGAACCCGGTGTGGCGCAGGGCGTCTTTCACTGGGTCCAGCTCCGGGATGTCGCCGAACGCACGCGGCCAGGGCAGCGGCCATTCCACCAGGGCGAAGCCGGCGTAGGTGCCGGCGGTGCCGATGGGATCGGCGTCCTGGACGCGGGCCAGCTCGGCGCAACGCAGGGCGTCGGTGGTGGTGGTTGTCGCGGTCACCAGTCGCTTCCCCCGGTGCGCAGCGACCGGGCTCCACTGTCGGCGCACCGGCAGGTCGCCGTGGTCGGTATGCGGGGGATGGCACCTGCAAGCAGCCGGCGGGTGCGTTCGACGTTCTCGGCGAGCATCTGCATCACGGCCCCCATGGTGACGGCTCCGGGCGCTTCTTCGCCACTGTCGTTGTCGGTGACCAGAGCCAGGCCGGCGTAGCAGATGCCCAACTCGCGGGCCAGGTAGGCCTCCGGGTACTGGGTCATGTTCACCACGTGCCATCCGGCAGACCGGAACCACCGCGACTCGGCCCGGGTGGAGAAGCGTGGTCCCTGGATGACCACGACCGTCCCGGTGGGGTGGATCGTCACGGTGTCGTCGAGGCCGGTTCTGTCCAGGACCGCCGTGGCCAGCACCGCAGAAAGCTCCGGGCAGTACGGGTCGGCAAAGGCCACGTGGTCGACGTCGGGACCGTCGAGGTAGGTGTCGGCCCGTCCCGAGGTGCGATCGATCAGCTGGTCGAGGACCACGAAGTCGCCAGGCTGCACCGTTGGCTGCAACGAGCCGACGGCGCAGGGGGCGACGATGCGGCGAACCCCGAGGTCCCGCAACGCCCACAGGTTCGCCCGGTGGTTGATGCGGTGGGGGGGCAGCGAGTGGGAGGGCCCGTGGCGGGGGAGGAATGCCACCCGCCGGCCGCCGATGTCGCCGATGGTCACCGGGCCCGACGGCGGTCCCCACGGCGTGGCCGGGTGCACCTCGACGGGATCGGCCAGGTAGGAGTAGAAGCCGGAGCCGCCGACGACCGCGATCTCTGCCGCCGGCACCGGATCGGCCATAGGTTGCTCAGCTGGCGGCGGCGGCCTTGGAGCCAGCCCCACCGGAGCCACCCGACCCGGACGACCCACCCGACTTTCCCGACCCTCCCGAGCCGGATCCCGAGCTCGGCTTGGACGACGAACCCGAACCCGGGCTCGACGTCGCGCCCGAGCCGGAGTCCGACGACCCCGGCTTCGACGGGCCGCTGTCGGACGAGGAGCTCGATCCGGTCTCTGATCCGGAGGACCCGCCGTCCGACGACGCGCCGTCAGAGGACCCGCCGTCGGAGGAAGACGCGCCCGACGAGGTCTTGGACCCGTTGCCCGAGGTCCGGCTGTCGTTCTTGTAGAAGCCGCTCCCCTTGAACGAGATCCCGATGTTGCCGAACACCTTGCGCAACCTGCCGCCGCAGTGCGGGCACTCCGTCAAGGCATCGTCGGTGAACGCCTGGACGATCTCCAGGTGCTGTCCGCAGTCCTTGCACGCGTATTCGTAGGTCGGCATCGTTCCTCCGGTCGGTGCCTGGCCACCGCTGGCACTCCTGCTGTCCGGCTGCCAAGTGTACCGGCCGCCGGCCGCGTCACATCGCGGTGGTAGAACAGGCCGCATGCCTCTGGTGCGCAAGGCCGTGATCCCGGCTGCAGGTCTCGGCACCCGCTTCTTGCCGGCCACCAAGGCCCAGCCCAAGGAGATGCTGCCGCTGGTCGACAAGCCGGCCATCCAGTACGTGGTGGAGGAGGCCGTCGCCTCGGGCATCACCGACCTGCTGATCATCACCGGGCGGTCGAAGCGCACCCTGGAGGACCACTTCGATCGTAGCTTCGAGCTGGAGCGCCACCTGGCCGAGAAGGGCAAGGACGACGAGCTGGCTGAGATGCGGGCCATTGCCGAGCTGGCCACGTTCCACTACGTCCGCCAGGGGGAGCCGCTCGGGCTGGGCCATGCCGTGTCGCTCGCCCGCGACCACGTGGGCGACGAGCCGTTCGTGGTGATGCTCGGCGACGACATCATGCATCCCTCGGCGGGGGTGCTCGACGGCATGCTGGGCGCCTACGAGCGGCACGGGTCCTCGGTGATCGCCCTCAAGGAGGTCACGCCCGCCGAGATCTCCTCCTACGGGTGCGCGGCCGTGGAGCCGGTGGAGGAGACGGTCGTGCGGGTCACCGCCATCGTGGAGAAGCCGGACCCGGCCGACGCCCCGTCGAACCTGGCGGTGATGGGCCGCTACGTGCTGACCCCGACCATCTTCGACGCCCTGGCCGACATCACGCCCGGTAAAGGTGGGGAGCTGCAGCTGACCGATGCCATCGCGTTGCTCGGCCGGACCGAGGACGTGCTCGGCTACACCTTCAGCGAGGGTCGCTTCGACACCGGGAACAAGCTGGACTACTTGCGGGCCACCGTCGAGCTGGCGCTCGAGCGCAAGGACCTGGGGCCGGCGTTTCGCGCCTTCCTCACCGAGCGGTTGCAGCGGCCGTGATCAGCCTGGAGGATGCCCGCGCCAGGGTCGAGGCCACCTGCGTCCCGGGCGCGCCGGTGACCATCGGCCTGGACGACGCCCTCGGTCGGGTGCTGGCCGAGCCGGTGACCTCGGCCGAGTCCGTGCCGCCGTTCGCCAACACGGCGATGGACGGCTACGCGGTCCGCGCCGCCGACACCGCCGCCGCCTCGTCGGCGGGCCCGGCCCGTCTGCTCGTGGTGGGCACGCTGGCGGCCGGCTCGGCGCCGACGCGACCGGTCGGGGTCGGCGAGGCCCTGCGGATCATGACCGGCGCGCCCTTCCCCGACGGGGCCGACGCCATCGCCATCGTGGAGACGACACGCACCGACGGCGACTACGTCCTGGTGGACGAGCCGGTTATGGCTGGTGCGCACGTGCGAGCTGCCGGGGAGGACCTGGCCCCCGGCCAGGAGGTCTTCGCGGCAGGGACGGTGCTCGGGGCCGGCCACCTGGGCGTGCTGGCGTCGACGGGACGGGCAAAGGTGGCCGTGTTCCCGGCACCGTTGGTGGGGGTCGTCTCCACCGGTGACGAGCTGGTCGAGGGCGACGTGGCGTTGCGCCCGGGACAGATCCGCGACTCGAACCGGCGGACGCTGCTGGCGCTCTTGCGGCGCGACGGGTACCGGACCGTCGACCTGGGCATCGTCCGCGACGACGAGGCCGACCTGCGCCGAGCGCTGGCTGCGGCCGCCTCAGGGTGCGATGCGGTGCTGACCAGTGGCGGGGTGAGCATGGGCGACTTCGACTATGTGAAGAAGGTGCTCGACGAGATCGGCGACATCACCTGGATGCAGATCGCCATCCGACCGGCCAAGCCGTTCGCCTTCGGGACGATCGGGGCGACGCCGATCTTCGGGTTGCCGGGGAACCCGGTGTCGTCGATGGTCAGCTACGAGCTGCTGGCGCGAGCCGGCCTGCGTCGCATGGCCGGCCATGGTGCCGGTGACCTGCAGCGTCCCCCCGTGCCGGCCGTGGTCGACGACGACAGCCTGCTGCGCCGGCCCGACGAGCGGACCAACTTCGTCCGGGTGCACGCGGCCGTGGCCGCCGACGGCCGCTATCACGTCCACACCGCCGGCGGCCAGGCCTCGAACCTGCTGTGGCCGATGGCGGTGGCCGACGCGCTGGCCGTGGTCCCACCCGGCGATGGCGTCCCCGCCGGGGGCGTGGTCGACGTCATCCTGCTCGCCTGACGCCAGTCTCAGGTCGAGAAAGCTCGCCAGTGAGGCGCTCTCGACATCAGAGTTTCGCCCGGCGGGTTGGTTGGGCCCGTCGTGGCCGTAGGGTGGTGCGGTGGTCTCCGCTCTCGTCGACCCCCATGGCCGAACCGTGCGGGATCTGCGGCTCTCCATCACCGACCGGTGCAACTTCCGGTGCACGTACTGCATGCCCCACGAGGGCATGCAGTGGTTGGCTCGCGAGGAGCTGCTGACCTTCGAGGAGATGACCCGTGTGGCCCGCGTCTGCGTCGAGCGCTTCGGTTTCGAGAGCATCCGCATCACCGGCGGCGAGCCCACCGTCCGGGCCCACCTGCCGGTGCTCATCGAGCGGCTGGCCGCCCTCGGGGTGGACATCTCCATGACCACCAACGCGGCGACGTTGTCGATCATCGCCGGCGATCTGCGCCGGGCCGGCCTGCGGCGGATCAACGTGTCGTGCGACTCGTTGCGGGCCGAGCGCTTCGCTAGCATCACCGGGCGCGACGCCCTCGATCGGGTGCTGGCCGGGATCGACGCCGCCGTCGAGGTGGGGTTGGACCCGGTGAAGGTCAACTGTGTGGTGGTGCGGGGGGTCAACGACGACGAGATCGTCGACTTCGCCGCCTACGGCCGCCAGCGCGGTGTGGAGGTGCGCTTCATCGAGTGGATGCCGCTCGACGGGGACGGGCGCTGGTCCGGCGACCAGGTGGTGCCGGCGGCCGAGATCGTGGCGACCATCGACCGGTCCTTTGCCCTGGAGCCTGACGAGGAGCCACGGGGGTCGATGCCCGCCGAACGCTACCGCTACGTCGACGGGGGCGGCCGCGTCGGGGTCATCGGCAGCGTCACCGAGTCGTTCTGCGCCTCGTGCGACCGGATCCGCCTCACGGCCGAAGGACAGCTGCGGAACTGCTTGTTCGCGGTACGGGAGGTCGACCTACGGGCTATTCTCCGCGCTGGGGGCACCGACGACGATCTGGCCGCGGCCATCGAAGCCGAGGTGGGTCGCAAATGGGCGGGCCACTCGATCGGCCAGGTCCACTTCATCCGGCCCGACCGCTCCATGAGCCAGATCGGCGGCTGAGGCGAGGTACCCGTAGGCCCTCCCCGGGCCGCCCTGGTCGTGGGACCCGCTCGCCGCCCTAGAATCGCCCGCATGTCCGATCGAGGCCTCACCCACGTCGATCCGCTCGGCCGGGCCCGGATGGTCGACGTGACGCCGAAAGACGCCACGCACCGCCGGGCCATCGCCCGTTGCAAGGTGTTCATGAAGCCCGACACCACCGCCAAGGTGGCGAGCAACGCCATCACCAAGGGTGACGTGCTCGGCGCCGCCCGGATCGCCGGGATACAGGCGGCCAAGCGGACCGCCGACATGATCCCGCTGTGCCATCCGCTCCTCGTCGGAGCGGTCACCATCAACTTCACCATCGGCGACGACCACGTGGAGGTGGAGACCCAGGTGGAGACGGTGGATCGCACCGGGGTGGAGATGGAGGCCATGACCGCCTGCTCCATCGCCGCGCTGACCATCTACGACATGTGCAAGTCGGCGGACCGGTCCATGGTGATCGGTGAGCTGGCGCTGTGGGAGAAGACCGGCGGGCGCAGTGGGCACTGGCGCCGGCCGGCGAACACGCTGGCCGAACCGCTGGTGAACACGCCCGAGGTCCGTCCCGACCGCCTCGACGCCGACATCGACGCCCTGATCGGCGAGGACGGCGCCGCCGGCTGAAACCCATCGTGGCTGCTCAGAGGGCACGGTTTCGGTGAGCACGCCGTTGCTCCTGGCATGAACGCCGGGCGAACGACTATCGTCGACGTTCGGTCGCTCCGGTTGGGCACCGCTGTGCGTCGGCCTCCGGCGTCCACCGACCACCACCTATCCACCGAACAGCGGGGAACGGAAGCTACGGTCTCATGCACCAAAAGGTAGGCGTAGGAGTTTGACGACATTGGTGCTGATCGCTCTCGCCCTCGTCTGGGGGGTCGTTCTGGTTTCGTGGCTACGGTCACGGGCGGCGAAGAGCTTCAACGACCCGGTCGGCACGTTCAACTGGCATCTGCGCGTGCTGGAGCAGACTGGCCCGTCCCGGGTGCGTCCAGCGAACCGTCGTCGCGCCGACGGCAGCATCCCTCCCTACCGCCCCCAGCCCGGTCCCGGCGTCCGAGTGCCGCCGCCCATGGTTCGCCGGCCGGCGACCATGTCCGGTGCGGCCGTCCGCCGCCGGGAGTCACAGCGCCGTCGCCGTGACGTGCTGCTGGTCCTGGTCCTCGCCGCGGTCGCCACCCTGATCCTCGCCGTCGCCGTCGGCTCCGCGTTCATCGTCATGAACGTGCTCTGCGATGCCGCCCTCGCCGGGTACGTCGCATTGCTGGTGCGCATGCGGAACCTGGCCGCCGAGCGAGAGATGAAGCTGGCCTACCTGCCGAACCAGGCCCGCCGCCAGCCGCCCGCCCCGGCCGGCTACGGCGAGCAGCCCGCCTACGGTTACGGCCGCCAGGCGGCCTATGCCGGCGAGCCGGCCTACGGCTACGAGGAGCCCGCCTACGGCTACGGGCAGCAGCCCCCCGCCTACGGGGGCCTCGACTATGGCGTGCCTCTCTACGGCATGCGCCGCGCCGTCAACTGAGCCTTTCCGCCCGCGCGGTAGGATGAACCTCCCGTCACGGGGGTGTAGCTCAGCCCGGAAGAGCGCTACGTTCGCAACGTAGAAGTCGTGGGTTCAAGTCCCATCACCTCCACCGAGAACTGGCTGGTCAGGGGGGCGTGGCTAGCCGGGTGGGGACTCGAGTGCAGGTCTGCACCACACCTGCACCCACACCAGGCGAGGCTCTCCGTCGGATCCGACCTGTTTTCGCTCTAGATCGCCTCCTTCCCTAGATCAGTGGAAGAAGGTATGATCGAGCGATGATGCCGGTGCTCGAGGTGGTGTGGCGTCACCTGTTGGTAGGTGCGGCGGCGGGTCGGCGGCGCTGGCCGTCGGTGAGCGCGCTCGCGGGGGAGTTGGAGATTCCGGTGTCGACGGCGCACCGCTCGTTGGCGCATCCCGCCGAGATCGGTGCTGTGGGGATCGGCCTTCTCGACGGGCTCCAGGTGCTCGACCCGGCGCGGCTGCTGGTGCTCTTCGCTGCGCACCGTCACGTCCGGCGCGATGTCGTCGACAGATTCCGGGTGGCGGTCCCTGCGGTGGAGGTCGAGCGCATGGTCAGCGATCCGTCAGTGGTCCTGGGCGGTTTCGGTGCCGTCGTGGCCCACTCGGGCGGCGTCAACCGGATCGCCGACTACGACACCGTCTTGCTCTACGGCGATCCGCACCTGCCCCCGCTCCCGCCTGCGGTCGCTGATGAGGGCACCGAGGTGCTCGTCGCCGAGCCCGACTGGCTCCTCGGGCGGTACGGCCGGGTCACGCCGCTTGCCCAGGCCTACGCGGACCTGTTCTCCCTGCCGGGCTGGCAAGCCGCCCGCTTCGTGGAAGCCCTCGACCCTCGCCAGATCGCCTGCCTTGACCAACCCGTTCTACTCGTCTGAACAGACCGACCTCTCCCGGTCGGTCCTCGGCGAGGTGGTCGCAGCGGTCCCTGATGCCATCCTCATCGGAGGCTGGGGGACATGGGTCCGCACTGGTGGTCCGATGAGTCACGACGTCGATCTGATCGTCTCCCGAGGTGACCTGGCCGTCTTGGGCGGGATCGTCGACGACCTCTCGGAGTCGCGCCACCTGGCAGGCACGAAGTGGCGGGCGAGCTGGCGGTCGATCCACCTGGACCTCTACGTCCCGTTCCAGTCCCGCCTCGGGGCGAACCTGCAGCTACGAGTCGAGAAGCTCGCCAACTTCGCCGAATCAGTCGACGGCTACCAGGTGCTCCGCGTCCCGGCGCACACCGCGACCAAGGTCGCCGCACTCCTCGACCGACCCGACAGCCTGCCCGGACGCAAGGACCGCCACGAGATCCTCCGGCTTGTCGATGATCCTGCAGCAATCCGGACCCCTGCCGTCATCGCAGAAGCGTCGGCCCGCACCGCGGCAGAGGTCGACAAGCTCCTCCACGACGCTTTCGTGTTCCTGGCCGGAGAGGCGACACTCACGAAGAAGGAACGAGCCCGGCTTCGCACGACAGAGACCGCCTGGCGGCACACGCTCCCACACCCTCCCGGGATCGCCGATGCGTCTCCCAATATCGGCCCGGCCATCGACCTCTGATATCCCGACCTGACACCGATGACCCGGGAGTCGCGATCTCGCGCGCGATGTCGGTCACGGCGCCCCGTCATTCGTCACTGGCAGTCCAAGTCCCACTTGCCGAGCCGAGTTGTCGAGACGACTGCGCGCCCGGGCTGCTCGTGACGGTCGACGGCACGGGTCTCGGCCGCTTGACGGAACAGGTCGTCGAGCTTCTCCGCGACGGGCCGGTCCACCCGCTCGGGTAAAGATCCGTAGATGTCAGCGGTGGTGCGGATCGAGGCATGCCCGAGTCAACGCTGGATCACCTCCAGCGGAACCCCCAGCTCCCGAAGCATGTGGCCGGCGGAGTGGCGGAGCGGGTGGAACGTGAGGCCTTCGAGTCCAGCCTGGCGCAATGCGGGATCGTAGACGCGCCGGCGGAAATTGGTGGCCCGGACCGGGCCTCCCTCGGGAGCTTGGACGACTAGCTCTCCAGGGTCGGTCCGTCCGGTGCGGGCAAGGTGCGCGCTCAGCTCGTCGAGGATGCGATCGGGGACCCAGGACCCGGGTCGACTTCAACGTCCAACGCAGCGGAGACATCGGATCACCCCGCGCATCCGGCTCGACCAGAGAGTCCAAGACCACCAACAGCTCGGGGTTGAGATCAACCTTGCGTTTCGGGCCTGCCCCCGCACGGCGCACACGGTCTTGGAGCACTGGGTTCCCAGCCAGGTCTTTGGCACCGTCGAAGAGCGTATTCCGGCTCATGTCGGTCGCTTCCGCGACTCTCGCCTGGCCGCCACGGCCCAATACCTCCACCATCGACGCCGCCAACAACCGGCGTTCACGCTCATCGAGGAAAGGAGACGTCAGCGAGAAGAACCGTGCCAGGCCCTCCCCGCTCGGCTCCACTGAGACGCCTTGAGCCTTCCGGACAGCAGACCCACTAAGGTTTGTTTTTAGGAAGAGAGCCAGTTTGATGCCAAAGCAACGTAGAACGTTTTCTCTTGAATACAAAGAAGAAGCGTCGAAGATGGTGATTGACGAGTCCCGGCCGGTTCCTGAGGTGGCTCGGGAGATTTCGGTGAACGAGCAGACTCTGCGGAATTGGGTGGCCGCTTACCGGAAGGCTCACGCTGGTGAGGAGCCGCCGTTGTCGATGCCGGAGCGGGCTCGTTTACGGGAGTTGGAGGTCGAGGTGCGAGAACTGCGGTTGAAGTCGGAGTTCTTGGGAAAAGCCGCGGCCTTCTTCGCCCAGGAGTATCGGTGATCGCTCGCTACGAGTTCATCGACGGCGAGAAGGCGACAACCACTGACAGCGGGGCCAAGAAATACACGATCGTGAAGATGTGCTCATGGCTGCAGGTGTCGAAGTCTGGGTATTACGAGTGGTGGGGTCGTCCCCTGTCGGCCACCGCGGCCAGGCGGGAGGTGTTGGCCGCGGCGATCGCCAAGGCGTTCGTCGACTCTGACGGCACCTACGGGTACCGGCGGGTCCACGCTCAGTTGGCCCGTTGGGGCGAGCACGCCAGTCCTGAGCTCGTCCGGGGCTTGATGCGTGAGCTGGGCCTGGTGGCCTGTCAGCCCCGCCCGTGGCGTCACAACCTGACCGAGAGCGGACCGGCAGGCCCAATCCCTGACCTTGTGGCCCGGGACTTCACGGCCACTGCCCCGGGAACGAAGATGGTTGGTGACATCACCTACATCCCCACCTGGGAGGGCTGGCTGTATCTGGCCACGGTCATCGACTGTCACCACAAGGCGGTCATCGGGTGGGCGACCGGCGACAACTACAAGACTCCTCTCATCTGCGCCGCGATCGACATGGCGGTCACCGACCACGACATAGCACCGAGGGCGATCTTCCATTCTGACCGCGGCAGCAATTACACGTCCGAGGAGTTCGCGACGCATCTGGCTGGCTACGATATCTGCCAGTCGGTCGGACGGACCGGCATTTGTTACGATAATGCGATGGCCGAGTCGTTCTTTGCTGCGTTGAAGAACGAGCGGGTTAGCCGCACCGTGTACCCGACCCGGGAGAAAGCCCGAAAAGACATTGTGCGGTACATCGAGTTCCGCTATAATAGGCGTAGGTTGCATTCGGGTCTCGGTTACCGGACTCCACAAGAGGTCCATGACGAGTACCTATCTCGCAACTTGGCAGCCTGAAGAGCACGAACCAGCTGTCCGGAATACGCGAGGCTGATCACACACCACCAGACTACTCCGCGCGATTAATCGACGCGCGAACCCTAATCGGTGCCGAGACCGGCCGCCTCCAACACGACCTGGCGTCCTGGAGAGCGAGGTCGGCCGCCTCGAAAGCGACCACCAGCGATCCACCCATCGCTGGAAGACGCTCTTCGAACACCGGGACGCCGCCTAGGCCAACGCCTACCACCTCGGACAACACCTCGACCGCGTCCGCGACCTCGACCGACCCACACGCGCCGGTGCGGACCCATCGGCGGTCCGACAACGGCGCTACGCCTAGATCGACCCCCGCCCCCTTAGCGACGCCTTCCGTCGAGCCGCCCAGCCACGAGGCACCCGGACTCTAAGGCCCCAGCTACCCGTCCGTATAGCGTCCCATCACCGGGCATTTTCTCGGGCGGGTCATAGGGGCACCCCTCGTCAGGCCACTGCGATCGACCTGCGGCGTCGCCGCAGGGGGTTGGTCAACGGGTACTGCTCGTGGCGGCCTCCTCGAGGAGTTGGTCTGACTCGAAGGGTGGGACATGAAGCGGGCTGAGAGAATGAGGCGTGGACAGGTGGCTTCCAGCAAGGCTTCTCGATCTCGACCTCGCAGGTGCTCGAATCAGCGGTCCATCGGAGGTGCTCGCAAGTCGGTATGAGGTGACGGGCCTGCTCACTTCCGCGGTAGCGACGGCCGGTCTGGCCGCGGCGGAGTGGGTGGTGGCGCAGGGTTTCGGACGTCCTGCGATCGTGGTGGACTCCCGGGCAGCGGCGGCGGCCGGGGCGAGCATCGCGTTCGTGCGCGTCGACGGGCACCCTGTCTCGGAGTGGGGGCCGCTGTCCGGATTCGCTCGCGCTGCGGACGGGTGGGTCCGTCTGCACGCCAACTACGACCACCACTGCGATGCTCTGTCCGCTGTGCTCGACATCCCTCCTGAGCGTTCGGCGCTCGACGCCGCGGTCGGAGACTGGGGCGCACGCGAGTTGGAGATGGCGCTCGCCGAGGCTGGTGGGGTTGGGGTGGCGGTGCGTACACCCCTGGAGTGGGCCGAGAGCGCGCAGGGCCAGGCGGTAGCAGCGACGCCGCTGGTGTCGGTCGAGGTACGGGGCTCGGGTCCCATTACGGTTCGACCCCCGCGAGTGCTCGATCTGACCCGCGTGTTAGCGGGTCCGGTCGGCACCCGCATGCTCGGTCTGCTCGGTGCTGACGTGCTGCGGCTGGACCGCCCGGACCGGCCCGAGCAGGACTTCTTCGTCGACACGGGGCTGGCCAAGCGCAGCGCTCTGGTCGACCTCCGCACCTACGATCCTGAACCTCTCGTAGCGCAAGCGGACGTTGTGGTGATCGGCTATCGACCCGGGTCCCTACCCTCGCTGCACGAGGTCATCGATCGGCATCCACAACTGGTCGTTGTCGAGCTGTGCGCCTGGGGTTTCGACGGTCCGTGGCACGAACGGCGCGGTTTCGACTCGCTGGTGCAAGCAGCGACCGGGATCAGTGTCGGATGCGGGTCTGCGGGGGAGCCGGGGGCCTTGCCAGTGCAGGCGCTCGACCACGCCACGGGCTACCTCGTCGCGGCCTGCGCCTGGCATGGCCTCGCCCGCCGCGTCGCAGACGGCCTGGGCCGCCGCTACCGGCTGGCGCTCACCCATACCGCCGCTTGGCTCGGTCCACCCCGCGAGAGTTCTTGCGGCGCGGCAGATCTCGACCCGATCCTCCAGACCATGACCGGTGGGTACGGCAAGACCGTGGTCCTCGGTGCCCCGATCACCGTCAATGGTGAAGTCCCGCCGTGGCCTTCCGCCGCCGAGCGCCCGGGGACCAGCCGGGCGGAGTGGCGGAATGGCCACAGCGCTGCCTGATAGCCGGCGCCGACCAACACCGACCACCCGGGGTGTCTCACAGCCGGTCGGTCTGCGAGCATGCCTGCGCTGCGGTGCGGTCGTGGCCCCGGATTGGGACGCACTCAGGGAGTCGCTGCGACGCGGGCGTCGCGGCGAGCATCGACGTGCCGGTGACCACGGTGCGGGGCTGGCGGCGCCGTCACCGGGGCCGTGCCGCGTTGTTGGTGGCCGGCGTGGTGGCGGTGGTGGTGGCCCTGGGTGGGGTGGCGCCGTGGCTGTGGGGGGACCCCGAGCGCTCCAGCGTGGAGGTGGTTGGGGCACTGTGGGCCGCGGCCCGAGGAGCGCTCGGCGCCCGGGCCGGCCCGGCGTGGCGATGCTGGGCGACGGTGACCGGCGGCGCCGCGCTGGCGCCCAACACGATCCCACCGTGGACCGGGCCCGGCGGGGGGCGTCTGCTGGTCCCTGTGCCGGGGACGCTCCCCGGCGGCAAGGAGATGGGACCATGAACGACCACGACGAAGCGGTTTCACTGCACCGCTACGCCCTGATCGCCGAGGCGGTCAGCAATCGGGTCAGCTCTGCGGAGCGGGGGCGTTGGTGCGCGACCTGGCCCGCCTCGCTCACCCGCATCCCGATGGTGGCACCCGGGTCTACTCCCGAGGAACCCTCGACCGTTGGATCCGCGCCTATCGGGCGAACGGCCTGGCCGGGCTACGCTCGGTGACGCGCTCCGACGCCGGCGGGGTTCGCCGCAACCCGAGTCTGATCGACGAAGCGTGCGCCCTGCGCGCCGAGCTGCCCGCTCGCTCCGCCGCCCAGATCGCCGAGATCGTGTCCCGTCGTCACGGGGTGCGCATCGCCGAGCGCACCGTGGCCGCCCACCTGCGGGCCCGGGGCCTGTCCCGGGCTGCGCTGGGAGGGTCGCCCCGGGCGTTCGGGCGTTACGAGGCGTCACGGCCGAACGAGCGCTGGATCACCGATGTGCTGGTCGGCCCTTTCGTCCCTCATCCCCGTGTTAGCGGCAGCCGCCGGGCCCGGCTGTTCCTGATCGTCGACGATCATTCCCGGCTGTTGGTCCATGGCCGCTGGGTGAACGAGGAGAACACCCGCGCCGGCCAAGAGGTGCTGCGCGCCGCGATCGAACGCCGCGGTCTGCCCGAAGCCCTCTACGCCGATAACGGCGCCCCTTTTGCCAACGCGGCCCTGGAGCGGACCTGCGCCGTGCTCGGGGTGCGCCTCATCCACTCCAAGCCGTATTCGCCTCAAGGCCGCGGAAAGCAGGAAAGACTGAACCGCTACATCCGCGACCGGTTCTTGACCGAGGCCGAGGCCGGGGGGATCGCCGGCCTCGACGAGCTCAACGACGCGTTCATGGCCTGGGCCGAGCAGGTCGCCAACACCCGGGTCCACGCCGAGACCGACCAGACCCCCCTGGCCCGCTTCGCCGCCGGCGGGGCACCCCGGGCCGTGGAACGCTCGGTCATGGCCGACGCCTTCACATGGTCGGCGATCCGCAAGGTGACCGCCACCGCGACGGTGTCACTGGCCGCGAACCGCTACACCGTCGACCCCGCCCTGGTCGGGCGCCGCGTGGAGCTTCGCTACGACCCCGAGGACCTCACCCGCCTCGACGTTGTCATCGAAGGCCGCCCAGCTGGGGTGGCCACCCCCTTTCGTGCTCGGCCGCCACGTGCACCCCGCCGTGCCCCAAGCGACCCGCGCCCCGGCGCCGGCCACCGGCATCGACTACTTGGGCCTGATCCAAGCTGCGCACGAGGCGGTCACCTCGGGACCGATCGCCTTTCGTGACCTCGCCGACCCCGGCGACCAGCTCGAACCGTTCGACACCGATGGTGGCACCGACAGCGGCGCCGGGGAAGCACCGTGAGCCGGGCCCCGTGGGTCACCCACTTCGGCTTCACCCGCACCCCGTTCTCCAAGACCATCGCCGCCAAAGACCTCTACGCCCGGCCCGGTCACGCCGAGGCCGTGGCCCGCATCAACTTCTGTGTCGGCGAGTCCGCCCTCGGGGTCATCACCGGTGACGTCGGCGCCGGCAAGACCGCCGCGGTGCGCGCCGCGGTCGGCGCCCTCGACCCCGCCGCGCACCTGGTCGTCTACGTCGCCAACCCGGCGTTCGGGACACGCGGGCTCTACGTCACCATCGTCTCCGCGCTCGGCGCCGCCCCCAGGTTCCACAAGGTCGAGGTCATGGCCCAGGCCGCCGCCCTGCTCGCCGCCGAGGAAGCCGAACGTCACCGCCGGGTGGTGATCATCATCGACGAGGCCCACCTGCTCAGCCCCGCCCAGCTCGAAGAGATCCGCCTGCTCACCAACTCCGAGATGGACTCCGCCAGCCCCTTCGCCGGGATCCTGGTCGGCCAACCAACACTGTCGCGTCAGCTGCACATGGGCGTCTTCGCCGCCCTCGACCAGCGCATCGCCACCCGCTACACCATCAAGCCCATGGACCTGGCCGAGTCCGCCGCCTACCTGGTCCACCACCTCGCCTTGGCCGGTCGCAGCGACCCCCTCATCGCCGACGACGCCGTCGCCCGACTGCACCGGGTCGCCAACGGCCTTCCCCGACAGCACAACAACGCAGCGGTCGCCGCGCTCATCGCCGCGGCCGCCGACGGCAAGGCACTCGTCGACGACACCTGCGCCAAAAAAGCCGTCGCCGAGCTCACCCGCAGCGACTGACCGCACCCGCCGCCGGCATCAACAGCCGAGCGGCGACGGCCGCGGCCGTCGACACCGGTCCTGCCGACGCATCCACACCCACACATGCCGAACCATGGCCATTCAAATCAGCCGGCAACAGCTGGCGTCAGCTCAACCTTCGAAGAGCTTGAACGGCGCCGCGGGGATCACTGGCCTCGTGTCGACTGGGACTGGGACCCTGCCGTCGACTCCCGAGCTTGACCTTGCCACACTCGTCGAGGTCCTGGACCGCCATGGCGTCAAGTACCTGATCGTCGGCGGCAGTGCCGCCCGGGTCTACGGCGCACAGCGACTCACCCACGACAGCGACTGCCTGGTAAGCCAGGCCCAAGAGAACCTCGAAGCCTCGCTAGCGCCCCGGGGAGCTCGAGGCCTGGCTGCGGGTTGCAGGGATGACCGACGAGGGAGCCGCCCGGCTGCCGGTCCAACTCGACGCCCGCGCCCTTGAGCGCATGCGGATCAGCAAGTGGCGCACCGAGGCCGGCGACGTTGACGTGATGGTGGACATGCCACACCGCACCGTGAAGACCTCGGCGGCTGTCGATCGCAGCGACAATCCTCGACTTCGGGTGGTCCGTTCCTTGGACCTGTGGCTGCTGGTGGGCATGGGCGATACGCTTACGTCGATGTCGGAGGTAGCCGTCGACCGTCGGGCAACCCGTGAAGAGGTGCTGGGTCACCGCGACCGGCTGCGAGACCTGGCTGGCGCTGCTGGGCTCAGCGATCCTCGTGTCGGTCCGAACGGGGTGGTGATCGCCCACCCACCAGACAACGGGTACCGGGCGACGCTTCGCTTCGCTCGCGACGCCACCGCGGTGGTGGGTGCTTGGGTGCAGACGATTGCAGATGACGCCCCGGCTGCTGAGGTGGTCGCTGAGCCTCTGTGAGCGATCCGGTCGTCGACCTTCTCGTCAGGATCGAGGAGATGGTTGGCTTGGGCGCCGAGCCCGCCGATGACGATCATCTTGTCCTGGCTATCGAGCGGTTGTGGATATACGCCGGGAACCTGGCCGAGCAGCACCGGCTGGCAACCGGGGAGCCTACCGGCGTCGAGCCGTGGGCTGAGTTGTACGGCTACCGGAACCTGTTGGCGCATGCCCTACCGGGGGAGGTGACCGCTGGTCGGGTCTGGCGGGAGACCAAGGCCGACCTTCCGCGCCTTCTGGAGGCCGTCCACCTCCGCAGGTGAGTCTTTGCCAGGTTGCGCTGGTCGCCCCTGCGGGATGGCGCGGCGGGTGAGCGAGTATCGCTGGCGGCCCGTTGAACAGCAGGGATGGCGAACGTCATGCCGGCCCAGATAACCCGCCGTGTCCGTGACGAACAGGCGAGGATGTCGTTCGCCGCGGGTCACCGACCTCTCGAGGCGGTTCGGCTAGCTTCGGCGGGGTGGTCGGAGAAGGCTTGCTGGTCGGCGCGCCGAGACCTGAGGACGGGGCTCGGCGCGGGTCCGAGCCCACGCTCGGGCGGGCGCTGGCCGTCTCGGCGCTGCTGGACGACGAGGGCAAGGCGCGGCTCCGGGCGGCGCTGGTGGCGGCGGGCTGGCCGGGCTCCTCCCGGGGGCCGCTTGACGATGTCCCGTTGGTGGGTGCGGGTCAGCCGGCGCGCCGGAGGCAGTTGCGCGCCTGCCTGGAGACCGCCCTTGGGAGTGGGTGGCAATCTGGGGTGGCCGGCGGCCGGCGTCTCGGCGACGTGTTCCCGGCCATCGTTGAGCTTCCGGACGGTCCGCTCGCCTCGGACGTCTGCTGGGGCCGTCTCCGGGGATCGCTGGAGCGGGCGGGATGGGCGTGCTGGTCGGCGCTGCTCGACGTGACCGTGTCCCAGGTGGCCGCCCAGTCGGGGGTTGGGGCCAAGGCGCTGGTCGAGCTGACCGGGATGTGCTTCGAGCGCAGTCTCGACAGCGTGGCGGTGGCCTGGACGACCGATCCTGGTGCTGACGACCTCACGGTCGTGCTCCGCTACGAGCGTGGTGCCGGGGCGCAGCCGGTCACCGAGGCACTGTTGGACCTGCGCAGCGGCGGCGCACCTGACCGGGTCCGTGACGCCGCCGACCGGCTGGTGCGCGAGCGGGCGCGGTGGGCGCTGGACGCCGAAGCCGGCGTGGTTGCGCTGCTGCACGACGCCGGTGACGAGCGCGCCCGGTCGCTGTGGCAGGCCTGGTCGTCGTGGCGGGACCCTCGATTCTTGCAGCAGCTGGCGACCGACTCCGGGCTGACCCCCCAGAACGCCAGCCAGATCGTGCACCGCTTCGACGGGAAACTGCGGGCCGCCCTGGCCGCCGCGCCCGGTTCGCTGCCCTGGCTGGTATCGCGGCTGGCCGCTCGGCTCGGTCCGGTGGCGACTGTGCAACAGGCGGATGCTGCCGTGGACCGCCTCGGCCTTGCCGGCGCCGCTGCCGACGCGATGGTGTGGCTGGCCGGGCCGTACCGACCGGTGTCGTCCCCATCGGGGTGGCTGGCCGTCGAGCCGCAGGCCATTGTCGCTCGCACGGCGGCGTGCCTGGCCGCCGACGGCGGCGTCCGCCGCATGTTCGATGTCGAAGCCGAGCTCGACTTGACACCCGATCAGGCCCGGTCGTGGTTGGGGGCGTGCGGCGCCACCGTCATCTGCGACCTGGCCGTCTCGCTGTCCGGGCGGCTGGTGGTCGTGGTGGAGCGGATCCTCGACGCCCACGGCCGGCCGCTCACTCAAGCGGAGATCGCCGCCTGCCTGGCCGACGGTGGGCGCGAGGCGACCGAGGGCGCCTTGGCCGCGGTGCTGCGCAAGAAGCCCTTCGCCCGCCAGCCCGACGGCGCCCTCCGGCTGGCCGACTGGGGTACCGAGATGCCTGCTCCCCGCCGGGATCGCCCTCGCGACGATCGCCGCGCCGCGGCCGAGACGCCGGCCCCACACCGGTCCCCCTGGCGCGAACCGGCACCGGAGCGTGCAGAGGCTGTCGTCGCCGAGGAGGGCAGCGATTGCCTGTGGCTATGGGTGAAGGTCGACGCAGACGTGCTCCACGGCGTCGAAGCCGTGGTCCCCAGCGCGCTGGTCGAGGGGCTCGGTCTGGCCGATGCCCGGCGCACCTTCTCCAGCCGCTACGGTCCCATCGTGGTGGCCGCGGACGGCCCGCAGCCGGTGCGGGGCTCGGTCCGGGCCATCGCCCTGGCTGCTGGCGCCCGTCCCGGCGACACGCTGCTGCTCGGCTTCTCCGCCCGAGGTGGCGTTGACGTTGACGTCCGCCGGGCCGGTCAGGCCGACGACACGGGCCAGAGACAAGCGCCGACCCCGCAGTCACATCCGCACCTTTTCCCAACCTCAATGCCGGAGGCCTGTCATGACCACTGATCCGACCAGCCTGGAGGAGGCCCTTCAGTCCCTCGAGCGTGACGCCGACGCCGCCCTCAAGGCGCTCGGGGCCGCCGTCAAGGAGACCAAGCGGGCCAAGGCGGCGGCCGCCGCCGGCCAGATCCGCCAGCTCCAGACGGCCATGGACAACGCTGCCGGGCTGGCTGACACTGCTGCCGCCGCCGTGGGCGACGTGCGGTCGGGATGGCGCTTCGACGTCGGCAGGTGGTTCGCTTCCGGTGAGTACGCCAAAGAGCTGCTGGCGGCGGCGGCCGAAGCCGGGCTCAAGGCATTCGAGTCCGACGAGCGCATCCTTTCCTACCCGGCCGTGGTCCAGGTCTCGCCCGCCGATACGACCGTCGTGGTGGACAAGAAGCGCGAGCGCGGCATCCGCCCCTCGCTGGTCGTGGCCCACCTGGCCGACCTTCAGCAGCGGCCGCCCAAGTTCAAGCCGGAGGCCTTCCTGGCCAGCCTGGCGGGCGCCTACGACCTGGTCGTGGGGGCCAAGGGGACGCGCATGGGCGCGCCGGTCAAGCTGGTGGACGTGCACCGGGTGCTGACCCTGCTGCCCGGCGCGGCCCGCGACTACACCCGGCAGGAGTTGGCCCGTGACCTCTACCTGCTGGACCAGAGCGGTGTGGTCGACACCAAGGATGGCCGGCGCCTGAGCCTGCCGGCGAGCGCCATGACGCGCAACACCGCCGGGGTGCTCACCACCGTGACCAAAGCGGGGCAGACCAAGGTGTACGCCGGCATCAGCTTCACCGGCCGCACAGAGCGAACCGAGCGCACAGAGCACCCGCGATGATCGGCGTCGGCGACTACGTCGGGTTCCTCGACCGTGAGTACCTGCACGGCTACGTCGACGGGGGAGGAGCGGCCGTCAAGTTCACGGTCGGTGCCGATGACGCGACGGCCGACACCTTCGTCGAGGCGCTGAGCGCGGCGGCCCGCGACGCCGGGTATGCGGTGGCCACGGTGGATGCTGCCGCCACCAGGGTGCACCTGCTCGAGCAGGTCTTCTTCGACGCAGCCCGCCAGGTCGACTGGGACGGGCTGGCCGCGGTCGCGACCCGGGCGGCCGTCTCCGCCGCCGGCTACCCGGCCGGGCCTGACGGCGCGATCACCGTCGACGCCGTGGCTGCCCACCACGGGGTCGACGCCCGGGAGCTGCGGCGCGACATCGACCGGGAGCTGCAGCACCGGGTGCATCGCGACTACGCTATGGTGGCCGAGTTCCGCACGGCCATGCTCCGCCTGTGCCAGGCGCAGCTGGGGGCCGGGCAGGTCAGCGAGGCCGAGCACGCCGCCGTGTTGGACTGGTTGCGCGGCGACCTTCGGCTGATCTCGGCTCTTAAGTCGGCGCTCATCTTCCGGCGGGTCGGACGCCACAACGCCCGGCCGCTGTTGTTCTCGTTGGCCCACTGGCTGGCCGTCAACGGGAAAGCAGGACTGGTGCTGGTGCTCGACGTGCGCCGCCTCGGCTTCGCTCGGCGGCCCAGCCCCGAGGAGCGCCACGGCCATTACTACACCAAGGCGGCGCTGCTCGACGCCTACGAGGTGCTGCGCCAGATGGTGGACAACACCGACGAATTAAGCCACTGCTTCGTGGCTGTGGTGGCATCGCCCGCGTTCGTCGCCGACACGGCGCGGGGCGTGGATGCCTACCAGGCGCTGAAGCTGCGCATCTTCGACGAGGTGCGCGACCGCCACCGCGACAACCCGTTCTCCTCGCTCCTGCGGGTGGGGGCGGCATGACGTCCGAGGTCGTGGCTTCGGGCGTCGACCGCGAGCGGTCGGTGCAGCGGCGGCGGGCCCTCGAAGCGCTGCGGGCCGGGGTCCCCAACCGGGACGCGGTCATGGAGCTCGGCTCGATGCAGCAGGGCGTCGACGACCGCTTCAGCCAGCTGCTGGCCGCAATCAACGCGCTGCCCGACGCCGCTCCTGTCGGCGGCATGCTCGTCGGCGGCGGGTTCGGCTCGGGCAAGAGCCACGCCCTCGAGCACCTGGCGCATGTGGCGTTGTCGGAGGGTTTCGTGGTGTCCAAGGTGGTGGTCTCCAAAGAGACGCCGCTGTACGACCCAGTGAAGGTGTATCGGGCGGCCATCGGGGCGGCCAAGGTTCCGGGCCGTCCCGGCTCGGCCATCGACGAGATCGCCGCCGGCCTGCAGGTGGATTCGGCTCCTTACGCAGACCTGTACCGCTGGGTCCACCAACAGGAGGCGCCGGTCGACAGCCGGTTCGGGGCCACGCTGTTCCTCCACGAGTACGCCCGCGGCGACGAGGAGTTCGCCGACCGGATCGTGCAGTTCTGGGCCGGCGATCCCCTGCCGGTGGCCGACCTGCGCCGCCGGCTCAAGGAGGCCGGGGCGGCGGCCACCTACCCGCTCGGCAAGGTGAAAGAACGCGACCTGTCGATCCAGCGCTTCCGGTTCCTCTCCCGGCTGATGCAGGCGGCCGGCCAGCGCGGCTGGGTGCTCCTCCTCGACGAGGCCGAGCTCATCGGACGGTACTCGGCGACTCAGCGGGCCAAGTCCTACGCCGAGCTGGCCCGCTGGGTTCGCGGCGACCGCGACGACCCGACCGCGCCGATCACGGCCGTGCTGACCACCGTCGACGACTTCGAAGAGCAGGTGCTGGTGGGCAAGCACGACGTGGACCTGATCCCCACCCGGCTGCGGGCCAAGGGCACCGCCGCGGACGAGTTGCTGGCGGCGTCGGCGGAGGCCGGGATGCGGATCATCGAGCGCGAGCAGGTACAGCTGGCGCCGCCGGGCCGGGAGGAGCTCGACCGCACCTACGCCCAGCTGCGCCAGATCCACGCCGACGCCTACGGCTGGGACCCGCCTGACGTCGCCGGCCTCGAGCGGCTGCCGTCCAACCGGATGCGCCAGTACGTGCGGGCGTGGATCAACGAGTGGGACCTGCGCCGCCTCGATCCCGGTTATCAACCGGACATGACCGCCGGCGAGCTGGTCGTGGACCTCGGAGAGGACAGTGACACGGAGAGCGTGGAGATGGAGAGCCCGGCCGAGGGCTGACTCCGTGCTGGCCGACGACCTGGCGCTCGCCTTGGAGCACACACCCGGCCTGAGCGCGGCCGAGCTGGCGGCCCGAGTCGGGACGAACCTGGAGAAGGCAGTGTCGGAGCAGGCGGTGTCGTTCGCCCTCTTCGCCGACCACCACAGGTTCCGTTGTCAAAGGAGCGGGGATGCCGGCGCGCCGCGGCGGTGGTGGCTGGCCGGGCATCCGGCGATGGCGTCGCGGCCAGAGCCGTGGCACCGGGACCGACCCGCCGCGGGCCCGGCCCTGCCGGCGGCGGTCGCCACGAGGGCGCCGGTCGCGCCTGCTGCGGCGTTCGGGCTGTACGCCTGGCAGTCCGACGCCCTGCAGGCGTGGGCAGGCGCCGGCCGGCGGGGGGTGGTCGAGGCGGTGACCGGCACCGGCAAGACCAGGGTGGGGGTGGCCGCCGCCATGGCCGAGCTGGCCGCCCGCGGCCAGGTCCTGGTGCTCGTCCCCACCGTCGAGCTGGCCCACCAGTGGATGGCCGAGTTGCGCGCCCGGCTGCCCGACACGTCGAGGGTGGGGCAGCTGGGCGCGGGTGGCACCGACAGCCTGGCCGGCCACGATGTGCTGGTCGCAGTGGTCAACAGTGCCCGCGCCATCGACGTCCGGCCCATCCGCCGGGGCGGCCTGCTCGTGGCCGACGAGTGCCACCGCTACGGCAGCGACGTCAACCGTCGGGCGCTGACGGAGAACGTGACCGCCCGCTTCACCGTCACGCTGGTGGGGGTTGACTTCTCGCCAGATGAGTGGGCCGACTACCGTGCGCTGACCGAGCAGATGCGCGCCCTGCGTGCCCGCCTGGTCCGCCAGCTCGGGCTGGAGGACGCTCCAGTCGAGGTCGTCTTGCCGGCGGTGATGCGCCTGGCCGACAGCGACGGGGAGGGAGCCGGTGCGGCCCGGGGCTACCGGCAGGCCATGCTCGAGCGGCGGGCGCTGCTGGCCGACACCCCCGCCAAGGACAGCGTCCTGGCCGAGCTGGCGCCGGCCATCGGCGACGCCGACCGGGCCATCGTGTTCACCCGGAGCATCGCCGCTAGTGAGCGAGCCGCCCTGGTCCTGGCCCAGCGGGGCCTGCGGTCCGCGGCCGTCCACTCGGCGCTGGCCCGGGACGACCGAAGCGAGGTGCTGGGCCGCTTCGCCGCCGGCGCCCTGGACGTGATCTGTGCGCCCCGCGTCCTCGACGAAGGGGTCGACGTGCCGGCCGCCGACCTGGCCGTGATCGCCGGGGCCAGCCATTCCCGGCGTCAGATGATCCAGCGCATGGGCCGGGTACTGCGCCGCAAGCCCGACGGCCGCCGGGCCCGCTTCGCTGTGCTGTTCGTGGAGGGCACGGCCGAGGACCCCAGCCACGGCGCCCACCAAGCGTTCCTCGACGAGATCGTCCCGTTGGCCGACAACGTCTCGTCGTTTCCGGCGGGCGCAATCGTCGACTCCTCGAGCGGCCTGTCGGGACCACGGGCGGCCCTGCGCCCGTCGTGGCCCGAGGGAGCCGCGGCGATGCCGGGCCACGCCGTGGTGACGGACACCGACTGAGGCGGGGCGCCGACTGCACCTGCACTCGGTCGAGTGCTGCATCCGACGCTCGATTGAACGAGCGAGTCCTCACGCAGCCCGTGCGCCCGGGCGCTGTCGACGGTCTGTCCCAGGGCCACGCACGGCGGCAATGCTCGGAGCTTCGAGGTACGCGCCCAGGTCGGCCAGCCAGCGGGGCAGGGTTGCGATACCTGTCCTCAACGTTTCAGGGACCCTCCACCTGGCTCCGGCACGCAACAAGACTTGTTGGGTAGGCTGCTGTTGTGGCTGTTCCGACCGCTGGCCGCCCGGCGCCCAACCCCAAGATCCGCGCCGCCCAGTTCGACGCACACAGCGCCGCCAAGGTGGAACAGCTGATCGCCATCTATGGCGTGCACGGCCTCGCCGCCCTGGTCGGGGTGTCAGCGTCGCAGCCGACCCGCTGGCGTCAACGCAAGGAGCGCCCCGGCGTGACGGCCACCCGCCGGCTGCTCGGCCTGGAGTACCTGACGTCGCGGTTGGCCGAGGTGTTCACCGCCCGCCAGGCGCAGGTGTGGCTGGCCAGCCCGAACCCATACCTGGGGGGATCGTCGCCGGTGGAGGTCTTCGCCCACTTCGGCGCGGCGGCAATCGAGCCGGCAATCTCGGCGGTCGAGGTTGGAGCGGCGGTCTAGGCGGTGCGCCTCTACCGGGTGTGCCCGGTCGACCCGGCTGCCGGTCCCGGCTCGCCCTACTACCCGTCCTTCGTGCCCCGATCGTCCGGTCAGCACCGCATTGACAACGCTGCCCGCTACGACACCCTGTATGTGTCGGGGGCAGCGGCGGGGGCGGTGGCCGAGCGGTTCGGGATGTTCGCCCGCTGGGGCGACTGGCTGCTCGAGCACCCGCATGGCTTCGAGGCGCGTCTGGTCACCTTCGACCTCAGCGATGACTGGCCGCTACTGGATCTCGACGACGCCGCCGTCTTGGCGGCGCGCCGCCTGCGACCCTCCCGGGTGGTCACCCGGGACCGTCAGGTGACCCAGGCGTGGGCGGCCGCGATCCACGCCGAGGGCAGTTGGGCCGGGATCTCGTGGTGGTCGTACTACGACCCGGAGTGGCCGGCCGGTGGGCTGTGGTGCCCGTCCGGCCAGGGGACCGTCGCCGCCCTCGATGTGGTGGCCGTCGAGCCGCTCGGAGCGCAGCACCCTGCCGTCGTCGAAGCGGCACGCTCACTGCTGAGGACCTGGGGTCACTGACCACCAAGGGGTGACCACCCCGGCGCTGACGGGGTGGCTGGGCTGTCCGAAAGGGGCGCCACCGGGTCGCCGCGAGCGGCCGGCCTCGGCTGCTCTCGGTTGGCGATCACCAATCTGCCGCCGCCACCTGTCGTTCGTCACGACTGTCGGCATTACGAGGGTCAAGAGCGGCCTCTAGGGCGTGGTGCACCCGGCGGGCTATCCGAAGCCGGTTGATGAGCTGCAGGCCGCCGGGCCAGGTGCCGGGCAGCCCACCGGGGATCACATGCAACCGCGTCGTATCAGACCGTCGGGCGATCGTCACCTGGGCGCGGAAGAACCGGTCAGAGCCGGTCCCGACCTCGATCGTGTCCATGTCGCCCGCCGACAGCCCGTCGCAGGGGCTGTGGTCGAACGCGGCGCCGGGCAGCACGTGATACGCCGGACCGAGCGCCTGGCGCAGCGCCTCGGCAACCTGCTCGCAGGTCACGTCACCCCGAGCGACCGTAATCACGGACATCAGGACTCTCCTTCCTCGCGACAGCGGCCGGCGGCCGTGCTCTGTGCCACAGTCATAGCTGGACCCGGTGCCGATGGCGGAATTCGGTCGGCGAGATGCCGTACCGGGTGTGAAAGCAGCGGCTTGCGTAGTTCGCGTCCGTCCAACCAAGCGACCGGACCGCTGCAGTGATCGACACGTCACTGGAGGCCAGCAGACGTGCCATCTGTCGCGTCCGCATCTGCGTAGGTATGCCATCGGGCTCAGACCGACCACCGCGTCGAATGTCCGCACGAGCTGAGATTGAGACAGATGAACTTCCTCAGCCAGTGAGTCGAGCGTCCACCGCTCGGCGAGACGGACCCCAGAACGTCGACCAGCTTGTCGTCGGACGCGCCAGTGGGATCGTCGCGCCCACCCGGAGAATCTCGTCATGCCTTGACTTCGCCGTCACTGCCGACCTGGTGGATGTCGCCCGCATTGACATCTTCGAGCGCTGGGAGACGCAGGAGGCGGTCGAGACCTTCTGCTGCACTGGTCCCAGCGACGGGCAGAGTGCGGCGGTCCTCACCGCCTCCGTTGTCGAGTACGACGTTGCCGACGTACGCCCACTGACCTGAGGACGGAGCAGCTCTGTCCTAAGGGGATCCTCCAGCAGACAGGGCATCCAACCACGGGCGACCCGGCGGTGGAAGAAGGTCAGGTGCCAGCCAGTTGGGTGACCACCGGGGCCATCTCGTCGATGGCTGTGTCGAAGACGACCACGTAGGAGATGCCCAGCTGCTCGCGGGTGGCGACCAGCTTGTCGACGATCTCTGGCACCGATCCGATCAGCGTCAGCGGGGTGGTACGCACCAGATCCGGCTCGGTCCCGAGCGTGGACGCCACCTCCATGACGGTGGTCTGGGTATCGCCGCCGATCGAGGTGACCTGGGTGATCAGGAACCAGGACAGTGGACCACCCTTCGCCCTCGAGCCGGTGGGCTCGGTCCTGCCAGGTGGTCCGGGAGTCGATGCTGGTCGTGTTGACGCCGAAGCGAAACGGTCGCGGCATGTCTCCTGTCTACATGCCTCCTCGACTGGCCACGTCGTCGTCTCCTTTCATGGTGCGCCCGTCGGCTTCGTGACGTCCAGTTTGTCTGGCCGTGTCCAACCTGGCCACATCGGGCGTGCGCAGGCCGAACCCTGGGTAACCCAGACTGGGACGTCAAGTTGGCCGTAGCCCTGTGAGCAGATGGCCGACAGACGAACGCCCGGTTTTGGGGACGCTGTTAGCTGAGATCCGGGAGCCAGGTGCTTCCCCACCACTCTGCGAGTCGACAACCTTCGATGTGGAAGACCTCGATCAGTAGCGGTTGCGCATTGCCGTACAGGTCTTTGTTCCCTCGACGGAGGAGCGGACGGTGACCTTGTCGCCGTCAACCAGGATGTCGTTGGCGACGACGCGTATGCCGGGAAACTTGGCAACGAGCTTGCGCCAGGCCTCCGCCTCGAATCCGGTGCCGACGGATGGGTGACGAAGCCGGGCGTGTACAGGTCGTCGGCCCGGTCGAATTGCCTGGTGTTGAAGCACTCCAGCATCCGCAGCACCAACGCGCTGGCCTCGTCTCGTGTGGCCATTTGGCGCGGTCTCCTCGTAGCAGGTGGATCAGGTCGTGATGAGCGACATGCAACTGAACCGGGCGACGACCCGGTTTCGGCACCATATACGGTGCGGCGCCCCGGTTATGCTCGGTGTCGACGTGTCCAGCCGACTGCGTGAACCCGAACCAGCAAGATCGTCAGACGCTCACGGCGGTGACCGAGAGTTGCGAGCTGACGCGCGCCGCAATCGTGAGCGGGTGCTTCGGACCGCGCAGGAGTTGTTCAAATCGGAAGGACTTGGCGTCTCGCTTGATGAGATCGCCGGTTGAGTCCCATCTGGTGGTGTACGAGCTGTCGGTTTCCGACGGTTCTCGCATCAACCTGAGCTGATTGGGTTGGTGATCAGCTCGTTTTGTGCAACATATCAAGTTGGGGGACGGTTGTAAAGGACATTGTTGGTGAAGCCCGATTGACGGATAGGCGTGGGCGTATGGTCGGCGGCGGTTAGGAATGCAACGACCGCTTGACGTTTTGGTGGGATTGCGATGTGGTTGTCAGCCAGCGGCGGCGTCCATGGCGGGGCGGGGGTCGGCCGGGCTGAGCTCATGGCTGGCGACAGTTTTGAGGGACTCGACGCTCATGTAGCGTTTGGCGATCGCCCACTCGTCGGTCTGCTCGGCCAGGATGGCCCCGACCAGGCGGATCACCGCCCGCCGGTTCGGGAAGATCCCGACCACGTCGGTGCGCCGGCGGATCTCTTTGTTGAGCCGCTCCTGGGGGTTGTTGGAACGGATCTTGGGCCAGTGCTCGGTCGGGAAGGCGGCGAACGCCAAGATGTCGTCGGCGGCGTCGAGCACGAAGGTGGCGGCGTCGACGAACCCGGCGGTGGTGAGCCGGTCGATGACGTCGCCGAGCTGGGACCAGGTGGTGTCACGGTCGGGTTGCTCGAAGATCGAGCGCACCAGCGTGGCCACCATCGGCCAGTTCCCCTTGGGCAGCCGGGAAGCGAGGTTGGCCATGAAATGGGTCCGGCACCGCTGCCAAGAGGCGTCAGAGAGGACCTGGGCGATCGCTGCCTTGATGCCGCCGTGCGCGTCGGAGATCACCAGCTCCACCCCTGACAGACCCCGGGCGACAAGGCTGCGCAGGAACTCGGTCCAGCTGGCGGTGTCCTCGGTGGTGACGATGTCGAACCCGATGATCTCCCGGCGCCCCTCGGCGTTCGCGGCGGTGGCGATCACCGCGCAGACGTTGACCACCCGGCCGCCCTCGCGGACCCGCTGGGTGAGAGCGTCGACCCACACGTAGCGGTAGGGGCCGGTGTCGAGGGGCCGGTTGCGGAACTGCTCGACCACGCCGTCGAGCTCGCCGGCCATGCGGCTCACCTCCGAACGGGACAGGCCCTCGATGCCCATGGCCTTGACCAGGTCATCGACGCGCCGGGTGGACACGCCCTCCACGTACGCCTGGCACACCACCGCCACCAGCGCTTGTTCGGCCCGGCGGCGAGGGGCGAGCAGGAACTCCGGCGAGTACACCCCCGAGCGCACCTTCGGGACCGCCAGGTCGATCGTGCCCACCCGGGTGTCCCACGGGCGGTGCCGGTAACCGTTGCGGGAGTTCTCCCGCTCGTCGGAACGTTCCCCGTAGCCGGCGCCGCACTGCAACGACGCCTGCGCCGACATCAACGCCTCGGCGAACGCCTGCAACATCGCCCTCGGCAAATCGGTGTCGACGTCGTCGCTCTCGAGGTGCTTGCCAAACCAGGCGCCAGCGTCGAGAGTGGAAGGGACAGTCATCGTGATCCTCCTCAAGTAGTTGTGTGAGAACTGCTCCTTGAGGTTGACGCGATGGCTGTCGACGCTGGGGGACCCTCCCCTCAGCTCACCCGCCCGTACACCACTCCCTGGGACTCAACTAGATCGCCCGCGGTGCGGGCGTCGGCCCCGGTACGGTCCACCGACATTTTCCGACCAAGGAAGCGCTGTATCTCGCCGTCGCGACCGATCAGATAGAGCAGCTGGTGGCCGAAGGAGAATTGCTCGCCGCTGGCGGCGACCCCTCAGCTGTGTTCACGCTGCTGTCCCGGATGATGGCTACAGGGGCCGAGAACGCAGCTGTCAAGAGCGCTCTCGTGGCCACCGACCTCGACTTGCGGACCGCCGCACCTGGCCTCGCTGCTGACCTCACACGCCGTGTCGCAGATCTACTCGATCGCGCGCACGCAGCCGGCATCGTACGCGAGGACCTCGCCGTCGAAGAGGTGATGGCACTCATCGCGGGCGCCTTCGTCGCGATCCGCCACGCCCGCGCGGAAACCAGCCCCGAACGCTCGGCCCACATCGCCGAGCTCATCCTCGCCGGGCTGCAACCGCAGCGCCGGTGAGGGACGCCACCCGCCGTATCGGCTGAGGGCCCAGACCCGGTGGCTTGCGCCATCCGGTCACGGATGCCCTGCGGGACACCTGGCCCGACGACCAGGAACCGCCCTCCACCGTCACAGCAGGCGGTTGGCCAGCGGACACAATCTCAGCGGTCAGCGATGAGTCCGGCCATCTCCGCGGGTCATTACCGTGCGTTGGGCCGTCCAGTCGCTCATGAAGGAGTCGCCATGCCCCGCACCCGGGTCCACAACCTGAACATCTCCCTCGACGGATACGCTTCCGGCGAGCACGTGACCTTCGATGCGCCGATCGGCGGTGCCGAGCGGCTCTTCAACTGGTTCGATGGTCGCGCCATTCACGGGGTCGACAAGGTGGATGCCTCCTTCACGCTCGACCGCGCCCTGACCAGCATGTGGGGCCAGGGCATCGGCGCGGAGATTATGGGACGCCGCAAGTTTGGACCGCAGGCCGGCGATTGGCCTGACGACGGGTGGCGGGGCTGGTGGGGCGACGAGCCACCGTTTCGAACACCGGTATTCGTCTTGAGTCACCACCCGCATCCAACGATTGACTTCCCCAACGGTACGAGCTTCCGGTTCGTGGACGGGCCGCCGCACGAAGTGCTTCGCCTGGCCCAGGAGGCCGCAAACGGCCGCGACGTCCGCATCGGCGGCGGACCTTCGACGGTGCGTCAGTTCCTGCAGGCCGACCTGATCGACTTCATGCACCTGGTGATCGTGCCGATCACTCTTGGGTGCGGCGTATCCCTGTGGGAAGGATCGAGCGGCGCCGAAGACCGCTTCACCGTCGAGTCGGTCTGCTCGCCGAGTGGCCTCACCCATCAGCTCTGGAACAAGAACGACCAGACCTGAGCCCGGATGTCTAGTGTCCGATCAAGGATCCTCGACTCAGACACGTCGGACCGCTGCTTCTTGCTCAACGGGTACGGGATTGTGCTGGGCATGACGACCACCACTCAACACGGCTGAACCGGGCAGCAGAGCTGATCGCCGACCACGTCGCGGCAACCATCACGACGCCGCGCGCCGAAAGCGTTCCGATCCTCGCCGAGCCGGCAGATTCGCCGTTCCAGCGTGGCCCCACCGCCGCCGCCTTCCAAGACAGCGAAGGCAACCAGATGATGGTGATCAGCCGGTGACCCTTCTCGTCAACCCGACGCCGGATCAGATCCATGTGGGCCATAACCATGGCGGGATTTCTGCGACGGGGCGCGCCAGGGGACACGACGCCAGAAGCAGGAGCCCATGCCTGACATATGGTTGACCGTGCAGGCTGAACGGCAGGCATTGAGCTGGGCGAGTCGCCCGACGTCGCCTCGGACTTGGCCTGAACACGGACCCAAGAGGAGTGTCTTGTGAGCGACTATCTCACCACGTCGGCCGGCGACCGGGTTGGCTACGACGGCCGCGGCAGCGGCCCCGCACTGATCTTCGTCACGACGTCCGTTCCCCACGAGGAGCCCGTCATTGTCGGCCAGCTCGTCGCGTCGAGGCATGTTGCAGAGTCGACGCCACCACTCGATCTCCGTGGGGGGCCCTTCCGCACGCTGTTGCCGCTGCGGGAGATTCGGAGCCCTGTTCTTCAGTTCGTCATCAGGTTCTCGATGCCGTCGAGGATGCGGTCGATCCCGTAGAAGAACTCTTCGCGCTCGTCGAGGTGTGACCGGTCTTCCTCGACAGGAGTGGACCAGGTGATCTTGTGGAGCCGGGGATAGGTTGCTTCGTCGGCAAGCAGGCGTAGTAGCGCCTCGAAGGTCCATACCGAAGGCGGCTCGGGGCCACTGCTAGCGGCTGCTGCTTGTCAGGCGGCAGCTGGTCGACACCGGAACGCGCGAGGTCCTGGAATGCGGAGGGAAGGGCATCGACGCGGCGCAATAGCACCCCGTCACCGCCTCCGGCCACGGCTCTTGTCGCCCGCCAAAACCACGAGCCGGTGGTTGCCAGCTGGCCTTTGCGACGAGCCTCCAGGAGCCCGGGAGCTGCTGTGCCGGCGAGGACGTCGAGCAGAAGCGCGTCGTCGACAACGACCACGCCGGCTCAGCGAGCGGGAGAGTCGTCGGCGAGTTCTGGATCCTCGGCGGTGATCTCGGCCACCATGTGCGCCCACTCGCCCGAGCGGATCATCTCGCTCAGCCACCCACCCAGCTCGATCCGCTCCGGCAGCTCAAGGTGTGCAGGAGTGTGGCCCGGCTCGGGCAACTCGCCGGCGGCGATCCGCACGAACGCGAAGCCATGAGCGGGCCGCACGTCGGTAGAGCCCCGCTCGGCAACACCTTTCTGAATGCCGTCGATGACCTGGGAAGCCATTTGGAGGACCAGTGTCGCCTGGAGGAGTCCGCTTGTCGGGGCCACGTTGACGGCCTTACCCGACGCTGCTTGCCATCGCGCGGGTGACGGCCCACAGCTCGTAGTCGTCACGGGTGTCGTCGTTGCCGGGGGCGAAACCTTTCATGACCCCCTCGAATCGATATCCCGCTTGTTCGAGGACTCGACGCATGGCCTGGTTGCGGACTGAGGTCGCCGCTTGCACGCGTTGCCAGCCGTCGTCGAACAGTCGGGCGGTGATGAGCTCGACGGCCCTGGTTCCGATGCCCTTCCCTCGAACCCGAGGGAACAGGACTATGCCGAACTCGCACACGCCCGGAGGGAATGCATGAACTGGAGCCCGGACCTGGAGGGTCCCAATCAAACCGCTGCCGGCGTCGATCCCGTACTCGGCGTAGCCGTGGGACTCCAGGCACGGTGCAGTGTCGATCTGCTCGAGGAGCCGGGAACGCGTACGCCTCCGAGGCACAGCGTCTCCAGTTTCGGCTTCGCTCGCTGCGACGATGATGTCGACGTCATCGACGTCGAGTGGCCGAAGGCGCACCTCTTCGGGCCTCGCCCAGCGTGGCTTGCCGTCAGAAGTCCCCCCTTGCATCATCGTGTTGAGTCTGGCATCGGGAGTCGTGGCGCGCAGGACGGGCGCGAGCAAAGGGACGTTGTCCGGACAGGCCTTGATGGTTCGGAGCTTCAGGGATATTGGCCGAAGCCGACCTGCTCCGCTTGTTCGGCGGTCAAGGAACACAGCCCCGCACGCCACTGATCGCACCAAGGCTGCCACTGCTGCACCGCATCGTCGGCAAGCGTCTCGTGGCCGGTTCGGCTCTTGTGCCAGGCGAAGCCCCGCAGGGGCGGCCCGATCGCAGACCCCGTTACGGGCTTAGGTGCGCGACGACTCCCAGCCGGATGGCCTGTGTGATGCGGCCTGACGGGTGAGGAGCTGGTCGTCCGCCACGGCGCCCCGAGGAACTCGTCGCTCCAGCCCTTCATGGCCGGCAACGCGGACCATGGCGGCGAGGGATGTCTCCAGCTCCCTACGGCAACTCTGCTGTTGCTCTGCATGTGGTAGCGGGCTCGGTCTGCGGGCACCGCGGCACGCTGACAGACTCTGAGGATGGAGATCGGGATTTGACCACGACGCGTGCCCGGGCAGCGAAGGTCGCCGTGCCCGAGGACATCCGCTCCCGAGCCAGGGTCAGCCGCATCGACTACGAGAGTGCGTTCAGCGTCGGCGCCGACCCCGCCGACCGGCGCAGCGCCGAGCAGTGGGCGCGAGCCATGTACGAGTCGCCACGCGCCGCCGAGCGGCTGTTCGTCTGGTACGGCTGGAAGGCGCTCACCGCTCCGACTCGGCCCGTACCCCTCCGACGATCACATCCTGGGCTACCGGATCGAGACGAACCAACGGGACTTCATCTGCTTCAGCGTCGAGTGGGCGCTCGGGCTGGCGTGTGACCTCGTGCTCTACACGGGCCCCTCGGCGGCGGCGCTGGCCTCGTTCGTGGAGCTCAAGCGGGCCGCCGCCAGGATCGTGTGGCCCACCGTGGTCCCGATGCATGAGCGCATCGTGCCCCATTGGCTTTCCCGAGCGGCGCGGGCCGGTCAGCTGCCGTAGGAGGATCGGCCTGCGGTCTGGGCCTAGGACCTGGCTGGGCACCTCCGGGCATCCCACAGCGCGCGCAGGACGATCGGCATGGCGCTCATGGCAGAATTCGGCGTGCAGCGTGTTGCCGTGGTCGGTTCGGGGGGTGCGCCGACTGACAGCCGTCCGCGCCTCGACGCCGCCCTCGGCGGGTACCGGGCGACCCCTGCGGGTGATCGAGCTGTCCTCTCCGAACCAGGTCGAGGAGTTTCTCCGGGACGTCGGATGAGCGCTCGCATGGCCCCCCAGGCAGCGACCAAAAGCCTTGCATGCGCCCGGTGAGCGATCCCCGGGCCGTCGGTGAGGTCTTGGTGACCAACTGGGCCGAGGAGGTGGAGGGCCGCATGGGTTGGTGAGGCTGGCAGGTGGTCGATCCGCTTGGTGGTGCTGCGCCGGCGGATCGTACGATGCTCGGTCGAAACCCGGTGTCAGCCTTCGGCGACGGATACGGCTGCGGTGCCCGCGCCCTGGGTCGCTCGGGCGTGGTCGCGGCTGTCGCGCGTCGAGATCAACACTGCGGCCAGGATTGCTCCGGCGACGGCGAAACCGGCGCCGACCAGGAAGGCACGGTCGAATCCCTTCGTCAGCGCGGTCGCCTGGCTATGGACGCCTGCGTGGAACAGGCTCTGGGTGCGGCTGTTGGCGATGGTGGCGAGGATGGCGAGGCCGAGGGCACCCCCGACCTGTTGGGTCGTGTTGATCAGCCCGGAGGCTAGACCGGCCTCGTGCGGCTCAGTTCCGGTCACCGCCGCGATTGTCACCGGCACGAAGGAGAACCCGAGCCCGACGGCCGCCAGGATCGATGGGCCGAGGACGTCCGCGGCGAACGATCCGCCTGGTGCCGGCACCTGGGAGAACCAGAGCAGGCCGCCGGCGATCAGCAGCAGCCCAGCGATGAGCGGCGGCTTGAAGCCCAGTCGGGTGACGAGCTGGGATGCCACCCCGGCGGACACGATGATCCCGACGGCCAGCGGCAGGTAGGCGATCCCCGTTCTGATCGGCGAGTACTGCAGGACGTCTTGGAGGTAGAGCGAGATGAAGAAGAACATCGAGAACAGCGACATCCCGATCAGCAGCCCGACGACGTTCGCGCCGCGCAGCGTGCGCAGACGGAATATCGAGAACGGCATCAGCGGCTGGCGCTGGCGCCGTTCGATGATCAAGAAGGCGATGAGCAGCACGGCGGCGCCAGCGAGGCGGAGCAGCGTGGTGGCCGATCCCCACCCGGTGTTGACGGCGTCGACCACGGCGTAGACGAGCAGCGCCAGCCCCGCGGTGACGGTGAAGGCGCCGGGCAGGTCAAAGGTCCTTGTCCCGTCCTCGACGCGGCTCTCGTGGAGGGTGCGGGGGGCGAGGACGGCGGCGAGCAGCCCGATCGGGACGTTGACGAAGAGCACCCAGCGCCAACTCAGGCCGCTAGTGAGGATCCCTCCCAGCAGCACGCCTGCGGCGCCGCCAGCGCCGGCGACGGCACCCCAGATCCCGAGGGCACGGTTACGTTCGGCGCCATCGGAGAACGTGGTGGTGATAATCGACAGCGCGGCGGGGGACACGATGGCCGCACCCAGTCCCTGCACGGCGCGAGCGGCGATCAGCCACCCCTCGGACTGGGCGATCCCGCCGGCGAACGAGGCGATGGAAAAGAGCACCAAGCCGAGCATGAACATGCGCCGGCGCCCCAGGAGATCGGCCATACGTCCGCCGAGCAGCAGGAACCCGCCGAAGGTGAGGGTGTAGGCGTTGACCACCCATGACAGGTCGGCTCGAGCGATGTGCAGGTGGGCTCCGATGGACGGAAGGGCGACGTTGACGATCGACGCGTCGATGACGACCACGAACTGGGTCATCGCCAGCAGGATGAGGGCGAAGCTCTTGGCTCGGGGTGTGTACAAGGGGGGTGGCTGCGACGACGACATAAAAACCGACCTCCGGTTCCGCTTGCCTGGAGACTCTAATGGAACTATGGTTCCGTTTGTCAAGGAGTTCCGAAAAAAAGGTGTGATGATCGAGACCTTCGTCGAGAGCGAGCGGCCCCTCCGGGCGGATGCCCGGCGCAACCGCGAGCGCATCCTCGACAGCGCCCGGGATGTCTTCGCCGAGAACGGCATCGATGCCCAGATGGACGAGGTGGCCGACCGCGCCGGCGTCGGGGTCGGCACCGTGTACCGCCACTTCCCTACCAAAGAGGCGCTGATGGCGGAGTTAGTGCGCCAGAAGTTCCTGCTGCTCGCCGCTGGCGCTCGTCACGCAGTGGAGCGTGACGGCGAGGCGTTCGACGTGTTTGCCGACATGTTGCGCGACAACGCGGACGTTTGCGCTCGCGACGCCGCCATGCAGCACGCGTTGACTGGTATGGGCGAGCCCATCTGGGCGCACGCCCAAGCGGAGCGGGACGAGCTGCAGGCCCTGACCGGAGAGCTCATCGCACGCGCCCAGCGGGCTGGGGCCATGCGCCCCGACGTACGAGCCACCGACATCGGCATGCTGATGTGCGGCGTCTCCTCCACGATGGCCCACAGCGCCCCCGGGTTCGACTGGCACCGGCACCTGGAACTGATGATCGACACGCTCCGGGCACATTGAGCACACCCGAGGTTGAGCTGCAGTCCGGGCCGAGCTTGATCGCTGGGCTCGTGCCCCCGACAGTGGACGAACCTCCCCGCTGAGCCACGCGTTACGGTTGTCCATGTGGTGGCGAGTTGGCATGAGTTCATGAGCGCTGCGCCGCGCATTGCCGAGATCTTCGTTCGGCGGCATGGCGCGACCGGAAGCCTGTGCATGTTGGGCACGCTGCGCCCGGACGGCTTCCCGAGAATCAGTCCGATGGAGCCGAGGTTCTTCGAGGACCAGTTGTGGATCGGCGGTATGCCGGGAACGAAGAAGTTCGAGGACCTGGTCAGTGACCCGCGGTTCACGTTGCACACGGCGACCATCGACACGCACGTCAGCGACGGCGACGCCAAGGTCTGGGGGGTGGTCGAGGACGTGAGGGATGAGGCCCTGCACCAGCGCTATGCCGAGGCGCTCTTCGCCGAGACCGGGTTCGATCTGCGTGGCCGAACCTTCGAGCACTTCTTCAAGGCCTACCTCGTTGGCGCCGCCGCAGTCGAGGTCAGTGACGAACACATGGATGTGACGGTGTGGCGCGAGGGCGGCAACGAACGCGTCGTGCGTAAGCACTGATTTCCCGATTGTCCATACTTGGCCGGGCTCGGGCTGACGTGCGGTTCAAAGGTCGTCATGTGCGAATGGACGATCCCCGAGTGATGCCTACGGAGCGCTGAAGGAGCAGGCGGTTACGGCCAGGGCAGCACGGTCAGGCCGGGCCACACGCGCTGCCAGCGCTCGGCCTTGGTCTCGTAGACGGCTCGGGGGACGAGCGTGGTGTTGGGGCGGACCACCATGGCGAACAGGTCAGCCAGACCGAACGGGGCGCACACCCGTGAAGCCGCTCGGGTCGGATCGGACGCCGACGCTGGTTGCCGTGGTCGGCCATGTCGCGATCGAGTGCTCGGCGGAGCGGTACGGGTCGAGGGGGCGGCCGAAGCGCTGCTCGTACCAGGTGTGCACACGAGCCTCGTTGGTGACATCGATCGTTCCGTCGCCGGTCCGGGCCAGCGCGCCAAGTGTGGCTTCGGTGGTTTTCTCGGTAGCCTCGGTGAGGTCGTCGGGGTCGAAGTAGACGATGTCGTAGTCGTTGATGCCCTGCGTCGGGGCGAAACCGTGGAGGTGGTTCCACACGGTCTGGGCGACGCCGCCGGCGCCCAGGTACCACGACGGGAGCCTCAGCTCCGGGACCCGGTCGAGCAGCCGGCAGGCGACGACGTTGGAGCGGACGATCGCCTCGAGGGCCTGGGTCTGCTGGGCGATCGGCGAGTGAGCCAGCGCGTCACCGTCCTTGTCGATCATCGCCCAACTCTCGCATTCCTGCGCGGGCCAGTCTGGCTTGCCGTCCACGTCGCTTTCGGCCTCGCTCTCGTCGTTGCCTCGCTCGTGGTCGGCCCCGCCGTCAACGGAGCTAGCTTGCTCGCCGAGCGTCTGCCCGCTTGACGGCAACATCTGTTAGTGGTAACTTACGGTAAGTGATCGCCGACGCACTAGTGGCCTTAGGAGACCCGACCCGCCGTCGGATCTTCGAGCTCGTCGCCGAGGGTCCGAGCCCCGTCGGCGAGCTCGCCGGACAGCTGCCCGTCAGCCGGCCCGCGGTCTCCCAGCACCTCAAGGTGCTACGCCAGGCCGGCCTGGTCCAAGAGCAACGGGTCGGCACTCGCCACGTCTACAGCCTCGACGCCGCAGGCCTCGAGGCAGTGCGCGCCTACTTCGACGCGTTCTGGCAGCGCTCACTGACCGCCTTCAAGGTGGCCGTCGAGCAGTCCAACACATCCGACCAGACCACCGCCGAGGAGGCACCGTGACCACCCATACTCACACCGACACCGATACCGCCGACACTGTCGGCCGGTCCGGCACCGTCCGCCGGTCCGTCGTAGTCGACGTCCCGATCGACCGGGCCTTCACCTTCTTCACCCGTGACATCGGCGCGTGGTGGGACCCGGACAAGCACCTCCTGGCCGAGCCCCTCGCCGAGATGATCTTCGAGCCCCAGGTCGGCGGCCATATCATCGACCGCGGCGTCAACGGGACCGAAAACCGCTGGAGCAGAGTCCTGATCTACGAACCGCCCACCCACGTCGCCTTCAGCTGGGACATCAACCTGGCCTGGCAGATCGAAACCGACCCCGACAAGACCAGCGAGGTGCACGTCACCTTCAGTGCCAACGGCGAGGGGCGCACCTTCGTCGAGCTGGAGCACCGTCACCTCGATCGCCACGGCGACGGCTGGGAGGCTATGCGCGACGCGGTGGGCTCACCGGGCGGCTGGAACCTCGAACCGTACGCAACGGCGATTGGGGCCGACGCGACGGCAACGATCACCGACGACTACATGCACGAAATGCTCACCAAGTCCCGTCAGTACTCGATCGTGCTCATGCGCAAGACGGCCAAGCTGAACGAAGCGGGAGCCGAAGCGGTCATCTGGGAACACGGGAGGCGCAACTTCGCGCTCCGGGCCGAGGGCAAACTGGCCATCGTGTGCCCGACCCGAGACGACGGCGAGTGGGCCGGAATAGGCATCTTCGATGCCACAGGCGAGGAGGTAGAGGCGATCATGGAGCAAGACCCTGCCGTAGCGGCGGGGATGCTCACCTATGACGTCATCGATACCCGCAGCTTCCCCGGCGATGCGCTCCCCGGCTAAGTCTCCCCGGGACTAAGCCAGGGGCGGGCTTCAGATCGGCGCACAGCAAGACCTCCTGCCGGCGCGCCGGGTGGCAGGTTGCAGCCATAAAGCGTGCATGTAAAATGCATGCATGGTTGCGCTGCAGATCCGAGACGTTCCTGAAGACGTGAGGGAGGCTCTGGCCGAGCGAGCCCGAGCACAAGGCCAGTCTCTGCAAGGGTTCCTGCTCTCCATGCTCCAAGAGGAAGCCCACCGCTCGCGCAACCTGGCCCTGCTGGAGCGCTTCGTAGGCCGTGACGACGGGTCGCGACTAGAGCTCGGAGAGGCAGCCAATGTCACCTCCCAGGCCCGGGAAGAGCGGGACGGACAACGCCTTGGAGACCAAGTCCAGCCCAGCCGCGACACCGCTTGATCGTCGTCGACGCCTCGGCATTGGCCAACGCGCTCACCGATGACGGTCCCCTGGGGGACGTAGCCCGCTTCGAGCTTGGCCGAGACGCGCATTGGTCGGGACCCGAGCACCTGGTCGTGGAGACGTTCTCCGTCATCCGGGGCAGGCTCCTCGGCGGCAAGGTGAGCGATGCGCGTTCCCGGGACGCTCTGGAGGCCCTGGCCGAGTCAGCCATCGAGGTGCTCCCCTCAGTCCCGCTGCTCGCAAGGATGTGGCAGCTACGACACAGCGGGTTGAGTCCCATCTGGTGGTGTACGAGCTGTCGGTTTCCGACGGTTCTCGCATCAACCTGAGCTGATTGGGTTGGTGATCAGCTCGTTTTGTGCAACATATCAAGTTGGGGGACGGTTGTAAAGGACATTGTTGGTGAAGCCCGATTGACGGATAGGCGTGGGCGTATGGTCGGCGGCGGTTAGGAATGCAACGACCGCTTGACGTTTTGGTGGGATTGCGATGTGGTTGTCAGCCAGCGGCGGCGTCCATGGCGGGGCGGGGGTCGGCCGGGCTGAGCTCATGGCTGGCGACAGTTTTGAGGGACTCGACGCTCATGTAGCGTTTGGCGATCGCCCACTCGTCGGTCTGCTCGGCCAGGATGGCCCCGACCAGGCGGATCACCGCCCGCCGGTTCGGGAAGATCCCGACCACGTCGGTGCGCCGGCGGATCTCTTTGTTGAGCCGCTCCTGGGGGTTGTTGGAACGGATCTTGGGCCAGTGCTCGGTCGGGAAGGCGGCGAACGCCAAGATGTCGTCGGCGGCGTCGAGCACGAAGGTGGCGGCGTCGACGAACCCGGCGGTGGTGAGCCGGTCGATGACGTCGCCGAGCTGGGACCAGGTGGTGTCACGGTCGGGTTGCTCGAAGATCGAGCGCACCAGCGTGGCCACCATCGGCCAGTTCCCCTTGGGCAGCCGGGAAGCGAGGTTGGCCATGAAATGGGTCCGGCACCGCTGCCAAGAGGCGTCAGAGAGGACCTGGGCGATCGCTGCCTTGATGCCGCCGTGCGCGTCGGAGATCACCAGCTCCACCCCTGACAGACCCCGGGCGACAAGGCTGCGCAGGAACTCGGTCCAGCTGGCGGTGTCCTCGGTGGTGACGATGTCGAACCCGATGATCTCCCGGCGCCCCTCGGCGTTCGCGGCGGTGGCGATCACCGCGCAGACGTTGACCACCCGGCCGCCCTCGCGGACCCGCTGGGTGAGAGCGTCGACCCACACGTAGCGGTAGGGGCCGGTGTCGAGGGGCCGGTTGCGGAACTGCTCGACCACGCCGTCGAGCTCGCCGGCCATGCGGCTCACCTCCGAACGGGACAGGCCCTCGATGCCCATGGCCTTGACCAGGTCATCGACGCGCCGGGTGGACACGCCCTCCACGTACGCCTGGCACACCACCGCCACCAGCGCTTGTTCGGCCCGGCGGCGAGGGGCGAGCAGGAACTCCGGCGAGTACACCCCCGAGCGCACCTTCGGGACCGCCAGGTCGATCGTGCCCACCCGGGTGTCCCACGGGCGGTGCCGGTAACCGTTGCGGGAGTTCTCCCGCTCGTCGGAACGTTCCCCGTAGCCGGCGCCGCACTGCAACGACGCCTGCGCCGACATCAACGCCTCGGCGAACGCCTGCAACATCGCCCTCGGCAAATCGGTGTCGACGTCGTCGCTCTCGAGGTGCTTGCCAAACCAGGCGCCAGCGTCGAGAGTGGAAGGGACAGTCATCGTGATCCTCCTCAAGTAGTTGTGTGAGAACTGCTCCTTGAGGTTGACGCGATGGCTGTCGACGCTGGGGGACCCTCCCCTCAGCTCACCCGCCCGTACACCACTCCCTGGGACTCAACTACACAGCGTCAGCGGCTACGACGCCGCGTACGTGGCTGCCGCCGAGGCGCACGGGTGTGCGCTACTTACCGCTGATGCTCGCCTCGGTCGAGCCCATAGTGTCCACTGCGCGATCCGTGTCTGTCTCCCCGCATGACGATCCCCATGACATGGCGGCCAGCTCCGCTGGGACCAGTTCGCTTCGGTGCAGCGCGTTGAACTCCCCCCACTCCGGAGCACACGGCCACGAAGATTATCCCTCTGGTCGACCGGCCCGACAGCCTGCCCGGGATCGCCGGTGCCGTCCGGAGGTCGGCCTGTCGCATCCGCACTGGCCTCTCCATTGGGAGGTTTGGAGTGTCGCCGACGGAGCTACTTTCGTGCCTCGCGTGCCTCGCGTGCCTCGCGTGCCCCGTAGCAAAGGCAATGACTGGTCAAGCACGGTCGCGGTCGGTAAGACCCGTGCGTTGGGATCTACCCGTGACCAGCGGACTCGTGGGTGACACCCGGTCTCACTTTCGTCAACCGGATGGGTCCGGCGACGTTCGCACCGTAGAAGGCGCGGGTTCAAGTCCTATCACCTCCACTGCAAAAGGCCTGGTCATGACGTTGTAGCACTAGAGGTGCTATGTTGGGTACCAATGACTCGCATCGGTATCCGGGAACTACGTCAAAACGCTTCGCGGTACCTGACCCTGGTCAAGGGAGGCCAGACTGTAGAGGTAAGCGAGCGTGGCGTGCTCGTCGCCTTGCTCGTGCCGCCAGAGGCTCCCAGGACGACAAGGGATCGTTTGGTCGCCACCGGCCGGCTGATCCCTGCGTTGAGCCCCACGGGGCGTCTCCGCTCGCCTCGAGCCGTGCCCGTCGGCCCGAACGAGCCGACCAATCAGCAACTGCTCGATGCCGAGCGCTCGGAACGGCTGTGATCTACTTCGACTCCTCGGCATTGATGAAGTTGATCCGCAGAGAGGGCGAGACAGCACCGTTGAGCGAGTGGCTCGACGGTCAGCCGGACGCAACGGTGGTGACCAGCGAGTTGGGACGGGTGGAGGTTCTCCGAGCCGCCCGACGAGCCGGTGGCGGGGTGATGGCCGAGGCCCGGGCGGTGGTTGGGGACCTTGACCTCGTTCCCCTCGACCGTGGCGTGCAGGATCTCGCCTCGGAGATTGGCGACCCGCTCCTCCGTACCCTCGACGCCCTGCACTTGGCGTCCGCGGTGCTCCTCCGAGATGAGCTCACGGCATTTGTGGCGTACGACCACCGGCTTGTGAGTGATGCCAACGCTGCTGGCTTGCCCACTATGTCGCCGGGGCTACCAGACCCCGCCGACGCCGGTCAGCCGAAGTGACCTCCAGATCGTCGATCGTCGCAGTTGACGATCCGCTTGTGCAACGGCTGGCCGCTGGACTGAAGCTCGCTCCAGGCTCGGAGGAACGATCGTCATCAGCCCGTCGTTGTAGCTCCCCGGCGCTACAGTCAGGGCTGGCGCCGTGAGGGCGCCGGCGGGTTCGCGGGCATGGCCGGGTCCACCTCTCCTGTGACAGCTTCTTCGTGGTGACGATCTCCTCTGCTTGGCACCCGAACCGCCGGCACACCAAGGAGACGTCATGGCTGACCTTCCCGCTCGCGCTGACCTCTACCAGCTCCGCCGGCAGGCGAAAGAGCTGCTCCGGGCATCTAGATCTGGTGATCCCGCGGCAGCGACGCGGTTGGCCCGCTTCTCGGAACGCCGACTCTTGATTCTCCCCAGCTGATAGTGGCCCGCGAGTACGGGTTCGTCAGCTGGGCCAAGCTCAGGACAGAGATCGATCGGCGTGTGGTTCTTGACAACGCTGACGCCCTATTACTGCGCTCCCTTCTCGCGGAGCGTCCCGGACTGGCCACCGAGCCGATGCTGTAGTGGTGCGACACGGGACCAGCTGATGAGCAGGGCCTCGGCGGCCTTCGTTCTGGTTCATGTGCCGGCGCCAACGAGGTTGGCGGCGAATATCAGGTCGTCGGCTAGCTGGCGCCGGGCCTGGTCGCGGGCAGCGGGGTCGGGGAGGCGCAGGATGACCGACGGGTGGGCCGTGGCCAGGATCTGAGGGGCGTAGCCGGCATCAGTGATGACCTCTTGGCGGTGCTGGGTCAGGCGAAAGGAGGAGCCGAGGAGAAGCCTGTGCTGCCGTGGCGCCGAGGACGACAAGCACCTCCGGGCTGACGAGCTCGAGCTCTCGGCTGAGCCAAGGCCGGCAAGCTGCGACCTCCTGACGGTTGGGCTTGTCGTGCAGGCGGCGCTTACCCCGGGGCTTCCACTTGAAGTGCTTGACCGCGTTGGTTACGTAGACCTCGCTCCGGTCCACCCCTGCCGCCCGGAGGGCCTCGTCCAGCACCTGTCCCGCCGGGCCGACGAAGGGGCGCCCGGCCACGTCTTCCTGGTCGCCTGGCTGCTCGCCGATCAGAACCAGAGCTGCGTCGACGGGGCCCTCCCCGAAGACCGTCTGGGTGGCGTGAGCCCACAGGTCGCAGGCTTGGCACGTCAGGGCAGCCTGGCGGAGCTCCCGAAGGCGGCCTCCAGGCGGTCCCTCTCCGGCTGAGGGACGGTAGGTCGTCTCGGCGCCGAGTGGGGACGCGCGGTCGTTCAGGCTCAGTTGCTGGTTCCCCGGCCCGCGACTCATGGACGGACACCTACCCGCCCGGATCGGGAAGAAACCGGTGGCCAGCCCGGCACGGTGAGGCTTGAAAGAGGGGAAGACGGGCATGAGAGAGGGGTGCCTCGCCTCCGCCACTCGGATGTGCACGGTCTGGGGATCACCCGACGCCGACAAGGGAAGGGCTTCTCCTATACCTGGAACGCCGGTGAGCGGGTGAACGACCCTGCGACCCTGGACCGCATTCGCGCCTTGGTGACCCCGCCGGCGTGGCAGGAGGTGTGGATCTGCCCGTGGCCGCACGGGCACATCCAGGCCGTGGGGACCGACACCGCCGGCCGGCGCCAGTATCGCTACCACGAGGAGTGGCGCCGCCGTCGCGACCACGAGAAGTAGGAACGGGCGAGAGAGCTAGGCCGGGCTATGCCGACGGTCCGTAAAGCCGTGGCCGCCGACCTGACCGAACGGGGTCTCGGCCGGCGGCGAGTCCTGGCTGCCGCCGCCCGCCTCCTCGACCTCGGCTGCTTCCGTATCGGTGACGAGGAATACGCCGAGGAGCACGGTACGTTCGGGATGGCCACCCTGAAGAAGGACCACGTCCGGATCCATGGCGACGAACTGGTCTTCGACTACCTGGCCAAAGGTTCGATCCGCCGGAACGTCGTGGTGGCAGACACTGGGCTGGTCGAGGTGGTCGGGGCCCTCCGGCGCCGCCGGAGAGGCGGGGAGGACCTCCTGGTCTGGAAAGAGGAGCAGCGCTGGGTCGACGTGCGCTCGGCTGACATCAACGCCTACATCAAGGAGATAGCGGGGGAGCAGTTCAGCGCCAAGGACTTCCGAACCTGGTCAGGCACCGTGGCCGCAGCCGCCCAACTCGCGGCGGTCATGACCGAGGGAGCGTCCCCATCGCGACGAAAGCGGTTGGTCGCCCAGGCGGTCAAAGAGGTGTCCGAGCAACTGGGTAACACGCCTTCGGTGTGCCGCGCGTCCTACATCGATCCCCGGATCATCGACCGCTTGTACAGTGGCGAGTGCATGCCGCTGCCCATCAGCCGCCTCGACCACGGAGGCGGCAGCCTGGGCCTGTTCAAGAGGCGCCAAGCAGTGGAGGTGGCAGTCATCGACCTGCTCTCCGAAGCAGCTGCCGTGGCCTGAGTTCGTTGGTCGGGAGGTCCGACCGCTGACCCGTGTGTTCCGACGTCATCGGTTGGGGAAGAAGAGCGTATGACCAATGTTCCTCCAACCCAGCCGCCCCTGGATCCGCCTATTGACCCTGTACCGATGCCACCTGATCCCTTCCCGGATCCCATTCCTGAGCCGGCGCAGCCGATGCCCAGCCCGGCGCCCGCGTGATCGCCTTCTTGCTTCTGATCGTGCTGATCTGTGTCGTCCTCGGTATCGTCGGCTTCGTGGTCCACGGGTTGTTCTGGCTCTTCATCATCGGTGCCGTCATCTTCTTGGGCACTGTCTTCTTCGGCGGCACCCGGCTCAGGCCGAGTCGCCGTCGCTGACGGAGGCGTCTGTAACGCTCGGGTCACGTAGCAGCCCTGCGACGTGCGGGCTGCTATGGACAGGTGCGGCGCTCCGCCATGGCTGTCAGTCGGGCGAGCGATTCGACGTTTCGTCGGGCGAGGAGCTTCTCGTTGATGGGGTTATCGATCCATCGTCCGAGGCCGGCGGTTGGAACCTCGCTCATGCGTATGCATGTGCCCAGTGCCTCAACAGTGAGGGTGAGCTCGATGCGGACCTGGCCCAGAGGTCGACCGCGTGCTGTCATGACGAGGCGGTTGTCGGGGACGACCTCTTCGACCTGGGTCTCGTCTCGCAGCGCGGCTGGCCAGATGCCGCTGGCATGGAAGAGTCGGCTTCCGGCTGCGGGCCATTCGGCTTCGACCGCCCGCATGTGCGATGTGCCGACGACCCAGCCGGAGTAGTACCAGCCGTTCGCCAGCACGGCGAAGACATCGTGGGGTAACGCCTGAGTGTGGCATTCGACGACTGCCATCCGGTCCTCCACCGTGTCGTGGGTCGCGTAAGCTGTAGACCGACAGTACTGGGGTCTCAGGATCGGGCGGGCGCAATCTTACGGGCCCCTGCCATGGGACCCGCGTCCGACGGGGAACGCGGCCGAAACGGTGGAGTTTGCTGCTTCTCGGAAGCCGCATGTGGGTAGAACCAGAAAGACAATGGGCTCCGCCAACGACGAGACGATGCTGTGGCCAGCAGCGCGAAGTGAACCGTGAGGATGACCCACTCGCGTGACTGATCTACGTCCGGGTGTTCTCTTCGATGTCGATGGCACGCTCGTGGACACCAACTATCTTCATACGGTGGCGTGGTGGCGCGCTCTTCGAGACGCTGGTGAATGGGCTCCGATGAACGCCATCCACAGGCTGGTCGGCATGGGCGGCGACCAGCTGGTGCCGGAGCTACTCGGCCATGAGTGCCCAGCGGCGGTCGCAGCACGGCCGGATCGATATCGTCCTCTCATGGACGACGCTCGCGCTTTTCCGGGTGCTGCCGATCTCCTACGGGCCGTCCACACCAGCGGCGTCGCAGTCGTGCTGGCGACGTCCGCTCCCGACGTGGAGCTGGCCTCGTTGCTGCGAGCGCTCGACGCTGATGCGGCAATCGATGCGAAGACCACGGCCGACCAGGTGGAAAGCTCGAAGCCGTCGCCGGAGGTGTTCCTGACCGCCATGGAGACGGGGTCGATTGACTCGCGACGTGCATTGGCGGTGGGGGACAGCATCTGGGACATCCAGGCGGCTCGAGCTGCTGGAGTCGGCTGTGTGGCGGTCGAGACCGGCGGGTTCAGCCAACATGAGCTCAGCGAGGCCGGAGCCCTTCACGTCTATCGAGACGTGAAGGAGATCCTTGGTCAGCTCCACACCGGCCCGCTCTCGACGCTACTGAGGTGACCAATACAGAAGGTGCCACGGCGGACGCATCCACGGTCCCCGAGGTGACCGGCGCCCAGGCGACAGCTGGCGCCCTCCGTCTCCGGAGGCGTCGCTGATGGCTTTCGACGCTGTCATCGTCGGTGCCGGCCCGAACGGCTTGGTGGCGGCCAACGTCTTGGCCGATGCCGGCTGGGCGGTCCTCGTCCTCGAGGCACAGAGCGAGCCGGGCGGCGCAGTCCGGACCGGAGAGGCGACGCTGCCGGGATTTCGTCATGATCTGTTCTCGGCGTTCTACCCGCTTGCCGCCGCGTCTCCAGTGATCGCCCGACTCGACTTGGAGGCACACGGGCTGCGGTGGTGTCGAGCGCCGCTCGCGTTGGCCCATCCCACACCAGACGGAAAATGCGCAATCATCGCTCCCGATATCGACCGCAGTGCCGCCAGCCTCGACACCTACCACGCGGGCGACGGTGCGGGATGGCGAGCCCTCATGGAGCTCTATCAGCGGCATGGTGAGGCGTTTGTCGAGACGCTGTTGAAGCCGTTTCCCCCGGTGCGGCCGGGCTTGAGGCTCGCCCGGCAGCTCCGCTGGCGCGGCGCAGTTGACCTCGCTCGGCTCGGGGTTATCCCGGCACGTCGGTTGGCCGAAGAGCATTTTGGTGGCGAGGGCGGTGCGTTGCTGATCGCCGGGAGTGCCCTTCACACTGATCTCAGCCCGGAGACGGCCGGAAGTGGGCTCTTCGGCTGGTTGATGTGCGCATTGGCCCAGAACGTGGGATTCCCGGTGCCCAAAGGGGGTGCTGGCGAGCTGACCGCTGCGTTGGTGCGCCGTTTGGAGGCTCTGGGCGGGCAGGTGCGCTGCGACACGCCAGTCGCCCGCGTCATCGTCAGGAATGGCCGGGCTGTCGGCGTGCGCACCGCCGGCGGAGAAGAGATAGCGGTGGGCCAGGCGGTGCTGGCTGACGTCGCCGCACCGCACTTGTACCGACGTTTGCTCGCGGATCACCCGTTGCCATCCAAGCTTGCTGGCGATCTCGACCGTTTCCAGTGGGATGCCGGAACCGTGAAGCTGGATTGGGCCCTTTCCGCCCCCATCCCCTGGTCAGCCCCCGAGGCACGGCAGGCGGGCACCATCCATGTCGCTGACGATCTGAACGAGCTGACCCGCTGGTCGGCCGACCTGGCTACCCATACTGTCCCCGCCAGCCCGTTCCTCCTGGTCGGCCAGCAGAGTATGACGGACCCAACCCGTCAACCCGCCGGCTCTGAGACCGCGTGGGCCTACACCCACGTGCCACGCCGCATCGACCATGACCCCGCAGGTGAGATATCGGGCCGATGGGACAGCGACGACCAAGCGGCCATGGTCGGCCGCATCGAACAACGCATCGAAGAACGGGCCCCGGGCTTCAGCCGCCTCATCCTCGGCCGCCATATGTTCACCCCTACCAGCCTTCCCGCAGCCGACAGCAACCTCGACGGCGGCGCCATCAACGGGGGCACCTCGCAGCTCCACCAACAACTCATCTTCCGCCCGACACCAGGCAACGCTCGACCAGGAACGTTCGTGGCCGGCCTTTATTTGGCCTCGTCGTCCGCTCATCCCGGGGGCGGGGTACACGGCTCGTGTGGGTCGAACGCGGCGCGTGCCGCGCTCAACGGAGCTCGCCTCAGGCACGTCCCCCGGCCACGTCGCCACTGATCTCGTCCCGTCCGTGACCGAAGGGCCAGGTTCGGAGTAGCTCGGGACGGCGGAGCTCGGACGGGTACAGGCGAGCGGTGCGGGGTACAGGTGAGGACAAAGTCAGGGGGAGTTCCAACCGCGTCGGGGGGCTCCTTGACGTCGGTGTCAATGGTCCTCGCTGCGATGCTGACCAGCCAACGAGAGGGAGCGGCATGAGCGAAAAGGGAAGAGCGCAGATCGGAGTGACCGGCCTGGCGGTGATGGGACGTAACCTGGCCCGCAACCTAGCCAGACATGGTTTTACCGTTGCGGTGCACAACCGGTCGGCGGAACGTGTCCGGGAGTTGGTTGACCAGCACGGCGACGAAGGCAGCTTCGTCCCGGCTGGGTCACTCGCCGACCTCGTCGCCTCCCTTGAGCAGCCGAGGGCGGTGATCGTCATGGTCAAGGCAGGCGAGGCGACCGATTCGGTGATCGACGACTTGGTGCCGCTGCTGGATGAGGGCGACATTGTCATCGACTGCGGGAACGCTCATTTCGCCGACACGCGCCGACGAGAAGAGACGCTCCGGACAAAAGGGCTCCACTTTGTGGGCACCGGCGTTTCAGGCGGCGAGGAGGGCGCCCTGCGTGGGCCGAGCATCATGCCCGGCGGCTCGGACGAGTCCTACGACACGTTGGGACCGATCTTCTCGGCGATCGCCGCCGATGTCGACGGGACCCCATGTTGCGTGCATGTCGGCCCTGACGCCGCTGGCCATTTCGTCAAGATGGTCCACAACGGTATCGAGTACGCCGATATGCAGCTGATCGCGGAGGCCTACGACCTGCTGCGACAGAGCCTTCACGCGTCCCCGGCGGAGCTGGCCGAGATCTTCCGGGCCTGGAACGACGGCGACTTGGAGTCGTTCCTGATCGAGATCACCGCCCAGGTCTTGTCCCACGTGGACGGAGAGACGGGCCGCGCCTTCATCGACGTGGTAGCCGACCAGGCAGAGCAGAAGGGCACCGGCCGCTGGACCGTGCAGAACGCTCTCGACCTGGGGGTCCCCATCACGGGGATCGCCGAGGCGACCTTCGCCCGGTCGTTGTCGGGTCACGCCGAGCAACGGGCGGCGGCGGCCAAGGCATTCGGATCAGACACCCACGACAAACCGGTCGACGACCGCGGCGAGTTCGTCGAGGACGTCCGCAAGGCCCTGTACGCGTCGAAGGTCGTCGCGTACGCTCAAGGCTTCGACCACATCGCGGCGGGCAGCGACGAATACGGATGGGACATCGACCGGGGGGCCATGGCCACGATCTGGCGGGGTGGGTGCATCATCCGGGCTCGGTTCTTGGACCGCATCCGCGACGCCTACGACGAGCAGCCCGACCTTCCGTCGCTGCTCGTCGCTCCCTACTTTGCTGACGCCGTCGCTGACGGTCTCGACAGCTGGCGGCGGGTCGTAGCCCACGCCGCGAACGTCGGGGTGCCGACGCCGGGGTTCTCGTCATCGCTCGCCTACTTCGACGCGCTCCGCCGCGCACACCTCCCGGCCGCGCTCATCCAAGGCTTGCGCGACAACTTCGGCGCCCATACCTACCATCGCGTCGACAAAGACGGCGCGTTCCACACCGAGTGGTCCGGCGACGGTTCCGAAACCCCCGCCTGACGGGCGGTGCGGGGGGGGTGTAGGTTGATGGTGTTCCCGAGAAGGGACGCCTCGGTTTGGGTGATGCGATCTTGGTCCGTGCGCCCCGGGAAGGCTCTGTCGCCTCTTTTCGCTTCGCGAAAGAGGTAACTGTGCAGAATGTGGCGTGGTGTCGATGTTTGGGCGGCGCGAGCCGTGGGTGATGCGGTTGCGGATGACAGGGCCTCGTGGTTCGTGCCGGAGCTGGCTGAGCTGCTTCTGTCGGAGGAGACTGTTTCGGGCTTGTTGGAGATCATCGTCACCGTGGCGGTGGCGGCGGTGGCTGGCGTCGACGCCGCCAGTGTGTCGCTGCTGGTCGGCGCCGCGGGCCGGTTCGAGACGACCAGTGCCAGTTCGGAGGTGATCCGGGTGGTGGACGAAAGCCAGTACCAGGGGGGTGAGGGGCCGTGCGTGGAGGCGATCCGGACCGGCCAGGAAGTGACCTTCGAGCGGGCCAGCGGCCGGTGGCCGATGTTCGCAGCTGCGGCATCGGCAGCGGGGATGGCGTCGGTGTGGTCGCTGCCGCTGCAGGTTCGGGATCGGACGACGGGCGCGTTGAACTTGTACTCGGCGGGGGGCGCTCCTCCCGGTGATGCCACGGTGGGCATCGCCCGCGGATTGGCTGGCCAAGCTTCGGCGGTGTTGGCCAACGCGGCGGCATTGACCAGCGCCCAGATGGCCAACCGGCAGCTCCAGGAGGCGTTGGAAACCCGCGACATGATCGGCCAGGCCAAAGGTGTCTTGATGGCCCGTGAGCGGATGAGCGCCGACCAGGCGTTCGACGTGCTCCGACGAGCATCCCAGCGCAGCCACCGCAAGCTGCGAGACGTCGCCGCAGAGATCGTCGACCATCTAGGGCGCCCCGACCGCGAGGCATAAGTCTGTCGTGTCTGTCTCTCGCGCCCGCCGGCTGGAAGCGGCGAGGGTCATGTTGGGGCTGGCGGTGCCAGACCTGTGGTTCGACTACATGAGCCTGGGTGGGAGCATCCCACCCCAGCAACTCAACGAGATGTTGTCTGGTCGGGCCCGTCTCGGTGACCACGATCACGACCTGCTGGCCCAGGCGTTGAACGAACGGTTCTTGGACTGCAACGAGAATCACCCTTTGGCCTACGCCGACGAGCTCCTACGGCACCCTGACTGACCGAACAAGCCCGCGAGCCGACGACTTCAGTGGTGTGTTGAGGGTCTTTCCGTTGCCGGGTGGCTGCGCCACCCGGATGGTTGTCTCATCCTCCTTCGATGATGTGTCAGTGGGCTACCGCTCGACCAACAAGATGGTCTACTCGGCCAAGTACCACAACGCTGCTCCGCAGGGGCAGCGGTACCGACGTAGCGGGCTGGCCGGGAGGGTCGAGGTTGGGCTGAAGGAGTTCATCTTCGAGGTGATAGACGAGGCCGGCGGCGAGGTGATCGAGGTGGAGGTGATGGCCGATCACGTCCACCTGCTCGTCGAAGTTCCGTCCGCCGTCGCCTTGTCGAAGCTGGTCGAGAAGTTGAAGGGTCGCTCGTCGCGGCTGCTGCGGCGGGGTTTCCCCCGCGGCGTCGGCTACCGGTCCTGTGGTCGCGGTCGTGGTTTGTCTCCACGGTGGGTGGCGCTCCCCTGGAGGTCGTGCGGCGCTACGTCGAAGACCAGAAGCGGGCGGCATAGATGGCCAATCGTTATCGTCTCTACCCGGATCCTTCCCAGTTCGCGATGCTGTCTCGCCATTGCGCCGGTGCCCGCTACGTGTGGAACCTGGCCCTAGAGCAGGCCAACTGCTACCGACCGGGACGGCCGACGCCAGGACGTGTCGAACGCTCCCGCCAGCTCGCCGAGGCCCGGAAGGAAACCTGGCTGGGCAAAGGGTCATCCTCAGTGCAGCAACAGGCGCTGCGGGACTTCGGCCAGGCGCTTCGCAACTGGTGGGCGGCCACCCATCGCCGCCCTCGGTGGCGCAAGGCCGGGATCGACAGACGAGGGTTTCTGTGTCCGAGACGTGTCAGTGGAGCGCGTCAACCGACGGTGGGCGACGCTACAGGTGCCCAAGATCGGCCCGGTCCGCTTCCGCCTGTCTCGCCCGTTGCCAACCGAGCACGGGATGGCCAGGGTCACCTCCGACCGTTCCGGCCGCTGGCACGTCAGCTTCTCCGCCCCCCAACCGGTGCTCGAACGCACCCCGACAGGGCGCAGTGTCGGCCTCGACGCCGGGGTGGTCGCCACCGTCGCGACCTCAGAGGGCAGATGCTCCACGCTCCCGGTCCCCGGCCTGGTGAGACCCAGCGGTTGCGCCGCCTTCAACGCAGGCTCGCCCGGCAAGAGAAGGGCTCGAAGCGCCAGAAGGCCACGAAGGCGGCCATCGCCAGGCTGAAGGCCACAGAGGCCGACCGGCGCGCGATCGACAGCCGCGTCGGTGTCGACGTCGAAGCAGACTGGCACTTGCCCGACCCGGGATTTGCCCGCCCCTCCTGCCTGATCGAACATGGTGCCAAGCTCGGCGTCGGGTTCGACCGCCACCATGAGATCGGCGCTGCGCCCGGCCAGGTCGCAGGATTGGCGACCGGACACGGCAATGCCCAGTGGCGGTGGCGTATCGGGAAGATCCCACAGCTTGGCCGAGTCGACCTCGAAGCGCTCGCCAAGGAAGGTGACGTAGCCGCCCTGCCACAGCGCCGTGATGATGTCGACGGCTTCGGCGAGCATGGCGTGGCGGACATTGACCGGCGGCCATCCACCGCCGGTGACGTGCTCGTTCAGATTCTCGCCAGCGCCGAGGCCGAGTCGGAACCGTCCGTCGCTGAGCAATGCCATCGTGGCCGCCTTCTGGGCGACAACGGCAGGGTGGTACCGCTTCGTCGGGCAGGTCACATATGTCATGAGTCCGATGCGTTCTGTCGCCTGAGCGGCGGCGCCGAGCACGGACCAGGCATACGGTGAGTGACCCATGCTGTCTAGCCAGGGGGAATAGTGATCAGAGTAACGGAGAAATCGAACCCGGCCTCCTCCGCCGCCTGCACGTGGCTGACCAGATCTTTCGGTCCCGCCTGCTCACACATCATGGTGTATCCGAACGACGTCATCCTGCGCCTTCTCTCTCGGTCTCGTGGTCTCTCCGCCGTGCCGGTGAGGCGGGCCAGATCAGACGGGGTTGGTCCGCAACGCACGCTCTTCCCGACGGCGGACTTCAAGGACGCCTCCGTGGTTGCGAACCTCGTATGTAGGCTGCGGTACCGAGGCTGGACCTCGACGTACTGCCCCGGTCAGTGCATCGAAACGGCTGCCATGCCAAGGACATGTGAAGCAGCCGCCGATCAGCGGTTCTTCTGACAGCGGGCCGCCTCGGTGGCTGCAGCGGTCAGCCAGCACCGCTGGGCGATCATCAATCAAGCCGGCGACGAGCCGTGCGCCGTCGACGGTGGCCAGCATGGCGGTCCCGGGCCGGGGTTCGACGCCGAGCTCGGTCCAAGCCTGCGGCCCCGTGCTGAAGGCATTGGTGTCGACGCCCACACCGAGGCCATAGGTGAGATGGCCGCCGAGCCATCCCGCTGCAGTAGCCAGCCCGGCGCCGAGGAAACCGAATGCCACGCCGACCGCAGGACGCTTCGGGCGCACCAACCACGACACTGCATAGGTGGCGACGGCGGCGACGTTCAGCGCGGCATGGACGGAGCCCACGCGCCGCTCTGCGCCCTCGGTATCCAGCCAGTCGCTCGCCCCGCTGAGCACGGTCGGCGCAGCGAAGAGCACCCCCGCCCCGATCAGCCCCCGGGCCGCGCGCCGAGAACCAGCGAGGTCCAGCACCATCGCGCTCGTCCACGCGCCTATCGGCGCAGTGACCATCAGAGGGTGTGCAGGATGACCGAATGCGGTCCCGCTCACCGCGCTCCGGCCATTCGGCAGACGTCTCAGCGACCGCAGAGACCGTTCGAGGGCCTTCGCCAAGCTGTCAGCCCGGGTGGAGGATTCCACCCGCTGGGCCAAGCCGGCCAGCATCTGGTCCTTCACGGCCACTGGGGTGAACGGTCGACGGTGGATATCATGCTCACGGCAGTTCGACCTCTTCGTCGATGCTGGACAAATGCCGGGTAACGTCGCACCAAGACGACAGTGACCGGTTTGAGGCCTTGCGCCTCCTAGGGCTGGCTGCTCAACCCACGGGTGACCGTAGATGGTCCGATGCCGACCTGTCGAGACCCATGCGCCGATCCGCCGTGGCGGTCTCGTCGGTGGCGGACGGAGCCGTCGGTGTCCGAGACTCGTACCTGGCCCTTGGGAGGTCTCGGCCGGACTCGGTTCATCGCCGCCGATGTGGGGTAACGTTCGTTTCATCATCGGTTGAGCAGCCAGCCGGGAGAAGTTCATCCCTGTCGCGTTCGGCCCTTCGACGGAAGCCGCAGCGCCGGTGCGACGTTTGCCTGTCTCTGCTACGGGTTCGGCGGCCAGTCGGCCTTCAATCCGGTGCAGTGGCGAGTCGTGTGAAGTGAGGTCCTGTGTGGCCGGTCCATCGCAAACCCGGGTCTGATTCACCCTCGGCGACCTCGGCCGAGTGGGTGCAGCCGGGCCGATCATGCTGATCTCGCCTGATCGGCTCGGCTCGGGAGCGGAGCTGTGGGGCCGCCGCCGGGTGATCGACGATGTGGGAGGCGACGTGCTCGTCGTCGGTGACTCGGTCATCGTCACGGTGACCGGAGCTGTCGAGGGACTGATCCGCGTCGGACTTGACGGAACCCTGATGCTGGCAGGCATCGCCCGGGCTGGGATCGTCGTCACCCGAGGGGGGTCCGCATATATCGCCGGGACCACCGAGAGGCTCTTCGTGGCCGTCGGGGGACACGCCATCGTGGCGGGTACCTGCCACGGCGCCGCCATCAATGACGGCGGCGCGCTGTGCATCGAAGGTATCGTCGAAGGGCCACTCGTCGAGTACGCCGGCGAGACTGTCGTCAGCCCTCGCGCCCTGCTCGGGGAACCGAGAATTGACCGCGGCCACCCTCGGCCCCTTCGCTGGCCGTCGGTCCTCACCGCCTCGAGGGGTTCGCAGACCCGAAACGGCTGCCCGAACCCATGACAGTCGAGCCGCTCGAGCAGAGCTACACGGACCGGCCCGCTGTTTCGGCAGACCTGGAGCCCCCGGGTCTGTCCTTCGCTTTCCAGCGTCTCGTCGCTCTCGCGGCTGGCCTCCTGGAAGCGCCCATCGCCATGATCTGGTGGGCCGACGCCAGCCGAGCGGTTCTCCCAGCCACGTTCGGCATGGAGGACAGCGCCACACTCGCCGAGACGTCGATCGAGTACTTGGTGTGCCGTCAAGCGGTCAAGAAGGGGCGTCCGCTGATCGCCTTCGACGGATTTGGCCGTCCTCATGACGCCGGCACGCCGACGAGCAGCGACCACGACATCGTGGCCTACGCCGCGTTGCCGATGCTCACCCTCGATAGCGTGGCCGTCGGCACCATCTGCGTCATGGACCGCGTCCGGCGCGACTGGACCGACGACCAACTCGCGTTTCTCGCCCAACTCGCCGACATCGTCGTCGCCGATCTCGGGTGTCGCTAGCCGTCCAGGCAGCCGGAACGGGCACGAGCAGCCGCGTCTTCCGCCGCCGACCGATATACCCGAACGGTAGGTTCGGGTATGACAAGAGGGGCGTTGCTCGACATCGACGGAGTGCTCGCGGTCTCGTGGAAGCCGCTACCGGGCGCAGCCGAGACGGTGAACTGGCTGGGCGAGCACGGCACGCCGTTTCGGCTGGTCACGAACACGTCGTCCCGGTCGCGCCGTCAGATCGCCGGTCTTCTAGCCGACGCCGGCATGAAAGTTGACCCGTCGGCGATCTTGACTGCGGTGAGCAGCGCCGCCCGCTACCTCACCGAACGCTATCGGGGCGCGGGCTGCCTGGTCGTCAACGAGGGCCCGCTGGATGAGGACCTCGAGGGCGTCCAGATCGTCCCGGCGACTTCTGCTGGCGTCGTGCTGCTCGGCGGTGCGGGCCCCAACGTCGGCTACCGCGAGCTCGACGCCGTCTTCAAGCTGGCGGTCGGCGGCGTGCCCGTGGTGGCGTTGCACCGCAACACCCGCTACCAGACCGCCGACGGCCCGGCGCTCGATATGGGATCGTTCATCGTCGGGCTCGAGGCCGCAGCTGACATCGATATCCCCGTGGTCGGCAAGCCGGCGCCCGACTTCTTCCACGCCGCGCTCGAGGACCTCGGCGTCGTTCCCGCCGACGTGATGATGGTCGGCGACGACATCGGTTCTGATGTGCGCGGCGCTCAAGCGGTCGGTATGACCGGCGTCTTGGTCAAGACCGGCAAGTTCCAGGCCGGCGACCTCGACAGCGATGGCCCTGCACCGGATCACGTCATCGACCACATCGGCCACCTGCCCGACCTCATTGGACAGCCGCACCCAAGGCGAGAGCCTCGCTCTCCTCAGGACACAGGCTGGTCGAGGTCGGACAGGTCCAGCACGAAGCGGTAGCGGACGTCGCCTTGGCCGAGACGGGTGAGAGCCTCCTCGACGTGGGCGGAGGGGAGCAGCTCAATGTCCGCAGTGATGCCATGCTCGGCGGCAAAGGCCAGCATCTCGGCCGTGCCCCGCCGGCCGCCGGTGCCCGAGGAGGTCAGCTTCTTCCGGCCGAAGGTCAGGTCCATTATCTGCAGCGGGACCTCGGTGGGAAAGCCGACCACGCTGAGCGTGCCGTCCAGGGCGAGCAGTCGCAGCAGCGGAGGCAGGTCGTGCGGGCCGGAGATGGTGTCAAGGATCAGGCCGAACCGGCCGAATGCCTGTGCCAGCTGCGTGTCGTCGGTGGTGACCAGCAGGTCGGTGGCCCCGAGCTTGCGGGCGTCCTCGGCCTTGTCCGGGGTGCGGCTCAGCACGGTGACCTCGGCGCCGAGAGCGACAGCGAACTTCACTCCGACGTGCCCCAGGCCGCCGAGCCCGGCCACGGCGACCCGGCTGCCCAACCGGATGCCGGCCGCTTGCATGGTTTCCCACACGGTGATCCCGGCGCCTGCTGACCCTGGTCATCGCCATGGCCGGAGCCTGGTCGCCGGCCAGCGGCGTTTACGCCGCCAGCGCGGACTAACCTCCCGCAGAGCACGACCGCCGCCGGGCCCTGCTGCGCAGCTGTCCAGAGCACGACCGCCGCCGGGCCCTGCTGCGCAGCTGCGTCGCGCGCGCCGTGGCACCCTGATCCGACCGGTTGCGCAAGGCACATCACCGTGGACCCAGAGCGGCCCGGCAACGACCCCGCCAGGGACCCACGCGGCGATCGCGGCGCGACCATACTGGCGGAGAGACCTGGCAGGGAGGACGGAGCAAAGCGATGAGCGGAGTGGCCCGCGTGGACGACTATCAGCGCCGGCACCGCTGGGTGGGCCTGCCGCTGGCGGTGCTGTACAAGTACTTCGACGATCAGGGTGGCTACCTGGCGGCTCTGATCACCTACTACGGGTTTCTCTCCCTGTTCCCGCTGCTGTTGCTTCTCGTTACTGTTCTAGGGTTCGTGTTGCAGGGCAACCCAAGCCTGCAGCATCAGGCGTTGAACTCCGCGCTTGGTCAGTTTCCCATCGTCGGTCAGCAGATCGGCCGGAACATTCACGCCGTGCATGGCAGCATCGCCGGAGTGATCATCGGCGTCCTGGGCAGCCTGTACGGTGGGATCGGGGTCGCCCAGGCGGCGCAGAACGCGTTGAACACGGTGTGGGCCATCCCGAAGAACTCCCGTCCCAACCCGATCAAGGGGCGGTTGCGCAGCCTTGGAGTGCTAGCGGTGCTTGGCCTGGGCCTGCTGCTCACCACCGCCCTGTCGGGCCTCAGCACCGGTGCCGGCGCCTACACCAGCGGAGCTCTCGGCGGCATCGGTAGCCGTATCGTCGCCCTGGTGCTGGCAGTCGGGTTGAACGTTGTTTTGTTCACGGCCGCATTTCGGGTGCTCACGGCTCGCGATGTCAGCATCCGGCAGGTCCGGGGTGGAGCGATCGCCGCCGCCCTCGGCTGGCAGGTGTTGCAAACGGTCGGCACCTATTTCGTCAGCCATCAGCTCAAGGGAGCGAGTGCCTCGTATGGGGTGTTTGGGATCGTCCTCGGCTTGCTCGCCTTCATCTACCTGGCGGCCACCCTGGTCGTCCTCTGCGCCGAAGCGAACGTCGTGCGGGCCGAGAAGCTCTGGCCCCGCAGCCTTCTCACCCCTTTCACCGACAATGTCCAGCTCACCGAGGAAGATCGGCGGGCCTACACCTCGTATGCCGCCGCCCAACGAAACAAGGGCTTCGAAGAGATCACCACCGAGTTCCATCCCGACCAGACCAGCGGCACAACGCAACAGCCTCTCGCGTCTGAAGAGCCAAAGCGCTAAAGGACACCTGCGCTCGAATGCTATGGTCGTAGTTACACAGTTGTAGTTCACGATCGGCTCAGGGTGGTCGAGGAGGAGACCATGGCTCATACGACGGATCGGCCTCCGCTCGTCTGGGTTCTCGCTGGCGGTCTCTTGACCGTCGTCGTGTCGAGTGGTGTCTGGATCGCGTTGGCGGGTCAGCTCGATGGGCAGGATCTGGTCGCCGGGGTCATTACTGGAGCGCTTGCGGCCGGCATCGGGTACTTCGTGAGCCAGCGAGGAGACGCGCTCCCCAGCTTCCGGCGCGGCGACGTCCGTCGAATCGCTGCGTTCCCTTACCGGATCGTGGTCGAATCCGTGCAGGTCTTCGTCTTGGCGGCGCGCCAGGCGGTGGGTCGGACAGGGCCAGGAGGCTCGTGGGTCCACGTGCCGGTAGAGGCTGGGGGCGGCGGATGGCAGGCGGCGCGGCGCGATTCGGTGCTCACTGCCCTGCTGTCGGTTGCGCCCACCACGATCGTCGTGGACATCGACGCAGACTCGGGTGTGGCCCTGGTGCACCGCCTGGGCGGCGAGCGCATCTCGGGCGACGTCCGATGATGTGGTTCCTGGTCGGTGCGTTGGTGCTGCAAGTGGCGCTGGTCCCCTGCGCGTGGGTGTGCTGGCGAGGCGAGCCCGAGCGGCGGTTGGTTGCGCTGGGGTTGACCGGCACCGTCCAGTCGTTGGCGCTGCTGTGCTTGGCCGAGGGCTTCGGCGAACCGGCATTGGCGTCGCTGGCCTCGGTGCTCGCTGCGTTGTCGGCGGGCGGAACGCTCGTCTTCGCCCGGTTCTTGGAGCGCTGGGTGTGATCGGTTCCTGTCGGTGAACGTCGAGGACGTGGTGTCGGCCGTCCTGCTGGTCATCGCGCTCGTGACGGTGGCGGCTTCGTGTGTTGGCATCGCGGTGATGGACGATCCTCTCGATCGGTTGCACCTGGTCACGCCGGCCGCCATGATCGGTGCGGTTGCGCTGAGCGCGGCCGTGGTGGTGCGTGAGGGTCCGTCATCGTCAGGTTTGGCTGCGATCTTGGTCGGGACGATCGTGGCGGGTACCAGTCCATTCACCAGCCATGCCGTCGCCCGCTCGATCATGGTCCGGCGCGGCGACGGACCCGACGGCTTCGGCGCGGCCCGTGACGAAGCCGCGGCTACGGCCTCGGCCCGGAACGAGAACCCCGATCCCGGCGGGGACACGCCTTGAGGGAGGCGCTCGTCGCAGTGGCGCTCATATGGGTGGCCGTGTCGGGTACCGCAGTGGTCCTGACACGAGAGCCGTTGCGACAGGCGTTCGTGACCGGGTTCTTCGGGCTGGCGCTGGCCACCCTCTACCTGACCCTCCAGGCCGGCGACGTAGCGTTGTCGCAGATCGTGGTCGGGGCCGTGGCGTTGCCGTTGATCGTGCTGCTTTGTCTGGCCAAGCTGCGAGAAGGTTCCCGATGAGCCGACGAGGACGCCTCCTCTTGTTGGCCGCCGGGACCGCTGGACTGGCGGCGGCCTTGGTCGTGGGACTGGCCGGGATGCCCGCCTTCGGCGGCCCCATCTCCGATTACGCCCGGTTCCTCAACCGTGCGGCTCCGATGCAGCGCCGGGTAACTGACGTGGTCTCCGCCATCAGCTTCGACTACCGCGGCATCGACACGCTCTTCGAGGAGTTCATCCTGTTCAGCGCGGTGGCCGGGATATCGGTACTCCTCCGTCCCTTGGCCGACGAGGTCCGGGCGCTCCCTGAGGACCAGGCGCCCGACCGCCGGATCCCACCGCCCAGCCCTGCGGTCGGTCTGCTCGGCGTCATGCTGAGCCCCTTGCTGGTCGTGGTGGGCGTGGAGACGGTGACGCATGGGCAACTGACACCGGGGGGCGGCTTTCAAGGCGGCGTCGTGGTGGCGAGCGGGTTGTTCGTGGTGTTCCTCGCTACGGACTACGCCACCGCGGAGCGGTACCAGCCGAAGTGGCTGCTCGACGCGACCGAAGGGGTGGGCGCCGGCGGCTATGTGGTCGTCGGCGTCATCGGCCTGCTCGCCGGTGCGGCCTATCTGGGGAACGTGGTCAGCCTTGGCCGTTCCGGGAACCTGATATCGGGCGGGACGATCGCGCTGCTCAATGTGGTGGTCGGCGTAGAGGTGGCGGCCGCCTTTGCGCTGCTGGCGGCGCAGTTCTTGGACCAGACCTCGGTCATCCGCCGGGGGTCTGGTCCCTCCGGGTCCACCAGTGGGGTTTTGGGCAAATGAGCGTGCTGGCCTACGGCGTGGTGGCGTGGCTGTTCCTCGTCGGTGTCTACGGCGTGGTCACCAGCCGCAACCTGATCCACATGGTCCTGTGCCTGTCGGTGGCACAGTCCGCGACCGATATCCTGATCCTCGAGATCGGCTACAGAAGCGGTGGGCATGCCCCCGTCTTCGTCGGTCTGTCGCCCCACGCCGGGCCGACGGTGGACCCCATCGTGCAGGCACTGGCCCTGACCGACGTCGTCGTCGGAGCCGCCCTGACGGCACTGCTCATGGCGCTGATCGTTCAGATCCGCAAGCAGACGGGAACGATCGACCCTGACCAGCTGACCGCGACTCGCGACTGACCCATGAACAGCATCGTTCCGGCCGTCGCCGCGCTGCCTCTGGGCGGCGCTGCCCTCTTGGGGGGAGCCAACCGGCTCTTACCGCGACGGGCACGGGACCTGACCGCCCTGGTCGTCGCCGGCGCGACGACCGCGCTGACGGTGGCCTTGGTGGCCGCAAGCGCAGACGGTGGGATCGTCTACTGGTTCTCTGGCTGGCATCCTCGCGCTGGGATAGCTATCGGCGTCGACTACGCCGTCGATCCGCTCGGCGCCGGGCTGGCCTCGCTGGCCGGCCTGTTGGTCTGCGCTGCACTGGTCTACTCGTGGCGCTACTTCGAGACGGTCGGCGGCCTCTACCACGCCCTGATGCTGGTCTTCCTCGCCGCCAGCGTCGACTTCTGTCTGACCGGCGACCTGTTCAACCTGTTCGTCGCCTTCGAGCTGGTGGCGGTCACCGCGTTCGTCCTCACTGGCTACAACGCCGCTCGCCGGGCGTCGCTCCAAGGCGCCATCAACTTTGCGGTGAGCAACAGCCTGGCGGGCATGGTGGTCCTCCTCGGCGTCGGGCTGCTCTATGCCCGCACGGGCTCGCTGAACCTGGCCCAGATCGGCGATCGAGTTGCCGGCCACCCCGCCGACGGCCTCGTGGTGGTGGCCTTCGCCCTGCTGATCGGCGGCTTTCTGATCAAGGCGGCGGCGGTCCCGTTCCACTTCTGGCTCCCCGACGCCTACGGCACTGCGCCGATCCCCGCCTGCGTGTTGTTCACCGGGGTGCTGAGCGAGCTCGGACTGTTTGCCGTCGCCCGCGTCTGGGAGACGGCGTTCTCTGGGCTCGGCGCAGGAGCCGAGCACCGTCTGCGGGCCGTGCTGTTGGCCTTCGGCGTGGCCACGGCGGTGATCGGTCCCGTCATGGCGTTGGCCCAGACGAACTTGAAGCGGATGCTGGCGTTCTTGACCATGAGCCATCTCGGCCTCTACCTGATCGGCTTCGGGCTGCTGAGCCCACTCGGCCTGGCCGGCGCCGCCCTGCTCGCGGTAGGTGACGGCTTGGCCAAAGCGGCCATGTTCTTCGGTGTGGGCGTCCTCCAGCAGCAACGATCGAGCGTCAGCGAGCCGAAGCTTCGGGGAAAGGGTGCTGGACTGCCCGTGGCGGGGGTGGTGGTCGCCCTCGGCGCCTTGGTGGCAGCAGACCTGCCCCCTTTCGTGGCGGCCAACGGCAAGGACATCTTGGTCGCTGCGGCCGGCCGGCAGGGGTTGGGATGGATCGAGGTGATCGTGGCGTTCTGCGTCATCGTGTCGAGCGGGGCCGTCCTGCGCGCTGCGGGGCGCATCTGGCTCGGCTGGGGGCCGGCAACCGATGGGCCGCCATCGCAGCCCGAGAGTGACGACGACCCTGGCGACGACGACTCGGAGCGACCCCGGCGTGCCCCCCTGGTCATGGTCTTGCCCCCGATCGCCCTTCTCGCCGTGGCGTTGGCCCTCGGATTGGTGCCCGACATAGGCCGACGAGCGGCCAGCGCCGCAGCCGGGTTCAGCGACCGGACCGCGTACGTGGCGACCGTGCTTCACGGCCTGCATCCGCCCGTAGCCCACCTGTCCGTCACCCCCACCACCGCGGCGAACGTCCTGGTCGATGTGGGCGAGGCCGCAGCCACGGTCTTACTCGCGGCGGTGGCGTTGTCCACGCATCGGTGGGCGACGACCGTGCGCCACGTCGCCGCGAAAGCCGTCGAGCCGTTGCGTCGGTTGCACAGCGGCCACGTCGGCGACCAGGTTGCGTGGTTGATCACTGGGCTGGCGGTGCTGGCCGGCGCCAGCGGACTCGCTCTGCGATGACCGGCTACACCGGCACGTTGGGCCAGGAGCCCCGTCACCGCCGCGGCTGTTCGGACGCTACGACCGATGAGAGGCCCCTGACTTGACTGACGATACCGGCGTGGCCAGCCCAGCGCTGCTCCAGCTTCGTCCCGAGCTCACCCATTTGCTCGACCTGCGAGCCCGAACCCGCCGGCGACGGCCGCGTCGCAGAAGGCTATGTGTCGCCATCTGGTGTCCAGGCCGGCCAAGGCGAGCGCGCTGAGGGCGTGGGCCCCGTCGACCGCCATCCCAGGCTTGCGCCATCGAGGCCAGGTGGTGACTTCCACGATGCCCTGAAGCGCGTGCCGGGCGGCCAGGACTCGGGCGATGGCCACGGCGGTCGGGGACGGGCGGCCGCCTGCGAAGGCGATGATCCGGTGAGGGGCGGCGACGAGCGTGGCGGCCCAGGCCAGGCGGACGGCGCCAAGGATGCGGCCACGACGGGCGGGGGTGTGGATCGTTGCGGACATGATGGTCTCCCGTTGGGGACTGGCGGCGGTCAGCCGCTGGCGCGTCCGAGGGCGAAGGCGGCGTTGATGAGCGACAAGTGGGACAGGCCTTGGGGGATGTTGCCCAAGAAGGCGCCGGTAGTGGGATCGACCTGTTCGGCGAGGAGCCCCACGTCGTTGGTGAGTGCAACGGCGTCGTCCATGAGCTGTCGGGCTTGGTCGAGACGGCCGACGTGGGTGAGGGCGTCGATGAGCCAAAAGGTGCAGGCGACGAAGGCGCCCTCTTCTTTGGCCATGCCGCTGTAGCGGTAGAGGAGAGGTCCGACGCCGAGCTCGTCGACGACGGCATCGATGGTGGTCGTCAGGCGGGGCCCTCGGTCGAAGCCGGTACGCCCGGCCAGGAGCACGGCGGCGTCGAGATCGTCGGTACCTGCGTAGAAGGTGTAGGCCTGCTTCGAGGTCGACCAGCAGTGCTCGTGGACCCAGGCCTGGATGGTCTCGGCCTCCACCTTCCATCGTGGTGCACGGTCGCCGGGGATCTGACCGGCTTCAGCCAGTCGGGTGGCGCGATCGAGCGCGACCCAACAGCCGATCTTGGAGATGGTGTAGTGCTCGAGCTGGCCGAGCTCCCAGATGCCCGAATCGCGTTGGCGCCATCGGTCGCAGCAGCGGTCGGCCAGATCCGCGAGAAGGCGTCCGGTGTCGGGGTCGACGAGGTGTCCTTGGTTGCAGTAGCGGTGAAGGGTGTCGAACAGATCGCCGTAGGTGCCCAGCTGGATTTGCCCGGCGGCGGAGTTCCCGGCTCGGACGGGCCGGCTGTGACGGTAGCCGGGGACGTCGAGCTCGGTCTCGTAGTCGGCGACGTCACCGGCGAGGGTGTAGAAGACATGGAGGTCGGGGCCGTTGCGGCGAAGGGCTTTGAGGAGCCATGACACGGCGCCGTGGGCCTCTTCGTGCAGGCCCAGGTTGATGAGCGCATCGAGGGTGAACGACGTGTCGCGGACCCAGGCGTAGCGATAGTCCCAATTCTTGGTTCCGCCGATCCCTTCGGGGAGAGACGTCGTGGCGGCCGCGGCGATGGCGCCGGTGTTCTCCGTCAGGAGGGTCTTGAGGGCCAGGGCGGAGCGTTCGACGGCCGTTTCCCACCCGGCGGGTGTGCTGAGGAGGGCAGTCCAGCGTCGCCATTCGTCGATGGTCCGATCGAGCCGGGTGTCGACGGCGGCGGCGGAGGGCACGAAGACCGGCTCTCGGTCGGTGGCCACTACCGCGATTACCGCCCGACGGTGGGGTTCGGCCACCAGCCGGCCCCGGATGACCGAACCGGAGACCGATGGCGTCTCGGTGCCGTCGACGACGACAGCCAAGGTCTGGTCGTCGATGGTGGCGACCGGGGTGGCCTGACGGGTGGTGACCCATGGGTTCGCTTGAGCGAAGCGGTCGCCGGGTGCGAACTCGAAGCGCATGGGGACGGTGCCGGCGAGGCCTTCGACGCGATGCGCAAGCTCGGTCCACGGGAGCCGCCCGGCCGACCCGGTGTTCAGCGCCACGGTGACCAGCGCGGTGCCCGTCGCGGTGGTGTAGGTGGTCTCGACGACGTTGGTGCCAGGCAGGTAGCGGCGAGTGAGCTGGTAGGGGTGCTCGGGGGCGAGCGCGATGTGTCCGCCGTGGTCGGGGTCGAGGATGGCGGCGCACACCGGCGGGGCATCGAGAGTCGGGAACGGCCACCAGTCGATGTGCCCGTCGCCGGCGATCAGGGCCACAGTGCGCCCGTCGCCGAGGACGGCGTAATCGGCGATCGGGGCGTACCCGTCGACCCGTACGGTAGACGTCACGACCCGCGAGTCGTCGAGGCCCGGTAGGTGTGGGCTTTCTCTCGAGCTGTGCGGGCCGCGGCGGTGACGAAGGTACGGCCGGTGGCGGGCAGGCTCTCGAGGAACGACGGATCGAAGAAGCCGCCGGCCTTGTCGTCGAAGATGCCGTGGGCGCCATTGTCGCGGTCGTCGTCGGCCGGTTTGTGGAGGTTGTCGGGCCGGTCCGGGGCGATCGACTGATCGGTGAGCTGGGTGTCCCAGGCGCCTATGGCCGCGTACTGGTTGCCGAGCCCGGGGAACAGTCGACCGGCGAGGACGAGCATCTTGTTCCACGACCCGACGACCTTGGTGGGCCGCCCGTCGAGGGCGGCGGCCAGGATGAACTTGGCGGGGATCTCGGGCTGGTAGATCGGTGGGACGGGTTGGGGGTGACGGTCGAGGGTCGTCTGGCACCAGTCGAATTGGGGGGTGTTCACCGCTGGGAGGTGAACCATGGAGAGCCGGACGTGGCTGCGTTCGTGGAGCAGCTCGGCTCGGGTGGATTCGAAGAACCCGCGGCATGCGAACTTCGACGAGCAGTATGCCGATTGCAACGGGATGCCGATGAACGCCAGCGCGGAGCCGACGTTGACGATCGCACCCCGGTCCCGGGGGCGCATGCGGGCCAAGGCGGCGGTGGTGCCCCACACCTGGCCGAGGAACGTGACCTCTACGGCTCGTTGAAAGTCGGCCGGTTTCACGTCCCAGGCCGGGGCGAAGACGGTCGTCATGGCGTCGTTGACCCATACGTCGATCGGCCCCCACTCGTCCTCGACTCGGCTGGCGGCACCGTCGACATCGTCGTAGCGGGCCACGTCGGTTGGAATCACCAGCGCCCTCCCGCCGACGGATTCGACGTCAGCGGCCGCGCCGGCCAACCCTGCCGCGCCGCGTGCCAGCAGGGCGACATCGAAGCCATGTTGGGCGAACGCCTTGGCGGTGGCTCGGCCGACCCCGGCGGACGCTCCGGTGATGACAGCTATCTGGCGTTGGGGCATCGCATCTCCTTGGCGGGAACTCGCGGCGTGGTCATTGTTCTCGAACGGCAACGGACGGTGCGACTATGTCAGGCGATCCGGTATTCCTCGGCGTCGGACTGGCGAAAGGCCAGGCCGTGGCCGGGGACGCCCGGGTCGGGAGTCATGGTGCCGTGGTTGGGGGGGAGGGTGCCGTCGAAGAGGAGGGTCTCGATGCGGTGGTGGTCGTGGAAGTACTCGAGATGGCGCAGGTTCGGGACCGATGCGGCGACGTGGGCGTGAAGGTTGGGGGCGCAATGCCCCGAGATCTGGAGGTGGTGGGCGGCGGCCACGGCGGCAACTTGACGCCAGACGGTATAGCCGCCGCAGCGGGTGACGTCAGCTTGGAGGCAGTCGACGGCGTGGGCGTCGATCATCCGGGCGAAGTAGCCGAGCGTGTAGCCGTACTCGCCTGCGGCGACGTCACCGCCGAAACTGGCCCGGATGGCGGCGAGGCCGGCCAGGTCGTCGGAGGAGACCGGTTCCTCGAACCAGGTGATGTCGAACTCGTCGACCATGATCCGTCCGAGCCGGATCGCCTGTTTGGTTTGGTAGCCGCCGTTGGCGTCCACGTACAGTTCGCCATCGCCGACCACTTTCCGGGCCAGCGCGATCCGGTGTAGGTCTCGGCCGGGTTCGTGTCCGTATGATTCGCCGATTTTGATCTTGACCCGGGGAATGGCCCAGTCGTGGACCCAGCGAGTCAGCTGTGCGATGGCGGTTTCGTCGTCGTAGGTGGTGAACCCGCCGCTGCCGTACACGGGGACCGACGGGCGGGCCCCACCGAACAGGGCGGTCAGTGGCTCGTCGAGCTGCCGGGCACGGAGGTCCCACAGAGCGATGTCCACGGCAGAGATTGCGCAGGCGACGAGACCGGGGCGGCCCAGGTTGCGGACTGCCCGGGTCATCGCTTCCGCCAAGTGCGGAATCTCTGTGGTCTCCCGGCCCACCACGATGGGGCGGAGGTGGTCGGCGACAATCGTGGTGGCCCCGGCGTCGGAGTAGGTGAACCCGAGGCCGGTGTGGTCACCGTCGGTGACGGTGACGACGACCACGACCGTGGCATCCCAGGTGAGGGTGCCGTCCGCTTCTGGCTGGTCGGTGGGGATCTTGTAGGCGCGGGCGCTGACCTCGGTGATCGTCATCGGCTGGCCGTCGGCGCCCGCAAGCCGCGGCGTGATCCCGCGACGAGCCGATCGGCGCAGCGCGCTGCGAGAGCCATGATGGTGAGTGCCGGGTTGGCGGACCCTTGGGTGGGCAGCACGCTGCCGTCGGTCAGGTACACGTTGGGCACCGCGAAGCAACGTTGGTCTGCGTCCACGACACCGTGTCTGTCGTCGACGGCCATACGGCATCCACCGACGAGGTGGGCGTAGCGTTCGATGGTGATCACCTCTTCGGCGCCCGCAGCTCTGAGGAGGTTCTCCATGACCCCTCGGGCGGCGTGGGTGAGTTTGGTGTCGTTGTCGGATTGGCTGTAGGAGAACCGGGCGACGGGCAGCCCGTGCCGGTCGGATTCGTCGGCCAGGGTGACACTGTTGTCGTAGAAAGGGAGGAACTCGCAGAGGGCGCCGAGGGTGGACCAATGCACGTAGTCGCGCATGTACTCGCGGAGCACTTCGCCCCAGTGTCCCTGGGCGGCGACGTGCTCGGCCCAGGTGATCGGCAGCGGGGAGACGGTCTGGATCGAGAATCCGCGCCTGTAGTCCTTGGTGGGGTCGGTCTCGTAGAAGTGCTCGGAGCTCACCTCGGGTGGCGGGGCCTTGTACATGCGGATCTCTTGGGCGAAGCGCCCGGCGGTCTGGGGTGCGCCTTGGACCATGAGGTAGTGGCCGACTTGGCCTTCGTTGTTGCAGAGACCGTCGGGGAAGCGGTTCGAGGCGGACAGAAGCATCAGGCGGGGGGTCTCGATGGAGTACCCGGCGACCGCGACCATCCGGGCCCGCTGGAAGCGCTCCACGCCGTCACAGAAGTAGCCGACGCCGGTGGCGAGCCCGTCGGCGCCGACTTCGATACGGGAGACCATGCAGTTCGGCCGTACCTCCCCACCGTGGGCGAGGGCGTCGGGGATGTGCGTGATCAGGGGTGATGCCTTGGCGTTGACCTTGCAGCCCTGCAGGCAGAACCCGCGATAGATGCAGTGCGGGCGATTCCCGAACCGGCCGTTGGCGATGGCGACCGGACCGACGCGAGCGTCCAGGCCGATCGCCGCGGCCCCGCGCAGGAAGATCTCCCCGTTTCCGCCGACCGGCTGCGGACTGTAGCGGTAGGAGTGGGGATCACCCCACGGCCAGTCCTGTCCCGACACCGGCAGCTCGTCTTCGATCGCCTGGTAGAACGGCTTGAGGTCATGGTAGGTGATGGGCCAGTCAGCGCCGACGCCGTCGGCGCTGTGGGTGCGGAAGTCAGAAGGATGGAAGCGAGGGGCGTAGCCGGCGTAGTGGACCATCGACCCGCCCACCCCGCGGCCGGAGTTGTTCGAACCCAACGGGACCGGGTCCGCGCCGGCGATGATCCGCGGTTCGGTCCAATACAGGCGGTGGGAGCCGGCCTCGTCGCTGACCCAGTCCGCGTCGGGATCCCAAAACGGCCCGGCGTCGAGGGCGACAACGTTCCAGCCCGCCCGGGCCAGGCGCTGCAGCAGCACCGATCCGCCGGCACCGGCCCCGACGATGACCATATCGACCTCGTCGTCATCGGCGAAGCGGCGCATGCCGGCCCGGAGCTGATGGTCGGTGCGGTCGTCGCCGTCGGGCAGCAGCCACGCTGAGGCGTTCCTGGCCCGGATAGTCCGGTCACTGAACCGGCTCACGCTCCCTGCCCGTCGCCGCTCGTCGCCTGCTGGTGACGTTGCCGGGCGCGTTCCACCCGGTCGGCGAAGGGGATGGGATCCTCGCTGTGATGGTCGGCAACCTCCCATCCCTCTCGCTTGTCGATCCCCAGCGCCTTGTACCCACGTGGGTAGGCCGGGCCGCCGAAGCCGATCTCGTTCCAGGCCCACGGATGGGAGTAGAACGCGGTGCTGGCATAGCGGGTCCACAGGCTCCACACCCTCGAGGCGGGCAGGCCATGCCACGTGCCGGCATCGTGCACCGCCTGGACCAGCTGGCCTTGCTCTTCCCAGGCCAGGAGGCAGAACCGCCGGCCATGAGCCACCTGGGCGTCGTCGTCGAGCCAGGCGAGAGTTGCCCGCCAGGCATCGCTGTCTTCGGGCATCTCCTCATACCGCCACCCGTCGGTCTGCCCGAGCGCCAGTCGACGGTCGACCAGCAACAGGACCGGGACCTTCGGCTCCGCGTCCTGGCCGAGAAGCTGGTCGAACAGGGCGTCGGCGGTGGCTTGTTCCGCAGGAGTGAAGAAGCACAGCTCCGGTTGGGGATCGAGGCGAGCGAGGACGACGCCGGCGGTGACGTCGTCCCAGCGGTCGACCTCCTCGAGGACATCGAAGCCCGGGAACCGGCCGCGGCCGCCCGGTGTGACCGCTCTGGCGTTTGGTGGACGGAAGGGCATTCAGCCCCCCTCCCGCCGCAGTAGAGAGGCGAGGAGCCCCATGCCGCCGACCAGGCTGGCCAGGGCGGGCGCGAACGCCGGTGGACCCATCTCCAGGTTGTAGCGCAGGTTCTTGAAGCCGCCCGGCTTGCGGCTGACGCCCCGCAGGTGCAAGAAGGTGCCTTGGAGGCCGTTGGCGATGACCACGATCGATGCGGCTGGCAGCACCGTCTTGGCGGCCCGGCGGCTGAACACCGCGGCGATCCCGGCCGGGGCCAGGGTCGGCACGATGATGATCGGCCACCACATCATCTTGTTCCCGAAGCTGGCGCTGTCGTGCTCGGTGAAGATCTCGCCGGTGGTGACCAGGGCGCCCGCCGCGGCCAGGCCGGCCAGGCTTCGTTCGAAGCGGCCGGTGCGGATGTCGTGCAACGCTCGGCCCACCACGGGCAGGCCGGGCGTGGCCAGTGTCGTTCGGTGACGGGTCATTCGGACTTCGTGCCGGGCAGGAACTCCTGGAGCTTCTGTTTCACGCCGGTGGTGATCACCTGGCGGGCGTCTTCGTCGCCGTGCAGCATGGCCAGACCGGCGGACTTCATCTCATCGAGGGTGGCGTGCGGCGGGATGGGCGGCACGTTCGGGTCCGTATGCACGTCGAGGATCGTCGGGCGGTCCGCCGAGAGGGCTTGGCGCCAAGCATCGCCGATCTGCTCGGCGGCGGTGACCTCGACGGCGTTGAGTCCGACGGTGCGGGCGAATGCGGCGTACGAGTAATCGGGGAGGGACTGGGATTCGACGAACTTGGGAGCGCCCTCCATGGCCCGCATCTCCCAGGTCACCTGGTTGAGGTCGTTGTTGTGCAGCACGGCGATGATCAGGCGAGGATCGGACCATTCCTTCCAGTACCGGCCGATCGTCAGCAGTTCGGCCATGCCATTCATCTGCATGGCCCCATCCCCCACGATGGCGATGGCGGGACGGTCGGGATGCGCGAACTTGGCGCCGATGGCATAGGGAACACCGGGCCCCATGGTGGCCAAGGTCCCCGACAGCGATCCGCGTACCTCGCCCGCGAAGCGAAGGTAGCGGGCGTACCAGTTGGCCGACGACCCCGAGTCCGAAGCCACCATGGCATTCGAGGGGAGCTGTTCGGACAGTTCCCATAGGAGCCGCTGGGGGTTCACGACACCGGGCAGGTCGCTGGCAGTCATGGCCTGGCGCTCCATGGTCTCCCACCATCCGGCCACGTTGCTCTCGATCGTCTCGCGCCACTCGCGGTTCGCCTTATGGTTCAAGTGAGGGATCAGGGCGCGCAGGGCGGAGGCGGCGTCGGCGACGATGTTGAGCTCGTAGGGATAGCGCATCCCGATGAAGGACCCGTCCCGGTCGATCTGAATCGCGCGGGCTTGGTCCAGTTTGGGCATGAATTGCGTGTAGGGGAAGTTCGACCCGACGGTGAGAAGGGTGTCGCAGTCCATCATCATCTCGTAGCTCGGGCGGGTTCCGAGCAGGCCGATCGATCCGGTCACGAACGGCAGATCGTCAGCCAGCACGTCTTTGCCCAGGAGCGCTTTGGCTACCCCGGCACCGAGGAGGTCGGCGACCTCGAGCACCTCGGCCCGAGCCGTCCGGGCGCCCTGGCCGACCAGGATCGCGACCTTCTGGCCGGCGTTTAGGATCTCGGCGGCCTGGGCAATGGTGTCGTCGGCGGCGACCTGGGTAGGCCAGTCGATCCCGGTGCTGGAGGGCACCATCTTGAATGCGTGCGGTGGGGGCTCGTAGGGCAGGTCCTGGACGTCGGAGGGGATGATCACACACGTCGGGCTGGAGGTGGCCATCGCTACCCGAATAGCCCGGTCGATCAGGTTCGGGAACTGCTGGGAGACGGTGCCCATCTCCACGAACTGGTGGCAGCAGTCCTTGAACAGCGACATCAGATCGATCTCCTGCTGATACGACCCGCCCATCGCCGAGCGGGCGGTCTGGCCGACGAGCGCTACCACCGGTACATGATCCAACTTGGCGTCATACAAGCCGTTCAACAGGTGCACCGCCCCCGGGCCTGAAGTGGCTACGCACACCCCGACCCGCCCGGAGAACTTCGAGTAACCGACGGCCTCGAACGCCGCCATCTCCTCGTGGCGAGCTTGGACGAACTTCGGGTCGTTGTTCGCCCGGCCCCATGCGGCGAGCATCCCGTTGATCCCATCCCCCGGGTAGCCGAAGACGCGGTCCACCCCCCACGCCCGCAGCCGACGCAACACGAAATCCGCAACCGTCTCACTCACCGGTCCTCCGTCCCTGGGAATCTAGTCGTGTTACGATTGTATCGTTGATAGACAGAATTGAAACGTGTACTCGGGAGATACCCGGAACCGAGCGAGGCGAAGCCGGCGATCAGCCTCCGAGCAGCGGGTTGGGCTGGGACTTGGCACAGGTCAACGGCACGGCGACGCTGTAGTTGGTGCCGTCGCTTCGCACGAACGAGACGCAGTTACCCACCCCGTTGTGGGCGGCGGGGAAGTGCTCGGGGCCGGCAACCCCTTGGAACGTCGGGGTGAACTTGCCCCCGTTGAGCGCGGCGACAAACGAGGCCCGGGTCAGACGGGGACCAGCCAGCTTGAGCCCGTCGATGAACTCATCGGCCGACAGCCACCCCGTTTCCGCCGGCTGGTCCAGCACCTGGCCTGGCGCGTACGCCTTGATCTGGTCGATCATGGTATGGACTCCCGGGATGTTCGCCTCGAAGGGACTGAACTCGAGCTCCACCGTGCTGCCCGCCGCCGCCTTGGCCAGGCGGGGGTCATAGAGGGTGAAGTTTTGCAGGATCCCGTGATAGCCGAGCGCCACCAATTTGTTCTGCAACCCTATGGTGTCGGGCACCGTCAAGACCTCCCCCACATAGTCCGGGGCCTTCCCGCCGGCGGCGCTCATGATCTTGTCGGCGAACGGCGTGTAGTCGCTCACCACTGCCGGGGGCGTCGGAATGGAATTGTCGACCAGCACCACGTTGGCCCCCATCCCCTGCCACTGCTTGGCGAACAGTTTTAGCGCGTCCTTGGCCGACGCGTTGTCCTCCGATACCAAAGCGATGTTCTTGCCCTTGGCGCTGTGGTCGGGGAACAGCAGAGGAGGTGTGGTCAGCGCCGCGACCGTTGGCTGGGTGATCTCGTTGCAATCGTTGCCGTCGATGCCGAAACCGTACTGGTTGTGGCACCACAACGGATCGACGGACCAACCGAAGAACGGGACCTGCTTCTGGGCCAGATAGTTCGCCGCGGTGAAGGCGTTGTCGCCGACGGGTAGCACAGCGAACACACCGTCTTGCTCGACCAAGGTGTGAGCCGCGTTGACGGTCGCCAGGCTGCTCCCGCCGTCGTCGATCAACGTGGTCAGGTTGATCTTGCGGCCGTAGACGCCGCCGCCGGCGTTTTGGGCGGCGAAACGGGCGGCCACCCCGACCATCATGTCGCCGTAGAGAGCTTTGTAAGCGACGCCGCCGACCTTCACCGAGGTGGCCGTGACCCCGGGCGCGCTCGCGCCGGACCCAGCAGCGCCGCCGGGCGTCCCCGTCGAGGTTGCCCCGCCCCCCTTCGAACCACCGCCGCCGCATGCGCTCACCGCTACCGCCGCGAGCATGAACAGCGCCAGGCACCTGGATCTCTTCACTGGACTCCCCCTTTTTTCTGCGCCAGCCTCGGTGCTCGCGGTCGGACGACTCCCCCCCCGCCACGCGCACTCTCCTCGGCGAATGCAAGCAATATAGTTTGGAAACGACGTCCAGGGGGGTTCGGAGCGTGCGGACGAACGGGAGGCGGCGACCAGGGCTGGTGGCCGGATTGGCCGCGACGGCGGTGGTGCTGGCTGGATGCGGATCGACTGGTCAACAGAGGGCGGCGAGCGCAACGGCTTCACCATTGGTGATCGGGGTCGTGTGTAGCTGCAGCGGTCCAACGGCCTCGAGCAGTGCCACTGGACCGCCGACGTTCCGCGCCTGGGCGGACTACACGAATGCGCATGGTGGGGTCGACGGCCATCCGGTGCGAGTTATCAGCAAGGACGATCTGACGAACCCGGGGACGTCGCTGTCCGAGGTGGAGACACTGGTATCGCAGGACCACGTCGTCGGACTGGTCGACGACACCGTGGTCGATGCAGCCTGGGCAACCTACGTCAGCCAAGAGCACATCCCTGTCGTCGGTGGGAACCTGAGTAATTCGACCTTCTACACGAACCCGGACTTCTACCCGGAGGGAACGACACAGAACTTCCTGGCCCAGCAGATCGTCCTGGAGGCGAAGAAGGTCAGAGCGAAGACCTTGGCCGTCATGTACTGCGCTGAAGCGGTGCAATGCCAGGAGGCGGTTCCCCCGATCAAGAGCACCGGAGCGACGCTCGGCGTGCCGCTCGTCTACAGCGCGTCGATCTCCTCGACCGCGCCGAACTACGTGGCTCAATGCTTGGCCGCCAAGCAGAGCCACGCCGGCAGCGTGAACGTGGCGGCCGCCTCGGCCGTCGTCATCGCCGTGGCGGCCAGCTGCCATCAGCAGGGCTACGACCCCGTTCAGCTGGGCATCGGCGGTGGCGTCGGGAAGTCCTGGGCGACGGCGCCCGGGATGGAGGGAACGATCGCCACCCAGAACGACGTTCCCTTCTTCGTTCACAGCACTCCCGCCACGAGCGTGTTGGCCGCTGCCCTGACGACCTACGCACCGAATGTCCTGTCGTCACCGGGCTTCGGGGAGGCAGTGACCAACTCGTGGGTCTCGGGGCTGCTCATCAGCGCCGCCGCACGTGACGCGGGGGTGACGGCGAAGACCCCGGTGACCGCAAGCCGGCTGGTAGCCGGGCTCGACTCATTTCGCCGCGAGACGCTCGACGGCATGGCACCGCCCCTCACGTTTCGTCAGGGACAGGCGCACTCGGTGAACTGCTTCTTCTACATGCGGATCCAGGGCCATGCGTTCACCACGCCGTACGGCCTGGCACCGAGCTGTCTGCACTGAGCGTGGCTGCAAGCATCTCCTTCGCTGAACGGCTCGCCCAACTCGCCGGATCGGACCCAACGGGCATGGCGATCATCTCCGTCGAGCCCCACGGTGCCGAGCGCTCGCTCAGCTGGAGTGAGCTCGACGATCGGGCAAACGGCCTCGCCGACCGGCTGCGAGCTGACGGCGTCGAGGTCGGAGGTCTGGTGGCGATCTGCCTTCGGAACTCGGTCACTCACATCGTGGCGTGCGTGGCGGCGTGGAAGCTCGGTGCCGTCCCCGTGGCCCTGCGGTGGGATCTGCCCGACTGGGAGCTCGAACGAGTCCTGGAGGTTCTCCAGCCGGCAGCCATCCTGTCCGGAGACCCGGCTCGGTTGCTGGCCGAGATTCCCCTCGGTCGAGCCGCGCCGCCTGACGCAATCGCGCTCCATCGCTTCGGCGTGTGCAGCTCCGGGTCGACGGGCACCCCGAAGGTGATACTCCACACCGCCCCCGGGCGTTACGACGGGCGGGGCGCCACCACCTCAGGAGTCGTCGAGTCCTACATGGAGCTCTCCCACCCGCAGACTCTGCTGGTGCCGAACGCGCTCTACCACTCGAGCAGCATCACCACTGCGGTGTTGAACCTGGTGAGCGGAAACCACACCGTCATCCTGAGCCAGTACGACTCGGCGACCATGCTGGCGGCCATCGCGCGCCATCGCGTGACCGGCTTCATCGCGCCGACGCCGATGCTGCTGCGACTCTCGCGCCATGCCGGATTGGCGGCGGCCGACCTTGGTTCGCTGGAGTGGATCCAGCATGGGGCATCACCGCTTCCCGTCTGGCTCGGTCACCGCTGGATCGAACGGATCGGAGCGGACCGGTTCTTCACCAGCTACGGCTCCGCCGAGGCGGCCGGCGTCGTCGCCTGCCGTGGCGACGAATGGCTCGAGCACCCCGGGACGCTCGGGCGCGGTGTGCTCGGCACCGAGGTTGCTGTGCTCGATGACACCCACCGCCCGCTCGGCGCCGGCGAGGTCGGCGAGATCTACCTGCGCCGGCCACAGGGCCCCTCTGGCGCCTACTACGGGCGCGGCGTGATCCCCCTGCGTGCCACCGAGAACGGCATGGTCAGCGTCGGCGACCTCGGTTGGGTGGACGAGGACGGCTATGTGTTCTTGGCGGACAGGCGCATGGACATGATCGTCACCGGCGGCGAGAACGTCTTTCCCGCCGAGCTCGAATCGGCGCTCAGCGAACACCCGGACATCGCCGACGTCGTCGTCATCGGGCTACCGGATGCCGAATGGGGGAAGCGGGTGCACGCCATCGTAGAACGAGTGCCGGGGTCGAAGATGGGCACCGACGACGTGCGGGGCTTCGCCCGGTCACGCCTGGCCCCGTACAAGGTCCCGAAGACCGTGGAGTTCGTCGAGCACCTCACCCGATCAGCCGCGATGAAGCTGAACCGTTCGCAGCTGGTCGAGGCCCGCACCAGGCCCCCGACGGCATGACCGATCCCTCGTCGCGCCGCGGCACCCGTCACGCTGCTTCTTCAGGTCGGCGGCGTCGGCCGCAGCTTCAGGCGTGTCGGGTGACTGGCTCCGCCAAGCCCTTATCGTCGCACTCCTCCTGCCAGCGGGCGATGGTCTCGTCGATACCGGAACCTTGCCGTTGACCAGGAGGAAATGTGGCTGGCAGATGGCGCATCCCGTTGATCACGCCGATGGTCTCGTAGTGTACGGCGCCTCCTGCGACGCAGTGGAAGGCGGGCATCCGGTGGAGCACCTGGGTGAGCATGGTCTTGAACGACATGCGTGCCAGGTTCGAGCCGATGCACCGGTGGAGGCCGAGACCGAAGCTGGTGTGCCGGTTCATCTTTCGATCGAGCAGCACGCTGTCGGGGTCATCGAAGACAGCGGGGTCGCGATTTGCCATCGACCACGACAGCCACAGCCGATCCCCTTCGTCGAACTGCGCGCCTTGCATGGTGCAGTCCTGGGTGATGGTACGGCCGTCGCCGGGCGCAGGAGTGAAGTACCGCAGGAACTCTTCGGTGGCGGGGTCGAGCAGCCCTGGCAGGTCGTCGATCAGACGGTCACGCTCGGCGGGGTGCTCGTAGAGCCACTCGAGGCTGTGAGCGGTCAGGGCCGTCGTGGTGTCGAATCCGCCACCTATGAGCAAGCCCAGTGCTCCAGTGATGTCCTCGTCCCCGGCCCGTTGACCATCGATGTCCGCCTCGACCAGCGCGCTGATCAATCCAGGCCGCGGATGGCGCCTGGATTCTGCGACGGCCTGTGCCACCGTGGCGTGCATCCGCATGGTGCTCTCGATCACCCGTGGCAGATCTGGAGAGTCTGGGGCGGTGTACACCTGGGCGTGCGCCGGCTCGCAGTAGATCTCCCAGTCGACGAGCGGCAGCCCCATGAGAGCCAGGGTGAGAACCGCCGGCACGACGTTCGCCAAGTCGTCCACGAAGTCGATCTCACCGCTCTCGATGCGCTCATCGATGCATGCCCTGGCGAGATCTTCGACCATCGGCTTCCAGCGCGCCACCGCTGCCGGTGAGAGGTAGGGATCGAGCGCCCGGCGATAGTCGCGCTGCTCGGGGGGGTCCATCTCCAGGAAACCCCCCCTGGTCGGGCTCACTGCGGGAATCGTGATGCCCTTGTAGCCTTTGCGAACGCCTTCGACGTCGTGGTCGTTCGACAGCAGGTTGGCCGCTCGGGCGATCTCGAACACCTCTCGGTACCCGCTGGCCACCCAGTGCCCGCCATAGGTGTCGGACCACGCGATCGGGCACTTGGCGTGCAGCCCTTGCGTGATCTCCTCAAAGTTGTCACGGTAGTCAGCCGCGTGACGGTCGAAGTGAACCGGGACACTCTTACCATCCTGAGTTTCCATATCGCCATCTTCCCCTGGGTCCGCAATACGCCTCTGGTAGCCTCGTTGTGGAGCATACAGCGAGCGAAGCGAGGACTACACGATGAAGGTCAGAGTCGACCCTGACCGGTGCCAGGGCCACACGCTGTGCGCCATGAGGGCACCTGACATCTTCAAGTTGAGCGACTTCGACGGTCATGCCACCGCAGCGTTCGAGGACGTCCCTCGAGAGCTCGAACAGGATGTCCGAGAAGCGGCCGGCACCTGCCCCGAGCAGGCCATCATCGTCTCGGAGTAACAACAGATAACCGGAGCGTTCGGGGGCCTCGGGCGTTGTCGGTCGCAGCGGCTTTACCGTCTACATGAGGTCAAGGTGGTGCCGATCGCTGAGACTTCGTTCCCCGGACTCGACATTGGGGCCGGCGCCGCCCCTAGCGAAGCCGGCGCCGAGGAGTCGGCCATGCCCCCGACCACGAAGAAGGTCGCGCCAGAAGGACAAAGGTCTCAACTCGACCGACAAACGGCCGATCCAGCAAGTCGTGACCTTATTCTCGGACCATTCTGCCTCGCGTCGCCCCCGTAGCTGCCTGTCGTGCCTGCTGGGCCGCCGGGCGCCGGCCCTGGTAGCCACGGCCGGGCTGGCCGCCGCCGGGCTGGTCGGCAGCCTGGCCGCCGCCACCCCCGCCTCGGCCTCAACGACTGTCGGCCAGCTGGCGGTCATCGCCGGCACCGGGACCGCCGGGGCGCCCATGCCGGGCATGGCCACCAGTTCCAAGCTCCACACTCCCTATGGAGTGGCGGTGGACAGCTCCGGGAACGTCTACATCGCCGACTCGACCAACAACAGGATCGAGAGGGTGAGCACGTCAGGACAGCTGTCGGTCTTCGCCGGAACTGGGACTGCCGCTGCGCCCATGGCGGGCCCGGCGACCACCTCTGACCTGAACCATCCCACCGGGGTGGCCGTAGACAGCTCCGGGAACCTCTACATCGCCGACTCGGGTAACAACGACGTCGAAGAGGTCACCTCGACAGGGACCCTGTCGGTCATCGCCGGCACCGGAACCCCCGGCCAGACGTTTGGCGGCCAGGCGACCACCGCCCCTCTCAACGATCCCACCGGGGTGGCCGTGGACAGCTCCGGGAACGTCTACATTGCCGACCCGGTCAACAACCAGGTCTACGAGGTGACGGCCTCGTCAGGGGCTTTTTCGGTCGTCGCCGGCGCCGGCGACGGTTCCGGCATGCCATCGCCCACTGGTCCCGCCACGGGCTCCTTTCTCAACACCCCCACGGGGGTGGCCGTGGACAGCTCTGGGAACGTCTACATCGCCGACTCCGGCAACGACGACGTCGAAGAAGTGACCCCAGCAGGGACCCTGTCGATCGTGGCCGGCCACGGATTCCCCGGGGCGCCGACCGGTGGGCCGGCCTTAAGCTCCCCTCTCAACGATCCCACCGGGGTGGCCGTGGACAGTTCCGGGGATCTCTATATCGCCGACTCGGGCAACAACGACGTCGAGGAGGTCACCCCGGCAGGGACCCTGTCGGTGCTGGCCGGCACCGGAGTCGCCAGGGCACCGACGGATGGGCCGGCCGCCAGTTCCGATCTGAACGGCCCCTCCGGGGTGGCTGCGGACAGCTCCGGGGACGTCTATATCGCCGACTCGGGCAACAACGACGTCGAAGAAATCGCCCCGACGCCTCCGGTGACGGTGCCGGGGGCGCCGACCATCGGCACGGCCACTGGCGGGAACGCTCAGGCCACGGTGGCGTTCACTGCGCCGGTGTCTGATGGCGGGTCGGCTATCACTGGCTACACGGTGACCGCGGATGACACCACTACTGGGACTGCCAGCGCGGCGACCGCCACCGGCGCCACCAGCCCGATCACGGTCACCGGGTTGACCAACGGTGACAGCTACACCTTCAGCGTGGTCGCCGCCAACACCGCGGGCGCCTCGGGGGCGTCGGCTGCGTCGAACGTCATCACTCCGGCGGCGCCGGTGACGGTCCCGGGGGCGCCGACCATCGGCACGGCCACTGGCGGGAACGCTCAGGCCACGGTGGCGTTCACTGCGCCGGTGTCTGATGGCGGGTCGGCTATCACTGGCTACACGGTGACCGCGGATGACACCACTACTGGGACTGCCAGCGCGGCGACCGCCACCGGCGCCACCAGCCCGATCACGGTCACCGGGTTGACCAACGGTGACAGCTACACCTTCAGCGTGGTCGCCGCCAACACCGCGGGCGCCTCGGGGGCGTCGGCTGCGTCGAACGTCATCACTCCGGCGGCGCCGGTGACGGTCCCGGGGGCGCCGACCATCGGTTCGGCCACTGGCGGGAACGCTCAGGCCACGGTGGCGTTCACTGCGCCGGTGTCTGATGGCGGGTCGGCTATCACTGGCTACACGGTGACCGCGGATGACACCACTACTGGGACTGCCAGCGCGGCGACCGCCACCGGCGCCACCAGTCCGATCACGGTCACCGGGTTGACTGACGGCGATAGCTACACCTTCAGCGTGGTCGCCGCCAACACCGCAGGCGCCTCGGTGGCGTCGGCTGCGTCGAACACGGTTATCCCGGCGGCGCCGGTGGTGCCTCCGATGTCTACCGTGCCGGTGTTCAGTGCGGATAGCCCGCCGGCGGGGACTGTGGGGGTGGCCTATTCCTACAGGTTCGTGGCGTCGGGGTCGCCGGCGCCGACGTTCGGTATCGGTTCGGGTGTTCTGCCTGCGGGGCTGAGCTTGGATTCGACCACCGGTGTGCTGTCTGGGACTCCGACGGGCTCGGGGTCGTTCACGGTCACGGCCACCAATGCGGCCGGGACGGTGACGAGCGCGTCGATCACTATCACGGTGACCACACCGCCTACGACACCGCCGACTGTTCCTCCGGTGACGACTCCGCCGAGCGTGCCGGCGGTGGTGCGGGTACCGACGGGTGGGGCTACTGCGGCTACTTCCGGCGGGGCCGGGTATTGGGCGCTGACTGCTGGGGGCATCCTGTCGGCGCACGGCAACGCGATTGACTACGGCTCGGAGAACGGCGCCCATCTGGCCGCTCCTGTCGTGGGGATCGCGTCGACTCCTGATGGCAACGGCTATTGGGAGGTGGCCGCCGATGGCGGGGTGTTCTCCTTCGGTGATGCTGTCTTCTACGGGTCTATGGGCGCCGCCCACCTCAACCAGCCCGTGGTGGGGATGGCGTCGACTCCTGACGGGCGCGGCTACTGGTTGGTGGCCGCCGACGGCGGGGTGTTCTCCTTCGGCGACGCCGTCTTCTACGGATCTCTGGGCGGTGTCCGTCTCAACCAGCCCGTGGTGGGTCTGACCGCCACGCCCGACGGCAAGGGCTACTGGCTGGTCGGCGCCGACGGCGGGGTGTTCTCCTTCGGCGATGCCGTCTTCTACGGGTCTCTGGGCGGGGTGAACCTGAACAAGCACGTGGTGGGCATCGCCGCTACCCCCGACGGCAATGGCTACTGGCTGGTCGGCGCGGATGGCGGGGTCTTCACCTTCGGCGACGCCGTCTTCTACGGATCTCTGGGCGCCACTGGGACCATCCCCATCGTCGGGATCGTCGCTAACAACAACCTGGGCTACCGGCTCATCGGCCCCCAAGGAGACACCCACCCCTACGGGACCACTCCGTGAGCCCCCCTCACCAAACCAGGCCAGTCACGACATGATCCGCCATCACCGACGCGTCATCGAGCGGCCAACGGCGGGCGAGCCGAGCGGCAATAGATTCCGCTGCTCCTCGCGAGCTCCCGGAGTGTCAAACGAACGAATAGACGGGAACAGCCGGTGAAACTTCGCCAAGCCGGCCGTCTTGTGTTGGTGTGCGGCGCCGCGATTCTCGTCGCCAGTTTCGCCTTGGGAACCAGGGCGCAAGCGGCCTCCACGCCCGGCTGGCCGGCCGGGTTTGGTCCCTGCGGTGGCCCGTCGTGTCCCGCTGGGCCGTTCCCTGATCCCAGCAGCGGTCCGATCACCAATCACGACGACAACATCAACATCTTCGTCGGAGGGAACTTCTCCGCCGTCAATGGGGCAGCCGAGGACGAGGGCCGTCTGGTGGCGATGGGCGATGTCCTTATCGACTCGGATGCCACCTCGGACCCCGTGTACAACATCGGCGTCGCTGGCGTTGGGTCCCGGGTGACGCCCTCCCCCGGCGACGTCGCCCTGGCGGTGGGCGGCAATATCGACGTCGCCCAGTCCGACCAGAGCCTGGCCGTGGGACCAAGCGAGGGGCTCGGTGTCACCTACGCTGGCACCCAGACCGGCACGGTATCCGCCGCGTCCGATACCCACGACCCCGCCGCCGTATCCGCCTATACCAACACGTCCGCCCAGCTCACTGCTATCTCGAGCTGCATCGACAGCCCGGCCCTGCGGACCGGTCACACCGGAGCGGTGACCAACGACGGGTACACCGTCACCTTCACCGGCGACAACGCCAGCATGTTGCAGATCTTCGACGTGAACTCTCCCATCGGCGGCGCCGGCAACAACGAAGGTTTGGCCTTCGACAACATCCCGACGGGGGCCACCGTTATCGTCAACGACACCAACGGCACCGTCGACACCTACAGCGGTGGCGGCGGATCGACCGCTGGTCCTCCCGACTCCATCCGCCAAGAGCTGCTGTGGAACTTCCCGACCGAGCACACCGTCACTTTGGCTGGTAACACCCAGTTCCAAGGGACCGTGCTGGTCGGCGCACCAGGCAGCACCACCACCGACCCGTATCCGGGGCTCAACGGCCGGATGTACACCGTCGGCAACCTGGTCCAGACCGGCTCCGGGGGGGCAGAGATCCACGCCTACCCCTTCGACGGCACCCTCCCCTCGTGCGCCACGGTCACCCCGACGACCACCACGACGGTCGCCCCGACCACGACGACGGTCGCCCCGACCACGACGACGTCCACGGTGGCGCCGACCACCACCACCACGGTCGCTCCGACGACGACCACCACCACGACGGTCGCTCCGACGACGACCACCTGAGACGCCTTGAGCCTTCCGGACAGCAGACCCACTAAGGTTTGTTTTTAGGAAGAGAGCCAGTTTGATGCCAAAGCAACGTAGAACGTTTTCTCTTGAATACAAAGAAGAAGCGTCGAAGATGGTGATTGACGAGTCCCGGCCGGTTCCTGAGGTGGCTCGGGAGATTTCGGTGAACGAGCAGACTCTGCGGAATTGGGTGGCCGCTTACCGGAAGGCTCACGCTGGTGAGGAGCCGCCGTTGTCGATGCCGGAGCGGGCTCGTTTACGGGAGTTGGAGGTCGAGGTGCGAGAACTGCGGTTGAAGTCGGAGTTCTTGGGAAAAGCCGCGGCCTTCTTCGCCCAGGAGTATCGGTGATCGCTCGCTACGAGTTCATCGACGGCGAGAAGGCGACAACCACTGACAGCGGGGCCAAGAAATACACGATCGTGAAGATGTGCTCATGGCTGCAGGTGTCGAAGTCTGGGTATTACGAGTGGTGGGGTCGTCCCCTGTCGGCCACCGCGGCCAGGCGGGAGGTGTTGGCCGCGGCGATCGCCAAGGCGTTCGTCGACTCTGACGGCACCTACGGGTACCGGCGGGTCCACGCTCAGTTGGCCCGTTGGGGCGAGCACGCCAGTCCTGAGCTCGTCCGGGGCTTGATGCGTGAGCTGGGCCTGGTGGCCTGTCAGCCCCGCCCGTGGCGTCACAACCTGACCGAGAGCGGACCGGCAGGCCCAATCCCTGACCTTGTGGCCCGGGACTTCACGGCCACTGCCCCGGGAACGAAGATGGTTGGTGACATCACCTACATCCCCACCTGGGAGGGCTGGCTGTATCTGGCCACGGTCATCGACTGTCACCACAAGGCGGTCATCGGGTGGGCGACCGGCGACAACTACAAGACTCCTCTCATCTGCGCCGCGATCGACATGGCGGTCACCGACCACGACATAGCACCGAGGGCGATCTTCCATTCTGACCGCGGCAGCAATTACACGTCCGAGGAGTTCGCGACGCATCTGGCTGGCTACGATATCTGCCAGTCGGTCGGACGGACCGGCATTTGTTACGATAATGCGATGGCCGAGTCGTTCTTTGCTGCGTTGAAGAACGAGCGGGTTAGCCGCACCGTGTACCCGACCCGGGAGAAAGCCCGAAAAGACATTGTGCGGTACATCGAGTTCCGCTATAATAGGCGTAGGTTGCATTCGGGTCTCGGTTACCGGACTCCACAAGAGGTCCATGACGAGTACCTATCTCGCAACTTGGCAGCCTGAAGAGCACGAACCAGCTGTCCGGAATACGCGAGGCTGATCACACACACCGTGTGGCTCGGCGCCCGAGACGAAAGCCGCGGCCACGCCGCAGCCCGCGACGTTGGCGCACGCTTCGTCCAACTCGACGTCACCGACGATGCCTCCGTCGCCGCCGCCTTCGCCCGGATCGAGGCCGAGGGCGGTCTGGACGTCCTGATCAACAACGCCGGCATCGCCAAGCGTGCCGACGGACGGGAAGCGCTCGACGGCCCCAGCGCGCTCGAAGTCTTTGACACCAACGCGGTCGGGATCATCCGTGTCACCGAAGCCGCTCTGCCGCTGTTGCGACACTCCGACAATCCGGTCGTGGTCAACGTCTCCAGCGCACTGGGCTCGTTCTGGGCCACCCACGAGCCGTCTCGCCCGGCCTCGCACTACCCCTCGATCGTCTACGGCTCCAGCAAGGCCGCCGTCTCGATGATCACCGTCCAGTACGCCAAGGCGGTGCCGCAGGTGAAGTTCAACGCGGCCGAGCCCGGCATCACAGCCACCGAACTCGGCGGCGCAGGAATCCAGGCGCACCCGGGTCGCCCAGCCGCGGTCAGCGCCCAAGTCGTCGCCCGACTGGCGAGCATCGGCAACGATGGACCGACCGACACGTTTCAAGAAGATGACGGAGTCCTCGGATGGTGACCCGCGATCCCGGAACCGTCCTCATCACCGGCCCCACCGGAGCACTCGGACGCGAGGCGACCCTGGCGATGGCGCGACGGCCAGCATCGCAACGACCCGATCTGATCCTGATCGGCCGCGCTAGCTCGCGGCTCACGCAACTTGCGCATGAGGCGCGCACCGCGGGCGCGACAGTTCACGAGATCGGCTGCGAGCTGGCCGACCTTGCCGACGTGCGCGCCGCAGCCACGATTGCCCGCGACCTGCTCGCCCGAGGCGCGGTCCGGCCGATGCACGGGTTGATCGCCAACGCCGGCGTCTCAGTGCGCGACACCCGCGGCGCTTCGGCCGACGGCTACGAGCGGACGTTCGCGATCAACCACGTCGCCCACGCACAACTGATCACCGACCTGCTCGCCTCGTGCGCCGCACCAGCGCGCATCGTGCTGCTCGGCTCGAATACCTACTACGCCAACACGATGCGCAAGCTGCTCGGCGTTGCGCCGGCCGACTGGCGCGACCCTATCGAGCTAGCGCAGCCGACGCCGGCCGACGTGAAGGCCTCGATGAAAACCTCGGGCACGGCCTACTCCAACTCCAAGCTGGCGATCCTCTACTACGCCCACGAACTCCAACGTCATGCTCCCGATGGCATCAGCGTGGTGGTGTTCGAGCCCGGTTTCATGCCCGGCACCGGCCTCGGCCGCGAGTACGGCGCGGCGGCTCAGCGCATCTCGCGCGCGATGAGCCACGTCCCTGGGGTCTCGAAGCCTCGTAGGTCAGGACCCGCACTGGCATCGCTCGTCCTCGACGAGCGGTGGGCGCACGTGCGTGACGGAGCATTCATCCTCATCGACGAGGAGCACCAGGTTCAAGCGTTCGCCAACGACCGCGACCGTGAGGCCCGGCTGTGGGAAGCGACCGCCACGCTGCTGGAACAGGCAGCCCAACGCAGCGCGTAGACCCAGTCTGACAGTCCCAGAAAAACCAAATGGAACCTTCGGTGCTGCCTTGACAAGAAGCGCTCCTTCAGAGATGACAGTAAGAGGTCGACGCCTGCCTACTTACCGCATCTAGAAATCCTCTGGCCGCCGGGCTCACGGCGGCGGAGGTCGCGCTGCTGGGCCGTGTGGTGGGCGGTAGCGGCGGCGGCGGCGTGGAAAGTTGCCGGTGACAGCGCCAGGTTCCGTTCGTGGGCGGGGTGGCCTCGGGCCGTGATCCATATGTCGAGGGCGTGGAGCGGTTCGGGGTCGAGCGGAACTATCCGTTCAGTCCCGAGCTTCGCAGCGAGGCTCTGAGCCCGGCCGGCTGGCCGAGCCCGAGGAGGTCGCCAAAGGGACAGCATGGCTGCTCGGCGAACCGGCCTCCATGGTGACCGGTGCGATCGTGCCGGTCGACGGCGACGCTGGCGCCTGAAGGGACGTCCATCAGCACGACAAATACGACGACGTCGTTGCCTTCGCCGTGACTGAGATCTGGTTGCTCGCGTGGGCTCTCGCTCAGTCAGCGCTCCGCGGTCGCAGCCCGTCGCAGATGATGGCGAGGAGCTCGTGGGGGTCGGCGCTCGTGTGGGCAGTCGACTGAACGGCCGCGCCGACGATGGACAACACGGTGCTCGCCGACACGTCAGGCCGTACGGCCGCCACGGACTGGGCCCGGTGCAAGAGCACCGCCACGGCGTCGGCGAGCTCGACTCTCACCGTCGCCGTCTCTTTGAACCCCGTAGCGTCGCCCATCATCGCGACGAGATCCCGCTTGGCTGCGGCCTCATCGATGAAGTGCGCCAAGAAGCCGAAAAAGCCGCGGCCGGGGTCTTCGTCTTCGCTCATCTGACGGGCGTCGATGACGAGCGCCGAGACACGTTCGAGCAGGACCGCTTCGCAGAGCTTCTGCTTGGTGGGAAAGTGCCGGTAGAGAGTCCCGACACCGACGCCGGCCTTCTTGGCGATGGTCTCGACGTGGACGTCGGTGCCGTCAGTCGCGAAGACTAGGGCGGCCGCTTGCAAGATGCGGTCTCGGTTGCGCTGGGCGTCGGCTCGGAGCGGCCGCGTTGCCGGGGCACCGGGCGGCTCATCCCGTCCGCTGGTCCTCGGCGTCGGCGTGACAACGATGTTCTGTTTCCTTGACAACCGGATTCCAGCTTCCTGCGATGGTAGGAGAAGAACCAGAACTCCTATTCCGCTTGACGCCGCATGGATCACGGGGTATCGTAAGTCGAAGCGGGGTTCCGCTTCCAATTGTAGCAGAGGAGATGTCATGCAGGTCTTCATCACCGGAGCATCAGGCCACCTCGGCTCGGCCCTCATCCCCGAGCTGCTCGGCGCTGGGCATGAGGTCATCGGCCTAGCCCGCTCCGACGGGTCCGCGGCGGCAGTGGAGGCGCTGGGGGCCAAGGTGCGTCGCGGCTCGCTCGACGACCTCGACAGCCTGCGGGAGGCCGCGGCGGCGTCGGACGGCGTGATTCACCTGGCCTTCAAGCACGACGAGATGCAAGCGGGCAACATGGATCGGGCGGTGGAGGCTGATCTCCACGCCATCGAGGCGCTCGGCGAGGCGCTCGCTGGGACCGGCAAGCCGCTCGTCGGCACCTCGGGCACCTTGATGCTGGTGTTCGGCGGAGTCGAGGGCGTCGGGACCGAAACCGACGTGCTCGCGTCCGGGCCGCGCATCGACGCAGAGAACACCGTGGTCGGGCTCGCCGAGCGCGGCGTCCGCTCGTCGGTCGTGCGCCTCCCGCCGACAGTGCACAGTTCACTCGATCGCACCGGCTTCGTCCCAGGGCTGATCGGCATGGCCAGACGAAACGGTCGCGCCGGGTACGTGGGGGAGGGCTCGAACCGTTGGCCTGCGGTCCACACGCTCGACGCAGCCCACCTCTACCGCTTGGCGCTCGAGTCAGCACCGGCCGGATCACGGCTGCATGCCGTCGCGGATGGGGGGGTGCCGTTCCGCCAGATCGCCGAGGCTATCGCCGGGAGTCTCGGCGTACCCGCGGTTCGCGTCTCGCCGGACGACGCAGCAGACTTCTTTACCTATCTCGCCTTCGCGGTCTCGGTCGACAACCCGACCTCCAGCGAATTGACCCGGGAGTGGCTCGGCTGGCAACCGACGAATCCGGGCCTACTTGACGACCTCACTCGCGATCACTACTTCCATGAAGCCTCGTAATGAAAGCGATCCAATACGACACGCACGGCGGTCCCCATCTCATGCACCTGGCCGAGGTGGGGTCGGCGTCGCCGGCAAGGGGCCAGGTGCTGGTCCGGGTATGGGCCGCGGCGGCAAACCCCATGGATTGGAAGATCCGCAACGGTGACACCACGATGATGACCGGCCGTCGCTTCCCCCGAGGCCTCGGACACGACTTTGCCGGCACTGTGGTTGCCGCCGGGGAGGGCGTGACCGGCTTCAAGCAGGGTGACGACGTGCTTGGCGCGATGAGCATGAAGGCGTCGGGAGCGTTCGCCGAGATGGTCGTCGCCGACGAGAGCTCGATGGTCCTCAAGCCCGCCAGCCTTTCGTTCGAAGAGGCCGCGGCGCTGCCCGCCGTCGGCGTGGCTGCAGTCCAGGCGGTCATCGACAAGGGGCAAGCTCCGAGCCGGCCATACGGTCTTCATCAACGGATGCCTCGGCGGGGTCGGCCGGGCCGCAGCTCAGGTTGCGCTCACCCACGGTGCCAAGGTGGGCGGCAGTTGTCGGGTCACCGCGGCGACAGACGCGAAAGCCCTCGGGCTCGCCCCTGTCGTGGACTTCGACTTCGACCCAACGCCATTCGAAGGCCAGTTCGACCTCGTCGTCGACACGGCCGGGACCGTGTCACTCAACGCGGCGCACACCCTCTCAAGCCCCACGGCCGAATCGTCGATCTCAACGGTTCCCCGGCGAAAATGGCCAGGAAAGTGTATTCGCGAAGCTTCAAGCCATTGATCGCCAAGTACACGCCCGAGGCGCTCAAAACCGTCGCTGACGCCGCCGAACACGGCACGCTCGCTGTACCGATCACCCGCACGGTGCCGCTCACCCAGGCTATCGGAGCCCTCACCGACCTCGATCGCACACGATCGCTCAAGGGCGGCAAGCTCGTCATCGTCCCGCAATATGAACCTCCCCCCTTGACCGGACACCCCGGGACCAGCGTGGCTGGGAGAGGATGGGGTCATGGCGAAGCGTCCGACCAACAGGCGTTACAGCGAGGAGTTCAAGCGGGACGCGGTGGCATTGCTGCGTTCGTCGGGCCGGCCGATCGTGGAGGTGGCACGCGAGTTGGGGATCACCGACACGTCGCTTGGCAGCTGGGCCCGGGAGGCGGCTAAGAACGACACCCCCGAGCAAAAGAAGGCGACCGATGACGCGGCCGCCGATGCTCGGGAAGCGGCCCGGCTGCGTAAGAGAGTCCGTCAGTTGGAAGAGGAGATCGAGATCTTGAAGCGGTTCACGGCGTATTGGGTGCGGAGCGAGGACAAGTGAGCGCGAGCAGCGAGGTGATCGCTCTGCGATGCCGGGTGGAGCGCTTGGAGGCGGAGGGCACGATCCTGCGCCGGCTGGGCGCACTGCCCGAGGGCGGCCCTAAGCGCGAGCGCCTCTACCGTTTCGTTGAGGCCGAGTCGGCCAGCTTGGCGGTGGCCACGCTGTGCGAGGTGGTCGGGGTGAGCCGCTCGGCGTTCTACAAGTGGCGGGCCAAGGGGCCGGGGCCCGATGACGCCACCTGGGATGAGGCGGTTCTGGCGGACCGCATCTTCGAGGCGTGGACGGCCAGCCGGGGCCGCTACGGATCGCCCCGGGTGACCGCTGCGTTGTGGCGTAAAGGGGTCCGGGTGAGCGAGAAGCGGGTGGCCCGGTTGATGAGCGAGCTTGGCATCGTCGGCCGGTGCGGGCGGCGCAAGCTGCGCACGACCTGGCGGGACCGGGCCGCGGCCGTGTCGCCGGATCTGGTGGAGCGGGACTTCACCGCTGCGTCGCCCGATGAGCGATGGGTCGGCGACGTCACCTACATCCCCACCGGCGAGGGATGGCTCTTCGTCGCCTCGGTCCTCGACGTGTTCTCTCGCCGCCTGGTGGGCTGGTCGATCGCCGAGCACCTGCGTACCGAGCTGTGCACCGACGCCATGGAGGCGGCTCTGGCGACGAGAGGCAAGCGCATCGCCGCAGGAACGGTTTTCCACTCGGATCACGGCTGTCAATACACCAGTGACGAGTTCCGCCGGTTCTGTCAGCGAACGAATATCACCCAATCAATGGGAACCGTGGGCGATAGTTACGACAATGCCATGGCAGAAAGCCTGTGGGCATCATTGAAACGAGAACTCGTCGACGACGCCAACTTTAGCACCAAAAAAGAGGCCCGTCAGGCGATATTCGAATGGATCACCTGGTATAATACCGAGCGACTCCACAGTTCCCTCGGTTATGTTCCGCCACGGGAGTTCGATGAGTCTTGGAGCACCAAGCAAGCAGCATAGACCGGTGTCCGGTCTGGCGGGGGAGGCCCAATAGGACGTCATGAGCGAAGTGGGCGCAGACGTTGCGCTGAGCCTCCCTACGAGGACGACGCCGCTGCGGTGCTCGCTTTCCCAAGAGATGAATGGACCGACCTGAGAGGAAGACGATGACTGACCGAACAGTCTCACCGGCGCGACAAGCGGTCGAGTTCGTATCGGATGGCCTACTGCTGCGGGGCTGGCTTCGCGCACCGAGTGCCGACGGGCCGCACCCGCTCGTCATCCTCGGCCACGGCCTCGGTGGCTTGAAGGAGTGGACGATCCCCGACGTGGCCGACGCCCTCGTCGACGCTGGCATCGCCGCTATGGCGTTCGATTACCGCAACTGGGGTGACAGCGACGGTCACCCTCGAGAGGAGATCCATCATTGCGGCCGGATCGAGGACTGGCAGAACGCGATCAGCTATGCGACGTCGAGAACGGAGATCGATAGCCGCCGCATCGGGATCTGGGGCACAAGCCTGGGTGGTCGAGACGTACTGGCGGTCGGGGCCATAGACCGGCGGGTGCGATGCGTCGTGTCCCAGGTGCCGCTCATCAAGTGGGATCCCGCATTCGCCTCTTGGCTTGCTGGCTTCGGAGGCGACCTGGAGCGGTACTACCAGGAGTTGGCCGAGGACAAGCGCGCCCGAGCCTTGGGCCAGGTACCTCAATATCTCCCTTTCGCCGATCCGGACGGTGGAGACGATGGTAGCGGCGAATATCAGGCCACCTTCGGTGACGAAGAGATGCGAAACTACCAAGGCCGTATCACCCTCCAATCGTATCAGCCAACCGTTCTCACTGATATGACACCGCTGATGGAGCTGATCGCTCCGACCCCACTCCGAATGCTCATAGCTGACGGAGATACCCTCCCTGGGCAAAGGGAGGCGTTCGAGGCGGCCCGCGAGCCGAAATCCCTGATGGAGCTGAAAGGCCACCACTATTCTCTGTACACGACCGCGAAAGAACCGGCGATCGCGTCGGCTCGAGAGTGGTTCGTCAGGTACCTCACGCCGGATGCGCCACAAATGAGTGACCAGTGAGCCCAAAGCCGAGGGAGTCGGCAGGGCAGTGGCTCTGCGAGTAGTTGCCTGCGTGAACGGGCCTCAACTGGTAGACGACTAGAGCCAACCGAGCGTCTCGTCGAAATCTTCAAGGAGAAAGCCATGACTCTGAAAGACCAACGTATCGTTGTTATCGGGGGGAGTTCCGGAATAGGGCTGGCAACAGCCGGGGCTGCGGCAGCAGAAGGCGCTGCGGTTACCGTGGCGGCGAGCGACCCGGGACGGCTTGAGGCGGCAGTCCAAACGCTTCCCGGCGACTGCGAGAGCGTGGTGGTCGACGTACGAAGCGAGTCCGATCTGCAGGCCTTGTTCTCCCACGTCGGCCAGCTCGACCATCTGGTGTTCACCGCTGGCGACACGATGGCCTTCAGGGCGCTCGCCGAGTTGACACTCGAGGAGGCTAGACAGCAATTCGAAGTCCGCTTCTGGGGCGCGGTGACCGCGGTGAAGTACGCCGTGCCGCGCATCAGGTCTGGCGGATCCATCGTGTTGACCTCGGGCGCCGTTGCCGCCCGCCCCCGGCCGGGCACGACCTTCGCCGCCAGCGGAGCCGGAGCCATCGAGGCACTGACAAGAGGGCTCGCCGTGGAATTGGCCCCCGTGCGTGTCAACGCGGTTGCACCCGGAGTGATCCGAACCCCAGTGTGGGACAGCGTCCCAGAAGCCGAGCGGACGGGGATGTTCGCCATGCTCGCCGAGCAGGCGCTCACGCACTCGACGGGAGATCCCGACGAGATAGCGGCCACGCATCTCTACTTGATGAAGAATCGCTTCGTCACCGGGACCGTGCTGACCGTGGACGGGGGCGGCGCCCTGAAATGAGTCCGACCGTGACTTTCACCCACGACGAGGTGTGACGACGATGGCTCGAAGCACGATGCAGGACTGCCCGCTCACTGTCCCTGCGATCCTCCGGCATGCCATGACGGTGCATGGCCAGCGCAGGGTGAGCACCCTCCAAGGTGATGGATCGACTCGAACAGCTACCTACGCTGAAGTTGGGAAGAGGGCAGCCCAACTGGCCCACGCCCTCCGTGGCCTCGGGGTCAGCAAAGACGACAGGGTGGCAACGTTCATGTGGAACAACCAGGAGCACGTCGAAGCCTATGTTGGCGTGCCAAGCCTCGGCGCGATTCTCCACACCCTCAACGTGCGGCTCAGCGCCGACCAGGTGAGCTATATCGCGAACCACGCCGAAGACCGTGTCGTGATCGTCGATGGCTCGCTCGTGCCGCTGTTCGCGCCGATACTTCCCAAGCTGACCTCCGTCCACACGGTTATTGTCACCGGCGATGACGATGTCAGCGCCCTGGCCGGGACCAGCACAACGGTGCACCGCTACGAGGAAGTCATGGCCGGCCAGCCGACCACGTTCGAGTGGCCAGACCTCGCCGAAACCGATACCGCCGCACTGTGCTACACCTCCGGTACCACCGGCAACCCCAAGGGCGTCGCCTACAGCCATCGGTCGATCTACTTGCATTCCTTCGCACTGCTCGCCAAGGACGGCATGCAATTCGGCTCGGACGACACCGTCCTGGCTATCGTGCCACAGTTCCACGCCAACGCCTGGGGCTCCATCTACGCAGCGTTCATGGCGGGATCGGAGCTACTGCTGCCGGACCGCTTCCTTCACGCCGAGCCGCTCGTCAAGCTGATCGAGGCCCACCGCCCGAGTATCGCACTGGCGGTGCCGACGATCTGGACCGACGTCGCTGCCTTCCTCGAGGCAGAACCAGGGCACGACATTTCCTCCTTGGAGTTCGTTGCGGTCGGGGGTGCCGCCGTGTCACGGCACCTCATGGAAGCATTCGACAGACACGATGTGCAGATCGTCCAAGCGTGGGGGATGACGGAAACGTCGCCACTGGCGGCGATCGCCCGCCCTCCCAAGGACCTGACCGGGGAAGATCGGTGGTCGGCTCGGGTCACCCAAGGCCGACCAGTCATGGGCGTCGAGGCCCGGATTGTCGACGATCAGGGGCTCACACTCCCAAACGACGGCTCGTCGGTCGGGGAACTGGAGGTTCGCGGACCCTGGGTTACGGGCTCGTACTACCACGACGAGGCTAGAGACAGATTCGATGACGGCTGGCTTCGCACCGGAGACATCGCACGGATCGACGACCGCCACTACATCACGCTGACGGACAGGGCCAAGGACGTCATCAAGTCCGGTGGGGAGTGGATCTCATCCGTCGAGCTCGAGCTCCTCATCGCCAGCCACCCCGATGTCGCGGACGCCAGCGTGATTGGCGTGCCCGACCCCAAGTGGCAGGAGCGTCCCCTTGCGGTCGTCGTGGTCACGGGCGGTCGAGAAGTAACCGCACAGGAGCTGCGCGAATTCTTGCGTGGCAAGGTGGCTCGGTGGTGGCTTCCCGAACGCTGGAGCTTCGCTGATACCTTGCCGCTCACGTCGGTCGGTAAGTATGACAAGCGGGCGCTGCGCGCCCGGTACGCTGACGGAACGCTCGACGTGATCGAGGTAAGAGCCGACTGATTGCGTCGCGATCCGGTGAAGCAGCTCCTGAGCTACGCCTTGGACAGTGCTGATGCCGGCGGCAGCGGTCTGGCCAGCGCACGCGCACTCAAGATGTGCACGGTGCCCATGACCGCAGGGGCGACGGTCATGCGCCTATTCCCGCGTTGGAGACCGATGGCGGCGTCTCCCAACTGGACGAGGGCGGCAACGAAGAGAAGCTCGGAGCTGGTGGTGCGGTGCCGTGCCATGCTTGCGAGCAGCGGGAGGGTGAGTGCCCAGGTTCGAACCGCCGAGGAGGCGGCCCAGAACCGGGTCAAGGCAGAGTTGCTCGCCGCGAGTTCAACGTAGTCGGGCCGTATCAGTCCTGCGGCGGCGAACCCTGCTGCGGCCGCAGCACCGATCGCGTTGAGGGCGAGTAGCCCCGCCCCGGCATACGTGAGCGGCCGCTCCTCTCTGCGTGCGCTCACCGTGGCGACTCCGAGCGAGCCCGGCCGGGTTCGGCGGCCATGAGAGGAGCGAGCAGCCATGAGGGTGCCTCACGATCTTCGATGAGGGTGGTACACCCGGTGAAGATGCCGTCGGGCCGGTCGTCAGAGTCGTTGTGGCGCCACTCGCCGGTGCGCTCGTCCACGCATCGACCCGAAAACACCGGCCATCGCCGATCTGAGGGCGTCACCGGTCAGGGTTTGTGGTTGGCAGGCGGCCGGCTCCTCGGCCACCGTTCGCGAATAGTAGCTGTGGGACGAGTTGGACCAAGCGTGTCCCCTCGCAAACGGCCGAGCGAGCAGCGGTCCCGATGTCTTTGCGCCGGATCATCTTTGGCGTGAAGGGTTCGAGGATGGCGGCAAGCTCGGGGCAACCAGTCCGTGCAGCATGGCCGGGGTCGACGACACCCTCTCCGCTCCCGGCGTGGAGAGCCCGCATTTCATGCTGGCCACGTGGGGGAGAGGACTGTCTCCAGCCAGCGGGTAGCGAGTTGCTCGGCGGTCGAGGTCAGCTCGTCTTGGGAACGATGGAGACCTTCTCGGAGCCGGTCCACACCGTCGGGGCCGCACGCCTCCGTCAGTGACGCTCGGTACTCCGGAAGCTCGAGCCATTCTTCGGCGAGGTCAAGGGGCGTCTCGAGGTGGAACTGCAGCCCGTAGGACCGGCCGAGCCGGAACGCCTGGTTGGCGTAGGCGTCGCCCGTGGCCAGCAGTACCGCGTCCTGCGGCAGGTCGAACGTGTCGCTGTGCCATTGCAGGACCGCGATTGGGCCGTCCAAGCCGGCGAACACCGGGTCGGAGCGAGCTGCTTGGGTCAGGGTGACCGTCGACGTGCCGACTTCGGGGCTGGGCCCCGGGTAGACCGCCGAGCCTGCGGCGGCGGCGATGAGCTGAGCGCCGAGACAGACGCCCCAGACCGCGACGCCCGAGTCGATGGCCCCTCTAAGTGCTGCGATCTCGTCTACGAGCCAAGGATAGTTCGCGCTGTCGTAGGTGCTCATCGGGCCGCCCATCACGACGATCCCGTCGTAGCGGGTGAGATCCGGAAGGGGATCCTGGCCGAGCAGGAATGACTCTACGGCCGCATACTTCTCGAGGACCGGGCTGTATGCGGCCGGTGGCTCGCAGGCGACGTGTTGGAGGACGGCGACGCGCACCTCGCCCGCAGAGGTCATGGCAGCTCCCATCCAGGCCGAGTGTAGGAGAGGGCGTAGGACGGTGGTGTCAGGCCCGGGAGAAGGTTGGGGTCGTCGAGTGCCGGGGATGCGATCGTCCGTAGCGGTATGACCCCCGACCAGACCCCGAGCCCCTCGTCTTCGGGTTCGTCGACAGGCCATCCTTCTCGGACCTTGGCCGACGCCTCGTCGATGGGGACTTCGAGGAGGAGGGTGGCGCGCAGCTCCTTCTCGGTTGGAGGGCGTATGTCCTTGCTCCGTCCTGGTGTCACATGGTCGACGAGGAGAGCGAGGTATCGCTCTTTCTCGTTTAGGTCCTTGATCTCCCGGCCGTTGCCGACGATAACGACCGACCGGTAGTTGACGCATTGGTTGAACGATGCCTTCGCCAGGACCAACCCGTCCACGAGCGTGACCGTGACGCACAGTTCGACATCGGGTTTCTTGGCCTGGCGGAGGAGTCGGTTGGCGGCCGAACCGTGCAGGTAGAGCATGTTGCCGTCCCTCCCGAACGCCATGGGTATGACGATAGGGAAACCAGTTTCGGCGAGGAGACCGACGTGAGCCACGAATGCCTCGTCCAGGATCGAGTTGATCTGAATCCTGTCGTGAACGGCGAGGTGGGCCCTCCTCCGCAAAGTGGTGCGCTCGGTTTGGAGATCGGTCATCACTGCTCCTGTAGTTCGAGTTGGTTGGTTCAGACGGTGACGGGCTGAACCGCCACCGGGATTTCGGTAACGGCGTGCGGTGCCATTCCCTCGTCTGCCATCAGGCGCTCGCCCAGGCGGCGGCCCATGCCGGGCACGGCTACCACTGCGATGATGGCGAGCAGGAGCCACGCTCCGCCGGTCACCGGCTCCCAGATGGGCAGGCCAGTCGGGTGGATGTTCTTGAAAATCGTGTAGCCGAGGATCGCCATGCCAAGGATGGGGACCACTATCTCGTAGGCCGGCACCTTGGCCTTGCCCGAGAAGAACAGGAACCTCGCTGATCCGAGCACGACCAGCAAGTAGGCCACCAGAAGCACCAGCGTCCCGATGGTCGACGTCCAGTCGAACACCTCGATGGGCTTGGCCCCCAGTCCCCAACCGAAGATAGCCTCCGCAGCGAAGGCCATCACCACCACGGCGATCGCCGCGATGTAGGGGGTGTTCCAGCGGGTGGAAAGCCTCTCCAGCGGGGAGATCCCGGACGTCGCATCCCGGCCGAGCGTATAGATCATGCGCGACCCACCCACAATGCAAGCCAGGGTGCAGCTAAAGCCGCTTATCACCGTGCCGAGGGTGATGAGGTCGCCGACCCAGGGCGAGAGGAACGACGAGGCGAGGTCACCGACGAGGGAGGAGGAGTTGCCGAACGCGGCCAGCCCTTTGGCCGAGGTGCCAAAGCCCATCGTCTCGGCGCCAGCGACCGCGACGTAGAACACGCCGATGATCACGGCGGTGGCGAGTAGCGCTCGGGGAATGGCCCGACGCGGGCTCTCCGCTTCGCCTCCGAGGGTGGCGGCGGCTTCGAAGCCGGCAAACGAGAGGAAGCTGAAGACGATGCCTACAAACAGTTGCGAGGCGTGGGTTCCTCTGGCCGGACTAAAGACGCTCCAGGTGAAGGTTTGGTGCGCCGGCGCGGAATGGCCAACCAGCTTGACGAAGATCACGACCGTCGCGAACGAGATGAGTGTGACGGTGCACGCTTCGCATACCAGAACAATCCCAGTCGCTCGTCGCGCCGGGATGATCGACATATACAGACAGATCAGCAGGGTTGTGGCGGCCAGGGCGTAGGCCGCCCATTGTGGGGGAGTGTTCCATATGCCCCAGGTGTTGAGTAGTGACGACCCGAATATTCCGACTGCCATAGCGGTGAGCAGGGAATAAAAGGTGTACGTACCGGTCAGCGCCCAGGCCGAGACGGCTCCGGTGCGGGGTCCGAGGGTGGCGCCCACCATTCCGTAAACAGCGCCGGGATGGTGGAACTGTTGGGCAAGGCGCACGAAGCTGTAACTCACCAGGAGCACGCCGATCATTCCCAGCAGGTACGTGAGAGGAATCGCTCGGCCGACCGTCCCGACCGCGCCTTGGGGTTCGAGGTTGATGGCGAGGGAGGGAGCCATGACGCCGACAGATATGCCGACCACTTGCCATAGCTTGAGGTTCCTCCGAAGCCTTGCGGGTGCTGTCATTGTTGCTCCTTCAGTGGTTGACAGCCCGACGATACAAACTCGATGTTTCACCAAGATGGCCTCGCTCTTACGGTCGTGCTTCATGCGCTATTACAAACGCTCTGTGGCAGGGCAAAGCCTCAAAAGACGGAGAAGTATTCTCGCTGTTCCCATTCGGACACGCCGTTGGCGAGGCTCCTCCGGAGATCTCCGGAGCTCTCGAAGCGCCTGACCTCGTTGCGCTTCAGCACCCCCAGGTATTCGACCAGGCCAGCACCGAGGGCCGCCTTGAGCTCGTCGTCGCCCAAGGCCGCGTCGACCGCTTCGGCCAACGTGGTGGGTAACGGCGGGCCGGCCGGCTCGCTCCCGGCCTGGTCGGGCTCGCCCGGCTCAATCTTGGTTCGTACGCCGGCCATTCCCGCCACCAGTTGGGAGGCGATGTAGAAGTAGGGGTTGGCGGCCGGCTCGCCGCTGCGGTTCTCGAAGTGGGTGGAGCGATCGTGAGGGCCACCGAGGATCCGCAGCATGGCCCCGCGGCTGTCGGAGGACCAGCCAGCGCGGCTCGGCGCCAATCCGTGGCCGGCCTCGTAGCGGCGGTAGCCGTTGATAGTAGGGGTGCTGAAGAGGCACACCCCAGGAGCGTGAGCGATGAGTCCGCCGGCGAAATGCCTGGCCGTCTCGGAAACCGGCTCCCTTGTGTCGCTGGACATGAAGAGGTTCGTTCGTCCGTCGCGGCTGTACAGGGACTGGTGAAGATGCCAGCCACTCGGGTCGACGCCTTGCAGGGCCGGCTTGCACATGAAGGTGGCGTGCAGCCCCCGCCGGGCGCAGGACTGCTTTACCGCGGTGCGGAAAAGGATCATGGCGTCGGCGGCTTGCAGAGCCGGGAGCGGTGCGAAGGTGCTTTCCATCTGACCCGGTCCCGACTCGTGTTCCATGGTGCGAAGCGGCAGACCGAGGGCCAGCAGTTCGCGCCGTAACGGTGTCAGTAGGTCTTCGATCGCGTCGCCGAGGTTGTCGCTGTTGAACTGGTAGCCGAGGTTGATAGGCGCAACCTCGGGAGATGTGCCCGGTTGTCCGAAGCCGCCGACGTCGCCGAATTCGAGGCTTTTCCCCTTCAGCCTCGTCAGGTACCATTCCACCTCGAGCCCGATCACATAGGTCATGCCCCTGCGGGCCAGTTCTTCGGTGAGCCGGCGGAGGATTTGTCTCCCCGAGAACGGCACGGGCCGTCCCGACTTCAAGAACTCGGTGGCTAGGACCCAGCCGGTGGCCGGCGACCAGGGCAGGGTGGCGAAAGTGGCGGGATCGGGAAGTGCTACGAAGTCGGCGGCGCCCTCCATTTCGGCCAAGCCCACTCCTGCACCGGGCGAGAAGGGGTTGCCGACAAGATCGAGGCCGGTATCGAACAGGAACGGTCCGGGGCTGAAGTCCATGCCGTTGCGAAGGGCTGTTTCGAAAGTGTCGGGCATGACCGTCTTCGACCGCACCAGACCGTGCGGGTCCACGAACCCGATCCGGATCGTCTCGAGTCCTTCGGCATGGACCCTGGTCAGCACGTCGTTAACTGCCTTGTCCCGGTCCTCGCCGGCCAATCCGGTTCGTTCGACGAACCCGGGCAGACCGGCGCTGGAGTCCCGCAGTGACTTCGAGAGCGTGTCGTCGATCGTGATCACCTGTCTGATCCGGTGCCGGCGGCATGCACGCCGGCCAGGGGGGTCGTGGTCTGGAGCGTGGGTCCGAGGGCCGGCGGTTGACCGGCTGCACGGGTAGGAGGGCTGCTCGGCGGGAGAGCGGCGAGATGAGCCATGGGAGGCCACGCAAAACCGGCTACACCGGCAGCCTCGATCAGCCGGGCCAGCGCGAGGACTCGCCGGTCGTATCCTCTCGGCCCAACCAGCTGGACTCCCAGCGGCAGGCCGTCCACGAACCCGGCGGGCAATGAGCACGCCGGGTCTCCGGTCAGGTTCCACGGGTAGCTGAAGCAGGCCCAACGCAGTCGACCTACCGGTTCGTCGGTACCCTCCGGGCCGGTAGCACCCGGTGAAAAGGGCAGCACCGGCGTAGACGGCATCAGCAGCAGGTCATGGGAGCCCCACCAGCGGGCCAGCTCGATGGTGAGCTTATGACGCCTCTCGAGCGCCCGGGCCAGATCCGCCGCGCCCAGCCGGAGGCCCCTCTCGATGACCGCCAGCCGCCCCTGGTCGATGTGTGGGGCGTCGGCGCTGAGACCGCCATCCCGGTAGGGCGCGGCCTCGAAGGCGGCGAGGATTACCTCAAGCGGCCCATAGGTGTCGGGCAGATCGGGTGCATCCTCGAGGTGCAAACCGGCCCCTGAGCAGCCTTCGACCACCCGATCGAAAGCTGTGGCGACGAGGGGATCGACGGGCCAGGATGCCGACGCCCTGACGACACCCACCCGGAGGGTGTGGGTTCGAAACGCGTCGTTCGGATCTGGAGACTGCAGGAGAACATCGGACGACGGGTCACGCCGGTCGGGACCGATCAATGACTCGAAGGCCAGGGCTGCGTCGTCCACGGTCCGGGTGAGAGGACCGATGTGGGACAGACGCTCCGCGCTGGGAGGCCAATACGGGATGGCACCGAAGGTCGGCTTGAAGCCGACAACACCACAGAACGCAGCCGGTATACGAACCGAGCCGGCTCCGTCGGTGCCTGTGGCAATCGGACCGAACCCGCAAGCAGCGGCAACTCCGGCGCCCCCGGAGCTGCCGCCAGCGGTGCGGGAGGCGTCCCAAGGGTTGAGTGTCGGGGGACCGAGCCGGTTGGACGTCTCTGCCTTCCAGCCTTCCTCGCAGGTGTTTGTCTTGGCGACGATCACCGCCCCGGAGGCGCGCAGCCGCTCGACGGCCACCGCGTCGACATTGGGAGCCCAGCGCCGAGGACGAAGATGGCCCCGTGTGGTGCGGACGCCGGCTGTCGGCGTCAGGTCCTTGATGGTTACGGGGACCCCCCAGAGAGGGGGAAGCGACTCGGGGTCGGTCCGGGAAGCGAGGTTCATCGAACTGGCTGCGCGCCGAGCCGGTTCAGCGCACAGGGTCATCACGGCGTGGAGGGACGGGTCTAGGTCCTCGATCCTTGCGATCACGTCGTCGAGCACCTCCAGCGGGGATACCTCACCCGAGCGGACCAAAGACGCGACGCGTACAGCGGTCAGGTCCGCCAGTCGCAACTTGGAGTGCGGTGGTTCGTAAGACAAAGAGTCGCGAGCCTCCGGGCTTGCCATCGGATATATGATCTAGTACAAAGTAGGGATTGTGGTATCAGTATACGAACCTGCAGGTAAGACCGCAAAGGACCTTGCTGCCCACATCGAGGGGGCGATCGTCGATGGCCGGCTGAGGGCTGGTGACGTGCTTCCGCCAATTCGGGTGGTGGCCGACCACAACGGCGTCGCGACCGCCACGGTGACCGCGGCCTACCGGGTCTTGCGCGACCGAGGTCTCGTCGTGGGCGAGCGGCGGAGGGGTACCCGGATCGCAGGGACACCGGATCCACCGCTTCAGCGGGCGGGGATCTTCCCGACCGGTGTCATCGACCTCTCGAGCGGTAACCCCGATCCGGCTCTCCTGCCGGACCTTCGGCCCCTCCTCGCCCTAGCGGCCCAGCCATCGGGCGCTTACCACGAAGCCGTCAACTTGGGGCGGCTCATCGGACTGGCCCGGAGCCGCTTCGACGACGAGGGCGTTCGGGCAGAAGCGGTGACGGTGACGCATGGAGCGATGGACGCAGTGGAGCGCATATTGCGCCTCCACCTCCGCATGGGGGACCCAATCGCAGTGGAGGATCCAGGCTACTCGAGCGTTTTCGACGTCGCCCGCGGACTGGGGCTCCGCCTCGTTCCCGTGCCGATGGACGAGTTCGGCGTCCTACCCGCCGCCTTGGAGGAGTCGCTCGACCGCCACCGACCGAAGGCCCTGGTGATGACCCCTCGCGCTCACAACCCCACCGGGGCGGCATGGGACGAGCCACGCCGCCGGGAGCTGCGGAACGTCTTGCGCCGCCGCAACGAGGTGATGGTGATCGAGGACGATCACGCCGGGCCGATCGCAGGCGTCCCTTACCTGCCACTCGGCATCGACGACGACAGACCCTGGGCGGTGATCCGGTCGGTGTCGAAGTCGCTCGGACCTGATCTACGCCTGGCGCTCGTGGCCGGTTCCGAGCGGCTCGTCGACCGCTTGGAAGCCGGTTTCTCGGCCGGCCCGGGATGGGTGAGCCACCTGTTGCAGCACCTGGCAGCCGAGCTCTTCTCCGATCCGATGGTCGAGGCACGCCTGGCCGAGGCGTCCGGTCATTACCAGGAGCGCCGCTCTGCACTCCTGGAAGCCCTCCGAGCCAGCGACATTCGCGGCACCGGGCGGTCGGGCCTCAACGTATGGGTGTCGGTCCCGAGCGAGGAGCTGGCGGTGACCGGGCTACTGGCGCAGGGCTGGGCGGTGGCCGCCGGTGAGCGGTTTCGGCTGAGAACACCGCCGAGCATCAGGGTGACGGTCGCCGAGCTTCGGCCGGCCGACGCGACACGCTTCGCCCGGTGCGTTGCCCAAGTGGTCGGCGGCAGCCGGCGGGGACGTCTCGCCTGACGGTACCTCGTTCATCGGAACGGACGTCCCTCGAGTCCTTCCCCGGAATCATCACCACGTTGATGTGCCGTTCCAATGCCGTCACCCGGGTTGAGTCGGCCGCTGGGCATTCGTTCGCTGCGAGCCCCACCAGGCGGCTGAGGTTCAGCCGGTCGCGTCTTCAGCGGGCGCTCGGCGATGCCGGCTTCGGACAAGTGGCGGTTCCGTTCAGGTTTGCGACGCAGTCCAGATGTCGGTGATTGACCGGTCGAGGATGGCGTCGAAGACCTCCTCACTCTGATCGACGGACAGCCCCTCGGTGAGGGCCCGGGAGAAACTGGCGACGACCCCGTGGTTGCGGGTGAGACGGGCGTTCGCCTCGTCGCGGCCGTATCCGCCGGAGAGGGCGACGACGCGCAGCACATTAGGGTGCGTGACCAGCGCCGAATAGAAGTCGGCAACCTCAGGGAGCGTCAGCTTCAGAATGACATGTTCACTGGCGGCAAGCGAGTCGAGCTGTTCGAGAATGGCTGTCCTCAGCAGTCCCTCGGCCTCCGCCCTCTCGGGGGTGTGGATGTCTATCTCCGGCTCGAGAATCGGCAGGAGACCGGTGGCGAGGATCTGTCGGCCCATCTCGAATTGCTGGTCGACTACCGCTCGAACCCCGGCCGGGTTCGCCAGCTTGATGAAAGACCGCATCTTGGTGCCAAAGACGTTGTGCTCCTTGGCGCCAGCCAGCTCTTGGCCAAGCGCTGGTAGTGGCTTCATTATCTGGGCGCCGTCGACCTCGGCGGCCAGACCTTCATCGACCTTCAGAAAAGGAACCACACCTTTTACCTCCCACAGGTAGCTGACCGAGGGACGACCCGCAATCTCCCGGGCAACGGTGTCTCCGAACAGGATTGCACCCGAGATGCGGTCCCCGCCGAAACTCGGACTGGTCACGATCCGGCTGCGCATCTCGTGCATGCGGGCAAACATCTCGTCGTCGTTGCTGTAGGCGTCGTCGTTGACCCCATACTGCTGGAGCGCTGTCGGCGTGCTGCCCCCACTTTGATCCAAGGCTGCAATGAAACCGGAACCGGACCTGATCTTGTCGAACTGTTGAGCGGTCATAGTTGCCCCTCCAATCGAGCGGACAGCCTGTCGGCTCCGGACGCTAGCGCCACTCCGCATTGTCTCTTGGAGCGGCGTTGTTTATCCGGTCCGGACTGGATGTTGGTGGACGCAGCGGGCGAGGGCTGCTGCCAGGTCGGGTGCCTCGTGTTGTTGGAGGGCGGCGTAGGCGATGCGGATGCCGGGGGGAGATGCGATTCGGAAGCGTTCTCCTGGGCTGACGGCCCAGCCTTGTTGCGCGAGGCCGGCGAGCACGGCGTGTTCGTCGGCGACGGGCACCCAGGTGGTCAGGCCGGAGGATCCGGTCATCTCGAGACCGTGGGAGGCCAGCGCGGCGGCGAGGGCTTGGCGGCGGAGCGCGTAGGTGGCGGCGGCACGACGGAGCAGATCGGTGGTCGTCGAGTCGGACCACAGCGTGGCGACCGTGTCTTGGAGCAGGTAGCTCACCCAGCCGGTGCCCAGCACCTGGCGACCTTCGACGCGGCTCACCGTGGTGGGATCACCGACGAGCACTGCCAGGCGCAGGTCGGGACCGAGCCACTTGGAAACGGAGCGGATGGTCGCCCAACATGTCCGGTCACCGCAGACGGTGTGCGCGGCGACGCCGGCAGCGGGGCCGGCATGGTCGTCTTCTATGACCAAGACGTCGGGATGGCGCTGCAGCACTGCGGCAAGGGCTGCGGTACGGGCGGCGTCCCAGGCTGCCCCGGTGGGGTTCTGGGCCCGAGGGGTGAGGAGGACCGCCTCTACCCCTTTCTCCAGCGCGACGGCGAGGCTGTCGGGACGGGCGCCGCGGTGATCCAAGGCGACGGGCCGCGTCTCCATGCCGAGGGCGCCGAGGAGGTCGAGGGCGGAGCTGTAGCCGGGGTCCTCTACTGCGATGCGGTCCCCCGGGTGCAGCCACGCGCCGACGACGCGCTCGACGCCGTCGAGCGCGCCGCCGACCACGGCGATGTTGGACACGTCGATGCCTTCTGCGGCCAGGTGCTCGGCGGCCACCGACGCCAGTAGCGGTGACACTGATGGTTCGCCATACGGGCGCCCCCGCCGGGCTGTGGCGGGCAGGGTCGGGAGCAACGATGTATCCGGTGCTCCGCTTCGCAGGTCCCGCACACCCGGCGGGACTGCCATCGGTAAGCGGTGCGAGATCGGCGGCGCACCTCGGACCCGGGTCCCGGCCCGTCCCGCACCGGCGACGATCCCGCTGCGGCGCAGCTCTCGATAGGCCTCCGCCACCGTCGCCGGGCTTACTCCCAGCTGGCCCGCCAGGCCTCGCACGGTCGGGAGCCTCTCACCAGGGACAAGCCGGCCGGAGCGGATGGCCGTCTCGACGCTGCGCGCGATGTCCCGGCCGCTGCGCCCCGTAAGGTAAGATTGTACCGAAGTATCCACACTATGTACTATAACAAAGTCTCCGGCCGGACTCTCGCCTTCTGACGTGATGCGGGGTCAGTGGCCTGTCGGTAGAAGCAACTGAACGAGAACCTTCGGGTTCGTGACACAGGAGCGAAGCGATGACGATGGTCACCATCTTTGGACACGGCAACATGGGCAGGGCAATCGGCGACGTGCTCACCTCGGGGGGTGCCTCCGTGGAGCACCTGGACGATCCTGACCTCGTCGGCACGGTCACCGGCGACGTCGTCGTCCTGGCTGTGCCATACGCAGCGCTCGGCGACATCGCCGCCAAGTACGCCGACCAGCTGGTTGGAAAGATCGTGGTCGACATCACCAACCCGCTGGACTTCGACACCTTCGACTCGCTCGTCGTCCCAGTCGGCAGTTCGGCTGCCGCCGAACTCGCCGCTGCGCTGCCCGGATCCCGGGTGGTCAAAGCCTTCAACACCACGTTCGCTGCTACCCTCAACGCCAAGGTCGTCGGCCCCAACCGGACCACGGTGCTCATTGCCGGTGACTACACCGACGCCAAGGACACCCTGTCGGCCGCCATCACCGCCGGCGGCCTCGGCGCCATCGACGCGGGCGCCCTGAGCCGCGCCCACGAGCTCGAGGCGATCGGCTTTCTCCAGCTGACCCTCGCCCACAGCGAGAAGATCAGCTGGACCGGAGGCTTCCGCATCACCTCCTGACCATGGGGCTCGTCTCCACCCGAACACCCTCGGGCCTCATGACGACGCTCCCGTCGGGCAGCACGACCGTCGGCGATAGGGCCGGTCTGCGGTCCCGTGGGTATCGGGGACTGCTCGCGGTGGCATTCGTGCTCACCGGGCTGACCATGCGGGTGGCCGTCAGCAGCGTCGGCGCAGTATTGACCGAACTGCAACGCGGTCTGCATACCTCCAGCGCCTTCGCCGGCCTCGTTACCACGCTACCCGTCGTCGCCTTCGCCCTCATCGGGTTCGCCGGCCCACGCCTGGCCCACCGATTCGGTGAACACCACCTCGTAGCCGCAGCACTGCTCGCCGCCACCGTCGGGCTCACCGCGCGTGCCTTCGCCTCCGGCTTCTGGGTGTTCGCCGTGCTCAGCATGCTGGCGTTGAGCGGCGGGGCGATCACCAACGTGGTGATGCCGACTCTGGTCAAGCGACACTTCCCCGCCCGCATCGGCGCCATGACCGCGCTCTACACGACGTGCCTGGCTGTCGGCACCACCGCGGCGGCTGGGCTCACCGTCCCGATCGCGAACGCAGCCGAAGGCAGCTGGCGCTTCGGTATCGGCTCTTGGTCGGCGCTGACCGCGGTGGCGGTATTGCCCTGGCTGGCCACGCTGCGCCGTGAACGAGCAAAGACCGCAAGCCAGAAAGCCCAAATCGCGGTTGGCCCGTTCCTCCGCAGCCGGCTCACTTGGGCGCTGACGTTCATGTTCGGCCTTCAGTCGTTCCAGGCGTACATCTCTTTCGGCTGGTTCGCGGACTTCTTCCGGCACTACCACGTCAGTGCCACCGGCGCGGGCGTGCTGGTGGCGTTCTTCACCGGCCTGTCGATCCCGGTGTCGATGGTCATCCCGCCCCTGGCGGTCCGCCGGCAACGCTCCCTGGTCATCGGCCTGGCCGGCGCCAGCCTGCTTTGTTACCTCGGGATGCTCACCGCTCCCGTGTTCGCTGGCGGCTGGCTGTGGATGCTGCTCGGGGGGATCGGCGCCGGCACGTTCCCCCTCACCCTGACGATGATCGGCCTGCACTCCCGTCACATCGCCATCACCGCCTCGCTGTCCGCGTTCGTCCAAAGCGTCGGCTACATCCTGGCTGCCAGCGGACCGATCCTCGTCGGCGTTCTGCTCGGCGTCTCCGACAACTGGACCTGGCCGCTGACGATCATGCTCGTCGCCCTGGCCATCTTCACCGCCGCCGGCCTCTACGCCAGCCGTCCCGGATACGTCGACGACCAACTCCACGCCGACAGCCAACCGGCAGCCCGACCCCATAAGGAACTCCCATGACTTCTCAGGACCAAGCCCAGCCACGGCCCGGCCGGGCGCACCCCGACACCGGCGCCGACGGCATCTACGAACGTGACCAGCACTACATCACCACCCGGATCACCGCAGACGGGTCCGGCGGCTACCCAGTAGAAGCCGGCCGCTACCGCCTGGTAGCCGCCCGAGCCTGCCCGTGGGCCAACCGGGCGATCATCGTCCGACGGCTGCTGGGGCTCGAAGCCGTCCTGTCCATGGGCCTGTGCGGGCCGACCCATGACGAACGCAGCTGGACGTTCGATCTCGACAAGGACCGGATCGACCCGGTGCTGGGCATCGAACGACTCCAGCAGGCCTACCTGGCCCGCGACGCCCACTACTCCCGCGGCATCACCGTGCCGGCCATCGTCGAGATCGCCTCCGGAAAGGTTGTCACCAACGACTTCGGCCAGATAACCATCGACATGTCAACCGAGTGGTCCGCATTCCATCGACCGGGCGCCCCCGACCTCTACCCAGAGCAACGCCGAGACGAGATCGTTTACGTCGCCGCCGCCGTGTTCGACGACGTAAACAACGGCGTCTACCGGTGCGGTCGAGCGGCCACACAAGCCGCCTATGAAGACGCGTACGCCGCGTTGTTCGACCGCCTCGACTGGCTGTCCGAGCGCCTCTCCCGGCAGCGCTACCTCGTAGGGTCGACGATCACCGAAGCGGACGTACGACTGTTCACCACGCTCGCCCGGTTCGATGCCGTCTACCACAGTCACTTCAAGGCCAACCGCCAGAAACTCAGCGAAATGCCGGTGCTTTGGGCCTACGCCCGCGATCTCTTCCAGACTCCCGGCTTCGGCGACACTATCGACTTCGTCCAAATCAAGCAGCACTACTACAAGGTGCAAACCGGTCTGAACCCTTCGGGTATCGTGCCGGTCGGACCGGACACGTCGGCGTGGCTGACCGCCCACCACCGCGAGGCACTCGCTGGTCGTCCCTTCGGTGACGGCACGCCTCCTGGCCCAGTCGGTGATCACGAAGCCGTCGCCCGGGGCCATGGTGCCGATGCCTCCCGCTGACCACCTACCGTCCATCGGTCCCGGGCGGATCGCTAACCTGGTCTCAGGGCGTGGCTGACGCGGTCGTTGGATGCGCTGATGCCGCCAATGAGGAGAAGCCCCGTTATCTGCCGATCTCCGAGCACGGCCTGATAGGCGATCTGCGAACCGTCGCGTTGGTCGGCGGTGACGGCCGCCTCGACTGGTTCTGCTGCCCCCGTTTCGACTCGCCCAGCGTGTTCGCGTCGATCCTCGACGCCGACGACGGCGGCCATTGGACGATCAGCCCGACCGGTCCGGTGCTGTCATCGCGCCAGTACTACATGCCGGACTCCAACGTGCTCATCACCCGGTTCCACACTTCCGGCGGTGTCGTCGAGCTCCAAGACTTCTTCCCGTTGCTCCACCCGCACGATGCGGCGCACCGAACACGGGTCGTCCGTCGGGTCATGGCCGTGCGCGGCAGGACAGCCTTAAGGATGGACATGGCCCCCCGCTTCGACTACGGCCGCCAACCTCACACCGTCGAGGCCGAAGCCGACGGTGTACGCCTCGTCACCCCCGAGCTCGCCCTGCGCCTGCGTACCGACGTGGCCGTGGCGAGACACGACAACGACCTGCGCTGCGACTTCAGCGTCGACGCCGGCGAGCAGACCAGCTTCGTCCTCGAAGTGCTCGGCGCGGACGACGACGGCGCTCAGGCTCCTCCCGGAACCGAGGAGCTGATGAGCGCCACGGTCGCCTTCTGGCAGGCGTGGATCTCCCGCTCCGCCTACACGGGCCGGTGGCGGGAGATGGTGCACCGCTCCGCGCTCACCCTCAAGCTGCTTACTCACGAACCGACCGGTGCCATCGTGGCCGCAGCGACAGCCAGCCTGCCCGAGGAGATTGGGGGCAGCCGCAACTGGGACTACCGCTACGTATGGATCCGTGACGCCGCCTTCTCGCTGTACGGGCTGTTGCGGATGGGTTTCACCGACGAGGCCGACGCCTTCATGGGCTGGCTCGCCGGCCGCTTCGCCGCCGGTGACGAAACCGCCGCTGGTCCACTGCGCCCGTTCTATGACATCGACGGCCGGCCCGCGCCCCCCGAGGTGGTCCTGGATCATTGGGAGGGCTATGAGGCCTCAGGCCCGGTCCGCATCGGTAACCACGCTCGCGACCAGCTCCAGCTCGACATTTACGGCGAGCTCATCGACTCCGTCTACCTCTACAACAAGCACGGCCCGGGGATTTCCTACGACTCGTGGCAGAACCTGCAGCAGGTGGTGGCGTGGCTGCAAGAAAACTGGGACCAACCCGACGAGGGCATCTGGGAGGTCCGGGCCGGCCGCCGCCACCACGTGTACTCCAAGCTCATGTGCTGGGTGGCCATGGAGCGGATGGTGCGCATAGCCCGCCAGCGGGGGCTGCCCGGTGACCTCGGCGACTGGGCCCGAACCCGCGACGAGATCTTCGAGCAGATCATGACCCGAGGCTGGGACCCGCAGCGGGCGACGTTCGTCCAGTCCTACGGCAACGACAGCCTCGACGCGTCGCTGCTGCTCATGTCGGCAGTGAAGTTCCTTGCCCCCACTGACGACCGGTTCACCTCCACCCTCGACGCCATCCAGGGCGCCTTGGTGACCGATTCGCTGGTGTTCCGCTACGACACCGACACCGACACCGACACCGGTGCTGGCACCGACGGCCTCACAGGGGCCGAGGGCACCTTCTCGATGTGCTCGTTCTGGTACGTCGAAGCGTTGACCCGAGCCGGGCGGCTGGCCGAAGCCAGGCTGGCGCTGGAGAAGATGTTCACCTACGCCAACCACCTCGGCCTCTACGCCGAAGAGATCGGCCTCAGCGGCGACCAGCTCGGCAACTTCCCCCAAGCCTTCACCCACCTATCCCTCATCAGTGCCGCCATCAATCTCGACCGCGTCCTCAACTGAGTCCCACATGACAAATCTGTCCAGCGAGGGAGGCCGTCGAGGTCCGAGGCGGCCATCCGGCGCGTCTGAGAATCGTCAAGCGCAACGGCGTCGGTCCTGTGCTATAAGGGCCAGCCCAGGATGACTGGGCCGGCGACCCGCACCGAACCAGGACGCCTGTTGCCGTTCCCGGCCAGCCGGGACCTGAGCTGGACCGGGGCGGGGGCGCGGTGGCTGGTGGTGGCGGCGGTCGTGGCCGGTGTCGGGGTGGCGCCCGGCGCCGAGCGTTCCCTCGTGTGGACCGGTGTCGCCTCCACGTTCTGGCAGCCCGTCCAAACCTTCGCGGCCTCCTGGACTTCTTGGTGGCCCCGGACCCTGAGGCGACTTGCCGTGCTCACCGTGGGGATCGGGTGCGGGGCGTTCCTCCTGCTGATCCTCGGTGAGCTCCTTGTCGCCCGCATCGCACTGCGCGGCCTGCCTCGCTTCTTTCCGGTACTGATCGCGCCCGCAGCCCTGCTGTTCGAAACCTATTTGCAGCTTACGATGGTCTTTGAGCGCAAGCCGTTCGACCGGTTCGGCTGGCGGGGCGGCCTGCTCGCCCTTCTGGCATCAGCCGTGGTCGCCGCGGTCGGCTACCAGACGCTCGTGAACTGGACGGCCCTGCCGCCGACGCAGCTACCGCCCGGGTTCCGCAATCCGCGCGGCCCACTGTCGGGCACGGCGGTCGCGACCTGGCTGATCACCGTGGCCGCCTGGCAAGTGATCATCATGGTCACCCTGAACGGCTGGCCCGGCACCACTCTGGGCGGCGCAGCCCGCCGCATCACCGCGAACAACCTCGCGGTCCTCGGCGGCGCCACCGCCACCCTCTTCGTGGTCGAGGCAACCGGGATCAGCCCCGCCCTTCTCGCCGGAGCCATGGGCTGTATCGTCGCGGGCGGCCGGCTGCCGTATGTCCTCTACACGGCCTCCACTGACAACCGAGGACACGTCGGCCAGCGGGTTCTGGAGACCATCGCCTGGTCTGCACTGGTGTTCGTGGTTCTGCGGTCCATCACCGCCACCTCCGTGTTCCGGGTCCAGCCCTTTGGCCTGTGGATCGCCGTCACCGGACTCAACCTCGTCAGCGGTGGCACCACCTATGCGGCCTTCTTCGCCGGAGCAGTCGAGAAACGAGCCACCTACGGCAGTGAACGAAAAGTGCGTCGGTGAGGGACTTCCAATGAGTCCTACGGATCCCTTTGAGCCGGCCGTGGTGAGAGACGCCGTGGCGCGGAGCGTGCTGGGCGGTTTGACCTCGTCGCTAGTTGATGAGGTCCTCGAGGAAGCGGTACGGGCAGAAGTGCCTGCCGGCCGCGCCTACCGCGACGCTCCCCTCGGTTTGGTCATCGCCGGGCTGTTCCGGGTGGCGGTCTCCAGCGGGGACGGACGTCAGTTGACGGTGGCGTACCTGCACAGTGGGGACGTCCTCGGCCTGGCCGCGCTGGCTGGACGCCGATTCCCGGTCATTTTCGAGGCGGTCACCGACATCGCGCTGCGGCTGTCCCGCGACCGCTTCGACGAACTTCGTCGGTCCCAGCCGAGCGTGGCGACTGCGGTGAGCGATCAGCTGGCTCTCTACATCGATGACATCCTCGACGAGCTCACCTTGGCCGGGTTCGGCCGGGTCCGACAGCGCATCATCCGACATCTACTCGCGTTGGCCGAAGGATGCCCGGGCGTGAGGGGGCGGTGTGCCGGATCACCCATCGCGTCGGCGAGCTGCGCGCCGAAGGACCCTTGGCTGAGCTCTTGAGCCGGCACTTCATAATTATTCCCGACCCGGCGCCCTACGTGCTGAACTGACCGCCGCCAGATCCGAACGACATGATCGAGGTTTTAACGAACGGTGACCGGCGTCGTGTCCTTGGTGTCGGCGGTAACTGACAAACCCGGTCAAAGCTTGCATGCTGACGGAAAATGATCGTGAGTCCTTGGGGAGAGCTGGGCGCGTCAGGGTGGGGCGCGAGGCGGAGCCCCGCTGCAGGGTGTGAGCCCCGATGGTGCTGGAGGGTCAGGTCTCGGGCCTTGCGGTCGGGATCGAGCCTTCGACGCCGGGTCCGCAGCCAGGCAGAAGTCCGGCCGGGTGCCGTATTCTCTGAACTTGAAATCGGGGCTCGAGCGATGGGGCCGACCGCGGAAATCGGTGGCGGATGTCTATTGGTGTGCTGTCGGGGTGCTCGTTGCCACTGGCGCCAGTGAGCGCAGCCGGACAGGGATGCTCACGCGGACGGTGTTTGAGCGGTTGTCGATTTGGGTGAGCTTTTCGTGCGCGCCGGCCAGGCTGATCTTGAGTCCTTCGACCTCGCCGTGCCAGCCTTCTCGTTCGGCTTCGGCGATGCGGGCGTTGAGGTTGTCGCGGATCTCGGCGAGGCGTGGCTGCTGGGCGGGGTCGGGCCACAGCATTGGGCAGCGGACGCAGGCGTGCTCGTGGATGCAGGGCGTGGAGAACGCTCGGGCGCAGGTCCCGATGGAGACCTTGCGTTTCTCGAAATGACCGAGGAACTCTTGCCACTCCTCGTCGGTCGGGGTCCGGTATTCGTCGCTGGGCCGCAGAGATCGTCGTCGGGCCAGGAACGCCAGGTGGGCTTGGACGGCTTCTTCGGGGTAGACGGCCTTGTAGCCCATGGTGACGTTGATGTCGCGGTGCCCGGCGATGATCTGCGCGATGTGAGGAGGCAGCCCGTTGAGCACCGCGTCGGTGATGAACATTCGGCGGAAGTCATGCGGCGTGTAGCGCAGCGGCTCGCCGTCGGCGGGGTCAACGAGGCCGGTGTGAGCCAGAGCGCCGCAGAGCAGGGTGCGGACCATGCTGTCGGCGATCACCCGGGTCTCGGTGTTCAGGCGGCGCTGGAACAGCAACGGTGCCGGAGCCGACCACACTCGTTCGTGGGTGTCGTAGGAGGGGACGAGCGGGACGGTTCCGGTCCCGTCGCTGACACGCAGGATGATGGCGCCGAGGACGTCGGCCAGCTCGGGGCTGACGACCAGGAGGCGTTCGGTGTCGGTCTTGGAGGGAAGGATCTGCAGCAACGGGACGATCTCGCCGGTGGTGGGCAGGTGGTATTGCACCAAGCTGTGGTGACTGAGCTCGCGTAGTTCCTCGACACGGACACCGGTGGAGCGCAGCACCTCGACGATGGCCCAGGCCCAGAACGCGTGGTCCTCTTCTCGCACCAGGTCGCGGCGTCGGCCATCGGCAGGGTTGTGGGCCCAGACCTTGCCAGCACCCGAACGAGCCTCGACGACGGAGCGCACCAGCGTGAGTCCCGCAGCCATGAACGGCTCCCCTGGCCCGGCTTGACGGGCTGCGTCGAGAAGCGCGGCCGCGGCAGTTCGTCGTTCGGCGACACAGCGCACGACAACGGGTAGCACCGGCAGGCGTTCACGGGTGCGGGAGTCCATTCGGGACTTAAGTTTGCGTTTGGCCTTGCGCCGGTTGATTTCCTCGGCGCCGACCGGACAGCGAGCCACCCAGGTCGCCCACCGGGCCGGGTCCTCCACCGCCCAGTGAGCGAGGTCGAGGTAGAACGCCCGCACCGGGGTCAGGCACTCCCGGTAGTTGATCCGCTCCACGGCCACCTCTGCCTTTTCCCCTGCGGGCGTCGTGACCGTCTTTGTCACGGTTCGCAGACGTCGCTTCCACCCGTCGGCCACCCCGACGCTCAGGTGCAAGCTGTCGATGCCGGGATGGTGGCGTTCCAGGTCCGACCAGAACAGCTTGCCCAAGAAGTTGGCCAGCGACTCCAAGCTGTTGTAGTCCAGCGCCGGCTGACGCTCGCGGAGATAGTCGACCAACAGATCGCGGACGGGACGACACTTCAGCCGGTAGCGGTCGATCAGCTCGTCGGGGCTGCGCTGGCCGGCGGTGCGTAATGCTCGAAGGGTCGGCGGCGCGGCCGGCCCGAAAGTCCCCATGTCGTGCAGGAGCCGATAGAACAGCGTCCGCCCGGCAGACGGGTTGTCGTAGGCGTCGGCTTGGGCGTCGAAGAGTTCCAGAAGGTCGCCGACGATGATGTCGCCGAGCACGCCACCCTTGGCGGCGACGATCATCGCGGCCCGATACAACGTTTGGCCTCTCGCCACCACCGAGACGCCCGGAGCGGCGTCGCAGGCTGCCCCCAGACGGGCAAACCCTCCCGGATCCCGGGACGCGACCAGCGTTCGCAGGAGCAGGCCGCCTCTGGCCGGCCCGCCGCCCACCAGCCAGCGCAGCGACGGCCGAATCACATCCGCGGAGACCAGCACCGGCAACGCCTCCACCAACGCCTCGTGTCGATACGCCGTTCGATGACCACCCGCGTGCAGCCACCCGACCGGAACCTGCCGCCAGGCGCCCACCGCGTCGTCGGCTCCGCTCGACAGCCAACGCTGCTGCCAGGTCTCGCCAGCCTGGTCCGCCAGCCAGGCCACCATCAGCTTCAAGCCCCCGACACGTCTGGACTGCTTCGCCGACGACTCCAACACGAACGGTGGTGACATCAGCCGGGCCAACAACTCCTGCACGGACAGGCAAGTTGCTGGCCAACGCGTCGGCATCGAACGAGGCCGGAACCCGGCAGCAGCCACCGCAGGCAACAGCGCATCCGGGCACGATGACACGGTGGGCTGATCGACAGCGACGCTCACGAAATGGCCCGGCCGAAGAGAACCTCGAGGGTCTCGGGCCGATATCCCGGCGCGGCCACTGGAACGGCCCGCTCCGCCGCCAGGCGGGTCTGCTCGGCGTGATGGGCCAGCACCCGGCGGATCACGTCTTCCTTGCGGGGGGTGAGGTAAATCTGGGTGGTGGTGAGCTGGGCGTGGCCCAACACCGCCTGCACATCGGTGAGCGGCAGCGCCGGGTCCAGAGCCATCCGGTAGGCGGCCGTGTGACGCAACGAGTGCAGCGTCGCCGCCGTCCCCGCCGACACGTTCACCCGCTCGAACATGCGGTGCGCGCCGTGATAGGTCAACGGACGCGCCGGGCGGCGCAACGTCCACCACAACGGCTGTCGACGTCCCGTCGGGATCAGCTCGCCCATCTCCACCTGATACAGCCGCAACCACACGAACGCGTCGACAGACGCCGGAAGCTCCTGGGCCGCCCCGCTGCCCTTGCGTATCACCCTGATCAGCTGACGGCCCGGATCAACCCCGCCCAACGTGACCGACAACAGCTCAGACGCCCGAGCCCCCGTCGACACGTAGAACGCCACCAAAGCACGGTCGCGGTGCGACGGCAACCTGGCGAAGATCTCGTTGAACTCGTCGTCGGGGACCGCCCGCGGGATCCGAGTCGCGACCCTCGGCCGGTAACGGCCCGTCCGATCGTTGCGGTGCGGCTCCATCGGGTTGTGATGGGCGTGGGCGCGCCCGCCCCGGCGGGAACGGTCCAACGGGAACGGATTCAGCACCGGACCGCTGCCGGCATCACGGTGAAAATCGTAGAAACCCCGAAGCACCGTCTCGCTATGCACCCTCACCGACGCCGCGTACGCCACCGCCGTCGCCGCCACCGGCACGTCTGGATGCCGCCAGTGCGGACGCGCCGGCTTGCCCGCCACCAGCAACCAACGACAGAAATCGCGGGCATCGCCGGCCGTCGCCCGATCCCACGACACGTCAATCGCCCACAAAAACCGGAACCAGCGCAGCAGGTCCATCCCATACGACCGGACCGTCGCCACCGACCGACCCCCAGCCTGCAGATCAGCAAACCAAGCCGACACCGCCTCCACCGCCACCCCGTCGGGGCCGACGACCCGGTATGGCTCCAACCGATCCCCGGTATCCGCAAGGCGACCGACCTGAGGCACCACCACCGCAGCCATATCGGTTGAAGCGTCTCGCTCGCGGGCCATGGGGCGGTTGTCTATCAGGACCCCACCCCCAAACCGCGGATGCCCAACATGGCCCCTCACCTGGATCTATATAGGCAGTAGTTCAGTAAATAGGTAGTGGGTGACGAAGCGCACATAGTCCGGCGTCGGGACGACCAGCCCCGCCACTGTCGTCGCCTTCAAGCACCCATCCGGTCGGTGAGCAACGTCTTGGGCACCCCGCCGATCGTCTCCATGCACTGCGCCAGGGCCGACAGGGTGGACTCGGCCCCCAGGTTGTCGGCGAAGCACACGAACCGGAACCGGCTCCACGCCAGAACCGCGCAGACACGAACAGCGGGCCGATCTCACGCCAGTCGAACACCAACATGTCGCCGGGCGTCCAGACACCGGGCCGTCGACCCCGGTGGTGGTCATAGTTGTGCTCGCCAGCGCCGGCGCCGGGGGTCTCCTCGGCGGCAGTGGCCCGGGCCACTGCCCTCCTAACAATCTTGTCCGTCGTGCCGCATAGCTCGGCGGCAGCCCGATAGGAGCCGAGTTCCTTGTAGGCGCCATGCATGTCCATTCGTTCCCTCGCTGATTTCATGGAGGCGTCCCCTCGGTCGGTCCGGCGGTTGGCTTGCACCGCCACCGTGACCGGCCGGGGGGACCCCTCGGGTGGATGCTTCAGCGAGAGGTGCGGACTCCTACGTCGTCAGCACTGCGGACTTCCCGTGGCCACCAGTGCGGACTTTCCATGCCATAACTGCGGACTTTCTGGTGGCCATGGACAACCCCCGAACGACTGGTCCTGCTGGGGTGTCGGCGAGCGACCGTCGGTGGTTCCCGGCTCGGTCCTCGCTCAGTGTCCTCCCCCACTCCTCCCCCAGGCATCGCTAAATCGGGGGCTGGGACGGGTTCCAGCGGTCAAAAGAGCACGACCCTGACCTGTGCGTTCATGCTAGTCAGGGTCGGTTTCCGCTAGTGCCCCCGGGAGGATTTGAACCTCCGCCACCGGCTCCGGAGAACTGTGCTCGGTTTTGGCCGTCGACGGGCAACTTGCCTGCTCCACCTTCGTCGGGTCGGCGTTCCCTTCCCGGGTGCGGGTGCGGCTCTTGGCCCCGGCCGTGGTAACCGCGGCCCGTCTCGGGGCTCGCCCGACCGTCACGAACTTTGTCAGCGCACGTGTCATGAACATAGGCGTATCACCCGGGGGGACTGTGCCAGTCGCCGCTTCGAAACCATTCCACGTGCGTTCGGCGGTGGCCCCGATCCGGCAGCTACTACGGTTTGCCATGAATGACGCGACCCAGGTGATCGGCTGCCTTCTTGTCGGCAGACGCTCTGGACTTGGCGTAGTGGCGTGCAAGCACTTGTGGCCCGTGCCCCTGACGTTGAGCGACCATGCTGATGTTGAAACCGGCGTCGAGCAGCTCGGAGGAGGTGAACTTGCGGAGAGCAAGAATCGACCCGTCGAAGGCGAGCTTTTCGACCGGGGCGCCTCGGCGCCGTTCCGCGGCCTGGACAGCGAGGGCCGCCCACCGCTCGCTTCGACCGAGGCGCTGACCGATCTCACGGAAGGACATTCCGCCTTGGGGCGCCGGGCCTGTCATGCCGGCCGGCCGGGGTCGCGCTGGCTGACGACGGAGTCGAAGGGCCTCGTCCTCGAGCGCCATGACGTCCGGCCGCTTGTCCTCAATGCCGAGGTGGCCCTTGAGGACCGCGACCTGCTTGGTTAGGTAGTCCGGCGGCATGGCCGTAGCGCAGTCGGGCGCGAGGCTGAACAGGAACGAGTTCGCGCCAAGCTGATGGCCAGTCTCCGACGCTCGCTCATCAAGGCGATTGCAATGCCGGCGCAGCATCGCCATGGTCTCTGCGTCGAGGTGAAACGTGCGGCCACGTCGCGTCTTGGTCGCCTTGACCCGCCCGGACTCGCCGATGGCGCTGTCTACGGTGATCTGGTTCTTTGACCAAGCGATGCCGGATCGACGGACGCCGACGAGCTCGCCGCGACGCATGCCGGTGACGGCCCCGAGGAGGAGGATGGCAGCGACATCGGGAACGACGTCCGTGGCGGTCGACAGCAATAGGCACAGTTCGTGGACCTCGGGCGGCGTCCGCTCCTTCGAGCAGTGAGTACTTGTCGGAAGCTCGAAGTCGGCCATCGGGTTGCGGGTGATCATCCCGCGCCGCTTTGCCCAGCGGAAGAACGGGGCGTAGAGGCTCTTGGCTTGCCTGAGCCGGGAGCTGCTCAGCCCGGCCTGACGCATGGCGCCGAACAGCTGATCCATGACAGCCGTATCGACGCGCTTCACCGGGCGGGACCCGATGGTGGGGGAGAACCAGCGGTGGTGGAGCTTGCGGTAGTCACCGATAGTCTTCTCCGCTCGGCCCTTCTCCTCACCGAGGTGCTCGACGAGGAACCGCTCCACGGCCTCGTCGACAGTCACGTCGCGCAGTTCGCGGCTGTCGGGTTGCTGGACGCTGTTCATCTCCTCGAGGTAGGCGACAAGCTGACCAACCGCTTCAGCTTCGCTGTCTGCCCGCACGCTGCGCGACAGCACGCGAGGCCGACCGTCATCCCACCGCCCGACCGTCACCCGAAGCTCCCAGCTCCCCGGTCGCAGCTCCCGAAGCGAACCCATCCCTTTGCGCCCCCGGGCGCGCCTGGGGGCGGCGACAGCCCTGCTGGCGTCAGGCAGCGTCGCGCTGACAGGTGTCGCGCTGACAGGTGTCGCGCCACTGGCCGACAGGTGTTGCAAGCGGACGCAGGCTGGAGCGGCGGAGCAGGTGCACTTGACTTTCGCGCCGGGGGAGAGGGCGCCGTGAGCCGACTCCCAGACCAGGCGCCGAACCGTAGTCGTCTTGCCCTGGTGCGAAACGAGGCCCGCTCCTCGCGAGTCCGTCGCTCCGGTCCACAGCTCATGGTCACCTTGGCGGTCGATCTTCGCCGCCAGTCGCTCGGTGACGGTGAGCACAAGATGACTTTAGCAGAGTCTTTAGCAGGCGCCTAGAGGGAAGAAGTCCTCTCCAGCAGGTCCCCGCTAAAGGCCAGCCCCAAGGTCCAGGCGCGAGGATAAGCCTCTGACCTGCTATCTGACACCTGATGCCGTAGTGCGCCCCCTGGGATTCGAACCCAGAACCTGCGGATTAAGAGTCCGTTGCTCTGCCGTTGAGCTAGAGGCGCCAGCGAAGAGACAAATCTAGCGGACAGCGCCCGGGGGTCCGCCCAGGGCTGATTGGTGGGGTGACCGAGGGGACTTGAACCCCCGACCTCCAGGGCCACAACCTGGCGCTCTAACCAAACTGAGCTACGGCCACCAAGGAGCGCTCAGTCTGGCACAAACCGGCAGGTCCTTGGATTTTCGTTAGGTGTGTGGCTGGGCCTCCGCCGGGGTACACCTCCGGTGAATCGCGATGCCAAGGGGTGCCGATGGCGAAGGCAAGGACGGACTCAGGGAATCAGGATCTTGTTCGGTTGTACCTGGATGGCATCGGAAAGTACCCCCTGCTGTCCAAGGACGACGAGGCCCGACTGGCCCAGGTCATGGAGACGGGGCGAGCCGCCGACGCCCAGCTGTCATCCGAGGCGGCGCTGGCCCCCGCGGAGCGGCGGAAGCTGCGTCGTGCCCGGCGAGACGGGCAGGTGGCGACCGACATGTTCGTGAATGCCAACCTCAGGTTGGTCGTCTCGATCGCCAAGAAGTACCAGTCGGCCGAGATGCCGCTGCTTGACCTCATCCAGGAGGGAAACCTGGGGCTCATCCATGCCGTCGAGAAGTTCGACTGGCGCAAGGGCTTCAAGTTCTCCACCTACGCCACCTGGTGGATCCGGCAGGCCATCGGCCGGGGTATCGACAATACCTCGCGCACGATCCGGCTGCCCGTCCACGCCGGGGACCAGATCCGCCGGCTCCTGCGCATGCGCGGCCAGATGGAGGGCGAGCTGGGCCGCACCCCGACGGTGGCCGAGCTGGCGAACGCCATGCAGCTGCCCGGCGAGCAGATCGCCGACCTGCTCCGCTATGGGGCCGAGCCGGTGAGCCTGGAGACGCCGATCGGCACGGAGGGTGATACCGAGCTGGCCGATGTCGTCGCCGACCCGTCTGCTCCCAGCCCGTTCGACCTGGTCGCCGACGCCATGCTCGGCGGTGAGATCGACAAGCTCTTGGCGCCTCTCGACGACCGCGAGAAGGACATCCTGCGACTCCGTTACGGGCTGGACCGAGGCGAGCCTCGCACGCTGGAGGAGGTTGGCGCCGCGCTCGATCTGACTCGCGAGCGCATCCGCCAGATCGAGCGGACTGCCTTGTTCAAGTTGCGCAACCCCTCGGTGGAGACGGGAGCGCGCGACCTGTTGGCCAGCTGAGCGATCCATTGTCTTGATCGCTTGCGGTGGGGACCGCGGGCGACGGCGCGCGGCAGTACCAACTGGTGGTCGACTGCACCTTGAATATCAGCCCGCACTCGACCACCAGTTGCGACTTAGGGCGGCTGACTGGCGCCTGGTACCGGCGCGCCAGGAATTCTCGGATCTGGCCCCGACCGTGCGGAGCTACGGATCGGCGGAGCTACGGATCGGCGGAGCTACGGATCGGGTTCCCGAGATCCCCTATGCTCCTTGGCGCAATGGTGGCCTGTGCTCGCACCTGAACGAGCTCGTGCGACCGAGATCCATGGTGTTCGGCGGAGGCTGCACTCGCCGCATGCCCGTAGCTGAGCTGCGCCCTTTTCAACGTGCCGGTCATCCCTTCGGCCGTCGCCGTAATCGTGTAGGGGGCTGGCGTACCCGTACCCCCCTCGCCTGTTCCTGCGGGCATGGGGTTGATCAGCGGAAGCCCGTTGACGATACCGCAGCCTCGGCAGTTACGACCGCCTAACACACAGGGTGGCCTGCGGAGCTGATGACATCGGGCGAGGTGCCTGCAACCGGCTGCGCCTGCAGCCGGTTTCCGATCCCCATTCGCCGATAGGCGCCTTGCGCCCGAGCCGCTGCTATTGCTCCCGCGTATCGCCGGAGCATCTGTCGGCTGCGCCACCCGGCGAGCATCATCACGTCGCCCTCGTTGCCGGCTTCGGCCAGGAACGCATGGGCGTAGGTGTGTCGAAGCTGGTGGGGGTGGACGTGACCGATGCCGGCCAGCTCGGCCCGGCGCTCCAGTATCTGGCGCAGCCCGGAGGCGGCGACGCGACCCTTCTTGCCGATCCACAGCCCAATCGCTGGTGGCGTGCGCGTGGACCTTGCGCACCCGCAGGTAGCGGTCGAGAGCCTGGGCCGCCTTGGCGCCATAGGGACACGCCCGGGGTCGTCGGCCCTTACCGATCACGAGGGCCACCCGTGGTGGCGAAGAGCTCGATCATGCCCCGGGCCTCCTCGCCGTAGATCTTGACCGTCTTGGGGCTCTTGTTGGCCGCTCGGAGGGACCGCTCGAAGTCGGGGACCAGCTCGTTCAGGTCACCTACGCTGGGGGGTCGTGTCGGTCGTAGCCATGTCTTCCTTTCACCCCGTGGCCGTGGACCGCCACCTCGCCCTCGTAGCTCAGATGGATAGAGCGGCCGCCTTCTAAGCGGCGGGTCGCAGGTTCGAGTCCTGCCGGGGGCGCAGAACAGAACGGCCAGGCTCGCAGAGGCTGACAGTTGCGCAGATCCGACGGGCCCGCCGGTCAGCGGCCGGGCTCGTTCCCGTCGAGCTCAGCGTGGGCTTCGACGGCGGCTTCGGTGGCGGCTTCGCGGGCTTCGGTGTCCCGCTCATGGTGGCGGAAGCCGGGGAGGAGCCGGGCCAGAACCAGCGCGCCGGCTACACAGGCCAGGCCGCCGGATACCACCGAGAACTGGTCACCGAGCGCCGTTGCCACCCCGCCGGCTTCCAGGTCGCCGATGCGCGGGCCGCCGGTGACCACGGCGATCTGCAAGGACGACAAGCGGCCGCGGAACCGGTCGGGAACGCCGGATTGGACGATGGTGTTGCGGAACACCGCCGAGATGACGTCGGCCCAGCCGGCCACGGCTAGGAGCACGATGGCGGCTGGCAGCCAGGACACGATACCGAAGGCGGCGATGGCCGCACCCCAGACCATGACGGCGATGATCACCGCCCGACCCTGCCGACGGATCCGCCCGACCCAGCCGGTGGTGAGGGCCCCGACCAGCGCCCCGGCGCCGGGGGAGGCGTAGAGGAAGCCGACGGTGCTGGCACCGCCGCCGAAGGTGTGGACGGCCAGCGCCGGGAACAGGGCACGAGGCATGCCGAAGACCATGGCGTTGATGTCGATCAGGTAGGCGCCCTGCAGGCCCTGGCGGGTGCGGACGAATCGGAAGCCATCGGCGATGGAGCGCAACCCCGGCTTTCCGCCTTGGTGCGGTGCCGGCTGGGGACCCATCGCCCACACCAGCCCCAGCGACACGGCGAAGCTGGCCACGTCGATCCAGTACACGAACACCACACCGGCTCCGGCGAGCAGCAGGCCGCCTACGGCGGGGCCGGCCACCGAGCCGAGCTGGGCCAGGGCCTGGAACATGGCATTGGCCGTCGGAAGCTGCTCGGGTTGCACCAGACGGGCGATGATGGAGTTGCGACCGGGGCTGTCGAACCCCGACAGCCCGGCGGTGACGGCCGGGAACACGAACAGAGGCCAGAGCACGGCGCCGCGATCGGCGTTGAGAGCCAAGCCCGCCGAGGAGAGTCCCATGAGGGTCTCCACGATCAGCAGCAGTCGCCGCCGGTCGACAGCGTCCACCACCGATCCGCCGATCAAGGAGCCAACCAGCAGCGGGATCACCTGGCTGGCGCTCGCCAACCCGACTGCCAGCGACGAGTGGGTGAGGCGGTACACCTGGAACGGGACGGCCACGACGGTGAGCTGGGTTCCGAGCAGCGATGCCAGCTGCCCGCTCATGATCAGGCGGAAGTCGCGATACTGGCGCAGCGGCGTCAGATCGATCAGCCATCCGGGCCGGGCCATGGCCGGCTACCTTAGGGTTGGCGGCTGGCGGCGACGAGACCCGCCCCAACGGGGGAGCGGCCAGACTGGGCGGGTGCTCACTGACGAGGTGCGATCTCGTGTCGGCGCCTACGCAGCCGGCATGGACCGCGTCGCCCCCGGCGCTCTCAGCGGTCTCTACCTGGTCGGCTCCGTCGCCCTCGGCGACTACCACCCCCGGCGCAGCAACATCGACCTGGTGGCGGTGAGCGATCGGGCATGGGATGTGGCCGCCCCTGAGGCCGCGCTGCGATTGCACGCCGATCTGGGCGGACGCCGTGAGCCGGCGCGGCTGGCTTACGCGTCGGTCGCCGAGCTGGCCACCGACCCGGCAGCTGGCCACGTTCTTTGTTACCAGGGAACGGAGCTGGTGCGAGGAGACGAGCTCGCCAACCCCTTCACCTGGCAGCTGCTCGCCGACGAGGCGGTAGCGCTTCGCGGGCCGGAGTGGTTGTCGTGCTGGCAGGACGGCCCGGCGCTGCAGGCCTGGGCCCGTCGGCGTCTGGCGACCCGATGGCAGGCGTGGGCCCGTTCCGCCCGCCACCGGCCGGCTGCGCTGTGGATCCGCCTGCCCGTCACCGAAGGACTCCTCGAGGTGGCGCGTCTGTACGTGATGGCGACGACCGGTGTGGTGCTCTCCAAGACGGCAGCGGGACCTGCGGTGCTGGCTGACGTCCCTGAGCGGTACTCCCGGATCGTCCGCGATGCCGTCGGGTACCGAGGTGGCTCGGGCACTTCGATGTACTGGGGTTTCATCGAGCGCAAGCGTGATGCCCTCGGTCTGGTCGACACGCTGATCGATCTGGCCCAACCTGACGGCGCCGCCGACCAGACCGGCTCCGACCGTTGAACGCTGGCCGAGAGGCCGGCGCTCAGGACGCAGGCTGGCCGACCCGCCGGCGTCCCCGGAGGGCGAGGAACGCGTAGGTGCCGATCGGGATGAGGATCGAGATCCCGATCATGATCGGTGTCACCCAGGGATCGTGGTGCGTGCCGGCGGTCAGGCCCGACTTGGACACCATGATCGTGGTGACGAGCCGGGTGACGGTTCCCTCCGGGCCGGGACCACTGGCGACGAAGCGGTGCTCACCGGCTGCCGCATGCACGGGCACGGCGACGGTGGCCGAGAACTGCCCGGATCCGTCGGCGGTCGTCCGCCCGACCATGGATGGGGTCGAGTGGAAGGTGATGGTGATGGTGGCGTGGGCGGCGAAGCCGTTGCCCAGCAGGGTTACCAGGGAGCCCGGTGCCACCGTGCGCACGGCCGGCGCCTGCACCGGTGGAGCTGCGAGCGTGGTCGGTGTCGTCCCCGGGCCGCTCGGCGTTGGTCGACTGGGCGCCGGCGTCCTGCCGTTCGGCCGCGTCGTGGTCGTGGTGCCCCCCGGTCGAGTCGGGTTGGTGGGGGCGAGTGGGCTGGGCGCCGGCTTGGGCGTGGCGGTGACGGGCTGGGGGCCGAGCACCTGCGTGTCACCGAGGGGAGTGCCGTCGGTGGCCACGCCCCCGAAGACCACCAGATGGCCGGCGCCGATGTCGGCACCGGCGGCGGCACCGGCGCGGGCGGGGGGCGGCGTGGATGCTGCGACCGACTGCCACGATGCGCCGTCCCACAGCCACGAGTCGTTCTGGGCTGCCGTTCCCCTTGATCCGCCGAAGAGGATCGGACCCCCTGCGGTCGGGTCGTCGGCGAACACGGCGTTGACCCGGGCGGGCGGCGACGTCGTCGGCGCAGCCGGTACCCACGCCGATCCGTTCCATGTCCAGGTGTCGTCGAGCTGCACTCCACCGGCCAGGCCCCCGAAGAGGACAGCTTGGTGGTGGCTGGAGTCCGTGCTCAGGGCGGCTGCGGTGCGTGCCGGCGGCCCGGTTGTCGATGTCGGCGCCCACGTCGTGCCGCTCCACGTCCAGGTATCACCGAGCACGGTCGCCGATCCGGCGCTGGTGGCGGCACTGGCGACGCTGGCGGCCGCCAGCGTCGTGCTCGTGGTGTCGGGCATAGCCGTCGCCGCTGGTGCGCTGCCCATCCCGCCGAAGAGGACGAGGCCGCCGCTCGGATCGGCGGCGATCGCCGCGCCGTCCCGAGCCGAGGGCGACTGGGCCGGGGACAGCTGGGTCCACGACTGCCCGTTCCATGCCCAGGTGTCGTCGAGGAGCTGACCGGTGCTGTCGATGCCGCCGAAGAGGATCAGTTGGTGCTGGGCGGGATCGAAGGCGAGCGCGGCATGGGTGCGGCCCACCGGCGCGGCCAAGGCGGGGCTCGACTGGGCCCACGTCGACCCGTTCCAGATCCACGTGGCTCCCGAGACGGATCCGTTCGACAGGGCGCCCCCGAAGAGGACCAGGGTGTGGTTGTCCCCGTCGTAGGTGGCGCTGGCGTACTGCAGCGGCGGCGGCGCCGTGGGCGGTGACAGGACCGACCACACGAGCGTCGGGGCCGCGGCGGCGACGCTCGCGGGGACGACGGTCAGGGCCAAGGCGACGAGCGCCATGGTGGCGCCGGCCATCGACCCAGCCCGGCGCCTGCCCGGGGCCCCCACAGTCGTGGCGCGCGAGCGCTGCGCCCCGTGAGCGGAGGAAGAACGTCGGCCGGGAAGCGCCGCGCCCGTCGGATGTGAGGAGGCCACAGGCATGCTCGAATCGAGGGTCTGGCACTCGGGTCACAGACCACGCCGCGGCCCCACGATGGAGCTTACCCGTCGGGCGTGTCCGCCACCCCCTAATCCGCCCAGTTCGGGCGAAGAGGACGAAGGATGATCTCGACCGGCTGCCGCCCGACCGCCTGTCGCACTCGCCGCGTCAGAACAGCGGGTCGGAGGCCCGCTGGGCGCCGTGCAACCACGCCACCAGCTCGTCGCCGGGCAGCGGGGGGCTGATGTAGAAGCCCTGGGCGTGGTCGCAGCCGAGGTCGGCCAGCGCAGTCCAGGTACGAGAGTCCTGCACGCCTTCGGCCACGGCCCGCAGGCCGAGGTTGTGGGCGAGGTCGATGGTGGATCGCACGATGGCCGCATCGCTCAGGTTAGTGAGCATGCCGGCGACGAAGCTTCGGTCGATCTTGACCTCGTCGGCGGGAAGTCGTTTTAGGTACCCCAGCGACGAGAAGCCGGTGCCGAAGTCGTCGATGGACACCGAGGTCCCCAGGGCTGACAGCCGGCCGAGCACCCCGATGGTGCGGGCCGGGTCGGCCATGAGGCTGCCCTCGGTGATCTCCAGGGTGAGCGCTGCCGGGTCCACGTGGTGCTCCTGCAGCACGGCGCCCACCTGGTCCGGCAGGTTCACATCGAGCACCGAGCGGACCGAGAGGTTGACCGCGAAGTCCAGGTCGAACCCGAGCCCTCGCAGCAGCTGGTGTTGACGGCATGCTGCGGTCAGCACCAGCAAGGTCAGTGGGCGGATGAGGCCGGCGTGCTCGGCGATCGGCACGAACTGGTCAGGACTGATCATGCCCAGGCGGGGGTGACGCCAGCGGACGAGGGCTTCGAGGCCGACGATCCGCCGGTCCAGCAAGCTGGACTTCGGCTGGTAGTGGACCTCGAGCTCACCGGTGTCGATGGCTCGCCGGAGGGCGCTGGCCAGCGACAGGCGCCACGGGCTGTAGTGGTCTCGCTCGGCCGAGTACAGCTCCCAGCCGCTGTGGGCCTCCTTGGCCGAGTACATGGCGACGTCCGCCTGCTGGAGCAGCTTCTTGGGGTCGTCGGTGTCGACACCCGCGACCGATACGCCGATGCTCGCAGTGATCTCGAGCTCCAGCTCGGCGACCAGGAACGGCTGCTCCAGCGCGGCGAGGAGGGCGACGGCGACCTGGGCGGCGTCGCCGCTCGTGGTGGCGGGGAGGAGCACACCGAACTCGTCGCCGCCGAGACGAGCAGTGATCGCCTTGGTCCCGATCTCGTCGGCGATCCGGCCGGCCACCAAGCCGAGGAGGAGGTCACCGTGGTCGTGGCCGAGGGTGTCGTTGACCTCCTTGAAGCGGTCGAGGTCGACCAGGAGCACGGCGCTCGGGACCGTCGAGGCCGCCATCAGCTCGTTGAACCGGACCCGGTTCGGCAGGCCCGTGAGCGGATCGTGGTGGGAGTCGAAGCGCATCTGCCCGACCAAGCGGTTGTTCTCCATGAACACGGCTGCGTGGTTGGCCAGCGTCTCGAGGAGCCGGAGGTCCTCGGTGTCAAATGCTCGGTCGTTGGCCGGGCTCCCGACCAGGATGGTCCCGATGAGCCGCTCGTCGACCCAGAGCGGGGCGAGCATCGCCGAGGTGATCCGTCGATCGGCCATGGCCAGAGCCAGGGGATGATCGGCGTCCAGCTGGGCGATGAGCACAGGCTCCTCCGGTACGGGATCGGCCTCCACCGGCGCCCCGGACCCCTGGCGCTCGTCTGCTCGATGTGCCCCTGGATGGAGGGTGGTCCGGCGCCAGCCGAGCTCGGAGAGCATGGTGACCTCGACCAGGTCGGCGATGAGCAGGGTGCGGAACTGCTCCAACATGGCGGCGACTGCGTCGGGTGCGTCCCGGGTCCGGTCGAGCTCCTTGGCGAAGCCGTAGAGCAGCTCCAGCCGGTGGTAGGCCAGGCGAAACCGCACGACCGACACGAACACGGTGCGGGCCACCACGGCGGGGACCACCACGGCCAGGATGCTGATCGGACCGGCGGCTCGGTACAACCGGCCGAGCAGCACCCCTACCACCCCGAAGGCCAGGTCGCTGACGAGGGGAGTCCGCGCATCCAGCCACACTGACCGGACCGGCTGGTTGGTGCGGAGGGCGACCGCAGGCAGCACCAGTCCGGCGTTGACGACGATGTAGGTGACCGGTGTGAGGGCGAAGGTCAACCAGTCCGAAGCCCCGGCGCGGTTCAGCGAATCGGCCACCAGGGCCGCCGTCCCTGCCGAGAGGCTCATCTGCCCGATGTTGAAGCAGGTCACGGCCCATCGGCGGTGCTGGATCGAGCGCAGCACGAGACCGCCGCCCGCACCGATGATCAGCGCGCCGATCACCGCGCCTCGATCGTTGAAGGCCACGATGGCCGCCATCACCAGCACCAGCTGCGGGCTGATGGCGAGCGATGTCGGGAACTGGATCGACAGGTTCTCGCTCAGGAGGACCAAGCCGCCGAACACGGCGACGATGGTCCAGTTCGGCCAGAAGCCCGATCGGCTGGCAAACCACCCGGCCCCGAAAGCTGACGCGACGAATCCGAGTGCCGACGCGACGAACAGGACGCCGGCGAACCAACGAAACGAGCGGGTCGGTTGTCGATCGTCGGCCAAGCCTGCTTCTCCCGGGTGGCAGGCCAGTCCTCGCTGGCAGTCGAGGAATGCTAGACGACCGGCCGCTTCGGAACAATTGCTGGGATCAGCAGAATGGCGCAGGGGCGCTTATTCGTCGGCGAGCGACACGATCTGGTCGCCGCTGGCTACAGCCAGTGCTCGGGGTGTCCTGCCCGGTGCAGCCCTGCGGAGGGCGCCGGGTGGGGCGCCCCCTATCGACCGACGGAGAAGGTCCGACCGACCGAGAAGGTCCGGCCGACCGAGAAGGTCCGACCTACCGAGAAGGTCCGACCTACGGAGAACGTGCGACCGACCGAGAACGTGCGAGTCATTATTCAGTGCTCTTTTCTTTTTGAGGAGGATAGATATCTGTAGCGAGATGGAACGTACTCATGACTGATCCTTGGTCATGGTTCCCGCAATGGGCGGTGGTGGCGAAGGAGGCAATGCCCGAAACGTAAATCGACCGGCAACCCGGCTACATCGGGCCACCGGCATGTGGTCTCCGAGCGAATGTCGTTGCCGACGATTCTTACATGCGCCGCGTGCGGATGTCACCTCTCTCAGCGAGATTTCTCACGGTCCAAGTCTTTTTATTTTGGACAAATCGTCATTTCATTACCGCAAGTGACGGGGCAACTACCGAGCGCGAGATATCGGCCAAAAGTGGCGCAGAGTGAGATACGCGCACTAGCGGCCGTGGCCCAACCGGCTGCGGCGCGCTGGCACGCCCATCCCGAGTGCCAATCCGGCCGCCGGCGGGTCCGCTGGGCGGGTACGGCGCGGAGCGGGCGACGGGAGTCGAACCCGCGTAGCCGACTTGGAAGGACGGTGCTCTACCGTTGAGCTACGCCCGCGATGGGGTCGATGCTAGCGCTCGGTGTGGGGCCGCGGCCGGGAGGCCTCCGTCGGGGAGGGGGGATTCGAACCCCCGGCCTCCTGCTCCCAAAGCAGGTGCGCTAACCGCTGCGCTACTCCCCGGTCCGGGCGAGCGTAGCGCTGGAGGGATCCAGGGTCCCGGCTGCGCGGGCCGCACCGGTAGACTCCCTCTCCTGTATGAAAGCTGTCGTCGCGCCCGTGGAGGGCAACAAGGTCAAGCTCTCGATCGAGGTCGACGAGGACGAGTTCGAGAAGGCCGTCGATGGTGCCTTCCGCAAGATCGCCAAGGAGGTGCGGATCCCGGGGTTCCGGCCGGGGAAGGCGCCCCGGCGCATCCTCGAGGCCCGTCTCGGCGCGCAAGCCGGCCGGTCGGAGGCCCTGCGCGACTCGTTGCCCGACTTCTACGCTCGGGCGCTGAAGGAGCACGAGGTCGATGCCATAGCCGCTCCGGAGATCGACATCACCAGCGGCCAGGACACCGGACCGGTCCTCTTCGACGCCGTCGTGGAGATCCGCCCGCACCTGCAGCTGGCGGGTTACGACAGCCTGCATGTCGAGGTGCCCAGCCCGGTCGTCTCCGACGACGACATCGCCGCCCAGGTCGACCGCCTGCGGAGCAATTCGGCCGAGCTGGCGACCGCCGATCGCCCCGCGACCAGCGGTGATCATGTGACCATCGACCTCCACGCCACTCGCGACGGTCAGGAGGTCGCCGGCATGAGCCTGGACGATTACCTCTACGAGGTGGGATCGGCCAGCCTCCTCCCCGAGCTCGACGACCAGCTGGGCGGGGCCAAGCCCGGAGACATCCTGGAGTTCGCCTCCGAGTCGACCGACAGCCAGGTTCGGCTGCTGGTGAAGGACGTGAAGGAGAAGGTCCTGCCCGAGGTAACCGACGAATGGGCCGGCGAGGCGTCGGAGTTCGAGACGGTGGCGGAGCTCAGGGGGGACATCACCACGCGGCTGACGATGGTCAAGCGGCTGCAGGCGACCATGGCGCTGCGGAACGGCACGGTCGAGGCACTCGTCGAGTTGGTCGACGACGACCCGCCCCAGGCCCTCGTCGACGCCGACGTTGAACAGCGCGCCCATGACCTCGGGCATCGCCTGGAGGCCCAGGGTGCCACCATCGCGCAGTACATCCAGGCGACCGGCCAGACCGAGGAGCAGATCGTCACCGAGCTGCGATCCGCCGCCGTCCCGGCGGTGAAGGCCGACCTGGCCTTGCGGGCCGTGGCCGACGCAGAGGCGCTCGATCCGACCGACGCCGAGATCGACGAGCAGATCGGACGCCTGGCCGAGCAGTACCAGCTCCCCGCCGGCGACCTGCGGGCGCAGCTCGAGCGCGCCGAGCAGATGCCCGCGGTACGCTCGGACCTGAGAAAGAGCAAGGCCCTGGAATGGCTGATCGAGCATGCCGATGTGGTCGACGGTGAGGGCCAACCCGTCGATCGCACCCTGCTGGAGCACGATCTCGAGCCGCCAGTGTCCGCAGTATCTGAGAGCACAGCACCCGAGAGCAGCCCAGCTCAGTCCGAGAGCCCAGCTCAGTCCGAGAGCCCAGATGAGTCCGAGAGCCCAGATGAGTCCGAGAGCGGAGAAGCGTGAACAGTCCCCTCGCCCAATATCACATCCCTGGAGTCTTCGAACAGACCAACCGGGGCGAGAAGAGCTACGACCTGTTCTCTCGCATGCTCGAGGAGAACATCATCTTCCTCGGCACGCCGATCGACGACTACGTCGCCAACGCGGTCATCGCCCAGCTGTTCTACCTGGAGTACAAGAACGCCGACCGGGACATCAACATCTACATCAACTCGCCCGGTGGTGAGATCACGGCGCTGTTCGCCATCTACGACACCATGAAGTACGTGAAGAACGACATCCAGACGTTCTGCTATGGCCAGGCGGCGTCGGCCGCCGCAGTGATCCTGGCCGGGGGCACCCACGGCAAGCGCTACGCCCTGCCGCACGCCCGCATCCTCATCCACCAGCCGCACGGCGGGGCGGCGGGGCAGGCGGCCGACATCGAGATCCAGGCCAAGGAGATCCTCCGCATGCGGGACCTCCTGAACCAGATGCTGGCCGCCGACGCCAAGCAGCCGGTGGACAAGGTGGCGTCCGACACCGATCGTGATTTCATCATGAGCGCGGCCGAGGCACAGGAATACGGCATTATTGACGAGGTGATCACGACTCGCGACCTGGTCGGCCTTCCGCAGGCCGCGGGCGTGGGCTGAGGTCCGGGGGGACGGCATGGCCAAGTTTGGCGAGTCCAGTGATCTGGTGAAGTGCTCCTTCTGCGGCAAATCGCAGAAGCAGGTCAAGAAGCTGATCGCGGGTCCGGGTGTCTACATCTGTGACGAGTGCATCGACCTGTGCAACGACATCATCGAGGAGGAGCTCTCGGAGAGCTCGGAGGTCCGCTTCGACGAGCTCCCCAAGCCGGCCGAGATCTTCTCCTTCCTGAACGACTACGTGATCGGTCAGGAGCGGGCCAAGAAGATCCTCTCCGTTGCCGTCTACAACCACTACAAGCGGGTGCAGTCGGGCGGCTACGACGCCGACAGCGAGGTGGAGCTGCAGAAGTCGAACATCCTGCTCCTCGGCCCCACCGGATGCGGCAAGACGTTCCTGGCCCAGACTCTGGCCCGGATGCTGAACGTGCCGTTCGCCATCGCTGACGCCACGGCCCTGACCGAGGCCGGCTACGTCGGCGAGGATGTCGAGAACATCCTGCTGAAACTGATCCAGGCGGCCGACTACGACGTCAACAAGGCGCAGACAGGGATCATCTACATCGACGAGATCGACAAGATCGCCCGCAAGAGCGAGAACCCGTCGATCACGAGAGACGTGTCGGGCGAAGGGGTGCAGCAGGCACTGCTGAAGATCCTGGAGGGCACGACGGCGTCGGTGCCCCCGCAGGGCGGGCGCAAGCATCCCCATCAGGAGTTCATCCAGATCGACACCACGAACATCCTCTTCATCTGCGGCGGGGCGTTCGCTGGCCTCGAGCGCATCATCGAGAGTCGCATGGGTCGTCAGGGGATCGGCTTCCGGGCCGACGTGCGACGGTCCGAGGAGCGCGAGGAGGGGGAGCTACTGGCCCGCGTGCTGCCCGAGGACCTGCTGAAGTTCGGCCTCATCCCCGAGTTCGTTGGTCGCCTCCCGGTGATCGGAGCCGTGTCCAGCCTGGACAAGGATGCGCTGGTGCGCATCCTCAACGAGCCGAAGAACGCGTTGGCCAAGCAGTACCGGCGGACCTTCGAGCTCGACAACGTGGAGCTGGTCTTCACCGACGATGCCCTCGAGGCGGTCGCCGAGCAGGCCCTGCTGCGCGCCACCGGCGCCCGGGGTCTCCGGGCCATCCTCGAGGAGGTGCTCCTCGAGGTCATGTACGACCTCCCCAGCCGGACGGACATCAGCCAATGCCTCATCGACCGATCGGTGGTCCTCGACCGCGTGAACCCGACGCTGGTGCCCCGCGGGGAGCCGGTCCGCAAGGACACCCGGCCGCGGCGAGCTGCCTCCTGAGCACCCGGCCGGCGCTGCAGGACGTCGTGTGATGGAGCTCGGTGACGCGTTGGCGTGGTTGGATCGCCACCAGAACCTGGAGCGCATGCTCGCCGACGTCCGTCGAGCGGCACCAGACCCGGCCCGAATGCGGCGTCTGGTCGACGTCCTCGGCCATCCCGAGGCGGCATCACCGGTCGTGCACCTGACGGGAACGAACGGCAAGACGTCCACCTCCCGAGCAGTTGTCCAGCTGCTCCTGGCCAAAGGCCTGTCGGTCGGCGCCTTCACCAGCCCCCACCTCCAGCGGGTCAACGAGCGGATCAGTGCCAACGCCGTCCCGATCGCCGACGAGGAGCTGGCCCGGGTGCTCTCCGACCTGGCCGGCATGGAGGCGCTGGTCGCGAGCGAGCAGCCACCGACCTGGTTCGAGCTGCTGACCGCCGCCGCGCTCAGCTGGTTCGCCGACCTCCCGGTGGATGCCGCGGTGGTGGAGGTCGGCCTCGGGGGACGGTGGGATGCCACTAACGTCGTCAATGCCGCCGTCGCCGTCGTCACCAACATCGGCCTGGACCACGTCGAGTTCCTCGGTCCCACCCGTCACGACGTGGCGGCCGAGAAGGCGGGAATCGTCAAGGCGGACAGCACGCTCGTCCTCGGTGAGCGCGACCCCGCACTGTTGGGGATCTTCGAAGCGGAGGGACCGGCCCGGCTCTGGTGGGCCGGGCGGGACTGGGACGTGACCCGCAACCAGATGGCGGTGGGCGGTCGCTCCATGGACCTGCGCACGCCGAACGCGTCCTACGAAGGGGTGTGGCTGGCCCTCCATGGCCGTCACCAGGCGGCCAACTTCGCGGCGGCGGTGGTGGCCGTCGAGGCGTTCTTCGATGAGCCTCTTCATCCCGACCTCGTCCGGGAGGTAGCCGCGACGGTGCGGTCCCCCGGGCGCATGGAGATCGTCGGCCGCCGACCGCTGGTGATCCTCGACGGGGCCAAGAACGTCGATGGAGCCGAGTCGGCGGCCACAACCCTCCGGGAGGAGTTCGACAACCGCCGGTCCCTGATCCTGGTCGTCGGGCTCCTCGGGGGCAAGGACCCCGAGGAGATGCTGCGGGCCCTGCATGTCCACGAGGCCCGTTTGGTGGTCGCCTGCCCGCCGGCATCACCTCGGGCGCAGCCACCGGAGGCGATCGCCGCCGCCGCCCGGGAGGCCGGTGTGGCCGCCCTTTTGGCCGACTCCGTCGCCGACGCCATCGAGACGGCCATGTCGCAGGCCGGTCCGGACGACGTGATTTTCGTGACCGGATCGCTCTACGTGGTGGGGGAGGCCCGGTCCCTCCTCGGCGCCGGTGCACCCATATGAGCCCGCTACCCTGCCGGCCATGCACCGCACCTTCGTGATCTGCAAGCCCGACGCCGTCGAGCGAGGGCTCGTCGGGGAGATCCTGGGCCGCTTCGAGCGCAAAGGCCTCCGGATCGTCGCGGCCGAGCTGCGCCAGATCGATCAGGTGGTGGCCGCCGAGCACTACGGCGAGCACCGGGGCAAGCCGTTCTTCGCCGATCTCATCGCCTTCATCACCCGGTCTCCTGCGCTCCTCGCCGTCATCGAAGGCCCGAAGGACACCTGGGAGATCGTGCGCGCCGTGATGGGAGCCACCAATCCGGCAACCGCCGCGCCGGGCACCATCCGGGGCGATCTGGCCACCGAGACCACCGAGAACCTGGTGCACGGATCGGACAGTGCCGCCACGGCCGGGCGGGAGATCGCCCTGTGGTTCCCCGGCCTGGTCTGATCTGAACAGCTGGGCGGCGAATCCGGCCGGCACAGGCCCCTAGCATGTGGGACAGTTTCATGGGTGGACTGGTCGCACCCCGGCTTGTAGCCTTGCCGCGACCTCCGAGCCCCCAATGGAGGCCTTTCTCGCGTGTCTGACAACCCCTTCTCTGCGTTCTTCGGCCGGGACATGGCCGTCGACCTCGGTACCGCCAACACTCTCATCTACGTGCGCGGTCGCGGCATCGTCCTGAACGAGCCGTCAGTGGTCGCCGTGAACATCAAGGACGACCGGCCCCTGGCTGTCGGGACCGAGGCCAAGCGCATGATCGGGCGCACGCCGAGCCACATCCAGGCCATCCGTCCGCTGCGCGACGGCGTCATCGCCAACTTCGACATCTGCGAGAAGATGCTCTCGTACTTCATCCGGCGGGTGCACGGATCGCGCCGCTTCGCCAAGCCCCGCATGGTGATCTGCGTGCCGTCGGGCATCACCGGTGTGGAGCAGCGCGCCGTGCAGGAGGCGGCGGAGTCGGCCGGCGCCCGCAAGCCGGCGTTCATCATCGAGGAGCCGATGGCGGCGGCCATCGGCGCCGGGCTCCCGGTCCACGAGCCCACCGGGAACATGGTCGTCGACATCGGCGGGGGGACGACCGAGGTGGCCGTCATCTCCCTCGGTGGCATCGTCACCAGCCAGTCGGTGCGCATCGGTGGCGACGAGCTCGACGAATCGATCATCCAGTTCATCAAGAAGGAGTACAGCCTGGCGCTCGGGGAGCGGACCGCCGAGGAGATCAAGATCGCCCTCGGTTCGGCCTGTCCCCTCGAGGAGGAGCTGCACGCCGAGATCCGCGGCCGGGACCTCATCACCGGCCTGCCGAAGACCATCGTCACAACCACCGAGGAGATACGAGAGGCGATCGAGGAGCCGGTCTCCGCCATCGTCGACGCCGTAAAGGTAACCCTCGACAAGACCCCTCCGGAGCTGGCCGCTGACATCATGGAGCAGGGCATCGTCCTCACGGGTGGCGGCGCTCTCCTCCACGGGCTCGATGCCCGCCTGGAGGCGGAGACGGGCATGCCGCTGATCATCGCCGACAACCCGCTGCACTCGGTCGTCATCGGCAGCGGGCAGTGCCTCGAGGAGTTCGACGTGCTCAAGGGCGTCCTCATGTCCTCGAACAGTCGCTAGGAGCGATCCGGGATCTGTGGCCGTCTACCGACGCTCCAACCGCACGCGATCGGTGCTGCTCGTGTTGGTCCTCTTGGCCATCACCGTGGTCACCCTCGACGCTCGGGCCGGCGGGAACCACGCCCTGAGCTCGTTCCGCAACGCCGTGCGCGACGGCTTCGCTCCCGTCCAGCGAGCCACCCACAGCGCGCTCCAGCCCGTAGGGAACTTCTTCACGGGTGCCCTGCAGTACGGATCGCTGAAGAGCGAGAACGAGCGCCTGCGCCAGCAGCTGGCGGCGGCGGCCGCCGCCAATATCCAGACGGCGGCAGAGCAGCGCCAGGCCCAACAGGTGCTGGCCAACGAGCACCTGCCGTTCGTCGAGGCCATCCCCACCGTTGCCGCCCGGGTCATCGACCGCAGCCCGTCGAACTTCGAGACAACCGTAACCATCAACAAGGGGTCGAGGGATGGCCTGGCGGTCGGCCAGCCCGTGGTCACCGTCGGGGGGCTGGTCGGCAGCATCGCCCAGGCGGCCCCGCACACCGCTTCGGTCCGGCTGGTCACCGATCCCTCGTTCGTGGTCGGGGTGCAACTCGACCAGAGCAACACCGGTGCGGCCCAGGGGGTCGGCGCCGGCTCGCCGATGAGGGTGGCGATCGTGACCACCAAGCAGACGCCCCCCACGGAGGCGAAGGGGCAGCCGGTCGTGACCAGCGGCCTCAACCTGGAGACATTCCCGCCCGACATCCCCGTCGGTCGGGTCTCCCAGGTCTCCACCCCGGCGGGCACGGCCGAGCCGATCATCGACATCACGCCGCTGGTCGACCTCAACAACCTCAGCTTCGTCCAGGTGGAGCTGTGGTCACCGCAGTCCCGGCCGTGAGCTCGGCATGAACCCGGCCTTCGGGATCCGCCTGCGCGTGGCGGTGCTGGTGGTGGTGGCGCTGGTGGTGCAGACCACCCTCGTCCCCGACCTGCGCATCGACCATGTGGCGCCCGACCTCATGGTGCTGCTGGCCGTCAGCGCCGGCCTGACGGGGGGCGCCGAGCAGGGCGCCGTGGTGGGGTTCGTCGCAGGCATGGGCACGGACGTGTTCCTCACCGACACACCGCTCGGACTCTCCGCTCTCGCCCTCTGCCTGGTCGGCTTCGGGGTCGGGCTCCTGCGCGCCAACGTGCTGCCCGACGGGTGGGCGCTCACCCCGGCGGTCGCCCTCATCGCTACCGCGATCGCGGTTCTCGTGTTCGTGGTCATCGGCGACCTGGTGGGCGACACGCAGCTGCTGGCGGGCGGCCGCGCCTCGCTGATCCGCACCTGCGTCATCGAGTCGATCTGGAACGCGGTGCTGGCCCTCCCCGTGCACTGGTTGTTCGTCCGCGCCCGTCGGGGCCGCCGCCGGGCCCCGGCGCCCGGAGGCGCCCGGACTGATCGGTTGCCGATCGGGTGACGCGACCATCTGCCGTCCCCGGCCTGATAGCAAGAGTGCCCACGTGACGTCTCCTGCCGAGCCCGACAGCCAGCGCATCCGCCTCGCCGTGCTGGTGGTGATCGTGGGCTGTCTCTTCGCCGCCCTGCTGGCCCGGCTGTGGTTCCTGCAGGTGGTCGAGGCGCCGACCGCCCAGGCGGCGGCGGCCAACAACGGGGTACGACTCATCGACACCCCCGCGCCGCGAGGTGTGATCATGGACCGCAACGGTGTGGTCCTGGTAGGCAACGCCACCGAGCCGGTCATCGAGGTGGACCGCCAGAAGGCCACCAAGGACCCGGCTACGACCATGCGCCTGGCCGCCCTGCTCGGCATGAGCGTCAAGCAGCTGGGCACGGCGTTGAACAACACGCAGTACAGCCCCTATGCGCCCGTCCCGGTGCTCCCCGGCGCCAGCGCCGACCAGATCCTCTACGTCCAGGAGCACCAGAGCCTGTTCCCCGGGGTCCAGGCCACCACGGAATCCATCCGGACCTACAGCCCCCAGGGCAAAGCGGCCGGGAACATCCTCGGCTACGTCGGCCAGATCAACGGCCCCGAGCTGGCCAAGCTCAAGCCGCAGGGCTACCAGGCCGGCGAGACCATCGGCCAGGCCGGCGTGGAGGCCACCTATGACCCGGTCCTGCGTGGCCAGCCCGGCGTGGAGAAGGTCCAGGTGAACTCCCGGGGCCAGGTGCTCGGCGTGCTCAGCTCCACCCCGCCCGTGCAGGGCGACACCCTACGGCTCAGCCTGGACAGCAACATCCAGATGGCGGCCGTCTCCGCCGTTGAGCAGGGGATGGCGGCCGCCCAACGCACCTACGACCAGGTGACCCACCGCAACTTCCAGGCGCCGGCCGGCTCCGCCGTGGTGGAGGACCCGACCAACGGGCAGCTGCTGGCCCTGGCCACTGTGCCCAGCTATGACCCCTCCCAGTTCGTCGGCGGCATCAGCTATGCCAACTACGACGCCCTCAAGTTGAACCCGGCCTTCCCACTGGAGGACCGGACCATCCAGGGCGAGTACGCGCCCGGCTCGACGTTCAAGCTGGTGACCGCCACCGCCGGGCTGCAGTACAGCCTGATCACGCCGAACACGAACTTCCACGACACCGGCTCGATGAAGATCGGCACCTTCATCGCCCACAACGACAACAACGCCGCCTACGGGAACATCAACCTGGCCCGGGCCATCACCGTCTCCAGCGACAACTACTTCAACACCATCGGATTGAAGCTGTGGTACGGCCGGGCCCAGTACGGCGACGAGGCACTCCAGCAGGTCGCCCGGGACTACGGGCTGGCGGCGCCCACCGGGGTCGGCCTGCCGAACGAGGTGTCCGGCAAGATCCCCACCCCGGCCTCCTACAAGCGTGACCACCAGCAGGCGCCAAAGGTGTTCACCCAGTCGCAGTGGTACCCGGGCAACAGCGACCAGCTGGCCATCGGCCAGGACGAGGTGCTGGTGACGCCGACCCAGCTGGCCAACGCCTACGCCGCGTTCGCCAACGGTGGGACCCTGTGGACGCCCCAGGTGGGAGCCGACGCCGAGACCCCGATGGGCCGGGTGCTGCAGAACTATGCCCCCAAGTCGATCCGCACCATCGCCCTGCAACCGGCCTGGCGGGCCGCCATGCTGGCCGGCTTCACCGGTGTGGTGAACGACCCGCAGGGGACCGCCTACGGCGTGTTCGCCCACACCCCTCTGGCCGCCATGGACATCGCCGGCAAGACCGGCACGGCCCAGGTCACGTCTCCGGGGAAGCAGGACACCTCGGTGTTCACCTCCTTCGCCCCGGCCGGCAGCCCCAAGTACGTGGTCGACGCCTTCATCGAAGACGCCGGCTACGGCGCATCGGTGGCCGCCCCGGTCGCGCGCCAGATCTACGACGTGCTGTTCAACCAGCCCGTGCAGCCCATCACCTACGCCAGCACCGGCAGTGGGGGCCAGAACTGATGCTGCCCCGGTCGGCCCCCGCGCCCGGGAACCCGCACCGCCACAGCCACCCGTCGATCTGGCGCCATCTCGACGTCGTCCTGGTGCTCGCCGTGGTGGCCATCGGCGTCTTCGGGACGATCATGGTCTACACGGCCACGCGCGACCAGCTGCAGGCGGCCGGAGTGTCGCCGGGCTATTACATGAAGAAGCAAGCCCTCTACATGGTCATCGGCCTGGTCATCATGTTCGCAGTGGCGGCCATCGACTACCACCGCCTCCGGGCTGCGGCCCCGGTCATCTACGGCCTGTCCATCATGATGCTGCTCGGGGTCATAGCCGTCGGGCACAAGAGCAAAGGGGCACAGGCCTGGTTCCAGTTCGGCACCTACCAGCTGGAGCCGTCGGAGTTCGTGAAGATCGGCCTTATCGTCGCCCTCGCCGCCTATGCCTCGAACTTCAAGGGGCAGCTGCCGCTGCGCGCCCTGCTGTTCATCCTGGTGCTGGCGGCCATCCCCTTCGCCCTGATCTACAAGCAGCCCGACCTGGGGACCGCCCTGGTGCTGGCCGCCGTGCTGGTCGCCATGCTCCTCGTCGCCGGGTCACGGGGCCGCCACCTGGCCGTGCTGGCCGTGGTGGCCGTGGTCGGCATTGCCGGCGTCGTCCACCTCGGCGTGCTCAAGAGCTACCAGAAGGATCGGCTCACCGCCTTCGTCACCTCCCCGGACCAGCCCAAGGCGTCCCTGCTGCGATCCCCGGCCGGCGCCAGCCAGTACAACATCGCCGAGTCCAAGATCACCATCAGCAATGGCGGTCTCACCGGGAAGGGCATCGGCAACGGCACCCAGACGAACCTCTCCTACGTGCCCGAGCAGCGCACCGACTTCATCTTCACCGCGGTCGGTGAGCAGCTGGGCTTGGTCGGGTCCGCCCTGCTCATCGGTCTGTTCGCGCTGGTGGTGTGGCGCACCTGGCGAGCAGCCGTCCTCTCGCGGGACTCCGTGGGCACCCTGATCTGTGTCGGCGTGCTCGCCATGCTCGTGTTCCAGGTCTTCGAGAACATCGGGATGACCATGGGGATCATGCCCATCGCCGGCATCCCCTTGCCGCTGATGAGCTATGGGGGCTCGGCGGTCGTCGCCTCCTTCGCCGGGGTCGGCCTGGTCCTCAACGTTCGGATGCGCCGCTTCTCGTAGTGCCGGCTGCGGGGGTGACATCCCCCAGCGATACACTGAAGTCGACGATGATCTCTCTCTGGCCCCAGATCGAACCGCTGTTGGCGCGGGTGCAGAAGCCCGCTCGCTACATCGGGTGCGAGGACGGGGCCCAGCAGCCGATCGCCCGGGACGGCGACGTGGGCTGGCTGCTCCTCTACCCCGACGCCTACGAGATCGGGCTGCCGAACCAGGGCCTGCAGATCCTCTACGAGATCATCAACGAGCGCGCTGACGCCGTCGCCGAGCGGTCGTATGCCCCGTGGGTGGACATGGAGGCGGAGATGCGCCGCCGCGCTCTGCCGCTCTTCTCGGTCGACACCCACCGACCAGCCAGGGAGTTCGACCTCCTGGCGTTCAACCTGTCGGCCGAGCTGGTCTACACCAACCTGCTCAACTGCATCGACCTGGCCGGTGTGGCCGTGCGGGCCGAGCGTCGCGGACCCGACGATCCCATCGTGGTGGCCGGGGGCCACTGCACGTTCAACCCCGAGCCGCTCGCCGACTTCGTCGACTGCTTCGTGATCGGCGACGGGGAGGAGGCGGTCGGGCCCATCACCGAGGCGGTCGGCACATGGAAGCGGGGCGGCCGGACGGCGGGATCCAGGGAGCGGTTGCTGCGCGATCTGGCCAGTGTGCCCGGCGTCTACGTGCCTTCCATGTACGAGGCCCATTACGACGGCCCCCGACTGGTATCGGTCACCCCTCGGTTCGCCGACGTGCCAGCACGCGTCGACAAGCAGACCATCGCCGATCTGGGCGCGTGGCCCTACCCCAAGCGGCAGCTGGTGCCGATGACCGAGGTGGTCCACGATCGGCTGAACGTGGAGATCTTCCGCGGGTGCACGAGGGGGTGCCGGTTCTGCCAGGCGGGGATGATCACCCGCCCCGTGCGCGAGCGCCCGGCTGCCCAGGTGCGCCAGATGGTGACCGATGGCTTGGCTCGGACCGGCTACGACGAGGTGAGCCTGACCTCGCTCTCCAGCGCCGACTTCTCCGGCATCGGCGACGTGGTCAGCGGGATCATCAACGACCCGTCCTGCAACGGCCAGGTCGGTGTCAGCCTGCCCAGCCTGCGGGTGGACGCCTTCACCGTCGGGATTGCCACGGAGATCCAGAAGGTGCGCCGGACCGGCCTGACGTTCGCGCCCGAGGGGGGCACCTGGCGGATGCGTCAGGTCATCAACAAGCTGATCACCGAGGAAGATCTCTACGGCGCGGTCGACTCCGCGTTCTCCCAGGGGTGGCGGCGCATCAAGCTCTACTTCCTCACCGGCCTGCCCACCGAGACCGACGAGGACACCCTCGGTATCGCCGAGCTGGCCCGGAACTGCGCAGCGATCGGGCGCACGCACACCAAGGGGCCGACCGTCACCGCGTCGGTCGGCGGTTTTGTGCCCAAGCCGCAGACCCCGTTCCAGTGGTTCGGTCAGGACACGCCGGCCGAGCTGCGTCGCAAGGTGCACATGCTGCGCGACGCCACGCGGCGCGAGCGTGGCGTGACCCTGCGCTGGCACGACCCGTCGGCATCGCTGGCCGAAGGTCTGGCCAGTCGCGGGGATCGTCGGGTCGGCGCGGTAATCGAGTCGGTCTGGCGGCGCGGCGGGACCTTCCAGGAGTGGTCCGAGCATTTCGACCTGTCCCTGTGGGAGGAGGCCATGGCCGAGGCGGGCCTCTCCATGGAGTGGTACGTACACCGCGACCGTGACCGCCACGAGGTGCTGCCGTGGAACCACATCTCGGCCGGGCTGCACGAGGACTTCCTGTGGCAGGAGTGGACCGACGCCCTGGCCGCCGCCGGGACCGAGGACTGCCGGTGGACCCCGTGCTACGACTGCGGAGCGTGCACCGGCTACGGCCTCGAGCACGTGGTGGCCTCCAGCGTCGCTCCCGCCGGTGGCAGCCAGGGCACCGGCCAGGACCTGACCTCTGGTGGGGCGGTGCCAGTCAGTCTGCTGCCGACCAGTGCCGGGCGGCGTTGATGCGGGTGCGCGTGCGTTTCACCAAGCTTGGCAAGATCCGCTGGACGAGCCACCGGGACGTGGCCCGCATGTGGGAGCGGGCCTTCCGCCGGGTCCAGCTGCCGTTGGCCTACACGGAGGGATTTTCCCCCCGCCCCAAGGTCAGCTTCGGCCTGGCCCTGCCCACCGGCCACGAATCGGTGGCCGAGTACCTGGACCTGGAGCTGCTCGACCACGGTCGACCCCTGCTCACCGGCCTGGCCGAACGACTCTCGGCCGCCCTCCCGGGCGGCGTGGATGCCACGGCCGTGACCGTCATCGATCCGCGAGCTCCGTCGCTGCAGGAAGAGGTCACGTTCTCCACGTGGCAGCTGACTGCGGTGGCAGCCGAGGGCTCGCCGCTCGTCGGCGAGGACGAGGTGGTCTCCCGGGCCGCGCACGTGCTCGCCGCGTCCGAGGTCGTCGTGGCCCGCGTCCGCAAGGGCGTCGAGGTCTGCGACGACATCCGGCCCGGCATCCTCGGCCTGCGGATCGCAGGGTCGGCCACGGCCGGTGCCACCAGTGGGGTGCGGATAGAGGCCGATCTGGCCTGCCGCCCGCGCAGCCTTCGTCCCTCCGAGGTCCTCGCCGCTCTCGGCGCAGACCTCGAGGAGCGCGACGTCAGAAGGCAGACACAATGGATTTCGCGCGACGGCGCGCAGTGGGAGCCCCTCTCGGAGGGGACGACTGCAGACGCGACGGCCGCGCCGCACGCCTGGGAGCGTGCGTCATGAGAAGGGAACACGGCAATGTCCGACGCAGCCCGCCCGGAGCCAACTCCGACGGCTCCAGAAACCCGCCCGATCCCACCCGCCGGCCCCGCTCCTGTGGGTGGGGCGCGCCCCGCCGACGGTAGCTTCGCCGACGCCGAGGGCCCCGACGCGGCCCGACGACGGCGGCGAGGCTCGAGGGGAGGACGAAACCGCAGCCGGACGACCGGCTCGGCCCGGGCCGACGGCACGGCGTCCGTCGACAGGCCGGCCTCGGCCGACGGCCCCGTGCCGGCCAATGGCCCCGTGCCGGGCAATGGTGCGGTGCCGGCCGATGGTGCCGTGCCGGCCGATGGTGCCGTGCCGGCCGATGGTGCCGTCCGGGCCGGCGACCGCAAGGCGGACGACTCGCCTGTCGCGTCGCCACCCCAGGCCGCACAACCGAAGCGGGCACTGATCGGCGACGGCCAGGCGCCGGCTGGGCCTGCCCTCGATGGTCCCGGCGCACCCGCCCGGCCCAAGATCGGCGACTCCCGACCCGCCCCGCCGATGCCCGTGGCGCCGACCGGGAACGGCGGGGGGCGACGACCGCCGAGCCAGAAGGCGCAGCCCGCCGGTGACAGCGCCTCCCGCAAGCGGCGGCGCCGGGGTGGTGGCAATCGAACCCGTCCGGCCCCCGAGCGCCGCCCGGTGGAGGCCGTGCTGGTCGACGAGCCGGTGGATCTCGACGACGAGACCATGGAGCGCCGCAAGGGCCGGGAGCGGAAGGGTCGGCCGGTCGGCCGCTACTCGATGGTGGTGCACGTCGAGCCCCATGCCACCCAGATCGCCGTGCTCGAGGGCCGAGTCCTTATCGAGCACTACGTGTCGCGGCCCGCCGACGACGCCACCCAGATCGACGGGAACATCTACCTGGGTCGGGTGCAGAACGTCTTGCCCGGCATGGAAGCCGCGTTCGTCGACATCGGCACACCGAAGAACGCGGTCCTCTATCGCGGTGACGTGCGCTACGACACCGACGACGTCGATCCTGACCCGGTAGCCGGCGGCGAGCGCAAGAGCGCACCGACCCGGGGGCGCCAGGGTGGTGCCGGGCGGAACGTGCGCATCGAGCAAATGCTGAAGACCGGCCAGACGATCCTCTGCCAGGTCACCAAGAACCCCATCGGCACGAAGGGCGCCCGCCTCACCCAGGAGGTCTCCCTGCCCGGCCGGTTCGTGGTCCTCGTCCCCGGCAGCGACACCTACGGCATCTCCAAGCGCCTGGCCGACGATGAGCGCAAGCGCCTCCGGCGCATCCTCGACGAGGTCCGCCCGGCCGGCCACGGGCTGATCGTCCGCACGGCCGCCGACGGGGCGACCGCCGACGAGCTGCGCCGCGACGTCACCCGGCTGGTCAGCCAGTGGGACAAGATCAACCAGCTGGCTCAGAGCTCGCGAACCCCGGCCCTGCTCTACCGCGAGCCGGACATGGCCGTGCGGGTCATCCGCGAGGAGTTCAACCGGAACTATCGCGGGGTGGTCATCGACGACCAGGTCCTCTACGAAGAGGTCCGTGACTACGTCGCCAGCATCAGCCCCGAGCTGGCCGATCGCGTCGAGCTGGCCGCCGACTCCGACGACCCGCTCCCGGCATTCGAGCGCTATCACGTGCACGAGCAGATCCACAAGGCACTCGACCGCAAGGTCTGGCTGCCCTCGGGCGGCTCGCTGATCATCGAGCGCACCGAGGCCCTGACGGTCATCGACGTCAACACGGGCAAGAACGTCGGCAGCTCCAACCTGGAAGAGACCGTCTACCGCAACAACCTGGAGGCGGCGGAGGAGATCGCCCACCAACTCCGCCTGCGGGATATCGGCGGCATCATCGTCATCGACTTCATCGACATGGAGATCGCCGCCAACCGGGCGGACGTCATCAAGACCTTCCGCGCCGCCCTGGCCCGGGACAAGACCCGTACCCAGGTGTTCGACATCTCCGAGCTCGGACTGGTGGAGATGACCCGCAAGCGGATCTCCGAAGGCCTGGTGGAGTCGTTCTCCGAGAGCTGTCCGACGTGCGGTGGACGGGGCATCGTCTTCGACCAGACGCTCATCTGATCGCCCGGGGCACTGGGTCTCTCCAACACCCCTCGTGTATACTCACCCTCTTGTGTATGCGGTGATCAAGACAGGCGGTAAGCAGGAGCGGGTGGAGGAGGGCCAGACCCTCGCCGTCGAGCGCCTGCAGGCCGCCCCCGGAGACGATCTGGACTTCGCCCCCATCCTGGTGGTGGACGGCGACACCGTCCTGGCCCGACCGGCGCAGCTGGCCGGCGCCACCGTGTCGGCCCGGGTCGTGGGGGCGGCAGCCGGTCCTAAGATCCGCGGCTACACCTACAAGCCCAAGACCCGGGGCCGGCGGGCCTGGGGCCACCGGCAGAAGTACACGACCATCGAGATAACCGGCATCAGCCGGAAGGGATAGGGCCATGTCGAAGACGAAAGGTGGCGGGTCGACCCGCAACGGTCGGGATTCGAACGCCCAGCGCCTCGGCGTCAAGGTGTTCGACGGGACCGCAGTCACGGCCGGCTCCATCATCGTGCGTCAGCGCGGCACGCGCTTCCACCCCGGCGAGCACGTCGGGCTGGGCAAGGACGACACCCTGTTCGCCCTCAAGGACGGTCGGGTGAAGTTCGGGGCCCGCAAGGGACGCAAGCTGGTCGACATCCTCGTCGCCGAGGACTGACCCGAGGGTTCCGGGCGCGGCCCGGGGAGTGACCGGTGCCGGGATTCGTCGACGAAGCGCAGCTGCACGTGAAGGCCGGCGATGGTGGCGCGGGCGCGGTGTCGTTTCGCCGGGAGGCCCACGTGGCCAAGGGCGGTCCCGACGGCGGCGACGGTGGAGCCGGCGGTGACGTGTGGCTGGTGGCCGACCGGAACGTGGCGTCGCTCTACGGCTTCCGCGACCATCCCCACCGGCGGGGTGGCAACGGCACCCACGGGTCCGGCAAGGGCCGCCACGGACGATCCGGTGACGAGCTGGTCGTCGCCGTCCCCGAGGGCACCGTGGTGCGCGACCTGCAGGGCGACATCGTGGCCGACCTGGACGTCGAGGGCAACCGGTGGCTGGCCGGGCGCGGCGGGCAGGGAGGCCGGGGCAATGCCCGGTTCCTCTCGAACCGCCGCCGGGCGCCGTCCTTCGCCGAGCAGGCCGAGGTGGGCGAGGAGCACTGGTTCAACCTCGAGCTGAAGCTGATGGCCGACGTAGCCCTCGTCGGTCTGCCCAACGCAGGCAAGAGCACACTGATCTCGCGGATCTCCGCAGCCAAGCCCAAGATCGCCGACTACCCCTTCACCACCCTGGAGCCGAACCTCGGCGTGGTGCGCTTCGACGAGCACGAGTTCGTGGTGGCCGACATCCCCGGGCTGATCGAGGGGGCCAGCGAAGGCCGGGGCCTGGGCCATCGCTTCCTACGCCACATCGAACGAGCCCGTGTGCTCGTTGTCCTCCTCGACCTGACCGCCGCCGACGGGACCAGCGCCGCCGACCAGCACCGGATCCTGCTCGACGAGCTCGGCCGCTACCAGCCCGACCTGGTCAGCCGCCGCCGGGTGGTGGTCGCATCCAAGGCCGACGCCGTCGAGGGTCCCGAGGGGCTGGCCGCTGCGCTCGACCTCGACGCCCTGGTCATCTCTGCCATCACCGGCGACGGGCTGCGGCCGCTGCTGGGACGGATGGCCACCCTGGTGGCCGAAGCGCGCGCCGAGCGAGACGAGGCCGTCCGCTATGTCATCCATCGCCCGGAGCCGGCCGGCGTGGCCGTCGAGCGGGCGCCCGACGGGGGCTGGCAGGTCCTCGGCCGGCCGGCGCAGCGGGCCGTGGCCTTGTCCGACCTGACGAACGCGGAGGCCCTGGCCTACGCCCAGGGTCGGCTGCGGCGCCTCGGGGTCGACAAGGCCCTGGCCCGGGCCGGCGCCAAGCTGGGCGACCGGGTGCGGATCGGGGCGTTCCAGTTCGACTACGAGCCTGACTGAGCCGTGAGCACCCGAGCGAGGGCCACCGTCGTGGTCAAGATCGGCACGTCATCCATCACCGATGACGCCGGGCTGCTGCTGCCCCGGAACATCGACGGCCTCTGCGGGCAGGTGGCCGCCCTGCGAGCCGGTGGCTGGCGGGTCGTGGTGGTGACCAGCGGGGCCATCGCCGCCGGCCTACCGGCGCTGGGCCTGTCCCAGCGCCGGCCTACCGACCTGGCCCTCCTGCAAGCCGTCTCCGCCGTCGGCCAGGGTCGCCTGTTCGCCGCCTACGAGTTGTCGCTGGCCGGACGCGGCCTTATCGCCGGGCAGGTCCTGCTCGCCCCCCTCGACTTCGTTCACCGTCAGCAGTACCTCCACGCCCGCCAGACGCTCGGCTTGCTGCTCGATCTGGGGGTGGTACCGATCGTCAACGAGAACGACGCCATCGCCGACGACGAGATCCGTTTCGGGGACAACGATCGGCTGGCTGCCCTGGTCGCCCACCTGCTCTCCGCCGACCTGCTGGTCATGCTCACCGACACTGCCGGCGTGTTCACCGGCGATCCCCGTCGCGATGCCGAGGCATCGCTGATCGAGGAGATCGTCGAGGTGGACAAGCAGATCGAGGCGTTGGCCGGCGGGAGTGGCACCGACCGCGGGAGCGGTGGGATGGCATCCAAGCTGGCCGCGGCCAAGATCGCCGCGTGGTCCGGCGTCCGGGCCGTGATCGCCGGGGCCGCCAGCCCCGACGTCCTGGTCGGTGCCGTCGAGGGGAGGACAGGAACCGGAACGGTGTTCGTGCCCCGACCCCAGCGCCTGCCGGCGCGCAAGCTCTGGATTGCCTTCGCAGTGGGCTCCTCGGGGACCGTCGGGGTGGATGCCGGCGCCCGGGACGCGCTTATCAGCCGGGGGGTGTCCCTGCTGCCGGCGGGGGTCATCCGCGTCGAGGGACGCTTCAGCGCCGACGACGCCATCGAGATCGCCGGCCCCGACGGCGAGGTCTTCGCCAAGGGCCTGGTCCGGTACCCGGCGGCCCGGCTCCGCCAGGTTGCCGGGAGACGCAGCGACGAGCTGCCCGACGATGGTCCCCGCGAGGCGGTCCATCGCGACGATCTGGTGCTCCTGCCGTAGGCGTCCGCGCCAGGTGGTTGCCGTAGAGTCGGCCGGGGCGGGAGCTCGCTCGCCCCAATCGACGCGGACAGAGGAGTCAGGGTGCAACTCGGCATGGTCGGTCTCGGACGGATGGGCGCCAACCTGGTGCGGCGACTGGAGGCCGACGGGCACTCGTGCGTGGTCTACGACGTGAGCGTCGACGCCGTCCGAGCGCTGGAGGCCGAAGGCGCCACGGGCGCCACCTCCGTCGAGGAGTTCGTGGCCAAGCTCGACGCACCCCGGGCCGCGTGGGTGATGGTCCCCGCCGCCTTCACCGGCGACACTGTCGACAAGCTGGCTGCCGCCATGCACGAAGGCGACATCATCATCGACGGCGGGAACTCGCACTACCAGGACGACATCCGCCGGGCCGCGGACCTCGAACCACGCGGCATCCACTACGTCGACGTCGGGACCAGCGGCGGCATCTTCGGTCGGGAGCGGGGATACTGCCTGATGATCGGCGGTGAGGACGAGATCGTCGCCCATCTGGACCCCATCTTCAAGACCATCGCCCCCGGGCTCGACGCCGCACCGCGAACGGACGGGCGCACTGGGGAACCCAGCGCCGCCGAGCAGGGCTACCTCCATTGCGGCCCGAACGGCGCCGGGCACTTCGTGAAGATGGTGCACAACGGGATCGAGTACGGCGCCATGGCCGCCTACGCCGAAGGCCTCGCCATCCTGGACAAGGCCAACATCGGCGCCACCGACCAGGCTCGTGGCAACGCCGAGACGGCACCGCTCGCCACCCCCGAGCTGTACCGCTACGACATCGACACGGCTGAGGTGGCGGAGGTCTGGCGGCGCGGCAGCGTCATCTCGTCCTGGCTCCTCGACCTCACTGCCCACGCCCTATGCCAAGACCCGAAGCTGGCCACCTTCGCCGGGCGGGTGTCGGACTCAGGCGAAGGTCGATGGACGGTGAAGGCAGCCATCGACGAAGGGGTGCCGGCGTACGTGCTCACCACCGCCCTCTACGAGCGCTTCAGCTCCCGCGGCGCGGGTGACTTCGCCGACAAGCTCCTCTCCGCCATGCGCAAGCAGTTCGGCGGCCACGACGAGCAGACCTAGCCGCCGGGCTCAGGGAGCAGGAGGAGGGGCCTGCTCGCCGGCCGGCCGGGGCGCGTCGCCGGGCGTCGCCGCCTCCGCTCCGTCCCGCTCGGCGCCCGCCGGGCTGGCGGCGGCTGGGTTGGCGGCTGCCGGCCCCGAGCCCGGCCCGAGCTGGGCGGCGGAGAGGGGCCCGGTACCGAGCTGCTGGCCGGCGGCGGGCGGGAGGCCGAGCTCGCCGCGCATCTGGTCGAGGCGGGAACGGGTTTCCGACCCGAGTGCGGCTTGCTCTACCTCGAGCATCCTGGCCTCGACGGTCTGGCCGGACAGCTCCGAGGTCCCCACCGCCTTGGCGTAGCGACCCTCGATCTTGGCGCGCACCTGGTCGAGGGTCGGCACGTCCTGATCGACGGTCGACGCCAGGCTGGACATGGCCGTGTTCAGCTGCTCCTGCATCTTGGCCTGGTCGAGCTGGGAGAGCAGCTTCTGGCGCTCGGCCAGCTTCTGCTGCAGGGCTGCCGAGTTCTGCTGCACCGCCGACTTGGCCTGCTGGGCAGCCTGGGCGCTCTGCAGGCTCGTCGCCTTCAGGTCCTCGACCTGGTGCTCGACGGCGATCAGGCGGTTGGCGAACGCCTCGGCGGTCTGGGTGTACTCGGCTGCCTTCTGGGTGTCGCCGTGCTGCTGGGCCTCGTCGGACATCCGCAGGGCCTGGCGGGTCGACGTGCCGACCCGTTCCAGCTCGCCCATGGCCCGGTTCAGCTGCATCTCCGTCTGCTTCTGGTTGCCCACCACGTTGGCGGCCTGCTCGACCAGCCGGCGGTGCTGCTCCTGGGCCTCGGTGATGGCCTGCTCCAGTTGGATCTTGGGGTCGGCGCGAGTCTCGAAATCGCTGTCCAACTTGGCGTTGTAGTACCTGAACCGGCGCCGGAGGCTGGCGAACATGCCGCGATGCTACGGCTTCGCCGGCGGTCCGGGGGGAAGGGAGGGCAGGCGCGCGCCCGCCGGGTCCTCGAGAGCGGTGACCTCGGCCATCCCGGCCTGCAGCGCCTGGAGTTGCGAGAGCGCGTCGCGCATCGATCCTTCCGCCGGCAGCGGGCCGACCGCGTCCCCCTCACCGCCCCGGCCGAGGCGTAGCTCGGCGGCGGCGACTCCCAGCTCCTCGAGGGTGGCCACGGCAGTGCGGATCCCGTTCAGCGTGCGGGTGGCGACGGCGTCGGCGTGGTGGGCAGCGCGTAGCTCGCCGGCCACTGCTGCCTCCTCGTCGTCCATCGACTGGTCGTCCATCGACTGGTCGTCCCCGTCGCCGGCCGGGAGCACGGCGGCACCGGGTCGGGCCGGCCCGCGCTGGAGCGCGGTCATCTGGTCGGACAGGGCCCGGCGGCGATCGGCCGATCCGGCGGCGCCGAGTGCCGCGCCCTGCGCGGCCAACGTGCCGATGTGCACCGCGGCCAGGCGGGCCGTGGGCAGCAGCCCGGTGAGCCGCTCGCGGGTCGGTCCTTCCGGCCAGGCGGTCACCGTCGCCTCCAGCCGGCGGTAGGCGTCGGCGCCCCGGCCGACGGCGGACCGCCACGGCTCGGGCACGGCCCAGGGGTCGGGGAGGGTTTCGGCGGCGGGGCGACGAAAGAGCCGCCGGGTCACGGCCACGCCGACCCGGCCGACAATGCCGACCGCGGCCAGGACCACAGCCAGGACCACGGAGTGATCGAGGGCGCCGATGCCGACGCCGACGGCTGCGGCCACCGCGCTCGACGGCGTGGCGACGGCCCGAACGGCGACATGGCCGACCGGCCGGCGCACCAGCTCGGTCGAAGGCATGCGCCGAGTTTACGGCGGCCCGGCGTCCGTTCCTCGGCGGTCCCTCCGTGCCCACTCGCCTCTCCCGAGCCAACGGGATGCCGCGTCCTGCCGCGACGGTACGCTCGGTCGGTGGCCACCAGCGAACTGCTCGAGCTCGGTCGGCGGGCGCAGGCGGCGGCCGTCCCGCTGGCCCTGGCCTCGACCGATGGCAAGGACGCGGCGCTGGTGGCTGCCGCCGACCTGCTCGACGAGCGGACCGGCGACATCCTGGCCGCCAACGCCGCCGACGTCGACGCCGCGGCGCGCCGGGCGACGCCGGCCGCCATGGTGGACCGACTCCGGCTGACGCCAGGCCGGGTGGCCGCCATGGCCGGGGCACTGCGGCAGGTGGCGGCCCTGGCCGACCCCGTCGGCGAGACGACGGCCGGCTGGGTGCGACCGAACGGGCTCGACATCCGCCAGGTGCGGGTGCCGCTCGGGGTCGTCGGCATCATCTACGAGAACCGCCCGAACGTGACCAGCGATGCCGCCGGACTCTGCCTCAAGTCGGGCAACGTGGCCTTCTTGCGAGGCAGCTCGGCGGCCATCCGATCGAACCAGGCGGTCGCCGCCGTCCTGCGGGAGGGGTACCGCAAGGCCGGGATGACCGAGGACGCCTTGCTCCTGGTGACCGACACCAGCCGGGAATCGGCGACCGCGTTCATGCAGCTGCGCGGCGTCATCGACTGCCTCATCCCCCGTGGCGGCCCATCGCTGATCTCGGCGGTCCTGGAGTCCGCCACCGTCCCGTACGTGATCGACGGGGCCGGGAACTGCCACGTCTACGTGGACGCGGCCGCCGACCTGGGGATGGCGACGGCCATCGTCGCCAACGGCAAGATGCAGCGACCGAGCGTCTGCAACGCCACCGAATCCCTGCTCGTCCACCGCGACGTGGCGGCGTCGTTCCTGCCCCAGGTGGTAGCCGCCCTGGAGGGCGTGGAGCTGCGCGGCGACTCGCGTTCGTGCGCGCTGGTTGGAGCCGGGCGGATGGCGGCGGCCACCCCGGACGACTTTGCCACCGAGTTCGGGGATCTGGTGTTGAGCGTCGCGGTGGTCGACGACCTCGATGCGGCCGTAGCCCACATCCGGCGGTACGGCAGCGGCCACACGGAGGCCATCGTCAGCGGGGACCTGACTGCTGCTGACCGCTTCCGCCGGGAGGTGGATGCGGCCGCGGTCGTCGTCAACGCCTCGACCCGGTTCACCGACGGCGAGGAGTTCGGTTTCGGCGCCGAGATCGGCATCAGCACCCAGAAGCTCCACGCTCGCGGGCCGATGGGACTACGGGAGCTGACCACGACCAAGTACCTGGTCACCGGCCAGGGCCACACCCGGACCTGAACGCTCGGTGAGCAGGCGGCCTGGTTCTGTGTTTCCAGTGCCCGGTAGGATGCTCGAATCCCCCTGCCCCGGAAGGATGCCGTCTTGACCGATGTCGCCAACCGTTTCTCGTCACCCGACGTCGTGCGCGACGGTTTGCGAAGCGTCGGGTACCTCCCCGACGACAGCATCTCGGGAGTGGTGTTCCTCTCAGACCGCCTCGGCAAGCCCATCCTGGTCGAAGGTCCGGCTGGCACCGGCAAGACCCAGCTGGCCAAGTCGGTGGCCGATGCCACCGGCGCCCGCCTGATCCGCCTGCAGTGCTACGAGGGGCTCGACGAGTCCAAGGCGCTCTACGAGTGGAACTACAAGAAGCAGCTGCTGCGCATCCAGGCCCAGCGGGTCGGCGAGGCGGGCGGCGAGCAGTGGACCGACATCGAGGAGGACATCTTCTCCGAGGAGTTCCTGCTGACCCGACCGCTGCTCGAGGCCATCAGGGCCGACGAACCGGTGGTGCTGCTCATCGACGAGGTGGACCGCGTCGAGGTGGAGACCGAGGCACTGCTGTTGGAGATCCTCTCCGACTACCAGGTCTCCATCCCCGAGTTGGGCACCGTGGTCGCCAAGCAGATCCCGTTGGTGTTCCTGACCTCGAACAACACCAGGGAGCTGTCCGAGGCGCTCAAGCGGCGGTGCCTGTTCCTCCACATCGACTATCCCGACCTGGAGCGGGAGAAGGAGATCGTGCTGGCGAAGGTGCCCGGCATCGCCGAGGCCCTCGCCGAGCAGGTCGTCCGCATCGTGCGGTCGATACGCGGCCTGGAGCTGAAGAAGGCGCCGAGTGTGTCGGAAACCCTGGACTGGGCGCGCACCTTGCTCCTGCTCGGGGTGGACAACGTCGACGCCGAGACGGCCACCTCCACCCTGCACATCCTCCTCAAGTACCAGTCCGACATCGAGCGGGCGGCGAAGGAGCTCGCGTCCACGCGCAGCCCGTGAGCGTCACCAGCGGCGACGTCCCCGAGCTGCCGTCGGGCTTCGACGGCGGCCTGCTGGCCACCCTGGCCGGTTTCGTCAAGGAGCTGCGCACCGCAGGCATCCCCGTCAGCCTGACCGAGAACCTCGACGCGGTGGAAGCCCTGCGGCACATCCCCATCGAGGACCGCAACGCCTTCAAGTACGCCCTGGCTGCCACCCTGGTGAAGAACGACGCCCACTGGAAGGCCTTCGAGACGGTCTTCGAGGTCTTCTTCTCCCTGCGAGGCAACCAGTTCCGGGTGGGTGAGGGGGACGCGGACGGGGAGGACGTGGAAGAGACGATCACCGATCTGCTCGGCAACCGCCAGGGAGACGGGTCGGGCGGCGCTGAGGGGCTCACGCCCGAGCAGCTGGCCGAGATGCTGTACCGGGCGCTCATGGGGGGCAACGAGGCCATGCTGCGCGCCATCGCCCGCGCCGCGGTCACCCGCTACGCCGGCATGGAGCCGGGCCGGCCGGTGGGAGGTACCTACTACCTGTACCGGACGCTGCGGCAGCTGGACCTCGACGCCATGCTCCAGCGCATGATGGACGAGACAGACGCCGGCGCCGGGGAGCAGGGCCTGAACGACATGGAGGAGCGCCTGGCCCGCGAGGAGTACGAGCATCGCCTCGAGGGGCTCCGCCGCGAGGTGGAGGCCGAGATCCGCCGGCGCCTGGTCGCCGATCGAGGGGCAGAGGCGGTGGCCAAGTCACTGCGCAAGCCGCTGCCCGAGGACATCGACTTCATGCATGCCAGCCGCGACGAGCTGATGGCTCTCCGCAAGGCCATCGCACCGCTCACCAGGAAGCTGGCCGTGCGCCTGGCCCGCAAGCGACGCCACGGCCGGAAGGGCCCGCTGGACTTCCGCAGCACCGTCCGGCACTCCCTGTCCTACGGTGGCGTGCCGGCCGACCCCCAGTTCCGCTACCCCCGTCCCTCCAAGCCCGAGATCATGGTGGTCGCCGACATCTCCGGCTCGGTGGCGGCGTTTGCCCGCTTCACCCTGCAACTGGTCTATGCCATCAGCTCCCAGTTCAGTCGGGTGCGGGCGTTCGTGTTCATCGACGGGATCGACGAGGTGACCGACTACTTCAAGGCCACCGAGGACATCAGCCACGCCATCCACCGGATCAACACCGAAGCCGACGTCATCTGGGTCGATGGCCACTCCGACTACGGGCACGCCTTCGAGACGTTCTGGGATCGCTGGGGCAAGGAGATCAGCGCAAAGACGACCGTGCTCCTGCTCGGCGACGCCCGCAACAACTACCACGCCTCGCAGGCCTGGGTGATCGCCGAGATGGCCAAGCGCGCTCGACACCTCTACTGGCTCAACCCCGAGCCCCGGTCCTACTGGGACACGGGCGACTCCATCGTCGGCCAGTACGCCCTGCACTGCGACGGCGCCTTCGAGTGCCGCAACCTCAAGCAGCTCGAGCGCTTCGTCGAACAGCTCGGTTGATCTGGGGGTCGGCGGGCGCCCGCACTGCCGGCGGCGGGCTGCGGGCTGGAGCGCGCCGACCCGCAGTACCCTTGGCGCCAGGTCCCCCAGCAAGGAGGCGCGACCATGGCGCTGCTCGGACGTGAATTCATTGCGGTCCCCGACGACCGGAAGGGCCAGATCGTCTACAAGTGGCCGGATCTGAACATCCGCAAGATGACTCGCGCCATCGTCAACGTCGACGAGATGGCTCTGTTCGTGAACACCGGCCAGGTGGTGGCCAGCATGGGGCCCGGGCGTCACCAGATCGACGCCCAGGAGCTGCCCGGGCTGGGCACGGTGATCGACTGGGCGACGGGCGGGAACGCCTACCGGGCCGAGCTGTACTTCGTGGGGACCCGGGAGTACGCCGGGTTCACCTTCGGGGGCCGCATCGACGACGTGCAGGACCCCCAGACGGGGATGATCATCACCCTGCGGGTCTTCGGCGACTACTCGCTGAAGGTGGTCGAGCCGCAGACGCTCATCACCAACCTGGTCGGTTCCGTCGACGTGACCGACAACGGGCAGATCGCCGGCTGGGTCAGCGACCAGTTGCTGAAGGTCATGCGCACCCACGTCACGACCCAGATCGTCCGCAACGGGTGGCCGATCCTGGGCCTGTCCGCCTACACCGCCGACATCGAGAAGACGATCATCGCCGCCGGGAACGAGCAGCTCGCCACCTACGGCGTGACCATCGTCCGAATGGGGAACTTCGACGTCAACCTCTCCGACGGCGACGAGGCCCAGCTGAAGACCCTGGCCAAGGACACGGCCTACTCCCGTCTGGCCGGGAGCTTCAACCAGTACGCCGCAGGCGAGGCAGCCCTGGGAGCGGGGGAGGGGATGGCCAAGGGCGGCGGCGCGACCGGCGGCGCCTTCCTGGCCGCCGGCCTGGGGATCGGGAACACGGCCGGTGCGGGCCAGGGCCCTGGCCCTACCCCGCCGCCTGCGCCCGGCTTCGCCGGTGGCGGCTCCGGGTACCCGGGGGGTGGCGCGCCCTCGGCCCCGGCCGGCACCCAGACCGTCAGCTGTCCTCAGTGCCACGCCGAGAACCAGGCGTCGGCCAAGTTCTGTGCGTCCTGCGGGACGTCCCTGGCCCCGCCGACGGCGAGCTGCCCGAACTGCCACGCCGACAACCCGGTGTCCGCCACGTTCTGTGCCAGTTGCGGCACCCGCCTGGCTGCCAGGCCGGTGGCGTGCGCGTCGTGCGGCACCGAGCTGGCCCCCGGCGCGCGGTTCTGTCCCTCGTGCGGGACGGCCACCGCCTCCCCTGCGCCGGCGTCGGACGCGCCGGCTGCGTCCCCGTCGGACACGCCCCCGTCGGACGCGCCGGCTTCGTCCCCGTCGGACACGCCCCCGTCGGACGCGCCGGCATCGGCTGCCTCCCCGTCGGACGCCCAGCCCGGCGAGCCGCCGGCCTCGGCGTGAGCCTGCTCGCCGCCTTCGCCGGGCGCGCCGGCGGCGGCCACAGCTTCGGTGGCGGCGGCGGTGGTGGCAGCTCCGGCGGCAGCTTCAGTGGCGGCGGTCGCGGCGGCGGCTTCTTCTTCTTCGGTGGTGGCGGCGGGGGAGGGGGTGGCGGCGGGATCATCGCCGTGATCGTGGTCGTCATCGTGGTGGTGATCATCCTGCGGGTCCTGCGCCAACGTCGCGGTGGCCGTGGTGGTGGTGCTGGTGGTGGTGGCATCCTGCCGGGGAGCTCGGGAGGGGCACCGACGAGCACCGACCCGGCCGGCGGCGGGTGGAGCCACGACGACGCGCCGGCGATCGACTCCGTCCGCGGCGACCTCTTCCCCGGGACGGCCACGGCCGCCGACCACGGCCCCGAGTCCGTCAGCGACGGTCTGGCCGCTATCGAAGCCCACGACCCGGCGTTCGAGCAGGAGGCGTTCATCGAGACGGTGCAGCGGGCGTTCTTCGTCGTCCAGGAGGCGTGGACCCAACGTCAGCCCGACCTGAGCCGTCGGGTCATGGCCGAGGGCCTCTGGCAGCAGCACCGGGTGCAGATCCAGGGCTACCTGGACGCCCACAAGCGGAACGTCCTCGAGGACCTGGCCGTAGGCAACCTGACGATCGTCTCCGCCCACTCCGACGAGCGGTACGACACCATCGCGGTGCGGGTGCGGGCGGCCTGCGCGGACTACGACGTGGCCGACGACAGCGGCAAGGTCCTCTCCGGACGCCGCCGGGTGGAGGAGTGGCAGGAGGACTGGACCTTCCAGCGCTCCTCGCATGCCACCACCAAGGCCGACGGCGGCACACTGTCGTCGAAGTGCCCGAACTGCGGAGCCCCGCTGGACCTGGACCTGGCCGGCGTCTGCTCGTACTGCAAGGCGCCAGTCATGTCCGGCGATTACGACTGGGTGCTGGCCCGGATCTCACAGGTCCCCGTGGCCTACTCCTAGGTTCTCTCGCCATCGCTAAGGGGCGGGCGCCGGCGGGGCGCTGAGGCCCGCGGCCGCCAGGCGGCCGGGCAGGAGCCAGTCCAGGATCTGCTTGTAGATGGTGAGGATGTCGATCCCGTAGGCCTTGTTCGATGCCCACGTGCCGGCCAACGCCGTCCAGGTGGTGCAGCAGCCGCCGACGCCGACGTTGCCGATCAGCGAGTTAGCCACCGGCTTGGTGGAGGCATACGACTCGAGCAGCTGCTCCTGGGCGGTGACCCCGGTCATGGCATCAGGGAAGCTGTAGCCGTGGGCGCAGCTGTCGCAGGCACCGATGCCGGCGAAGTTGTTGTCGGCAGCCGTGAGCTGGCCGCCGGCGGGGAAGCCGAAGAAGCCCGTCTCGTTGATCGACTGGGCGAAGGCGATGTCCCCGCGCACCCCGGTCTGCTGACCGGCGGCCAGGTAGTCGGCGGCCAGCTGGGCGATGGGGACGGTCGCGTTGGCCACATGACCGCCCGACGAGAACCAGCCGGCCAGCTCGGCGGCGGTGGCCGCCGGCGGGCCCAGGATGGTCGGCGACCCGGTGGGTTCGGACGGGTTGGTCGCCGGGCTGGCCGCGCCGCTGATGGCGGCTACGCCACCGGGTAGCACGGCGACGGTGCTGGCGGCGGAGCCGGGGACGATGGCGGCCCGCAGGGTGGTGGTCAGGTTCTGCTGGGTCGCGGCCACCAGCTGCTGCGCGGCGGCGACGGTCGCGCCGGCCTGAGCCAGCGTCGCGCTCTGCTGGCCGGCCGTCTTGGACACGTTCGCCAGCTGCTGTCGGGCGGCGGCCTCGCCCTGCTTGGCATGGGCGAAGATCAGCTCGAGGAGGAACGTGGCGTCGACGCTGGACTGGCCGGTCGTCCCGTTCAGGGTGGTGCTGTTGTCGCCGCTCTGGGGCCCGGGTTCGACCCCGGACGTCTCGCCGGTGTAGGCGGCCACGGCCACACCCGACATCCGGCCCTCAGCGACCGCGAGTGACGCGTTCGCCGCCTGCTGGCGCTGCGCGCCGGTCTCGCTGTCGTGGCTGGCTCGCGCCTCGACGGCGTGCGCCGCAGCCAGCTGCTGCTGGCTGCTGGCCACCGCCGCCCGGGCTTGGGCCACCGAATCGATGGCAACGAGTTGTTTCAGGTCGCCGACGACCGCGGCCACGATGGGTCCGGCATCGGGCGCCGCCGGCGGCGGGGCCGCCGGGTTGGGCGGCACGGTGGTCCCCCCGCCGCCGGTGGGCACCTTCGGGACCCCTGTCCCCGGGGGTGCCGACGTCGGCGTCGGTGCCGTTGTCGGAGTGGTCGTGGTAGCCGGCACCGTGGCGGGCGTGGTAGCCGGCGCAGTGGTGGTCGTGGTAGCCGGCGCAGTGGTGGTCGTCGTGGTGGTCGTCGTGGTGGCGGCCCCGGCAGGGGGGGCCAGCGCGGCCATCAGCGTCGCGATCAGGGCGGAGGCCACGGCCACGGCCACGGCCCTGGCTGTGTCGGTGGCGCAGCGGCGGGATCGGTGGGCGCGAGCAGCGGTCAACGGGTGGTCATCTTCGACATGTGGGCCGCGTTCGCCTGCCGAATCGCCTGTGGTGCGATGACAGCTACTCAGCCCCGGAGCTGCTCGGCGACCCGGAAGGCCAGCTCCAGCGACTGGCGACCGTTCAGCCGAGGATCGCAGGTGGTGGTGTACCGCAGCTCCAACTCGTCCTCGCCAATGTCGTCAGCGCCGCCGAGGCACTCGGTGACGTCGTCGCCGGTCAGCTCTACATGCACCCCGCCGGGCCACACTGCCGCGTCCCGGCAGACTCGGAAGAACGAGGCGATCTCGGAGAGCACGTGGTCGAAGTGGCGGGTCTTGTGGCCGTCGGCGGCGGCGAAGGTGTTCCCGTGCATCGGATCGCATGTCCACGCCACCGGGTGGTCGGAGCGACGGACGGCGTCGAGGAGCGGCGGGAGCAGCGCGTCGATGCGGTCCTGGCCCATCCGGCAGATGAGGGTCAGCCGCCCGGCGACCCGGTCAGGGTCGAGGCGGTCGCAGAGGGCCACCAGCTCGTCGGGGGTGGTGCTGGGCCCCACCTTGGCCGCGACGGGATTGGAGATGCCGGACAGGTACTCCAGGTGGGCGCCGTCGATCTGGCGGGTCCGGTCGCCGACCCAGAGCAGGTGGGCGGATGTGTCGTACCAATCCCCGGTCAGCGAGTCCCGCCGGGTCATCGCCTCTTCGTAGTGGAGGATGAGCGCCTCGTGGCTGGTCCAGAAGTCCACCTGGTGGAAGCTCGCCTCCGCCTCCAGGTTCACCCCGCACGCCCGCATGAACCGCAGGGCCCGCTCGATCTCGGCGGCGATGGACTCGTAGCGCTGCCCCTCCCTGCTGGTCGCCACGAACTGCTGGTTCCAGGTGTGGACCTGGGAGAGATCGGCGAAGCCGCCCGTCGTGAAGGCCCGCAGCAGGTTCAGCGTCGACGCCGCCTGGTGGTAGGCGCTGAGGAGCCGGCTTGGATCCGGGGTGCGGGCGTCGAGGGTAGGCGTGTCGTCGTTCACCAGGTGACCGCGGAAGCTCGGGAGCACCTGCCCGTCGACCGTCTCGGTGGGCGACGAGCGTGGCTTGGCGAACTGGCCGGCGATACGGCCCAGCTTCACCACAGGGAGGCCGGCGCCGTAGGTGAGGACCACCGCCATCTGGAGGATGACCTTGAGCTTGTCGCGGATGGTGTCCGCGGTGAAGTCGGCGAAGGACTCGGCGCAGTCGCCGGCCTGCAGCAGGAAGGCGCGCCCTCCTGCGACCTCTCCGAGGGCCCGGTGCAACGCTCTCGCCTCGCCTGCGAACACGAGCGGCGGCAGCACGGAGAGCGCCTTGCGGGCCTGGTCCAGGGCGAAGGGATCGGGCCAGTCCGGCTGCTGGGCGGCGGGCTGGCTCCGCCAACTGGCCGGTGACCAGTCGTCGAGAGCGGGTGCGGTGGGATCCGACACACGACCAGGGTGGCCGAAACCGGCGGCGTAAGCAACGTGGCGACCCATACCCGTCGTTCTCTCACGATCACTAACGTCGGGCCCGCCATGGGCGCACGCATCGGGATCTTCGGTGGGACCTTCGATCCCATACATGTCGGCCACCTCGTCGCGGCCGTGAACGCCCGCAGCGCGCTCTCGCTCGACCGGGTCATCCTCATGGTGGCCAACGTGCCATGGCAGAAGGCCGGTAGCCGCAGCGTGACGGGCGCCGAGGAGCGGTACGCGCTCGTACAGGCCGCGGTCGGCGAGGTCCCCGGCCTGGAGGCCGGCCGCCTGGAGATCGACCGCGGTGGCGAGTCGTACACCGCCGACACGCTGCGGGACCTGTCCGTCCAGGATCCCACGGCCGAGCTGTTTCTGGTCGTGGGTTGGGACGTGGCCGCGGAGCTGGCCACCTGGGAGCACCAGGACCAGGTGAAGCAGCTGGCTACGCTGGTCGTCGTCAACCGTCCGGGTACCGGTCGGCCGCACGGCCTCGATGACGCCGGATGGCGGGTGGCGTCGGTGACGGTGCCGAACCTGGAGATATCCAGCACGGACCTCCGGGCCCGGGTCGCGGATGGCCGTCCCCTCGACTACCTGGTTCCGCAGGAAGCTGTCCACTTCATCGGTTCCCGGGGTCTGTACGCTGGTGGCTAGATGACGACGGTCCGGCACGCGACCCGGGGCAGCACGACCGGCGGCGACTCCTCGGCGGTCGCTGCGCCGGCGGCCGGCCCGGACCGGTCGCCGCCGGTCACCCGCCGTTCCCGTCGCCGGGAGCAGCAGAAGCTGGTCCGTGAGCAGGTGGCCGTCGTCATCGTCCTCCTCGCCGCCCTCGTCGTGACGATGGTGCTGCTCGGGATGCAATGGCTGGGTGCGGGCGCGTCCGTGCCGAGCTTCTTACACGGAGGTCTTCCATGACATCGTCCATGACCGCACCCAAAGGCCGGCGCCGGTGACCATCGCTGCTTCGCTCGATCAGGTTCGCCGATGGAGCGCGGTCGCGGCGCGAGCGGCGGCGTCGAAACAAGGCGAGGACACCATCATCCTCGGTGTGGGCCCGCTCCTGGCCATCAGTGACGCGTTCGTGATCACCAGCGGGACGAACGCCCGCCAGGTCCGGGCCATGACCGAGGAGATCGAGGAGCAGGTCAAGCGAGCCGGCGGCCCGGCGCCGCGACGCATCGAGGGCCTCGACGACGCCCGTTGGGTGCTGATGGACTATGGGGACTTCATCGTCCACGTGTTCCTCTCCGAGGCCCGCTCGTTCTACGAGCTCGAGCGCCTGTGGGCGGACGCCGAGGTGTGGGACTGGGATGGGGCGGACGGGCCGGTTCCCATGGCGGTCAGCGAGTAGCACGCCGCCCGCCGCCGCCGGCGGGGGTTGGCGGCTCGGACGTTGCCGGTCGAGGAAGGTTTCTGCCCTCGTCCTCAGATGGGTCGCCCGGGCACCGATGGAATGGGTGTTGGTACACGCAGCGGGTGGAGCGTCGGCGAGCCATGATGGCGTCCGGCGTTTCGCTCCCGCTGGGCTGGCAGACTCGCTGATATGCGTATCGACCGCGACAAGATGGTGGCGCTCCTCGACGCCGAGTGGGCGGCTATCGGCGCCGTGCTCGACGAGCTGGCGGAGCCCGACTGGTCCAGACCCACCGCGCTCCCCGGGTGGACGGTGGCCGATGTGGTCGCCCATGTCATCGGCACCGAGCGGATGCTGGCCGGTGACCCGACACCCGACCCCGGGCGCGACCTGGCCGCCGAGCCCCACGTCCACAATCCGATCGCGGCGACTAACGAGGCCTGGGTGGAGGCTCTCCGGAGCGACTCGCCTGCCGCCGTCCGATCGGCGTACGCATCGGTGATCGCCCGGCGCCGGGCCCAGCTGGGCGTCCTCGACCAGACCGCCTTCGACGCGCCCTCCTGGACGCCCGTCGGCCAGGCCACCTACGGGCGGTTCATGCAGATCCGCCTGTTCGACTGCTGGGTGCACGAGCAGGACATCCGCCACGCCACCGATCGGCCGGGAGGCGATGGCGGCCCGGCTGCCGAGCAGGCGGTCGACGAGGTGGAGCGCGCCCTGGGCTTCATCATCGGCAAGCGAGCGCAGGCGCCGGACGGGACGCTCGTCACCATCGCACTGCACGGACCGGTGGAGCGGACGACGCACGTCCTCGTGGACAGCCGGGCCTCGGTGGTGGCCGAACCCGACCGGCCGTCGACCACCACGCTCCGGCTCGATTCGACGCTGTTCATGCGCCTGGCGACCGGGCGGACCGACGCCGAGTCAGCCATGGCGGACGTGGCTGTCGAGGGCGACGCCGATCTGGCCCGGCGCGTCGCCGCCAACCTGTCGTTCACCATCTGACCGGGGCCCTCTCCTTGACCGGGGCCCTCTCCGCTCATCAGCTGGGCCAGTTGTGCCGCCGGTCATGCCGCTCCAGCCGCTCTGGGCCGCGGCGAGGTGCCCTCGGAGCTGTTCTGGTGTAAAAAAACTATCACCAGCGCCAGTTTGTTGACACCAGAACGAGTGTCGGTTCGTAGGCTCGCGGCCGACCAGGCGTGGTCGAGGTCATTGGCGCTCCTGCGCGTGGCGGCTTCGGTCAGGTGCTATGTAGGCCGCCAGGTGCTGGCCGGTGAGGGTGGAGCGGGCGGCGACGAGATCGGAGGGTGTGCCCTCGAAGACGATCCGGCCGCCGTCGTGGCCGGCGCCGGGGCCGAGGTCGATGATCCAGTCGGCGTGTGCCATGACCGCCTGGTGGTGCTCGATGACGATGACCGACTTGCCGGAGTCGACGAGCCGGTCGAGCAGGCCGAGCAGCTGCTCGACGTCGGCCAGGTGGAGGCCGGTGGTTGGCTCGTCGAGGACATAGACGCCGCCCCTCTCGGCCATGTGGGTGGCCAGCTTGAGTCGTTGCCGCTCTCCGCCGGACAGTGTCGTGAGCGGCTGGCCGAGGCTGAGATAGCCGAGCCCGATCTCGGCGAGGCGGTCGAGGATGGCGTGGGCGGCCGGCGTGCGCGCCTCGCCGGCGCCGAAGAAGGCGACCGCGTCGTCGACGGGCAGGTCGAGCACGTCGGCGATGTTCAGGCCATCGAGGCGGTAGTCCAGCACCGCCGCCTGGAACCGTCGGCCCTCGCACTCCTCGCAGGTGGTGGCGACGCCGGCCATCATCGCCAGATCGGTGTAGATGACACCGGCGCCGTTGCAGCTCGGGCAGGCGCCCTCGGAGTTGGCGCTGAACAGGGCGGCCTTCACGCCGTTGGCCTTGGCGAACGCCTTGCGGACCGGGTCGAGCAGGCCGGTGTAGGTCGCCGGGTTGCTCCGTCGCGAGCCACGGATCGCGCCCTGGTCGATCGACACCACACCGGCGGCGGCTGGGATCGACCCGTGCACGAGCGAGCTCTTGCCTGAGCCGGCTACGCCGGTGACGACGACAAGCATCCCGAGCGGGATGTCGACGTCGACGTCGCGCAGGTTGTGCGCCGTCGCGCCGCGGATCTCCAGCCTGCCCGTGGGCGTGCGCACCGTCTCCTTGAGCGCGGTCCGGTCGTCGAGATGGCGGCCGGTGAGGGTGCCGCTGGCCCGCAGCCCCTCGACGGTGCCCTCGAAGCAGACGGTGCCGCCCGCAGTACCGGCGCCAGGGCCGAGGTCCACGACGTGGTCGGCGATCGCGATCGTCTCCGGCTCGTGCTCCACGACGAGCACCGTGTTACCCTGGTCTCGCAGTCGCAGCAGCAGGTCGTTCATCCGCTCGATGTCATGGGGGTGCAGGCCGGTGGTGGGCTCGTCGAGGACGTAGGTGACGTCGGTGAGCGACGAGCCGAGGTGGAGGATCTTGATGCGCTGTGCCTCGCCGCCTGACAGCGTGCCCGACGGCCGATCGAGTGAGAGATAGCCCAGCCCGATCTCCACGAACGAGTCAAGCGTCCCTTGCAGCGTCGCAAGCAGGGGCGCCGCCGATGGCTCGTCGACACTGCGGACCCATTCGGCGAGGTCACTGATCTGCATCGCGCACGCATCGGCGATGTTGGTCTTGCCGATCCGCGACGACCGGGCCGCCTCGCTGACCCGGGTGCCCCTGCAGTCGGGGCACGCGGTAAAGGTGACGGCGCGCTCCACGAACGCACGGACGTGCGGCTGCATCGCACCTCTGTCCTTCGAGAGCATCGACTTCTGGACCCGCGGGATCAGCCCCTCGTAGGTCATGTTGATGCCCTCGATCTTCATCCTGGTCGGCTCGCGGTGGAGGAAGTCGTGCAGCTCGGTCTTGGTGTACTTGCGGATCGGCTTGTCCGGGTCGAGGAATCCCGACGCGCGATAGAGCCGGTAGTTCCAGCCGCCCGCCTTGTAGCCGGGGACGGTGAGCGCCCCCTCGTTGAGCGATTTGCTGTCGTCGTACAGCTGAGACAGGTCGATGTCGGTGACCGAGCCCCGGCCCTCGCAACGCGGACACATGCCGCCGGCGCGGGTGAAGGTCTGTCTCACGGTCTTGCCGCCCTTGCGTTCGATGGTGATCGCCCCGCTCGCTCGGACCGAGGGGACGTTGAAGGAGAAGGCGTTGGGTGAGCCGATGTGCGGCTTCCCGAGTCGGCTGAAGAGGATGCGCAGCATGGCGTTGGCGTCGGTGGCGGTGCCGACCGTGGAGCGGGCGTCGGCGCCCATCCGCTGCTGGTCGACGATGATCGCGGTCGTCAGCCCTTCGAGCACGTCGACGTCGGGCCGCGCCAGCGTCGGCATGAAGCCCTGCACGAAGGCGCTGTAGGTCTCGTTGATCAGCCGCTGCGATTCTGCGGCGATGGTGCCGAACACCAGAGAACTCTTGCCCGAACCGGAGACGCCGGTGAACACCGTCAGCCGGCGCTTCGGGATCTCAACGCTGAAGTCCTTGAGGTTGTTCTCGCGAGCGCCGTGCACGCAGATCGTATCGTGGCTGTCGGCAACGTGCAGCGCAGGCGACTGCGTGCCCGTCCTCGTGGCTTTGCTCATCGTGTCTCCATCTATCGAATTGAGCCCGCCGTGCGGTCTCCGTCGGTGCCCCGTGGCTGGATCTGACCAGCTTCGAGCAGCACGCCTGGTTCTCCTCCGCCCTGCGCTCCCCGGTCGAAGCCGGCGGGCGCGGAGCGGGGTCGGCTCACGGGTCCTGGAGCAGCCCCAGGACGTTGCCATCGGGGTCGGTCACGGCGGCCACCAGGCGGCCTCCACCAACGTCGTGCGCAGGCTCCTTCACGGTCGCACCGGCGGCGGTCACCTCGGCCACCTTCGCCTCGATGTCCGGCACGTGCCAGTAGGCCACCGGCGAGGCCATGTCCTGCGGCCCACCGCGCGGCACCAGCCCGACGTGCTGACCGGCAACCTCGAACCCGACGTAATAGGACTCGTCGGTCTGCGGCGGTATGCCCAGCAGGGCGGCGTACACCGCCTTGGCTGTTGCCAGGTCGGAGACGGGATGTAGCACGGTCTTGATTCCTTGGGTGGCAGAGCCGGTCATCGTCACTCCTGAAGTCGTGGGTCACGTCGACCCGGTGTGTCTGGTCAGGAGTATGACGGCAGCAAACCGGAGGATGTGACCGTGACCTGCTCGCCCGGCGCTTCGGACCCTCCACGAGTACCTCCGGGCGGCCTTCGGCTCGCCGGCTTCCACCAGCCGGTGCACCCGCCCGGCACGGACCGGCCCGGCATGGCGTCTCGGGCATCACCTGCCTCGGATCGTCAGCCGCCACCTCCAGCCCTCGACGCGCTTCTCGATCCGGGAGAGCAACGTCTGGCGGACAGTGGCGAGTTGGAGGTTGGCCCGGCCGCGATGTGATCCCGGTTGAAGCGGTACGGTACGCATTGCCGGCCCGTTCGGAGAGCACCATGTCCTGCTCCCGGAGCCGAGCGAGGTCCTTCGACATGGGCGAGCACCACGAGCAGGTCGCCGTCAACGGCCGGGGTGACGACCGCCAAGGGGCGTTCGCATCCACGGGTTGGCGCCAGTCTCACGGCGCCTCAGCTACAGGGTCGCACGTATATTCAAGATGGATGGACCATACCCGGGATGCGTCGACCTTCTTCGCAAGGGCGGCGCGCGTGTCGAAGCGGCTGGATGTCACTTCCACAGCGGGCCGGAGCTGATGAGCCGCACCGATCGCCTGCGGATCGCCGACGATCTGGTCGTCGAGCCGGACGTCGCCTTCCAAGCCGGTGCAGGGGTACCCGTCAATGTCCACGCTCTGTTCCACCAGGTGCGAGCCAATCGATCAGTACTACCCAACGAAGAACTCATCGAGCTGGCGGGTCTCGACCCGACGAGTCCCGTAGTCGCGCTGCTCGCTGGTCCTGGGCTCAGTGTCGTGTCGCATGGTGCAGTGGCTCAGGTACTGCGAGATCCTCAAACATTCTCGTCGTCGGCGTACGCGAAGGGGATCGGGAAGTTCATGGGGCCGAACCATTATCGAGATGGATGCCCTGATCATCAGGTATCTTGCCACGCGGTCAATGGTCCTTTCAACACGAAATCCATGCCCGGCTGGGCAGAATCCGTGATTCGTCCCATCGTTCACCGGTACGTCGACCGACTCGGCAATGCCGTTTGCTTCGACCTGGTCGAGAAACTGGCACTCCCCTTTCCCGGTACACGTGACTGCTTCCATGCTCGGTCTCCCCGAGGAGGACCTGCCTCATTTTCACCGCCGCGCCATCGAGGTGATCGACGGCGCTGCTCGACCGGAGCGGGCCAATCGCGCCGCGCAAGCGCTTGGCACGTACTTCGCAGAGATCCTGCAAATGAACGAGAAACCAGCGCAGACGATCTGATTAGCGTGCTTGTCTCTCTGACACCGGGGCACCGACGCTCAGCGATGCCGAGATCATCAGTTTCTTGTTGCTCCTGCTCCCGGCAGGAGCGGCGGGTTGCTCCGCTGCAAGCCGAGCGACTCGAGGGGCTCCCTTCGACATGCATCGTCGTTGCCGGCTACGACGTGCTTCGTGATGAGGTCCACGCATATGCGCAAAAACTCCGTGCGGCCGGTGTCTCCGTTAAGGTCCAGGATGAAGCTAGCCCGATACATGGATTCTGGAGCATTCCAATTCCATTGGCGAACACGTCAATGGCCAGTGCGGCTTCCTCGCTCGCGAAGGCACTGTCGGATACCTGAGCACGGGTCGTTACGGAAGAGACGCAGCTCGTCAATGTTGGTGGAACCGGCTATCTGCACAGGAAGGCGGTCGGTCACGCAAAGCCCGACCGCCCGGGCTGGACCACATGGGGGGTGGAGACGGACGGACGTTGGTGGAGTCCTCCGCCGGCTAGCGCCTGATGCCCATTCTCAGCGCCGGTCGTCTTTGGGAAGGTGAGGACATCGAGGAGTGGCGGGAGGCGAAAGACGCCTTGGGTAGTCGGCCCGGGACCGCGGGTCCGAGTTCGGTTAGCTTCGAGCGCGTGAAGCGAGTCGGAGCGTTGGTAGGGGCATCGGTGTTGGCGGTCTCGCTGCTCATGGGTGGCGGTGTCGCCCACGCGCAGACCGCTGGCGGCTATCGGATGATGGGGGCAGACGGCGGGATCTTCGACTTCGGGTCGGCTCGATTCGAGGGGGCCGGCTCGCCGGGCACCTGTCCCATCTCCATGAACACCGCCGGATGCGTCGCGTTCGCGGCCACGCCGTCGGGCAATGGCTACTGGGAGGTGTCTGCCTATCCCGCCACCGTCACCGCGTTCGGCGACGCCCAGAGCTACGGGCAGCCCGCCGACTACTACGACGCCCACGGCTACTACCACGCCATCACACCGTCAGCCGCTGCGATCGTGCCGACCGTGGATGGCCACGGCTACTGGGTGGCGATGTTCGACGGCACCGTGTTCGCGTACGGCGACGCTGACCCCTCGATCCAGGGCTACACGGTCGCTCCCGGCCGGTACGTCGTCGGGGCGGCCCGCACAGCCGACGGCCAAGGCCTGTGGGTACTCCAGAGCGACGGTGGTGTCTTCAGCTTCGGCGACGCCCGCTTCTACGGGTCCACCGGGGCGACGCGCCTGAACCGGCCTGTGGTCGGTATGGCCGCGACCCCCGATGGCGGTGGCTACTGGTTGGTTGCGTCGGATGGGGGGATCTTCTCGTTCGGCGACGGGAGGTTCTTCGGGTCCACCGGCAACCTGCGGTTGAACCAGCCGGTCGTCGGGATGGCGTCGACCTCGAGCGGCGCCGGCTACTGGCTCGTCGCATCTGACGGGGGCATCTTCACGTTCGGTGACGCGCCGTTCCTCGGATCGACAGGCGCCATCAGGTTGACCCAGCCGATCGTGGCCATCAGCGCCGGCTGACGCCACCCGCCGTCAGGAAGAGGTCATCCGGTCAACCGATTGCGGGATCGTCAGCGTCGATGCCTGAGCTTGCGGCACTGACCGCTTCTTTCTGTGACGAGAGCACCGACATCGGTGACGTCCCTGGAACTGCTCGCCCGGTCTCGCCCCGCTTGGCACGCCGACGCCACCTGTCGGGAGGCACCAGCGGAGGTGTTGTGGTTCGTGGAGAAGGGCGACAATCCCAGGCCAGCCAAGGCGGTCTGTCGGAGCTGCCTCGTGGCGCCCAGAGCCGAGCCTGGGCCGCCCGGGCAGGAATCGTCCCTTGCTGGCATCTGGGGCAGTCTCAGCGCCCGAGAGCGCTTGGCGGGGCGGCGGAAGGCCGCGTAGGGCCACCGGGCTACCAAGGCTCAAAGGTGACGCCGCAGATCATTCATCGGTCATGGGGTGTCCTCTCTCTTGCGGTCAGTTCTTGGCCGGGGCCTGGAGGCTCCAGGTGCGCCCGTCGGGGTCGCGCACGGTCATCTCCTTGGTCCCGTGATGGGTGTCCGCAAATGGGGTGACCACCTCCACGGCAGGATCGGGCCGGAACACGGCTGCGTCGGGCACCTTCAGGACGAGTTGCACTCCCGGCTCTCGATCGTCGGGGATCTCAGCAACGAAGACGTAGGGACCGTCACCGTTGCGTAGCTGGCCGGAGGAATGGTCGGTCTCGAACTCCAGCGTGAAGCCCATGGCCTGGAAGAACTTCGCTGCCTTACCCCAGTTGTGGGTCTCCAGGTACACGGCTTCGATGCCCTCGGTTGTCATGTCAGTCTCCTCGTTCAGTTGGTCGCCGTCGCTGGCCGTGGGTGTCGTCGAGGTATCTACGCAGCGCATCGGCGACCAACGCCGAGAGGGACAGGTCCGACTCGATGGCGTGGTGCTTGACCTGCTTGATCAGCCCGACCGGCAGGTACACGTTGAACTGTCTGACTTCCTCGACGCCCACCGCCATCATGCTAGCAAAGTAGCCAGCTAACAAGTGTTACTGCCTTCGCCGCCAGCCCGCACGAGCCGGCCATCGTGCGCTCCGACAAGGCTGCCGCTACGACACCCACTTCGTAACCAGCGCCATCTGGTGACGCAAGTCCCCGTTCCCAGACGTGTCAATGCGATGCTCCAGCTGGCGCCGCTGGGCTCGTGGGGCGTGACCATTCCCGCCGCTCGTGCATGTCGCGTCGATTGCGGTAGGGCGATACTGGTCACATGCAGCACCCCGAGCCCCAGGCGGCCGGTCCGCAGGACGGGCGTGGCGCTGCGGATCTCGCCGTGTACCCCTTCCCGCCTGAGGCTCCCTGTCGGTCGTCCCGGGCCCTCGGCCGGTACCGCGACGCCGGCCTCGTCTTACCGGTGGTTCTCGACGGGGACGGACCCGCCTGGCTCGTGACAAGCTACGCCCTGGCCAAGCAGGTGCTGGGCGATCCTCGTTTCGCCATCTGGTTCCCGGGGATGCCGACCGATCGGGTCTTCGACGAGGCCGCCGGCCGGCTGTTCGTCATGAACGGCCCAGCCCATTAGCGCCTTCGCCGTGCCGTAGGCTCGGTGATGGGTGGCGAACTCCTTCGCAAGGTCCGCCAGCAGGCCGACCGGTTAGCGGCGTGGCGGTTAGCGGCGTGGGGAGTGTCGCAGCTGAGCGAGACGCAACGGCCGGTGGAGCTCATGAGCGACCTGGCCGTGCCACTGGCGGCCGCCAGCCTGGGAGATCTCCTGGGTGCCCCCCTCAGGTCTCAGGAAAGACCTCGAGGACGTGGCCAGCGAGGCGGTATAGGTGTTCGCCCCACCCGCCGCCCCGGAGACGCAGCCGCGCCGAGGCGTCATTGCTCAGATGGGCCGGGCGGCTCCTCGAGGCGGACCTGCGCAACCCGCGAGCGGGATGGCCACGTTTTTGCTCGACGACCGTGGACGCGGGAGGAACGGTGTGCGGGCGGCGGAGGCGCCCAACGTCGTCCTGACCCTGCTGCTCGGCGGGCTCGTCCCTCCCGCCCGGGCGCTCCTCCACGGGCTGCTCCGTCTGATGGTCCAGCCCGCCGCACTGGACCGGCTCCGGAAGCGTCCTGCGCTCCTCGCCCCGACGGTCGAGGAGCTGCTGCGCTTAGACCACGCCGTCGCCTCCGACAGTCTCCGACTGGCGACCGCCGACGTCGAGCTCGGCTGCGTCCCAAGCCGCCGGGGGCACGTGGTTGTCGTCTCTCTCGCCGCGGTGAACCGTGGACCTTCCGTGTTCGAGCGCCCCCAACGAGATCGATTAAACTGAACCGACAGCGGCCACCTCAGCTTCGCGGCCGGACCCCATCGCTGCCTCGGGGCGGCCATCGCCCACCTGCAGCTCCACGCCGGTCTCGGCGCCATCGCCTCGGCGGTGTGACCCCAATCCTCGCCGTCGACGACGACGAGCTGGTCTGGAGACCCGGCTACTTCACCGGCCTCCCCAGCCTGGAAGCGATGCCCGTTCGATTCCACTCGCCGGGGTAGACCAGCATCCTGTCGAAGTCGTCCGCACCGTGTCGTCCTCAGCGATCCTCAACTTTGACGGCTGGCCATTGACAGGGGATTACCGTTCCAGGCGATCCCGGCCGTCGGCCAGGTCCCTGGTCCGCTGCTGTTGCCGGGCGGCTGGCTGTAGCGCGGTGATCTGCTTGGCTTTCTCGATGCCCCTGCTCGAAGGGCTAAATGGGTTGCTGACATCATGAGCTTTCGCGGCTTGAGCGTGGCGAGCGGAGCCGTACTGGGCGGCGCATCAGGCCCAGGGCGACGGGTACCGCGGCCAGACCGGCAAGTCCGCAGATCCAGATGGCTAGATGCAGTCCTTCGGTGAGCGCCGCGCCGGTTGGGTAGCCGAGGTGAACAAGGGCGTGGTAGCGCGACGCCGAGATGGACGAGGCGACGGCCACACCGATCGCACCCCCGAGGTTCTGTGAGGTGTTGACCAGGCCGGAGGCGATTCCTGCGTCGCGTTCGGTGACCCCGGTGAGCGCCCCGATGGAGATCGGGATGAAGGCGAAGGCGGTGCCCATGCCAGCGACGAAGAACGGGCCGGCCAGGTCGGCCCAGAAGTTCCCGTTGGGTGGGGCCTGGGTGGCCCACAGCATCCCGGCGCCGATGAGGGTCATGCCCAAGGCCATGACGGCCTTCGGTGAGGTCTTGGTCACGAGCTTCTGGGAGAGGCCGGCGAAGGCCAGGGAGGTGGCCGACGCCGTCATCCAGGCCGCCCCGGGTGGCCAGAGCGGAGAAGCCGAGCGCCTGCTGCATGTAGAGGGTGCCCAGGAACACGAAGGTAAAGAAGCTGGTCCCGAGCAGGAAGCCGACGGCATTCGAGCCGGCCACACTGCGCAGCCGGAGCAGCGGTAGCGGGAGGAGGGGCGCTTGGACCTTCGTCTCGATGACGAAGAACACGGCGAGCAGCGCGACGCCGGCGGCGAGCATGGCGATGGTTTGGGTGGCTGCCCAGCCGACTTGGGGCGCCTCGGAGATGGCGTAGACGAAGATCAGCAGGGCGGCGGTGATCGAGATGGCCCCGAAGGGGTCGTAGCGCCGACGTGTGCTGCCGGCCCGGCTCTCGGGCACCACGTTCGGGAGCAGGATCAGGGCGACTGCGCCGATGGGGACGTTGAAGAAGAAGATGTACTGCCAGCCGACGTAGGTGGTGAGGATGCCGCCAGCCAGGAGGCCAACCGTGCCACCCAGCGCGCCGACCCCGCCCCAGATGCCGAGCGCCCTGTTGCGTTCGGCGCCCTCGGTGAACATGTTCATCACGATCGACAGGGCCGCGGGGAGCACGAGCGCGGCGCCGAGCCCCTGCATGCCCCGCATCACGATCAGGAACGTGTCGGAGGTGGCCACACCGCCGCCGAGCGATGCGGTGGTGAAGACGACCAGGCCGGCCATGAGCAGGCGGCGCCGTCCGAGCAGGTCCGCGGCCCGGCCGCCGAGGAGCAGGAAGCCGGCGAAGGTCAGTCCGTAGGCGGTGACCACCCATTGCAGGTCGGACTCGGCGAAGTGAAGCCTTCGTCCGATGGTAGGCAGGGCAACGTTGACGATGGTGAAGTCCACGACGGTGATGAAGTAGGCGACCACCAGGAGCGTGAATGCCCGCCAGCGCTGGCCCGACGTCAGGGGACGCGGCCTGCTCCCAAACTGGGTGGCGAGGCCGAATCCTTCAGTCTGTAGGACGTTCTGCATGCTTCTTCCTCCGGCTCGATGTGCAACCAATAGTAGCACGTACCCCTCGTGACATGCAACCGGTCATTGCACAACACCTTACGTGCTACTGTGGGTTGCAGTTTAAGAGAAGGGGGTCGGCGATGACCGACATGCCGGAGGGAGGGATCGGAGAGTGGTGGTAGGCCTGACGATTGAGCAGGAGGTTCTGATCGAGGCACCGGTGGAGGTGGTGTGGCGCACCGTCACCGAGCCGGATCAGATGAGCCTGTGGTTCGCTGATCGGGTGGACCTTATGGTGGAGCCTGGCGCGCATGGCTACCTGGAGTTCGGGGACCAGGGCGCCCCGGTGGTGGTGGAGACGGTCGATCCGCCGAATCGATTTTCGTTCCGATGGAACCACCCGCGCGAGGAGGAGCCGGTGGCGGGGAACTCGATGCTCGTTGAGTTCACCCTGACGTCCGAGGGCGACGAGCGGACTCGTCTTCGCGTGGTCGAGAGCGGCCACGAGCGGCGCGACTGGCCCGACGCAGAGAAGCAGGGTTATGCCGCCGAGCACCGAGGCGGCTGGGCAGAGTTCCTGGACCGCCTGGCCGCTGTCTTGGCGGAGCGCCGCACGGGATGACGACGCAGGCCGATGACGCGTTGTGGTCGGCCATCGCCGACCCGTCTCGTCGCCGGGTCCTCGATCTCCTCGTCAGCAATGGTGAGATCAGCGCCAGCTGGTTGGCCGGACGGGTGCCCTTCACCCGCCAAGCGGTCTCCAAGCATCTGGTCGTGCTCGAAGAGGCCGGGTTGGTCAGCCGGCGCAAGCAGGGTCGGGAGGTGCTTTACCAGGTCGAAGCCGAGCGTCTTGACCAGGCCATTCGGGCCCTGGCTGACTTCGCCGCAAAGTGGAACCGGCGACTCACCACGATCAAACAGCTCGCCGAAGCAGCTCACGCAGAAGCAACAAAGAAGCGACGGCTCTATCCCAACAAAGACGAAGAGATCAGTCATGACGGATGAATCAACAAACCTTGGCGGGCCGGTGGCCGGCGCCCCCAACGCAGCGAGTCTGCCTGTGGCCGTCAACCGGGCCACCTTCCAGGCCGATCTGGACGAGCCGCGGCTGCCGCCTCGTTGATGCTCGCCTCGGGAATGCCGGTGAAGGTTGTCGCTGACCTGCTCGGCCACGACCCGAAGGTCACCCTCGCCACCTACGCCCACAGATCCCCGGGATGGGGGAGTGGACCGGGGCGGCGCTATCGGCAGCGCTGCTGGGATGAGCTGCGCGCCTCAGCGGCGTCGGCGGCGAATCGTATAGTCAGTCGTGTCGCTGACGGCTCGGTAGTCGTCAGCGAGCAGCGCATGCCTGCGAATGAGTCGGCCAGGCACGCCGAATTGCCTCGCCTGCGTGGTGTCACTGAACTTGGGCGGCATCCAGTACGCCACCTCGCAGGAGGGCTGGCCCCCGAGGCCCGTTTCGGAGCCCTCGTCGGATGACCGCTTAGCCGCATCCGTGCTGGTCAGGGTGGTGGAGGCGATGGGAATCGAACCCACGAACCTCTTGCATGCCATGCAAGCGCTCTACCAACTGAGCTACGCCCCCAGGAGGTACGTCGACACTAGCAGCGGGGCGCGCACCCGCCGACGTCGCCGCCATGCGTACGAGGGCGACGGACGTCGGGCGTCAGAGTCCGCACCGGTACCATCAGGCGCTATGGCAGAGGCGTATGACCCGCAGACGGTCGAGACCACATGGCAGCAGCGCTGGGCCGAGTCCGGCAGCTACCAGGTCGACAACGACGACCCGCGCCCGTCGTCCTACGTCCTCTGCATGTACCCGTACCCGAGTGGCCCGGCCCACATGGGGCACGTGCGGAACTACACCTTCGGCGACCTCCTGGTCCGCCATCGGACCATGCAGGGCCAGGCCGTTCTCAGCCCCATCGGCTTCGACAGCTTCGGCCTGCCGGCCGAGAACGCAGCCATCAAGACCGGCACCCACCCTCGCGAGTTCACCGATGCTCGCATCGAGGAGCTGAAGGCCAGCCTGGTCCGGCTGGGAGCCAGCTACGACTGGCGGCGGGAGATCCGTAGCCACGATCCGCAGTACATGCGCTGGAACCAGGTCATCTTCCAGCGGTTCCTCGCCGCCGGGCTCGCTTACCGGAAGAACGCGCCCGTGAACTGGTGCCCGGGTTGCCAGACCGTGCTGGCGAACGAGCAGGTCCTGGCCGACGGCACCTGCGAGCGCAGCGGCGACCTGGTGGAGCGGCGGGACCTCGAGCAGTGGTTCTTCCGGATCACCGAATACGCCGACGAGCTGCTGGCCGGCCTCGACGACCTGGACTGGCCGGAGCGGGTCAAGACCATGCAGCGAAACTGGATCGGCCGCTCCGAGGGAGCGGCATTCGACTTCGCAGTGGCCGGTCGCGACGACGTGGCACCCATTCGCGTGTTCACGACCCGTCCCGACACCGCCTTCGGCGTCACGTTCATGGTGCTCGCACCCGAGCACCCCCTGGTCGAGGCCCTCACCACCGACGACCGCCGCGCCGAGGTGGCTGCCTTCGTCGAACGGGTGCGAGCGACGTCTGACATCGACCGGCAGTCGAGCGAGGGCGGTCTGGAGAAGCGCGGCGTGTGGACCGGATCACACGCGGTCAACCCGTTCACCGGCCAGGACGTCCCGGTCTACCTGGCTGACTATGTGCTGATGACCTACGGGACCGGCGCCATCATGGCCGTGCCGGCCGAGGACCAGCGCGACTGGGACTTCGCCCGCGCCCACGGCCTGCCGTTCGTCCGCACCGTCGCCCCGCCGGAGGGATGGGACGGCGAGGCGTATACCGGCGACGGGCCGCGCATCAACAGCCAATGGCTCGACGGCATCACCGACACGGGCGAGGCCAAGGCCCGGGCCATCGGCTGGATCGTCGCACAGGGGATCGGTGAGGCCACCGTGAACTACCGTCTGCGCGATTGGCTGCTGTCCCGGCAGCGCTACTGGGGATGTCCCATCCCCGTGGTGTACTGCCCCACGGACGGCATCGTGGCCGTGCCGTCCGACCAGCTGCCGGTCCTGCTCCCCGACGACGTCGAGTTCCGGCCGACGGGCGAGTCGCCCCTGCGCTACCACGAGGCCTTCCTCCGCACCACCTGTCCGACGTGCGGGGGCCCGGCCACGCGCGAGACCGACACCATGGACACCTTCGTGGACTCCTCATGGTACTTCCAGCGGTTCACCGATCCGTGGAATAGCAGCGAGCCGGTCGACCACGCCGCCGCGGTCCGCTGGATGCCCGTCGGCCAGTACATCGGTGGCATCGAGCATGCCATCCTGCACCTGCTCTACGCCCGCTTCTACACCCGGGCCCTCGGCGACCTGGGCCTGTCGCCCCCCGGCATCCGCGAGCCGTTCCATCGCCTGTTCACCCAGGGCATGGTCACCATGGGTGGCTCCAAGATGTCGAAGTCGAAGGGCAATCTGGTCAGCCCCGACCACTACTTCCGTACCGTGGGCGCTGACTCCCTGCGCCTGTTCCACCTCTTCGTCGGGCCGCCGGGTGACGACTTCGACTGGAGCGAGCAGACCGACCAGATCATCGACGGCTGCCACCGTTTCTTGAACCGGCTGTGGCGGCTCGGCACGGCGACGATCGATCGGGTGGCGCCGCCCGTCGACCGGGCGCCCACCCCCGGCGACCTGGAGGTGGAGCGGGCCACCCACCGGCTCATCGACCGCATCAGCCGGGATTTCGACCGGTGGTCGTACAACACCGCCGTCGCCGCGGCCATGGAAGCGGTCAACGACCTGTACCGCTATGCCCAGTCACCGGATGGCCCGAGGGCGGCCACCATGGACTTCGCGGTGGACAGCCTGCTCACCCTGATGGCGCCGATGACGCCGCACATCACCGCCGAGCTGTGGTCCCGGTGCCATCCCGGCGCCCCTGGCGTCCATGAGCAGACATGGCCGGTGGCCGACCCCGCCCTCATCACCGTCGACACCGTCACCCTCGTCGTGCAGGTGAACGGGAAGGTCCGCGACCGGATCGAGGTCGATGCCGGCATCGCCGAAGCGGACGCGATCGCGGCCGCCCTGGCGTCGCCGAAGGTCGTCGAGCACCTCGGCGGCCGCCAGCCGACCAAGGTCATCGCCCGGCCGCCCCGCCTCGTCAACCTGGTCGACTGATGCCTGTGGCCGGCGGCGTCTCGCTGGCCAGCGTGGGGACCAACACTGTCCCGGCTGGCGCCGCGCGCCCACCGCCCGTCGTCGTTCGCGCGTTAACCCAACTACGTCCCTGGGCGAACGCGCGAACGATGGGCGCCCCGCCCGCCCAGGACCGCCGCTCGCCCAGGACCGCCGCTCGCCCAGGACCGCCGCTCGCCCAGGACCGCCGCTCGCCCAGGACCGCCGCCCGCCCAGGACCGCCGCCCGCCCAGGACCGCCGCCCGCCCAGGACCGCCGCCCGTCCCGGTTGGCCCGTGACCGCCGCCCCGCCCCGTGACGCCCCGGGACCGCCGGCCGCCGCTGACCTCGGCGGTGCTCAGCCGCCGTCGCCGCGGAGGAAGCGCTCCAGCTCGGCGGCGATCTCGTCGCCGGATGGCAAGATGCCGAACTCGGTGGCCGAGGCACCCTCTTCGTTGTCGTGCTGGGCCTCCAGCTGGTGGACCATGGCCGCGTGGTCGTCGCTGCCGGCGATGAGCTGCTCGATCTGGGCGAACGTGGCCCGCCCGGCGGCCACCAGCGCTTCGGTGTCGATCTCGGTGTTGGTGAGGCGGGCCAGCTCGTCGAGGAGGGCGGCCGAGGCCGCCGGGTAGGGCATGGCGGAGGCATAGTGCGGGACGCGGGCCCACAGCCCGACGGCGGGTATGGCGCTCTCGCCGAAGGCGAACTCCAGGGCGGCCTGGGCGCCGGCGGGGACGTCGATGGTGGCGGGCAGGAACCCCACCTTGCTGGCCAGGGCGCGGTCGGTGGACGTGCCGGCCAGGCGCACCGGCCGGGTGTGGGGGACCGGCGAGGGGAAGGCGCCCAGCCCGACGACCATCTCCACCTCCAGCCGGGCGACCAGGGCGACCACCTCGGCGATGAACTGGTTCCATCGCATGTCCGGCTCGGGACCGCTCAGCACGAGCATCGACCGTCCCGTCCGGTTGGTGGCCACGTCGAGGCTGATCTGCGGCCAGCGCAGCTCGGTGTCGACGCCGTTGACGATCCGCAGGACCGGCCGGCGGGCCCGGTAGTCGATGAGCTCGTCGCCGTCGAAGGTGGCCATCGACTCGTGGGGCATGGCGCCGAGGAGCGCTTGCGACGCCGCGCTGGCCGCCAGGCCGGCATCCACCCAGCCTTCCAGGGCCATGACCAGGATCGGCCGCTCGAGGGTGGGCCAGTGGTGGATGGTGGCCAGATCGCTCATCGGCCGTCCATTCTCTCAGGCGGTGGCATCAAGTGCCGCACGGGACCGGGAGGCCAGCCCGGTGATGGCGTCGGGGTAGAAGCTGTAGTCGAAGCCGGGGTCGCCCATGGCGCCGGCCAGGTAGCGGGCATAGACCCCCGAGAGGATGCACGCCAGCTTCCAGGTGGCAAAGGCCACGTAGTAGTCGATGCCATCGACGTCGCGCCCCGACGCCGCCGCGTAGCGGGCGGCGACCTGGGCCCGGCTCATGAAACCCTCGGCCGTGGTCGGCGACTGGCCGAGGGACGACGCCTCGCCGGGCTCGGTCCAGTAGGCGAGGAGCTGGCCGACGTCGGCGAGCGGGTCGCCGAGCGTGCACAGCTCCCAGTCCAGGACGGCAACGATGCTGCGGTCGGGGCCGACAACGGTGTTGTCCAGCCGGTAGTCGCCGTGCACGATGGTGGCGGGGCCCTGCGCCGGGATGGCGGCGTTGAGATCGTCGTGGACGGTGTCGATGTCGTCGACCGACGGGGCATGGCCGTCGTCGCGGGAGGCCTGGTACTGGGCGTACCAGCGCCGCAGCTGCCGGGCGACGTACCCCTCCCTCCGGCCCAGGTCGCCGAGCCCGACGTCGTCGGGGTCGAGGGCATGGATGGCCGCCAGGGTGTCGACGAGGGAAGCCGACACCTCGCGCCGAGCTGCGGGCGGGAAGGCTGCCTCGGCCTGGGCCTGGTCGCGCAGGATGTGACCATCGACGAAGTCCATGACGTAGAAGGGTGCGCCGGTCACCTCGGGGTCGAGGCAGAGGCCGAGCGCTGTGGGCACGGGGACGCCGGCCGGGCCGACCGCGGCGATGATCCGGTGCTCCCTGGCCATGTCGTGGGCGGTCGGCAGCAGGTGCCCCGTCGGCGGCCGGCGCAGGACGAAGGTGTGCCCGGCGGCGTCGTCGACCGCGTAGGTCAGGTTGCTGCGTCCCCCGGCTACCAGACGAAAGCCGAGCGGCACGGTGGCACCGAGGATGTGGGCGGAGAACCAGCGGCTGACGTCGCCGACCGAGATGCCTTCGTGACCGGCTGCCTGGTCGGTAGCCTCGGGACCTGTCATGGTCGTGCAACCTAGAGGCTGAGAGAAAGGCGAGTCCCGATGGACGTCACCGATGCCACCTTCGAGACGGCGGTGCTGGATCGCTCCGCTGCGGTCCCTGTCGTGGTGGACCTGTGGGCGGAGTGGTGCGGTCCGTGCCGGACCCTCGGGCCCATCTTGGAGAAGGTCATCGGCGAGACCGACGGGAAGGTCGAGCTGGTGAAGGTCGACGTGGACGCCAACCCGCGTGTGGCCGCAACGTTCCAGGTCCAGTCCATCCCCGCCGTCTTCGCCATCGCCGATCGCAAGGTCGTGGACAGCTTCGTCGGTGCGCTGCCCGAGCCGGCGGTGCGCCAGTGGATCGACAAGCTGGCCCCGGCCCCCACCGCGGTCGACCTGCTGATCGGCGCCGGTGACGAGGCGTCGCTGCGCGAAGCGGTGGACAAAGAGCCGGCGAACGACAAGGCCGTGCTGGCCCTGGCTTCGCTCCTGGTGGCGAACGAGACACCCGCCGGGCGGGAGGAGGCGCTCAAGCTCCTGGCCCGCCTTCCCGAGACCGCCGAGGTCCGTCACCTGGCCGCTCAGGCCCGGGTGGGCGACGAGGTGGCCGACACGGCTGGCGGCGACGGCGTCGAGGCCAAGCTCGATGCGCTGCTGGAACGGGTCAAGGCCGACGAGGAGGCCAGGCAGGAGTTCGTCGATCTTCTCGAGGTGCTGGGCCCCGAGGACCCGCGCACGGCCAGCTACCGTAGGGCGCTCACCGCTCGCCTGTTCTGACGCCCAGTGGCGGGGCGCCACCGGGGCGTTCGGGCGGTCTGCGGCAGCCGGTATGGTCCGTCCGTGGACCTGCAGCTGGGCGCCCGCCGTCATGACGTGTCGTCCCGCCCGTTGGTGATGGGCATCTTGAACCGCACGCCGGACTCGTTCTACGACCATGGCACCTACTGGGACATGGACGCGTTCTACCGGCGCGCCACCGATTTGGTCGCGGCCGGCGCCGACATTCTCGATGTCGGGGGCGTGAAGGCGGGGCCGGGGCCCGAGGTCGACGAGGCCGAGGAGCTCGACCGGGTGGTGCCCGCCATCACAGCCCTGGCCGACCGCTTCGACGTGGCGCTGTCGGTGGACACCTGGCGGGCGTCGGTGGCAGCGGCTTCCTATGCCGCCGGGGCCGTGGTCGGCAACGACATCAGCGGGTTCGCCGACCCCGCCTACCTGCCGGCGGCGGCCGCAGCCGGCGTCACGGTGGTGGCGACCCATATCCGTCTGGGCCCGCGCATCCCCGATCCCGATCCGCAGTACGGCGACGTGGTCGTCGAGGTCCGAGACTTCCTGGTGGAGCGGGCCCGCCGGGCGGAGGCCGCCGGCCTGGCGCCCGCGCAGATCGTGCTGGATGCGGGTCTGGACCTGGGCAAGACCTGGGAGCAGTCGGTCACCTTGTTGCGAGCCTCGGCGCGCCTGGCCGTGCTCGGCTATCCGCTCCTGCTGTCGGCGTCGAACAAGACCTTCCTCGGTCGGGCTTTCGACCTGGGGATCGCTGATCGTCGGGAGGCGTCGATCGCCGCCCACGCCGTCGGGATCAGCCTGGGATGCCGGATCCTGCGGGTCCATGACGTGCGCGCCGCCCGCCGGGTGTGCGACACGCTGGCCGCGGTGCTGGAGGCACCGTGAGCGGCTCAGTGCTGGGGGCACCGTGAGCGGCTCAGTGCTGGGGGCACCGTGAGCGACACGGGGCGTCGAGCTGTCTACCAGGTCGACGGCGACGACCCCTCGTTGGTCGGGGAGGCCGTCCGCTCCGTGGTCGCCGACCTGGTGGGTGACGCCGACCGGTCGTTGGCGGTGGAGGACTTCCGTGGCGAGGATGTCGATCTGGCCGCGGTGGCGGACGCCTGTCAGACGCCGCCGTTCCTCGCCGATCGTCGCGTCGTCGTGGTGCGCGACATCGGTCGGTGGAGCACCGAGGAGGTGGCGCCGCTGCTCGCCTACCTCGAGCACCCCTTGGAGACCACCTCCCTCGTGCTGGTGGCCGGCGGCGGCCGGGTGGCCCCCAAGCTGGCTGCGGCCGTCAAGGCCAAGGGTCACCTGGTCAGCACGCAGGTCGCCGGGCGCGACGCCAAGGCGTGGGTGCGGGCGCGCATCGCCGAATCGCCCGTCCGTCTGGATGCCGCCGCCGAAGCGCTGCTCGAAGCCCACCTCGGTGAGGACCTCAGCCGGCTGTCGTCGGTGCTGGAGGTGCTGGCCGCCGCCCACGGCGACGGCCACCGCTTGCGGCCGGCCGACGTGGAGCCCTACCTGGGCGAGGCCGGCTCCGTGGCGCCGTGGGACTTCACCGATGCTGTCGAGGGGGGGCAGCCCGATGTGGCGCTCGGCCAGTTGCACCGGATGCTGGGCGCCGGTGCGCGCCACCCGCTGGTGGTCCTGGCCATCCTCACCCGCCAGGTCCAGGGGCTGATGCAGGTCGACGACCCGGGGATCACATCCGAGGCAGCCGCCGCCGCGGCGATGGGCATCGCCAAGGGCCGCAGCACCTTCCCGGCCAAGAAGGCGCTGGTGTCGGCCAGGCGGTTGGGATCGGCGCGCATCGCCGAGGCGGTGGGGTTGGTCGCCGATGCCGAGGTGGCGCTGAAGGGCGGGCAGGACTGGCCGGGCGAACTGGTGCTCGAGGTTCTCGTCGCCCGGTTGTGCCGCCTGTTCCGCACCGCGGGCAGCCCGACGGGCCGCCGGGGCCGGTGACCGTCTCTGCGCTCGACCAGCTGCTCGCAGGGGGCGCCGGCCTGATCGCCGGGGCGGTGAACGCCATCGCCGGCGGTGGCACCCTGGTGTCGTTCCCAGCGCTGGTCGCCATCGGCGTGCCCAGCCTGTCGGCCAACGTGACCAACACGGTGGCGTTGTGCCCCGGCTACCTCTCGGGCACGATCGCCCAGCGAGCGGACCTCCGCTTCCAACGCAGGCGGCTCCGGCGGTTGGGCGCCTTCGCCGTCATCGGCGCGCTGGCCGGCTCGCTGCTGCTCGAGGTCACCCCCGAGAAGGACTTCCGGGCGGCCGTGCCCTTCCTGATCCTGGCGTCGTGCGGCCTGCTGCTCGCCCAGGACCGCGTCCGGGCCTGGGTCGCCGCTCGGTCGCCGGCGGCTGCCGACAGGACCCTTCCTGACGGGTCCCGTCTCGACGTCGCCGACGCCGAGGCGTCGCCGCCGAGCTGGGTGCTGTGCGTCACCGTGATGCTCGGCGCGGTCTACGGCGGGTTCTTCGGCGCCGGGCTGGGCATCATGCTCCTGGCCGTGCTGGGGGTGCTCTGCGCCGACAGCCTGGTCCGGCTCAACGCCTTGAAGCAGGCGATGGCCCTGGTCACCAACGTGGTCGCCGCTACGTTCTTTGCCGCCTCCGGCCACGTGCGCTGGGAGTTGGTGCCGATCATGGCCGTGGCCAGCCTGATCGGCGGGGCCGTCGGGGGCAGGTTGGTACGCATCATCAACCCGACGGTGTTGCGACGGGCGATCGTGGTCTTCGGGGTGGCTGTCGCGATCAGCTTCTTCGTCACCTGAAATCGCAGGCCCGAGCCGCAGCCGGACGCCTTCGCCGGGTAGCTTCAGCCCTCGGTGGTCTCGGGTGCGGTGTCGGGCTCGGGCTCGGCGGTGAGCGTGTTGATGCGCTTCACCAGGCGGGACTTGCGGTTCGAGGCCTGGTTCTTGTGGATGATGCCGCGCGCCGCCGCCTTGTCCAGGCGCTTGACAGCCAGGCGGAGATCGTCCACCGCCGTCTCCGCGCCCGACTCGGCCGACGTCACGGCCCGCTTCAGGCGGGTCCTGACCTCCGACTTGGCAGCCTTGTTGCGCACGCGGCGCTGCTCATTGGTCCGATTGCGCTTGATCTGGCTCTTGATGTTGGCCATGACGTCCTACCGAGAGAGACAACAGGGAACCGGGACATGCTAGCAGCATCCCCTTCGCCGGCGGGCACGTCACACCGCGGCCAGGAACGCGGAGGCGGCCAGGGCCAGCACCTCGAGCGCCTGGTCCTCGCTGACGACCGTGGCGTCGAGCATCAGGTGGTACAACGCCGGGTCGTTGGGGTCGACTCGGTGCAGGCGGCGGACGTAAAGGGTGCGGGCCCGGTCGGTCTCCTCCATGCGCCGACGCGCCGTCTCGAGGTCGACGCTCTCGATCGCCGCGGCCCGGGCCAGGCGGCGCTCCGCAGGGCCGTCCAGGCGGATGTGGTAGGTGCGGGGGCGGGTGGCCAGCACCACCGCGCCGGCGCGGCCGAGGAGCAGGCCACCGTCGCGAGCGATCGACTCGACCTTCGCTCGGGTCTGCTCACGCAGGGCCGTGTCCGGGTCGAGTACCGCCTCGGCCGGCACGACGGCATTGGCCCCTGCGGCGCGCGCCAGATAGCCGAAGAGGCGGTTTCCAGGGATGCTGGCGCGCTCCTCGGGGGTGGCGCGCTCCTCGGCGACCGTCGGGCGCTCCACTGCCGACGCGGCCGCACCCTCAGGGGCGCCGGCGACGACGGCTGACGTCGCTACCCGATCGACGAAGCGCATGCCGAGGCGATCGGCCAGGCGGGGGGCGAGCACGCTGCCGCCCGCACCGTAACTGGCGGACACGGTGACGACGGGGGGCGGCGAGGACGCAGGGGAAGGCATGCCAGACCTACCGTAGGTCGTTGCGCACCGCGAGTGACGGGATCGTGCTCCCGAACGACGGGAGCGGGTGGCCATCGGCCACACTGGGAGCGGCGTGCCTCCCCGGACGAGCGCCCGTGCCCCGTGCCCCCCGCACCTGACGACAGAGAAGCCGTGCCCGAGTCGCCCCTCGCCCGCATCCGCAACCTGAGCATCGTGGCCCACGTCGACCACGGCAAATCGACCCTCTCCGACCGGATCCTCGAGCTCACCGGCGCCGTCGACGCCCGCGACATGCGCGAGCAGTACCTGGACTCGATGGACATCGAGCGCGAGCGCGGCATCACCATCAAGGCCCAGAACGTGCGCGTCACCTGGAAGGGCCACACCATCCACCTGATCGACACCCCCGGCCATGTGGACTTCGGCTACGAGGTCAGCCGCAGCCTGGCCGCCTGCGAAGGCGTGGTGCTGCTGGTCGACGCCGCCCAGGGCATCGAGGCCCAGACGCTCGCCAACGCCTACCAGGCCCTGGAGAACGACTTGGAGATCGTCGCCGCCCTGAACAAGATCGACCTGCCCGCCGCCGACCCCGACCGCTACGCCGCCGAGATCGAGGCGGTGCTCGGCGTGCCGGCGTCGGAGATCCTCCGCATGTCGGCCAAGACGGGTGCCGGGGTGACCGACCTGCTCGACGCCATCTGCGAGCGCATCCCCCCGCCCGTCGGCGAGCCCGACGAGCCGCTGCAGGGCCTGATCTTCGACTCGTACTACGACCAGTACCGGGGGGTGGTCAGCGCCATCCGGATCGTCAACGGAACCCTCAGGACCGGCAGCCGACTCCGCTTCATGCAGGCCAAGCGCGTCCACGACATCGAGGAGATTGGCCTCCGCACGCCCCTGAACACCCCCGTCGACGCCCTCGGGCCGGGCGAGGTCGGCTACCTCATCGCCGGCATCAAGGACGTCGGCGAGGCCCGTTCCGGCGAGACGGTCACCGAGGCGGCCCGGCCGACCGTCGCCGCGCTGGCCGGCTACCAGGACCCCCAACCCATGGTCTTCTGCGGCCTGTACCCGATCGACGGCGACGCCTACGGCGACCTGCGCGAAGCGCTGGAGAAGCTGCGCTTGAACGACGCGTCGGTGAGCTACGAGCCGGAGACGTCCGGCGCCCTCGGGTTCGGCTTCCGCTGCGGCTTCCTCGGCCTGCTGCACATGGAGATCGTGCGGGAGCGCCTCGAGCGGGAGTTCGACCTGGCCCTGATCGCCACCGCTCCCAGCGTGGAGTACCGGGCCGGCCTGACCGACTCCACCGTGGTGGAGGTGCACAACCCGTCGGAGATGCCGCCCCCCGAGAAGCTGGAGTGGATCGAGGAGCCGTACCTGCAGGCCAGCATCCTGACGCCGGCCGAGTACACCGGCACGCTCATGGACCTCTGCCAGAACCGGCGGGGGGAGATGGTCCGCATGGAGTACCTCTCGCCCGAGCGCCTCGAGCTCGTCTACCGGATCCCCCTCGCCGAGGTGGTCCTGGACTTCTTCGACGTTCTCAAGAGCCGGACCAAGGGCTACGCCAGCCTGGACTACGAGGCGGCGGGCTGGGAGCAGGCGGACCTGGTCAAGATCGACCTGCTGCTGAACGGGGTCCCGGTCGACGCCTTCAGCGCCATCGTCCACCGCTCGGCCGCCCAGGAGCACGGGCGGCGGATGGCCGAGAAGCTGCGCCAGCTGATCCCCCGGCAGATGTTCGACGTGCCGATCCAGGCCGCAGTCGGCGGCCGGATCATCTCGCGCGAGACGGTGAAGGCCAAGCGCAAGGACGTCCTGTCCAAGTGCTACGGGGGCGACATCACTCGCAAGCGCAAGCTGCTCGAGAAGCAGAAGGAGGGCAAGAAGCGCATGAAGAACATCGGGCGGGTCGAGGTTCCCCAGGAGGCCTTCATCCAGGCCCTCCGCCTGGACGAGTAGCCGCCCGGCCGTTCGGCGTCCCGTAGGTTACGTACCAATGGCCCAACCCACGGTGATCTGGTGGATCCGCCGCGATCTCCGCCTCGACGACAACCCGGCCCTGGGAGCGGCCGCGGCTGCGGGTCGGGTGGTGCCGCTGTTCGTGCTCGACGACCGGCTGTGGGCGCCGTCGGGGCCAGTCCGCCGAGCCTTCGCCGTCCGCAGCCTGGCCGCGCTCGACCGGTCCATCGGCGGCCACCTCGTCGTTCGCCATGGGTCCCCGGCTGAGATGGTGACCGCCGTCGCCCGGGAGGTGGAGGCATCGGCGGTCCATGCCGCCGCCGACTTCGGGCCGTACGGTCGCCGCCGCGACGACGAGGTGGCCGCGGCTCTGGCCGCCGTCGGCACGGAGTTGCATTGGACGGGGTCGCCGTACGCGGTCGATCCGGGGACCGTCGTCAAGGGCGACGGCGCACCGTTCAAGGTCTTCACCCCGTTCTCGAAGGCCTGGGCCGACCACGGCTGGCCGACCCCGGCCGGGCGGCCGGCGCGCATCGCCTGGGCTCACGACGTCCCCGGCGACCCCATGGCCGCCGAGCCCCGACTCGACGTCACGCTGCCCGCTGCCGGCGAGGAGGCGGCCAGGCGGCGCTGGGAGGCGTTCCGCGCCGACGGTTTGGCCTGCTACCGGGACCGTCGTGACCAGCCCGGTGGTGACCACACCTCGCGGATGTCGCCATACCTCAAGTGGGGAACCATCCACCCCCGCACCCTGCTCGCCGACCTGGATGCCCACCGCCAGGGAGACCGAACGTTCCGCAACGAGCTGTGCTGGCGGGAGTTCTATGCCGACGTCCTCTGGCACCAGCCCCGGAGCGCCCGCTACGCGCTGCAGGCCAACATGGCCGGTATGCAGGTCGACAGCGGAGCGCGAGCTGACGAGCGCTTCACGGCCTGGGCCGAGGGCCGGACCGGCTACCCGATCGTCGACGCCGGCATGCGCCAGCTGCGCACGGAGGGTTGGATGCACAACCGGGTGCGGATGATCGCCGCCAGCTTCCTCGTCAAGGACCTCCATCTCGACTGGACGAGAGGTGCCAGGCACTTCCTGCAGCACCTGGTCGACGGGGACCTGGCCTCGAACAACCACGGATGGCAGTGGGTGGCGGGCACCGGCACCGACGCCGCCCCCTACTACCGGATCTTCAACCCCGTCCTCCAGGCCAGAAAGTTCGACCCCGACGGCGCCTATGTGCGGGCCTACGTCCCCGAGCTGGCCGGGCTGGACGCCAAGGCCATCCATGCCCCTTGGGAGGCTGGCCAGGTGCCCGACGGATACCCGGACCGGATCGTCGATCACCGCGCCGAGCGGGATATCGCCCTGGCGCGCTATCAGGCCGCCAAAGGCTGACTGCCCGGATCACCCCAGGGCGTCGGCGACGACCTTGTCGATCTGGCCCGATTCCACGAGGAAGCCGTCGTGGCCACTCGGTGATGCGATGACCCGAAGTGGCGGCTGGCCGGGCAGGCCGGCGGCCAGCTCTTCCTGTAGGCGCAACGGGTAGAGGCGGTCGCTGTCCACCCCCGCCACGCTCACCGTGGCCTGGACCCGACCGAGGGCGCTGGCCACACCGCCACGGTGCCGGCCGATGTCATGGTGGTCCATGGCCCGGCTGAGGACCAGGTAGCTGTTGGCGTCGAAGCGGTCGACGAGCTTGCGGGCCTGGTGGTCGAGGTAGCTCTCTACGGCATAGCGGCCGCCGGCGAGGGGGTCCTCACCCGGCTGGGCGGCCCGACCGAACCGACTATCCAACTCCGGCTCGCTGCGGTAGGAGATGTGCCCGATGCGGCGGGCCAAGCCCAGGCCCCGGGCCGGCCCCTCGCCGGGAGCGGCGTCGTAGTAGTCGCCGCCGGCGAAGCCGGGATCGCCGACGATGGCTTGCGCCTGGACGGCGCACAGGGCGATCTGCTCGGCCGACGCCGCCGCGCTGCAGGCGATGACGACTGCCCGCTCCACACGCGCGGGGACGCCCACTGCCCACTCCAGCACTCGCATGCCGCCCATCGATCCGCCGACCACCGCCGCCCAGCGGTCGATCCCCAGCACATCGGACAGGGCCACCTCCACCGCCACCTGGTCCCGGATGGTGATGGCGGGGAAGCGGGACCCGAACCGTCGACCGTCGGCGGCGGCCGACGCCGGCCCGGTCGTCCCCTGGCAGCCGCCGAGCACGTTCGGGCTGACCACGAACCACTGATCCGGATCGAGCGCGGCGCCCGTCTCCACGATCGGCGCCCACCAGCCCGGGGCCAGGTGGCCGGGTCCGGCGGGACCGGCCAGATGGCTGTCGCCGGTGAGAGCGTGGAGGACCAACACTGCATTGGTCATGCCGGGAGCGGGTCGCCCCCAGGTCTCGAAGGCAACGGTGACCGGGCCCAGCGTGCCGCCCAACTCCAGGGTGAGGGGGCGGTCCTCGAAGAGGGTGACAAACCTGCGGTCACCCACCGCGTCCCCCGGTGTCCAGGCCCCGCTGGCCGGCGCGTCAGCCCATCGATCGCCTGGCCGGGGGGTCATCGGGGTGCGCAGCGCGCTACTTGGCTGATCGGAACCCGGCGTCGAGGTCGGCCAGGATGTCGGCCAACGTCTCCAGCCCCACCGACAGGCGAACCAGCTCGGGCCGGACGCCGGCGGTCAGCTGCTCGGACTCGCTCAGCTGCGAATGGGTCGTGGTGGCCGGGTGCACGACCAGGCTGCGCACGTCGCCGATGTTCGCCAGGTGGCTGTGCAGCTCCAGTCCCTCGACGAAACGCCGACCGGCATCGGCACCGCCGGCGATGCCGAACGAGATGATGGACCCAGCGCCGCGTGGCAGCAAATGGGTGGCCCGTTCGTACCACCGGGACGAGGGCAAGCCCGGATAGGCGACCCACTCCACCTCGGCGCGGCTCTCCAGGAACTCGGCCACCGCCTGCGCGTTGGAGACGTGGCGCTCCATGCGGAGGCTGAGCGTCTCCAGGCCCTGGATGAACAGGAAGGCATTGAACGGCGACACCGCAGCGCCGATGTCCCGCAGGCCCTGCACCCGGGCCTTGGTGATGTAGGAGCCGCTGCCGAGGGCCTCCCAGTACTTCAGACCGTGATAGCTGGGGTCGGGCTCGGTGAACGACGGGTGCCGTCCACTGGCCCCGAAGTCGAACGCGCCGCCGTCGACGATGATCCCGCCGATGGCAGTGCCGTGGCCGCCGATGAACTTGGTGGCCGAGTGGACCACGATGTCCGCACCCTGCGTGAGCGGCGTGGCGAGGAACGGCGTGGCCAGCGTGTTGTCGACGACAAGCGGCACCCGGTTGCGATGGGCCACTTCGGCGATGCCGTGGACGTCGAGCACGTCGCCCTTAGGATTGCCGATGATCTCCCCGTAGAAGGCCCGGGTGTTCGGGCGGACCGCCGCCTGCCATGCGTCGAGGTCATCGGGATCGTCGACGAAGCTCACCTCGATGCCGAGCTTGGGCAGGGTGTAGCGGAACAGGTTGTACGTGCCTCCGTAGAGCGACGCCGACGACACGACGTGACCGCCGGCGTCGGTGAGCGTGAGGATGGCGAGGGTCTCGGCGGCCTGCCCACTGGAGGTGGCCAGGGCGCCCACGCCGCGCTCCAGGCTGGCCATGCGCTCCTCGAACACCTGTTGGGTCGGGTTCATGATCCGGGTGTAGATGTTTCCGGGCTCGGCCAGCGAGAAGAGGGCCTGAGCATGGTCGGTATCGCGGAACGCGTAGCTGGTCGTCTGGTAGATGGGTGTGGCCCGGGCGCCGGTGGTGGGATCCGGTGCCGCGCCAGCGTGGATCTGTCGGGTCTCGAACCCGAGCGTTTCGTCGGCCATCCTTGCCTCTCGATCTGTGGTGGTGAACCCGGTGCGCCGCCTCTAGCTGCCGACGAAACCCTATCAAGTCGATCAGGATTTAGCGCCTGGCGGCGCTCAGGGAGGCGACCTGCTCGGCGCTCAGCTCGAGCGTGCCTGCCGCGCAGTTCGACTCCACATGCTCGACCGTCGAGGTGCCGGGGATCGGCAGCAGCACCGGGGAGCGGTGCAGGAGCCAAGCCAGGGCGACCTGGGAAGGAGCAGCGCCGGTGGCCTTCGCCACCTCGTCGACCGGGCCCCCCTCGCGGGCCAGCCGGCCCGACGCGATCGGGAACCAAGGGATGAAGCCGATGCCCTCACCCTCGCAGAAGTCGAGAACGTCCTCCGACTTGCGTTCCACCAGGTTGTAGAGGTTCTGGACCGTGACGACAGGGACTACCCGGCGGGCGGCCTCGACCTCGGCCACGCTGACCTCGGACAGGCCGACATGGCGGATCTTCCCCTCGTCCTGCAGCTCCTTGAACAGCCCGAACTGTTCGTCGGCGGGGACCTTCGGGTCGATGCGGTGCAGCTGGAAGAGGTCGATGCTCTCCACCCCGAGGCGCCGGAGGCTCATCTCGCACTCCTGGCGCAGGTACTCGGGCCGGCCCACGGGCGGCCATACGCCGGGGCCGGTTCGGGCAAGGCCGGCCTTGGTGGCGATGAGCAGCGCTTCGGGGTAGGGGTGGAGGGCCTCGAAGATCAGCTCCTCGCTGACGTAGGGACCGTAGGAGTCGGCCGTGTCGATGAAGTCGACGCCCAGCTCGATCGCCCGGCGCAGGACGCGGATGCACTCGTCGTGGTCTTTCGGCGGCCCCCACACCCCCTCGCCCGCGAGCTGCATGGCGCCGTAGCCGAGGCGGTGGACCTGGCGATCACCGATGGTGAACGTTCCGCTCTGGGCGGCGGGGTGCTCGGTGGTCGATGTGGGCACAGGGCCTCCTGGACGAGATGACTGCGGGACGCGCCACCGTTGTACCGGGGTTCGTGGGCTAACCGATTTCGCTGCCCCCGGTATCCTGCACAGTGATCATGCTCGACGACCGCAAGGCTGCGATCCTCCATACCATCGTGGAGGAGTACATCCAGACCGCTCAGCCGGTCGGGTCGGCGCACGTCGCGGGCATGCACGAGCTGTCGGTCTCGTCGGCCACCGTGCGCAACGAGATGGGCGTCCTCGAGCGTGAGGGCTACCTCATCCAGCCTCACACCAGTGCCGGACGCATCCCCACCGACAAGGGCTATCGCTTCTTCGTCGACGCCCTGGCCCCCGGCGCGCTCCAGGCGCCCCAGAGCCAGCAGGTGCGGACCTTCTTCGCCAAGGCGCACGGCGAGCTCGAGCGCATGCTCGCTGATACCAGCCGGCTCCTGTCGACCGTCACCGACTACGCGGCGGTCGTGGTCGGGCCGTCCCACGAGGTCGCCCTGGTCCGATCGCTCCAGCTGGTAGCGCTCGGCGGTCGGGTGGCCCTGGCCGTGGCCGTGCTCTCCGACGGATCGGTGGAGAAGCGCACGGTGGAGCTGGTCGACGACACGACCGACGCGATGATCGCCGCCGCGTCGGTGCACCTGGCCACGCACCTGACCGGCGCCGAATGGGGTGTTCGCCCATCCCTTCCCCCTTCCGGCGACGACGCGGTCGACGCCCTGGTGGCCCGGACCATCGCGGTCATGAGCGGCTCGGCCGTGGACATCGATCATGTGTTCGTCGGCGGGGCGTCGCGCATGGCAGCCGCCTTCGATGCGGTCGAGACCATCCGCGCCGTGTTGAGCATCCTGGAGCAGCAGGTGGTCGTGGTCGGACTGCTCTCCGACATCTTGGACCGCGGGCTCTCCGTGGCCATCGGGACCGAGCACGGTGTTTCCTCGCTGGCCGACTGCTCGGTCATCGTGGCGCCCTACGAGGTGGAAGGCGAGCGGGCGGGCACGGTCGGCATACTGGGCCCGACCCGCATGCACTACGACCAGGCACTGGCCGCGGTGGCCGTGGTGAGCAAACGGCTGGGCCAGGCGCTCAGCGAAGGGACCTAGGTGGCAGAGGACTACTACCAGGTGCTGGGCGTGAGCCGCAGTGCCTCCGAGGCCGAGATCAAGCGGGCCTACCTGAAGCTGGCCCGGGAGCTGCACCCCGACGCCAACCAGGGAGATGCCACCACCGAGGAGCGGTTCAAGCTCGTCACCCAGGCATACGAGACGCTGCGCGACGCCGAGCGGCGCCGCCAGTACGACATGTTCGGGGCCGGAGGGCCGCGGGCCGGTGGCGGCAGCGACCCCTTCGGCAACGGCGGCGGCCTCGGTGACCTCTTCGACGCCTTCTTCGGCGGTGGAGGTGGCGGCCCCTTCGCGGGGAGCGGGGGCGGTCGCGCCGGCCCCCATCAGGGCGAGGACGCCGAGCAGATCGTGGATCTCGAGTTCGCCGAAGCCGTCTTCGGCGTGGACCGAGAGCTGACGGTCAAGCTCCTGCAGCGGTGCGCCACCTGCGACGGTAGCGGCGCCCGGCCCGGCACCCAGCCGGCCACCTGCACGGTCTGCCAGGGCGCCGGCGAGGTCCGCCGGGTTCGCCAATCCATCCTCGGTCAGGTGGTCACTGCCGGCCCGTGCCCGCAGTGCGGCGGCAGCGGCCAGGAGATCCCGTCGAAGTGCACCGACTGCGCCGGCCAGGGCCGCCGCCGCGACGACCGGACCTTCGTGGTCGAGGTACCGGCCGGTGTCGACACCGGGACGACGCTGCGGCTGACCGGGCGGGGAGCGGCCGGCCCACGGGGCGGGCCGCCCGGTGATCTCTACGTGCATGTGCGTGTCCAGCCCCATCCGACGCTCAGCCGCGACGGGTCCGACCTGCGCGCCGAGCTGTCGATCGCCATGACCCAGGCCGCGCTCGGGGCCCATGTCTCGCTCGAGACGCTCGACGGGATGGAGGAGCTCGCCGTGCCCGGCGGCACCCAGAGCGGCCGCCAGGTCCGTCTCCGGGGCAAGGGCGTCCCGCACCTGGGCCGTCACGGTCGTGGTGACCTCATCGTCACGTTCGTGGTCGCCACCCCGACGGAGCTGACGAAGGCAGACGAGGAGCTCCTCCGCCAGCTCGCCGGCCAGCGCGACGAGTCGGTGGCCGAGCCAGAGGCCGGCCTCATGTCGAAGCTGCGCGGCGCGTTCAAGTAGCGGGCCGATGACCGACGTCGGCGGGCGGCGACGACGGATGGCGGCCACCCAGGTGTTCGTGGCCGACCTGGGGGTGCCGGCGCTCACCGACGAGGACGACCATCACCTGCAGCGGGTCCTCCGACTGCGCGACGGCGAGGAGGTGGTGGCCGCCGACGGCCGGGGAGGATGGTGTCCCTGCGCCTTCGCCGCCGGGTCCCTGCGGCCCGTCGGCCCGGTCGTCCACGAGCCGCGACGGTTGCCGCTGGTCACGGTCGCCTTTGCCCCGACCAAGGGCGACCGCCCGGAGTGGACCGTCCAGAAGCTGACCGAGCTGGGCGTCGACACCATCGTCCCCCTGCAGACAGCTCGCAGCGTGGTCCGTTGGGGCGGTGACCGGGCGGTCCGCCAGCTCGGGCGCCTGCACGACGTCGCCGCGCAGGCGGGCCGCCAGAGTCGGCGGTTGTGGCTGCCGGTCATCGCCCCGGTGACCGCCTTCTCGACCATGGTGACCGAGCCCGACACCCTGGTCCTGGCCGAGCCCGGCGGTGACCCCCCGACGCTCGACCGCCCGACCGTCATGATCGGGCCCGAAGGGGGTTGGAGCGACGACGAGCTGGCGGCCGCCGTACCGACCGTCGGCCTGGGCCCCGAGGTGCTCCGGGCCGAGACCGCGGCCCTCGCCGCCGCCGCCCTGCTCGTAGCTCTGCGGGCCGGTCTGGTCGGTAGAAGGACCTGAGGTGTCTCAGGCCCCAGCCGGCGCGGGTCAGCCCGCGTCGGGCCGACCGAGGAGCCAGCGCTCGGCCTCGTCGGCCACCGCCCGCCCGGCCTGGCCTGCGCCGTCCAGACTGGACCGGGTCCAGCCGACAGCGTCGACCTGCGCCACCAAGGCGTCGAGGAGCGGCAGCAGATCCTGCCACCGGTCGGCCAGCCCACTGCGGCGCAGGTACCGGTAGGCGGCCACCACGTCGGCCGCACCCCGTTCGGCGGCCCCCTGGGCACCCTGCCGCCCCTGCCGCCCCGACTGCGCTGCCGGGTCGCTGTCGTCGAACTCGATCATTGTTGCTGCGCTCCAGACCCGACGGCGACGGAGGTCGCGGCCACATCGACTCGTCTCGTTCCAAGGGTTCGACGGCGCCAGGCCCGGATCCTCCGGATCGCCCGGTTCTGACCGGTCAGGATCGCACGACCCGATCGATGGCGCCCGTCTCCACGTGGTACCGCCAGCCCTCGACACGCACCCCGGTCGGCAGGAGGGCGCAGGTACGCACCACCTCGACGTCGCCGGCCAGCGCCGCGTCGGGATCGGGCATGGCCAGGAAGTCCCAACCGGTCGGGTCATCGACCCCGTTCTCCACCAGCTCCGCCCGCACGTCGTCGTTGTCGCGGTGGCCCAGCGCGCAGTCGGTGTGCTGCATCACGGCGATCGTGGAGACGTCGAGGAACTGGGCGGCCAGGACCAGTGAGCGCAGGACGTCGGGTGTGACCCGACCGCCGGCGTTGCGCAGGATCTTGGCGTCGCCCGGTCGGAGGCCGAGCGTGGCGAGCGGCTCGATGCGGGTGTCCATGCAGGTCACCAGGGCCAGCCCCTTGCCAGCCCTACCGGGGATGCCGCGCAGGTCGAACGAGGCCGCATACCGCTCGTTGGCCGCCAGCAGGTCGTCGATTCCGCTCGAGGTCCTCGCGTTCACCGGCATCGCAGTCCCCGGCTCGTCGGGGGTGGCTCTGTGAGGGACGTCCATCGCACGCCCTGGACGCTAGGCCATGCCGGCGGCGCGTTGCACCCGCCGAGACCGGGCAGGATGATCGGAGCATGGCTGACGGAGCGGACGGTTACATCCACGGGCATCACGAGAGTGTGCTCCGCTCGCACCGGTGGCGGACAGTGGAGAACTCGGCGGCCTACCTGCTGGATCGGTTGCGTCGCCACGATCGGGTGCTCGACGTCGGCTGCGGGCCGGGCACGATCAGCGTGGGCCTGGCTGCCCACGTCCCCGACGGTCATGTGACGGCCGTCGACCGGTCGGACGACGTCCTGGCCGGAGCCCGAGCCGAGGCGGCTTGCCAGAACCGCACCAACGTGCGCTTCGAGACCGGCGACGTGTACCGGCTGCGGTACGAGGACGGCGCGTTCGACGTCGTGCACGCCCACCAGGTGCTCCAGCACCTGGCCGATCCGGTCGCCGCCCTGGTCGAGATGCGGCGGGTGTGCCGCCCCGGTGGGGTGGTGGCCGCCCGCGACGCCGACTACGGCGGGATGTTCTGGTTCCCCGAGGATCCGGAGATGGACGAGTGGCAGGCCCTCTACGAGCGGGTGGCCCGGCAGGTCGGCGGCCAGCCCGACGCCGGACGACGGGTGGTCGCCTGGGCGCGCGCCGCGGGATTCGACCGGGTCGACGCCTCGGGGAGCGCGTGGTGCTTCACCAGCGCCGAGGAGCGGGCGTGGTGGGGCGGGTTGTGGGCCGACCGGCTCACCCAGTCGAGCTTCGCCGAACAGGCCGTCGGCCACCAGCTCGCCGAGCGGGGTGACCTCGAGCGCCTGTCCCGGGCCTGGGGGCGCTGGCAGTCGAGCGCCGACGGCTGGTTCCTGACTCCCCACGGGGAGATCCTCGCCGTCGCCTGAGTGCCGTCGCCTGGGCCCGGCCGCTGGCCGTTGCCCACTCGCCGGGGCCTGCGGCCGCTGGCCACTCGCTGGAGCCTGCGGCCGCCGGTCGCTGACCAGTGGCCACTCGCTGGAGCCTGCGGCCGCCGGTCGCTGACCAGTGGCCACTCGCCGCCGGAGCCTGCCGCCGCTGGTCTCGCTCAGGAATTGTGTGCAATTTGGGTTGGAAATCAACCACTTTTGAACACAATTCGCCGTCGGCCGGATGTCGGTTCAGTCAGGAGCGCAACACGGTCCCGGGGTAATGCCCTGGCTCGTGGGTCACCGGCTGCCCGTCGGCTCGGACGGCAATACCGTTCACGAAGACGTGGTGCACCCCGACCGGTGCCTCGGCGGTGAGCCGCTCGCCGTCGGCGGGGAAGTCACGCAGGCGTCGGAGCGGGCCGGGGCTAACGGTGTCGGGGTCGAAGACGACGATGTCCCCGGCCTTGCCAACCTCGACGGAACCGCGATCGACCAGCCCGTAGACGGCGGCGGGCTCAGCCGTGAGCTTGTGGACGGCGCGCTCCAGGGACATGATCTCGCGCTCGCGGACCCACGAGCCGAGGAGGTCGGTAGCGAAGCAGGCGTCGCAGATCTGCGAGACGTGGGCCCCAGAGTCGGCCAGGCCCAAGAGCACGTGGTCGCGAGGCAGGAGCGAGGCGATGACGTCGGGATCGTTGTTGGCGATGGCGGAGGAGAAGCGGGTGTCGAGCTGCTCATCGAGGGCCACGTCCAGGATGGCATCGAGGGCGGTCACGCCCCGCTCGGCAGCCAGGTCCACGATGCGGCGGTCGACCAGCTCCGGGTGGGCGGCTGATTCGGCCACGAACACGGTGTCCCACTGGACGAGGTTGCGCGTCGTGCCGGTGAGCTCCGCCCACGCCCCCTCCCGCCAGGATCGGTCGCGGTAGGCGGCGATGCGATCGTCGAGGCTGACTCCCATCAGCGGCCTGAACGCAGCGAGGGTGTTGAACGTGAACGGCTCGCGCATGGTGATCTGGAACACGATTGGCCGGCACGAGACTTGCGGCCACACGTCCCCGCCCGCCGCATGCTCGGCGTCGTGGGCAGCCATCACCGCCTCGTGCGCATCGCTGCCACGCCGACCGACCAGGGCGGTCCACGTAAGCGGTCGACCGATCTCCCGCTGGATGCGGAACACCTCCTCGTGGGGGATGGTGGTCCCGGGAAGGAGCGCGATCACCCCGCGGCCGAGCTCTGACAGGGGGACCAGAAGGGTGCGCAGCTCATCGAGGTCGGACACCCGAGAAGGGACGGGGCGACCCCGATCCCCGTTGTGCGTGCTCGCAGTGCTGGAGGCGAACCCGATGGCGCCGTGCTGAATCGCCGATCGGACCTCGGCCTGCATGGCGTCGAGCTCCTCGGGGGCGGCCGCCCGCTCGTAGGCGTCGTCACCCATCACGAACAGGCGCACTGCGGTGTGCCCGACGTAGCAGCCGTAGTTCAGTCCCACCCCCCTGCGCTCCACGGCATCGAGGTAGTCGGCGAAGGTCCTGAACTCGTCCCACGGCACTCCAGCGCACAGCGTGTCGAAGCTCATGTCCTCGACGTGTTGAAGGGTGTGGGCCAGCAGCTCAACGCAATCGGGGCGGGTCGGTGCGATGGAGAAGCCGCAGTTCCCGGCCACGACCGTCGTGACCCCGTGATGGGACGACGGCGTCAACGCCGGGTCCCAGAAGACCTGGGCGTCGTAGTGGGTGTGCACGTCGACGAACCCCGGCGCCACGACCATCCCCGACGCATCGACCTCCAGTGCGCCGTCTCGGCGAAGCCCGGCACCGATCCCGGTGATCCGGCCATCGCGCACGGCGACGTCCGCCGCCCGCCCCGGTCGGCCGGTCCCATCGACCACCGTGCCGCCTCGGATGACGAAACCCTCGGTCATCACAGCCTCCCTGCTCTCCCTGCTCGACCTACACGGCGAATGTAGCCTCCGCGCGCTCGCGCTGCCGGGGGCGGTGCCCGTTCGGCTTGTTCTTGGACCCGAGAAACCGGAGCGATTCGGCGAACGTCGGAGAGGTGTGCGAATCATGCGGGTCGGGCTAGCCATCGGTGCGCTCGTGATGGCCGCGGCGTCCTGCGGCCACAGCGGTGGTCCCGATGTGGCTGTCGGGCCCACTGCTACGGCGCGAGACACGACCACCTCGGGTGGCTTTCCAACGGTGACCGCGGTAGCCGGCGACACGGCGGCGAACACCGAGGCCCAGCGACTCCTCGACGCAGCGGTACCGCCGCCTAGTGCCCGGCGAGTCGAACGCGTCCCCGGCGGCCTGCTTGACGGACCGGCCAGCCTTCAGGCGTGCCGTCCGCTGATCGACCTGTCCCGGACGTGGATCGTGCCCGGAACGCCTGCCTCGGTCGAGGCCTACCTTCTGAGCCATCCCCCGCAGGGCATGCATGTGGCGGCCCAGACATCGCTCAGCCCGGTTCCCGATCGGGCGAATGGCGTCTATCCGGTCGCCGAAGTCTGGTACCGCGAGGTCGGCCCGTCGGTCATCCTCGACACGCTCGACTTCAGCTTCACCCAGCTCGGTGCTGGGCAGGTGGGGCTGCGGGTGGATGCTCAGGTCATACCGCCGGACGCGCAGTGCACCCGCTCGGGTGGAGCGGCGATGGGCGCTGGGTGAGACACGTCACGACGTGTCTCCTTTGCGCCACCACAACGCCGTCCAGTCCACCGACAGATGGCGTCGGCGTCGGAGCACCGGCCAGCAGTCGCCAGTACCGAGCCGCCGGCTCGGGATCGGTTGGGTACGCCCGGTGGTTCAGGATGCCGGTCCGTCGGCCTCGGCCACTGCCCCGATGCGCTCGAGAGTGGTGCGCATCCCGTCGACGTTCGTCCGGCCTCTGGCCCGTCCGAGCACCTTCCAGTAGATGCGCAACGGGAGGGTATCGGTCAGCTCGAACGACTCGGTGACGCGGGTACCACCTGTCGTGGTCGGCTCGAGGCGGTAGCGCCACGTGTTGACGGTCTGGCTGCCACGCAGTCCGACGCCGAACGCGAAGTCCCGATTCGGCTCGCAGATGGTGACCGTGCAGTCGGTCCAATAGACCGGGCCTCGACCGTTGCGGCGGACATGGCCGCGAAAGCGGGCGCCGATGGCTGGCCCGGTCGCGCCGCCGACCCACTCGGCCTCGAAGGTCTCCGGACTGAAGCGGCCGGTGTTGGTGATGTCGCTCACCAGCGCCCATACCCGCTCCGGTGGTGCGGCCATCTCCACGGTCACCTCGTCGCGCATGGGCGCCAACCTAGACGGGACCTACGCTCGACTCGCCGGTTCGTCGAAGCGCCCACCCTGGATCGCTCGGTTGATCGACCACGTGGGTGGCTGTGGGGGTGGGTGGGCTCGGATTGCCTGCCGGCTCGGGTTGCGTGCGGCGGCCCCGGTGTGAGCTTCGGTGCGATTTTGGTTGTGCGGGTGGGAGGTTCGGCGCGGTCCTGGTCGTGGGGGACCCAAAACTGCGCCCGACTTCGCCGACGCCCGGCCAGGAGTGCGCCCGACTTCGCCGACGCCCGGCCAGGAGTGCGCCCGACTTCGCCGACGCCCGGCCAGGAGTGCGCCCGACTTCGCCGACGCCCGGCCAGGAGTGCGCCCGACTTCGCCGACGCCCGGTCAGGAGTGCGCCCGACTTCGCCGGCGCAGCACGGAAACCGCCCCACGAGCGCGCGCGGAGCTGGTGGGCGACCAGCCTCTCCGCATCAGCCGGCGCCGCGCAGTCGCGCTACAGGGTGGGACCCCGCCGGCCAGGGCGGGTGAGGAGGAACTGCACGAGGAGGATGAGGGCGGCAACCGCGAACCCGGCGATGGAGAGCCGCGCGAACACGGGATTGACGTGGGCGCTGGTGGGCTTGGTGGTGAACGGCACCGTGGCCGGGGTGGGCGGGATCTGACCGCCGATCCCGGCGATCGTCGTGGTGGTGGTCGACGGCGCGGTGGTCGCCGGTGCGGTGACGACCGGCGCCCTCGGATAGGGCGGCGCGGTGTAGGGCGACGGGTTCTGCGAGCCGCCGGTGACCGGGGGCGCCGCGGTGGTGGCCGGGGCCACGGTGACAGGTGGGGTGGTGGCGCCCGGCGTGGTGGCGGAGGGCGTGGTGGCGGAGGGCGTGGTTGCGGCGGTCGGCGGTGGGCTCGAGATCGTCGACGCGCTCGGAGCCGCCGCGGCATCGGTGCAGCAGAGCACGGTAACGAGGGCGAGTGCGCCGCCGGTCGACGCCAACAGGCGGCAGACGGTCGCGGTGCCGATGGGTGACCGTCGATCCATGGGTCAAGTCTGGCCGTTCCAGATCAGCGGGTGGGGAACAGGCGCGGTGGTGACCCCGAGGCAGGTCGCTCATCGACCGGGGCCAGGGCACGGGACCGCCGATGCGGAGTGTGTCCGCCCCCGGTCGAAGGAGGTTGCTCAGGTCGGCGGCGGGGGCACGGGCGGCAGATCGACGACGAAACCCGGGTAGACCAGATCGGGGTCGTCCGGCGACGGGAGTCGGTCGCGATTGTGAGCGACGACCTCCAGCCAGTACCCGGCCAGGCTGCGTCGGTCGGGGACGGCTCCCCACCGCTCGGTGAGCACGTGGTCGGCGACGGCCCACAGGTGGTCGCCGCGGCGGATCGTCCATGTGTCGCCGGCCGCCGCTTCAGGTGCAGGTGACGGCAACGCGGGCACAGCGGTGGAGGCGGGCGGCGACGGCACGACCGGCGGAGTTGGCGTCACCGATGGCGCAGGAGGAGCGGGCGGCGCGGGGGTCCCAGACGGCGCCGGCGGAGTGGACGGCGGGGGCGGCTCAGACGGCGCGGGAGGTGCGGGCGGAGTGGACGAAGCCGGCGGCGGGGTTGGAGCGGACGGCACGGGCTCGGCCGCCGACGGAGGGGCCACAGTATCCGCAGGCGTGATGGGCGGATGCGGCTGGGACGTCGGCGAGCCGGCGGTCCGGGGCGCTCCCTGGCCCCCGCTCAGGTTCGAGCCCACGACGCCACTCCGATGCAGGACTGGCGGCGGCGTGGACGCGATTGTTGCCCCCGGCTCCGGGCCAAGCATGTGGAGGACAGGTCTTGCCGGCGACGAAGCGCCCGGTGGCGTACTGGCGGGTGACGACGCGCCCGGCGACGTGACGGCCGGCGCCCCGGGTCCGGTCGGCGCCCCGGCCGCTACTCCGGCCCCCGCTGCCACCCCGGCGCCCGCCGGCGCCCCAGCTGCCACCCCGATCCCTGCCGCATACGCTCCCAGCGGTGTGCCTAGTGATGGACCCGCAACCAGGCCGGCACCGAGGGCAACCACCAGCATTCGGCTCAGGCCGGGCACGCACACGATCTGAAGCACCACGGCGAGGCCGCGTCGGTGCGAGTGATTCGCCCACCATGCCAGCACGGTGATGATGGCCAGATAGCCGCCCACTGCGAGCAGGCCCTGCCTGATCACCGCGAACGTGGTGGCCACCGGGGATCCACTGGTCAGACGGTGGGTCCAGGCGCCGAGGTGCCAGGGGGCCGGGGCACCCAACGGCCCCCGTCCGGCCCACCACAGCACGACGAGGGCAACCGCGAGTGCGGCTGACCAACCCGTCCACGCCCACCAGGGCGCGGCCTGGTCCCGGGCCGTCGGCCTGGGCTCGGTGCTCACGATGCCTGCGACGGGTCGAGGTGGGTGATGACCCGGCCGGACTGATCCAGCACGCCGAGCTGGTCACACCCGCCCTGCCGTGGCGACGACGAACGGGCCGGTTCGACGCGCAGGGAGGTCGCGCCAGGCACGGGTGCCAATGGCCGACCGACGACATCGCGTCCGGCGGTCGCCCATCGCTCGAAGATCCACAACTGGCCCGTGGAAGGCCGCAGCAGCGCCGGCTCGCTGGCCGGCCCGCACGCCCAACGGCCCAGGACGATCACGTCCCTGGCCCGGCCCAAGGTGTAGCCGACCCCGTCGACGACCATCGCATCGGTGGCATGCGGCACGGGCACACAGCCGGCGTCCACCCTGGGGCAGCCGGCGACGAACGGCGCCGGCGCCGGCTGAGCCACGGACCGACTGCCGACCGTCCCACCCGCACGGCCCCTTGCCTCGCCGCCACCGGACCGACCGCCACTCCCGACGCCACCAAGTACCACCACGGCGGCGCCGACCACCGTTGCGCCGAGGAGTGCGACGACTGCGATCCGCCGCCGATGCCAGCCATGGCCGGCTGGCAACAGGCGGAACCGCGCCGCGCTCCGCTCAGCAACGGTGGGTCCCGCATCCACCGCCACCGGAGCGCGGTCATGGCCCGCACCCACGACGGGCGTGTCGACGTCGCCAACGGGCGAGCCGGGTGACTGCGGCACCCCGCCCAAAGGTCGACTCCCGACCGTGGATCCACTCGGACGGTCGGGGGTCGGAAGTCGAGCGCCGAGGGTCGGATTGGCCAGGTGGCGGGCCAGTTGGCGGGCGGAAACCGACCGTCCGACGCCACCAACCTGGAGCACCCGCCGGAGGCGCCGTGTCGGAGGCTCGGGCAACCGCTCCCGCACCATCTGGCACAGCGCGACGGTGTCCCCTCGCCCATCCTGGCGACCTCGGTCTGCGATGCTGCGCCGGGAGGCGTGACCGAAGCCGCACAGCACGGGCCGACCCCGAGGGTCCACCAGGACGTGCTCCGGGGCGATGGCGCCGTGATCGATGCCGAGGTCGTGCAGGTCAGCGACGGTGGACGCCAGCGCGGCGCCGAGCCCCAACACCTCGGGACCGTCGAGTGACCGGCAGGTCGCCAGGGTGACGCCGTCGACCCATCGAGTGCGCAGCCGACTGGTCGGCTCGTCGGCCCGCTCGATCAACTCGACGACGCCGGGGTGACGGGCCCGGGCCAGGATCGCCCGCTCGACATCCAGGCGGCGACGTTCCTCGGCGCCCGTCGCCTCCTTCACCCATTCGAGGCTGTCCCCGTCCCGTTCGTGCCAGCACCGCACATTTGACAATATAGCATGAGAACATGTGAAAACATGAATGAAAGGGGAGCTCAACAGGCGATCGGGGCGAAGGGCGAAGGCGTCGGGGTCGAGTCGCCCCCGACCGCACCCTGGGCCGCCACCGCGCTGGCCTGGGCGCGCACCACCCGATGACGGAAAGCGGGCACGAAGCGGCCGAAGACGGCATCGACCACGGCCACGGCCCGCACCGAGACGGCAGCCCCCTGGACCGCGACAGCCAGTTGAAGCTGGTGTAGATCCGTGTCGCCGGAGGCCGTCACCGTGCGGCAGACGACCTGCGCCGCCACGGTGGGATCGATGACGATCCGACCCTGCCCGTAGAACGATCCGTCGGCCAGGGCCGCACCGGCGGCATCGTTGGCCGCAGCGGCGACGACATCGGCCAACTGTCGCTGGCCCAGGTACGCCGCCCCGTTGTCCACGGCCATGGCCCCGAGCAGGACCAGCACCAGGAACCCGGCCGGCACGAGCATGAGGGCGCTTCCCCGCTCACCTCGGACGCCGCCCGCTCGCGACCGCCTCAACCGCACTGCGCGACCCCGGTGAGGCCCGTCCGGTACGGGTCGACGAGCTCGGCGTGCTGGGCGCCGACCCAGCGCCCCGAGCCGAGACGACCGATGAACGGGATGTCGAAGAGCGGGGCCGGATAGCGGACGGTGACGACCACCCGAGCACAGCGATCGAACCCGGCGCCGGCCAGGGTGATGTCGGCGCGGCTGGCGGTGCGCCCGTACTGGGTCAGCGCGTCGGCGGCGGCCTGGCGGGCCCCGGCGCTGGCCGCAGCCAGGTTCGGGCCTTCCACGAAGGTTCGGGCGCCCTGGCCCGCTGCCGCGTCAGCCGCCAGCTTGGTGTCAACCACCGCCCAGGCGTACCCGACCAGGAGGGTGCCGACCACGAAGATGAGCAGGCCGAAGATCAGGCCGTCGGCGCCACCGGCGAACCCGGCCTCGTCCAAGGCGGGGCTGGGCAAAGCAGCGGTTCGCCAGCGCTCGCTCATCGGAACCGTTCGGTCCGTACGGTGATGGTCCGGTCGATCCTGCGGTAGGACGCCGGGAGCGGGAGGAACCCAGGCGAGCGAGCGAGCACGCGGAGGACGACCTGGTTGGCGTCGGCCTCCTCCCACACGAACGTGGTGTGCGCCGCGCCCAACGAGCCCAGGGACTGCCGGGCGTCCGCTTGGGCGATGGGAATGCTGCGCGCGCCGGCGGGTGAGGTGGCCACGCGGTGGGCCGCGTCGAACGCGGCCGAGGTCACTGCCGAGGTGGCATAGAGGTGCACCAGGGTCTGCACGGCGAGCAACAACAGGAACATGAAGATGCAGAACCCGAACAGGGTTCCGACGATGGCCGTGCCCTGCTCGGCCCGGGACCGGTCGGACCGGCCGCTCACCACGGGTCAGCAGTTCGGGTTGGTCTGGCCGATGCAGCTGTTGACCTGGTGGTCGACGTTCTTGGCGGTGTGTTGGAATGTGGCGTTGAACGCGACCCACATCCCGACGCCGATGAAGGCCATGACCAGGACGGCGATGGCGGCGGAGATGACCCCTTCGCCGCGTTCGTCACGGCGGGCATCGGATCGGTCGTGGTCGCGGTTGCGGTTGTCGATGGTGGGCATGGGTCTCCTTCGTGGTCAGGCCGATGAGAACAGGCGGAGGGCGGAGAGGAACGGCACGGCGAGCAGGATCACCCCGGGGACGAGGGTGGCGACGGTGACGGGGACCCAGACCTGTTGGGCCCGGCGCTCGATGATCTCGGTGGTATGGCGCTGCAGGTCCCGGCGCCCCTGCCGCGCTTCGATCCCCACCAGTCGACCCAGGTCGCTGGCCTCGGAGTTCAACGCCAGGACGCCCACCAGTCGGTCGAGGGTGTCCACCTGGGCCACCTCGGCCCATTCCCGGAGCGCCTGAGTCTCGCCGACTCCCTGGCGGATGCGGTTGACGACACCGCGAAGATCCTGGGCGCAGGCGCCCTGTCCTCGGTCGGCGATGCGGTTGAGCGCGGCCCCCAGCGAGTAGCCCGAGTTGATGAGCGTGGCCAGCTGCTCACCGACCACCGGCAGCTCGCGTCGCACCCGGGCCTTGCGGGCGTCGGACGCCGAGGCCAAGCGCTGCTCGACGGCAAGGAAGGCGAGCAGCGGCGCGCCGGCGATGCACAGCCCGGCGACAGGCAGGGGGAGGCCGAGGCCGGCGGCGAGCAGGCCGGCGAGCAGCCCTCCACCCGACCAGGCAAGCTGGCGCAACCGGAAACCGGTGACATCGAGCGGCGAGTGCACGCGCCGCAACCGCAGCTCCAACTCCTCGCTCACCCCGAACACCGCAGCCACGCGGGCGCCCCCACCACGGGCCAGGGGCCCGATCACCTCACCCATGGACTCGACCGACAGGATGCCGGCCGGCCGGTCGTGGTCGGTGCCGCCCGGGCTGTAGGGGCGCAGGCGATCGGCCAGGCTGGCCCGGTTGATCCGCCGCCACTGCGACAGCAGCAGGGTCGCGCCCGCCCACACCAGGAGCCCGACGACGCCGGCGTCGCGCGTCACACGGTCGTCCGGGGCCGCGCCGCCTCGAGCGGGGCAGGCGGGTCGGCGAACACACGGGGTTCTTCGGGTAGCGCCATCAACCGCCCCGACCACAGCCAGCAGGCCACCACGGCGACCAGGCCAACGACGACGGCGATCTGGCCGCCGGTGGTCTGGTAGGCGGCGCGCCCGGTGCCGATCGACAAGCCGGCCACCGCCATGCCGAGCGGGACGAGGAGCACGAAGCGACGGGCGAACCGCACCCCGGCCTGTTTGCTCTCGGCGTCTCGCCTGCCCTGCAGGTCCAGGATGCGATCCTCCACCAGGTCGGCCAGGCGCCGGTCCAGCTCGCCTCCGCCGACCTCGTGGGCCACGACCAACGTCTCGCACACCACGTCGGCGGTCGGGTCGGCCAGGTCGCGCTTGAGGGTAGCGACGGTGCGCCCGAAATCGGTGGTGAGCATCCACTCGCGCTGGGCGGCCTGGAAGGCAGGGCGTAGCTCGACGGGTGCGCGCGCCCCGACTTCGAACAGGGCCTGGGGCACCGACCGGCCCATCGGTCCGGTCAGCAATCGGAGCTGCTCGAGCAGTCGCGGCCATGCCTGGCGGGCCAGCGCCATGCGCCGCTGGCGACGCCGGCGGTAGGCGGCCACGGGGAAGCTTCCGGCGAAGGCGCCGGCGAGCAACGCAGGCAGCGGGCCGCCGAAGAGGGTGTAGGCGAAGAGCGCGCCGGTCGCGAACAACACCACGACCACGGTTACGAACTCGGGCACGGACACGCCGGCCAAACCGGCCTGGTGCATCCAGTCCTCGGCCGATCGGCGGCGTGGTCGTTCTGCCGGCCGAGGCCCGGCGCCCAGACCGCGCCAGCGGTAGACCGCGGCGGTGTAGATCAGGAAGGTGCCGTAGGCCGCTGCCATGGCGGCGATCACGCCGATCACCGCCGGGCTCCGTCGACCAGGGTCCGTAGGTCGTGACCGCCGAGCTCGAGCGCCCGGGCCGAGCGGACGGGGAGGTTTCCCGTCCACGTCAGGGGATCGTCGTGGCGGTGGCGGCTGAACACCGACGTCGTGGTGAAGCTGACGTTGCCCGCGGCCACCTGGAGGTCCTCCACCGCCAGGATCTCCGTCACCCGGACCGTGCCGCCCTGCCGAGCGCAGTGGACGACGACGTCGACCGCCTCGCTCACCAGCGCCGATAGCGCGGCGATGGTCAGCTCCGATCCGGTGTCAGCCAGCTGGCAGATGAACCGCAGCCGCGACAGGGCCTGGCGGGCCGAGGCGGCATGGATGGTCGTAAACCCCTGGACCCCCGACGACAGCGTCAAGAGCAACGGCAGGGCCTCTCGGTCCCGCACCTCCCCGACGATGGCGACATCGGGAGCCATGCGTAAGAAGCCAGAGACCAGCCGGCGCAGGTCGATCTCCTTGCGGTCGGCGCGGGCCGGGCGGGTCTGCATGTGGGCTACGTTCGGGAGAGGCACGTCAGTCTCGAAGACCTCCTCGGCGACGACGACGCGGAGGCTGGGATCGAGCGCGGCGGCCAGGCAGCCGAGCAGCGTGGTCTTGCCCGACCCGGGCGCACCGGCGACGACGACCGAGAGGCCGGCGCGCACGCATGCCCGCAGGTAACCGGCGCTGCGGTCGTCGAGCATTCCGGTCTCCACCACTTCGGGCAGGTGCTTCAGGGCGATCCCGGTGAACTTCCTGATGTTCACCAGGACGTGACCGTCGCGCCCGATGTCCGCGTGCACGATGTGGAGGCGGGCACCCGTGTCGAGCTGGGCGTCCTGCAAGCCTTCCGCCGGATCGAGCTTGCGATGGGAGCGGCTGGCGTCGTCGAGGATCTTGGTCAGGACCCGCTGCAGGTGGTCGTCGTCGTGGAAGACCTCGTCGTGGTACCCGCCCGGCCCGGAATGTCGCTTGCAGAAGATGGCATCCGGCCCGTTGATCATGATCTCCCAGACGTCGGGATCGTCGAGCAACGGCTGCAGGGGACCGTAACCGGTGAGGTTCCGCAGCGCTCGTTCGGCCGCCACGTCGGGCTCGGCGATGTCGAACGGCCGGCGCCCGCGCTGGTGGTCGTGGTGCCAGCGGCCGATCTCGTCGTCGATCAGCTGGCGAAGCGCAGCCGCAGAATCGGCCACGCTCATGTCGAGAGACAGGGCCTTGGCTCGCTCCTGTACGGCCAGCTCGATGACCTCGAGCGGCGATCCCCACGGCGCCACCGCGGTCACGGGGTGCTTCCCGGGCCGGCCGACGATGCGACCTGCCGCCATACCACCTGCCCGCCGATGCCCGCCTTGGCCACGCCTCCACCTCCGGAGATCGAAAGTAGTGAGAAGCCATCAAATGGTCAAGGACAAATTTCGTGAAAAGTGTCTGTCTCGCCGAGCCGGCGATGATCGACGATCCGCGTCGGGGCAGCCACGGTCGGCGTCTCGAGGTGTTCACAGGTTCGGCGACGGGATTTATCGATCGGGGTCGGTGACGCGACCTGGTCTCGGCGTCACAGGGGTGTGGATACCCTCGCTCCCGCACACCCCGAACACGAGGAGCCGCTGCATGCTCGCCACCGTGCCCATCACCGCTGTGTCCATCGCCACCGTGCCCATCGCCAGCGTGCCCGGGCGATGAGCGACTTCCGTGCCGTCGGCCAGCGGTTGTCCAACTGGGGGCGATGGGGTCCCGACGACCAGATCGGCACCGTGAACCTCGTCGGCGCCGAGCAGGTGCGCGCCGCCGCCGCGCTGGTCCGGCGAGGGGCGGTGTTCGATCTCGGCATCGCCATCGGCGCCGACGGACCCCAGGTCGGCCTCGGCGGCCGCATCAACCCCGTGCACCTGATGTCGATGACCGGCGACCCGCGCTTCCCAGACGGTGGCGGCGTGGCCGACGACTTCATCTTCATGCCCCTCCAGGCGGCGACGCAGTGGGATGGCCTGGCCCACTGCTTCTACGACGACCGGTGCTACAACGACGTGCCGGTCTCGACCATCACCGCTCGTCTGGGCGCCACTCGCCTGGGCATCGATCACCTGGCCAAGGGGGTGATCGGCCGGGCGGTGCTCGTCGACATCGCGCGCCTCCACGGCGTCGAGCACCTGGCCGCCAGCCAGCCCATCACCCCCGCCGACCTCGACGCCGCGTTGGCCCGTCAGGACGTGACCATGCACCCAGGCGACATCCTCCTGGTGCGCACGGGTTGGCGCCAGGTCTGCACGCAGGTCTCCGCGGCCGAGTTCATGGCATCGGAGCCGGGACTGACCCTGGAATGCTGTGAGTGGCTGCACGAGCGCGACGTAGCCGCCGTGGCCTCGGACAACTGGGCCGTCGAGGTCCTCCCGAGTGGCGACGACCATGCCCGCATCCCGTTGCACTACGTGCTCATCCGCGACATGGGCATGACCCTCGGGGAGATGTTCGACCTGGAGGACCTGGCCGCCGACTGCGCGGCGGACGGGGTGTGGGAGTGCTTCTTCACCGCACCGGTGCTGAAGATCACCAACGCGGTGGGCACGCCGATCAATCCGCTCGCCATCAAGTGACGCCGGGCCCAGCCGTCAGCTACTCACATGAAGCGGGGACGCACCTCCTCGGCGAAGAGGCGCATGGATCGCAGGACGTGTTCCTGGGCGACGCCGCCGACGCCCATCCAGGTGATGACGTTCCTGACGCCGGCGTCGCGCAGCATCTCGATCTTGTCGCCGAAGCCGTCGGGGTCGTCGAAGAGGAGGTTGGTCTCGGTCTGGCGGAGGTAGTCGGCGTCGGTGATCTCCGGTGGTTGGCCGGCGGCCGTGAGCGTGGCCCAGTCGTGGTCGGGGCCCGGTGGCGTGCTGAGCGCCGCGAGTCGGGACATGTGCCACTCGTATGGTCGCTTGGCGATGCTGCGGGCCTCGTCGGCCGTCGGGGCCAGGAGGGTGTAGAGCAGGACGATGGCCCGGTCGAGGAAGGCGTCGGTGTCGTGGTCGGACGCCTCCACCAGGTCGACGTACCGGGCGAAGGTCTTGGCGGTCGCTTCGATAGGCGCGAACGGCGACGACAGGGCCAGGGGGACGCCCCGCTCGATCGTCTCCTCCAGGGGCGTGGTGCCGCCGACGCTCATCAGCAGCACGTCCTTTGGCGCTCGGACGGGCCGCGGCCAGGTCTGGACCGGCGGGAACCGGAAATAGGTGCCGTCGTAACCGGTGGGCTGGCCGCTCCACGCCCCGAGGATGATGTCGAGGGCTTCGGTGAAACGGGCTTTCGTGGTGGCCTCGTCCACCTCGAAGGCCACGTTCTGGGGCCACTGGTAGCCGCGCCCGATGCACAGGTCGACCCGGCCGCCGCCGAGATGGTCGAGCAGGGCAGCGCGCTCGGCAAAGCGCAGCGGGTGGGTGAGCGACAGGTTCACCACTGCCGCGCCGACGCGCACGGTCGAGGTCTGACCCAGGAGGTAGATGACCATGTCGAGGGCATCGGGGCAGGCGCAGTAGTCGAAGAAGTGCTGCTCCGGCACCCAGACGCTGTCGAAGCCGAGGGCCTCGGCGTGGCGCACCCGCTCGACCTCGTCGGCCATGACGGCCTGGGTGGTCGTCCATGGTGGCACCTGGTAGGTGTGGTAGGTCCCGAACCTCATTGCCAGGTGTCTCCGTCTCGCAGACCGTCGAGGAACGGCATGACGGCCGCCACCAACGCATGCGGGGCTTCGGCCGGCGCCAGGTGGTTGGTGCCGGGCAGGGCCACGAGGGGGACGCCGAGGAGGTTGGCCAACTGCTGCTGGTCCGCTCGGTTTCCCTCGTGTTCGCCGGCCAGGACCATCGCGGGCATCCCGCCGGCGGCCAGGGCACCGAGACGGCTCCGCGCGTCGAAGCCGGTGATGGCGCGCAGCGCGGCCGCCAGGGCCACGGGTCCCGCTGACGCAAAGTCGGCCCGGAAGCGGGTCCGGGCCCGCTCGGTCCCCTCCATCGGTGCGGGTCCGAGCATGGCCGGCGCCATGGCGTCGGTCAACGCCTCGGCCCCGGCCTGCTCGGCCAGGTCGGCCAGGCCGCCGATCTGCTCGGCGGCTCCGCCGGCGGCCGGGATGGTGCAGCACAGCACCAGGCCCCGAACCCGGGCGGGGTCGGCGATGGCCAGCTCCTGGGCGATCATGCCGCCCAACGAGTGGCCCATCACCACCACGCGGTCGAGGCCGGCGTCGACCAGCCAGCCCTGGAGCGTGGCGGCCAGGCCGGCAACGGTGACCGCCCCGGCCGGAGCCGGTGAGCGGCCGAAGCCCGGCACGTCCACGGCCACGCAGGTGAACGAGCCGTCGAGGAGCGGGATGACATCCTCCCAGAAGGCGAGGGTGCAGCCCACGCCGTGCACGGCCACCAGCACGGGGCCCGATCCCGACGAGCGGTGGTTGACCACGGGCGCAGTCATATCCGCATCGCCGCCCACCGCAAGACGATCTCCCGGCGTCCCTCCACCTGGAGGGAGGCGAGCGGGTCCGGCAACCGGTTCCAGATCCACAGGAGCAGGTCCGACGCCGTGGCGTTGACCGTGGCGTCGACCGGGCTTGCGGCCGCGGTCGACGCCGAGCCGGAGCCGACCCGATCGAGATCCAGCCACCAGCGCTCGGCGCGGTCGACGGGGGCCAGGCAGGCGGTGCCGGTGGGCCGAGCGTCGCCGGCCACCATGAGCATCCCGTCCAGGAACTCGGTCAGGTACTCCTCGATGCCGGCCGCGGCCACGCCATCGTCCACCGGCGCCGGTCGAGGGCCGCCGACCTGGGCGGCCGCATGCTCGGCGTCCCAGCGGTGCAAGGCGGTCTCCACCGCCATCTTGCGTCGCCACCACACGCTGCCCGTCGTCCCGGTCGTCGGAGTCCAGACCGGCGCCTCCGGGTCGGTGGCGGCCAGGATGGCTTCCAGCTCGGCCAGCCCGTCGTCGTACCAGGCGAGCAGGTCGGCCAGCTCGGCGGGCGGCTCGGGCAGGATGCGTGGCTGCGACTCGTCGCCCTGGGTCACCACGTGACTGGCCCAGCGATGGGCGCCGGAGGCGTGCCCTATCAGATCGGTCATCGTCCAACCCGGACACGACGGGACCGGCGCGTCGGGAGCGGACCGAGCCGCCTCGACGAGGGCCTGGCCGTCGTGGTGGATGGCGGTCAGCTCCAGGTTCACGTCGCCGTCGAGCATTCGTTGACGGGTGGCGGCCACCGGTGCGGGGCTTGCGGTGTCGTCATCCACGTCCTCGCCGCGCCGCGGTCCGTTGGCCATCGCCGGCATTTTTGCATATCACGGGCTATTCGTAGATCGAGGCAGCGCCCGCCATCGTCAGGTGTGAGCGCCCGCCGGGCTGGTGTGGATGGTGGCCGCGGTGAGCCGGCGCACCTGCCCGAGGAGGTGCGCCTCGGCATGGTGGGCGACATCGTGAGCCTGGGTGACGGTGAGGGCCGGGTCGACGGTGGCATCCACCTCGGCGCGCAGGGTGTGGCCGATCCAGCGGATGCGGAGCTCGCGGACCTCGGTGATGCCGTCGACGCTGCCGACCGCGGCCGTGGCCTGGTCGACCAGCTCGGGGTCCACGGCGTCCATGAGGCGCGCCCCGACATGGCCGACCGCCGAGCGCAACACGGCGAGGATGGCGATGGTGATGGCCAGGCCGACGATCGGGTCGGCCTGACGCCACCCCAGCGCGACACCGCCGGCACCGGCCAGGACGGCAAGGCTGGTGAACCCGTCGGTGCGAGCGTGCATGCCGTCGGCCACCAGCGCGGCACTGCCGATCCGCCGGCCGATCCGGATGCGATAGCGGGCCACGAGCTCGTTGCCGACGAAGCCGACGCCGGCGGCGATGGCGACGGCCCACAGGTCGGTCAGGCGGTGCGGGTGCAGGAGCCGGTCGATGGCCTCCCACGCCGCCAGCGCGCTGGAGAGGGCGATCACGGCGACCACGAACAGGCCGCCGAGATCCTCGGCGCGACCGTAGCCGTAGGTGTACCGCTTGTTCGCCGGGCGTCGGGCCAGGAGGAACGCCACGAGCAACGGGACGGCGGTGAGCGCGTCGGCCACGTTGTGCAGGGCGTCACCGAGCAGCGATACCGAACCCGACAGCCCGGCGACCACCAGCTGGAGTGCGGCCGTACCACCGAGTATGGCCAGGCTCCCTGCGAGCGCTCGTCGTCCCTGCGAGTCCGCTTCGAGCGCCTCGTCCACCTGCTCGGCACTGTCGTGAGAATGGGTCCCGAGAACACCTGACAGGGCCTGGCGAGCCCGCGACCATCCGGAGCCGCCGTGACCGTGGGCCGGCGGGCCCGGCGCATCGTCGTGCTGGTGGTCGTGCTGGTGGTCGTGGTTGGGCATGCGGTGGTAACCCTCGGACGGCGGGACGGACGCTCAGGACGTTACCGTGAAAGACACGACATGTGCGAATATGCGAAGGTGTAGCTCATGTGGCTAGGGTTGTCGCCGATGGCTTCGACCCGGCGCAGCCCGACGACCGCAGCTGCCCCGGACCATCCCGACTCGCTGACCTCCGGTCAGGTCGGAGCCGCGGTCAAGTCCTTCACGCTGCTGGCCGACCCGACCCGAGTCCGGATGCTCTGGGCGCTCCGGGACCAAGAGCTCGACGTGGCATCACTGGCCGCCATCGCCGACTGCCGGGCCACGGTTGCCAGCCAGCACCTCTCCAAGCTCCGCTTCGCCGGGCTGGTGGACAGCACCCGACATGGGCGGCGCATGCTCTACCGGCTCCGAGGCGGCCACGTCCGCACGTTGCTGACCGAGGCGTTGTTCCAGGCCGACCATCACATCAGTGGCAAGCCCACGAATGACTGATCACGCACCCGCGCCTATCCGGGCGTAGACGCGCCGGGCGTTCCCGGCGGCCACCAAGGAGGCCAGGCGAGCCAGCTCGGAACATTCGAGCCCGGCGTCGGCCAGCGGCGCCAGGGCAGCCCCCAGGGCCCGGCGGTGCGCCGCCGCCCCGAGGTGGAACAGCTCGGCCAGCCCGAAGGCGTCGGATGAGTAGAGGACCTTGTGCCAGGGGGCCAGCTCCAGCGCCTCGGCCAAGATCGACGCCCCCCGGTGCCCCACGTGGGGAAGGGCCAGGCCCACGTCCAGGTGGACGTGGGGCCAGACTGCGGCCAGATACCCAGCCACACGGTGGTGAGGCCAGGTGTGCAGCAGCATGATCGGCACGCCAAGGTCCGCGGTGGCGGCGATGAGATCGGTGAGGTGCTCGGGATGGGATCCTCCGAGGGTGGCGTCGGTGTCACCGAAGCCGGTGTGGACCTGGAGGGGCCTCCCCGTGTCGATGGCCTGCCAGATCCCATGGCGGATCAGGGTGGGGTGCTCCAGGCGCCAGCGCCCGCCGCCGCGGTCGCTTCCCAGCCATTCGGCAGCCGCGGCGCGGACCTCGGCGGGTCCGGGCCGTCGCCAGTCGAGGGCCAGGCCCCCTCGATAGGCAGCCACGGTCTTCCACGCCACCGCGTCGACCTCGTCGCTCATGGCCCCGGCGAGCGCATCGGCGTAGTCGGCTGCTGCCACGCCGGCGGCCGCCACCCCGGCGGCCGCCACCCCGCCGCCCTCGGCGGAGAGGCGGCGCATCCCCGCCGCGACATCCCCCGGGCGATCGTGGCCACCGTTGCCATCATCGGCGTCTTCTACGTGGTGGTCAGCGCCATCGAGGTCATGGGCTTCGGCACCTCCGCGGCTGGGCTCAAGAACTTCTCCAACTCGCCGGCGCTGCTCGGCACGCTCGGTCGCACCTACGTGGCCAACTGGTTCGGCGACCTGATCATTGCCGGCACGGTGATCAGCGCCTTCGGATGCAGCATGGCCTCTGCGCTCGGGCCATCGCGGCTCATCTTCTCCTTCGCACGGGACGGGATCTCCCCCGAGCACCCCATGGCTCGGCTCTCGCCCCGGTACGGGTCGCCCGTCGCCGCCGTCACGCTGGTCGTCGCCGTCGAGGTCCTGTGCGAGGTCGTGCTCGGCGGCATCGTCGGCACCAAGCCGATCCACGTCTTCGCCTGGGCCGGCGAGATCGGCACCCTGCTGGTGCTGGTCGCCTACCTGCTCGTGACCATCGGCGCGACCTGGTACCTGTTCATCCAGCCCTACCGGGCGGGTGAGCCGCTGCGCGCCCGGGGTGCGGAGCTGGCCATCCCGATCCTGGCCATCGCCGTCGTGATCTACACCGTCTACCGGAATGTCGTGCCGTACCCGACCGGAGCCAATGCGTGGCTGCCGGTGGTGGCCGGCATCTGGCTGGTGCTCGCCGTCGTCGGCGTGCTCGCCGCGCCGGCATCCAGCCGGCGCCTCGGCGAGGCCCTGGTGCTCGACGAGGGCATGCACCCCGGCGATGCGCCCGACGATGCACCTCGCCCGGTAACCATTGCCTGAGCCGGCCATGGGCGGCACGGGGGCGCCCGGCTCGGGCGCAGTTTTGGTCGGGAGTCGGTGAGGTCGGGCGCAGTTGTGGTCGGCCGGTGAGGTTGGGCGCAGTTGTGGTCGGCCGGTGAGGTTGGGCGCAGTTTTGGTCGGGGGCGGCGGGGGCCGGCCTAGGTCGGGCGCAGTTTTGGGTTCCCGACGACCAAGATCGCACCCAACCTCCGACCGCCACCGCCAAAACCGCACCAAACCCTCACCAAACCCCCGGCCCCGACGCCCACCCGCCGCCGCCGGCGGCCGCCGACATGCCGATACGCTGGCGCCGTCAGGCAGACAGCCGCAACGCCACCTCGTTGGCCAGCAGCCGGCCGCGAGGGGTCAGGACCAATCGGTCGGCGACGGGCCCGACCAAGCCGACGAGCAGGGGGTCCATGGCCCCGCCGGCGCCCAGCGCCTCGGCCGGGACCCCGTGGCGGGTCCGCAGAGCCAGCTGCAGCCCCTCGATCCGCCGCTCGCCGGCATCCAGGGTCTCGCCGGCTGCCTCCGTGGGGCGGCCGGCCTCGACCGCGGCGCAGTACCGCTCTGGGGTGTGCAGGTTCCACCAGCGCCGTGACCGCTCGCCGTCGAGCTGCTCGTGGGAGTGGGCGGCGCAGCCGATCCCGACGTAGTCGCCCTGGGCCCAGTACAGCTGGTTGTGCGCGCACTCGGCCCCGGGCGCGGCCCAGTTCGAGATCTCGTACCAGTCCAGGCCGCCGTCGGAGAGGATCTGCTCGGTCCTGAGGTACTTGTCGGCCTGGTCGTCGGGGTCGGGGTGGCGGCTCGGATCTCGGGCCAGCGGTGTCCCGGCCTCCACGGTCAGGCCGTAGGCGCTCACGTGGCGCGGCGCGGGATCGAGGGCGAGGACCGTCTCCAGGGTGCGGCACCAGTCCCCGAGGGACTCGCCGGCGGCTCCCATGATCAGGTCGATGCTGTATGTCTCGGCGAACCCGGTGTCGGCGGCGGCCCGGGCGGCCCGTTGGGCGCCGGACGCCTCGTGGCGGCGGCCGAGGCTGGTCAACACGTGAGGGAGGAGGGATTGGACGCCGAACGAGAGGCGGGTGACCCCGCCGTCCTGGTAGTGGCGGAGGCGTTCGACCGAGACGTTCTCGGGATTGCACTCCACGGTGACCTCGGCGTCGGGCGCGCGGGGGATGGCGGCCAGGATGTCGACGAGCAGGGCCGGATCGAGGAGTGAGGGAGTCCCGCCTCCGAAGAAGACCGACGTCGCCGGCGGCCGCCCCCGTTCGGCCAGGAGGGCGGCTTCCGTCGCGCAGGCGGCGGCGTAGCGGTCCATGAGGTGTGACCGATCGGTCCAGGTGGCGAACGCGCAGTAATCGCACCGGTGCGAGCAGAACGGGACGTGCACGTACACGCCGAAGGGATCGGAGGGTGTCGTGGCGGCCACCGTGCCGACGTGAGGGCTGAGGGTCGACCGGGGTGCGACCAGCCGGCCGAGGGTCAGCGGCGCAGGCCGAGCTCGGCCAGGCGCCGGCGCATGAGCTCGGGCCGGGTGTCGAGCAGGCAGGCCAACGCGCGCAGGTCCTCCTCGCGGACAGTGAGGACCCGGCCGTTGAAGTCCTGGCGCTGCACCTGGATCATGCTCAGGTACCGGCTGACGAGGTCCCGCTCGGGGCCGGCGGTCGTCTCCAGGCGCGTCAGGTCGATCGACACCTTGCCCTCGTCGCTGTCGGTGTCCGCCTCCTCCCGGCCCCAGTCGGCGTCCCCGTCGGACTCACGTGGCAGGAGCTGATCGACCGGCACGTTGTAGAGCTGCGAGAGCCGTTGCAGGCGCGGGACCGAGATGGCCCGTTCCCCGCGCTCGTAGGCGCCGAGGACCGATGCCTTGAACTCCTCGCCCGAGGAGGCCTCCACCGCTTGCAACGACAACCGCTGTTGTTTGCGGACCTTCCGGAGCCGCTCGCCGACCCGTCTGGCGTAATTGGCCGACATCTCCTCAGTCACCCGTTGGAACCCCTTCTGCCCGTGTTCGACCCCGCGGTAGCGTAGCCGCGCCTCGCGCGCAGCAACACCGAGCGTGGCGGAGCGCTGGTGGGCGACGGCGGCGGGGCTGGCTCGGGTACGTTGCCAACCATGGTCGGATCACTCCTCGGTACCCGTGTCCTCCGCGTCGAGGACCCCGCGCTGCTCAGGGGTGCAGGAACGTTCGTCGGCAACCATCGGCCGCCCGGACTGGCCCGCGCCGTCTTCGTCCGCTCGCCGGTGGCCCATGCCCGGATCGACGGGATCGATGTGCACGAGGCCCTGAAGGCACCCGGCGTGCTCGCGGTGCTCACCGCCGCCGATCTCGGCATCGCCCCGTTCCACGGCTTCATGGTCCTCAACGAGGCGTGTGCCCGCCCACCCCTCGCCACTGACAAGGTCCGCTTCGTCGGCGAGCCGGTGGCCATCGTGGTGGCCGACACCGAGGCCCAGGCGCTCGACGCCGCCGAGCTGGTCGAGGTGGACTACGACCCCCTCGGTGCGGTGGTGGATCCGGAGGCGGCGTTGGCCGACGGGGCGCCGCTCCAGTTCGAGGAGATCGGCACGAACCTGGTGGCCGGTACCGCCGACGTCGAGAACGTCGATCCTCTAACTGGCGCCAGTCATGTGGTCCGGCTGCGGTTGACGAACCAGCGCATCGCCGTGGTGCCGATGGAGGGCAACGCCATCTGCGCGGTGCCCGGCCACGATGGCGACAGCCATGACCTCACCGTGCAGGTCTCGACCCAGATGCCGCACGGCTTCGCCGGCAGCCTGGCCCGCATCCTGGGCCTGGACCGGGCGACCTTGCGGGTGCTGGCGCCGCACGTCGGCGGCGGCTTCGGCGGGAAGGCGGGGGTCACCGCCGAGCACGTGGCGGTGGTCGCCGCCGCCCGGGTGCTGGATCGCCCGGTGTCGTGGGTGGAGAGCCGGTCGGAGAACATCCTGAGCATGCAGGGCCGCGGTCAGGTCGATTACGTCGAGATCGGTTTCGACGACGACGCTCGGATCACGGGCATGTGGGCAAAGGTGATCGGGGATGCCGGCGCCTATGCCGGCTTCGGGGGCGCGTTGGCGATCGGGCCGACGCGGATGATGGCTCAGGGCGTCTACGAGATCCCGACGGTGCGCTACGACGTGGCCACGGCCGTGACGAACACCACGCCGATGGGCGCCTTCCGGGGCGCGGGCCGGCCGGAGGCTGCGGAGCTCCTGGAGCGAACCATGGACGTGGCCGCGGTGGAGCTGGGCATCGATCCGGTGGAGCTGCGCCGGCGGAACCTGATCGGGGCGGGCGTCTTCCCGTACACGACCCGGATGGGCACGACCTATGACAGCGGCAACTACCCCGACGCTCTCGAGGCAGCCGTCCGCCTGGCGGGATACGAGCAGCTGCGGGCCGAGCAGGCGGAGCGGCGAGCTCGCGGTGACCGCCTGGCCCTCGGCATCGGCGTGGCCGTCTACGTCGAGGTCACCGCGGGTGGCGGCGGACAGGAGTTCGGGGCGGTCGAGGTCCACGCCGACGGGACGGCCACCATCCGCGTGGGGACGTCGGCACACGGGCAGGGCCACGCCACCTCGTTCGGGATGATCGTGGCGGACCGGCTGGGCATTCCCCTCGAGTCCATCCACTTCGTGCAGTCCGACACGGCCGTGGTGCCCCGGGGCGGCGGGACCGGCGGGTCCCGGTCGTTGCAGATCGGCGGCAACGCCGTGCGCGCCGCGGCCGAGGAGGTCTGGGAGCAGGCCCGCCAGCTGGCGGCGGCGCAGCTGGAGGCCAACCCCGACGACATCGTCACCCTTGGTGAGGGCCGAATCGGCGTCGCCGGTGTGCCCGCCCGAGCCTTGGCATGGGGGGAGCTGGCGGGTTCGGCGATCGAGGCGGGCCAGCCGCTGGCGGCCGAGACGGACTTCCGTCAGGCCGGCGCCACGTTCCCCTTTGGCGCGCACGTGGCGGTGGTGGAGGTCGATCTCGACACTGGCGCGGTGACGCCGGTCCGCCATGTGGCCGTGGACGACTGCGGCCGGATCCTGAACCCCGTGGTGGTAACCGGCCAGCAGCACGGTGGCATCGCCCAGGGCATGGCCCAGGCCCTGTGGGAGGAGATGGTCTACGACGCCGACGGGAACCCGGTGACGGCGAACCTGGCCGACTACGCCATGCCGACGTCCGCCGAGCTGCCGTCGTTCGAGGCGTCGAACATCGAGACCCCGACGCCGCTGAACCCGCTCGGGGCCAAGGGCATCGGCGAGTCGGGCACCATCGGATCGACGCCGGCGGTCCACAACGCGGTGGTCGATGCCGTCAGCTACCTGGGTGTCCGCCACATCGACATGCCCTGCACATCGGGCCGGGTGTGGGCGGCCATCCGCGACGCCGAAGCGGGGCACCCCGACCCCGGCTGGCGAGATCCGCCGAGCATTTTCGAGCACTTGCCCAGCCGCTCCGATTCGGGCCGCCCGGAGGCGGCGGACGTCGACATCTGACCGGCAACCATCCGCCACTCGACGTCGGAGGACGCCATGTACGCCATGATCGTGGTGGGAGCGGGATCGATTCGCCGCCGGCCGAGGCGATCCTCGATGCCGCCGCGAAGCTGCGGGCGGATCTGGTGGTGGTCGGCAGCCGGGGGATGAGCGGGGCCCGGCGGTTCCTGCTGGGCAGCGTCCCGAATCGCATCGCCCACCACGCCACCTGCGACGTGCTGGTGGTCAAGACCGACGCGGTCGGCTGGTCCGCGCCCGGCGGTGGGTCGGCGGGATCCTCCCCAGTTGCTTAGCAAGGGGAACAAAGTTGCTACCCTGACGTTGACGTCAGAGTACGGCAGTGGTCCACATCGAAACGGGTCCCCCGTGCAGTGACGGTAGGCACCACACGACGACGGCACCACACGACGAGGATGGCGATGAGCACACCCATGAGCCCGGCTCCGCCCGGCGAGCAGATCACCGAAGCGGCGCTCCAGAGCGGGAACCCCGACGGCTACAAGTGGATCGCGCTGGTGAACACCACGATCGGCGTCTTGATGGTCGCCATCAGCGGCTCAATTACCCTGATCTCGCTGCCGGACATCTTCCGTGGGATCAAGCTGAACCCGCTCTCTCCGGGGAACACGTCCTACTTCCTGTGGCTGCTGATGGGCTTCTTGCTGGTGACCGCCGTGCTCGTGGTGAGCTTCGGGCGGATCGGCGACATGTACGGCCGGGTCAAGATGTACAACCTGGGCTTCGCCATCTTCACCGTGTTCTCCATCCTCCTGTCCGTGTCCTGGATGACCGGCGCGGCGGGCGCCCTCTACCTGATCATCCTCCGGGTGTTCCAGGGCGTCGGCGGTGCGTTCCTGTTCGCCAACTCCAGCGCCATCCTGACCGACGCCTTCCCCGAGAACCAGCGAGGGTTCGCATTGGGGATCAACAGCGTGGCGGCCATCGCCGGCTCGTTCCTCGGCTTGCTCATCGGCGGCCTGCTCGCGCCCATCGAGTGGCGGTTGGTGTTCCTGGTGTGCGTGCCCTTCGGGGTGTTCGGCACCATCTGGGCGTATCTGAAGCTGGTCGACACCGGTGAGCGCCACGCGTCGCGCATCGACTGGTCGGGGAACATCACGTTCGCCATCGGGCTCATCTCCCTCCTCACCGGCATCGTCTACGGGATCCAGCCCTACGGTGGCCACACCATGGGCTGGACGAACCCGGGTGTCCTGGCGGCCATCTTCGGTGGGATCGTGACGCTCGGCGTCTTCGCCCACATCGAGATGCACCATTCCGATCCCATGTTCCGCTTGCACTTGTTCAGGATCCGGGCGTTCACCGCCGGGAACCTGGCCGGTCTGCTCGGTGCGCTCGGTCGAGGCGGCCTGCAGTTCATGCTGATCATCTGGTTGCAGGGCATCTGGCTGCCCCAGCACGGCTACAGCTTCGAGCGCACCCCTCTGTGGGCGGGCATCTACATGGTTCCCCTGACCATCGGCTTCCTGGTGGCCGGACCCATCTCCGGTATCCTCTCCGACCGCTACGGGGCTCGCCCCTTCGCCACCGGCGGCATGGTCGGCGCCGCCGCTGCGTTCTTGCTGCTGGAGCTGCTGCCCATCGACTTCGGCTACGTGTGGTTCGCCCTGATCCTGGTCTTGATGGGGCTCTCCATGGGCGTGTTCGGCTCGCCGAACCGAGCGGCGGTGATGAACTCCCTGCCGCCCGACCAGCGCGGTGCCGGGGCCGGCATGATGACCACGTTCCAGAACGCCGCCACCGTGCTGTCTATCGGCGTGTTCTTCACCGTCATCACCCTGGGCCTGGCCGCGACGCTGCCGTCACATCTCTACAGCGGGCTGACGGCCAGCGGCGTCCCCGGGGCCACGGCCCACCAGATTGCGTCGTTGCCGCCGATCGGCAGCCTGTTCTCGGCGTTCCTCGGCTACAACCCCATCCAGGAGCTGCTGGGACCGAGCGGCGTGCTGCATCATCTCACTGCGGCCCAGCAGGCCCACCTGACCGGACGGAGCTTCTTCCCCAACCTGATCTCGGCGCCGTTCGGTACCGGCCTCCATTACGCCTTCACCTTCGCGGCCATCTGCTCGGTCATCGCCGGCATCGCCTCGCTGCTCCGCGGCGGAAAGTACGTGCACGGACAGGACGGAGCGGCGGGCGACCCGGCCATCGAGGAGCCAGGCGAGCTGTCGGGCGCCTTCGTCGGTGCACCGATCCAGGCGGAGCTGGCGTCGGTCGGCGCCGCCGGGCGACCGGTGTTCACCGACGCCCGCCGGTTGGGCGGCGGGGAGGCGCCCTCGGCCCGCGACCTGGGCGCGAGCGACGGTCAGACGGCCGGCCGGCGCGACTACGGCAGCAATTGCAACGGCTCGAACGGGCACGACGCCAACGGGCACGACGCTAACGGGCACGCCGGCAACGGGCACGCCGGCAACGGGCACGCCGGCAACGGGCACGCCGGCAACGGGCACGGTGTCGCCCGGGTGGCGGCCAACGGGAGCGGGCCAGCGCCTCGGACCGCCAACGGTGCCGGCCCCGACGCCGGATCATCTCAGGCCGAGCCTGCGGCTGCGCCGCTCGTGGGGGCGCCCACCGCGGCGGCGACCACCGCCGATGCCACCCCGGTGCCCACTGCTGCGGCGACCACCGCCGATGCCACCCCGGTGCCGGCCGACCGGCCGGCCGAGGCGAGCACCGGCGAGCCGACCACGGCTGAGCCGACCACGTCGAGGGAGCTGTCGGTGACCCTGTCCTTCCGGTTCGACACCATCCGGGGCGCCACGCGTCCCCGCTGACCGCGGCCCGCTCGTTCGGACAGAATGGGCGGGATGCGCCTGGTGATCGCCACCTGCACGGTGGACTACGCGGGGCGGCTGGCCGCCCACCTGCCGTCGGCCCGTCGGCTCCTCATGGTCAAGGCCGACGGGTCGGTGGCCATCCACGCGGACGGCGGTGCCTACAAGCCGTTGAACTGGATGACACCGCCGTGCCAGCTGTCGGAGGAGCCGTGGCGATGGGTGGTGACGAACGGCAAGGCGGAGACCTTGACCGTGACCCTCGACGAGGTGCATGCCGACATCACCCACGACCTGGGTGTAGACCCCGGGCTCCGCAAGGACGGCGTCGAAGCGCACCTGCAGGAGCTGCTGGCGGCTGACCCGACGGCGATCGAGGTCGGCTTGCACCTGGTGCGGCGGGAGTTCCCGACTGACATCGGCCCCGTGGACCTGCTCTGTCGTGACGTCGGCGGTGTGGCGGTGGCGGTGGAGGTCAAACGGCGCGGTGAGATCGACGGCGTCGAGCAGCTGGCCCGGTACCTGGAGCGTCTCGACCTCGACGGGCGCCTGCGGCCGGTGCGTGGCATCCTGGCCGCGCAGCAGTTCAAGCCGCAGGCCCAGGTGATGGCCCGAGCTCGGGGCATCGTGTGCGTGCAGGTCGACTACGACCAGCTGCGGGGCGTGGCCCCCGACCGCCTGACGCTGTTCTGAGATCATTCCGGCGCGGGTCCCGCCATCCGTCATGAGACGTCGGGTTCCTCCACCCAGCGACCGAGGGCGCCGGGTCGGACGGCCACGGGCTCGGGCTCGGCCGGGGCGGCGTCGGCCAGCCGTTCGAAGTAGAACCGGCGGGCGCCGTCGAGCGGCGCCACGAGCGCAGGGGGGAGTGAGGCGCCGTCCCGGTGCAGGTCGTCGACCTTGCGCTCGGGCAGGAACAGGGGGCCGGACAAGCTACCGAGGTCGCCCGTGGCCGTGGCCAGGGCCCGAGTTAGCTCGGCGCGGGTCCGGGGCGGGCGCGGCGCCCGGTTCACCACCGGCACGATGCGCGTGGGGTCCACCCCCGCTCCGACGAGGCTCCGCAACTGCCAGCCCAGGGCATGGATGCCCTGGAGCCCAGGGACTCCGACGACGAAGACGACGTCGGCGGTGGTCGCGGCCCGCCGGGCGAGGTGGTTCCGTTCCTCGATGTCGAACGATCCGCAGGCATCCTCGCCCTCCACGTCGCCATCAATGTCCGCCACCACGGCCAGGAAGGTCTGACGCAACCCGTCGAGGGTGGCGTCCACCGCTCGCGGCCGCAGAGCCGTCCACGCCGAGGGGTGTCGGAGGCCGAGCAGCAGGTGGTAGCCGCGGCGGGGCACGTGGTAGCACGACCGGCGTATGGCGTCGGGATCCGGCCGCCCCAGCCGGTGGGCCTCGACCAGCTCTTGCAGGCCGGGGCCGAGGTCCGGTGCCTCGTGCAGCACGGCCTGGTCACCCCGGCGGGCCAGATCGGCCAGCACCACCTGCTCGCGGAAGCGGACGTCCGCGGTCATACCCTGGGCCACCGCGATGGCGACCGTCGAGGCCCCCGTTCCGCCCGGGCCGCACACCGACACCAGCCGTCCCCGCCACATAGGGTCCGGGAGGGCATCCAGGGTGGGCGGCAGCTGGTCGCCGCGCCCGATGAGCTGGGCGTGCGTCGACAGCGCCTCGATGAGCTGCGAGGGCGAGAAGCTCGGATCGAGGATGGCCGCGACCCCCAGGTCGGCCGCTGACCAGCCGGTCCTGGCCGGGTCCACCACGGCGAGCACGGGCGTATAGGCCCCGACCGCCGCCGCCACCAGGTCCCGGTCGAACGACGGTGCTGCCGCATCGACGATGAGGGCGCTGTGGGCTCGCCCCGACGCCAACCGGGCGCGCACCTCGTCACCCGAGACGCACTTGACGAACTCGGCCGGGATGCTGGCCGACGTCGCCCACTGGGCCACGGCTCGGAACCAGGGTGAGCGCGCCGGGGCCAGCCCGAGCAGCACGTAACGGGCCCCGCCCGTCACCCGCTGGAGCCGCCCGGGCCGCTTCCCGCCACCGGGCTGGTCGCCGCCCCGCTCGCCTGATCAGCGGACGGCCGGTCGGATGGCTGGCCGGCCACGACGGTCACTGTGCCGGTGTGCGCAGCGTGCACCACGGCTTCCACCTGGTCCAGGCCGGACACCCCGAGGGTCGCCTGGGCGCCGGCGGTCCCGCCGATGAGGCTCGACGAGCCGCTCGAGGCCTGGAGCAGCGTGGCGTCGGTCACCACCACCTGGGTGGTCGCGGATGCATCGGTGCCGTTGGTGACCAGGACGTCGACCAGGCCGCCGACCTGCAGGTCGGCGAGGTCCGACGCGGCCACCGCGACGGTGACGGGCCGGCGTCGGGGGGTGGTCCCGGCCGGCACCAGGTCGCTCGACTCGACGAGCTGGCCCGGCGCCAGGCGGGCGGCGAGCATCCGGCCCTGCAGATCCCCAGGCGTTGCGAAGCTCGCTGCGCCCACCCCGGATGGCACCTGCATGCGGCTGGTGGTCAGATCACCGGCCTGCAGGTGGGCACCGGCGGCCAGGACGGTGCGGGCGACCACCAGCTGACGACCGGCAGGCCGGGTCGCGGCCGACCACGAGGCGAAGACGATGACGGCGGCGGCGGCGATGAGGAACCCGCCGGCGACCGCCCGGCCTGTCGGCAGGGCCCGACGGCGCCCCACCCGGCCGGCACTGGGGTGGGCAGCGGCCGTCGTCGCCATGCGCCCTCGATGGCCAGGCCGATCCAGGACGCTCACGGCCGGCCGATCAGTCGCAACGTTCCTGCTCCCTCGGGCTCCCAGCCACCGGCTCCACCGTCACGCATGAAATCTATCGAGAAGCCACCGTGTTTGTCTACAGCCCGACTACCATTGTGAACATGGGTGACACCATCAACTGGCTCGGTACTCGCGAGGCCTGCGAGCGATTGGGCGTGACCCTGCGCACCCTGTACCGGTTCATTGACGAAGGTCAGCTCCCGGCCTACAAGATGGGCCGCGTGATCCGCTTGAAGGAGGCCGACATCGGCGACTTCATCGAGCGTATGCGGATTGCCCCCGGTTCGCTGGAGCACCTGTATCCCGAACCAAAGACGGCAGGAGAGCCCCACGACGACCGGGACGCGACCGGGTCACCGTTGGACTGACCCGCCCTTCCAGTCGGCCGGCCGACACCTGCTCAGTCGGCCCAGCAGGCGACCGCCGCCGGGAGAGACACGACGGTGATGCGACGGGACGGACGTGGGCCGCGAAGGCTGACGACGTCGGTCCCCACGGCCACCAGGTCGCCGGACAGGCGGCGGCCGTCGGCCAGGACCATCCCCACGTGGTTGCGCTCGGAGGCCAGGGCCGTAAGCGTGTCGACGAAGCCCATGGCGAGCGGGGGAACGCGATCGCCGGCCGTCGGCCCGTCGGTCGGCGCCGATCCCTCGTCGTCGTGAGCCCGCACGGTGGTCACCGCGCCCAACCGGACCACGACGCTGCGTTCCGCTTCGTCCACCGCGCAGAAGTCCTTGCCCACCCCGACCAGCGCTCCTCGGAACGTCTGGCCGCCGGCGCAGAGCACCACCGCGTTGGTCCGCTCGGCCAGGTCGAGGAGGATCCCGGCCATGGTGGCGGTCTCGCTGGCCTGCTGGCCGAGCCAGCGGCTGCGTTGACGGGACTCGGCGGCCGCCGACGCCCGGTCCTGGGCCGCCCACCGGGCGAACTCGGCGGCCAGGGTCTCGCCGTCGGGAGGAAGGCGCCCGTCCCGCGCGCCGTCGCCCGGTCGGGTGCCAGGAGGATCGCTGTGTCCCACGGGGATCGACGGTAGCGTTTGGATCTATGGTCGACTGCCTCTTTTGCCGGGTCGTGGCCGGTGAGGTCCCCTCGACGGAGGTTGCTGCCACCGAGGGCACCTACGCCTTCCGCGACATCAGCCCGGCGGCGCCCGTCCACGTCCTCGTGGTGCCTCGTGTGCACGTCACCGATGCCGCCGATCTCGGCCCCGAGCACGGTGCCGTGCTGGCCGAGATGATGACGACGGCTCAGGAGGTGGCCCGCCGGGAGGGCATCGCCGAGCGCGGCTACCGCCTGGTGTTCAACGTGGGCGACGACGCGTCGAACAGCGTCTCCCACCTGCACCTCCATGTGCTCGGCGGGCATCGCATGGGCTGGCCTCCTGGGTGACCCCTCCGACGGCGGTACCCTGTCGGACCAGAGCCTCCGTGTCCACGACTGTCACCGTCACCGTGCCCAACCACCTCATGCCCGGTCTCGTGGGCCCGCTCAACGAGAACCTGCGGCTGCTCGAAGGCGCGTTCGACGGGACCCGCATCGTCGCCCGGGGCAACGAGTTCACCATCGACGGATCGGACGCCGTGCTGGCCGCCCGCCTCGTCGACGAGCTTCGGCTCTTGCTCGAGCAGGGCCAGCCCGTCGATCCGGAGGTGGTGCACCGCACCGTGGACATGGTCCGCGCCGACGAGCGCCCGTCCGAGGTGCTGGCGTCGGAGGTCCTGAAATCGTCACGGGGACGCTCCGTCCGCCCGAAGACGAGCGGGCAACGTCGGTATGCCGACGCCATCGCCACCAACGTGGTCACCTTCGGCATCGGTCCCGCCGGCACCGGGAAGAGCTATCTGGCGGTCGCCCTGGCCGTGCAGGCCCTACAGACCAAGGACGTGGAGCGCATCATCCTCACCCGGCCGGCGGTGGAGGCGGGGGAGCGGCTCGGCTTCCTCCCCGGCGACCTGATGGCCAAGGTGGATCCCTACCTCCGGCCCCTGTACGACGCCCTCTACGACATGCTCGGCCTCGAGGGCGCCCGGCGGCTGATGGATGCAGGCACCGTAGAGGTGGCACCGCTGGCCTACATGCGAGGCCGGACGCTGAACAACAGCTTCATCATCCTCGACGAGGCCCAGAACACCACGCCGGAGCAGATGAAGATGTTCCTGACCCGGATCGGCTTCCGCTCGAAGATGGTGGTGACCGGTGACGACACCCAGGTCGACCTGCCTGGCGGTCGCTCGGGTCTGATCGGCTTGGAGCGCATCCTGACAGGGGTCGAAGGCCTGGCCTTCGTCCGCCTGGGCCGCCGCGACGTGGTGCGCCATCGCATCGTGTCAGACATCGTCTCGGCCTACGAGGCGGCGGCGGGGTCCGCGGACCCCGCCGGGCGCGCCTGAGCGGCCTCGGGCATGATGGGGGCGATCCGATGAGTGTCGAAGTGTTTGCCGCCGACGAGCAGTCTGCCCGGCCCGTCGACACCCTGCGCTGGGTTCGGTTGGCCGAGGCGGTGCTGGCCGAGGAGGGCGTGCGGGGCGAGGCCGAGCTGTCCATGCTCTTCGTCGACGAGACGGCCATCTCCGACCTGAACCTTCGTTTCTTGGGCAAACAGGGACCGACCGACGTCCTGGCGTTCCCCATCGACGATGAACCGGCGGAGGGAGGGCGGTCACCCGACTCCGGGGGCACCGGGCCCGGGTTCGGATCTGAGTCGGACGACGAGGCGCCGATGCTGCTAGGTGATGTGGTGATCTGCCCGTCGGTGGCGCACCGCAACGCGCCCGAGCACGCCGGCACATACGACGAGGAGCTGGCCCTCCTGGTCGTCCACGGCGTGCTGCACCTGCTCGGGATGGACCACATGGACGAGGACGAAGCGGAGGCGATGGAAGCTCGCGAGCGGGAGCTGCTGGCCAAGTTCCACGCTCCGGCGGCCAATCCTGACGTCCCGGACGACACGCCGGTCGAAACGGCCGCCGGCACTGACGCGAAACCGGATCGAAGTACCTCGTGAGGCTGACGGGCACCCTGCTCTCGGCGGCGCACGTCCACCATCTGGGTGGCTCCGATGTCGTCCTGCTCGTCGTGGTGGTGGTGCTCATCGTGGTGACCGGGTTCCTCGCTCTCTCCGAGACGGCGATCACCCGGATGTCGAAGGTCAAGGCGATGAGCCTGGAGGAGAAGGGCCGGCGCAGCGCCCGGACGTTGCGCTTGCTGGTCGAGCACACCGAGCGGGTCCTTCCCGTCGTGCTCTTCGCCCTGGAGCTGTGCACGCTGGTGGCGGCCACCCTCGTGGGCGTGGTCGCCGAGCACGCCTTCGGTGGCATCGGCGTGCTGGTGGCCACCGCGTTCGAGGTGGTGGTCATCTTCGTGCTGGCCGAGCTGGCCCCCAAGACGTGGGCCGTCCAGCACAACGAGCGGGCCGCCCTCTTGGTCGCGCCCGCCATCCGGGCGCTGTACGCCTTCGCGCCGCTGCGTTGGGTCACCCGCGGCCTGATCGCCATCTCCAACGCCATCCTTCCCGGGAAGGGCATGCGCGAAGGGCCCTACGTGTCCGAGGAGATGCTCCTGGCGATGGCCGACACGGCGGTGGAGGAGGACGTCATCGAACACGCCGAGCGCACGCTGATCCACTCCATCATCGACTTCGGCGACACGGTCGTGCGCGACGTGATGGTCCCCCGACCGGACATGGTGGCAGTGGAGAGCACGGCCAGGATCGAAGACGTGGTCGACATCGCCATCGCCGCCGGCTTCAGCCGGATCCCGGTCTACGCCCAGGGCATCGACGACATCGTCGGGCTGGTCTTCGTCAAGGACCTGATGCGGGCAGAGCGAGAGGGGCGCCAGGACGACCTGGTCTCGAGCATCCTGCGCCAGGCTAGGTTCGTGCCCGAGAGCAAGCGGGTGGCCGAGCTCATGCCCGAGATGCAGGCCAACAAGCATCACATGTCAGTGGTCGTCGACGAGTACGGGGGCACCGCCGGCCTGGTCACCCTGGAGGACCTCATCGAGGAGCTCGTCGGCGAGATCGTCGACGAGTACGACACTGACGAGATCGGCGTCGAGCACCACGCCGACGGGTCCGTGGTGGTCAACGCCCGCATGCCGATCGACGAGGTCAACGAGCTGCTCGAGGGAACCGACCTTCCCGAGGGCGACTGGGACACCGTCGGAGGCCTCATCCTCAGCCACCTGGGACACGTCCCAGTCGACGGCGAAGAGGTCGAGTGGGAGGGCCACCACCTGGTGGCCGAGGAGGTCGAGGGGCGTCGGATCGGGCGCGTGCGCATCTTGCCGCCGTCCGCCATCGCGCAGCCGCCTGCTGACGCCCCGTGAGGTCCGGCTTCGCCACCCTCATCGGGCGACCGAACGTCGGGAAGTCCACCCTGCTCAACACCGTGCTCGGCCAGAAGGTGTCCATCACCTCGCCGGTGGCGCAGACCACCCGGAACCAGGTGCGGGGCGTGCTCACCAGGCCAGACGCCCAGGTGGTGTTCGTGGACACGCCGGGCATCCACAAGCCACGCACGCTCCTGGGCACCCGCTTGAACGACACCGCCTCGGATGCCATGGGATCAGTGGACGTGGTCGTCCTGGTCGTCGACGCCACCGCGCCGGTGGGTCGTGGTGACCGATTCGTGGCCGCGTTGGTGCCCGCCGCGTCGATCTGTGTGGTGAACAAGGTGGACGCGGCGACGCGACTCCAGGTCCTCAGCCAGCTGGAGCACGCCGCCACGCTCGGCCTCGACGAGTACTTCCCGATCTCGGCCATGACCGGTCAGGGGGTGGACGCGCTGGTGGCGGCAATCGTCTCCCGGCTCCCCGAGGGCCCGATGCTGTATCCCGACGACATGGTCACCGACGTGCCCGAGGCGTTCTGGGTCGCCGAGCTGGTCCGTGAGCAGCTGCTCGCCGTCACCCACGACGAGGTGCCACACTCCATCGCCTGTCGGGTCACCGAATGGGAATGGCCGCGCGTCCGGTGCGAGATCCTGGTGGAGCGGGACAGCCAGAAGGGCATCGTCATCGGTCGGGGCGGTGGGGTGCTCAAGGAGGTCGGGATCCGAGTGCGCGAGCAGCTCCCGGAGGGGGTCTACCTGGAGCTGTTCGTCAAGGTCGACCGGAACTGGCAGAGCCGCCCCCGAGCGCTGGAACGCCTCGGCTACTAGCGCCTCAGCCCGCGCTCGGCTGCGGCCCGCCGACGGTGACCCTCCCGGCCGGGTTGCCAGCGCGCAGGGGCGTCAGGAACGACACCACCTCGTCGCGGTGGCGCGTGCGCCGCATGGGCGGCAGGGCTCGCACCAGGTCCCACCGGTAGCCCGCGGTGCCCAGGCGGGGGTCGAGGACGGCGACCACGCCCCGGTCGGTGGCTGTACGGATGAGGCGACCGGCGCCCTGGGCGAGCAGCGTGGCCGCCCGGGGCACGTCGATGGCCTTGAAGGCGCCCCGCCCGAGCAGCTCGCGGCGAGCCTGGAGGAGCGGGTCGTCGGGGCGGGGAAAAGGAAGGCGATCCATCACGACGAGTGACAAGGCCGGCCCGGGGATGTCGACGCCCTGCCAGAAGCCCATGGTGGCGAACAGGCACGACTGCTCGTCGCCGGCGAATCGCGCGACCAGCGCCGGCTTCGGCAGGTCGGCCTGGGTCAGGACCGTGAAACCGACCCGGTCGGTGATCTGGGCGGCCGCCGACTGCATGGCCCGCCAGCTGGTGAACAGCGCCAGGGTCCGGCCCCCGGCCGCTTCGATGAGGGCGACCAGCTCGTCGAGCATGGCCGTCTCGTAGCCGCCGGCCCGCGGGTCGGGCAGGTGCATGGCGCAGTAGAGGAGAGCCTGGGTCTGGTAATCGAACGGGCTGCCGACGTCGAGCTCGTCGTAGGACCCTTCTGGCAGGCCGATGCGGGCGCCCAAGCGGGGCGGGATGGTGGCGCTGGTCAGGATTGCGGTCGGTGCCCCGTCCGGCTGCCACAGCAGGGCGGAGAGGGTGGCCCCGATGTCGACCGGGGCGACGCGCAGGACGGGGGAGTGGGCCGGGCCTTCGACCCAGCCCACTCGGCTGCCGACCGCAGAGGACCCGGACAGCTCCAGGATGGCGTCGATGTCGGTGAGCAGATGGGTGGCCGCCTGCTGGGTCCGCCGGCGTCGCCCGGAATCGTCGCCTCGTCCGGGCGCGCCGTCGCTCGATCGTCCTGCGGCCCGGACGGCGGCCACGAGCCGGCTGACCCGGTCGCGGACGACCCCCAGGTGCTCGGCGAGGGTGGCATCGAGGGGATGGGCCAGTCGAGCGTCGCGGTGGGGGAGGAGGGCGTCGGCGAGCAACGACGCGGCGTCGTCAACAGCGGTGCTCGCCTCCGCTTCGCTCAAGAGCGGGCGGGCGGTCCGGGCGAGGGCGTGGAGGCGGCCGGGAGCCAGCTCGAAGCCCAGGCTGGCCGAGGCGATGTCCTCCAGCTCGTGGGCCTCGTCCACCACCACCACGTCGTGGGGAGGCAGGACCTCGCCGCCGCTACCGAGGTGGGCGGCGTAGAGGTGGGTGTTCACGACCACCACGTCGGCGGCTGCGGCGCGATCCCTCGCCGCTTCGGCGAAGCACGACTCACCGGAGGGGCAGCGCGTCCGGCCCGGGCAGTCCCTGGGGCCCACACTGACTTGAGCCCAGGCCGTGGCCGTCGGTTCCCAGGGCAGGTCGGCCCGATCGCCGGTCTCCGCGGTCTGCGCCCAGGCGATCAGGCGCGTGACCTCCCGGCCCAGCGGCCCTGGAGCGGCCGTGCCTCCCGCCGCAGCACCGTCCAGGGTGAGCTGGTCGGCCCCGTGGCCGCTGATCTCGTCGGCCCGCTGCCGGCACAGGTAGTTCGTCCGGCCCTTCAGCACCGCGTACGTGAACGGCGCGCCGAGGCGGCTGGTTAGCAGCGGCAGGTCTCGGGTGGCCAGCTGGTCCTGCAGGGCCTTCGTGGCCGTGGCGACCACCACCCGGGCGCCGACGGTCAGCAGCGGCACCAAGTAGCCCATGCTCTTCCCGGTCCCCGTCCCGGCCTGCACGACCAGGTGGCGGTGCCCGGTCACGCCGGCGGCCACCGCCTCCGCCATTCGCAGCTGCGACGGTCGGTCCTCCCCGGCGGCCAGGCCCTGGGTGACCCGCCCCAGTGCGGTGGCGATGGTGGAGTCGGCCATGCCGCTGACGCTAACGGCCGGGTGCGACAACCCGGAGGGATGGCGGGCACCCGGCCGGGGCAGGATGCACGGCAATGCGACTCCGAATCTTCACCGAACCCCAGCTGGGCGCCACCTACGATCAGCAGTTGGCCATGGCCCGAGCGGCGGAGGCGGGAGGCTTCGATGCCTTCTTCCGCTCTGATCACTACCTGACGATGGGTGATAGCGACGGCCGGCCCGGGCCAAGTGATGCCTGGACGGTCCTGGCCGGGCTGGCCCGCGATACCGAGCGGATCCGATTGGGCACCCTGCTCACCGCCGCCACCTTCCGCCTGCCGGGCCCCCTCGCCATCGCCGTGGCCGGCGTGGATGCTATGAGCGGCGGCCGAGTCGAGCTCGGCATCGGCGCCGGATGGTACGACGCCGAGCACACCGCGTACGGAGTCCCGTTCCCACCGACCAGCGAACGGTTCGAACGCCTGGAGGAGCAGCTGGCCATCATCACCGGGCTGTGGGCGACACCCCCCGGCGCCACGTTCACCCACACCGGGCAGCATTACCGCCTCATCGACAGTCCGGCGCTGCCGAAGCCGGTTCAGGAACCCCGGCCGCCGATCATCGTGGGCGGGGTCGGCCCCAAGCGGACCCCGGCGCTGGCGGCGCGCTTCGCCGACGAGTTCAACACACCCTTTGCCGCACCGGAGGACGCCGAGCAGCTCTACCGACAGGTCCGCACGGCGTGCGAGGAGGCGGATCGGGACCCAGGCAGCATCCGGTGCTCGGCGGCGGTCGTTGTCTGTTGCGGGGCCACCGACGCCGAGGTGGCCCGGCGGGCCCGAGCCATCGGTCGCGGGATCGACGAGCTGCGGACCAGCGGTGCGTGTGGCCTGCCGGGAGAGGTCGTCGAGCGACTGGCCGCGTGGGGCAAGGCGGGCGCCGACGTCGTGTACCTCCAGGTGCTCGACATCGCCGATGTGGAGCACGTAGCCCTCCTCGGCGCCGAGGTGCGCCCGGCGCTGGCCTGAGTCGCAGGTACCGGGCGGGGAGGCCGGTCCCGCCGCAGGCGGTACCGTGCTCGCGATGGACCTCGATGGCCTGGACCCGAACCGGATCCCGCGACACGTGGCCTGTGTCATGGACGGGAACGGGCGTTGGGCCACCAAGCAGGGCCTCCCTCGCACCGAGGGTCACCGGGCGGGCGAGGAGGCGCTCTTCGATGCGGCGCAGGGTGCGTTGGAACTAGGGGTGGAGTGGTTCACCGTCTACGCCTTCTCGACCGAGAACTGGCGGCGTCCCGGCGACGAGGTGCGCTTCCTCATCAACGTCATCGCCGATCAGCTTCTGACCCGCCGGCGCGACGACCTGCACCGCCTCGGGGTGCGGATCCGTTTCATCGGGCGGCGGGACTGGCGGGTGCCGCGCTGGGTGGTGCGGCGCATGGACGATGCGGCCCGCCTCACCGAGCACAACCGCAAGATGACACTCACCGTGGCGTTCAACTACGGCGGTCGGGCCGAGATCGTCGACGCGGTCAAGGCGCTGGTCGCCGAAGGGGTGCCGACATCGAAGATCACCGAGAAGGCCATCGCCAGCCGGCTCTACGACCCGAGCATCCCTGATCCGGACCTGGTGATCCGCACGTCGGGCGAGCATCGCATCTCCAACTTCTTGATCTGGGAGCTGGCCTACAGCGAGCTGGTCTTCGTGGACGTCCTGTGGCCCGACTTCCGTCGGGATCACCTGCGCGAGGCCGTGCGGGAGTTCCAGGCACGGGATCGGCGTTTCGGTGACACCAAGAGCCAGGGCATCCCGGGGTAGCCCGGTCCCATGGCCATCTACCGTGAGCACGGGGTCGTGCTGCGGACCCACAAGCTCGGGGAGTCCGATCGCATCATCGTCCTGCTCACCGAAGGTCGGGGAAAGGTGCGCGCCGTGGCCAAGGGCGTGCGCAAGACCAAGAGCCGCTTCGGCAGCCGGCTGGAGCCCCCGACGCACGTCAGCCTGATCCTCTACGAGGGCCGTCAGCTCGACACCATCACCCAGGCCGAGGCGCTCGCCCATTTCCGGGCGGTACGTGAGGACCTGGCGCGGATGACCGATGCCATGGCCCTGGTGGAGGCGGTGGACCAGGTGGCTCAGGAAGGAGAGGCAGATCCGCGCCTTTACCAGATGCTCGTCGCTGCCCTCCGCACGCTGGCTGCGCAACCTTCTCCCTTACTGGTCGCCGGCTTCTACTGGAAGCTCCTCGCCCTCCAGGGCGTGGCACCGGTTCTCGACCGCTGTGCCCGTTGCGGTGTCGCGCCCGTCCCCGATGGTGGGGACGGGCCCGAGGATCTGGTCGCCTTCGACCCGGCCGAGGGTGGCGCGCTGTGCCGCCGGTGCCGACGGGGCCCGGCGCTGACCCCCGGCGCCCTGGCGGTGGTGCGGGCCATCCTCGGGGGCGACTTGCGCACGGCGCTGACCCTGCCGTCCGGCCCGGTGACCGCCGAGGTGTCGGACCTGGCGGTCCGCGCCCTCGAGGCGCACCTGGACCGGCGCCTCCGGGCCGTGCGGCTGCTGAGCCACTGAGCCCCACTGAGCGCGGCGGGCCACGGTGGCAGCGGGTCCGCTGTCGCCACCGAACCTGGCTCTGGCGGTCGTCGCTCGTCGCCATCGTTCGCGCGATTGCCCAGGACCGTTCCTGGGCCAACGCGCGAACGATGGCCGCCGCCTTCAACCCCGCCGCCTTCAACCCCGCCGCCTTCAACCCCGCCGCCTTCAACCCCGCCGCCTTCAACCCCGCCGCCTTCAACCCCGCCGCCGGCGCGCGCCGCCGCCGCACCGGCCCGGTTGGCCAGCCGCTGTCCGGCCGGACGCCACTACCCTGAGCCGCTATGGCCCCGAGCATGGATGACATCGTCAGGCTCTGCAAGCAGCGGGGGTTCGTGTTCCCGTCCGCGGAGATCTACGGGGGATTTCGCAGCACGTACGACTACGGGCCCCTGGGTGTGCTGCTGCTCCGCAACGTGAAGGAGGCGTGGTGGCGCTCGATGGTGCAGCTGCGCCATGACGTCGTCGGCCTGGATGCTGCCATCTTGTCCAGCCCCCGGATCTGGGAGGCGTCGGGCCACCTGGCCAACTTCACCGACCCGTTGGTGGATTGTCGGAGCTGCAAGGAGAGGTGGCGGGCAGACCACCTGGAGCCGGGCCCCGATGGAGTGGTGCACTGCCCTAATTGCGACAGCACCGACCTCACCGAGGCGCGAGCGTTCAACCTGATGTTCAAGACCTATGCCGGCCCGGTGGAGTCCGAGGCGAACGCCTCATACCTTCGTCCCGAGACCGCTCAGGGCCACTTCGTGAACTTCGGCAATGTGCTGCGGACCTCGCGCAAGCGCCCGCCGTTCGGGATCGCCCAGATCGGCAAGTCGTTCCGCAACGAGATCACGCCGGGGAACTTCGTCTTCCGTACTCGAGAGTTCGAGCAGATGGAGCTGGAGTACTTCGTCGCGCCCGACGAAGCCGGCACCTGGTTCGAGTACTGGTGCAAGGAGCGGCTCGACTGGTACGTCGACCTCGGCATCCCCCGTGACATGCTGAGGCTCCGTCCCCATGACGCCGAGGAGCTGTCGCACTATTCGGCGGCCACCGCAGACGTGGAGTTCGCGTTCCCATGGGGCTGGGGTGAGCTGGAGGGTATCGCCAACCGGACCGACTACGACCTGAAGGCGCATGCCGCCGCCAGCGGGGAGAAGCTCGAGTACTTCGATCAGGCGTCGGGGGAGCGGTACGTGCCCTACGTGATCGAGCCGGCGGCAGGAGCGACGCGCACCATGATGGCGTTCCTGATCGCCGCCTACGGCACCGACGAGGTGGCGGGGGAGGAGCGTTCGCTGCTGCGCCTCCACCCGCGCCTGGCTCCCTACCAGGTGGCGGTCCTGCCCCTGTCGCGCAAGGACACGCTGGTGCCGCTGGCCCAGGAGGTGTACCGCCTGCTGGCGCCGGTCGCCATGTGTGACTACGACGAGACCCAGGCCATCGGCCGTCGGTACCGGCGCCAGGACGAGATCGGCACCCCGCTGTGCGTGACCGTCGACTTCGACTCCCTGGAGGACGAGGCGGTGACGATCCGCGACCGCGACACCACCGAGCAGAAGCGGGTGCCGATCGCCGCGCTGGTCGGCGAGATCCAGGCCCGCCTCGCTCCCTGAGCGGCCGTCGACGGCCGCCGCGGTCACTAGGCTCGACGTACTGTCGTTCGCCCGGAGGAAAGCCCTGATGCCGTATCTGTACGCCTTCGATCACTCGTATCGCAAGGCGCCGATGGCCATGAAAGACCTGCTCGGGGGGAAGGGCGCCAACCTGGCGGAGATGACATCGGTGCTGGGCCTCCCCGTGCCCCCGGGGTTCACCATCACCACCGACGCCTGCCGCGCCTACATGGGCGACGGCTGGCCCGAAGGACTCGACGCCGAGGTGGGCCGGGCCGTCCGGCGGCTGGAGCGGTCCATGGGCAAGAAGCTGGGCGACGCCACCGACCCCCTCCTCGTGAGCGTGCGCTCCGGGGCGAAGTTCTCCATGCCCGGCATGATGGACACGGTCTTGAACCTGGGCCTGAACGACGCCTCGGTGAAGGGTCTGGCCGAGCAGACGAGCGACGAGCGCTTCGCCTACGACTCGTACCGCCGGTTCATATCCATGTATGGGCGGATCGTGATGGACATGGACGGCGCCCTGTTCGACGAGCCGTTCGACCAGGCCAAGGACCGGGCTGGGGTGGCGAGCGACGCGGATCTGCCGGCGGGTGCGCTGGCCGGGCTGTGCGACGCCTACAAGAAGGTGGTAGAGCAGGCGACAGGCGAGCCGTTCCCCCAGGAGCCCGCTGAGCAGCTCCGTGGCGCCGTCGAGGCGGTGTTCCGGTCCTGGAACGGGGCCAGGGCGATTGCCTACCGGGTGCGCGAGCGGATCCCGCACGACCTAGGCACGGCCGTGAACGTGCAGACCATGGTGTTCGGCAACCGGGACGACCGCTCCGGTACCGGCGTCGGCTTCACACGCGACCCGGCGACCGGCGCCCAGGGCGAGTACGGCGACTTCCTGATCAACGCCCAGGGCGAGGATGTGGTCGCCGGCATCCGCAACACGCTGCCTCTCGGCGCCCTGAAGGACCGCTTCCCCGCCATCTTCGACGAGCTGATGACCATCTTTGCCCGGCTCGAAGCCCACTACCAGGACATGTGCGACACCGAGTTCACCATCGACCAGGGCAAGCTGTGGATGCTGCAGACCAGGGTGGGGAAGCGGACCGGCGTGGCCGCGCTGCGCATGGCAGTGGACATGACCCGTCCCCAGGGTCGGGCCGGTCACAAGTGGAAGATCACCAGGGACGAGGCGATCAATCGGGTCACCGCCGATCACCTCGATCAGGTGCTCCACCCGCAGTTCGCCCGGCGGGATGGCAAGCCGGTCGCCGTCACCGGCACCGGCACCGTGTTGACCAAGGGCTTGGCCGCCTCGCCGGGCGCCGGCGTGGGTCGCGTCTACCTGACGGCAGACGCTGCCGCCGCGGCCGCGGCGAGGGGGGAGAAGGTCATCCTGGTCCGCTCGGAGACCTCGCCCGAGGACGTGCACGGGATGCTGGCCGCCGAGGGGATACTCACCGCTCGAGGCGGGCTGGTCTCCCATGCCGCGGTCGTGGCCCGGGGATGGGGCAAGCCGGCCGTGGTGGGCGCCGAGCGGGTGCGGATCGTCGATGGCGGCTTCGCGGTGGAGGGGCAGACGGTGAGGGAGGGTGAGGTGATCTCCATCGACGGCACCTCGGGCGAAGTCGTCGTCGGTGAGGTGCAGCTCTCGTCGTCAGTGGCGACCGAGCAGTTCACCACCGTGCTGAAGTGGGCGGACGCCGTTCGCAAGGGCAAGCTGGCCGTGCGGGCCAACGCCGACAACGGTCCCGATGCCCGCAACGCCCGGCAGTTCGGCGCCGAGGGCATCGGGTTGTGCCGCACCGAGCACATGTTCATCGCCGAGGACCGCCTGCCCATCGTCCGCCGGATGATCCTGGCGTCGACACCGGCCGAGGAGGACGCCGCCCTGGAGGAGCTGCGGATGGCTCAGAAGGCGGACTTCGAGGAGATCCTGGAGGCCATGGACAACCTGCCGGTGACCGTCCGCCTCCTCGACCCACCCCTGCACGAGTTCCTGCCGCCGACCGAGGAGCTGGAGCTGAAGAAAGTCACCACGGGCCTGACCGTGGCGGAAGAGGCCCTGCTGGCGGCGGCGGAGGCCTGGCACGAGGTCAACCCGATGCTCGGCACTCGGGGCGTTCGCCTGGGAGTGATCAAGCCGGGTTTGTACGCCATGCAGGTACGGGCGTTGATGCAGGCCGCCGCCGCACGCGTGGCCGTGGGCGGCAAGCCTCGGGTGGAGATCATGATCCCCCTCACCGTCACTCGCGAAGAGCTGGCCCTCGCCCGCTCGTGGGTGGAGGATGCCATCGCAACCGAGACGGCCGGAGTGCGACGGAAGCTGGACGTGACCATCGGCACCATGGTGGAGACACCACGGGCGGCCGTGCGCGCCGACGAGATCGCCGAGGAGGCAGACTTCTTCAGCTTCGGGACGAACGACCTCACCCAGATGACATTCGGCTTCAGCCGCGACGACGTCGAGGGCCGCATGATGACCGCCTATCTCGAGCAGGGCCTGTTGAAGCGCAACCCGTTCGAGACCATCGACCAGCGCGGCGTGGGCCAGCTGGTCCTCGACGCGGTGGCCCGGGGACGGACGACCAAGCCGGGCCTGAAGCTGGGCGTCTGCGGCGAGCACGGCGGCGACCCGGAGTCCATCGAGTTCTTCTACCGGGCCGGCCTCGACTACGTGTCGTGCTCGCCGTTCCGCGTGCCGATCGCCCGCCTGGCTGCGGCCCAAGCGGTCATCGCCATGCAGTAGCGATGCCAGACGGGATGAGCTGAACGGTCATGGGCATCGTCGACGAGGACATCGCACGCGTCCGGGCGGCCACGGACTTCGTGGCCCTGGCCGGCGAGCACATTGCCCTGCGGCGGGTGGGTCGGAGCTGGAGCGGTCTGTGTCCTTTCCACGGGGAGAAGTCGCCGTCGTTCTCCCTCAACCCCGAGCTCGGCGTCTACTACTGCTTTGGCTGTCAGGCGAGCGGCGACGTCATCACCTTCGTGCGGGAGCTGGAGCACCTCGATTTCGTCGATGCCGTCGAGCGCCTGGCCCAGAAGGCCAACATCACCCTGCGCTACGACAACGAGACGTCCAACCGCGATCATCAGCGTCGTGGCCGCCTGCACGAGGCGTTGGAGGCCGCCATCTCCTGGTACCACCAGCGGTTGCTCGCCGGCCAGGACTCCTCGCCGGCACGCGCCTATCTGCGCCACGAACGGGGCTACGACGGCGAGATGGTGCGCAAGTACCGGTTGGGTTGGGCTCCTGACGGCTGGGACCACCTGGTGCGTGGGCTCGGTGTCCCGGCGCCCGTGCTGACCGACGCCGGGCTGGCCTATGTCAACGACCGAGGCCGGCACACCGACTTCTTCCGCGCTCGGCTCCTTTTTCCCATCTTCGAGGCCGGCGGTCGACCGGTAGGTGCCGGAGGTCGCATGCTGCCCGGTGGCCGTCCCCCCAAGTACAAGAACACCACGAACACCGCGGTGTACGACAAGGGCCGGGTTCTCTACGGGTTGAACTGGGCAAAGACCGACGTGGTGGCCAAGAAGCAGGTGGTCGTCTGCGAGGGGTACACCGACGTGATCGGCCTGCACTGTGCCGGGGTCGGGGAAGCGGTCGCCACCTGTGGCACGGCTCTGGCCGACGGCCACATCCGTCTGCTCACCAACTTCGCCCGCCGCATCGTCCTGGCCTACGACGCCGACGCCGCCGGACAGCACGCCGCCGAGCACTACGCCGACTGGGAGCAGCGCTTCGACATCGACATCCGCGTCGCCGCCCTGCCGCCCGGTTCGGACCCCGCCGACCTGGCCCGCCGCGACCCCGACGCCCTCCACCACGCCATCGAGACGGCTCGTCCCTATCTGGGCTTCCGCCTGGAGCGCCTGCTCGGTGCCGCCGACCTGGGCACACCAGAGAGCCGGGTGCGGTCGGCGACTGCCGCGATGGGGCTGGTGGCGAGCCATCCGAACGAGATGGTACGAGACCAGTACCTGATGGAGGTCGCCGACCGGTGCCGCATCGAGCCCGGACGATTGCGGGCGCTGGCCGCCGATCCGCCTCCGTCGCCCGGCGGGGGCGGACCTGAGCCCGACCGGCGCGTCGCGGCGCGCCCGGCTGCCCCCGCGGTCACGGGCACCGAGCTGGAGGCGCTCCGCTTGGCTGTGCATCGACCCGATGAGATCGCCGAACGGCTGGAGCCGGTTCTGTTGGCCCACCCTCTCGCCGTCGCCGTCTACGACGCCCTGGCCGGCGCCGACACCCTCCACGCGGCCATCGACGCCGCCGACCCCCAAGCTGCCGCGCTCCTGCAGCGCCTCGCCGTAGAGGAGCCCGAGGTCGGTACCGACGACATCATGGTTCGCCTGGTCGAACGGGCCGGCGACCGAGCTCTTCGCGAGCTGCAGGCCGAGATGCGGCAAGCAGCGGAGCCGGCGGCGTACGGCCCGACGATCGCCTGGTTGAAACTGGCGTTGGAGACCGTGCGCGGAACCGCCGAGACCAGCGCGCTGAGCAGGGAGGCGGAGATTAGCTTGGTACGCTGGCTCGTGGATCGGAGTCAGCCCGAGCCGGTTGGCGACGGCCACACCGATGCGTCGGATCCTGCCTCCGAGCCCGAGCCCGAGCCCGAGCCCGAGCCCGAGCCGGCGCTGAGCGAGCCGGCATTGAGCGAACCGGCGTTGAGCGAACCGGCACACGAGCCGGGGGCTCTGGCGTGAGCGACGCCGTGTCGACGCCGTTCACGACCCTGGGCGTCCCGACCGTGGACTTCGTCGCTCTGCTGCTCCTCGGCCGCGAGCGCGGCTATCTCACCCCCGACGACGTGATGTCGGTGCTCGAGGCGGTGGAGCTGACGCCGGCGCTGATCGACGCCGTCGTCGGGCGGGTCCGGGCGGAGGGCATCGAGTGGCGCGACGACAACGAGATCACGGACGATCCCGAGTTGACCGGCCGGGTTGCCCTGGCCGGCGGCGACGTCGCGCCCGCCGGCGGCGAGACGCTCGGCTTGGCGGACGACAACAGCGCGGGGCCTGCTCCCCTTGTCGCGTCGCCCGGTCCCGCACTGGAGGGCCCTACGTCGCCCGAGCCGTCGCTCCACCGGGTGGCGGCAGGAACGTCCGATGCGCTGGCGCGCCTGGCCGAAGGCGGGTCCGCCCTGCGAGCCCCGGCCCGCGTGTCGGTGGGCGCGCTCCGCATGGACCTCGACGGGATGTCGAGCGGCAGCTCCGATCCGGTGCGCATGTACCTGAAGGAGATCGGCAAGGTCCGGCTGCTGACGGCCACCGAAGAGGTGGTGCTGGCTCGCTGCGTCGAACAGGGCCTCCATGCCACTGCCCGGCTGATGGACCACCACGGCGTGGAGGCGGCCGACGAGCTGGAGGTGGTGCGTGACGAGCGATTCCGCACCGAGGGCCAGGCGGCCAAGCGCATCCTCGTCGAGGCCAACCTACGTCTGGTGGTGTCCATCGCCAAGCGGTACCGGAACCGGGGGATGGCCTTCCTGGACCTGATCCAGGAGGGGAACCTGGGCCTGATGCGGGCCGTCGACAAGTTCGACTACACCAAGGGCTTCAAGTTCTCCACCTACGCCACCTGGTGGATCCGTCAGGCCATCACCCGAGCCATCGCCGACCAGGCGCGCACCATCCGCATCCCGGTGCACATGGTCGAGACCATCAACAAGGTGGTGCGGGTGCAGCGCCAGCTGCTCCAGGACCTGGGCCGGGAGCCGACCATGGACGAGGTGGCGACCCGGACCGAGCTGACGGCGGTGCGGGTCCGCGAGATCCTCCGGGTCAGCCAGGAAACGGTATCGCTCGAGCAGCCGATGGGCGACGACGACTTCAGCCTCTCCGACCTGATCGAGGACGAAGCCGCCATCGTCCCGTCGGAGGCCGCGGCCCGGGCCATGCTGAACGAAGCGGTGAACCAGGCCCTGTCGGAGCTCTCCGAGCGAGAACGGCGGGTGGTCCGCCTGCGCTTCGGTCTCGACGACGGTCAGATGCGCACCCTGGAGGAGGTGGGCCGCGAGTTCGGTGTCACCCGGGAGCGGATTCGCCAGATCGAGTCCAAGACCCTGGCCAAGCTGCGCCACCCGCAGCGCTCCGGTCACCTCCGCGACTACCTCGACGACGAGTAGCCGTCGACGGTCAGCTCGGCGCCAGCCGGTTGATCTCGGCCGCCTGGGCCAGGTCGAGCTCGGTGACGCCACCGGCGTCGTGGGTGGTGAGCGCGAAGCGGACCGTCCGCCAGCGGATGTCGATGTCGGGGTGGTGGTCCGCCGCCTCGGCGATCTCCGCCACCTGGCGGACCAGCTCGATCGCCTCGGGAAAGGTGGCGGCGTCGATCGTGCGCTCGATGCCATCGGGGCCGCCGGACCAACCGTGCAGGTCGTTCAGGCGCGGCGTCAGCTCGCTTGGGGCGAGGGGTTGGGGGCGTTCAGCCATGGTCGATCCTCCCGTTTCGGGTTCGGAGTGAGATGGTAGGGTGCCTTCGATCAGTCCGGGGTAGCTCAATCGGCAGAGCGGATGGCTGTTAACCATTAGGTTGAGAGTTCGAGTCTCTCCCCCGGAGCTACCCTCGCCGCGGTGAACCGCCAACGGATCCGCTACGGGTCCCACCTCGCGCAGGTGGGTGACCTGTGGCGGCCGTCGGGCGGGCAGCGCCACCTCCCCGTCGTCGTCCTCATCCACGGCGGGTTCTGGAAGACCGTGTACCCCCGAATGCTCATGCGGGGCCTGGCCCGGTCGGTGGCCGGCCAGGGCTGGGCGGCGTGGAACATCGAGTACCGGCGCGTCGGCGTCCTCGGGCGTGCGGGGTGGCCGCGCACGCTGGTCGACGTGGCCGCCGCCATCGACCACCTGGCCGACCTGGACGGCATCGATCCGGGACGGGTCGTGGCCTGCGGCCATTCGGCGGGTGGCCAGCTGGCATTGTGGGCCGCCGCCCGCCCCCGGTTGGCGCCGGACGTGCCCGGCGCCAACGGGCGGGTGGTGCTGCGCGGTGCCGTCTCGCTGGCCGGGGTGACCGACCTGGTCGAGGCCGATCGGATCGGTCTCGGTGACGGCGCGGTCAGCCGCTTCCTCGGTGGGCGGCCTGACCGCGTGGCGGAGCGGTACCGGGGGGCATCGCCGCTGGCGCTGCTGCCGATCGGCGTACGCCAGGTGCTCGTCCACGGGCTGGACGACGCCATCGTGCCGCCGTCGCTCAGCGAGCGCTACAGCCAGGCGGCGCAGGCCGCCGGCGACGATGCGGTGTACGTCCCGGTTGCCGGTGCCGGGCACCGCGACGTCATCGATCCTCGGAGCGACGCCTGGCGCCAGACGGTGTCGCACCTCGAGCGCCTGCTCGGCTGAGGCCGAGGAGAGCTCGGGTTCAGACGGTCGAATGGCGCAGGCCCCGAAAGTCTCACCGGCTGCGACTCAGGTCCCGGAACGGCGGTGTCGATGAGATCGGGTGACGGTTCCGAGAAAGGCGGAGTGGCGCGGTTGGACGGCGAGCCCCGTGTCGGACCGTCAGGTGACCAGCACCCGCCTCGGTGCCGATGCCCAAGTGCGAAGCCGCTGGTTCCCCAAGATCCGGTCGTGGTTCGCCCTGGGCGCCCCCCTGGAGCTGTTGAGCCCGCTGTCGGTCATGCGCCCGGTCTACCTCCTGGCCGCCGTCATATGGCCACTGGGTGCGCTGATGCTCGACCCCGCCAGCTTCACCCGGCCCTACCTCCCGGCGGCCACCGTCGTCCTGGTCGCGGTGGCGGCCACACTGCTGCGGGCGCGCCAGCTCGGTCCACGCCGCTGCCAGGCCATGTGCGCGCTCGTCCTGGTTGCATCGGCCCTGGTCGTGTGGCAGGGCCGCGACGCCGACCTGTCGGTCCTGTACCTGCTGCTCCCCGCGCCGGTGGTCGTCTTCGCCGGCCTGTTCCTCTCGTGGCGGTCGCTGCTGGCGCTCCACGGGGTGCTCCTCGTCGCCCTGTGGGCGGCCGCTATGAGCCATGACGGCCCGGCGACCGCCCTCGTGCTGGCGACCAGCGCCACCCTCGTGGCCTTCGCCACCGCGCTCACCTGTTTCGTGCTCACCCGTTCCGCTCGCCAGCACGGCGTGGTGGACGCGGACACGGGCCTGCCGAACGGCTTCGGCCTGGCCGGGCAGATGGATGGGATGTTGCAGCGGGCCCCCTGCGTGGTGGCGTCGGTGATCCTGTCCGGTCTCGAGGGTGCCCGGGAGGCGCTCGGCTACCAGCTGGGCACCGAGCTGCTGCGCCGAGCGGTGGAGGACCTCGGGCAGGTGCTCCCGCCCGAGAGCGTCATCGGGCGGGTGGAGCGCGACGAGCTCACCGTGGTCCTGGCCCTTCCCGACGCACCCCGAGTGGTGGCGGCCGAAGCCAGCCGGTCGACGGAGGAGGCGCTGATCGTGGCCAACGATGCCGCCCAGGCCCTGGGTACCACCCTGGTCCAGGCCGTCGGCTCCGGGCGCTACCTGGTCGGTGATGTCGAGATCTCCCTGCGCGCCCACGTCGGCGTCGCCCTGGCCCCCTGGGACGGGATGGACGTGGCCGAGCTGGCCCGTCGAGCCAGCGCCGTTGCCCGGCGGGCGGAGAGCAACGGGAAGATGTTCGCCACGTGGGACGGTGACCAGCGGACCATGACCGCCGACGACCTGGCGTTGCTGGCCGACCTCCGCCTGGCCGCCGGACGGGGCGAGCTGTGGCTGGCCTACCAGCCGCAGATCGACGGCCCCACCGGACGGTCGGTGTCGGTCGAGGCACTGCTGCGCTGGACCAGCCCCACACACGGCAACGTCTCGCCGGGCCGGTTCGTGCCTCTCGCCGAGCAGACCGGGTTGATCGACCGGTTGACCGAGTGGATCCTGATCGAGGCGCTCGACGCACAGGTGCGTTGGCGGCGAGCGAGCATCGACCTGCCGGTGTCGGTGAACCTGTCGGCCAAGACGATCACCCGACCGGACCTGGCCCACTGGATCCTGGCCGAGGTCGAGACCCGCCAGCTGCCACCGTCATGCATGACGGTGGAGATCACCGAGACGGCCGCCACCGCAGATCTGGTCGAGGCCGGCGGCGGCCTGCACCAGCTCCGGGACGCCGGCATCCGGGTCTCCATCGACGACTTCGGCATGGGCTACACCTCACTGGCGGTCCTGCCCTACCTGCCGCTCGACGAGCTGAAGGTGGACCAGGGCTTCGTGATCCGATCGGCCACGTCGCCGGCCGACGCCGCCATCGTGCTGTCGGTCTGCGAGCTCGCCCACCGCCTCGGCCTGACGGCTGTGGCCGAAGGCATCGAGGATGCGGCGACCGGAGCGCGCATCCGTGCCCTGGGCTTCGACCTGTTGCAGGGCTACCACTTCGCCAAGCCCATGGCCGAGGATGCCTTGGTCGTCTACCACCGTTCGCAGGCGGCGGCGGAAGGGGCTCCGGTCTCGTTGCGCTCGGTGCGGCCCGACGCCGCACCCGTCCGTCGGAGCCCGCCCACACCCCCCGGTTAGCCTGCCTTGCGATCGCTTAGGGTGCAGTCGGGCTCGTAGCTCAGTGGTGAGAGCGCGGGACTCATAATCCCTTGGTCGCGGGTTCGATCCCCGCCGGGCCCACCACCGCCTCGAGGCCGGCCGGCGCAGGTCCCGGGAGCTCGCCCCACCCGCTGGTGTGGCCGTGCTAACGGGTACGCCGCCAGGTCATCGACGCGCCGGCGAGGCCGTCGCGCCGGCGAGGTTCGGTGCGGTCTTGACCGGATGCCCGTGAGGTCGGGCGCAGTTTTGGGCCCCCAGCGACCGCGATCGCGCCAAACCTCGGCCGGGCACCGCCACAACCGCACCGAAGCCGCGTGTCGTGGTCGAGGACAGGGGCCGCCGGCAGCCAGCCGTTGTCGCCTGCCCCGCCCCTGCCGGCCAGCCCCGGCGAGCCCCGGCCGCCCAGCCGGCCGCCGGCCGTCCGAACGCTGGCGGTCCGTGGGGAACGTGGGGTCGGATCCCATCCGGCAGCTGGTCCGGCGACGAACACGCTCCGATGCCCCTCTGCGCGCCTACGCTCCGCTCGTGAAGTCCTTTGGGTCGGTCGCCGAACGGATGGACTCGGTGATGGCCAAGATGCAGGAGCGGGGCCCGGCCCGGCGTGGTTTCTGGCGAAGCCCGATCCGAGGGCCGTGGCTGACATCGGTGTTCGGCCTGATGCTGCTGATCGGCATCACGGTGATGTTCATCACCGGCCTGCTGTCCTACGACGCCTACAACCCGACGCTACCCGGCAACGACACCACTCCCGGCCACGGCTCGCTCGGCTTCTACTTCTTCGACTGGCCGACGCACCCCTACTGGCTCTACCGCGTCACCCAGGGCCTGCACGTCACGTTGGGCATCGTGCTGGTGCCGGTACTGCTCGGCAAGCTGTGGTCGGTCATCCCCAAGCTGTTCGAGCTGCCACCGGTGCGTTCGGTGGCCAACGCCATCGAACGTGTCTCGCTGCTCCTGCTGGTGGGCGGGGTCATGTTCGAGTTCGTGACCGGGATCATGGACGTGCAGTACTGGTACAAGTTCCCCGGCTCCTTCTACACCCTGCACCTGTACGGGGCCTGGGTGTTCATCGCTGCGTTCGTCGTCCACGTGTCCATCAAGTTCCCGAAGATGCGCCGGTCGCTCAAGTCCCGTCGATGGGGCGAGGTCCTGCGCACGAACGCGGCCCGGACGCGGCCGGAGCCACCCGACCCTGACGGCTTGGTCAGCCCCAATCCGGCGCCGGCGAGCATGTCGCGACGCGGTGCGATCGGGTTGGTGGGCGCCGGTTCGCTGTTGCTGCTGCTGACCACCTTGGGCCAGAGCATCGGTGGGTCATTGCGCCGCACGGCGCTCTTCGCGCCGCGCGGCACCAACCCGGGACACGGGCCCAACGGCTTTCAGATCAACAAGACGGCCAGCAATGTCGGGGTGGCCCGCAAGGCCGTCGACCCGGCATGGCGCCTGGAGCTGGTCGGGACCAGTCGCCACCTGATCTTCACCCGGGACCAGCTGACAGCCCTGGCCCAGCACCGATCGCACCTGCCCATCGCCTGCGTGGAGGGCTGGTCCACGCCGAACCAGGCATGGGAGGGGCTCCGTTTGCGTGATCTGGCGGCCATGGCCGGCGTGAGCCACCCGTCGCGCGCCTACGTGGAGTCGCTGCAGCGGGGCGGCTTCGGTGCGGTGACGCTGCGCGGCAACCAGATCGTCGATACCGGAAGCCTCCTGGCCCTGCGGGTCAACGGCGCCACGCTCTCGGTCGACCACGGCTACCCGGCCCGGATCATCGTCCCCGACAATCCGGGGGTCCACAACACCAAATGGGTGACGCGGATCACCTTCCATCCGTGATGCGCGCCTTCTTCCGCACCTTCGTCCGCTGGTACGGGGCCAACCCCCTGCACCTCCTGGTGATGGTCGCGTCGTTCGCGTTGGCCGGTTACGCGGCCGACAAGTTGATTCGCATGGACCGGCCCGTTGCCGTCATCATCTGGTTCGTGGGCGCGGCCGTGGCCCACGATCTCATCTTGTTGCCGCTGTACCAGCTGGTGGACTGGCCGATCAGCCGGATCGGGCGCCGCCAGGTGTCACGTGTCACCGTCCCGTGGGTCAATTACGTGCGGATCCCCGGTGCGCTCTCGTTGCTGTTGCTGCTCGTGTGGTTCCCGTCGATCCTCCGACTGAACACCATTTACCACGCCACGACGAGCCTGTCCTCCCGGGACTTCTTGTCCCATTGGTTGCTGGTGACCGGCGTCTTGTTCCTGCTCTCCGCCGTCGCCTACGCCGTCCGCCTGCGGCGTGGTCCGGCGGGCGTGACCGAGGAAATATAACGATCCTGTCATCCGGGACCTGGGGTTGCACCGAAGACATGACAACCCCTTCCGAACAGGAGAATACGTTGCATAAGCTTGGACATCGTGTCGCTGCATTGAGCGCAGTCGGCGTACTGGGTCTGGCGGCAGCCGCGTGCGGTTCCTCCTCGAAGTCGGGGTCGACTGCCACCACGGCTGCTGGTGGGTCCGGTGCCGCTGCCCCCACCACCGCGGCGAGCAGTGACGTCGTCACCGCCATCGCCAACCTCACCGGCCAGGGCACCACGGTGTCGCTGAACGCCAGCACCCTCATGGCGCTGACCAGCCTCGGCATCGCACCCACGCCCTTCGGCACCGCCCAGTTGAGCGGGACGAACATCACCTTCCCGATCACCAGCGGGTACGCCGAGATCCACTCCGACAAGAGCTTCAAGCCCGGCTACGTGGTCGGCTCGATCCAGCACTTCGGCTCCGGCCTGACCCTTACCAAGGGTTCGACCGTGGTAACCGCGTCGGACTTCGTCGTCGATCCCGGGAACTCGATGCTGTACGCCACGATCGGCGGCAAGCCGGACGTCCCCCTGGCATCCTTGGACGGCACCGGGCTCCAGGTGAGCACGCCGAGTGGGACCGTGCACCTGGACGGGACGAACGTGGAGCTGACCCAGGCCGCCGCTGACGCCCTGAACAGCGCCTTCGGCACCACAGCGCTGAAGGGCGGCATCTCGCTCGGCATCGCCCACATCGTGGCCACCGGCACGGCGAACACCTACACCGACAAGGTCACCGAGGTCTCTCGCCTGACCGGGACATCCACGTCGGTCGACCTGAACTCGGCCACCCTCGGAGCTCTCACCAGCCTCGGCGTCACGCCCGGCACCATCGGCACGGCGACGCTTAGCGGATCGACGATCACCTTCCCGATCACGGGCGGCTTCGCCGGTATCCACTCCGACAAGAGCGCCAAGCCCGGCGAGATCGTCGGCTCGGTCATCCACCAGGGCAGCGGCCTGAGCCTGAAGAAGGGCACCACGGAGGTCGACACCACGGACTACGTGGTCAACCCCGGTACCTCCATGCTCTACGCCACGGTCAGCGCTGGTGGCAAGGTGCTCGGGTACGACATCCCGCTGTACTTCCTGGACGGCAGCGCCGTGCAGGCCAGCATGGTGAACGGGACCGTCCACCTCGACGGCACCAAGGTCGAGCTCACCTCGACTGCAGCCTCGGCCCTGAACTCGGCCTTCGGCACCAATGCCCTCACGGCCGGTACCCCGATTGGGATCGCCCACCTCATCCTCGCCGGCTCCTAGTCTGAACCGGTAGCAGCAATCGACGAACGGGGCCCGGCATTCCCGGGCCCCGTTCGTCGCGCAGCACGTCCGAGCCGGCAAACTGACCCAGGCAGCCCCGGAGACCATGACCGCACAAACCTTCCTCACCAACACCCCGCGATACGCAAAGCCCCGCACCGGATGGCACGTGCTGGTGCTGGCCAAGGCTCCCGTGGCCGGACAGGTCAAGACCCGGCTGACTCCCGACCTCTCGATGCACGAGGCGGCGGCGGTTGCCGCCGGTGCGCTGGCCGACACCCTCGAAGCGGTGGCCGGCTGCGGCGCCGACCGTCGCATCCTGGCGCTCGACGGCTCGCCGGGCGACTGGCTGCCGCCCGGCTTCGAGGTGGTCGCGCAGCGCGGCCAAGGCCTTGGCGCACGTCTGGCCGCGGCGTGGGCGGATGCCGCTGGGCCCGGGCTGCAGATCGGCATGGACACACCCCAGGTCACGTCGCAGCTGCTCGACAGCTGCCTGGACGCCACCGACCGCGATCCCGACGTCAGCGCCTCGCTCGGGTTGGCGGCCGACGGAGGATGGTGGGCGCTGGGCCTGCGCCGGGGCTGGGCGGAGGACCCGTTTGCCGGTGTGTCGATGAGCACGGCCGGGACCGGTGGCGCCCAGCGCGCCCGGCTGGAGCAGCTCGGCCATCGCGTCGCCGTCCTGCCGACCCTCGACGACGTCGACCACATCGCGGTGGCCCACACGGTGGCCACGCAGATCCCGAACTCCCACTTCGCGGTCGCGCTGGCGCGGACGGCGTGGGCCCGGTCGACGTGAACCGGCCGCGGGTGGCTGTGCGGCAAGGGCTCACCTCGCCGTGGCCGGATCATCTGTTCCTGGCGCCAAGCGGATCGGCGGCGGCAAACTGGGCCGCGCTGCGTACGAGCGATGGTCAGCTGATGGAGTTGCCGCTGGATCGTTGGCACGGTGTGGCTGACGCGGCGGATCGGGCGGTGCTCGAGCGGGCGACGGGACCGGTCCTCGACGTGGGTTGCGGCCCGGGCCGGCACGTGGAGGCGTTGGTGTCAGCGGGGACCGAGGTGTTGGGGATCGATTCGTCGAACCAGGCCGTGCGCACGGCTCGGCGTCGGGGGGCGCCGGTGGTGCGGACATCGGTGTTCGGTGCGGTTCCCGATATCGGTCGATGGCGCACCGCGTTGCTGCTCGATGGGAACATCGGCATCGGCGGCGACGAGCGGGTGTTGTTGGAGCGCGTGGCGGAGCTGCTGGCTCCGGGGGGTTGTGTGTTGGCGGAGTTGAGCCCACCGACTGCTCGTCCCGGGCGTTTCCGGGCCCGTGTCGAGCGGGTGGGTGGTCCGAGCGCCTGGTTCCCGTGGGCGTCAGTTACCGCGTCGGGGATCGGGGCGGTCGCCGACGCGGTGGGCTACGTCGTCGACGACGTGTGGGAGCTGGGTGGTCGCTGGTTCGTCGAGTTGGTGTTGCCGGTGGCCGACGAGCGCGGTGGAGAAGAGGTGGGCGGTCTGGTGACCGCCTCGTGACCGTAGTCGTCAGCCCCTCGCCAGGCCGAGCCGCCCGAGAGCGGTCCATCACCGCAGGACGGCGGTCATGTCCCGTATGGTCCGCAGCGTGCCTCGCACCGTGCCCGTGACCTTCGAGCGGCCCTGCCGGGCCTGGTACGCCACGTCGACCTCGGCGATGCTCCAGCCGGCGTCGGCGGCCCGCACGACCATCTCCAACGGCCACCCGAACCGGCGATCGGTCATGCCCAGCTCGATCAGCGCTGTCCGGCGGGCGGCGCGCATGGGGCCGATGTCGTGGAGGCGTATCCCGCAGCGCCGTTCCAGTCGACGAGCGATCACCTGGTTCCCGAGCCGGGCGTGGGCCGGCCAGGCGCCGGGCTCGGCCCGCCGGCGGCCCAGGACCAGGTCGGCGTGGCCGTCGACCACCGGTCCGGCCACTGTCGGTAGCGTGGCGCCGTCCAGCGAGCCGTCGGCGTCCATGAAGCAGACCACGTCTGCGGTGGCAGCCATGAGGCCGCGAAAGCACGCAGCCCCGAAGCCCCGCTGCTCTTCGCGCACCACCTGGGCTCCCAAGTCCCGGGCCAGCTGGCCGGACCCATCGGTCGAGCCGTTGTCGACCACGATGGGGTGGTACCCGGGGGGCAGGGAGGCGAGCACGCCGGGCAGCGCCCGGCGTTCGTCGAGGACGGGGAGGATCACGTCTGGCATGGTGCAGGTCCCGCCGGGTCGCAGGGGATGGGTCGCCGGTCGGGGGACGGGTGACGCCCGGCCCGGCATTCTGCCATGGCCGCCGCGGCCCGACCGCCGACGTCGTTCCGGCACCGGCCCCGAGGCTCCCTGATGCACGTGCTGGTCACCGGCGGCGGTGGGTTCATCGGGTCCCACGTGGTCGACGCCCTGCTCGAGCGCGGCGACGAGGTCCGCGTCGTCGACCGGGACCCCGCGCACCGCAACGGTGATGCCGAGTCGATCACGGCGGATCTGAACGAGCCGGGCGTGGCGGAGGCGGCCGTGGCCGGAGTGGATGCCGTCTGCCACCAGGCGGCACGGGTCGGCCTCGGCGTCGACTTCACCGATGCGCCCGGCTACGTGGCCGACAACGACCTGGCCACCGCCACGCTGCTCGCCGCCTTGCACGCCTGCGGCTTCGGGGGCCGGCTGGTGCTGGCCAGCTCCATGGTCGTCTACGGGGAGGGCGGCTACCGCTGCGCCGAGCACGGACCGCGCCGCCCTGCACCCCGGCGGCCTCCGGACCTCGACGCCGGCCGGTTCGACCCGCTGTGCCCCACCTGCGCGAGGCCGCTGGCGTGGGAGCTGGTCGACGAGGCCGCACCGCTCGATCCGCGATCGGTGTACGCGGCATCCAAGGTGGCCCAGGAGCATCTGTGCACCCTCTGGGCGGCCCAGGGCGGCGCCACGATCGTGGCCCTGCGCTACCACAACGTGTACGGGCCCCGGCTGCCGCTCGATACGCCCTACGCCGGGGTCGCCGCCCTGTTCCGGACCCGGCTCCGGCACGGCGAGGCCGCGCAGGTGTTCGAGGACGGCCGCCAGGCCCGTGACTTCGTCCACGTGCGCGACGTCGCTCGGGCCAACGTCCTCGCCCTCGACGCCACGGTGGATGCCGCCACCAGCGTGGCGGCCAACGTGTGCTCGGGCACGCCGGTGACCATCGGCGAGGTGGCCGGCGCCCTCACCGACGCGTTCGGCCCCGACGCCCCCCGCCCGGTCGTGACCGGCCGCTATCGACTCGGCGACGTTCGCCATGTCGTCGCCTCACCGGCGCGCGCCGAGCGCATCCTGGGATTCCGGGCCCAGGTACCGTTCGCCGCCGGGCTGGCCGAGCTGGCCCACGAGGCGCCGGCGGACCCTGCCGGGTGAGCACGGCCGAGCCCGCTGCAGTCGCCGGTCCGGCGCGCCCGGCGCCCACCTCGCCGGTGGCGCTCGGGGTGCTCGTGGTGACCGGCCTCGGCGGGGTGGTGGTCTCGTGGTTCGTCGCCGGCCACTCCCTGATCGGAGCCCGCTGGAACTTCATGCTCCTCCTGGCCGGCTGGGGGGTGCTGTGGGTGGTGGGGGCGCGAGCTGCGTCGCGGGTCACCACCCGGACCGCGCTGCTGGTGATCGTCGTGCTGACCGTGCTCCTCCGGCTGGCGGCCGCCACGGGCACCACACCGTCGGTGTCCAACGACGTGTCCCGCTACGCCTGGGATGCCCACGTCCAGCTGTCGGGGACCGACCCCTATCGGTACCCACCAGCTGCACCCCAGCTCCGACACCTGCGAACGACGGGCTTCTGGCCCCCGCCGGCCGAATGCCGGCACCTCCGGCTGCGTCCGGGCTGCACGGTGTTGAACCGCCGCAACGTCCGGACCATCTACCCGCCCGTCGCTGAGGCCTGGTTCGTGGCCGTGCATGTGCTCACGCCGGGGGATGCCGGGTCCCGGCCGTGGCAGATCGCCGGTGGCCTGGTCGACGATGCCACCGTGCTGCTGATCATCCGGGCCCTGCGCGACCGGCGGTCCGATCCCAGGCAGGCCGCCTGGTACGCCCTGTCGCCGTTGCCTGTCGTGGAGTTCGCCGGCAACGGGCACGTCGACGGTCTCAGCCTGCTGCTCCTCGGCGCCGCCATCCTGGCATTGACACGGGAGCGGAGGGGTCTGGCCGGGGTCCTGGTCGGGCTGGCCACCATGGTCAAGCTCTACCCGGCCCTGGCCGTGATCGCCGGTTGGCGCCGGGGGCGATGGCGCTTCGTGCTCGCCGCCGGCGCGGTGGTGGTGCTGGCCGAAGCGCCACACGTCGCCGTCGTCGGCGGCAAGATCCTCGGGTACCTGCCCGGCTACCTCCGTGAGGAGCAGTACGGCGACGGTGGCCGCTTCCTGCTCGTGGGTCTCCTCGGCCTGCCGGGACCAGTCAGCACCGGCCTGGCCGCAGCTGCGTTGGTGGTCGCCGTGGTGGCGGTGGCCAGGTCGAGGCTCGCCCCTGATGTCGGCCTGGTCGTGCTCCTGGCTGCGTTGGTGTTTGTCACGACGCCCGTGCAGCCCTGGTACGCGGTGGCCGCCGCGGGGATGGGTGCGTTCGTGGGCGCCCCGTGGCTCCTGGTGGTGGGCGCCGCCACCGAGCCGTACTACGCCATCGTCATCCTGAACGACCGTCATCAGGTCGCCGTAGGCCGTATCGGCTACGGGCTGGCGGCGCTGGTCGTCCTGGGCGCGCTGGCCCGCCGTCGTCGATGGCGGCTTCCCGGCCGGACCGTCACGACGACGGGCTAGCGACCGGCGCCGGAGCGGCCGATGGCGTCGGTGCCCAGCAGTGGACGGCATCGGCGTGGAGATGGACGGCGCACATGTCGCCGGCGCGCAGGCCGACGTCTCGCGCCGGGCGCACCTCGATCGCCACGGGACCGGCGTGGACCACCACCGAGGTGGTGAGGCCCAGCTCCACCACGTCGACGACCTCGGCGGCCACCCCGGGTCCCTCCGGTCGTAGCTCGACGCCCTCGGGTCGGACCGTCCAGCAGACCGCGGTGCCCGGCTCCATCCCTGTGGTGGCCACCGGGAAGGCCACACCGCCCACGTCGACCTGCGATGGCGAGCGGACCCGGCCGGGGAAGAAGTTGGCCACGCCGAGGAGGCGGGCGACGCCGGCGCCCGCCGGCTGGCGGAACACCTCGCGGCACGGCCCCGATTGCAGGACGGCGCCGTCGCTGAGAACGACGATCTCGTCGGCCAGGAAGGCGGCCTCCTCGGCGTCGTGGGTGACCAGGACGCTGGAGATGCCGGCCTCACGCTGCAGTCGCCGCAGCTGGCGACGCAGGTCGGCCCGCACCGGGGCGTCGAGGGCCGACAGCGGCTCGTCGAGGAGTACGACGCCCGGATCGCGGGCCAGGGCCTGGGCCAGCGACACCCGCTGGCGCTGCCCGCCGGAGAGCTGATGCGGGTAGCGACGGCCGAGATCGGCGAGGCCCACGGCGTCGAGCCAGTGGGCGGCGACGGCAGGATCGGCACCCACCCCGAACGTGACCTGTTGCCAGACGGTGAGATGGGGGAGGAGGCTCTGGCCCTGGGGGACATATCCCATCTGCCGGCGTTCGGGCGCCATGGCGCCGACGTCGCGGGTGCCGACGTGCACCGTGCCGGTGTCGGGGTGCACCAGGCCGGCGAGCAATCGCAGCGTCAGCGACTTGCCCGACCCGGAGGGACCGACGATCGCCAATCGGGGCGATCGGGCGTGGTGGTCGATGTGGAGGTGAAAGGTGCCGGTGCGATGGTCCAGGTCGAACGCCATGGCCAGAGGCTCCCGACGGGTGGGCACGACGGGCGGCGGGAGGGCGGCGGCCGGGGTCCGGCGCCACCGCACCCGAGCTTGGGCCAGGACCACGGCCGCGGCCGCCACGCCGACGGCGAGCAGTGTGGGGGCCTGGGTGGGTGCCAGGCCGTAGCCCGAGAACTGCACGTAGGTGTACACCGGCAGGGAGTAGGGGTGGTAGGCGACGAGGACGGTGGCGCCGTACTCGCCAAACGCCCGCAGCCAGCACAGCAGCAGCCCGGCCCGTATCCCGGCGCCGGCCATGGGCAGGCTGACGCGCAGGAACCGGGCCACGGGGGCGTGACCGAGCGTGGCGGCCGTCTCTTCGAACGACCCGTCGACGGTGGCGAAGGCGCTGCGCGCCGCGATGACGAGGAAGGGTGCGGCCACGAAGCTCTGGGCGATGACCACGCCGGCGAGGGAGTCGGTCAGGCGCCCCCCGAACAGCCGGCCCAGCCTGGTGTAGGGGCCGACGAGGTAGATGAGCAGCACCCCGCTCATGAGTGGTGGCAGGGCCAGCGGCAGCTGGACGGCCAAGCCACCGACCCGGGCCCACCACCGCGTCGAGCGGGCCAGGGCGAAGGCCAAGGGGATGCCGAAGACGGCCACCAGAACCGTCGAGATGCTGGCTCCGGCGACCGACACCCGCAAGGCGCCCCACAGGCCCGGCTGGTCGAAGCCGCGGTGCCCCGAGCCGGCGACACGGATCAGGAAGGCCACGACCGGTACCGCGAGGTACAGGGCGAGGATCCCTCCCAGCCAGGTGAATGGCCGGCGCGTCCCCCGTCCGGTCGCGCCTCGCCCGGTCAAGGGTGCCGCGTGATCAATTCTGGGCGGATGCGATCAGCTGTTGGATCCCCGAGGGTACGTCAGATGCCGTGCCGCCGATGGTGGGCGGGCTGGTGAGGGTGAAGCCGTCACCGCTGAGGGTCGACTGGCCCGTCGAGCCGAGCAGGTACTCGACGAAGGCCGCCGCGCCCGCCGGGTCCGGCGCGTTGTTCAGGACGGTCACGGTGTAGGTGGCCTTGAGGTCCGTTCCGGTCAGCGGCACCGTCGGGATCCCGGCCGCCTTGGCCTCACTGGTGTAGAAGAACCCGGCATCGAGCTGGCCCGCCTGCAGCCGGCCGACGAGGGTCTCCTCGGGGAAGACGTTGGCGGTGGAGGTGGCGGCGGTGGCGAGGGCCGGCAGGTGGTTGGTCGCCGCCGCCTGCTGCAGCGCCTCGACGGCCAGCTTGCCCTTCGGGTCCGTCGTCGGGTCGGTACGGCCGACCAGGATGCCGGGCTCGGTGATCCCCTGGTACCAGGGCTTGGCCTTGAGGTCGCTGGCGAACTTGCTGCTCGGGTTGTAACCGAGCACCAGACCGGAGGTGGCGAACGTGGCGTACCAGCTCACCCAGTTCCCGCCGGCGGCGCCTGCGAGGGACTTGGTGACCGTCGGGCTGGCGCTGATGAACACGTCGCCGGCGTGGATCTTCCCTTTGATCTGGGTAGCCAACGCATCGGAGCCCCCGGAGAAGCCGACGACGTTGTAGCCCGTCGCGGTCTGGAAGGCCGGGCCGATCTGCTTCTCCATGAGGTTGACCAGCGACCCGGCGTAGAGGACGTTGACCGGGCCGCTCCCTCGGGCGATGGTGGTGGCCGTCGGTCCGGGCACGGTGGTGGCGGGGGTGGTCGGGGGCGCCGAGCGCTTCGACGAGCTCCCGCACGCCGCCGCCAGCGGCGCAACCACGGCCACGACAAGGGCAGCTCGCAGGTGGCGACGGTGGTGCTCGGTGCGCATGGTGCGGCACTGTAGCGGCGCGGTAGTTCAGATGCGAATACCGACGCGACCGGCCCCGGTGGCGGCTAGCGTGCGGCTCGACAACCAATTGCGGGAGCTCGGACTGGCCGGGCTGAGAGGGCGACGACCGTCGCCGACCGCTCGAACCTGACCGGGTAATGCCGGCGTAGGGAGACTGCCATGGCGATCATCGAAACGCCGTCCTCGTCGCACAGCAACGCCGCCTTCGACCGAGTGGCCGGCGATGCCCGCACCGAGGCGCCGAGGACGCTCCTCGAGCCGGTGCCCCAGCCGTTGGGCCTGCTCGACCAACTCGGGCTGTGGGGAAACCTGGGGGTGAGCCTCCTCGGTTTCACTGGCGCCATCTTCGTGCTGCAACCGGGCGGGACCGGTACGCCAGAGCTGTCCCTGGGCGCCGCCGTCACGGCCATCGTGGTCGGCACCGTCCTCGGGACGCTGGCCGTCGCCCTGGCCGGGGTGCCCGGTGCCCGGACCGGCGCGCCCGCCATGGTCCTGCTCCGCGGGCTGTTCGGGGCTCGCCTCTCGTATGCCCCGACCGCGCTCAACGTCCTCCAGTGCCTGGGCTGGGGCACCTTCGAGCTGGTCACCATCGCCACCGCCGCCCACACCGTGGCCCCCGCCCTCCCCCACTGGGTCGCGGTCCTGATCGCCGGGGGGCTGACCACAGCATTGACGATGCGACCGCTGGGTGCGGTACGGATCCTGCGCCGCTACGTGACCGGGGCCGTGGTGGTGGTGCTGGTGTACCTCGCCGTCCAGCTGCTCCGCCATCCCTTGCCGCCCGTCGGTCGGGGGACGTGGTCGGGCTTCTGGCCGGCGATGGACTCGACGGTCGCCGTGGCCGTGTCGTTCGTCCCACTGGCCGCCGATTACACGCGCCATTCACGCTCGGCCCGCCGGGCCTTCGCCGGCTCCATGGTGGGATACAGCGTCACCCAGATCGCCTGTTACCTGCTGGGGCTGCTCGCGCTCGTCACCGTCGCTCGCAACCCCGCTGATATCTACGGGGCGTTCATCGCCGTGCCCCTGGGCACCCTGGCGTTCGCCGTGCTGGCGGCCCGGGAGCTGGACCAGTCGTTCGCCAACGTCTACTCCACGGCGGTCTCCCTGCAGAACTTCCGGCGGAGCTGGGACCGCCGGGTCCTGGCCCTCGGCATCGGCCTGCTCACCACCGGCCTGGCGCTGTGGTTCAACATCCGTGACTACCAGAACTTCCTGCTTCTCTTGGGATCGGTCTTCCTCCCCATGTTCGGGGTCCTGCTCGTCGACTACTTCCTCCTCGACGGTCGCCGGTGGGACCTCTCCGAGGTTTCGCCGGCGCGCTGGTCGATGCTCGTGCCGTGGGTGCTCGGGTTCGTCACCTACCAGCTGATCAACCCGCCCGCCCTGTCGTGGTGGGTGTCCGCCTGGTCGCACGTGGCGAACAGCATCGGCTTCCACCCGGCGACGTGGATGAGCGCATCGCTCTGCTCGCTCGTGGTGTCCGCCTTGGCGACGCTGGCCACGGGATTGGTCTGCCGTGCTCGGCCCCGGCCCGGCCACCGGTGAGCCGACCGGTGCTCGTCCACGGGATGGGGACCGACCTGGTGCCCGCCACCTGGGAGCCACTCACCCAGACCGAGGTCGACGAGATCGGTGGCGCGTTGCGCCTGGGCGCCGGGCGGTTGTGCTGGCACAGCCCCCGCCCCTTCTCCGCCGCGGCCGTCGTCGACGGCGATCCGGGCTTCTTCGTCAAGCGGCACCACCGGGAGGTGCGAAGCGTCGCCCAGCTACGGGTTGAGCATCGACTGGCGGCCCACCTGGGGGATCACGGCGTCGCCGTCCCCCGACCCCTCGGCATCGTCGCGATGGGGGAGTCGGTGTACGAAGCCCACGAGCGGGCGCTCGGCCTCGACGTGTACCGCGACGCGGTGTCGTGGTCGCCGTTCGCCCACACTGGCCACGCTCGTGCGGCCGGCGTCGCGCTGGCCCGGCTGCACCTGGCCGCCATGACGTTCGAGGCGCCAGCCCGCCGCCCCGGGCCGCTGCTCGGCGGATGGGAGGTGCTGGGAGCGCCCGACCCGCTTGCTGCCATCGCTGGCCAAGCCGAGATACGCCCCGGTCTGGGAACGTGGTTGCGAGGCACGGCCTGGCGGGAGGCGCTCGAACCGGTCCTGCCGGCCGCCACCGCGCCGGTGGCGGAGCTGGCCGGCGACCTGCCTGCGGGATGGACGCACAACGACTGGCACGCGTCGAACCTGACCTGGTCGGACGCCGGGCCGGATGCCGATGTGGCCGAGGTGATCGACCTGGGCCTGGCGAACCGCTCTCCCTTTGTCCTCGACCTCGCCGTGGCCATTGAGCGCAACGCGGTGAGCTGGCTGGACCTCGATGCCGGCGCCGGAGCCGCAGTTCATGCCGACCACGTCGAGGCGTTGGTGGCCGGCTACGAAGCCGTGCGCCCGCTCGGGCGGGCCGAGCGCTCGGGGCTGGCCGCCCTGCTCCCCGTCGCCCACGTCGACTACGCCCTGTCCGAGGTCGAATACTTCCACAGCGTCCTGGCCGACGACGACGGCGCGGCGGTGGCGTTCCACCGGTACCTCGTCGGCCACCTGCGTTGGTGGGCGGGCCCGGCCGGGCGGGCCCTGCAGGACCAGGTGCTCAGCGGTCGCTGAGCCACACCGGCGCGTGGGTCAGCAGGTACTGACTGACGGCCAGGGCCCGGTCGAACGTGTCGCAGAGCAGCTCGTCACCGCCGAGGATGCGGGTGAGCGACACCTGCTGGCGGGCCACGATGGTGATGCGCCGCTCCGCCGGGTCCGTCGCCGACGCATAGCTGTCGATGGCCGACGACTCGAGCGGCAGCTCCATCCCGCCGATCCCGGCCAGGTCGATGGCGAGACGCAGCAGGTCCGGCCCCTGGGGCAGCGGCGGCAGGCCCCACGTGAAGGTCAGCGGGAAGTGGAAGGTGTCGGGCGGATCCGTGCCATCGGGCAGGTCGACCACTGCGTCCTCGAAGGCCAGGAGCACGCGAGCGTCGACCTCGAGCGTCAGGTGCAGGTCGAGCGGGCCTTCGCAGCCTTCTTCGGGGTGGAGGTCGACCTCCCACACCTGGCTCAGCGAGTACGTCTCGACCAGGTGCCGCTCGTCGTGCACGTGGAAGCCGTGGTCCACGGCGTGATCCTTGAGCTCGGCCACGTAACCGGCAACGTCGATGACCGCCACCACCCAGATCCTAGTCGGCCGGGCCGCCGGTACCGGGCTCGGGCACCCATCGGTAGCGCGTCCAGCCCGGCACCGGTCGGGCGCCGAGGCCGTCGTAGAAGGTGATGGCGTCGCGGTTCCAGTCCAACACGGCCCACTCCACCCGCCCCTCGGTCAGACGGCCCAGCTCCTTGAGCAGCTCCGCGGCCAGGCCCTGACGGCGGAACTGCGGTCGCACGAAGAGATCCTCCAGCCACACGCCCGGGCGCCCGACCCACGTGGAGAACGTCGGGAACCACAGGGCCATGCCGGCCACCACGTCGGGCCCGTCGGCGGGCGACGCGAGCAGCACCCGGGCTGCGGGCGACGCCCCGAACAGGTGGTGGCCGATCGCATCCCGGTCGAATGCCACCTCGGCGCCGGACTCTTCGAACGCAGCCAGCTCGACGATCAGCGCGCAGATCTCGTCGAGGTCGCCGGGGCGGGCGGTTCGCACGGGCACGACCTGCACGGTACCGTCCGAAGGGTGACGGCCACGGATGTGCTCGATGTGCTCCACACCGCCGCCCGGGACGTCCGTGCCGCCCTGGATGGCCTGGACGATTGGGGCCTGGCCGGTACCCGAGAGGGCCAGTACCGCAGCGATCTGGTCGCCGACGAGGCGGCATTGGCCGTATTCGAGGCCGCCGGCTTCGGGGTGATCTCCGAGGAGTCCGGCGTGCACCACGCGGCGCGTGAGGTCGTCGTCGTCCTCGACCCGGTCGACGGCTCCACCAACGCATCGCGCCGTCTGCCGTGGTGGGCGACCAGCGCCTGCGCCCTCGACGCCGACGGCCCACTGGCCGCGGTGGTGGTGAACCAGGCGACGGGGACGACGTTCGAGGCGACTCGCGGCGGGGGCGCCCGCCGCGACGGTGCCATCATCCGGCCATCGGACTGCCAGACGCTGGATCGGGCCATCGTCGCCTTCTCCGGCTACCCCCGCACCTACCTGGGCTGGTCGCAGTACCGCTCCCTCGGCGCCGCCGCGCTCGACCTGTGCGCCGTCGCCTGCGGGTCGTTGGACGCCTTCATCGACTGCAGCGGCCACCCGTTGGCCCCGTGGGACTATCTCGGCGGCATGTTGATCTGCCAGGAGGCCGGGGCCCACGTGGTGGAGGCGAGCGGCGCCGACCTCGTCGTCCGCGAGTTCGGGCCCCGGCGCACGCCGGTGGCGGCGGCCACGCCTGCGTTGCTTGCCGAGGCCCTGGTCGCCCGGTCGCGGTTGGGCTGACGTGCTGGGCCGATGTGCTGGGCGCGCCCTGCTGGGAGTGTCACGTGCGAGCGGGATGGCGGAAAATCAGTTGACGGACCCTGACCACGGATGTTGGATGGGCAGCGCACGAATCGACTGCGCCCGGTCTGGCCCGGGCGCACGGGGACCTGAGAGGAGGGCTGCGACATGAAGACGGTCATCACGACGCAGCTCGAGCTCGCCGCGGGTCCCTTCGGTGGGGCCGCCACGCCGATCTGCGGCATCACCAGCGGCGCAGTTCGCGACGCGACGTTCGCGTCGGCCGCAGGACACCGCATCAAGGCCATGGCTGTCACCGGCACGAACGCATGGCCTTCGAGCCCTCCGGACGGGAGATCTGGGTAGACCAGATGCATCACCGATCGCAGGGCTCGAAGGCCGCCGGGATTCTCCCGGCGGCCTTTTTGTTTCTCGACCGACCTGCAGCCGCGCAACACACGACACCCACCGAACGAAAGGGAACGGCGAGATGTTCGCCTACGAACTGATTGAGGAGCTGATCGGGGCGCTCGACCCCGACGAGGACTGGACCGGCGCGCGCTGCCGGGAGGAGTCGGGGATGGTGACGAGGTTGTTTTTCTCCGACCAGATCCCCGACATCGCCCGGGCCAAGCAGATCTGTGCGACGTGCCCGGTGATCGACGCCTGCCTGGAACGTGCCATCGACCGCCGGGAGCCGTGGGGCGTGTGGGGCGGCCAGCTCTTCGTCAACGGCAAGATCCTCCCGCAGAAGCGCAGACGTGGTCGGCCGCGGAAGAACCCGGCGCCCGACATCCAGCTCACTGCCTGACAGCTCAGGCGGGTGGACCCGGCCAGACGGCCGGTGCGACCTCCTTCGCACCGGGCGTCCGGCGGGGCGTCCGACCGGCCGGCCGGCGCTGGTAGCGTGCGATCCCGCTCGGCAACGGGGCGCTTAGCTCAGCTGGTCAGAGCGCCGCCCTTACAAGGCGGTGGTCGGGGGTTCGAGTCCCTCAGCGCCCACCATCGTGTCAATCACAACACCGACCAAAGCGGTGTGAGAGGCCTAGTCGGGCCCGGATCGGACGCCGACGAACGCAAGGTCGTCCTTGTGGGAGGTGTCCGGGGCCGACTGAGCTTCAGGGTGGCCTGGCGGCTGGCGAGTATCTGGTTGATCTCCTCGACAGTGTCTCGGCGGTGTTGCGCGCGACCACTCGGTCGTGGACCTGGACATTCGAGGCTTTGCCCAGCGCGAGGTTTGTGGTCTCGCGACACCGGTGCCTCAGCCGACCTCACGCACCTCGGCCCCGCACAGGCGGCGACGATCCGGTCCATCAACACGTCGGATAGCCGGGCCAAGCTGGATCGTAGCGGCCGCGTCCGAGCGAACGACTCCACTACTTGTCGATGGCCCGGCGCAGGTGCGCTGCCTTCACTGAACGGTGGATACAGGTGACTGTATTGACACGTGACGAAGTCATCACCTAATCTGTGGTCGTGGGAAACGACGACCTGGTGTTCCGGGCGCTGGCCGACCCCACTCGGCGGCTGCTCCTCGACCGGCTCTTCGAGCGCGACGGCCGCACGCTCGTGGAGCTGGAGGCCGAGGTGCCTGACCTCACGCGCTTCGGCGTGATGAAGCACCTCGGCGTCCTTGAACAGGCTGGCCTCGTCGTCACCCGCAAGCAGGGCAGGCACAAGTACCACTTCCTGAACCCGGTGCCGATCGCGGCGATCGCGCGGCGCTGGATCGATAAGTACCGCGACCAGCAGGCGAGCGCACTGCTCGACCTGAAAGATCACCTGGAGGAGGACACATGACCGTCGCCGCGACCACGCAGGTATTCCAGATCTACATCAGCGACACCGCCGAGCGGGTGTGGGAGACGATCGCCACGCCGGAGGGTGTGTCGCGTTTCTTCCAAGGCGCCCGCGTCGAGGGCACCTACGAGGCGGGCAACCGGGTGCGCACCAGCTCACCGGACGGCGAACGGGTCTGGGGCGACAACGAGATCCTCGAGGTCGACCCGCCGAAACGTCTCGTCCACACCTGGCGCAGCCTCTATGACAACGAGATGGCCGCCGAGGGTGAGAGCCGCGTGACCTGGGAGATCGAAGAGCTGCCCGGGGAGTTCTGCAAGGTGACCGTGATCCATGACCGCCTCGAGCACGCCCCAAAGACCGCGGCCAGCATTCAAGGCTGGTTCTACTATCTCAGTAGCCTCAAGAGCGTGCTCGAGACCGGCTCACCGCTCCCGCCGTTTCCGCTGTAGTCGGCTGGTGAAGCGTCCCGGGTCCGCCGCTCCATGGTGCTACATTGTAGCACCATGGAGCGGATCGGGGTGCGGGAGCTGCGCCAGCATGCCAGTCGGTACCTCGCCCGGGTGGCGAGTGGTGAGACGATCGAGGTGACCGATCGAGGTCGTCCAGTCGCCCTGCTCGTGCCCACCCAGAGGGACGGTTGGCAGGACATGATCGCAAGCGGTCAGGTCGTCGCCGCTGTCGGGGAGGGCGACATTGTCGACGACGCGCCGGGCGACTACGGCGTCGACGCCTCGACCCGGCTGGCGGCGATGCGCGACGACGGCGGGTGAGGCTGTATCTGGACTCCTCTGCGCTGGTGAAGCTGGTCCAACGAGAAGCCGAGTCCGAAGCGCTGCGAAGGTTCCTGCGTCGTCGCCGGGCGGACCAGGTCGTGACCAGCGCGCTGGCCCGTGTCGAGGTGGTCCGAGCTGTCTTCGCCGGTGGGCCGCCGGCCCTCGAACAGGCACGTCGCCAACTCGCTCGCCTCGACCAGGTCATGTTGACCACCGAGTTGCTCGATCGCGCCGCGACGTTGGCCCCGAACGTCCCGCTACGAAGCCTCGATGCGATCCATCTGGCCGCCGCCCAGGTCGTCGGGAAGGAGCTGCGGGCTGTGGTCACCTACGACCGGCGCATGGCAGAGGCGGCCAGAGAACTCGGCCTTGCCGTAGAGATGCCAGGATGACTTCGTTGCGTCTTTTGGCCAGACCGGGTATCGCTCACCCGCCCGATGCCGCCAGCACCGTGCCTGTCCTATCCTGCCCGTTCCCACAGCTCAATCGACCGACACGGGGGCACCGACTGCGAGCGGTCCAGGGCGGGTCACCCGGGCCAGGACGCCGAGGGTGGTGTGCGCCGTTCGGGCCAGGTGGGTGAGGACACCGAGCTGCCGATCGAACCCACCCGGCTGGCGGCGGGTGATCATGACGCAGCGCTGGCAGGGCTTCACGATCTCCAGCTCAACGTCGCCGACCGAACAGCGCCGTCCCACCCAATCGTCTTCGATGCGTTCGTCGCCGGCCGCGTCGACCAACAGGTTCGGTCGGAACCGCTCGACGCGCCAGTCGAGATCGGGGCGCTGGGCGCTCACCGCCCGCAGGCTGGCGGTGGTGAGCAGATGCACCGCGCTCGAGTCCACGAAGACGCCGCGGTGCCCCGGCCAGGTGGTGCTGGCCGAGTCGTCGTCCGTGTCGTCAGCCTGGCTCTCGAACGTCGGTACCTCCTCGTGGCTGGCTCGGACCAGGCGTACCGGTCGCTGGAGCCACGCGCTGAGGGCGGCGTCGGTGGCCGGACCTTGTCCATGCAGGGACACGCCGGTCGGTAGCAATATTCGCACCGGGTCGCCGCTCGAGGAATGGGCGGCGAGGAGCCGACCCTCCCGCTTGGCCGACAGGATCCATCCGGAGGCGTCGGCCCGCACCCCGTAGCGGCGGTCCCCGGCCACCCCGACCGGCTCCATCTCCACCGAATCCAGTCGCTCGCCCTGCATCGACTTCACCGGATAGCGCCACAGGCCGACCAGTTCCATGGGCCGAGGCTACGATCCGTCCTGGGCGGCAATATCCTCGCCGGTCGGATCGGGCCGCCCGCACCGACGTGCACGTCCGAGACGTTCCAGACCTGGCCGTGGCCGCCAGGTACGGACTCCTCAACTGGCCTGGGCGCAGATGGCACGGGGGTCGCCGTCCACATCGTTGATCACCTCCACGCTCTGGAAGCAGAGCCGGTGGAGCAGATGTCCCATCGGCTCGGCCTGGTCACCGCCCAACTCCAGGAGCAACCACCCACCAGGTCGCAGCCAACGAGTGCTCCGTCGCGCCACCTCGGCGAGCAGGTCCGTGCCGTCGGGTCCGCCGTCGAGAGCGAGCCGAGGCTCGAACGCCAGGACGTCGCGCGGCAGGAGCCGGAGCGCGCCGGTCGGCACATAGGGCACGACCGCGGTCAACACGTCGACGTCCTGCTCCAGGACGCTCGGCAAGGGATCGTCCAGGAATCCTTCCCACACCTTGATGGCATTGCGTCGAGCGCAGCGAGCAGCGGCGGGGTCGATCTCGGTGGCCCAGACCCGAGCAGCGGGTTCGGTGGCGGTCAGCACGACGGCAACCGCTCCCGATCCGGTGCAGAGATCGACGGCAACTCCCGCGGGCGGGAGGAGCGCCGCGGCCCGCCGGGCCAGGAGCTCGGTCTCCCATCGCGGGACGTAGACGCCGGGGCTCACGCAGACCCGGATCCCACAGAACGTGACGGCGCCGGTCAGCCAGGCGATGGGCTCCCCACCGGTCCGTCGCGCCATCAGCTCGGCGAGCACGTCGGGGTCACCCCCGGCGGCATGGATGAGCTCGTCGGCCTCCTCGGAGGCCGCGACGCAGCCCGCCTTCTCGAGCACCTGCGTCACCGAAACACGATCCCAGCCCACCACAGCAGTCTCTCCGAATCCAAGGTTCGGCCAAATTTCCTGAATGAATTGGCCCGGTATTCACCGGTTTGTGGCCTATAAGTCCAACTTGCAGGAGAGAAAGTGGTCCAGGTCTCGACTACAACGTAAAGGGTGCGGCGTCTCACCACCACGTCCCATGCCCTCCTGGGACTCCTCTCGATCACAGAACGGACAGCCTACGAACTCACCCAGCAGATGCACGGAACTTTGGGCTTCATCTGGCCACGAGCGCAGAGCGGGATTTATGCCGAACCGAGCTCACTGGTCGAGCATGGCTTGGCCACCAGCCGGGCGGAGCGAGCTGGGCGACGCCGCCGAACCGTGTACTCGATCAGCCGATCCGGACGTGACGCCCTGGCCCGCTGGTTACAGGAGGAGCCCACCCCGTCGACCTTCGAGTCCGAGGCCTCGTTGAAGTTGATCTTCTCCGACACGAAGTCGGACCTCCTGGCCGCTGTCGACGCCGTTGATCGTGACGCCCGGGCCAAGAACCAGCAGCTGCACGAGGCCTTCGTCGGCGACGGCGACGACGTCGGTGGCCTCCGATGCGCCGGTCGCATGCACGTCAACGGCGTGGCGGCGCGGTTGTACCACGAGCACTATGCCGCCACGCGGCGATGGGCTCGGTGGGCGCGCGCCGAGATCGAGGATTGGCCTACGACCGATGCCGACGCCGCTCGACTCGGCGAGGCGATCGTGGAGGACAACCGCCGTCGATATCGAGGAGGGCGTCGCGGCTCCTGAGCGGATCTGGGCCGACCCGGCTCGACCTGGCAGAATCCAGCCTCCGAAGGAGGAGGGACCGGTGGAGATCGACCCACGGACGCCAGTGATCGTGGGCGTCGGCCAGGTGAACATCAGCGAGGGGGAGGCGCCAGAGCCGACGGAGCTCCTGGCCGAGGCGGCCCGGCGAGCGGCGGCGGATGCCGGCGCTGTCGCGTTGCTGGCGCAGCTCGATTCCATCCGAGTCGTCCACATCCTGTCACGGCGGTACCCCGATCCCGCCACGCTGGTGGCCGAGCGCCTCGGTGTCGAGGTTCGCCAGACCGTCTACACCACCGACGGCGGCAACACACCACAACTGCTGGTCGATGCCACGGCCGAGGCGATCGGGCGGGGAGAGTTGGACGTCGCCCTGATCGGTGGCGGGGAGTCGTGGCGGACACGGGCCGCCTCCCGCCGTCGGGGCGAGCACCCGGCATGGACCCGGCAGGCCGACGGCGCCCGACCCACCGCCGTGCTGGGTAGCGATCTGTCGCTCTCGAGCCCCGAGGATGCAGCCCTGGGCCTCCTCCTGCCCGTGCAGTTCTACCCGATGTTCGACAACGCGCTGCACGCCAAGCGCCACGAAGGACGCCACGAGCACCTACGCCGCATCTCCGAGCTGTGGGCCGGCCTCAGCCGCGCGGCGGCCACCAACCCCCACGCCGCCATCCCGCAGGCCTACTCAGCCGAGGAGATCGCCACTCCCGGTCCGGAGAACCGGATGATCGGCTGGCCCTACCCCAAGCGGATGAACTCGAACAGCTCGGTGGACCAGGCGGCGGCGTTGATCCTCTGCTCAGTCGAGGCCGCCCGCCGGCATCGCGTGGCCACCGACCGTTGGGTTTTCCTCCAGGGCGCGGCCGAGGCCAACGACGTCATCGACGTCTTTCGGCGTCAGGACCTGGCCGCGTCCCCGGCCATCCGCGCCGCCGGGGCCGCCGCGCTCGGGGGTGCCGGCATCGGGATCGACGACATCGCCCATGTCGACCTCTACTCGTGCTTCCCTTCCGCAGTGCAGGTGGCCGCGGCCGAGCTGGGTCTCGGCCTCGGCCGCCCATTGACGGTCACGGGCGGTCTCACCTTCGCCGGCGGACCGTGGAACAACTACGTGACCCATTCCATCGCCACCATGGTCGGGCTCCTTCGCGAGGATCCCGATGCCTTCGGGCTCTGCACCGCGAACGGAGGCAACCTGACCAAGCATGCCGTCGGCATCTACTCCGGCCGCCCACCCCATCGGCCGCTCCAGGTCGGGCATCCGCAGGACGTCGTCGACGCCGTGCCCTGCCGAGCGCGCCTGATCGATCCCTGCGGGCCGGCTCGCATCGAGACGTTCACGGTGATGCACGACCGCCAGGGACGTCCCGAGCGCGCCTTCCTGGCCTGCCTGGACGGCGACGGGCACCGGGCCGTTGGCGCCACCGACGACGTCGACGACATGGCCGAGCTCCTGGCCGAGGACCCCATCGGCCGACCGGTCCAGCTGGCCGGCGCCACGGTACGGCTCGGCGGATAGCACCGGCTCGTTTTGTCGCCACGTTCGGCCGGCGGCCCTGGTCTACGAGATGGTCAGGCCGCCGTCGACAGGCAGGGTGACCCCGGTGATGTACCCGGCGGCGTCGGATGCGAGGAACACGACCGTGGCGGCCAGTTCAGACGGGTCACCCGCTCGCTGGGCTGGGACGGCGGCGATCCGTCCGTCGAGGTATCCCGGCGGGTACTGCTCGGTCATCTCCGTGGCGAAGAACCCGGGCGCCACGGCGTTGACGCGGATCCCTTTGCGGCCGGTCCATTGTGCAGCCAGGTCACGGGTCAGGCCGGTCAGGCCGGCCTTCGACGCGGCATACGCAGCCTGCGGCAGGCCGGCCGTGACCAGGCCCAGGACGCTCGCGATGTTGACGATGGAGCTGCCGGGCGGCATCACCCGGGCGGCGGCCTGGGCCATCCAGTAGCAGCCGTGCAGGTTCACGTCGAGCACCGAGCGGAACTGCTCGGGCGTCTCGCGGCTGGCGGGCACGGCGGCGCCGATGCCCGCATTGTTCACCAGGACGTCGACGCGGCCAAAGGCGTCGACGGCCGCTTGGACCAGGCGCTGGCACTCCTCCGGCTGGGCGACGTCGGTTCCGACCGCGACCGCCCGTCGGCCCGCTCTCTCCACCAATCGTGACGTGTCGGCCAAGCGCTCGGTGCGCCGGGCGCCGAGCGCGACGTCAGCGCCGGCCTCGGCGAAGGCCTGGGCGAATGCCACCCCGAGCCCCGAGGAGGCGCCGGTGATGACGGCCACCCGTCCGTCGAGGCGAAACCGGTCGAGCACCTGCATGCGAGTCGTCCCTCCCTCCTGGCATGGCCACGGCGCCTGCCGTCCGGGGACCCTAATCGCCGGGCAAGAGGCCGCTCGACGCTCGCGCCTTCGGTCGACCGAAGGCACGAGCTCGTCGCACCGGATTGCGCGCGAGCGAGGAAAGTCGGAGATGCTGGGAGGATGGCCACCGAAACTCGAGTCAGGCGCACCAGCCCCTGGCGACGGTTCGCTCGCTTGATCCGGCCGGAGCAGACGAGCCGCCATCGCGACGTGCGTGGCGGGGCGGCGCGTGCTGCGGTCCTCGGCGCAGGGGATGGCCTCATCACCAACGTGTCCCTGGTGCTCGGCGTCGCCGGGGCGAGCACCGGAGGCTCCGCGGTCCGCTTGGCCGGCGTAGCCGGGTTGTTGGCCGGGGCGTTCTCCATGGCTGCGGGTGAGCTGGTATCGGTGCGGGCCCAGGACGAGCTGCTGCAGCGCGAGATCGAGCAGGAGCGAGCCGAGCTGGCGACCGAGCCAGAGGCCGAGCTGCACGAGCTCACCGCTATGTACCGGGCGCGTGGGGTCCCGGCCGCTGACGCCGAGACGGTGGCGCGCATCCTGTCGGCCAGCCCCCACGTGGCGCTCGACACTCACGCCCGCCTGGAGCTCGGGGTGGACCCGAGCTCCGTGGGCTCGGCCGGCAAAGCAGGTGCGGCATCGTTCGTGTCGTTCGGCCTGGGGGCCGTGCTCCCCCTGCTGCCCTGGTTCTTCGTAGACGGCACCGCAGCCGTGGTGTCCTCCATCGTCGTCGGCGCCGCGGCATCCCTTGCCCTGGGTGCCACCATCGGGAGGTTCACCGGTCGAGGCCCGGGGCGCACCGCCCTGCGTCAGCTGGCTGCGACCGTGGTGGCCGCGGCCGTCACCTTCGGTGTCGGCTCGGCCCTCGGCATCGCCACCACCTGAGGTGGGTGCGCCCCCGGCTCCTGGCGTCTCGGTCTCGGCGGGCACCTTCCGCACCGGCGCGGTGGTGGCTGTGGGAGGGGAGGGGAGCGTCCAGCTGGTGATCGACCGGCCGGGGTTCGTGTACAAGGCGTACCGCAAGCCGGTGCCGGCGCGGCCGCTCGTCGATCTGGTCGCGTGGCCCGGGTTGGCCTTCGGAGCCGAGGGAGGCGACCCGCTCGGGGAACGGGTAGCCCGGGCGGCCGCGTGGCCCACTGCCGTGGTGGTCGACCCCCGCGATCCTTCCGTGGCGGCCGGCGTGTTGATGCCGCGGGCGCCGCGCCGCTTCACCGTGCGCCACCGTGACGGGCGCAGCCGGCCGGCATCGCTGAGCTACCTGACCGCCGATCCGGCCCGGCGCCACGCGGCCTACGGGATCGATCTCCCGGCCCCGGCCGCCCCCGACCGATTCGGTCTCGTCTACGCCCTGGCCCGGCTCCTCGAGGCGTTCGACTCCGGGGCGGCGCGGATCGTCCACGGGGACCTGTCGGCCAAGAACGTCCTGTGGTCCACCCAGCGCGGTCCCGAGGTCTTCGTCCTCGACTGCGACAGCAGCGAGCGCTTCGACGACGCGGGCCGGCTCCTGGGGCCCCCGGACCGGCGCCGGGCCATGACCCCGAACTGGGAGGATCCGCACGCCCCCACCGGTGCCAGCCCCGGACCGCACGCCGACCGCTACTCCATCGCGCTCATCTTCCTGCGCATCGTGGGGGCCGGGCATTACCCGTTGCAGAAGCGGCAGAGGCAAGGGGGTGCGATGACCGTCGAGCTCGCCCTGCCTGCCGCCCGGCTGCGCCTGCCGGTCTTGGGCCCTGGTGGACCTATCTGGCGCCTGTGCGGCCAGGGTTTGTCGGTCGACGAGGCGGAGCACCGACCGAGCGCGGCCGCCTGGGCCGACGTTCTGGCCGACATCCTCGACGCCATGGGCGCCGCCGACCTGCGCCGGGCGGTCGACGCCAACCAGGCACCGCTGCGGGCCGGGACGGTGTTGGCGGGACGGCCGTCGTCGCTGCGGGCGCCGGCGCCGCTCCCGTCGGCATCGGAGGTCACGGTGCGCCCCGTGCCCGAGGAGGGCAGAAGCCGCGTCTGGCAGGTGGCGCTGCCGGCCGTCGCTCCCATCGGTACCCCGACCCGTCCTGTTGTGGTGGCGCCACCGATTCCCGGGGCGCGCCAGGAGGTGGCCCGGGTTCTCCGCCTGGCGGCGGCGTGGTGGCTGCGGACCCATCGACGCACCGGCCGGGCTCTGCGGACCACCGGCCAGCGCGGTCGGGGGCTGCGGCGCCTCGTCGGCTGCATCCTCGTCGACTTCGTCACGGCCGCCGTCGGGCTCTTCGTCGTGGCCATGGTCGTGAGCCCGTTCCTCGGTATCTGATGCCTGGGCTCGTTGGCTTGGAGTGGAGGGCCTCCGCTACGGTCGAACAACCATGACGGACAAGGTCGACGTGGAGGAACGGTACGCCGTCTTCCCGTTCTATCTCTGTCTCGACGTGTCCGCATCCATGGGTGGCGCACCGATCGACAGCGTCAACCGGCAGATGCCCTCACTGCGGGCAAGCGTCGGTGAGGATCCCGCCATCGCCGAGGTCATCCGCTTCGGCGTGGTCACCTTCAGTGACGTGGCTCGCAGCGTCCTGCCGCTCTCGGACCTCAGCCTGGTCCCCTCCGTGCCAGCCCTGGTCGCCGAGGGCCGTACCTCCTACACCGCTGCGTTCGAGTACCTCCGAGAGGTGATCGAGGCCGACTACCTGGCCAGCCGCGGCCAGGGCGAGCGGTGGTACCGCCCTGCGGTCGTGTTCGTCTCCGACGGGCGGCCGACCGACAACGCCGAGAGCTGGCGCGCCGCCCACCGACGCCTCACCGACTCGGCGTGGAAGCGCCACCCGAACATCCTGACCTTCGGCTTCGGCGCCGCCGACGCCGAGATCCTGGCGGTGGTGGCCGAGGCCAAGCCGAACCGGGCGTTCATCGCCGCCGAGGGGACCGAGCCGGCTCAGGTCGTGCCCGAGTTGATGAAGGGACTCATCTCGTCCATCGTCAGCTCGTCGTCGAGCGTGTACAGCGGCGAGGCCCAGCTGGTCCCACCGGAGGTGCCGAGCATGACGGCCATCCCGGTCGACCAGCTCGACTGATGTCCCCGCCCGACGGGCACCCCAACCCGCCTGACTGGGGCCGACCGTCGCCGGCGTCAGGCGCACCGTGGAAGCTGCGTGACCAGGGGCGGGCGGGTGACGCGGCGTATCGGGCCGACGGGGGTGACGGCCCGGCGTGGTCGTTGCGGGCCGCCACGGTGGCCGGCCCCGGCCACCGGGTGCACGGTGTCGGGCCGGAGGACGCCTACGCCTGGACGACGTCGGGTCACCGCCTGGTCGTGGCCGTCGCCGACGGGGTCGGCACCCGACCCGGGAGCGCAGCGACGGCCGAGGCGGCACTGGCCGCGGCGTGTGCATCCGGCGCGGCATGGGCAAGCGATGACCAGGGCACCACCGATGACCAGGGCACCACCGCCGAGACGGCGGCCGCGCACGCCGTCGACGCCGCCAACGCCGCGGCGGGGACCACCGCGGGTGCCACGACCCTGGTGGTCGCCTGCGCCGACGTCGACGGTCGTATCGCTCTGGCGCGCGTCGGCGACAGCACGGCGTTCGTGCTGGGCAACGGGTGGCGGGAGCTGTGGGCCGGGTCGGCCGAGGCCGACGTCAGCGATGGGATGATCGCCACCCGCACCGCTGCCCTCCCGGCTGTTGCCCCCGACGTCGAGCAGGCGGCGCTGGTCATGGGGTCCGACGAGATGCTGGTCCTGCTCACCGACGGCGTCGCCGACGCGCTGCGGGACGGTCCGGCCACCGTGGCCCCGACCCTGGCGGCGGCGGTGGCTGCCCGCCCCACGCCCTTTGCCCTGCTCGCGGCCGCCGATTTCTCCCGGCAGGGGTGCCACGACGATCGCACCATCGTGGTCGTGTGGCGGGACCCGAGCGACTGACCCCAGGCATACTGAGGCGATGGCGGACACCGAGCCCTTCGACGTCTCCGCCACCGAGGACATCCGCCTCCTCGGCCGGATGCTCGGGTCGGTGATCGCCAGCCACGCCGGATCACGCGTCTACGAGCTGGTTGAGGCCGTGCGCCAGGCCGCCACCGGCGACCGTCGGGAGGGGGCGTCCCCCGATCGGCTCGTACCGGTCCTCGACGCCATCGACGACGCCGACGTCCTGGCTGTCATCCGAGCCTTCAGCTACTTCTCGCTCCTCGCCAACGTGGCCGAGGACGTGGCCGCCAACCGTCAGGCCCGCCCCACCCGCGACGACCTCCCGGGGCCCGGCACGCTCGGCCACGCCCTCGCCCGGATCACGCCGGACCGCGCACCTCCCGAGGTGCTGCGCCACATCTGTGTCACCCCCGTCCTCACCGCCCACCCCACCGAGGTGCGCCGGCGTACGGTGCTCGACCGATCCCGTGCGCTGGCACGGCTTGTTGCCGGTGGGGGTGAGGGCTTCGAGCGCCGCCTGGAGGTGGAGATCCTGGCGCTATGGCAGACCAGCATCCTGCGCCCCCAGCGGTTGCGGGTTCGCGACGAGATCGACGCCACGCTGCACTACTACGAGCTGACGCTCTTCGACGAGATCCCCGCGTTGCAGGAACGCTATGAGCGTCACCTCGGCGACCTCACAGCCGGCCCGGTCGTACGCGTCGGATCGTGGATCGGCGGCGATCGCGACGGGAACCCGTTCGTCACCGCCGACGTGCTCGCCTACGCCGTCGGACGCCAGTCGACCATGGCCCTGGCCCGCCACCTGGACGGGCTGCGCCGCCTGGCCATCGGACTCGCCATGTCCTCCGACCTGGTCCAGGCCACACCCGACGTCCAACGGCTGGCGGCCGACTCCGGTGACACCTCGCCGTTCCGCCAGAACGAGCCGTACCGGCGGGCCATGAACGGCGCCTATGCCCGCCTGGCCGCCACGGCCAGGGCGATCACCGGCTCGGTCCCTGGCCCGATCCCGCGCGCGGAGCTGGAGCCGTACCTCCACCCTGGCGAGCTGGCCGCCGACCTGGCGGCCGTGGAGGCATCACTGTCCACCCACGGCGCCGGCCTCCTGGCCGAGACCAGCGTGGCCCCGGTCCGCCGAGCCGTGGAGGCGTTCGGCTTCCACCTGACCAGCATGGACATGCGCCAGAACGCCGAGGTCCACGAGGAGGTGGTGGCCGAGCTGCTGGCCTCCGCCGGCGAGACCGACCGCTACCTCCACCAGCCCGAACCCGAGCGGGTGGCGGTGCTCCTCGCCGAGCTGGTCCGGCCCCGGCTCCTCCGCAGCCCCTGGATCGACTACAGCGAGACGACGGAGTCGGAGCTGGCCATCCTGGCCGAGGCGGCCCGCACCGTGGAGCGGCTCGGCCGAGTCGCCCTCCCGCACTACGTCATCTCCAAGTGCCAGTCGGTCAGCGACCTGCTCGAGGTCGCGGTCCTGCTCAAGGAGGTCGGCCTCTATCGACCGGCCGCCGCCGAGGGGGAGCCGGCGCTGGCGATCGAGATCGTTCCCCTGTTCGAGACCATCGACGACCTGGCCGCGGCCGGAGACACCATGCGTGCCGTGCTGGCCCTGCCGCTCTGGCGCCGGTTGGTCGCCCAGGTCGGGGGCACCCAGGAGGTCATGCTCGGCTACTCCGACTCGAACAAGGACGGCGGATACCTGGCCTCGAACTGGGCGCTGCACCGGGCGGAACTCGACCTGGTCGCCGTTACCCGGGAGGCGGGCGTCGGGCTGCGCCTGTTCCATGGTCGCGGCGGGGCGGTCGGGCGCGGTGGCGGCCCGGCATTCGAGGCCATCGTCGCCCAGCCGCCGGGCAGCGTGCAGGGAACGATCCGCCTCACCGAGCAGGGTGAGGTCATCGCCGCCCAGTACTCCGACCCTGAGCACGCCCGCCGTGGTCTGGAGGCGTTGGTGTCCGCCGCGGTCGAGGCCACCCTCGACGGCGACCAGAGCCCGGCCGCAGGGCTCGATGGTGCCGCCGGGGACCGGGGCCGCCGCCACCGGGACGTCATGGAGGAGCTGGCCGCCCGCTCCCAGGTCGCCTACCAGGACCTGGTGTACGGGACCGACGGGTTCATCGAATGGTTCCGCACGGCCACCCCGATCCGTGAGATCGCCGAGCTGAACATCGGCAGCCGGCCGGCATCGCGGCGGCCGTCGGAACGGGTGGAGGACCTGCGGGCCATCCCGTGGGTTTTCAGTTGGAGCCAGTGCCGGCTGATGCTCCCGGGCTGGTACGGCACCGGCACCGCCCTGGAGGACTGGATGGGGGAGGAGCCCGATCGCCTGGCCCAGCTCCAGGAGATGCACCAGCAGTGGGGCTTTTGGCGTTCGGTGATCGCCAACATGGCCATGGTGCTGGCCAAGACAGACCTGACCATCGCCGCCCGCTACAGCGCGCTGGTGCCCGACCCCGTGCTGCGTGACCGCATCTGGTCCCGGCTGGCTGCCGAGCACGCCCGTAGCGTGCGCGCCGTCCAGGCCATAACCGGCCACGAGGACCTGCTCTACGACGAGCCGGCCCTGGCCCGGAACCTGCGTGACCGCATCCCTTACCTCGACCCGTTGAACCACCTGCAGGTGGCCCTGTTGCGGCGCTGGCGCAGCGGGGAGCGCGACGACGTCGTGCACCAGGGCATCCAGCTCACCCTCAACGGCCTGGCCACGGGCCTGCGCAACAGCGGTTAGGCACCCGGCCGGCTCCCGGCGCTCTGCTCGTCGGCGGCGGGGGTGAGCGTGGCCGGGAGATGGACGGCAACGGCCCGCCCGGCGGTCGCCTCGATCCGGGCGTGGACGAAGCTCAGCTTGTCGATGACGGGACGGGCCAGGACGAAAGGGTAGAGGTCGTCGCGACCCATGCTGCGGTTCACCGCGTTCAGCGCGTAGGTCAGGGGCAGCCAATCGGCGACGGCGGTCTCGAAGGGCTCGTCGCTGCCGTCGTCGGCCAGGGGGATCGAGGCCAGTCGGGGATCGCGCCGGCCGGTGAGCTCGTCGAGCGGCCCGGCGACGAGCAGCCCGAACGCGGCGGCGGTCTGCAACGTGTCGCGGATGTGAAGGAGGTGTGCGAACGTCTCCGCCCAGTCCTCCCAGGGGTGCATGGTGGCGTAGGCGCTCACGTGGTGATCGGCCCAGTCGGCGGGCGGCCCGGTGTCGTAGTGGCGGTCCAGCGATGCCTGGTAGTCGGCCCGCTCGTCGCCGAAGAGGGACCGGAACGGGTCGAGCAGGCCGGCCTGTTCGACCAGCAGCACCCAGTAGTAGTGGCCGACCTCGTGGCGGAAGTGTCCCAGGAGGGTTCGGTACGGCTCACCCATCTGTTGGCGGCGCTGCTCGCGGCGGGCATCGTCGGACTCGGCCAGGTCGAGCGTGACGACGCCCTCGGCGTGACCGGTCACCACCCGCTCGTTCCGACTGGACAGGAGGTCGAACGCCAGGCCCCGGTCGGGGTCCTCCGCCCGCGACACGATTGGCACGTCCAGCTCGCGTAGCTGGAACACCAGGCGCCGCTTGGCCGCCTCGCCCTTGGCGAACGCTTCGACATCGGCGCGGTCGCCATCGGACGGGCGCGTGCGGGTCAGGGCGCAGCTGGCGCACAACGGGCCGATGTCCGATCGGCCGAGCAGCCAGTTGCAGGAGATCTCCGAACGCTGGACGCATGCCGTGCGGCCAGGGGCGAGGGCCACGAGCTGCCGGGTGTCGGGGTTGTAGCCGAGCTCGGTGCCGCAGTGCAGGCAGGAGGTGTTCTCGAAGAAGAGCAGCTGCCGGCACGCCGGGCAAGAGAAGGACCGCATCCGTAGCTTGTCCCCCGCAGCGGTGCGACCCACGCCTGTGGGACCGAGCCATCCCCGCGCCAGGTAGCGTCGACCCGATGGGTGACGCCGTGGAACGGGAGGCGAAGCTGGATGCCGACGTGACGTTCAGGTTGCCTGCCATGGACGGCGCCAGAACGGGCACCACGGTCACCGCCCTTCCTGTGGCCTGGCTCGACGCCGTCTACTTCGACACCCCCGACCTTCGACTCCTCGCCGCCGGGATCACCCTCCGCCACCGTCAGGAGCGGTCGGCCTCGGAGCCGGACCGCAGCGAATGGACGTTGAAGCTGCCCCCGCTCGGCCGCAGCGCAAAGGATGGCGAGGCCGTGGTGCGCCGGGAGCTGACCTGGGCCGGTGAGCCCGGCCGGATGCCCGATGAGGCACTCCACCTGGTCGGTGGTCACCGGCGGCACGCCCCGCTGGAGGAGGTGGCGCGCCTGGTCACGCAACGCCAGCGCCTCCAGCTTCGCGACGAGCAGGGCTCGTTGCTCGCCGAGCTCGATGACGACATGGTCTCGCTCCTCGACGGCGCACGCCTCGCCCACCGCTTCCGCGAGATAGAGGTAGAGCTGGCCGCGGGCGTGCCCGAGGAGGTGCTCGGGCCGATACTGGCCCGGCTGCGGGCGGCCGGCGCTCGGGCCGGTACCGGCCAGCCCAAGCTGGAGCGGGCCCTCGCCGCACGGACAGCCGCCGGCACCTCCGCCCGATCGCCCCGGGCCGCGGCCGCCGCTGATCGGGTGCCCGACCCAGTCGACCGGCGGGCCACGATCGAGCAGCTGGTCACCGCCACCATCGGGGACGGCTACGGGCGTCTGCTCGACCATGACCCGGGGGTGCGCCTCTACGAGGACCCCGAGGACGTCCACCGTGCCCGCGTGGCAACCCGTCGGCTCCGCTCGGATCTGCGCACGCTGCGCCCGCTCCTCGATGGGGCCTGGCTCGAGGAGGTCAGCCCCGAGCTGGCGTGGTTGGCTGACGCCCTCGGCGCCGTCCGCGACGCCGATGTCCTCGGCGAGCGATTACGGCAGAACGGCACTGCGTTGGGTGGCGACGACGCCCGCCGGGCCCGGGTCCTGGTCACCCAGCTGCTCGGGCAGCGGAACCTGGCCGTGGAGCGCCTGACCGGGGCGCTCGACTCCGACCGATACGCCACGCTCCTCGATGGCCTGGAGGCAGCGGTGGCCTCGCCGCCGCTCGCCGCCGGGAGCGCGGCGACCGTCGGGGGGAGCGCCTTTGCGCCGACCGATGCGGCGCGGCGCGTCCTGCCCGATCTGGTCGCCAAGCCCTGGCGGCAGCTGCGGCGGGTCGTGGTCGCCCTCGACGCCGAGCCCGGCGACCAGGACCTCCATCGGGTGCGCATCCGGGCCAAGCGCCTGCGCTATGCCTGTGAGGCGGCTGGTCCGGTCATGGGGAGGCCGGCCGTCCGCATGGGCCGGGCGGCGGCCGACCTCCAGGAGGTGCTCGGCGACCTGCACGACGCGGCCGTGGCCCGCCAGTGGCTGCGCGACGCGGCCCGGCGCGCTGACCCGGGAGTGGCCCTGGCGGCCGGGATGCTGATGGCAGCGGAGCGCATGGAGGCCGCCCGCTGTCGCGCCGCGTGGCCCGACGCGTGGGCGCGCCTCCGGCGCCCGAAGCTGCGGGCCTGGCTGGACTGAGCCCGGGCCCCGGTCGGCGACACGGCCGGGTGCTCCGACCCAACCTCCGCTACGGTGCCGGTACGTGCGGATCGCCGCCATCGATCTGGGGAGCAACTCGTTCCACCTCCTGGTGGCCGAGGCCCACGTCAACGGCACCTTCGAGCCGCTCTCCAGCGACAAGGAGATGCTGCGACTGGGAAGCCTGGTCGCCGCCACTGGCGCCATCGGCCCTGCCGCCGCCGCGGCCGCCGTCGATGTCGTGCGCCGGTTCAAGGCGACGGCCGACTCGCTCGGCGCCGACGAGATCGTGGCCTGCGCCACCGCGGCCCTGCGCGAGGCCATGGACTCCGCCGAGGTGGTGGACCGCATCGAGGCGGCGACGGGGATCCGGGTGGGGGTCATCAGCGGCAGGGAGGAAGCCCGACTCATCTTCGACGCGGTGCGCGCCAGCGTCGTCATCGACCCCGGGCCGGCCATCGCCCTCGACCTGGGCGGCGGCAGCCTGGAGCTGATGGTCGGCGGGCACGGTGGCCTCCGTTGGTCGACCAGCCTGAAGCTGGGGGTTGGCCGCCTCACCACGGAGCTGGTCCGCGCCGACCCGCCCTCGGCTGGCGACCGGAGGCGGCTGGTCCACGCCACCACCCTGGCGCTCAGCCCGGTCCTCCCCGACATCGTCGAGCGCCAGCCGACCGTGGCCATCGGTAGCAGCGGCACCCTCACGACGCTCATCCGCCTGGCGGCAGCCGGGCGCCAGGCAGGCGGCGGCCGCCAGGCGACGAACGGATCCCCGATCCCGGCGACGGTCAACCAGCTACGCGTCCCGCTCGACGACCTGTACGCCCTGGCCGACGACCTCTGCGCCATGAGCGCCGCCGAGCGGGCCCGGCTGCCCGGTGTGGACAGCCGGCGGGCCGATCTGCTCCCCGCCGGGGCGGTGCTGATCACCACAGCCATGGAGCTGATCGGGATCGACCAGCTCGTCGGTTGCGAATGGGCGATGCGCGAAGGCATGGTCCTCGACACCATCGGCCGGCGCACCGCCGACGACTGGGCCGACGATCCGCGCACCATCCGGCGCGACTCGGTGCTCAGCCTCTGTCGGCGGTGTGGTTGGAACGAGGCCCACGGGCGCAAGGTTTCCCGCCTGGCCCTCGGGCTCTTCGACGGCACTCGGTCCCTCCACCAACTCGACGATGCCGATCGTGAGCTGCTGGAGTACGGAGGATGGTTGCACGACATCGGCGAGCACGTCAGCGTCGACGGCCACGAGCACCACACCGCCTACCTGATCGCGCACGGCCGTCTCCGCGGCTTCGCCCCCGAGGAGGTCGGCGAGCTGGCCTGCCTCGGCCGGTTCCACCGTCGCGGCAGCCCCAAGGCCAGCTTCCCTCCCTACGCCGCGCTGGGCGTCGATCGCCGGGTGCGGGTCAGCCAGCTGGTCGCCCTGCTCCAGGTGTCCGACGGGCTCGATCGCTCGCACGGTGGTCCCGTGCATGCCGTCGCCGTGCATCTGAGCCGGCCCGGAGTGGTGGAGGTGGTCGTCGAGGCATCCGACGACATCGACCTGGAGCTGTGGGGGCTGCGGCGCAAGCGTGCGCTGTTCGAGCGGCTGTTCGGCGTCCGGCTCGAGGTCGTCGAGGGGCAGATGGCGCTCCCGCTGGGCGAAGCTGCGCCCCGAGGAGAATCGGTGCCCCCAGGGGCGGGATCGGCTGGCTAGCGGGGGACCTGCGACCAGGGGACACCCTTGTCGGCTCGGGGTTCGCCGGGTAGGCCGAGGACGCGCTCGCCGAGGATGTTGCGCATGATCTCCGACGTCCCTCCCTCGATGGAGTTGGCCCGCGACCGCAGGAACTGTCGCTGGGCGCTGGCATCCTGGCGACCGCCGGTGGTGGGCCGGCGCATCTCGTAGCGGTCGTAGCCCATGCCTGCGGCGCCGAGGAGGTCCACGCACAGCTCGTAGATCCGCTTGTTCAGCTCGGCGGAGTGCAGCTTGGAGGTGGAGCCCTCCGGCCCCGGCGTCCCCGCCTTCGCGTTCTCCGCAGCCCGCATGCTGGTGAGCCGATGGGCCTCCGCCTCGATCCACAGCCGGATCAGGCGGTCACGGGAGACCGGGTCCTTCTGCTGGCGTGCCGCCCACAGGTCGAGAGCCATGGCGATGGGGCCCGACCCCCGGGAGGACACGCTGGCACCGATGGAGACACGCTCGTTCATCAAGGTGGTGATGGCGCCGCCCCAGCCCTGCCCGACGTCGCTCAGCCGCTCGCGGTCGGGGATCCGAACGTCGGTGAAGTACACCTCGTTGAACTCGGCGTCACCGGTCATCTGGCGCAGCGGCCGGATGTCGACGCCGGGCGCCTGCATGTCGACGACGAAGTAGGTGAGGCCCCGATGCTTCTCGGCCTCGGGATCGCTGCGGGCGAGCAGCATCCCGTAGCGAGAGACATGGGCCAGGCTGGTCCACACCTTCTGGCCGTTCAGGATCCACTCGTCGCCGTCCTTGATGGCCCGGGTGGCCAGGCCGGCCACGTCGGAACCGGCGCCCGGCTCGGAGAACAGCTGGCACCAGACCTCCTCGCCCGTGAACAGCGGCCGCAGGTACCGGCGCTTCTGGTCCTCCGACGCGTGGGCCAGGATGGTGGGAGCAGCCATGCCATAGCCGATGGGGTTCCGCAGCCATCCGACCGGGGCGCCGGCCCGACGGAGGCGCTCGACGATCATCGGCTGCAGCCGGCGCGACAGACCGAGGCCGCCATAGCTCTCGGGGAAGTGGACAAAGGCGAGTCCGGCGTCGAACTGGGCACCCAGCAACTCCGACGGGTCGACGGCGGCAGGGTCGTGGGTGGCCAGCAGCTGGTCCAGGCGATCGGCCACCAGCTGCTCGTCGGCGGGTCGGCTCCTCGCCGCTGTCGCCGGAACCGTCGCTGTCGTAGCCGTGGCCATGTGATCTCGTCCTCCCCGGGGCGCCGACCGCCCATCTGGAGCGTACCTGGCGTGACCCGTCTCCCACGGAGGCCACCGCTAGGCTGGTCGCCTCGTGCACCTGTTGGCCCGGCTCGCCGCCATCATCGCGTCGACCGCGATCGTCGCCTCCGGCGTGGTCGTGGGTGTCAGCGTCGCCGCCAACGGCGCCGCCACCCACCTGGCCACCTCCCAGGCCGCCCCGTTGGCTGCGTTGGGCAGCAAGATCGAGGAGGCGTCGACGATCTACGCGTCCGACGGCGTGACGGTGCTGGCCACCCTCCGCGGGCCCGAGCTACGCCAGCCGGTCAAGCTGGCGGCAGTGCCGCAGGTGCTGATCCACGCCGTGCTCGACACCGAGGACCAGCGGTTCTACATCCACGGTGGCTTCGACGTACCGTCCACCCTGCGCGCCCTGGCGTCGGACTCGTCGGCCGGCGGCCTGCAGGGTGGGTCGACCATCACCCAGCAGCTGGTGAAGCAGATCTACCTCTCGTCGCAGCGGAAGATCTCCCGAAAGATCAAAGAGGCCGTGCTGGCCGAGCGCCTCCAGCAGCACTACTCCAAGAACCAGATCCTGGAGGCGTACCTGAACACCATCTACCTGGGCAGCGGCGCCTACGGGGTGCAAGCGGCATCGACGGTGTACTTCGACCAGTCCGTCAGCGCGCTCACCCTGCCGGACGCGGCCCTCCTGGCCGGGCTCATCCAGGATCCCAGCGGCTACGACCCCATCAGCCATCCGGCACCGGCCAGGACACGACGAGCCGAGGTGCTGGCCCGCATGGTCCACTACGGCGACATCACCCAGGCCCAGGCCGACGCGGCCAACGCGTCGGCGCTGCCCACGAGCGCGACCCCGCCGTCGACGTTGCCCACCAGCGCGGTGGCCAACTCCTACGTGGCCACCGTGCGCCAGCAGCTGCTCGGATCGAACAGCCCACTCGGCTCCACCTACCAGCAGCGCTACCAGGCCGTCTACGAGGGCGGTTTGAAGATCGTGACCAACCTGAACCTGTCCATGACGGCGTCGGCCACGGCGACGGTGGCCGCGGACACCCCGCGTAACTCGAGCGGCTTCCAGGAGGCGCTGGTCTCCATCGAGCCCAGCACCGGACGGGTCATGGCCATGGTCGGCGGCGTGACGGGGGCGACCGCCGACTACAACGTCATCACCGACGGGAGCCGCCAACCCGGCTCGGGCTTCAAGCTGTACACCCTGGCCGCCGCCCTCTCCCAGGGCTACACGATCAACGACACCATCAACGCCCAGGCCCCTTGCGCCATCGGCTTCCCCGGACCCGACGGGGGCGGCTTCCTCCCCCCCAACAAGCCGGCGACCAACGACGAGGGCCCGGGCAGCGGCGGCATCATGACGCTGACCACGGCGACGGCCCTGTCCATGAACTGCGGCTTCCTCCGATTGGCCCACGAGGTCGGTCTTCCCGCCATCGCGGCCATGGCCAAGCAGCTCGGCGTCACCGCCAAGCTGGCCCAGTTCCCGTCCATGGTGCTGGGCGCCGACGAGGTCCGCCCCCTCGACATCGCCTCCTCGTACGCCGCCATCGCGGCCGACGGCGTCTACCACAACCCTTCGTTCATCGACACCATCACCGACCGCACCGGCCAGGTGATCTATCGAGGCGTCGACACCGCTGGGCACCGGGTGGTCTCCGCCCAGGTGGCTCGCGAGACCACCGCCGCGCTGACCGCGGTGGTCACGTCGGGGACAGGGTCCGCGGCGCAGCTGTACAACCGGCCGGTGGCGGGCAAGACGGGCACCACATCCAACACCACTGACGCCTGGTTCAACGGCTTCGCCCCGCAGCTGGAGACGACCGTGTGGATGGGATCGCCGACGTCGAACCAGTCGGTCCGCATCGGCGGTGTCGGGGTCTACGGCGGGACCTACCCGGCCCACACCTGGCGCGACTACATGAACAAGGCGGTGGGGGCCGATCCGGTGATCCCGTTCGTCGCTCCGGCGCCGACCCGAGGGAAGTACATCACCTCGCCGGCGCTGACCCGTGACGACCACAGCACGCCGGCCTACGGATCGAGGGGAGCGACCGGAACCGGCGCCTACCGGGCCCCGATCACGGGGACCGGTACCGCGGCTACCCGGCCGGCGGTGACGACGCCCGCCACCGCGGTCACCTCCCCGCCCGCTCCCGGCTCCTCGCCGTGAGCTTCGAGGCGCTGATGGCGGTCCAGGAGCTCGACACCGACATCGATCGCGAGCATTTTCGCCGAGCCCACCTGGAGGCCCGCCAGATGCTGGCCGACCTCGACGCCCGGACGACCGTCGTCGGGGCCGACCGGGCGCGCTTGCAGGCCGCACTCGACGAGGTGACGGTCCGCCAGGAGGCGCTGGAAGCCGAGCTGGCCGCCTCCGAGAAGCGGGGCGCCGACGTGGGTCGCCGGCTCTACAGCGGCGAGGTGACCGCCAGCCGGGAGCTGCAGGCCATGTCCGCCGACGTCGAGTCACTCACCCGGCGGAGCTCCGATCTGGAGGACCGCATCCTCGAAGTGCTCGACGAGCGCGAACCGCTCGACCAGGGCCTAGAGGCCATCGACGGAGAGCTGGCTGACGCGTCCGCCCGCCGGGTCGTGCTGGTCGACGAGGTGGCGGCGGGCGAGGCGGCCGTCGACGCGGCGCTGGCCGAGCTCACGGCCCGACGGGCCGAGCAGGTGGCCACGGTGACGCCGGACCTGGTCGCCACCTACGAGGGGCTACGTGCCCGCCTCGGCGGGGTGGGAGCGGCCCGTCTGGTCGGGAACCAGTGCACCGGCTGCCACCTGACCCTGCCGTCGATGGAGCTCGACCGGATCCGCCACCTGCCGCCCGACACCCTCGTGACCTGCGAGGACTGCGGACGGATCCTGATCCGCAAGGGAGCCTGACCGAGCCGCACCAGTCCTATTTTCGTTAGGGTAACTAACGACATGGGAGCACGGCGACTGACAGGAACGATCGAGCGCACCTTCTCGTCGTTGCGCATCCGGAACTATCGGCTGTACTTCGCGGGCCAGAGCCTGTCGATGGTCGGCACCTGGATGCAGAGCACCACCCAGGCGTGGCTGGTCCTGAAGCTGACCAACTCCGGCACCCAGCTGGGCCTCGTCATCGCCCTGCAGACATTGCCGATCCTGTTGTTCGGCCCCATCGGCGGGACCATCGCCGACCGATTCGGCAAGTACCGCATCCTGTTCTGGACCCAGGCCCTGGCCGGCGCCCAGGCCCTGCTCCTCGCCGTCCTGGCGCTGACGGGCAACCTGCATCTGTGGGAGCTGTACGTGATCGCCGTGTCGCTCGGCTTCATCAACATGGTCGACAACCCGACCCGCCAGACCTTCATCGTCGAGATGGTCGGTCGCGATCAGCTCCCCAATGCCGTCACGCTCAACTCGGTGATGGTGAACGTGGCCCGAGCGGTGGGGCCGGCCATCGGCGGCGTGCTGATCGCCACCGTCGGCAGCGGCTGGTGCTTCGCCATCAACGCCGGGTCCTTCGTGTTCGTCCTGCTCGGCCTGCACGCCATCCGCCAGGACGAGCTCAGCCCTTCCCCCCGAGCCGAACGATCGCCGGGTCAGCTGCTGGAAGGCTTCCGCTACGTCGCGCGCGTCCCGATCCTGCGCAACGCCCTGCTCATGATGGCCGTCATCGGCATGCTCGGCTACGAGTTTCAGGTCAGCCTCCCGCTCATCGCCAAGCACACCTTCCACGGAGGCTCGACGCTGTACGGGCTGCTGAACTCGGCCCAGGGGGTCGGGGCCGTGGTCGGGGGCCTCATCGCCGCCAGCCGCAGCCGCCGGGGTCCGCAACCGCTCGTGAACACCGCCGTCGCCTTCGGCGTCGTGATGGTCCTCGCCGCCCTGGCGCCGACGCCGGCGACCGAGGTGGTCGCCCTGCTCTTCGTCGGTGGTGCCTCGGTGACCTTCCTGTCCCTGGGCAACGCCACCATGCAGCTGGAGGCCGATCCGGCCATGCGTGGGCGTGTCATGTCGCTGTGGTCGACGGCGTTCCTCGGTTCCACCCCGATCGGCGGCCCGATCGTCGGCTATGTCGGTGGCACCCTGGGGGCCCGCTACAGCCTGGGCCTGGGGGCCGTGGCCACCCTGGCCGCCGCCGCCTACGGCTGGCGGAGCTTGCTCAGCCGGCACAGCTTGGTCGGCCAGCACAGCTTGGTCGGCCAGCACAGCTTGGTCGGCCGGCCGGCCAGGTCGGACGACCCGGTCGACGAGCCGGTCCTCAGCGAGGAGGCCGACGGTAGCGTGAGCGACCGTGCTGATCCTCATACGCCACGGCCGGACGGCGCACAACGCGTCCCGCCGACTGCTCGGCCGGCTTGACGTCCCCCTCGACGAGCTCGGTGTGCGCCAGGGCGAGGCGCTCGGGGGCGGACGGTTCCACCACGCCGAACGGGTGGTCTGCAGCCCGCTGAGGCGGGCTCGCCAGACGGCCGAGGCGTTCGGTTTGCCGGTGACCGTCGACGAGCGCTGGGCGGAGATCGACTACGGCGTCTACGACGGGATGCCCCTCGACGAGGTGCCCGCCTCGCTGTGGCGGGAATGGGACCACGACTTGGGCTGGACGCCCGAAGGAGGGGAGTCGCTGGCCGGTGTGGCCGCCCGCGTCCGCGACGCCTGCGACGATCTCTGGGCCGAGGCGGCCACGTCCGACGTGGTCGTGGTCAGCCACGTCTCGCCGATCAAGGCGGCCATCTGCTGGGCGTTGGGCGTCCCCGACGAGACCATCTGGCGGATGTTCGTGGCCGTGGCGTCGGTGTCGCGCATCGGGGCCGGGCGGGCCGGTGCGCCCACCCTGCACAGCTACAGCGAGACCGCGCACCGACCGCAGCACTGACTGGCGAATGCGGGGGCGGACCGACTCAGCGTGCGGTCAGGCGAGCGAGACGAGGGCAGGCGCCAGGGTGCGCCACTGATCGACCGGTACCGTACGCCCGGACGCCAACGCCTGGATGCAGACGTGTCCGGCGCCGGCGTCGAGGTGGGAACGGACCCGCTCGACCACGGTGGCCTCGTCGCCCCAGGCCACGATGGCGTCGACCAAGCGATCGCTGCCGCCGTCGGCGAAGTCCTCGTCGGCGAAGCCCAGCCGCCGCAGGTTGTTCTGGTAGTTGGGTAGCGCGACGTAGGTGGCGGTGTGGTCACGGCCGATCGCTCGGGCCCGCTCCGGATCGGTCTCCAACAGCACCGCCTGCTCGACGCAGAGCATGGCGTCGGCGCCCAGGGTGGCCCGAGCGGATGCGGTGTGCTCCGGGGTCACGAAGTAGGTGTGGGCGCCCGCGGCGCTCGACGCCGACAGCTCGAGCATCTTAGGCCCGAGGGCCGCCAGCACCCGCCGCACGGGTGTGGTCGGACGCGTCGCCGTGTACGGCGACGCGTCCATGGCGTCCAGGTAGGCGCGCATGGCCGCCAACGGCTTGCGGTAATCGTGGCCGCGCAGCCCCGACACCAACGTGTGGTGGCTGACCCCCAGGCCGATGAGGGCCCGCTCGGGGAACGCCTCGGTCAGTCCTTTGGCCGCCCCGGTCATCGTCACGGCGTCGCGTGCCCAGATGCTGGCGATGCCGGTCGCCCCCGCCAGCCGTTCGGTGGCCCGCAGCAGCAGGGCCAGGTGGACCATGACGTCGCGACCGGCCACCTCGGGGATCCACACCGCGCCGTAACCCAGCGACTCCAGCTCGGCAGCCAGCTCCTGCGACTCGGCAGCAGGCACGACATCGAGGGCACCGGTCCAGACACCGATGCGGGGCAGCGTGAAGTCCATGGCACCCACCGTAGGACCCTGGCGCTAGGGTTGGTCCGTTCCCGACGAGAGGTACTGAAACGTGCGCGTGGTTGTCGACTACGACCTCTGTGAGAGCAATGCGTTGTGCATGGAGGCCGCCCCGGAAGTGTTCGAGGTACGAGACGACGACTTTCTCTACGTGCTCGACGAGAACCCCGGCGAGGAGCTGCGGGCCAAGGTGGAGTCGGCCGCATCCCTCTGTCCCAAGCAGGCCATCACCATCGAGGGCTAGATCACCGGACCACGCAGGTCGGCCTTGACCACCTTGCCCATGGCGTTGCGGGGCAGGGCCTCGACCAGGTGCACCTGGCGGGGGCGCTTGTGGTGGGACAGGCTGTCGGCCACGTAGCGGGCCAGTCCCTCCCCGTCGACGGTCGCGTCGGCGACCACGTAGGCCACGACTCGCTGGCCGAGATCGGCATCGGGCTCGCCCACCACCGCCGCTTCTTTGACCGCCGGGTGGCCGAGCAGCGCGCTCTCCACCTCACCGGCGCCGATCCGGTACCCGCCGCTCTTGATCAGGTCGATCGACATCCGCCCCACGATGCGATGGCCTCCGTCCCCGTCGATCACTGCGGCGTCGCCCGTCCGAAACCAGTCACCGCGGAACGAGGCGGCGGTGGCGTCGGGACGGCCCAGGTAGCCGGCGAACAGGGTCGGGCCGCGCACCTCCAGCTCGCCGATGCCGTCACTGGCGGTCACCGCCTCACCGGCCTCGTCCACGACCCGGGTCTCCACGCCGGCCAGCGGCCATCCCACCGAGCCGGCTCGACGCGGCCCGGACGCCCGGGCGCTGAGGGTTATCAGGGTCTCGGTCATGCCGTAGCGTTCGACCGGGGCCGACCCGGTCAGGCCGGCCAGCTGATCGAACACCGGTGCGGGCAGTGGCGCGCTGCCTGATACGAGGAGACGGGCGGTGTGCAGGGCGCGGGCCTGGGCCGGTTCGGCGCAGACGCGCGCCCAGACGGTCGGTACGCCGAAGTACAGGCTGCCGCCGGCCCTGGCGTAGGCCTCCGGTGTCGGCCGGCCGGTGTGGACGACGGGCGAGCCCATTCGGAGGGCGCCGAGGATGCCGAGCACGAGCCCGTGGACGTGGAACAGCGGCAGGCCGTGCACGAGGGTGTCGGCGGCCGTCCACTCCCACGCCTGGGCCAGCGCGTCGAGATCGTGGGCGATGGCTGCGGCCGTGAGCTGGACGCCCTTCGGCGCCCCGGTGGTGCCCGACGTGTAGAGGATCATGGCCGTCCCGGGCGCCGGTGCGCTCGGGCGCCCCGACGCCTCGCCGCGGTCCGCCACCGGTTCGGCGGTGGCGCCGTCGAGCAGCACGTCGGCGCCCGAGTCGGCCAGGATGTGGCGGCGCTCCAGCGGGCCGGCGTCCGGGGGCACGGGCACGACGGGGACGCCGGCGAGCAGGCAGGCGACGACCGCGACCACGGTGTCGAGGGACGGCGATGCGGTCACGGCGGCCACGGAGACACCGCCGAGGTGTCGGGCATCGCGCTCGGCGGCGGCCAGCAGCCGGTCGGAGCTGCACGGGTCGTCGGCGAAGGTGACCGCAGCCGGACCGCCAGGGCCGGCGACCAGGGCCTGGAGGAGCTGTCGCCCGCCGACCGGTACGTCCGCCGGCGCGAGCAAGGGCGCGGGCGCAGTCGGGTCGTCGGCCATGCCCCAGCTTCGCGCCGAGGGGTAGCCGGCATCCGGGTGGGTATCTCTTGGTTGTGCAGATCCTCGTCACGGGAGCCACGGGCTTCGTCGGTCGTAGCCTGGTGCCGGCGTTGGAGCGGGCCGGCCACGACGTGGTGGCCGGCACCCGCAGACCGGATCGGTACGAAGGACCGGGGCGACCCGTGCGAGTCGACCTGCTCGACCCGGGCACCCTCACCATCGCCCTGGACGGCTGCCATGCCGCCTACTACCTCGTCCATTCCATGGAGACGTCGGGGAACTTCGCCGAGCGGGACCGGCGGGCGGCGGTGACCTTCCGTGACGCAGCCAAGGAGCGTGGCGTCCGGGTCGTCTACCTCGGCGGCCTGGGTGACGTGACCGAGTCATCCGGCCGATCCGAGCACCTCCGGAGCCGCCATGAGGTCGGGGCCATCCTTCGCGACGGTGCCGACACCGTGGAGCTGCGGGCCGCGATCGTCGTGGGGCGAGGCAGCGTCAGCTTCGAGATCCTGCGCCAATTGGTCGACCGGCTGCCCGTGATGGTGTGCCCGAGATGGGTGGTCACCCGTTGCCAGCCCATCGCCATCGACGACGTGGTGCGCTACCTGGTCGCCGCCCTCGACATCCCCGCAGGCAGCTACCAGGTCGGTGGGCTCGACGTGCTGACCTACGAGCAGATGATGCGCCACTACGCCGCGCTCACCGGGCGACGGCGGCTGATCCTGAAGGTTCCCGTCCTGTCGCCGGGCCTGTCGTCGCACTGGATTGCGGTCATCACCGACCAGCCGGCATCCGTCGCTCGCCCCCTCGCCGACGGGCTGTCGGTGGAGGTGGTGGTGGATGACACCCGCATGCGCGACCTGGTGCCCTTCGAGCCCATGACCTTCGATCAGGCCGTGCGTGCCGCCCTCGCCTCCGAGGAGAGCTCGCCGGTCTAGAAGTGGTTGGCGGCCGGGCGGCTGGCCGGCCTACGCCACCCGGCTCGTGCACGAGGAGCTCGCAACAGGTAGCTCCGTCTCGACAGACCTGCACGTGTTTCGAATCGGCGTCGAATGGTGCGGGGGGAGGCTCCGACTGCTCGTGCGACCTGATCGATCGAGACCGACCGAAGATTCTCCTGGGTGTATGCCATAGCCGCGGTGACGAGTGGGTCCGAGCGGGTGACCCCCGACACCCTCGCTCGACGACGGCAGCGAGCTGGCCTCACCCTCACTCGAACCGATAGAGGCGACTACCAATTCAGGTTCGTGACGAAAAAGAGCCCTCACGCGACCTGACCCGACCGCCGGCGGACAATCAGGCGGGTCGCCGAGACGCTGCGCCGGAACCGCAGGTCACGGCGGTCTTGGCCGGGTGAGGCAGGTTGTCGACCGTGAGTCGATCTGGAGGCGGGATAATGCTCAAACAGAGATGGCCGACAAGGACAGCCAGGTCGTCATCACGAAGGATCGAGACGTCCGGAGCACCACGCTGTTCAACCGGTTCGACGAGTGCGACTTCGAGCGTGCCACCCGACCGCTTCAGTCTGAAGCTGCCGACCATCGCGAGCAATGATCAGAACCATCGGACTTTCAGATCATCCTTGGGAAGGTGCAACCCCTTCACGTCACCCCGCCGAGAGCCATCCACAGATTCTGAATCGTTGCTCCGCGGCGCCCGAGCCGGCGAGACTCGTGCAGAGCGCTTCCGACGTTGTTGGAATAGGGGTCCCAGCTGACGCCAGGATCTTCGTTGCGGACACGACCCAGTCCTGTCGGTGTCCTGGGCTGGAATGCCGCCGGCGCGCCTCGCTCGGCCGTTCGTAGGACTCAGCTGCCGATAACTGTCGTTCCGGATCCGGGGTCAAGTCGCCAGCACCCGGTCCAACCGACATTGCCCTCCCAGTTGATCTCACACCAGTTGGGGCCTGACTGATCCTTGGCGAAGGTCGCGTAGCCACCTCCCGGCTGCAGGCTCGTGGTCTTCGGCATGTAGGCGATCACGCCGCAGCTGCTGTCACCACACGTCCGCAGCGGCGAGCTGTCGTAGGTGATGCTGGTCTTTTCGCCGTTGGTGAACGCGGGGGCTGCGTTGGCTGGGATAGCGCCCACTCCGCCCACGAGCAAGCTTGCGGCGGCCTGCGGTGACGGCAGTCCTGGTAATCGCTTTGGTCCACATAGTCGCCCTCCGTGTCTGGTGGTGTGCCGTGGCCCGGCCGGGGGAGAATGGCCAGCGGGGTTGACCTCTTCTTCTAAGCAGGCTCGCACGATCGGTTCGTCAGCGCAACCTCAGTCCGGACGGCGACAGTCAGCTGAGAGGGTGACGCCCACGCGCGGAGGGGTCGCGGCTTGACGTCTCGGGTTTCTTGGCACCTTGGAGGGCATCGAGTATTCGCTGCGCCTGGTGTAGGCGCTCTGGTTGAAGCGGTCGAATGCAATCGGGTCATTCGTGAGCAGTTTGCGAACCCGGTCAAGAACGGTCAAGACAAACCTGATGGTCGGACCTTATGGCGAGACGACGGCTGTGGTGACGGCGAGTCGGCCTGTAGGCGGGATAATGCTCAAACAGGCCGCTGAACAGCACTTTCGCGTCAGAAAATCGGTCCCAGTCCTCAGCTGGTCCTCACCTCGTTCGTTCGACAGGCGGGGCGTTACGGTCCCGACGGCCGAGGCGGAAGGGTTGCTGCGACGGCGGACACGATCGCCGACGCGTGCTCGAGGTCGGTGCTGAGCAGCCGGCTGGTGATCGGCTGCTGGTCGTACTCGCTTCGATTCCGGATCACGCGCATGCGGTCAAGGCCTGGACATGCGCCGCCGCCGGCCCGATCGCCAGCACTCTCTCGGCGTAGAGGCCGACCGCTTGGTGGGCTCCTGCCCGGTTCGAGGCCCGATAACCATGCGCCTGCATGTGTGCGGTGATGCTCTTTCGGGCCGCGTCGTAGAGGGCAACGTACGCGAGGGCGGGATCGGAGTCGCGCAGCGCACCTGCGGACGACAGGTGGCGCTTCGCCTCATCGACGCGAGCCCACGCGGCAGCCACGTCCGAGACGACGGTCTCGATGCGCCCCCTGCGAAGCAGGTCATCGACGGTGTGGTGAGCCATCGGCTACACGTCGACCAGCGAGACGAGCGCGCTGTCTCGGATCTGGCGCACGAAGCCGGAACGGGCGTCCCTCCACTCCCGTTGCGTGAGGATGGTCGGGTTCACCTCCTGACCGAGGACGATGCCCGCCTGGCGAGCTGCTTCGTAGACCTCGTCGACATCGGGGTCGCCCACGACGACCAGGTCGATGTCGCCCGGAGGCGGCCCCACCTCTCCCAGGTAGCGGCGAGCCCACGACCCGAACAAGTGCGCCTCCTCGATGCCGGCAATGTCGTGGAGGCGCTCGGCCAGAACCGACCGCGGGCCGAGCGCCTTCAGCAGGAGACCAGACAGCTCGGGGAAGTACAGGTTCGCCTGGTTGGGGCTGACGAAGAGCATGCGGCCGACACGCCGACCGGCGATGAGGTCAGCGCTCAAGAGGCGGGCGACCTCGCGCGAGACGGTCTGCTGCGGGATTCCCGTCGCAGCCTCGAGATCGGCCAGGGTCTGCTCGCGCTCGGGGTGCGAGAAGATCTGACCGAGCAGCCGCATCTGGTTTTCCGAGCGGAAGATCGGTAGAAGCGCCGGGGCGGATCGACTCACAGAACGAGTATATGCACTCATAGTGCGGGTGCGTTCGATATGCTCTTGGGGCTCTGCCCGTTCCCCCATGTCGGGCCGTGTCGCATCTAGCCAACAGGTTGACGGGTTGACGGCGATGATAGACGGCCTTACGCTTTACGAATGGGAGACGCCATCGCCGCGCTGCACGAGGGCTTTGGTGAGCGCTCCGTTGGCTGGTCGACCGACACACAGAGCTGGTCTCGCCGTTGGACTTCGACGAAGCTCGTCGACTGGGCGCCCAGGGCACAGATGCGGCTGTCGCCTCACTGATCTGGAGTGCCGCGGTGGGCGAGCGATGGCCCACCCCGATGGTCACCGAGTTCTTGCGCACCACTCGCCAGGCGCTCCAGAAGCGGGTCGTGAGGGGGAGCGTGATCGGCCTCCAGGGGCCGGGGACGAGGGTCTTCCCGGTGTGGCAGTTCGACCTCGACGCTCATGAGGTCCGACCTGTCGTCGCCGACTCCCCACGGGCCTCCACCGAGATACGCGACAACCTCAGCGCCCGCATCACCGAAGCCGAACGAGAAGGCTGGCACGGCGAAATCGAAGGACTCAAGATCAGCCTCGCCGGCGCCCACGAGAAGCTCGCCCAAATCGACAACCGCCCACACCCCCTCAACGTGCGTATCCCTGTCCGGCAGCGAGCACTCGCGCCGGTGGCACCCAGCACCCCGACGGCACACGATTAGGCGATCCCACACCGGTGCTTCCGGAGCCGATCCCGTCCCCGAGCCCCGATTTTCAAGTTCAGAGAATACGGGCTCAGCGTGGCCACCTGCGTGGTGGCCGACCCGGAGTCCAAAGGCGGTTCGGAGGCGACGGTGCGCATCGCCGAAGCCGATCTGGTGCCGACCGAAGCGAACCTGCTGCCGGCGTACTCGTCATTTGCCGAGCTGGTCAGCCCCTGCGAGGCGTTCTGCGAGGCGGTGAACGGGCGGGAACACCGGACCACCCGGCGCGTCCCGCCGAGATGCTGGCTGAGGAGCGGCTGCGGCTTCACCCACTTCCGCAGCGCCCCTACACCGCCGTGTTCGGCCTCACCCGCACCGTCGGCTCCAACACTCCGGTGATCGCCTTCGACGGCGGCGAGTACTCGGTGCCTCACCGCTTCCGCGGCGAGGTCGTCTGGGCCCGCCACCACGGCAACGAGCTCGTCGTCACGGCGATCGACAAAGACGGTCCTTGTGAGGTCGCCCGCCACGAGGCCACGACACCGGCAACCCTCGCTATGTCGACGAGCACTTCGGCCCGGCTCCCGAGGGCCCGCTCAACCGCAGCCCACGAGCCAAAAACGACGCCGAGACGGTGTTCCTCGCCCTAGGCGAGGGTGCGGCGCTGTGGTTGACCGAGGCCGCCGCGGCGGGCAGTTCACGGGTGCGGGCGAAGATGGCCGAGGCCGTCACCCTCGCTGCTCTCCACGGGGTCGCGACCCTCGACCGGGCGCTTGGCCACGCTGCGGTGACCGGCCGCTTCGGCGACGGTGACCTCACCTCGATCATCGCCCACCTGGCCGCCGGCCCGCCGGAGCCGGCTCGCCGGGCCGACGAGTCACGCAGCCTGCAGCGTGGCACCTCGCCGTGGGAGGGGTTCGGACGATGAGCGCCGACTGTGATGGAGAGAGCTACCCGAACAGGTCGTCATCGACGGCTACATCCTCAACGACATCTGCTGGCTGCTCACCTCGGTCGAGACTTCGCCCGCTTCGGCGACATCGACGCAGTCGCCGAGTTGCTCCGCTACGCCAACCCGCACCTCTCAGCCGACGGCCTCGCCGACATCGCCGGCCGGTTCGCCATCCGCGTCCGCGCCCGGATCGAGGCGGCCCGATGAGAACGCCCGAGCCGCCACCGCTACCCGACGACCTCGAAAGCCTGCTGCGCCGTCTCCGCCTGCCGCACATCCGAAGAGCCGCACCCGAAGTACTGGCCACCGCCAAGTCGCAGCGATGGGACCCCACCGAGGTACTACGCAGCCTGCTCGGCGAAGAGCTCGCCGGCCGAGAACGCTCCGCCCTGGCCACCCGCCGCAAAGCGGCCGGCTTCCCGACCGGCAAGACCTTCGAAGCCTGGGAGCCGGGCGCCTCCTCCATCCCCGCACCCACCCAGTCCGCCCTGCGCATCCTCGAATGGGTGCGCCGCCGGGAGAATCTCGTGGTCTGCGGACCATCAGGCACCGGCAAGACGTTCTTGCTAGAAGCCATCGGCCAAGCCGCCGTGGAAGCCGCCATCAAGGTCGCCTGGTTCGCCCTCGAGGATCTCGGCGTTCTCGTGCGCCGCCACCGAGCCGACGACACCGTCACCAGAGCCGTCACCCGCATCCTGCGATCGGACCTGATCGTCGTCGATGACATCGGCCTGTTGCCGGTCAGCCTCGACGCCGCCGAAGGGCTCTACCGCCTCGTCGACGCCGCCTACGAACGACGCTCAGTCGCTGTCAGCTCGAACCTGCACCCCTCAGGCTTCGACGAGCTCATGCCCAAAACCCTCGCCAGCGCCACCGTCGACAGACTCATGCACCACGCCCACGTCTGCGTCACCGAGGGAACGTAAAGCTGATCTTCGTCGCTTCGGTTCGGGTGAGTGGTCGTGATGCTGGGATCTATAGCCGCTCGGAGAAGCGCGTTCGTGCCTTGCGGCGTCCTCCCGTTGCTGGCAGTAGTGTCTAGGAGTGAAGACCGCAATGTCTAGGAGTGAAGTCCGCAGGTTGCGCGTGGAGTCCTATACGAGGTTTCAAATAAGGACTCGACTCTTACCGTGGCCGGACTCGCCGTGCGAAGAGTGAAGAGAACGGCAGTGAATACTAGACATGTAGTTACGAGGCCGTTACTCTGGCGACATGACGACGGCGAGTCGAAAACAGGCGTTGGAAGCGGCCGGATTGTTGCACTCGAACCCCGACGCCGTGACCGCCCCGCTGTTTGGGAGTGGGAGTCCGTTCTTCTTGGTCGACGACAAGGTGCAGGTGAAGTACGAGATGCTGCGTGCTCATGTTGTCGACGAGGTGAGCGTGACTTCCGCCGCTGCCGCCCACGGGTACTCCCGGCCCGCTTTCTATCTGGTGGCCGCCGCGTTCGACGAGCGAGGAATGGCTGGGCTGATCGACGAGCGGCGAGGTCGGCGCGGCCCGCTGAAGATGTCGGCCGAGATCGAGGCGTTCATCGCCGAAGCCGAGCCGACGTCGTCTGGTGCGGAGCTGGCGGCACGGATCGTCGTGGAGTTCGGGGTGTCACTGCACCGTCGGACAATCGAACGGGTCCGCGCCCGGTGAGACAGTTCTGGCCGGCACGCGAGGCGGCCCAAGCGGACTACGAGTTGTTGCGGGAGGTTGTGCTGGCCGGTGGGGCCTCGTTGTCGGTGGCCGCACAGCGATTCGAGCGGCGAGGGCTTGCCGGGTTGATCGCCTGGCCGGTGGCCGAGCCGGTGTTCTCCCCTCGTCTCAGCGGCGCGGCCCGCCCGGCGTGGACACCTCATATCGATCCGAGACTCGAGGCGCTCGCCGCCGGGTTCGAATTGCTGCTGGCCAAGCCCATCAGCGCCGCAGTGACGTTGGAGGAGGCGCGATGAGAGTTGCCATCTACGCCCGGGTGTCGACCGAGGCCCAAGAAGCCCGAGGGACGATCGGTTCTCAAGTGGCGGTGTTGCGCGAGCGGGCCGCCGCTGAGAGCCACGACGTGGTGGGCGAGTTCCTCGACGACGGCTACTCAGGCGCCCGCCTTGACCGGCCAGGGCTCGACGGCATGCGCGACGCCGCTGAAGCCGGTCTCATCGATGCCGTGTGGTGCCTGTCGCCTGACCGTCTCGCCAGGGTCTACGCCTACCAGGTGATCGTGTTGGACGAACTGGCCCGCCACGGCGTGTCGGTCCTGTTCGCCGATGCCCCCGCCCTCGACGACGATCCCCAAGCCCGGCTGCTGACCCAGGTCCAAGGCGTCATCGCCGAGTACGAGCGGGCCAAGATCGCGGAGCGCTACCGGCGGGGAAAACTATGGCGGGCCCGGGCCGGCGAAGTGATCTCGTGGAAGGCACCCTACGGCTATCGGAGAGTGCCCCGCAGCGAGGACGGGCCGCCACGCCTGGAGATCTACGAGCCCGAAGCGGCCGTGGTGAGGCGCATCTTCGACGACTACGTGGCCGGCGGGCACTCGACGCGGGAGATCACCCGCCGCCTCAACGGCGACGCGGTGCCAACTCCCACCGGGAAACGGGCGGTGTGGGGAACCTCAACCATCGGCCGGCTGCTGCGCAACGAGGCCTACGTCGGACGGGTCTTCTACAACCGGACCGAGGCGGTCCCCGACCCCCGCCCGGGACGCTCCACCCGCCAAGTGCCCCGTCCGCGTGAAGACTGGATCGCTATCCCGGTCCCGGCCATCATCGCGGATGACACCTTCGAAGCGGCCAGCCGCGTCAGCAGGGACAACTCCAAGTGGAGCCCCCGCCACGTCGGAGTCGACGAAGCCTGGCTGCTCCGCGCCCTGGTCCGCTGCGGCGCCTGCGGCGTCGGAGTCAGCTGCCACAAGATGCGCGGCCGCGACGGCACAATCCACCGCTACTACTACTGCCGGAACCACGACCCGCTCCGAGCCGGCGGTGAACACCGCCGCTGCGCCGAACGCAACATCCGTTCCGACGCGCTCGACGCTTTCGTGTTCGACCAGGTACGCGAACTGCTATCACGACCCGATGTGCTCCTCGCCGGGGCAAACGCCGTCACCGGCCGAGCGCCCGCCCCCGACGACCAGCTGCTGGCCAAGCAACTGGCCCGCCTCCAGGGTCGAGCCGAAGGAGCCGAAGCAGAACGGCGACGACTCGTCGACCTCTACCAGGCCGGAATGATCGAACTCGTCGAACTCCAACGCCGAGCGAAAGAACTCGACGGGCGGCGTCGAAGTATCGAAGAACAACACCAAGCGCTCAGCGAACAGCAAGGCGCCCTCGCCAAGGACAACCGCCTCAGACAACGCATCGGCGCGTTCGCCGAGACCGTCATCGCGGCCTTCGACGATCTCAACTTCACCGACCGCCAAAAGCTCCTGCGACTCATCATCGAAGAGGTCCGCGTCACCGGCTGGGACGTCGACATCCGCCTACGCATACCCCTCGACGATCACCCACCTACCCAACCACCTAAGCCTACAGCCCCAAAAGGGCCAGGCCGACCCCGGCCACTGTCTAGCCAAGACCGTTTGCGCTCCCTCGGTGACCACCACCGGTGACAGCGTCCGCCTCCAACAAGCCACCACAGGAAAGGGGGTCAAGCCGCTCACCTGAGCCCCAACGGCAGAACAGGTGGCCGCCACCGCGCGACTCTCATGGCCGCCGGCGCGCAACCCACCTGGCCGTCAGCGCGCGGAACTCAATGGCCATTGACAAACGGGCAACGCGAAATCGACAACAAAGCCGAGCGGCGCTCACCGGCCGTTGCCACGGGAACTGTCGGGGTGGTCAGCCGACGGGTGAACAACACAACCGGGGACGGGAATGCCAGGCACTGCATTCGGTATCCCCATGTGACGCTCGCTGCCGGACGCTACGTTCCGACCCTTGAGGACGTGGCGCGGATCACGGCCAGCCTGCCCGAGGTCACCGAGGGCCGGCGCCGTGCGGCCGGAGGTCACCGCCGACGAGCTCTACCTGCTGCTCCGGGCCCTAGCCTCCGCCTCCGCCCAGCAACAACCGCCGCCCGCTGCCACCCTCGGCCGCACCATCGTCCTCATCTGCGAGGGGATATGAAGCACGGCACCGTAGGGGCGTGCCGCAAGGGCGCTCGGTACCGCCGTACACAGGAGGGCGCGACAAGGACGTGTGAATCCCTCGATCGCCTCCATCCACCCGGCCGCCCCGAGCGATCCTCCGCTTGCCGGGGCGTCACTCAGGGATCCGCGACCGGGCGGCGCTGGCGCCTGACAAGTGATTCAACAGTCGAAACACCGACCAGCAAATGCCGCTCCGAAATCGCTGGTCGTTAATGACGGGACTGTCTCATAAACGGTGTAACTGGTTCTTCTCTTACGAGTGAATCTCGGTTACTTCGTTCCGACTATCATACGGTCTGGGAAGGCGATTGTAAAGGCATTCAACGCTCCTTTCCATCGATTCGACCAGCGTTGACGGCCTCTTCCGGTCGGGTCGAGACTCATCACGGCCAAGTACACACACTTGAGAGCAGCCTGCTCGTTCGGGAAATGACCCCGAGCCTTGACCGCCTTCCTGATCCTGGCGTTCACGCTCTCTATCGCGTTCGTGGTGTAAATCACCTGCCGCACTTCGGGGTCGAACGACAAGAACGGGACGAACTCGGCCCAGGCCGACTCCCACAGCTTGACGATGGCCGGATACTTCGCCTCCCATCGCCCGGCGAAGTCAGCCAGGCGCTCCAGGGCAGCCGCCTCGGTCACGGCGGTGTAGATGGGCTTGAGGTCCTTGGCCAGCTCGGGCCAGTCCCGGCGGCTGGCGTAGCGGAAGCTGTTGCGGATCAGATGCACGACGCAGGCCTGCACGATGGTCTTCGGCCACACCGAGGCCACCGCGTCGGGCAGCCCGGTCAGGCCGTCACAGACCAGGATGCACACGTCCTTGGTGCCCCGGTTCTTGATCTCGGTCAGCACGTGAGCCCAGTACTTGGCCCCCTCCCCGCCCTCGCCGGCCCACAAACCCAGGATGTCGCGCTCGCCGTCGACGGTGACCCCGATGGCCACATAGATCGGCCGGTTCGCCACCTGACCCTCACGAATCTTGACGTGGATGGCATCGACGAACATGACCGGGTAGACGGCGTCGAGGGGCCGGTTCTGCCACTCGACCATGGTCTCGAGCACCCCGTCGGTGATGCGCGTCACCGTTTCCTTGGACACCCTGGCCCCATAGATCTCCTCCAGATGGGCGGAGATCTCACCATGGGTCAGACCCTTGGCCGACAACGACAGCACCAGCTGGTCCACCCCGCCCAGGCGACGCTTACGCTTGGGCACCATCACCGGCTGGAACGACCCGTCCCGGTCGCGGGGCACGTCGATACTGACCGGGCCGATATCAGTGATCACCCTCTTGGTGCGGGTGCCGTTGCGGCTGTTACCCGAGTGATGCCCAGCTGGGTCGTAGGGCTCGTAGCCGACGTGCTCGGTCATCTCGCCCTCAAGCGCCGCCTCGAGTACACGCTTGGTCAAGTCCGCCAGCAGCCCACCCGGACCGACCAACCTC